>JADJBV010000002.1 GCA_016703535.1 Deltaproteobacteria bacterium | reverse complement strand
TCCTCGAGGAAGCGGTCGCCCGCGACGGTGGCGCGATCGGCCAGCGTGTTGCGATAGCCGAGGTCCGCGTCGACGCTCGACAGGAAGCGCATCGCCTTCTTGTCGCGCAGGTACTCGCTCGGCAGCGTCTTCAGCATGTCGCGGAGCATGTCCTTCGTGATCGGCGTGCCCGCGGCGTCGACGACGTTGCTCGTCGCCTGCTTGAGGATGCCGTCCATCGTCGCGAGGAACGGGTCGACGGATGCCGTGTCACCGTTGATGGCGACGTCCTCCATGTCGCGCGCGATGGCGTCGGCCAGCATCTCCATGATGGTCTGGCGCAGCTCGCCGCGCTCGATGCTGTCCTCGAGCACCTCGTCGGAGAGGCGCACCTCGGCCTTGAACAGCTTGGCGTCGAGCTCGACGTCGGAAAGGTCGGGCTTCACGCGATCGACGGCGCCGAGCGCGGTGCCCTCCTGGCCCGGGCGCAGCACGCGCGCGCCGAACTTGATCTTCGAGATCTGCTGCTTCGGCGAGGCCATCGGGACGACGGTCGCGAGCTGCAGGAGGACGGACTGCTTGATGAGCAGGCGCATGAACTTCTGCGCCTGCGCGGGCTGGAGCAGACCGCCTCCCGCCGTCAGGTCGGCGAGCGCGAGGTCGGCTTTCTCCAGGATGGAACGGTTGCTGAGGTGGCTCATGAGGGTCTCCTTCCGGCGGGGTTCAGAGGTCGTGGAAGGAGATCGCCTTGTCGACGCTCTCCCGGTCCTTGGGCTTGTTGAGATCGAGCGGCCATCCCACGTCCTCGACGGTGGCCTTCGAGACGCGCTCGGCGGGCGCTGCGCTGTTGGGCAGTCCGAACTGCTTCTCGACGCGCCCGAGCCGCTGCTGCTGCTCCTTCACGGTCTCCGACAGCGCACGGAACGACTCGGCGAGCTTCGCGAGCGACTCGTTCACGTCGGCCGCGTCGGCCTTCGCCGCCGGGGCGGGCTCGGGCTTCGGCTCGGCGGGCTTGTCGGTCTTCGCAGGCACCTGCTTCGCCAACTCGCCGAGCCGCGCGAGCGCCTGCTTCGCGGCGGTGACGTTGGCCGCGAACGTCGCGGGCTCGCTCTTGGCGCGCCCCTCGACGACCTCGTCGGTCTCGTTCACGCCATCGCCGTCCGTGCGCTCGAGGAGCTGCATGGCGACGCTGCGCAGCTCCTCGGCGAGCCCGGCGAGCCGGGCGTCGGCCTGATCTGCGCCGAGCTCACCGAGCAGCTCGACGAGCCCCGTCAGGCTCTCGAGCGCCGCGAGGGCGGCGTTGAGCGCCGAGTTGTCGTCGAGCTTCGCCGTGGGCGCAGCGGGCGGCGACGGCTCGGCCGGGGTGGTGTTCTGGGTCTTGTCGTCGTCCATGGCTTCGTCCCTCTTCACGATGAGAAAGCGGTGCTTGTTGGCGGCGCGGTCGACGAGCGAGACCTCCTCGACGACCATGTCGACGAGGCGGTGCACGCCGTCCGCCTTGTGCGTTTCGGTCGTCATGCGGCGGCCTCCGGCTGGTTGGTGATGGTGTCGGCGGCGGACGGCTGTTCCGACGTCGGAACAGCCTCGGGCACGCGGCGCGCCGAGCCGCCGATGGAGAAGCCCGTGAGGTCGCCAGACTTCACGCGCTCCCACAGCTCGTCGGAGAGCACGCGCACAGCGAGCAGCCACGTGCCCTTGCGGACCGCGAGCTCGCCGATGATGAAGTCGGTGGGCGCGAGATAGCTCTCGAGCACCTTCACCTGGCCGTTGACGCGCAGGCGGTGCATCAGCCCGAGGCCGCCGAAATCCTCCATGAAGCGGTGGGCGGCGGCGCGGATCTCTTCGGCCGAGTAGATGTCGCCCTGCGCGTCGACCACCTCGGGCTCGAGCACGATGCCCAGCACGAAGCGCTCGTCGTTCGGGTCGATGCCCTTCACGAGGCGCGAGGGCTTGTCGAACACGAGCTCATCGACGCTCGGATCGAGCGGCAGGTGCTCGCACTTGGCGACGAGCTCGAACTCCGCGGCCTTGCGCACCGGGAAGTTGGCGACGAAGAGGCGCATGGCGTGCTTGGCACCGCCGCGCCCCGAGGCCTCACGCACCTTGAGTCGGAAGACGTGACCAACCGTCTTGAACGCCGCGACGTTCTCGGGCGTGGGGTTGAGGACGGCGATGAACTTGCCGTCGACCTTCGACAGCGCCTCGATGAACTCGCCGAGCTCGATGACGTTGTCCTTGTCGAACCACTCACCGGGGTACGGCGGGTCGATGAAGAAGAACGTGTCCTTGCTGTCGCAGGCCGCGAGCGTCTTCTTGTAGTCCTGCCGCAGGATGGTTACGCCCTTCAGGCGCTCGGCAGCCTTGAGGTACTTCTCGGGGTTGGTGGTCGAGCCGAGGTGCTGCTGCGCCGGGTGCGTGCCGTCGGGGCGGCAGTCACGCGCGTGGGTGCGCACGAACACGAGCTTGTAGAAGCGCGCGACGTCGTCCTTCGGCGTCATGTCGCGCGCCTTCTCGAAGCTCTCCTTGGTGACGGTCCACTCGAAGCGGCGGCGCAGCTCGGCGACGCGCTCGGCGGTCATCGACTTGATGGTGCGGTGCAGGAAGACCACGTCGTCGTCGAGGTCGGCGAGGACCTCCTTCTCGCTCGGGTCCTTGGCGTGCAGCACCGCCGCCGCACCCGCGAAGGGCTCGACGTAGGTCTTGTGCGCCGGGATGAGCGGCACGATCCGCTTGGCGTAGTGGAACGAGCCGCCGAACGTGCCGAAGGGCTGCGCCTTCTCAACGTCGTCGTCGGTGCCCTCATCGAGCGCGCCGTCCCAGTCATCGAGGACGAACTCGTCGTCGAACGCCTTCGTGGTGGGCTCGTAGTTCGCGACCAGGAGCTGCGTCAGCACGGAGCTGCCACCGACGCCGCGCATGTGCGCGATCGAGCGCCGGGTGCGGATGCGTTTCGACCAGAAGTCCGAGCCCTTCACCAGCTCGGGGAACTTCCCCCGGATGCCGTAGGTGATGAGGAAGCGGCCCTTGAGCTCGGTGAGCAGCTTGAAGAAGCGCTCCTCGTCGAACTCGCTCTCCCCGACGTCGACGTTGTAGCCGGGGTACGGCGGGTCGAGGAAGAAGACGGTGTCCTTGCTGTCGTACTTGCGGACGATCTTCTCGTAGTCGCCGCCGTAGACGTGGACCTTCTTGAGGCGCGGCCCGAACTTCTCGATGCGCTTGATGGTCGTGGCTTCGACGCCGACCACTGTCGGGCTGAAGCTCTTGCCGCGCATCTTGCCGTAGGAAAAGTGCGTCAGGTACAGGAAGCGGTGCAGCCGCTCGACGTCGCTCGCAGGCTCGACGTCGAGGAGCCGCTTGAACGTCTTCTCGTCGCCGACCCACGGCAGCTTCTTCAGCTTCGCGAGCCCCTCGGGCGTGAGCTTCTTGATGAGCCGGTAGGCGTCGGCGATCTCAAGGTCGGCGTCGTTGATGACCTCGACCTCAGCGGGCTCCTTGGCGAAGAGCACCGCCGCGCTGCCCGCGAACGGCTCGACGTAGGTCTTGTGCGCCGGGAGCATCGCCACGAGGCGGTCGGCCAGGCGCTTCTTGCCCGCGGGCGAGCCCCAGATGGTCTTCTCGACCTCCGTCGACTCGACGCGGATGCCCGCGCTGGCCGCGAGGACGCGGCGGGCATCGGCGATGGCCTGCTCACGACGGTCAGACATCGCGGAGCGCCTCCGGGTCGGTGCCCCACTCGGGCGTGTCGCTGGAGGGCGCGTTCAGGTCGCGCGGCCAGACGAAGGGCGCGTCATGCTTCTCCGTCTTGTCGCCGGGCCGCCCAGGCGCGGACGGAGGCGTCCCGTCCCCGGTCTTCGGGGCGGTCGTCTCGGACTCGCGCGGCTTCGTGTCGGACATGCGTCGGCCTCCGCAGAGGCAAAGCCGCCGATCTCGCGCGGAGGGGACACGCGCGCAGATTCGGTTGCGTTCGATGCCGCTCTCGTGGCTCGCTGGACCGATGTCGTTCCCGATCCAGCAGCAGATTCACAAGGACGCGTGCATCGCGGCCTCGGCATGCAGCCTGCTGACCTGGCTCCAGAAGCAGGCTCCAACGCAGCAGGCTCTGGACCCGCTGATTCAGCAAGGGATGCGGGCTGGGAACAACGGCTTCGACTCGCTCCAGGCGGCCCTCGCTACCCTCGGCTCGTCATCGAGCGCACAGCGGTTCACTCCGGTGGACCCGGCCGCCTGGGCATCGACGACGCAGAGTGCGGCCGCGGGGTTTCTCATCTCCCACGGGGTGAACCTGCCCAGCGGGTTCCGCGCTGCGCACATCACTGTCGTGTTTCTCGATGCCGGGAGTTGGAATCTGGCGGATCCCGGCACCGCGTCGGTTCGTGCGATCACGCTTGCTCAGCTTCAGCCGGACTACGCCGGTGACCTCGCCGTCATCATCTGAACCATGGCTACACGACCGCGAGCGTCGTGGTCCGGCAGAGGCCGTGATACGGCGGGAAGCCGATGCCGACCTCGTTCAGGGCGCTGTCGCTGGCGAGCGCGCGGAAGTCGCCACGATCGTCGCGGGCGCCTACTGAGCGCGAGACCTCGGCGAGTTCGGTCCGCCCGGAGCCGCCGTTCACGTAGAGCCGCGTGCGACCCGTCTCGGGGTCGGTCGTTTCGCGCACCCAGGGCATCGCCTGTTTGATGGCCTCGGGGTCTTCGAGCGCCTCGATGCGGTCGAAGCGCCGGAGGGCGTCTGCCACGGAGAATGTCTTCCCGTGCAGGTACCGGCAGATGTTCGTGGTCTGTTCGTCGAGCACGGCCTCGATGCGGTACTGCCGGATGCCCGCCTCGGCGTAGCTGCTCATCTGGGCGTAGGAGCGGCCCTGCGCGATGAACGAGGCGGAGACCGTCTCCCAGTAGAACGGGGCGCGGTCGACGAGCGCGGCGCGGGCGGCCTGCTCGAGCGCCTCGGCGATGTCGTCACGCCCGAGCCCTTCCTCGAGCCCGGCCGCGACGATGCGCCGGGCTTCTTCGCCGAAGCCCTCGATCCGGCGGCCGTACTCGTCGCGGACGAAGTTGCCCTGGGAGCTGGTCACGTGAGCGACGACGCGGCGGTCGACGGCGTTGAACTCGGCGCCGATCGCCAGCCGCTGGCCGCGCCGGGCGTCGGTCCGGGTGGCGGCGACCACCTCCCGTGCGGCGTGGTTGAACGGCGCCTCGATGCGCGCGGGGACGATCGCCGTGGCGCGGCCGGCAGCGGCCATCGCCTCGGAGACGAGCCGGCGCCGCTCGGCAGCCGTGGTGCGCGCCCAGTCAACGTCGAGGACGGCGACCGCTTCGCGCACGGCGTCGACATCTGCACGCCCGGTGGCGCGACGGAGCTGCGCGGCCAGGAGAGCCACCGCGCGATCGAACCCGGCGCGCGTGCGGAGGTTCATGGCCTTGGCCACGGGGAGCCGGAGGAAGCGCTGGACGAGCTCGTCGGCAGCCACGCGGGCCTCGTGGACCAGGAGGAGCCGGTCAGCGGAAGCGGACGTTCCGCACATCGGCGTCCTCCTCGAGCCGCAGCTCGCCATGGGTCACGTGCATCAGCACGCGGCAGAAGGTGCAGCGGAGCGCCTTCGAGAACGTGAGGTCGTCAGGCGCGTCGCCCTCGTCGATGTCGAGCCCGTCGTTGCCGGCGAGAGCTGGCGTGTTGAACCCGCAGCGCAGGCAGCAGACGTGGTAGCCGACGAGCAGGTTCGCGCGGTCCTGCGGGACGCGGCGGATCTCTCCGCCCTCGAGGCGGCACGGGCGCTTGGCCGAGGGGACCAGCTTCACGTCCCACCTCCGACGACGAGCGGGGCTCGCCGCTTGGCGCGCACCTCGATGCCCACCTCCGTGGGCGAGAACACGACGTCGTGGCACGAGGCGCAGCGGTCGCAGAGCGCGAAGACCAAGAGGCCGTTGCGCCAGAGCGTGGTGGTCTCGTCGAGCCCCGCGTGGCGCTGGCACATGCGGCAGGCGATGACGCCGCGCTCGGCGTCGAGCTGGGCTTGCTGCACCCACGCGCGCTGGTGCTCAGGGCGCATCGCGCACCTCCCCGAACCACGCGTCGAACTCTTCGCGCGGCACCTTCACGCTCTCGGTCTCCAGATACCGCCGCGCGAGGTCGAGCCGCCCGCTTGCGAGCCGCTCCTCCTCGGCGCGGAGGTCTTCGCGCAGGGCGAGAAGCTGCTTCGCGCTCGGCAGCAGCGCTTCGGGGTTGACCGTTTTGGGCTTGAGGTCTTCGACGCCGGTCTGGATGCCCGCGAGCGTCAGCGTGATGGGCCGCTTGGTCCAGTCGTCGCCGATCTTCCTGAACTCGCGGTTGAAGATGTCGCCCGCGAGCAGGCGTCCCTCCTCGGGCGTGAGCACGCCGACGCGCACGAGCCGCTCGACCATCTCGGTCATGCGCTCGGGGTCGCGGGTCACGGGCGTCTGCGAACGGAACCGCCAGAAGCGCACGCCCATGTCGGCGAGCAGCTTTCGGTTCATCAGGAAGTCGAACTCGTCGCGCTCAGGCTGGAAGACCTGGTCCTCGGCGAAGCGCAGCGCGCTCTCGGCGGTCGCGCGGTTGAAGTCCTTGCTCTCGCCGCGCAAGAGACGCGGCAGTCGGAACGCGCTTCCGACCTTGTCGATGTTCCGCTCGTCGTAGACCTGAAAGAGCGCGTCGTGCTGCTGGGCATCGGTGAGCGGGCGCAGCTCGATCTTCGCGCGCCCTCCGTCGCCGGTGCCCGCGCCGTCGGCCTCGAGGATGAGGATCTTGTGGAAGTTCGCCTTGCCCTTGAGGTTCTCCTCGATGAACCGCTCGATGCGCGGCACCGACGCCTCGGAGATCCGCCCGCCGGACACGAGCAGCGCCATCGGCGGGACGCTCTTGTTCTCGAAGTAGAGGTAGTTGACCTCCTCCATCTGACGCGAGCCGAGGACCGACAAGAGCGTTCCGACCCAGCGCGGCACGCCGTAGGGCGAGCGCGGCGAGTGAATGGCGAAGTGGAGCAACTCGGTCGCCGGGCCGTCGTCGGGCTTGGCAGCCTTGAGCGCGGCGATGTCGCCGAAGACGCGGCCCGTCGAGCGCGAGACCACTCGAGGGTCGCCGAACGACTTGAAGTACACGCACTCGGTCGGCTGCACCTGCACGTAGCGGCGCATGCGGCGGCGCGCGCTCACGGTGTCGAAGCTCACCGGCGAGACGCGCACGCGCTCGCGGACCTCGACCGCCTCGCGATCGAGCGGGAGGAGCCGCACCGTGTACGACGGCACGTAGACAAGGCGCGCGAGGTCGCCCCTACCGTCGCGGAGCACCTCCCAGAAGGCGTTCCCGGTGACCTCGAGATCCTGTCGCGTGCGGCGGCGCAGGTCGACGAAGGAGTGGTCGAAGCAGGCGAAGTCGAAGAAGGCATCGAGGCGCGCTCGCTCCACGCGCGCGAGCTGGCGCAGCTCGGTGAAGCGCTCTGACACCTCGTCGGCGCTCGGCGTGAGCGCCATGCCCTCGGGGAGCGTGCCGGCATCGCGCGCGGCGAGCCGCTCGAGCGTGATCGCATCGGCCACCTTTGAGCGCACGTCCTCGGCGTCGAAGTCGATGACCGCGTCGAAGCGGTAGCCGAAGCCGTCGATGTTGGTCGCGTAGGCGTCGACGTTCTGGCGCAGCGAGTTCGAGTGCTCGACCAAGACGCACAGCGTCTCGGGGTCGTAGGGCGGGATGAGCGCGCCCGCCGAGGTGAACGCGCTGGCCGTGTCCTCGCCCGCCAGGCGGCTCGCGGGGTCCTGAACCTTCGCGCCGACCACGACCGCCTTGAGGATCGTCTGGAGCCGCTGCTCGGCGTCGTGGATCACGTCGGGTGTGGTCACCGCGCGGCCTCCGCGTACGCCACGAGCCCGGTGGGCGTGAACGAGACAGCGCGCGCCCGCAGCCCGCGCTTGGTGATCGCCTCGTGGGCGGCGGCCAGGAACGCGTCGTCGCTCGCGGCCTCGAGCTCGACGTCAGGCCCAGGCTCGGGCGGACTGCCGGCGGGCTTGCCGGCCGCGATCACGAAGAGCTTCAGGGTGCGGCGCATGGTGGACCTCGCGAAGCAAAGGAGGCGAGGCGCTTGGCCAGCCTGCGAGGAGGCAGTCCACCTGGGGCACCGAGCATCTGGACCGCGCGCCTCGCCTCCGCGGAGGGCAAAGCCTCCGGGCGCGGGCGTCGGGGACAGGAGACAGAACGCCTTCACATGCATCGTGAGTGAAGGGGTTTTGTCCCCGGGTCACCCCAGGACCCGCACGCCGATCTCGCCGATGCGCGGTCCGCTCGTCGTCCGCTCCTTCTGGCACGCGAGCGCCACCGCCCAGAACTTGTCGGCGTGGCCGCGGGCGTTCCGCTCGGCGTCGAAGCTGACTTTGCCGGAGGGAAGCACGCGGCGCTTGATGGCGTGGACCTGTCCGACCAGCTCGCGGTCGCGGGGCATCGTCACGTCGCGGCGCTGGAGCAGGATCTTGAAGTCGGTCGCCCAGCGCTCCTTCGCCTCGTTGGTGAAGTTCTCGCCGACGACCTGCGGGAAGTCGCGCGACAGGTTCTCCGCGAGGTTCATGCCGATGCCGCTGCGGTCGATGGAGAGCCGCGCGACAGGGAGCGTGCCGAGCAAGCGCCGGAGCTCGGCCTCCTGCTCGGCGAACGGCGTGCCCTCGAAGCTGCGCAGCATGCGCGCTGTGAAGCGGCCCTCGATCTCCTCGAACACCGCCAGCTCGGAGCGGTCACGCGTGCGGCCGACGTCGAAGCCAGCGACGATGCGGCCCTCGGGTGCCCGCACGCTGGTGGGCTCGTCGTAGAGCACCAGCTCGTCGTTCGTGCACGGGAGGATCAGCTCGTAGGGGAAGAAGCTGTACGTCTCGTCGACGAACTTCCCCTCGAACTCCTGCTGGAAGTCCTCGATGGGCAGCGAGTCGAACTGCTCGATGAGCGTCGGTCGCCCGAAGCGCTCGACGCGCTCCTCCGTCGGCAGGTCGAGCGCGAGCGCCGACGCGGCCTTCACGTCGGTGGTGAAGAAGCGGCACAGCCACCAGGGCACGATCTGCCGCGTGTGGTGCGGGTACTTCCGCAGCTCCTCGTTGGCGATCTCCCAGAAGATGCCGCGCCGCCCGAGCGGCGTGCTGCAGCCGGTGAGCTGGCCGTTGCTGCGGAGGATGAGCGCCGTCGAACCCCGGTACACCTCGCGGTCGTTCACGTAGTGCGCGAGCTCGTCGAGGTAGACGTCGCCCTTCTTGCCGCGCGGCGCCTTCGACGGGTGCGAGAGGATGCGCGAGAACTTCTTCGTAGCCCCGTTTGACTCGAACGCGAGCTCGGTCTTGCTGTCGACGATGAGGCGCTTCTGGTACGCGAGCGGCAGCTCCTCGTGGACTTGGCGCGCGATGAGGATCTTCTCCTTCGCGTCGTCGAGGTTGTAGGAGACGAACACGGCGGTGTGCTTGGTGCGGAGGTGGCAGCGCGCGAGTGCCTCGAGGGCGAAGAGGAACGAGAAGCCGACCTGGCGGCTCTTCGTGACCCATCGAAAGCGCGAGCGGTTCTGGAGGAACTCGCGCTGGTAGGCCTCGAGCACGACGGGCTCGTCGTCGTACGCCATCAGCGCCGTGACGAAGCCGGGCTCCGTCATCAGCCACTGCTGGAACTCCTCCTCGGTGCGCTTGACGATCCCGAGCGTCACGCCGCCCTCCGGGTCGTCGCGCGCGACCTTGCCTTCGTCGCGAACGGAAGCCTGTATGGGTCGCAAGGAGAGCGACCATGACCGCCTACGCCGACACCATCTCGCGCCCCGTGAAGACGCTGACCGAGGCCGAGCAGCGCGCGCTGCTCAAGGTCACGGGCCAGCACGTCCACGGCTTCCGCGACCACGTCATCTTCAGCCTCGCAATGGGCACCGGCCTGCGCGAGCACGAGATCCTCGCCCTCGACGTCGGCGACGTGTTCGACGACGTGGGTCGCGCCAAGCGCCGCGTGGCCCTGCGCGTGTTCAAGCGCTCCGCGAAGGAGCCCGCCGGCCAGGAGGTGCTCCTGCCCGACGCCGTGCGCGCCAAGCTCGAGAGGCTCCTCACGACGCGCAAGCGCGCGGGCGAGACCATCACGCCCACCACACCGGTCTTCGTGAGCCGCATCGGGCGGCGGCTGTCGGCGCGCCAGCTCCGGCACCTCTTCGGCGTCTGGCAGGAGCGCGCCGGGTTCGAGCGCCACGTCGGGTTTCACACGCTGCGCCACCACGCCTGCAGCGCCGTCTACCGCGCGTCGAAGGACCTCCGGCTCACGCAGAAGTTCGCGCGCCACAAGTCGGTGGTGACGACCAGCATCTACACGCACCCGACCGACGACGAGCTGCTCCGCGCGGTCCAGGGGCTGGTCTGCTGAGCGCGCGGCTGACTCTCGACCTACCTGTCGAGCAGAACCGAACGGGCGCGCGTGCTCGGTTTCCTGTTCGGCGTTCGGTTTCGAATCGCGGGGCTGCTCGGTTTCCCAAAACTGACCCACTCGGAAACGGCCCCAGGCACCCTGGGGCGGGCGCGCGGCGCCACGAAAAACGGACCCCTCCCCCCCTTCGGCAGGTTGTAGGCATGCGGAGGCCCATGCCGGCGTGCCGACGCCGTGGGCCGGCATGGTAGGCGTGCTCCACGAGGGCGCGCCCCGACCGCCGCTAAGAGAGAAAAGCGGCGGTTCGCGCCCAGCGCGACGCGCGTTCTCGGGGAGTTCGAGCGCCTCGAACGCGACGTACTCGGGGAGCCGTACCGCCGCTTTCCGTGGATCGGCGCCGTGGACGCGCGCGAGGCCCGGCTCGACAGCGCCGTCTCGGCGCGCGTGGCTGCCCGCGTGTTCCGGCGCGCGCCGCGGTGAGCTCGTCGTGCTCGAGCGCTCGAAGCTGGGCGGCGGCGTAAGGCCGCGGAATCCCGGGGTCGGCGCGAGGGGCGCGTGTTCTTCCGGCCCGCTGTGGGCCTCGTGGGCGCCCGTCTGCGCGCCTCTGTTGGTCGCGTCGTCGTGGCCGCGTGGGCGCGCGGCTGCGAGGGGGGCGATCATCCTTCGTCCTCCTCGGCGTTCGCGCCACGTGGGCCAACGTCGGCGCCGTCGTGCGCGCCCAGCGCTGCTTCGACCGCGGCGGCCGCCACGAGCACCTGGTTCTCGATCAGCTCGGCGTCGTCCGGGTCGGCGCCCATCTGCTCCGCGAGCTCGCTGGCGAGGCGCACGAGGCGGCGCACCTCGTCGCGCAGGTGCTGGGACAGGTTCGGTTCCGCCTCGCCGTCCCGAATCGAACGCGAGGGGGGCAACCGAACACCACCGATGCTGTTCGATTTTCCGTGCTCGGTTTCGACCGGCTCACCGCGCACGTCGATGATGCCGGCCATCGCGGGCGTCGAGGACTCGAGGTCGCGCATGTAGCGCTCGTGCCTCTCCGACAGCACCTCGAGCGAGAGCATGTGGCGGATCTCCTGCCGCGAGTCGGCGCCGCCCTCGAGGAACGACTTGAGCCGGATGAGCGTGTTGACGTCGGCAGGGCTGTCGGTGCGGACGCGGCCTTCCTTGAGCGCCTCCCTGAACCTGATGAGGAACTCGTCGATGAGCGCGAGCATCTCGGCCACCGTGATCGCCTCGGCGGTCGCGCGTGCCTCGATGATCTTCTCGTCGCGCCGGGCCTCGATGCGGTGCTCGCCGTACTTGCGGCGGTGCATCGTGTTGTGGCTCTTCGCGTAGTCGGCGATGACGCTCGGCGCGACGCCGTACTTCTCGGCCAGCTCGCGGTACGTCGGGTAGACGGTGTTCGACGTGCCGTCGTCGTTCATCGACACCTCGCCGAAGACGAGCAGCCGATCCAGCTCTGCGAACGGGATGACCGGCGCCTGCTGGTGGCGAGGCCGCCCGGGTCGACGACGCTCATCCGAGGGTGCGGTGTTCTCCGTCGCGTGCTCTGCGCTGTCCTCGACGCTCGCGCGCACGACGTCGCTGGGCTCGGGCGCTTCGACGGAGCGCTCGACCTTCGGCGGCAGCGGGGTCTTTGGCGGATCGAGCTGGGCGCGCAGCTCCTCGCGACGCTCCGTGGTCCGGTGCTCCTTGGCGAACGCCGCGATCGTGCTGACCGCGACCCCGAAGCGAGCCGCGACATCGCGCTGCGTGAGCCAGACGCGCTTCGCCTCGCCGTGCTCATCCGGCACCACCTCGCCCTCGACGAGCAGGCGCTCGACCTCCTCGGGGTTCGAGAGCTTCGGGCCTTCGCCCTTCGTCGGACGGCCAATCTTCGCATGCTTGTTCCTCGCCATGTGCCCTCAGAAGCCGATGGAGAGCTGGATCGGGGACGTGGTGGTGAGCAGCGATTTCAAGCGCTGCATCGCGCGCGACCGCTGCCGCTTGAGGCGCTGGTAGAGACGCTCGCGGGCCACGTCGTCGTCGGGCTCGAGACGCTCGACGTACGCGCGCAGGAGTTCTCGGCGCAGGACCGTCGCCTCGACCACGTCGAGCCCGCTCGTGGAGAGGCCCTCCTGGACGGCGCGCTGGATGAGGAGAGCGAGGTCGTACAGCTCCTCGTCCGTGCGCGCGCGACGGGGAGCGAGGGAGTCCGGGTCGAGGTCTTCCAGCGCCTCGACGTCGATGCCGGGGTGGCGCTGCTCGCGCTCCTTGCGGAGGAAGGCGAACACCTGCCGCTCGGTGCGCTGGCGCAGCCGCATCGGCAGGCGGTCCATGAGCGGCACCTCGGTGAGCGCCGCAAGGAACGCGGTGACGACGAGCTGGTCGAGCTCGTCGCCCGGCACCGTGTCGCTAACGAGGCGGCCCCGCAGGCGCACCAGCATCGGCTTGAACGCGCCGAGCAGAATGGACGCCCACACCGCAGCGCGGCTCGCCCGGTGCTCGCGGATGATCGCCCCAGTGAGCGCCTCGCGCGCCGCGTACGTGCCCTCCGCTTCGTCGTCGAGCATGGCGAGCACGGAGGCCGCGTCCGCGTGCGCCGCGATGGCGTGCTGCTTGGCGCGGCCCGCCTCGAAGGCATGGCGGTGGCGCTCGGAGAGCGCGTCCCGTCGCAGCCGCTCGAGGTCGTTGCGGAGGGCGCTCTTCACTTGTCCCTCCGCGCCCACCACTCGGCGACGAACTCGAGGAAGTCGTCGAGACTCAGCGCGACGAACGCCTCGGCGCGGTCGTCGCGGATGATCGCGATGGGGATGCGCCCGGGCGGCGCGGCGTTCGTGGCCTGGCGCAACGCGGCTCGGACGTTGGGCTGCTTGCCGCGCTTCGCCTCCGGCCAGAACACCGGGCAGTCGACGTCGGGAGCTTCCTCGCCCGTGCGGTACTGGAGGCCGCGCCGGATGGTCGCGTCCGGCATGACCTCACGGAAGCGCTGGACCAAGGCGCGTTCCCATTCCGCGCCCTTCCTGCGGGAGTGAGCGCCACTCATGCGGCCACCTCCGACCAGGAGTGCCCGAGGGCGATGCGCGAGATCGTCGCGTCGCTGACGCCGAACCGCCGGGCGATGTCAGCGAGCTTCAGGCCTTCAGCGCGAAGGCGCCGGATCTCGCGAACGGCGGTCTCGTCGAGCGGCGACTGCGCACGTGCGCCGGGGCGACCGTCCATCCTGCCGAGCGCAGCCGCGTGCGCGATGTTCTCGGCCGAGGTGACCCACCGCAGGTTCTCAACGCGGTTGTCACTGCGGTCCGCGTTGATGTGGTCCGCCACCATGCCGTGCGGGCGGTGGCGACCGAAGGCCGCGAGCACGGCATGGTGAACCGCGACCGAGACCTTCCCGAGAACGGGGTGGCTCAGCTTGACGTGTCGGTAGCCGTGCCCAGCGTCGCGGGCCGGGAGGATGCGCGGCTCAGGCGAACGCGTGCAGAGCTTCGCTCGGGTGCGCCAGCTTCGAACCTGCCCGAGGGACGACGCCTCGTACCAGCCATCGAAGCCGGGGACGACGCGCCACTCTTGCTGGATGGAGGTGTTCATGCCCGCACCTCCCGAACGAAGTGGGCCGGGAGCCCGAGCCGCTTCGCCTCGCGCAGCTCGCGCTCCATGCCCTCGGTGACGATCTCACCGAAGACGCGGACCTCGTCGCAGGTGGCGAGCAGCTCGAGGCAGAGCGCGAGGGCCTGCTCTCGTCCCGTCGTCTCGTCGATGAGCTGCGGGAGGTAAAGGTGCGGCGCGATGGGGAGCGCGCCGTCGTCGATCAGGAACTGGCTGATCGCGCGGACTCGCTCGATGTTGCCGGCCGGGTCGTTCGCGAACGGATGGCAGACGTAGACGCGGCGACGCCGACCCGCCTCGATGCGACGACGGCGCACCAGCTCGGCGGCCGTGTAGTGCAGGCCATCCAGCACCTCCGCGTAGGCCTCGCTCGGGTAGTCGCGTCCGTCGTCGAGGCGCCACGGCCCGTACTGACGTCGGCCCTGCGCGAGCCGACCGAGGAGCGCGTCGCAGATCTGCCGCTCATCCGCCGGGAGCCCGGTGAGGGCGCCGCCCGCGCGCATGCGCTCCACCAGGAGTCGGGCGACCTCGAGCGAGCAGCGCGCATCGGCGAGTGCACGGTGCGGGTGCGGGCGCTCGAGTCCGAGCAGCTTCGCCAGTGGTTCGAGCGACATCGACGGCAGCTCGCCCGTAACGACCAGCGGCCACGCGAGGCTCGCGGTGTCGAGCCGGTGGTAGTCGACGTTCGGCAGCGCGAGACCGGCGCGTCGAAAGCCGGCCTCGAGGAAGGCCCAGTCGAAGCCGACGTTGTGGCCGGCGACGAGGGCGCCATCGAGGAGCGGGGCCACCTCGAGCAGCGCCGCGCGGAGCGGGAGCGCGTGCTCCCACGCCGCCGTCGTGAAGCCGTTGATCGCCAGCGCGTCGAGCTGCGCCTCACCGAGACGCTCGGGAGCGACGAGCGCCTCATAGTCGTCCAGCACCGCCAGTGTGCGCGCGTCGACGCGGACGATGCCGATCTCGATGATGTCGTGCCGCGATGGATCGAGACCGGTGGTCTCGAGGTCGACGAAGGCGATGGTCGTCTTCGGCGCCCGACGTGCGAGGCGCGGAGCGTCGTGGGGGATGATGGGCGCGGCGGCTGCCGACGCCGGAGCGAGGGGCGGCGGGAGCAGCATCACGCCACCTCCTTCGCCCAGAGGCGCGGCGACATGCGCTTATCGGCGTGCGCTTCGAGCTCGGCCTTCAGCAGCGAGACACGCGGCTTGTCGAGCTTCTTGCCCAGCGACTTGAGGAGCGCGTCGAGGGCCTTCTTGTCGATGGCGCCGAGCTTCCCGAGTACCTCGTCGCGCGAGAGCCCCGTCGCGTCAGCGAGCAGCGAGAGCGTCGGCTCGAGCGGGTAGTCGAGGCTCGTGGTCGCGAACATCCGGTAGCGGACGCCGCCGAGCACCAGCTCGTCGCGCTCCTTGAGCTGCGCCTTGAGGATGTCCTCCAGCTCCTCCTTGCGCGCGTAGAGCGCCTTCGCGAGGCGAGCGACCTCCTCGCGCTCCCGGGCGACGCCTTCCAGATCGGCGAGGTCTTCGACGATGAACTCGCGCTTGCCCTTGAGCGCGTCGGCGTAGGCCGGGCACTGCTTGCGGTGGTCGCAGTAGGAGCAGTTGGTGTTGAGACGCGCCGGGTACTCCGTCGCGGTCTCCGTCTGCCTCCCGAGCGTCTCGACGTAGGCGAGCGCGTCGGCGAGTTGCTCCTCCGTTCGCGTCGTCTGCTGCCGGACGCCGTGGCGCAGCATCCAGAAGGTCAGCTTCACCTTCTTCGCCCAGGGCCAGAGGCGGCGCACCGCCACTTCGTAGAGGCTCATCTGCAGCGAGGTGTCGACCTCGTCGCGGGTGAAGAGCTGGTGGTTGGTCTTGTAGTCGATGACCTCGACGGTCTCGTCGTCGATCCAGTCGACGCGGTCGATGAAGCCCAAGACCTCGAAGGGGCCGACCGGCAGCCTGAACTCCTTCTCGATGGCCAGGACGTCGCGATGGTCGACGACGCCCTGCTCGGCGATGAAGCGCCGGAGGATGGCGAGCCCCTCGGCGAAGACGTCCATGCCGGTGAGCTGCTCGGCGCCCCACGCCTCGCGATAGAGCTCAATGGCACGCTCCTCGGAGAGCGGGCCCGTGCGCTCGTCGTCGACGACCTCCTTGATGAGGCGCTCGAGGATGGCGTGAATGGTCTTGCCGAAGCGGAGCGGTAGCCCTGGCTCGGCCTGCTTCTTCTCGATGTAGTGCAGGCGGTACGAGAGCGGGCAGGTCTCGAACCTCGAGAGCCTGCTGTAGCTGAGATGCTGGTTCTTGAACGGGGCGACGGTGGTCATGAGCGCTCCTCGACGGGGCGCTCTCGGCACTCAGGGTTGTTGGTCTTGGCGGTCTGCTCGAACGAGACGATGTGCGAGCCCGGGAACACGCTCATGACGTGCGCGAGCGTCGCGGCGTGCTCGGGGGTGATCTCCTTGCGCTCGCGACCCGTGTACGCGGGCACCAGCCACACGTCGCCGTAGGTCTCCGAGCGCAGCAGCACCTCGACGCCGAGCGCCTTGAAGCTCTCGATGTCCTCGGTGGTGAAGCCTCGAAGCTGGTCGACATCGACCGTGGGCTGCGCGTTGGCGCCGAGCTTCGGGGCGAGCCCGACCGGCGCAGGCGCCGTCGAGACCCTCGACGGCGGCGCAGGCGTCGCGACGTCGGGCAGCGGGTTGCCGAACAGGTCGCGCGCGACGGGCTTCGGTGCGGGCGCTTTCTCGACGAGGGGCGCAGACGCAACGACGGGCAGCGTGCGCTTGTTCGGCCCGTTGTGCTTCTGCCACTCGGTGCAGACGAACTCGTCGGGCAAGGCGCACGTGCCGCCCTGCTGGAAGTGGATGCAGCGCTTGCCGTCCTCGCCCCGCGTGTACTTCTCGCAGGTGATGTTGGGCGGGCGCTCTGCGGCCGGTGTCGGCGGCGGCAGCTCCGGTCTGACGAGGTCCTTGATGGCCATGCGCTCCCTCGTCGGCGCCAAGGAGGGGCCGACAGGTGGGAAACGCGGTGCGGCTCAGCGAAACGGGACAGCCTTTTTGCGAGCGCCGACGAATTCGCGCGCGCTGGGCTCGTGCAGGACGATGACGCGGCGGCGATCGTCGTCGGCGCCGAAGCGGGCGCGGCCGGAGCGAGAGACGAGGACGTCGCGGAAGTGCCGCCAGCCGAACGTGAGGAGGCTGCGAAGCTCGGCGGACGACAGCTCCAGCCGCTTGATCCTGTAGAGCGCGGGCGCGAGCGACGCGAGGTGCAGCGCGATGTGGTCGCTGTCCTGTCGCACGAAGTGCTGCCCCTCCTTCAGCGTGCCGTCCTCGAGGCTCAGGAGGACGTCGAGCACGAGCTGGGCGAGCTTGTTGCGACGGTCCTCGGTGGTGCGGCGCTCCCGGCTCATCGAGCGCACGAGGCGCGCCGACGTGGTCGAAGAGATGAGCTGCGCCTGGACGAGGCGAGCGGAGAGGCGCTGGAACTCGAGGACCAGGCCCTCGCGCTCCGCGGGGCTTGGCAGCGGGCGCCACGCGTCCGCGTCATCGGGGATCGGCTGCTCGGTGCTCATGCCGGGGGAAAGCGCTCGCGCCCGACGAAGCGGGACAGCTTTCGTGCAGCAGGCACCGGGACCGATGGACACGCTGGAGCTGTCCCGGCGTTCGTCCCGCCGGGGCACTTTCTCCAGTGATGGCAGCCGGTTAGCGGTGCGGTGGACGGCGGACGGCGTCCGACGGCAAGGTGCAGACTCGCTGCGCGAGATCTTTTCGAAGGGCCGACGGCTCGAAGGCACCCTCAAGAAAAATCGAAGGCCGCAAAGGTAGACCTACTCCTCGGAGCGCTGTCCAGGCGAGAGAAGAGATACGTAAGTATTGAAGAAGAGGAGGGGAAGGGCTGGACAGAACGATGGGACGGGACCGTCCTCGTGCTGTCCATCAGTCCCGGCTTGAAGGGCTCGACGGCCGAAGACGCTTCAGGCCGTCGAGCTCGAGCGACGCGCTGTGACGATTCTCCGGGAGGTGCGGAGGGGGCAGCCGACGCCGGTGCCCGCCGAGAACGCCGCGCGCAGCGGATGGGGGAACCCATCCCGGAGTCGAGGCCCATTCCCACCCTCGATCCCCCCATCCCCTCGCCACCGATGGTCTCCCCGTGCTCGCGACCGAACCCGCGCGAGCCCGGAGGCAGACCACCATGAAGATCCACACCCTCACCACCGACTGCCGCTGCAAGGCCTGCGGCGCGCTCCTGGCCAAGCTCGATCGCGACGGCCTCACCATCCGGCGCGGCGACATGCAGGTCGTCGTCAGCGGCGACAGCACGGTCGCCGTCACCTGCTACCGCGATCGCTGCCGGACGTTGAACGTCCTGCCGTCGCGCAAGCCGACGCCGCCGGCGCCCGCGAACGCGCTTCCGAACGTGAGCGCGGCGTAGCCCGCGGCCTCGCACTCACCACCAGTTCAACGGAGCGCATGACGCCCTAACCACGGCCCCAAGGAGCGCCTGACGCCCGCCGGAAAGGCGGCGCGTCATGCGCGCGAGCTGGGAGGCCCTGCGTGCAGGCCTCGATCGTTCCGTTCGTACTCTTCAGGCAGAGCAGTCGTTCCAACAAGCCAAGGCCCAACACCCGGTGCTCGCCGGGTTCGACGACGCGGAGAAGGTCGTCGACCACCTCGTGAACGCGCGCGGCGACGGCGAAGCAAAAGATCGCCTCCTCGCCAGGCTCGTCGCGATGGTGCAGCAGCGCGAGCACCACGAGGTCGCGAGCGGGCTGCTGTGGCTCGGGCTGTGGCCCGGCCTCACCGGCGTCTACGGTCGCCGCGTTCGCCACTTCAACGGTGAGCCCGACGAGCTCGTCGCGGAGATCGCGCGCGCGTTCACCGAGCTGGTGGAACGCCTCGACCTCACGACGGTTCACCGCGTCGCGGCCACGCTCGTGCGCAGCACCGAGCGCGACGTGATGTACCGCCGCAAGCGCACGTGGCTGCCAGCGAGCGATGGGCTGCGCGTCGATCACGAGCAGGTGTCGACCTCGCTTGACGCGGACGAGGACGACGGCATCGCGAGCTGGTTCGACAAGGCCTCGCTCAAGCGCTGGGCCGAGACCGAACACGGATCGGCGCTCGGCCTCACGCCGGGACTCTCGTTCGAAGAGGACGTCGCCGTGCTGCGCGCATGGCTCGAGCCCGTGGTTGGCGAAGACGCGGAGCTGCTCATCGCCGTGCTGGTCCTGGACGAGTCGCGTCGTGAGGTCGGTGAGCGCTTGGGGCTCGCCACCGACAGCGGGCGCAAGCGCGTCCAGCGCGCCGTGGCCCGCCTGAAGAAGCACCTCGCGAGATCGCTGTCCCGTTTCGCGCGAGCGGACCGCTTTTCCCACCCACAGGCCCCCTGAACCGCACGGAGGACGCACCGAGATGACCCGTGAACCGATCCCCATCCTCAACCTGCCCGGCGACGAGGACTTCATCCGCCTGCCGGGCCTCTTCCGACGCTGGGAGCTGAACGACGTCATCGAGCTCGGCGCGGACTTCCACCTCGAAGACGCCGGCGAGGCCGCCGACGGCACGCAGCTCATCGCCGTGTACCGGCGCGAGCGACGCAGCACCCGCAACGCGACCACCGACAGCAGCAGCACCACCAACCCCAACAAGAAGGAGCAGTGACCAATGACGAACAGCATGTGGCAGCAGACCGAAGAGATGGCGAAGAAGCACGACCAGGGCGGCTCGCTCTGGCTCAAGCTCGCGGGCGATGGCGACAAGGCCGTCGTCGTCTTCCTGGGTGAGCCGCACCCGCGCGAGGTGGCCTTCGTCGACGGCAAGTACGTCGAGGTCGACGAGAAGGCGAAGGCGGCCGGCGCGAAGGCCTCGCTGCGCGTCGCGCTGAACGTCGCCCTCTACGACTCGAAGGAGGTGAAGGTCCTCGAGCAGGGCGTGATGTTCTTCAAGGACCTCGTCCGCGTCCGCGAGAAGTACGGCCTCGAGAAGTGGGCCTTCGAGATCCAGCGCCACGGCGCCGCGAAGGACCCGAAGACCACGTACTCGATCCTCCCGGAGCACCAGCTCTCGGTCGAGCAGCAGAAGGCCTTCCAGGCGCTCCCCCAGCACGACCTCGCGAAGCTCTACTCCGGCGAGGCGGACGGAGGCGGCGCGAAGGGTGGCCAGTCGCTCGACAGCTACGACAAGAAGAGCGACGCGAAGGGCGACGGCACCGTGGCCCCCAACGTCGCGCAGGGGCTCGTCACCGCGCTCAAGGCGCTGCCGCGCGAGGCGACGGACAGGTTCCTCGCGAAGTTCGGCGTCCAGCGCATCAAGGACCTGCCGACGTCGCAGGTGGAGAAGGCGCGCGCGTTCGTCGAGCAGCTCCAGACGGAGAGCGCCGCGCCCGCCGCCGACGAGACCGAGGTCGATCCCTTCGCCTGAGCGAGCCGCGAGGAGCCACCGATGAATGACTACCTCTCCGAGGTCTTCGGGGACGGCGGGCTCTTCGCCTCGCGGTTCCCCGGCTACGAGATGCGCGCGGGCCAGGTGGCGCTCGCCCGCATGGTCGACGAGGCCATGCGCGGCGGGCGTCACGCCCTCGGCGAAGGACCGTGCGGAACCGGCAAGTCGGTCGCGTACGCGGTGCCGGCCGTTCACCACGCGCACCACGAGAAGAAGCGCGTCGTGATCGCGACCGCGAACATCGCGCTTCAGGAGCAGCTCGTCAGGAAGGACCTGCCGATGCTCGCCAGCGTGCTGCCCTGGCCGTTCACGTTCGCGCTGCTCAAGGGCCGCAACAACTACGTCTGCCTGGATCGCATGGCCGAGAGCGAGGCGCGCGGCGAGCTGCGCGGGCTCTACTACGACGATCAGCAGCGGCAGGTCGACGACGTGCTCGCGTGGGCCGAGGCGACGAAGACGGGAGACGTCTCCGAGCTGGCGTTCATCCCGCACGCCCAGGTCTGGTCGCGGTTCTCGGTCGGCTCCGAGGAGTGCAAGGGCGACGGCTGTCCGTTCCGCGACGACTGCTACGCCGAGCGCGCGAAGGCGACGGCGCAGGGCGCGGACATCGTCGTCACGAACTACCACATGCTGTTCGCGCACCTCGCCGTGCGCGAGGCAACGGGGCAAGACCTCGTGTTGCCCGCGTTCGATCTGCTCGTGCTCGACGAGGCGCACGAGGCAGCGGAGATCGCCCGCGAGTTCTTCGGCTTCACGTTGTCGGAGACCACCTTCGGGCGGCTCGCGACTGCCGCCGCCGACCTCGGGAACAAGCAGCTCGCCGGCGAGCTTCGCCAGGAGGCGCAGCGCCTGTTCGCGACGCTCGCCGACTGCGCCCGCTCGCCCCGGTACAAGAAGCGGCTCAAGGCGCCGGGCTTCGCCAACGACGCGGCCCTCCAGCGCGCGCTCGGCAAGCTCGTGGCGCTCGCCAAGGCCCGCTCCGACGACGAGCTGGCCGACAAGAAGGAGCGCGCCACGGCGCGCAACGGCGCCAAGAACGCGGCGACTGCCGGCGCGCGCATTTCCGAGGGGCTCGCGCAGTCCAACCCGGGCTGCGTGTACTGGCTCGACGTCGACAACAAGGGCCGCACGAAGCTCCGGTCGAAGCCCATCGACGTGAGCGAGCTGCTCCGCGCGGAGCTGTTTGCGCGCTGCCCGTCGGTGTCGCTGGTGTCGGCCACGCTCACCACCTCGGGCACCTTCGACTTCGTGCGCCGCGAGCTCGGCGTGCCCGTGGATGCGCTCGAGGTCATCGCCGAGACGCCGTTCGACTTCGAGTCGCAGGCGCTCTTGGTCGTACCCGAGAAGCTGCCGGATCCACGCGACGCCGACTTCATCGACGAGGCCGCGCGCATCTTCCAGCACGTGGTCGACGCCTGCGACGGCCGCACGCTGGGCCTCTTCACGTCGTACCGGAACCTGAACGCCGTCTACGAGCGGCTCGATGGTCGCGAGCACCGCGTGCTGCGCCAGGGCGACCTTCCGCGCGGCGAGCTGACGCGCCTCTTCAAGGAGGACGTCGGCTCCATCCTCCTCGGGACCGAGAGCTTCTGGACCGGCATCGACGTCGCGGGCGAGGCGCTCACCGGGCTCGTCATCGACAAGCTGCCGTTCCCGCCGCCCGACGACCCGGTCATCGACGCCATCTGCGAGCGCGATCCGCGCGCGTTCGACAACTACCTCGTGCCGCTCGCCATCATCGCGCTGCGCCAGGGTGTGGGGCGCCTCATCCGCTGCAAGACCGACGTGGGCGTCGCCGTCATCCTCGACAAGCGCATCGCGGAGAAGGGCTACGGGAAGAAGTTCCTCAAGAGCCTGCCGCCGATGCTCACCACCCGGCGCGTCGAGAACATCACCCGCTTCCTCGAGGAGGCTGCCTATGCGCGCGCGAGTTGATGCGGCGCTGACGCTCGACGCCCGGGAGGTGCCGCCGAAGGTCGTCGAGCGCCTGTGCCGAATGCTGTCGTTCCCGAATCCCGCGTTCCTCGACCGGCTTCGCCTCGGGCTGAACCCCGGCGCCGAGCTCGAGACAGTGTGCTTCGTCGAGCAGCGCGCAGGCGAGCTGCGCCTCCCGCGCGGCGCCATCCACGTGCTGCGGCGCGCGGCCGCGCAGGACGGACTCATCGTCGCCTGCGAGGACGCGCGCGTGCTGCCCGAAGCGACGCTCGACGTGCCTGCGCTCGGTCTCCGCGACTACCAGTCGGCTGCCGTCGAGAAGCTCGCGAAGGTCACGCAGGGCACGGTCGTCATCCCGTGCGGTGGCGGCAAGACGCGCGTGGGCATGGGCGCGATCGCGAGGCTGCGCACGCCGACGCTGATCCTCGTCCACACGCTGGACCTCGCCGAGCAGTGGCTCGGGGAGCTGAAGGACAAGCTCGGCCTCGACGCCGGGCTGATCGGCGATGGCGAGGAGCGCCCGGCGCCCGTGACCGTCGCGGTGATTCAGGCGCTGGGGCGCTGGGAGCCGTCGAAGCTCGACGTATTCCTCGGCGGCTTCGGCTTGCTCATCCTCGACGAGGCCCACCACGTCGCGGCCAGCACCTTTCACTCCGTGGTCGATCGCTGCCCCGCGCGCTACCGCCTCGGGCTCACCGCGACGCCGGAGCGCGAGGACGGGCTGACCGCGCTCCTCGACCTGTTCCTCGGCGCGCCGCTCGTCACCATCACCCACGACGAGCTCGTCGCGGCAGGCGTCCTCACCGTCCCGGAGATCCAAAGCATCGAGACGGACTTCACCTACCTCTACACCGGCGCCGAGGACTACGCGCCGATGCTCAGCGCCGTCGCGAGCGATGCGGCCCGCAACGCGCTCATCGTCGACCACGTCGTGGAGGAGGCCCGCGCCGGCCACGTGTGCCTCGTGCTCTCCGGGCGCATCGACCACTGCCATACGCTCGCCGATGCCATCGAGGCGGCGGGCGTCTTGGCGGCGGTGCTCACGGGCGAGGTGAAACGAGCGGTCCGCAAGGAGCTGCTCGATCGCGCCCGCGCCGGCGAGCTGGCGGTCATCGTCGCCACCAGCCTCGCCGATGAAGGCCTCGACCTGCCGCGCCTGTCCCGCGTGTTCCTCGCGTACCCAGGACGCGCTCGAGGCCGCACGGTGCAGCGTCTCGGCCGCCTCATGCGCCCACACGCGGAGAAGACGGATGCCGCGCTGTTCGACTTCGTCGATCGCAAGGTGCCGCTCCTGCGTCGCCATCATCTCGAGCGACGGAAGCTCTACGCCGAGGTGCTGGGCGTGCCCGCGTCGAAGCTCGGAACGCGCAAGGGAGCTGCATGAGCGAGCTCGGTCCGAACGCAGAAGAGATTCGCGCCACCTGGCGCTGGCTCGCCCACGGCGCGCACGGCGTGTCCGAAGTGCGCGTCATCCGCCCCGCTGGCGGCATCATCGGCATCGGCTTCTTCGACGACGAGGACGCCTTCGTCCGCGAGTGCGTGCGTACCAACGCCGCCGGCAACGTCTACGTCGGCATCCAGCCACGCCCGCGCCGCCTCTTCGAAGCCGCGCCGAACGTCGTCCGCCCGCTCAAGACCGGCGCTGGTCGCAAGGACATCGAGATCCTCACCGCCACGGTCATCGACCTCGATCCGGTGCGCCCCAAGGACACTGCCAGCACCGACGCCGAGCTCGCGCTCGCGATGGCC
Organism: Deltaproteobacteria bacterium; assembly: GCA_016703535.1. GTDB lineage: Bacteria > Myxococcota > Kuafuiibacteriia > Kuafuiibacteriales > Kuafuiibacteriaceae > Kuafuiibacterium > Kuafuiibacterium phototrophicum. The sequence goes on along the minus strand of JADJBV010000002.1, from coordinate 2,827,191 downwards.
GCCGCGAACGAGGCGATCGCGTGGTGCGAGTCCGAGGGGCTCGTGCGCCCGCGCCTGATGATGAGCGGCAACGGCGCGCAGCTCTGGTTTGCGCTGCCGCCCACCGCGCTCGAGGGCGAGCGTCGCGAGCGGCTCCAAGCCGGGCTCAAGGCCTTCGAGGCCAAGGTGCGCGAGCGCGCGCAAACCGATGCGGTCCACGTCGACTCCATCCACGACGTCGCGCGCATCATCAAGGTGATCGGCACGGTCAGCCACAAGGGAGACGGCCAAGGCGACCGCCCGCACCGCGTGAGTGCCGCGCTCTCTGGTTTCGACCGCGTCGAGGACGCGGCGCTCCTGGCACGCCTCGACGTTGAGCCCGAGCCCACGCTGCCCGTGGCGGGCCCGCGTGTGTCGCTCCCGATCGTGGGCAACACGCCCGCGCCGGGCACCGCGAAGGCCAAACGCACGCCCGAGGGCGAGTACGACTGGGAGCATCCGGTCGAGATGTGCGGCCCCATCCAGCGGCTATGGGACCAAGGCGCCGAGGACCGCAGCGTCGCCATCTTCGACATGGTGCGCTTCTTCGCGCACAAGGGGCTCGGCCTCGACGAGATCACCGATCTGGTCCTCGAGTACGACCGCCGGGGCTTGGGCAAGCTGCGCGGCCGCGACGGCGTTCGGTACATCGCGAAGGCCCACGAGAAGGTGCTCGCCACCGCGCGCGCCGACGGCTCCATCGCGCCACCGTGCCACTCGCTCCAGAAAATCGGCTTCTGCAAGGTGAACGTCGAACCGACGGCGCGGTGCGATCTCTACGACGTCGTCTTCGACATCGAGAAGGCGATCGAAGCCGTGCCCGCCGACACGCCCGCGCGCGAGCTGGAGTACCGGCTCAAGCCCATCCTCGACGCCATCGCGCATCGCGATCCGTCGGTGCAGTCGAAGTATCTCGGCGCCGTCGAGAGGCGCTTCGGGCTCAAGGCGAAAGACCTGCGCAAGGCCGTCGCCAAGGTCGCCAGCGCGCCCGCGCGCGCCGAGGGTGACGGCACCGATCCCGAGAGCAGCGACGAGGACATGGAGGGCGCGATCTTCGAGGACGCGTCCTGCTACTACTGCATGACCGCGCGCGGGGAGTCGAAGGTCATCTCGTCGTTCACCATCGAGCCGACGACGCGCGTGGAGACCGAGGAAGGGGAGCTCATCCTCGGCTACGCGAACACCGACCGGGGCGGGCGCGTTCCGAACCTGCGCTTCCCGCTGTCGTCGTTCCACAGCAAGCGCGACCTCATTCGCCAGCTCCCGTCCGCCGACCTCCAGTGGACCGGCAGCGACAACAACGTCCAGGGACTCCTCCGTGTGCTCGCGCGGCGGGACGTCCCTCGGCGCCCGGGTTCCAACATGCTGGGCGACTACAAGAAGGGCGAGCACCACGTCTGGCTCGGCCCCTCCGGCGCCATCGGGAAGGAAGGCTTCATGGAACCGGCACCCGTCCTGTACGTCCCGAGCGGTGGCTCGCTCGACAAGCGCATCTCGTACGTCGACTGCGACGAGGACACGTTCCTCGAGGTGGCCTCGACCGTCTTCAAGCACCTGCCGTTCGTGAACAAGCCCGAGGTCATCCTGCCCATCCTCGGCTGGTTCTTCGCGACGCCGGTGAAGCCGCGGTTCATGGAAAAGGTCGGAACGTTCCCGACGCTTTTCGTCTGGGGCACGCAGGGCTCGGGCAAGTCGAGCGTGTGCATCGACATCATGTGGCCGCTGTTCGGCGTTCGCGACGCGGAGCCCTACAGCGCGACCGAGACCGAGTTCGCGCTCCTGAAGCTGCTGTCGTCGACGCGCTCGGTGCCGGTCTTCATCGACGAGTACAAGCCCTACGACATGCAGCGCCAGCGGCTCAACACGCTGCACCGCTACCTGCGCCGCCTCTACCGGGGCGAGGTCGAGGAGCGCGGTCGCCCCGATCTCAAGGTCGTGAGCTACCAGCTCCAGGCGCCGGTCTGCGTCGCGGGCGAGACGCGGCCTACGGAGTCTGCGCTGCTCGAGCGCATCATCACGTCGAACCCCGACAAGACGACGCTCGCCGAGAAGCCCGGAGCACGCCAGGCGTACCGCGAGCTGCGCTCGGTGGACCTTCTACTGTTCGCGCCCCGGTACATCCAGTTCTGCCTCGGGCGCGACTTCGCCGCCGACCTCGAGGTGGCGCGCGCCGTGGCCAAGGCGCTGCTCGATGGCCGCAAGGTTCCGGTGCGCGTCGTCGAGAACCTCACCGCCATGCTGCTCGGCATCCACCTCTTCGAGGAGTTCGCCAAGCACTGCGGCTGCGAGCTGGCCGACGACCTCGGCGTGGAGGCTGCCGTCAACGCGGTGCTCGACGACGTGCTCGAGACCGATCACGGCGTGAAGAACGCCCTCGATCACTTCCTCGAGATGCTGGGCGTGATGGCCGTGCAGGGGGACCTCAAGCACAAGGTTCACTACGTCTTCGACGAGGGGCGCCTCGCGCTCCACCTCGAGAGCGCGTACGACGCGTTCCGCGCCCACTGCAAGCGCATCGACTACGACGGCGAGATGGTCGACCTGAAGCAGCTCCGGCGCCTGGTCGCCGAGAGCAAGAAGCAGGGTGGCTTCGTCATCGCTGAGAGCGAGCGTGTCACCTTCGACAGCGGGCGTCGGCGAGCGGTGGTGATCGACTTCGAGAAGACCAGGGTCGTCACCGCCGACGACTTCCCGACGCCCGAGCCAGGGAGCGGCGGCGGGTTCCGCGAGAACTTCAAGGGGCGCTACGGCCACGACGACTCGTAGCCGCCGGGGTCTTGGCGTCCTCGACCTCGCCAGGAGCGCCGAGGCGGCGGCAGTCGCGGAGCAGGGTGGCGGCGTTCTGCAGCCCCTCCTCCTGCTTCTTCGTCGGCTTGGTCTTGGTGCCGTCCTTCTTCGTGGTGGTCGTCGTGGCCACGAAGGCGAGGTCCGCGAGCGAGGCGTCGAGCGTGATGTTCTCGGGCGGCACGCCGAGCCGGATGAGCCCCGTGCCGCGCTGCACGCGGAGGAGCGCCTTCCGCTCGTCCTCGCCGAGCCCGTAGAGGTCGTACTTGCCGAGGTCGGCGCGCAGATCGTTCAGCGCCGGGTCCTTGTCGCTGCCGTCGCGCAAGCGCGACTTGTCGAGCCACCCGTCGTTCGGGCCGTACTTGCGCGCGGCCGCGAGCAAGAGCAGGCGCAAGAACTTCAGGTCGCTCTTGCGGAAGCCGCCGAAGTCCTGGCCGTTGATCTCCACGACGTGGCGGTCGCCCGGCTTCGTCGCGAAGCGGAGGTGGACGAAGTCGAGGTCGAGCATCGGGTCGTCGAGGACGCGCGCGCGGTAGTCGGGCGTCAGCTCCTCGATGGCGCGCACGAGAGGCATGTACCCGTGGGCGTCGAGCTCCAGCTCGAAGGCGACGGTCTTGTCGGCGGCGGCGAACGAGGTCGGGGGCTTCTTCGCCACCAGCACGACGAGCCCGTCGACGCCGAGGTCCGCGCGCAGCCCGCGACAGAGCTGCTCGAAGCCGAGCTTCGGGGCGCGCAGCCACACGACGGCGAAGTTCATCCCGCGCCGCCGCGCCTGGCCCACGGCGAGGAATGGCGGCGGCACCTTCGTCGCGAGCGGCGAGAGTCGGTTCAGCGCGGCGAGCTTGGCGAACACGTCCTTCGCGCGGCAGCGCAGCGCCTCGACCTCGGTGCGCGGCACCATCGTCCACCCCGGCCAGCACGGCGGCTCCTCCGGGCACGCGACCGCCACGAGCCCCTCGGCGGCGCCGAGGTCGTAGTTCACGTTCGGGAAGCAGCCGTGCATGCAGCCGGGCGGCTCGTAGTCGTCGGCGTTGCCGTACTCGAGCACGCGCTCGCGCACGACGAGCGGCTCCGGCTGCCAGCCGGTGCGGAGTACCTCGTCGTAGCTCACGCGCGAGTCGTCACTGCGCCGCAGCTTCGAGAGCAGTAACTTCCACGGGAGAACGTCGTCCGCTGGCATCGATGCCCCACTCCTTCAGGTAGCGACGGATGACGCGGTCGCGCTCCGTGTCGTTGAGGTTCGAGCTGTTCGGGTTGAAGAGGCTGACGGTCCGGTACTTCGAGCGGCCCTTGCCCTCGAAGATGAACTGCAGGCGCACGCCGTGGATCGCGTCGCTCGCGAGATCGACGCCGTGCTCCCCCAGGAGCCCGCGCACACCGAGCACGGTGAAGCCCGGCTTCATCTCGACGGTCACGCGCTTCACGTCGCGGCTCGCGGGCTTGGCCACGACGCGCACGATGGACACGTCCTCGATCTTGTCGAAGCCGCGCACGGGGAAGTCGAAGTCGTCGTCGCGCAGCGGATCGAACGAGAACTTCGGGCTCTTGTTCGTGTCCTCCAAGTAGGCGGCGTCGCCGACGAAGATCTCCGCGAAGAGGTCGCGCAGCTTCTCGCGCTCGGCCACGCGTGGCGCCTTCACCAGCAGCGTCGAGGTCTCGAACTGGAACACGGCGGCGAGCCGTACGACGGGGCGCTGCCAGTCCGGCTCCACGATGCCCTTGTCGTTGAAGCGATCGAATGGGGCGACCTCGTCCTCATGGAAGATGAACAGCGCGAACTTCTCGTCGTTCGCGAAGTCCTCGACCTGGCAGCGCGCGCCGAACGCGGTCTCGCGGAAGTGGCTCGCCATCGCCGCCTTCATCGCCGTCTTGGCCTCGGCAGTCGGCTTGAGCGTCACCGGGTAGCGCCCGTGGAACTCGGTCAGGTGCTCCATCATGTCGAGGGCGTGGGCCTGGTGCGCCTCCAGGAAGCGCGCCTCGTCAGCGACGAAGAGACGCACCGCGAGATCCTGCGCCGACCACCCGCGGCTGTCCTCGACGAGCTGCGAATGGCCGTTGGTCCAGACCTGCTGCGCCAGCCGCTCGAGGTACGGGCGCGCGTGCGGCCCGCACAGGTCGTTGACCGGCAGGAGCTTCGTCTCGATGGCGACGCGCTCGGCCTCGGGGAGCGCCTTCCACCCGCGATAGACCTGCTCGCCCACGGGCCCCTCGCCGTCGAGCGTGAGCTCCACGGCTGCCCACTCGAGCAGGACCTCGAGGGCGTCGGGGGTGAGGTGGCGGAAGAAGGACTTCGGGTTCCATTCGCGGTTTGCCATGCGTTCTCCAGGTTGTTTACCGTTGCCAAAACAGGGGACATCGAGAGCGCACGAAACCGCTCCCCCCACACTTCAGAAGAGGCGTCCTTGGGCGCCGTCGACGACGAGCTTCAGCGCCTCCAGGCGGATCTGCATCGCCTGGTTCGACACGTTGGTGAAGCCGCCCTTCGCGATCACCTCGGCGGCGAAATCGCGCAGCTCGGAGATGCGCTCGCCGGCCTTCTTGCGGGCGACGAAGTTGTCGATGGCGAGCGGCTCGCCGGTCACCAGCTTCACCGCCGCGCGCACGTCGCTCGCCGGCATGAGCAGCAGCGCCGCGAACTTGTCCGCCTGGATCTCGGCCGAGTCGCGCTGCCCGTCGCGGCAGACGATGGCGGCCGTCGCCTTGGCGCCGGGCTCGCGCGAGAACAGCGGGAACGTGACCTTGTCCATCTCGCGGAGCGGGCGGTGGAGCTGCCAGTGGCCGACCTCGTGGCCGAGGGTGAAGCAGTAGCGGCCCTCGTTCCCTTCGAGTGAGGAGTCGATGATGACCAGCGCGTCGTCGAGCCACGTCGCGCCGAGCACGTCGGGCTTACCGAGCTTCTTGCGCAGGTCGCCCATCTCGAGCGTGAGCCCGAGGACGCCCTCGGCGATCGTATCGACCGGGATCGGCGGACGTGGAGGCTCGCCCTTCCACTTGGCATACCGACGCAGCAGCTCTTGAGCGGCGCTCTCGAGCTGGGCGTCGGACAGGAACGGGACCTTGAACGGCATCAGCGCTTCCCCTTCTTCGCCTCGTTGGGCAGGAGCTTCATGAGGTCTTCGGCCGACAACTTCCGCTCGCCGACCGTGCGCAGAAACTCCGGCATCTTCGAGTCGGCCTTGATGACGCTGAGCGACGCCTCGGACACGCGCCCGGCGAGCGTCATGAGCTCGTCGAAGCTGTCGCCAAGCTCGCTGGCCATCTTGCGGATGACGTCCTCCGCGGGCGGCGCCTTCTCCTCCGAGGTCTCGATGCGCGACAGGTACGTGGGCGAGATGCCGACCTTCGTGGCAAACTCGCGGAGCCCGAGCTTCTGCTCGGTCCTCAGGCGTCGAATGCGTTCTCCAAACCGTTCCTTCACGTTGCCTCGCTGAGCGCCCCCGGAAGCGGGGCGCGATGTTCTGTTGCCTAAATACTAAACAGAGCCTCGCGGGTCAATGGGGACCTGCAGGTCGGTGACGATCTCTGTCCCGTTTCGCGCGCCGGGACCGCGTTTCCCACCTGTGGAAGCGACGAAACCGAAGACGCGGCCCAGCGCGGCCAAAGCCACTACGGTGAGCGCCGACGAGCGCCGCGCCGAAATCGAGCGTCGTCTCGACGAGGCGGCTGACGTCCTTGCCGAGACGCTCATCGACATGTGGCGCGGGGAGCAGCGCGGCAAGCTCGACGCCGCGCGCGGAGGTCCGTCGTGACGTCGGCGCTCTCTCCGGCTCTCGCCTTGTCTTCCACCGGGGAAGAAGCCGTCATGCCGTCGACGCGCGGGCACGGTGCTCGCGCCGAAGGAGGCATGATGAACAAGACTGCTGCAAGAGCTCGCGCCAGCGCCCGCGAGCTACGCGACGTCCCGAGCCAGCTCGCCGAACTCGATGCGATGAACGTGGGCGCGCTCGCGGAGAAGTACCGAGAGCTGTACGGCGAACCGACGCGTTCGCGGAACAAGGACTACCTGAAGAAGCGCCTCGCCTGGCGCATCCAAGAGCTGGCCGAGGGCGGGCTCCCGCCCGGCGCCATCGCCCTCATCAACAAGTTCGGCGATCAGATGCCCGAGCGCTGGCGCATGCGCCTGACGCGGCCCGGGACGACGGAGGGCGAGGCGCCGCCGCTCTTGCAGCCCGTTGAGCCGCGCGATCCGCGCCTGCCGCCGCCCGGTACCGTCCTGCGCCGGGTCTTTGAGGGCGCCGCTCACGAGGTCACCGTGTGCGCGGAGGGCTTCGAGTACGACGGCACCCGCTACAAGACGCTCTCGGCCATCGCCCAGCACATCACCGGCACGCGCTGGAACGGCTTCCTCTTCTTCGGCCTGAAGAAGCGGGGCGCGGAGGGCGCGGCATGAGCGACTTCTTCCGCACGCCGATGGGCCAGCGCTTTTACGAGGCGACGATGCCGTCGCTCGTGCGCGAGCTGGCCCGCATGAACCAGAACCTCGAGCGGCTCCTCGCCGTCGCCGAGCGCGACGCGAAGTCCCCGTCCACCGCGTTCGAAGACGCGAAGCCCAAGGAGCCGCGATGAGCAGGCGCCCGAGCAGCGGTGGGGCGGCGGCCCCCGAGACGAAGCGCGTGGCCATCTACACGCGCAAGTCGACGACGATGGGCTTGGAGCAGGACTTCAACTCGCTCGATGCCCAGCGCGACGCGTGCCTCAGGTACATCGAGCGGCAGCCGGGCTGGAAGCTCGTCGACGCGCGCTACGACGACGGCGGCTTCACGGGCGCGAACATCGACCGGCCAGCGTTCACGCGCCTCATGGCCGACGTCGATACGCACAAGGTCGACATCATCGTCGTCTACAAGGTCGACCGCCTCTCGCGCTCGCTGCTTGACTTCGTGAAGGTCATGGAGCGGCTCAACGCGGCGGGCGCGTCCTTCGTCTCCGTCACGCAGAACTTCTCGACGGCCGACGCGATGGGGCGACTGACGATGAACATGCTGATGTCCTTCGCCGAGTTCGAACGCGAGATGATCAGCGAGCGCACGCGCGACAAGATCGCCGGCGCGCGCCGCAAGGGGAAGTGGACCGGCGGCCCGGTGCCCTTCGGCTACTCGGCCAAGGACAAGAAGCTCTACAGCAACGACGTCGAGGCCCACGTCGTGCGCGAGGCCTTCACGCTGTTCCTCCAGCACCGGCAGATGGCCGTGGTCGCCCGCGAGTTGAATCGGCGAGGCCTCCAGCCCCGCGCGTCGCGCCGCGTGTCGAAGCGGGGCCTGCTCTGGACGAAGGACACCATCGCCCGCGTGCTGAGGAGCCCGCTCTACGTCGGGCTCATGATGCACGGCGAGGAGCGGTTCCCGGGCGAGCACCCGCCGCTCATCGAGCAGTCGACGTACCAGCAGGCGCAGCGGCTCCTCGGCGAGTCCGGCCGCGCGCTGCGTGTCCACGGCACGAACCCGGAGTACGTGCTGCGCGGCCTGCTCTGCTGCGGGACCTGCAGCGACCCGATGACGCCTGCGTCGACGAAGAAGAAGAGCGGCAAGACGTACCGGTTTTACAGGTGTTCGCGCCGCGACAAGTACGGCAAGGACCTATGCCCCGGCAGGCCCCTGCCAGCGGGCGCCATCGAGGATTTCGTGGTCGAGCGCCTCGGGCACGCGACCGCCGACGGGACGCTCGCCGTGCGCACGAAGGCGAAGCTGGAGGCGCGCATCCTCAAGTCGCGCGCGGACTACGTGACCCTGCGGGACAGCCTCAACGCCCGCATCGCGCATCACTCGGCGGGTGCGTCGAAGCTCGCCGACGAGGTCTCGAGACTCGAGGGCCGCGCGCGCCAGCTCGTCGAGGCCAAGCTGCGCATCGAGGCGAACAACCTGGAGGCCGCCGAGAGCCAGCTCCGCGCCGTCGAGCGTGACGCCGTGAACCTCGAGCTCGACGCCACGCACTTGGACTGGTTCGCCAGCGCGCTGCGCGACTTCGGGAAGGTGTGGACGAACATGACGCCCGAGAACCAGGGGCGGCTCCTGCGCGCCATCGTCGCGAAGGTCGTCGTCGACGAGAAGCAGGGCAAGTGCCGCGTCGAGCTGGTGAACTTCGACGCCACCGAGGGCGCGAAGGAGGCTGCGTGAGAGACCCGGAGCAGATCGAGGAACGCGCGGAGAAGAACACGGGCGACGTGCTGGTCGACGACTTCCGCATCTGCGACGACCCGTTCCACCGGGTCCGCAGGGAGCGCCGCGTGGTGCTCTCGATGACGCCGCCGCCACCGCAGCCCGAGCCCGTCCACAGGCCCGCCAAGGTGGCCCAGATGCTCGCCCTCGCGCACCACCTGCAGCGGGCCATCGACCGGGGCGACGTCGCCGACCGGGCCGCGGTGGCGCGCAGGCTGGGGCTCACGCGGGCTCGGGTCACCCAGCTCCTAGACTTGCTCATCCTCGCGCCCGACCTCCAATTGGCCGTCCTCCGGCTCGAAGCCGTCGATGGCGCCGAGCCGATGGCCGAGCGCACCCTCCGGGCGGTGGCCCACGCGGGGACCTGGGCCGAGCAACGGGCGGCGTTCTCCTGTCACGCTTCCGCTTCTTCGCGCCTAGACACGGTGAAGGCGGGCAACCACCGCTGAAAGGAAACCGCAATGTTCACCAAGCTCAAACTCGTTCCCGCCCTGGCCGTGGCCGTCGCTTCTCTCGCTCCGACCGCGTCGTTCGCGCAAGCCCGGGAGGGTGCGCCCTGCATCCTTCGGGAGCATCGTGTCACCACCGTCGTCCCATATCGCACCGCCGAGCACCTCGGGAAAGCTGCCGTCCAGCGCTTACGAGGAGCGAGCGTTTTCGTCCAGGCCGAGCCAGGCCTCACCGCGGAGTGGCTCCAACTGAAGCTTCAGCGTCACCTGACCGCGATGCGCTCGAGCGACATGCGCGACTGCGCGTTCGACATCGAGAACGTTCGGGTCGACGTCGATTCGGGGGGTACGGGCTTCTGGGTCCGTCTGATCGCGCCCGACACCGAGAGGGGCGAGGAGGTGCTACGCCGTGCGCGGCTGCTCCCCTCATGACCATGCTGGAGGTACTGTTCCGACTCCCGGGTTCATGACGGGATCCGGGAGCCGAAGCGATGCGAACCGAATCGAACACCCTCGACGCCCTCATGGCGCGTCTCGCCGACGGCGACCGCGCCGTGTTCGCACGCGTGTTCGATCTTCTCTGGGGACCGATTCATCGACTGTGCATCTCTCTGCTGAAGAACGAGGCCGACGCATCTGACGCCGCACAGGAAGCCATGTCCAAGATCCTCGAACGCGCATCCGACTACGACAAGAGCCGCCCAGCCATGCCCTGGGCGATGGCGATCGCGGCGTGGGAATGTCGCACGCTGGCGCGCAAGCGGACTCGGCGGCGCCGACGTTCTGGGACGAGGCTGCGGCTGTCTCAGGCGCCACGCTGCGCAAGCGTCGCGAACGCGCCCTCGAGCGGCTCAGGAAGACCTTCAGGAGGCTCTATGGACTCGACTGATCTCACGCACTTGCAGCGGCGTGTACGGTGGGCCTACGAGCTGGGGCGGCTGCGGCGCGCCCTCCTCGGCGTAGCGCCGGTGCTCGTCATCGTCGCCGTCGCCGCGTGTGTCGCGCATCGTCCCGTCTCGACGCTTTGGTTCGGCCTGGCGACGGTGACCATCGGGGCGGCGATGCTTTGGTACGGTCGGGATCCGCAGAAAGCTGTGCTTCCTGGCATCGCGGCGGGCCTCGTGCCGCTGGTGTTCGCGCTCTGCGCCAACCACATGCACGCGTGCGGCGCTGACGGTTGCAGCTCCTTGTGTGTGCCGGCGTGCGCGCTGGGCGGGGTGGTCGCGGGGCTCGCGGTCGCGAGCGTGGGCAATCAGCGAAAGGCCGGGCCGTGGTTCTGGGTGTCGGCCTCGGCGCTCGCGCTCCTCACCGGAGCGATGGGATGCGCGTGCCTCGGCTACTCCGGTGTCGTCGGCTTGGGCCTCGGTTTCGGGGCTGGGATGGTCCCGGGGCTCCTTCGGCGTGCCTTCGGCGGAAAAGCGACGTAGCCCTGTCACGCTCGCAGGCTCCGGTGCCTAGACCGGCGATGAGGCCCCGAAAGTGAGCTGTCCAGATTGCCGACCGAACGGACGCGCGAGGCTGCTGTGGCTCGGCATCGCCGTCACAGCGCTGCTCGTGTTCGCGTACTTCGAAGGCGGGGCTCGAAAACAAGTAACCGCGCCCGCCTCCACTTCCCCGCAGGAGACCAACCCATGACCCGACCACTTCGCTTAGCCCTCGCAACTGCCATCACCACGCTTACCGGCGCATGCATGGACATGGGCAACATGGACGACGGGATGATGATCCCGGAGGTCATCGAGGTTGACGCCTCGGAAGGTCCGTTCCAGCCGACCGCCGCGCCTGATCTCGACCCCGCGCCCAACGTGGTGGAGGTCGCCCTTGAGGCGAAGGTCTCCGACATCGAGATCGCCCCGGGCCGCACCTTGTCGATGTGGACGTACAACGGCCAGCTGCCTGGGCCACGCATCGAGGCTCGCGCAGGCGACACCGTGCGGGTTCGGTTCAAGAACTCGCTCCCGGAAGCGACCACGATTCACTGGCACGGCGTGCGCGTGCCTGCGGCGATGGACGGAGTGCCGGCGGTGCAGTCGCCGATCGCTGCGGGTGCCGAGTTCACCTACGAGTTCGTGGTCCCCGACGCGGGGACCTTCTGGTACCACCCGCACGTTCGCTCCGACGAACAGGTGGAGCGCGGCCTCTACGGCGCCTTCGTCGTACGCGGCGACGCCGAGCCTGCGACCACCACCGACCGAACCGTCGTGCTCGACGATCTGCTGATCGATTCCAGCTGGCAGCTGGGCGAGTTCGACCCCATGCAGGCGATGGTCGGCCGCCAGGGAAACGTCATCTTGACGAACGGCTGGGCGCACCCGATCGTGGAAGTCGCTCGGGGTGGGCTTCACCGCTTCCGCTTCATCAACGCGGCGAACGCACGCTACTTCCGGCTCGCCCTCCCTGGCCATCGCCTGATCCAGATCGGCACCGATGGCGGCCTGTTGCCCGCGTCACGTGAGGTCGATGAGCTTCTCCTGGTCCCCGGTGAGCGCGCTGATGTGCTTGTCGTGGCCACCGGCGAGGCGAACGAGGCGATGGAGTGGACCTCGCTGCGCTATGACCGCGGACACGGTACGGGCGATCTCCCCGACGCGGTCGTCTTCCAGATGAAGCATGGCAGCGACGCGCCGATCACGACGCCCGCGATCCCCGACGCGCTCGTACCAATCGCGGCTTTGCCCGAAGCCACGGTGCAGCGCGAGATCAAGCTGGAGGAATCCATGGCGATGGGTGGCGACCACGGCGCGGGGCACGGTTCGTCGATGTCGAGCGACATGGCGCCCGTGTTCTCGATCAATGGGCAGGTCTATCCGGACGCGACGCCGCTCGCGGCGAGCTTCGAGATCGTGGAAGAGTGGTCGATCGTCAACACCACGGAGATGGATCACCCGTTTCATCTGCACGGGTTCCGCTTTCAGGTCGTCTCCGTCGACGGCGTGGACCCGGGCGTCGTCGCTTGGCGAGACTCCATCAACATCCCCGCGGAAAAGACGGTGAAGTTCCGAGTCCGCCTAGAGGACAACGCGGGGACGTGGATGTTTCACTGTCACATCCTCGAGCACGCCGAGCGCGGGATGATGGGCGAGCTCGAGGTCGCTGCGCCATGAGTTCATGGCTCACGAGACGTGGGCGCGACGGTTCGCTCCCTGGCGCGGTGCTCCTCCTGGCGGCCTGCGCCTCGTCGCCAAGCCCGGCGCCCACCGTCGCCTCGCACGATGGCGCTTCGCACGGGCCGTCCGGGGCGCGCGCTGGGGAAGGCAACGGGGCGGGCATACCTCGCATCGAGCGCACCGCAGGAGCCGAGGAAGCTCCGCACGAGCACCCGTCCGTGGGTTCGCCGCCCAGCGAACAAGAGGCGTACCAGCGCGCTCGACCTGTGTTCGAGAGGTACTGCGCGAGTTGCCACACGAGCAACGGCGGCAAGCGGGCGGCGCTGCGACACTTCACGATGGACGGGTATCCATTCGGCGGGCATCACGCAACTCAAATCTCAACAACGATACGAGAGGTACTCGGAGCGAACGGACAGCCAGCGACGATGCCCAAGGATCGTCCCGGCGCGGTCCAGAGCGAGGAACTCCGGGCGATCTTGGACTGGGCAGACGCGTTCGACCGCGCCCACGCCGCGGGGAACCACGACGAACATCACCATGAGCATTGAAAGGGCCGCACCAACCATGACGAAAATCAGATCCATCTCGGCAGCCATCGTGCTCATCGCGCTGGCGCTCGGGTGTGAGACGAAGGGCGCGAATCAATCGGCGACCACGCAGCCGTCGACCACGGAGATGCCGGCGCCTGCGGCGTCCGCGCACGAAGACAATGCTCGCCCGCCGAGCTCGGCTGCTGCATCGCTCACGCTCGTCACAGACCGCAGCCTCGTGTGCATGGTGAACAACCAGTTCATGGGTCGATCACAGATCCCGATCGAGGTCGACGGGCGCACGTACTACGGATGCTGTGAGATGTGTAAGGGTCGGCTTGGAAGCGATCCGTCGTCGCGCGTGTCCACCGATCCCGTGAGCGGCAGCACGGTCGACAAGGCGACTGCAGTGATCGGGCGGAGCAGCGACGGGCGAACGTTCTACTTTGAGAGCGATCAGACCTTCGCTGCGTACACGCGAGGCGCCGTCCGATGAGCTACATCCCGGCGCTCCGTTACGAGTCGCTAACGCGCTTCTACGATCCCGTGCTGCGGGCCACCTTGAAGGAGGACCGCTTCAAGCGCCTGCTGGTGGAGCAGGCCGCGCTCCAGCCGAAGCACCGCGTGCTCGACGTGGGCTGCGGAACGGCGACGCTCGCGATCCTCGTGAAGCAGGCGTGCCCGGAGGCCGACGTCACTGGGCTCGATGGCGACGCGAAGGTGCTCGACCTCGCACGTGCGAAGATTGACTCCGCTGGGCTCGACATCGCGCTCGCGCAAGGGCTGGCCTCAGAGGCGCCGTTTCCTCCGGGGTCCTTCGACCGCATCGTGTCTAGCCTCATGTTTCACCACCTCACGACCGAGGAGAAGCGTCGCACGTTCACGCGCGTGCGCGAGCTCCTCCGGCCCGGAGGCGAGGTGCACATCGCCGACTGGGGCAAGGCCCAGGGTCCCGCCATGCGCGTAGCGTTCCTGGCGATTCAGCTGCTCGACGGCTTTGAGACGACCACGGACAACGTCCGCGGGTTGCTACCGACGTACATGACTGAGGCAGGCTTCCGCGGCGTCGAAGAGACGCACCGGGAGACGACGGTCTTCGGCACGCTCAGCTTGTACCGGGGAGTCGCCCCGTAGGGATTTTCTGACCTCGCCCCGGTCACGATCGAGGCGGGTGCTGCCTAGACGCTCGTGCCCTCCAGCCTTCAACATGGCGTCCTCAGGCGCTCCGTGGCCGTCGTAGCGCTGGCTGCCGCAGCCAGCGGGTGTGTGTCCACGCAGACCGGGCGGACGCTGGATCATTCGTACGAGGCCGCGACGGCACGCGTTCGGGACGTGCCTCGGCGCCCGACGGAAGGGAGCGGCAACTCCGAGGTCGACCTCGCAGGGCCCCTCGAGCGGGATGTCGTGGTCGCAGCCGCCGTGGCGCGCAGCCCGGCTCTGGCGGTGATGGCGCACAGAGCCCGGGCGCTCGTCCACGCCGGCCGCGCGGAGGGCTCACTGCCGCCAGCGGAGGTCGGCTTCGAGGCGTGGAACCTACCCCTCGGGCGGCCCTACGCGCTCGGAGAAGCGGATATGTACATGGTCGAGCTGCGCCAGCGCTTCCCTGCGGCTGGCTCGCTCGATGCGCGAGCGCGCGCCATGGCCGAGGAGGCGCAGGCGATGGTCGCCGAGCTCTCCTCCGAGGAGAGGATGGTGGCGGAGCGGGCGGCGAACGCGTTCGCCGACTACGTGCAGGCCTTCGCGGAGCAGCGCCTGCAAGAGCGTCAACTCGCGCTGCTCTCCCGCATGGGACAGGCGGTCCGCGCTCGCTACACCACGGGCGGCGCGGGGCTCGCAGAGGCCGCGCGCATCGACGTCGAGGTTGCGAAGGCAGAGCGAGCGCTCGCTCGTGTCGCCGGCGACATCGCACGCTCGCGGGCGACGCTCAACGCGGTGCTGAGGCGGCCATCAGGAGCGCCGCTCGGTGCGCCTCGTGAAGTCCCGCCCGAGACAGTGCGCCTCACCGTTGAGGAGCTCATCGCGCGCGCCGAAGCGAATCGAGGAGCGACGCTCGCGGCGGACGCCCGAGCGAGAGCAGCCGGCGCTCGCCGCGAGGCAGCCGAGGCCGAGGCGCGCGTCCCAGAGTTCATGGTCGGGCTCGGGTATTGGCAGGACCCAACCATGCGCCCGGGCGTGGGCGTCACCGCGTCGATGTCCCTGCCGTGGCTCTGGGGACCGGGCCGCGACCGAGTTCGTCAGGCGGAGGAAGAGGAGGCCGCGGAACGAGCAGCGAGAGAGAGCGCGGGCCTCGATACGCAGGGCGAGGTCAGCGAAGCCCACGCACAACTGCAAGCGCTGGAGGCGCAGCTCTCCGTCATCCGTGGGCAGGCACTGTCAGCGACGCAGCGGTCGATGGAGGCCCTGACGGCGGCCTTCTCCACCGGCAACGCGAGTCTCCTCGATTGGGTCGACGTCGCTCGCTCGCTGCTCGATCTCGAGATGGAGGTGATCGCGCTGCACGGCGACCTTCAGCGCGGCATCGCCAGCCTCGAGCGCGCCGTCGGAACCGCCCTTCCGCGGACGCCTTTGCATGAGGAATCGACTCCATGAGCACGGAAGAAAGCACTCAGTCCCCAGAACCGCATCACGAGGGGCACCACGAGCCGCATGGGCCCGCGCCGAGTCGACGCGCGCTCAAGACGATGGCGATCGTCCGCTGGACTCTGCTCGCGCTCGTGACGTTGCTCGCGGGATACACCGTATGGTCGTTCTGGGGACCGGCACAGGACGGGCACGCCGCGCACGGGGAGGCCCGGTACTACTGCGCGATGCACCCGCAGATCCGCTCGCCGGATCCTGGCGAGTGCCCGATCTGTCACATGAACCTCGAGCCCATCCCCGAGGAGCGCCGCACCCCGCCGGCGGCCGCGACGGGGGCAGTAGCGCCCCCGTCGGCCCCAAGCCCTTCGAACGTCACCGCGGTTACGGTGAGCGAAGAGAAGCAGCGGGCCGTCGGGCTCGCCACGAGCGTAGCCGAGAGCGCCACGCTCGGTGACCGTCTGCGCGTCCCCGGCGTCGTCAGCGCGCCGGAGACCGGGCTCGCGCAGGCCCGCGTACGAGCGCCCGGCTTCGTAGAGCAGGTCGCGGTCCGACAGACTGGGGTGCGCGTGAGTCGAGGTCAGCCACTCGCGTTCATCTACAGCCCCGAAATCTACCGGGCGCAGGAAGAGTATCTCGCAGCCACGCGCTGGAGCGGCGCTGCCAGCGGGGGCAGCACCGTGCAGCCGGGCGCAGCAGAGATCACGACCGCCGCGCGGCGCGCGCTCGAGCTCCTTGGGCTCAGCACCAGCGACGTCGAGGAGATCACTCGGACGGGTAGACCGATCCGTGCGATCGCCGTCCGCGCGCCCACCGCGGGCTTCGTCACTCGGTTCAACGCCGTGCTCGGCTCACGCGCGGAGCCCGAGATGGTGCTCTACGAGATCGCGGACCTCTCCAGCGTCTGGGTCGTCGCCAGCGTCCACGAGCGCGATCTGAACGCGATGCGCGTCGGCATGACCGCGCGCTTCACGACGACGAACGGCCAAGCGGAGCCGCTGACCGCGCGCGTGGATCTGGTCGAGCCGCTCCTCGAGGAATCGACGCGCACGACGCGGGTGCGCCTGGTCGTTCCCAATCGCGATGGTCGCCTTCGCCCCGGCCAGTTCGGTGAGGTCGAGTTCGAGTTGCCGTCGTCACCCGGCCTGTTCGTCCCACGCGACGCCGTGATCCGCACCGGCGAGCACGAGTACGTCTACGTCGCGACGGGGGATGACCGCTTCGAGCCTCGCTTGGTTCAGACCGGGCTCTCGCGCGAGGGCCGGGTCCAGCTCCTCTCGGGCGTGGCCGAGGGCGACCGAGTGGTGACACGCGGCAGCTTCATGCTCGACTCCGAGAGCCGACTGCAAGCGTCCCTCGCCTCGACCCCAGCGCCAACCTCCAGTTCAGGCGGAGGGTCTCCTGACCAGGGCCCCTCGTGCGAGACCGAGTTCGATCAACAGCGCCAGGCCGACAAATACATGCAGTGCCGCGCCTGCGAGCGCCAGCACGCCGGCATGGGCAGCATGGTCGCCGACTGCAAGAACGCCATTCCGAGGCCGTGGAGGTGATGGCGTGATCGGCTGGCTCATCGACCTCTCGGCGAAGTACCGCGCGCTCGTGCTGTTCGCCGCCCTCGCCCTCGCCATCGGCGGCGTTACCGCCATGCGCAACGTGAAGCTGGACGCGATCCCGGACCTCTCGGATCCGCAGGTCATCGTCTTCACGGAGTGGATGGGCCGCTCACCGACGCTGGTCGAAGACCAGGTGACCTACCCGCTCGTCACCTCGCTGCTCGGCGCGCCGCATGTCGTGGATGTGCGCGGCCAGACAATGTTCGGGATGAGCTTCGTCTACGTCGTCTTCGAAGAGGGGACCGACATCTACTGGGCCCGGTCGCGGGTGCTCGAATACCTCAACACTGTTCGAAGCCGCTTGCCCCCGGACGCGAACACCCGCATCGGCCCCGACGCGACGGGCATTGGGTGGGTCTACCAGTATGCCTTGGTCGATCGAAGCGGCCGGCACGACCTCGGGCAGCTCCGCACCCTGCAAGACTTCTCGCTTCGCTACGCCTTGACCAGCGTCCCCGGTGTCGCCGAGGTGGCGTCCGTCGGAGGCTACGAGCAGCAGTACCAGGTCACGGTCGACCCGGTTCGACTGCGCAACTTCGGGCTCTCGGTCTCGGACGTCGTCCAGGCCGTCCGCCGCTCCAACAACGACGTGGGCGCGCGCGTGCTCGAGATGTCCGAGCGCGAGTATTTCGTGCGCGGGCGGGGTTATCTCACCCGTGTCGAGGACCTCGAGAGCATCGTCATCCGCGCAGAGCGCGGGACGCCCGTGCTGGTTCGGGACGTCGGCCACGTGACCATGGGCGGCGACATTCGGCGTGGCGCAGCCGACTTCGACGGGCGGGGCGAAGCGGTGTCCGGCATCGTCGTGATGCGCTACGGCGAGAACGCGCTCGACGTCATCGGGCGCGTCGAGCGCAAGCTCGAAGAGCTGCGACCGACCCTTCCAGAGGGCGTCGAGGTGGTGCCGGTCTACAACCGCAAGCACCTCATCGAGCGCGCCATCGACACGCTAAAGAGCGCGCTGACGGAGGAGATGATCGTCGTCGCGCTCGTGATCATCCTGTTCTTGCTGCACCTGCGCAGCGCGCTGCTCCCGATCATCGCGCTCCCGCTGGCGGTCGTCACCGCCTTCATCCCCATGTACTTCCTCGGCATCCCCGCGACCATCATGTCGCTCGGTGGGATCGCCATCGCCATCGGCGCGACCGTCGACGCCGAAATCGTCATGGTGGAGGCCGCGCATAAGAAGCTGGAGCACGCTCCGAAGAACCTGAGCCACGCGGAGCGCGAGAAGCTGCTGGCCGAGGCAGCACGAGAAGTGACGCCCGCGATCTTCTTCTCGCTCCTGATCATCGCCGTCTCGTTTCTGCCGGTGTTCGGTCTCACCGGGCAGGCTGGACGCCTCTTCAAGCCGCTCGCGTACACCAAGACGTTCGTGATGCTGTCGGCGGCGCTCCTCTCGGTGACGGTGGCGCCGGCCCTTCGCGACTACCTCATTCGGGGGAAAATCTTCTCCGAGGCGCGCCATCCGGTCTCGCGCGCCATCCGCAAGGTCTACGAGCCCTTCGTCCACGTCGCATTGCACAACCCGAAGACCACCGTGCTCATCGGCGTGATGGCGCTCGTGTCGGCGCTGCCCATCGCGGAGCGGCTTGGATCGGAGTTCATGCCGCCGCTCGACGAGGGCGACATCCTCTACATGCCGACGACCTTCCCGAATATCTCCATCGAGGAGGCGCGCCAGCAGCTGCGCAGGCAAGACGAGGTGCTTCGGAGCTTTCCGGAGGTCACGTCGGTGCTCGGCAAGATCGGGCGCGCTGATACACCGACGGATCCGGCGCCGCTCTCGATGGTCGAGACGGTCGTTCAGCTAAAGCCCCGCAGCGAGTGGCGCACCAAGTACGTCCGGCGCTGGTACGTCGGCAGCACGCCCGAGTTCATGCGACCGCTGCTCAATTGGCTCCAGCCCGAGTTCGTGCCCATGACGCGCGAAGATCTCGTCCAAGAGATGAACGCGCGACTTCAGCTGCCCGGTTGGACGAACGCGTTCACGCAGCCCATTCGAAATCGCGTCGACATGCTGACGACCGGCATCCGCACGCCGATCGGCATCAAGGTCTACGGCACCGACCTCGCAGAGATCGAGCGCGTCGGGACGTCGATCGAGCGCGTCCTTCACGAGGTGCCGGGCACTCGCAGCGTCCTCTTCGAGCGCTCGGTCGGTGGGCTCTACGTCGACGTCGTCCCCAATCGCGAGAGCCTCGCGCGCTACGGCCTGCAGGTCGAGGCCGTGAACGAGGTGATCGAGTCGGCGCTGGGAGGGCTGCCCATCACGACAACGGTCGAAGGGCGAAACCGCTTCACGGTCAATGTTCGCTACGCCCAGGACTTCCGCACGAGCCTCGACGCGGTTCGCGACGTGATGATCCCCCTGCCGGCCGGCAGGGCGTCCGCGGTGGGCGGCGGGATGAGCGGCGACCCCAGCGCGCCGAGTGCCGTCAGCGCCGCTCCGCCCGCGCAGATCCCGCTCGGCGCTGTGGCAGACGTCCGCGTCGCGTCTGGGCCTCCGATGATCCGCGACGAGGCGGGGCTCCTCGTGGGCTACGTGTACGTCGACATCGAGGCAGACCGCGACGTCGGAAGCTACGTGGACGAGGCCAAGACCGCCGTCGCGCGCGCCCGTTCGGACGGCGCGCTCGATATCCCGGCCGGCTACTACATCAAGTGGACCGGCCAGTACGAACTGCTCGCCGACATGGAGGAACGGATGAAGATCCTGATCCCCATCGCGCTGCTCATCACGATCGTCCTGCTCTACCTCCAGTTCAAGAACTTCACCGAGGTGCTCATCGTCCTGCTCTCTGTTCCGTTCGCGCTCGTGGGCAGCGTCTGGGCGGTGTGGCTCCTCGACTACAACCTATCGACCGCTGTCTGGGTGGGCGTCATCGCGCTCGTGGGACTCGCGGCGCAGACCGGCGTCGTGATGATCGTGTACATCGACCACGCCTACGAGCGGCGATTCCGGGCGGGACGAATCAACTCGCTCGAGGACATCATCGAGGCGCACTCGGAAGGGACGATCCAGCGCGTTCGCCCGAAGCTAATGACCGTGAGCACGATGCTGATCGGGCTCGTGCCGCTGCTCTGGGCGCAGGGGAGCGGCGCCGACGTCATGAAGCGCATCGCCGCGCCGATGGTGGGCGGCCTGGTCACGAGCGCGTTTTTGACCTTGGAGATCATCCCGGTCATCTACACGTACTGGCGGAGCGAGCAGCTCTTGTGGCGACGCCTTGGGGAGGCGACGGCGCCCATCCTTCGGTGGCTCGAGCGAAACGTGGCCGTGCTCAAGGTTGCCGGGGCGGTGCTGGTCGCTGCGCTGGTGTCGAAGCTGTACGTTCAGGAACCCGGTCGCTGGCTCGACGTCACGCCCGTGGTCGCTGGCGCTGCGATGGTCGTCGCGCTCGCGGCGTATCTGCTGTTTCGCCGGCGCGCACGCCAGGTGCTCGCCGCACTCGAACCCCATCAAAGAAAGGAACCCGTCTCATGAACCCCACTCGATTCGCCGCTGCGCTCCTGCTTGTAGCTCTGGCCACGGCCTGTGAACGAAGCACGACCGCGACCGCGCAAGAGGCCGCTCCGGCAGGGGGCAGCGCGACGCCGACGGCACTCTCGGTGACCGTGGACGGAACCGGCTATCACCCGAGCTCGGTATCGGCGCCCGCAGGCCGGCCGGTTCGTCTCACGATCACGCGCACGTCTGACGAGGGGTGCGGCCAGCAGGTCGTGTTTCCGTCTCTCAACATCCGACGTGACCTGCCGCTAAACCGCGAGGTCGTGGTCGATCTCTCGATGCCCCCCTCCGGGAGCGTCGCGTTTACGTGCGGCATGGACATGCTGCGCGGCTCGATCGTGGCGCAGTAGCGCGGACGCCCGGCGACAATGACCAGTGAAGGATATCGAAACCGTCATGACCACTAAACGGGCCGAGCAAACGCCGCGGGCGTGCCAGCATTCTCTGGCGCGCGCACGACATCGGGAGGTCAAACGAGCAGCCGCGACTCTGGTTCTCAGCGTGATGGCGCTGGGCTGCGCGGCGCCTACTACGTCGACGAAGGTGCTCTACGCTGGCGGGGACAACGATGCGCAGTCTGTCATCGCGATCCTAGGTGTCGTGCCGTGGAGAAGAGCATGAACGATCGCGTAGGGTCCCCCGTCCAGTGGCCCCGACGAAGGTTCCTCGCAAGCGTGGCCACGGCCACAGGCGGGATTGCCCTCGGCCGCTTCGTCACGGGCTGCGCGACCGTTGGTAGCGTGACGCCCGCGCGTCGCGCTCTCGTTGCCGCGCGAGGTGAGACCATCGATCTGCGTATTGCCGAGACGCGAGTTGGCATCGCCGGGCGGGGAGCGGTGGCCACAACCATCAACGGCGGCGTGCCAGGCCCCGAGATTCGATTGCGCGAAGGGCAGGACGTCGTGCTTCGCGTGAACAACGCGCTCGACGAAGACACATCCATCCACTGGCATGGGCTCCTGGTTCCGGCCGACATGGACGGCGTCCCTGGATTGAGCTTCCATGGAATTGGTCCGGGGACGACTTTCGAGTACCGCTTTCGCGTCCGCCAGAGCGGCACGTACTGGTACCACAGCCACAGCGGCTTGCAGGAGCAGACCGGGATCTACGGCCCGATCGTCATCGAGCCCAGTGAGCCGGATCCATACGAGGCGCAGCGCGAATACACGATCGTGCTGTCGGACTGGACCTTCGAAGATCCGTACCGCGTTCTCGCGAATCTCAAGCGCTATGGCGGCTACTACAACTATCAGCGGCGAACGCTTGCTGACTTGGGAGACGAAGCGAAGCGGATGGGCTTTTGGGGCGCGCTCGGAGACCGCCTGAGCTGGGCACGCATGCGAATGGACGCCTCGGACATCTCGGACGTCACGGGCGCCACGTACACCTTCCTGATGAATGGCCTCGCTCCCGATGAGAACTGGCGCGGCCTCTTCCGTCCCGGCGAGCGGGTGCGCCTGCGCTTCATCAACGCTTCCGCGGCCACCTACTTCGACGTACGCATCCCCGGGCTTGCCATGCAGGTGATCCAGGCCGACGGCATGCCGGTCGCCCCGGTGGAGACCGACGAGTTTCGGATCGCGATCGCCGAGACGCTGGACGTTCTCGTCGAGCCCACACGCAATGCCTACACGATCTTCGCCGAAGCGATGGACCGTAGCGGGCACGCCCGCGGAACGCTCGCGATCGACGAGACCGCCACCGCGCGCGTTCCCGGACGACGTCCTCGGCCGTTGCTCACCATGGCGGACATGGGGATGGACCACGGCGACATGCCTGCCGTGTCCAGCATGGACCACGGGAGCATGTCGGGCGGGGGCAGCGGTGGCATGTCGGGGATGGACCATGGGGCTGGTTCGAGCGGCGGCGCGATGCCCGGGATGGACCACGGGAACATGTCTGGGATGGAGCAAGGGGCCGGCGGGATGGAGATGGCGCCGGCCGCGTGTCGCGCCAACCTCGACGTCATGGACCGTCACGACGACGACGGCCACGGCGCCGGCAACGCGATGGTGGCCGAGGTGGCGCGATCGCGGGTCACGGAGCCGGGGGTAGGGCTCGGTGAGGATGGATGGCGAGTCCTCACCTATTCGCAGTTGCGTTCCGCGACACCGCGCTCGTCGAATTCCCCAGTCACCCGGACGATCGAGCTCCATCTGACCGGCAACATGGAACGCTTCATGTGGTCGTTCGACGGCGAGCAGTACGACCCCGACATGCCCGACATCGAACTCCGCCGCGGAGAACGCGTTCGCTTCGTGCTCATCAACGACACGATGATGGCACACCCCATTCATATCCACGGGACGTTCTTCGAGCTCGATGTCGGCGCGTGCGAGAGCAATCCGCTCAAGCACACCGTCAACGTGCAACCCGCGGAGCGTACATCATTTGTATTCACGGCCGAGGAAGTCGGCCGATGGGCGTTCCACTGCCACATGCTCTACCACATGGAAGCGGGCATGTTTCGCGTCGTCCGGGTGCGGCCATGAGGGGCACGCGAATGTCCAGCCCGATCGTCGTGGCCTCATTGATGGCTGGCTTAGTCCTGTGGGGTTCGCCGGCGGCAGCCGACATGGGCGAACCACCGTTCAACCACTTCGTCCAGTTCGAAGAGCTGGAGTACGGGTTCAACAACGAAAACAATCCTTTGAACTGGGACAACACATCTTGGTTCGGTGGCGACTGGAACCGAATCTGGTTCAAGACCGAGGGCGAGATGTCGACCGTCGATCCCGACCTCGAAGGCGAGGCGCAGCTGCTCTACAGTCGACTCATTGCACCGTTCTGGGAGTTTCAGATCGGCCTGCGAGGCGACTTGGTGACGGGAGACGGCCCGTCGACCGAAGGGCGCGGACATCTGGTCGTCGGTCTCGAGGGCCTCGCACCGCTCTGGTTCGAAGTGGAGCCCGCGATCTTCGTCAGCCACAGGGGCGACGTGTCAGCTCGCCTGCGGACTACCTACGACCTGTTCATCACGCAGCGGCTCATCGTCCATCCGAGCTTCGAGATGAACGTGGCGATTCAGTCGGCACAGGAGTTCGGAGTGGGCTCCGGCTTCAACGACATCGAGCTCGGTCTCCGCCTCGGCTATCAGATCGCCCGAGAGTTCGCGCCGTACCTCGGCATCTCGTGGAATCGAGCCTTCGCTGAGACCGTGCGTCTCAGGCAAGCAGCGGGCCGTCCCGAGAGTGATCTCCAGGGCGTAGCCGGCCTGCGGTTTTGGTTTTGACCCTGGAAGGGGACGAACGTGATGGAGGCGCTCCTCCCGGGAATGTGGTCCCCTCGCTCAAGCTCCGCCGCGACCTGCCCGCAGAACCAAGCGGTAACCGTGGAACCCGGAGCTGGGAGCGTCGCGTTCACCTGCGGGATGGACCTGCTGCGGGGATCGATCGTCGCGCAGTAGGGGACGTCCGTAGTCGACGCACGACATCCCGCCCGCCAATGTCGGCGGCGGCACCTCCCCGCAAGAAGTGGTGGGCGGCGATCAACGTTCCAGGGAGCAGCACCCGCCTGGCACGAAGGGTGCTTCGTGTCGCCTCGGCCCATCCCTATGGGGGGCATAGGTAATCCGGAGGTCTCGCCCGTGATGAACGACGACACGAAGAAGAAGGTCCTGGCCCGAATCCGCCGCATCGCCGGCCAGCTGGAGGGCGTCGCCCGAATGATCGAGGAGGATCGCTATTGCGTGGATGTTCTGCTGCAGATCGCGTCCGCGCAGGCTGGGCTCGGTCAGGCAGGCAAGGTCGTCCTGCGGTCGCACGTCGAGACCTGTGTGGCCGACGTGATGGCGACGGGAAAACCCACTGAGCGCAGGCAGAAGGTCGATGAGCTCATGGCAGTGTTCGCGCGCTACGGATGCCTCGGAAAGAAGTCGGTCACGTGAGGCACCTTTCCCGCCTACACGAGCAAATGTCCGGCACTTCCCACTCCAGCGCGTCAAGTGACCTGCGCAATCCCTGGCAAGGCTGGGAGCGGAGTGTGCGAGACACGCAAGACTTGCGCGCAGCAGCCCGGCCAGCGAAGGCCTTGCGTCCCCTGCAGCGGTCAGTGGCCGGGAAGCTCCTGAAGCTTGCAGAACAACGGCATTGCACGCGCTGGCACGACCGTTGCTCTCGCTCCAGTCCGACAAGCATGCCCCATGGGGGCATGGGCCATAGAACAACCGGCAAAACCAAGGAAGGCAACACACACCATGAACACACGACACCTTTTCGCCCTATTCGCTGCGCTGTCGGCGGGCGCTTGTGCACACGCGGCTGGCACCCAGCCGCACGAAATGAGCGGACCGCAACACGAAGCTGCAGCGGCGCAGGAAGACAACCAGGCCTCGCAGCATGCGGCGCAGCACGATCCCACCGCGGCTCGGCAGGAGGAACGATGTTCGGGAGGGAAGGGTCACGTCTGTTGGACCGTCACGACGAACCCGACCGCGGGACACGTGAAGACGTCCGAAGAGCATCGTGAGCTCGCCGCCCAACATCGTGCGGCGTCCCAGAGCCTGCGCGAGGCCGAAGCGCGAGCGTGCACGGGCCTTGCGGACGAGGACAGGGATGTGAGCCCGTTCGCTCACGGCGCAGACATCCGAAGCGTCTCCCAGTTTCGCGAGGAGAAGTTGATCGGCAAAAACAGGACTACACGTGACGCGGGCGCAACAATCGTTTTTCGCGCAACGCCCAACCTCACCGAGGAATGGCTTCAACGCATCGTCAACTGCCACTTGGCTCGCAATGCGGCTGTCGGCCACGACGTGGCCGAGATGCCTTACTGCCCGCTCGTACCCCGAGGTGCGCAGGCGACTGTTCGCTCGGTGGGCGACGGATTCGCCGTCGACGTGCGTGCTGACGACGCCGAGACGGCCAACGAGATCTGGCGACGTGCACAGCAGATCAGCCCCGCGCGTTAGTGCATGGACTGGAGGGCCATACACAGTTCGAAGCGGCACACCGTGAGGGCTTTCATGAAAATGACGCAACAACTCGAGGTTCCATGGAAGCCCTCACGTGCCATCTGGGCGCTCGCGTGCTTGGTTCTCTCGCTGTTCGCGTCCTCCGCTGCTGAGGCGCAGGAGCTCGACGCCCTACCGAACCCGCTTCGGCTCGAGGACGTTCTCATCTACGGGCGTACCCACCGCCAAGAGATCGTCGCCGCGCGTGCTCGGGCTCGAGCCGCCGGGGAGAGACCGGCGATCGTCTCTGCGCTCGAGGATCCGATGGTCATGTCGTCGATCGATCACTTGCCGTTCATGCTCCATGGGGTCGACGCGAGCCTCATGGTCGAGCAGCGCTTCCCACTCTCGGGAGTCCTCGGCCATCGGCGACGTGCAGCAGAGGCCGATGCGCGTCGGCTCCGGGCGGAGTCGGAGCGCGTATCCCAGGACGTCCAGCTCGATGCAGCCCGGGCCTTCCTCATGCTGCGCGAACGGCGCGAGATGGCACGCGTGCTCGACGAACAGGTCGCCCTCGCTCGGCAGTTCGTGGCAGCCGCCAGCGCGCGGTACAGCTCCGGGACGGGGAACCAGCCCGAGGTGCTCCGCGCCGAGATCGAAGTGGCCAGGTTCGAGGGCGCGATCCGCACGATTCGCGCGGAAGTCGCTGCCGCGGAAGCGATGCTCAACGCGACCTTGGGGCGGCCAGCAGATGCCGTGGTGCCGCCGCTCGAAGCCACACCCGTAACCGCCGAGCCTCCCGCCTGGACTCTGGTGCGTGACACGACGCTTCGCGGACGACCTGAGCTCGAGGTAGGGCGAGCTGAGATCAGTAGGAGCCAGGCCGAGATCTCCGAGATGAACTCCATGTACTGGCCGATGGGCATGATCCGCACGGGACCCGCTTACACGATGACGGATTCGTGGGGATGGATGTTGACCATCGGAGTCAGCATCCCGCTCCAACGCGGCCGGCTGAACGCGGGCGTGCGTGAGGCGGAGGCGATGGCCGAGATGGCGCGGGCCGACCTCGCGGCGATGACTCGAATGGCCGAGGGCGAAGCAGCGACGGCGCGGAATCAAGTGCTCGCAGCCCGCCAGCGCGTCTTGGCACTCCGGGACGACGTTCTTCCTCGAGCTCGGCAAGCCATCGATCCTTCCGTGTCCGCGTACGCGGCAGGCACGATGCCGCTCGTGAGCGTCATCGACACGGCGCAGGCGCTCTGGTCTATCGAGGCCGAGCTGGTTGCCGCCGAGTTCGAGCTGGGCCTCGCTTGGGCTCGGCTCCAGCGAGCGCAGGGCCGGTTCGAAGAGGGAGCACGGCGATGAAATTCAAGGACCCAAGGACCCTGGCCGTGGTGGCGAGCTCCGCGCTCGTGCTCCTCGTCGGTGCGCTTCTCGTCCAGCACCTCCGGCATGGCTGGCCGTTCTCGAGGCACCACGGGATGGCTGCCCCTGGGCAACCGGCACAAGTGGGCACGCGTGACGGCAGCAGCACCCCAACGACACATCCGCGCGCAGAGGTCGAGATCGCTCAGGAGCAGCTCGACGCGATCGGCGTCCGCATCGAGAAGGTCCGGCAGGAGACCATCACCCAACCCATCCGCTCCGTCGCCACCGTGGTTCCCGACGAGTCGCGCGTCTCGCACGTCCATACACGGGTCTCTGGGTGGATCGAACGCCTCTACGTGAACACGACCGGAGAGCGCGTCCGCGCTGGGCAGCCGCTCGCAGGCATCTTCTCGCAGGAGCTCCTCGCTTCTCAGACGGAGTACCTATCTGCGCGTCGTGCCGCGGCCACGGGCCCGCGCAGCGCTGTGGTCGAAGGATCCCGCTCGCGGCTCAAAGTGCTCGGGATGACCGATGGTGAGATCCGAGCCATCGAGGAGTCGGGCGAGCCTCGGCGCCTCGTGACCGTGACCGCCCCGCGTTCAGGAGTCGTCTTGCATCGCGGCATCTCGGTCGGAACGGCGGTCGATCCATCCACGGAGATCGTAACTGTCGCAGACCTGTCGCGAGTCTGGGTGCTCGCGGAGGTGTCCGAGGGAGACATCCCGAGCGTTCAGACTGGAACGCCTGCCCGGCTCGAGTTCCCAGCTTCGGGTCGTGAACCTTTCGACGCGCAAGTCCAGTTCCTCTACCCAACGCTGTCCGAAAGAACTCGGACGCTGCGCGTCCGCTTCGCGGTCGAGAACAGAAACGGAACGCTTCGTCCGGGCATCTACGGCAGCGCCACGTTCCGAGTAGAACCCCGTCCGGCGCTCACTGTCTCGCGCGACGCGATCGTTGACACCGGCAGCACCCAGCACGTCTTCGTGGTCGCTGGCGAGCGTCGCTTCGTTCCCCGCACGGTCAAGCTCGGTACCCGGTTCGACCAGCGCGTGGAGGTTCGCGAAGGGCTTGCCGAGGGTGACTCGATCGTCGCCTCCGGCGTGTTCCTGATCGACTCTGAGAGCCGTCTTCGTGCGTCGGGTGGAGGTACCGGACACGCGCATGGTCGCTCCAAGGAAGAGAGCCCCGGAGCGACCCGTGAGGCACCCGGGAGCACTCCATCGGTGACGGCGCCACCTCCAGCGCCGAACGCGGACCACAGCGGACACCCATCACCCGCTCCGCCGCCGAGCGGTCACCAAGGACACTGAGGAGGCGGCCGTGATCGAACGCGTCATCGAATACTCCGCCAAGCATCGCTGGATCGTGTTTGGGGCGACCGCACTGCTCATCGTCTGGTCGGTCGTGTCGATGCGCAAGACGCCGCTCGACGCCATCCCGGACCTCTCCGATCCGCAGGTCATCGTCTTCACCGACTGGATGGGCCGCAGCCCCGATCTCGTCGAGGACCAGATCACGTACCCGCTGGTGACCACGCTCCAGAGTACGCCCAACGCCCGGACCGTCCGCGGCTACTCGATGTTCGGCATGAGCTTCATCTACGTCATCTTCGAAGATGGCACCGACATCTACTGGGCGCGAACGAGAGTCCTCGAACAGCTCGGGCGCGTGCAGCAGATCTTGCCACCGGACGTCTCGCCCGTCCTGGGCCCCGACGCCTCCGGCGTCGGCTGGGTGCTCCAGTACGTCCTCGAGGATACGTCCGGCCAGCTCGATCTGGCCCAGCTCCGCGAGCTGCAGGACTTCACCATCCGACCGGCGTTGCAGGCAGTGTCCGGTGTAGCCGAGATCGCGTCTCTCGGTGGCTTCGAGCGACAGTACCAGATCGTCCTCGATCCCAACCGGCTCGCCAGCTACGGCCTCTCGCTCGGCGACGTGACTCGCGCCGTGCAGAGCGCGAACTCCGAGGTCGGCGCCCGTGTGCTCGAGCTCGCCGGCCGCGAGTACGTCCTCCGTGGGCGCGGCTACGTCAAGACGCTCGCCGACGTCGAGGCGAGCGTCGTCACCGTCGGCGCTGGCGGTAACCCCATCCGCGTCAGGGATATCGCGCGGGTGCAGTTCGGTCCTGAGATTCGTCGTGGCGCCGCAGACTACAACGCCCGAGGGGAAGCGGTCGGCGGCATCGTCGTCATGCGCATCGGCTCGAACGCTCTCGAGGTGAACCGAGCAGTGAAACAGCAGATCGCTGGACTGAGCCTGCCCGAGGGTGTCCGCATCGTACCGACTTACGATCGATCGGAGCTCATCGTCGGCGCGATCGACACGCTCAAGACGACCCTCATCGAGGAAGGGATCATCATCTTCCTCATCTGCCTCGTCTTCCTCTTCCACGTTCGCTCGGCGCTCGTCGCGATGATCGTGCTTCCGCTTTCGGTACTGACAACATTCATTGCGCTCCGCTACCTCGGCCTCACGGCCAACATCATGTCGCTCGGCGGTATCGCGATCGCCGTCGGCGAGCTTGCTGACGCGGTAATCGTGCTGATCGAAAACGCGCACGTGCGCCTCGCGGCCGCGGGAAAGGACGGCGATCGCAAGCGCATCATCGTGGACGCCTGCAAGGAGGTGGGCAGGCCCATCTTCTTCTCGCTCCTCCTGATCACGGTGAGCTTCCTGCCGATCTTCACCCTCGCGGGGCAGGCCGGACGCCTCTTCGCTCCCCTGGCCTACACGAAGACCTTCGCGATGTTCGCCGCGGCGATTCTGTCCATCACGCTGGCGCCACCCTTGATGGTGCTGCTGCTTCGCGGGCGGTTTCGGACCGAGGACGAGAACCCGACGAGCAGGGTCCTTCGGTGGATCTACCGCCCCGCGGTTCGTTTCATCGTGCGCTTTCGAGTGCTCGTGGTGGCGATCGCGCTGGCGGTGATCGCGGCCACGGTTCCGATGTTTCTCCGACTGGGATCGGAGTTCATGCCGCCTCTCGATGAGGGCTCGCTGCTCGTCATGCCGACGACCTTCCCCGGCATCTCCATCGAGGAGGCACGTCAGGCGCTGACGGCCCAGCACCGCATCATCAAGAGCTTTCCCGAGGTCGAGTCCGTGCACGGCAAAGCCGGTCGCGCCGAGACCGCGACCGATCCGGCCCAGCTCGACATGATCGAAAGCGTCGTGGCTCTGAAGCCGCGAGACCAGTGGCCGAAGCATTTCGAGCGCCGCTGGCATAGCGGTGCGCCGGAGTGGGTCAAGGTTCCCCTGCGGTGGCTATGGCCCGAGCAGCGTGCGCGCACGCTCGAGGAGATCTCGCGCGACATGGATGTGGCGCTCCGTATGCCCGGATATCAGATGTCGATCTCGCCACCGATTCGTACCCGCATCGACATGCTGACGACCGGCGTCCGGACCCCGGTGGGCATCAAGGTGTTCGGAGCCGACCTCGGCGAGATCGAGCGCCTCTCGATCGAGCTCGAGGGGCTCCTCAGGCAGGTCCCCGGCACGCGCAGCACGTTTGCCGAGCGGCAAACCGGCCG
Source organism: Deltaproteobacteria bacterium (assembly GCA_016703535.1). GTDB lineage: Bacteria > Myxococcota > Kuafuiibacteriia > Kuafuiibacteriales > Kuafuiibacteriaceae > Kuafuiibacterium > Kuafuiibacterium phototrophicum. The sequence continues at coordinate 2,796,655 of JADJBV010000002.1, read as the reverse complement.
TGAGTACATCGACGTCGTGCCCGATCGTGAGGCCATCGGACGCTATGGTCTGACTGTTCGCGACGTCCACGACGTCGTCGAGGCGGCGATCGGCGGCATGCCGGTGTCGACGGTCATCGCAGGCCGTTCGCGCTTCTCGATCAACCTGCGCTACGCGGCCGAGTATCGGGCCGATCCAGATGCGCTGCGTAGCATCCTGATCCCCGTACCCGTTTCGGAATCAATCGCCGGGGTAGACCCCACCGGGTCAGGCGCGGGCACGTCAGCTTCGATGGGGGGTATGCAGGGAGGCTCCTCGCCGTCGCGGGCTTCGAGCGGGTCGATGGGAAGCATGGGATCCACGGGAGGCGGCGCCGCGAGTCGCGGCATGCAGATGGGCTCGGGCCAGGGGACGGCCTCGCCTCCGATGGGAGGGGGAAGTGGCTTCGCCGCGGATCCCAGCGAAAGGTGGCGGCAGCCCGGGGCAGTCGTCCCGTTGGGCGTCGTCGCCGAGGTCAACGTCGTCACGGGCCCACCGATGATCAAGGACGAGAACGGGCTCCTCGTCGGGTACGTCTTCGCGGACATCGACAGCTCGCAGCGCGACCTGGGCGGCTGGGTTCGTGACGCGAAGGCGCTGGTTGCCGACCAGGTGACGCTCCCCCCTGGCTCCAGGATCGAGTGGACCGGCCAGTACGAGTTCATGGCTGAGATGGAGGCGCGCATGAAGTACGTCCTGCCTCTCACGCTGGCGCTCATCGTGGTCCTGCTCTTCCTGTCGATGAAGGGCTGGCCGCAGACGTTCCTGGTGCTCATGAGCCTGCCGTTCGCGATCGCGGGGAGCGTGTGGCTGCTCGCGGCGCTTGGCTACAACCTCTCGACGGCCGTGTGGGTGGGGCTCATCGCGGTCGGCGGCGTCGCCGCGCAGACCGGGATCATCATCGTCGTGTATCTGGATGAGGCGTTTCAGCGCGCGCGAAGCGAGGGACGGCTCCAGAAGCCTGAGGACGTGGATGCAGTGGTCGTCGAGGGTGCGAGCCGCAACGCCCGTCCGATGGTGATGACCGTGGCGACCACGGTGCTCGGTCTGATGCCCCTTCTCTGGGAGGGCGGCGTCGGCGCTGACATCTCTGCTCGCACCGCTGCGCCCGTAGTCGGAGGTTTGTGGTCCTGCATGTTCCTCACGCTGCTCGTGATCCCGGCTGCGTACACGATCTGGCGAAGGCGGCAGGTTCGACTCGAGGGGCGCCTGGACGCCGACATCGGAGGGGAAACCACGTGACCGACCCAAGAGCACCGGAGGCACCGGAGGAGGAGCTTCTCGCGGCCGTCCCACAGGCGAACGCGGCGCACTCGCCGAGCGGCTTGACGACGGCGGAAGCCGCGTCCCGTCTGACCGATCATGGACCAAACGTGGTGGAGCGAGAGCGAACGGCATCGCCGCTCGTTCTCTTGTTCCGGCAGTTCAAGAACCCGTTCGTGTGGCTGCTGCTTGCCGCTGCTGTGATCGCTGCGGCGCTCGGCGAGATCGTCGATGCGATCGCCATCGGCGCCATCGTGCTCATCAATTCACTCGTGGGCTTCTTCCAGGAATACCGGGCCGAGCGCGCCGTCCTGGCGCTGCGCGCCATGACAGCACCCCGAGCCCGCGTGCTCCGCGATGGTCGCAGTGTCGTCATCGCCGCCGCGGAGATCGTTCCGGGAGACCTGCTCCTGCTCGACGCGGGTGATGTTGTCGCCGCCGATGCGACGCTCGTAGAAGCCAACGCCCTGCTGACCAACGAGGCGGCCCTCACGGGCGAGAGCACGCCCGTGGAGAAGAATACAGGGCCCGTGCCAAGCGACGCGCCCCTTGCCGAGCGCCGCGACTCTGTCTTCATGGGCACGGCGATCGCCAATGGCACAGGGAGCGCCGTGGTTTTTGCGACCGGAATGAAGACGGAGCTCGGTAAGATCGCTCACCTCCTCGCCACCGCTCAGGACGAAGACACGCCTCTCCAGAAGCGTTTGGCGCGGGTGAGCCGCGTGCTGTTGTTCCTGTGCTTGGCGGTTGTCGCGGCGGTCGCTGCTCTGGGTTTCTCGCGCGGGCTCTCCGCGATGGAGGTGTTCCTCTCGGCCGTCGCATTGGCGGTCGCTGCGGTGCCTGAGGGGCTGCCGGCGGTCGTGACCATCGCACTGGCGCTCGGGGTGCAACGCATGGTCTCGCGCCACGTCCTCGTCAGGCGGTTGCCAGCGGTGGAGACGCTCGGATGCGCGACGGTCATCTGCACAGACAAGACAGGGACACTCACGACAGGTGTAATGAAGGTACGCGAGCTTTGGGGCAAGAACCACAGCGCGCTCCTTCACGCCGCCGCTGCTTGCTGCGACGCCGAGCTCGATACTGAGGAGCGCCAGGGTACCGGGGACCCCACCGAGGTCGCCCTCCTGCTGGGTGCCGCCGAAAGCGGTATCTCCCGCAGACAGATCGAAGAGTCGAATCGTCGCGTCCGGGTGAATCCCTTCGACTCCGAACGAAAGCGCATGTCGGTACTTCGAGGAGACGGCGTCCTCTACGTGAAGGGAGCGGTCGAATCGGTTATCCCGCTCTGCGTCTCGGGGATCGAGGAGGCACGGGCGACGAACCAGTGGATGGCTGAACGTGGTTTGCGTGTCCTCGCCGTTGCGACGGGGCGCGGCGAGCGGGAGGAGCAACTGCGGCTCCTGGGACTCGTCGGGATCGCAGACCCGCCACGGACCGAGGCGATCGATGCGGTCGCGGCAGCGCGCGCGGCCGGCATCCGGACCGTGATGATCACCGGTGACCACCCGGCCACGGCGAAGGCCATCGCCAAGGAGCTCGGGATCCTGAGGCAGGGCGAGGCGCCTGACGAGGTGGTCCACGCGCGAGCGACTCCTGCTGACAAGCTGGAGATCGTTCGGCGGTGGAAGGGACGCGGAGACATCGTCGCGATGACCGGTGATGGCGTCAACGACGCGCCCGCGCTGCGGGAGGCGCACATCGGAGTCGCGATGGGCAGGACCGGGACGGAGGTGACGCGCGAGGCGGCGGACATGATTCTGACCGACGACAATTTCGCGAGCATCGTCGCCGCGGTTCGCGAGGGCCGGGGCATCTTCGACAACATCCGCAAGACCATCGTCTATCTCCTGGCCGGAAATGCGAGCGAGCTCGCCGTGATGCTGGGTGCTGCGCTCGTTGGTCTTCCGCTGCCGCTCTTGCCGCTGCATCTCTTGTGGATCAACCTGGTCACGGATGGGTTGCCGGCGCTCGCGCTGGTGACGGATCCCATCGACGCGGACGTGATGGCGAAGCCACCCCGCAAGCCGGACGAGCCGATGCTCGCGCGTTCACAGTGGACGCTCATCGGCGTGATCGGGTTTCTGGAAGCGACGGTGACGCTGGGCGTCTTCGCGTGGGCGTTAGAGGCTCGCGACCTGACCGAGGCACGCAACCTCGCATTCTCGACGCTCGTGTTCGGCGAGCTCTTTCGAGCATTCGCGGCGCGAAGTCAGGATCGGATCTTCTGGGAGGTTGGAGCCTTCACGAACCTCCGGCTACTCGGGGTCGTCGTCGTCTCAATCTTCCTGCAATTGGGGCTGCATCACATCCCCTGGAGCCAAGACCTGTTCCAGATCGGCGATCTGCCGCTTGCCGACTGTGCTCTCGCCCTGGGTCTCGGGTTGATACCGGTATCCATCCTCGAGCTCACGAAGCTTGCGCGACGGCTAGGACGTCGCAGCAGGCCCCAAGAGCTGCCCGAATGACGGTGACCCAATGAAACAGAGAAAAGCGGTTCATCGAGAGAGAGCGGAGTTGAGCATGCACAAGCACACCGGACATCACGAGCATCGACAAGAGGCCGATGTGCCCCGAGCCGCTGGCTACACCTGCCCAATGCATCCCGAAGTTCGTGCTGAGCGCCCCGGGTCCTGTCCGAAGTGTGGAATGGCGCTCGAGCCGGTGTCTCCTCCTGCATCTGCCACCAAGACCGAATGGGTCTGCCCGATGCACCCGGAGATCGTCCGCGACGCTCCGGGAACGTGCCCCATCTGCGGGATGGCGCTCGAGCTTCGAACGGCACTGCCCGCAGAGGAGGAAGCGAATCCAGAGCTGCGCGACATGTCGCGCCGATTCTGGTTCGCGGCGGCGCTCACGATCCCCCTCGTGTTCATCTCTATGGGTCACCTCTTGCCGGGACACCTCATCTCGCGCCTGTTCTCGGCGCGGACCCGGGTGTTCGTCGAGCTCCTGCTCGCGACTCCGGTGTGCCTCTGGGCAGCTTGGCCTTTCTACGTGCGCGCCGTTCAGTCGGTGAGGAACCGAAGCCTCAACATGTTCACGCTAATCGGCCTCGGCGTGTCCGTCGCCTACGTCTACAGCGTGGTCGCGGCCCTCTTGCCAGGGATCTTCCCCACATCCTTCCGCCAGGATGGCGAGGTCTCCGTCTACTTCGAGGCCGCGGCCGTCATCGTGACGCTCATCTTGCTCGGGCAGGTCCTCGAGCTACGCGCGCGCACGGCGACCAGCACGGCCATTCGCAAGCTCCTCGGGCTTGCAGCCAAGACCGCGCGCCGCATCCGAGACGATGGCTCCGAGGAGGACGTCCCACTCGAGCTCGTCCACGTGGGCGATCGGCTGCGCGTGCGCCCTGGAGAAAAGGTCCCGGTCGATGGCGTCGTGCTGGAGGGGACGAGCGCCATCGATGAATCGATGGTCTCGGGAGAGCCGATCCCGATCGAGAAGCGTCCGGGCGATCACGTCGTCGGCGCCACCGTCAACGGAACTGGCTCGCTCATCATGCGCGCGGAGAAGGTCGGGGCGGAGACGCTGCTCTCGCGCATCGTCGCGATGGTTGCGGAGGCGCAGCGCAGCCGTGCTCCCATACAGAAGCTCGCAGACGTCGTCTCCGGTTACTTCGTCCCGATCGTCATAGTCATCGCGGTCGCGACCTCCGTCGTGTGGAGCTTGGTCGGCCCCGAGCCCCGTATGGCGCATGCGCTCATCAATGCCGTCGCGGTCCTGATCATTGCCTGCCCCTGCGCGCTCGGTCTCGCCACGCCGATGTCGATCATGGTCGCCACCGGCAAGGGAGCGACCATGGGTGTCCTCTTCAGAAACGCGGAGGCTATCGAGGTCATGCGGAAGGTGGACACGCTCGTCGTCGATAAGACCGGAACGCTCACCGAAGGCAAACCCAAGCTCGTCACGATCCTGCCGACACCGGGTCTCGATGAGCAACGCCTCCTCGGGCTCGTCGCATCGCTCGAGCGCGGCAGCGAGCACCCGCTCGCCGCAGCGATCGTCAGGGGGAGCGAGGAGCGTGGCGTCGTACTCGGCGAAGCGCTGGGCTTCGAGAGCCTCACCGGCAAAGGCGTGCGCGGCACCGTGAATGGTCAAGCAGTGGCCCTCGGGAACCAGAAGCTCATGGACGACCTCGGCGTTGAGCTAGGAGACCTGGTGTCGACGTCGGAGGCGCTTCGGGCCGATGGACAGACAGTCATGTTCGTCGCCGTCGACGGAATGCCAGCGGGTCTGGTGGGCGTCGCGGATCCCATCAAGGAGAGCACGCCCGAAGCCATTCGCGCGTTGCACGAGGAGGGTATCCGCATCGTGATGCTGACCGGTGACAGCCAGACGACCGCGAGTGCGGTGGCCAAGAAGCTCGACATCGACGAGGTCATTGCCGAAGTGCTTCCCGATCAGAAGGTCGACGCCGTGAAAGGGCTTCAGCGCGAAGGCTTCTTCGTGGCGATGGCGGGAGATGGCATCAACGACGCTCCGGCGCTCGCCCAGGCACAAGTGGGCATCGCCATGGGCACGGGTACCGACGTTGCCATGGAAAGCGCTTCGGTGACGCTCGTGAAGGGCGACCTTCGCGGGATCGTCCGCGCTCGCCGCCTGTCACGACAGACGATGCGGAACATCAAGCAGAACCTCTTCTTCGCGTTCGTCTACAACGCGGCGGGCGTGCCGATCGCGGCCGGGGTGCTCTACCCGTTCTTCGGGTTGCTGCTCTCGCCCATCATCGCTGCCGCTGCGATGAGCCTCAGCTCGGTCTCTGTGGTGGGCAATGCGCTGCGCCTCAGGCGATCGGACGTATGAAAGGAGACTTGGACGTGCAGACCGAACCCAAAACACCAACCCAACGAAAGCCCTTCCACATCCCTTGGATGCTGGGGTTCTGCTTTTTTGCTGCGATCGCGCTGTTCTTCCTCTGGGAAGAACACGAGGCGCACATTCTCGGGGCGCTCCCGTACGCGTTGCTCCTTCTCTGCCCGCTTCTCCACCTGCTCATGCACCGCAGGCATGGCGGCCACGGCGCTAGTGGCTCCGGCCACGAGCAGGGCCATGCCGCTCATCGCCACGAAGGAGGCACGCCATGAACCACGGACATGAGATGCCCGCATACGGGCTGTGGACGCTCGTCATCATCAACTCGGCCATCTTCATCATTTTCGCCTTTAGCTTCTTCAAGCCGAAGACGAAGCGTGACTGGCGCACGTTTGGGAGCTTCTCCGCCTTCATCGTCGCGCTCTTCGTCGAGATGTACGGCTTCCCGCTCACCATCTACCTGCTCTCGGGGTGGCTGGCGCAGCGATTCCCGGGCATCGACCCCCTAAACCACGACTTCGGTCATCTTTGGTACACGCTGCTCGGTTTCGAAGGCGATCCGCACTGGAACCCGATCCACATCGCGAGCAACGTGCTCATCGTGGCTGGCTTCTTCCTGCTCTCGGCCGCGTGGAGCATCCTCTTTCGCGCGCAGAGGGCTGGAAAGCTGGCGACAGCCGGCCCCTATGCGTACGTCCGTCATCCCCAGTACTTGGGATTCATCGTCATCATGTTCGGGTTCCTCTTGCAGTGGCCGACGCTCGTCACACTGGTGATGTTCCCCATTCTCGTCGTGGTCTACGTGCGCCTGGCCCACCGCGAGGAACGCGAGGTTCGTACGGACTTCGGCGCTGTCTGGGACGAATATGCCGCGCGCACGCCGGGATTCATCCCATGGACGCGAGGTCAGCAGCGCCGCATCGACGGTGAACGGAACACCCATGTGGCGGAGGAACGAAGGTAGGAAAGCGTTACCTTCATTCAGCACATCGACCTGGAATCTGGAATCGTGAGGAAGCCATGAAACCGCGTGAGTGCCGCGAGCCCCATGAGCGACGCCGGATCGTGCTCACCGGAGGCCCTGGTGCGGGCAAGACGGCCGTACTGGAGCTGATTCGGCAGTACTTCTGCTTGCATGTGAGAGTGCTCCCAGAGGCGGCGGGCGTTGTCTTTGGTGGCGGCTTCCCCCGCGAGGCGAGTGAGGGCGGACGGCGCGCCGCCCAGCGCGCGATCTACTACATCCAGCGTGAGCTCGAGGCAGTTTTGGCGGATGCCGACAACACTGCCATCGTTCTCTGCGATCGAGGGACGGTGGATGGAGCAGCCTACTGGCCTGGCCCCGAGTCATTGTGGGCGTCGGTTGCCAGCACGCACGAAGCCGAGCTCGCCCGCTACGACGCCGTCATCCACCTGCGCACGCCGCCCCTCGACGGCGGCTACAACCAGCAGAACCCGCTGCGCATCGAATCAGCCGTGGAGGCTGCCGCCATCGACCTCCGGATCGCGCGTGAGTGGGAAGGTCATCCTCGGCGCTTCGTGGTCGAAGCCACGCCGGACTTCCTCGCCAAAGGTCGCCGCGCGCTCTCGATTCTTCGTGAAGAGCTGCCCGCGTGCTGCCGCGAGCATGTCGTTACGCCCCTGGAAGCAACGACGTGACGGGGTGGAGTAACAACGAAAGCTTCCTGCCGCGAGGGCACCGTGGCCCTTCGGGCCCTCGATGAGTATGCTCGACTCCGTGTCGGCTGCCACAATCCGTACGCTCATCGACCGCTGGCGTGAGGACCCGGGCAGCACCTACCAGACGTGGTTCCTCTGGGAAGAGCGCCTCAAGAACTTTCGATCGATTCGGCGTGGCATCTCCGAGGTGGTGCGGGAGATCGAGGACGGCACCTTCGGGAACACCTACAAAGGCTCATCACTCGAGACCCTCGTCGGCTCGATCGCTGAGCAGCGACAGATCTTCAAGGGCGCCGACCACGCCTTTCTCTGGAAACCGAAGCTGCGAATCCCGGACATCTACGAGGATGTCGAGAACCAGCGCGCCTTCGGCCGCTTCCTGCAGGCGTGTGCGTGTTGCTCCGGCGCGGATCCAATCGTGCGATCCATCCGCCAGCTCGACGGTCGCCGCATTAAGGGCCTTGGCCCCGCCGCCGCGAACCTTCTCTACTTCATCCATCCGACGCACATGCCGCCGTTCAACACGGCCATCGTGAAGGGGTACAATGCGCTCAATTCGGCGCGCGTGAAGCTCGGGAGCTGGGAGGAGTACCTCGCAATGCGAGAGGGTATCCTTCGTCTCAATGAGGCCCACCGCGGTCTCCTCTCGAACGACCTGGGCGCCGTTGGCGGCTTCCTCTTCGACGTCGGCAGCGGCCGTTACCCGGCCCCCCCGCAGGGCGACGACGAGGTCGCACGCGCCACGTGGCAGGAGGACCTGGCGAAGGTGCGCGAGCAGACTGCGAAGGAGAGGAAGCAGATCGAGTCGGCTCGCGATAGCGATCGAACCCACACGGAGGTCCAAGGGTGGCTGCGGGACCTCGGGCTCGCCCTGGATTTCGATGTTTGGATCGCTGCGAACGACCGCACCCGGACCTTGGGCACGGGCCGACTCGGCGATGGTTGCCTCGAGTCGCTGCCAACAGCGCTCGCAGAGTGTGCCGGCGCCGACGCGATTCGACTCATCGACGTGCTCTGGCTGGAACGCGGCTCGTCTCGCGTCGCGGCTGGATTCGAGGTCGAGCACACGACCTCGATCTACTCCGGGATCGTTCGGCTTCTCGATCTCGCGCTCGGCAGCTCGGGGGACGCTGCCCGCGGACTGTTCCTGGTCGCACCGGACGACCGCGAAAAGGACGTGCGAGCCCAGCTCCGTCGCCCCGCGTTTCGGCAGGTGGCGGCCCTCCACGTCAGGTACCTGCCGTACGGTGAGCTCGCGAAGCACCGCGAAGCGATGGCGCGGTTCGGTGCCGGGCTCAAGGCGGTGGAAGCGATCGCACGCCGGCTCGATTGAGTCGCGCCGACCTGTTCCGGCTGTTCCCCGCGCTGCGCCGACCCGGCCTAGCGCGACCGCCGCGCCCCGGGCAAAAGTGGGCGCCCGTTCGCAGCCCTCGCAGGACCGCGCCCCGATGATCAACAGTCCCGCCCCCGCGCGGGACTGCTAAACGCCGGGTCACAGTCCCGGCTCCTGTTAAATTTCTCTCGGTTCCTCTCTCCCGACGGGACGGAGAAGAGAGCGCGAACCGCGTCCCGGGCACGCTCCACGTGCCCAGCACGACGCGCGCGGCGCTCTCCGCGTGAACACGATCGCGGCGCGCGCCGCAGCGGCAATGCGCAAACGCCTGCGAACTCAGCCGGAAAAAGACGAAGCCCCCGAGGCATGTACCTGGGGGCTCCGTTAACTGGTCCTCGCTGCGAAGTTCGCGAGGAGGAAGAAATGGCTCCGCAGGAGGGATTTGAACCCCCGACCTAGTGGTTAACAGCCACCCGCTCTGCCGACTGAGCTACTGCGGAATAGGCGGCGGAGTGTAGCCGGGGGCCGGCCGGTGTCAAGGACGCTGTTCGGGGGACCGACCGGCGAGGGAAGGAGGTAGGATGATAGGAATGGCAGCGGCAAGGCGGCTGAGCTGGGCTTTGGCCCTGGGCGTGAGCCTGGGGGGGTGTGGCGACGATCCGGTGCGCACCCCACCCCCACCTGCGGAATCGGGGGGCCTCCGGGTGACTTGGAAGGTGGTGGGGCCCGACGGCACCGAACTCGCCTGCGCGGCGGTCGGCTTCTCTGGTTTTTCGGTGCGCACCGGCGGTGAGCCCACCCGTATCCCTTGTGGGGAAGCTCAGTTCTTGGAGCGGACGGGCTTGGTGCCGGGCCGATATCCGCTGGTGATCTCGCCCGAGGTGTTTCAAGGCACCATCGCCGAGGCCTACACCTACCGGGCCAACGTGCAGGTCGAGGACCAAAAGATCACCGAACACACCGCCGAGATCCTGGTCGACCCGTCGAGCCTCAACATCGGCACCATCTCCCTGCGTTGGCGGATCGACGGCCGCATGCCGTCCTTCGGCTGCGACGCCCTGGGGGCCGAGACCTTCCGCATCCGGGCCGACGACACCTCGATCGAGCCCTTCGAGCTCAACCTCCCCTGCGAACAAGGCACCAACAACCTGACGATGCGGAGGAAGGGCACCTACAGCTTGATCGGGAGCCTGCGGGACGCCGACGGCCGCGTGGTCCGCAACCAGGTGCGGAGTGCCGTGATCACCGTGCTGGAGGGCCAGACCACCATGGCCGACTTCAACTTCACTGAAAACGCCACCGTCACCGGCAGCCTCGAAGCGCGCTGGACCGTCACCGGCTCCGCCGCCGCCGAGGGGTGCCCGGGCCTCAACGGCGAGCGGGTCGAGTTGACCGTGTTGACCGGCGAACTCGCCAACCTGACCGCGATCGCCACCACCTCCATCGCCTGTGATCGAGGGGTCGCGCGCCTGGATCGCCTGCCGGTCGGCGAAGACTATCGGGTGCGCCTCGATCTATTCAATGGATTCGATGCGATCGTCGCCGACGCCTTCGTGACGCCGATCGAGATCCGCGACACCCGCACCACCACCGTCGCCGTCGATCTTTCTCCCTGAGGCCGGCTCATCCCCCGGGGCGAAAGAGCTCCGGGTCGATGGGCACGCCGTCGAGCTCCAGCTGGAAGTGCAGGTGGGGCCCCGAAACCCGCCCCGAAGCCCCTGAGCTCAACACCACCTGCCCCTGCTTGACGTCGCCGCCCCGGCTGACCTGCAACGAAGAGCCGTGACAATAGGCGCTGACCAAGCCGTGGCCGTGATCGATCTTCACGAAGCGACCGTTGACCGCGTCGACTCCGGCGATGATCACCTCTCCGGCGGCGATGGCCGCCACCGGGGTCCCGGTCGGCACCGCCAGATCCAAGCCCTGGTGTTTTTGGGTCACCCCCAACACCGGGTGCACCCGGGGACCAAAAGGGGAAGACACCCGAGCCTCCGAGGCCACCGGCCACCCCATGGCGTAAGCGGTCGCCAAAGCGAAGGTGCCGTGGACCAAGGGGCTGGCCTCGGCCCGAGGTTTGGCGGGCAAGTAGGGACCAAAGGAGGTGAAGCGTTCGGGGTGTTCGGTGCCGGCGGCCCGGGCCCGATCCAAGGCGTAGCGCACCTGAGCCAGGTCCACCGCCAACGCCGCGACCGCGGCCTCCACGCCGCCGAGCCGCTTCTGCAATCGCGCGACCCCATCGATCAAGATCGCCTCTTTTTCGGCGGCGGTCCCGTTCGTGGGCCAATTGAGGCCCACGACGATCAAAGATCGTTGCCCGACCTGACCGAGTGAAACCTGAAAGTGGCCGGTGGGATCGGTCTTGCCGTCCGAGCTCACCATCACCAAAGCCCGGGCCAAGGACGGCGAGACCCCAAACTTGTCGGCGACCCGAGTGACCGGCGCTTCGGGCGGTGGGCGGCGCACCACGTCGAGGACCGCCCGCTTGATCTCGGCCTGTTCGGTCTGGGTTCGAAAGTAGGCGATCAGCGGCCGGGTCCGGGCCGGGGTGCCGGTCACGAAGGCGACGGTGCGGCTGAGCAAAGCGCCGACCGGCGTGGTGAACCAAAGGGCGTAGCTGGCCAGCCCCACCGCCACCAGATCAAGGAGCCCACGCCACGGTGGCCGCTTGGCGGTGGAACGCCCCAAACCCGGCTGCACGACCAGGTTCACGGCTCACCCAAAAAAGAGCGCCCGGAGCGTGCCCCACAAGGGGGTCGCCTCGAACGCGGCCAGGTAAGTCACGGGGAGCGCCACCAAAGCGGTCAACCAACCCCGGCGACGGCGGCGGGCGGTCGAGCGGTTTTCGAGCACGTCCTGTTCGGCTTGGAGATCGGCCCAACGGCCCGCCGCCAAGACCACCGGCCAGGCCAGGCGCGCCGCCACGATCCCCAACGCCGCCACCGCAAAACAACGGGCCCCCACGCCGGCCACTCCGGCAGGCACCCAACGATCCAAGGCCCCAAAAGCGCCGGCCTGGGTCTCTCTCGCGATCACCAACAGCCCCGACAAAGCGGCCAGCCCCGCCGACAGCGGCGCCACCACCCGCAAGATCGTCGGGTCTCGGCGCAGGTGTTGCCACACCCGAGACCAGGGGTGGTCCTCGCGCCGCCCCAAAAACACCGGCATGGCCAAGATCAGGTCGGCGCCCAACTCCACAAAAAGTGCGGTCCAGCGGGCCAGCAGGGCCTTCTGATCGAGATCGACGAGCTCAATGAGCGTAAAGGTCCAGGCTTCGATCCGGGTCGGGCCGATCGAGAACAACTCGCCCAACCACGCCAAGAGGCCGGCCAGGGTCCGATCGACGACGCCGTCGATGCGGTTGTAGAGGAGGTAAGCCAGGTCATCGACCCGATCGCTGCCGGCGTGGATGCCGACCGCCACCAAGGCGAAGAGCCCAAAGGGCAAGAACCAGCCGCGCAGCCGATCCACCAGCCCGAGCAAGACCCCGATCAACTTCAACTCGACTCCTCGGTCACTCTCGGGCCCTGAGCGACGGTCCTCACCCTTCGGCTCAACGTTCGAGCCAGGCGCCGGATCTGCAACGCAGCTTGCGCAACCTCTCCCTCAGGTGTTCGGGCGGATCCGAAACCCGATCCAGCGTCTCTTGCAGAACCGCGCAGGCCGAGTCGAGCTGCCCTAAACGACTGCGCAGATCGGCCAACAAGACCGCGTAGGTGGGCTCGTCCGGGGTCCGGGCCAACAGATCGGCGGCGATCCGCTCGGCGTTCTCCAGGTCACCCTCGTAGTCGGCGGTCAACTTGGCCAAACCATAGAGGGCCTCGGGCTGCTCCGGCAAGGCGTTCAAGGCCCGTTGGTAGGCCTGGGCCGCGGCCTCGACCCGACCGACCGACGCCAACTGGCGCCCCAGCTCGGCGTAGGCGCTGGACATCCCAGGGAAGGTGCTGACCAGCTGCCGGGCCTTCACCAACGACTCAGGTTCGATCAGCTCGAGGCGGGTCATCATCTCCGCGAAGATCGGCTCGTATTTTTTGGCCCAGGCTTTGGGCGCCGAGAGGACCACCGCGTAGCTGTAGTAACCGCGAGCGATCAGCAGGTTCCGGGTCATCTGGGGGCCGGCCCGAGACTCGAGGGTGATGTCCAGCTCGACCGCCTTGGCGCCCTCCAACAAAAACGGGCGTTCGGCGGTGATCCGCACCGCGGCGATGTCGCCTTCGGCTTCTCGGCGACGCAGCTCCTCCTCCAAAAATCGCCGCCGCACCTCGGCCAACTCCATCGGTTGGCTGGAGCGAGTTTCGGCCCGGACGCCGATGCTGGCCCCGAGGCCGTTGCCCCAGGCCGGAAAACCGAGGTGATTTTCGCCAAACGCCCAACGGCTCGGGAAGGCGAAGGAGATCCCACTTTGGCTGTCGCTCAAGTTCTTGAGGCCCGCGCCCCGCCCCGCGACCAAAGGCCCGATCGCCACGGTGGCCAACAAGAGGAACACCGTGACCACCGCCGGCAGGTGTTCGCGGAGGAACGATCGGATCGGCCGGCCCAGGTGGAGCAACTTGGGATCGAGAGGGATGGTCACCAGCAGCCCGCCGATCATCCCGCCCAGGTGTCCCCAGTTGTCGGTGTCTTTGGTGGCCAGGCCGACGTAGAGGATGAAGATCGCGTAGGGCAAAACGGCGCCGCCGAAATAACGCCGGTACCGCTGGGGCAAAATGTCGCTGTATTTGTAGCCGAAGACCGAGGCGCTGCCGAAGAGGCCGAGCACCATGCCGCTGGCGCCGACCGAAGGTTGGGCCGACATGAAGGTGGAGAGGGCGGTGGTGGCCAAAGCCGAAGCCACCAAGATCAGCAAGTAGTCTTGCAAACGGTAGGCGTTTTCGATGGTGCCGCCGACGTTGAACAAGAAGAACATGTTGAACAGCAGGTGGAGCACGTCCCGGTGGAGGAAGTTGGCGGTGATCAAGCGCCAGGTCTCGCCGAGCTCCAGGATGTTGGGCTGCATCTTGGCCCCGGCTTCGATCAGCGGATCGAGGGCCAAAAACCGGGAGGCCCCGGCCAAGCCGAAGTAGAGCAAGATCTGCAGGGCGCAGAGCACCGTGGTGATCAGCGGGAAACGGCCCAAGGAGAAGGCCCGGGTGAAGTGGATCCGGGCCGGCGCGTACAAGCGACGAAAGAGCTCGAGTTCGGTGGCGTCGACCCAACGGTCACCGGTCAAGACCGGAAAACGGACCGGCGTCGAGGGCGTGATCAGGCCCTGACGCACCCGGCTCTCGAACTCCTCGAGGGGGATGGTCTCTTCACCCGATTCGACCCGGACGGAGATCACCGGCGTCCATCGTAAGGCTCAAGGGGCTCCACAAGCGAGCCACTCGGCCAACCTCTGACGTTCATCCTCCGGCGGGTCGTCGGGGCCCGGCGGCATGGTGGTATTGCCAGCGGCCGAACGGGCGTAGATCCGCTCCTTCCAGGCCCGAGCCGACTCGGCGGTCCCAAAGTCGTAGCCCGCCGGTGCCCCTTGCCGATCGGGGCCGAGGCCCCCGTGACAACTTTGGCAGTGGGTGTTGAGGAACGCCTGTCCGAAGGACGAGTAGCTCAAGGGGGTGCCCGCGGGGGGACAGCTGGCCTCGTCCAGCGTCTCCAGCCCACAACCCGCCAGCCACATGGCGAGCCCCGCGAGGTGCACTCTAGAGATCATAGGCCAACCCCAGCCCCGCGCCTCCGCCCGCATACACCTGGGGCCCACGGGGATCGTAGAACCAGGCGAGCTGCGCGCTCAGGGTCCCGTAGGCCAAAAAGCCCTCCCCCTGCCAAATATCGAGATCCACGCCGAACCCGCCCTCGAAGCCGCCCCGATGCCGGATCCCATCGCCGATCCCGAACACCGCGCCGAAGGGTTCGTTGGCGACCACCGAAAGGGTCTCTTCGTGTTGGTGGGCGATGGCCAACCGCAGGTACGGCGCGATCTCGCCCCGCCCCAAAGGCCACACCTGGGCCCCGAAGGTCACCAGGGTCAACATCCGCTCGTCGACGCTGGCCAGGCCCAAGCGGCCCAGGAAGTAGATGCCGAGCCACTCGTTGGGCGTCAGCCCGATCTTGAGGGCCGACAACCCGCCGACGTCACCGCGCCACTCGGTTTTGGTGACGCTCAGGGACGACTCGACTTGAAGCTGCACAGGGGCCCCCATGAGGTAGGCCGAGGTGAGTACCAGTATGGGAATCATTGGCCCTTGGTGCCCGGCCCCGGCCTCTTCCACTTCGAAAAACCAGGTCGGGCGGGGTGAGGATGGAGTGGATCGCCCGGCCTTGGGAGCATCCGCCCATGCGCCCGTGTCCCCGCTCGTTTGGCCTCTTGTTCGCCCTCGCCTTTTTAGCCTGCGGAAAGGACGCGACCTACGGCCTGGGTGAACAAGACAGCGGCGATCCGGGGGGTGACGGTGCGGTCTTCGACACGGGCAGCGTGGCGGACCTTGGCTTCGACGACTTCGGCTTCCCGATCGACAGCGGCGAGCTGGGTCCGGACACCGGTGTCTCCCAGGACACGGGCACCAGCGACATCGGCACCATCTCCGACGGAGGTGAGTTCGACTCCGGCACCAAAAGTGATTCCGGGTTCGTCATCCCCGACGGGGCCGTGCCCGACACCGGCACCAAAACGGATGGCGGCGTGGTCCTCCCCGACGGCGGACCCCGGCCCGACACCGGCGTGACCCCCGACGGCGGCGCGGTGGAGTGCACCTCGGATCAGGACTGCGGGATCTTCGGGGTCTTCGGTCACTGCGATCTCAACACCAACCAGTGCGTCGAATGCCTGGAGGACAGCCACTGCGGGGGCAACGGCGTCTGCGATCTGGCGGCGGGCAACGTCTGTCGTCGTCCGTGCAGCCCGAACGGGAACTGCTTCGGCGGCGACGTCTGTGACCCGAGCATCAACGCCTGCGTCGAGTGCCTCGCCGACACCGACTGCGACGTCGGCGAGATCTGCAACCCCAGCGCCCGCAGCTGCCAAGAGTGCTTCACCAACGCCGACTGCGCGCTCCAACCCAACCAGCCGATCTGCGGCTCGGCCGGTCAGTGCGTCGGCTGCGCCGCCGACAGCGACTGCGGCGCCGGTGAGATCTGCTTCACCGAACAAGGGGGCTGGTGCGTCGCGCCCCAAGCCCGGGGGCTCTGTGAGCCCTGCGACGACGATGACCAGTGCGGCGGGCCCGAGGATCTCTGCATCGGTTACCTGGCCAACAACACCATCTTCGATCGCTCCTGCGGCACCGACTGCAGCCAAGGTCAGGCCTGCCCCAGCGGCTACCAGTGCATCTCGGTGCGCCAAGGTTCGGCCCAGCAGTGCCGACCTCGCTACGACATGCAGACCCCGACCTGCACCGCGGTCCGCAACCTCGGCTTGACCTGCTTGTCCGATCCCAACGCCACCGACCTGGGCTGCGGCATCTCGGGCGTGCAGGACGCGCGGTGTTTCGCCAGCACCACCACCCCCGGCATCTGCGCCATCTGGTGCGACGATCCGGATCAATGCCCGACCGGCTTCACCTGCCAGCAGATCGGCAACCAGGGCTATTGTCTGTAGCCTGCCGATCGGCGCACCACGGAGGCTACTCGGGCGAAGGCCGCTTGGTGACGATGTAGGGGTAGATCACGGTCACCGAACCCCCACCCTTTGGTGGATCGAAGCGTAGCCCCCGAATGGTGGCGAGAACACAGGCTTCGAGTTCGTCCTCCAGAAGCGCAGAGTCGAGGATGCAGGCCGCGTCGACCTGGCCATCCGGTGCCACCCGAAAGTGGGTCGTCAAACGTCCGGGCCGCACGGGCGCCCGCCACTGGGCCGCTTCGTAACATCTCCTCACCAGCGTCTTGATCCCCGCGATGCGGGCTCGGATGTGGTCCCGCTCGAGGCTTCCAGGGGGACCGGAGCTTTGGAGACGCGCCGGTTTGCCGTCCGGCCCTGGCGGGCAGGCCCCTTTCGCGCGGTAGGGCGGAACGGCCAGATATGCGCCCGCGGGGATGTCGGCGGTTGCCTTGGCGGACGCTCCCGCCCCGCCGCACCCACCGAAGACGACCGCCAAGAATCCGGCAACGAGCCACAGCGACGGCGTCCGGGGAGCGGGCTGGGGTTCCTTTCCCATCGGCATTCCGGATCGGTCGCGAGCAGCGGGGGCGACCTCGGAGGTCGTGTCAGTCGAAGAGGGCCGACTCGGTGCGGTTTCGGCCCTTGCGTTTGGCTTGGTAGAGCCGCTCGTCGGCGGCCTCGATCAGCTCGGTGGGCCGAGTGACGTTTTCGTCGAGCAAGGCCACGCCGACCGAAACGGTGCAGGGGATGCGGCGGCCGTTGTGGGTTACCTCCAGCTCCTCGATGCCACGGCGCAACCGCTCGGCCACGATGAAGGCGCCTTCGATGTTGGTGCTGCGGAGGAGCAAGGCGAACTCTTCACCACCGTAGCGGGCGAAGATGTCCTCTTTGCGCATGCCCTGCATGACCCGTTGGGCGACGGCGCGGATCACCAGGTCTCCGGCGGCGTGGCCGTAGGTGTCGTTGACCTTCTTGAAGTGATCGAGGTCGAACATGATCAGCGCCAGGGGTTGACCGTGACGGCGTGAAAAGCCGACCTCCTTTTCGATCTCCATCAAGAAGGCCCGCTTGTTGAAGGCCTCGGTCATGGGATCGTGGGTCTTGAAGGTCTGCATCAGCGTGTGGAACTGGACCTCCCGCTGATCTTGATATCGGAACTGGAGGATGGTGGCGGTGCCGACCTGGATCTTCAGGCCGTCGTGCAGCGTCAACACCTGGACCCGCTCACCTTCGGCGTAGGTGCCGTTGGTGGAGCCGAGATCCATCATGATCAAGGTCTCGTCCTGCCGGATGATCTTGGCGTGGTTGCGGGACACGCCCTCGTCGTCGAGGAAGACGTCGCACTCGGGGGCCCGCCCGATGGTGGTCTCGTCTTTGGCGAGGAGGAACATCTGGCCGATCGAGCGGCCGCTGATGCAGATCAGCGCGGCGGAGCGGGCCCGGGGTTCGGGGATCAGATCGATCGGCTGTACGGAGTGGATGCCGGTCTTGTCTTCGTCGGCATCCAGGGCCTCGAGCAGGTCGTCGTTGGCCATCGCGAGTCGATCGGGATCCTACGACAGCACGGTTCAGGGGGCCAGGGGGATTTCCCGTCGACTGGACGTCCGACCCGACCAAGTGGTCCTGGAATTGACCAAGGTGAGCCACCTGGGCTCGTCTCCCCTCCCATGGGCCTCCTCCTCTGGGCGGTGAACGTGCTAGCGATCACGTCGCTCCCGGCGCCCCTGGTTCGGGTCGAGCTGATGGGCTTCACCACCGACGGGGGTTGGGCCGCCCTGGAGACGCACACCGACGGCCACGGCCAACTCCGGCTCCACCGGACCGACGGGACCTCCGCGGTTTGGGCGGCCGGCCCCGAGGCCGAGCTCTTGGCGAAGGCGGCCCGTTCGGGATGGACCCGGACCGCCCCTCGGCAGCCGGGCCAACGTCTGCCCGACGGTCTGGTGGTCGAGGTCCGGCCCGCCGGCGGACTGGGGAGGCCCGCGCGAACCACGGTCGAGGTGATGCGAGACGGTGACCGGGTGCTGCTGGCCGAGCTGCCCTCCGAAGGCGCCATCGAGGCCGGCGAACTTTGGCTGGCTCCGGACCAACGGTCGGCCATCTTGGAGCTCCGCTACGACGGTCGCCCCAACCTGCTGGCCCTGGACCTGAACGTGGCCAAGGCCAAGCTCCTGGTGATCGGCGCGCTGCGCCTGGCTCGGGACGGGGCGATCGAGGAGGCCGCGGCCCGGCTCGAGTTGGCCGTGGAAGCCGCCCCGGGCCTGGGCGAGCCCTACTACGACCTGGCGTGTCTGCACGCCTTGTTGGGCGACCTGGACCGGGCCGCCGCCGAGCTGCGTTTGGCCCTGGCGATCGACGCGGGCCGCTTCGGGCGTTTGGCCAAGAAGGACCCGGATCTGGATGGGCTGCGGGCCGAACCCGAGCTGTGGGCCAGCCTCTTGCTTGGTGATTGACCGAAGCGGACTGCATCGCTAGGCAGTCGGGACCCATGAGCGGAAGACCGGGACTTTTCGTCGCCTTGTTCGGGCTGGCCGCCATCGGCGCCACCTGTAAGGGCGGGGATCAGCGAGGCGAGAGCCCCAACACCCCGCCGGCACCTCCTGCCGCCCCGGCGGTCAAGGCCCCGGCGGTCACCGAGATGGAGGGGGTGGATCTGGCGTTGATCGATCCCTCGCTGCGGGGCGACGCCCTGCGCATCTTGAACGAGACCTTCTGCTATTGCGGCTGCGCCCGGACGGTGGCCGCGTGTTTGGCCAACAAGGCGAACTGCAGCTGCGTCAAGTGTTCGTCCCGGATGGCGGACTTCATCATCTCCGAATACCGGAGCGGCGCGACCACCGAAGACGTCGAGGCCCAACTCCTCGAAGGTTTTTCGGAGGGCTTCAACGGCCGGGAGCTGAAGTTCGAGGAAAAGGACCAGCCGCAAAAAGGCCCGGCCGACGCGCCCTTCACCATCATCGAGTTCGCCGACTTTCGCTGCCCCCACTGCGCCGCGGCCTTTTCGGTGCTCGACGACCTGGTCAAGCAGCGACAGGACATCCAGCTGCGCTACTACTACTTCCCGCTCAACGGCGGCGGTGAACGTTCGATCCGGGCCGCCGAAGCCGGAGAGGCCGCCAAGGCCCAGGGCAAGTTTTGGGAGATGGCCAAGCTGATGTTCGAAAATCAGCACGCCCTGGAGGACGCGGACCTGTCGACCTACGCCAAACAGGCCGGGCTCGACGTGGGCAAGTTCGAGAAGGCCCTGAAGGACGGCGCCCACCGCCCCAAGGTCATGGAGAACAAACGGCTGGGAGAAACCGTCGGAGTGCAGTCGACCCCGGCGGTCTACATCAACGGTCGGCCCTTCGGGTTGGCCCGAACGCTCGAGAACTTCCAGCTCCGCTTGGAGATGGAAGCCGATCGGGGACGCTGCGACTGAGGTCGCGAGGAGTCGTGATGGGTTCGTTCGAGAAGTATGGCCTGCTTTCCTTGGCCGCCCTCCTGATCGCCGCGGGGGATCCGCCGACCGAGGAGAAGAAGGGCCCGCCCTTCGCCGATGGTCCCACCGAAAAGAAGGCCGAGCCCAAGCCCGAGACCCGGAACTGGACGGTGGTGAAGGACACTTACTCCTACACCTTCACCTTTACGCCCGGGATCCCCGAGCCAGGCCAGGTGGTCGAGGTGTTCGTCAACGCCAGCTCGATCCCCAAGACCCCGCACCCCAAATACGGCACCCGGGTGCCCATCGACGGCGCCCGGATCACCTTGGACGCGATCAACCCGGCCGGTGAGCTGGTCGGTCGTTACCTGACCCACACCATGCCCCTGGCCTCCGGCAAATACGGCCTGCATTTTACGCCCAGCCAAGACGGCCTGTACCGGCTGGTGCTGAAGGGCAAGACCAGCGACGGCCAAGAGCTGAGCGCCGAGGTCAAGTTGCCGGTCAACGTCTGGCCCTTGCCGAAGGAGCTGGAGGGCAGCGGCGCCGAAGGTGGCGCCTCGTCCGGACGTTCGGTCGTGAAGAAGCCGATCACCAAGTGAGGACCCCCATGAAGATCACGACGTTCATCTCCGCTTCGACCCTGCTCCTCACCAGCGTCGCTTCGGCCGCCGAAGTGCGGGTGTTGGTCGGGGATCCGACCAACGGCCAAAAGCTCTACGCCAAAGAGTGCAGCGCCTGTCACGGCGACGACGGCAAGGGCGGGCGTTCGGGCGTGGCCTTGACCAGCTCGGATCGGCTCAACCTGTTGCGCGACGATCAAATGTACGCGGCGCTCAAGAACGGCGCCGGGTTGAAGAGCCCCAAGGAACACACCTTCGAGAAGAAGCTCGACTACCTGCAGATCTTCGACGTGGTGGCCCACGTGCGCACCCTGCACATGACCATCGGTGACTTCTTCCCGACCGCCTCCCGCTACGTGAGCAAGGTCTACGAGATCGACACCCACGGCCTGGAGCGGATCCAGAACGCGACCGGTTCGAGCCCCAAGGAGAAGTCGGCGGCGGTGTTCACCTTCTTCAGCTTCTCGGGCGAAGAAGGGAACCTGGAGTACGTGCCCCAGGATCCGATCAAACTCGACCACCTGAAGAAGGACAAGAAGACCGGCTACCTGGTGTTCCTCCCCTTCAAGAGCTCGGGCTTCGACGGCGAACTCGGCGTCGGCATGGACGGCGGCGGCAAGATCACCAAACTCCAGGTGCACCCGGGGGCCAAGGGCGCCGACCTGCTCAACAAGTCGCTGTCGCGTTTTGAGGGCCTCGGGAAAAAGGGCCAAAAAGAGCCGTTTAAGGTCGGTGGGGGCAAGCCCATGGACGACCTGGCCAAAGACGTGTTCCCCGCCTATTTGCGCGCCATGGAGACCGTGACCATGTACGACCGTGATGAGCGAGAGCGGACCTGGGCGGACGATCAGTGAGTTGCGGTCGGCCACCCTTTCCGCCTCAATGAGGTTGGTGGCCGACGACCCCTTTCACCCGGTGCCCTACGACGGGCCCCACACCGAAGACGACCTGGAGCTGTTCGGCCCCTACCGGGTGTTGTATCCCATCGTGGTGGAGGGCCGGCGTTGTTATGTCCCCGCTGACCTCTCGATTTTGCGGGCCTGCCAATACCTGGAGATCAAGGAGCGGTCGGTGCGGCTCCCTTGGGGCAAATATTGCTGGAACAACACGACGGGTTGTTGTGAGTCCCTGGTGCGGCTCACCGCCGACGCCGAACCCACGGTGATGCGGGCCTGTCAGACCCGGGTGCGGCCAGGTTTGGTGCTGGAGAAGCTGCCGAAGGGAGGTCGCACGTGCAAGGTGACCTGAGCCGCCCCAGCCGGGCCGCGGTCGAGGCGGTGTTGCGCGGCTTGAGTCGCGAGCTGGGTGAACACCAGCTGTTCACCGACCCGGATCTCCTGGAACCTTACGGCCGGGACTGGTCTGGCGCCGAGCCGGTGTTGCCGGACTTGGTGGTGAAGGCCGAGTCCACCGCCGATGTGCAAGTTGTCTTGCGGGCCGCTCAAACCCACGGCGTGCCGGTCACGCCCCGGGGCCTGGGGAGCGGCAAGGCGGGCGGTTGTATCCCGATCGGCGGCGGCATCGTCTTGTCGTTGGAGCGCCTGAACCGAATCAAGGAGATCGATCGGGAGAACCTGACGGTGACCGCGGGCGCCGGGGTGATCACCGCCGACCTGATGCAAGAGGTCGAGGCCCTGGGCCTGTTTTATCCGCCCGATCCCAACAGCCTCAAGATCTGTTCGATCGGCGGCAACGTGGCCTGCAACGCCGGTGGGCCTCGGGCCCTGAAGTACGGGGTCACCAAAAACTACGTGCTGGAGCTGGAGGTGGTCTTGGCCAACGGCGAGGCCATGATGTTCGGCAAACGCACGATCAAACACGTGACCGGCTACGACCTGGCCAGCTTGATCGTCGGCTCGGAAGGCACCTTGGGCGTGATCACCGAGGTCACGATGCGTTTGGTGCCAAAACCCGCGGCGATCCAGACCGCCTTGGTCAGCTTCACGGATGCCGAAGCCGCATCCTTGGCGGTGAGCCAGGTGATCGCGGGTGGGGTGGTGCCCCGGACCTTGGAGCTCCTCGACGAAGAGGCCTTGTCGGTGATCCGCAAGAAGACGCCGGGCCGTTTCCCGGAGCAGGCCGGCGCCCTGTTCATCTTGGAGACCGACGGGGCCACCGAAGAGCGGGCCTTCGAAGATCTGGCTCGGGCCGCCGAACTTTGCCAAAAGGCGGGGGCCCTGGAGATCCAAGTGGCCCAAGACGCGGCCCAGCGGGAGCGGATCTGGGAGCCCCGGCGGATCTTGTCCCTGACCTTGACCGAAAGCGCCGAGGCCAAGATCTCCGAAGACGTGGTGGTGCCCCGCACCCAGATCCCCCAGCTCTTGCGGGCGGTGCGGCGGATCGGCGCCAAATACGGGCTGCGGACCGCGACCTACGGCCACGCCGGCGACGGCAACCTGCACGTCAACGTCTTGTTCCGCCGCGCCGAAGCCGAACTCGGCCAAAAGGCGGTCGAAGAAGTGCTGAAGGAGACCATCACCTTGGGCGGCACGATCTCCGGAGAACACGGCATCGGCCTCAACAAACGGGACTTTTTGCCCCTCGAACACTCTTTGCCCAAACTTGCCCTCCAACGCGCCCTGAAGGCGACCTTGGATCCGCACCACCTCCTCAACCCAGGCAAGATCCTGCCGCGCCGAGGTCCCACCGAATGATCCACGAAGATCTCCCCCCTGAAGCGCTCCTCGACCTGCCGATCTTCCCGCTGCCGGGTACGGTGTTGTTGCCCCGGACCTTCATCTCCCTGCACATCTTCGAGCCGCGTTATCGGGCGATGATGGAGGACTGCATCGAGAGTTACCGGGTGATGGCGGTGGCGATGGTCGATCCGGACGCGCCACCCGATCGCTGGGACCGCCCGGCCCTGCACCCGATCGCGGGCGTGGGCGTGTTGCGACGTTCGGCGCGCCTCCCGGACGGGCGCTACAACATCGTGCTCGAGGGCCTGGCCCGGGCCGACATTCGGCAGGAGCACAGTCCGACCAAGTTGTATCGGCGGGCCCAGGCCCAGATCCTCCGCGACGTCTGGCCGGCGGATCCGGCGACCTTGAACCCCGCCGTCACCTCGCTGCGGGCCTTGTGCAGCCGAGCCTTGACCCAGATCAGCCCGACCGACTCGGAGATCCTCGAGGGCTTAAACGCGATCCAAGATCCCAGCCGCCTGGCCGACATGGTGGCGGCGGCGGCGATCGCCGAGGCCATCGAACGGCAGCGCGCTTTGGCCGAGCCCAAGGTCTTGGCCCGACTGGAGCTGGTCTCCGGCGCCCTGGGCGCGATCTTGCTGAGCCACCACGACCAAGCCGACGACGGAAAAAAGTTGGGCTGGGGCATCTCGCCCGGCAAGGCCTAGCGCACCTCAGGCCGGCACCAAGATCCCTTTCGACAAAGCGTCGCGGACAAATCGGAGGAGGGGCTCCTTCGGCCCTGGATCGCCGTGGGCCGCCGCGAAGGCCGAAAGGCCCGCCGAAACCGTCGCCCCCTCGCCGAAGCCGTCGAGCAAAACCGCGACACTTTCGCCGATCTCCTGATCCTCGGCGACCCCAGTGGTGAAGCGCAGGTGAAAGTTGGGTTCACCGCCCAAGGGTTGATCTTGCACGACCCGGGCGCTCGGTTGGGTGCGGAGCCGTACGCCCAGCAGGCTAGAGTCATCCAAGCCGGCCATCGCCAGCGCGGTTTCGGTCAAGGCGATGGTGGCGGCGTCGGCCCGGGCCAAGTTCGGCGGGCGCAGGGCCGCGGCGTAGTGGGGCGGCCGTCGATCCAGGGCCAACAAGCTCGGGGTGGTGCGCTCGAATCCATGGGCCAAGAGGTGCTCGTAGTAGGCGCTCGCGTAGCGGCGATAGTCCTCCCCCAAGCGGGGGTCCATGGCGGAGGCATAAGCCGAGGCGTAACGTTCGGGCGAAACCGGCGGCCCGAGGAACATCGTCAGCCGAAGATCGTCCCGCCCCAAGGCGGTCCGGACCCGGGCGATCAGCGGCGTGGACAAGACCGGGCTGTCGAAGCGCACCAACGCTCGGCCCTGGGGCGCCAACACGCCGTCCAACTCGGCCAGGAGGCGGAAGGCCAACTCATCCCCTTGAGGTCCGCCGTGGAGGGTGGTCTTGGCGTCGATCGCCGCCGGCCGCACCACAAAGGGGGGTTGAGCGACCACCAGATCGAACTGCTCCCCCGCGACCGGCGCGAGGAGATCGCCAACACGTGCATCGACATGCACATTAGCCAACCGCGCGTTGAAGCGGGTCAAGGTGATGGCCCGGGGGGAGAGGTCGGTGGCCACCACTTTGGTGGCGCCCCGTTTGGCCAGGAGGAGCGCCAAGGTGCCCGCGCCGGTGCCGACATCCAGGGCCCGGGCCGCCGAGTTGGGGATGGCCCGGGCCAACTCGTAGGTGGTGGCGCCGGGGCCCATCACCGGATCGTCGGGCCCAAAAGGGTCGGAGAGGATCAACAGCCCCTCGAAGGGCATCAAGACGTAGGCGCTGCTCACACCCTCGGCCGTCGAGCGCAGGACTCCGGCCTCGCTCAGCCGAGGCAGCAGGCCCCCCAACACCTGCTCCGCCTCGGCCACGGTGAGGTGGTCGGCGTAGGCAAAGAGACGGGCCAGGATCGGCCCGGGGCCCGGCTGATGACGCCACCAGGCCTGGACCACCGGCAGACGGACCGCGTCCAGGCTCCCTGGCAACACGGCTTCGGCCCGAGCGATCAGGTCGGCGGTCAGAGGCGAAAGGGCTTTCCGCAGCGCCTCCAGGTCGGAGTCGGACAACAAGTCCAAGCGTGAGACGTCGGGCAACACGCGGCCCAAGCTACACCAATCTCCAGGTCGGGGCTTGGGGGAGCAGGGGGGCCAGCGGCCGCCGACGACGCCCACCCTCCACTGAAACATAAGGGCCCCCTGAACGGCGCGCCTGCGAAGCTTGTGGGTCCGTCCACTGGCCGATGGCCCCGAGGGGGTTGGCCAGGCAGCGTCCGACGCCGATGACTTCACTCCGGGCGCCCCTCTTCGGCCTGCTCCTCTTGGCCCTCGGCTGCGACGAAGGGTTGACCATCGCCCGCGGCGACTCTCGGCTGGAGGTGGATCCGGAGGCGGTCGACTTCGGGAAGGTGGCGATCGGGGCCGAACGAACGACTGACCTGGTGCTCAAGAACGAAGGTTCGGTGAGCCTGAAGGTGAGCGGCGCGGTCGACCTCGCCTTGGGCGCCGAGTTCCGGCTGGAAGAAGTGCCGGCGGTGCTCCAACCCAACCAAGAGGTGGTGGTGCTGCTGCACTTTGCGCCGACCTCACCGGGCCTGCGCCAGGGTAAGTTGGTCTTCACCACCGACTCGGACACCACGCCGGTGGTCGAGATCCCGGTCCAGGGCCAAGGGGTGGAGCCCGCCCTGGTGGCCAACCCGCCGCTGGTCGACTTCGGCCGGGTGGTGATCGGGCGCAGCGAAACCGCCACCGTCACCTTGACCAACCGCAGCGACGAAGACGTCGAGGTGATCCGGGCCGAACGGGACGGCACCACCAGCGCCGAGTTCAGCCAGGCCGTGACCCGGATGACCTTGGCCCCTGGCGCCAGCGTCGACCTGGTGTTGACCTATCAGCCCACCGACCTGGGGCTCGATGAAGGGCGGGTCACCGTGCTCGACAGCGGCCCCCGGATCGAGGCCTTGAACGTCCGGGTCCGAGGCGAAGGGGTCGACTCCGACATCTTGGTGGAGCCGGTCGCCCTCACCTTCCGGGGCCTCTACGTGGGTCAGACCCAAAGCCAGTTTTTCCAGCTGCGCAACATCGGCGACAAGACCCACCGCATCACCGAGCTGAACTTCGTCTCCACCGGCGCCGATCGGGCCGGCGAGCTCTCTTTGGCGGCCGCGACCCCTGCCCGCCCCTTCGAGTTGGCGCCGGGCGCGATGCAGTCGGTCGAGGTGGTCTACCTGCCGACCGACGCCAACGCTGACATCGATCAGGTGCGGGTCGACTCGACGGGCCTGAGGGCCCCGGTGTTGGTGGCCATCGACGCCGCCGCCGATCCGGCGCCGATCCCGGTGATCGACGTGCAGCCCGTGAGCCTGGACTTCGGCCCGGTCGAGCTCGCCCAGAGCCGCAGCTTGGGCCTCGGCATCCGCAACATCGGCACCGCCGATCTCACCCTGACCGGCACCATCACCATCCAACCCGCTGGCACGCCCTACAGCTTGGTCGCGCCGCCCGCCTCGGGTTCGGTGTTGCGCCCCACGGATCTGTCGATGTTCCAGGTCGCCTTCAGCCCGACCGTGGTGGGCGCGGCGCCTTCGGCCGAGGTGGTGATCACCTCCAACGATCCCGCCCGGCCCGAAGTCCGGGTGCCCTTGATGGGCCTCGGCGAAACCACCGCCGTGCCGGTGATCTTCGTGTCTCCCAATCCCCTGGACTTTGGCAGCGTGCCCCGGGCGGTCCGGGCCTCTCGCCCGATCCTGGTGCGCAACGACGGCACCGCCCCTTTGGTGCTCAACCTGGTGCGGTTGACCAACGACGCCGGCGGACGCTTCTTGCTCCCGGCCCCGCCGGCCCCGGCCACCACCTTGGCCCCGACCCAAAGCATGAACTTCGCGGTGGACTACTTGGACAACGGGGTGGTCGCGACCTACAACGGGATGTTGGAGATCCAGTCCAACGCCCCGAGCGGTCCCGTGCTGGTGCCCTTGACCGCCGCCACCGAACCGCCGCCGCCAGTGTTGACCGACATCGCGATCACCATGCGCTGGACCACCCCTGACACCGACGTGGATCTCCACCTGATCCGGCCGGGTGGCACCTTCTTCGATACCCCCACCGACTGCTGCTTCTGTAACCCCAACCCTGATTGGGGCGTGGTGGGCCAGGCCAACGACAACGCCTTTTTGGATCGAGACGACATCGTCGGGCCCGGTCCGGAGAACATCAACCTGAGCGTCGCCGAAACCGGCCAATACCAGGTGGTGCTCCACTACTATTCGGATCACGGCAACGGCCCGACCAGCGCCACGGTCGAGGTGCGCTTGCGCGGCAACCTGATCGCCACCGAAACGACCATGATCAACGGCTCGGAGCGCTGGATCGCTGGCCGCATCAACTGGAACTCCGTCACCCAGACCGGCACCTGGACCGGCCCCAGCGCCGCGCCCTTCTTCACGATCTTCGCCTCCTGCAACTGATGTGGCCCGCGGTCCTGTTGCTGGTGGCCTCGAACGTCTTCATGACGTTCGCCTGGTACGGCCACCTCAAGTACAAACACACGGCCCTTTGGATGGCGATCGGCGTGAGCTGGTTGATCGCCCTGCCAGAATATTGCCTGCAGGTGCCGGCCAACCGCTTTGGCTCGGAGTCGGGGTTGTCGGCGGCCCACCTCAAGGTGCTCCAGGAGCTGATCACCTTGACGGTCTTTGGCTTCTTTTCGGTGCTCTACCTGAAGGAGCCCCTGCGCTGGAACGTGATCGTCGGCTTCTGCTTCGTGGTGGTCGGCGTGGCCTTCGTGTTTCAGCCCTGGAAGAGCTGAGCCCTCGCCTCGTTCAGTCGTTATACCGAGTATAATGGCTGAGATCGCCGTAGGCTGAATAGTCGCGCAGCTCCGAGGCCGGCGGGCCGGTCAGCGGGTTCACCGAGGCCGGCGGCGAGTCCACCAGCTCCACCGACACCACCCCGCCCCCACTCGGAGGTTCAGGCGGCGCCAATTCCGGGAACGGCGGTGGATCGTCCGGCGTCGGCTGGTAGTGGCCCACCAACGGAGCCTCTTGGCCATCGTTGACCGGTGGCCGCACCTTGGGCCCCGGTTCGGGCGCGGCCCTCTCGAGTTGTTGACGGACCTCTTCGAAGCGCTGGTCCTTGTCGGGACCACACGCCACCAACGGTGCCAAGAGGAGCACCAAGGCGATCGCCGCTTTCACCAGTTCTCCTTCCAGAACAACTTCCGCAGCCGGAAGCCGGTGTTGGCCGGGGCATCACCGGCCCGCACCACGGTGGTGTCGGACTTGGCCACGTAGACGCCGCCGGTCGAGTAGTTGACCGTCACCTCCGATGGCAAACCAGCGCCCACTGGCGCCTTGTCTTGTTCGGGGCCGCCTCCGGGCGGGACCAACCCGGGCTCACAAGAGTCGTAGCGGATGCCGTAGAGGTAACCATCGCCAGGCAAACAGGGGTTGGCGTTGGGTCGGAAGCTGGTGAAGAAGACCGTGCCGTTGGCCAAGGCCGGGTTGAAGACCACCTTTTCGCCGGCGGCCAAACGCATGGTGCCTCGACCGGCGCTGATCGGCGTCAGGTTGGGCGAAGAGCCGGTGCAGGTGTCGGTCTGGCGATCCACGTTTTTGGCGGCGGTCCAGGCCACCATCAACCGCGGGTCTTCGTCCTTGAGCTTGAACAAGAAGTTCTGCTCCCCAGGTTGGGCGACGTTCTCCAGATCACCAGTGGCGAAGAAGAGGTCGAGCTTGTTGTCCCGGGTGGTGGTGGCCACGATCTTGGTGAAGGCCCGGATGGTGCCAGTGTTGGCGGCGTTCCCGTGCCGCCCTTCGAAGAACTTGAGCATGCTCATCGCGCCCGGGTCTCCGCCGCTCAAGCGGATCTTGTAGACGTCGGCCGTGGTCGTGGTCGCGTAACAAGTGTCGACGAAGGTGTCGCCGTCGACGTCTAGGCAAGCCGGTTCGGCCGCGAAGTCGACGACCGCCGCGTCCCCGACCGGGGTTGTGTAGACCACGCCGTCCTCGAGCCCCACCGCGATGAAGGTGCCTTTGGTGCCGCTGCCGCTCGACTCGTTTTGGCCGCCGCCCATCAAGGCCACGTAGTACGGGACCTCGGCGCCAGAGATCACCTTTTTTGCTCGGGCGATCACCGGCCGAGAGGTCGAGGTGCCCTTGCCGCTGACCGTGGTGAAGGACCGCTCCCAGAGCAGCTGCGGATCCCAAGGGTTGCTGACGTCCATGGCAAAACAGCCGGGTCCGCCCGCGCCCAAGCAGTTGACCAACACCGTGCGGTACTCCCAGCGGTTGTTGGCGCAGGGATAACTGGCGCAGACCCCCACCGAACTCGCCTGGCCTTTGGTGAACAACACGTCTTCCACCACCGGGGCCCCGTCGACCATGTACACGTGCCCACCCCGGGCCGCCGGCCAGTTTTTGGGCTGCAAGAGCCGGGGGGAGTAGCCCCAGATCTCCAGGCCATCACACATCGGGTTGGTGGACTGGGTGGTGCCCGCGGCGACCGGGCAAGGGGTGCCGATGGCGCCGTAGGCCACGGTTTGGCCGGCCGGTGGGGTGCCGGTGGCCTTGCCGCTCAAGAAGGCGTGGAGGAATCCGTCGTTGCCGCCGACGTACACCACCTGATCCCGTTTTTTCACCTGCACCCAGGAGTTGTCGCCTTTGTAGGTCGAACTCCGCTGGATGTAGCGATCTCGGAAGGCATTCCAGTACTCCAGCTCCTGGCCGATCCCCGGCGGGGCGCCGACGATCACCGGTCGGGAGTTGGCGACCGAACTCAGCTTGTAGGGATCATCGGCGGCGTCGGTGATGGTGCCGTTGCCGTTGGCGTCGCCGCGCTTGACCGTGTTGGCGAAGGTCTCGGCGGGTTCACCGCGCAGGAAGTTGGCCAAGGCGCCGAAGTAGGTCGAGGACACCGGGGCCAGGAGGGCCGTCTTGTTGGAGCAGCTGCCCAAGGCGCCGCAGTTGCTTTCGGTGGCGGCGTTGGCGTGTCCAGCGGCCCGGGTGGTGAAGAGCTTGCGATCGGCGGCCATCCGAGAGCGCAAGATCCGACCGGCATCCCATTCGGTGGCGCCCAGGGATCCGTCGGCGTTGAGCCGGATCCACTGCATAAAACCAGGCCGCCCGATGTTGCATTGCCAAGGGGCCAAGCCGGCGCAGCTCCGCAAGGTAAATTGCGTCTTCGCCAGGTGATCACCGAGCCGAGTTATGGTCGGGGCCGCGCCCACGTAGTCGCCCGCCAAAACCGTCGAGAAGATCGCGGAAAAGGCGGCGTGCATCGGGGTCAGGTCGGTGATCGCGCCGCCAGGGGCGCCGTCGAAGGCTTGGGTGATTCCGGATCCGCCCGAGACCCCGTCCCAACCAAAGTCAGCGACCCGGTCGGCGTTGGGTTTGTCGGCGACGCCGAAGTGGATGGCGAACACTTGGTTGCGCAGGTTGCTGGCCAAGGCGCCCGCGGGCCCAGGGAGGTTGTAGATCGACGCCGCCGACTGGCCATTGCTGAGGCCTCCAAAACTTCCACCGCCGTGACCGTCCTGCATCATGATGGTCAGGTTGCGGCGGCACCCACCGGCGCCCGCGGTGACCATGGTGTTGGCGATGTCGGCGTCGATCACCGACTCGTCGCTGGGATCCGTGCCCGGCGGGAAAAACTGCGGGTAGCCGGAGGCGCCCGTCCCGGGCATCCAACGGGGCGCGTGCACACCCGGGCGCCAATAGTCGCGCAACCACTGAAGCGCGACCGCCTGGCGAGAGCCCCAGTTGCCGTTCTGATCCCACCAAGGAAGCCGAGTGTAGTGGGCCGGCGACCAGGGGCTGCCGCTGGAGTTGCCGCAGCAGCGGGTGGTGCGGGGGTAGATCATGAAGGAGTTGAGCCCGGTCGGGCCGCCCGGCCCGTAGGCGTCGTTGGGGGTGTTGTTGAAGTCGATCACGGCCTTCTGCGCCGCTTCGGAGTTGGCGGTGGGATCGATGGCCAAGCGCACGCCGAGGGCGTCGTAGTAAGAAACGCCCCAACGCACCTTGTACCCGTCCATCACGCCGTCGGTCCGGACCCGGGCGTCGGCGGGCAGGCCGTCGGCGCCGTTGACCGTGGTGTTCCACCCGTAACCGCCAGTGAGGACACGGCGGGCCAACTGCAGGCGCGTTTCACCACGTTTGTAGATGTTGCAGTCCCACTCGCCGCCGGCGCCACCACAGCTGCCCTCGACGTGACAGAGGCCTCGACAGGTCTGGCCGTTGATCGAGGTGGTGCGGGTCGCATCCAAGAGCAACATCACGTTGGGCGGCGGGCGCTGGGAGGTCGGCGGATCGTAGGTCGCTTGAGACCACGCCACGTTCGGGCCGAGCAGCAAGAGCGCACAGGCGGTGATGGACAAGATGCGCATGGATCGACGATTCCTCCTCAAGGCCCGTAGCTGCTGGGCAAAAGGTCCCAGCTCTTGAAGCCGACGGTGATCGACGCTTCACCGCTGCCGGCGACGTTGGTCCCGATGGCGTAGCTGACCACTTCGAACACATAGGTGTTGGTGCCGACCGCCACCCCCGGCGGCGGCGTCTTGCCCTGCCAAAGCAGGCGCACCGGCAAGGTCCGATAGGCCAACTCCCCATCGAGATCGGAGCTGGCGGTGAACTGGCCCGGCGTTGGCCACACGTTCCAGGTGCTGGCCGCGCCCGAGCTGGCTTCATCCAAGATGGCGATCGGCTCGACCATCACCGCCACCTCGGACAGCCGGTGGGCGGCCCCCGCCTCGGCGCCCCGGGTGAGGAGCTCGGCGTTTTTGAAGCGGGCCTGGCCCCGAATGTCATAGTCCAAGGCCGACAACACGAAGCCGCCGGTCCCGATCAGGATCAACAGCAGGATCATCACGATCAAGAGGACCTGACCTCGTTGGCCAGCCCGTGGTCGACGGCGGGTACACCTTTTCATTCGTGATAACTCCGCAGCTCGTTGGTGGTCCGGCTGCTGTCCGAGACCGCGTCGAAGATCCGCAAGTTGCGGAGCTCAGCGGTGAAGGTCAGCGCCTTGCGGCGATAACTCGGGTCGTAGCAGGTGGCGGGGGTCCGGCAGCCGGGCTGGGCCGGTTGGGTCAAGACGTGGTCTTCGAGCTGAGCAATCCGGGAGGGACCACCGGAGGTCTTGGGCGTCGAGGCGGTCCGCATCAACACCGAGGTCCGCACCACTCGGGCCTCGGCCAACTCTGCCTCATTGGCCAACGCCAGGCCCGGGACGTAGGCCCAGTTGTTGGCCAAAACCCCGGGGGCGGCGGCGCTCATGAACACCGCAAACTGCAGGTCTTCGACGCCCTCGGACAAAACGGCGTCGGTCCCGGGATCCAAAGGAACCTGGCCAGGGTTGAGGCCCATGGCGGTAGCGGTGCCGCCCGGGTTGGCCCGGGTCGACTGGAACAAACGCAAGCGGCCTTGCACATCGAGCCAGTAGGTCACGGGCTGTACGCACATCACCCGAGAGCCCACCGCCATCCCGGCCGGCGGCACGCTGCGATCGCTGGTGCGGTTGGTGTCGCTGGGATCGATCCCGAAGCCGTTGCTGAAGACCAAGGCCGACTGGGCGATGGACGCCACTCGATCCAAGGCCAAGACCATCGACTCGGCCTCGCTGGTCGAGCGGCTGGAGTCGCTGATCAAAACCATGCCGTCGGCGGCCGCACAGCCGGCGATCACGTTGAAGTCACCGACCTCGTAAGGTACGCCGGCGCCCGGGTTCGGCGGGACCCGATCTTCGAGCCAAGTGGTCAAGCTGGTGATCCTGAGCAGGGCGATGGCGTCGCTCCCGGGCATGACGTCGGCCGGGGTGGTGACGCCGTTGACGATCCGGATCGCCGGGATCCCGCGGCTGGTGCCGTCGTTGTTGTCCCGGACCGCCAGCCGTTCATTGGCCCCCAATACGGCGATCGGCGCGCCGGCGTAAAAGGAGGTCCCAGCCCCCGCGTTGCGCAGATCCCGGGTCAAGCTCTCGAAGACCACCCGGGAAGAGCTGTGCAGCTCGGCCACCGCCGCCCCCTCGGTGTAGCTCTGCATCTGCTGCACCGCCAAAGAGAAGATCGCGGCCAACACCACGGCCCCGACCCCGATGGCCACCATCATCTCGATCAGCGTAAAACCTCGGCGCATCTCACCACCCCCGGGGCGCGGCCGCGCCTTGAGCCGGCATCAGCTCTTTGCGGACCGTCATCCGAACCGGCCGGAGCAGGCGGTTGCCGAAGCCCAGCTCGTAGACCGACACCAAGACGTCGACGCCACCCAAGGATGGCGTCCCGGCGCCGAAGGGCGCGGCGCAGATCCCGCAGGCCCGAACCTCGTAGCGAACATCGAAGGTCTCATCGCCATCGGCGGAAGGAGCGGCGGCGCCGGGCCGAAACCGGCCCACCGTCACGATGCTGCTGCCCGGAACCGGGGCCCCGATTTCGCCGCCGAACACGTCGGAGGCCGGGACGCCGCCCTGGAGCAGCCCGGGATCGCTGTTGCCAGGGAAGAGCTGAGCGTCCTGAATTTCGGCGACCAGACGCGTCGCCAAAGACACGGCCTCGGCTTGAGCGGCCATCGCGGCGTTGCGGCGGGCGATGGTCACCATCATCGCGCTGGTGCCGGCGGCGGCGATGCCCACGACCGCAACCGAAACCATCACCTCGATCAACGTGAAGCCTCGCCGACCGTTCATTGACCGCGACATTGCCCACCTCCATTGCCTTCCAGGCAGGCCACACCCGAGGCCAACACCAAGACCGCTTGAGTCCGGTTGGGGGTGTGGGGTGACGAGGCCATGATCCGCGCCACCCCCGGGAAGGGCCCGGCGGGCACTGGGCTGAGGAAACCTCGGCCGTCGTATTGGATCATGAATCGGGGACCGACCCCGCCCAGCTGCGCGCCCGCGGCCTCCAGCGCCACGTCGCCCCGAAATTCCTCGAAGGTCTCCGTCCGGCAGTTGATGGTGAAGGTCGGCGGAACTACCCCGGGCGTCCGATCGACCCGGCTGATCCACGTCAGGGTGGGAGCGCCCGCCGTCGTGTCGACCACCACCACCGGCTGGCCCCCCAACATCTCGATCGGGCAGTTACCGACCCCGACCACCCGGGGGGTACCGCTGGCCGCCCCCAGGCTCAGGGCGGCGGTTCGGCCCTCGTGCAGCACCGCCACCACACGCCTGACCGCACTTCTGAACCGGGATTCTTGTTGTTGCCGTGTAAAAGAGGCCGCCGCGAGGCTGCTTAGGATCCCCAAGATGACCACCGCAACCATCACCTCTATAAGGGTAAAACCTTCAGCCGCTCTACGCATGCTGTTTTCAAATTTGAGCAGAAGTTGTGCCGATTCGAACGAACAGCCTCAACACGAGTCGCACCTGGCAACTTGTGTCACTCGAATGGACAAATCCGGCGACCGACAAAGGGTTATCGAGAATTGGAAGGCCGTTACAAAAAGCACAGGTTGGCGCATGCCTCACCTGCCCATCCGTCACCTCCTGGTTGCGACAGCCCTCGCGGTTTCCGCGTGCGACTGCGGATCGGGGGACGACAACCTGGCGACCCTCGAGCCCAAGCTCCTCTCCGATCCGGCCGCCGTCGACTTCGGCTCCCTCCCGGTCGGCGAGTCCAAGAGCACGACGATCCGATTGACCAACAACGGGGAGAGCGTTCTGCGGATCTCGAAGTCGAACCTCGACAACGCGGGCGGCGCCTTTGCCCTCGACCGGGCGGCCCCCACCGAAATTTCGCCATCCCAAACCGTGGAGTTGG
This sequence comes from Deltaproteobacteria bacterium, assembly GCA_016703535.1. GTDB lineage: Bacteria > Myxococcota > Kuafuiibacteriia > Kuafuiibacteriales > Kuafuiibacteriaceae > Kuafuiibacterium > Kuafuiibacterium phototrophicum. The sequence goes on along the minus strand of JADJBV010000002.1, from coordinate 2,761,502 downwards.
GCGTGACCTTCGTGCCCGACTCGGCCCGGGAGTTCCTCGGCTCCCTGCGCCTCGAGTCCAACGACAAGGCCAGCCCCCACGTGATCAACATCAGCGGCCTGGGGATCGTGCCCCGGCTGACCGTCGCCTACGACGGGCGGGCCTGCACCGGAGATCCCAACTCGCTTTCGGTCGGGAAGGTCGAGGTCAACCGCTCGGCGGAAAAGACCATCACCCTGGCAGCCTCGGGTGATTCGGCGGTGATCATCGAGTCGGTCGAGTTGACCGAAACCACCTCCAATGAATGGACGCTGACCGGCGTGCCTCCGACCGGCACCATGATCGAGCCGGGCAACTCGTTGAGCGTGACCTTGGCCTATAACCCGACGGACCTCGGCCCCGACTCGGCCACCATCGTGGTCAAGAGCAACTCCCTCAACAAGCCCGAGGTGAGCTTCGGGATCTGCGCCGAAGGCATCGAAGCCACCCTGTGCGCCAACCCGGTCCCCCTCGACCTCGGTGCGGTCGTGTTGGGCACCAAGGTGGATGGCACGGTGGAGCTCAACAACTGCGGATCCACCGCGGTCGACGTGAACCGGATCGTGATGGCCAACGACGCGGCCCACCCCAGCCACCCCGAGCTGGTGATCGAGTCGACGCCGACTTTGCCCGCCAACTTCGAGCCCGACGCCGCCTTTGAGGTCACCGTGTCCTTGACCCCGACCACCCTCGGGCCCGCCAACGGCTTCTTGGAGATCGAGACGGGCGGCGCCGGTGGCCCCAAGGCCTACGTGCCCGTCACCGCGCGAGCGGTGGAAGACTGCGCGATCACCGTCGCCCCGGAGCGGGTGAACTTCGGCGTCACGCCGGTCGGTGGCCAGACCGAACGCCAGGTGTTGTTGGCCAACGCCAGCGCCAAGGCCTGCACCGTGTTGGGCCTCGCCACCACCGCCACCAGCGGCTTCGCGGTCGGCACCGCCCCCACCACCCCCTTCGTGATCGCCTCCGGCGCCTCCGAGGTGATCTCGCTGCGTTACCAGCCGGCCCACGGAGGCCTGCCGGACCACGGCATCCTGCGGGTCCAGGCCGGTCGGCAAGACGCCACCGCCGCTTTGGTCGGCAACTCGGCGGTCGGCGCCGGTTGCCAGCTGGAGGTCGTGCCCCCCTTCCTCAACTTCAACGCGGTCGCCCGAGGCACCAGCGCCACCGCGGGCGTGCGCCTCGAGAACCGCTCCGGCTCGCCGTGCAGCCTGAACGGGGTCAACCTCGATCCCAGCTCCGATCCGGGCTTCATCAACCCGAGCCAACCCCTCGGCACCATCAACCCGGGCGAAGGCGTCAACATCCAGGTCACCTACCGTCCCTTCCGGATCGGCCCGGCGACCGGCCGGGTGCGGCTCTCGACCACGGACGTCGACACGCCGCAGATCGACCTCCAGCTGATCGGCCTGTCGCCGCCCCCGTCGATCTGTGTTTCGCCGCGCCAGCTCGCCTTCGGGCCGAGCACCGCGCCGCGGGTCATGGACCTGACCATCGAAGGCTGCAGCCCGGTGGACGTCACGGTCACCGACGTGGCCTTCACCGAACCCGACTCAGAGTTCGCCTTTGTGGCGCCGCCGGCGGTGCCGTTCACCTTGCGGCCCGGCCAACAGCAGGTGGTGCGCGTACGTTACACGCCCGCCGACTCGGTCGGTGACACCGCCAAGTTGGCCATCGGCTCCGACGATCCGGCGGACCCGATCGTTTACGTCACCGTCACCGGAGGCCCGGAGCTGGCGCCGCCCGAGGCCGGTCGATTCCTGTACTACTGGCAGATCTTCGAGAGCGGCGCGGGCGACGGCGCCAACATCGCTCGGATGCCCCTCCAAGGTGCCTTGGTGCCCCAGTATTATTATGGCCCCGAGACCGGCCAGCAGTGCGCGGGTTGCCACACCATCTCCTCCGATGGCCGTTATTTGGCGATCGTCGGCGAAGGCAACTTCCAGATCGTGGTGATCGACACCGAGTTCGACGTGGAGGTGACCTTGCCTCACACCGTCCGTGACGCGGCCTTCGTGTCGTGGAGGCCGGATCCCAACACCTCGCCGCCCTACCAGCTGGTCTACAGCGACGGCGAACGCATCCACAAAATGTCGATCTTCAGCGGTTACCTCGGTGAGGTGATGGGCGCCTCCACCGTTGGCCAAAACCAGAAGATGGCCACCTGGGGCCCCAACGGGACCATCGCCTACGTGCGATGTGAAGGCTCTTGGTTCAGCTGCTACGGCCCGGTCGACATCTTCGTGATCGACGAAAACGGCGGCGTGCCGGTGCCTCTCAACGGCGTCAACGGCGGCAGCGACGCCAAATATTACCCCCAGTATTCACCGGACGGGACCTGGATCGCGTACACCTACAGCGCTCAAGCCAACAGCACCATGGTGGCCAGCGACGCCCTGATCCGTTTGGTGCGCACCGACCAATCGGGGACCATCGCCACTTTGCCCGCGGCCAACGGGGTGCCCTGCTCGGGCAACCAGACCTGCGGCAACAGCTTCCCGACCTGGTCCAAAGACGGGCGCTTCTTGAGCTTCTCCAGCAACCGCCCGGGCAGCATCCCGGCCAACGGCAACAACAGCTGGGATCTCTACATCGCTCCGATCGACCCGGCGACCGGCGCCGACGGGCCCGCCTACCCGGTCGATGGCGCGAACTCGCCCGAGTTCGAACACGCCGTCCAGTGGGGCGAGTAAATCGTCTCCATTCACTAGAATCTACTCAAGAGAACCGCATATGAACCCTTCGACGTTCGCTCCCCGCGGGCGGTGGGCCTTGTTCGCCACCGCCCTCCTCCCCTCCATGTTTTGGGCGGCCCCCGCGGCGGCCCAGCCGGTCTATTTCGTCACCCAAAGTACGGCGCCGTACGTGACGTTGGTGAACGGGACCCCGCTCAACCTCCAGTTCGACGGCCAGGTGACCGTGCCGCTGGGCTTCGAGTTCAACTACTACGACCTGCCCTACACCCACGTCTCGATCAGCGAAAACGGCTACGTGGTGTTGCCGTCGCCCTGCAGCGCCGGCTGCCTCCCGTTCGATGAGTTCTGCAGCCGCGAAGACGTCTGCGAACCGAACTGGCTGCCGCCGTTTGGAACCCTCGGCGAGCCGTTCGCCCCCAACCGGGTGATCGCTCCTTTTTGGGGTTCATACCTCCAGGACCCCGGCCTCAACCCGGCGATGCTCATCCGCTACGCCACCTTGGGCACGGCCCCCAATCGGGAGTTCGTGGTCGAGTGGCGGGACGCCCGTTGGGAGGTGTTCCCGGGCCCGGCCACCACTCGCTTCACCTTCCAGGTTCGGCTCTTCGAGGCTTCCGGGCAGATCCGCTTCCACTACGGCCCCTTCACCAACAACGCCGCCGACAACTTTCAGTGGTCGACCATCGCCGGCATCGAGGACCAGAACGGCGGCGACGTGGTGTTCGGGCCATCTTGCGCCACGGCCAACACCCGCTGCTCGTCCACCAACATGACCACCCTGCCCAACCGGGTGATCACCATCGGCCCCCCCAACACCGCCGAACTTTTGGCCAAGGTGCGCCCTTTGGGCGGCGCCAACCCGGGGCAGCCGGTGCAGGTCGCGGTCGACGTGCAGAACGTCGGTCTTCAGGCGGTCAACACGCCCTTCTTCGTCGACGTCTATTTGGCGGTGGCCCAGCCGCTGATCCCCGGGCGTGATCCGCTGCTCGGTCGGGTCACCCTCAACCCGATGGGCTCTCGGACCACCCAAACCGCGACCCTGACCGCGCCGATCCCGCTGGCCACCAACATCGGCTACTACTTTGGGGCCGCGGTGGTCGACGCCACCAACGCGGTGATCGAGGCCTCCGAAGCCAACAACCTCTCCTTCTCGACCGACCCGATCTTGGTGGGCCCGGACGTGCGCCCCGAGATCGAGCTGTTCGTGCCGATCGCCAGCGGCGAGGCCGGCCAAGTGGACTTCACCATGCTCAACTTGAGCTCGGCGGTGGGCAACACCGACTGGGCCATCTACCTGTCCTTCGACAGCGTCCTGGACGGCGGCGATCTGCTGCTGGGTCGGGGAACGGTGAACCTCGGCAACAATGAGCGGGAGGAAGTTTCCACCACCGTGACCATGCCGGTCTTGCCGCCCGGTTATGTGCAGCTTTTGGTCGTAGCGGATCCCGACGAAGAGTTGGCCGAGGTGGATGAGCAGAACAACGTCTGGCCGACCGAACCTTTCCCGGTGGGGCCCGAATTTTTCATCGAAAACATCACCGTGCCGGGGATCAGCGGCGCCGGCGAAGAGACCACCTTCGACTTTTTCCTCTCCAACATCGGCGCCCCGGTGGCGGCCGTCGAGTACCAAGTTTTCTTGTCCCGGGACGCGATCCTGGACGGCAACGATCCGTTGGTCGGCGCGGGCGTCACCCCGGCACCGGGTGGCCAGACCTTACAGGTCACCGCCACCGCGACCATTCCCAGCGCGACCACCCGGGGCAACTACTTCCTGATCGTGGTGGTGGATCCGGCGGACCTGGTGGTGGAGGTCGACGAGGGCAACAACCAGCTGGTCAGCAACGCCTCCTTCGAGATCATCGGCGCCGACCTCAACGCCGGCAGCCTCAGCGGTGATCCGCGGGGCTTCCGCGGCGATCCGTATACGGTCGAGGCGACCATCGAAAACATCGGTGGCCAGACCATCCGGGACTTCCGCTACACCTTCTACCTGTCGACCAACCGGCTGATCACCTACCAAGATCCGGTGCTCTTCGAGTCGCCCTTGACCACCTTGGCCCCGGGCCAACGGCTCACGGTGCGCCACACCCCGACGGTCTCGTCGACCTTGGCGGCCGGGCTCTACTACCTGGGCCTGATCGTCGACTCCGATGGGCTCATCCAAGAGGATCGAGAGCTCAACAACACCAAGATCTCTCGCGAGGCGATCGAGATCCGAGATCGGGCCCCCGACTTTGTGGTGACCGAGGTGCGGGCCCCCTTGTTGGCGGCGTCGGGTGAGCCGGTGACGCTGCAGCGCAGCCTCGAGAACGTGGGCAACGCCGCGGGCACCACCCCTTACCAGGTCCAGCTGCTGGACGAAGGGGGCGGCTTGGAGCCGGTCACCTTGGGGACGGCGAACGTGACCTTGGCGGTGGGTCAGGTCAGCGACGGCGTCGACACCTTCGTCATCCCCGCGGATCTGCCCGGCGGGACCTATCGGGTCCGTTACCGCCTCGATCCCGATGAGCTGGTCGACGAGATCCTCAACGACAACAACGACGGCAAGTCGGCCGACGCCATCGAGGTCGCGGCGGCTCAACTGCAAATCCAAACCAAGCTGCTGCCGCCCGCGGTGGTGGCCGCCAACTATTCGGTGTCGCTGACGGCGGTGGGCAACCTGGCGCCGGTCACTTGGAGCATCACCAGCGGCGCCTTGCCGACCGGGCTGAGCCTCGACGGCGCCAGCGGCCTGCTCTCGGGTGTGCCGGACGCGGAAAGCACCCAAACTTTGACCGTCCAGGTCACCGACGGGGTCCAGGTGTCGGTCCGGACCTATACCTTGACCGTGGTCTACCAGCCGCTGGAGCTGGAGGTGGCCACCCGGGCCTTGCCGCCGGCCTTCGCCGGCCGAGCCTACGAATACGGACTCACCGCGTTCGGCGGCGTGCCCCCCTACACCTGGTCCTCGGAGGAGTTGCCCGTGGGCTTCACCATGACCTCCTCGGGCGTGTTGGTCGGCGCGACCACGGTGGGTGGCTTCAGCCGCGCCATCGAGTTTGTGGTCTCGGACTCGACCGGCAACGGGGCGAGCCGGCCCATCACCTTCCGGGTCTTGGATCCGGAGCAGGGCCTGCGTTTTGGGATCGAACCCTTGGCCGACGGCCTGGTGGGGCGAGCCTACGACGAGACCTTGACCGCCTTGGGCGGCGTCGCGCCCTACACCTATTCGGTCCTGGACGGTGAGTTGCCCCCGGGCCTGACCTTGGACGCGGATCACCTGCAGGGGGTGCCGACCCGATCGGGCTTATACATCGTCACCATCGGCGTGACCGACGGGCGCAACGACTTCGATCAAAACGTCTTCGTCATCGAGATCGCTCCGGCCGAAGACGCGGTCCGCTTCCTGAGCACCGGCTTGCCCCTCGGCAAGGTGGGCGTCGCCTACCTGGACGAGGCTCAGCGGGCCATCCAACTGCGGGCCATCCCCTCTTCGGCAGGCACCACCGTCACCTTTGTGGTCGTCGGCGGCGAGTTGCCGGCGGGGGTCACCTTGGCGGCCGATGGTGTCCTGAGCGGCACGCCCAGCGCGGCCGGGACCTTCGGCTTTTTGGTCCGGGGCCAAGACGAGTCGGGGCGCCGGGACGTCCGGGCCTTTGGGGTGGTGATCGAAGGTGATCCGACCAACCCGGGTCCAACCGACACGGGTGATGACGGTTGCAGCTGCAGCGCCACCCACCGGGGCCCGGCGGGCGACGCCTACGGTTGGGCCTTGGCCGGCGGGCTCCTCCTCTTCTTGCGTCGGAAAAAGAGGGTGGTGTTGTTGGCCGCCGCCCTGCTGACCGTCTCCACGTCGGCCTGGGCCCAAAACGGCCAGTACATCATCTTGGAAGAAGACGACCCTTACGTAGAGCGCTCGGGCGGGACCGCACTCTCCTTCAACTCGATCGACGACGGCCAGGCGGACGTCGTCTTGCCCTTTCCCTTTCGCTTCTTCGAGAGCGACCACACCAACCTGTCGATCGGCACGAACGGACTGGTGAGCTTTTCGGGGCAAGCGAGCGACCTGGGCAACATCAGCTTCCCGGATCCCAACGGTTTTTCGCCCCCCAACATGATCGCCGCGTTTTGGGACGATCTGTACCAGCCCGACGCGACCACCTACGTGGAGGGCACGGCCCCGAGCCGGGTCTTCATCATCCAGTGGAAGAACATCGCCCGCTGCTGCACCAGCTTCCCTGAGGTGTTGAACATGCAGTTGTGGCTGTACGAAGGGCTGGCGGGCCGCTTCGAGCTGCACTACGGGCCCCAGACCTTCACCAACACTGGCCTCGACGCCAGCGTCGGGTTTCAGGACGACGCTCGAGCCCGGGGCACGAACCTGATGGTGTGCACGCCGAACTGCACCCCCGCGGACTTTTCGGCCTACACCGATCGGCGGATCATCGCGACCCAAGACGCGGGCCTGGACGTGGTCGCCCAAGGTTTGGACCTCGGCGTGACCGGCATTGGGCGGGTCTACCAGGGCGTACACTTCCCGGTGACCGTAAACATGGCCTCTTTTCACGGCGAGCCGATCGGGCCCTTTCGGTACCAGATCCACGTGATGGGGCCGGGTGAACTGGAGCCCGCCAACCCGATCTACACCTCCACCACCGTGACCTTGACGCCGTATCAGGCGTTTCGGGAGACCATCGACGTCGCCTTGCCCCTCAACCAGACGCCGGGCCGCTACCGGCTGGCCGTGGTGGTCGACGCCTTCAACGAGATCGACGAACCCGACGAGACCAACAACCAGCGGATCGCCACCCAAGAGGTGATCCTGGGAGAACCGAACCCCGACTTCACGGCCAGCTTCATCGGCCAACGGGGCGCGTCGGCGGGTCCGGGGGACTCCTTGAACATCCCGATCAACGTGGAAAACGTCGGCAACCTCGACGGGACCACCAGCTGGACCTTGGTCGTGTCCTCCAACCCATCACCCAGCACCAACGACCTGGTCTTGGCCACCGGCAGCGAAGCCGTGCCTTTGCTGAGCAACGTGGCGGTCACGGTGCCGGTCACGGTGCCGGCCAACTTGCCTCCCGGGGTCTACACCCTCGGGGTGATCGTCGACGCCGAAAACGCGGTCGCGGAGCTGAATGAGGTCAACAACGCGGTGAACGGCGCCGAGCTGGTGGTCGACGGGGGCGCGCTCCGTTTGGTCGGCACGCCGCCGGTTGGGTACGTGGGCTTGAGCTACGAAGGCCGCCTCCAGGTCGCGGGCGGCATCGGCAGTTATGAACTCAGCGAAGAGAGCGGCACCCTGCCCTCCGGCCTGAGCCTGCAGCTCGACGGTCGCCTCCAAGGGCAACCGGAGGCCCCGGGCAGCTACACGTTTTCGGTACGAGTCCAAAGTGGCGACGTGAGCCAGGTGCTCGGCCCGGTGACCCTCGAGATCCAGACCTTGGCCGGCCCGCTGGCGATCATCACGCGGGAGTTGGTGCCGGGCATCGCCGGTCAACCTTATCCTCCGACCTTGGCGGGAGAAGATCCCCAGCGCTTGATCGCGATCGGCGCCAACGCCGCCAGCGCGACCTTCACCTTGGTGGGCGGCGGACCGGCGGGCTTGATCCTAGACGCGGATGGATTGCTGCACGGCGTCCCTGCCAGCAGTGGCCGCTTCGAGCTGGAGGTCCAGGCCAGTGACGGCGCCATGACCACCACCCGACGGATCCCGTTGTGGGTGGTGGACTCGGGCCGCCTGACCTTGGTGCCCACCGACTTGCCCGACGCGGTGGTGGGCCAGAGCTACGACTACAACTTCGTGGTGTTGGGGCGAAACGAGACGGCCACCGTCGCCTTCGCCGGGGCCGGAGACGTCCCCACCGGCCTGACCTTGACCAGCGACGGCCGCTTGACCGGCCGCTCCTCCCAGGTCGGCACCTTCCGCTTCCAGGTGACGATCACCGAAGGCAGCGGCGCCAGCCGGCGCACCGACGCTACCGAGTTTGTGCTCGAGGTCTTGTCGACCCCCCAGTTCAGCATCACGCCCAGCAACGTGCCGGCGGCGATCTTGGGTCAAAGTTACGAGGTGACCTTCGAGGCCCGGCTCGGCACGGCGCCGTACACCTGGGCAGTCGAGACCCCACTCCTGCCCCGGGGGCTGGTCGGCCAGACCATCGTCGGCGTCGAAGAGCGCTTCCGGATCAGCGGCGTCGCCGAAGCCATCCCCGAGGGAATGGGCGTCGAGACCGGTGGCGTCGCGACCTTCCGTCTTTTGGTGGTCGACGCCTTGGGGCGCCGGGCCGAACTGCCGGTGGCCTTGCGGGTGGTGCCTCCCGAGGCCGAACCCACCGTGGCGGATGACGGCGGCTGCAGCTGTCGCACCGAAGGTCCGAGCGGCGAACCCAGCACCCCCTGGATGTGGGCGCTGTTGATCTTCAGTCCAATCTGGCGGCGACGACGGTAGAGGAGGCGCGATGTTCCCGCAAAAGTGCTTGGGCCTTGTGACGGTGGTGGCGCTGGTCGGGCTGGGCAGCTCGGCCTGGGCTCAACGGGACGGTGGCGTCCCTGGGGGCGGCGGCGGAGGTGGTGGCAGCGCCAGCTACATCACCTTCGAAGACGACGCGCCCTATCAAGAGCGGGTGGGCGGCACCACCCTCAACTTCGGGACCCCCTTCCCTGGGCAGGTCAACGTCAACCTCCCCTTCCCGTTTCGCTTCTACGAAAACGACTACACCAGCATGTTGATCGGCTCGACCGGCCTGGTGGGCTTCGACACCAATGGTTGGGTCGGAACGGGCAGCAACCACGCCTTCCCCGACGCCTTCAGCTCGGGCGTCACCAACATGATCGCCGCCTTCTGGGACGATCTCTTTCAGCCGGTGGTCAGCACCCACCAAGAGGGGACCACTCCCGACCGGGTCTTCATCATCCAGTGGAAGGGCTCCCAGATCTGCTGCGGCGGAGTCCCGGGCGACGCCAACGTCCAGCTCCATCTCTACGAAGGGGCGGCCGGACGCTTCGAGATCCACGTCGGCCCGCACACCTTCCCGGTCGGATCCCGAGTGAGCGGCTCAATCGGCTTTCAGGATCAAGGCGCCAGCCGCGGCACCAACCTGGCCCTCTGCACGCCCAACTGCACCCTCGGCGATCTCGACGACTACCGAGATCGCATGATCGTTGCCACCCAAGACGCGGGCCTGGACGTCTTCGCGCGCGGGGTCGAGATCCGGGTCGGCGGCATCGGCCGCGTCTATCAAGGGGTCCCGTTCCCGGCCGAGGTGACCCTCGCCTCCTACCACGCCAACGCGATCGGTCCCTTCAGGTACCAACTTCACCTGGTGTTGCCGACCGAAACGGCCCCCAACAACCCGATCTACACTTCGCCCCCGATCACCTTGGCGCCCTTTCAGACCTTGGTGGAGCCGCTGGACGTGACCGTCCCTCTCGGCCAAGCCCCGGGCCGTTATCGCCTGCTGCTGGTGGCCGACAGCGACGGGGTGTTGACCGAAGCCAACGAGATCAACAACCAAATCTTCGGGACCCAAGATCTCTTGATCACCGATCCCAAGCCGGACTTCACCGCGGTGGCGGTGGACACGCCCAGCGGTGATCCCAGCCCCGGCGGGACCATCACCGTGCCCTTGACGATCGGCAACATCGGCAACCTGACCGGCGATGTCCGTTGGCTGCTGGTGTTGTCCACGAACACCGCCCCCAGCCAAAGCGATCTGCAGCTGGCCAGCGGCACCGTCAACCTGCCGCTCCTGACCGAAACCGAGCTGGAGGCCAGCGGCACCTTGCCGACCACCTTGCCGCCTGGGACCTACACCTTGGGGCTGATCTTGGATCCCGATCAGGCCGTCTCCGAGCTGAGTGAAGTCAACAACACCTTGGCCGGCGCCACCCTCGAGGTGAACGGCGGGGCCCTGGGATTGGTCGGCACCACCCTCCCCGGCGCCTACGTGGGCCTCGAATACAGCGGGCGCCTCACGGCCCGGGGCGGCAACGGGAGTTACCTCTTCACGCTGGCCACCGGCAGCTTGCCCGACGGACTCAGCCTGTTGGAGAACGGCCAGCTGATCGGGCGCCCCACCGCACCAGGCGAGTCGACCTTTTCGGTCACCGTCGAGAGCGGCCGTGATCAAGAGACCTTCGGCCCCCTCACCCTCAACGTCAGCCAGCTGGACGGCCCGCTGGCGATCATCACCCGAGCTTTGGTCCCCGGCATCGCCGGTCAACCGTATCCGCCGGCGCCGGCCGGTGAGGGCCCCGAGCTCCAGCAGCGGATCGTCGCGGTCGGGGGCAGCGGTGAGGTCACCTTCAGCCTTGTGTCCGGCGGCCCACCGGGCCTGACCTTGGACCCCGACGGTTATCTGCACGGCGTCGCCCCTGCGGCCGGACGTTTTGAGCTGGTGGTCGGGGCGACCGACGGGACCGAGTCGACCCAACGGCGCCTGGGGCTGTGGATCGTGGAGTCGGGGCGGCTGACCTTGGTGCCGACCGAATTGGCCGAGGCGGTGGTCGGACAAAGTTATCAGGCGAACCTGGTGGTGCTGGGCCAAACCGCCGGCTCCACCTTGAGCTTTGTGGTCAACGATGGCGCCTTGCCCTCGGGCCTGGTCTTGACCCGGACCGGCGCGCTGAGCGGCATCCCCGGCCAGGTGGGCACCTTCAGCTTCCGGGCCGAGGTCACCGAAGGGGGCGGCGCCAGCGCCCGCCGGGACTCGGCCGAGTTGGTGTTGGTGGTGGCCTCTACCGCCGACTTTGCGATCACCCCCAGCTCGGTGCCGACCGCGATCTTGGGTCAGGCGTACGAGGTCACCTTCGAGGCCCGCCGCGGCACGCCGCCCTACACCTGGCGCGCCGAAAACAGCGCCCTCCCCCGGGGGCTCAGTGGTGAGGTGGTCGTCGGCGAAGAGGATCGCTACCGGATCTCCGGCACCCCCGAAGTGATCCCCGATGGCATGGGGATCAGCACCGGGGGCTTGGTCACCTTACCCTTGTCGGTGGTGGACGCCTTGGGTCGCCAGGCCTCCTTGGCCGTCGCCCTGCGGATCGTCGAGCCTCCCCCGACCCCCGCCCCAGAGGAGGAGGGCTGCGGCTGCACCAGCCACCGCCCGAACCCGGCCGGATCTTGGGCCTGGGCCCTGCTCTTCTTCGGCCTCTTCTTCCGTCGGCGGTAACGGCCTCCGGAACACGTGGTAGGGGCGTGACTTGCCCCTTGGGGAACCCACCCGGACCGCGTGGCACACCCTCTGCTACCTGTCGGAGGCATGAGCAAGCCGATTCCGTCCGTCCAGAAGTACATGACGACGTCCCCGCACACGATCGGCAAGGACCAGTCCTTGGCCCACGCCCACGCGATCTTGAAGGAACACCGGATCCGGCACCTGCCGGTGTTGGATGGTGGCGCCCTGGTGGGGATGTTGACCGAACGGGATCTGGCGCTGATCGAGAGCCTCTCCAGCGTCGACCCCAGCGGCCTCCACGTCGAAGACGCGATGACCCCTTTGCCCTTCAGCGTGCACCCCGACAGCCCGCTGGATCAGGTCGCCCAGGAGATGGCCGAAAAGCGGTACGGCTCGGCGGTGGTGGTCGCCAACAACAAGGTGGTCGGGATCTTCACGGCGGTCGACGCGATGACCGCCTTGGCCGATCTGCTCCATACCCGGCTGCGCTAGGGCCTTTCGCCGGGGCGGGGCTTGGCGGCGCGGCGACGGCAGGCTATCCGAGGGCATGAGCAGCACTCCCCCGGTGGTGGTCACCGTCGAAGGCCAGGCCTCGGGCTTCGCCCAAACCCTCCAGCTCGGTCACCACGCCTTCACCGCCGATGAGGTCCCAGAGTTGGGCGGCACCGACACTGGACCCAACCCCTATGAGCTGTTGCTCGGGGCCCTGGGTGCCTGCACCTCGATGACCGTCTCGATGTACGCCCGCCGCAAGGCTTGGCCCTTGACCGCGGTGCGGGTGCGCCTGACCCACACCAAGGTCGAAGCCAGCGAGGTCCCCGAAGCCGAGACCAAAGAGGGCAAGGTCGATCGGATCACCCGGGACATCGAGCTGATCGGCAGCCTGGACGACGAACAGAAGCAGCGGCTGCTGGAGATCGCCAACAAGTGCCCGGTCCACAAGACCCTGCACTCGGAGATCGTGGTGCGCTCTCAGCTGGTCAACGACCTGGGCTGATCGGGTGGGTGACTCCTTGGTCACGAGGTCCTCGACGCCGGCTGCAACTTCCCTTGCGAAGAAATAGTTGCACCGTGGTGAAAGCAACCGCTCGAACCGCCCCAACCGTCTGCGATCTCGGTGACCTTGGCCGCCATGCCAGGAGCGGGGCCGAGGCGCGGATCGGCGGCGTATGGGGAAAGAGCAGGATGCGTACGGCGGCAGCACTGGGGTGGTGGTTGTGTCTGGGCTGCCTGCGGCCCGAGCTACCGGCCCTTCCCCCGAGCGACGTTGAGGTCGGTACGACGATCCTGGTCTTCCTGGAAGAGGGGCGCCCCACGGACGGTTGGATCCACCGAGGGCGCACCGGTTCGCCGGTGACCTTCCCCGCCGGCCAAGAGGCCGGCCTCCTCGAGTTGGGTCCAGACCCGGCGGCCCTTTCCTTGCCCCTGGGCCGTCTGCGCCTCGATGGGCCCGGACGGCCTCTGCACCCGGAGATGATCTTGCGCAGCTTGGTGCGGGACTCGACCACCGGTGTCTTCACCGAAGCCGACGAGGAACGAGCCGCGGCGTTGGCTGAACTTCGGCTCCCGCCCTTCGACCACTCGAGTTGTTTGGCCAGCGGTTGCCTGGCGTCCGGCTTCGACTTCCCGCTTTGCAAGGCAACTTGCGAAATCGAGCCCCCCGCTGCGCCTGACTTGCCTGAGCTGGCCCAACCCCCGGGTTGGGTGCTGGACCCGGACATGACCGATCGCTTGCTGATCTCGCGGCCGGTCCAACCCCCGTTGATCGAATGCCCGGCGACTTGGGCCCAACTGCCCGGGCAAGCCGCCTGTACTTCACTCCTCGTCGCCTGCCCCGCCGATGGTTGGCCCACGGAGGCCGTCGACGCCTACGTCGATCCCGGCGCGGCCCCTGGCGGTGATGGCTCTCGGCCGCGGCCCTACGCTGGAATCGACGAAGCCTTGGCCAACATCGCCGCCCCGACGCGGCTCGCCTTGGCGGTGGGGCGTCACGCCGTACCGGCCACCCTGCCCGAACGTTTGGTGTTGGTCGGCGCGTGCAGCCAGACGGTGCTGGTGGGAGAACTGGTCGCCCAGGGTCAACGGCTGGAGCTGCGAGATCTGGCCTTGGAGTCGGCCCGATCCGCCTTGATCGTGTCGAGCGGGGCCGTGGGGCTCGAGCGGGTGTTGTTCATCCCGCCGGCCCGAAGCCACAACTTCGCCTTGGTGATCGACGGCGGATCCTTGAGCGCCACCACCGCGGTGTTTCAGGGCACCTGGGGTGGGGTGGAGCTGCGTGCGGGTCGGCTCCACCTGGCAAAGGCCGCCATCGACGCCCGCGGTGGGCCCGGGATCCGGCAACGAGGTGGGCAAGGTGTGGTGGCCGAGGTGGTCTTGCGCGCCCAAACCGCCAGCAGCGCCTGGGGCCTTCTGGTCGACGGTGGCGAACTTCAAGCACGAGAGGTGGTCATCGAAGGCTTCGCCGACGGAGGCCTGCGGGTCGCGGGCCGAGTCGAAGCACGAGGCGTGATCGTCCGAAGCAACTTCGCTTCGTTGGGCGGCAGCGGCTTCGGGATCTACTTGCGAGGTGGCGAGCTGAATTTGGCCGACAGCGAGATCAGCGACCACCCCGCCGAGGGGCTCAAGGTGGTCGAGGGCGGGCGGGCCGAGTTGACGACCGTACGTTTCGTCGACAACGGCTCCCGCGCCGGAGTTCACGGGGTGACGGTCGATCCGACGTCCGAGCTGAGCGGCGACGATCTGGTGTTCTCGGGCGCAAGCGGCGTCGAGCTCTCCTTGGAAGGCACCTTGGCCAGCCAGGCGCCGCTGCGGTTCCGGGACCTGGTGGTGCTGTCCGTCCGTGCGAGCGAAGAGTTCGAGGCCCTGGCCGTGGGCCGCACGGGCCCCGTGGAGATCGAGCGGGCGTTGGTGATCGGCGGCGGCAACGGGGCCGTGGTGTGGTCCGGTCTTGGTGCGGCGACCGGAGCCGATTGGACCTTGGTGCCCCGAGGTCGAGGTCTCCGGATCTTCGACGGCGCCGCGGTGGACCTGGCGCGGATCCGGGTCGAAGGCGGTACCGTGCCGGTCAGCGTCGCCTCCAACAACCTCAACTTCGCCAGCGTCGGATCCCTGCGTGACCTGGAGGTGCTGGCCAACGTCGACACTCGGACCGGTCTGGAGGTGGGCCGGGCCGACGTCACCTTGGAGCGTTATCGGCTGCTCGGGACCGGCAACAACGCCGAGGCCGTTTCGTTGATACAGGCCCCGGGTCGGCTCGAGGACGGGACCCCGTTTGGCCACCTCCGGGCCCGCTCGGGGTTCGTGACCGGGTGGAACATAGGTTTTTCACTGGCGAGTGAAGCCCAGGTCCCGGAGACCTTGGCCGAGGTCGAGGTCCAAAACACCGCCAATCCCTTAGTTGTTTCAACACCTTAGACGAGTGCGATATCCACCGCACCTTTCCCACACTGTCTCCGATAACTGAAGGGCATGTCGATCCTTGGCTTCACCCCGCCGGCCGGCTGGGGCAACCGTTCTCAGCTCGGCTTCGCAGTCCAGGCCCTCAAGGACCTGGAGGGCAACCGGGACCGGATGATCCTCAACGAGGATCGGGCCCCCGGGGTCGCCAAGATCGGCTCCAACCAGAACCCGCTGGCGCTCCGAATCAAGCTCTCCAACGCCCTCGGCTTTTCTCCGCGAGATGAGGTGGCGCTGCTGCAGCGTTATCGCGAGTACGTGGAGGAGAAGTTCGGTGAGGTGGTGATCGCCCCCGAGGTGCAGGCCCAGCTCAAACACGGCGAACTCTACGCCGCCTTGAAGGCCATCGACCTGGTCGCCTTGGGTCGCCGCCCGAACGAAGTGCGCGACGGTTTCCTCAGCGCCAAAGGTTCGGTCGACGGCGTCGAGATCGCGCCGCGCAAGTTGCACTACCAACACTTCGCGCCGATCGGCGAAGCCAAAGGCCAGGTGGTGGTGGTGTCGCCGGGATTTTTGGAGAGCGGCGTCTCCTTCTACGAGTTGACCCAAGCCCTCAACAAAGAGGGCTACGACGTGGTGCTCGGCGATCACCAGTGGGCCGGCCAATCCGAAGGCAAGGCCGGCGGGATCGATCGGGGCTTGGGCGTGGCCCGGGACGCCGCGGCCTTTGGTGCCTACGGCGCCCGCTTGGCCAAAGAGCTCTACGGCGATCGGGGCCAGGTCTTGCTCTTCGGCAACAGCATGGGTGCTGGTCCCGGCGTGACCATGGCCCTCAGCTACGCCGATCACGGGCGGCTCAAGCTGGACGGTGATGAGTTGCCCAAAGGCCTGCCTTACGTGGTGACTGGCGCCTTCTACGGACCTTCGGACAACGCGGCCAACCGGATCCTCGGGTTCTTGGGCGAGGTGCCGGCCATCAACCGAATGCCCTTGCCGGCCTTTGGCCAGCCGGTGTTGACCAAAAGCCCGATCGGCGGACACCTCGGCGCCCAAAGTGCGGTGCGCATCGACGCCCGGGCCCAGGGCCAAGCCAACGCCGCCGCCCTCCCCGACCTGGAGCGTTTTTTCGGCGAACTGGCCAAGGGGCTACGGCCCCTCGGCGCCGGCGCGATGTTGCACTCGGCCCAAGACAGCTTGGCCGACCCGGGCTTGGCCAACAAAGTGGCGGGCCACTTCGGCATCGAACTTCAGTCTTTGGCCGGCAGCGACCACGTCATCCAGCAGAGCCCCGCGGCCATCCCCAAGATCGTCCAGGCGATCGAAGAGACCTTCGCCCGGTCCAAGAGGTAGGCCCCGGACGCCGTTGTAGGTCTGACGGCGCCGTGCACCGGCGGGCTGGCCCCGCTACACTTTCGCCATCGAAGAGACGTCCACGCCCGCCGGCCCTCGGGGCGCCGGCTTTTTGCCCGAGATCGTGTTGCGCCCTGGCCAACGCCTGGATCGCTACACGCTCCTGGAGCGCCTCGCGACCGGAGGGATGGCCGAGGTCTGGTTGGCGCGACAAAGCGGCGCCTCCGACTTCTCGCGGTTGGTGGCCATCAAGCGGATCTTGAGCCACCTGGCGCGTGATCCCACCTTCGTCCGGATGTTCCTGCACGAAGCCCGGCTGGCGGCGGGCCTGTCTCATCCGCACATCGCTCAGATCTTCGACCTGGGTGAACAAGCGGGCCTGCACTACCTGGCCATGGAGTACGTGGCCGGCCACAGCTTGGCGGCGATCGCGCGGCGCGGCCAACGCACGGGGGATCGGCTGCCGGTGCCGTTGTTGGTGCGCTTGATCGCCGATGCCGCTTCCGGGCTGCACTACGCCCACCAGCTGCGTGGATCGGACGGAGGGCCCCTCGGCCTGGTGCACCGGGACGTCTCGCCTCAAAACTTGTTGGTCTCCTACGAAGGCACGCTGAAGATCATCGACTTCGGGGTCGCGAAGGCCGCCACCACCGATCGCACCGACTCGGGGATCATCAAGGGCAAGTTCAGCTACCTGAGCCCGGAGCAGTGCCTGGGTCACCCGGTCGACGCCCGCTCCGATGTGTTCGCCTTGGGCATCTTGTTGTTCGAGCTCAGCACCGGGACGAGGCTCTTTCAGCACGAGTCGGATCTGATGATCCTCGATCGGATCGCCCGCCAGCCGATCCCGCGGCCTTCGACCCGCAACCCAACCTTGTCGCCCCGCTTGGAGCAGGTGATCATGCGGGCCTTGGCTCAAGATCCGGCCCTCCGCCACCCCCACGCCGAGGCCCTGCGGTTGGACCTCGAGGAGTGGTTGGCCGCCGAAGCGCCGGGCACCCACCCGGGTCGGGTGGCCCAGTGGATGAGCGAAAGTTTCCCCGAGCCCCGGGCCGAAGAAAAACACCTGCTGGCGACCCACGCCGTGGAGGTGGCCGCGACCGTTCGGCGGGCCCGTCGAGCCCCAGCGACCCCACCTCGGGCTCGACCCACCCCGGGGGCTTTGGCGCCGCCCCGGGCTCGGCCGACGCCGGGGACCATCGTGCCGCCCCGGGCTCGGCCTTCACCTCGCCCGGTCGCCCCACCCCGCTCCCGGGGCACACCCGCACCGGCCCCGAGGCCAACTTCGCCCCGCTGGCCGGTGTATTTGCTCTTGGCCCTGGCGGTGGCCTTGGGTTCGGCGGCGGCGACGGTCACCTGGGAGTTCCAGCGGGCCACCCCCAAACCGACGGCGGTCCCCTCGGCCCGCTGACCGGGGCGCCTGGTGTGGCGGCGAAGAGGGGGCGTATCCTCCCGCTTGGAACACCCATGAACGAGCCCAAAAAACGCGTCGAGCTGGGGCGCGCCATCCTGCGCGGCCGCACCGCGGGTGCCCACCTGGCCGCTCGAGGAAATCCGACTTTTTTCGTGTCCGACGGCCAACTCAGCGACGCCTTGGCCTTGCTCGATCAAGCCGAAGCCCGGCTCCGGGACGACGCGCCTCTTTGGGAGCGGGAGTGGATCTCGATGGCCGCCCGGGGCGTGCGCTTGGCCGTCGGGCGTCGCCCCGAACACCAGGCCACCTTGGCCCGGTGCCAGCAGGTGTTGAGCCGCCTGGAGGCCATCGATCGGTTGGCCTTCGCCGAGGTCCGGGCCCGGCTGGCCCGAGGTGAACTGCGCCCTTCGGATCTGGAGAAGGAGTTGGAGGGCCGGCCCAACGTCGAGTGGGACGCTTATGTGCAGCGCCTCTTCGAGGTCAGCGAGGTGCCCGAGGCCGAGGCCGAACGCCCGGCCAAGATGGTCCACTACCTGCCCAGCCCCTTCACCTCGATCTTGGAGTTGACCGCCCGGGTGGGCCCCAACGATGTGTTTTACGACGTCGGTTCGGGCCTGGGGTTGGTGACGGTGTTGGTCGCTTGGATGACCGGCGCCCGGGCCAAAGGCCTGGAGCGAGAGCCCGCCTATCATCGGCAGGCCGAAGCCTTGGCCGCGCGTTTTCCGGTGCTACGGGTGGAGCCGATCTTGGGCGACGCCCGAGAACACGACTATCGAGACGCGACGGTGGTCTACGTCTACGACACCTTCCGGGATGAACTCCTGGATCAACTCCTGATCAAGTTGGCCGCCGTCGCCGCCGATCATCCGCTCGTTGTGGTCTCTCGGGGTCGCAGCAGCCCCCAGATCCGGGCCCAGACCTGGTTGACCGAGGTTGAGGTGACCCGGACCGGCCTCACCGTGTTCAAGAGCGCCTGAGTTTAGGGCTGAATCACCCGGACCCGGTTGTTGTTGGTGTCGCTGATGAAGACCCGGCCGTCGGGATGGACCACCACCCCGCTGGGGCCCGCCAGCTGGGCCTTGGTGGCCTCGAGGTTGTCGCCGTTGAAGCCGGCGCGCCCGGTGCCGGCGATGGTGGTCACCTGCCCGTCTTTGATCCGGCGGACGGCGTGGTTGCGGTTGTCAGCCACGTAGACGGCGCCGTCGGTGTGCACGTAGACCGCGGTCGGGAAGTTGAAGCGAGCCTCCAGGGCGAGGCCGTCCCGCATGCCGGCGCTCCCAGGTGTCCCGGCGAAGAGGTGCACCGTCGGCGGATCGTTCCCCAGATCCACGTAGCGGATGACGTTGTTGGTCGAGTCGGCCACGTAGAGGCGTCGCGGGTTGGGCCCCTTCTCCAAAGAGATGCCGAAGTTGGTCAAGGTCGGCCCCGGGAACGGGTTGAATTTGGCCAAACGGGCCGGCCCGCCGTCGCCTTCGTAGCCGAACATCTGGCGTTGGCCGGCGATGGTCTCCACCGTTGACTGAGCGAAGAGGTGCACTGGGTCGATGCAGTTGTCGGGTTGGGTGATGGTGGCGGTGCCGATGATCCGCATGCGCCGGATCCGACCGCAGGCGCTTTCAGAGAACAGTAGGCTCCCATCGGGGTGGACCTCCATCCCTACCGGCAAGGCCAAGGTGGTGTTCCCGACCAGGGTTGGACCTTGATCGTCCGGCGCGCAGCGAAGATCGCAGAGCCCACCGAGCTGATCTCGTTCCGTCCCCGGCGGCGAAGTTCGGCCGTAGCGGTAGATGTTCTGGTTGTGCCAGGTGGCGATGATCAAGTTGCCGTCGCCGTCGAAGGCGATGTCGACCGGGTGGTTCAGGGCGTCGACGCCGGTGACCTTGCCGTCGCCCGCGATGGTGATGATCCGGCTGTCGATGCCTTCGGTCTCTTTGTCCAAGAACACCATCCGGATGCGGTGGTTGTTCCAGTCATCGATCGCCAAATCCGGCGTGCCGTCCGCATTCCAGTCGGTCAGCTCCAGGTTCTGCGGATAATACAGCAGGGCGTCGGTCGCGCGGATGTCGTCGCCGGTGTAGCCACCGATGCCGTTACCAGCCACGGTGCAGATCTCACCCGACCGCCCCAAACAAGGATCCACCACCCCTCCCGTCGGCGGCGGCGAAATGAAGGCCAAAAAATAGGACAAATAGAAGCGCTCGTTGTCAGCGTCGGGGGGCGGTTGGTCGGTCAAGATCGCGACGGTTGGGTTGTCGGCGACCACCCGTCCCAGCAACGAACAGACCGGGAGCGGCTCCCCGGTGCTGCTGGTCGGGACCTCGTTCTGCAGCGGGTGACAAGGCACGCCGCCGGCCAAGGCATAATAGAGGTTGTCGGGATCGATCCCGGCGATGGCCTGCCCCAGGCCCCCTTGGTTGACGCCTTGAGCGCTCATCAGATGGCAGCTGATGCAGGTGCCGGAGACGTAGAGTTCGTAGCCTCGACCGATCAGGGTCTCGTTCTCCACCGGCGTTCCGCCTGACAAAGTGCCCAAAAACACCACCAGGTTGGCCAACTCCTCCTCGGTGAGGCGAGCGTTTTTGTAGGGGTGAGGATCGAAGGGGTCCGGGAGATCCGGGAACTCTTCGGGGGTGGTCGCGTAACGCAGGTTCGAGTCGAGGCCGGCGAAGGTCGCCCGCTGCACCGAAGGAGCGTCCAGGTTGCAGCCCCCTTCGCCGGTGTTGCAGTGACAAGCGGCGCAGCCGTTGTTGGCGTAGAGCTCCAGCCCAGCGATGGCCTGCATCACCGTGGGCGCCGTCCCAGCATCAGCAGAGGGTTGAGCGCCGGCGTCGGGCGCCTCCTGAGGATCGCTCTTGCAGGCGATGACCGAGGTGAGGGCCAAGAAGAGGCAGGTGCGGAGGGGGTTGTTCATGGCAGCGGATTCACCCTTCGGATCCGGTGGTTGAGGGTGTCGGCGATGTAGATGGTGCGATCCGGGGCGGCTCCCGCGCCGCCGGGTTCGGCCAACTTGGCCTCGGTCGCGGGACCACCGTCCCCTTCGTAGCCATCCGTGGCCGCGCCGCAGATCCCGGCGACCGTGGTGATGATCCGAGTGTCGAAGTCCACCACCCGCACGCAGTGGTTGAAGACGTCGGTGATCAACACATCCCCGCTCCCATCGGGGATGACGTCGACGTCGCCCGGCCGGAACAACTTGGCGTTGGTCGCCAACACCCCGTCGGCGGCCACGTCGGCGCCGCCGCCCGCAAAAAGATCGATGATCGGCGGGTCTTGGTTGAGGTCGATCACCCGAATGCGGTGGTTTTCGGCGTCGGCCACGTAGAGCAAGTTGCGATCGTTGTCGATGGCCAGCCGCATCTGGGGGATGGCGTCGAAGCCGAACTGGACCCGGAAGGTCGCCGCTTGGATCGGCCCGCCGTCCCCGCTGTCCGAATAGTCAGGTTTGGTACGCCG
Organism: Deltaproteobacteria bacterium; assembly: GCA_016703535.1. Lineage (GTDB taxonomy): Bacteria > Myxococcota > Kuafuiibacteriia > Kuafuiibacteriales > Kuafuiibacteriaceae > Kuafuiibacterium > Kuafuiibacterium phototrophicum. The sequence goes on along the minus strand of JADJBV010000002.1, from coordinate 2,740,020 downwards.
GTGATCGCCGGTGGAGGTCCGAGGTTCGCCGCCGCCGAAGGTGGTGATCACGTTGTCGCGCAAGGAGTCGACGTAGGCCCGGGCCCCAGCGGACTCGGGTTGATCGTTGGCGTTGGGGCGCACCACTCGGATGCGGAGGTTGGCCTGATCCGAGATGTACCAGTTGCCCGCCCGATCCCGGACCGCGGAGCTCGGCAGGTTGAAGCGCACCGGTCCACGGTTGCCGTCGAAGTTGAAGCCCGCCGGCAAACCATCGCCGCCGAAGCCCCGTTCGTTGCCGAAGAGGCAATACATCTCGCCGTAGGAGCCGTCGGGGTTGACCGGGATGTACTTGATCTTCCACTGGTGCCACCCCCAGAGGATCACGTTGCCCTCTTCGGTGAACCAGATCCCCACCGGGTGGTTCATGGTGGCGTTGAAGGCCGGGATCGGCGCGGCCGGGGTCGAGCAGCTGTCGCCCAGGCCGCTGGTGCCGATGACGTTGGTGATCGGGCAGTCACCCCCTTCACATCCTTCGGTCTCGATCCGCCGGATCAGGTAGTTGTTCCAGTCGGTGATGATCGGCCGACCGGCGCCATCGACCGTCACGTTTTGTGGCCAAAAGAGGAACTGGTCTCGGGCCAGGTAACCGTTTCCCCGTTTGTTCCCCGAGATCCCGTTGCCAGCGATGGTGCAGATGTTGCCCGGCACGTCATCACAAGGCGGGCCGGGGTTGGGCATGGCGCTCGAGTCGTTGGCCAAGGCCAAAAGATAGGCCGCGATGTCGCTCAACACCGCCTCGGGCAGGTCGGGCAACTTGAGCGGGTGACACGACAAGGAGAGCGGATCTTCACAAAGTTCGTGGAGGGTGGTGACCAGGTCCTCGACGGAACGGCCCACCAAAGTTGGGGCGCCCGGGAAGGTCGGATCTCCACGGCCGTCGGCGCCGTGGCAGTTGGCGCAACGGAGGTTGCGAAAGTAGCTGCGCCCCCGCTCCACGGCGTCGCCGGGCAAGGAGGCGTCGAAGCTCAAGGGCCCGAGGTCTTCGGGGGCCGAGCCGGCGTCGGGCACTTCACCGGGGTCACTGGCGCACGCCAGGAGGAACAGCCCACAGCTCAGGTATTTGGTCTTGAACATCCCTGGTTTCTTTCGTCCGCAGCGCTCAGCGCAGCGGCAAGATCACTTCGTAGTCGAGGGCGGCCCGGACCACCTCGGGGGGGACCGGTTTGGTCCCGGGCCTCGGGAAGGGCACCAAGGGCACCCCCAAGTTGTCGACCACCCGGGTCAGGTCCACCGAGCTGTTTTGGTCGTGCACGGTCCAGCTCCACTTGCCGCTGCCCAAACCGAAGGCCGCCGCCGGGCGCTGGGGTTCGACTTCGTATTGGCGCGGGTGGCACCGCTCACAAGGCTGGATCTTTCCGCGCCCCCCCACGGTGTGGGCGAAGCTCGGGTAGTAGCCGAGGCTGAGGAGCCCGGCGGGGGTGCGGCTCAAGGCCCGATCGATCACCTTCTTCCCAAAGATCGGTTGGGTCGGGGTGGACTCACAGCCCACCGGTTCGGTCCGCGGATCGCAGGGCACGATCACCGAAGGAAAGGTGTTGTCGAATAGGAAGGTACCTACCTTACCATCGCCGTTGATCCCCAAGTGGACGTTCTCCAGGCCGACCACCCAGTGGACCTCGCTGACCGAACCCGGGGTGATCTCTCCGTCGGCGCTGCTCTTCTCCATCACCCGCAGATCCAAGATCCGCTCCGAGAGGTAGAAGTTCTGCATCCAAGCGGTGTGGCAACTGTAACACTCGAGATCGCCGTGGCGCGCTTCGCTATGGGCGTTGGTGACCAAGGGCGTGCGGCGCAGCTGGGTGATCTGGGTGACCGGGTGATCGAGGCCGTCGAGGGCGCCGCGCAAGAGGAAGCGGCCGTCGGTCTCTTTGCGGAGTCGGGCCAACACGGCGCCGCCGCTGGTACGGAACTGACCGTCCACCGGCTGCAACTCCCGCTCGAAGGTCCCGTGGCAGTCGCTGCATTCGATGCCTTGGACCCCACCCGCGGTGCCGGCCAGGTGCCCATCGCCGTGCACGTCGGCGCCGAAGTGGCAGTCGACGCACCCCAAACCGCGCTCGTGGTGGACGTCGGGTGGGGTGGTGTCCAAGGTGTCTCGGGTGTCGTCATCGATCACGTAGGACCCGGCCGGGCGCCCGTGGAGCTCCTCGGTGGTGAGGGCCAGGTGTTCGGTGCCGCGCTCCCGATCGGCCTCGGTGATCTCTCGGAGACCTCGGAACTGAGTGCCAATCCGTTGGGAGCGGTAGTGGCACGCGCCACATTGTTCATCCTTGACCACCTTCTCGATGGAGTGGCGAAGCGGGTGGCCGGCTTCGGTGCGGTTGACGGTGGGATCGGCGCTCGTGCCCAAGGCGTCTTTGGCGTAGGGCACGTGGCAGGCGGCGCAGCCGTTGGGGATCAGCTGTTGGCTTCGTCCCGGCCCGACGGCGCCGTAAGCGCCCAGGTGACAGCCGCTGCAGGCTTTACTGAAGCTGTGGGCCACGAAGTCGCTCAGGCTGGAGGCGGGGGTGACCGCCGGGGCCGCGGGCAAGACGTCCAGGCTTGGGTATTGGTTGCGGACCCCGGTCCCGGGGTTGGGATCGGTGGCGGCGGTGAAGGCGTAGGTGGGTTGGGCCTCGAGGCCTTGGATGATCCGCGAAACGTTGATCAAACCCGCGCCGGTGGTGTGCACCGAACGAGCGACCTGTTCCACGATCGCTTGATGGCAGGTCGAGCCGGTGCCGCAGGACTGGGCGGCGGCGCTGGGATCACTCGGGTTGACGAAACGTCGATAGGCCGGATCGGTGGCCACCAGCTGGGCCCACGCCAAGTTGCGCAGATCGCCGCCGGTGGGGTTGGGGACGTGGGCCGCGCCGACCGAACTTTGGTTGGCGTCGCCGCCGTGACAGTCGACGCAAGCGATGGCCGCCATCGGGTGGGGTGTCTCGAGGCCCCCCTCTTGATCGGCCGGTCGGTGGCAACTTTCGCAGCCGCTGCTCTGGATGACCTCACTGCTGGAGCAGCCGAGCCCCGAGAGGACGATCCCCAACATGGCGCAGGTGATCCGCATGACCCCGCTCGATCGTGTCGCAACCCTGTAACCTGTGACCGTCACTTGGGAAGTGATGGTGCCAAAGGTCTGGCCGGCGTACCAGCCGGCACGGTCAAAGGGCGAGCCCACACCAGGGGCCGCGGGTCAGCCCATCGCGTAATAGGCGGCCGCCATTGGGCGATCCGCCAAGAGGTCCCGGGTGTGCAGCCCCGCGCCCGGTCGACGCCCGTCGGCGGCGAGGAGCCCCACCACGGCGTCGGAGTAAAAAGCGCCGGTCGGCGTCAACGCCAAGGTTTGGGGGTCGAGCTGCACCAGCCCCGCCGCGGTGAGCGCCTGGAGGGCCGGTCCAAAGTCTTCGGTCAAGGACCGACCAAAGATCCGAGCGTAGGTCGAGAGCTCGAGGTTGACCTTGGCCAAGGAGCGCACCACAAACAGCCGGCGCAGATCGTCGGCGTCGTATTCGAAGGCGAGATCTTCGCCCGACCAGGCAGGCCGACCCAGATCTTTGCGACGCAGCAGCTTCAGGCCCCGGCCCCGAGGCAGATCCAAGAAGGTGCTCAAGGAGAGGGGCCCGACCCCCAACGCGTCGTAACGGTCCGGTGAAAAGCTGGCCACCTCGTAGCGAAAGCGCCGGTGCCCCACCTCTTCACGCTCGAAGTTGGTGACGGTGTTTTGGCGATAACCTTCACGCCGCAGCCGCTCAGAAAGCCGCAGCCAGTGCTCGAGCAAGGACTCCGGTGGTTCACACTTGGCCAGCAACGCCGGATCTTTGGACCAAGGTGTGCCCAGGCCCTCGAAGAGCACCAGGTTGTACAGGCAGATCTGATCGAGGCCACAAGCGATCGCGTCTTCGACGTCGGCGTCCATTTGGGCCGCGGTTTGCCCCGGCAGGCCGTAGAGCAGGTCCCCGGAGGTCGTCAACTCCAGGCCCCGGGCCTTGGCGACCAACTTCTTCACCAGCTTGGCGTCGCCGAAGCGTTCCCGGCCCATCTGCAGCAAAAAGCCGGGATCGAAGGTCTGGATCCCCAGGCTGATCCGCCGCTGGGCGACCGGCTGTTTGGCCAAGTTTTTCAGGTGGGAGGAGAGCCAGTGATCGAAGAAGGCCGGCACCCCTTCGAGGGTGAGTTCGGCGTCCCGTATATTGAAGCGAAGGTCCAAGATCCGGAGCAGCTGGCTCACCTGGTCGGTGGAGCTGAGGTTGGCCGTGCCGCCGCCCAGGTAGATCGCCTCGACCTCCCGACCCTGGAGTGAAGGATGGGCGCCCAGCTGATCGAGCTCTGCGGCCACCGCGTCCACCATCTGGCCCCGTTGCCCCTCGTGGGCGGCGTCGTGAGGGAAGGTGCAAAAGCCGCAGGCCTCCTGGCGCGGCACACACTGGGTGTGAGGGATGACGCCGATGATCAAGCCCCGGGAGCGATCGACCTCGAAGAGTGGCTCGGTGCTCCGATCGCCCTCGGCCACCGTGGCGGCGGCCCGGGCCCGGGCCTTTTCGACCTGGGCTTGCTGATCGACGGTGAGGCCCGGAACCGACGGGGAGAGCCGCAACAACGATCGCTGCGCCTGGGCGTACGCTTGGTCGATCACCGCCCCGTCGATCTGCCGCACCAGGCCCGGTTGCCCGCGCCGGTCGCCTTCGGGCACGGCTCGGACCATGGCCGGCACCGCCGGATAACCTTGCAGCAGACGATGCCGTTGGGGCCGCGCCATCCGCTCGGCCAGCTGTTCACGGAGTTCCATCGCCGCCCCTCAGGCCGAGGCCTCTTTGGCCCGGACCGCCGAGGCCCTGAGTTGATCCAAGGTCACCACCCCGGCCGAGTCGACCCGGCCGAAGGACAAGACCCCGGTGGGGCACATCTGGACGCAGGCCGAACAACGGACACACTGGGGGTCCTCCATGGGCCGGCCTTGGTTGGCGAAGCTCATGATGTCGATGCCCTGGTGACAGACCGAGGTGCAGACGTTGCAGCTGATGCACTTCTTCTTCTCGGCGAAGATCCGGAACTGGGAGAAGCGCGCGTAGATGTGCATCAACGCCGCCAGCGGGCAGGCGAAGCGACACCAGACCCGACCGCTGAACCAAAAGTAGGCGCCGACGCCGACGATGCCGGCCAAAAAGACGTCGACCACCTTGTAGTAGTTGAGCGGGACGCCCAAGAGATACCAGCCCGACAGCAGGCCTCGATAGAGATCGTTGGCCAAACGGCCCGGGCTCGACTCGGGGACGGTCCAAGACACGACCCGGGCCAAAAACAACACCACCGCCACCACCAACACGACCTGCCCCACCAGGTTGAGCCGGTTGGGCCCAGGGCCGTGAGGCATCTTCTGTCGGTGGCGATCACCCAAGGTTTCGGCCAAGGCGCCGCAGGAGCAGATCCAACCGCAATAGGCGCCTTTGCCGTAACGCCAGACCAAGGCCGGGATCAACACGAAGGTCTGGAGGCCCCCGATCACCAACCACCAGGTCATGGGTCGTTCAGTGAAGAAGTTCCAGATGAAGAGGGGCCAAGCCAACACGAAGCCAAAGGCCCGCCAGTATTCGCGGCCGTGCCCGTAGCCAGCCTGCGGGAACAACTCGTCGGCGGCGGTGCGGAGGAAACCTTGTTCGAAGAGGCCTTGGTGGCCGAGGTACGGCAACACCAGGTACGGCAAGAAGAAGAGCGGCAACGACTGGACGACCATCAAGGTCAAGGTTTGGGTGCGGACGTAGGGCGTGGGTCGCCTTCGCATCCGATCGAAGCCGAAGGCCACCACACAAACGGTGTAGGCCAGGCTGTAGTAGAAGCCGGGCTCCTCCAGGGTGATCGCCAAGGTTCCGAACAAGGTCCGGGGATCACTCGCTCCACTGAATAGACCGCTCAGCCACCCTCGCATCTGGAAGGGGAAGAGGTGGTGGGCGCTGAAGTAGCTGTTGACGTCGCCGCTGGCCTTCCAGAGGTAAACGAACCAACAGAACGCAACGAAGGCGGCGAAGCTGGCGATGGTCGCGGGGCGCCACTCGCCGCGGATCGGGATCCCGGAGCGGCGGAAGAAGTCGAGGGGCGGCTCCCTCCCGATCAACGCAAAGACCACGTCGTTGGGCAGGACCTCTCCGCCCTCGAAGGTGACCTGGGTGTCATCGATGCGGCTGAGTTTGGTGCCGAGCCGCATGGTCACGCCGTAGCGAGCCAAGGCCTCGACGTTTTCCGGCTTGGGGCGGGTCAGCTCCTTTTGGCGATAGGACAAGGTGACCTGGGCGCCGGCCTCGGCCAAGGCGGCGGCGGCCTCCAGGGCCGAGTCGCCGCCCCCGACCACCAGCACCTTCTGGCCCCGGTAGTCCTTGGGATCGTGGAGCCGTTGGTAGACCTTGTCCCGTTCTTCCCCGGGGACGTTGAGGCGGCGGTAATTGCCGCTTCGGCCGATGGCGACGATCACCCGCTGGGCCTTGACCGGGTCTTTGTCTTTGAGGTGGACGGACAACAACTTGCCGGTCCGGGAGAGGCGCTCCACCGAAGCCCGCTCGAGCTCGATGCCGGCGGCCTGACGTTGGCCCTCCAGCTCTTCGACCAGGGCCTCCTTGACCTTGGCCGAAACGACCAAGTCTCCGGCGGGGGTCATGTCGCTCGGGTAGGTGAAGATCGGCTTCTCTTTGGGGAAGCCAGCGATGGTGTTGAAGGGCTCGCCGGCCTCGTAGACCACAAATCGAAGCCCTTGGGCCTTGGCCAGCAGGGCCGCCGACAGTCCCGAGACCCCACCGCCCACGATCACCAGATCAAAGGCGTCGGCGTGGGCCCCGGGTTGGAAGTCCGGCTCCTGCAAGATGGCTTGCACAGCCTTGGCCCCCGAGTCGGCCGCGAACTTGAGGAGCGGGATGCCGGTCAGATCTCCGACCACCCGAACGCCGGGCAAAGCGCAGGTCCCGTCGGCTTGGACCTCGGGCATCTTCTCGACCAGGCCGGCCGGCCAGCCGGTGTGAAGCCATCGAATGTAACGCCCCAGGATCGACACCCGGCGGAGCATGGCACGACCCGGGGGGCCGTTGCGATCAACTCCGATCCCGAGCCGCCCACGGCGCACCTTCGCTCATCATTTCGGCGGCCAGCTGATCGACCGCGACCAGGAGTTGCCGCGGATCCGGTTCACCCTCAGCCGAGCGGCGCAGGGCCAAAATTCGGCCGACCAAAACCGCCTTCTTTTGGGGATCCAAACGATCGGCCCGCAGCCCCAAGGCCACGTCCGCCGCGTCGAGCATCCGCAACGCCACGCCGACCGAAGAGTCGACCGCCGCTTGGGAAAAGCGGAGCAAGGTCTCTGCCCGGGCCCGCCGCAAACGCCGCAGCTCCTTGAGCCACCCGGTCGAAAGGCCCGCCCACAGGCCGAACACCATCAAAGCGACCCCTGGCCCGAAGTTCTGGTGGGCCACCGGGGCCTGGGTCAACAAGGCCGGGCTGGTGAAAATCGCGAACAAGGCCGCCAAGACCGCGGTCCCCCGAGCGTACAGCGGCGCCACCAGATAACGCGGGGTCCCCAACAACAGGCCGTAGCCCGCCCCGATCGCCAACCCCAAGGACAACTCGAAGGGAAACAGGTCCCCCGGGACGTTCCCCAACGGCTCCACCCCGAAGGCCCGAAAGAGCCACCAAAGGAGGAGCTGAGCGTGCAGCAAGAACGCCGCTTCCGCCGGAGGAAGGAGCCGGGCCATTCCCCTTGGACACCCCCCGAGGCGCGGAAGTTCCGCGGGCTCATACCGCCGCGATCACTCTTTCGGGCGCCACTCGGAGTTTCGCCAGATCACCTCGGGCTCCAGGTCGTTGGCGCCGGGGGCCAGCTCGATAACCAGGGGCAAGGAGAGGGCCCGCACCGTTGGTTTCGACCCACCGGCTTGGTGCTCTTCCATCCAGGTCAACTCATACAGACCAGGTGCGAGCCCACTGAACAACGCCCCTGCCGGGTAGAGCTTGCTCTCAAAGTGACGGCTGTCGGCGAGGGCCCGGAGGTAAGCCCAGCCGGGCATTGGGCCACCGCCCGAGGGTTTGATAGTGGCCTCCGCTCCGACCGCCATGACGATGTTCAAAGACCGGCGCTGATTCGGACCGATGAGGACCTCGGCCTCCTGTTCTTGGTAGGCCGGCGCTCGAATGGAGATTCGGTGCGATCCTTCCTCGAGGGGCCCGACCTCGAAGGTGCCGGATTCGTCGAAGACCACGTCAGCACCAAAACTCGATGACCCGCGATGGATCCATGAGAACTTGTCCACCGGGAGCCCGGAACGCCCGTCCACCACCTGCACCTTCAGTCGCCCCCCCCCGCTCAACACGTAGGTGTGGCGCCCCGCCGGTGCCGGCTCTCTGATCTTGGTGGCGAGGAGACCGGGCGCCGAGATCTGGAGGACACAAAAACCGGGGTTCGGCGCACCCTCGATCAAGAAGCGCCCGGACGCGTCGCTGGCGAGGACTTGGTGGAGCCCGAGCAAGCCGTCCTTACTGCACTCGGCCTCGATCCGAGCCCCGCCCACCGGATCTCCACTATCATCTTTGACCTGGCCGTCCAGCGGCGCGCCCGGCTCGAGCCGGCAGGATCCGAGGTAGAGTTCGCTTTCGTCCTTGGCCCAACACACCCGCCCCGCGTGGCCCGGAGCCTCGACCCAAACCGCGACGGCAGTCTCACCTGCGGGCGCCGGCACCTGGAGGACGCCGTCCGGTCCGGTGCGACCAATCCGGATCTTTGACTTGTGTTCGGTGGACCAGACCGTCGCGCCTTCCAACGGACCCGCGACGCCCGTTACCTCGAGGCGCAGACGCCCGCCCAACGGTTGAAGGCTGAGCCGACAGCGGGGGACACAGTCCTGCACAGACGATCGAAGGGGCTGGTAGTCAGGGTGGTGGACGCAGAAGTCCGCCGATTGCCGCCGACCCGGTCGCGGGCTGGTGTCCGTGGGGAATGGGGGCTCCAGCGGCGAGATCTCGAACTGCCCATCCCGATCGGTCGACGAGGACGAGCCTTGCTCGCAGAGCGACAACCAGGCGCCCTCCACCGGCAAGCCGCTTTCCGAGTCCACGACGATGCCCCTGGCCGGCTGGTCGCGGATCAGCCGGAGGCTCACCCACTTCATCCCGACGACCTTCCCGTCGAGGTCCACCCGCCGAACATCGCTGAGGAACCCTGGATGGCTGGCCACGATCTCGTATCGCCCCGCGGGGAAGAGCGTACCGAGCGGACAACGCACGTAGCCCATCCCACCACCGCTCGTGCAGCGAGCGACCGTAGCCTTCAGGCCGTCGAGTTCGTTCAATCGAACCTCGACGCCCTCCAACCACGCCTCCTCGCTGTGGATGAAGGCGCCCAAGCCGCGGGCAGGATCTGCCTCCCCGCCGGTCCCCGTCGTGACCGACCCCCTGGTCGCGGTGCGGGTCTCCTCGGGCAAACTTGGCGTCGTCGGCGGTTCGGGCGCGGGCGCTGCCGGATCGGCGGGTCGTTCCTCGGGAGCGTTGGGTCCTCGGGAGCGGAGGAGGAGGAGCGCCAGGCAGGCGAGAGCCCCCAAGGCCAAGGACGTTCGCAACCGGGCGTGCATGGGGCGCACCAGCACGACCTAAGATGAGGTGGGTCAGACAGATCAAGTGGCCTTCCGGGGAAAGGAAGGGCGGCTCCCCGGCGCGGATGGCCGAACGCCTCAGAAGTAGACCTGGATCTGGGTGCGCACCAGGTGGCTGCCGATCCCGAAGTCCCGGCCGAAGGTATAGGTGTAGTCGGCCTGGATCTTGAGGTCGTGGCCCGAGGCGTACCAGCCCAAGGCCCCCGAGAGATCACGCTGTTTCTGGAGGGTGGTCTCGACCCCGGGCAAGGGCTTCACGTCGGACCAGCGGAGGGCCAACTCCACGAAGTTGGGCAACACGTAACCGACCTGAACCATGTAGCCGAGGCCGGAGCGGCTCGATTCGACCACCGGGAACCCGTTGACCTGCCCCTCCTGCCGGGCCTCGGAGGCCTTGCGAAGGAGCAGCTCGGTCTGCACCGAAAGCCCCGCGTACTTGAAGATCAGATCGGCCTCGGCGTGGAGCTGATCGAAGCCTTCGAGTCGATACACGGCGCCGTGGGTGCTGCGCTGGCGACGGCTCCGCTGGTTGTAGGCGCCGCCCAAGCCCAAGGACAAACGGGGGCGCTCTTCTCGGGTGAGGTCGGCCTCCGCGTAAGCGTCATCCATGCGCCCGAGGGGCTGAGCTTGCAGGCGAACGACGTAGAGCAGGCCGTAGTCTTCGACGAAGCGGTTGCGACCATCACCGCTGAAGACGCCGGCTTGGTAACCCAAGATCCCGCCCAATCCGAAGAGGTCGTTGGAGAAGAACTGCAGGCCGACGTCTCGATCCAAGGTGAGCTCGGCGTTGGTGTTGCTGCGATCGGCGAACTGGAGCGCTGACGAAGAGATCACCCGCTCCCGATTGAACGGGACCTTCATCTGCCCCGCCTTCAGCGAGAGATCCCGGAGCCCGGTCCAGATGATGGTCGCGTCCCGGAGTGGCACCAACAGATCCGCCTCCATGTCGGCGGGCGCGATCCCCAGCTGCACGTAGAGCTGCAGGTGTTGCTCCTTGGCCTCGGCCAAAAAAACCAGCCGCATGCGACGGGCCTGAAAAAACACCGCCGGGTCCTCTTCTTGGTCCTCTTCCGGCACCTCGACCGTGCCTCGCACTTGCAGGCGGGCCCGGATCGCCAGCGACACCGCGCCGTCCGAGCTCCTCATGGTGATGCCTCGGCCAAATTCGGCGTAAACGCCGCCCGTCGGAGGTTCGGCGGCCTCGGGTCTGGGCGGACGACCTTCGCCGGTGCCTTCCCGCACCAGCGACGGCCGCCCTTCGGGGGTCGAGGTCGGAGCCGTCGGCGCCGGCGGCGGCGTCGGCGGCGGGGCGGTGGTGGCCGGGATCGGGGCGCTGACGGTCGAACTCCCAGTCTGAGCGTAGGCTCGGCCGGAGATCAGGAGCAGGCAAAAAAGGAGCCCGACGCGCAGTGGCACGGCCCATCGTGGTCAGGCGCGAAACCAGGAGCAAGGACGGAGTTAGCGGAACAGCTGGCAATAGGCGAAGTCGATCTCCGGCCCCCCACACTCGGGCGGGACACAGTGCCCACCGCTGTCGCAGGCGTAGTCGTCGGGGAAGCCGAGGGCCGGACAGTCTTGGTGGACGACGCACTCGACGCAGTGCTGGACCCCACACTCGCCTTCGCTGTCCTGGCACTCACCTGGCATGCACGGACCGTCGGGCGAGAGGTCGACGCAGGTCCCGTGGGGCCAGGCCGGTCCACTCTGGCGAAAGAGACACCCTGGCACGTTCCAGTCCTGGAAAATGCCCAGGGAGACGCAGTTGTCCAAGCAGAACCAAGGCATCTCTTCGAGCGCCTCACGGCCATCTTTGCCTACGGGCGCGGGCAGACACTTGCCGCCACGACTTTGGCCGGGCCAGACGTCGTCGGCGCCCCAACACATCAGGCCCTCCTCCTGGCCCTGGCAATCGGCGTCTTCGCTGCAAGCGCAGCCGGTTTTGGTCGTGACCCCACACTCCACACAAACCGGGAAGGTCCCGTTCCCTTGGGTGATGGCGCCGCAGACCATCTCATTGCCCGGGACGGTGGCCAGGCCGTCATCGCAGTAGAGCCCGGGGCCGTTGAAGTTCGCCGGTGGGTAGCTCCCAACACCGTCCGGGAAGCCGCCGTCGTCGGCGACGTCTTCGGTGGTGAAGATGTCCACCGGCGCACAGGGGCAGCCGGGGGTGCCGGCCAACTGCGGATCGTCTGGATCGGCGCAGCCCGGATATTCGTAAGGGTTGGGCACCAGAGACTTCTTGGAGCGATTGCGGCAGCCGACTTTTTGGCGCACCGCCGCGGGCACCTCCGCCGGATCCGAGAAGTCGACGAAGGCGAAGTTGTCCTTCGCGCCCAGCCGCCCGGTCTTGACGTCGATCTTCAGGCCCAAGATAGGGAGCTGTTGCTCGAGGGGCGGGAGGTCGATCCCTTGGGCTACCTCGATCGCGTCCAGGACCGTTTGGTAGATCGCCGCCATGCTGGCGTTGGTCCGCGGGCCGGCGGGGATGCACTTCAGGCTGATCTCCTTCTGCAGCAAGAAGGCCTTCATCTTGCCGAGGTCATTGCAGCGGCTGTTGTTGAGCGGGCCAACGGCCGCCGAGCTGCAGAGGATGGCCTGCGCCGGGTCGAGATCGAAGGGCGGCATCTTGAGGAGGTCGAAGTTGATCGCGGGACACAAGGCCTGCAACGCGGCGATCGTCGCCATCGCCTCCTGGATCTGGGCGAAGGTCCGCTTTTCGTTGGGGTTGATCGGTCCGCTGATCGTGTCGGGGACCGCAGAGGCCAAGGTGCCCGTCCAGGGGATGTTGGCCACGTGGGCCCCAAACTGGTTCTGGATCGCGGTCCGCGGCGCTACGGCTGGCGGGACCACGGCCCACCGCGCATAGCGAACGGGCACCGTCGAGGCCATCCACTTGCTCCCGGGCGGATAAGGTCGCGCCGCGAAGGTGAGGCCACCGTCGGCGCCGACCGTGACCACGTCGGAGACCTGCGGGCAGGCCGGGAAGCTGAAGGGCAGGTTCTGGCTCGCCGAGTCACCCAGGTAGTCGTCGACTTGGCCGCTGACTCGGTCTTCCAGCAGGTCGATGAAGGGCAGCCCTTCGAGATCGACGGACAGCCCAGTGCGCTCCAGCCGGACCACAAAGGCCCCGCCGTCCTCGATGCACTGGAGTTCGTAGTCGAGTTGGAACCCGGCGCTCGCCAAAGTCGCGAAGGTCTGGCCCTTCGGGGTATTGGGCGCGCAGGGTGGACCAAAGGGACAATCGAGCAGATCCGGGATGCCGAGGACGACCTCGAGGTCCGCGGAGACCCGCAAGGTGTTGGGCGAGTTCCCCGGGCTGACCTCGACGAAGGGCGACGGCTTGCGAGCACCCACGGCTGGGCAGGCGCCAAAGTCGCAGTCGGGGATCGGGAGGCCGTAAGTCCCGCTCCAATGGGCCCCGAAAAACGAGTTGCCGCAGTACGTCTTGCCCTCGCAGTCGCCCTCTTTGGCGAACCTGGCCAGCTCTCGGCCCAGCAGGCCTTCGAACTGTTCCGCCAGCTCGGCGCCGGTGAACTCGAGCACTCCAGGGGCCAACCCCGGGACGGGATCCGGGATGGGCGGCGGCGTGGTGGGGTCGGCGTCGTCGTCCACCAACACCGGAAGGCGCGTGAACCAGAGTTGGAGGTCGTTTTCGCTCAGGCCCCAGCTCGGGTTGGCTCGCAGCTCGTCCCGGCTGAAGCCGACGATGCCATCATCGCCGGCTCCACCTCGGGCGATCAGGAGGTTGATGGCCCCCACGGGCTTGTCGGCTTGAAAGAGCAGGACCCCGCCGCTCGAGAGCCTGACCGAGTCGATCCACCACTCGGTGCTGTCATCCTTGTCCGCGCAAGGGACCGGGTGGTTGTTGGCCACGCAGTGACCGCCGGGTAGATCGAGGCCAAACTTGAGGTGATCGAGATCGTCCAAGACCCGCAGGTTGTCCTGGAAGACCGGATACCCATCCTGGGTGAAGACCTCGTGGTCGTTGAGCCCTCGATCCAGGTAGTTGCAGATCGGCGTCGAGTCCCAATACACACACTCCTCTTCACAACGTTCGCACTCATCGCAGGCCTTGGGGCACCCGTTGGAGGCCGTACATTGGTCGCACTCATCGCAGCTGAGCTCGCAGCTCTCGTCACAGACCGGGATCGGCTCGGCCCCCGCGGGAAACGCCCACCAGGTGAACATCAGGGCAAAGAGCAGCGTTCGCGCATGGGCAAGAGGACTCATCGGAGCTTACTTCGCCCCTGGGCGCCGCGATCTGACACCGCTCCTGGGCCCGGACCGAACTTCGGGGGATGACCGGGCGCCCCGGCTTTGGCAGGCTCCGAAGCGTGAGCGGCATCGACGGCTTGGGACGAAGTGCCCCGCGGAACCTCGCCCCTACCACCGAGGCCTCGCCGCCCGTCCTCGCGCCACCGCCCAACCCCGACCACTTCGCGCCGGCGATCGCCGAGATCTTCGGGGGCCGCCGCCCGGGCGGGCCCAGCGACGTCGAGCTGCTCCAGGCCATGACCCAAGGCCAACTCCCGGTCGAAGAGGGCCTCTTGCGCGTCGCCTATTCGGGCGGGTGGCCGTTGGCGACGCCAGAAGGCTACTACTACGCCTCGGCCGGCCCGGGCCCGGTGGCCTTGGCAGGCGATCACAACCGCTGGCGGCCCGAGGTGATGGAGCAAAAAGGCAACCTTTGGGTTGCATTTGTCCCCAAGGCCGCCGCCGGGCGTTACAAACTGGTGGGCCCCGATGGTCAGTTCCGGCCCGATCCCTGGGCCCGCAACTACGCCTACGACGACCACGGAGAAATTTCGGTGAGCAAGGCCCAAGGTGCCCACCTGGAGCGTTGGCCCCTGTTCAGCGGCGAAGGCCTGCCGCCGCGATCGCTGCGCGTCTGGGTCCCGGCCAAAAAGCCGACCCACCACCTCTACACCCACGACGGCCAGAACCTCTTCAATCCGGGCGCGCCCCACGGCGGCTGGCGGCTGCAACACGCGGCCGGGCCCCATACCTTGGTGATCGGCATCGATCACGGCCCCGATCGCCGGGCCGAGATGACCCACACCGTCGAGTGGCGTGAAGGCAAGCAAGTGGGCGGCGACGGCGATCGCTACGCCAAGTTGGTCAGAGAGCACGTGCAACCGCACATCGAGGCCCGCTACGGCGCGCCTCGGCGGGTGGGCGTCATGGGTTCGTCCTTGGGCGGCCTGGTCAGCTACCACCTGGCCGATCGCTACGAAAACTCCTACGACGCGGTGATCTCTCTCTCCGGCACCTTCGGCTGGGGCGCCCTCGACCCCAAGAGCAACGGCGACACCATGCAAAGCCGCTATCAGCGGCGAGTCGCGGAAGGTCGCCCTCTGCGCCGACCGATCTTCTACCTAGACTCGGGTGGGGTCCCGGGCGGCCACGACAACTACGACAGCAACCGCAAGATGGCCGACGCCTTGGCGGACATGGGCTACCGCTGGAACAAGGACCTCTGGCACTGGCACGAACCCGGCGCGCCCCACACCGAAGCGTCGTGGGCCAAGCGGGTGTTTCGGCCGCTCCGTTTGTTCGAGGCCCTCTGATGGGCTTTTACGAGCGGGTCGTCTTGCCCCGGGTGGTCGATCGGGTGATCGGCACCCGAGCGGTGGCCGAAGAGCGCCACCTGGCCCTGGCCGAAGTGAGCGGACGAGTGTTGGAGTTGGGCTTCGGGTCGGGGCTCAACCTGCCCCATTATCCATCTTCGGTGAGCCAGCTGTTCGCCATCGATCCCACCGACACCGGCGCCAAGATGGCCAAAGATCGGATCGCCGCCGCGCCCTTCCCCGTGGAGTTTGCGCCGCTCCGGGGCGAAGAGTTGCCCTTCGGGGAAGGGGAGTTCGACGGGGTGGTCGCGACCTTCACCCTCTGCACCATCCCGGGCGTCGAGCAGGCCCTTTCCGAGGCCCGTCGGGTGCTGCGGCCCAGCGGTCGACTTTATTTCCTCGAGCACGGCCGCTCCGACGATCCGGCGGTGCATCGTTTGCAAGTTCGCTTGCGGAGCGTGTGGGCGTTCATCGGCGGCGGCTGCCAGCTCGATCGGGACGTGCCCGGGCTGGTCGAAGGCGCCGGCTTTCGCCTGGGGCCGGTCGAACGTTATGAAAGTGAGGGTCCCCGCTTTGCGGCCCCGCGCTTCCGGGGTTGGGCCGAGAAGTAGCGGCCTCAGTCGATGAAGCTGTCGTCTTCCCAGGTCGAGTGACCGAAGTAGAAATAAAAGCGCGCCGAAAGGCTCAAGGCCCAAGAGGCGAAGGGATCAGCGTCGACCCCTCGAGGGGTGCGGACCACCTCGGTCAAAGCCCCGGCCAAGACCAGATCGCAGAAGGCGCCGCCGACCTCTTCGGGGATGGTGTAAGCGACCTCAGCGCCCACCGCCATCGCGCCCACCAGCGGTGAAGAGCGCCCGGCCGGTCCTCGGGCCATCTGACCACTGGCGCTCAAGGAGAGGCGCAGCTCGGTCAACACCTGGAGGCTGATCCGGAAGGGGACCAACATCGCGTGCCGACCGATCTCCGCGCCTTCGGTGTAGAGGTAGCCGACGCCCGTGTCGATCCGGAGTGGGCCGAAGTGGAAGAGCAGCGGCACGCTGGCTTCGGCGCCCCAAGCCTGGAAGATCAGCGGGACCGCGATGCGGCCGTACAACGCCAGCTCGAGGTTGGGTGAAAGGACGTACCGACGGGCCGCAAAGAGGCTCGGCGGGCCATCGACCGCGACGCCGTCCTTGAACGCGAAGGGCCACAACAGGGCGCCCAGCTCCCAGTCTTGATAGAGGCCGTGCCGGACACCAAGCTGCATCCCGGCCACCGGATCTCCCGGAGAGAAACGCACCACCGGCACGGTTCCGAAGACCTCCATGCTGCGAAAGGGCGTGACGATCGGGCGCTCGACGTAAGACACGGGCACGCCGGTGGCGGTGGGCCGGTCTGCTTTGCCGAAGGGATCGCTGGCCCGGGCTTCGGCCGAAAGGGAAGCGAGCAACACGAGTCCAAAGAGCCCAACTCGGCCCCTCCTGCGTCGCCCCTGGTCCATGGGACATGGAAGCCCGATTCAGATCGGAGGTCAAAAAGCAGATCCGGCGACCAGCCGATCCACCAGTTCGGCGGGCAAACCGGCCTCTTCAAGCACGTCCCGGGTGTGGGCGCCCAAGGCGGGGGCCGGCGACAAGGCCGTGGGTGCCCAGCTGGCCAGGGGATCGTGGACCCGGATCGGGGTCTGGACCCCCAAAGGTGAAAGGGCGCCTCGGGCCATCACCTGGGGATCTTGGGCGACCTCCTGGAGGCTGGAAGAGATCGGCTCGACGCAGGCCTCCACCCCGTTGAACAAGGCCATCCACTCGGCCCGGGTCCGGGTCAGGAGCCGATCTTCGATCTCCCGCTTCACCCGTTCGCCCGCTTCACCCAGATCCAAGGCCGAACCCAAGAGGTGCGGCAACTCGACCACTTGCAGGAAGGCTTGCCAAAACTTGGGCTCCAGGGCGCTGACCGCCAAAAAGCCGTCGCGGCAGCGATACACACCGTAACAAGGGCGGGAGCCGTCGAGGAGCTCTTGGCCCCGCTGCGGCGTTTCACCGGCGGCAAAGGCCGAAAACGGGAAGGCGGCGAAGTTGAGGGCCGCCTCCAACAACGAGGCGTCGACCACCGAACCTCTACCGGTCTGGGCCCGCAACAAGAGGGCCGCGTTGATCCCGGCCACCGCCACCAAGGCCGCGCCGATGTCGGCGATCTGCACGCCGGGCGCGACGGGGTGAGCGGCCGGTCCCGAAAGCCCCAGGACGCCAGCCCGGGCCACATAACCCAGGTCGTGGCCGGGCCGCTGGGCGTCGGGGCCGGTCCGACCAAAGCCGGTGATCGCGCAGTAGATCAGCCTCGGGTGTTCGGCCATCAGCTGGAGTGGATCCAGGTCGAGCCGCTCCAGCACCCCCGGGCGAAAGGAGTCGACCAAAACGTCGGCCCGGGCCACCAGCGCTCGCAACGCCACCTTGGCCTCGGGCTGCTTGAGATCCAAGGCGACGCTGCGTTTGCCTTGGTTGAGGGCCTGGAAGCTGGCGCCGGTCGGGGGCTCGCCAAAAAGCGGCGGGTACCAACGGGCGTAGTCGCCGCCCTTGGGGTCTTCGACCTTGATGATCTCGGCCCCCAGGTGGGCCAGGAGGAAGGTGGCATAGGGCCCCGGGAGCAGCCGGGACAAGTCGAGCACCCGGACGCCAGCGAGGGGCCCCATGCGAAGGTCGCTCAGCCGAGGATCTGCTGGAGCTTGAGGGCCAAGGACATGTCGCCCTTGATCTTGAGCTTGCCCTGCATGAAGGCCATCTGGCCGTTGAGCTTCTTGTTCACCAAGTCCAGGAAGTCCTTGGCGGTCATGGTGACGGTGACGCCCGGGCTGGGGTGGGTGCCTTCGCTGACCTGGTCTTCCGCCTTGGTCAGGTCCACGACCCACTTGCCGCCGCCGTCGCCGGTCAGGTCGAACTGGTAAGAGGACTTGATGCTCTGGGCGACCTCCGGCTTGGCCTTGAGGCGTTCCGGAATGTGCTTGTCGAAGATGTCCTTGCAGGTGACGTCGCTCATCGGGCTTTCAATCCTTTCGGCGGGGGCGACCCGCGCGTTGATTGACTGCTCAATCAACGGGGCGAACTCTGCCAAAGCCCGGAACATAATGTCAACGTGGGGTGCTTTGACTTGAGGGGCGGCCGGCCCCTAACTTGGGAGGCGCAGGGCGAACGAATGGGCGAGCGGATCAGCGTTTACGAGGTCGGGCTGCGGGATGGCCTGCAGAACGAGGTGGCCTTCGTCCCGACCGACGAGAAGTTGGCCCTGGCGGGGATGTTGGCCGACGCCGGCCTGCGCCGCATCGAGCTGACCAGCTTCGTCTCGCCCCGGTGGATCCCGCAGTTGGCCGATCACGCTCAGGTCGCGGCCCGAGCCCCGCGCCGGCCGGGGGTGGTGTACAGCGCCCTGGTCCCCAACAAGTTGGGCCTGGAAGGCGCCAAGGCGGCGGGCTTGGAAGAGATCGCGGTGTTCATGTCCGCGACCGAAGCCCACTCCAAAAAGAACATCAACAAGTCGGTGGCCGAGGCCCTGGCGGTGCTCGGTGAGGTCACTCAAGCGGCGTTGGCCATGGGGCTCCGGGTCCGCGGTTACCTGTCGACGGTTTTTGGTTGTCCGTACGAAGGCCCGGTCGATCCGGCCCGCCCCCACGAGTTGGTCCATCAACTTTTGGCGATGGGCGTCTACGAGGTGAGCCTCGGCGACACCATCGGCGTCGGTGTGCCCAAACAAGTGCGCGAGGTGGTGCGGCGGCTCGAGACCGACGTGCCCCTCTCCAAGTTGGCGCTGCACATGCACGACACCCGGGGCACCGCCTTGGCCAACGTGTTGGCCGGCCTGGACTGCGGCATCACCACCTTCGACTCGGCCTTTGGCGGCTTGGGCGGCTGTCCGTACGCGCCCGGCGCTTCGGGCAACCTGGCGACCGAAGACCTGATCTACATGCTCGAAGGTATGGGCTACGACTCGGGCGTCTCGCTCGATCGCTTGATCTTGGCCAGCGAACACGTCTCCCATCTGGTCGGCCGCACCCTGCCCTCCAAGGTCCTCCAGTCCGAGCTCGGGCGAAGGCAACAGGCCGAGGAGCGAGCCCAGAGGTCAGGCCACTGATCCCCCGGACCGCCCTGGGCGCCTTCGGGGCCGTTTGGGTGGTCCTCGGCGCGGCCACCGACGGCTGGGCCCAACCTCCCCGGGCCCTGGATCTTCCGAAAGAACAGGCCGAAGTGCTGCGCCTCGGGCTCAAAGCGCGCCTCGATCCCGAGCGCCCCCAGATCCGCTACAGCCAACCGCGGCAGGTGGTGGCGACGCCCCACTTCCTCTACGTGGTCGATGGCGCCCTGACTTTGCCGGCGGCGCCGTGGATCAGCGATCAAGGTTATCTGGAGGCCTTCGCCTTGGCCCGAGACGCCTGGCGCGACGTCGAAGGCGACACGGTCAAGGCCTTGATGGTCTTCACCACCTTCGATGAAGGCGGGACCGCACTCTTCTACACCCCACTGGCCAACGACGTGTCGGGCCTGGGGATCGGGCGGGCCACCGAACTCTTCGACGACACCCCTGACTCTCCACTCGACGGCGTGATCTGGATGGGCCCCTTCGCGGAGCTGGAGGCGGCGGGCCCCGCGTACTTCGAGGAGGCCTTCGTCCATGAGTTGGCCCATCGTTGGTTGGCCTACGCCGAGCTCGAGCAAGACTTCCTGCCGAGGGACACCTTGCGCGGCCGCCAGTCGAGCCACTGGTCCTTCTTCTTCGACACCGATCGCAGCCCGATGGAAGGCAACCGCTGGGAGGTCGACGGCGATCGGCGCACGGCCCGAGCGACGGCGGCGCCACCCCGTTTTTCAGCGCTGGATCTTTATTTCATGGGCGTGGCCGGCTCGGATGAGGTCGAACCTCGCGCCTTGGTCACCGCCCACGGCGACGTCTCTCCCAGCTGGCTCAATCTCCGAGCCGACACCACCCCGGCCCACCGCTTGGGTTACGACGTCTCGTTGGCCGCCCACTCCGAGTTCCAGGTTTCGATCGCCGGGATCATCGCCGCCAGCGGTCGTCGTTCACCGGCGCCGGTCACCCACGCCGAGTGGCCGGTGGGGGTGGTGTTGTTGTCCAACGGCCTCAAGCGCGCCGATCGGATGGACTTCGAGCGCCTCGATCAGCGGCTTCGCCACTTGGCCCAGGTCTACGAAGAGGCGACCTGGGGCCGCATGACCCTCGCGCTCACGTTGGCGACCGCCGGGCGAAGAGGCCTGGGCGAGAAGTGTACCACCGTCAGCGAGTGCGATCGGACCCAAGCCGAGATCTGCGGCGCCGCGCCCGGGGGCGAGCCGATGTGCACCCGAGGCTGTACCACCAACTCCGACTGCGACAGCCAACACTGCTGTTCACCAAGCGCCCAACTCTGCGCGTTCGACTGCGAGGCCGTGCCCATGCCCCCCGTCCCCCTCACCGATGGCGGTACCCCGATGGCAACGGAGCCCGACCCCCTGTCCCTCAACACCCCCGGTAGCACCTGCGGGTGCCGGGCGGCGGGCCTTGACCCCACCCCCCTGGGATGGTGGGGCCTGTTGCTGATGGTGGGGTGGCTCAGACCTGGGGCAGGCCGGCCACGAGGGCCTTGATGTCGTGGACCAGCCCGGCGGCGGCGTCATCGATGCCGGCCACCTGCTGCAGCAGGGTGAATTGGTGTCCCTGGTCGGTCTCGACGGTCAGGCCACCACACGATCCCTTGAGTGAATAAAGCGGATCGTTGGGCTCGATGGCCGCCGGCTCGACCTGGGCCCGGATGATGCCGTCGTTTTGGCGCACCACTTCTCCAACCAAACGGTAGTGGGCGCCGGCCTCGGCCGACAGGCGAATTTTCTCGTCCTTGACCGAGTCGCAGCCGCTCCGGGCCACGTCGACGATCCGGAGGGCGCCGCCCATCCAGACGTTGGCCAACAGCGCCAACTTGGCCGCCGCGTCCCAGCCATCGAGATCGAGCACGCTGTCGGCCTCGGCGATGCCTTGGGCCTGGGCCCGGGCCAAACCTCGAGAGCGGGTCGAGCCCAGCTGGACCGACTCGAGGACCACCGAAGAGGTCGCGTTGAGCACCCCCCGGACCCGGGTCACCTTGGCCCCCTGGAGTTGGGACAAGAAGGTGAAGATCGGCAGGCCGTCGAGGACCGTGGCCTCGAAGCGGAACTTGGCGCCAGTGCGGCTGGCCCGGTGGAGCAGGTCCCGATACCCGAGCACGATCGGCGCCTTGTTGGCGGTGACCAGATGGACCCCTTGATCGAGGGTGGTGCGCATGTAGCCCAGGGCCGGTTCGCCGCTCCTGATGTTCTGCGGGATGCACTCGACCACCACGTCGGGTTTGGTCAGCTCCAGCATCTTCTTGAAGTCGTTGGGGCCATGTTCGCCCAGGCCTTCCGTCTCGATCAGCCCGAGCAAGGCCCCGGCTTCGAAGCCCGCCGGATCGAGCCGGCGGCCGTGGTGAGCGGTGACCACGCCGACCAGGTCCACCGGCGCCCCCTGGTCCCGGAGCCGACGCAGGAAAGCCCGGCCCAAAGACCCGGCCCCCAACAGGAGGGTTCGCAGCCGCTTCGACGAAGTGGGGCCGAGCGGTTCGGTGACAGGTTGGTTCACGGCGGGGGACTCTTACCGCATTTGGGCCACGCGGACCATGCTCGGAGAATTGCAGTTCGCCCTCAGGGGTGCCCCTGATAGGCCCGCGGCCTTGGGGTCCCGGATGGGCAAAGCCCATCCACCCCTCTCCGCGAGGTGCGCCTCGCTGCGCGCCTTCGGCTTGCTTGGGGTCCCGGATGGGCAAAGCCCATCCACCCCTCTCCGCGAGGTGCGCCTCGCTGCGCGCCTTCGGCTTGCTTGGGGTCCCGGATGGGCAAAGCCCATCCACCCCTCTCCGCGAGGTGCGCCTCGCTGCGCGCCTTCGGCTTGCTTGGGGTCCCGGATGGGTGCACCTCGCTGCGACTTGCGGCCGGTCGACGTTGGGCCCGACCCAGGTTCGGAGTAGCCTGCGCCCGACCCATGGTGGCCTACGCGCCGACGGATCCGATGTTGGTCAATATCGGGGCGGGGCTCCGGGCCAGCCTGGTGGTGGCCTCTGGGGCCCGGCTGATGCCCCTCTTGGAGCAGGACCGGGAGGCCTTGGTCCCCTTCGGTTTGGTGGCCGACGACCTGGACCTCCTCGAGGAGCAGCTCCGGGAGCTCCGGGTGATGGCCAACGACCCCAAGCTCAAGAAGGCCGACACGCCGCTGCAGATGGCCGAGTTGACCGAGTTGATGGGGAGGATCCGAGGTTGGCTCCTTTCGCTGCGGCAGATCGGGGCGATCAACCTGACCGCCGACGGCCCGGCCCTCGCCCGCTTGATCAGCCCGGCGCCCGAGTTCTTCGAAGGTTACCCGCGGGACCTGCTCCTCGACCTGGATCGACGGCTCCAGGCGGCCCACGATTTACGGCCAAGGCTCGAGGACGGCGGCCTCTCCGAAGCCTTCATGGGCCGGGGACAAAAACTCCTGGCCCAGCTCAAGACCGCCCTGGGCGCCGCCGATCTGGATCCCAACAACTTGCCGCTGGCGGTGCGACGTTTTTATGTCCGCAAGGCCCAGGTCTATTTGGGCCTCAAGCGCAGCACCCGGATGGCCCAGCTGGCCTTCATGTTGGTGCCGGATCGGGCTCGTCGTTACCACCTGGACGAGGCCGAGCCGATCCTGCCGGAGCCGCCGCCAAAAGCGGTGAAGCCTCGGCCTTGAGCGTCTCCAAAGGGAACAGCCCGAGCTGACGGGGATCGAAGAGCCCAAGTTGCCCCGGCAACAACGCCGCATGTTCGGCCAAGATCCGGTCGATTCCCTGGCGAATGTACTCCGCGACTGGGACCTGGGTGCGTTCGGCCAAGGCCTTGAGCATCACCGTCTGGTGGGGCTCCAGATAGACGGTGGTGGTGATTTTTCGGCGCCCCACGCGGGGTGGGAGTCTAACATGCCCACCTTGACCCGATTCTGGGGCGAGGGGATGCTTCCCCAGATTCCATGCTGCACCGCGTGACCCTTCCGACCCTGGCCCTCTTCACCCTGCTCACCGCTTGTGGAGGGAGCAAGACGCGAAGTGGAGGCGTGGAAAACGCCGCCGCGCCCGCAGCCAACGTCGAAGCCCGCGGCACCCCTCAGCCTGGCGGACAAACCGGCGCCACCGCCAACGTCCGGACCTCGGACCTCGACAACAACGGCGTGCCCGAGGTCTTCAAGTACTACAACACGGTTGACGATCCGGAGAAGCCGGGCACCAAGAAGTCGGTGCTCGTGCGACAAGACTTGGACGTGACCTGGGACGGCAAGATCGATCTGTGGCGTTACTTCGGCGACGACGGCCAAGTGACCAAAGAAGAGTGGGACACCGACTACGACGGCAAGGTCGACGAGGTGCGGACCTTCGAGGCCGGCGTGTTGGCCAAGTCCGAGCGCGATCGCAACAACGACGGCAAGCCCGACGTCACTCGCTACTACAAAGGTGGCGTCCTGGAGCGCAAAGAGGTCGACGGCAACAACGACGGCCAGCCCGATCGTTGGGAGTATTACAGCGGCCGGGTGCTGGACCGCGTCGGCGTCGACAAGGACCACGACGGCACCGTCGACACCTGGGCCAAGGCCGACGGGTCCACCGAAGCCGCCGCCACGCCCTGAGAACATGGGGGCCCGGTCCGGCAAAGCCAGGCAAAGCCGGACCACCCCTCGACGCCCGCGGGGCGGGCTGCGCGCCTGAGGCTTGCGAGAGCCTTGGGGGCCAAGGAAGGGCTGGGAGAAGGCCGCCGACGCGGATCCGCCCCCTCCTGCTTTTTTGGGTTCCTAAGCGATCTTACGTCCCGCGAGGTGCCCACCGCGCCGTCCGCAAAGACCGCTGAGGAAGGCAGGAATCAAGGAAGGGCTGAGAGAAGGCCGATGACGACGGATCGGCCCCCTCCTGCTTTTTTGGGTTCCTAAGCGATCTTCCGTCCCTCGCTCGGCGCCCGCCCGTCGCAAAACGACCGCGGCCCGTGGTATCGGCCCTTCCCGTGCGTTCGGCGATCCTGCTCCCCGCCTTTTTGCTCTGCTTGACCCCGCTGGCGTGTCGGGAGGGCGAGCGGACCTTTCGAGATTCAGGGGTCGATTTCGACCTGGGTTTTGAGGCGGACGCGGAGGAACCGATCGATCTCGGTACGCCGCCCGCCGATCTCGGGACCCCCTTCGACAGCACCGTGATCAACCCGACCGACGGCGCCACCGATGCGGGGGTGCCGGCCGATGGCGGCCTCGCGGATCAAGGGGTGGTGGGGCTCGACGGCGGCACCGGGCTCGAGCCGGGGCCGGGGGATCTGGTGTTCGTGGAGATCCAAGGCAACCCTCAAGGCACCGCCGACACCGACGCCGAATACCTCGAGCTGCTCAACGTCAGCGGCCGGATGTTGGATCTCGAGGGCTGCCGCTTGACCCACCGCCTCTGGGCCGGTGGCACCGCGCCCGTCGATTCGGTCGGCAACCACCGGATCAACAGCAGCGTCCCGGTCGCCCCCGGGGCTCGGGTGCTCCTGGCCAGGAGCGCCGGCGGCTATTTTGGCGGTGCGACCCGGGGCTACGTGTACGGGGGCTTCGAGTTCAGCAACGGGGGTTCAGACCAAAACCGGATCCGCTTGATGACCCCGGGCTGGGACGGCGTCGAACCGCCCGATCCTTCGGCCGTCGTCGACGAGGTCATTTCCCCCGCCGCCACCTTCGACAACCCGCTGCGGGGCCGGGCCTGGCAACTCGATCCGATCCAGGTACCGAACCCGAACGCGAGCAACAACGACCTGCCCACGGCTTGGTGCCACGCTGCTGACAACGCTGGCCTCGCTTACTGGCAGAACAACTGGGGTACGCCAGGCCAACCCAACACCTGCAACTGAGTTGCAGCGACCGCGCTCAATACGCGAGGCAACGATCGGCGCTGGTCGAGTAGGTGTTGACCGGCGTGACCGTACAGGTGGTCGCAGAGGTGAAAACCACCGTGGCCACCGTCCAGAAGTCGTTGGGGGTGCAGTTCCCGGCGTCGGCGCCGATCAGCGCTCGGGAGATGAAGGTCGCGGTTGGCACCACGGTCCCGCCGCAGAAGATCTCCAAGGTGACGATCCGCCCCGCCGAACGGGCGAAGTTGTGCGCCCCGATGGTGTAGGTCGTGCCGATGGTCGGCTGGTCGATGCTGGTGTTCTCCGGGCCAAAGGACGAGGTGTTGTCGAAGTCGAGATCAGGGTTGGGACCGGTGGAGGCTGCGTAGACCGGGTCCCAGATCGGCGACTGATTCGAGTAGTAGCAGTCGCTCGGGCTGCTGAACCAGGGTTGGCTGGTGCTGTTGGTGACGTGCAGGTCGACGTCGCCGGTGCCGTCCCACGACATGGTGGCCCGCAGGCCGTGGCCTTCGGCGATGACTGGGATGGCGCAGGTGTCGGTGGCGCCGGTGTTGTCGGTGACGGTCACCTGCACCGCGTAAGTGCCAACGATGTACGGCAGAAAGACCTCGGTGGCGGCCCGGGGCGGGTTGGGCGTCCACTGGTTCGGGGTGCCGATGCCGCCGGTGGGGGCCGACAAGATGGTCCAGTTGTAGCCGGTGATGGTCGTGCCCCGGGTGGTGGCGTTGACCGTCAAGGTCACCGGGGCGCCGGCCGGGGTGGTGACCGCCGGCGGGCAGGTGATCTCGGTGGTGGCCTCACCGGTGCCCAGGACCGGGATCTGGGGGTTCGGGGCGCTCGGGTTGGAGATGTAGAAGGTCAGGTAGGCGTTGTCGGTGCCGCCGGTCGGGGGCCGATATTCGATCGGCAGGTCCTTGAAAGCGCCGGGCGCGATCAAGATGTCGGTCTCGTTGCCGTTCACCAAACGGAAGACGGTGGCCGGCACCTGGGGTGCGGTCAGGAGCTCTACGTCGTTGACCAAGCAGTCGTCAGTCCCGAGGTTCTCGATGCGGACCGCCTGGGTGCTGGCGCTGTTGGCGGTGACCACGCCGAAGCTCACCGGGTTGGGCGTCGCGCGGTAGTTGCACGGCGGCAGCTCGATCCCGCCACCCGACAAGGGCACCGGCAGATCCGGGTTGGCCGAGTCGTTGCTGTGGAAGATCAAGGTCGAGGTCACGGCCCCGACTTGGATCGGACGGAAGGTCACGTTGACGATCGTCGAGGTGCCGGCGGCCAAGTTGAAGGAAGGGGTGCTCGCCGAAAAGGCGCCGGTCGCCGCCGAGTCGGCCTCGACCATGGTGACCTGCAGTTCGGTGTAGCCGCTGTTTTCGACCAACAAACGTTTGGTCGAACCGGTGCCGATGGCGACCCGGCCAAAGTTGAGCTGGACCGGCAACACCTGGATCGCCGGGCCGCCCGTCTCGGCGGTCAAGGAAACACGCGAAGGCTGAAGCGCCCGGGCCATGGTGGTCTCACCTCGGACCGCCACCGTCGCCACCTGGGCACCCGCGCCCAAGGTCGAGACGTCGGGGACATATTGCACCACGAAGTTGATCGACTGGGTCGGCTCCAAGGTGACGGGGAGGCCGGTGGCCGGAGGCAAGCGATAGGCCGGCGCGGCCCCCGACTCGAGCTCCAGGCCGACCACCCGCAAGGCGTCGTTGGCGACGTTGGTGCAGGTGACCATCCGGGTGGCGACCGTGCCCGGGTTGATGGCGCCGAAGTTGACGGCCGAAGGCGCACACTCCAGGCCTTCGTTGGAGCCGCGGCCCTGCAAGGTCACGTCGACCTCACACACCGAACTCGGGCAGCTGGAGACGATCCAACGGGCCCGATCGGTGCGGCCGTCGCTGTTGGTGTCGGGGGTGTAGATCGCGGTGACGGTGGTGCTGGCGCCGGGATCCAGCTTGCCGGCGCCCGGGAGAATGGAGCCGTCCGACTCGACGGGCGTGGTGATCTCGAAGCGGCCCGTGCCCGCGGTGATCATCAACTCAGGGGTGCCGGAGCGGCCCGCTTGGCTGTAGACGTCCACCGCAAAGGACATGGCGTTGGTGATCTTGATCTCCAGGTTCTTGCTGGAGCCGGGCAACACGTTGCCGAAGTCGACCGGGTTGGGCTCGATGATCAGGCCGGAGCGGATGCCGCGCCCTTTGACCCGCACCGTCACCGCCGCCGCGTCGCTCTCGAAGGTGAAGGTCGACTCGACGGGTTCGGCCATCTCGGTCAGAGGCTGAAACGAGACCTTCACGTCTTGGGTGCCGTTGGGCGGGAGCGCGAAGCCGCTGCCGTCGACCTTGAACTCGTACTCTGCCGCCGAAAACGTCAGGGCCGGGCGAGCGGTGGAGACGTTGAGGTTGCCTTCCCCACCGTTGGTCACCACCAAGGCCTGCTCGGCCAAGATGCCGACCTGCACGTCGCCGAAGTCGATCAACAGTTCGGTGTCGAGCCGACCGCCCAGGCGATTGATCCCGCCGCCGTCGTCCTCACACCCGAGGGCGCCGAGCAGCACACCGAGGGAGAGGGCGGTCAGTCCACTTCGCAGGGCAAACATTGACCGTGATTATCGTCATCCGGGTTGTAGGGGTCGCGCGCCGAATGTCGTACCCGGGTGTTTTTTATTCCCGAAAAGGGGTTAGCCCAGCAGCTCACGGACAAAGCGGGCGAAGACGTGGTCCGGGTGCCACTCCCGGCGGATCTTCGCGTAAATGCTGCCGGATCTCAGCTCGGCCTCGCTGTATTGGGCCCCAAAGAGCCGCTCGGCGTACACCGCCAGGGCTTCTTCGTTTCCGCGCCGGCTCCGGTAGACCGGGAGCAAAAACTGGTCGAGCAGGTCCCGCTCGGCCTGGGTGAAGCCGAGCAAGTGGACCGCGTGGGTCATCTCGTGGGCCATCAACCAGGGCCGGGCCAAGATCTCTTCTTCACGCAGGCCGATCAGCGCCCGTTCACCTTTGGGGTCGTTCCAGAAGATCCCGGCCGCGTTGGGGTTGGTGTGGGGCGGGAAGCCGTAGCGTCGAAAGTCATCGCCCTTCGGGATCAAGGCCACGGTGATCGGCTTGGCCAACAACATGCGCCGACAGATCGCCGGCCGCTGGGCCAACACCCGCAGCAGCCCGGGGATCGCGGCGTCGTGTTCGGGGCCCGCCACCCGGTTGCGCTCCATCCGCAGCTGCTCCCGCTGGTAGGCCGACAGCAGCTCCGGCGCCGTGGGGCCCGGGTGTTTTTTGCCCTCGAAGAGATCGCCGCCCCGCAACAAGGTGAAGGCCGGCAGCGCGACGTGGGTGGCGTCGAGGGGGCCCTTGCTGAGCCGGGCCAACTTCTCCTGCCACCGGCCGGTGAGATCCAAAGGGCTCGCGGCGCGATCGCTGCCGCCCAGGAGCTCATCGTCCGAGCGCATCAGGTACGCATCAAGATCCGCTTGGCCGTGGGCCGCTTCTTGTTCTCGACGCCGATGTGGATGAAGCCTTTGAGGGGATAAAAGACGGCTTCGTGGACTTCGAGGTCGATCCGGGAGGTGTCCCGCACCCACTCGTAGACCGTCTCGAGATCGAACTCACCGCCGTGGGGTTCGATGTCGGCGGCGCAGCCATCGAGGTGCAGCGAGTCCAAGGAGGCGGGCAGGCCCGCTTGCCGACAGGCCTCGTTGAGCACCGGATCGCGGTAGCCGGAGAGGACCTTCCACTGGGCGGGGAACTGTTCGGCGATCCGCTCGATGACCAAGGCGAGGCGCTCCAGGTTGGCGAGCTGCACCTCGTCGGGGACGAGTCGTTTGGCGAGATCGGGGAAGGTGTCGTCGACCAAAAAGTCGCCGAGGATGTGGTGTTTGGAGAGCCGTCGATTCCGCTCGACCACAGGCTCACATGTCCTTGTTCATGCGCCCGGCCTGCCCTCGCACCTTGGAGCGCTGGAACATTTGGTACAGGAAGGTGTGCACGTTGGGATCTTGGGTCGCCTCGAAGTTGAGGTCGCCCTTCTTCACGAGCTCACTGCACAACTCCCAAAACGACCATTCGGGATTGGACGCCAAAAGTTCGTCCATAACCTGCTGGAGCTCTTCCATCGGTGGCTGGGACGCTAGCCGAAGCGTGAGGACACTTCAACGATTCGCTGCGCTCCCCCCGAAGGAGGCCTCCTCCTCCGGGGCCGAAGTGGGCTCTGGGCCCCCCAGGGTGAGGCCCAGAAAGGCCTGGGGATCGACGTACATGGACCGGGCTTGCCCCGTCTTTTTGGCGTCCATGATCACCACTCGGCTGACGATCGCCAGGTGGAGGTGGGGTCCGGTGACCCGGCCGGTCTTGCCCACCGCGCCGATCAACTCGCCGGCGGTGACCCGTTCGCCGCGCTTTTTGTCCCGGCGTGAGAGGTGGAAGTACATGCTGTAGAGGCCACCTCCGTGGTCGATGACCAAGGTCCCGCCGCTGGCGAAGCGGAGCGAAGAGAGGACCACCTTCCCTTCGGCGACCGAACGCACTGGATCCCCCTCCTCGCCGTCGAGGTCGAGGCCCAGGTGCGTGCTCTTGGTTTTGCCGTTGAAGACCCGGGCGGTGCCGAAGTTGCCGGTCGTCACCCCTGGGACGGGGCGCACCACTGGGCCCACCGCCAAGCTCCGGCTGGGCGCGGCGTCCCAGACCGCCTTGATCTCGGCGGCTTCCCGTTTGAGCCGGGCCTTCAGCGCCCGGTCGGGTTTTTTGGTGAACTCCTTGGAGACGGTGAGCTCCGACTGATCGAAGGTGCGGCCCGAGACGTCGACGGTGGCGGTCATCTGCTCCTCGCCGAGGTTGAGCAAGACCGGTTGGGGCCCGAGATCGGCCTCCATCGGGATCGGCGCGGCGCCGCGCAAGAGGCCAGGACCAAGAGGGAACAGCGGCACCTGATGTCCGAACAACTCGGCCGTGCCTTCTTTGGCCGACGACCGCACGTACAACAACACCAGGTCACCTTGCCGCGGTGACACCGGGTCGAAGCGGACGTCCTCGGGCAACAGGCCCAAGGCCAAAAACCAGACCGCCGGGCTCACAACCGCGCGTTCATCCGCAGCGCCGCCAGGATCTCCCGGGTCGCCGTCGACTTGTTGAGGGTGAAAAAATGCACGCCCGGAGCGCCCCCTTGGATCAGGCCCAAGGCCTGGATGGTGGCATGCACCACGCCCAGCTCGTGGATGCGCTCCGGCTCGTGGGCGTGGCGATCCAGCCGATCGAGCAAGGCGTTGGGGATGGAGACGCCACACATTTTGGTGAAACGCTTCACCTGTTCGGCGCTCTGGATCGGCATCAGGCCAGCGAGGATCGGGACGTGGATCCCAGCGGACCGGGCCCGATCCACCAAGTCGAAGTAGTAGCGGTTGTCGAAGAAGAGTTGGGTGATCAGGAACTGGGCGCCGGCGTCGACCTTCCGCTTCAGGTGGTGGAGGTCTTGATATTTGGAGGCACACTCGAGGTGGCCTTCGGGATAAGCGGCGCCGCCCAGGCAAAAGTCCCAGCCTCCCGCCTTCACGAACTCGGTCAACTCGCTGGCGTAGCGGAAGCCACCTTCGGTCGCCTCGAACTTGTTCTGGCCTTTGGGCGGATCACCCCGGAGCGCCAGCACGTTTTCGATGCCGCTGCCCTTCAGCTCCTCGAGCACCCCGCGAAGTTCGGCCTGGCCGGCCCCGACGCAGGTCAGGTGGGCCATGGCCTCGATCTGGAGTTCGTGTTTGATCCGCCGGGTCAGCTCGACGGTCTTCTGCCGAGTGGAGCCGCCGGCGCCGTAGGTGACCGACACGAAGGAAGGCCGCAGCTCCTTCAGGTCTTGGAGCGCGGCCCACAAGTCGGCCTCGCCCTCGGGGGTCTTGGGCGGAAAAAACTCGAAGGAGAAGGAGGGGTACCCAGCCTTCAAGATCTCGGTGATCCGCATCCGTCGAGGCTCGGCGGAAAGACCGATCCCGTCAAGGCTTCGGCCCAGGTTCGGGCCCGGAAATGACCGAAGGCCCTGAATTCGGGGGCTCGCACCAAGGCGGAGATCAAGACCGATTTCGGGCCACGGCGGCGCAGAGACGGCGCTCAGTAGGGGCCAGAGGTGCGAGCGACGACGGCGGGCTCCACCGCCGAGTTCCAGGGGAACGGCAAGCCCGGCTCCAGCTGCAGGTCGGTGGCGCCCCAGCGCCCCTGGGCCCACTCCGGGTCCGCGGCCTCGAGTTCGAGCAGCTCCGGCGCCCGCAGCTCGCGGCGATCGTCGAAGACCCAGGCCCCATAGGCGCCGCCCGGGCCGGTGTAGTTGATGTGGCTCAGGTGGGCCCGGGGATCTCGGGGCGCCAGCAGGTTCGCCCGCCGCGGGCCCGGCCCGGTCGCCCTGGGCAGGAGGAACGGTCGGGCTCGATAACGATCTTCGGCCAACTTCAGCGGCGCGGCCTCCTGTCGGACGGGGCCGCCCTTGATCCAGAGCCAGGGCGCGATCGTCCAAGGGGCCCCCAGGGCCGGGACGTCGAGCCGAAGCGCGGCCTGGTCCGGCCCGACGACCGCCCACGGGCCGACCAGGTGATCCGGGCTGCGCTCGAGGCCGTGAAAGAGCTGGAGCTCGGCCCGCAGCTCGAGGCCAGTGGCCTGAGCCCGCACCTCGGCCGGGACCTCCAGGCGCAAGCGGCCATGGTCGACCGGCCGAAGTTCGGCGATCGGGTAAGTTGGAGGGAACGCGACCCTCTCCTCGACCACCACCCCCATCGCGAACACCTGGGCCCAGTCCTCCGGCACCAAGCGGCCCTCCACCTCGCGGAACCCACCGGTGGAAGCCATGAACACGCCAAAGAGGACGGGCCGGTGGGTCACCGAGACCAAGGGCGAGGTCCAACGAGCGGACACCTCCACGACCGTACCGGTTCGACTGAGGGGCTGAAACGCCAAGTTGAAGGGGGCTTCGGGTTTTTCGGAGAAGTTGGCCCCGACCTCTCCTTCGTACTCCGGGTTGAGCGAGCCAGGGTGCGGGCGCACCGAGTCCACCGCCAGCGTGTAAGAGCCCCGAGGGAGACCGAGCCAGCCGCGCTGCCCCGACAGCAGCTCAAGGTGGACGTCCACCCGGTCGAGCGCCTCCAGCTCCGGCGGGAGCCACACCACCCCGTCTTGGTCGGTGATCAAGGTCTGGCGCAGGCTGTTGTCGGGTGCCGAGATGGTCACGGCGGACTGGATCAGCGGCCCCAGTTCGGGCCCCTTCAAGACCCGGACGAATCGGGGCGAGGCGTCGACCAACTCTGCCTGCAGCAACGGCGAAAGCTGGGGTGGCGAAAGGGGCAGTCGGGGGAGCGCTCCACCTTCCCCACACGCCCAGGCGGCCCACAGGGGGCCGGCCCAAAAGAGGGATCGCACGAACCAGCGGCGAGATGGCACGTCGGATCCTATGCGGCGACCCTCGCGGATCTGACCTGGGCTCAACCGGCGGCCACCTTGACCACCAAACATTGGGAGCCCGAGAGGCGCAGGACCGGCTCGGGTTTGTCGGCGAAGAAGTCATCGAAGGCCTTCTTCACCCCTTCGGCCCAGCCGTAGTCGTGGGAGAGGATCACCCCGCCTGGGCTCATCCGCGGATAGAACACGTTCAGCGCATCTTTGGTGCTCTGGTGGGTGTCGACGTCCAGGTTCACGAAGGCGAAGCGGGTGTCGGCGATGGGCCCGGCGGTGTCGGGAAAAAAGCCGACGTGGAAGTGCAGGTTGTCGTGGCCGGCCAGGTAACTTTGGACCTGCTCCAAGCTGCCCTTCCAGGCGCCGGGCTTGAAGTGGGGCGCGTCGATGGCCTCCACCGCCGGGATCCCTTGGAAGGTGTCGAAGAGGTGGAGTGGTCGGCCGTCGCTGGCCAGGAGGATCAACTTGGCCGAGCCGCCGCGATAGACGCCGACCTCGGCCAACTCACCCGGGACTTTTCGAGTGCGCTCCACCGCCATCGTCAGCTGCAAGCCTTCGATGTAGTCGATGCCGAGATCGGTCTCGCGCTTCACCTTGGCGATGCGCTGCATGATCGCTCGCCGCTCGGGATCTCGGTGGTTGAGCAGGACCAGGCCTTGTTCGGCGACCAGCCGCTTCACCTTCTGCCGAGTGCGCCAGTCGAACACCGCCCTCTCCTATCAAAAAGCGAGGCGGCGGGCCTGTAGATCCTGACGGCGCCAGATGAAAGCGTCGAGCAGGTAGTGGGTGGCCTGGGGCAAGGCCAAAAGCGGGAGCAAAAACGCGGTCGCCCCCGGGGAAAGTTCAAAGGTCGGACCGAAGAAGATGGGCTGTTCGCCGTGCCAAAAGAGCCGATCCCAACCCCACTCCTCCAGGTAGGCCAACAAGACCAAGATCCCGTAGAAGGCCCAGATCGCGCGACGCCGGTAGAGCCAAAACAAAAAACTGCCAGGACGTTGAGGCTCCTGGGCCCCGGCCCGCCACACGAAGGCAAAATAGGGGACACCGTGGGCGATGACGTTGGTCACGGTGAAGTGAAAATCGCTGTTGGTGTAGACGATGCCGAGGGCCCAGGTGCAGGCGGTGCCCACCACCAAAAGCACCTTGCCGACCGGCCAGGGGCGACGCCTCGCCTGCTGGAGCAAAAACGCCAGCAGCACCAGCAAGTAGGCCCAGGCGCTGAGCTCGGCCACTCCCGGTGAGATCAGCCCGCGCAAAAAATCACCCCGGACGAACCAGTCAAAGTTGCGGGGCAGGTGGGCGTGCCACCACAACAGCGGCACCACGGTCGCGCCATAGATCGCCGCGTCCTCCAACACTCGCCCGCCGGGGCTGATCGGGGCCTCCTTTTTTTGGTAGAGGGCCAACCAGCCGTATTGCTGGCGCACGAAGTGGAACACCGCCAGGTAGGCCAAGGCGGTCCAAAACACCGGCGTGGAGATCGACGCCAACACCAGGCCCAACACGTAGGCCAAGGCCGGGATCAAGCTGTAACGCAGCGGGTGACGGGCCAACTCGACCGGATCGAAGTAGGTGCGGAACAAGGTGGACCAGACGTGGGCCACGTCGATCAGCAACACCAACACCAGCCACAACCAGGGCGAAGTTTCGCCGTCGGGGGCCAACCAAGGTTGGAGTGGCACCAAGGCGAGCCCCAAAAACGCCGGGCCGATCAGCCAGAGCAGATCGAAGCGGGCCGAAACCAACCAGGGGCTCACCGGGGGCTCCCGAGGCTCAGCCGCACCTCGGCCGCCGCCCGCAGCCCGTGGAAGAAGGCCTCCTCAAAAAGCGCCACGCCGGACAACTCGGTGTGGGCGAAGTGGATGGGACCCACTGGCCGGGCCGCGTCGCGTCGGGCCACGCTGGTCAAGGTGCCGGGCGTGGGCCGGACCATGCCGTGGCCCCAACGCCAGACGTCGAGGCGCAACAAGTTCCGCCGCAGATCCCGGTGGCAACGTTCGAGATCGGCCAACACGAGGTCGGCCGCGTCGCGCCAGGTCAGGGACGAGAGCTTCTGTCGTTCGGTCCGCGGATCACCGGTGAGGGGCAAATAGTAGGTGAAGGTGGTGGGGCCGTGGCTTGGGCCGTCCCGGTGGTTGTTGACCACGTAGCCCAAGGATTTGCTGCCGTGGATCACGTTGTCCCAGGCGAGTTCACTGCCTTCGTAGCCCGGGCGCTTCGAGAGGTGGAGGTTGGCCACCAACCACGGGGCGTAGTCGGGCGTCGGATCGGGCGCGGCCCAAGCGCCGGACAAGAGGCGGCGGCGCACGTGCCCGGGGACCGCCAAGATCACCCGGTCCGCCAAATAGCGGCGGGCCCGTCCGGTGTGGCGTTCGACGGCGGTGACCAAGGCCCGGCGGCCGTCGGGGCTGGGGGCCACTTGGGTGGTGACCAGGCCGGCCTCGGCCCGATCCCCGATCACTTTGGCGAGGTGTTGCACCAAGTGAAAGTTGCCGTTGGGCCAAGAGAGGAGCTCCGCGCTCTCTTCGCCGGGCCGATCGATGCGGGCCGCGAAGTAGTGCAGGCCGTACCAGGCGCTGGTGACCTCGGGTTCGGTCCCGAAGTCGTCGCGGCAAGCGTAGGTGGCTTGTTCCCGCACCAACTTGCCGTTGAAGCCCTCTCGGGTGAGCCAGGCCCCCAGGTCGAGCTGATCGAGGGCCAAAAACTCGGGATCTTCGCTGCCCAAAGCCATGGGCAGGCTGAAGGGGCGCCGGCCGTCGCCCCCCCTTTGGGCGACCAAGGCGTCGATCCGGGCCTCGAAGCGCACCAGCTCGGCCTCGTCCGCCCGGGAATAGGCGGCCCGGGGATAAAGCCCGGGGAACCAGGTGCCTCGGTACCAGACCCGCTCTTTGGGGTCGGCCACCAGGTGTTCTTCGGCGAAGTGGAGTTGACCGTCCGGCCGGGGGCGGACGGCGCCGAGCTCTTCGAGGAGCGCCAGGAGATCTTGGTTGTGGGGCAGCGGGGCCGGCAGGTAGTGGGCGCCGAAGGGACACGGGCCCCCCGGGCCTTGGCCGCCCACGGCGGTGCCGCCGAAGTTGCGCCCCAACTCGAGGAGGCGAAAGGAGGAGAGCCCCGAACGGAGCAGGCTCCAGGCCGCCGACAGCCCAGCCACCCCACCCCCCACGATCAAGATCGGGACCTCGACCGGCGGCCCCGGATCGGCCACCGCCCAGCCGTCCCGGAGGCGGTGACCTTCGGCCTGGCCGTCCTCGACCAGGGCCCCGTCGAAGTCCAGGGTGGGACCTCGGCGCGAGCACCCGGCGAAGGCCATCCCGAGCATCCCAGTCAAGAGATCTCGCCGGGTCCCCGCAAAACCCACGGTTAGGCCTGTAGCAGGGGCCTGGCGGGGACCACAACGGCCCGCTTCTGGCGGGGAACTCCCTGAACGTTCGGTGACGTCTCGGTGACACGCTTTGATCTTCGGGGCGGCCCTGGTAGTCGCCAGGCCGCAAATGGGCGCGTTGTTCGACGGCTCCCTGGGGACGGTCGGCTCGATCCTACTGGTCGGGGCCTTGGCCGTCGCGTTGGGCTTCGAGTTCGTCAACGGTTTCCATGACACCGCCAACGCCGTCGCCACCGTCATCTACACCAAGACCTTGAGGCCGACCTGGGCGGTGTTGCTCTCGGGCGCCTGCAACTTCACGGGGGTTTTTGTGGGCGGAATCGCGGTGGCCATGTCGATCATCCGGCTGTTGCCCCCCGACATGTTGGTGCGGAGCGGCAACTTGGGCCTGGCGATGGTCGGGGCCCTGCTCCTGGCGGCGATCATCTGGAACCTGGGCACCTGGTACCTGGGCCTGCCTGCCTCCTCCTCTCACACCTTGATCGGCGCCATCTTGGGCGTGGGCATCGCCAACTCCTGGGCCGAAGGCCACTTCGGCACCGGGGTCAACTGGACCAAGGCCGGCGAGGTCGGCCTGTCGCTGTTGGTCTCGCCGATGTTCGGCTTCGGCGTCGCGGCTTTGGCCCTGGTCACCATGCGCAAGTTCATCAAGGACGAGCGCATCTTCGAGCCGCCCCACGGGGACTCCCCGCCGCCCCCGTGGATCCGGGCTTTTTTGGTGTTGACCTGCAGCGGGGTCAGCTTCGCCCACGGCTCGAACGACGGACAAAAAGGCGTCGGCCTGATCATGTTGATCTTGGTCGGCATCGTGCCGGCCAGCTACGCCCTCAACCTGGAGGCCACGCCCAAAGATCTGGAGCGGACCTACCAAGCGGCGATCGCGGTCGAGAAGTTGCTGGCGCCCCACGGCGACTGCCCCGCCGAAGATCCGAAGGAGGGCGCCGACCCGGTCTGCGCGGCCCGGCACCACCTGCAGGCGATCGAGGCCAGCTTGGGTGGACAGACGGCGGTGGCCAACCTGAGCGGCGAAGATCGCTGGCACGTGCGCCAACACCTGATCTTGGTCGATCGGGCCTTGCCCAAGTTGTTGGGTGACCTGGGCCCAGAGAAGGCGGCTCAGCTCGGCCCGCTGCGCAAAGATCTGGGCGCCCTGACCGACTACGCACCCCTTTGGGTGATCGTCGCCGTCGCCTTGTCCTTGGGCATCGGCACCACCGTGGGTTGGAAGCGGATCGTGGTGACGGTCGGCGAAAAGATCGGCCGCACCCACCTCACCTACGCCCAAGGTGCCTCGGCGGAATTGGTCGCCATGGGCACCATCGGCGTCTCCTCGTTTTTGGGCCTGCCGGTGAGCACCACCCACGTGTTGTCCTCGGGGATCGCGGGCACCATGGTGGTCGATCGTTCGGGCCTCCAGGTGGGCACGGTGCGCAACATCGCCTTGGCCTGGGTCCTGACCCTGCCGGCCTCCATGACCTTGTCGGGGGGCTTGTTCCTGCTGTTCCGCGCCCTCGCCCCGGGCTGAGCCGGGCCTTCAGTGGGTGGTCCGGTCCCACTCCTCTTCGTAGTAGCGGACCAGGACCTGGTTGTTGAGGCTGTTCACCTCGGCCGGCAGCCTTCCGGTGTCGGCGCCAAACACAAAGAGGGTCGGCAGGAGCTCAGGGGTCAAGAAGCGGTAAGTTGGCCCGCTGGGGAGGGACGGGACGTCGAAGGGCCGGGGTGAGGCCAAGACGTAACCCCAGTCGCCAAAAGACGGCACCGAGGCGTGATAGGCCCGAGCAAAAAAGCCCGAGGCCTCCAAGGTGGTGGCCACACACCAAAACGATC
Organism: Deltaproteobacteria bacterium; assembly: GCA_016703535.1. GTDB lineage: Bacteria > Myxococcota > Kuafuiibacteriia > Kuafuiibacteriales > Kuafuiibacteriaceae > Kuafuiibacterium > Kuafuiibacterium phototrophicum. Next base: position 2,702,292 of record JADJBV010000002.1, on the reverse strand, counting down.
GGCGGGCGTACAGCGGCGAAGTCGACTGGACCACCAAGGCGCCGTCTTCGGCCAGGGCCCGCTTGGCCAAGCGGTAAAAGCGGGTGGTGTACAACTTGCCCAAGCCGAAGCTGGAGGGATCCGGGAAGTCGATGACCAACACGTCGAAGGGCTCAACCTTCGAGGCTTCATCCCGCAGCCAGATCATCGCGTCGCCGTTGACCACTTGCACCCGGGGATCGGCCAACGCGTCTAGGTTTTGTTCGACCAAAGGCGGCAGGGTCCGGGCCAAGCGAGTCACCGCCTCGTCGAGATCGATGAGGACCACCTGCTCGAGGCCGGGGTGCCGCAGCAGCTCCCGCACCGCCAGGCCGTCGCCACCGCCCAACACCAAGGCCCGACGCGGGGCCCGGCCCCGATCGCGCACCACGCCCACCGCCGGGTGGACCAAGGCCTCGTGGTAGCGGTGTTCGTCGACGCTGGCGAACTGCAGGTGACCGTTGAGGTAGAGCTGAAAGCCGCCCTTCCCTTCGGTGACCACCAGCCGCTGGTAGGGTGAACTTTCGGCGAAGACCACCGGATCGGCGTAGAGCTGATCTTCGGATAAGCTGGTCAACCAGTCGGCGCCATAAAGGCCGGCGCTCAAGAGGGCCAAGGTCAAGAGGGCCTCGGCGCGCAACAACAACAGGCGGCCGCGGCGGGGCACCAGATCGGCCAGGACCCAGGTGCAGCCCAGGGCCACCACTCCATTCAATAGACCGACGGCGAAGGCCCCTCGGATCAGGCCCAACTTGGGGACCAAAAACATCGGGAAAAATAGGGAGGCCAAGAGGGCCCCCAGGTAGTCGACGGTCAGGACCCGGGAGACCAGATCTTTGAGTTCGTATTGGTCCTTCAGGATCCGCATCAGCAGCGGGATCTCCAGGCCGACCAAGATGCCGATCAACAAGACCACGCCGTAGAGCACGCCCAAAAAGAAGGAGACCCGGGAGAAAGCGAGGAACAAGATCGCCGCCGAAGAGCCCCCGAGGAGGGCTACGCCGATCTCGATCTCCACGAAGCGGGTCACCAGCTCCCGATCGACGAAGCCCGAGAGCCAAGCCCCGATGCCCATGGCGAAGAGGTAGACGCCGATGATCAGCGAAAACTGGGTGACCGAATCACCCAACACGTAACTGGCCAAGGTCCCGGCCAACAGCTCGTAGATCAAACCGCAGGTGCCGATCACCAGTGCGGTCAGGAGCAGGGCTGGGGCCTTTTGCTTCACGAGCCGATCGCCGAGGCGATGATGATCGACAAGCCGATGACGATGGAGCCGAGGACCACCCCGACCGCCACGTTGTCATCTTCGGCCAGCTCCTTCTTCAGCGAAAAAGGCGCGATCCGCTCCATCAGCAGGAAGGCCAAGGCGAAGATCGCCACGCCGATCAACGAATACACGACCGAGGCCACCATGTGGCCCTGCTGCGTTTCCCAAAACATCACTTACCTCCCCGATAACCCGTGCCCCAAAAGAAGACGCCACCACCACCCCCGCCACCGCTGCCCCCGAGGCCGGGCCGACCATCGGTGCCGCCGAAGATCGCCCCTCGGCTGCTGAAGGACAGATACCAAGCCATCAAGGCCACCGAAACCAGCAGGTAGAGGATGGAAGGTGTTTTCATGGATCAGCCTGCATTGGCCCACCGTTGTTTTTCGAAGCTCATCCGCTGGAAGACCAACAGCAGCGGAAAGGCCCAGAGCAAGACCAACACCAACACCAGGTGGGTCGGTCGAAAGACGTTGCGGCGCACCTCCAAGGTGAGGCCGGTCGGCGGCGGTCCGGTCCACTCGGGCGAGGCTCGGATCACGTAGGTGCCCGCCGGAACCTCACCCAGATAGACCTTGCGGACACCCTTCTCCACCACCTCGGCCCGGGCCCCGAAGGGGATGGCCTCGGAGCGATCGGTCGCGACCAGGCCGCCATCCAAGAAGAGGAAACTCTGGATCCCCAAGGCGGTGAGGCGGATCTCCAGGTTGCTCTTCCGCGGCAACTCGAAGGGTTCGGTGATGAACTGTTGGCCGCGGTTGAAGACCGAGGTCGAGTTCCCGGTTTCGGTGATGGTGTGGGAGTGGTTGAGCACCAGGGCCTTGTCGGCCGCCAGCCACAAAACACCACCCACCAAGAGGAAGATCACGCTCAAGATCAGGCCCAACTTGGCCACCGGGGCGAGTTCGGTGGGGTTGGGCTGGTGGGGCGCGATCCCCCGGGGTTTGGGCAACTTGTTCTTGAGGCGCAAGCCAACTTGCACTTCCTCGAGGCTCAGATATTCGCCCAGGGACCAAACGACCTCTTCGTCGTTCTCCTCTTTGGACAACATCAAAGGGGGCGAGACATAGTCGGCGGTGCCGGCCAACTCGTTGCGGGCCACCTTCCAGTAGAACTCGCCGGCGAGGGCGTCGACCCGGGCCGTGCCGCCCTGAAAAAACCGGAAGCTGCGGCCGCGGCACGACGCCGACGTTTCGCGTTCGTTTACCTCACCGGCCGATACCGGCGACACGAAGCTGTAGTGGCCTTCGGCGATCACCAACCAGCGGAAGGCCCCGTCCCCTTCGTCCTTGAGCAGGTACTCTTCCCAAGGATACCGCACGCCCTCGACGTGGACGCTGCGGACCAAAACGCCGTAGACGGTGACCTCCCGGCCCCGAAGTTGTCCCTTGGTGCCCAGCGGGATCACCGGCTGGAGGCGCTTTTGGCGCGCGACCTCCAACACCTCCAGCTTCGAACCTCGTTCGCAGTCGAGGAGCGCGTCGCAGCTGCTGCAGGTCAGGCGTTGAGCGGTGTCCGGAGAACGCAGCTCCACCGGGGCGGCGCAGTTGGGGCAGTTGAGGGCCTCACCTTGGGCTTTGCCGGCCTGACGTTCGGCCATGATCCCCGGGCCAAAGAGGTCCCGATATTGGGCCTCCTTGCCAAGGAACAAGGTCGGGGTGTCGTCGCCGTCGCCGTAGTCGATGGTGGCGAAGGCGCCGTCTCCACCTTCGGCGTCGACATAACCGTAGCTGCTGCCCGGCACCGCCAAAAAAGGGAGTTCACCCTCGGCCGCGACCAGGCGAGCCTTCCTTCGTTCGGTGACCACCAAGGTGGCGCCCGGCACCGAAAAACGTAGGCCCACTCGGGCTTGGTGGAAGCGGGGTAGATCGTCGGCTTCGGTGGGGCGGGTGAGGTAGACCTTACCTTGGGCCTCGGCGATCCATCCCCAGCTGCCGTCATCGAAGGATGCGTACCACTCGTTCCAGGGCCCGTTGCCCCAGTCGAGCTGGGCCCGGCCGATCAAGCTGAAGCCCAGGCGGCCCATTCGCCCGGCCAGGCCGAGGGAAAGGGGGGAGCCCAGATCCATGAGGGGGGCAACTTGGCCGGTGATCTCCAGCTCGCCGAGATCGTCGCCGCGCCGGGCGACCATGCTGCTGCAGTAGGGGCAGACGGTGATCAGCGAGGTCCCGGCTCTGAACTCGACCTGACCTCCGCAGTTGGGGCAATTGGCGATGCGGCTGGACATCGAGGATCCGACGGCTCTCAGGGGGCTTAACACCCACATCCCCCCTCGGCAAGCCGTGCAGTGAGGGCACTTAGGCACGCGTCGCTGATCGTCCAGGTGGGTTGGGGGATCGGGACCCCCGCTCCACTTCGGGCTAGACTCGCCGCCGCATGGAAGCCCTTCGCCTCCTCGAGGTCGACAGCCGGATCACCTCCGCCACGGTTTATTCTGAGCTCGCTCACGTCACCCGCCGAGCCCACGCGCCGCTGGTGCCGGGCGCGACCCGGGTTTGGTTGAAGGGCCTGCCGGTGGGCCTAGACCCCGGCCGGGTGCGGATCCAGACCAACGTGGGGCTGGTGCGGGCCGTCGAGCTGGACGAGGTGCGCCGGCCTTTGCCGGCCCAAGGCGCCGGGCCCCACACGCCCCTCGAGGCCTTGACCACCGAGGTCTACCGGCTGCGCGGCGAACGGGACGCCTTGGCCGAAGAGATCGCGATCTTGGACTCGCTCCACCCCGACGGTGACGCCCAGCGGGGCCCGCTCCGGCCCGACACCTTTTTGGCGGGCCTGGAGATCTTGCTGAAGCGTCGGCAAGGAACACTCGCGGCCCTCCGGGCCAAAGAAAAAGAGGTCGAGCGGGCGGAAGAGGCCCTGGCCGCGGAGCGGCGACGAGTCGAGGGCAGCGGGCACACGATCGATCAGGTCGAGGCCCACTCGGCGTTGTGGGTGACCATCGACGCCGAAGCCCCGGGGGACGCGGCGATCGACGTCACCTACGCGATCGGTTGGGCCACTTGGCGCCCCTACTACCAGCTGCGCCTCGATCGAGGCGCCCAGCGGATCGAGCTGACCCGCTTGGCCGACGTCTGGCAGGAGACCGGTGAAGACTGGGAACCGGTGGAGTTGTCGTTGTCGACCGCCGAACCCGAAGCAGGTCTGGTGGTGCCCACGGTCAAACCTTGGCGCCTGGAGAAGCGAAACCGCTTCGAGGATCAGGCCCGCAACCTCTACGAAAAGGACGCCAAGTCCAAGAAGATGGACGCCGAGGGTGGAGGAGGAGGTGAACTGCGGCGTTCGATGGCCCCAGGTGCCGCGCCCAAGGCGATGCCCGCGCCCAGCGTCGCGATGAGCGCACCCCCACCGGCACCTCCGGCCTCTTCGGCGTCCCGGATCTTGGCCCAAGCGGCGGCCCTCGGCGGGTTTGGGCGTGGCCAGGCCAAAGAACGAGCCGAAGAGGTGCAGGCTTCGCTGGACTACGACGACAGCGCCGAAGAGATGATCGACCGGGATGAGTTCGACGAGACCACGCCGGTCTCGGAGGTCAGCGGCACCTGGATGATGCCCGCCGAAATGCAGGCGAGCCGCGAGATCGAAAGGGACGAGCCAGAGCTCGAGCCGACGCCGCGATCGCCCCGACCCGGGAGCGCCCCGCCGCGTGAGTCGAGCGGCGGCCTCGACTTCGAGATCCGAGTGGCGGGCGAAAGTCAGCAGCGCTCCAGCGCCGAACCCCAACGGCTGCCCTTGGGCACCACCACCTATCCCGCCAAGATCGAGTATCTGCTGCGGCCCGCGATCAAGGACCACGCCTTTGGCCGGGTGACGGTGGTCCACACCTCGGATCAGCCGCTCCTCGGGGGGCCGACCGCCCTGTATCTGAAGGACGGGTTTTTGGGCACCACCCGGATCGAGACCACCCCCGCTGGGGGCAAGTTGACCCTGGAGTTGGGCGCCGAAACCCAGATCAAGTGTGCTCGGCGAGTCCGCACCTCGATGAAGACCTCGGGGTTGATCAACAAGGACGATCTCCACTTGGTCGAGGTCGACATCGAGATCGAGAGTTTCCTGGATCAGGTCGCCGAACTCGAGGTGCAAGATCAGGTGCCGGTGACCATCGACAACAAGGTGAAGGTCAAGCTGCTGAAGACCTCCCCCAAAGACGCTCAACTCGACGAACAGACCGGGATCGTCACCTTCAAGGTCAAGGTCGCCCCGGGGGGCCGAGTCGAGCTGAGTTTGGCCTACGAGATCGAAGTTCCCAAGGACACGCGCCTGATCCAGGCGTTGGCCCACTGAGGTTGTCATGAACGAAGCCAGCAACGAACGAGGTCGGGTCACGTCGGTCCGGGTCTATACCGACCGCGCGACCATCACCCGGCAGCGCCGGCTCACCTTGGAGGCGGGCCCAGGGGGGGTGCGTTTTGGACCCTTGCCCACCCAACTGCCGACCGAAAGCCTGGAAGCCAAGGCCTACCGCTTGGTCGGTGGTCAACGGGAACCGCTGCGGGTGGCGGGGATCCGGGCCGGGATCGAATACGGTGGTTCGGGTGACGCCCGGCAAAAAGAGGTGGTGGCCCGGCTGGAGGAGGTGCGGGCCGAGTTGTCCAACTTGAGGGACCAAGATCAACACCAGGAGCGGGCGGCCAACTTGCTCAGCCACTACGCCGAACTCGCCACCCAAACCTTGTCTCGGGAGTGGCTCGATCAAAACCCGGCCTTCGACAAGTGGGGCCAGGCCTTCGAACACCTGAAGGTCGGCCGGTTTCGGTTGGCGGGGGAGCGGGCCATCCGTTTTGCCCAAAAGGAGCGGCTGGAGGAGGAACGTCGGCGCCTGGAGCAAGAGCGATCGCGCCTGGGCCGCCCCGAACCCTTGGGTCTATTCGTGACGGTGCAGCTGGAGGGTGACGTCAACGGCGAGGTCGAGGTCGAGCTCGGCTACGCGACCCCCAACGCCCGCTGGGTCCCGGCCTACGACGCCCGCTGGATCGCCGCTGGCGCCGAACAAAAGGAGCGGCTGCGGCTGACAGCGATCGCCTTGGTGCAGCAGTCGACGGGTGAAGATTGGGACGAGGTCACCTTGATCGCCAGCACCGCTCGCCCGCCGCTGTCCGAGCCTCCCCCCGAGCTGAAGACCTTGACGGTCCGGGGCGTGGCCGGGGGCCCGGATCAACAGATCGTCTCCACCACCAAAACTGAAGCCCGGCTGGAAGGTGCGCCGGCGGGGCCCGGTGAGGTCGCGTCCCCCGCCGCCACCGTGGAACATCAGGCCCGAGGCAAGGTTTCGGTGCCCTCCAGCGGTCGGCCGGTGCGGGTGGAGCTCTTCGAAGGGGAGTTGCCGGCCCGGGCCCGCCTGGAGATCGCCCCTCGGGAGCGGCCGGTGGCCATCGAGGTGGTCGAGCTGGACAACAGCACCGGCAAGGTCTTGTTGCCGGGGACGGTCAACGTCTTCCGCGGCAAAAACTTCAGCGGACAAACTCAGCTGCCCTTCGTGGCCAACAAGGAGCGCTTCCGGATCCCTCTCGGCACCCACGCCGGCCTGCGGATCCGCCGCAACGCCAAGGCCGAGCCAGAAAAGAAGGGGCTGGTCACCGGCGCTTTGACCTGGCTGTACGAGGTGCGGACCACCATCGAAAACGTGAGCAACGGCCCGATCGAGGTGCTGCTACGAGATCGGCTGCCGGTGTCTCAATTGGAGGACGCGGTGGTGAAGGTGCTGGAGCTGGAGAAGGCGACCGAGGTCGATCCGGACACCGGGCTCACCAAACTCCAGCTGACCATCCCACCCCACAGCAAGCGGGAGATCGGCTTAGCCTTCAAGATCAGCGCCCCTCGGGGCTTTTCGCTGGTCCCCCCGCCGGTGGTCTGAGCCCCTCGAACAGCGTAGGATGGGGCCATGCGCGCCCGCCTCCTTTTGCCCTGCCTGATCCTCGGGATCTCCGGGTGTTCATGCGATGAAGACCCGCCCGGAGGCGACGCCGGCGAGGTGGACAGCGGGCCGACCCTACCGCCCGGGACCGTGGCGCTCCGGATCGATCCCGCCGACGTCACCTTGCGCATCGATGGCCTGACACCGGCCACCCAGACCTTCACCGTCCGGGCCGAAAAGGCCGACGGAAGTCAGGAGGACGTCAGTGATCGGGCCGTCTACGGGCTGAACGTCGCTTATTTGGGGGTCATGACTGGCCCCACCTTCACCACCGCGGGCGTCGGCGGCAACGTGGAGTTGACCGCGACCTTGGGCACCTTGAGCGCCAAGGCCAACATCACCGTCGAGCTGCGGCGCATCGTGATCGATCCGATGGTGAACCTACCGGACCCGCCGAGCCTGTTCGGCGGCAACGAAGAGCCGGGCCGAGCGCCCGAGCTGGTGTACCCCAACGATGGCGTGCTCTTGCCTTCCAACTTGGGCGCCATCGAGATCCACTACCGCCGGGGCAGCCAGGAGAACACGCTGTTCGAGATCAGCTTCTCCGGGGCGGCCTCGACCTTGGTCACCTACGTCCGCTGCACCCCCTTGGGGAACGGCTGCCTCTACACACCAGGCGACGTACTTTGGGCGGTGGTCGCCAACAGCAATCGAGGCGAGGGGCCGGTGACGGTCCAGGTCCGTGGCACCGACGATCAAGGCCGGGCCTTCGGCCGTTCGGCGGAGCTGCGGATCCACATCTCAGCCGCGCCGGTCAAAGGCGGCCTTTATTATTGGACCACCTCCAACGGCACCGGGATCATGCGGACCGAGTTTGGCCAGGTGGCGCCGCCCGAACGTTTTTATCCCTTCCAAGGTGGCGGTTGCCACGGCTGCCACAGTCTGTCTCGCAACGGCAAACACATGACGTTGTCGATCAACGGGCAAAGGGACGGGCGCATCTCGCTGATCGACGTGGCGGCGCGCCAAGTGTTGGTGAGCGGTGAAGACGATCGGCGAGAGCAGTTCCAGACCTGGAACCCGGCCGGCGATCGTTTTGCGGGGGTTTGGGCCGACGGCAACCCGGTCGACACCAACATTCGGATCCGAGACGGCCGGACCACCGACGTGTTGGAGACCATCCCCATCGGCTTCGAGCCCGATCACCCCGATTGGTCCCCGAGAGGCGATCGGATCATCTTCACCCGGGTCACCATCCACCAGACCACTCAACGGCCGGGCCGAGGTGGCATCTCCTACGTGGAGGCGTTGGGCGGAGGCGGCTGGAGTGAACCTCGGGAGCTGATCGCGCCCGCCGACGGGCTCAACCACTACTATCCAGCCTACGCCCCCGACGGGCAGTTTTTCGTCTACAACCGCTCGACCTGCAACAACGGCAGCAACTACGGCGGCGAATGCGACGCCGACGCCGATGACTCGGCCCAACTTTGGGCGATGCGCAGCGAAGGTGGGGCCGCGGTGGAGTTGGCCAAGGCCAGCGGCCCCGGGATCACCGACCGCGGTGAGACGGAGCTCTGCAACAGCTACCCGAAGTGGGCGCCCTTCGTGGACCCGCGCTTTCGGGAGGCCCCGGGCCGGGTGATGTGGGTGACCTTCTCTTCCCGACGCAACTACGGCCTGAGGGAACCCAACGGATCCGACATGTGGTTGTGGATGGCCGCGATCGATCCCGACGCCGTGTTGGCCGGCAACGACGGGAGTTTTCCGGCCTTTGCCCTGCCCTTCCAAGATCTCGGGACGTCGAACCACATCGCCCAGTGGACCACCCAGATCGTTCCCGACGAAAGTGACGCCGGGCCCCGGGACGGCAACTTGGATCCGGGCGGCGACGGCGGCGCCTGTTTGGGCCTCGGTGATCTCTGCGACCCCAGCAACGATCGCTGCTGCAACGGCTCATCGTGCAGCGAAAACGGGCCCGGCATCTACTTGTGTCGGCCCAACATCTGAACCTTCAGCGCAGCTGATCGTAGCTGAGCTCCACGTAGGCCACGCCCAGGCCGAGCACCGGGCGCGCAAAGGCCCGGCAAGATCCTTGGGCCTCGATCGGCACCTTGCCGCGAAAGCCGTGGCACTCGTCCGCCGGCCCCAGTGCCGCTTGGACGCCGCTGTACCTCAGTCCATCCGGGAGCCAGAGGTCCCAACCGGCGCCACGGATCGGAGCCCGGAACTCCGGCAACTCCAGGCGCAGCTGGCCCCGGATGCCGAGGCCATCGCCGACGAAGGTGTAGACCAACTCCACCGTCCGCTCCGCGGGCAAGGGGATGAGCAGCTCCGGCCCATCGCTCACCGTGGCTACCGGCACCGGCTTCGAGCCGACCCACAGACGCCAAGCGCTAGCGCCGACCGGGAGCCGCAGAGACAACACGCCCCGTTCGTCGGGGGTGGCCCGGAGCCGCACCCGAGTTGCGCCCGATCCGGCCAAAGTCAGGTGAGTGACCGCCTCCAGCGACTCCAGGCTGTTGGCCAAAGGCGCCGGCCCTTCCGGGTCCCCGAAGGTGAGGTCGATCCCGTCCGCCCCCAAGGTGGCCTCCACCCGCCCACCCCCGATCCGTCGCCAGCGGGTCGCGCCCCCGATCGATGACGCCCGATCGCCGACCTCGAGGCGGGCCCGGCCGGTGGTCAGCCCCAAAGGCGAAAGGTGGAGCTGGCTGCCACCGCGCCCGGGTCTCAGGGGCATCTCGAATTGCAAGTCAACTTGCACTTTTCCCGGACCACGGGCCACCAGGACCACCTGGCCCGATCGCCGGGACCACACCATCCGCTCCGGGGGCAGGCCCGAACTTTCGATCCGGCTCAGGGCCACTTCCTCGGGCAAAAGTGGGACCTCGACCCAGCCCTCGTGGAGCAGCTGCACCTCGACCGAAAGGCCGAGTTGAGCTCGAGAGAGGGAGACCTGGCCCGACAGCTCCAGGTGCCCCAAGGCGTAAGGCAACGGCGCCTGGGGTTCGGGCCGCGCCACGGCTTCACTCCGCAGGAGGCGCTCCAGTTCGGACCAAGGGACGGTCGCCCGTTCGATCACCACCTTCGGATCCGCCTGGGCCGAACGGCCCACCGCCAGGAAGGCCAAGGCCCAGGCGAAGGTCCGGGGCTTCACGGCGCCACCACTTCGGCGCTGCCGACCCCGGAGGGGGTGGGGCGTTCGGCCAAACCTCCAACTTGCCGCAGCGCCAAAGCCATCGCCACGAAGGCGGCCAACACCAAGATCAGGCCGGTGTGGGCCGGCACCAAGTAGGCCGCGGCCGGGACCGCCAAAAAGAAGACCTGGCAAGCCGCCACCCCCGCGGCCCGCCGTCGCCCGAGGAACCGCAGGCCGTGGCCCACACACAAGGCGCTGATCGCCACGACACCGAGGGTCGCCGCCAAGGGCCAAGGCAGGTACGCGACCAGGTAGGTGGCCAACGGAAAGTAGAGGAAATAGGTCGCCGAAAGCCCGACCAAGTGGAGCGACCGGGCCAGGCCACTCAAGCCGGCCATCACCCAAAGCACCGAAAACGCGTAGAGCAGATAAAACCACGGGGCGTTGTGCACCAACTTGGCCAAGGCCGCGCTCAGGTTGGCCTTGTCCGGCAAGACCACGCCGACGTCGAAGGCCGACAACATGCGATCGACCGACCACACCATCCGCCGGGCCCCGTCGGCGGTGGTTTCGGCCAAGGTTGGGGTCATGGCCCCCATCGGGAAGTCGAGCTCCCCTTTGGCGCCGCGGACCAATAGTTCCAGCTGAAAATCGGAGATCGGCCGCGCTTCGCCGAGGCTCGAGACCTTGGGTGACAAGGCATAACCAAACTGTTCCAGGCCTCGGGCCCGATAACGTAAGGCCACGGTGGCCGCTCCTCCGCCCGGGATGCGCCCGGCCCAGGTGATCCGATCGGGCGCGTATTCGGTGTGGGCCCGGTCTTCTTTGCCGTCGATGGTCAACTCAAGATCCGTCAACATCAGGCTGCTGCGATCCGAGGGCAGGCCGATGACAAAGGCCGCGTGGATCGGCGCCTCGACCGGGTTCTGCAGGCGATAGGTGCCGGTGACCTCCGCCCGATAGCCCGGATATTCGGCGATGCCGCGGCGGCGATATTCGACGTCGAGCATCACCTGCACCTGGCTTTTGGTGAGTTCGGCGGGGCTGAGTTCGGGGGTGGCGGCGTCGGCCCGGCGCCACTGGGCCGTCGGATGGGGCTGAAGCAGCGGGCCACCCCAGATCTGGGCCACGTCGGCGGAGCGCCGGCTGGCCTCTTCGCTGCGAAAGGCCATGCGGTGCCCGAAGATCCGCAGGCCCACCAACAGGCAAAGGGCACAGGTGATCGCCACCAGGCTCGGAAAGAGCCAACGCAGCGCGAGATCGAAGGTGACGCCGTGGGCGCCGGGACGGGTGTTCATCGGCCCCACCAACCGAAGGCCGAGGCGCGAGCATGCCCATCAGATGTGGCAAGTTCGTGGCACTACGCCCCTCGGGCCCCGGTTTCAGGCGTTTCGGCGCGGTTTCATGGCGTTTCAAACCGGGGAGGGCCCCCACGGATCTGGGCGAGGCCCGGCTTGGCACGTCCTTCGCTCTAGGAAAGCTCATGTGGGCCCTCGGCCTTGGACTGTCAGTGTTGATCGGCGTGACCCTCGGTTTGTTGGGGGGCGGCGGCTCGATCTTGACCGTCCCGATCTTGGTCTACGTGTTTGGCCTCGAGCCCCACCCGGCGATCGCCACCTCCTTGCTGGTGGTCGGAACGACGAGCCTGGTGGCCCTGGTGCCCCACGCCCGGGCCGGGCGCGTGAACCTCAAGACCGGACTGACCTTCGGCCTGGCCGGCATGGCCGGCGCGTTTTTGGCGGGGCGAGTGTCGGCCTACGTCGCGGGGCGCACGCTCCTCGTCGGCTTCGCCCTCTTGATGGTGGTGGCAGCGATCGCGATGTTTCGCGGTCGCCGGGATGACACCGCAGTTCGCCCCCTCGCGCCGCTCAAGACGGCGGTGCTCGGGTTGGTGGTCGGCAGCGTCACGGGTTTGGTCGGCGCGGGTGGCGGCTTCGTGATCGTCCCAGCCTTGGTTTTGTTGGGCGGCCTGCCGATGCCGATGGCGATCGGCACCTCTTTGCTGGTGATCGCTCTCCAATCAGCGGCCGGCCTGGTGGGCCACCTGGGTGAGGTGGACCTCGACTGGCGCCTGGCGGGGGCGGTGACCACCGCGGCGGTGTTGGGCAGCTTCGTGGGCAGCCGCTTGGCGGGGAAATTTTCTCCCAGCACCCTGCGCCGGGGCTTCGGGGTGTTCGTGTTGGTGATGGCGGCCTGGATGTTGTTCAAGGAGCTCGGGCCCTGAACCGACCTTGGGGCCCGCGGCCCTTATTGGATCCCGAGGGCCTTCATTCGACGCCAGAGCGTCACCCGGCTCAGGCCCAAGATCTGAGCGGCCCGCTCCCGGCTACCTCCGGCCCGCTCCAGGGCGCGCCGAACCTGGGCCACCTCGTCGGTGACGCCCACCGACGGCTGATTCACCGGGAGTTCGGCCTCGCCCTCCCCTTCGCTGAGTTCGGGTGGCAACTCACTCTCGAGGAGCGCCGGCCCATCCCCCACGACGTAAGCGTACTCCAGCACGTTCCGGAGCTCTCGGACGTTGCCGGGCCACGAGTACCGCTCGAAGATCGCCCGCACCCCCGCCGAGACCCGCCGCACCTCACGGCCACCTTGGCGGTTCAGCTCCTCGACGTAGAGATCGGTCAGGAGCGCCACGTCCAAAGGTCGAGCCCGTAGGCTCGGCAAAAAGATGGGCACCACCCGGAGGCGGAACATCAGGTCAGCTCGAAAGCGGTGTTCCTCCACCGCTTGGCGCAGGCCCTGGTGGGTGGCCGCGACGATGCGGACGTCGACCGGGACGGGATCGGTGCTGCCCACCGGCAAGACCGTGCGGGTCTCCAACACCCGGAGCAACTTGGCTTGCAATTCCAGCGGCAGCTCCGCGACCTCGTCGAGGAACAAGGTGCCCTTGTCGGCGGCCCGAAAGATCCCGGTGTGTTCCCGGACCGCACCGGTGAAGGCACCCTTTTGGTGGCCGAAGAGTTCACTCTCCAAAAGCGCCGGCGGCAAAGCGGCGCAGTTGATGGCCCGGAAAGGCCCGGCTTTGCGGGGTGAACAGTCGTGGACGGCCCGGGCCACCAGCTCCTTGCCAGTGCCCGTTTCGCCGCGGATCAGGACACTCACCTCCCGCCGGGCCGCGCGTTCCACGATCTGAAAGACCCGCTTCAGCGCCGGATCTCGGGTCCAAAGGCCGTGGAACTCCACCGGCGCGTCCGAGGTGGGTTCGTGCCGGAGTTCGTCCAACATCAGGACCCAGCCGATCCGAACCTCGTGGGCCAGGACCGGTGTAGCCCGCACCCGCAAGGTCCGTTCACCGCCGCCGGGGATCGGCCGGACGATCGAGGCCGCCACCGCCACCCCCCGGGCCAGCCCCTCGGCCAAAGGACGACTGACGGCGCCGCCGCACAACAGCCGGGGCGCCGAGACCCCCACCGGGAGATCGGTGCCGACCAGCGCCTTGGCGCCTTCGGTGGCCATCACCACCTGCAACTCCGCATCCAAGAGTAAGGCCGGGCCCCCAACGGTCTCGAGGGCCGCCATCAACAACTCGGGCGCTTCGAGCGAGCGCTTTTTTTGTAGGCGGGCCATGGAGCTCCTCAAGGGGCCGGGAAACAGAGGCGGAGGGGCCGGGCCAGACGTTCGTGCCAAGCCGATTCGTTGTGAGGTGCGTCGGGGGTCCACCAGTGAAAGATGTCGACCCCCGCCGGGGTCAACGGCACCACGTCGGGATCGTCCGGGAAGGTGTCGATGCCCCGGGCCACTAAAAGATCTCGCATGACGATGGTGATGCAATAGTTGTCGGCGCCGCTGTCCGGACACCCAGCGCCTGGGCCACCACCGCTGTCCAGGTAATACCGTTGGGCCTGGGTGGGGAGATCGGGATCGGCTTGGTAGTCGTCGATCATCGTCGGGTTGCCCAGGCTATCGCCCCACCAAAAACTCGACGAAAGCCCAGCGACACAGCCGTAGACCTCGGGGTGGTGCAGGCCCAAGTAGTAGCTGACCAGGCCGCCCAAGCTGGAGCCAAGTACGCCGGTGGACGTTCGATCGGGGCGGGTGCGGAGGCGCCCGTCGACGGCGGGCTTGACCTGGGTCAACAAGAAGTTGGCGTAGTCGACGGCCCGGCCCCCGACCTCACTGCCGGTGCGGGTATCGGTCGTTTGAGTATATTCGTCGAAGCGGGCGCTGGAGTTGGGGATCCCGACCGCGATGAAGGGCGCGATGTTCCCCGCGGTCAACTCGGCCTCGAAAACCTGATCGGCCTCCCAACTGGTCGGCGCTGAACGAGGCTGAAAGCGGCTGTAGAGGTTGTTGCCATCGTGCAGGTAGAGCACCGGGTAGGTGTCGGTCGAGAGGTCATAACCGGGCGGCAACCACACCTCCAGGCTCCGGGCCGAGATCCCGGCGCTCTGCAGGGGCCCGATCCGCTCCAGGTGGCCTCGGCCCTGACCCCCGCGGATGATCGAGATGCGGCCGTTCTGATCGTAGTCGTGTCGACGAGAGAGGGGATCCGAATACCAGATGTCGTCGCCCTGGGGATTTTTGGCGATGAACTTGTAGCGCCAGCGATCGCTGGTGGCGACGTCGAGGGGGAAGGCGCCGTGCAAGAAGGCTTGCACTTCTTCCCTCAGCTCGAGGCCGGTGGTGGCCCATCCGTTGAAGTCGCCAGCGACCCGGATCGGCCCGACTCGGCGATCGGGGTCGTAGTCTTCGGCGGTCAGGCCGTCATCCTCCTGATCGTAGGCGGGATCTCGGACGTAGATGAAGATCGCTTGGCTGGAGGTGACGATCGGAAATCCCCCTCCACTTTGGACCTCGGCGACGAAGGTGGTGATGGCGACGCGTTTCTGTTCGTCGGTCCCGGGGGCCCGTAGGCAATCGAGCAGGCCTCGGTATTTTTCCAGTTCAGTGGCGCCGCCAGGCCAACACCCGGGGACTCCAGCGTCGGTCGAAGCGTCGTCGGTGGGCCCGCCGTCGGTGGAGGTGCCCTGATCGTCGGCCCCCGCGTCCAGGCCTTGATCGAGGCCGTCGGCGTCGAGGTGCAGGCCAAGGTCTGCCACTCCTGCGTCGAAGCCGCCGTCGGCGACCGGAGGATCGACCCGGGTGGCGCCGGCGCTACAGGCCGCGCCAAGGAGCGCCACCGCCAACCAGAGCCTACCCATGCCCCTGCCGTAGGGCATGGGGCCCGACCCGGTCAATGGCCTCCCAGGCTGTGGACCAAGGCGAGGTAACGAGGATGCCCGCGGAGGCGCTCGAGGCGTGGTTCGGCCTCCAAACGATCCACATGGTCGTAGCCCATCTTCACCGCGCGCTCGAGCAAGCCCAAAGCCGAGTCGTCCCGTTGTTCGGCGGCCTCATAAAAGGCGTGGTGCAACATCAGATCGGCCCAGCGGTCTCGGTCGAGTTCGGCGGCCTTGACCCGCTCGGCGTCCAAGGCGTCATAGGCGTGTTCCGCCAGCCGCGCCCCGTAGGCCCGGCCGTGGCGCAGCAACCACTCGGCGGCCCGGATCGCCGCCGGGTGTTGGGGGGGAATGGCGCCCGCGTGTTGCTCCAAAGCCCCGGGATCCTCGACCTCGATGGCCGCGCTGATCCCCAACTCGTGGAGCCGCTCCCGATCCGGTTTGGGCAACCAGTCGGGGGGTTGCTTGACCTTGGCCAACACCAGCCGGTGATCACCCCGGGTCCAAGCTTGATAGGCGTCCAAGTGGCGCACGTAGCCGGCTTCGCTGCGGCCGAGCAGCACGGTCATGACCGTCAACCACACCGCCGGCTCGAGCCAGTTGGGGAAACGCCAGACCACCAGGACCACGATCAAAAAGCCCAGGGCCCACCCCAGACGCCAGGCCCACAAGGCGCTCCCCAGCCGATCCGCCAGGACGCGCCGCAGGATCAGGCCGCCGTCGAGGGGCGGAAAGGGGAGCAGCTGAAAGGCGCTCCACAAGGCCGCCACCGCCGCCAGATCGGCGCCGAAGTAGGCGAGCTCTTCGAACGGGGAACGGCGCGCCAAGAGGAAGCCGAGGCCGAACAACAACCCGCCCCCGATCGCGCCCGCCAAGGCCACGATCACCTCGGCCCGGGGCGCCAGTTGGATCAGGTAAGGCGAGGCGCCGCCCACCTGGATCAACCAGCGAAAGGGCCGGCCGACTTTGGCGGCGGCGATCGCGTGGCCAAGTTCGTGGCCCGCCACCGCCAGGAAAAAAGCCAGGGCCAAGCTGGGACGAAAGAGGATCCCGAGCCCGGCGGTGATCAGCACGACCTCGAGGCGGAGCACCACGCGGCCGAGGTTGAGCTGCTGCCAACGGGTCATCGACGCCTTATTCTCGCTTGTGACGTTCGATCGGGATCCGCTTGCCGTCTTTGGCGGCGACGACGTTCTCGAAGATCGGCCGAGCTTCTTCGAGGAAGGGTTCGGTCGACTGGTAACGCTGAGAGAAGTGGGTCAACACCAACTTTTGGGCGCCGGCCTCTTTGGCGATGGTGGCCGCCTGGGCCGCCGTCATGTGCCCGTGTTCGTGGGCTTCGCGACCCTCCGTCGACAGGTAGGTCGACTCGCAGATCAGCAGATCGACCCCTTCGGCCAAAGCCAAGGCCCCCTGGCACGGCCGGGTGTCCATGATGAAGGCGACACTTTGCCCCTTCTTGGGCGAACTGACCTCATCCAAGGTGATGGTCCGACCGTCGACCACGGCGTGGCCCTGGCGCTGCAGATCACCGATGGCCCGGCCCCGGATCCCCAAGGCCTCCAGCTTTTCGGGCAACATGGTGACCCGATCTTTTTCGCGCCAGCGATAACCAAAGGTGTCGACGCCGTGATCCAGCTTTTGAGCCTCCAGCACCACCTTGTCGTCTTCGAAGATCACCCCGGGTTGTTCGATGGGATGGGGAACCAAAGTGGCCACCGAGTGGTAGATCGAGGCCCGCCGCAACCGATCGTAGAAGACCTGCCCCGTCGCCGGGAAATAGCAGTGGATGGGGTGCGGAACCCGGTCCAAAGAGAGGCGTTGGGTGATGCCCGCGAAGCCCAAGCAGTGGTCCCCGTGGAAGTGGGTGATCAAGACCTTGGTGATCGCGCTGGCGGTCACCTCGGCGTAGATCATTTGGCGTTGGGTACCCTCCCCAGGGTCAAACAACAGACCCTCGTCATCCCACCGGAGGAGGTATCCATTGTGGTTGCGATACCGTGTCGGCACCTGGCTCGAGGTCCCAAGCACGACCAGCTCCCTCACCGACATCGGAGCGCTAGTGTCCTTTCTGCCCCAACCCGGTCAAGTCTCCGCACCCCGAGTCCTCTCCGATCGTAAACGTGATCGTGATCGTGGCCGTGGCCGTGGCCGTGATCGTGGCCGAGCGGTCGACGGGGCAGAGGGGGCTGGATCATTGTTTAATTACAGGCACTTGCATCAGTTCAAAGATGCGACTAGGGCTGGGCCGGAGATAGTCGGTCACGGCCACGGCCACGATCACGATCACGATCACGATCACGGTGAACTCGGCTCACGCAAGCCGGAGGCGCGCAGCCCGCCCCTGCGGGCGTAGAGGGGTGGGCCGGCTTTGCCGGACCGGGACCCAATACCGGTCAGTTTAGCCTTCGTTTCGAGGTGGATGGTGGTGTCGCTGGAGCCAGGACTTCTTTGGACTCTTCCTGGTTTCCTGGCCTCCTAAGCGGTTTTACTGGCGGCGCCCCGGACACGAGATCGCAGGTGCGGCATCGAGGGGGGATTGGAGACCGCTTAGGAATGCAGGAACCTAGGAGCCCGAGGAATTGGGCCCCCGAAAGCGAGCCTTGAAGTCCGAGAGGCGTTCGGCCTCCCCTCGAAAGCCGGCTAACTGATCGGTATTGGGACCGGGACCCCAAGGCTCACCCAGTGGTCTTGAAGATGAAGGGGTACTTCACGATCACCACACCTCCGCCTTTGGGTTTCGGGAACTCCCACGTGCGGATCTTGGCGGTGATGCAGCGCTCGACCTCATCGTTCTTGAGCGTGCTTTCGGTGACGCTGGCCGACTGGACCCGGCCGTCGCCGCCGATGGTGAAGCTGGTGGCCACTTTGCCGAACAAGCCGGGAGAGCGGACCAGCTCTTTTTCGTAGCAGTAGCGGATCTGGGCGATGTGTTCCTTGATGACCCGACGGATGATCTCCTTGTCGAGGGAGCCCATGATCACCGGAGCGCCAGCCGTGATGTTGATGTCTCGATCGGTCTTTTTGCCCAGCCCCGAGGCGCCTTCACCGTAGCCGTCGCCACCCGTCCCTCCGGAGCCGCGGCCCGCGGTGCCGAGGGCTCCGAGGCCCACCGAGTTCATCGACAACCCACCACCGCCAGGGCCGGTGCCCCGGGTGCCGAGGCCACCGAGGCCGGTGGCGTCGCCGATCTCCGCGCCGGTGACGCCGCCGAGGGCACCCTTCAGCTCACCACCCAGGCCGCCGGAGCCGAACAAATACGAGCGGGGCCCGCCCCCTTTGGCGCCGAACAACGCGGTCAACGTGCTCTTGGCGATCTCTTCCTTGTCCGGATCACCCTTGACCGCCATCCGGCCTTGTTTGGCCTTCGGGTCGTAGTCCTTTTTGCCCGCCTTGCCTTCGGTGCCCTTGGCCTTGGCGCCCGATTCACCGGCCTTCAGCTTGCTGAGCAGCGACTGGTTCTGCTTCTGCTTCTGCTCCGGCGTCAGCAGGTACTTCGCGAACCGGTTGGGGTTCTTGAAGATGTCCTCGGTCAGTTCGGTCGAGGTCTGG
Organism: Deltaproteobacteria bacterium; assembly: GCA_016703535.1. Classification (GTDB taxonomy): domain Bacteria; phylum Myxococcota; class Kuafuiibacteriia; order Kuafuiibacteriales; family Kuafuiibacteriaceae; genus Kuafuiibacterium; species Kuafuiibacterium phototrophicum. The sequence continues at coordinate 2,683,309 of JADJBV010000002.1, read as the reverse complement.
GGCGTGGCCACGAAGCTGACGATGGCCATCGCGTGCAAGAAAAACGCGAGCACCAGGATGTTGACCCAGGTGTAGTTCATCTCCTGGAACAGGCCCGGCGGCACCAACCGGGTCGTGCGCACGTAGCGGACCTGCAGGGTGATCGTGTCGTGGTGCAGGTACAAGGTCTCGGCCGGTCGCAGCCGATACTTCACCGCGCCGTTGTATTCGCCCGCCTCGGCCCCGTGTTGGCCCGCGTACAGCGAGTCCAGGCCGATCATTGTGCCGTCGGCCCGTTCGATGTGTCCGGTCCCGTGCGGCGGCAGGTTGAGGACGTAGTTGCAGCCTTCACCGCCCTGGTGTTCGGCGATCACGTAGGTCTTGGACGGGAGGTCCTTGGAGGGCACCTCGATGTCGCAGTGGACCACCTTCTGGAAGGGGCCAAAGCCGGTGACCTTCCGTTCGTCGCCCAAGGTCACGATCGGCTGAGTCGATACATTCAGTGTATCGATCACCGAATCACCCCACACGGTCTTGATCTCCAAGGCCCGTTCGGTGTCCGGCACGTTGTCGCTGGCCAGGTTGTTGGGTGAGGCCCCCCAGGGGCTCTGCTGCACGTAGCCGCCCATCGGGATCCCAGGGGTGGGCCCAAGCGGCGCCTGCCCCGGATAGGTCTGAGGCGCCGGCGCGTACCCTTGCGGCGGCATCGTCTGGGGCATCTGGGACATCATGCCCGGGGGCATGGCGGCGACCGGCTGGTAGCCATACTGGGACGCGTAGAGTTGGCCGTCCGGCCCCTGGACCACCTGGGTTTGGGCCATCGGCGCCATCATCGGATAACCGGGGGCGGCCTGGGGGAAGGCGGCCAACGGCATCGGGGCCTGGGCCATCGGCGCCGCCGCCATCATCTGGGGCTGGGTCTGAGGCATCGGCGACATCGGCGCCACCGGGGCCAAGTTTTGGGTCGGCTCGGCGGTCATCAGCTCGGCTTGGCTGGCGGCCCACACGTCCCCCGACGGTTCGGGCGGCGGCGGTGGGTTGCGGGTCCCGCTGGTCGGCGCCTTCTGAGTCGCTCCGGCCCTCAGGAACTGGACCACGATGCGGCTGTCGCCCAGGCGGATCTCGTCGCCGTCCTTGAGCTTCTCCTTGGAGATGCGCGCGCCGTTGACGATCGTGCCTTCGGTCGATCCCATGTCGATGACCGAATAGTCCTGCCCGTCGGCGGTCGCCTCGATCACCGCGTGGATCCGGGAGACCTTCGCGTCGTCGAGCTTCAGGTGGGCCGAGGCCAGGCGGCCAATCTTGACGATGTCCCGGTCGAACGAGTGCTCTGCGACCAGCTCGTTCCCTTTGTACACGGTCATCTTCAGCGGAATGGGCATCTCTAACTCCCCTTTTTTCGGGTCAGATCGCGGTGAACGAGTTCAGGATCTTCTCCCGGAAGTTCTCCCGGATCTTGATCAGGTTGGAGTGCCGCAGGCGCTTTCGGACGTCGAGGTAGTCGGCGTCCGGCTTGGTGAGGTCACCATCGATGGTGTCGTCGTCGAAGCTGACGGTGGTCTTCTTCTTGTAGACCACCCCTTCTTCGCCGGCCGCCGCCACCGTCTCGTCCTCATCGGCGGCCAAGGCCTGGGTCGGTGCCATACCGATCCCCGCCCCGATCCCGACCGAAATCACCAAAGCCAGTCCCCAATTACGCATGTTCTGCATCACACGGCTCCCCGGTCATTGGTCACAGACACCCGAACCTCCGCCAAGGTTCCGACCGCCCGCAGCCTGACCGCAAGTTTTCTAAGGGGGATGCTAGTCCACCGAAGGGTCTGGTCGCCAGACCGGCTATAGGTGGATGTCGTACCCGTCACTCGAAGTCCTTGGCCGGCGGCGGCGCCGGATCCGAAGGCTCCTTCTGGGGTTTAGCCGATTTCGGCTTTTTGGGCGCGGTCTTCCCCGGACCCGGATCCTTGGGCTCGGCCCCGTCCTTCTTCGCGTCGATCGGCGGCGTCGGATCGGTCGGTTCTTCGGCCGCCCGCTTCTCCTCCGCCTCTTTGACCTTCCGCTCGATGGCCTCTTCTTCGGCCTTCCGCTTGGCCTCTTCTTCGGCGGCGCGCTTTTCGATCTCTTCTTGGCGCGCGGCCTCCTCCATCATCTTCTTCTCTTCTTCGGCGGCGGCCTTCATTTGATCGATCTCCTCGATCATCTGGAAGACCTTGTCGTTGTTGCCGTCGGCGAGCTGGAGGTAACGCTTGAACTCGGCCTTGGCGTCGTCCAGGCGGTTCAGGTTGCGCAGGTATAAGACGCCCAAGTTGTAGTGGGCTTCGGGGGCACCGCCGGTGTCGGCCGCGGCGATCGCCGCCTTGTAGGCCTCTTCGGCCGGACCAAACTGACCGCTCCCCTTCAGCGCCACACCCAGGTTGATCCGGGCCGCCACGTTCTTCGGATCGAGCTGGGCCACCGCCGCGTAGTTGGCAATCGCCTTCTTGAAGTCCTTATAGGACATCGAGATCTGGGCGATGCGAAAGCGCGCCTCGACCAAACTTGGATCCTTGCCGATGGCCCGCTCCAGCGACAACAGGGCCGGAGCGGTCTCCTTTTCCGCCAAGCTCACCAGCCCCAAGATGTGGTGCAGGCAGGCCGCCTCGGCGTCGAGCTTCAGGCCCTGGGCCACGATCAGCCGGGCCCGCAGGTAGTCCTTCTCCCGCACCGCGATCTGGGACAACACGCAGTAGGCGCCCAGGTTGGTCGGCTGGTAGGCCAAGGCCTCTTCGGCCAAACGTTTGGCGTCTTCGTGTTCTTCTTTGGCCAGGTGGTGGCTGGCCAACGCCACCCGAGCCGACGCCGCCCCCGGGTCTCGGTTCACCAACTCCGACAAGAGCTGGACCGCCTCACCGGCTTCGCCCCGCTTGACCGCCAAGGCCGCCAGGTTCTCCTGGGCCTCTCTCAACTTGTCGTTGCTGGCCAGGGCCTTCCGGTAAGCCTCTTCGGCCTCCGCCGCCTGACCGAGCTGTTCGTAGGCGACGCCCAGGTTGTACCAAGCGAGGGCATAACGCGGGTGCTTCTTGGTGACGTCCTTCATCCGGCCGGCGACGTCATCCCAGTCGACCTGGCCGCCCTTCTGCTCTTCTTTGATCGCGTTGGCTTCGACCTGGAAATCCTGGGCGGCCCGATCGACCTCCACCACCTGCACGTTTTGAGAGTTGAGGGTGGCGTTCGGGCCGGCCGTGGCCTTGGGCCCTTCACCTTTTTTGGGGGTGGCGCAGGCCGCCAACAACACCACGGCGATCAAGAGGCGTCGCATCACCGCTCTCCCTTCTTGGGCGCTTCGGAGTTGGCCGCTTGGGCCTGTTTGGCCACCGAATAGCCGTCGTACTGGAGGATCAACGGGTTGCTCGGCATCCCCTCCAGGCGAGACGGCGCCTGGTAGTCCCGAGACTGCTCTTGGATCTGAGGATAGGTTTCGGGCGCCAACTTCTCCAAGGCCTTCACACAATCGGTCGAATAAGGCGTAAAGGTGTTGAGCTCGTTCGATTTATCAACGCAGGTTTTGTAGGCCAAAAACGCGGCGTCCCGGGCCGGCGAAACCGTCTCCTCGATGCCCTGCTTGATCAGCTGACACACCTCATCACCAACACCCCGAGGGCACGGCACCGAGGTCAAAGCGCCGACGAAGTCGTCCCAACATTGGGCGATGCGGAACAAGGAGGCCACCGTCGACTCGGCCTGCTGATATTCGGTGACGATGCTGGTGTACGCCTTGATCATCTTCTCCCGAGCCTTCGCCTTGTCGGCCAGCGACTGCTGGAAGGGCTTCGGGTTCTTCACGTTCGGCGTCTGAATCCGGATCTTCTTGTAGTCCTTCAAGAGCTCATCGATCTGAGCGAAGGCCACCAAGGACGCATAACGGCGGGCGTTGAGCGGCACCTCCTGGCCCTTCTTGCGGAGCGCCTTGTAGGTGCCCAGGATGTCCCGCTCGATCTTTTCGGCCTTGGCCTGCTCTCTCAGCTTTTCGCGCCGGATCTCGGCCTCTCGCCACAAGGCGTCCCACAACTCCGGCGTGTTGCGGAACTGCTTGCTGTAGTCGGCGTAACGATCGGCGGCCTGGCGCCAGCGCCCGGCCCGATCCAGATCTTTGGCCGACGACCAAAAAATGGCGGCCGACTCTTTTTCGCCGCCTTTGGCCTTGCCGTATTGCTCCAGGTACTCCTCGCGCAGCTTGTTGGCTTGGCTCACCTGGCCCACACCCGCGTAGAAGACCGCGGCGTTGTACAGGGCGTCTCGGGCCCGTTCATCGGTCTTGTGTTTGCGCGCGAAGGCCAAGAAGCGATCGGCCGCGTCCTTGAACTGGGTCCGCTCTTCGGCCTGCTTGGCGATGTAGTAGGCCACGTCGGCGCCGAGGGGCGAGTTCGGATATTCGGCGAGGAGCCGCTGCCGGAGTTGATCCGACTTCTCCTTCTGCCCGCACTGATCCCAGGCCACCGAGGAGTTGAAGAGGGCCTTGTCCGCGTTTTCGCTCTTGGGGAACTCCTCGTAGAAGTCCTGGTAGGCCTGGGCCACCAAACACAGGTTGCCCTTTTCGGTCTTCACCCGGTTCTCCAGGATCTGGACCATGGAGAACTTGGCGTATTCGCTGAACTTGAGGAGGTCGGTCTTCAGCTTCTCCCGATCTTTGATCAGGGCGTCGAGCTTCAGGTATTCGTTGGCGAACTTGTAGAGCGACTCCCAGTCCTTCCGGACGTTGTAGATGTCGATGACCAAGTTGGCCGCGAACTCGGCCTGCTCGGCCTCGGGGTGCTCCCGGACCAAGAGGTCAAAGCGGCGCAGCGCCTCTTCGTATTGGAAGTAGTCGTAGTAGATCTTGGCCGACTTGAGCTTCACCGCCACCAGCTTGTCGGCCTTCTCGACCGGCACGAACTTGACGTAGCGATCGCAGGCGTCGACCAGCCGTTTTTTCATCGGGTGCAGCTCTTGCGGTGAGCCGTTGTCCTTGGGCTTCTTGATCGACTGATCCTTGATCAGCTCCTCCAAGGCCAAGATGTTGTCGTTGCAGGCGTCGACCAGGTACTTGGCTTTCGGGTCCGTGTTGGCCACCACCGTCGCTTCGTAGGCCTGGGAGGCCTCGTCGAACTTCTCCAGCCGGTAGTAGAGATCGCCGAGCTGAAAGCGCATCTCGTAGGCGTACTTCGATTTGGGGAAGAGCTTGAGGTAGACCTCGTACATCACCTTGGCGTCTTCGTAAGTCGCCGGCGAACGGGTCTTTTTGGCCTCTCGGTTCCACACCTGGGCCAACTTCCTGACGGTGGTCTCCACCAGGACCGCCGCCTCTCGGATGTCCTCTCGGGCCTTTTCGTCTTCCTCACTTTTGCCGGTGCGGGCGTCGATCTGAGCCTTCATCGAGTCGTAGAGCTCGACCAGGCGCCGGGTCTCGTTGATGGTCACCTTCTTGTTGGAGCCGCGGGAGGCCAGATCGACGATCTTCCCCTGGAAGAGCGGGTTCCGGCTGTTTTTGGGGTTCAGCTCGATCAGCTGGCGGTAGATAGAGGCCGACTCCTCGAAGTAGCCCTCGTCGTACCAGAGGCCCGCGAGCTGCTCGAGCAGGGTCCAACAGGTCCGGTCGTTGCAGTCGTCTTTGCCGATCAGATCGGCGAACTGGAACTTGGCTTTTTTGGGATCACCGACGTGGGAGTAGGCCCGCACGTAGTCCTTCTGAGCTTCACGGCCGAGGGCGATCTTGTTTTCGCCCGCCATCTCCTCGGAGATCTGGGAGTAGACCACCGTGGCCTTGAACTTCCGCAAGGCAGCCTGCCAATCGGAGAGGTTGTAGTAACACCAGGCCTGCTTGTAGAGCGCAAAGCCGTACACCCGCGAGCGCTTGTCTTCGGCGGCCTTTTCGTAGCTCTTCAGCGCTTTGTTGACGTCCCCTTCGTTGAAGTAGAACTCGCCAAAAGCGATCCAAGCTTCGGCCACCAACGGGCTCTCTCGGAAGTTGCGGATCAGGTCCGCGTAGACGTCGATGGCCGCCTGAAAGCGCCCCTGGTTCCAGTAGCTCTGGCCCAAAGCGAACAAGACCTCGGGGGTGCGCTCGTATTTGGGGAACTTGTCCCGGATCTCCTTGTAGAGATCGAGGGCGGTCTGCAGCCAGGTCTTGGACTCCTTGGCGGCGCGGTTCTGCTCTTCGGTGGCGGTCGCCTTTTCGCCGTCGGTTTTGGCCAAGCCGGCCTTCTCTTCGGCCTCTTGGGTGCGGAAGAAGTAGAACTGGGACTTTTCGTAGTAGAGTTCGGCCAACCGGAACTTGAGATCGGGGATCTCCTTTTCTTCGGGCCCCAGATCCAGGAGGCGCTTGATGCCGCTGATCTGCTCTTCCCGTTTTTCGGCGACCTTCAGCTCAATCTTGCGACGGAACTGCTCGTACTTCAGGGTCGGGCCACCGGCGGTCAACTTCTGGACTTTGGACTTCTTGTCCTTTTTGCCCGACTCGGTTTGGACCGGCTGGTCGACCGGCTCTTCACCGCTCGGATCTTCCTCGTCTTGGGCGTAGGCCAACCCAGGCCCTAGGAGGAGCCCAAGCGCGAGCAGGCTGGAACGAAGTCTCATCACGCTACACCTCGGCTCATCGGCAAGAATGGGCCAACGTCAGCTCGTAGGTCCCGAGTTCGTCGCGCCAATATTCGCCCTCGAAGGGCCACACCAACTTCTCGTCGTCGGCCCACTCGATGAACTCCTTCTCCGTCTCGTTGGGCCGCGAGCTCTCGGACCGGAGCTGGCCCTCGATGCGCTCCTGTTCGGATCGAGAGGTCTCGATGTCGATTCGGATCGCCTGCTGCACCAACAACTTGATGTTCTCCCGCTCCCGCTCGAGCTGGTTCTTCACCGCCCGACCCGCGTCCTTGAGCAGCGCTTCTCGCACCTTGGCCAGCTGGTCCTCGAGCTTCTTGGCCAACTTGCTGCTCGGGAAGCCCGCGCCCTGGGACGGCAGGGACTTCAGCTCGGCGTCGACCTCCTTGAAGGAGAGGTCCAGCCGCTTCAGCTCCGGATCCGACAACGCGATCTCCAGCACCTGGGCCAAGATCGCCGCCTTGCTGGTGTTGGTCTCGGCCAGATCACTGCCCCGCAGGTTCTCCAGGGCCTCGTAGTATTGGGCCGAGGTCTTCTGCTGATTGGTCAGGCCGTTGAGGGCCTCCAGCACCGGCTCGTACCGCTTCAGGAAGTCGGCCAGGATCTCCTTGGCCTCGGGATATCGGCAGTTTTCGTAGTAGATGACCGCCTTCAGGATCAGCGACTCCGGATAATACTGATCGGTGAAGAACGGCGAGTGCAGGGTCAGCAGGTTGCCCAGGGCCTTTTCGTAGGCGCCCAAGCGGAACTGGGCCCAGGAGGCCTCGTAGAGGGCGTCGAGCCAAGCGTAGGAGTCCCGGTCGACCTTGCCGTAGTAGAAGATCGAAAACGACGGCTGCTGGGCGCCGAAGTGGGTCCGGGCCAGCTGGAAAAACGCCGCCTCCCGGAGGGCCTCACCTTCGCCGTCGGTGCTCTCTTTGGTCAGGCGCACGACGGTCTTGAAGGACTCCAGCGCTTCGTTCTCTTTGCCATCTCGATAGAGGACCAGGCCCTCGAGGAACTTGCCCCTGGGCCCAAAGGCCGACTCGGGCGCCACCTTGGTCACGAACTTGGTCGCGGCCTCGAGGTGTTCTTTGGCGGTCAACGCGAATTTTTCACCAGGCTTGCCCTTCTTGGCGTCGCCTTCGTCTTTGGGGACCTCGATGACCGGCTTTTCCTTCGGCTTTTCTTCCTTCTTCTTCTTGTCGTCCTTCTTCGGCGCGTCACCGAAGATGTCCTCGTCGATGGAGAGACCGCCGCCGTCGCCCTTCTTGACCTTGGGATCGCCCGGGTTCTCGCCTTCACCTTCTTCGCCGCCGCCACCACCGCCGCCGCCGCTGAAGATGTCGCCCTCGAAGGACTTGCCGCCGGTGACGGTCTCTTTGACTCGGGTCTCGCCGACCTGTCCGGCGATCGCGCCGGACTCGATGGCCAAGGCCCGCACGTAGTGGAAGCGGGCCAAGCGGAAGAGGAACTCGTCCCGGTAGTCCTTGGGGAACTCGCCGGTGGAGTTTTTGGCGATCACCTCGTTGACCAGATCCGAGGCCACCGTCTTTCGGCTGATGAACAGACACCACTCGAGGGACGAGTCGAAGAAGCGGCTCTTCGGCCCCTTGGCCAACAGATCCGCAAATTGGCCCAAGGCCGAGTGGTACAGGCCCATCCGGTAGAGCGACTTGCCCAGGTTGTATTGGGCCTCTTCGGTGTGTTGTTTCTCCGACTCGAGGAAGTCCTGCAGCGCCACCGCCGCCTCGGCGTATTGTTCACTCCGCAACAGGCGCAGGGCCGCGTCCAACTTCTCCCGGACCGGGTCTTTTTGGCTTTCGGCGACCTTGCCCAAAGAGAGGCCTTTTTTGGGCGCTTCTTTGGCCGGTTGGGCCACGGCCCACGGCGCCGAAAGCAGCCCAAGGACCAATAAGGACGGCGTCAGGAGCTTCTGCATACCGGACCTCACTGGAACTCGTACTCGAAGGTGGTCGGGAAGAAGCCGGAGACGGCGAAGCCCAACACCAACAGGTTTTGCAGATCCGAGTTGCCGTCCCGGTTGTCCAGGAACAGGTAGTTGCGGATCTCGACCCGGGCGGTGAGGAACTCGTTGATGAAGTAGCGTTGCCCGATCCCGATGTTGGCGGCCGGGTTGAGGCCCGCGTCGGTGCCGAACACGCCGGGTCCCACCGTCAGGTAGGTGTCGAAGTGCAGGATGCCTTCACCGAACAGCGAGATCTTGCCGTAGAACGGCGCCCACAAGGCATCGAGGTCGAAGTGGTAGCGGAACTCCGGCGGGTCTTCGAGGAGCGAGTCGGTTTGGTTCCGCACGAAGCGGATCGCGCTCTGCTCGATCGAGGCGATCACCACGCCACCCCGAGCCTCCAGCGAAAACGAGTCGGCCAAGTGGAAGCCGACGGCCCCACCCACGATCAGGTGCTGGAAAAACGGGTCGTTCAGGTCGAGGGCGAACTGGGGGAAGATCTCGACCCGCTGGTGCTTCATGAAGGCCTTGCGCTGCACCGACTTGATCCGGTCGGAGAGCTTCTTTTTGCTCTCCTCTGGGGTCGGCGCGACCTCGGTCTCTTGGCCTTCGGCCGAGGTTTCGGAGTCGCCGGTGGTGGTCACGCCACCGCTCGTGTCGCCGTCGTCCTGCGCGGCGGCAGAAAGCGGCGCGAACGGGATCGCGAGGCCAAGGGCAAGGATGGTCAGGGGGCGCGGTGTTCTGGTCATTTCCTATTGGTTTCCGCAGTGATAGGGAGTGGATGCTACGATGCCATGTGATCGTGCGCAAATGGACGCCGCGCGTCTTTCAACCACGAGGCCCCCATGTTAAGCAGCCCCAGCGAAATGCGAGCCTTGCTCCGGCGCATCCGACGACCCGGTCTTACACAGTCCCGCGCCTGGGGGCCAGATCCCTGGTCCCGTCGCCTGTCGGTCTGGGCAAGTGCCTTAGTGTTCGCGGGCTTGGCCGCTGTCTCGACCGCCTGCAACAGCGACGACACCGGAAATTGTTGCCAGGTGTTGGCCGGCCGAGACCCCAACCTGGTCCCCAAACCCGAAAAGGCCCCGTCCGGCGAGTTCATCAACGCCATCAAGCTCGATCCGGCCTTCGACTGCTCCAACCTCACCTGCGTGTCCTACCAGGGCACCAACGCCTTCTGCACCAAGGCCTGCCAAGAGGTCGGAGATTGTCCCGAGGGTTTTGCGTGTGAGCCGGTCCTCCAATCCGATCCGGGCCCGGGCTCCAACATCCAGCCCGGCGACAAGTTCTGCGTAAAGGTGGGACACGCCTGCACCGAATAATTTCGGCGGGAACCACAGCCACGGAAATAGCATCTCTTCGATAGGCCGTTGCAGCCGGTGACGCCGGGACGTCGGATCGGCGATGATCCGAGACCAGGCGACAGATCGCCCGGCTCTTTCGTTCGTTGGAGATGCACCATGAAGAAGACCTTCGCCCTGTTCGGTCTCGCCCTCGCAATTTTGCTGACCGCCCTCCTCTTTGGGCTGCGCCTCGGGCCGAAGCCGATCCCGGTCGAGCCGGTAGAGGTCAGCCAGGTCCCGGTGCCGCTGCCTCCCAAGATGGTGCCCCTCGGTGAATGGAAGGCGCGGATCGGCGATCGGGTCACGCTGGATGCGACCCTGGCCAACCCGAAGGTGCTGGCGGAAGCACCGAGCTCGGTGTCGCTGCTGATCAACCTGACCGCCCGCAAAAACGAAGCCGGCCCTCAGCCCGATCGGGCGGTGGCTTTGGTTTTGGATCGCTCGGGCTCGATGGCCGGCGACAAGATCATCAAGGCCCGGGCAGCGGCGAAGGCCCTGGTGCAGCGCCTCGCGGATCAGGACCACCTCACCTTGATCACCTACGCCTCGGATTATTCGCTCGACCTGCCCCTGACCCAGGTCGGCGGCAACCGAGAGCGCATCGAGCGGATCATCGATCAGGTCCTGGATGGCGGCGGCACCAACCTCTCGGGCGGCCTCGAACAAGGCCTGCGCGCCTTGCGCACCCGCAGCGACCTGGGCATCAAGCGCTTGATCTTGGTCTCGGACGGCAACGCCAACCAAGGCATCACCGATCCCGCCACCATCGCCGAGATCACCCGGGCGGCGCGCCAAGAAGGCATCACCGTCTCGACCTTGGGCGTGGGCCTCGACTTCAACGAAGACCTGATGACCGAGGTCGCCCAAGCCGGCGGCGGCGGCTACTTCTACGCCAAGGATGGCAACTCGATCCGGGTGGCCCTCGACCAAGAGCTGGAAGGCCTGGAGACCTTGGCGGCCCGGGCGGTGGAGGTCGGCCTGGAGTTGCCCGCCGGCGTCAGCATCGAACAGGTCTACGGCTACCGGACCGAAGCCAAAAACGGACGCATCGTCATTCCCGTGGGCGACATGGCCAGCGGTGAACGGCGCCAGGTGATGGTGACCTTACGTTTGGCGGGACCCGCGGTGGGCCAGGCGGCGATCACCAACCTGGTCTTGTCCGACGCCTCGCCCATGGGCGGGGACGTGGAGGAGTTCCAGGCGGCCCTTTCGGCGGCGGCGATCACCGACGTCTCGGAGATCACGGCCAGCGAGCAGATCGAGGTCAGCGCGGTGTTCGAAGAGGCCAAGGCGGCCCGGGCCCGGGAAGAGGCGGCCAAGAGCTTCCAAAACGGCGATCGTCGTTTGGCGGTGGAGCGCCTGCGGCGTCAGATCAACGAAACCCGCGCCAAAAACGCCTGGCTCAAGAGCAACCAGGTCGAAGATCAGGTCCAGCAGATGATCCGCATCTCCAGCGACCTGGAGAACGCGGCCCCCGAGTCGGACCTGGGCAAGGACCTGATCAAGAGCGAAAAGCTGAAGGCCCGCCAGGTGTTCGTGTATTGACCCACTTGATACTCAATATCGTGTACTGAGTATCGTACATTAAAGAGAGTGAGTGACCCGTGACCTCCGCCCTCGACAAAACGGGCCCCCGGGCCTTGGCCAAAAAGACCGAGGGCCAAAGTGATCACTCCTCCTTCCACCTGCAGGTCTTGAAGACCACCGCCGGGGCCGGCGTCGGGGCCCTCTTCGTTCAGCTCGGGGCCCTGGTCTTCGGCTTGGAGACGGCCCTGCCAGTGTTGGCCATCGGGGTGGCGACGGGGGGCTTGGCGGCGGCGGCGTACGAAGCCAAGGCCCGGTGGAAGGCCTTCTTCGGGGCCGGGATGGGGTTGGTCGGGAGCGCCTTGTTCGTGGCGGCCTCCAGCTGGCCCCCTTTTGCGGCGGCGCTTTTGGGCGCGGCGGCGGTGCCGGTGTTGGCGGCGGGCGAAAACCGGCGGCGGCAGCTGGCCACCGGGGCCTTGGCCACCGTGACCTCGGCGGCCGGGCTGTACGTGGCCAACGTGATGTTGAGCTGGGACGTCTTCGCCGGGGTGGTGCCGGGGCCCTTGGGCGTGGCGGCGACTGGAGCCTTGGCCGGCTTCTTTTTGGGGTTGGCTTCGGCGCCCAAGTTTTTGGCCCAACCCCGGGATCCGGTGGAGGCGGCCTTCGAGGAAGCGCTCCAAAAAAAGGACGGAGAGCTCCACGACATCTTGGCCCGGGCCCAAGAGATCCATCGGACGGTCAAAGGGGAGCTGGCCTCCCGTTCGGGGGACGCGACCATGGCGGCGATCGACAGCCGGGCCGCCCAGATGATGTTGCGGATCCTCCAGATCGCCGAGCAGGTGCGGCGGCTGGAGTCGGATCTAGCGGCGACCCCGGCCTTCGAGCTCGAGGATCGGATCGGGCAGCTCAGGAAAAAAGCCGAGGCGGCGGCCGACCTGGGTGCTCAGGAGACTTACCTGGCGGCGGTGGCCAGCCTGGAGCAACAACGAGAGGCCCTCCTGGCCGTCGAGCGGGGGCGGGATCGGGTGGTGGCCCGACTCCACGCCAACGTCGCTTTGCTCGAGAAGGTTCGCTTTTCCCTCCTCCACCTCCGCTCTGCCGACGCGGAACGGGCCTTCGGCGAAAGTTCACCCGTCGCCCAGGCTCTGGAAGAGTTGGGCCGAGAGATCGACGCCACCTCCACCGCCATCGGTGAGGTGTATGGAAGTGAAGCCAAAAAACCTTTGCCCGACAACGTGGTACGGCTCAGCGACGGCCGCAGCTCGGGTGTGCTGGACCAGCGACAAGTGACCGAAGTGGACGGAACCGGTCCCTAACCCTCCCTCCCCATCGTGATCCTGGGCGACTGACTGGTTGCCTTGACAGGGCTTTTTCTGAGAGGAAAGCCCAATGCTCAAGGTTAGGTCTCTTGGTCTTTGTTGTCTGCTCCTCGGTGCCTGTGGAGGGACCGAAAAGGAGCCCGGGGGACCTCCTCCCGTCGTCGCCCCAACGCTTCAAGGGCTGACGGTCTCTCTCGAGTTGCCGATGCTCGAGGTGAGCCAGAGCCAAGTCATCAAGGTCGATGGCAGCTACAGCGACGGCACCACGGTGAACTTGCTCGATAAAGTCGAGCTGAGCATCACCGGTGAGGCGGCGGTGCTCGACCGCAGCAACGGCGTCGCCATCAAGGCGGTGGCCCCGGGGACCGCGGTGCTCAAGGCCACCTTCGAGGGCCAGTCGGCCGAGTCGACCTTGACCGTGGTGCCCGCCCGTTTGGTGTCGCTGAGCATCGCCGGCAACGCGGCCGTCGGGGCCGGCGAAACCGTGCAGCTGACCGCCACTGGCGTCTTCGCCGACGACAGCGTGCAGGACGTGACCCAGGCCGTGACCTGGACCGTCTCCAACGTCGAGTTGGCGGCGGTGGAGGCCCCGGGGACCATCAAGGGCCTCAAGGTCGGCGCGGTCGAGGTCGTGGCCGAGCTGGAGAGCGTGCGAGAGGTCTTGGCCCTCAACGTGGAGTGCCGCTACCCCGCTGGCGCTCCGGCCACCGTGCTCGAATACGAGATGTTGCCCAACATGAGCTGGGAAGGCGCCTTCTTGGGCGACGGCAGCAAGATCAACTTCTCGACCCAGTCCTTCTTCTGCGACGCGCAGTTCGCCGACAAAGAGACCATCGTGTTGTTGGTGATGGCCGGCTGGTGCCCGGCCTGCCCGGGTTATTTGGATCGGGTCACCGCAATGGCCGACGACCTCGAGGCGGCCGGCGCCCTGTTGGTCCACGTCGAGGCCGAGACCGAAAGTTACGGCCCGGCGAGCAACGCCTACGCCAACCGCAAGATCAACAGCATGGGCGGCGGAGGCCGGGGCATCCGCATCGGCGACGCCGACACCAAACCCGTCGCGGACACCATCCGCAACTCACCGGTCATCACCGCCTACCCCTCGGTCTTCATCTACCGAAAGCGGGACATGCGGATGATCGCGACCCAGTCGGCCAGCGAGTACTACCTGCCCTTGGTCGACATCGTCGAGAACCCGGAGTGGAACTGGCGTGACCCGCTGAACCCCCTGCCCGCCTTCGAGTCTCAGTGCACCGAAGGCCAAGACGAGGCCTCCGAGCCGAACGACACCTTGGCCACCGCCGCGCTGCTCAACGGGCCCGCGCTCGTCGACGGCGGCGTCTGCACCGACGCCGCTGACTACTACCGCATCGATGTCCCGGGCCGCTGGCGCTTGACGATCCAGTTCCAGAACGCGACCGGGAACCTGGACCTGGATCTGTGGAACGCTTCGACCGGCCGCCCGGTGACCTCGAACAACCAGCCGGTGGGCAGCTTCTCGACCCGCAACGCCGAGGCTTACCAAGGTGAAGGCCCGGGCATGATCCGGGTCTACGGCGTCAACGGCGCCAGCGCTCCGTACCGCTTGTTCTTCGAAATCCTCTGAGCCCCTGGGCCCAACGGGCCTGCGCTCCAAATCAACAGGCTCCTAGCGGCGACCTGCCGGCGTAAACTGCACCAGCTGCCCATTCGGAAGACCGCCAATGGGGCAGCTGGTGGAGCCGGGTGTCGAGTTCATACAAGGGACCGGAAAGATCGGCGCCCCACTCGGGCCCTGGAGCCCAGCCTCGACCTCTCGAGCCGGAGACCCGACCAGGCTTCGATAACGGACCGCCAGGCGACCGTCGTCGACCAGGGCCACCGTGCCCGTCATTTCGTTGGCCACCGCGACCTGCAGCCCCACCCGCTCGTAGGTGATCGCCACCCCGTGGGCCTCGTTGACCATAAAGGCGGAGGCGAAGATCCGGGCTCCACCACCCCGTAGCCGCAGGTCACCCGCGAAGAGGGCCAACACCGCGTTGGGCGCGTCCGGCGCCAGGACCGGGCCGTCGGCGATCGCCGGGGTGAAGCCGGCGAAGCCGTCCACGTGGACCATCACGCCTCTGTAGCGTTGGCCAAAAAACGGGAGATCAAAGGGCAGTTCGACCACCCCAACGCCCCGATCCGCGAGTTCGGCGCCGAGCACCGGCGCCACCAGGTCGAAGTCGAGGGGCAGAGCGGTCGGCTCCGAAGGCTCCGGGGGCACGACCGAAACCGCGTACTGAAAGTGGGGTTCGGCTTGGCAGTAGCCGTCGCAGCCGTCGTTCTTCAGGCGCGCGCCGTCGTCGCAGGACTCACCGACCTGAGTGGCCCCATCGCCGCAGATCGGGGCTCGTGGATCCGCGATCAAAACATAGGAGTCACCGATGAGGATCTCGGACTCGACCTGGACCTCGTAAACGCCGCCGGTCAAGCCGGTCGCCGTCAACACCCCGGGGCAGTCACCGAGGCCCCCACCGGCGGACTCCTGCAGGGGCTGCTGTTGAGGATCGAGGATCCGCAAGGTGATGAAGGAGAGACAAGCGCCTTTGAGCTGGACCGCCAGGCTGCCTTGGGCCGGGACCGTCAGCTGAAAACGATCGAGGTCGCCGGTGTCATTTGGGTTCTCCAAGACGCCGTCGATGGCCACTCCGTCGATCGGCTGGGGGATCTGGGCGTTGTCTTCCAACTCGTTCTGGAGGCGCCATGCGACGACCAACTCTTCGGCCACGCCACTTTCGTTTTCGGCCCGCACCAGCAGACGGCGGGTCGCGCCATCCCCGGGGATGGTGGCGGTGGTCTCGCCCTCGACGCTCCAACTCTCGCCGCTGCTCTGATCGAGGATCAAGATCGGGGTGTCAGCCGGCTCCACGGTCCAGCTGACGTCGATGTCCATCCGCTGGGGCCCGACCGTGGGCGCGACCTGGACGTTGGTGAGGCTCGGAGGGTCGAGCCAAGGCGTCACGTTGACCGCCACGACCCGGGTTCCTTGGGTCCCCTGGCCCTCGACCGCCAATTCGTAGGTCCGATTTCCGGTCTCTTGGAACGCCAACAGCCAACGCCCTTCGGCCGCCACTCGCGGGTCGGCGGTCTCGAACAACACTCGGTCGGTACGGACCTCCCGCACCCGGAGCCGCGAAGCCCCGGTGGTGCGCCACTTGATCACGCCGTTGTCGCCGGGCCTGGCCTCGGCGGGCGCGGAGATCTCCAGCACGTCGATCGTCAACTCGACGGGGTCGATCACCACCTCGACCGTGACCTTCGCTTGGACCGGCCCCCCGGGCCCCTCGGCGACCAGCGTATATTCAGTAGTTTCGGTCGGGTTGTCGAAGGCTACGCTCCCCTCGACGATGGCCAACGTCTGTCCGTTGGAGGTCTCAACCCGGAAACTCTCTTCGTTTTGGAGGACCCACTCGAGCTTGACCCGATCGCCGGCCCGGACCTGGATCGCGTCGGCGGTGAAGGAGAGGATCTGGACCTTGTTGGCGCTGGTGACGGTGAGCGCCAACTCCTTGGTCACCCGCACCTCACCCCTCAACGCCTCCAACTCCAAAACCACGTCCCCCTGGGTGGCTTGATAGATGAAGGTGTCGACCAAGGCCTCGTTTTCGGCGATCGGCTGAGTCGAGCCCCCTCTCTTGACCGACAGCCGGACCTTCTCGGCAAAGAGGGCGACATACTCCAGCGTGACCTCTTCGCCTTCCGCGACGGGGTTCCGGTCCGCGACAAAACGCACGATCTCGGGACCTTGATCAGCCTTCGGCACACAAAGCAGGGCCGAGCTGCACATCTCGGTGGGAAAACAGTCGCTGTCGGCCAGGCAGCTGACCCGACAGATCTGGTTGGAGTCGAGGGCATGGGTCGAGGGGCACTTGCCGAGCTCTTCGCTGCCGCAAGCCACCAGTCCCCAAACCACCACAGCGGGCCCGAACTTCGCGGTTCCTCGCATCTCAATTTCCTCCCGTCGACGAGCTTGGCCCGAACTCAATGAGGTGAGCCTGAGGCACCACCATCACGTCACACAGGTTGCTCCTCTCGGTACACCCCGGCACCTGCACGACACCGCCCCCCGAAGCGTCGTCGATCGCCGCCTGAACCGAACGCCCCGGCGCGTCCAAGGTCCCGTAGCGGAAGTAGACGCGACCGTCGGCCAAGAGCCCCACCCGGGCCGACAGTTCGGTCAGCGGCTCATCGGCGAACTGGAGGCGCGCGAAGTCGATGACCACCGCCCGGCTGCCTTCCCACTCCGACTCGTAGGCGGAGAGGTTTTGGCCCAAGGGGACCCGCAGATCGGCGGCGAAGGGCGCCAACACCGAGTTGGGTGCGGTCCCACCCACCGGCGCCGACGAAGCACCCGGCAAAAAAGAGAGATAACCGTCGGTGTGGACGAAGATCCCCCGGTGTCGAGCGCCGCGATAAGGAAAGTCGAAGGGCAACAAGACCACCGCGGCGCCCCGATCCCGAGGCGCAGACTCTCCGGGGCGACTGTAGATCGGGATCACCTGGGCGTTCCCGGCGGGATTGAAGGCCAACTCGCCGAGGTCCCGGGCCTCCATCTCCTGGGTGAGATCGTCCCGGCACCAGGGGGTGCAGCTGTCGTTGGGCAGGCCGTTGGCGTCGTCGCAGGCCTCCCCCAACTCCACTTCGCCGTTGCCGCAAAGGCCCGGGTTGGTCTCCAAAAAGACCTCATAGGTGTCGAGTTGGGAGAGGAGCCCAAGGGCCGTGACCCGCAGGAAATGAACCGCCCTGGAGAGGTGGGTGGCGGTCACCACCGGGCACGGGCCGACGTCGGTGTGGAGCAGGTTGCCGCTGGGGTCGTAGAGGTCGAGGATCACCATGCGGTTCAAGCCACCGGCCGTACAATCGAGGGCGGCCTGGGCGGCGTCTCCGTCGGCGGGGACGAAGCTGTACCAGTCCTCGTCGTTGGCCTGGCCGTTGATCTCTCGGAAGTTGCCGCGCAAGTAACCGGGCGTGACGGCCTGAGCCTCGGACTGCTGTTCGTTCGCTTCACTTTGTTCTTCGATCGCCAAGAAGGTGGTCCTGCGGGCGCGCTGGACCGCGCCGGCGGCCGAAACTTCGAGATCAAAACGGGTGGTCTCGGTGACCGGCGACTGATCGGTGTACGAGCTGGAGCCCGAACCCTGCCAAACCGCCACGCCGTTGGCGTAGAGGACCACCGTCGCCAACTCCGGCGTGACCTCCCACTCGACCCGCGGAAAACCGGACTGTTCGATGACCCCCGGCCCTACTTCGAAGCGGGAGATCACCGGGAACTCCGGCATCGGCGGGCTGGGCAACCCCAAGACCTGGCGTTTGGTGTCGCCGTTGGCCTCGATGGTCAGCCGATAACTGAGGCCGGGCTCCGGGAGGACCACCCACTGGCCCCCTTCGGCCCGGATCGGATCACGGAGGTCGAGGAGCGCCCGATCCCCTTGAGCGCCGCCCAACTCCTCCAAAAGCAAACGTTCGGCGCCGGAGGTGGCCCAGACCAACACCGCGTTGTCGCCGGGCCGTGGTTCGTTGGGGCGGATGGCGTCAAAGCTGAGGATCTGGAGCGGCTGGGGTTGGGCGTCGACCACCACCATCACCGTGGCCTGCACCGGCCCCCCCAAGCCGTTGGCGACCAAGGTGTATTCGGTGGTCGCCAAAGGCTGCACCGAAAAGGGGCGAGCCTGAGGATCTTCGCTCAGGACCTGGGCCCCTTGGATGATCTGCAGGGTCCCGTCGCCCCGCAAGATCTGCCAGTCGAGCTCCGCCGACTCTCCGACGACGATCCGGGTCGGGCTCGCGGTGAAGGAGGCGATCGCCACCGGCAGATCACCCTGCACCCCGACGGTCAACTCGGCCATGTCGGTGGCCCCGCCCCGGGTGGCCAGGATCTTCAAGCGAACGTCCCGGGTGATCGGGCCGTAAAAGGTGGAGCCCGCCAAGATCGGCGACCCCAAAACCGTGGCGGTGCCCACCGCGTCTTCAGCGGTGATCAACACCTCGTCGGCGAAGGACACCGCGTAGTCGATGACGACGGTGCCGCCCGGTTCGATCGAAGGGGTGTCGACTCGAAAGAGGGTGACGATCGGCCCTTGGTCCTGACGCGGCACACAAAGTTGGTCCAGGCACTCCTCCGAGGCGAAGCACTCGGGGTCGGCGGTGCAGCGGGCCCGGCAGACCCCAAAGGCATCCAGCGAGTGGGTCCCAGGGCAACCGGGCAGGGCCGGCTCCTCGGCGCACGCGAAGAGCAGGCCAAGCGCCACGAACGAAAGTTGATATTTCATCAGCGCCTCAGGGGGACGGCCCCCGCTTGAGTGTGCCAGAGCTTCAGGCCTTGGGGTCGGCTTCTTGCAGTGCGGCGGCGTCCACCGCCTCGAAGATCTTGGTGTAGCCCGTACACCGACACAGGTTCCCGGAGAGGGCCAACTTGGTCTGCTCCCGGGTGGGGCAAGGGTGTTCGTTGAGCAGGGCCCGGGCCGAGATCATCATGCCGCTTTGGCAGAAGCCGCACTGGAGGGCCCCGCAGCGATCGAAGGCATCTTGCACCGGATCCAAACGCCCGTTTTTGGCCAGGCCCTCGATGGTGACCACCTGCTTGCCCCGGGCCGCCACCGCCAGGGTCAGGCAGGACAACACCGGCTGGCCGTCGACCAACACCGTACAGGCGCCACAGTCGCCCTTGTCGCAGCCTTGTTTGCTGCCGGTCAGGCCCAGCCCATAGCGGAGGACCTCGAGCAAAGTGTGGTGGACGGGCGCCGCCACCTCGACCGGGTCACCGTTGATCTCGAAGGCCACCAGTTGCTTCACGGCTGACCTCAGGCCGCCTTCGGCTCTTCAGGAGGAGGCGGGGGGGACGGCGTGACTATCACCAAACGCCAACGGGAGGCGGGCACGCCGCAGACCGGGCAGTGCCGGGGAGGCCGCTCTTCGGCCTGGGTCCCGCAGATGATGCAACGCCAAACCGCTTTTGCCGACACGGGGTGGGCCTACCACGCCCGGGTCCAAGTGCTCAACGCTTCTGGGGCGTGGCCGGGACCGAGGCCTTGATCTTCTCTTTGAGCTCGGCGCTGCCGCCGCTTCTGGCCAGGTCACAGACGTCTTTGCCCCGATCCGAACCCATGTAGCTGGTCATGAAGCTGCTACAGCCCCCGGGATCGAGCTTGCTGAGCACCGCAGCGGCGGCGGCGGCGGCCTCCAGGCGGGCCTCGACCTTGTTGCCGGAAGCCTCGGTCTGGCAGGCGCCGGCGAAGACCTCCATCCAGGCTTGGTTGGCCAGCTCGGTGTCGTCCATGTTGGCCGGGGTCTTCCCATCGGGGGCCGCGGTCCGGTTCTGCTTCAGGTAACTGCGGGCCGCCCGTGCCCACGCCTCTTTGCAGTCGGCGGCGTCCCGGGCCTGGGCTGGCAGCGCCAACAGGGTGGTGGTGAGGGCGAACGCGTAGACGACCAGCTTCATGGACAGAGTCTCCAAGATCACGTTGTAGCCCTCACCCGGCTGTGGGCACAAGTTTCGGGTCCGACGTCGGGCTCAGCGTCGGTATTCCACCACCGACCGGATGGTGTCGACCAGGTTGTAGTGGGGTTGAAAGCCCAACTTGCGCTTGGCCAAGCTGCCGTCGACCACACAATTATACTGAATATGTCGAAGTTCGGGCGGCGGGTACCCGCTGGCGCCCACCGACCAGGCCCGCTCCAGGATCGGCTTGGCCAAAAAAGCGGGCACCGACCGGGTCTTTTTGTTCAGCACCTGGAGGATCCGCGACAGGGGCGCTTCGCCAGGGCCCACGATGTTGAAGACCCCCGACTCGCCGTAGTTGCTGGCCAACATCATGGCCCGCACCACGTCCTCTTCGTGGATCAACTGCACGATCGGATCGAAGCCAGTGATCACCCAGGGCCGCTCGAGGCGCAGGTAGTTGGAGGGCGCGTTCTTCACCCGAGGGCCGACGATGTGCACCGGGCGCAACATCACGGTCTTCACCTCGGGGTGCCGGTAGAAAAAGTTCTGGACGATGCGATCGACCGCCACCAGATCCCGGATCTCGTGGTGGTGTTCGGCGCCCAACAGCGGCGCGTCTTCGGTGAGGAAGTAGCTGTTGTCGGGATCGGGCCCGTAGATGTTGGCGCTGGACAACATCACGAAGCGATCGACGCCGTATTTGGCGGTCAACTCGAGGAGGCGTTGGGTGCCGACCACGTTGAAGCGGTATTGATCGTCTTCGCCGCGCGGGTTGTGGATCAGGCCCAAGTGCACGATGGCCCGGACCCGGGAGGTCCGGAAGACGTCCTCGATCTGGCGCCAGCGCACGTCGGTGCGGAGTTGAGTGACGTCTTTGGGCAAACCGCGGATCGGCCGGCGATCGACGGCGACCACCGCGTGTTGGCGGTGCAGCTCCTGGATCACCAGCTTGCCCAGGTTGCCGGCGGCCCCGGTGGCGATCACCACCTCCGGTTTGGTTCGAGTGCTCACAGGTAGATACTGGTCCGCGCCTTGAGACCAGCCTCCAACATCTCTTCGATCTTGGCCTTCACCTCGGACACGTAACGGAAGATCACCTCGTCCTCTTCATCGCCATGCCCTTCGAAGCGCATCGGCTCGCCGAAGTAGATCGAATACCGGGACGGCAGGGGCAAGAGGCCCAAGGGCCCGAGCAGCGGGAAGGTCGGCGTCACCGGGAAGGCGGGCATCTGCATCAGCTTGGCCAAGGACTCGATGTTGGCGAAGGACGGCGCTTGTTCTTCGGCGCCCACCACCGCGATCGGCACGATCGGGGTGTTGGTCTCGAGGGCCAGCCGCATAAAACCTTGGCCAAAACGCTCCAGTTGGTAGCGCTTGTCGAAGGTCTTGCTGATCCCCCGGGCCCCCTCCGGAAAGACCATGATCGCCTCCTCCCGGGCCAAGAGGCGCCGGCAGTTTTCGGGGGTGCCGACGATCTGGCCGACCCGGGCGAAGAAGACCGAAACGAAGGGCAAGCGGGCCGACCACTTCTCGACCATCGAGCGGGCCATCCGGGGCGGATCCCGATCGAGGATCAGGGAGGTGCCGATCATCATCCCGTCGAAGGGCAGCTGGCCCGAGTGGTTGGCGACCAACAACACCCGACCGTCGGGCACGTTGGCCATCCCGTGGACCTGGACCCGGAAGTACTGGCGGTAGAGCCACTCGACCGGGGTGGCCACGTATTTGACCAGCTTGGGGTCATATCCGAAGGGATCGACCCCCAACTCTCCGACGTCGGCCGGCAGCTGGGCGGTCTTCTCCAGGACCCGGTCCGGGATCAGCCGATCGACGAAGCGGGAGAGCCGTGACATGCCGCGGCATGCTGTAACACAGGGCGATCCCCAGAGGGCACCTGGGAAATTTTCAAGGGGTCGGGCGATTGCCGAGCCCGATACTGCCTGGTAGCGCTAGAAGCCCTTGGTGACACCGGATCTACTCGAGTCCGCGATCCTGACCACGGTGGCCTACGGCGACGTGTTCGCCTTTGCACCCAGCCCGACCGAGATCCACCGCTTCTTGATCGGGACCCCTGCCTCCCGGGCCCAGGTCGAGCGGGCCCTCGCCGAAAGCCCGGTCCTGCGCCGCGCCTTGGGCCACCGGGACGGCCTCTACTTTTTGGCCGGCAAAGATCACTTGGCCCCCCGGCGGCACCGCTTCAAAAAACACGGCAGCTGGTTGTGGCCCAGGGCTCGGGCCGCGGCCCAGCTCATCGAACGCACCGGGCTGGCGATCGGCGGGTTGGTCACCGGCTCCTTGGCCGCCGACAACGCCGACGAACACGCGGACATCGACTTTCTCCTCATCTACCCGGCCCACCGCACCTTCTTGTCCTTCGCCTTGGTCAGGGTGATGCAAAAGACCCCGGGCCTCGGCCTCTCAAGCCTGTGCCCCAACTACGTGTTGGCCAGCGATCGGCTCACCATCCAGCCCCAAAACCTGTTCACCGCTTATGAACTCGCCAAGGGCGTTCCGGTGTTCGGCCTGGAGGCTTGTGGCGCCTTGGCCCGAGCCAACCCCTGGGTGCGGCGTTATTTGCCCAACGCCCTCCCCTCTTTGGACGCCCCCCGGGACCCCACCTTGCCGCGGCCCTACGGCGCCTGGGAACAAGCCTTCACCTTGCCTCCGATCGCCGCCATGGAGGCCTTCGAGCGGCGACGCAAGTTCAAGACCGATCAGCGGGACATCGGCATCGACCTCGAGGAGCGCAACAAGAAGGGCTCCATGGATCGGCACTCCCCGACCCGCTCGTTTCAGACCTTGAGCGAACTCCGTTATCGAATGGACCTGCTGGGGCTCGAACAACACCCGCTCTACGAAGAGATCCGAAGTTCGACCTCGATGTTGGACGCCGAGATGTCCCGTTGGGGCCAAGAGTCCCTCGGCGAAGAAGTGATGGCCGCGACCGGGACCTAAGGTCCGGAGCGGGACCTAACGACGTCGCGAACTCAGCTCGGCCAAGGCCTCGGGCGCCACCGCGGTGGTCCGGGCTTCGGCCGGATCGTGGGCCAGGAGCAACACCTCGAGGTCCAGGGCCAGCTCGGTGGAAGGGGCCCGCAACTGAGCTTGCAATTGTTCCTCTTCCAGGGGCGGCAGCAGCGTGATGCCCAACGCCGACACGCCCCGGCGCCGCAAAAAAGAAGGCCGCCGCCAAGGCCAAGGACGCCGCACTTTCCAGCCGGTCCACCACGTGCGCAGCCGAGCGATCACCGACTGCAGGGTGACAAAGAAGTGGGGGCCCGTGACAAGGATCGACTCGGACGAATGCCGGTCGAGGTCGGCGCACACGTGAGGCGTTTGCACCTCGCTCCTCGGGCTCGGACGCCGGAGCCCTGGCGCTGGCCGGCCCCGTCGAGTAGGAGGCGACGGTGACCGTGGGCCGGCGAGACCTGGTGCTGCTCGGGCTCAGCCTGGTGGCGATCCTCCCGTTTTTTGCGGCAGATCTGGTCCTCGCCACCGATCTGCCCCAACACCTGGCCCACGCCGCCTTGGCCCAACGGGGCACGTCCCCGCCCTTCGTCGTCGACCTCTTGCCCAGGCCGTATCTGCTGTCGACCCACCTGCTCCTGGCCTTGGCGCCGATCGGTGGCCTCGAGTTTGCCGGGCGCCTGGCCCTGTTGATCTACGCCTTGGCCCTGGTTTTGGCCTTTCGGGCGGTGATCGACAGCGCCCCGGCCCGAGATCCGCGGCTCGTCTGGTTGGCCCCGCTGTTTATCCAGAGTTGGCCGGTGGCCTACGGCTTTTTGCCGTACCTGTTGGGCCTGCCGCCGATCTTGTGGGCCTTGGCGGCGGCCCGCCGGCTGCGGGAGCGATCGAGCGCCATTGGGATCTTGCAGCTGGTGGGGGCGGTGGTGCTGGCGGTTTATGCCCACCCGTTGACCGGCCTTTTGGCCTTCCTGTTGGCCCAAACCCAACTCTACGACTTGCCCAAGGTGCGTCGCACGCCGCCGCTCTTTTTTTCGGCGATGGCGGCGGCAACTTTTGGCATCGGCGCCTTCGTCGCCCGGCCACCGTCGGCCGCGATCTTCGAGACCGATCTGGGCCTCGTGACCTGGTGGCGTTTTTCGGCGAAGACCAAGGTCCTCGACTTCGCGTTGACCTATCTGCCAGGCCAGTGGGATCTGCTCTTGGCCTTGCCGGGGGTGTTGGCCCTCTTGATCGCTTGGGTCCAGGGTCGTCGCGGTGAAGGTGATCCGCTCGATCGGGCGGCGGTGGTGATCGGCTTGTTCTACCTGGCCGCACCCGCCGATCTGGCCCTCGGAGGCCTGCACATCTCGCTGCTCGGTCCACGCCTGGTGGTGTTGGGGTGGCTGCTGTTGGTGGTGGCCATCCGGGGCCCCCTGCCCAACTTTGTGCCTTGGGCCAGCGCGTTTTCGACGGTGGGCCTTTCGTTGCTGCTGAGCCTGCAGGCTCGACACTACAGCGAACGGTGGAGCCCTCCCCTGCGGGCCGCTTTGGCCGCCGTCCCGAAAGGTGCGGTGTTGGGGGCCCGGGTGCAAAAGCCCGCCGAGCCGGTGCTCCACCCGGGTTTGGTCGGCCCCCCCGAAGGTCACCTGCTCCAGCTCGCGTACCTATCGGGGGCCCAGGCCGTGGAAGGCACCTTCAGCACTCGGCAAGCGCCGGTTTGGCGGACCGGCCGGCCAGTCTCGACTTTGGTGTGGGTCCAGACCGCCACCGCCACCATCCAGCTGGAAGTGCCCGAACATGACCGAAGGATGAAGACCTCGACGCCCCCCGAGGAGTAACTTCTGGGGGATGCGACGGATCTTTTCCGTCCTGTTTTGGTCGTTCTTCGCCATCTCGGGCCTGGCTTATTTTTTGGTGGCTTGCCTCTTGTGGCTCGTCACCCTGCCCTTCGATCCCCAGCGCCGAATCAATCACTTCTGGTCCTGCGTCTGGGCCAGCACCTACACCTACATCTTTCCGGGCTGGAGCGTTCGGGTGACCGGCCGAGAGCTGATCCAAAAAGGCCAAGCCTACGTGTTGGTCGCCAACCACACCTCGATCGCCGACATCGTGCTGTTGTTCGCGCTCTTTCGTCAGTTCAAGTGGGTCAGCAAAACCGCGGTCTTCAAGTACCCGCTGCTCGGCTGGAACATGAGCCTCTCCAAATACGTGCCGCTCGAGCGAGGCGACAAGGCGAGCATCGAGCGGATGTTGGACACCTGCCGAGCCTGGCTGCGGGGCGGGATGAGCGTCTTGATGTTCCCGGAGGGCACCCGCAGCCGAGACGGCCGGCTCCAGAACTTCAAACACGGCGCCTTCACTTTGGCCAAAGACACCGGGGTCCCGGTGGTGCCGATCGCGATCCACGGCGGCCACCTGGTGATCCCCAAAAACCAGGGGACCTTCGCGCCCAAGGCCGACCTTTGGGTCCAGGTGTTGCCGCCCATTGCCAGTGAAGGGTTGGATCTGGAGAGGTTGTCAGCGGCGAGCCGTCAGGCGATCGCCACCGCCTTGTCGAAGGGACCCGCGCCGGTGCCAGCGGACGAACCCGCGCCCGCCGAGGCCCGCCCGGCCGAGGTTAGGAGCTCGAGCCTTCCTTCACGCTGATCTGCACGTCCTTGCGCAGGCCTTCGCCGATGGAGACCGAGGCCAAGCCCGCCTCGGCGACGATGGTGTGCACCAGGTGGCGCTCGAAGCTGTTGAGGTTGGGCATCACCGCCGCGGTGCCGCTGGCCACCACCGTGGCCACCACCTCTCGGGCACGGGCCTTCAGCGCCTCGTCCCGCTCCTTGTCGAGCTCCGGATCTCGGACCCGGGGACCACGAGGGCGATCATCCCGGGGGCCGTCACGGCCGCGATCGGGGCCTCGGCCTCCACCAGGGCCACCGCGACCACCACCCCGAGGGCGATCGTCACGGAAACGTCCTCGGCCATCGTCGCGGCGATCGTCCCGGCGCGGAGCGTCGGTGCTGGGGGGCGGAGCCGCTGCCGCAGCGGCCCGGGCGGCGGCGATGGCCTCGGGGCTCTTTTTGCTGGCGAAGATCTTCACGGTGTTGGCGCCGGCGGCCAAGTGGTCTCGGTCGTACTTGAACTCGACCGCGTCACGTTCGACGCCGAGGGCCCCGGCGGCCGCCAAGACCGCGTCCTCCAAGGTGTCACCTTCGATGTGGATCATCTCGTTCATGCTGGACCGGGTTTTTAGGCATGGCCGCCCGACCGGTGCAAGCGGCCTCAGCGGCCGGGGCCGGCGTAGAGCTCGAAGGTGTCGGCGTAGCGGGTGGCGCCCAGGAGTGGCGCCAGGGGGTAGAGGGTTGCCCGGGCGGCCATCCGTGCCGGCGGCGCGAGCCGATCGTCGATGGAGCCGGCCACGATCCACTTCGGCGTTTCGGTGTGGATGGCCTGCACCTGGTAGCCCCCGAACTCCAAGAGCCGCCTCAAGGTCTCGGGTGAAAAGTGGGTCAGGTGCCGGGGCAGGCCCAGGCCACGCCAGCGCCCCCGAAAGAGCTCCAGGCCTACGCTGCGGACGTTGGAGACCCCGATCGCCAAGACCCCGTCCGGGGCCAAGAGCGGCAAGAGGCGCTCCAAGGTGGCCCGGGGTTGATACAAAAGTTGGAGTACGCCCCAAAGGGAGATCGCGTCGAAGGGCCCCTCGGGCAGAGGATCAACCTCGACGTCGGCGGTCCGGGCGTCGAGGTGCAGCTGCTCTTTGGCGTGACGGACCACGTCGGGCTCGAGGTCGAGCATGGTCACCTGCCACCCGTGATCGCGCATCAGATCCGCGAAGTAACCGTCGCCGCCGCCGACATCCAAGAGCCGGCCCGGCAGCGGGTGTTGAGCGATCAACCGAGCGGCCCGACCTTCGAAGGGGCGACGCGCCAAGGCCCGATCGACCGGTGCTCGCCCGGTCGCCGCGGCCCGGGCCCGCGCGTAAAACGGATAACCGCCGGCGAAGGCGTGGTGCCGGTGTTCGCGACGAAAACGGGGCGTCGTGTAGCGGAGGCCGCAGACCTCACAACGCACCACGCTGAAGACCCGCCCCCCGACCTCGGGCGCGTCGGCGACCCAGGTGTCCCGCCCCTCCACCACCACCTTGGCCCGCGTGTTCCCGCAGCCGGGACAGAGGGGACGCTCCAGCAAGGGGTCCAGGCTGATGTCCGGACCCGCCGGCCGAGGCGGCTCCTTGGGCGCTCGGGCCTGGGCCACCAAGGCGATCGCCTGCTCGAGCAACTTCACGGGCCCAGCGTTAGCCGTCCGTTCCCGAGGTGGTCAAGGTGGCCGGCGGATCAGAGGTAGAAGCCGAGGAGAAAGGCCAGGCCCAGGTTGAGCTGGGCTTCGTCGTCGAACCACAGGCACTCGAACTTGGGGCCGAAGCCGACGAAGACCTGGGGCGCAACATGGAGCAAGGCGGGTGCCTGGACCGTCACCGCCAAGGCCATCTCATCGACGGAGCGCCGGCCCCTCGAGGCATGAGCCCACCCCACGAGCCCCTCCACACCCGGCCAAAGGCCAAAGCCATACCCAAGGTCGACGTAGTACCGAAGCCCGGCCGTAGCACTGAGGATGACCAGGGTGAGCGAAACGTTGTTCACGCTGAAGTCCAGGCCGAGGCCCATCAACACCGCCAAGTTGTCCACGAAGAAGTAGCTGGCGACGGGCTGGAGGCTGAGGCTGGCGATCTCCGCCCCGGCAGGGCCCCCCCAGGATTGGCTGAGCCCGAGGTCCAAGCTCGAGTCGATCACCCACTGGCCGGCTCGGCCCATGCGCTCGACGCCGGCCCCCGATCCCAGGTGCACGTCGGCGACGCACACCATCCCTCGATCGGATGGGAGGCAACGATGGCCTGCCCCACACGCGGGTCGACAGGCAACGTCGGGTGTCGCCGCCGCCGAAGACGTCCTGGCAAGCAAGGCGATCGAGGCCGTCTCCACCTTCAAGAGGTCAGGCAGCTCGGGATCGTCGCCGCCCAGTTGAGCGAACAGCGCAAAGAAGAGGGGAGGCACGCCGCATGCTCCGATCCCCTCCTCGGCAGGACAAGCAACTTTCTTTGGGCGCCCAACTCACTCGGGTCGAGTCCGACCTCGGGCCAAGACCTTGGCCAACTTACCAAGTTCACTCTCCCAACCCATGGCCGCCCGCTGGGTCCAGATCTCGTCGTGCATCGGATCCAGGGTCAGGGTCATGTCGACCATCTCGCCGCGGCGCTTCAGCTCCACCACGGTCGCCACGTCGTAGGCCGCGTGGCCGGGAACGAAGTCGACCTCGTTGAGGTAAGCTAGACGCACCATCGGCACGATCTCGCGGTAGCGGATCTTGGTCAGGGTCCGCAGCGGCATCCCCGCTTGCTTCATGAAGGCGATCTGGTCGGCGCCCTCGGCGATCATCTCGTAGTGGAGTTCGCCCTCGGGGCGCAGGTCGAGTTGCTTGACCTCGACCCGGAAGCCCTCGGGCCCCCACCAGGACTCGATGCCCTCTTTGGTGGTCCACAGGTCCCATACGTCTTGGAGTTCTGCTTGGTAACTCCGTTCCAGGGTGATGCGCTGTTTGCTCATGACAACTTCCTCCGGGCCCGGGTCGCCCGAGCCTTCTTTTTGGCCTCGAGGGCGAGTTCGAAGCGATCGAGCCGCACCTCCCACAACCGTCGATAGCGGGAGATCCAGGTCTCCAGCTCTTGAAAGGGTTCGGGCCGCAGCGAGTAGAGCCGCCGAGGCCCGTCGGGGCGGACCTTCACGAAGCCGGCCTCGCTGAGGAGCCGCAGGTGCCGGGAGACGCCGGACTGGTGGATGTCCAACATGGCCACCAGTTCGTTCACCGCCCGTTCACCGCCCAACAAGGCCTCGACGATCTGCCGGCGGCTCGGGTCGGCCAGGGTCTGAAAAGGATCCGCATGCATGCCGACTCATATACATGATCATGTATATTGTGACAAGAAACGATTCCTGGAGCGGCCCTGGCGCCGGCCCGATCACCCCCAGGCCCGAGAGCTGGTACTCTCCTGTACGTGGGTCGTGGCCCAAGAGGGATCGCTGCGTTCCTGCTCCTGAGCACCACGATGTGCAGGGCGCCGGTCCGAGTGAGTCTCCCCGAGCCTCAAGGCGATGAAGACGGTCGGGTGCTGATCCTCGAACGCGACGGGTCGTTGCGGGGCTGGGCTTCGGATCGGGCCAACCCAATCGAGGTGCCCCCTTTGACCTTGGACGAGCCCTTCCGGCTCGGGTTGGCGTTCTACAAAGAAGACCTAGCGGAGCTCCGCCTGAAGAGCGGAGTCGTGACCCTCGAGGAACTCCCCGAAGAGGTGAAGGTCTCGCCCCTGTTCTCCCAACCCGCGCCGTTGCGTTCGGCGCAGGGGCTGCTGGGGCCGGACGGCCTGAGTGGGCTGGAGGAAGTGGAGGCCTTGGGTGAGCCTTTCTCTCGCTGGACCGTACCCCGGCCACCTTTGGTCTCCTGTCGGGGACGAGAAGCGGTGCTCGAAAGTGACCGCACGATCTCGCACTTGACCGGCACCAGCACCGCAGCCGGGACGCCGATCGCCGTGGCGCGGCTCGGAGCCGAACGGGCCCTGCTGGTCACCAAAAACGGGCGCTTCCTGGAGAGCACCCCGACCGGCGAGGTGTTGGTCCGGACCTCGACCGAGGCTTACGCGGCCGGCTTCCAGGACCCGGACGGCACCTTGTGGTTGGTGACACCCCGGGGCGGTCTGCACCGAGTTGACCTCAGCGACTTCACGGTGGAGCGGGTGTTGTCGGATCGGGAGGCCGGCGAACTCACCTCCTTGGCGGGAGGCCGAGACGACGTTGGCGTCGAGCTGGTCGCCATTGACGCCCAAGGTGGAGCGCTGCTGGTCTACCGCCCCGGGGATCCGGCCTGGAGTGCCATCGAGATCCCGTCCCGTTGCGAGCAAGACTGTGAGGTCTGGCGCGTCGCTTGGCTGGGGCCCCGGGACTTCGCCCTCACCAATCGCCAAGGCTGGATATTCCACCTGCGCAACGACCGCCTCGAGCAGATCCGCCCAGGACGTGGTTGCTTCAGTTACACCGCGATCGCCGCCCTCTCGGAGTCCGAACGCCTCATCGCCTGCCTGGCGCCCCAGAGCACCTTGATCCGAACCGACGTTGACCTCTCCCCGCTCGAGGCCACCGACGGCGCCGGAGGGTTCGGCGGCTACGTCATCCTTCCCTTCGAGGCGGGGGCGATCGTGATCGGGGGCGACGCCCGCTTGGCCTACTGGCGCCCGGTCGACGGCCCCTGCTCGCCGACCCGGGCCGGCGCGGTGGACGTCGCGCAAATGATCCCCATCGGCGAGTGGTTCGTGGCGATCAACTACAGCGTAGACGATCAGTTCGATCGGACCTTGGACCCGACGGCGATCTGGTTCCGCTTCAAGCCTGATTGATGCGTCCGAATGTCTCGCGAAGCTGAAGTCTGGATTGCGCGACCAACAAGGGACTACTCCCCTTCGACGATGATCGGAGGGCCAACTCGCAGCACAACTCAGCCCCGTTGTTCCCCGATAAGCAGGCATGTCGGACACCAACATCCACCCAGCCAGCGGGGCCTTTCGTCACGACTACTCGAGGGTGACGAGCCACCCCACTGGCTACGGCGTCGACGTCGCGACCGGCACGATCCGAACCCCGGGTGGCGCGGTCTACGCGGCCGAAGGCAGTGGGCACCCGCCCGAGCCGTCCGCGATAAATCCGTACCCGTGGGCGGCGAGCCGACCGGCTGCGCTGATCATCGCGAACCTCCGGGCTCGCGGCGGACTCCACGGCCTCTTGCCCGGTCAACTCCCGGTCGGCACCTACGATCTCTCGCTCCGCAACGAACGTGGCCCAGAACGTTCGCTTTCGGTGGTGGTCGAGGTGGCCGCGCCCGGCACCGCCGAAGTTCGCTTCGGAGAGCGGAGCGTGCAGCTGGTGGGGCCCCAGATCGAAGCCACCTGGAACGCCGAAGGCACCAGCCTCGAGACCACCCGTGCTCGCCGAGGACCTCTCTTTCACGGCTCCGACTGGAAGCCCGTCGGGGCGATCTCCTTCACCGCGACGGAACAGGGGCTCGAGATGTTGATCCAATGGGAGCAGGTCGAGAACTCGGCCCGTACGCGGCACGCCTTCTCCGGCGCCTTCCGACCGATCCGCCGCTGAGGATCGCCGGGGAGCCCGGAGGGGATCAGGTCTCCAAGACCCTCAACTTGGTCTGCCGCTGTTGTTCGGCTTTTTTGTGGTGACCGGCCCGGTGGCGCGCCGACTGCTCGGGGCGCTTGAGGCCCTCCCAACCCTTGAAGCGATCGCCGGCGTAACGGGCCAGGCGTTCGGTGTTGGGCTGGAGCAGTCGCATCCCGGCCAGGACGCCGCGCAGGAGCTTGGCCTTGAGGGCCTTCTTGGCTTGGAACTCCAGCCCCAGATCGTATTCGGCGTGGATCAAAGACTCGACGACTCGGTAATAACCGCGGGAGTACGGTGAGTCCCAGATGATGTCGTCGGCGTCGTTTTTGGCCCACTCCTGATCCTTGAGGAGCATGTCCTTCACCAGGCCGTAGAACTCCGTGCCCGGCATCGGCAAGGCGACGCTGGTCGAGTAGTCGACGGGTTGGATGTCCTTGAGGAGTTGGATGGTGGCCTCGAGATCGGTCCACTCCTCGCCGGGGTAGCCCATGAGCACGTAGCCGCCCATGGTGATGCCCAAGCGGTGCATCTCGGCCGCCACGCGACGGGCATCGGCGGTGGTGGTGCCCTTCTTCATGCGGTCGAGGACCCGTTGGCTGCCCGACTCGAAGCCGAAGTTGATCCGCTCGCAGCCCGCTGCCTTCATCCGCTCCAAGAGATCGCCGTCCACCAGATCGACCCGGGCCAGGCACTCCCACCGGACCTTCACGCCCCGCTCCAAGATGGCGTCGCAGAAGCCCTCGACCCACTCGCGCCGGACCACGAAGGTGTCGTCGAAGAGCCAGAGGTGTTCGATGCCGTACTTGTCGACCAGGTGTTCGACCTCCTGGGCGGCCCGATCGGCCGAATATTGCCGGTATTTGCGGCCAAAAATGGGCCGGGCGCACCAGGTGCACGAAAAGGGGCAGCCCCGAGAGGTCATGAACTGGATCGAGGCGTAGCCGTGGACCCGCCGCCATTCGTCGGCGTAGCGGTGCAGATCGATCAGGTCGTAGGCCGGGCTGGGCAGCTCGTCCATGCTCTTCGAGGCGGGACGATCGGGGGCCCGCTGGTGGAGCGCGTCGCGGCTGAGGATGGACACGCCGGAGATCTGCAGCAACGCCGCGTCGGCCGGGTGTTGAGGGGCGCTGGTCTCCCGGGGCCGCACCTGGAACGCGGCCAACAGCTCGAGGATCGCCTGTTCACCTTCACCCCGGACCACCACGTCGGCGCCAGCGTTCAGGTACTCCTGATCGTAGATCGAAGGATCGGGCCCACCGGCGAAGATGGTCAGGCCCTGCTCCTTCATGTGTTTGATCGCGACCAGGGCGTCGTCCCGGAAGGAGTTCATGGCGAAGACCCCGACCACCCGGGGCCGGGGGCCTTGGCGCAGGCGTTCGGCCACCCGGCCATCCCCGTCCTTGAAGGTGGCGTCGTAGATCTCGACCTCGAAGCCGGCCTCTCGAAGGACCGCACCCAGGTACATCAGGCCCAAGGGCGGATACGGCCGATAGGAGGCCATCCGAGCGTCGTGGCGGGCCAGGACGTACGGGTTGACGAGCAACACGTCGACCATCCGTAAGGCGTACTCCGTCCGGGTGTCCCGGGTCGAGTGGGGTTTTGGGGGCCCGCGCCCCCGGATCGCCCGGCCGGTTTGATCGGGGGCGAATTCGCGTTAGCTTCGGGCCGATGACGGCCGAAGAGCTTGGGCCGAAGACCCGCTTCGTCGGCCAGCAGATCCGGCTGGTTCGCCCCCGGCTGGTGATCCTCAGCGGTCCTAAAAAAGGCGAAGAGGTGGCCCTGGAGGGGCCTGGGCGACTTTTGGTCGGCAGCGACGACTCCTGCCAAATCAAGCTCCCCGGCCTCCTGCCGGTCCACGCGGAGCTGTCGGTCCTGGTCGAGGGAGGGATCCGGGTCCGGGACTCTTCGAACGGCAAGCTGCGCCTGAACGGGGCCCGGATCGTCGAGGCCATCTTGGAGCCTGGCGGCACCTTGGATCTGGACGGCACCGAGGTCCGGCTCCAGGACGCCACCGACACCCTGACCGTTTTGCCCTCGGACAAGGACTTTTTGGGCCGGCCCGGGGGCGCTCTTTGGTGATGCGGGAGATCTTCGGCGTGCTCGAGGCCATCGCGCCGACCAACGCCACCTTGTTGCTCCTCGGCGAAACCGGGACCGGCAAGGACGTGTTGGCCCGAGGGGCCCACCAAGCTTCACCGCGGAAGGATCAGCCGCTCCTGACCTTGGACTGCGGCGCCATCGCCCCAACTTTGATCGAGGCCGAGCTCTTCGGCTACGAACGGGGCGCCTTCACCGGCGCCGAAGAGCAGCGCCTTGGGGCCTTCGAGACCGCCGAAAAAGGCACCTTGTTCCTGGACGAGATCGGCGAGTTGCCCCTGGATGTGCAACCCAAGTTGCTCCGGGCCATCGACGATCGAGAGATCCATCGAGTGGGTGGCAGCCGCTCCATCCCGGTCGACGTGCGGATCATCGCCGCCACCAAACGAGACCTCCTCGACGAGGTGAAGCGGGGCCGCTTCCGCGAAGATCTCTACTTTCGGCTGGCGGTCGTGCCCTTGACCTTGCCGCCGCTGCGGGAACGCCGGGACGACATCCCGGCTTTGGTCGAGCACTTTCGAACGGCCTTCGCCGAACGCACCGGCAAAGACGCGGAGATCGACTTCCACGAGATCCAGGCCCTGATGGCCCACGATTGGCCGGGCAACGTCAGAGAGCTGAAGAACACCGTGGAGCGGGCCTTGTGGTTGGCCCAGACCGGCGACGGCCGGGCGCGCTTTTTGTTGCCGACCGCCGACTCGATCTTCCAGAGCCACGCCGAGGCCGAAGCCGAAGCCAAGGGACCGACCTTCGACGCCGCCGAGACCTTCTCCAACCACAAGTCCCACTGGGAAGAAGAGTTCGAGAAGAAGTTCTTGGCCTGGTTGTTGGCCCGGGCCGACGGCAGCATCAGCAAAGCGGCCCGTTTGGCCAGCATGGATCGCAAACATCTGCGGGGCCTGCTCCGCAAACACGGGCTGATCGGCGAAAAGGCCGACGAAGAGAGCTAGTCTCCCAAAGCCACGCGCCGCACCTGGATTTGACCGGAGATCACGCCGAAGCCGACCGAACCTGATCCGGCGGCGATGCTGGCGGCCGGCAGGTCGCAAGGGATCGAGTTGATGCCATCGACCTCCAGGGTGAGGCGCAGGGCCCGTCGCTGGATCCGGACCACGTGGGGGCGCGGCTCGAGGAGACCACCGGAGGGTTGAGTGCAGCTGGGCGCCACCCCCGCGCCAAACTGCTCGAGGGAGGTGAAGGCGGCCAGGGCCAAATAAGCGTAGCGGTTGGGGCCGTAGCCGAAGACCAAGGCGGCTCGGGCTTGGCCGATCGGCAGATACTCGAAGGTCAGATCGAAGTCGGCGTAGGGACGATCGCCCGCCAAGACCAGCTCCTGCACCAAGAGGGATCCGTTGGCGACCGGCTGGACGTTGGAGAAGCCCTCCGCGTCCCGTTGCCAACGATCCGGGCGCAGCGGCAAGAGGCCACTTGGCCCTTGCCCGGCGAGGCTCAATCCCTCCGGCCCAGCGGCGGGCCCCAAGGTGGAGAGCGGCCCCGGGTTGAAGCGCATGACCTGGCCGGCCTCGTCGAGCAACACCACCGTGCCGTCGGCGAGGCGACCGCCGATCAAACGACCGGTGACGCCCGCGGGTCGGACGACCGGCGCCACGCCTCCCATCGCGTCGACGAAGGCCAGATCTCCCTCGTCGTCGGGGATGACCAGGGCGCCCGCCGAACCACAACCGAGGACGGTGGGACGGATCATCGGCCGCGGCAGCTCGGCGACCCTCGAGACGTCGCTGAAAGAGGCGTCGGTCTCGCGCCGGATCGAGATGCTCTGCACCAAGGTCGAGCCAGTGCCGTCGGCGAGTCGCCCCCCCGCCGCCCAGACGACCCCACCGGGGTGGGCCGCGAGGCCCGGGTGATCGACCGCTTCCAGGAGCGGCACCGTGCCCGTGACCACCTGACCGCTCTGAGGCACGTAGACCGTGCCGCTGGCCAAAGGGCGCCCGTTGAGCAGGTTGGCCGTGCCCCCCGCGAGCAAAATTCGGCGCCCGTCGATCGGCAAGGCGCTGGCCCGAGCCCGAGGTTGGCCGAGCAGGCCGATGGTCCGCAAGGTGGAGCCGGCGTCGTCGAAGCGAAAGCCCAACACCTCGGCGGTGGCCAAGGCGCCGCTTTTTCCGCCGGCCAAGACCACCTCCCGATCGGTGACCGCGGCGGCGACCCGCTCCTTGGGCAGGGTGGGGCCGAGGGGCGTGCGGGTGTCGGAGCCCAAGGGATCGAAGCGGAGCCAGGCGAAGGACGGGCTTTCGGCGGCGGTGGAGGTGTCGCAGCCTTGGTAGCCGCCGGCGATGACCACCTCACCGTTCGGCAAGGGCACCAGGTCGAAGCCGACCCGGCCTCCGGGCAAGACCGGGCCCGCCGAAAAGCGAGGCAACGATTCTACTGAATAGATGGTGGAGGTCTCGGGGGTACAACCGTCCGCGCCCCGGCCGCCCAAGAAGCTGACCCGCCCATCCCGCAGGGTGTGGGCCTTGGCCCCTGGCCGGGGATCGGTGCTTTCACCGGTGAAGGAGAGCTCGGCGACCCGGCTGAAGAAGATCGGGACCACCCCATCTTCGGGGGGCGCCAAGAAGAGATCGAGGGGGGCGCTGGCGCCGGAGGAGAAGACCTGGCCGTCCTCGTCGAGGCCCTCGACGACGATCCGCTCCACGCTGGGGTCGAGGGTGTCGGCAAAGTTGATCTCCCCCTGATCGGCGGGGCTGTCGGGCAAGGTCACCAAGCGACCCCCGATCAGCGCTTTGAGGCGCAAAGAGCGTACATTGCGTCGAAACCCGTCAGAACGGGGGGATGGAGCCTGGGCGTCCTCCAGCTCGACCCGGATGGGGAGGGTCCGGGTGCAGCCGGCCGCCAGCAGCAAAAGCAAGCCGGGGACAGCGCGGTTGCGCATGAACCGGTAGCGGGGCATCCTCAGCTAGCCCTTACTCCGGCGGCGTCCCGTGTTCCACCCCACGACCTTCGGGAAGTACTTCCTCACCAGACGCCTCGCCGTTGGCGGCATGGCCGAGGTGTATGCCGCCAAGCTGTACGGCTCAGACGGGTTCGAGAAGGACCTGGTCATCAAACAAATCCTACCCCAGTACGCCCGGGATCCCGAGTTCGTGCAGAGCTTCGTCGCCGAGGCCAAGATCGCGGTCAGCCTGACCCACGCCAACGTGGTCGGGATCTACGAGTTGGGGCGGGTCGATGGCACCTACTTCATCGCGATGGAGTACGTGGACGGCCTGGACGCCTACGGGTTGCTGACGGCCGCCAAACGTTACGCGATCAAACTTTCGGTCGGCCTGGCCTTGTTGGTGGCGGAAGAGGTCGCCAAAGGTCTGGACTACGCCCACCGAAAGAACGGGCCCGACGGCTTGTCCTTGGGCCTGGTGCACCGGGATCTCAACCCCCGCAACGTCCTGATCTCCCGGGAAGGGGACGTGAAGATCCTGGACTTCGGGATCGCCAAGACCGCGTCCCGGGTGGCCGCCATGCCCAAAACACGGGCTGGGGTGGTCAAGGGGACCTCGGGTTACATGTCGCCGGAGCAAGCGACCGGCGCCGACGTCGACTCTCGGACCGACATCTACCAAGCGGGCCTGTTGTTGTTCGAGCTGCTGACCGGCCAGGCGTTGTTCTGGCGGCCCGACGACGACGCCACCCGGGAGTTGATGCGGGCCCACCGGATCATCCGGCCCGCCGAGCTCAACAAAAACGTCAGCGCCGAGTTGGACGAGCTGGTGTTGGCGACCCTGGAGAGGGATCCGAACCGTCGGATGGCCTCGGCCGCGGACCTGGCCCAACGGCTGGCGCGGATCCGATATCTTCAGTATCCCGACGCGACGCCGGCGGAGCTGGGGCGCCTCGTCTCTTTCCTCAAAGATCGAGAGGACGCGGCGGAAGAAAAACAGGCCGAGACCTTGCCCTCCACCGCCGAGCTGCAGAGCGTGATCTCCGAGGCCATCGCCCACACGATCACCGGCCAGGTCGAGACCATCGCCCGAGCGATCAGCGGCGTGCACGATCGGCCCCGCAGCAAGTTGGTCACCGGGTCTCAGCCGATCGAGCTCCGCACCGAACTGCCGATCCCGCTGGTCGATCGCAAGCCGACGCCGATCAGCGAGTTGATCGCCAAGGAACAGCCGCTCTCCAGCCCGCCCGAGCTCCTGGCGCCGAAGCCCCGTTGGGGAACCTTGGCCCTGGTGGGTCTGGCCGCCGCCATGGTGATGGGCGGGATCGCGGTGTGGGTGACCCCCAACAAGCCCGGGTCCGAAGTGGCGTTGGCCCAGCCGGACCCACCGCCGGTCGCGCCCCCGACCAAGGCCGAGCCCCCGGCGGTTGGCCTCCAGGAAGCCAAAGCCGCTGGAGATCCCCCTCCCCCACCGCCCCCGGTCAAAGCCAAGGTCGATCAGGTCCCGACCAAGACCATTCGCCGGGTCCGCCCGCCGCCCCCCCCGCCGGTCGCGACCGAAGTAGGCTTCGGCACGGTGGGCTTTGGGACCCGCTCCTGCTCGAGCCGCGTCACCCTGGATGGGGAGGTGATCGCCCGTTCGACGCCCTCCTACGACCACAAGGTGCCGGCCGGTCGCCACAAGGTGGTGATCGAAGGGACCGGGTGCCCGCCGATCGAACGCCCGGGGTCGCTGCGCCAGGCGGTCCCCACCGTGGTGGCCGACATCGAGGTGGTCGCGGGCCAGGAGCTCAAGGTGATCGCGGACTTCGAGCGCGAGGAGATCAGCGCGTTGCGCCGCTGAGGCCCCCAAGCGGAAGGGCTCACGAGAAAGTGTGCCTTTTGGCGGAACCGCGTTAACCTCACGCTCCACCCCCCGAGGACCGCTTGGCGACCGAAAACGAGCAGGCAGAAGAGCTCCTAAGGCGCGGCAAATATGCCGAGGCCGTCGAGCGTTTTCGCAACCTGCTCTCCATCGATCCGGAGAACGCAGAGTTGAGGGGCCGCACCGGTGAGGCCTATCGCCTCTCCGGCAATCGGGAGCGAGCCTTCCATCACTTCCACAAGGCGGCCGCGATCTACGGCCGTCGCAACGACCTCGAGGCCGCCCTCCGGATGTTGAAGGCCGCCAACGCGGTCAGCCCCAACGAACCCGACGTGCTCTTCCGAATGGCGGAGTGCCAAAAGAGCCTGGGCCTCTTCGGCGAGATGGAGCCGACGTTGCGGCAGATTGTGTTGGTGGCGGTCGCCTCGGGAGATCGCCGACGGGTGTGGGCGCTGGAAGAACTTGCGCTGATCTACCCCGATGACCTCGACGTGGGCATCCGCCGGGCCCAAGCCTTGGGTGAGGCCCACCGAATCGACGACGCGGTGACCGCCTGGAAGAGGGTCAGCGCCCGCCTCGATCACCGGGCCGGCGACTTCGTGGCCATGTTGCAACAAGCCGCTTCGTTGGCGCCGGATCGGCCGGACATCGGCGTCGATCTGGCGGGGATCTTGTTGGCCAACAAACGCCCAAGAGACGCCTTGGCGTTGTTGGTCCCCTACTACGAGAAGTTCCCCGATCAGGTCGAGGTGCTGGAGACCTTGTTGCGGGCCCTCGAGGCCTTGAAGGCCCACGACAAGATCGTGGCGGCGCGGATCGAGCTGGTGAAGGTGCGGACCAAACTTGGCCAGCGGGCTCAGGCCTTGAGTGATCTGGCGGCCCTCCAGAAGATCGCCCCCGAAGATCCGTTGGCCTTGGAGGTGGTGGCCCACTCCTGCGCCACCTTCGGCTTGGTCGGTGAGGCTTGCCGCGCTTGGTACAGCCTGGCCGAAATCGCCGACGCCCACCGGGACGCGGCCACCCGGGATCGGGCGATCCTGCTTTTGCTCAAGAACAACCCCAACCACATCGGTGGCCTGCAGCTGGGGGCTCGGGTGTTGCGGGAGGCTGGTCGCCCCGACGAGGCCGCGTCGTTGGAGCGCCGCTTGCGGGAGTTGGAGCGGGGTGGGGACAGCCTCGGTGAACTCCCGGGCGTCGACAGCGCCCCGGGCGCGCCGCTCCGGGCCCCGAAGACGCCCGCGCCGAACGATCCCTGGAAGGTCGGGACCGGCTCGATGGAGTTGGACGACGACGACGTGGTCGCCGAGGCCAGCGAAGAGGAGCTGCACGCCCCGACCACACCCGAAGACCTGATCTTGCCTTCGGATCTGGCCGATGTGTCCGAGCCAGCGGTGGAGGCGATGCCGATCCACCGCAACCCCTGGGCCGAGGGTCTTGAGATCGAGGTGCAACGGGCCAACGCCGAGACCCAACTGCGCACCCGCCCCAACTTTCAAACTCCGCGGCCGATGGTCGGCGGCGGCTTTGACCTGGATGACGCCGAAGCCACCGCGGGCAATGGGCTCGAAGCCTCGATCGAAGCGCCCCTCGAGGCCGAAGAGACCACCTCTCGCTTCGACGCCATGGAGAGCTCAGAGCTGCGTTCCTTGCGGAGTTCGGTCGAGGTCGACGCGCCGGAAGAGTTGACCACCTTGGCCCCCTCCGGCTTCGTGCCGGTCAAGTCGCCCGGCAGCCAACCGCTGCGGCCCGAGGAGTTCGTGGGCACCGGGAAGATCGCCCGCCCCCAAGCCGGGCCGAAGAAGGGTGGCGCTTGACCACCGACCCCGGGCGCCGAATGCTCCGGCCATGGATCGAGCGCTCACCGCCCTCTATCAAGCGCACGTCGCCGATCGCCTGTCCCGCCTGACCCCTTCGTTGGCGGCGGCGAACTACGACGGCGTAGTCATCCACTCGGGTTCCCTCGAGAAGCGGACGGTCTTCGACGATCAGTATTGGCCGCTTCGCACCGTGCCCTACTTCGAACAATGGGCGCACCTCAGCTGGCCCGAGTGTGTGGTGCACGTGGTCCCCGGCCAAAAGCCCAAACTCTACGCGGCGCGAGACCAAAACTTTTGGGAGCGCCCCACCGAACCCGACTGGGACTTCTTGGCCTGCGCCTTCGAGGTCATCGAGGCCAAAGGGATGGGCGGCGTGGCGGAGAAGGTGCGCGGTCTCCCCCGCACCGCCTACGTCGGTGAAAACGGCGAAAGGGCCGCCGACTGGGACGTGGCGACCGAAAGCTGGTGCCCTGCCCCGGTGATGAACGCACTCGACGAGCTGCGGGTCCACAAGACGCCCTACGAGATCCGCTGCTTGGCTGAGGCCAACCGGGTCGCCTCCTTGGGTCACGCCGCCGTCCGGGACGCATTTTTGGGCGGCCTCCGCTCCGAGCTCCTGCTCCACCTCTTGTTCCTCGAGACCACCCAACAAGACGACAGCGAAACGCCGTACAAAAACATCGTGGCCATCGGCCGGGCCGCCTCCATCTTGCACCACGTGCACTACGCAAAAGGCGAGCAGGAGCCTCGTTCCCTCTTGCTGGACGCGGGTGCCACCTGCCGCGGTTACGCCAGTGACATCACCCGCACCTACGTCGGCCCCGGTTCGGATCAAGCCACGCTCCAGTTTCGGGCCTTGGTGGCGGGCCTGGAGCGGCTGCAGCAGGCCCTGGTGCAAAGTGTACAGGTCGGCCGTCCCTACGAGGCCCTCCATGACGAGGCCCACGATCGGCTGGCGGCCCTCTTGGTGGAGTCGGGCCTGGTGAAGATGAGCCCCGACGAATGCGTGGCCAGCGGCGTCTCTCGCCTCTTTTTGCCCCACGGCCTGGGCCACTCCTTGGGCCTGACCTGCCACGACGTCGGCTGCGCGAAGATCAAACCTCGCTCCGAAAACCCGTGGTTGCGCAACACTCGGACGATCGAGCCGGGCCAGGTCTTCACCATCGAACCGGGGCTGTACTTCATCGACACCTTGATGGCCCAGCTGGAGGCCGGCCCTCACGGGGCCAAGGTGGATTGGAGCAGTGTGCGCGCGCTCAAGGCGTTCGGCGGGATCCGCATCGAAGACGACGTGGTGGTGCTCCCGAGTGGTTCGGTGACCACCTCCGACAACCTGACCCGGGCCGTGTTGCCGGACTAGATTGACCGCCAGGCCCAAAATTGAGCTAAGTTTTAGGGGTGGTCGCGGCTTGGCTGATCCTCGCCCTGGCGGCGCCCGGGCCGACACCGAGCGGAACCGGTGCGTTGGTCATCGAGACCAGCTCCTCGACCTCCACCATCGACGCCAAACGCCTCGGTTGGAACAAGGTGCAAAAGGGCAAAGACCCCTTCGTGGCCCCAAGGGTCCCGGCGGGCGAACACAAGTTGACCTTCTGCAACGAATACAAGTGCATCGACTACCGGGCGCGAGTTCGGGCGGGCCGCACCTTGGCCCTGCACGTGGACTTCGAGCCCGGCCACGTCGAGGACATCAGCTCCGCCCATCAGGCCCGGCTCAAGAACTGGCAGACCGAATGCCGCCAGGGGCACGTGGAAGAGGCGTGTGTGGAGGCCTGTCGCTTGGGCACGGCCTTGTCACCCCGGCGGGCCGCCGCCGACTGCACAACCTTGGCGGAGTTGAAGCGCCCCAAAGACCCGAACCCGGGCAGCGAACCGGCCCACCGCCCTGCCCCCGAGCTTTTGCCCGTCAACCCGGCGCGGCCTTGAGCTGAGGTTCACCGTCGGACAACAACACGCGCAGGCCCGCACCCAAGAGGGAAAAAGCCGCCGCGGCCAGGCCGTAGGCCCACAGCAGTCGGTGCCCGATCAAGAAGCCCGCCAAAAGTGGGCCGATGATCTGGGCCACGCCCATCAGCGACTGAGAGGTGCCGAGGATCGCGCCTTGTTCCTCGGGCCCGACGGCCTTGGTCAACAAGGTGGTCAACGACGGCCGCCCCAAGGCCGAACCGACGCCGGCGACCGCCACCAGGACCAACAACATGCCGAGGCCAAACACCCCGCCGAGGAGCCCGTAGCCGAGGGCCATGGTGGCGAAGGCGAAGAGCGACAACTTCTCTTCGCCGAAGCGCTTGGCCAACTTGCCGATGGGACCACCCTGGACCAACGCGCCGACCAAGCCAGAGAAGGCGTAGACGTAGCCGGTGTGCTCAACGTCGTAGCCCATCTGCCGCTCCAGGTAGAGCCCGAGGCCGCCGGTGATGGTGAAGAAGGACAAGCCGTAGGCGAACATCTCGAGCAGCCGCTTCTTCGGCAGGGGGCGCGCGAAGAACTTCCCGAAGGCGAAGTTGCGCGAAGGCCCGGGGGCGGTCGGGGGGCGGTGGGGCAAGATTAAGGTGGTGGTGAGGATCGACAAGAGGGCCAAGCCCGCGGCGCCCCAGGCCGGGGCCGCATAACCATGATGGGCCGCCAGCCACCCGGATGCGGCGGGTCCCACCAAAAAGCCAAGGCCAAAGGCGATGCCGATC
Organism: Deltaproteobacteria bacterium; assembly: GCA_016703535.1. Lineage (GTDB taxonomy): Bacteria > Myxococcota > Kuafuiibacteriia > Kuafuiibacteriales > Kuafuiibacteriaceae > Kuafuiibacterium > Kuafuiibacterium phototrophicum. The sequence goes on along the minus strand of JADJBV010000002.1, from coordinate 2,640,623 downwards.
AACGCGAAGGCCTTGGTGCGTTGTTCGGGCTTGGTGACGTCGCTGATGTACGCTTGGGCGATGGTGAGGTTGCCCGCGGTGAGCCCGTCGAGGATGCGACCCAAAAACAGGAACGGCAAAGAGGGCGCCCACGCCAAGACCACAAAGCCGAGCAGGGTGCCCACTTGGCTGACCACCAACACCGGCTTCCGGCCGATCCGATCGGACCAACGCCCGAGGATGGGCCCAGAGATCAGCTGACAAACGGCGAAGCTCGCCGACAAGGCGCCCACGACCAGGGGCGTGGCCCCATAATGTTCGGCGTAGAACGGGAGCAACGGGAAGATCAGCGTCATTCCCAGCACATCAACGAGGACCGTCAAGAAGATCGGGAGCAGCGGGCTGGCCATGACCGGAGTTGGTATTGGGCGAACGCCAGCGCCGTGGCAACCGGCTCGACCCGAAAAGCGCCAACCCGTATGCTCCCGGTAGTTGGGAATCGCCGTTCGCGGGAGGGTGGGTCCTGGGGTGTCCAGGGTCGGGCCGGGGATTTGGGGCCCTTGGCTCCTTGCGCTCACCGCCTGCAGCCAGCCGCAGGTGTTCGAGTTGCCCGAAGCGCCGGCGGAGGTGCGCACCTTGATCTTGGTGGTGAGCCCCGAGCAGATCGTGGAGGTCCTGGGTCTCGAGATTCCGCCGCTGCCGCTGTCCTTCCCGCAGGACAGTGAAGCGCACTTGATCGGCTACCGCACGTCGTTGTCGGACTTGCAGTGGCGCCCGGGACGCCTGGAGCGACCGGCCCCCGGAGAAGGCGTGCCTCTGCCCGAGAGCCCTTGGGTTTGGTCGTTGGGTCGCACCGCCGAGCCCCTGGATTTCCAACTCCTCCCCGATCTGGTCAAGCAGGTTGCCCTGCCGATCCAACCGCTCCGCCCCTGCATGAGCGGCGGCCGGTGTTACGAGGACGAGCCGGGGTTTTGTGTGAGTTGTGCGGCCCGAGCGCCCCTCGCGCCACCCGAACGGCCTGAGCCACCGCTGCTCGATCCCTGCCTGAGCGGAGATCGCGACGCCGACTACCGGTGCTTGGAGTCGGGGTTGGTCTACGCCCCCAACCCCGGGTGTGTGGGCCTCGACACCCCAAGCGGCTGTCACCCGACGACCCCCTGTGGTTTTGAGCCGTATCAGCTTGGACCGCAGGCCTTGTGGGTGGCCGGCAGCTCGGCCTTGCCCGCCGGGGCCGTCGCCGAAGCCGATCTCGATCAGGCCCTGAGGGTGGCAGAGAGCACAACCGCTTCGGTGACCATCTACCTGGGCCGTGGTGTGTTTGAGGCCACGCGCCCTTTGCCCGCGGGGGTGAAGTTGCGAGGATTGTGTCCGTCCGAGACCATCGTGCGCGGGCCGCTGCTGGGCCCGGAAGCCGAGCTGAGCCGCGTCGCGTGGCTCGCGCCTGGCACGATCGGCGAGACCCAACACCTGACCTTGCTGGAGGTGAACCTGGGTGAGGGTTCGCTCCTGGTCGAAGGTCACCTCAACCTGCAAACCAGCCTGCTCCAAACCCCAGTAACCGTCCAAGGTCGGGCCGAGTTCAACACGGGCCGGGCCGAAGCCCGCCTCACCGTCCAGCCGGGGGCCTTGCTTTCCTTGTCCGATCTTCGCGTCACGAACGGCGCCGATCTGGAGGTGGTCGCAGGGACCGTGAGCTTGGAGCGGCTCCACTTCGGCCCAGCGCGTCCCGCCATCGCGCTCTTGCCAGGCTCGACGCTGAGCGGTCGCCAGCTGGTTCTGCAAGGTAGCTTGCACGCAGACACCCGCAACTCTGACGTTGAGTTGTCCTTGGAGGACGTGGTGATCAACCTCCCGGATGGGCCGCCGGCCGCCGGGATCTGGGCTGACTCTCGAGGTTTTAGCGTGTTCCAGGACGACCTGGGAGGGTGTCCGCGGCTGCTGAGCGGGCGGTTCGCGCTGCGGAGGGTCCTGGTCCACGAGGTCCACACCCAGCTCGAGGAGTACGGCGCCGACGCCGTGCGGCTGAACTGCGGCCAGGTCGAGGTCGAAGATCTGGTGGTCGACGGGTTCGGGCGCGGTGAGGCGCTGTACCTAGGGATGGTCGACGGCACCGTGGCTCGGGTGCTCACGACCAACGCGGGGATCTTCGAGGCCGCCGACGCCCGTCCTCTGACCCGGGCGGATTTGGATGAATGGAATGGGGCCGGAGTGCGTTTGGGCACGCCAGCCGAAGTGGACGTGATCCTGACCAACACAATCTCGTTGGCGGATCTGACCATCTACGTCCGAATGCGCGGGCTGTTTGTGCAAGGATTTACTCCGACCCAGATCGAGCGGGTGCAGGTGGTGCGGGCCCGGGGCAGCGGCGTCCTGGTGCAAGACCGAGAGGCCTCGCTCGATCTGAAGGACGTCGAGTCCGGCTACACGGTCAACAACGATGGTGACAGCAGCCTGTTGGGCGGCCACGGGTTGGCGCTGTTGGCGGAGCCGCCGTTCATTGGTGGGGCGGTGACTTTCGAACGCTTCTTGAGCCACCACAACGACACGGCGGGGCTCTTCATGGAGGGGACCTTGCAGCGTTCATCGTTCAGGAGCGGCGAGATGAGCGATAACGGGGTCGGCATCGAAGACCTCAACGGGCGCGATCTCTCGAAGTGGTTCCAAAGCGTGGAGCTGAAGGCCAATCAGGTGCCTTTCGGATCTCCCGCGGAGTAGCGGCGGCCTTTCCAGGGGACGGGGCGACGCCCGTGGTGGAGCCAAAGGCTGCGGCCTACCACCACCGCCGCCAAACTGGCCCCCAGCGGCGCCAAGGGTGCGTAGAGCGGGCTGGCCCCGGCCAAACGGCGCAAGTCAGCTTGCATCAACACCACCAAAGCCCAAGCCCCGAAGCCGACCACGCCCCCCACCCACAGGCCCGCCAACAAAGGAGCGGCCGACAAGACGGGCAAGGCCAACATCCAAAAGACACTCCGCCAGGCCTGGGCGCCCAGCAGCAGGTGCAGGTTTTTGCCCCAACCCTCGAGGAGTTCACTCCACCCCGCGTACATCCGGGTCCGAGCCAGGGCTCGACCGTCGACCAAGCCCAACCGCCCGCCGGCGGCTTTGCAGAGTTCGGCCAAGCGGACGTCCTCCAAGATCTCCGTCACCACCGCCTGGTGCCCGCCGATCCGCAGGTAGAGCTCCCGCCGGATCAAGATCACTTGGCCATTGGCGAAGGCCACTCGGGAGTGGGGATCGCCGACCAGGGCCGGTGGGTAACGGCGCAACACCAAAGCCCCGATGGTCGGCATGACCAGGGACTCGATGAAGGATCCGTGCACCAGCTGCGGGTACAGGCTGAGCAGCTCGGCCCCCGTCTCTTCGGCGTGGCCCACCAAGGCGGCGAGCGCCCCCGGGCTCAAGATCACATCGGCGTCCACGAACAACAACCAATCGGTGGTCGGGGGTTGGGCGTTCACCGCCCCGCGCAAGGCCGCCGGTTTGCCACACTCTCCGGGCCCCGGGCCGGCGCCGGCCAAAACCAACAAGCGGGGATCGACGATGGTGCCCAAGACTCGATCCGTCCCGTCGGTCGAACCATCGTCGACCACCACCAAACGTTGGAGCGGGGACTCCTGCAAGAGGGCTCGGACCGAGGCCTCGATCACCTCGACCTCGTTGCGGGCCGGCAGGTAAGCGGTGACCACCGGGGGCGTCGATCCGGGCCGGGGTGAAAGCTGTACGGTGCGGCGGATCTCGATCCGCCCTCGCCCCCAAAGCAGGGCCCAGAGCCCCACTACCCACAGGAGGACCAGGCTCGACCCGCTCAAGCGGCGAAGAGCGGCAGCTCCACCTTCAAGGAGGGGACCACCGCGCCGTTGGCCCAGCTGACATTGCCCAAGGCCTCGACCTTGCCCAACAGTTCGAGGAGCGAAAAGGCGAAGCGGGTGGGGGCCAAGGGTGCGACCAGCTCGCCGCCGTCGATCACGAAGCACCCTTCTTGGGTGGTGCCGGTCATCAACAGCTGCCGGGGATCGATCAGCTCGAGGGCGCCGATGCGCCCGATCAACAGGCCACGCCCCGTGCTGCCGACCAGATCCGAGAGGGTGGCGCTGCCCCCGTCCATCACCAAGTGGGTGGCGCTTTCGGTCTCACCGACCTCGGGGTCCCAGATCCGGTGGCCGGTGGCGTGAGCGCCGGTCCGCACCGCGCTCTCCAAGCTGTGAACTGGGCCCCTTGCCACTCCACCTTCGATCAAGGTGACCCGCTTTTTGGCGACGCCTTCGAAGTCGAAGGGCCGGCCCCGATGGAGCGGGTGGCTGTGATCGTCGTGCAGGTTGATGTTGCGCCCGGTGATCGCTTGGCCCATGCGCCCGGACAAGAAGGAGCGCCCGGCGGCGTAGGCGGTCGCCCCGGCGTTGAGGGACACGGGACCCAAAAGTGCGCCCACCGCCGCCGCTTCCAGGACCGCGGTGTGCCGGCCGGCCTCGAGGCGTCGGAGTTCACCGGGGATCAGGGCCCGCCTCAAGGCGGTTTTGGTCATGGCCTCGGGCTCGAGGGCCGAAACCGCGAAGGACTCGTCCTCCACCCAACTGCTGGCGCCGCTCTTGTTGCGGAGCGCCAAACGGAGGCCGACGCGGGTTTCGGGGTGATAGGCGAGGAGGCCGCGGGTGTTGGCGATCGCGTAGATGCCGGGGCTGCCGTCGAGGCCCAAGGACCCGCGGCGAACGGCGATCTGGCCACACGCCGTCAGGCCCTGTTGGTGAGCGGCGATGATCGCCCGGCCCGCCACCGCAGTCCGCTCCAAGGCCCGAAAGAGCTCAGCCTCGGGATCGTAGGCATCGGTTTGGACGTAGGACTGAGGTTCGGGCAAGCCGACGCCCCGGGCCCGCTCCGGCAGGTGTTCGGCCCGATTGCGAGCCTGGGTCGCGACCTCCCGGAGGCCTTGGCTCGACAGGTCGGTGGTCGAAAGCCGAACCATCCGGCCCTTGCTGCCAACCCGCACCGTCAAGATCTCGAAGGAGTGCTCTTGACTGGGCTGCACCACGTTGTTGGCGAAGGTGGTGACCGCCAGGTCGCCGCCCCCCAAACAGACTTCGGCTTCGTCGACGCCGCTGGAGGCGACGCTGAGGGCCGCTTCCAAGATCCGGAACGCTTCTTCCTTGGCTCTCATCGCTTCACTTGGTGTCGCGCTTCCGGGCGCCTTTTTTGGGCTTCTTTTTAGGGACCGAACTCTTCTTGCTCCCGCGGCGCGGCGGCAAGGTCGGCAGGTTGCCCGAATCGGTGGCCCCCGCCACCCGATCCAGGGGCTCCAGCTGAGCCCCGATCGCCACGCCTTGAAAGCGGGCCGGGACCGCGTGCAGGCCCACCGGCACGTATTGGGCGGGGCGGCCCTTCTTGCTGCGAGAGAGGCCAAAGTGGCCCAGGCTGGTCGGCCCGCCCAGGGCGTCGAGGCCCTGCCAGAAGGAGGTGGTGGAGCCGTGGTAGGTCGGGTTCTTGAGGAGCCGAGCCCGGCGCCCGTCCTTGATCTCGAAGGCCCTTTCGCCGACCGCAAAAAAGGTCTGACCCGAGGCGTCGACCGAAATGGCCCGGGGGGTGTCGATCAGGATGCCACTTTTTGTGTCGGCCACCAGAGCGTCGAGATCCCCACTTTGACCCGGCACCAACATCAGGTTGGTGGGTCGGGCCGTCGGGACGTGGGCGTAAGAGCTGGCCCGGAAGGCCCCGCCCGAACGCTCCAGGCCGACCTCTTGGGCCGTGTCCCGCCCCGAAAGATAACCGGTCAAGCGGCCGTCGCTGACCAACTCCAACCGCTGGGCCTCGACCCCCTCGTCGTCGAAGCCGAAGGAGCCCGCGCCCCCTTGCTCCCGGGCGTCGGCCACCACCTGGAGCAGGTTGCTGCCCAGCTGGAAGGTGCCCAACTTGTCGGCCGACAAGAAGGAGCGACCGTTTTCGCTGGCCTGCTGCCCGAGCACCCGATCCAGCTCGAAGAGGTGGCTGACGTTGGCGTGGAGCTGAGCCGCCGCGGCGGCGTTGCCCAAGATCAAGGTGCCCTTTTGGGCCGGGCAAACCGGAGCTTTGAGCAGCTCCACCGCCTCGTGGGCCACCCGTTCGGCGTGATCCATGAGGTTGAGCTCGGCGACCATCTCCCAACCGCGGCCCAACACTTGGCCTTCGGTCCAAAAGGGATAGGAGCGGATCTGGAAGTCGTTCCCGTCCGAGGCCCCGGCCAAGTAGCCGGCGCCGGTGTAGACCAGCTCTTGATCCAACTCGCTGCCTTCGGAGCTGACGAAGATCTTGCGGCGGCGGTGGGCGAAGAAGCGCCCCTCGGCCAAGACGATCTGATCGACCTGGCGCAACTTGTCGTCGACCGACAACAGGATCTGGAGCTTGTCCTCCAGCGGGACCGCCAGCGGATCTCGCTTGATCGGCGTGCGGAAGAGGGCCCGTTGCGGCGCCTGCTCCACCAGCTGGATGGGACGTTCTTGGAGCACGGCCGAAGCCCGGGCCAGGTCGACGGCCCGTTTGGCGGCCACCGCCACGTCGTGCCGGGTCGGCTCGGAGGCCGCCACAAAACCCCAGGCCCCCCGGACCAGCACTCGAATGCCAATCCCGCGGGTTTGGGTCACGTTGGCTTGGGACAGGGTTCCATTTCGGGTAACGACGTCTTCTCGTTGGTGATATTCGTAGCGCGCGTCGGCGTAACTTGCGCCGAGCCGGATGGCCTCTTCGACCGCGTTGTAGGCCTGTTCCAGCGCGAGCGGATGGTTGAACACCAGGGCTCCCCCGGGTGATCCCGAGGGTCACCCAGGCGCCGTTATCCCCTTTCCCGGACCCGGCCGCAAGTCCGCGATCGCAGAAGGCCGATCCCGAGGGTCAAAAACACCAAACCGGGCCAAGCGGGGCCCGGGACGCCGTTCGCCCGACAGCCGAACGCCTGACTGGAGACGTAGCGGGCTTGGATCGGCAGGGACAGGCAGGTCTGGGCCGGCTCCCCGGTGGGATAGATCCGGCAAAGGCCAGCCACGTCGTCGGGGGCCAAGGTCCGCTTCTCCCGATCACAGGGATCGACGGTCGGCGCCATGGTGGGATCGTTTTTGTCGCCGGCCCCGACCGAGGTGTGATCGAGGCCGATGAAGTGGCCCGCTTCGTGGGTCAAGACCGCGCCGTAGTCGTAGACCTGCTCGCCGCCGCCACACTCCCGGGTCAAGTCGATGAAGTCGTAGTCCTCGTCGTTGACCGTGATCCGAGCCCGCCGCAGCTGCCCGGTGGAGGGTTCGTAGAAGGTCGAGGTCACCGCCACCGCCACTGGATCGTAGCCCGCGTCTTGCCACCCCTCCCGGATCGCGCCGACGAGGTTGAGCTCCGAACCCGGCGCGACCTCCCCCATCGGTAAGAAGATCAGATCGGTGCACGGCTCGACCGCCCAGCTGGCGAAGGCCGCCTGGACCACCGGATACGGGGCCTCAAAGCCCTGCTCCACCGCGTATTCGATGCGGCGTTCGGGCCAATGGAGCGTCAGGTACTCGGAGTCCTCCGAGTGTTTGCATTGGTAGGCCCCGGCCTCTTGGGCCCACCCGGCGAAGGCGAGCAGCACGAGCCCTGCCACCGCCCCCTTCATGGTCTCAGGCTTGAGGCGCGCGCACGACCGCGAGCACCTCGTCCTCCTTGAGGGTTCGATCCGACTGTTTGGCCTTGGCCAAGATCGCCTTGCCGACGTTTTCGTCGAAGGTCAGGCCCCGTTTTTTGAGCCAATAACGGACGTTCGACATGCCGCTCATCGGCCCGATCTCGATCTCCTGCTCCTTGCCGAACAAACCGGCGGGCACGCCCGAATAGACCCGATCGGCCAACCAGGTGTCGTGGCGCTCGAAGGCTTTGACGATCGCCGCCGCGTGCACGCCGGTGGCGGTCTTGAAGGCGTCTTCACCGGCCAAAGGATAGTTGCGGGGGATCGGCCACTGGTAGGCGCTGGAGACCTTTCGGCAGTAGGCCAGGAGTTGGGTGAGGTCGTTGTCGATCGATCCCAACAACTTCAGGTTGACCAAGATCTGATCCATGGCCGCGTTGCCGACCCGTTCGCCGACGCCCAAGATCGTGCCGTGGATCCGATCCGCGCCGGCCTCCAGGGCGTGGATGGCGTTGGTCACCCCCAGGCCCCGATCGTTGTGGCCGTGCCAGTCGACCTTCACGTCGGCGCCCATGCCGTCGATCAGGCCTTTGGTCCAGCGGATCAGGTTGAAGACCCCGTCAGGAGTGCTGTGGCCGACCGTGTCACAAAGGACCAGGCGTTTGGCGCCGCAGTCGATGGCGTTCCGAAAGAGGCGATCGAGATCGGTGGGGCGAGAGCGGGTGGTGTCTTCGGTGACGTAAGCGACGTTCATCCCCTCTTTGACGCCGAACTTGATGGCGGCCTCGCTGGTCCGAAGGATGTGGTCCAGGTCCCAGTTTTCGGCGTATTGGCGGATCGGCGAGCTGCCGATGAAGGCGTAGACCTCGACCGGGATCCCGACCCTTTGGCTGACCTCGACGATCGGCTTGATGTCGGCCTCGACGGTGCGGCAGGCGCAGTTGGCCTGCACGCTAAAGTGTTGGTCCCGGATCTCTTGGGCCAACCGCAACACGTCGGCGAAGGCCCGGGGCCCGGCGCCAGGGAGCCCGATGTCGCTGCTGGTGATGCCGATCTGCTCCTGGAGGTGCAGGATCTGGAGCTTGTCCTCGATCCCCGGATCGACCACCGAAGGGGACTGGATGCCGTCCCGGAGGGTCTCGTCGTTGAACTCGGGCTTGCGCAACAGGACCGGGCCCCGCCGGTAGCTTTCGTTCCAGTCAAAGATCAGGTCACGACCGTCGGTGCCTTGTTCAGCCATCTCAACGAGGTCACACGGGTTTTCCGAAAAAATCAAACGGTGCGATGTCGCTGGATTCGAGGGGTTGGGCTAAGCTCGCTCCGTGGAACGCCGGCCCTTCGGCGCGACCCCTAGCGAAACCATCGACTCTGGGGCGGCCCGGCGCCGGCTGGGTCTGGGCGCCAAAGAAGACGAGCGCGGCATCCGCTACACGATCATCCGTAACTTGGACCGGGGTGGCATGGGCGAGTTGTTCCTCGCCACCATGGAGCGCCCCGGCTTGCCCCCGGTCGAGGTCGCGGTGAAGCGCCTTTTGGCCGAGCTCCTCGACGACGAAAAGTACGTCGATATGTTCCGCTCCGAGGCCGAGGTGATGGCCCGCCTGGACCACCCGAACATCGTCAAGGTCTACGACACGCCAGTGATCGACGGCTCCCAGTGTTTGGCGATGGAGTACGTGAACGGCCGCAGCGTGCAGCAGATCTTGATGCGCTGTGAGGAGACCCGCAGCCTGATGCCGCCGGCGGTAGTTCTTAGGATTATGGCCGACATCCTTCACGGCCTGGAGTACGCGCACAACTATCGGCTGCCCGATGGGACCCCGCTGAACCTGGTGCACCGGGACGTTTCGCCGGGCAACCTGTTGGTCGGCTTCGATGGCCGAGCCAAGTTGACTGACTTCGGGATCGCCAAGTCCCGGATGTCGGCGGTGTCGACCACCGTCGGCATCGTCAAGGGCAAGGCCCGTTACCTCTCGCCCGAACAAATTTTGGGGGACCCGGCGAGCCCTCGCTCCGATCTGTTTTCGGCGGCGGCGGTGACCGCCGAGATGTTGACCGGCCTGCCGACCTTCGACAAGCCGTCGGTCCCGAAGACCCTGTACGCGATCGTCAACGGCGAACGGCCCGACCTCGAACACCAGCTCGACTTCCGGGCCCCGCTGTTGGTGCAGACGCTGAACCGGGCCCTGGCCACCGATCCGAAGGTGCGCCTCCAGACCGCAGGCGAGTTGGCGGAAGGTTTGGAGGCCGCTGGCCGCCTGCTGGGCGGCTTCGACGCGGCGGTGGTCTCGGATTTTTTGACCCAACTCTTCGAGGGGCCGGACAGCGGCGTGCTCGAGTTGGCCTCCGACGACATCCATCGCGAGGTCACGCCCGGCTACACGCCCCACCCCGACCTGATCCCCGCGCCCGCCGCGCCGATCCCGGTGGCGAGTGACGCGCCGCCGACGCCGGTCGCGACGCCCCCACCCCAACGGCGGCACCAACCCACCGACCTGATCAACCGCGCGGAGCGACGCCCGCCGCCGGCGGCCCCACCGACCCCCAGCACCCCGCCCACCGAGTTGGTCCCGGACACCGCGGTGTTGGCGCCCCAGGCCCCAAACGAAGGTTCGGGTCCGACCAACGTGTTGCGGGCCAACACCTTGCCGCCCAAGTTTAAGGTCACCGAAGCTTCGGTGGACGAGGCGTTGTCGGTGTTGGCGTGGCTGCAGGCGCGGCAGTCGGACCAGACCAAACCGAACGAACGCCCCAGCGCCTTGAGCAACCTGGTCGAGCCGCCCCCGGGCCCCACCGCGGATCTGGGCAAGCCCAAGTCCCAGAACAAGCGGACCTTGATCTGGGGCGCCGGACTTCTGGCCGGCATCGTGTTGACCTTGATCGGCCAGGCGGTTTTTTTCGGCGACCAGCCGAACCCCAAGGCCTCGGCCCCAGACCCGGCCGCCAACACCAAGGACCCCACCCTGGTCGCCACCGCCAGCGTCACCGAAGAGGAGGAGGAGCCCGATCTTCCGCCCGAGCCCGAGTTGCCCCCGGCGGTCGCGCCCTACAAAGGGATGGCGATCCTGGACATCATGCACCCCAAAGGCGCCAAGGTCCGGATCGACGGCCGGCTGATCCGGGGCCGAGTGCCGATCCGAGGGCTGGAGGTCGGCGCCGGCAAACGGCGGATCCGCATCGTCAAAGGCCGTTATGTGCGGGACCTGGTGTTGGATCTCGAGGACGGCGAACAGATGGTCCTGAACCGCCCCCGACGTTGACCCAGCGCCGCCCCCCAAAAAATCTTCAGCGCCGGTGAGCTTCGAAGGGGCCCTCGGGCTTCTTTTTCCCCGATGGGCTCTTTGCGTCTCGGGTTCGCCCTGATTTGTGTGGTCGGCTGCACCGGCCGGGTCGGCGATCCACTCCCGCTCCCCGCCGGGGCCGGGCCCAGCGGCCCCACCGGCAGCACCGGTGGCCCCAACACCCCACCCCCTCCACCACCCCCTTTGGTGTGCCCCGATCCGAGCCCGCAACCCCTGCGACGGCTCACCCACCAGGAGTACCGGAACACGCTGGTGGATCTCTTCCCGGAGGTGGACCCCTCCACCCTACGTTTGGTGAGTGATCCCTACGCCGGCTACTACGACACCAACCTGGCGGCTCTGGCGGTCTCCTCCAACCTGGTGCTCGACTACCACGGCAACGCCCGAGCGATCGCCGCTCAACTGCGCCCCAACTTCGGTGCGCGGGTCACCTGCGATCGGGCCCAGGGCCAAAGTTGCCTGCGCGAGACCGTGGCCCAGCTCGGCCGACGGATCTTGCGCCGCCCGCTGAGCGCCGCCGAGCTCGACAGCTACACTGGCCTTTACGCCTCGGGCCCCACCGCGGGAGACCTGGACACGTCGCTGCAAGTTGCCTTGCAAACGCTGCTCGAGTCCCCCGACTTTTTGTACCGCCCGGAGCTCGGCACGCCCGGCCCGGATCCGGTGTTGGCGCCCTACGAACGGGCGACCCGCCTCTCTTATCTGCTCTGGGCCTCGACCCCCGACGATCTCCTGCTCGACGCCGCCGAAGCCGGACAACTGGAGACCGACGCCCAGCTGTCCGCCCAGGTGGACCGGCTCTTGACCGATCCCAAGGCCCAACGCGGCATCCTGCGCTTCACCGATCAGTGGCTCAAGGTCCGGGCCCTCAACACCGCCGGCAAAGATCCGAGCGAAAACTTCGCCGAGGTGCGGCCGGCCGTGGTCGAGAGCCTGGGGCGCTTCGTGTGGTCGGTGTTCCAACGGGACGGGACCATGGAGGAGTTGTTGACCGCACCTCGGGCCTTCGTCGACGAACACACCGCGCCGATCTTCGGCGTGACCCCCCCGGCCCCCGGCACCTGGGCGGAGGTCAACGTCGATCCGCGGGAACGGGCCGGCATCGTCACCCACCCGGCCTTCTTGGCGGGCCACGGTTATCCGGGCTACCCATCGCCGGTCCTGCGCGGCGTCTTCGTGCTGGAGCGTTACCTATGCAATCCGCCGCGACCACCGCCCCCGGGCGTGATCCAGTCCCCGCCGCCGACCAACGACAACGGCCGGCTCCTCAGCAACCGGGAGGGCTACGATCGGGTCACCCTCTTGGCCGGCGAGACCTGCGCCGCCTGCCACACCACCATCAACCCACTCGGCTTCGCCTTCGAGGGCTACGACACCATGGGGCGCTTCCGCACCATGGACGCGGGTCGGCCGGTGGACGCCAGCGGCGACGTGTTGGGCTTTCGCTTCAACGACGGCGTCGAGTTGGCTCGGCAGCTCGGCCAAAGTGGGCAGGTCGCCCGCTGCTTGAGCAAACACTGGGTCGAATACGCGGTGGCGGACAGCGCCTTGGCCGACGACCTCTGCTTCCGGCGCGACGTCGAGCTGGCCTTCGAGGCCGCCGGGCGGCGTCTGCCGGCCTTGATCAAGGCGATCGCCCTGCACCCCAAGTTCGCGCGACCCGCGATCATCCAGGAGTGAGCCCGATGTCGAACTTTACCCGTCACGCCTTCGGGCGCCGCGACTTCTTGCGCCTCATGGGCCTTGGGGGCGCGTCCTATTTTTTGCCGTCTCTGGCCGGGGCCCGGCGGGCTGAAGCCCAGACCATGGCCCCGCCCCGCCGCCTGCTGGTGCTCTACGCGGGCGGCAGCTGGACCACCCGGGTCGGGGACCTGGCGATGCGCCCGCCCTGGAGCACCCCCGACGACTACAACCTGTACGACTTTGGACGAAACCAGCTCCGGCCCGATCCCAACGAGTGGGAGTTTTCGTTCACCGATCCGCGCCTGACCCAAGATCAGATGTCCCGGGTCTTGGCGCCGTTTTGGCGGCACCGATCCAAGCTGACCGTGATCGAAGGTCTGGGCCTGTTGAGCTCAGGCCTCGATCCCCACGGCGACGCCCACGCCTCGGCCCATATCCACGGCCTGGGGGGCTCACCGGCGGCCTATGAGTTCGACGGCGTCAAGTCGTGGGCCGCCGAGCCCTCGATCGATCAGCGGGTCCATGAACACCTGCTGACCGCCAACCCCGAGCTGGTCTCTTTGGACTTCCGGGCCTGGCAAGATCGAGGCGGGCCCGATCCCTTTCACGAGATGCTCTACCGCTCGGCCGCCGGCGGCGGCGCGACCCGTTTGGCCACCGAGTCCAACCCAGACAACGCGTACCAGCGCCTCTTCGCCGGTCGCGTCGACCAAGGTGACCCCATCGAGGCCGCTCAGTCCAACGTCTTGGATCTGGTCAAGGCCCAACACGATCGCCTGATCCCGCGGCTCGGGCGCATCGATCGACAGAAGCTCGAGGCCCACCGGGATCTGGTCACGGATCTCCAATCACGCTTGGCCCGGCCGATCGTCTGCCAAAACCCAGCGCCGCCCCTGCCCCGGGACAGCGATCGGGTGCGGCTCTACGAAAATGACGTCGAGGCCTTTGCGCGAATGATCGCCATGGGCTTCTCTTGCGGGCTCTCTCGGGTCGGATCCTTGGGCCTAATGTACGTCCCCAGCGAAGCCTACGGCTTGCCCCCGGACGCCGCGATCCACCATGACTACGAACACCACATCTACCTGGACGAGTGGTTCGGCCCGAACGGCGCCAGCCCCGACAACCAGCGGGCCTACAACGGTATGTTGGACCGCAACATCTATCAGGCCAACTTGGTGGCCCGGATCGTCGACCAACTCGACGCCATCCCCGAGGGGAACGGCACCATGTTGGACAACACCTTGGTGGTGTACTGGTCCGAGCTCTCCCACGGGAACCACGGCCACGAAGACACCTACTTCGTGTTGTTCGGCGGCGGCGGCGGCGCCATCCGGCCGGGTCGATACCTGAAGTACAAGCGCGACAACCCGAACCCCTACAACCGCAACTACAACAACGAATACACCAACACCCCCCACAGCCACCTCTTGGTCTCCATCGCCCAGGCCTACGGGATCGAGCTCGATCACCTGCCCGGCGCCGCCTCCTGCGTGGGTTCGGTGCCCCACGCCGGGATCAGCGGGGTGCAGATCTCGCTGTCGGGGCCCTTGCCCCGGCTGGCGTAGACGGAGACCCTGGAGCTTCCTTGAGTGTGCGCCCTGGTCCCGCCACGTCGAAGGTGCAGCCGTTGTTTGGGCCGTCCTCGAAGTTCGCCGACGGCGCCTTGGTCTTGGCGGCCCGGGAAGGCCAACCTTGGGCCCAAGAGGCGCTCTTTCGTCGCTACGTCCCGGTCGCCTTCGGCCAGGCCTGGCGGCTCATGCCCCACGAAGATCCAGAAGACTTGGCCCAGGAGGCGATGGTGAGGGCCCTGACCCACCTGCACCGCCTCGAGCAACCCCAGGCCTTCGCCGCGTGGTTGTCGACCATCGTCGTGCGCTTGGCCACCACCCGGCTGCGCCGGCAGCGACTGCTCCACCGCTTGGGCCTGCGAGGGCCCGATCCGACGGCGTCTTTGGAGCGGGCCACCGCCGCTACCGGTGATCCGGAGGCCGCCGCGTCGTTGGCCGAGGTGTATCGCCAGCTGGCCAACTTCCCGACCGAAGAGCGAGTGGCCTTGGTGCTGCAAAGGGTCGAGGGCCTGGAGTTGACCGAGATCGCCGAACGCATGGGCTTGTCGTTGGCGACGGTGAAGCGACGTTTGGCCAGCGGCGACGCCCGCCTGAAGGAGCAGAGCCGTGGCTGAACCTCGCCCGCCCGCGCCCCCGCTCGATCCCCACCGGATCGACGCGCTCTGGCAAGCGACCGCACCGAAGGTGTCCTTCGCGGAGCGGAGGCGGCGTCTGCGACGAGGTTTGGCGCTGGCGGCGGCCCTCCCCTTGATCGCCGGGCTTGGGTTTTGGGCGGGGCGCGCGCCGAGCGCCGAGGGCCTCCGGGCGGTGGGCGACCAAGTCGCGTCCCACTCGGAGCCCTCGCGCTTCACCTTGCGCGACGGGACGGTCGTCGAAGCCGGCCCCGACACCGCGATGACGCTGAGCCGCCTGGAGGAGCGGGAGATCGGCCTTCACCTGGCCCAGGGGCAGGCCCACTTCGAGGTCAAGAAGCGCCCGGAGCGGCGCTTTTTGGTGCAAGTGGACGACGTCACCGTGACGGTGGTGGGCACACGTTTTTGGGTCGCGCGCCGGGCCGAAGAGGTCGAGGTCCAGGTCGAAGAAGGCGTGGTGGAGGTGGAGCACCAAGGCCAACGTTCGACCTTGCGCGCCGGTCAACGCTGGGCCCGGCCTCGGCACGTCACCCCTCCCGCGGCGGGCCCTGAGCCCGAACTCGACCCGGCACCGATCGAAACGGCCGATCCTGACCCACCCGCGGCCGAACCCGCCCCCGGGCCCCAAAACCCCGCCCGGGCCGACCGCCCCCAACCGCGGAGCGTCGGCAAAGCCGAGCGCAAAAGGGCCGAGGCCGATCGGCTCTTCGAGGCAGCCCTCGAGGCCCGACGCAGCGGCGATCCGCAAGCTGCCTTGCAGGCCTTTCGAACCCTGGTGCAGGCCCACCCCAACCACCCGCGGGTGGCCCTGTCGTCCTTCGAGTTGGGGCGGCTGGAGATGGACGTGGCGAAAGATCTGGACGCGGCGGTGATCGCCCTTTCGCGGGCGGTCCGGGCCGGCCAAAACACCAGCTTCGCCGAAGACGCCCTGGCCCGTTTGGCGCAGGCCCAGGCGGGCCGGGGGGATCGACGCGGCTGCCAAGAGGCCCGTAAGCTCTACGCTGAGCGGTACCCGGCGGGTTCGTATGCGGCGTCTTTGGCCACTGTTTGTCCTTGAGCTCCTGGCGCCGCCTCGGCTCGCCCACGCCGAACCCGGCCCGGTCCCCGGCTGTCCATCCGACGACGGCACCTTGGCGTTGTTCTTCGACGGCGACGGCTGGACCGACGCCTTTTTGCTGGACCTCCAATGCCAGCTGGTCGTGGAGGCCGAACGCCTGGGCCTGATCGCCTGCGACGGTCGGAGCACCTCCTTGGTGGCCACCGTCCGGGTCCAGATCACCTCGGCGCCCGACGGGTTGACCGTCGAGTTGTGGGCCCGGCCCGAAGGTGAAGAGCGACGGCTCCGACGCGAGTTGGGCGTCGCCCAGGATCAGGCCGACGAATATCCGGCCGAGCTGGCGATGGTGATCGGTGAGTTGGTGCGGGAGGTGCTGCGGGCCCCGCCGATCACCCGCGCCGCCCCGCCGCCGTCGGCGATCGTCGAGCCTGCCCCGATCGCCCTTCCCCCGCGCTGGGCCTTGGGTGTCCGGGGGATCGCGGAGGTGCAGTGGGCCCGGAGCACCCCGTTCCTCGGCGTCGACGTGGTGGGCCGGCTCCGCCCCTGGGAGGCCTGGGAGCTGAGCGTGAGCGGCGCCTGGCGCCAGACCCCCCGGGCCGAGACCAACTTGGGTGCGGTCGACGGCCTGCTGCTCGGCGGCGGCCCCGGCCTGTCCTATCGGCTCCTCGGTGATCACCACCGCTCCTTGGCGGTGAGCGCCGGGGCGCGGATCGCCGGCCTTCGCTTCAATGGAACGCCCCGGGGCGGCGCCACCGGGGCGGCCGTCTGGGACTGGGCGGCGACGGCCCAGCTCGGCGTCGAGTTGGCCTACGCGCCGGCGACCGCCTTTCGGTTGGTGTTGGGGCTGGGCGCGATCTACGGCCTGCGCAGCGTCACCGCCCAGGCCGGCCCCGAAGATCCGCTCTCCAGCCGCGGCCCGGGCCTCTACCTCTCCTTGGGCGGCGAGGGGTGGCTCTGATGCGCGCCACCTCCTTGTGCCTGCTGCTGGTCGCCTGCGACGTCCCGGTGGTGGTGTTGCGGGCCGAAGCCCTCGGCGATGGCGGCATCCTCGACGCGGGCGGGGCCGACGCCCAGCCCGCACTGACGGAGAGCGACTGGACCTTGTCGGCGGGATCGGGCCACAGCTGCGCGGTCCGAGGTGGTGCCCTCTACTGCTGGGGTGATGGCCGAAACGGACAGCTGGGCCAAGGCGCCACCGCGTCCAGCGACCGGCCGCTGCGGGTCGGCGAAGACAATGACTGGGTTTTGGTCACCACCGGCGATCTCCACACCTGCGGCCTCCGGTCCAACGGCGCGATCGCCTGCTTCGGGGCCAACGGCGCCGGGCAACTGGGCCTCTCGGATCTCGTCGATCGCCCCGTGCCGACCGTGGTCCCGCTGCCTCCGGCCCTGGAGGTTTCGGCCCGCCACGGACACAGCTGCGCCGTGCTCCGGGACGGCCAACTTTGGTGTTGGGGCGCCAACCTCGAGGGTCAACTCGGCTTGGGCGACAACTTCCCAGGCGCCGATCGCTCCACCCCGGAGCGCGTCAGCGGCGGGCTGTTGTTCCGGACGGTGGCGACCGGCCAGGGCCACACCTGCGCCATCACCCAAGACCGGGCCCTCTACTGCTGGGGCCGCAACTCCAGCGCCCACCTCGGCCTCGGGCCCGGCGCCGAGGTCCAATACCGGACGCCGCAGCGGGTCGGCGGCGACAACCACTGGCTCTCCTTGGCCGCAGGACAAGAGAGCACCTGCGCCATCCGGGAGGATCACGCCTTGTGGTGTTGGGGCCTCGACTTCGAGAGCGAACAGAACGTCGATCGCCCAACCCCACGCGGCGCCAGCGCCGACTACGGCTTGGTTCGGGTCGACGCTTTCCACCTCTGCGCCCTCAAGCTGGACGGGGCGTTGTGGTGTCAGGGCCGAGGCGTCGAAGGCCAACTCGGTCGAGGCAACACCGACGCCAGCCCCCGCTTGGTGCAGATCGAACCCGGCCGGAGGTTTTCGTCGGTCAGCGTGGGGCGGATGCATACCTGCGCCCGAGACGACGCGGGTCGACTCTTCTGCACGGGTGACAACGCCGAAGGGAAGTTGGGGGTCGGTGACAAGAACCGCCGGAGTGTCCTCAGCGAACTCACCCTCCCCTAGGAGTTCGTTCAGACGAACTTGGTGCGGGGCCGCAGCGCGTTGACGTTGAGCGAAGGCTTGAGCCCCACCGCCGGCGCTCGGGACTTGGCGGCGTCCACGTTGCCGGTCAACGCGTCGAACTTCTTGCGCTGATCCTTGACCCGATCACCGCGCTTCTCCTTCAGCCGCTCTCCGGCGGCATGTAGAAGCGGCGTGGTGTCGAGCAGGATATCCAGGAGTTGGGACGCCAGCGGGACGTTGTCCAGCTCCAGGTGGCAAAACGCCGCCAGGCGCTCCAGCGAGTCCACCGCGAAGCCGAGTTCCTCATCGGGGACCTTCGAGAAGGTCGCCAGGACCGTGTCCGCCTCTTCTTTGGTCAAGGTGCGGCGGCTCGGCACGACGATCCCGTACAACTCTTCGATCATCGGGTGGACGGGTTCTTGGGTGGCGGCTTCGTTCGGCTTGTTCATGTGGAACTCCTTGGGCAGCGCTCCGCTCGGGGTGGTCAAACTTGGGCGCGGGCCATCCGCCATTCACTGATCGCCATCCGGCGCTCCAGGGAGGCCAGGCGAGAGTCTTGGGAAGCATCTCGCATGTATTGGCCCCGGGCGTTGTAGGCGCCCCGAGGACACGCTTGGGCCTGACCTTGGCTCCAGTTCTGGGACTTTTGCTGGCCGAAGCCGAAGAGTTCCTGGATGCCCTGGTAGGCCACCCCGGCGACCCCAAAGCCGACCCCCAAGGCCAACCCCGTCGTGGCGGCTCCGCCGACCATCTTGAACGCATCGCTGAAAAATCCCATGTCTTCGCTCCTCCTGGGTCACCCGTTCTCCCGGGCGTTGGTGGAGCGATTTGCAACCGTCGGGCCAACCGCACCGAATCACACCAAGCCGGGGCCTACATTCTTGGGCGTTGGCCAACTGACGTCTGATCCTGAAGGGTCCGTGGCCCTTGCCCGGGGGGTGGCCCGCAGCTACAGGCGAGGAAATGTCCACTGGACGAAGGATCCTGGTGCTGTTGGCCCACCCGGCCCTCGAGCGCTCCCGGGTCATTCGGCGCCTGGCCGAAACCGCCGCGGCCACGCCGGGTGTGACTTTGCACGACCTCTACGAGGCCTACCCATCTTTGGCGATCGACGTGCGCCGCGAACAAGGCCTGCTCCTCGGCCATGACGTGTTCGTCTTCCTGCACCCACTCTACTGGTACTCGACGCCGGCGATCCTGAAGGAGTGGCAAGACCTGGTGCTGGAGCACGGCTGGGCCTACGGCAGCCACGGCCACCAACTGGACGGCAAGGTGACTTGCAATGTGCTCAGCACCGGCGGTCCGGCCCAAGCGTATCGGCCCGGAGGCAGCAACCGCTACACCCTGCGGCAGCTGCTCGCGCCTTGGGATCAGACGGCCCACCTGTGTCGAATGCGGTACCTGGCGCCCTTCGCGGTCCACGGAGCCCTCGGCCTGGAGACCGAGGCTGACCTGGCGCCCCATCAAGCCCAACTTCGAGGCCTCCTGGAGGCGCTGCGAGATGATCGGCTGGACCTGGAACTGGCCGCCCGGGCCGAGTCCATGACCCCGCTGGAGCCCCTGCTCAAAGCTTCGGGAGCCGCGACGTGAGCGACACCGTCCTCTTTCAGGCCTTGATCTACCTGTTGGCCGCGGTGGTGTGTGTACCCATCGCCAAACGCCTCAAGTTGGGCGCGGTGTTGGGTTACCTGATCGCTGGCGTCCTCTTGGGCCCCACCGTCCTGGGCCTGATCGGCGGCGACGCCCACGTCATGCACTTCGCCGAGTTCGGCGTGGTGATGATGTTGTTTTTGGTGGGCCTGGAGCTGCGCCCGGCCCTGTTGTGGTCGTTGCGTCGGCCGATCTTCGGGCTCGGCGGGCTGCAGGTGCTGGGCACCTCCCTGGGCATCGCCGGTTTGTCCTTGGCCTTGGGCCTCGACTGGCGCCTGGGCATCGCCATCGGCCTGACCTTCGCCATGTCCTCCACGGCGATCGCCCTGCAGACCTTGGCGGAGAAGGGCCTGCTCAAGACCAGCGGCGGGCAAGCCTCCTTTTCGATCCTGCTCTTTCAAGACGTCGCGGTGATCCCGATCTTGGCCGCCTTCCCCCTGCTCGGCAGCGGAGCGGCGATCGAAGGCGCCCACGCCGCCCCGAGCCGTCCGGGTTGGCTCCAGGCCCTGATGATCTTGGGTGCGGTGGCGGGGCTGGTGGCCGCCGGGCGTTTTTTGGTGCGGCCCCTCCTTCGGATCTTGGCCGAGACCAAACTCCGAGAGGTCTTCACCGCCTCGGCGCTCCTGTTGGTGGTGGCCATCGCGTGGTTGATGACCTTGGTCGGACTCTCCCCCGCCCTCGGCACCTTCTTGGCCGGCGTGGTGTTGGCCGACAGCGAATACCGTCACGAGCTGGAGTCGGACATCGAGCCCTTCAAGGGCCTGCTCCTCGGGCTGTTTTTCATCTCGGTCGGCGCCCAGATCGACTTTGGCCTTTTGGTGGAACGGCCGGCGGTCATCGCTGGGCTGCTGTTCGGCGTGATCATCCTGAAGGCCGCGGTGTTGTGGCCCCTGGCCCGGCTGTTCGGCTTGGATCGGGCCGGCGCTTGGCTGGCGGCGATCGGCCTGTCCCAGGTGGGCGAGTTCGCCTTCGTGTTGATCTCCTTCGGCCAACAGTCCCGGGTCTTCGACGACGAGGTGGCCCGTCTGTTGGGGGCGGTGGTCGCTTTGTCGATGTTGGCCACGCCGGCGTTGTTCCTCCTCCTCGAGCGGGTGATCTTGCCCTGGGCCACCCGCTCGGGCCCAGAGCGCCCCCACGACACGGTCAGCCACGACGAAGCCCAGGTGGTGATGGCCGGCTTCGGACGGGTGGGTCAGGTGGTGGGCCGGATCCTGCGCATGTCCGGCTTTCAAGTGACGGTGCTCGACCTCGATCCGATGATCGTCGATCTGCTGAGGCGCCTGGATCAGAAGGTCTACTACGGCGACGCCTCGCGCCTCGATCTGCTGCTGGCCGCCGGCTGCGCCCGGGCCAAACTCTTCATCTTGGCCATCGACGATCCTGCCAAAGCCGTGGAGGTCGCCGAGTTGGTGCGCCGCCACTTCCCCAACTTGCCGATCTTGGCCCGCGCCCGAAACCGCGAGACCTATTACGAGCTGCGCAAGCTCGGCATCACCCATGTCTTCCGGGAGACGTTGGGGAGTTCGGTGGAGTTGGGGGAGACGGCCCTCCACCAGCTCGGCATCCGGGCCCACACCGCTCACCGCTTGGTGAGGCGTTGGCGTGAACAAGACGTGCGCAACCTGGAGGCCATGACCGCCTTCGCCGACGCCGAAGATCACGTGTGGATGGCCGAGGCCAAAAAAGCCCTGGCCAACATGGAGCAGGCGATGCGCGAAGAGGTGGCGGGCCGAACCGCCGGCCGAGACCCGGGCTGGGACAACGAGGCCCTGCGAGCGGACGTCCAACGTCAGGCCGAAAGCGGCCAAAAGGACCCCTGATCGTCCAGCCCGCGACGAGTTCGTTATTTCCGGTGCCCCACCGAACGATTGGCGACGGGGAGCTCGGGCCCAAAGAGGAGTTCGGGATCGATACCGCGGGCCAAGGCCTCGGCCAGCCGAGGGGACAAGGAGCGGGCCAAGAGCTTGAAGGCGTCGTAGCCCCAGCGAAAGCCACCCCCCTCCCCTTCATTGCCCGCGCCCTGATTCCCGTACCCGACCTCGGCCAATCCAGCGGCGCTCAGGTGGGTGACGTCCATCTTTTCTAGGATCGGGGCCTCGAAGCCGCCCCGCTGACTGTATTGCAAGCCACCTTGCCGTTCCATCTCGCGCTGCACCGCCCAACACCAGCGGTAGGCGATCTGATCGGCCTGCTCGACGAAGCCAGCGCCGCGCAAGGCTTGGGCGGTCTCGTAGGTCGCGATCGGCCAGCCGAGGTGTTGGTGCCCCCACTGACAACGTTCGGTGAACTCGGGGTTGAGGGCAAAGGCAAGGTCCCATGACTTTTGGGTGGCGGTCGCCAGACCGCCCGGTCGCATAAAATCGGCGATCCGCGAGGCCATCTTTTGCGCGCGGCGAGAGCCCGGCTCCACCACCCCGGCCCAAAGTGCGGTGTACGACCGAAGGTCTTCGTAGCCGTTCTTGCGGAGGCTCCCCCCTGGGAGCTCGAGCAGATCGAAGTAGAGCCCGCGCTCTTCGTTCCACATCAGCCGATCCATGGTTTGGCGTCGCTGTTCGGCGGCGGCTCGATAGGTCTCGGCCTCATCCGTCTTGCCTTGACCCTCGAGCAGCTCGGCCAGATCGCGTTCGTAGCGGAAGAGCAGGCTGTTGAGGCACACCGGCAACATCTGGTGTTGGCGGATCTGCCCCCGCTCGGGCCCGACCATCGCCAAGGCGCCGACGTGAGAGTCCCAGCCGTGCTCTCGGATCGCGGCGTCGGCCTTCAGGTCATCGGCGCTCCACTTAAGGCCGTGGTAGTGGCCGGCCTGTTCTTCCGGCGCTTGGCTGGGGGCCTCGTCCAGATATCGAGACAACCCGGTCTCCTGATCCCGGCGGGGTGAGGCCATCCAGATCTCTCGGTACTCCCGCTCGGCCGCGGCCGTCGCCCACCGGATCCAAGTTTCGCGGCGTTGGGCCTCCACCGGATCACCGGGGTGGAGTTGGGCCCAGGACGCCGCGACCTCCTTGATGCAGGTGGTCAGACACGGTGGTTGGGAGCGACCGAGGTACACGGTGTGGTTCCCGTTCATCACCTTTCCCACCGCGTGGATCTGATTGACGAAGAGGTTGACCGTCCCCCGGATCGCCGACAACACCTCGATGGCCTGGGCCCGATCATCAGGCCCACCCCGGGCGATCAAGGCCTCGATGGTGGAGCGGGCCCCGGGCGCGTTGATCCGGGCGTCGTGGTAGTAGGCCTCGATCCCGAAGCGGGCTCCGGGGACCAGATACCCGTCGTCCTTCAGCTCGGGCACCACCGGACAACGGGTCGAGCACCAGATCACCCCGGGGCGATCGAAGCGGAGCGCCATCCGATCCTCGAAGCCCTGGGCCTGCGACAACGTCAGCGGCTCCACGGCGACGGCCCGGTATTTGGGATCGGCCTCGACGCGCCGGCGGAGTTCGGCGATCACCCCTTCTTCGTGGGCCGGCACGTAGACGTACAAGGTCCGGCCATCGTAGTGGGCCGGCCGTTCGATCACCGCGCCATCCGGCCCCACCACCGGGAACTGGAGAGGGGCGCCGTCCGGGCCTCGGAGGCCTCCAGCGAAGACCTTGGTCTTGGGATCCACGTGGGCCAACAGGGTGTCGAGCAGGTGGGCCGGATCGACCCGCCGCAAGCTCGCCCCATAGGAGTCGCAGGCCAGGAGCGCCCGCTGGGTCGGCCCTTCGGTCAACAGGGTGGTGCTGAGCGGGATCGCCCCCTCCAAGCGGTGATGTTTGACGTACTCGAACAACCGGGCCGCCAACCCAACCGCCGCGCCGTCGAGCTCGAGCACCACTTTGGCCCCACTGGGGGTCTGGCCGTCGAGGCGCCATCGCCCCTCGACCGGGAGATCGGTGATCGTGACGTGGCCCGAACCATTGCGGTCCAGGCCCCGGACCTGGGCCGCGTCGACCTCGACCACCTGGGCGCCGCCCGGCAGTTCGATCGGCGCCGCGCCCTCGAATTGGACCGATGGGATCTTCGGGCCGATCCGTGAACTCCCCATGGGTGGGACCCTAGCGGCTGGGCTCCCAAAGGATCAACCCGGCATCGTCGGTCGGTTGCCTCGCCCGGTGGATCAACGCCGCAGGACCGGGCGGGGCAGCCGCGCTCCGGGGGGCGGAAGGGGCGGAGGGCGAGCGGGCGATGGGCCGCCGAGCTCGAACAGGTGCCGGGTGCTGGGCGGCTGCACGTTCAGCAAACGAGCGAACTCGGCCTCGGCGTCCCGCCAGTTGCTCTCGCCAATGGCCAAGGAGAAGTAGAGTTGGCCCGGCAGGGTGCCGAGGAAACGGGCCGGGAACTCGGCCTGGCCGCCATAGCGGAATTGGAGGTGGTCGGGGCACCGCCAGATCGTGACCCCGGGGTGGTAGGGCCCGAGGGCCCGATGAAACCGGAAGCTCTGCTGCTGCCGAAAGTGGAGGGCGTCACACGAGGCCGGGCCCCGCCAACCGATCGGCGTCGCGGTGGCGGTGCGGGTCGCGAGGGCCCAACCCGGCGGCAGGTGTTCACTCAGCCCCTCGAGGGCCACGGTGCCGGTGGTGCTGGCCTTGGCCGCGGCCTTGCCCAGCACGACCACTCGGCCGCTCAGGTCGGCCGCCCGGATCTCGGCGATCCAGGCCTCCAGCCCCACCCGCAAGGCCTCGCCCAAGATGTCCCACGGATCGGGCTCGACCCCGGCGGGCAAGCGGCGGGCCTCGACGATCGACCAGCCGACGTCGCCATCGAAGTACACCCGGCCCGTGCGGTCCCGAACCTTCAGGTTTTTGATCAACACCTCGGCCAAGACCTGGCGTTCATCGGCGGGCCGGCCGCTCTTCGCCGGCGGCGCCTCGGCCTCCACGTACCCTCGCAGCCGGGTCAGGCGCCCCTCCACGAACAGCTCGGCCTCGGGCGCTTGGGACTCGTTGAGGACCAAGATCACCTGGGCGAAGGCCCGGGACTGGGCGAGGTGCCGGGCCACGACCTCGGTCAGTCGAGGGGTCGGCGCGCCGGTTTCGCCCACCTGGGTGGCCCGATAGGTGGTGCCTCGATACACGTAGAGTTCGTCGGGTTCTTCGCCATCGGGGCCTCGGCGATCATCCACGATCGGCAGGAGGGCCACCCGCAGCGGATGGGTGGGGGTGGGGGTCCGAACGCCGGGGCCCAGCTCGGCCGGGAGGCCGCCGCCGAACCCCGCGAAGCCCCCGCCGGCGGTGCAGGCCACCAGGCCCCAAAGGCCGCCCAACAGGATGATCCCGGACCGCAACAAGCCCAACTTCGGTAGCAGAAGGTCCACGGTCCTGGCGAGGGTCGGCCAACCCCCGAGGTGTTACAGTCGCCGGGTGCGAGCCAAGATCACGGAGGTCGGCGTCGAACGATGGGAGGGCCAGGGCGGGAGTTCCCGTCCCGATCGAGTGGTCACCGAAGAGCCGTTGGAGATCCGGCTGGCCGGTGAGCCCTTGGCGGTGGTGATGCGGACCCCAGGCGACGACCTGCCCCTGACCGCCGGCTTCCTGTTGGCCGAACAGATCATCCTCAACGCTGACGATCTGGGCACCATGCGCCACTGCCAGACCGGAGATCCCGAGACCGAAGGCAACGTGGTCGACGTCCGCCTCAGCCCCGCTCGAGCCGCCGTGGCGGGGTCCCAGTTGGCCCAACGGAAGGCGGAGCGGGCCACCGTCACCTCGGCCAGCTGCGGGGTTTGTGGGAAAAAGACGATCGAGTCCCTGGCCGCCACCTGCCCGCCCTTGCCTCGGCTCCCGGCCATCGATCCCGCCTTGATCCTCACTCTGCCGGATCGCTTGCGGGCCGCCCAGACGGTGTTCGACGCCACCGGCGGCCTCCACGCGGCGGGGATCTTCGACCGAACGGGCACGCTGTTGGTGCTCAAAGAAGACGTGGGCCGCCACAACGCGGTCGACAAGTGCTTGGGCAGCCTACTGTTGGAGGAGCGTTTGCCCGGGCCCGAGTCGATCCTGTTCGTGTCGGGGCGGACCAGCTTCGAGATCGTGCAGAAGGCGATCGTCGGGCGGATCGGCACGGTGGCTTCGGTTTCGGCGCCGTCCAGCTTGGCGATCGAGTTGGCCCGGGCCGCGAACCTGGTGTTGTTGGGCTTCGTCCGGGGCGAGGCCTTCAACGTTTATTCGGGGCACCTCTCCTGAGCCAGATCCGCCCCAACCCCAGCACCACGTAAAACAAGCCCAAGCGCCCGATCGCGTCGCCGAGATACTGGTAGAGCGGAGTCAGGCCGTCTTCGAAGAGCGGGACCTCGTGCACCAAGGTCTCTTGGGTCCACTGGCCCGTGCGTTTGGTGATGCGCCCCGCCGGATCGATGAAGGCGCTGATCCCAGTGTTGGTGGAGCGGATCATGGCCCGCCGAGTTTCGATGCTGCGGAAGCTCGCCAACACCAAGTGGATGATCGGCTCGTGGGTGTCGCCGTACCAGGAGTCGTTGGTGATGTTGACCAAGGCCGCCGGCGGCCCCGAGGCGCGCCACATCCGCCGCACAAAATCGGGGATGATGTCCTCGTAGCAGATCATCGGCAGCACCTTCCCCACTCGGGAGATCTGGAAGTGGTCCAGGCTTTTGCCCCGGGTGAAGAAGGAGCTGCGAGGGAACCACTCTTGGAGTTGGGGCAAGGTGTCCCAAAACGGCAGGGTCTCGCCAAAGGCCAACAGCTCGATCTTGTCGAACATCCCGATCACGTCGCCGGTGGAGGAGGTCAACACTGCAGTGTTGTAGACATTGCGGCGATCACCTTTGCCCTTTTCGTAGGTCAAGGCGCCCAAGATCACCGGCACCTGGATCCCCGGGGTCACCTCTTTGCTGAGGTTTTTGGCGTCGCGGCGGATGTAGCGGTTGTAGGCGGACTCGGGCCACACCACGAGGTCCAGATCGGGGCGGGTGGCCAGGAGCTCCCGGGTCATCTGTTGGTGGCGACGGATGAACTCACTGCTCTTTTCGGCTTTGTCCCGGGCGCCCAGGTTGGTCTGGACGATGCCGACCTTGGCGGTGGGAGCGGCGGCGGTGCGGGCGTCGATCTGGGGCAAGCGGATCAGCCCAAAGACGATCGCAAAGCCGATGTACCCCAAAGCGGGCAGGACCTCCCGGCGCGCGATGGGGCGCCGCTCGACCCGGGCCACGAGGAGCTCGTAGATCACGCCGTTGACCAAGGTGATCAAGACCGTCAGCCCCAACATGCCGAAGAGCTCGACGATCTGGGTCAACACCGGCACCTGGTAGAGGGCGTTGCCAACGTAGCTGGGGAACAACAA
This sequence comes from Deltaproteobacteria bacterium, assembly GCA_016703535.1. Taxonomy (GTDB): domain Bacteria; phylum Myxococcota; class Kuafuiibacteriia; order Kuafuiibacteriales; family Kuafuiibacteriaceae; genus Kuafuiibacterium; species Kuafuiibacterium phototrophicum. The sequence continues at coordinate 2,613,732 of JADJBV010000002.1, read as the reverse complement.
CGGGTAGTAGGTCTCGGCGAAGGGGAAGGTCAAAGTGACCGACGCCAACACCGGCCAACCGAGCCGGACGGTGAAGAGCCGGGTGAGGCCGATGAACACCCCGACCAAAAATCCCTGGTACGCGCAGAGCAAAAACCAGCCGAGCAACGCCGGCGCCAAGGAGAGATCCGCGAACTCCTGAAGGAGGTGGATGACCCAGTAGTAACCGCCGAAGTTGGCCACCAGCCCGGCGACCGCCCCGAGCAACACCGCCCGCCGCGGCGTGACGTCCCGGATGGCCCACAAAACAGGGACCAAAAACACGAAGATCAGCGGCCAGACATCGAAGCCAACGAAGCCAACGAAATAACCACAACCCGAAAGCGCCGCCAGCAAAAGTTGCCCGAGGGTTCTTGGGGTCCCGGTCTGGCGAAGCCAGCCCACCCCACTACGTTCGCCGTCGCTCACTGCGCGCCTCCGGCTTTCCGGGGGTCCCGGGCTGGCGAAGCCAGACCACCCCACTACGTTCGCCGTCGCTCACTGCGCGCCTCCGGCTTGCAAAGAGGGAGTCTCAACGAGTTCAGCGGACGGTGACCACGTCGTTGGGCTGCAGCGCGATGTTTTCGCGGAGATCTTGCCCGGTCAGGATCGGATCGAGCTCGACGTCGTAGCGGACGAAGGCGTCGCCCTTTCGGCGCACGACGACCGCACAACCTTCGGCGAAGGGGGTGGTGCCACCGGCCAAGGTCAAGGCTTGGATCAGGTAGACCTCCCCCGCGTAGTTGTAAGCGGCCGGGGTACGGACCTGGCCCTGGATGTAGAGCTGCTTGGTGCTGAAGCTGGTGACGGTGATGCTGACGATCGGCTCCTTGATATAGGTCTTGAGCCGTTCGGTCAGGTTCTTCTGGAAGCTCGGCACGGTCTCGCCGGCGGCGCTGACATCGTTGACCAGGGGCAAGGTGATCTTGCCGTCGGGCCGGACCCGGACCGAACGGGTCAGCTGCTGGTTCTGCCAGACCTCGATCTGAAGTTGGTCTCCCGCGTTGATCACGTAGCCGCCCTCTTCGGGGCGGACCGCCAAGAAGGTCCTCTTCTCTTCGGTGGGGATCTGGGGGCAGACCGAACCACAGGCCAAAACGGTCGGCAGGAGCAGGCCGGCCACCAACGCAGGACGCGGAAAACGAGCCACGATTCCCCCTAACCCAGGACTGGGGGGCTGTCCAATGTTGCTGGCCAAGAGCCCCCAGGATAACCTCGAACGTCCGCGGGGCTCCGGCTCCGGGAGTCGCTGTCAGGTGTGCCCCTCTATGAGCCATCGTGCGCCATTTGGCCCGCCGGTGAGGTCTGGCCATGAGTGAGGCCAAGTCCTTCACGCTGGCGGTGGTCAAAGGCCAAAGTGTGGGCCAGGTGTTGCGTTCGGCCCGAAAGCGCATTTCGGTCGGCTCTGCCGAAGACAACGATCTGGTGCTCGAAGACCCGGACGTCGCCCCACGCCACTTTTTGGTCCTGATCGAAGCGGGCAGCTGGCGCATCCACACCTTGAGCGGCGACCACCCGCTGAGCGTCGATCGTCAGTGGTCACACCCCGAGTCCGGCAAACGGGGTGCCTTGATCAACGCGGCGAGCGCCGAGATCTTGTTGTACCCCGGCGACCTCGACCCCCGGATCATCGAGCTCGAGGTGAACCGTCGGGCCACCGGCGACCTGCCCCGCCGGATCGACGGATTCATCACCAACGTCGATCAAAAGGGCGCTTCCTTCCCCGACGACGAAAACGTAGCCAACGAACCGACCATGGCGGTGACCTTGGACGGCGACGAGATCCACTACGCCAACGCTCCCACGGTGGCCTCGGGCCGGCCGCCCGATGATCTGCGAGAGGCCGCCCGGGCCCGGCTGCAAGGCGAACGGGCCCCGAGTTCGGATCGGCGCAACCGGCTGATCGAACCGACCATCACCGATCCGTTGGAGAACCAACCCGTGCGCGCTTTGGGCAAAAACGCGCCGTGGGAAGAGAAGACCGTCGGCCTGCGCCGGGAGGACATCCCCGTCGCCCGGGCCGGCGCCAAGGGTTCAGCTTGGGAGCGAGCCAAGCGGCCCGAGGTCGTGCCGGAGATCTTGGCCGAACCGGAGAGCCAGATGACCAGGGTCCCCGGCGCCGCCAAATCGGTGGTCAGCGCCCGCCCAGACTTTGCTGCACCCGCCGAGGCCGAGGTGATCGAGCTGAAGCCGCCCCCGCGGCCGAGGGGCAACGCCTGGGGTGATCGGGGAGAACCAAAGGCCGAGCCCAAGGTCGAAGCCAAAAGCGCTTGGGGCGATCGCGGCGAAGCCAAGGCCGAAACCAAAAACGCCTGGGGTGATCCGCGAGCCGGAGCCAACGCCTGGGGTGATCCCAAAAACGCGCTGGTGAAGCGGGAGGCCGAGCCGCGCAACGCTTGGGGTGACGGCCCCAAGACGCCCGAACGACGCAGCGCACCTCGGGGCAGCGGCCAAGCCGAGGCTCCCCCTCGGCCCCGGATGGACGCGCCCGGCACGCGGATCCGGCTGGAGGCGTTGCTGGCCAAAGAGCCCGATCACGCGCTGCGAATCTTGCGTGAACCCGACGGCGCCTTCGCGACCGCGGTCCGTTTGTTGTCGACGCGGATCGAGGAGCTGAGCCGCACCTTGGGTTACCGAACCTACGTGATCACCTCGGCCGAACCGCTGTCCGGCAAGACCACCATCGCCTGCAACCTGGCCTTCGCTTTGGCCGAAGACACCCACCGTCGGGTCGCGCTGATCGAGGCGAACTTTCGCTTCCCTCGGCTTTCGGAGATCATGGGGCTGGACGAACGACTTGGGGTCTTGTCGGTGGTCGAAGGTCGGGCTCAGGTCCCCGAAGCCGCGGTCAAGGTTGCCGACCGAAACCTGGTGATGTTGCCCGCCGGTGGGCGGCACCCGCACCCAGCCGAGGTGTTGGCCTCACCCCGCTTCAAGCAGCTGGTCTCGGAGTTGGCCAACACCGTCGACGTGGCGATCATCGACGCACCTTCGGTGACCCCCTCTGCCGATGTCAACCTGATCATGCCCTTGGTGGACGGGGCGCTCCTGGTGGTGGCAGACCGCTCGACCCAAAGTGGACAACTCCACAAGGCCACGGCCCAGATCGGCGAAAGCCGGGTCTTGGGCGCGATCTACAACCACCTGCCGAAGACGACCCAACGAACCTTGGCGGCAGAGCGGAGCCTCCGGCTCAAGCAGAAATAGGGCGGCGGACGTCCAAGGCGGCGCCGGCGAGGACCACCACGCTGATGACCGCGATCACCCGAGGGTCCCACTGGGCCTCGGACCAGGTCGGCCAGCCGCTGGCCAACACCTGGGTCACGAACCAGGTCAACGCCCGAGCCGTCAGGGCCACGGCCACCCCGGTCAGGACCGGGCGGGCCCGACCGCGATGGCGATAAGCCTCCCAGGCGGCGGCGATCACGCCAGGGATCAGGGGCCACCAAACCATTGCCTCATCCCCTTCGGTCTGTTACCCGGCGGAAGCAAGCTCGCATGCGTGCCTCCCTCACCATCGGCGCGCTCTTCGGGGCGATCCTCGGGACCGCTCCGGCCCTGGCCGAAGACTCGACGACCCTGCTCTTGGTCGCCGAAACCGGGACCTCGACGGCCCCCGGCCAGAACTTGGACGAGCTGATCCAGGAGGCCTGCGAACACGCCTTCCAGGTGCGGATCGAGCGGGCCAAGATCAAGGAGGCCGAGGCCCTCTACGCCTACGCGGCGTCGCTGGCGTATCCGCGCTTCAGCTTCAACGCCCTGGTGGGCGGGCCCACGCCCGAGGCCCGAACCACGGTGGTCAACGACCTCAGCACCATCACCCCCGCCTCGCTGGAGACCGACTTCGACTTCGGCAGCCCCGGCTTCACGATGCGAGGTCAGGTCGACGGCGCCTTGCCGCTTTATACCTTCGGCAAGATCGACACGGGGAAAGAGGCGGCTTCGCACCTGGTGAAGGCGGCGGAGCATGCGGTGACGGTGTCGCAGGCCGAGGTGGCGGTCAACGTGGTGAAGGCCTTCTGGACCTTCCAGTTGACCCGCACTTATTTGGCCTCCTTGTCCGAAGGCCGCGAGACCTTGGAGAAGGTCTTGAAGCGGATCGAAGATCTGCTCGACCACGACTCGCCCCAGGTCACCGAAAACGATCGGCTGCGCCTGAAGTTTGCGCTGGCGACCCTGGCGGTGCGGGAGACCGAAGCGAAGAACATCAACCTGGTCGCTCAACAGGCGATGCGGATCTTGCTCGGCCGGGAGCAGACCGCCCCCCTGGAGATCCGCTTGGCCGATCTCGAAGATCTGCCGACCGAGATCCCGCCGGTGGAGCGCTTGGTGCGCTTGGCCCGCACGGGGCGCCCCGAGGTCTTGGCCTTGGGTGAGGTCGTCGAAGCCGCTCAGGCCTTTGTGCACCTGCGGAAGGTGTTGTTCCTGCCCGACCTCTTTTTGGGCGGTTTTTTGCGCGGCGCGTACACCAGCAACGCCACCAACCAGACCAACCCGTTCATCAACGATCCCTTCAACAACTTTGACCTAGGGGTTGGCCTCGGCATCCGGGGTGAACTCGACGTGTTCACCAAGTTGGCCCAGCTGGAGCAGGCGGAGGCCGAAGCCGAGATCCGAACGGCCCAGGCCCAGGCGGTGGTGGCAGCTTCGGACTTTGAGGTCCGGCGGCTCCACGTGGACCTGGTCGGTGGTTACGAGCGGATCGGGAGCCTGGAGAAGGCCAACACCACCGCTCGAGGTTGGTTGGCGGCTTCGGTGCTGGGTTATGACCTGGGCATCGGTCGGGCCGACGAGCTGATCGACGCGTTTTTGGCCTGGGCCGCCTCCGAGGCCGAACTCCAAAAGACCCGCTACGATACCATGTTGACCTTTTCCGCCATGGCCCAGGCGACCGGGCGGATGGTGGGCGCCAACGCCGGCTCCTTCGCCGAGTGAGCCCGATCAACTTTGGGAATCAATGGTTTGCCTGGCCCGTCCCAGGAGCCTAGAAAGGGAGGTCGATGAACTCTCGCGCCTTCACCGCCGTTTTTTCCTTCGCCTTCTTGATCGCGGCCCAGGCCGAAGCCACGGCGGGGGCCGACGGGCCGGGATCGGCCAAGGCCTGGTTGAAGGCCAAGGTCGACAAGGCCAATGAACTCGCCCAAAAAGGCGCCCAAGGCCGGTAGCCCCGCCGAAGAGGGCTGGCAAAAAGAGGCCAAGGCGATCATCGAGGACATGCTCGACTGGGAGACGATGACCCAGGAGTCCCTCGGCGCCAAGTGGAAGGAGCTCCAGCCCAAAGAGCAGCAGGAGTTCAGCGACCTGCTGCGGGAGATCATCGAGGCCTCCTATCAATCGAAGCTGAAGTTGGCCAACAAGGGTGAGGTCAAGAAGCCGAGCGCCGTGAAGATCGATTGGATCGGTGAAGACCAGACCGCTGACAAGGCCAAGATCACCGCCAAGGTGAAGGCCGACAAGACCACCGCCCAGCTGGAGTTCAGCCTGATCTTCCGTGACGCCCGCTGGCGAGTTTGGGACGTCGCCATCGATGACGTCAGCACCGTGCGCACCTACCGCAGCCAGTTCCGCAAACACATCGCGGAAAAAGGATTCCCGGGCCTGATGGAGCTGATGCGCAACAAGAGCAAAGAGATCAAGGAAGGCCGCTCCGATCTCGCCCCGTAGTTAACGACCAAACCTCAACGGCAGGCGTCGATCCGTTGCCGGGCCCGCTGGTAGATCTCGCTGTCGACCGCCGTCATCCGGGTGATCTTCTTCCAACGTTCGCAGGCGTTTTTTTCCCCACGTTGGGTGGCGAGCTCCGCGTCGTCGGCCATCCGTTTGGCCCGGTCCTCCAGCTTCTTCAGGCCACTTTTGATCTTCGGGTTGGTCGGATCCAACTTTCGACCGGCGTCCCACTGCTGAAAGGCGTCCTCGAAGCGTTCGGTGTCGAACAAGGACTGACCTCGTTCGGCGAAGGCATCGGAGAGGTTGACCTCCAACTCCTTGGTCAGCCGGGAACGAACACTGGCCGGCAGGATCCGGCTCTCGATGCGCCGCAGATCCTCCAAAAGTCCCCAGGCTACCGCCGGATCGTTGCCGATCTCGGCCCGGGTCCGCTCGTACTGAGTTTTGGCTCGGCCCAGGTCTTCGGCCAACTCCCGCAGGGCCCGCTTGTCGCCCTTTGGCTTCTTCTCCTCGGCCCGGGCCGTCTCCTGCGCCTTCCCCAGGTCGCCGGCCGCGTAGAGCTCGGCGATCTTGGCCAGGCCCAGCTCCCCGCCGTGGTGCTTCTTCAGGGCGTCGATCCGCTCTCCTTGGGTCGACGGGGCGATCGGCTCTTTGCTGCCGGCGGGGCGGTATTCGGCGAAGTCCATGTTGCGACCTCGCATCTTCTTCTCCACCTCCCGCAGCCCCTCCAGGGCCTCGGGCGAGTCTGGATCCAAGCCGAGCACGTAGGTGTAACGTTCGTGGGCCCGGCGCCAGCTGCTCTTGTTTTTGGCCTCTTTTTCGGCCTGCTGGAGCTCATCCTCGATGGCCAGCTGACGAATTTTCATGGCCTGAACTTTGGCGGTTTCGGCCTGGGGCAGATCGTCGGCGATGTCGGCCAAGGCCCGCAGCGCCCCCGCAAAATCGCCCCGAGCGGCCAGGCGATCCGCTTTCAGGAGGGCCTGATCCGCCGCCGCTCGAGCCTCGGCTTTTTCCAGGAGCGACCGGGCGGCCTGGTTGATCGGGTCTTTGCTCAACAGCGCCACCACCAACTCGCGGACGCAGCTCAGGTCTTGTTTGCCGTCGCAGGCCTGGGCGGCGGCCAACTTTTCGGCCACGAAGGCCTCCAGGTCGAAGTTGACGTCCACCTCGGGCAACCCGAGGGGCAAGCCGTCCGGGCCTTTTTTTGTATACGGAGCGGTGGCGGTGCCGGTCAGGGCCACCGCCGTCGCCGGGTTGGCGCTCGGAGGGGGGGCCTTGGGAGGAGGGCTGGCCTTGGTCGGAGGTGGGCTTTCGGTTGGAGGAGGAGGAGGAGGCGGAGGAGGATCTTGCGCCACCACACCGGCGTCCTTGAGCCGCGGCGGCGTCACGACGGCGATGACGTCCTCCCGGCCCGCGTCCATCGTCCCTCGAGGCGTCGCCGCAACCGGGGGCTGGACCTCAGCCACGCCGGCGTCGCCGGTGCGCCCCGCGAACAAGGTCGGCACCGCGGGTCGATTTTTGCCGCGGAACCGCCAATAGACGGTCCCGCTGATCACCAACACCGCCAAAAACAGGCCCGCGGCCCCCAACAACAACCACTGGTGGCTCTTGCCGCTGGCCTTCTTCTCTTTGGCGCGGGTGCGGACCGGCGCGGTGCCCCGTTTGGCCAACGCCGCGGGCATCCTGACGTCGAAGCTGACGCTGCCGATCTTCAGCACGTCCCCTTCCGCCAACTCGGCCATGTCCACCCGGACGTTGTTGACGAAGACGCCGTTGGCCGAACCGAGATCGGTGACGGTGACGCGGTCTTTTGAATAGACGAGGCGGGCGTGTTGCCGAGAGACCGAGCCGTCTAGGATCGGCACGTCGCACTCTTCGAGGCGCCCAACGATACTTTCGCCCAGGCGCAGCGGAAAGCTACGACCCTTCACCGGGGCTTCGAGGCCGATCAGGATCGGGAGGTCTTCCGGCTTTTTGGCGGGGCCTTTTTCGATGACCCTCGGTCGAACCTGGGCGGTCCCGGTCGGCGGGCGGCTGGCCTCCAAGTCCTCAGGTTCATCGATCACCGAACCGGTGCCCTCGTCGCCCACGTCCTTGACGCGGACCTGGTAGCTGCCCACCTTGACCTCGTCTTGGGAGGTGACCCGAGCGCGTTTATCGACCTTCTTGCCGTTGAGGCGGATGCCGTTGGCCGACCCGAGATCTTCCACCCAGGGCAGGCCGTCGATCAACTTGAAGGTGGCGTGGCGACGCGAGACCTTCTTGTCGTCGACTCGGACGTCGGCGCTGTCGTCCCGGCCCAAGGTCACGCCCGCCTTGGCCAGCGGGACCTCCCGGATGTCGCCGTTGGGCGCCTGGATGATGAGGAAGTAGCGAGGTGGCACTACTCTTTGAAGATCTCGAGGTCGACTTCAGCCTCACCCCGATCGACCAGCTCCTCGAGGAATCGCGGCACGTGGCCGGTGGGGTGGAAGCTGCCAGTGACCAACAAGTTTTCGTCTACACCTTCGGCCTTGAAGCGGAAGATGTCTTCGACCCGGACCTCACCACCTTCATCGACCATCAGCTCGCTGATGGTCACCAAACGGCGCGAGTTGTCGGAGAACTTTTGCTCTTGGATCACCACCGGCAAGGCCGCGGCGATCAGGCGTCGGGCCTCTTCGGGGGCACCTTCGAAGCGGTCCCGGAGCTCCAACTTGGCCAAGCGATCGACCGCCTGAGCCGGGCTCGCCGCCGGGTAGGCCACCACCGACCCCTCCAAGGAGCCCGCGAGGAGCTGTAGGAGTTCGGCCGTACCTTCACCGCCGAGCTGGCCCACCAAGACCCGATCCGCCTGCAGGCGTAGGGCGTGATGCACCAGCTCCACCGTCCCCAAACCCGGTTGGGGCTCGAGGGAGGTGACGTGTTTGTGTTCGCCCAGGTGCAGCTCGACGCCCTTTTCGATGGTGACGATCCGATCTTCGGCCGGCATCTGGGAGAGCAAGGCGTTGAGGGTGCCGGAGGCGTTGACCCCTGGCCCCAAGGACAACAAGAGGTTCTTCCTGAACCGGATGCAGTAGTCGACGAAGGTCAACATGCCCTGCGAAAGCGAGCTGTAGTCCTCCTTCAGCCGCTCCAAGGTCAAAAAATCCCGGGTCGTCTTCCGGTAGGTCAACGTTGGGCCACGGAAGGCCAGCGGTGGCAAGGTCCCGATCACCCGGGCCCCGTCCCGCATGCGAACGTCGACCAGCGGGTGTTCGGGGCTGGGATCGGCGCCGCCCAAAAGGCCCAACTTGGTGATCAGGCTGATCAGCTGCGCCTCATCATTGATCCGAGCGTCGGTGGGCTCGAGCATGCCCTTTTTGTCGGCCAAGACGCTGCGATCGTGGGCCACGGTCAGCTCCACCACCTCGTCGTCCTCGATCAACTCCAGCAGAGGCGAAAGATCGGTGGCCAGGGTCGCGATGGCGCTGGCCAGCCCGTCGGGTTCGGCGCCCGCCGGCAAGCGGCCCGCCGCCTTCAGTCGCTCGGCTTCGGCCCGGGCCACTTCGTAGGCCCGATCCCGCTCGGCCGAAAGGCGCGCTGGCACCACTCCCCTTAGGCCGGCGCCGTCGACGACCGTACGGTGAAGGTGGCGCTCCAGTTCGGCTTGGCTCATCGGCGCCACGGCGGGGCCGGCCGAGGCCATCATCACCGGCGGCGCCAAGGCCGGAGCCGGCAGCGAGGTCGCCGGGGCCGGGGCCATGGTCATGGGCGCCAATGCGTCCCCGTGGTCGAGCTCGGACGCAACATCCTCCTCGAGCTCCAGAGGTTCGGGGCGGCTTTTGGCCACCGCGGTCGCCGGTCGCCCCTTGGTCGAGGCCCCTTTGGTGGCGGCGAGAGGCGGGAAGCCTTTTTTGGCGGGCGGCGGCAGAGCGACCGCCTTCCGAGGCGGCTCGGGCTCGGGCTCGGGCTCCGGTTCGGGCTCAGGTTCCGGTTCGGGCTCAGGCTCCGGTTCCGGTTCGAGATCCGGCGGCCCGTTGAAGTCGTCGTCCAACTCCAGCTCGACCGCCTTCGGGGCGGCCTTGGCCGGGGCCGGAGCGCCCTTCTTGCCTTGGCCCTTCGGCGACTTGGGGGACTCGGGCGCGTCGAACTCTTGATCGAAGTTGTCGTCGATCAGGCCGGGGGCCCCACCCTTGGAGGCGGGCGCTTCGGCGGGGGCCGGATCACCCCCAAACAGATCGATCTCTTCCTCTTTGGACGCCTTGGACTTGAGGGCGCTCGGCTCCCGAGGGGGCTCGGCCGCGGCGCCATTTCCGCCGGCCGGCGCCACCTGGATCGTGAAGTCGCCGATGTAGATCTTGTCGGTCGACTTCACCACCTGCGGCGCGGTGATCTTCTTGCCGTTGACGTAGGTTCCGTTCGTCGACTTGAGGTCGACGATGATGAACTTTCCATCCTTGACGACGATCCGCGAGTGCCGCTTCGAGATGTTGCCCTTGGGCAGGATCACGTCGTTGCCCTGGACGCGACCGATCGTGATCTCGCTCTTGTCGAAGTTTTCGTTGCGCGGCTGACCGCCTTTTTCGTTGATCGTCAGCTGAAACATGGCGATTTCGCAGGGAGTGTAGCAAACGCCGGCCGGGCCACAAGTTGCTGACCGTGAACCCGTCGACTTCGGGTCAACATCGGGAAAATCTCCAGTGATTCAGCGGGTATAACCTGTGGTCTGGATGCTCTCGACCAGGGGCTCGACCGTCGCCAGGCTCCGAGACCCCGGGTAGCTGACGAACCAAGACTGGCGGACCCGGGCGAACACCGCCGCCGCAGGGACGGCAGCCCGGGAGATCTGGCTGTTGGTGGTGATGTTCCGGAGGTCCAGGGCCAAGGGCCCGGCAGGTTCACTCAAGATCTCCACCCCCGCGCACCGCCGCACCACCGGCTGGCTCACGCAGGTCCCAGAGTCCGCCGGGCACATGCCGCCGCTGCAGAGGCCGGGCCCCACGGTGTCGACGTTGGGGACACAGGTCCGCCCGCCGCAGTCGCTGCTGTCTCCGCAGAGCCGTCCGAGGTCCGCTTCGTCGCAGGCCAAGCTGCCGATCAAGGTGAACGCCAGATCACCGGTAAATTGGGCCTCCCGACGACCGCCGTTGTCGATGACCGGGGTCCGGGCCAAGACCGCCCCCACCCTGCCGCCCACGGCTTCGGTGAGGACCGCCTCATCGCCGGCTGGGAAGACCTCGTAGCGCACGACGACCTCACCACACGGATCGCGCAGGCCGCGGAACTCGCCGGTCGTCGAGAGTTCCAGGCCTTCGGCCGACACCGCGGTGATCACCGCTCGATCTCGATAGTCCTGGGCGGGGCTGTCTGGAACCGTGCAGTCGGCGCCGTGGTGCTCGAGATCCACCAGGTCGCCGACCTGAATTTTCAGCGCCGTGTAGTCCTCGACCGCGGGGTCGGTAAGGGTCCAAGTCGCGCCGGTGCTGGAGGTGGGGGTCAAGACCCCGGCCGGACCGACGGACAACGCCCCACGGTATTGAGCCCGAAGACGCCGGGGCGAAGATGGGTTCACCACAAAAACCGAATCGGCACATTGGAAGTCGGTTACGGTGCCCAGCTGGCGGACGGGGGCGGTGAGGCACTCGACGACGGTGCTGGTCAGGACGGTCGCCCCGGTGACCTTCCCGAGATCGATGAGCCCGAGGGCCTGCTCCGTCAGGATGGCCAGGCGCGGAGGGTTGCCGACCAAAAAAGAGACCCGGCCGTCCAGGTGCGCCAACAACACCACGTCGGCTCGGGCTACGCCGTCCGGATCGGCGGTCAGGTCGGTCGACAGGACGGGCGTCGGAAGATCTGCGGATGGCCTCAGGTTGGCGACCCGACCATGGGCCCCGGTGACCACCGGCGAGCCGCGAAGATCGAGCCGGCCGACCGAAAGTTCCCCTGAACGATCGGCGGGCGGAGTCCCAAGCTGTTCGGCCCGCGGGGTATAGGGGCTGGCGAAGACCGCCGTGGAGCGCTCGAAGCGCCCGGTGGTCGAGGTGAACACCGCCACCGACGGGCGATCGACCCGCAACGCCAAGGCTCCATATCCCGGGATGGAGATCAGGCCTTGGGTCGGGCCCCCGGCCGGCAAAGCCCGGCTCCCCAGGAAGGTCCCGGCGACGAGATCGAGGGTCAACTCGGTCACCGTCGAGGTGCCAGCGCTGCTGACCAACACCTGACCGTTGCCCGCGTGGAGCAGAGCCCGGGGCAAGTCGGCGACGGTGGCGGTGCTGCTGCCGAGCAGGATCACTGAACTGGGCCCGACCTGCACGCTGAGCAGAGCCACCTGACCCGGGCCGCCGTTGATCGGATCAAAGGCGACCAAGACCAGATCCCGATCCGCGAGGCTGGCCACCACCTCGACGTCCGTTGGGATCGCCGGCTCGGCCAGGAGCTCATCCAAAGGCAACAGCCCGATCGGGAAGTTGCCGGCCTCGGACGCCCGGGCGCCAAAGCTGTTTTCGCGGATGTCGAGGACGTGGAGCAGCCCGAAGCGCTCGCGGCTGTCGCCGGTGGCCGGATCCAACTCGCTCACCACCCCGGCCGGCGCCAAGGCGTAGAGCGAAGCGCGTGGGGTCCCGGCCCCTGAGTAGACGGCCGGAGAGATCTCCTCCGGGAAGCCCGGCGCCGAGATCACCAAGGGGATGAAGATCGCCTCGGAAGGGACGAAGGTGTCGATGACGTAGGCGGCGCCGTTTTCGTCGATGCCCCGGAAGAACTGCCGCACCCGGACGCCCTCGGCCTCGGCGTCGGCGATGTAGAGATCGGCCCGGGTGCTGGTGTCCGTGATGCTACGCTCCAGGTACACCATTCCGCTCGGGTGCCGCAGGTTGGCGGAGGCCACTGGGGGCTCATCCGAACAGGCCGCCGATAGGAGCAAGAGCGCCGTGAGGGGGTGGAGGTACTTCACTGTTGCCCCTCGGTCTTGCCCGCGCCGTCGAGATCCCGACCCAAGCGAGCGATCACCCGGTGTTCCCGGGGATCGATGGAGCTCGCGTCGATGACCGCCAGAGTGCTGTTGGCGAAGTTGTTGACCAACAACAAGATCCGGTTGTCGACGATGGTGAAGGCCAAATCGCTGGGGCCCGCCAAGACCCGGGCCTGGAGGGTCTCGCCGTTGAGGGTGCGTTCATCCCTGCCTTTGATCTCGGCGACCACCGTCGGGGTGTCGCTCCGGACATCCAACACCCAGATGCGATCGTCTCGGAGGTCGGGGACGTAGAGCCAGCGGGCCGCGCCCCGGCTGTAAAGGACGGGTTGGGCCAACTCGTTGCCGACCTCGACCAGGCTGATCAAGCGGGGCAGATCTCCGGTCAGATCGATGACCGCGATCCCCGCGTTGTAGGTGGTGGTGCCCTCGACGAAGCGCACCGACACGTAGGCCCGTTGGTTGCCGTCGAGGGCCAGACCCCGGAGTTCGGTCGCGGAGGTGTCGGCCGCCAGGTCGAGGGCCCGACCCTCCACGAAGGCGAGGCGCCCCGCCGCTTCCTCAACGGGCTGCACGAAGAAGGCCCCGAACGCGAGGGCGCCGCTGCGACGAAACGCCGTCCCGAACACCGCGACCTCATCCGGGCCCACCGGTCCCCCTGGCCAGGCCAGTCCCGAGAAGCCATCGACGGTCGGGAAGGTGGTCCTCACCAAGGGGTTGGTCAGGGGATCGGAGCCCCCGTTGTTCGAGGCTTGACGGGACTCCCAGAGCTGGACATCCACCAGCGCCAGCGAGGATTCAGCGACGTTGACGCCGCCGCCAAGGTGACCGACGGCGACCGACCCGTTGGTCCCAAGCCCCGGGAGAAAGACCAGATTGAAGGGATCATCGAAGCCCGTGGGCAACACCGCGCCTTCGGTGCAGTCGGTCGGCGAAACTCGGGTGTCGCCATCTCGGCTGCAATCCAAGGTGCCGTCGGCGAGGAGCCGCAAAGACTGGACCCGGTTGGCCGCCCGTGCCGCGACGTAGATCCGATCTTCGCCGAGGCCGCTGACCGCCCCGGGCACGTGGAGCAGTGGCCCACCGAGTTGCAACACCCGGGTCTGGCTGACCAAGGCCGTCCCAAAACCGTCGACGTAGGTCACCTCACCCGGGTTGTTGGTCGGCGCCAAAGCCGCGAGTTCGGCCAGGCCAAACACCGTCACGAACCCCGAGTTGTAGCGCTGATCGAAGTTGGTGCTGCCGATGACCACCAAAGGCCGGGTGCCCGACGGATCGGCCACCACCAAGCCCAGCGGGAAGTAAAGTTGGCCGCTCGGGGGCGGGATCCCGGGCTCGGCCTCGGCGCACCCCACCCAGGCCAATAGCAGCCACCCAAGACGCTTCACTTCCGCTCCTTGAGGGCCACCTGGGCCGCCGCCAGCCGGGCGATCGGCACCCGGTACGGCGAACACGAGACATAGTCGAGCCCGACGGTGTGACAGAAGGCCACCGACGAAGGTTCTCCGCCGTGTTCCCCGCAGATGCCCATCTTGAGCTTGGGCTTCTTGCTGCGACCCCGCTCCACCGCCCAGCGGATCAAGGTGCCCACGCCCTCCTGATCCAAGATCTGGAACGGATCGGCCGCGAAGATCCCTTGTTCGACGAAGCCGGGGAGGAAACGAGCGCTGTCGTCCCGGGAGATGCCCAAGGTCATCTGGGTGAGATCGTTGGTGCCGAAGGAGAAGAACTCGGCGTGTTCAGCGATCTGGTCGGCCAAGATCGCGGCCCGGGGCAACTCGATCATGGTGCCCACCAAATACGGGATCTGGCGGCCCTGCTCTTCGAACACCCGCTTGGCGATCTGGTCGACCATCTCCTTGAGCCGCTTCAGTTCTTCGGCGGTGGCGACCAGCGGGATCATGATCTCGGGCTTCACCGCGACGCCCTTCTTGTCGCAGTTGCAGGCGGCCTCCAGGATGGCCCGGGCCTGCATCTCGTAGATCTCCGGGTGGAGCAGGCCCAAACGGCAGCCTCGCAAGCCGAGCATCGGGTTGAACTCGGCCAAGGCCGCGTTTTTGGCCCGCACCACCTCGACGTCCCGCCCGAGGGCTTGGGCCACCGCGAGGATATCTTCCTCCTCGTGAGGCAAAAACTCGTGCAGCGGCGGATCCAAAAGGCGAATGGTGACCGGCAGGCCGTTCATGGCCGTGAAGATCCCCTCGAAGTCCCCCCGCTGCATCGGCGCGATCTTGGCCAAGGCAGCCCGCCGCCCCGAGGCACCGTCGGCGAGGATCATCTCCCGCACCGCCAAGATGCGATCGGCCTCGAAGAACATGTGTTCGGTGCGGCACAGGCCGATGCCTTGGGCCCCGAACCGCCGCGCCAACGCCGCGTCGGCCGGGGTGTCCACGTTGGTGCGCACCTGGAGGCGACGGAACTCATCGACCCAGGTCATGAGCTCGTCGAACTGGGCCGAACCTCCCGCCTGGACGGTGGCCACCTCACCCAACATCACTTCACCGGTCGAGCCGTCGATGGTCAGGAGGTCGGCCTCCCGCACCCGCTGGCCCCGGGCGGTGATCTGCCGTTGTTCGTAGTCGATCACCATCTCGCCGCAGCCGACGACACACGGCTTGCCCATGCCCCGGGCGACCACCGCCGCGTGGGAGGTCATGCCGCCCCGGCTGGTCAAGATGCCGACCGCGTGGTGCATGCCGCTGATGTCTTCGGGGGAGGTCTCGACCCGAACCAAGATCACCCGCTCGCCCTTTTTGCCGCGGGCCTCCGCCTCCTCGGCCGAAAACACGATGCGACCCGTGGCGGCGCCCGGCGAAGCGGGCAGGCCTTTGGCGATCACCGCTCGGTTGGCCTTGGGATCGAGCATCGGGTGCAGCAGCTGATCGAGCTGGGCCGGCTGGATGCGCATCACCGCGGTGGCCTTGTCGATCAAGCCCTCTTTGACCATGTCGGTGGCGATCCGGACCGCGGATTGAGCGGTGCGTTTTCCGGTCCGGGTCTGGAGCAGGTACAACTTCCCCCGTTGGATGGTGAACTCGATGTCCTGCATGTCCTTGTAGTGGGACTCGAGCTGCTTTCGGACCTGATCGAGCTGCTGATAGACCACCGGCATCTTGGCCTCGAGGGTCTGGGCCGGATCGGCGACCAAGCCGCTGGCGTTGATGGGCAGCGGCGTGCGGATGCCGGCCACCACGTCTTCACCTTGAGCGTTGATCAGATATTCGCCGTAGAAGCGAGGTTGGCCAGTGCTGGGATCCCGGGTGAAGGCCACGCCGGTGGCGCAGTCGAGGCCCAGGTTGCCAAAGACCATCGCCTGCACGTTGACCGCGGTGCCGCCGGCCTCGCTGATGTTGTTGAGGCTGCGGTAGGTCTGGGCCCTTGGGTTGTTCCACGAGCGGAACACCGCCTGGGTCGCGCCCAGGAGCTGCTCCCAGGGATCTTCGGGGAACTGGTGGGGCGTCAGCGTCTTGATCAACCCCTTGAACTCGGCGACCAGGGCCTTCAGGTCTTCGGCCGAGAGTTCGTTGTCGAGCTCGACGTCCCGCTCCCGTTTTTTCTTGGCCAGCGCCACCTCGAAGGGATCGGGCGCGTGTTTGGACTCGGGCTTCATGCCCAACACCACGTCGCCGTACATCGCCACCAGGCGGCGATAGCTGTCGTAGGCGAAGCGAGCGTCGCCGGAGCGGGCGATCAGGCCCTCGATCGAGTGGTCCGAGAGCCCGAGGTTGAGGATGGTGTCCATCATGCCCGGCATCGACACCGCGCCGCCCGAGCGCACCGAAACCAGGAGTGGGTTGGCCGCGTCGCCAAACTTGGCGCCGACGATGCCTTCGACCTTGCGGAGCGCGACCTCCATCTCGGCCCGGAGATCGCCGGGGAGTTTGCCGCCCTCTTTGGAGTAGGAGTGGCAGACCGCAGTGGTGATGGTGAAGCCCGGCGGGACCGGTAAGCCGAGGCGGGTCATCTCGGCCAAGCCCGCGCCCTTGCCGCCGAGCAGCGCCTTGTCGTTGCCTTGCCCTTCCGCTTCGCCGTTTCCGAAGAAATACACGCGCTTGTCGGCCATCTCGCACCTTCTTGCCGAAGGTCCGTGGGCGCCGGGACCGCCGGGCTGGCGGACCCACGAGCGCCCGGAACCTCCGGGGATCGCGGCGCGGGTAACACGTGGTCTCGTTGGCAGTCAATTCGAGGAGTTGGGCGCCAAAGGAATCACCAAGATCGGCTTGGGGGTTGGAGCGTTGACCAAAGAGGAAGGGTGCACAGCTTGCGATCACCTCATGAAGAACTCCGGCCTCGCGGCAGTCCTCTCCTTGATCGTCCCTGGCGTTGGCCAAATCTACAACGGCAACTTCCTCAGGGGCCTGTTTTGGTTGATCATTACGCCCGGCTTCTGGATCGGCACCGGCGGCTTCTTCGGCTGGGTGTGCCACCTGATCGCCGCCTACACCGCCTACCAGCGGGCCGAAGCCTACAACCAGGGGAACCGCCCCTTCGCCATCGACGCCCGCAGTTACTAGACTGGGAGGTGGCGATATGAAGTTCCTCAAGCGAACCCTCCCCGAGATCATCATCCGCAAGCTCGGCCGCCACCCGGTGGCCGTGCTCAGCACCGCCACCTTGGGCTTTCGACTGAGCAAGGATGGCTGGCGCCTCAAGAAGGGCGAGATCGACGTCCCCGAGTTTCGTCGTCGGGTTGGCGGGCACTTCGGCACCGTCGGAGGCGGGATCGCGGGTGCGGCCGCCGGCGCCGCCGCGGGTTCGGCGGTGATCCCAGGCCTCGGCACCATCCTCGGCGCCTTCGCGGGTGGCATGGTCGGCGAGACCTTGGGCGGCAAACTCGGTCGAGGTGCGATCGAAGGCGCCGAAACTCTGTTGACCCCCAAACCCACTGAACCTGCGCCGGATCCCGGGCACCCCAAGCGGAGCCTGTAGTGGCCGGCCTGCCGGGGTGGATCGGTGAAGGCCTGCGTCACCCGCTGGCGGCAGCGGCGGCCATGAGCTTGGGCCTACGCCTGGGGCACGAGGTCTACCGCTACGGCGATGGCGAGATCGATCCGGAAGAGCTGAAGAAGAAGACCGGGCAACACTTGGGTGCGGTGACCGGGACCTTGATCGGCGCGGCCGCGGGCGCCTTGGTGCCGGGTTCGGCGCGAGCGGTTTCGGCCTTCGCGGGGGCGCTGCTCGGTGAGCTCCTGGGCGAACACCTGGGGCGACAAATGGTCGCAGCTTGGGTCAAAGGTCCCGACAAAGACGATTGATCGACAGCGCTCTCGGTGCGACGACGCTCCCCTTGGACCCCCACTGCGTGAGCCGAACATGAAAAAGTCCGTCGCCCTCCCCTTGTTCTTCGCCGCCTGCCAAAGTGCCCCGATGCCCAACGCCGAACATCACCACCACCACGATCACGGCGGCATGCCTCACCGCTTCGAAAACGCCGAAGAGTGGGCCAAACAGTTCGACGACCCGAGCCGCGACGCCTGGCAGAAGCCGGACGAGGTCGTGACCTTGCTCCGACTGCAGCCCGGGATGGTGGTCGCCGACATCGGCGCTGGGACCGGTTATTTCGAGGGTCGCCTGTCCAAGGCGGTCGGCGACACGGGCCGGGTCTGGGCGATGGACGTCGAGGCCGACATGGTCCGGTACCTCGGCGAACGGGCTCAAAAAGAGGGCTGGAAGAACCTGGAGGCCAAACAGGTGGCCCCCGACGATCCGGGCCTGGCGCCGAACAGCGTCGATCGGATCCTGATCGTCGACACCTGGCACCACCTGGGTGATCGGGACGCCTACGCCCAAAAGTTGGCGGCGGCGCTGAAGCCCGGCGGTGAGATCCACGTGGTCGACTTCAACAAGGACAGCCCACGGGGTCCTCCGGCCGAGATGAAGCTCGCGCCCGAAGAATTGCAAGCTACCTTGCAGAAGGCGGGGCTCCAGTCCGAACTCGCCTCCGAGACCTTGCCGGACCAATACGTGGTGATCGCCAAGAAGGCCGGCTGACCCCCAGGGACAGGCCCCTCACTCGACCAAAAACCAGAAGAGCCGCGGTGAAGTGCCGCCGCCCCGAAAGCCCAAGGCCGCCAAGTTGAGCCCGACCACGGTGAGCTCCGTGCGGCCACCGTTGTCGATGCCCTCCTCGACCTTGGCGCCGAGCTCCGCAGGATCGGGATCGCCGACGACCCGGACGGTCGGGTAGGCTTCGCAGCCCTGCTCCTCGAGCACCTCTAGGACCCCGTCGGGGCGGGCATAAACAAAACCGAAGCCGTAGGGCGCGATGCTCCGGATCTGGAAGATCGAAGGCTCCAGATCTCCGACCGGATCCCACTCGCCTTGCCGCAGCCGCCGGTAGAGGGTCCCGTATTCGACACCGCCGATGCCGCCCAAACGTGGGACGTGGGCGACCGCGGTCATGCCACCGGCGGCGGTGTTGAAGTGGACCTGATCCTCGACCAGGGCCCCATCCCGCAGGCCACCCAAGTAGAACTCGTAGCCATACACGCCGCGGGGGGTCCCGGCGCCCAGCCAGGCCAAGCCGCGAGGACGACCTTGGCTGTAGCGCCGGGTCCAGGTCCCGCCGACCTCGGAGTAGAGGCCTTGATCGGTGGCGGCGTAGAGCTCTCCAGGGGCGCCGGCCGGATCACCGGCCAAGAACAACACCGGCCC
The DNA here is from genome assembly GCA_016703535.1 of Deltaproteobacteria bacterium. Taxonomy (GTDB): domain Bacteria; phylum Myxococcota; class Kuafuiibacteriia; order Kuafuiibacteriales; family Kuafuiibacteriaceae; genus Kuafuiibacterium; species Kuafuiibacterium phototrophicum. The sequence continues at coordinate 2,594,459 of JADJBV010000002.1, read as the reverse complement.
GCCGTCGGGCAAGGTCACGGCCAAGGTCGCGGTCAACACCCAAGGTTCGGTGCGGCTGAGGGTGGCGCGCCAGATCTGACCGGACTCGCCGCCCAGATAAACGGTGCCATCGTCTTGGGCGAAGGCGTCGTAGAAACGTCCCAAGGTGGCGAGGCGGGTGAAGGTGCCGTCGCTCTTGGCCAAGTAGATCTCGCCGTCGGCGTTGCCCATCAAGAGGTGGTCTCGGGTCGCGACCAAAAACATGGCCCGCACCTCGTTGGGCAAGATCGCCTCCGAAACCGTAAAGTTGGTGCAGCGGAGCGGCAGGCGGCGGGTGAGCACCTCGGCGTCGGCGGCGCCCACCTCGGTCCATTCGCCCAAAGTGGCCTCGGCCAGACGACGCTCGACGACCCGGGTCGGGGCCGGGAGGGGACGGCTGGGGGCCCCCGTTTCGGCGAAGTTCAGCGGGCCGGCCGGGAGTTGGAGCTGGGCCAAGCTCTGGGAGTAGCCGAGGACCTGGAGGCGGAGCTCCTCTTCGGCCTCGAAGCCCAACATCCAGGGCGCGTCGAGCTGCTGATCTTCGACCGCGTAAGCCCGCGCCTCGATCGAGTTGGGGCGCAAGAGCGAGATCAAGACGCTGCGATCGCCGGGCTCCAGCGGGATGTCGGCCCTCAGGATGGGCGCGTCTTTGCTGCAGCCCCCCAAAAGGAGCAGGGCCAAGGAGAGGATCCCGATCGGGCGCGACGCCACGGGCCCAGCATCGCCGAAGTGGCCTTTGGGTGCCACCGCCGGATCAACGCCGCGTCACGCGGCCATCGACTGGGGCAAGATGATCCGCCGACCGGTGGCGCGACCGGCCCGATCTTTTTCGACCTCGACCTGGATCGCACTTTTGCGTCGGGTGAGCCCGAGGCGCAGGGCGACGTTCTGGAGTTGAGCCGCGGCGGGTGGCTCGAGCAACAACAAGGCCGCCACCCGGGCGCCTTCGGCCGCAGTTTGCAGGCGCCGGGCCCGAGTGGCGGTCAACCAACCATCGAGGCCGCTGGCGACCACCACCCGAAAAGCGCCCGAGTCGATGACCTGTTCGGCGGCGTAGACCGAACGTTCTTTGGCGCCCCGGACCATCAAGAGCCGCTCGGGCGCCACGCCCAAAGAGGCCAAGGCCGGCGGGTAGAGGGTGCCGCGACCATCGATCCAAGCGACGGGCCGCCCCGCCTTGGTCTCTTCGGCCAAAACGCCGGCGGCGACGCTCATGCGCCCGGCCCCCGACAGGCCGCTCAGCACCACCAACCCACCTCGAGGGAAACCCCCGGATAACAACCGATCGAGATCGTCGTGGCCGCTCGAAAGCCCTTCTCGTTCGGCGAGGAAAGGGGCTTGGGCCTGAAGAAAGGCCCTGATCTCGAGGAGGTTGGTGGGCTGAGCAACCATGCTCTGTTCAGTACTATATCTTTGTTCAGTAATCAAGGAGCCGGGGATGCGGCTAAATGGCCCCTCATGCGCCCCGTGCTCTGGTTCGCCATCCTTACGTGTGGCGCTGGCTGCGGTGCCGCGGTGGGTGATCCGCCGGACGACCTGGGCCCCCGGGCCGACGTCGGCGACGCGGGGACGATCCGGGACACGGGCCCCAGCGACACCGCCATCGGCAACGAGGCTGGCCCCGGAGATCTCGGCGACACCGACCTGGGCTCCAACCCCGACGCCGCGCCCGCGGACACCGGCCCCGACGACACCGGCGTTTCGCCCGACGCCGGCTCACCCACGGGCCGCGGCGTGTTTTTGGTCGGCGGCGACGGCAAGGCCTTGTTGACCTCCTTCGACGGCACCAACTGGAACACGATCTACAGCGACAACGGCGTCTACGAAGACCTGATCCGCGGCGTGGCCGGCGGGGACGGTGTGTTGGTGGCGGTGGGCGGCGGCAACAACACCTCCCAGGTTTTGGTCAGCACCGACGGCACCAACTTCGAGGCCCGCAGCCCGGGGCTCGGTGACTGGATCGGCGGCGCCGCCTTTTTGGGCGACGACCTGATCGTGGTCGGCGGCAACGGCTTGCGGCTCCGCTCCTCGGATCAAGGTCGCAACTTCGGCGATCGAGGCGGTTATTACGAGGGTCACTTCCGGGCGGTGGCCTCGGGCGGTGGCCGAGTTTTGGCGGTCGGCGACACCTACGGCAGCCAAAACGTCGGCCTCTCGTCGTCGACCACCGACGGCCGCACCTGGAGCCCAGTGCAGACCGGGGGAGAAAAGTTGTGGGCGGTGGCCTACGGCAACGGCCGTTTTGTGGCGGTCGGCGACAACGGCCGCTGCACCAGCACCACCGACGGCGCGGCCTTCGAAGAACGTCAGTGCGGCAACGCCGCCCTTTATCAGGTGACCTTCGGGGATGGTCACTTCGTGACCAGCAATGGTTCTACTCAATATACGTCGACCGACGGCCTGAGCTGGACGCCTGACAACGTGGCGACGCCCTATCGACAGGCCTACGGCGACGGGATCTGGGTGGGAGTCGGCGGCGACGCCCACCGCTATCGATCCACCGACGGCCGCACCTTCATGCGGACCAGCACCCAACCCGGGCCCGGACGTTGGGTCGCCTTCGGCCGAGTGCCGTGAGCTTCAGGCCTGGCCCGGCGCCAAGGTCAACGTCCGCCCCGAATACACCGCCTCGAAGTCGGCCCGAGGGACGGCCAAGGTCTGACCATAGGCCGGATCGAAGAGCCACACCTGCTCATCGCTCACCGACAACACCACCACGAAGTGCCCCGCGTGATAGTGGGCGATGGCCACCGCTCCTCCCAGCTGCTCCAGCTCTTTCATCGAGCTGAGCCGGCCTTCGGCGACAAAACCTCGAGCTCGAGCGCGAGCCGCGAGATCGGCCAAAGAAGTCCAGTCGGAGCCCGAAGGGTTGAGCAGCTCAGCTTCGGTCACGTCGTCTCCCAAGAAGGTCAAGGCAAAGGCCAAGGCCGCTGGCCCGCAGCTCTCTTGTCGGGTCTGGCGAAAGAGCGGCGAAAGGGCGTCGAGGGGTGGACCTCGCCCGAGCAACGGCGCGGCGCTGGCGCCCCAAACCAGGAGCGCGACCGCCGCCGCCCCGTAAGACCAGGCCCAGGATCTTGGTGAAGCCTTTGGCCAAGGTCGTCGCAGCAACAAACCGAAGAGGCCGAGGAGTGAAAGGGCCGGGCCAAGTTCGGGCGCAGGCGCGCCGCCCTCCCCCACCTTTGGCACCCGCGCCGAAACCACGCCGATGCTCCCGAGCGGCAGGTGGGCCAAGGTCTGGCCCCGGGCGTCGTAGATCCCAGAGGGACCGGCGTTGCTGAAGAAGGCCAGACTTCTACCCGCCTCCAGGGCCCGCACCCGGGCCAAGGCCAGGTGCCACGACGAAAGTGGGGACTCGCCAAAGGAGGCGTCGTCGCTGCTGACCACCAAAATCTCGGCGCCCTGTTGGCGCAAAGCCGCCAGGTGATCACCGAAGATGGCCTCAAAACAGATCCCGATCCCCAGCCGAGCTCCGGCGGCGTCGATCACCGTTGGGCGACCCCGGAGCAGCTGGGACTCGGCCAAGGGCACCGGCCGCGCCTTCTTGATCTCTTCGTGAAAGCGGCCGTGGCGCCACACCGAAAGGGCGTTGGCGATCCCGCCGCCCAACTCGACCTCTCGGCTCCCCACCAATACCGTGGCCGCGACGCTGCCGGTGGCCGCCAAGAGGCGCTGACGTCGACGCTCGAGGCCACGGTTGGACAACTCATTGCCACCTTCGGGCCACACCACCACCTCGGCGCCCTCGGCCAAGGCGGTCGTGGTCCCTCGATCCAGGACCTCCTCCACTTGTTGCCGGGCAAACAGGGACCAACGGGCCAACTCGTAACGAGCGGTCGGGATCCCCGGCTGCAGGCCAGTGATCAAGGGGCCGTCCTGTTGTGGCGGACCGGACCCAAAAGCTCCGGCGCTCAAGGCCAACGCCGCCAGTGCCCCCCCGGCCAAGGCCCAGCTGCGTCGCCCCGGGTGCCGGACCATCACCACCACCGACCCGGCCACCGCCAACAAAAGCCCATCCCAAAGCGGCAGGCCCCACCAGCCCAACGATCGCACCCACTCGGGTCGTTCCAGGAAGGCGCTGGCGAACTGGTGGGGCGTGGCGATCGTCCGCTCCAGGGCCCAACTCGCGCCGGGCCAGGTGAGGGCCCAAGACCAAGGCCGAGCCCAGCGCGGCAAAAGGAGCGCCACCGCCCCCACCACCGCGAAGATCGCCGCCAACGAAAGGACACACGCGACGGCGATGGCCACGCCGACCCCCAGGCCCCACTCGGGCACCAGGGCCCACAACACGCCGTGATACCAGGCCACGCCAAAAAGCAGCCCCAACGCTCCACCCTCGGCCGGGCCCTGATCGGTGGTGATGGCCACCAAGATCACCAGGCCGAAGATCGCCGACCACGGACGAGGTTCGGGCGGAAAGGACGCCGCGAGGAGCGCGCCACCGAACAAGGCCAAAAGCGCCCGCAGCAGCGGTCCCCCGGGGCCCGGGGCCTGCCACCGCCGGTTCACGGCGTCGATCCTGGGGACCCGAGATCGGCTCGGGGTGCCTCGGCGAGGTCGTCCCGGGCTTCGGCCTTCGGCGCGGCCAAGATCCAAGGGCCGCCGACCCGCCGCTGGGCCTTCCAGGCGGCGGAGCGGAGTTCGGCGGTCCACACGCCGAAGGGCTGATCGACGATCCCGGGTCGGGCCAACACGGCGGTCAAGGTGCCGCCCAAGACCTGCAGTGATCCGTCCGGGGTGCTGCCGCCGCCAAAGTCGATGCGCACCACCCCGTCTCGGCAGACGCCGCGGCCCTCGAGCCGGAGCCCGGCGTCGGCGGCTTGCCCTTCGGCCTGGGCCAAACGCAGGTGCCCCCGAAAGTGGCCGTCGGCCTGGCGCTCGAGCGCCACCTCACCTCGGCCGTACGCCTCACCCAAAAACACCACCTCCCACGGCGACAGTGAAGCAGCGCAGACGTCGAGTTCCTTGGCGCACCCCGACACAAAAAACACCAGGGCCACCGCCAGCCCACTTCGAAGCTCACCCATGGCCCACCTCCTCAGTTGTGGTCGACCAATCCGGGGAGGTCGTAGATGATGTCGCACTGGGTGGCGGTGAGCAGCTTGCCCGCTGCAGAGCCCGGGCACATCAGGTTCCGCAGATCAGGGGTGACGTTGTTGCAGGTAACGTTCGTGTGAGAGAGCCCGAGGGCGTGCCCCATCTCGTGCGTCAGCAAGGAAGCAACCCACCAGGCATCACCGCTCATCTCCGCTTCGGAGATGACCAGGGCCTGAGCTTCTACGCTCAGGAAGCCGTTGAGGCCCGTGGGCAAGTTCTTGACGAAGAAGAAGTGGAGCGCCTCGTTGGTGGGATCGAGGGCCAGCCGAGCATCGCTGAGCTCTTCCATACAGGCCAAGGCGGTGGCGTCGTGGTCGAGATCTTCGGTCTCTTCATCGTATTCCAGGTGGTCGTCGAGGTTGGCGCAGTTGTTGGTGCCGGTGTTGACGGTGTGCAGAATGCTCGGCGAGTCGTTGCCCAAGAACCCGACCTGAGTTCGCTTGTTCTGCGGGCAGGTCGCCAAGATCGCGTCCATGCTGGCCACCGTCGACAGGTTCCAATTCCAGGAGCGACTCTCGACGACGTTGCTGATCGTGGCGGCCGGGACCGTCGTCTGGTTGGAGTTGGTCTTGACGTTGTGGAAGACCAACTTTCGTAGCCGCACCGAGGTGTGGAGATCTTGGCCCGGGACGACCTGGGAGACGTAGCTCTGGCCATTGCTCGGATCGATGTACTTGATCACCAGATCTTTGGCGGCGCCACCGAGCAGCGAAAAGCGCGTCTGGATTGAACCTTCGTAGCCCGGCGCCGGCGTGGCCACCGTGCGGTAGCCGGTTTTGGTGGTGCCGTGGTGCAGGTAGAGGGTGGTGGTGGTCTGGCCCAGGCCGTTGGCGACGTCGGCGTCGAGCCCCACGTTTTGCGTGTAGGAGACCAGGTTGGCGGGCGGATAACTCACCGCGGTCACGACGCCGCCGCGGGTGGCCTCCAGTTCGGCCGCGGTCAAGGGCCTGGAGGCAGGGTGGTCACCGGGGCTCGACCAAACGCCGCCGGCGCCGATCACCCCGAGGGTGGTCACAATCATCAACTTCTTCTTCATTGGATCTCCGATGGGGGCGCGGTCCAGGCCGGCCTCACCCACTGCTTCGAGGTGAGGCCCGTCGATCTGACCTGCTTTGTTCGGAGGGTGTCGCTTGGGGTGGAAAACGGCCCGGACCGCCGGAGGAGAGGGGCGGCCCGGGCCCTCGCGGAGGCTCAGTGCACTCGGGTCCCTAAGGGCGCTTCCAAATCAGCCTCCGATCCCAAGGTCGCGGGAGCGACGGTGGGGCAGACCAGGCTCCGCAGATCGGTGGCCCGACGCCCCAGGTCGTTGAAGGTCCGGTTGGTGCCGGTCACCGGATCGGCCACGGTGATCCCGGTCAGGAAGCCGGCCAAGGCTGAGACCTGATTGGCGACCCGAGGCTGGATCTGCAGGAAGCCGGTGGCGGTCTCGGCCCCGTGGCAACCGTCACAGGTGTTGAGGGAAAAGACGTGACGAGCGTTGGCGTTGCTGATGCCGGGGGCGTTCCAGAAGTCGATGTTGTTTTGGCTGGCAGCGGCCCGAAAGGGTGTGGCCCCGATGCTCAAGGGGACCCCGTGCCGGTTGTTCACGATGGCGTTGGCGTTTTGGTTGATGAAGTCCCGCAACACCGCGCTGCCGTTCAGGGCGTCCCGAGGCGTCAGGGCGGTGGTGACCTCCACCAAGGCCCCATTGGCGTTGAGCCGAAACTCCCGCAGCTCCCACGGCGCGGCCAAGGCGATCTCGTTGGTGCGGACCTGGCTGATGGCGCTGCCGTTGGGGCGAGTGGGCTGGGCGTTCCGTCGCGCGAAGCGATCGGTGACGGCCTGGAGCGCCGTCCGATAGGCTGCGGTGCTGGCGCCGAGCGCCCCGAGATCGTGCCAACGGTTGGCCCAGGCCGTGAGCTGAGCCTGGGTGGTGGCGGGCAAGTTGTACTCCAGGATCACCGTAAACTGCTGCGGGTTGCCGGCAGCGTCGAGGACCCCAAAGACGAAGCGACCTTCACCGGCCCGGCCTTGGGCCAGGTTGCGGAGATCCATTCGATTGACGATCGCCAACAAACGGAGCGGCGCCCGGGTCAGGTCGAGTTTGCCGTTGGCCAACTTGGGCCAGTCGCTGATCAGCTGGTTGATCGCGGGCCGCGCCGGTACGGTCTGGCCGTTGATGGTGCGGTTGGTCGCGAACTGCCGCAGCCAAGCCAACACGAAGTCCGAAGCGTTGGCCCCCGGGGGCGCCATCTGGGTCATGAGCCGTCCGAAGTGCCACGCGCCGTCGCTGGCGTCGGCCAAGCTCCCGGTCCAGCGGGTCCGCACCGGATCGTTGACCACCGCGAGGTGCCGGATCATCAGCTCCCTCGCCGGCGAAACCGCCGAACACAGGCCGGACTCGCTGGTGTGGAACTCCAGCTCCAGCTCCGACCCCAGCTCCTCCTCCAACTCCAGCTCACCCCCACAGGCCCCGAGGCCCACGAACGTGGCCAATACCCAACCCCGAGCCCAACTTGTTTCGAACATCTCTCGTCTCCCCTAAGGTCGCGGACGTCGGCGTCGACGCAGCTCTCTGCCGCGCCTCGCTCGACCTGGTTGTGGAAGCGCACCCGCCGGACCTTGGCGGCGGGGGCGAGGTGTCTACTCCGCTCTAGAGGATTGGTTGTCGTCGACGGCCCAACTTTATGGACCCTCACTGGCGTAGTGAGGTTGGGGCGGTAGGTGCGCCGCTCGACCGAAGGACGGTCCACCAAAAAGAAAAGGCCCCGGACTTTCGTCCGAGGCCTTCGAGCCATCCGAGAGAGTTGTTGCGATCGGTCAGCCCACCGAAGCGGGCCCGCCGACTAGAGCTTGTCTTTGAAGGCCTTGGCGGCCTTGAACCCAACCGACTTCGAAGCCTTGATCTTGATCTGCTCGCCGGTCTGCGGGTTGCGACCAGTGCGGGCCTTGCGCTGCCGCACCTTGAAGGAGCCGAAGCCCGGGTACGAGAACTCGCCGTCCTTCTTGATGGCCTTGGCGACGGTGTTGAAGACCGCGTCCACGACCTCTCCGACCTGCTTCTTGGTCATTTCCGAGTTGGCCTTGGCGATCACGTCGAGAAGCTCAGCTTTGGTCATTGCATTCCTCCTGCGCCGGCGGGCATCACCGCGGGTCGACGGGCGCACCATGCAAAACCCTGGCGGTCCTGTCAAGCGCCTCCACAACATATAGTCGGGATCATTTCACCGACCCCCTACCCATTGGGCATCGCGTGAAACCGCAGAAGGACGGGCTTGGGCCGAAGTCCATGCTTAATTCCGTCGTAAATTCAACGACTTCGACGACCACTGGGGGCGCCGCCTTGGCCGACATAAACCCGGATCTGCTGCCCGACCTTGAGGCCCCCGTTTCGCCACAGTCCGTTCCACAACCGGAGGCGCTTCACCTGCACGTGGTACCGCTTGGCGATCTTCCAAAGCGAATCGCCGGGCTGGACGGTGTGCAGCACCAGACCCAAGCCGTCCGGCCCGTAGGCCGAGGCCCGGAACTTTCGCTCGACCGGTTCGACGATGGGGATCGAGTCGGCCTCGAGGAACGGCACCGGCACCACCAGCTCTCCGAACTCCAGGAGCCGGGCTTCGTCGATCTCATTGAAGGCCAAGATCGCCTCGGGCGTGGTGCGGTACTTTTTGGCCAAGGCCGGGAGCGAGTCTTTGGGCTGGACCTCGTGATAACGGAAGGTCATGCGTTCGGCGGGTGGCGTCAGCTGCAGGCCGGTCAAACAGGTGGCGAAGTGGCCCTCGGGCACCCGCAGCGGGTAGTGGCGCCCGGGCGGCGTCACGCCGGTGCGCAAGGCGGGGTTCAACAACTTGAGGCGTTCGTCATCGGGCTCGCCGCAGGCCGTGGCCACGGTCTTGAGATCGACGGCGACGGTGACGGTCAACACGTCCCAGGTCAGGCGCGGCAGATATTCGACCTCGGTGAAGCCGTATTTTTCAGGCTCTTTGGTGATCTTGGCGGCGGCCAACAGTTTGGGCACGTAGTGGCGCGTCTCTTTGCGGAGCCACCAGGTGCGAGACAACTTCCAAAAGTCGCTGGTGCCCGAACCTCGGATGGCCCGCCGAACCTTGCCGGTGCCCGCGTTGTAGGCGGCGAAGGCCAGGTACCAGTCGTCGAAGGTCCGGTAGAGATCCCGGAGGTGGCGAGCGGCGGCGTCGGTGGAGCGCTCGAAGTCCCGGCGTTCGTCGACCCAAAAGCCGACCTCGAGGCCGTATTCCCGGCCGGTGAAGGGCATAAACTGCCAGGCGCCGGCGGCGTGGGCCCAGGAATAGGCCTTGGGCGAAAAGCCGCTTTCGATCATCGAGAGGAAGATCAGATCCCGCGGCAAATCGTAACGGGCCAAGATCTCCCAAAAGAGCGGGCCGTAGCGGGTGGAGCGGGCCAACCACTTCACCGACCACTCCCGGCCTCGGCCGGTCAGGTATTGGATCCACTCCTCGACCCGGGGATCGTCGGCCATCGGGATGTCGAACCCTGGGGGCCCGGTTCGGCCTTCGAACAAGTGGGGCACCCGCCCCTGCCGATCTTCCGGGAACACCGGATCGGGCTCGAGGGAACCTTCCCGCAGCTCCTCCACCGCCAGAGCCTCGATCTCCTCGAGTTCAGTGATGGTGGTCGTCCGGGTGTAGAGCGACGGCGTGCCGCCGAAGACATCGGCCCGGGACTCGGCCCAAGCAGGCACGTGTTGGATCGCGATCGGCGTCGGCGGCGCAAATGGGGGTGGAGCGGGCGGAGGCAAGCGGCCCCAGGAGCAAGCGGCCCAAAGGGGCAAAGCGGCGACGACGAAGATCCGACGCATCACTTCTTGCTGAGCGCGTGGCCCTCGCCGGTGATGCGGTTGAGGTACGCCTCGTAGACGAAGGCGTCGCTGTGCTCGGGCACGTGGCAATAGCGAGTGCAGGTGGCCGGGGGCGCCTCGAGCACGATCGAGGTGGGATCCGAGTCGTCGACGTGGATCGAGCCGGGGCCGTGGCACATCTCGCATCCGACGTCCTTCAGGACCCCCACGTCCTTCAGCCGACAAAAGCCGCCGGGCTGTTGGTAACCGACCGTGTGACACCCGATGCAGGTCAAGTCGAAGTGCTTGCCCTGGTCTTCGAGGGTCGCCCAGGCCGTGCCGTGTTTGGTCTTCTTCCAGAACGCGTAGGCCTCTTCGTGGCACTCCTTACAGCTTTCGGTGCCGACATAAGTGGCCGCTTCGGCGTCGGGCTTCTTGCAGAGCGACAGATCGCCCTTCTCCAGGTTCATGCCAGCGAGCTCTTGGTAGTAGGTGCTCATCACTTGAGCCATCTGGGGTTCGGCCTTGAGCTCGTCGGTCAGGGCCACCAGCTCGAAGGCCACGTGGGGGCCGTTGGGCCGGACCACAGCGGGTGGAGGGCGTGAAAGTTCGGCCTTGAGCCCGGCGATCTGGCCTTCTTTGGCCTTGGTCGCCTCGGCCTTGTCGGGATCGACGCTCCAGGCCGCCAGCTCCATCTCGTAGGCCTTGATCTTCCGCTCGGTGAGGCGCCGACGGCGTTCGTCCTCGAGGCCCGCGTCGTCGAAGGGGATGGGACGGGCCGGAGACTCATCGCCCAAGCGGAAGGTGAGGCGGCCGATGTGTTGGCCTTGGCTGCCGGCTTCGACGATCAAGACCGGCCCCGACCGCACGGGGCTGCTCGGATCCCGTTCGATGGGGGTGCCCGGGGCCCGGATGATGACGTCGATCTCGGGCAAAGCGGCGGCCAACTCCCGGGCGCCGGTCTCACCGACGTGGGCCAAGACGATCACCACCTCGGCGCCAGCCTTTCGGAGCGCCTTGACCTCGGCGCTCAAGGCCGGGCCGTACTCGAGCACCGTGATGCCTTCGACGTGGGCCAACTTCTCGGGGGTCGCCACGCCGGTGATGCCAAAGGAGATGCCGCCGATCTTGCGGACGAAGGAGCGCGCCACCGTCGGGCCCCCTTCGGCGGGGATCACGTTGGCCGAAACCCAAGGCAAGGCGCCCTCACGCTGCAACTCTCGCAACAAAGCGGCGCCGCCGTGGAGATCGGCTTCGGCGACGTTGAGGGCCACCGCACCCAGCTGCCGGTAGGCCCGGGCCAAAAGCCGGGCCTTGAGGAGGTGTTGGCTTTTGGTGACCTCGTCGAGGCCCTCTTTGGGGAAAAGCAGGTTGCCCGCGTCGATCAACCCCCGCTCGTGGGTGCTGGACTTCAGGACCGACGCCAAGCGGGAGATGCCGCCCTTCGGTTTGGTGGTGCAGCCACACGGCTCGATGTAGCCGTCGACCTCGGTGCTCAAATAGAGCTCGGCGGTCCGGGTCCCGGTGTAGCCGTCGACGGTTTTGCCCGGGGCCCGGTCGCCGTTTTTGCACGCGCCGAAGGCCACCAGGCTCAACGACCAGGCCCAGGCGAGCCGCCAAGGGAATTGCTGCGTGGTCATTCGATCCGCACGCATAGCCGGGAGAACGATTGCCCCACGGGTCGGGGTAACAGCGCCTGCGTGAGGCGTCAACAGCGGGCCCGGGCCGAACCATCCCGGGCGGGCCTTGCGCCGCCGCAGAAAACCCGCCACACCGGCCGAGGTGGGGCGCACGCCTTGGTCACGGGCCGGGTTCCTGCTGGCGATGGCCGCGTCCGGTTGGGGCGCGGGCTGCCGGGTCGAGTTCGGTGCGCCCGCAAACACCCCCCTCGCTGAGGCGAGCGGTGCCCCCAGGGGCAAGGTCACGATCTACACCTCGATGTACCGAGAGGTGATCGATCAGGTGGATCCGCTGCTGGAGGCGGCCTTGCCCGAGGTCGAGGTCGAGTGGTTACAAGCGGGCAGCGAAAAGATCGCGACCCGGCTCGACGCGGAACTTTCGGCGGGCGCCACGCCCTGCGACCTGGTGTTGACCTCGGATCCGCTCTGGTACGAACGACAGGCCCGGGCCGGCCACCTTTTGCCTTACGCCTCCATGCGGGCCTTGGCTTTGGATCGACGTTTTGTGCGGCGGGACGGGGCCTACGTGACCAGCCGGATCTCCACGATGGTCATCGCCTACGACCAGAAGAAGGTGCCCGCGGACCAGGCGCCCCGGACCTTCGCCGCGCTCTTCGAAGCTCCGTGGCGAGGGCGGGTGACCCTGCCCGATCCCCTGGGATCGGGGACCACCTTCACCAGCTTGGCGGTGTTGTTGGGCCGTGATCCGTCGATGTTGGCTCGGATCCGGGGGGCCCAGGTGGTGGCCTCGGGCGGCAACAGCAGCACCTTGACCCGCATCGAGTCGGGCGAACAGCAGGTCGGCATGGTGCTCCTAGAGAACGTGCTCGAGGCCCAAGCTCGGGGCGGCGCGATCGGCCTGGTGGTCCCCGAGGACGGCCCGGTGGTGGTGCCGGGGCCCATCGCGATCCTGCGCCTGTCGCCCAACCCCCACGGGGCCCGAGCGGTCTACGACCTGCTCTTGTCCGAGCCGGTGCAGCGGGAGCTGATCAAAGGCCGGCTCCACTCGCCTTTCGAGGAGTTGCCGGCGCCGACCGGGGCGCCCTCGATCCAAGTGGTGTTGGCCTCGCCCTACCAGGTCGACGCCGCCTTTTTGGAGCAGGCGCTGAGCCGGGACGAGGTGCTGCGGGAGGAGTTGGCGCACCTGAGGCCCACGCCATGAACCGTCGGACTCGTTGGGGGTGGCTCGGGCTCTTGCTCTTGGCCGCGCTCCTCGGATTTTTTGGCGTCTGGCCCTTGGTGTCGGTGTTGGGGGCGGCGCTTTCAGCGGGGCCCGCAGAGCTGCTGCGCTCCGAATTGCAAGTTGCCTTGCTCGAGACCTTGGGCCTGGCGATCGGCGTGACGATCTTGGCCGTCCCCTTGGGTGCGGCTTTGGCTTTTGTGGTCGAACGCACCGACACCTTCGTCGGGGGCGAATCCGTCGGCGTCACCACCCTCTTGACCTTGCCGCTGGCCATCCCACCTTACCTGCTGGGCATGGCCTGGGCCCTCCTGGGCAACGGCAAGTCCGGGGTGCTGAACCGCCTGAGTGAAGCGCCGATCATCGACCTGTACGGCCGAGACGGGATGATCCTGACCTTGACCACGGCGGCCTATCCGCTGGCGTTTTTGTCAGTGCAAGCTGCCTTGCAAAGAGCCGATCCTTCGCTCGAGGAGGCGGCCCGAGTCGCGGGGGGACGGCCCTTGGTGGTGTTGCGCACCGTGACCTTGCCGCTCTTGCGCCCCGCCTTGGCCGCTTCGGCCGGGATGATCTTCGTCTTCACCGCGGCGGCCTTTGGGGTGCCGTATCTGTTGGGCACGCCGGCCGATCCGCCGGTGTTGGTGTTGACCACCCGGATCTTTCGGGAGGTCAGCTTGGGCGGTGAGTTGGCCAAAAGCCGGGCCGCGATCGCTTCGTTGTTGTTGTTGAGCGTCGCGGGTTTGGTCCAGCTGGGCCTCGGTCTTTGGGCCCGGCGTCATTCGGTGATCCAAGTGGGCGGCAAGGCCAGTCGGCCCTCGCCCTTTCGCACCGGTCGGGCCCGGGGTCCCTTGCGCGGCCTGGTCTACACCTTCTTGGCCCTGGGGGTGGTGTTGCCGATCGGGACCATCACCTACACCTCGTTTTTGGCGTCGTTTGGCGAGCTCGACCGGCTGACGTTTCAACAATGGCGGGAGGTCTTGTCCCGTGAAGAGACCTGGCGGGCCTTCGGCAACGCGACCCTCTTGGCGGTGAGCGCCGGCGCGTTGGTGGCGGCCCTGGGCTTTTTGTTGGCCCGGAGCGCCCAACGGAGCCAGCCGGGGCGGGCCCTGGCGGCGATCGCCGAGTTGCCTTACGCGGTGCCGGGTACGGTCTTGGCCATCGGCCTGCTCCTCAGCTTTTCCCAAGAGGTGCGGCTGATCTTGGCCGAGCGGATCACCTTCGTCTTGGCCTTGCCCGGGACCTTGGGCCTCTTGTGGGTGGCCTACGGGGTCAAACACCTGGCGTTGGGGATCCGGACTTCGCAAGCGGCCTTGCGCCAGCTCCACCCTTCTTTGGAAGAGTCGGCCCGGGTGGCCGGGGCTGGGCCGGTGCGGGCGGTGACCGACGTGGTCTTGCCCCTGGCGCGGCCGGCGGTGGTGGCCTCCTTCGTGATCGTGGCCTTGCCCTGCTTGTCCGAGTTGACCATGAGCGTGTTGTTGTTCGGCGCCGGCACCGAAACCGCGGGCACCTTGTTGTTCGAGCTGCAAAGTTACGCCAACCCGCCCGCCGCCAGCGTGATCGCGACCATGACGGTGGTGGTCGCGATCGCCGGGGACCTGGGCCTGAAGGCCTGGGCCCGCCGCGCCCAAGGGGCCCGCCCATGAGCCTGGACCTGGAAGGGCTGAAGAAAAGCTACGGCGCCAACCCGGTGGTCGCGGGCTTGGATCTACGGTTGGACACCGGCGAGATCTTGGCCTTGTTGGGGCCGTCGGGCTGCGGCAAAACCACCGCGCTCCGCCTGGTGGCCGGCCTGGAGCGCCCGGACGCGGGCACCATTAAGATCGGCGGCAAGGTGGTGCGGGATGAACACCTCGACCTGCCCCCCGAAGCCCGGGGGCTGGGCATGGTCTTTCAGTCCTACGCGGTCTGGCCCCACAAGAACGTCTTGGCCAACGTCGCTTATCCCTTGGAGCTGCTGCGGGATCCGGCGGCCAAAGAAAAAGCGCAAGTTGCCTTGCAAAGGGTGCGGCTGGATGGCCTGTCCGAGCGGGTGCCTTCGGCGTTGTCGGGTGGCCAACAACAAAGGGTGGCCTTGGCCCGGGCCCTGGTGGCCCAGCCGGCGCTGCTCTTGTGCGACGAACCCCTGTCCAACCTGGATCAAAAGTTGCGCGAAGAGATGCGCCACGAGATCCGGGGCTTGGTGAAAGGTGCCGGCATCACCGCGCTCTACGTGACCCACGATCAACCCGAGGCCTTTGCGGTGGCCGATCGGGTGGCGGTGATGTTGAGCGGACGACTGGCTCAGCTGGCGACGCCGACCGAAATCTACGCCCGGCCGAACTCGCTGAACGTGGCCCGTTTTGTGGGCCGCCTCAGCGTCTTGACCGCCACCAACCTGGGGGGGACCACCACCCCCATCGGCCCAAGAGAGGTGCCGGTGAGCTACGCGCCGGGCTGGGAAAACCAGCCGGTGTTGGCGGTGCGCCCGGAAGAGGTGCACCTCGGGCCGGGCCTCCCCGGGCGCGTACAACGCTCCACCTTCTTGGGGGAACGCAGCGAGGTGGTGGTCGAGACCGAACGGGGGACCGTGCGGGTCGACGTGGTGGGCCCGCCGCCCCGGGAGGGCGAGCTGATCGAACTCCAGGTGAGCTCCGCCCGAGCCTACGCCGGCGAGTGAATCCGACCGGTCGCTTCGGTCAAGATGCGGCCGACCTCTTGGTTTTCGGCCCGGAGTTGGTTGGCGAAGGCCAACGGCGCGTGGCCGAGCAGATCCCGGGCGAACAAGACCGCCCCCAACACCGGGTGCACCTCGAGGGGGATCACGTGGGCCTCGGCGATCGCTTGGCGGATCCGGCGTTGAGTCGCTTCGACCAAGAGGCCGTGCCCCGGGCTCTGGAACATCGCGCCGCCCAAGACCACCACCGCGTTGGGGCCACGCAACATCAAGGCCCGCAAGACCGCCGCCGCCGCCGCGCCCAAGCGGGCCCCGGTGTCCTCGATGATCCGCTGGGCCATGCCGTCGCCGCTGCGCGCCTCTTCGAAGAGGCAGGTGACGACCTTCTTGATCATCGGCTCGGGGAACTCACCGCGCACCAAGATCCGGGGCACGTCTTCGATCGACTCCACGCCCAAGGCTTTGGGCACGCTGGCGGTCAGGGCGGAAGGGGCGGCCCGACCATCAGAGGCCATCCAGGCGCCGCCGATCGCCCGCATGGTCAGATCTTCGGCGTAGCCGACGTCGCCCGAAAGTGCGCCCATACCGCCGACCTGGTGTCGGCGTCCGTAGCGATCCCGGCCGATGCAGTTGGTGCCGGTGCCGGCCACCAAACCCACACCCACCGCGTCTTTGGTGGCGGCCCGCAGGACCAACAACGAGTCGTTCTCGACAAAACGCCGGGCCACCGGGGACACCTGGGCCACCATCCGCTCGACGATCGCCATCTCGGGGGCCCGATCGGCGCCGGAGATCCCGAAGGCCCCGGCGGTGAGATCTTCCAAGCGGGCCCCGGCGCCCCGCAAGGCCACGTCGACGGCCGCCCGCAGCTCTCGCCCCGCCGCGGTTTCGCCGATCGACTGGTAGTTGGAGCCGCCGGCCCGGCCCGCGGCCACGATATGCCCAGTGCCGTCGGCGATCACCGCCACGGTTTTGGTCCCGCCGCCATCGACGCCGAGGAACAGCTCGGTCATCTCCCCTCCGCGAAGGCCAGGACCGGGTTTTGGGCCCCGGCCTCGGGTCGATAGGGCAACTCGATCGTCCGGCCTTGTTGGGCCGAGGCGTAGGCTGCCCAGATGATCTCCAACACCGCCCGCCCGTCGGCGGCGTTCTCCCGCGGGGTCCCGCCGCTCCGGATCGCCAAGGCGAAGTCGTCCAGCTCCTGGGGATAACCGTTTTGCCAAAGGGAGTCGTGATCCGGGGTGCTCCAACCCGGCGACAAGTCCTGGGGGGCCAAGCCGCGCTCCGAATAGAGGCGCAGGCCGGTGTTCTTCAAGAGATCGACGTGGAGGACCCCTTCGGTGCCCTGGAGCTCAGCGGTCGAGTCCATGCCGCCCTTTAAGGTCCAGCCGGCCTCCAACACCGCCACGCCGCCCCCCTCGAAGACCAAGTGGAGCAGGCAGTGATCGTCGACCAAACCGCTCGGCGTTCGACGGTGGTGGTGCACGAAGGTCTCCAGCTGGGCCGTGACCTTCCGGACCGGTCGTTTGCCGAACATCCAGCGGGCGTATTCGATGGCGTGGCACCCCATGTCCATCAAGGCGCCGCCGCCACCCAAGTGGGGATCAAAAAACCAGTCCGAGTAGGGCCCGGCGTGGATCTCCCGCTGCTTGAGCAAAAACAAGGCGCCGATGGCCCCCTGTTCGATCAGCGACTTGGCCCGAGTGAACTTGGGGACGTAGCAGAGCTCTTCCGCGTAGGCCGCGACCAGACCTCGTTTTTGGGCCAAATCCACGATCCGATCCGCGTCCTCCAGGCTCAAACACAGGGGCTTCTCGACGATCACGTGTTTGCCGGCCTCGAGGGCGGCCAAGGTGACCTCGGCGTGGAGGGCGTTGGGCAACGCGACCAACACCACCTCGACCTCGGGATCTTGGAGCAGCGGGCGATAGTCCGAGTGATAACGAACGACACCGCGTTCGGCGGCCAAGGCCGCACCCCGAGGGACTCGCCCGCCCCGATCCCGCCCGTAGTCGGCCAGGGCCACCGCCTTCGCGTGTTGGCAAAGTTGGAGCGCCGCCAGGTGGGTCCCAGCGATCATGCCCGAGCCCACCAGCCCGATCCGCACCGGATCAGAGGAGGGCATCGACCCCCTCCCGGATCTTGGCGATCGCCGCCACGACATCATCGACGTCGGCGGTGGTGCCGAGGAACAGGTGGTGGTGCAGCCAGACGGTCTGTTCGTAAGCGACCTTCTTGGCGACCGGGCAGTGGACCTGGGCGGGCCTCAAGGCGTCGCCGTAACGAGCACGGATCTCCGGATATTCGCGGGCGTTGAGCGGGAAGATCTCGTCGATCCGATCGGGGATCGGCACGTAAAAGCCGCCGTCGGCCGGCACCCCTTCGGCCTCCAGGGCGTCGACGAATCGATCCCGGGACAAGCCCTTCCAGGCCGCACTTTCGAAGAGGAGGATGGTCTCGTACGAAGTTTGACGGGTGATCCGCGGGTCTCGACGCTGAAACCGCAGGCCCAAGCCCGGCCCCAACTCGGCCAGGCGCTTTTGGAAGTGGGCCACGTTGGCGGCCCGGCGCTGGTGTTGATCTTCGAGGCGCAACAGTTGGGCGCTCAGCAAGGCAGCTTGCAGCTCGGTGATCCGATCGTTCCACCCCAACACCGGCCCGGCGAACTGATCGTAGCCCGGCTCTTTGCGGCCGCAGTTGATCAAGGCCTGGCAACGTTCCTTCAGCTCTTGGTGGCGGGTGGTGATGGCGCCCCCTTCACCGGCGGTGAGCAGCTTGCTCGACTGAAAGGAGAAGCTGCCCGCGTCGCCGATCGAACCCGCGCCCCGATCGTTCCAGCGGGCGCCGTGGGCGTGGGCGCAGTCTTCGATCAAGGCCAGGCCGTGGCGTTGGGCCAGCTGAACCAAGGCGTCGAGATCCGCCATCGCCGAACCCAAGTGCACCGGGATGATCGCCTTGGTTTTGGGGGTGATCAGCGACTCGACCGAAGCCGGATCCAAACAGAGGGTCTCGGGATCGATGTCGGCGAAGACCGGGACCGCGTTGACGTAGACCGCGCAGGCCGCGGTGGCGGTCCAGGTCAGGGCCGGGACGATCACCTCGTCGCCGGCGCCGACCTTCAGGGCCCGCAGCAGGACCTTGAGGGTGACGGTGCCGTTGGCGGCCAAAACCGCGTGGGGGCTGCCCACGTATTGGGCAAAGGTTTGGGCGAACCGCGAGGCCTCGGGTCCGGGCGCCGGGAACCCGCCCCAACGCCCGCTTTCGAGGGCCCGGGTGACCGCGGCGACCTCTTCGGGGCCGTGCTCCGGCCACTTTGGCCAGGCTCGCTCCCGTACCTTCGGTCCACCTTTGAGTGCGAGCACCCCCGCATCCTTCCGACCTTGCCCACATCGGTCAACGGTGGAGGGAGGGGTAAGGAATCATGCCGCACTGCGGCGAAGCCCAAGCAACCCCTCACCAGATGAACTGGGTCTGGCAGGGGCCGCAGGCCAAGACCGAACGAGGGGCGCCGGTCGGCAGCTCCAAGAGGGTGCAGAGGGTCCCATCCTGCAGCTCCAAGAAGTCGCCGAAGCAGGTCCCGGGCGTCCGCAAAAAATCCCGGGCGCAGGTGGCGTCCTCCAAGATGGGTGAGCTGAGGTCGTGCCGGCAACGGTCGCCTGCACACTGAGGCACCCCGAAGTCGCACGACAAACAGCTGCTGCCGGGGGTGGGGGTGGCCGGGCTGCAGGTGCGTCCGCCCATACACTCCCAGACGCAGGCCCCCCGGATACAACTCCAGGCCGAGTTGGGACAGGTCCCGATCGATCCAAAAGGCGCTTGGGTGCAGTCGGCGGCGGTGGTGCACTCGACGGGGCCGCTGGCGTCGGCGATAAAGGCGTCCAAAATTTGGGCGTCCAAAACGAAAGCCGCGTCCTGGTCGAAGCCCACGTCGGCGCCGGCGTCGAAGGCTGAATCATAGGACGGACCTCGATCGCTCGGCCCGACCTCGGCGGGGGCCGCGTCCAGCCCAGATCGGGGATCCAAAGCGCCGGCCTCTTCGGTGCAGGCCACCAACAACACCAACCAACACCCACGCCGCATGATCGCTCCCCTATACCGCGGTGGTCGCGGGTTCGGTCCATCCGGTTTCCGCTTGCGGTTCCCGAGCCGATCGAGGAGCCGAGGGGTCGATGTGGCGAAGCGCCGCCCTGGGAGGGCTGTTGGTTTGGGCCCAGCTCGGGTGTGCGGTCGATCGCCGGCCGCCCTTCGCCGCGCCCGAATACGGGGAGGCCATCCATCGATTGCAGACGGGCCCTGGGCCTCGGGTCGGAGCGGGTCCTTTCCAGGCGGGTTGGGCCAAGGTGGAGATCGAGGTCCCGGCCGGCACACCCTTGGCGGGTTACGGCGAACGAGACGGCGCACCCCACCAAGGCGTGCGGGATCCGATCTACGCCCGGGCCTTGGCGATCGGCGCGGGCCGAGCCCGGGTGGTGTTGTTGGCCTCGGATCTGTTGCTGCTCGATGAGCAGACGACGTCCGAGATCCGGGAGGCCCTGGCGCCCTTGGTGCCCCATGAGGCCTTGTTGTTCACCGCCAGCCACACCCACTCGGGCCCGGGTGCTTACGCCGAAGGTCTGATCTGGGAGTTGGTGTTCGGAGCCTACGCCGAAGAGAGCCGGCGGGCGGTGGTGAGGGCGCACGTGGCCGCGGTCGAAGGAGCGTTGCTCCAACAAGGCCCCGCGAAGATCGGCGTCAGCGAGATCGAGGGTCCGGACGCCTTGATCGCCAACCGCGTCGAACGAGGTGGGCCGGTCGACGGCGTGCTCTACGTCTTGTCCGTCGAACGGCAGGACGGTCGACGAGCGGCGTGGTGGAGTTACGGCTGCCACCCGGTGACCTTGCCGGCCAGCAACCTCTTGCTCTCGGCCGACTACCCCGGCCAGATCGCGGCCCAATTCGAAGGTCGACGCCTGGAGTTTTTGGCCTTTTCGGCGGGTGGGGTCGGCAGCAGCAACCCGGCCCGAGAACAAGACGATACAGGTTGGTTGATCGAGCCGCTCGGCAGGTTGCTGGAGCGGGGGTTGGAGCGGGCCCAGGCGGTGGCCAAAAGTGAAGGACGGGTTGCGTTTTTGTCCCGCCGCGTGCCGCTGCCGACGGTGAACTACCGGATCGGCGAGGGCTTCGGTTTGTTTGGCCCGCTGGTGCAGGCCTTGACCCGATTGCCCAAAACGCTGGCGCTGCGGGCGGTGGCCATCGATCAGGCGGTGATCCTGCAGTTGCCGGCGGAGCTGAGCGGCAACCTGAGCCGAGGGGCTCGAGCTTCGGCGCGGCGGGCCGGCCTGAAGTTGGCGATCACTCCATTCAATGGATCGTACGTTGGCTACGTGGTGCCGCGGCGGGTCTACGATCTGCCCGAAGCCGAGCGGGCCGAACTCCACGGCTACGAAACCCAGGTGATGACCTTCTTCGGACCCTACGGCGGGGATCTGATGATCAACTACGGGCTGCGTTTGGCGGCCCGGACCGCCGCGGCAGCTCGGACGCCCGCGCCCTCAGACGGGGAGTGAAGCCAAGACGGCCTCCAAGCGGAGCGCCGCGTCCCGGCCCGGTGAAACCGTCGCTTCGTAGGAGAAGAGCGGGTCGTCGTATTCGCTGGGATCCAAGAGGTAACCGAGTTCGTCGTTGGCCAGGCTGATCACCGCCGGGTGCGTTCGCCCCGCTTTGAGCATGGTGTTTTTGATCCGCAAGCCAACTTGCGGTGTGGGTTCACCGGGGACCAAGGCCCAAGAGGCCGGCCCCAGATCGATCCGGCCCACCTCGGTCGAGAAGTGCCCGGTGGCTCCCAGCTGTCGGGACTCGATCAGCCCCACCCGCTCGACGTAGTGGTAGAGCGGGTTGTCGCTGGCCAACTCCACCTCGGCCCGCAGGTACCGGATCCGATCGATCGGCTGGGGACGGGCCTGGGCCAAGGCCGCGAGGGAAACCGTAGCGACCTGCTCGGCCAGGTGCTCCAAAAATTGGCCCCGGGCCTGGGCGTCGGCGTCGTCGGGCACGTCGGGGGTGATCATCCCGCCCAAGATCCCGTTGGCGTAGAGGGCGGTGCCCCCTCGCTGAGCCTCGAGCCGAGCCCGGAGCGGGCCCGGGAAGTCGGCCGAAAGGGCCCGGTTTTGGTCGCCCAAGGTTTCGGCGTGGCAACCGAAGTGGGCCAAGGTCGCCACCCCCTGACCGTCGCGGCGGCGCGCCTCTAACAACTCGATCGCTGGATCGTAGATCCCGGGGTGCCGCAGGTTCTTGACCAGGCCCTTCGGCAACTCGGCCCGGGCGAAGGCCAGCTGCACCGGCACCGCACGCTTGATGGCCTGCAAGACAACTTGCGCGAGGCGCTGCTCCAGGACCCGCTGATAGCCGCGATCGAGGCCAGTCTTGACCGGGACCAGGTGCATCAAGGCCGGGCCCCAATACCCCATCGTGTCCGGGCTCTGGTGGTTGTGGGTGCAGGCCACCGCGACCTCCACGCCCTCCCCCACCAAGGCCCGCACCCGCTGCACCGTGGGCCGCAACAGGCCGATCAGATCGGCGACCACCAAGGCCAAGCGATGTTCGCCGTCATCCAGGTAGAGGCAACGAGCCGAGATCGGATCCCGGACGCTCTTCCGAGATCGCTGAAAGCCAAAACCTGCAAGCCAGGTTGCAACACCTTCCGGTGGGGTGAGGTCGATGGCCGCGGCCCCCGCGCAGAGCCGGCTGCGACAGGAGGCCTTTGGCGCTCGGGCCCGAAGGTTGGCGGGACTAAATCGGGGGCCGGGGCGGCTGGGGATCACGCAGGCGCCCAATGAGAGGCCCAGGCCGCCCAAACAGGCCGACAAAAATCCGCGCCGGTCTTTCATCGATCGTGGTGCCTCCGAAAGGCCCACAGGCCCATCGCCAACACCACCGCCGCCGCCACGCCGACCAAACGGAGCCCCAAGGGTGAGGCCCGATCGTTGCCAAAAACGCCGAACAAAAAACCCACCAAACCGCTTGCCCCGGCCTCGCCCAACTTTTCGACCACCCCTGACATGCCGGTGTAGAGGGCCTCCTTCCGTTGGCCGGTGGCGGCCGCGTCGCCGTCGATGATGTCCGCCAACAAAGTGCGAGGCAGGACCAACAAGGTGGCCACCGAAAAGCCCGCCCCCACGAACAACAACACCCCGTGGGCCAAAGGCGGCAATCCCGGCACCAAACCGATGGCCCCCATCAGCGGCAAGACGATCAAAAAGCCATACCCGCCGTAACGAAAGACCTTGGCCCGGCCCCGTAGACCCGCCAGGCGCTGCACCAACGGGAATCCCAAGACCGCCACCACGATGATCACCGCCAAGAGGAGCGGCGCTTGGGCCTCGTCGAGCCCCATCAGTTGGGTCCCCAAAAACGGGATGGCGATGACCGCCGAGGCCGAGGCCAAGCGAAAGGCGAAGACCGCAGCGCCGTAGCGACGAAAGCCGAGGTTGGCCAGGGCGGTCTTGGCGGAGCGCCAAAAACCAGGAGCCTGCTCCGTTTGATTTGGCGGTGACTCCTTGAAGGAAAAGAGCGCGGTGACGACCGCCAACACCGAGATCACGATGCAGACCAAGGCGAGCAGTTGATAACCGTTGTCCAAGGAGATCAGGCCCAAACGGACCGCGCCGACGCCGATCAACAAGGCCGCCACCACCGAACCAAAGATCTGGGCCAACACCTCGAAGAGCGACATCCACAACGAGACCCGCAGGCGTTGGCCGTCGTCGGGGGTCAACTCGGGCAACATCGCGTTGTAGGGCGCAAAGACCAGAGTATAGGCCCCAAAAAAGAGTCCCAGCGACAAGGCCAAGTGGAGCTGAGTAGCGAGGGCGTCCACGGGCAACCCACGCTCTGGGAACCACACCGCGCCGAAGCCGAGGAGCAAAAGAGGCAGGCCCAACACCATAAAGGGCCGTCGTCGCCCGAAGCGGGTGCGGGTCCGATCACTCCAATGCCCCACCGCCGGCTCCACCGCGGCGTTGAGCACGCCGAGCAACATCCGGATGGTGCCGATGATCGCCGGGCTCAGGAGGATCAGCCCCTCCTCCGGCGGGGGGCTGTAGTAGTAGAGGACGAAGGCCGAGACCACCAAAGGCAAGACACTCTGGGCGAAGGCCGCCGCCGCAAAACCGATCACCCGTGGCGTCGGCAGTGGGCCCGGCGGCAGCGTGGTCACCCGGCCGGTGTAGCGAGCCCTCCGCCCGTGGTAAAGGCGGCCCATGAAGATCGCGGTGATCGGGGGAGGCTCGACCTACTCACCGGAGCTGATCCACGGCCTGGCCGAGGCTGCCCTGGGCTTGGGCCTGCTGGAGGTAGCGCTGCACGATCTCGACCCGGCGCGCCTCGAGATCGTCGGCGATTTCCTCGAGCGGATGGTCGCAGCCCAAGGCAAAAAGCTGTCGATCACCCGCCACCTGGAACGGAAGACCGCGATCGGCGGGGCCCACTTCGTTTTGGTTCAGATCCGGGTGGGCGGCCAGCTGGCTCGCTTGGAGGACGAACGCCTCGGCCGAACGCACGGGGTCATCGGCCAAGAGACCACCGGGATCGGCGGCCTGGCCAAGGCGCTGCGGACCATCCCGGTGTTGCTACAGATCGCCGCCGACATCGAACGTTACGCCCCGGGCGCCACCTTGGTGGACTTCACCAACCCGGTCTCGATCGTCACCGAGGCGCTGCTGCGACACGGGCGAGTCCCGACCATCGGCCTTTGCAACATCCCCATCTCCCAGCGAGAAGAGCTGGCGGCCCACCTGGGCGTAGCGTCCGAGGAGGTCGAGCTCGACTCGGTGGGGCTCAACCACCTGTCCTTCATCCGCGGAGTCAAAGTGCGGGGCCAAGAACAGCTGCCCCGTTTACTCGAGGAGTTGGCCGGCGCCTTGGCCAGCGGCAAGCGGCCCGCCAACTTGCCGGATCTCGACTTCCCGCCGGAGCTGCTGACCGAACTCGGGATGATCCCCTCCGACTACCTGCGCTACTTCTACTTGGCGCCCGACACCATCGCCGAACAACAACAGAAGCCCAAGTTGCGCGCTGAGGAGGTGATGGCGGTGGAGGCCGAACTGTTGGCCTACTACGGCGACCTCCGCAGGTCGGAGCGGCCCGAAGCCCTGAAAAAGCGCGGGGGCGCCTTCTACTCCCGGGCGGCCGTCGAGTTGATCACCGGCATCCACCACAACACCGGCGAAAAACAGGTGGTCAACGTCGCCAACCGGGGCATCGTCCCTGAGTTGCCCGAAGGTTGTTCGATCGAGGTGCCCTGTCGGATCGACGCCCAAGGCGCAACACCTCTCCCCCAACGCCCCTTGGAGCCGGTGATCCGCGGGCTGATCCAACACGTGAAGGCCTATGAAGAGTTGGCGGTGCAGGCGGCGTTGAGCCACCGACGCAGAGATCTGTATCAGGCCGTGTTGGCCCACCCGCTGACGCCCAGCGCCAAAGTGGCGGCTCGTTTAACGGACGCGCTGGTGGTTCGGCTCACTCCCGAATGGTGAGCGGCACGACGGCGCCCGGCTTCATCATCTCGGTGGGGAGTTCGGTGGTGATCGATCCGGTGTCGACCCGCTCGGTGGTGGGCAAGATGCTGGCGACCACCCGATCACGTCCCAACTTCTTGGCGATGTAGAGCGCCTCGTCGGCGGTCTCGATCGCCTGACTCAAGGGGCCCCGGTACGTGGGCTGGAGGGTCACAACCCCGATGCTGACCGTCACCTTCAGCTGGGAGTCGCCGGCGGGGATCGACGTCGCGGTGATGATCGAGCGGATGCGCTCGGCGGCGGCCCGACCCCGATCCATCGGGGTATCGGGGTAGACCAAGAGGAACTCTTCGCCGCCGTATCGCCCGACGGTGTCGTAGGCTCGCAGGTTCTGCTCGATGCGCAGGGCCACTTCACGCAACACCTTGTCGCCGGCCTGATGGCCGTACTGATCGTTGATCGACTTGAAGTGGTCGATGTCCAAGATCGCCAACGACAGCGGCGGCCCTCCCCGGAGGAAGTAGGAGTAGGCGGCTTGCACGCGACCATCGAGGGCTCGGCGGTTCAGCACGCCGGTCAAGCCGTCACGTTCGGCCATCTCTCGCAGACGTTTTTCAGTCTCGACCATCCGACGCTGCATCGAGTTGAGGCGTTGACCGACCCGCAGGCGCGCCAAGAGCTCCCGGGAGTCGAAGGGTTTGGTCGCGAAGTCGTCGGCACCCGACTCGAGCCCCAAGGCCGCCGCGTCTTTGTCGGTGCGGGCGGTGAGGAGGAGGATGTAGGTGTAGAGAGGAGAAGGGACCGCGCGCAACAAGGCGCACAACTCGGGGCCGCTGATGCCGGGCATGGACCAGTCGGTGATCACCAAAGGAAAGTGGAGCCGCTCGAAGAGGACCAGGGCCTCTTCACCCGACTCGGCGGTGACCACCAAAAAGCCATTGGAGCGCAGGAGGTGGGCCAGCCGGGCCCGAGTTACCGCGTCGTCATCGACCACCAACACGGTGCGGTCGTCGATCTCGGGCCCGTCCAGGACCGTGGCCATCTCGGCCGGATGTTCTTCGTCGGAAGCCAAGACTACGACTCTCGATCAATGGAGTCGGCCCGGAACCCCTCAGCTTGAGGCTTCTACTGCTTCCCTCAGCTCCTTTCGGAGCGTCTCCAGATCGAACGGCTTTGGGACAAAGGCTCGGGCCCCCGCGGCCAGGAGGGCTTCCACCCGCGCCCCGTCGTGTTGGCCGGAGATGACGATGACCTGGACGTCGGGCTCCAAGCGGCGCAGGGCCTCGAAGGTCGCCTCGCCGGTGAGGTCGGGCATCACCAGGTCCAACATCACCACTCGGTAGACCCCGGGGTGGGACCGGACCAACTCCAGGGCCTCGCGCCCCGAGCGGGTGGGCGCTACCTGAAACCCCAGGTGCCGCAACATCCGGGTGGTGCTGGCCCGAAAGAGATCCTCGTCGTCGATCAGGAGCACCAGGCCGGTGGGCGAGTCGGCCAAGGAACGGGAGCCCGAAACCGGCGTCGGAAACTCCGGCGCCGAGGCGACCGGCAACAAAAAGCGCACCTTGGTGCCGCGACCGGTTTCGCTCTCGATCTGGGCCTCACCGCCATAACTTTTGGCCACCCCATAAACCAAAGACAGGCCAAGGCCGGTGCCCCGACCGACCTCCTTGGTGGTGAAGAAGGGCTCGAAGGCCCGGGCCCGAGTGAGCTCGTCCATCCCGTGGCCGTTGTCCTCGACCTCCAGCAGCGCATGCGGCCGTTGGGAGCTGACCAACCCACCGCCCAACACCTCCTTGAGGCGGATCTGGATCTGGCCACCACCCTGGAGGGCGTCGGCCGCGTTCAGCACCAGGTTCATCAACACCTGCTGCAGCTGGTTGGAGTCGGCGATCACCACGATCTTGGGATCGATCTCCTCGGTGATGCTCACCGCCGGATCGATGGTGCGACGAAGCATGCGCACCACTTCACCCACCAACTCCGAAAAATTGACCGGCCGATCGTGTTCGCGGCTCTGGCGTGCGAAGCCCAGGAGCTGTCGGGTGAGTTCGCTGGCCCGCCGCAGGGCGGCGTGAGAGTCGTCGATGGTGGTGCGTACGTCCGGGTGATCCAGGCGCGTCTCGGGCTGGAGGCGACGCAGGTAACTTAGGTTGGTGATCACCGTCCCGAGCAAGTTGTTGAAGTCATGGGCCACGCCGCCGGCCAAGCGCCCCAAGGACTCCAGCCGTTGGGCCATCATCAGCTGCTCTTCGACGTCGTCGTGGGGCGTAAACAACAACAAGACGCTGCGCCCCAAGGTGAGCCGATCTCCATAGTTCAAGGGTTGGGGAGCGCCAGGCAGCAGCAGGTGCCCGTTGAGGCGGCTCCCGTTTTTGCTGTTGAGATCGACCACCAAAAACTGTTGGCCTTTTCGTTCGATCAACAGGTGGTGGCGCGAGACCTCGTCGCTGGAGAGCCGAACTTCGGCGTCTTGAGCCCGCCCGACCCGGGCCCGATCGCTGATCCGGTAACTCCTCTGGGCCTCGCCGGCCAGGACGGTGATGCTCGGCGACGAAGGGACCGAAGGGAGATCACCGGTCGCCCCATCGGGGTTGGTCGTGACGTCCCAGTTATCCATCGTCGGCGCACGAGCATAGTGGCCTGCAGGAAGCCCTGCAATCGGACAGTCCGGAAGCCGCCCGGAGGGGCTCGACGCTGGGCCGCCCTTAGTGCCACTCTTTGGGTATGGCCTCTGAGTTGGCGCCGGGCTTTTTGGTCGCGTCGCCGACGCTATTGGATCCGAACTTCAAGCGGACGGTGGTGTTGCTGATCGACCACCGCGCCGAAGGTTCGCTGGGTTTTGTGGTCAACCGCCCGGCTCGCCTGAGCTTCAAAGGGGTGGTCGAAGACCTCGGCATGACGGATCCGAATCGGGCGCCCCCCGAGGTCCCGGTCCTGGTAGGGGGCCCCGTCGCCCCCCACACCGGGTGGATCGTCTTTGATCCCACGATCAGCCCTTTGCCCGCCGACGGCGCCATCGACGTGACGGATCACCTGCGGGTTTCGGCCTCCCGGGAGATGTTGCGGCTCCTGGCCCGGGCCCACCACGGCCGCCGCCATCAGCTGGTGCTCGGGTATTCGGGGTGGGGCGCCGGTCAGCTCGATCAAGAGATCAAGCAGGGCGCCTGGATCCCCGTTGATCTCGCGGAGTCGGTGGTGTTCGACACGCCCTTCGAACAACGTTGGGACAGCGCCTTGGCCACCTTGGGCATCAACCCGATGCACCTGGTGGGTCGCGCGCCCGAGGCCTGAAGCGCGAGGCTCAGCGCAGCCGACGCCAAAGGCTGGTGTACGAGATCCCCAAGGCCAACGACGCGTCCTTGAGGCTGCCGCACTCCCTCACCGCCGCTTGGATATGGGAGCGCTCGAACTGGGCACGAGCGTCCCGGAGCGGCTGGATCTCCTCGATGCAGGTCGGCAGGGGTGGACCACAGGGCGGTCCTTCCGAAGGGACGTATTGGGTGATGAAGCCGTGGAAGAGCTGCATGCGCGCTTCGCGCAGCGCCTGGGCCAAACCGTCGTGTTCGGCCCGATAACCCCGGGCCGCTTGGACCTCCAAGGCCATCAGGAGCCACTCGGCCAAGTGGGTGGGCTCGGGGTTCGGGCCTCGCCAGCGGATGTGCTCACGGCCCAAGATCAACCGCCGGCCACTTTCGTCTTCGGGCCGACCGGTGCCGACCAACAACACCGGGATGCGCTGAGGGGAGGTGTCGGTCCAACGCAGGAGATCCGCCAAAAAGGGGCCGGCGGCGGCCACGCTGGCCACCACGCCGTCGACGTGTCCCGGTCCACTTTCACCGATCACCTCGAGCACCGAAGCGCAGGCGATCACCTCGACGGTCCAGCTGTTTTCGCGGGCCTGAACCTCCAGCTCACCCGCCAGCCCCGAACGATCGACCACCACCACCCGCAGCTTGCGCTGCGCCGACCTATGCATCATCGAGGGCGGACTCCCTTCGAGTGCGGCGCGACAAGGTCGCTGAAGAGACGCCGAGGTAGAGGGCGGCTTCCCGGGAGCTGGCGCAGAGCTGCTGCACCCGCTCGATGTAAGCGGTCTCGAAGGACTCGCTGGCCTCGTCCAGGTTGTAGACCGAAAGTGGGCCCACCGGCAGCGGCGGCGGCTGCACCCCGAGGAGATCATCGCTCATGCTCTCGGGAGGTTGACCGAGCAGATCCAACTCGCGGTTGAGCAATCG
Organism: Deltaproteobacteria bacterium; assembly: GCA_016703535.1. Classification (GTDB taxonomy): domain Bacteria; phylum Myxococcota; class Kuafuiibacteriia; order Kuafuiibacteriales; family Kuafuiibacteriaceae; genus Kuafuiibacterium; species Kuafuiibacterium phototrophicum. The sequence goes on along the minus strand of JADJBV010000002.1, from coordinate 2,565,305 downwards.
GCGAGACTCGCAGCGGTGGGCCAACTCGAGGGCCAACAGGGCGCTGCAATCCAAGGCCCGGCGCAGGGGCGCGACCACCGCAATTTCGCTCAAATCCGGGAGGACATCCATGACGCCGCCGGCCCTCAAGATGGCCGAGGCCGAACCGTCCCCGGCCGCGCTCAAGGCCAAGACGCCGATGGTCAGGTTTTCGGCGGCCAAGCCCCGGACCACGGCCGCCGCCAGCTCGGGATTGGAGACCACCGCGGCAAGCCTGAGACTCCGAGCTTGCTTGACTGCGTCAACGACCGTCGTCGCCGCCACCACCGACGTTTCACCGGCGAGGGCTTCGAGGATCGGGTGAGCCGCGGCACAATCGACCGCCAGCACCTTCACGCCGGTCGCAATGCCGAGGGCCTTGAGGGCCGACTCGATCTCTGGAGACAGGAGGGTCATCGAACGGGCGCGAGCATAACCCACGTCACGGCCTGGCCGCACTGTCCCTTGGGACAGGGGGGGCAAGTGAGGACATCCCGCTGACCCACCGCAAATGACCCACATCGGATCAGGGGAGAAATATCGGGGGGCTTATGCCCAGTCCTGACGAACCGGTACAATCCCGGCCGTGCCGCGGGTGTGGATCCTGGTCGCCTTCGTGATCAGCGCCACGTCGGCCTACGGGAGCCCGGCGGGATCCGAGCCGATCCGGGCCCGATTGTTGGAGGCCATCGCCCAAGATCCTTCGATCAAGCTGCGGGCGCTGGCCGCCAAGCGGCTGGGCGAGTTGTCCCCGGAGCGGCCGGACCGGGTCGTGGAGGACGCCCTGATCGAGGCCCTGAACGACCACTCGCCGCTGGTTCGTGCGATGGCCGCCCGGGCCTTGGGTGAACGCAGCGCCCAAAGAGGGCGGCCGGCCCTGATGAACCTGGCCGCTCGAGACTCGGATGAAGTGGTGCAAGACGAGGTGAGCCGGGCCATCGCCCGACTGGTCCCAAGCGCTCCGGCGCCGGTGCAACTCGAACGACGTCGTACGGTGGAGCTCGGCCAGGTCGAGTTGTCCGAAGGGACAACCGCCGAAGAAGCGCAGGCCTTGCAAGCTAGCTTGCGCGACCTGGTCGAGACCCAACTCGAGCCCCACCTGCCGGCCCTCTTCCCGCGCGAAGATCCCGGTTACCGCCTCAACGTTCGGGTGCGGCGCGATCGGATCGCCGGGGATCGGGGCGTCGAGATCCGCTGTGAGGTGAGCGTGCTGGTGGTCGAGTTGCCCAACGCTCACCTGCGACACGCCGCCCAGGCCCGGGCCAGCGGCACCAGCCGGGGTCGGGGCCCGCGCCACCTCACGGATCTGGAGACCAAAGTCGCCAAAGAAGCGACCCACGTGGCGGTCAGAGAGGCGCTGGCCAGCTTGATGGCCCGCTAAGGGCATCAAGGTGCGGCGCGGGCGATGACGCCAATCCCACCGTCGTCTCGGGAGGCGAGGCGTTCCCGCTCTTCGACGAAACGCAGGACACCTTGCGCGATGGAGCGCGCCACTTCGTCCTGGTATTTGTCGGAGGCCAAACGGCGGCCTTCAGTCGCGTGGGTGACGAAGCCGGTCTCGATCAACACCGATGGCATTCGGGTGCCGAGCAAGACGTAGAACAAGGCGTGTTTGACGCCGAGATCCTTCACGTCATCGTGTTGCCGCCTCAGGTTGCCGACCAAAGAACCCTGGACGAAGCCGGCCAACCGTCGGGACTCGGAGGTCGCCGAACGCATCGCCAGGTCGGCCAAGATCAAGCGCAGGTCTTGGCCCAAAGAGCCGGTGGGCAACTCCCCCGCGTCTTCAGCGGCGCCCACGCCGGGTTCTGGGCTTTCGCCCTCCTCCTCCTCGAGCGCGTTTTCGCGACGGGCCAAGCGGGACGCGTAACGATCGCCCGTTACGTTCAAGTAGTAGGTCTCGATGCCGTGGATCTTCTTCTTGGTGTGGGCGTTGGCGTGGACCGAGATGAAGAGATCAGCGCCGCTTTTGTTGGCGATGACGGAACGATCGCGGAGTGAAAGGAACTTGTCGGTGGTGCGGGTGTAGCTGACCTTCAGGCCCTTTCGCTCCAGCTGTTCGCCGAGTTTTTTGGCGATGGCCAGGTTGACGTCCTTCTCCTCGACACCCCCCACCCCCACCGCACCTTGATCTTTGCCGCCGTGGCCGGCGTCGATCATCACCCGGCGGATCTGCAGGATCGAGCCGCTCCGAGGCCCGAGGGCCTCTTTGGTCGAGCGCTTGAGGCCCGCGGTGTCCAAAGCGGCGTCGGCCACCGACTCGATCTCCACCTCGGCCTCCATCAGCTCGGGGTAGGCGTTTTTCATCTCGGCCACGATCCCCTCGAGCACCTGAGTGGCGCTGGCGGTGGCGATGGCCCCGACCTCCTCGGCCGGCTTCTCCACCGGGGCCGCGGCCTTGTTTTCGGGGGCCCCGTCGACCTTGGCCAGGTTGGGCGCCGAGCCGCCGAGGCCCATGGCGATCGTCCGCCCCTCGAGCGAAGGCATCACCGGCGCTTCGTCGCCGCGGTAGTCGATCACCACCCGCACCGTGTCGGCGTCGAACTGCCCGACCCGCACTTTGGCCAAGGCCGGGTGGTCCACCTTGATCGCCCCGAGGACCTCCATCGCGGCGATCATCGGCGAAAGGTCGAAGTAGACCCGGGCCTTCTGGCCGGCCTTTTTGGGGAGGCTCTCTCGTTGCCCGCTGAACTCGCCGTTGGCCGAAAGCTGGAGGTTGAGGCCGTCTTCACCGGCTTCGACCGTAACCTTGCTGAGCCACACGGGGCCCGCTTGAGCCGGCCGCTCCGACGTGGCCACCTTCTTGGTTTCCTTCTGGGCCTGAGCGATCACCGGGCGCTTCTTTTTGCTGTCCCCGTCCTCCAGCTTGGCCTCGATGGCGTTGGCCTTGGCCAGGTCGTCGCTGCGGCCCGACCAGTGGGCGAGCAAACGCCAAGCGGCCGCTTGGCCCTTGAGGGCGGCGACCCGATCGGCCCCATTGCACGCCTTTTCGGCGGCCTCCCAGGCGGCGATCAACTTTTCGCCGTGGTGCCTCAGCCGCAGGCGCTTGTCGTCGGCCCGGAGGGCCCGGTCCTCTTTTTGAGCCTTCTCGAGGAGGGCCTTCCCCGGCGCGGCGGCAAACGAGGCCGTGCTGATCGCACACAGGGTCACGAGGGCGATGCAGGTCGGAGTCGAACGCACAACCCCACTATGGGAGCCCCAGATCAACCCCGCAAATTTTTGATCCCGGGGGGCGGGAACCTGGGGTCCCGGTCCCAATACCGATCAGTTAGCCGGTTTTCGAGGGGAAGGCAGAACGCCTACCGGGACTGTGCTTCAAGACTCGCTTTCGGGGGCCCAATTCTTCGGGCTCCTTGGTTCCTGCATTCCTGAGCGGTCTCCAATCCCGCCTCGCTGCCGAGTCTGCGCGGGCTTGCGAATCAGGGCTGGCGCCGAGGGCACCACCTTCTCGCAGCCCCGCGGTCGAGTCGGATCCCGACCGGTCCCTCGATCAGAACGCGGTGCTCTCGATCCGCTTGATCACCTCGGTGACCGTGCGATCGAGGGCATCGAGGCGAAAGGGCTTATCGAGGTAGGCGTCGGCACCGTAGAGGGGGCTGGTGGCGGCGTTGGTTTCTTTGCCGATGCCGGTGGCCATGATGATCCGGACCGGATCCAGCTCGGCCCGCTCCCGCACGTACCGAGAGATCTCCCAACCCGAGAGGCCGGGCATCATCACGTCGAGCACCACGATGTTGGGGCGTTCGGTGAGGATCTTCTCCAGGGCTTGATCACCGTCTTGGGCTTCGCTCACGGTGTAACCTTTGCCGCGGAGGAACGGCACCAAGAGCTCGAGCACTTCGGGTTCGTCGTCGACGACCAAGATGCGGACGTCCTTCGCCTGACCGAACACGGCGCCGCTCATCGAACGGGCGGGGCCGGTCTTCGCCGAGCGCTCGGAGGCCTTGGCCTTTTCGCCAGCTTTTGCGGCCTTTTTGGGCCCGGCCTTCACTTTCGGCGCGGGTGCGGGCGCAGCCTTCACTTTCGGCGCGGGCGTGGCCTTCGCTTTCGGCGCGGGCGTGGCCTTCGCTTTCGGCGCCGGCGCGGCGACCTTGGGCGCCGACTTCTTGGCGGGGGACTTGGCAGCGGGGGATTTGGCCGCCACCGGCTTCGACGCGGCGGGCTTTTTGCCCGGGGCCTTCTTCACCACGGCCTTTTTGGGGACCACCTTCTTGGCCGGGGCCTCTTTCACCGCCGCCTTTGGGGCCGGGGGCTTTTTGGCCCCGGGCTTCTTGGCCGAGGCCTTCTTCGAACTCTGCGTCTTTTTGACCGCCACGGCTCGGCTACTACCGCACCTCCAGCAGTTTTGAAAACCCTTCGACGAGTTCGGGGCCTCGAAGGCCCGAGCTCTCCGCAAAACGCAGCACCGCCGCCGCCGCCCGGGCCGCGCTCAAGCTGGGCCCCGAGAAGTTGGGGGGCGGGGGCCCCGGGGTGTCCATGGGCCGGGCCCGGCCATCGGCCAAAAAGCCCTGAGGCCCTTTCGTGACGTCGACGCCCGTGGCGGCTCGAACCGACACCACCCCCGGGCAAGCCGCGGGGTACACAGGGGTTCCGGGATCCGGAGCCACCACCACCACCCCCTGCTCCATGGCCCGGTTCACCGCCCGGGCCAGCCGACCCCCATGATCGGCGGGCGCCCCAAGGGCCACCAGGATCACCTGGGCCTGGACCTCAACCCCCTGATCGATCCCGCGGGCCAGCCGATCGACGTCGGTGGTGGGACGATCGGCGGTCACTCGGATCCCGTAGAGGGTCGCATCCGGCGCCAACAGGTGGACGATGGCGGCGCAACAGGTACCGTGCCCGATCCGATCCCGGTGTTGGCCGGGGCGTACCACCAGACCATCAAGATCATCCCACTCGATCACCACGCCGTCGCCGGGGATCGAGAGGTGCGGGTGCTCGAAGTTCACCCCGGTGTCGACCACCGCAACCTTGAGGCCGCGGCCGGTCGAGCTCGCGGCCGGCCCGGGCGGGACCAAGCCGTACCAGTCCACTCAACCGCCTCCGACAAACGAAAGACCACAGTCGGGGCACTCGGTCGCGTCGGGCTGCACCTTGGCGCCACAGGCCTCGCAGCTGTCGGAAGGGGCGGCGTTGGCTTCGGCGGGCGCCTCGAGGGCGGCCTTCAGCACCTCTTCAGCCCGGGCCACGTCTTTGGGGCGCACCCGCACCTGAAACCGGGGCTGCATGTCCGGCGAAGGCCCGTCTTCGAAGGGGGACCGGACCGCCGGGATGCCGGCGTCGAGCAAGATCTGGAGCAACACCGCGCTGCGGGCCAGGATAAAGGCCGGCTGCCCGATCTCGGTCGGGATGAAGGTGCCCACCGGGATGGTGCCCTCCAGCTCTTCGGGCTTCAGGTCCTCGTCATCGAGGAGAGACTCGACCAGGGCCACGCCGCCGCAGCTCTTACACTCAGTATATCCAGGGCGATATTCGGATCGGCATTGTGGGCACCAGGGCATGGCGGGAGCCTACGGGGGCGCCGCCCAGGAATCCAGCCCCGAACCCGGGTCTCGGAGGCGGACTTGCGTTCCATTGAGTGGATTCAGGGCTCTTCGGGTTCAGCCTGCTCGAGTTGGGTCTGGAGTTCGACCAAAAGGCCGTGGGCGGCCCGAGGTGAAAGATCGTCGAGTTCCAAGGCCCGCAGGCGCTCCAGGACCTGGGCCTCCGCCGAGGTGAGGCCGGGCGGGGCCGGGGCCGCGCCCCCGAACAAAGAAAGTTGGGAGGCGGTGACGTCGAGTTTGCCGCGCCCGCCGCTCCGCAAGGCCTGGGCCTCGAGCCCGTCGAGGACCTGGCGAGCCCGCTCGACCACCCCTTTGGGCAAGCCCGCCAGCCGCGCCACCTGGACCCCGTAGCTGCGGTTGGTGGCGCCTTCGGCCAACTTCCTCAGGAACACGATCTGATCGTTGTACTCCCGGACCGCCACGTGCCGATTCAAGGCGTGGGGCTTGAGCCGGCTGATCTCGGTCAGCTCGTGGTAGTGGGTCGCGAACAAGGTCTTGGACTGGGCCACGTCGTGGAGGTGTTCGGCCACCGCCCAGGCGATGGACAGGCCGTCGAAGGTGCTGGTCCCCCGGCCGATCTCGTCGAGCAACACCAAAGAACGCGGCGTTGCGGCCCGCAAGATCCGCGCGGTTTCGGTCATCTCCACCATGAAGGTGGAGCGGCCCCGGGAGAGATCGTCGCTGGCGCCGACCCGGGTGTAGATCCGATCGAGCAAGCCGATCCGCGCCGACTTGGCCGGCACGTAACTGCCCAGGTGGGCCAAGATGGCGATCAGCGCGGTCTGCCGCATGATGGTCGACTTGCCGGCCATGTTGGGGCCGGTGATGATCATCAGGCGTTGATCGGGCGTCAGCGTCAGGTCGTTGGGGACAAACCGCTCTCCAAGTTCTTTTGAATATAATTCGATGACCGGGTGCCGCCCCTCGACGATCTCGATGGTGCCGCCGTCGTCGACCAAAGGCCGGCACCAGGCCCGCCGTTCGGCCAGCTCGGCCAAGGCCGACAAGACGTCCAGCTCCGCCAAGGCCTCGGCCAGGGCGTGCAGGCGCACCGCCTCCTTGGCGACCTCGGCCAACAAGGCCTGATAGAGGGCCACGGTCCGGGCGATCCGCTGCTCGTCGGCGGTCAAGACCTCGGTCTCCAGGGTCTTCAGCTCTTCGGTGTAATAACGCTCGGCGTTTACCGTGGTTTGCTTCCGGATGTAGTCCTTGGGCACCAACTTCAGGTTGGTCCGGGTGACCTCCAGGTAATAACCAAAGACCTTGTTGTAGCGGATCTTCAGGGAGCTGATGCCGGTGCGGGCCTTCTCCTTGGCCTCCAGCTCGGCGATCAGCTGTTTGCCGTTTTGAGCCAAACCTTGGAGCCGATCGAGCTCCGGGTCGAAGCCGGGCCGAAACACTTGGCCACTCTCCAGATCCACGGTCGGATCGTCGAGGAGGGCAGAGGTGATCCGGACCGCCAGATCCGGCAGCGGATCAACCGCCCCCAAGATCGCCAGCCGCTCTTCGGACGAAGGTGCCAACTCGCCTTTGAGGGCCGCTTTCGCCGCGCCCAGGGCCTCGGGGGCCTTCACCAAGGTGACCGCCAAGGCCACCAGATCCCGGGGCGTGGCCCGGGCCAACATCACCCGCCCGATCAACCGCTCCAGGTCCCCGACACCGGCGAAGGTGTTGCGCAGCCGATCCAACTCCGAGGGCGCGGCGATCAAGGCCTCGATCGCGTCCTGCCGGGCCCGGATCGGCCCCAAGCTCGCGAGCGGATAAGCCAACCACCGCTGCAGCAAGCGGCCGCCCATCCCGGTCTTGGCCTCGTCGATGGCCCCGATCAATGAACCGCGGCGCCCGCCCTCCCCTTGGCTCTGAAACAACTCCAGGTGCTCTCGGCATTCGGTGTCCAGCACCAGGCCCGCGCCCGGCACGTAGGGCACCAGCTTTTGCACATGGGCCAAGCTGGCCCGGCCGTGCAGATCCGGAGCCTCGGGCCGTAGCTGGGACTCTTCGGTGTAGCGGAGCGCCAAGCCGGCGGCGGTCAAGGCCAAAGGATCCAGGTGCTGCGCCAAGGCCCGCTGCTCCTCGGCCCCAAACAACTTGCCCAAAGCTTCGGCGGCCCGGGCCGGCGGATAACGTTTCTCCTCGAGGAAGGTGAAGACCACCTTATGCAAGTTAACTTGCAATCCGGCCACCACCTCCGAGGCCTTAAGAGCCTCCGGCAGCACGATCTCCTTCATGCCCAGGCGGCTCAGCTCGTCGGTCAACAACTCCACCGACTCACCGCCGGTGGCCCGAAACTCGCCGGTGGAGAGATCCAGGGCCGAAAGGCCAAACCGCAGGGCCTTCTTCTTCTCGTCCAGGGTCACCGCCACCAGATAACGGAGGGCCCGGGCAGGCGCCTGGGGATCCAGGTAGGTGCCCGGCGACAAGACCCGAGTGACCGCCCGCTTGACCAGACCCTTGGCCAACTTCGGATCTTCGATCTGGTCGACCATCACCACGGTCTTACCGGCCTCGATCAACTTGGTGAGGTAACCGTCGATGGCGTGGTGGGGCACCCCGGCCATCGGGATGTCGCGCTCCTTGCTGCGCGCGGTCAGGGTCAGGTCCAGGATCTGGGCGCAGGTCTCGGCGTCTTCGTAGAAGGTCTCGAAGAAGTCGCCCATCCGGTAGAGCACGACGGCGCCCGGATACTCGGCCTTGGTGCCGAGATATTGGCGCATCATCGGCGTCAGCTTGTCGGAAGCGAGCCGCTCCTCGACGTCGGTCATGGTCACGGGTTCTTGGCTTTTTCCAGGATCCAATCGCCGTAGCGACGGATGAGGCCGTTTCGGACCTCGAGGGGTTCGTTGACCAGCTCGTGGTAGTGGCCGGGCAGGCGCTCGACGGTCCGATCCTTCATGGTCAACTTGGCCACCAACTTGTCGGTGGCATCGGCGTTGGCCACCCGATCATCCCCGCCGTACAGCAGGAGCAAGGGCCGCTCCAGCTGGTGGGCTTGGCTGAGCACCTTGTCGATGGCGGCCATGGCCTCGGTGAACCAGCGGGCACCCGCGTTTTTGTTCATCAGCGGATCCGAGTCGTACTTCTTGGCCATCTCCGGATCCCGGGTCACCGCCGCGCCGTTGAGGCCCGAGGGCAGCCCCATCTTGGGCAACACCTTGGACAACAGACGCCCGGCCGCCGCCTTGGCCCCCGAAACCGGGATCTGGATCCCGAGGAACGGCGAGCTGAGACAAACGCCGCGCAGGTCTTGGCCCCGGCCGGCCAAGGCCCAGTGCAGATACACCAGGGCCCCCATCGAGTGGGCGAAAACGAAGAGCGGCACGCCCGGGTGGCGCTCCTTCACGTGCAGCACCAAGGCGTCGGCGTCCCGGTGGTAGTCGGTGAAGGCGTCGACGTGAGCCCGGCTGCCCGGCGAACGGCCGTGGCCCCGGAGGTCCACCGCGTAGACCGCGATGCCCCGCTCGTTGAAGGCCCGGGCCACGTGGTCGTAGCGCCCCGCGTGTTCGCCGTAGCCGTGGAGCAAAGCCACCGCCGCCTGGGGGCCCGAGACCGGCCAGGCGTGCAGGTGGAGGTCCAGCCCATCGGCGGTGCGCAGCGTGTTCATCAGAAGATCTCGCCGACGTTGGCGAGCATCTTCTGAGCGGTGCGCTTGGCGGCCCGATTTTCGGGGGCGATGTCGCCGTCGTCGGTGTCGGGGGCGGCCAAGACCTCTTTGAGCAAAGCCTCGTACATGGCCTGGTCATCCCGTTCGGTGGCCAGGTACTGGGCCTTGACCACCTTGTTCGGCAGGTACTGGGGCCCGAGCTTCACGGCGGCCTCGAAGTGGGCCTCGGACTTCTTCAGATCCTTGCCGGCGATCGACGGGAGGATGGCGTAGAAGGCGCCGAAGTAGCGGTCGGGCGCGCCGTGGAAGTAGTTGGGCTCCAAAGCGGCGATGCGCTCCATGGTCGCCTTCAGCTTGTCCTTGTAGAACAAGCGCGCCGAGAGGCCCTTCCTGGCGGCGAAGCGGCCGAGGTTGACCGCGTACCAATAGGCGGCGTCGAGGCCGTTTTTGCCGATCTTGCCGATCTCGACCTCAAACTTGGCGCCCTCTTTCGCCATGGCCTCGCCGAAGGCCGGCTCGAGCAGCACCAGGGCCCGCTCGCCGTAGTCGACGCCCTTTTGGTAGACCTTGAACTCCTCTTCCTGCTCCGCACCTTCGACCGCCAGGAAGCCGTCGGCCAAGAAGTAGTGGGCCCGGGACAACATCACCAGGGCCGGAGCGTTGCTGGTGTCGGTCTCGGCGATCTTCTCGTAGGCGGCGATGGCGGCCATCAAAGAGGCCTTGTCGTCCCGCTTGTCCCAGAGGGCTTTGGCCTCGGTCATGGCCGCGGAGGCGGCGGCGCTGGAGGTGGCGGCGGTGGCCTTGGCGGCGCCTTGTTCCCAGGTCGCGACCCGACCAGGAGAGCTACAGGCCGCGGCAGCGACCAGGGAAACGCCAAAGGCAAGGGTAAGGGCACGCATGGGAAGGCACCTAATGAGCCGGTGACCGCCAGTCAAATGGGAATCGCCGGCCCGGCCCGGATCGGGGGCTCAGAGGGTGAGGGAGACGGCCACGCCGACGTTCCAGGCGTCGACCGCCTCGTAGCCCGCCCCTTCGGCCCCGGCCCGGAAGACCCGGACCCACTCACCGCTGACCCCGAACACCGAGATGATCGGGATCTGCACCCGGGCGAGCAGCGCCGTTCGGTCGTCCAGGCCAAAGAGGTCCGAGGCCCCCAATATATTGAAGCGATAGTAGAAGGTCTCCACTTCGAAGTCGTAGGGCAACTTGAGTTGCAAAGAGAGGCGGAGGGAGCTCAGGTTGGGGCCCCGATCCACGTATTCGATCCCGCCATACACATGGGGGACCATGCCGCCGACCAGGCTGATGAAGTAGCCGTTGCGCCACGGCAGGTCCCGGGCCCGCCGGAGGGCCTCGAGTTTGGTGACGCCGCTGCCCGGGGGCGAGTCGAAGCGCTCGATCTCGTGGGTCATGCCGAAGTACGGCGCCTCGTAGTCACCGCTGGTGCGCCGGTATTCGGTGCGGGCGTCAAAGCTGACCGGAGCCAAGCCGGTTTGGAAGGTGGACTGCCAACGTACGCCCAGGTGGAGGCCCAGGCCGGTGCCGCCGTGGATCAACTTGTTGAAGTCGGCGTAGGGCGTGATGGTCAACCACTCTTCTTCGAACAAGCGGTAGTGGACGTCGGTGCCCAAGGCGCCCACGAAGCGGCGATCTTCGACGATGGCGTGGCGTTCGTCGTCGAGCAGGATCCGCACCGGATCGAGGACGCCGTTGCCGTTGCTGTCTTCGCCGTCGTCGAGCATGAAGTTGCCGTTCAGATCTTCACCCGGCGTGCGGTTGAGGCGAATGGGCGCCGTCGGATCGGCGAAGAAGGAGAAGCCGACCTGGAGCTCTTGCCCACCCTTCGGTTCGTCGCCTTCGCCGCCGTAGATGCCGTCGCCGTTTTTGTCGATCGGCGCCTCGAAGAGGACCTGGGGGTGCAGATAGGTCCGTAAGCCCACCAGGCCCACGTCGCTGTTGACCCGGCCCAGATCCGAAAACACGCCTTCGGCGCCGAAGAGCCGCGTCCGCCCGGTCAACAACAGGCCGGCCCGCCAGCGATCGAGATCGAAGCCGTTGTAGTAGCGGTAGACGATGGTCCCGTGGCCCAACTCCAGCTCTTCGATGTCGCCGAGCCGCACGTAATACGGGCCCTGGCGATCCGATTGGCCGAAGTAGACGTAGCGGAGCAGCCGGAAGAAGTCGGTGGGTTCGTCCCAGTCTTCTTTCCTCAAGATGCCCAGGTGGTCGTCTTGATCGTCGGGGTCGAAGTCCTTGACCCGGAAGCGGAGCGGCAAGGCCAGGCCAAAACCCCAGAGCTCTTGGTTCCAGAAGAAGCGGGAGGTGAAGGTGACGAAGAAGTCTTCGCCGATGGTGCCGAAGTCGAAGCGCAACTTGAGGGTGGGCAGGCCCCGGACCCGATCCCGGGGGGAGGTCTGATCGGCCTCGGTCCGGGCCTGATCGGTGGAGATCTGGGCCAAGGCCGGGGTCCCGGCCGTGAAGGTGCCGACCAGGATCAAGGCGCGAAGGACGGAGCGGCCCACCTTGGCCGGTTGTAGCAAAGGGGTGGGCCGGCCGCGAGCTTGTGGGCGGTCACGTTGGGGCGTTGCCTCGGATGGCATCGCCAGCGCAGGCTGCGGCCCCGTGGAGGCCCGGGAAAAGAGCGAGGCGATCCGGGACAAGGCCCGGGCCCTGGGCTTTCAGGCCTGCGGCTTCGCCCGGGCCGAACCCGCGGATCCCCAGGAGCGGCTGCGCCAGTGGTTGGAGCGCGGTTACGGCGGCGAGATGCAGTACCTCTCCGAGTCCCTGGCCGAGCGGCAGGATCCCCGGGTGTTGTTGCCCGGCGCCCGAACGGTCATCGCCTTGGCCATCTCCTACGATCACCCGGAAGGCGTGCCGAAGCCGCCCCTCAAGATCGCCCGCTACGCCCAAGGCGACGACTACCACCGGGTGCTCCGGAAGCGAGTGCGGCGGCTGCGGCGCTTCGTGTTGACCTTGTTCCCCGAGGCGAAGGTGCACCCGACCATCGACACCTCCCCAGTGATGGAGAAGGTCTGGGCCGAGCGGGCCGGCATCGCCTGGATCGGCAAGTCGACCTTGGGGGTGTCCGAGCAGCTCGGGACCTACACCTTCTTCGCCACCTTGATCACCACCGCCGAGCTCCACTTCGACACGCCACACGTCGATCGCTGCGGCTCCTGCACCGCCTGCCTCGACGCCTGCCCCACCCAGGCCTTCCCGGAGCCCTACGTCCTCGACGCCACCCGCTGCATCACCTACTGGACCTTGGAGCACCGGGCCCCCTTCACCGAGCAGACCCCGCCGCTTCACGGCTGGATCGCCGGCTGCGACGTCTGCCAAGAGGTCTGCCCGTACAACAAGTGGAAGGTCCCGACCGAAGAGCCCCGCTTTCGCCCCCGGCCCGAGCTGGTGGCGCCGGACCTCGACCTCTTCACCAACCCCGAGCGGCTCCCCGAGCTGAGAGACCAGCTCGCCGGCACCGCCCTGCTCTATTCAGATCCCGCCTCCCTCCAGCGCAACGCCCGACGGGTCCAAGAAGAGGAGGCGGACCGGGCGAGACGGCCTTCCTCAGACGGCCCCGAACGCTGATCAGCGCCGAAAGCACGGGGGGGCAACACTGGAGTCTCCCAAAGCCATCGAGACCGATTTCTCCGGTCGACTTCACGCCTCGCCCTTGCCCCCCGGTGAACGATGGGTGACGCCAAAGGGCGGTGACGATCCGACGCGCCTTCGTGACGATCTTCTCGGACAAGTTGGAGTCCGTGCGGGACTTCTACGTGAAGTTGTTCGGCTGGCGCGTCGACTTCGACAGCGACTGGTTCGTGCATCTGCAGGCCCCCGAAGACGCCTCCATCGAACTTGGGATCTTGCGCCGTGACCACGAGATCGTCCCCGAGGCGTTCCGGGCGGCGCCGGCCGGCGCGATGATCACGATCGTCGTGCCGGACGTGGAGGTCGTGCACCAGCTCGCATCCGCCCAAGGACTCCCGATCGTGGAAGCCCCCCGGGACTTGTTCTACGGCCAACGGCGAATGCTCCTGCGAGACCCGGACGGGACCTTGGTCGACGTCTCCTCCGAGTGCAGCCCTTCACCCGAGTTCCTGGCCAGCTTGAAGTAGCGGCGCGACCGCCCTGGTATTCGGGCGCGGACTCGACCGTCCGTGGCCAGCTCCCACTACACCCTACACCGCATTTCCCTGGGCGAACCGCGGGCTCCTCGGCCGGGGCTCGGCCGAATGGTCGTGGTTTGGGACGCGCCGGTTGACCGAGGTTGATCCCCGGGGCCGAGGCGTTATGTTCCGCGCCGTGAAGTCCGCCCTCGCCCTCCCCTTTGCCATCCTTCTGGGACTCGCCGCCTGCAGCGACGACACCGATCCGCTGCCGACCGACGCGGGAACCACCGCCGACACCGGCGTGGCGGCTTGCGACTCGGCCCGGCCCTGCCCGACGGGGCAACGGTGTGAGGCGGGGGCCTGCGTCCCCGACAACACGCCCGCCTGTTCGGACACCATGCCCTGCGGCGATGGCCGGACCTGCAGCTCGGAAGGCCTGTGCGTGCCGCTGGCCTGCAGCGGTCACTCGATCTGCGGCGACTGGGTGTGCGTCAACGGGGCCTGCGCCGAACCGCCTTCTTGTGCGAACGCGGCGTGTCCCGGCGATCTGGTGTGCAACCCGGCGACGATGATCTGCGAAGCGCCGGTCGCCGTGACCTGCACCGACGACACCGGCTGCAACACCAACCAGGTCTGCGCCGGCGGCGAATGTGTGCCTCGAGTGACCTGCGCCTTCACCGCCGATTGCCCCACCGGCCTCTATTGCGTCCGAGGAGTCTGCGACGACGGCTGTACCCAAGCCGGTGACTGTGGCGATCAAGCGCTCCAGTGGGCCTGCAACGGCGGCGAGTGCCAGCAGCGGTGCCTCAACGACGACAACTGCGGCACCGGCGGGATCTGCGAAAGCAACCTTTGCCTGCCCTCCGAGTGCACCGGCGACGCCCAATGCCCTGGCGCCAGCCGAACCTGCGAAGGGGAAGAAGCCGGCCACGGCCGCTGCGTGGACGTCATCGCCTGCACCCCGGGCGGCAATGAGTGTGGTCAGAACTTCGAGTGCGACAACGGGACCTGCGTCGAGTCACCGGCCTGCCGCGGCGATCGGGACTGCGCTCCGGATCGGTATTGCCAAGATCGACACTGCCAGGTCGCCGAAAGTTGCGTCAGCATGAGCTGCCCCAGCGGCTTTGAGTGTTTGGGCGACCGATGTGTGCCGAGCGGCTGCCGCGGCGCCTGCCCCAACCCAGGTGAGGTCTGCGTCGCCGGCGCCTGCCAACCCGCCACCACCCCGACCAGCGTGACCGAGGTCCGGATCTTGACCCCGGCCGGGTTGATCGACTTTGGCGACAGCTACGGCTTCACCGCCATCGCCTTGGACGCCGCCGGCAACCAGGTGCCCGGCGTGGCCTTCGAATGGACCAGCAGCGCCACCACCATCGCCACCATCGACGCCAACGGGGTCGCCACGGCCCTCAACGTCGCCGGCACCACCCAGATCACCGCTTCGGTGGACACCGGCGGCGCAGTCGTCACCTCGGATCCGGTGGACCTAGTGGTGCAGGCCGCCCCGGCCAACGCCTTCCGGGTCACCGTCGTGTCGGCGATCGACGGCTCAGCGGTGCAGGCCACGGTGGTCTGCAACGGCACCGAACTCACCACCACCAACGGCGTCGCCTTGTTCGACACCACGGTGCCCAAGACCTGCACCGCCTACGCCGCCAACTACGCCTACGTCACGGTCATTGGCCTCGACGGCGTAGAGGCGGTGTTGCGCTTGCCGCCTCTCGGCGCCAGCAACCGGGCCACGGGCTTTCAAGGTCAGGTCGACTTCTCCCAGGTGCCCTCGGGTTCGCCCGTCACCCTCTCCTTCTCAGGTGGATCCTTCACCACGCCCCTCTGGAGCTTCCAGCCGCTGGATCTCTTGGGCGGCGACAACTTCTCCGTCGACGTGCCGGTGGTCGGCGCCATTCAGATCCCCTCGGGCGCCACCGCGGCCGCCAGCTTCATGGGCTTCCCGTTCACCTTGAAGGACACCTACTACGCCCAAGCCAAGGCTGGCCTGCGCCGGGCCTGGACCTTCGCGGGCACCGCCGAAATCGGTGACCTGGGCATCGGCGGCGGCGGCGGCGGCACCCCCAACCTGTTGGCCAACGTGTTGCCGCTGCTCCAGACCTTCTATCACGGCACCGAAGCCCGGAACCGGACCCTCGCCGACATCCCTCAGATCGTCGACGCCTTGGACTTTGACGGCGATGGCGACGTCACCGAAACGGTCCCCGACTACGCGGGTTTTGTGGACGTCCCGATGGCCCCGGCCGCGCCCCAGTCCTTGCGGGTGCAGCTCGACTTCGGCGCCGACGGCCCCCAAAACGCCGCCGCGTTGTTCGTGGCCTCGGGTGTGGTCTTGCCGCGGCTCGGCATGGTGCCCCTTGGCCTCGACGGCTTGGCCACCCCGGCCGCGCCCCTCGGCAGCTTCACCACCGCCTTGGCCCCGCCCTACGCCGGCCTCGAAGGCGGCGACTACGCGGTGATGGCGGCGGCCCAGATCAACGGCAACGGCATTAGCGCCAAGTTGTCGGTGACCTCGACCTTGCCGGGCACCATCAACTTCTCCGGGGCGTGGCTCAACCCGCCGGTCGGCGCCTACGACGGTGGCAACCGCACCTTGTCGGTCCAGACCGGGGCCGAGTTGTGGCGCACCACCTTCCGCAGCGCCGAGGGCGCTTGGTACGTGTATTCGGCGGGGCCCAACAACAGCTTCGTGTTGCCGGCGCCGCCCACCGGCTTCGCCGATCGCACCACCGCCGGCCCCATCACCATCGAAGCCGTCGACCTCCAGGCGGGCGCAGGCCTCGGTGATCTCTTCGTCCCGGCCCTGCCGGCGACAGGCACCGAACGGCTGACGCGAGCCTTCTCCTCACAGTCGATCCGCTGACCTGACCGCTGACCCGGCCGGGCTTGGTCTGGTCAGCGCCGACCCGCTCTGGGTACACTCGAGGGATGTCCCCTCGGTGGTCGGCCCTCCTCTTGACCGGGTCCCTGCTCGCGTGTGGAGAGGCCGAGGTCGGGGGCTTGGGCCTCGGGGGCCCGTGGGCGCCGATCTTCGGCCCCACCGACGGAGGCCCCGAAGAGTTCACCGACAACGGGTTCTTGATTCCGGACGCCGGTCCCGCCCGTGATCGGGGGGTCAGGGATCGAGGCGTCCCGGAGATGGGGATCCTGGACGCCGAACCTCCACCGCCGAGGGACATCCTCCAGGCCCTGCGCGGGATCCCGGGGCTAAGGGTCCAGGAAGTGCAAGCTAGCTTGCCGGGCACCCGGGCCTTCCTCCTCCGTTTTCGCCAACCCGAAGACCACAACGATCCCCAAGGGCCGACCTTCGATCAACGGTTGGTCTTGATCCACCGCAGTGAAACGGCGCCGATGGTCCTCCACACCACCGGCTACGGCCTCTTCGGCAATCCGATGGAGTTTACGTCCTCGGAGATCGAACCGACCGTGGCGCTCCAGGCCAATCAACTGACCGTCGAACACCGCTTCTTCGGCGAGTCGATCGCTGCGTCTCCGAGGTGGGACTTCCTGACCGTGGTCCAATCGGCCGCCGACTCGCACCGGATCGTCACGCTGTTGAGCGCGATCTACGGCGGGCCTTGGATCGGCTCGGGCTACAGCAAAGGCGGGATGACCGCCATCTTCCACCACCACTACCACCCGCAAGATCTCGCCGGGATCGTGCCCTACGTGGCGCCGATCAGCTTCGGGCTCGACACCCGCTACGCCGCCTTCTTGGCCCAGATCGGGCCCAGCGACGGCGCCTGCCGGGAGCGGATCGTCGACCTGGAGCGGGAGACCGTGGAGCGACGGGCGGAGTTGGCCGAATACCACCTGGCCACGGATCCTCGGGCCAACAACTACAGCCTAGAGGCCCTGGAGATCCTCAGCTTCTACCCCGCCCTCGGCTGGCGCTGGGGCTTTTGGCAGTATTCGGCGAGCCCCGAGTTGTGCACCCAACTCCCGCCCCGGGGCCTGGGCATCGAGGACCTGGCCAGCATCTTCCCGTTTTCGCCCGAGGCCTACTTCGAGCAGGGGGCCTATGACCCCGAACTCAACCCCTACTACTACCAAGTCGCTCGGGAGCTGGGGGGACCATCGGTCGACTTCCTGGCCGAGCTGCAACAGGCCTTGATCGGCGTCGACTTCGACGCCCTCCCGCCCGCGCCGCTCACGCCCAACCCTTGGGGCCAAGAGCCGTCCTTGGATCCAACGACCATGCGCAACGTCGACCAGCGCCTCCGGACCCGGGCCGAGCGGGTGTTGGCGATCTACGGCGAGTGGGATCCTTGGACCGGGGGCCGAATCACCTTGGGCCCCAACAACGACACCTTCAACCTGACGGCGCCGGGCCTCACCCACCTGGCGGAGATCCTGTACCTGTCCCCGGCCGAACAAGATCTGGCCCTCCGGACCTTGGATCGTTGGGTGGGCCGCAGCAGCTTGGTGGCCCGGGACTACACCCGGATCAAGGCCCAAATGGCGGCCAATCCAGGCCACCGGCGGATCATGGAGTTGACCCGCCACCTCGAGCAGAGGGCCCAACAAAAGTGGCTCGGCCTCAGGCCCTGAAGGACCGCTACTGAACTTTGCTCTGGGCGAAGTCGATGATCGCCTGGGCCTGGTAGGCCGGGTTGGCGTCGTGGAAGCGGAGGTTGGCCATCGCCTCCATAAAAAACTGCTGGGCGTTGCCCGAGCCGCCCAAGCTGGCGTGGTAGGCCTCGAGCATGGTCGCGCCCGCGGGTGCCCCGACGTAGGGCGCCGAAACTCGGCGGTTGTTGTTGGTCACCACCTCGTCCACCAACTGAAAGTCACCACGGCGGGAGTCGGCCACCAGGTTGTGCTCGACGACGCCCGAGGCCACGTAGGGATCTTTGAGGAAGATGCCGATGCCCGCCGAAGCGTCGCTGCGGATCCCCGCGATCAAGTTGTTGCGGATGGTGACCTGGACCGGCGCAAAACAAGGGCCGGCGCCGGGGCCACCTTCGTCGTTGCACTCGCCCATAGGGATGGCGATGCCACCGACGTCGGCCACCACGTTGAGCTCCGAGATCCCGCCGGCCCGCTGCATGATCCCCATGCCCCCCGGCTTGCCCATGTAGATCAGGTTTTTGCGGGTGACGTAGCCCGAGTTGCCGGTGCGGGTGATGTACATCGCGTGGTTGGAGCCGTTGTTGGTGGCGGGCCGATAGATCAGGTTGCCCTCGAGCAAGGCGCCGGTGACGCTGACGAAGTAGGTGGCGTTGTCGCCGGTCGAGTTGATGACGTTGTTGCGGACCGCCATCGTGTTCATCGACAAGTTGGCGCGACCGGACAAGACGATCGCGCTGAAAGGGGTGCCAGCGAAGCGGCAACCTTCGATGAGGATGTGGTTCACGCCGTTGCCGTTGGCCACCACCGCGCCGGAGCCAAAGTCGATGCCCAACAAGGCGATGAACCGCGCGTTGTTCTCCGAGAAGTAAGCGTCGGCGGTGATCCGTGGCAACGCGCCGACGCCGTAGGGCGCGATCACCGTGGGTTCAGTGGCTGAACGCCCCGACAAGGTGCCCGGTCGAAGATCTTCACTCCAGCTGTCGCCCCGGCGCAGGCGCAACCAGTCGGCGCCGCCGGCGCGTACCAGCCCTCGGGCCGCGGCGAAGGTGGCCTTCGGGCCCCGGTTGCCGCCGCTGGGTTCGGGCGCGAGGCCGTCGTAGCTGTCGTTGCCGACCGAACGGCTGACGTAGATCATCCGGGTGTCGGCCGCCGGCTCGAAGACGGTCCACTCGTTTTCGATGGTCCCGTTCGGCAAGCCGCCTTCGGTGCCATCTTGGGCCGAGGTGCAGCCCAGGTCGTCCAGGTCGATCAGGCCATCGCCATCGTTGTCGAGGCCGTCGCGGCAAGCACCGGTCACGCCGGGGCCAGCGTCGGGGGGGAGCGAGGCGTCATCGAAGGGGCCCGCGTCCGGTGGACCTTCGCCCGCGTCAGCCGGCACCGTCCCTTGATCGAGGAGTGAGGCGTCGAGGTTGATGTCCAGGATCGCAGCGTCCCGGCCCCCCGACACCCCGCGGTTTCGATCCCGGATGTTGCCCTCGCAGGCGAAGATCCCGGCCGACATCGCGATCGCGACGAGGCTCCACGGGGCCGACGCCTTTTGACCCAGCTGAGTGCCCAAGTTCGCTACGTTGACCGAGGTTCGGGCCCTTGGGAACCCTCCCATCTGCCGTCCGCCACCTGGAGGGCGGGCCGTCGATAGGCGTAAACCCGATAAAATCGTCGGTATTTACCCGCTGTTCGGTCTCGCCCCAGGCCCGGGCGTGGGCGTTATGACTCAGACCTCGGACCCGCCACTTTGGGGTCGGCTGGCGACGATCTTCTGCTGCAGCGGCAGGGGCACGAAGTCCTCGTGGGCCGGCGCGATGGTGAAGTTGCCTTGGCCACCGGTGAGGCTCCGGAGTTGGCTGGCGTAGTTGCCCAGCTCGGCCATCGGCGCTTCGGCGTGGATCAGGCTGTGCCCCGCTTGGGCGGGCTCGACGCCAAAAAGCCTGGCCCGCACGTGCTTGAGATCGGCGGTGACGTCGCCCAAAAACTGCTCGGGCACGGTGATCTCCAAGGAGACGATCGGCTCGAGCAACACCGGCCGAGCCTTCTGCAAGGCGTCCCGCACCGCAAACTTCCCGGCGGTCCGAAAGGCGATGTCCTTGCTGTCGACGGCGTGGGACTTGCCGTCGTAGACCACCACCTTCACGTCCTGCACCGGGAAGCCGGCCAAGGCGCCTTCGTTGAGGCCATCCTCCACACCCTTCTCCACCGCCGAGATGAAGTGGGTCGGGATGGCGCCGCCGAAGACCTCGCTGGCGAAGACCCGCCCCTCACCGCGCTTGAGCGGTTCGATCCGCAGGTAGACCTCGGCGAACTGTCCAGCGCCGCCGGTCTGCTTCTTGTGGCGGTAGTGGCCCTCGGCCCGGCCCAGCACCGTCTCTTTGTAGGCGACCTTGGGCCGCTTCGACTCCACCTCCAGGTGGAAGCGGTTCTTGAGGCGCTCCAGGGCCACCGCCAGGTGCACGTCGCCGATGCCGCTCAACACCAGCTCGTGGCTGACCGGATCTTGGGTCGCCTTCAGGGTTGGATCCTCTTCCAGGATCTTCTGCACCGCTGCGCCCAACTTCACCTCGTCGTTTTTCTTCTTGGCGGCGATGGCCAACGACAACATCGGGACGGGCGCGGCCATCGGCAAGGCCGCGAAGCCCGGCGGGATCGAAGGATCTCGGAGCAGCTGCCCAACGTGGACGTCTTCGGCCCGGGCGATGGCCACGATGTCGCCGGCCTGGGCCACCGCCTCCAGCTCGGGATGATCACGACCCTCGACCTTGAGCACGTGGTTGGCCTTTTTGGCCTTGCCCTCGTCCCCCGCGATGAACGGCGTGCTGCCGTCCATCTTGCCCTGCAGCACTCGCAACATCGCGAGGGCGCCCAGGTGCGGATCGTTGGCCACCTTGAAGACCTGCGCCAAAAACGGCTGGTCCGGATCACAGGCGAGCTCGACCAAGGTGTCGCCCTTCTTGAGCCGCCGCGGCCGACCGCTGACGGGGCTGGGGGCCTCCTCCACCAAGATGTGCAGCAGATCTTCCACGCCGACGCCGGCCTTGGCGTTGGTGAACAAGACCGGCACCACCTGGCCAAGGCTCATGGCCCGGATGAAGGTCTTCTTCAGCTCGGCGAGATCGATCTTCCCTTCGCTCAGGTACTTCTCGAGGGCCGCGTCGTCGACCTCCACCGTGGCCTCGACCATCTCCCGATGGATCGCTTCGACCGAACCGAAGTCGGCCTGCCCACCCTCTTTGTCGAAACAGTCGATGACGTCGGTGCCGTCTTGGCTGGGGAGGTTGATGCAGTGCAGGCGATCGCCGAAGGCCTCCTTGAGTTCGGCCACTCGGGCCTCGAGGGAGGTCTTGGCCAAGTCGATCTTGTTGATGACGATCATCCGGGCCAAGCCCGCTTCACCTGCCGCGTGAAAGAGTCGGCGGGTGTTGAGCTCGATGCCGGTGGTGGCGCCGACCACGATCACCGCGGTCTCGACGGCGGTGAGGGCCGAAAGGGGCGCGCCGATGAACTCGGGGTGGCCCGGGGTGTCGATGATGTTGATCTCGCGCTTTTCGTGGTGCGCAAAAAGTACGGTCGAGCTGGTGGAGTGATGCCGGGCCTTGGCCTCGGGTTCGAAGTCGCTGACCGAGGAGGCGTCGTCGACCGAACCCATGCGGGTGATGGTGTGGGTCTTGTGCAGGATGGCCTCGGCGAGGGTGGTCTTGCCCGAACCTCCGTGGCCGAGCAGGACGATGTTGCGGATGTCTTCGGGGCGAAACGCGCGGGCTTGGGTCATGGAGATCCTCTGGGAGGCCGATAAGCGGGCCCCACCGTTGGGCGTTTCCTGTCGCAACTCGGGTTCCAACGAATTGTTGGGGCTTTTGGCGCCGCCGCGTTACCGGGGCGGAAGGTCGCTCCCACTTGGTGCTACCTGGACACCGCAGGCCCTCGGGTCAGATCTCCCGCCCGCGCGGCGAAGGAGGGGCATGAAGCTGCTCCCCCGCTGGGCCCTTTGGCCCCTGACCCTGCTCTGGGCTTGCGGGCCCGACGCCTCGCCCAGCCCCGAGCCCCTGGGGACCTCGGCCCAGGACCTCTTTTACGAGGCGGCCATCCTCCGGACGGAACGCGAGATCCCGGTGTGTTGGTTGACCGCAGGTTACGCGACCGAAAAGGGCTGGGTCCGAGAGGCGCTGCGAGGTCAACGCTCTTGGATGCGGAGCGCCAACCTCAACTTCGTCGGCTGGGGTGAATGTGCTCCGGGCGCCCAGGGCGTGGTCATCGAGATCGGCGGAGCGTACAGCGCCGCTTACGACGGCGGGCCACTGACGGAAGTGTACGTAGACTTCAACGACAACGTGCACGAGTGGCGGCCGCGCTGCACGGCCAACAATTTGGATCGGAGGGCCTGCATCGTGGCCTCCACCCTCCACGAGTTCGGTCACGTCTTGGGCTACGGGCATGAACATCAACGTTGGGACAGCCCCGAGGTGTGCCCGGGAGATCTTCTCGGCCCCGACAGCACCCACGTCTTTGGGCCCTACGACTTCGACTCGATCATGGGCTACTGCGCCAACGCCAGCCAACTCAGCGCCACCGATCGGGTCGGCACCGAACGGCTGTATGGGCCGCCCAACGCCGACGATCCTCACCTCCGGGACTTCAACTTGGACGGCAAGGTGGACCTCCTCTGTCACCACACCTCGAGCGGCACCTTGTATTTGGATCGCGCTTTTGGGAGCGGACAGTTCAACGGCAGCGACTGGGTCAGCCCCAGCGGCTGGTGCAACACCACCGAAGGGAGGTTGCTCTTCACCGGCGACTTCAACGGCGACGATCGGACCGATCTTCTGTGTTTTGATCAGCTGAGCGGCGCCCGCTTCGTGGACCGGGCCAACAACAGCGGCACCTTCGGCGGCACCGACTGGTCGAGCAGCGCGGCCTGGTGCACCGCCAGCGACACCCGGCAACTTTTGATCGGCGACTACGACGGCGATGGGCGAGAGGACCTGCTCTGCTACGACTTCATCAGCGGCGCTCAGTTCATCGACTACGCGGGCGCCAATGGAGAGTTCAGCGGGACCAACTGGAGCCGCGCCAACGCCAGCTTCTGCAACGAAGACCGCCAGCGGGTGTTCGTGGGCGACTTCAATGGCGACCAGCGGGCCGACCTCTACTGCCACGACTTCGCGACCGGCAGCCAAGGCATCGACTACGCCGACGCCAGCGGGGAGTTCGGCGGCTACGACTGGACCCGGGCCGGCGGCTGGTGCAATGGCGCCGAAACGCGGACCATCATCGTCGGCGACTACAACGGCGACGGACGAGACGATCTGTTTTGCTACGACCCGCGCACCGGCGACAAACACCTGGACTACGCCAACCTGGACGGCGAGTTCGGCGGATCCAACTGGGCCGTCGCCAACAACTGGTGCACCAGCGGCGGGTCCCGCTTGTTCGTGGGGGATGTCAACAACGACGGGCGCGACGACTGGGTCTGCCACCACGTGGAGAGCGGCCTGAAGTGGGTCGATCTGGCCAGCGAATCGGGGCAGTTTTTGGGCACCGACTGGCAGAGCAACGCCCCGTGGTGCAGCCTGGAGGCGCAACTGCTCCACTGAATGGAGCTCGGTCTTCACTGATATGCGGACCATCGGTAGGATCTGACATCCCTCGGACAACACGCGAAATCCTCGGCGCGCGAGTTGCGGAGTCGATCGGGCACCCTTATGTTCAGCGGTGGATGCGCGCCGAGGTCTTGGAGTTGTCGTCTGCGTCCGAGGACACGATCAAAGCCCACTTGAAGCGGGCCTTGGCGGGCGACGAACCGGCGATGCGCGGGCTGGTGGCGGCGCTGACGCCCGTCATTCAAACGCGAGTGGCGAGGACCTTGTTGCGGAGGGCCAGCTCTTCCCGGGGCCGGAACACCCGGCAAGAGCTGGAGGACCTGATGCAGGAGGTCTTCGCGGCGCTGCTGGCGCACCAGGGACGGGCGCTGTTGGCCTGGGATCAGGCCCGGGGGCTCTCCTTCGAACGTTTTGTCGGATTTTTGGCCGAGCGCGAGGTAGGGATGATCATGCGCACCGGCAAGCGCAACCCCTGGACCGAAGATCCCACCCTCACCGACACCATCGTTCGTTTGGGGGGCAGCTCGGCCAGCCACGAAGAGCTGGTCGCCTCCCGAGAGCTTCTGGCGCAGCTGGCGGACCGCCTCCGGGAGCGCCTCAGCCCGAAGGGACGTCAGTTCTTTCAACTTCTATACATAGAGGACCAATCAGTTGATGTGGTCTCCCAAAGTACCGGGACTTCACCGGACGCCCTTTACGCCTGGCGGAGCCGCCTCTCCCGATTGGTCCGAGAGCTCAGAGACGAACTGGCCACGGAGGACGCTCATGGCCGATGACCTGCTGCCGAAAGAAGTGGCACAGCTGATGGCGGAACAAGATCAAGCCTTGGACGCCGAGCTGGAGGCCTATGCCTCGGGTCGCCTGTCCCCTGAGGCCCGACAAGCACTGTTGGCCCGATCGGCCGTCGACCCAAAGTTGGCCGAAGCGCTGGAGCTCTACGCGCCCCTCAGCGAGGCCACCCAAGATCGGATCGCAGAGCGGAGTTTGGCCGAGGTTCGGACCCTCCCCTTCCGGAAGGCGCCGATCGTCGGCAGCCTGTTGGCCTTGGCCGCCGCGATCATGATCGGGATCTTTGCGATGACCGATCGTTACGCGCCGTTGCCGAGCTATGCCGTCAACGCCCAGGTCCAAGACGCCTTGTACCGGAGTGAAGACCTGCCCCGGGCCCCGACGGTGCGCTCCGACTCACGCATCGAGCTGGTGTTGGTCCCGGATCAACCGGCCGAAGGTGCGTTGGCCGGGCGGCTGTTCCTCGAGGAGGGAACAACGGTCAGGGTGATCGCCGCCGCGCCCGAGATCTCCCCCGACGGCGCCCTTCGTTGGCGTGGCACCCCGGCCCAGCTGTTGGGGGTCGAGACCGGGACGGTCACCGTGGTGATGGTCGTTGGCCGCCCTGGCCAGCTGCCCGAGGCCCCCGACGGGCTCCACGCTGACCAGCAGTCGAAGAGCGTGAAGTTGATCGTCCGCCCGCGCTGAACGGCGGGTTGGCTCCGGGGGGCGTTCGCGCTTCTATGGGGCCGAATGCGCCGCTCCCCCTGGCCATTGCTCGTCCTCCTGACCTCGGCCTGCCAACCCAAGCCCGAGGACCTGATCGAGACCCTGGAGCTCGTCGGCTGCCGGGACCTCCGAAAGGGCCCGATCTGCGAGATCGACGGCCCCACCAAACTTGTGATCTGGGTGAAGGTCAAAGAAGGCGCCCAGCTCTCGATCAAGACCGACCACGGCCCCTCGCCGGTCAAGTTCCACCCCTACGAAGACGGCTACCGAACCCGCTTCATCGCCACCGCCACCGCCGGCGCGGTGATCATCGAGGCCCGCCGAAAAGGCATCGACAGCCGCCGCTGGCCCCTCGAGCTCCACGAAAAGTCCGAGCTGATGAAAGAGGCCGAACGCCTCCAGAGCGAAGGCAAAGAGGCCGAGGCCAAAGAGAAGTGGGAGGTGCTGAAGGAGTCGAAGGAGCCGAGAGAAGCAGCGGAGGCCCTCAAGCAGTTGGGCGCGGCTCACGGGAGACGAGGCGAGATCGATGAGGCCCGAGAGAAGTGGGGTCGGGCGGTTGAGGTCGCCAAGGGCGCAGGGCTAGTCGCCCGCGCTGTGAATGAACAGCTCTCGATTGCCCAGACGGCAGTGGACGGAGACCGGGACCTAAAGATGGCCGATCGGATCCTCAACGAGGTCGAGGCGGTGCAACTACCGGAGGATACTCTCGGCGCGATCCACCACCGCTATTACCGTGCCGCACTAGCGATGCGCACTGGCGACCTTCGTTCCGCCCAAACCGCGATAAGGTCCGTGCGCGCAGTGACGTCGCGGGTCGAGCGCGCCAAGACCGACTGGGCTGCAGCCCTTCTTGAAGGACGCATCCTCGGTGACCAGGGCAGGTACCAAGAGCAGCGCCGCATCCTAGAGGGTCTTCGCAACCACGACATGACGCTCAGGCACCCATGTAACGAGGCGACTGTTTTGCGCGGCTTGACTTGGCTGTCGATCGTCGATGACGAGCGGACAGAAGCAGCCCTGGCTCGAGCCATCGAGACCGGTCGCGCCGCGCAGGATTTGTTCAGGCGCTCCTGCCCAGATCGGGACCAGGCCGGGAACAGCGCGATCAACCTTGGTCTCCTCCTACTGCTGGCCGGCGACCTCCCGGCCGCAGAGACCCAACTGCGAGAGGCCCGCCAGCTGGGTGCCGAGGCCACCCTCGAGCGCCGCTTGTGGCTAAGGGAACTGGAAGCCGGCCTAGCCCTGGCCCGAGGCCAACCCGGGCAGGCCCTGGAACGCTACGACACCATGGCTCAAGAGGCGGGAGGTACGAGCCCCTCGGCCGTGTGGCGCACCCTGGTCGGACGCGCCAGCGCCCTGACGCCCCTGGGACGGAAGGAGGAGGCCCGCGCCGCCTATCGAAGCGCAGCCGCCGTGCTCCGCGACGAGTCGGTGGCCCTTGCCCTTGATGGGGGCCGCGCCTCCTTTCTCTCCTCGCGGCGACGCGCGACGTGGGCAGAGATCAGGCTGCTCTTTTCGGAGGGCCGGGCCCAAGACGCGATGAACGTCGCGCGGGAAGCGCGAGCTCAGAGGCACGATGTCCTCGTCACCACGGCGCGCCTGGAAGCGTTGCCGCCTGAAGACCGGGCTCGGTGGGCCGCGGTCGTCGAGGAGTATCGACTCGCGACGCGGAACATGGAGTCCGCCCTCGACGCCTCCTGGGGCGCGGCAAGTGAGCGGTTGCCCCGGACCGCCGAAGCGCAGGCGACGGCTCTGCGCACCCGGCGAGGCCTCCTGGAGAACGCCTTGACCATCGTGAGGCCTGGGAGGGCCAAAGCTTCAGGGGTGCTCCCACCGGACCGCTTGGTTCTCCTCTATTCGGCGGAGAGCGCGAGGCGGTACCTGGCGTGTGCACAGACCCGCTCTGCCGCCCGGTGCTCGTGGGTCGAGCTGGCTCCGGAGGACTTCACGCCTCCAGGCCTGGGGCGAGCCTTGTTGGAGCCATTTTCGGAGGAGCTCTCTGGAACCCAACACGTCGAGTTGCTCCTCGACGGCCCCCTCGCCGCCAAGGACCTCCACGCCGCCCCTTGGCGGGGCCAGGCCCTTATTGCAACGCACCTCGTGAGCTACGCGGTCGATGGAGGCCTTGAGGCTGGCGCAGCGGTTTCAGGCAACGCGCTGATCGCGGTCGATCCTCGGGAAGACCTGCCAGAGGCCAGGGACGAGGGCCGTTGGCTCAACGATCGGCTCAAGGCGTCGGGTCCCGTGCTGCTCCTCTCGGGCGCCTCGGCCACCCGCAGCGCTCTGCTCGCAGCCCTCTCCCAGACTTCTCACCTCCACTACGCCGGCCATAGCGTCACGGACAGCACTGGGGGCCTGGAGAGCGCCCTCCTCCTCGCCGGCGCGCAGTCCCTCACCGCTGGAGAGTTGCTGACCTTACCGCGAGCGCCGGCCACCGTCGTCCTCTCGAGCTGCGAAGGGACCGGTCCGGGAGAGGGCACGGCGCCCCAAGTGGCCCTGGCCGAGGCCTTCGCCTTGGCGGGCGCGAGTTGGATCGTAGGCCCGAGCCGACCGGTCCCCGACCGCCTGGCCCGGCGGTTCGTGGAGGCGCTCTACCGGACCCCGACGGCCCCGATCGATCGCGCCTACCAAGCCGCAGTGGCGAGCCTCGCCGAAGAAGCATCCACGGAGGATTGGCAGTCCTTTCGAATAGTTACACCATAGCCCACGAAACCTTCACCCACCCATGTCAGGGACCAGGCCCTCACCTCATATGTCCACAACGATGATCCTCAATCGACCTCTCCGCTCCCCGCTGTGGTTGTTCGGGCTCGGCTGCTTCAGCCTGGCCGCCAGAACCGCCATGGCCGATCCACCGCTAGCGACCTGCGAAGGTGACCGCTACATCGGCTTCGCCCCTCAGCGATCGTCCTGCGTTCCCATCCCGAATAGCGCTTGGCACGTCGAACCCCTCTTCAATGGCGACATCTCTGGCGACCTCGCCAACTACTGCGTGTTCACCTGGTACGGCTCCGGACCGCCAGCGATCGCCAAGCTCCCGACTTGGGGATTCGGCCTGGACTCCCCGAAGCTCGACTGCGCAGTGGTGACTCCACACGCCACGGAGCTGACGATGGAGAACCAGGCGGCGTTGGAGGCCGCCTTTCGCGCCCAAGTCGACTCGGTCGCCCCGCTCCCCACGCCCACGCCGAACTCACTCGGCCAGCCCCCGACCAAGGTGGTGGTCGTCGACTCCTCCGAACAGACCGGTTTTCCGTTCCCCGCCGAGGGTCTGATCGAACACGGCAAGATGGTCGGCATGATCGTCCGTCAGCTGGCGTGCCCCCCGGGGAGCCCAACCTGCGCGGCGGAGGTGGCCAACACCCTCGCTCTGCCCTTGATTAGGTCGGCCACCGGCCTCGTCCGGGATCCAACCGGCGGGCGTTTTGGGAGCTTCGGAGACCTCGCCCTGGCGATCCACCAAGCCATGGCCACGGCCGCCACCCAACCCGGGAAGACCGTCCTGAACCTGAGCGTCGGGTGGGACGGGGCCCGTTACGGAGGCAACTTCCCTGCCGACGATCTCCATCAACTATCCCCCCGATTCGAGCGATTTACACCGCGATCAGCCTCGCCGTTTGCCAGGGCGCCTTGGTCGTCGCTGCTTCGGGCAACTCAGTCGACGGCCCGAACCCATCGATGGGCCCCTCCCACCCCGGCGCGTGGGAGGCCAAGGCCGCACCGACCGTCGCCCAGTGCTCGGCGTTGGCCCCGGGCGTGACCCTTCCGGTCCCCACGACCTCATACCAGCGGATCGTCTACGCCGTTGGCGGTGTCGACGGACGCGACACCGAGCTGCCAAACCGTCGACCCCTGAGCCGGCCCCCTTTGGTGGCCCCCGCCAGCCACATCAGCATCTCCAATGGCGCCGCTGAGATCACCGATGTCTTCACCGGAAGTTCGGTCGCGTCGGCGGTAGCCTCGGCCGCTGCGGCCATCGCCTGGCGCTACAAACCGAACCAAGGCGCCCACGACGTCATGAAGCTGGTGAGGGAGGCCGGGGTGCTGCTCCCCGGGCGGAGCGTCGAACTGACGCGGGAGCTCTGCGTCGCCCCCGACTGCAACAATAACGTGGCCCGGGTCTCGATCTGCGGGACGCTCAAGAAGCTGCAGCAGCTCGGCGCCAGCACGAACCCCCAATGCACCAAGTCCAGCGCCTTCCGGGACGCTCGACCGGACATCACCACCCAGAGCATTCAACCGCTGGAGTGCACCCAGCCCGTCGTTCAGCCGGTCGCCGCCCTCGCCCCCTGCGTCGGGCAATACTACTCCCTGGACCCTCTCAGCACCCACGACTGCCCCGCCAGCCAACTCGAAAACCACCACGCCCGGCCCTTCTCGACGCCCCAGCCCGACGGCATCGCCTGTCCGACCTGCCCGATGGAGGTGTTCGCGGCGTACCTGAACCTCAACCGCGATTACGCGGGCAAGCTGAGAAAACCCACCATCGTGATCAAGCCGTTCAACCAGGACAAGAAGATCATCGACCTGGTGGTGAATGAAGAGGCTCTCTTCTACGCCGACCCGATTAAGGTGGAGGAGCTTCCTTTCAGCTCCACCGACACCGAATGGGCGACAGTCGACTTCGAGGTGGAGGCCGACTCAGGAGCTTACTCTTCATCGAGTCCCCTCATCATCGTGAAGGACCTCCCTTGACCTGAAATGGGGGGGGGGATATCCCGAAGGCATGAAGAGATTCATCCCCGTACTCCTCCTCCTCTCCCTTCTCAGCATTAGCCCGACCGTGTTCGCGGGTGGCAAGGTCGTGTGCAGCGCCTGCACGGTCCACTATGGCCAGTGGGCGAGCTATACCCAGAGCGCTCAGTCCGGCTATACCCACGAGATTAGGATGACGATCCTGAGCGGCACGGCATCTCTGACCGTCTACGGAAGCCCAGTTTCAGGCCTTTCGTGCATGACCAGCGGCAACGTCCGTACTTGCACTTTCCAGGCGAGTCTCAGCGGCAACTTCAACGTGGTGGTCTATGGGGCGCCGGGCCCCGCAACCTATCGCCTCGAGCACTACTGGAACGACTGACTCAGAGGTAGGCTTTGATCGGGGCGTTGCCCACCGAGGCCGGCCTTATCAAGGCGGCGATCATCTCGGCCCAGCCGTCCCGGATCTCTCTCAGGGGCACCTGCACCGCCGGGAGTTTGCTGGCGTCGGCCTTCAAGTTGGCTTGCAGGAGCTCTCGGATCATGAAGGCGTAGAGCCCGTGGAGGTTCTGGCCGAGTTCTCCGCCCTTCTCCAGGTCGAGGGTGTTCTGGAGTTCGCAGATTATCGCCAGGGCCCGGCCGATGGACTCACCCCGGAGGGGGACGTCCTTGTGGTCGAAGGCGTCTTGGGCCCGCTCGAGTTCGGCGAGGGCGCCGTCGAGGAGCGCCAGGGTGATGCGCTCGGGGGGCATGCCCGTAAATTGGTTGGAGCGGTAGGCCTGCTTGTAACCGTTGGTCATGGGTGGCTCAGCAATCGAGTTCGGCCGTTCTGGGCCGGGTTCAAACGCGGCCGTACGCCACTTGAGCTCGGCGTTCCAAGTCGAGCGAACGTTGGTTCTCTCGGAGAGCCAGCCGCGCCTCTTCCAAAAGGGTCAGGAGCTCTTGGTCGGCTTGGCGCAGGTGGTCGAGTTCGGCGCGCAACAGCGGCACCACCTCGGGAGGGACGCCGAAGGAGAAGGCCTCCTCCAACATCGCTTGGCGCTCCTCCAGCAGGCGCAACACCTGATCGAAGTCGCCGGTTTTGGCGACCTCCCGGATCACGCCGTTGAGGGAGAGGGCTTCTCGAAAGATCGGGGGCAACTCGGCGCTCATCGGTGGCTACCGCACGAATCCCGGCAGGCTGGCGAGCTGACCGGCGAGGAAGCTGGAGGTGGAGCTGAGTTGGGACACGATCTGATCCATCGCGTTGAACTGGGCCCGAAAGCGGCTCTCCAATCCTTCGATGCGGCGCTCCAAGGCCACCCGTTGGTCGGCCACGTCTTTGAGCCCGGCCTGCAGGCCGTCCACCCGGGCCTGGATGATGCCCTTCCCTTCAGTATATCCTTCGAGCATCTCGTCGAGGCGTGCGCCCAGGCCGGTCTCTTCGGCGCCGAACAAGGTGGCGACGTCGGCGAAGTCCGAGGCCAAGGCGGCGTCCAGGTCGTCGGCGTCCACCGACAAGACGCCCTTGTCGTCGACCTTCACCCCGATCGAAGCCAGGGTCTTGAAGGCCCCGTCCACGTCGGCGGCCTCGCCGATCATCCGGCGCAAGCGCGAGTCGACCGCCCGCAGGGTGCTGTCACCCAACAAGGCGCCCTTACTGCCGGTGGCCGCGTCGTACTTCGAGAGGTTCCGAAGGTTGGCGGTGAGGGTGTTGTACGACTTCACGAAGCCGTTGATCGAGTCCTTGAGCTTCCCGGTGTCCAGGCTGATGGTCACCGTGGTGGTTGCGCCGACCTCGGCCTCCTTCAGATCTAAGGTGACGCCAGTGATCGCGTCTTCGATCGAGTTGGTGCTGCGGGTGACGGTCTGGCCGTAGACCTCGATGACCGCATCCACGGCCGGTTGCTGTTCGGTCAGGTTCTGGGCGCCGGTGGTGTACGACAACTGGGAGAGCCCCAGGGCGTCGGTGTTGTTGGCGTCGCCGTCGCCGGTGACCGCAACCTGGATTGCATTTGCGGTCCCAGTCTCCCGAGCGGACAAGATCAGGCGGGACTCACTGCCGCCGCTGCCGTTGTCGACAGTGATGATGGTGGCGTCCACCGAGTCATTGTCGGTGGCGGCGTTGATCGCGTCCCGGATCCCCTCCAAGGTCTGGTTGCTGGCGCCGACGGTGACCGCAAAAGACTCGGCGCCCGAGGTGATGGTCAAAGTACCGGTGCCGACCGCCGTCGCTGGAGTGGCCACGCCGGTGGACATCAGCCGATGGGGTTCGGCCAAACTCACCACCTCGACCTCGTAGACGCCGGGCACTGCCTCTTCCCCGGCGGTGGCGGCGAAGTGGGTGTCGTCGGACATCACCACCTTCCGGGCCGAAAGGGAGGTGAGATCCTTCAAACCGGAGAGGGCGTTCTGAAACTCGGTCAAGGCCCCGCGGAGGGCGCCATAAGCCGAGATCTTGGCTTGAAACGCCGTCTCGTTTCGGTTCAGCCGAACGGTCTGCGGGTTGGCTTCGGCGGCGATCAGCTGAGTGACCAGCCCCTCGACGTCCAAGCCAGAGCCCAATCCTGTTGCGCGGACCATCAGACCTCCGTCTCGAACAAGAGCCCGGCCGGCGGTTTCCCGGAGTCCTTGAGCCTTTTGGCGATCGCCACCAGCTCTTCGGAGGGGATCTGCCGGACCACTTCTCCTGTCTTACTATCGACCAGTTTGACGACGGTTCGATCCAGATCGGCGTCGACCTCAAATTGGAGGGACTGCTGAACGACCTGTTGGTGCTGATTGACCGTGGTGAGGGCCTCCTCGAGCTCAGCGCCCGAAGGAGGCGAAGTAGGTTTGACTGCGACCTCCTCCCGATCGACCTCGGAGGTCGGGGGAGCAAGTCCATGAGGGCGGACCTCGTCTCGATGAAGCCGCTGAAGGCGGGTGATCTCCTCGAGCCGAGGGGCGCGAAGGCCAGTTGGTAGATCCGCGGTTTTCATACCCGGCACCTCGGAGCCCGGCGGGGCGCGCTACCCCGCCGGACCCCTCTCAATGCACTAACGGAGCAACGACAGAGCCACCTGCGGAGCCTGGTTGGCCTGGGCGAGCATCGCCACGCCAGCCTGCTGCAGGATCTGGTTCCGCGTCAGTTTTGCGGTCTCCGAAGCGAAGTCCGCGTCGACGACCCGCGACCGCGCGGCCGAGACGTTTTCGGCGACGTTGTCGAGGTTGCTGATGGTCGACTCGAGGCGGTTCTGAACCGCGCCGAGGTCGGCCCGCTGGTCGTCGATGAACTGAATCGCCGAGTCGATCACCGCCAACGAGTTGTTGGCGCCCGCCTGGGTACCGATGTCGATCGACGAAACCGCGCTCAACGACGAGGCGTTGGCGGTGGTCGCCGCGAACAGCGCACCGGCCGCCGCGGAGGTCACCGTAAAGTTGCTCGCCGAAGAGAAGCTCAAGGAACCACCCACCCGGGTGCTATCGTTGCCGCCCGAGGCCAAGGTGACAGCCGCGCCAGCCGCGGCGCCGTCTTGGTCGAGGCCCTGCACATCGATGTCGATCGCGTCACCACCCGACCCGGCGCCGTTGTTGGCGATGCCGATGTCGTAGCCCTCGGACGAGGTCAGCACGATGCTGGCCCGGTCAGAGCTCAGCTCCGCGGTCACACCCGTGGTCGAAGCCACACCGTTGATGGCCGAAGCCAGGTCGGTGAGGTCGCTGGCCGAGGCCACGTTCGCCGAGACGGCGGCCGTGCCCGAACCCGACAGCGAAAACGCCACGTTGCCCGTCGCCGAAACGCCTTCGATCCGCGCCTTGGTCACCGCCGAAGCCGTCACGCCGGTGCCGGCGCTGGCCGCGTTGACCTGAGCCGCGATCGCGTTGGCGGTGCCGCCCACGGCCACGTCAACCGTGGTCGAACCCAAGGTCCCGGAGATGGTCAAGTCTTCGCCCGCCGCCACCGAGTTGGCCGCCGGCAAAGCCGCAGCGGCAGCCGCCGCTTGAGCGTTGTCGCCGTCCAGCTGCAGGACGTTGGCGCCGATGCTGCTGCTCCGGGCGTTCCCGAGGCTCAGCGAGATGTTCTCGTTGGCGAAGGCACCGATGTGGAAGCTTTGGGCGGTAAAGGTCCCGTCCAGCAACTTCTTGCCGTTGAACTGAGTGGTGGTCGCGATGCGGTCCAGCTCCGCCTTGATCTGGGTGACCTCCTTCTGCAAGTTGGCGCGGTCGGTCGCGCTGTTCGAGTCGTTGGCCGACTGAACCGAGAGGTCACGCATCCGGTGGAGCAACTTGGTGCTCTCCTGAAGCGCGCCTTCCGACGTCTGGGCGAGTGAGATGGCGTCGTTCGCGTTTCGCGAGGCCTGGTTGAGGCCCCGGATCTGCGAGGTCATGCGATTGGAGATCGCCAGACCAGCGGCGTCGTCTTTCGCGCTGTTGATCCGCATACCACTGGAGAGGCGAGCCATCGAAACCGAAAGGTCGCTGCCCGAGCGGCTGAGTTGGCGCTGAGCATTCAGCGACATGACGTTAGTGTTGATGCCAATAGCCATACGATTCATCCTCCTTGGATGTGCACGGGACCTTCTTGGCCCCGTTCGTAAGGCAGCAATCGGGCAGCGTCAGGCCCGGTTGAGCGGATCGGTCCCTTGGCGAAGGATCGCGGTCCGTTATGATGCGTATCGAAAAACGTGCGTCGAAAAAAGACAGACCTCTGCCCGCCGTCACGACCCATCAGGTGCGTGGCGCGGGCAGAGGTCGACGATCGATCCAGAAGCGCGATCCAGTGGCTAAACCGGACCGCTATCGGGAACGAACATCAACGCTGGAGCAACGAAAGCGCGACCTGCGGGGCTTGGTTCGCTTGCGCGAGCATCGCCACACCGGCCTGCTGCAGGATCTGGTTCCGAGTCAGCTTGGCGGTTTCGGCCGCGAAGTCCGCATCCACCACCCGGGCCCGCGCCGCCGTAACATTTTCGGCGACGTTGTCCAAGTTGGCGATGGTCGCTTCGAGTCGGTTCTGCACCGCGCCGAGGTCACCACGCTGATCATCGATGAACTGGATGGCCGCGTCGATCACCGCGATGGAGTTATTCGCTCCAGCTTGGGTACCGATGTTGACCGCCGACACCGCGTTGAGGGCCGAAGCATTCGCGGTGGTCGCCGCAAACAGCGCACCGGCTGCCGCAGAAGTCACCGTGAAGTTCGTGGGAGAGCTGAAGGTCAGCGTCCCACCCACTCGCGTGCTGTCGTTGCCACCGCTGGCCAGCGTCACCGCCGCACCAGCCGCCACACCATCCTGATCCAGGCCCTGCACGTCGATATCGATCGCGTCACCACCGCTACCAGCGCCGCTGTTGGCGACGCCGATATCATAACCCTCGGAAGAGACCAGCTCGATGCTGGCTCGATCCGTGCTGAGTTGTGCGGTGACTCCCGTGGTCGAAGCGACGCCGTTGATCGAATCTGCGAGCTCACTCAGGTCCCCAGCCGAAGCCACGGTAGCCTGCACAGCCGCCGTGCCCGAGCCCGAGAGCGAAAACGCAATGGTTCCGCCCGCGGACACGTTCTCGATCCGGGCCCTAGTCACCGCCGTCGCCGTCACTCCTGTGCCAGCGGTCGCCCCGTTCACCTGGAGCGCCACCGCTCGAGCCGAAGCGCCGACCGCTACATCGATCGTCGCGGATCCGAGGGATCCGGAGACCGTGAGATCCTCGCCGGCGGCAACCGAGTTGGCAGCCGGGAGGGCAGCGGCCGCCGTAGCAGCCTGAGCGTTGTCGCCTGAGGTGTTGAGCTCGTTCGCTCCGATGTTGTTGGAACGAGCATTCCCAAGGCTGATCGAGAGGTTTTCATTGGCAAAAGCGCCAATATGAAAGCTCTGAGCGGTGAAGGTCCCGTCGAGGAGCCTCTTACCGTTGAACTGAGTCGAGGTCGCGATCCGGTCCAGCTCTGCCTTGATCTGGGTGACCTCCTTTTGCAGGTTCGCGCGGTCGGTGGCACTGTTCGAATCGTTGGCAGACTGCACGGAGAGGTCACGCATCCGGTGGAGCAACTTGGTGCTCTCCTGAAGCGCGCCTTCCGCCGTTTGGGCCAAGGAGATGGCGTCGTTCGCGTTCCGAGAAGCCTGGTTCAGGCCCCGGATCTGAGACGTCATCCGATCAGAAATTGCCAAACCAGCCGCGTCATCCTTCGCGCTGTTGATCCTCAGACCGCTGGAGAGCCTCGCCATTGAAGTGGCGAGGTCGTTCCCGGACCGTCCGAGTTGGCGCTGGGCGTTCAGCGACATGATGTTGGAATTGATTCCAATAGCCATAACTGCGTTTCCTCCGTGGATTCCTAGTCGAGACCGTCTTGGCCTCTCGAGGAACATGTATCGGGGGGGATCGGGCCCTCTTGAGACGTACCGGCAAGGGGCACCTCACTTCGGCTCAAAAGGATCCACCGCGGCGGCAGATGGCCAGAACCACTAGTCAAAACAGCCTTTAGAAGCGGCACTTGAGGCCGGCCCAGCTTGGCCGATGACCAGAGAAGCGCCCCGAGGGTGTCTTCTATGCTTGCCGCCCAACAACGCCAGGACCCCAACCAACTCTCGATCCTGATCGAGAAGAACCTGGAGATCCCCACGATCCCAGTCGTGGCCCAGCGCGCCATCAAGGAGATGGCCAACCCGGACGTCAACGTCTCCCACCTGACCCGCATCCTGGCCGAAGACCAGGGCCTGACCGCCCGGGTCCTCAAGGTGGCCAACTCCCCGCTCTACGCCCAGGCCCGGGAGGTGAAGAACCTCCAGCAGGCGGCGATGATCGTCGGCCTCAATACTCTTAGAGGCATCGTGGTCTCAGTCGCCAACCGGATGATCTACAAACGCTTCGGCAAGGTGGAGCACGCGATGTGGGAACATTCGGTCGCGGTGGCGGTGGCCGCCCACGCCATCGCCGTGAAGAAGAAGTTGCCCCACCGAGACGAGTCCTTCGTCGCCGGCCTGATGCACGACGTCGGCAAGGTGGTGATGAACAACGGTGCCCGGGACGCCTTCGCTCAGTCGGTGCAGCTCGCCGCCGAAGAAGGCCTGACCTCGATCGAGGCCGAACACCAGGTGTTTGGATTCTCCCACGTGGACGTGGGGGGGCTGTTGCTCGAGCGGTGGGCCCTTTCGCCCCGGCTGGGCCAAGCGGTCTTTTTGCACCACGACCTCGAGTTGGTCTCGACGGTGGCCGAAGGAAACGAAGACCTGGTCTACGCCACCAACCTGGCTGACAAAATTGCCCATACTTTACAGATCGGGACCTTGGTGCCCCCCAAAGACGAGCCCGAGCCGATCGACCTGGCCGAAGAGGAGTCCGCCTCCTACTTTGACCTCGATACGACGGCGATGGCGGACTTGGTCGTACAGGTGAAGGAGCTCTACGAAGCTCAACACCAAGCGATGGTCTGAGCCGAAAGAGCGCCATGCCCAACCCGGACAAGATCTTCATCGCGATCGGAGGCGGAAAGGGTGGCGTCGGCAAGAGCATCGTCTCCTCCAACCTGGCGGTGGCCCTCGCCCGCTTGGGGAAACGGACGGTCCTGGTCGACGCGGATCTGGGCGCCGCCAACCAACACACGATGTTCGGGCTGGACCGTACCGGGCCTACGCTCCACGGGATCATCCAAGGCCAACACCGAGAACTCAGCGAGATCTTGGTCGAGACCGGGACCCCGGGCCTGCTGTTGGCCCCCGGTTGTGGCGCCATCCCGGGGGCCGCCAACCTGGAAGGCAACGCCAAAGCCCGGCTGATGGAGGCGGTGATCAACGTGTCGGCCGACGTGGTGTTGATCGACGTCGGCGCCGGCATCTCCTTCGACGTGATCGACCTCTATAACCTGGCGGACCTGCGGTTGGTCGTGGTGCTCCCCCAGCTCACCTCCTTCCAGAACGCCTATGCCTTTCTCAAGGCCGCGGTCCACCGCTCGATCGAAGGCGCGGCTGACACCCAAGCCCGGCGGGAGCTCTATCAGATCGCCTCTCCGCCCAGCGAAACCGATCGGATCCCGGGGCTGCTGACGCGGCTAAGGGAACATGACCCGACCTACGCGCGGATGGCCAAAGCTCGCCTACAACACTTCGGCGTCGAGTTGATCGGCAACCAGATCGTCTCCCCGAAGGAGCGGGGCACCTTGGTGGCGGTGGCCAAGATGTTCCAGGACTTCTTAGGAATCGAAGCCAACCAACTTGGGCACCTCCGCTTCAACCGGCGATTTGGAGAGTCGATCAACGCCCGGCGACCCTTGATCCAGCTGGATCCGCTGGATGACTGCTCCCGTGGTTTTATGCAGATGGCCCAGACGCTGCTGAGCCGGGATGTCCTCGGGCTACGCAAAGGTCGCACGGCCGCCGACGAGGCCCCGGCCCCGATCCCCGAGGCGGCGCTGATCGCCGATCTCCACGCCCTGTTGCGCGCCTGAGCCCAAGGGACGTCAATGCAGCTGGGCGCCGACCGGGACCACCAGCACCGGGCAACGGACCGCTCGCAACACCCGTTCGGTGTGGGATCCAAGCAAGGTGTCGATCACCCCGTTGTGCCCCCGGGTAGCCATGACCACCAAACAGGCGTCGAGCTCCGAGACCGCTTTGGTGATCTCGTGCTCCAAACCACCTTGGAGCGTCCGGCGCAAAACGCGAAGGGTCGGCGGCGCCTCCTCGAGTTCGGTGATCGGCGTCCCGTCATCGACGTGGAGCAACAGGGTGTCGGCCACCGGCGCCCCGGTCGCTCGCAAGAGCCAATCGGCCGCCGAGAGGCCGGCCCGGGTGCTGGCGAGATCCCCTTGGGGCACCAAGATCCGGCGGAGGTTCAGGGCCCCGGTGGAGGGGTCGACCAAACTTCGTCCTTCCAGCGGGATCACCAAGGTGGGCACCGCGACGTTGCGGGCCACCGACTCGGCGACGCTCCCGGAGAGGAGTTGGGAGAGGTTGCCCCGCTGGTGGGTGCCGGCCACCACCAGCTGGGGCCCGATCCGGCGGAGCGCGTCGAGTAAGGTGTCGGTCACGTCGTCACAACAGGTGTGCACCAGCTGCTCGACCTCGATGGTGTGGCCCCATCCCCGGGCCAGCAGCTCCGGGTGAGGCAACTCCGAGGCGGGGGGCCCACCGGCGGTCGCGTGCACCGTGTACAACTTGGCCTTGCTGGCGATCGCCAAGGCGGCGGCGGCGGCGATGGTGGCCGACTCATCGGGGTGGAGGTTGGTGGTGAAGGCGATGGTCCGCATCAACTGGCCCTCGCGGCCGCCGCCGGCGCCGTCACCGGATCTCGCGTGATCGGCAGGCGCACCCGATTCCACTCGAGCATCCCGCCCCGCATCGAGACCACCTTGGTGAAGCCCAAGGCCTCGAGCTGCAGGGCTGCCTTCCCGGAGCGGCCGCCGGAGCGGCACACCACGATCATCGGGCGCTGACGGTCCCAAGACGCGGCGGAAGAGGTGACGGTCGCCAAAGGTACGTGTTCGATCCCTTCGATGTGCCCGAGCTCCGAGACCAGCTCGTCGGTTTCTCTGACGTCGATCAAACGCCCGGCGCCAAGGTTGGCGGCGACCCACTCCGGCCCCACCTCGGGGATCCCGGCGGCGCTGCGGGCGATCGGCGCCCAAGGTGGGCCCTCGAGGGGCTCAGCGGTGACCGAAACGTCCTTCAAACCAAGGTGCAAGTTGGCCGGCAACGCGATGTCGATCTTCTTCGGGTAGGCCAGCTGCAGCTTACTCATGATCTCCACGAACTCGGCGACGGTTTTTCCTCCTCCCAACCTTGGGTTGAGCCGGGACTCTTCGTCGACGCTGGTGACGGTCCGCCCCTTGTAGTCGTGCCCGGGGTAAAGCAAGCACGTGGGTGGAAGCGAAAAGATCTTGTCATGGACCGAACGATATAAGGCCGCCGCGTCTCCCGCTTGGAAGTCGGTGCGACCCGAACCTCGGATCAGGAGGGCGTCGCCAGTGAAGGCCATGCTGTGGTCTCCGAGCACGTAGGTCACGCAGCCGCTGGTGTGGCCCGGCGTCTCTCGTGCCTCGAGCTGGTATCGGCCGAAGGTGATCCGGTCATCGTCCTTGACATAGACATCAGCGATCCCGACCCCGGCACGTTCGGCGAGGACGGTCTGGCAGCCGGTCTTTTCCCGCAGGGTCCCGAGGGCCGTCACGTGGTCGGCGTGCACGTGGGTGTCGAGGGCGTAGCGCAGGTTGAGCCCCAGATCCCGCAACAAGCCCAGATCCCGGTCCACGTTTTCTAGGACCGGATCAATGATCACCGCCTCTCGGGTGAGTTCATCACCCAAGATATAAGTATAAGTAGAAGACTCAAGGTCGAAAAGTTGTCGAAACAGCATCATCTGCTCCTCTTCTGCCGGCAAAAATGCGCCGTCGTGGTTGGGGTCATGGCGTCGGTACCCTTTGGGGCGGCTCGGGCGTCGGTTGAAGGGTCTGGGTCGTCGCTCGAGACTCGAGCCGGCCCGTGAGCCAGGAGCTCGCCAACATCGCGAGCACGAAGGCCAAGACGCTCACGCCGCCGGTCGGCAAACTGGTCACCGCCGGGCCCGGGCAATAACCTCCCACGCCCCAGCCCAGCCCGAAGATCGCCGCGCCGAGGACCAACTTGGCGTCGACGTCTTTACGGCTCGGGATCTGGAACATCGGCGCCAGCACCGGTGTGTTCCAAGGCTTCACCAAACGGTAGGCCCAGAAGTGCACCATCACCGCCCCACCCATGACAAAAACCAAGGTGGGGTCCCAGTCGCCGGTGAAGTCCAAGAAGCCCCGGACCTTGGCGGGTGAGGTCATCCCGCCGATCACCAAGCCTGCCCCGAAGATCAGGCCCGCGATCAAGCCGACCAACGCGAAGGAGCGAGGGCTCTTCACGAACCACCTCCCGCCGCCAGCCCGCGCATGGCCAGGACCGCGACCGCCCCGGTGGCGATGAAGGTGAGGGTCGCGATCAAGGAGCGCACCGACAGCCGACTCAGGCCGCAGACCCCGTGCCCGCTGGTGCAGCCGTTGCCGAGCCGGGTGCCAACACCGACCAAGATGCCCGCCAAGATCGCGGTCGGGAGCCCCGGGATCGCCGCGGAATCGGGGCTGGGCAAAAACGCGCCCGCGACCAAACCCCCGGCCAAGAGGCCCACCACGAAGAGGGCCCGCCACGCCCACTCGACGCCCGCCACGGGTTGCAGCAGCGTGTTGAGGATCCCGCTGATCCCGGTGACCCGGCCGTTGAGCACGAGGAGGAGCGAAGCGCTCAGGCCGATCAGCGCGCCGCCGACGGCCCCTCGCAGCATCCAGTGGAGGTCCATGCCCACCCAAGAGAGCAGACTTCGTGCCACCCTTGAACACACCGGCAGTTCGGGCGACGGAGGGGCTTTGGCCCCAACAAGAGGGCTTCCCTGCGTTTCATGGGCCGCCCCGGGGGTTTCGTTCTGTTTCGGGGGAACTACAGGAAGTTCATCAGGTTCAGGTCGGCCAAGCGAGAGGTGATCTGCAAGGCCGCTTGCAGACCCAGCTCGGTCTGCTGCAGCGCCAAGACCGCACTCGGGAGATCGGTGTCGCGCTCATCGGCCAAGGTGGAGGCAGCGCTGAGTTCGGCCCGATCCAAGGCGCCGCGTAAGGTCTCGATCCGCTCGAAGCGGTGGCCGACCTCTTGGCGAGTTTCGGAGATCCGGGCGACGTGGCCGTGGACCTCGTCGAGGACCAGGCCGATGGTCGCGCCGTCGTCGGTCGCCAAGGCGGTCTCCAGGTTGTCCAAAGTGGTGAAGAGGCTGGGGCCGCCGGTCGGGTCCTCGAAGGGTTGCCCGCCGCTGACCGTGGCCTCGACGGTCGATCCGCGACCCACTGGGATCTCCAGGGCTCCGGTGTCGCCGGTGAAAACGCCGGCGGCGTCATAGGGCGCGGCGCCGCTGCCGAGGCCGCCGAAGAGGAAGCGGCCGTTGCTTTGGGTGTTGGCCAACTCCACCATTCGGGAGCGGAGCTGCCGGACCTCCTGCACCGCTTCGGCCCGATCGGCGGCGCTGTAGGTGTCGTTGGCGAACTGGACGGTGAGCTCCAAGATCCGATCGGTGACCTTGCCGATCGAGTCCAGGTTGCTGTCGGTCTCGGCCAATAGTCGATCGGCGTCGTCGATGCCCTTTCGGCTGTTCTCAACGTCCCGGATCTGGGCCTCGGCCCGAAGCACGTTGCGCACCGCGCCGGTGTCGTCGCCCAAAGAGTGGAGCCGGACGCCGCTGCTGATCGAGTTCTGCAGGCGTGCGGCGTCCTGTCGATGTTTATCGATCGAATCGAGGGACTGCCGGTAGATCATGCCGCTGGAGATGCGCATCGTGGGTTCCTCTTCAACGCTTCAGGTTGATGGTCTCCTGAAGCAACTCATCGGCGGTCCGGATCACCTGCGCCGCAGCCTGATAGGCGGTGCGGTATTGGATGAGGGCGGCCATCTCCTCATCCAAGGAGACGCCCTCGAGGGAACTTCGCATGGTCTGGAGTTGATCCCGGGCCAGGCCCGTCGACTCCGCCGACAGGCTGGCCGAGGCCAAGCGGTCGCCCATCTCTTGGAGCACCCCGCGAAAGCCGGCCCCGGGCGTCTGACCGCCGACCGAGGCCTGGTCCTTCAAGGCGGCCAAGGCGGTGGCGTTGCGGTTGTCGCCCGGGAGCAAAAGCGGGTCGGTGGCGGCCGCGACGGCGTCCGGATCACCCGCGACCGCGGCGTCGACGCTCATCCCGGCGGCCGCGCCCGCGACCTGGGTCGGCGCCGTAAATAGGTTGCGGCCGGTCACTCCATCGGCGCCGTAACCAGCGGCGTGCACCGTGTTGACCGCGTTGGCGAAGTCGAAGGCGTATTGATCGATCTGGGTCTCGACCGTGGCCAGGTCTTCGTCTCGCGTGGCCAAGATCCCGCCCAGGCTGCCGGTCCGAATTTGGGCCGTCAGATCTTGGTCGGCGCCGGCGTTGAGTTGGTGCACCTCGACCATGCCGTTGACGTTGGTCTGCACCGAAAGTGGGGTGGAGTGGGTCTCGTAGACCAACCCTGGACCCCCGCGCAGGTTGACGCTGACCTGGCCGTCGTCGAGTTGGAGGAC
Organism: Deltaproteobacteria bacterium; assembly: GCA_016703535.1. GTDB lineage: Bacteria > Myxococcota > Kuafuiibacteriia > Kuafuiibacteriales > Kuafuiibacteriaceae > Kuafuiibacterium > Kuafuiibacterium phototrophicum. Next base: position 2,522,621 of record JADJBV010000002.1, on the reverse strand, counting down.
GTCGATGTCGACCCGGCTCGCCAGATCGTCGAGCAAGGCGTCACGGCGATCCAACAGATCGTTGGGTTTGGGATCGGAGGAGCCGATGGTGCGGTTGAGTTCGGCGACCTCCCGGGTGATCCGGTTGATGGCGTCGACCTCGTTGCGGACCTCGTCGTTGAGGGCCAGGCGTTCGTTGCGGATGTCGGTGCCGTAACGGGAGATCTCGGTGGCGAAGTCGGTGGCGGCGGCCAAGGTCTCGGCCCGAGCGGTGCGGTCCTGGGGCGCCGCGGCCAAACGCGTGAAGCTGTCGAAGACCCGATCGATGGCCGGCGACAACCCAGCGCCGTCGAGATCGGCGAAGACCGCCTCGGCCCGAGCCAGGTGGCTGCTCCGGGACTCGGCGTAGCTGGCCCCGGCGCTGGCGCGGCGGGTTCGTTCGGTCAAGGTCTGGTCGACCACTCGCTGGGCGCTGAGGGTCCGAGCGCCCATGCCGAACTCCAAGCTGCCGATCCGGTAGCTGGGCCCGGTCTCTTGGGTGGCGGTGCGGCGGGCGTAGCCGGGCGTGTTGACGTTGGCGATGTTCTCGCTGACCGTGTTGACGCCGTATTGAGCCGCTTTGGTGCCGCTCTCACCGACGCGCAACATGGAGAACAGGGACATCTTCGACTCCTAGGTGAGGGTCGAGAAGGACAACGGTCCCGCTCTTCCCTTTCGTTGCCCGAGGGCATCGTAAGTGGCCGGTCCGTCCGGCCCGTTGACCACCGCCGAAAGTACGTCTTCGACCGCCCCCAAGGTCAGCGCGAAGAACTCACGGTTGAGCGTGACCTGGCGTTGCGCCAACTCGGCCGCCCTCATGTACCGCCCGAAGAGCTTGACCACTTCGCCGTGGCTCTCTTTGGGGGTCGCGCCCAACACCACCACCAAGAAGTCCTTGGAGGGATGGCCGCTCCGCTCGAGGAGCTGAGCGCGTTGGACCCGTCGTTCTTCGAGGCGTCGGCAGAGACTGGTCTGTTGCTCGAGGAGCTGAGCGAAGCGCTGATCTTCCAGCTTGGGAGAGACGAGCCGCGCTTCGGTGGCGACCGCTTCCAGGTCCTGGAGCAGGCTGATTTCGCCTTCCAGTCCCACCAGCCAAGCCCCGACCTGGGCCGGGATGGCGCCGGTCGCGGGCATGGTCTCAGCGGAGATCGAGGCCAAGGTCTGGGAGTAGACGTTCCGCAACAACCTTCAAGTTCGGTCGGTACGTCCCGTTCTCAACCGCCTTCTTGATGTCGGCGACCCGCTTGGCTCGATCCGAGGCCTCGGCCGCGTCCACCGATTGGTAGAGGCGGTGTACGCCCGAGTCTTCCCGGCGAAGCGCCACCCGGTCGGCCCGCGCCGGCTCGACCCGGACGTTCCGCTTCACGCCTTCGGTGGGGCGAGTGATGTCGATCGGGCCCTGGCTCTGGGTCGGCTTGATGGTGCTCACGGGTTCTCCTTGGCGATCCGGTGTTCCAAACATGACACCCATACACTTCGGACCGTCTGTCGAAAGCTTGACAGCGGAGGTGCATTTTTTTTGTTTTCGTCAACCGGCCGACACCCTGGGCCTGTCGCAGATCGGGAGCCCTCGAGCTAAGTGCTCGATACAAGAGACCAAATGGGGGCGGGTTTAGCGAGGCGTGAGGGGGCCGCGGATCGCGACCCAACGGGAGGGATCGACGGCCTTCCCTTGATGATACAGGGCGAAGTGGAGGTGGGGACCGGTGACGCGGCCGCTCTGACCGGAGCGCCCGATGACCTCGCCGGCGGCCACCGACTGCCCGACCTTTACCAAGGCGGCTTCGGTGTGGCCGTAGATCGAGCGATATCCGCCCGGGTGCTCCACGGTGATCGCCAAACCCAGGTGCGGATCTTCTCCCACCGCGACGACCTTCCCGGGGAAAGGTGAGCGCACCGGCGAACCGACTGGGACCGCCAGGTCGACGCCCTCGTGGAAGTCGCGGTGCCCGGTGACCGGGTGGACCCGAGGTCCAAAGGTCGAAGACACGGGCCCGTCGGCGGGTGATCCAAAACGAGGCCCGACCGGCCGAGGGGCAGGGGCATCGGCGCCAAGGCTCTTGGCGATCTGATCGCCCAACCCTGCGCCGCCGCCTTTGGCCCAACGTTGGGCGATTTCGGTGCGGAACCAACCTTCGTAGACGTCGCGCCCGGGGGTCTTGGGGTAGAGGCCATCGGCCTCCTCGACGGTCTTGGCCATCTCCTCGAACATCATGCCGACGAAGACACCCTCGAGGTCCCGGGCGGTGGCCTGGAGTTGCTTCGCGTCCGTGTCAGGCGCGCCGGGCGCGGCGGGCGAGTTGGGCCCGAGGGGCCGAACGCTCACATGACCTCCAGCTCGGCTTGGAGCGCGCCGCTCAACTTGAGGGCCTGAAGGATGGAGATCAGATCACGGGGCGAGGCGCCCAAGGAGTTGAGGGCCGAGACCAGCTCGGCGACCGTGGTCCCCGCCTTGACCTCTTTGAGCGGAGGTTGGCCCTCCTGCACGTTGACCTCGACGTTGGGCACCACGATGGTCTGACCCAAACGTGAAAAAGGCAGCGGCTGGGAGACACCAAAGCTGGTGGTGATGGCCACGTTGAGGTTGCCGTGGGCGATGGCCGCCGGTCCAAGGTTCACCGATCCACCCACCACCACCGTGCCGGTCTTCTCATTGACCACCACCTTGGCCACGACGTCGGGCGTGACCTCCAGGGCCTGGATCTTGGCCAAAAAAGTGACGGGTTGGCTCTTGGCGTCGTCGGGGATCTTGACGGTCACCGCGCCGGGATGATCAGCGCTGGCGATCTCCGCCGAAAACGCGTCGTTGACCGCTTTGACCATGCGGCCGGCGGTCTCGAAGTCGACCTGGTGCAGGTTGAGCACGATCTGATCGTCGACCACATAACGGGCCGGGACGCCGCGTTCGATGGTCCCACCGCCGGGGATCCGACCGCTGGTGGGGAAGTTGCGTTGCACCTTGGCGAAGGGCACCGCCTCGGCCACAAAACCACCCACCGTCAACGAACCTTGCGCCACCGCGTAGACGTTGCCGTCGGCGCCCTTGAGCGGGGCCAACACCAAGGTCCCGCCGGTCAAGCTGCGGGCGTTGCCCAAGGCGCTGACCTGGACGTCGATGGTCTCACCGGGGGCGGCGAAGGGCGGGAGCTCGGCGGTGACGATCACCGCCGCCGAGTTGGGGGTCTCGAGGCCTTCAGCCGGGATGTTGACGCCATGGCGGAGGAGCAAGGAGGCGATCGCTTGGTTGGTCACCGTCACTCGCCGCGTGTCGCCGGTGCCCGAAAGCCCGATGACCACTCCGAAGCCGACCAGGGGGTTGGAGCGGACGCCCCGGACCACGGCCAGGTCCTTGATCCGGGCGGCCTGTGCCGTGCCGCTGGCGGCGGTGAGGAGCAACAAGGTGCAGAGGGCGGTTCGCATCGTCACTCCTTAGAAAGGCGAGATCCAGTTGAGCAGGCGGGTCAACCAACCGGGTTGTTGGCCTTCGCTGATCACGCCGGCGCCGGTGAACTCCACCTCGGCGTCGGCGAGTAGGGTCGAGGCGATGGAGTTGTCTCGTCGGATGTCTTGGGGCCGGGCCACGCCGCTGATGTAGAAGTGGTGTTCTTCGTCGTTCACCAACACCACCCGGTGGCCTTCGATGAAGAGGTTGCCGTTGGGCAGGACCTTGGTGACGGTGGCCGCGACGGTGAAGCGGACATCGTCTTGGCGTGAGGTGCGGCCGGTCGCGTCGAAGTTCATCGTCGCCCCACCCTTCAAGATCTCTTGGGGATCGAAGAGCCCGGCGCTTTGTTCGGCCAAGATCCCGGCGACGTCGCCGCCCAGCTTGACGTTGCCGTCCCGCTCCAGCCCGGTGGCGGCGTTGCGTTTGGCGGTCGCAACCTCGGCGATCTTTACGGTCACCAGGTCGTTGACCTGAAAGGCTCGGACGTCGGTGAAGAGGGTTGCGCCTTCGGCCCGATCCGACCAGAGGCTGCCGTCTTGGTTGGTGGCGGCGGTCTCCTCCGACTTGACGATCGGCTCGTACTCTCGCCGCTTGGGGGTGTAGTCCTTGATGTGCCCAGCGCCACAGGCGCTCAGGAACGTGATGGCGACGAAAACTCCTGTCTTCATGGCGCCTCGACCTCCGCTTGCCTTTGCCCCGAGACCGTCGCGGCGAACACCCGCTGGCTGGTCCGGTTCCGTACTTTGATCCGTTCGCCCAGGGCCCCGTCCTCGAGGGCCTCGGCGAACACCGTCACTTGCAAGGCCCCGGTGTGGACCAGGACCCGCAGCTCTTCCCCTCGGCTCACGATCTTTTCGGCCCGCAGTTCGGGCAGGGGGATGGGACGATCGGCCAAGAGGGTGACCCGAGCGGTTTTGCCCACCAGCTCGTCGAGGGTCGAGGCAAAACGTCCGGGCGGTCCGCCGAGACGCAAGGACTTGAGCGTCAGGTCCGCGGCCTCGATCTTTCGGCCGGCGCTGATGGTCCGCACCGGCACCACCACCGAGATCCCGGCCAGGAGCGGCAACTCGTAGGCTCGTCGCGCCACCAGTTGACCTTTGGCCTTCACCTGAACTTGCACCGCCACTCGGTCGGCGGCGGCGCTCGGCAAAAGTTGCGCCTCGAACTCCACCCCCGGGCCCGGTCGCGGGAGGCCGAGGAAAGTGGCCGCCGACAACTCCGGAGCTCTCTCTTCGTGGGCCTCGACCAACACCGCGCGGATCGCCAACTCGGGGGTCCCGGCGACGATCGGCGGCGTCGGCGCCGCGAGCAGGAGGGTGGTGAAAGGTAAAATCATCGATCAGCGGAGCCGGTTGGCTTCCTCCATCATGCGGTCGGCGGTCTGGATCACCTTGGAGTTGGCCTCGTAGGCCCGTTGGCCGAGGATCATCTGCACCATCTCTTCCACCACCTTGACGTTGGAGGCCTCCAAGAAGCCCTGCTGGATGGTGCCCCGACCTTCGCTGCCCGGGTTGCCCGGGACCGGTCGTTCGCCGGTGATCCGGTAGAGGTTGCGCCCGATGCCCTCGAGGGACCCGCTGTTGAGGACCGTCACCAGCTCGATCTGCCCGAGGTTGACCGGGCTGCTGTTGCCCGCGACCTGGGCGGAGACGGTGCCATCGGCCGCCACTTGGATGCCCTGCACGTTCTCCGGGACTGTGATCGGCGGATAAAGTTCGTAGCCGTCGGCGTTCACCAACTTACCTTCGTTGCTGATCTTGAAGGAGCCGTTGCGGCTGTAGGCGAGTTCGTCGCCGGGGGTCAGGATCTGGAAGAGCCCCGCGCCCTCGATCGCCAGATCCAGGGGATTTTCGGTGTTTTTGAGATCCCCTTGTTCGAAGTCGCGGACGGTCGCCGCCGGCCGAGCGCCGAGGCCCACTTGCAGCCCGGTGGGCGCTTGGGTCTGGGCCGAGGTCGCGGCGCCGGAGATCCGCATGGTCTGATACATCAGATCCGCGAACTGGGCCTCGCTGCCCTTGAAGCCGTCGGTGTTGACGTTGGCCAAGTTGTTGGCGATGACGTCGATCTTCATCTGCTGGGCTTGCATGCCCGTCGCGGCGGTGTAGAGCGCTCTCACGGTTTCCTCCCGGCCGCGATCAATCCTTCATCGGCCTCGCGGTAGGCCTGGATCACTTTCATCAGCGATTGGTGATCACGCTCCAGGCGGATCATCTTCACCATCGTCCCCACGGTCTCCACGTTCGATCCTTCGATGGTGCCGCTCAGGACCTTGGCGCCGACCTCGAAGACTGGGCCTGATCCGTCGTTGGGGGTGTAGAGGCCATCGCCCAAGGGGCTGAGCCCGCCGCCGTTGCCGACGTCGTAGAGGGAGAGGCGACCGAGCACCTGACCCGACTGGGTGACTTCACCTTCGGCGGTGATCTGGATGGGGCTGGCGGGATCGACGTGGAGCTCCGCGCCGTCGACCATCACTGGGCGGCCCCGCTGATCGCTGAGCAGCCCCGACTCGTCGACCTTGAGGGACACGGTGCGAGCCAAGACCGGGACTCCGGGTGCACCCTGGAGCGCAAAGTAGCCCCGACCTTCCAAAGAGAGGTCGAGGGGGTTGCCGGTGCTGCTGAGGGGACCGGGCCGAGGATCGACCCGGGTTTCGGCGAGCGCGACCAGGTGCCGGTCCGGCGCTTGTTCTTCGGCCAAGACCTCCTGGAAACCGACGTCCACCGACCGGTAACCCGGGGTGTTGGCGTTGGCGAGGTTGTTGGACACGACGTCCAGTTGGTTTTGCCGGGCGACGGCGCCGGCGGTCGCGACGTAGAGGCCGTAGCTCATCTCGGTGTCTCAATCGGCAGCGTTTCGTCGAACTACACCGCTAACGTTCACTGAGGTCTGTCCGATGGGAAAAGGCGATGCCCAACCCCCTGCCGCGCCTCACGCGCGTCCTCGATGCCCTAGAGACCCATCGCCTGGTGGTCGAGCGGGACGTCAGCGAAATCGAGAGGGCCCAGGCCGCTTTGGTGGCCGAGGCCGACACGACCCGCCAGCGGATCGCGGGCCTCACCCTTTGGACCAGCGATGACCCCAGGGTCGACGCGGCCTTGGCCAACTTGGCCCACCACACCGGGGTACGACTACAGGCGCAGCTGCAGCATCAGGTGAATCGCGCCCAGACCCACGAGCGAGAGATCACCGATCCGGCCCGGGAGCGACGCCGGGAGGCCAATGTCCGGAGTCGATCCGTGGAAATGCTGGTGGATCGCCATCGCCAAGCCCGCGGCCAAGCCGCCAACGCCCGCGACCTCAACGCCGGCGACGAATACGCGACCAATACCTACGCCAAAAAACTAGGCTGAGCCCCCCCACAATCGTGATCGTGATCGTGGCCGTGGCCGAGCAACCCGAACCCGCCGAAGCTGAGCGGAGGCGTTTCGAGGGGCCTACGGTTTACCGTGCACGGCCAAGTTCACGGCAACGGCCACGATCACGTCCACGTCTACGATCACGTTGGGGAGGGGTCGCGGAGCTTCAGCGGCCGCGGAGGAGTTCGTCGACGAGGCCCTGTTTTCCCTGGCCGTTGTGGGCTTCTTTGAGCCGTTCCAGGGCGGGGACGGCGGCAGACTCGGAGGTGTCGCCGGCCATTCCTGGCGCCCGTCGCTCCACCAGCGCTCGAACTCGGTTTTCGACCTCGAGGACGGTGCCGCCGATTCGATTGATCGCCTGGCAGGTCAGATCTTGGAACGACAAGGTGGTCATGATCTCGGTGAGCACCGCCATCCGTTCATCTGAGGCGGCGGTCGCTTCATCCAAGGCCGCGACCGCGTCGGCGTCGCCGGCTCTTTCGGCGGCGGCCCGGGCCCTGGCCACGGCCTCGTTGCTCTTGGCGTCGAGGTCCATCACCTTCTCGACCATCCCAAGGATCTCGTGGGTCGCCCGTTCCAGCGCTTGAGTCACCCCGGTCAAGACATCGGAGGCACCCGGGAGTTTGCCCGTGACCCCACCCAAAGTTTTGCGGGTGTCGTTGATGTACTCGACCATCAACACCAGCTCACGCTGGAGCGCCGCATACTTCTCCACCACACCACCCGAAAAGCCCTCGATCGCCATTCAAATCCCCCTTAATTCAGCCCGGAAACATGGCCTGGAGCTTCTCTTCGAGAAGCTTGGCGGTGAACGGTTTGAGGATGTAGCTGTTGACGCCCGCCTCGATGGCCTCGACCACTTGGCTCTTTTCGGCCTCGGCGGTGACCATCAAAAAGGGGGTCGCCTTCAGGCCCGGATCGGCCCGCACGCTCTTCAGGAGTTCAATCCCGGTCATCACCGGCATGTTCCAGTCGGAGATCACCAGGTCGTACTTCTTCTCTTTGAGGGTGCTCAGGGCCGCGGCGCCGTTTTCGGCTTCGTCCACGTTGGTATAGCCGAGCTGCCGCAAGATGTTCTTGACGATGCGGCGCATCGTCGAGAAGTCGTCTACCGAGAGGATCCTACAATTCTTGTCGAGCACAGGGTTGAACCTCCGAACTTCAATGTTCGGACGACCTGGCCCCGGCTCAAGCGTGTTCGCGTTCGAGGCTCTCCTTGAGCATCTCGACGGTCTTCCGGAGTATCTGGCTGATACGCGACTGGGTCACGCCCAACACGTCGCCGATCTCTTGGAGCGTGAGCTCGGCCTCGTAGTACAGGCCGATCACCAGGCGATTGCGCTCGGGGAGCTCAGACAGCGCCTTGGAGAGGAGGTGTACGTGTTCCTTCCACTCCAGGTGGTCGATGGTGGAGATCGGGGCCTCCCAAAGGCCAGTGATCGCCATCCCGTCCAAGGTTGAAGGGTCCACCGACTCGGGCGGGGCCCGGCGAGTGCGGCTGCGCTGCACCTCTTCGATGCTCATCCCGGTGGCCTTGGCGACGGCGTCGTCACCGACCGGCGCGCCCTCGGCCTTCTCGAGCTCGTTCTTGGAGTCGACCACCGAACGGGAGCGGCGGCGCATGCTGCGGGTCAGGTGGTCCAAGGACCGGAGTTCGTCCAGGACCGCACCTTTGACGCGGATGCGCGCGTAGGCCTCGAAGGCGATGCCGCGGGCCGAGTCGTATTTGGCCAAGGCGTCCAACAGGCCGACCATCCCGGCGCTGAACAGGTACTCCCGGTCGACGCTCGACGGCATTCGTTCGGCCACCTGCCGCACGACCCGATAGACCATCGGCGCGTACTTGCGGACCGCCTCGTCACTTTCGGTTCGACGCGTCCGGGGGGCGGGGTTGGTGTAGGCCTTGAGTAGGTTCTGCATGGCAGGCTCCTTGGATCCGATTCAGTCTGCGCTCATCCGGGCGACGACGGCCGGGGCAGTCCCGAGCAGGCGTTTGGCCAGGGCTTCGACACACCGAGAAGCCGGCGCGTCCGGAAAGGTTTCGATGAAGGGGGTCTGCTCTCGCAGCGCCCGCTCCACCACACGATCGCGATATACGTAGCCGGCGTAGCCGACCTCGATGCCGAGGAAGTTGCGCGACGCCGCCTGCAGGCTGGCGTGCATCTCCCGGGCCTCTTCGGCGAGCCGCACCCGGTTCACCACCGCTTGGAAGGGGCCCTTGACCCCCATCCGGCCGGCGATCTTCACCAGCGCGTACGCGTCGGTGAGGGAGGTGGTCTCGGGGTTCATGACGATCAAGACTTCGTCGGCCATCGAGAGGGCCAAGCGGACGTTGCCGCCGATGCCCGCGCCCGCGTCGATCAAGACCAGGTCGTAGTCGCGGCGCTGCAGCTCCAGCTTCTCCATGAAGGAGACCTGGGCCGACAGGTCGAGTTCGGCCAGGTGGGCCAAGGCGCTGCCCGCCGGCAAGAAGTCGAAGGTGTCACGGACCCGGGTCACGACCCGTTCGAAGGGTTGGCTGCCGTCGAGGAGGTGACCGGCGTTGTAGTCGGGCGAGACACCCAACAAGACGTTGACGTTGGCCAAGCCGAGATCGCCGTCGATCAAGAGGACCTTCTTGCCGTGGGCGGCGAAGGCGGAGGCCAGGTTGACGGCCAGGTGGGTCTTGCCGACGCCCCCTTTGCCGCTGGCCAAGGTGATCACCTGGGGCCGTCGAACGGCCACCGGCGCCAGGGCCTCGCGCTGCACGGCGAGCTGCAGATTCATGATCGCACCATCCCTTCCGAAGAGAGGGCTGCATCGAGCAACGACTCGAGCGCCGGGCGCACCAGGTCGTCGGGGATGCGCGGCCCTTGGGAGACGTAGCTGATCGGCATACGAGCAGCTGACGAAGCAGCAAGAACTCGGCCAACCATCGGGGCCTCGTCCAAGCGTGTAACTGCCAATCGTTTGGCACCCACCAGTCCAAAGGCTGACGTCGCGACGGCGAAGTCCTCCAGGCTGTGGGAGGCCGGCACCACGGCGTGCACCTCGGCATCGGGGACGGCGCGCAAGAGGCGGCCCAAGGAGGCGATGGCGGCGTCCGCTCGGGGGTTGATGGAGGCGGTGTCCAGCACCACCGGGACCGACTCGGCCCGCTCCCAGAGGCGGTGGAGCTGGGCCGCCTGGGTCACCTCGGTATATTCAATATCGAGGGCTCGGGCGCAGCGCTTCAAGGTGTCGATGGCGACGCCGCTCTTCGGGAGCAGGGTTCCGAGCACCGGCTGGCGGGAGCCTCCCAAGCAGAGGTCAGCGACCAACTTGGCGGCCAAGGTCGTCTTGCCCACGCCGGATCCGCCTACGAAGACCACCAACTTAGGCCGCACCCGCTCTTCGGCCGGGGCGACCGCGACGGTGGCCGCCAAGGCCTGACGGAGGCGCCGGTGAAGCAGCGCCGGCTCGACCTTGGGCCCGTCGACCCGGGCCCCCGCGGCTTCGACGCGTTGCAGGATCGCGAGGGCCTCGGCCCGTGGATAACCGGAGTGCTCGAGGCGTTCGAGGAGCGGGAGCCAGTGCGCCTCGAGTTTTTTGGAGGCCAAGACCCCTTCGAGGAGGCCATGTTCCAGCTGGGTCAGGCGCCGGGCCAAAAGCAGCAGGTCGTGGGTGGAGGTGTCCTTCGGGAGGCCGGCCTGCACGGTGGCCAGGTCCAACTTGAGGGCGTCAAGTTCGCTGAAGGATGCCGAAGTTTTGACAGGTGCACCTTCGGCGCTGGGAGTGTCCCTGGCGACCACCGCCTCCCACTCGAAGCCACTGCCATCGGCCCGGGCCTGGCGACGAACGGCCAACACCAACGGGTCGGGTCCCAACCGGCGACGCGCTTCGCTGAGGGCGAGGTGCCGGGTGGCGGCTCTGACAACCTGAACCTGCATGCCTCAGCGAGAGGCTTTTGCAGTGACCGTGCCGACAACTTTGAGCTCGAGCTGACGATCCAGCTCCCGGACCGCGATCACCGGGATATCCGGCAGTTGCACCGAAACCAGCTCGCGCACCGGGCGCCGCAGGTCGTCCGCCACCAGCAAAACAGGTGTCTGCTTGCCGGCACCTGTCGAAGCCGCGATGTCAGCCGTTTGACGAATCAGGGCCTGGAAGACCGACGGATCGGGGGCCAAAGAGCCGTTGGGCGCGATCGAACCCCGGAGCAGGTGTTCCATCTCCCGATCGAAGACCAAGGCGTGGAGCACGCCGTCGCCATCGGCGGCGCCAGAGGTGATCTGGCGGCCGATGGCAGTGCGGGCCGCTTCGGTGAGTTCGCCCAGGTCTTTGGTGCGGCCGGCGACGCCCGCCACGCCCTCGAGGATCGCCCGCAGGTTGCGGATCGAGACCCGCTCGGCGAGCAGGTTCTTCAGCACGCCTACCACCTCACCCATGCCCAGCTGGCCGGGCACCAACTCCTCGATCAACTTGGGCGCTTCTTGGCGCACGTAGCCGATCAGCTCGTGGGCCTGATCGCGGCCCAGCAGTTGGTCGGCGTTGCGGCGCAGCACCTCGGCCAGGTGGGTCGACAAGACCGTCGAGGGATCGACCACCGTGAGCCCCTTGGCTTCGGCTCGGGCTCGATCGTCGCCCGAGATCCAGTAGGCCCGTAGGCCAAACACTGGCTCTTTGGTCTCGACGCCACCCGGGAACACCGAAGCCCCAGTGGAGTCGATGGCGAGGTGCCGGTCGGGTTGGAGTTGGCCCTTCGCGACCTCGACCCCGTAGAGCTTGATGACATACGCGGTCGGCGCGAGCTGCAGGTTGTCCACCACCCGCACCGGCGGGATCACCAGCCCCAGATCTTGGGCCAGCTGCTTCCGCAACTTCTTGACCCGCTCCGGCACGTCACCGCCGCGGCTGGCGTCGACCAAGGCCAGCAGGCCGTAGCCGACCTCGAGCACCAGGGGATCGACGTGGAGCACCTCACCCATCGTCGGCTCGGCGTTGGGATCCACGGGGGCCTCCTCGACCACCGGCGCAATCACCTCTTTGCCTTGGCGCCAAGCGACGAACAACAAGGCCCCGGCCAGGACCGCGAAGGGGAAAAAGGGCAGCCCAGGCAGCAGGCCGATGAACAGGAGGAAGCCCGCGGCGATCACCAACACCCGGCGCATGCTGAGCAGCTGGCTGACCACCTGAGCGCCGAAGTCGCTCTTGCCGGAGGCCCGGGTGATGGCCAGACCAGCGGCGGTCGAGACCACCAAGGCCGGCATCTGGGACACCAAGCCGTCGCCCATGGTCAACATCGAGTAGTTGGTCGCCGCTTGGCCGGCTGAAAGCCCGTGTTGGATGACGCCGATGGCGATGCCACCCACCAAGTTGATGCCGGTGATGATCAAGGCGGCGATCGCGTCGCCCCGGATGAACTTGTTGGAGCCGTCCATCGCTCCGTAGAAGTCGGCCTGTTGTTCGACCTCGGCCCGACGAGTCCGGGCCTCCTTCTCGTTGATCGCGCCGGAGCTGAGTTCGGCGTCGATCGCCATCTGCTTGCCGGGCATGGCGTCCAAGGTGAATCGAGCCGCCACCTCGGCGATGCGTCCTGCGCCTTTGGTGATCACCACGAAGTTGATCACGATCAGCGCCAAGAAGATCACCATGCCGACGCCGACGTTCCCGCCCACCACAAACTGCGAAAAGGCCTCGATGATCTCGCCCGCCGCGTCCGGCCCTTCGTGGCCGTGGAGCAAGATCAAGCGGGTGGAGGCGATGTTGAGCGACAGCCGCAACAGGGTCGAAATAAGCAGCAATGTCGGGAAGATAGAGAAGTCGGTCGGCCGCTCCGAAAACATCGCGGTCAAAAACACCACCGCCGAGATCGCGAAGCTCAAGGCCAAGAGCAGGTCCAGCGCCAGGGGCGGCACCGGCACCACCAACAACGACACCACCGCCAAGAAGGAGGCGCCGACCACGATCTCCGGCGTGAGGATCTTGCCAAAGCTCAGGGGACTCGGGGCGGAATCGGCCTTCATCGACGACCTCCGTCAGGGGTGCGGCGCCGGTAGACGATCGCCAACAACTTGGCGACCGAACGGTAGAGATCCACGGGGATGGCGTCCCCCTCTTTGACCAACGCGTACAAGGTTCGGGCCAGCGGCTTGTCCTCGATGATCGGGATGCCGTGTTTTTGAGCGATCTCGCGGATCTTGGCGGCCCGGTGATCGACACCCTTCGCGACCACCCGAGGGCTGCCGTCGACCTTCTGCCAATAACGCAGGGCGACGGCGTAGTGGGTCGGGTTCACGGCGATCACCGTCGCCTCCTTGACCTGATCCACCAGCTTCTTCTTCTTCTGATTCTCCCGCATCTTGCGGCGCATGGCCGCCTTCACCTGCGGGTTGCCGTCGGACTCCTTGGCCTCTTCCTTCAGCTCCTGCTTGGACATCTTCAGGCGTTCTTCGTGCTGGTAACGCGCCCAGCCGTAGTCCAGGCCCGCCAAGACCACCAACGCCGCGGTCACCTTGCCCGCCACCTCAGAAGCCAGGTGATGCAGGTGCTGCACCAGCTGGGTGGTCGAACCGAAGGCGGCCCGCCAAAGCTGGGAGGGCTCGTCGGAAAGCGCCACCGCCGCCAAGGCCACCACCCCGGCGCCCTTCAGCAGCGACTTGAGCAACCCCAGGGGCAGCTCAGCGCTGGCGATGCGCCCAAACCAGCGGGAAGGATCGAGGCGCTGAAAGTCGACGCCCAAGAGGCCAATGTTGAGGTGAAAGCCAACCTGCGCGATCGAGGCGAACACCCCGAGCAGCAGAGCCAACCCCGCCACCGGCGCGACCAGACCCAAGGCCGCCCAAAAGGCTCGACGCAGAAGTTCGGTGACCTCGGGCAGACCAAAAACCCCGCCCTTCGGCCACTCGAAGGAGGCGACCATGGTGTCCAAGGCCTGTTGTCCCGTCCCCGGCAACACGAAGGCCAAGGACATGGTCAACACGATCATGGTGACCGCCACCGCCACCTCGGGGGAACTGGCGACCTGGCCTTCTTCGCGGGCTTTTTCCCGTCGTTGTGGGGTTGCGTCTTCGGTGCGTTCGGCACCTGAGTCTTCGCCTTCGGCCATGGTTCAGCTCACCAGCCAACCCGCGAGCTCCTCGAAGCGCGCGCCGAAGATGCGATCGACCAAGGGCACGAAGGTGTGCACCGAAGCGACGAAGCCCAAGACCCCCGCCGACAAGGTCAAGGCCGGGCCCTCTACGAACAAGTTCAAGGTCGGGACCGAACGGGCCAAAACCGCCAACACGATCTGGGCCGCAAAGACCGCGGTCACCACCGGCGCGGCCACCTGCACCGCGGCGGTCATCAGCTGAGCGCCCGCCCCGATCACCCAAGAGGCGTCGGGGATCAGCGCGGTCGCCGAACCCGGGGGCAACAGCTCCAGGCTACGCGCTAAAAACACCGCCACTCGGCTGGGGCCTTCGCCGGCTGCAAACACCGCCAAGGCCACGGTGGTGTAGACCGAACCCATGATCGTCGAGCGGAACCGATAAGGGTCCGAGAGGCCGGGGGCCGACAAGCCCATCTGGCTGCCGACCAACTCGCCCGCGGCGGTGAAGGTCGAGAGGGGCAACGACAACAAAAACCCCGCCGACAACCCCAGGGCCAACTCGGCCAAGGCCGCGATCCAAAGGTCCCCGCTGGGCGGCGCCACGGTGTTGGGGGTCAAGGACCAAGCCAAGCCAGCGGCGAACATCACCCGCACGGTCGGCGGCACGATCGGGCCAGGGAACGGCGCCGAAACAAAGAAGGCCACCAGGCGCAAGAAGGCCAACAGGACCGCTTGGGCCATGGCGCCATCGCTGATCACCGGGTCACCTGTAGGGTCGACTCGATCACGTAGCGGAAGATGTGCACGAAGCGCTCCAGGCCCCAGGGCAATAGGAGCGAGCCGACCAGCCCCACCGCGACCACCTTGGGCACGAAGGTCAAGGTGGGTTCGCTGACCTGGGTGGCGGCCTGAAAGGCGCCGACCAAGATGCCGACGGTCATGCCCACCAACAAGATGGGCGCAACGACCATCGCGCCGGTGGTCAGGGCGTGTTTGAGGACCGCGATGACGAAGTCAGGCCCCATGGTTCACCCCGTGAAGCTCCGCACCAAGGCGGTGACCACCATGGTCCAGCCGTCGGCCAAGACGAAGATCAACACCTTGAACGGCAAGGCGATGGCCGTCGGCGGCAACATGATCATGCCCAAGGCGTTGAGCAGCGCGGCCACCGCCAGGTCGATCACCAAAAACGGGATGAACAGGAGGAAACCGATGGAGAAGGCGGTGCGCAGCTCGCTCAGCAAAAACGCGGGGACGATGGTGCGCAGCGGGATCTGGTCGACCCGATCGTAGTCCGGAGCGTTGGCCAGGTTGAGCATCAACATCAGCTCTTCGTCCCGGGTGTGCTCCAACATGAACTCGGCCAACGGCGCCCGGGCCTTCTCCAGGGCCTCTGGCTCTCGCATTTGGCCCTCCAGGTAAGGCGAAACCGCGCCGTTCCAGATCCGATCCGCGGGTTCGGCCATCACGAAGTAGGTCAAGAACAAGGAGATCCCGATCAACACCTGGTTGGGCGGGATCTGCAGGCCCAGGGCGTGCCTCAAGAAGCTGAGGACCAGAGAGATCCGAAGGAAGGCGGTCATCGAGATCAACACGCCGGGGAGGACGGTGATCGCGGTGAGGAAGAGGACGACCCGTAGAGGTGCCGCCGAGCTGAGCGAGTCGATCAAAGGCTGCACGGCATCCTCCGGGTGGGGTGAAACGAGCTCAGAGGCTGTTCAATTGGCTCAAGATCCGGCGACGATCGTCCCGGGTCGGTCGATCCCGGACCAGCTCGTCTTTGACCATCTCCGAAAACCACTCTTCACTTTCGGGCATGGCGCTGGGCTTGAACTTGGCCGGCGCAATCCGCTCGGGGACCGGCGCGGTCGGCTCGAGCACCGCCAGGCTCTGCATGCCGGCGCTGGAGATGCCCAACAACACTCGCCGCCCCGCGACGTCGACCAGGACCAGGCGTTGGCCTTTGCCCAGCCAGATCGCGTCCGACACCGCCAGGTTGGCCGAGGCCGGATCGTGGGCCTGCTCCTTTTGACGGCGCTTCAGCCACCAGGTGGCGGCGCCCAAGGCCCCACCCAAGACCAAAGCCAAGGCCAACATCTCCAGCCCAGCGGCGGTGGTGGTGGTGGCGGCGGTCGGGCCGGGGGCTTCGGCGGTCGCCGCGGGGGCCTGAGCCTTTCGCTGCGCCTCGACTCGGGCGTATTTGGCCTCGAGGGCCTGGACCAAGGCCCGGGCGTCGGTCTCAGCCGGCGAAGGTTCGGGGATCGGCGCCGGTTCACTCTGGGCCCAGCTGGTGCTGGCGACGGTCATCAAGGTGGCGGCGGTCCAGAAGGTCAACGTACGCATCTCAGCTCCCTCGGAGCGACTCGACGCGCTCCGCCTGGCTCACGATGTCCGTGAGCCGAACTCCGAATTGATCGTTGATCACCACGGCCTCGCCGCGGGCCACCAACTTGCCGTGGACCAAGATGTCCAGAGGTTCACCGGCCAACTTGGTCAACTCGATGATCGAACCTTGGGCCAGCTGCAAGAGATCCCCGATCTGGATGCTGGTGCGGCCGAGCTCGACCGACACCACCAACGGGATGTCCATGATCCGATCCAAACTTGAGAGATCCTCAGCGGCGATCACCGGCGGAGGGGTGGGTCGTTCGGTCGCGGGTGCGGTGGTTGGAGTGGCCATGTTCACTTCCTTTCGATCGAGTCGCCCGGGTGATGGGCAGGCCGGATTGGCCCGGTCAGCTTGAGTGCCAAGCGGCCCCGGCTCATCACCGGATGTCCGTCGGTTTTGTGGACGCCTTCGACGTTGACCGGCAGCGGGCCGCCCGCGTCGACGTGTAGGCCAATGGTGTCACCCACCTTGAGCCGCATCAGATCGCGCAGCGTCAGGTGGCCCTTGCCCAAGGTCGATCCCAGCTCGACGTCGATCTGCATCAACACGTCGATGATCCGGGCCTTCCAAGTGCTGTCTTCGTCGTTTCGTTCAGTCTGGAGCGCCGAGGAGAGGAGCGGTCGGATCGGCTCGATGACGCCGTAAGGGATCAACACGCCGATGCGGCCTTTGGTGGTGCCCTCGAGCTCGACCAAAAAGTTCATCAACACCGTCACGTCGGTGGGGGCCGAGATCGCCGCGAACTGCGGATTCACTTCGGTCCGCAGGTACTCGGGGCGGATGGCCATCACCGGAGCCCAGGCCTCACCGAGGTCCTTCAGCACGACCTCCATCACCTCGCGGATCAGCCGGAGCTCGATGGTGCTGTAGTCCCGGCCTTCGACCCGGTACCAGCTGCCCGTGCCACCGAAGACGTGGTCCACCAGGCCAAACATCAAGGCCGAGTCGACCGAGATCAGGCAGCTGCTCTTGAGGGGCGGCATCTTGAACATATTCAAGCAAGCCGGCACCGAAACCGTGGCGATGAACTCGCTGTACTTCAGCAGCTGGGTGGACTCGTGGGTGACCTCGACGTTCTTCCGAAACATGTTGAAGAACGACATCCGCATCAGCCGGGCCAGGCGCTGGTTGAGGATGTCCAGGGTCGGCATGCGGCCCCGGATGATCCGGTCGTTGCTGGTGAGGTCGTACCCGCGGGCGTCGTCCGGGTTGGTTTCGGTGGGCCCGGCTGGGGCCACCGATCCCTGCTGGATCGCGCTGAGGAGGGCGTTGACCTCGTTTTGTGAGAGGACGTTATCCATAACACTTCACTGGGTGACGAAGTCGGTCAGGTAAACTTGTTTGACCTCACCGCTGGTGAGGATGTTGTTGAGGCGCCGCCGGACCCCATCCCGGATGTTCGCCTTGGCCACCGGCCCTTGGGTCTCTTTGAGGGTCAGGCTCGAGAGGTACGAGATCACCGCGTCGCGGATCTGGGGCTCCCGGCTCTTCACCTCGACCTCGAGTTCGGCGCTGGCCAACTCCGCCGTCAGCGACGCCTTGAGGTAGGCCGGGTGCATCGGGTCGTTCAGGTTGATCACGAAGGCCCCGAGGGGCACCGAGGTGATCGAACCGGGTTCGCCGCCGTGGTCTTCCTTCTTGCTGGAGTGTTCAGCGGGAGCGCCGTGTTCGGCCGGCGCTTCCTTCTTTTCGCCGTGCTCCTTCTTGGCCTCGCCGTGGCCCTCCTTCTTGGCGTCGGGCTTTTCGCCGTGGCCGGCGGCGGCGGCTTCGGCTTCGGGCTCGGCCGCCTCGCCCCCTTCACCTTCGGCGGCGTGAGCGGCGGCAGGCTCTCCCTTGCCGCCCATCATCACGAACGCTCCCAGGCCCCCGAGCGACAGGACGTTGCAGGCAACCAGGCCCAGGACGAGCAGGTTCCCGCCCTTCTTTTTGGCGCCGCCCTCGGCGGGGGCCTCATCCTTCGGCGCTTCCTTCGGTGCTTTGCTCATGGTGCGATTGGGCACCAAAGCACTCTCCGTGCCAGGCCGAGTCAGCCGCGGCCAGGGCCGCTCCAGGCCGTCGAACTCCGCCCGCCCGGCCCCTTCGTCAAAAGTCCGACTGTCGAGGGCCTGCCGCCATGTCAAGGGCCCGACGCGTGGGCCCTCGAAAATGACGCACACATCGGCGCCCTCTTACCGACAGGCCGTCGAAGATTCGTCAGCGAGGCGTTTCAGAATCGAGCACATTGCACGATGATCAGGGTTCGATTACGGAGAGATCAGTTGGCTATGCCTCAGGACGTGCTGGTCATCGACGACGACGATCAGGTTAGGAAGTTCATCGCCCGTGGTTTGTCACGGGTGGGCTTCGAGTGTGTCGCTATCGAAAGTGGCAGTGGCGCCATGAGCTTGCTGCAAGAGCGCCGCTTCGACGCGGTGATCTGCGATCTGCACATGCCAGAGGTCGACGGCCTAGACGTCTTGCGCTTCGCCGGAACTCTGACACCCCCGCCGCCGTTTATCATGTTGACCGGTTATGGTTCGGTCGCCACCGCGGTCGAGGCGATGAAACACGGCGCTGCCGACTTCCTGGAGAAGCCGGCCAGCATCGAAGAGCTGCGGGCCTCCATCGACAGCGTCATCTCCCGTCGGGCCCTGCCTCGCACCCCGTCGCGCGTGGAGCCGGTGAGCCAGCTGGTCGGCTCGGAGCGTTGGCTCACGCCGTTCTTGAGCAAACTCAAGCGCATCGCCGCCACCGACTCCATCGTCTTGATCGACGGGGAAACCGGCACCGGTAAGAGCGCGGTCGCCAAGGAGATTTGGCGTTGTTCCCACCGGGCCCGGGGCCCTTTTGTGGAGCTGAACTGCGCGGCGGTCCCCGACACCCTGCTGGAGAACGAGCTGTTCGGTCACGCCAAGGGGGCCTTCACCGGCGCCACCGGCCACGTCGGTCGGGTCGAGCAGGCCCACGGCGGCACCCTCTTCCTCGACGAGGTCGGCGAGCTGAAGCAGGAGCTGCAAGCCAAGTTGCTCCACCTCCTCCAAGAACGGACCTTTTCGCCGATCGGCGGCAGCGGCCCCAAGCAGGCCGATGTCCGCTTCATCGCCGCGACCAACCGAGATCTGGAGGTCGAGGTCGAGGCCGGCCGCTTCCGCCGTGACCTCTTCTACCGCCTCAACGTCGTCGGCTTGACCATCCCTCCGCTCCGTCAACGGCTCGACGATGTCCCGGTGTTGATCCAGTTTTTTCGGAAGTCGGTCGAGGCCCGGGTCGGCGGTCCCACCCCGGCCTTCTCCGACGCTGCGGTCGCCGCCCTCTCCCACTACGATTGGCCCGGCAATGTCCGGGAGTTGGGCAACGTCGTCGAACGGATGGCGGTGATGCACTCTGGCGAGGAGATGGTCGAGCTCGACGATCTGCCGGAGCGCATCCGGGCCGCGGGCCACCGCACCAGCCTCTCGAGTCAACCGAGCCACCCCAGCTTGCCCAGCCCCGTGGCCTTGCCCCGTTCGGCCACGCCCCTGCCGCAGTCGCTCCCGCTCGCCGTCCAACCCCACGACCCCCAGGACGCCGGGGTGAGCTTGAGCGACGACCTGCGTCGCTACGAACGCGAGCGGATCGTGATCGCGCTGCGGACCTCCGGTGGGAACAAGAGCCAAGCGGCTCGCCTCCTGAACATGAAGCGCACCACCCTCTTGGCGAAGTGCGACAAGCTCGGGATCCGGGACGGCGAGTTGGGCTCGGCCGGCGTCGGCGACGAAGCCGAAGAGGCCTGACCTCCCTTTGACACGTCGATCCGGCGACAGGCCGACGACGGATCGCCAAGCCCTCGTCAGACCTACCTGCACCCCCGGACGGCTTCTAACGATCTGCACTTGGCATCGGTCTTGAAGTAGTTCGCGCCACCCACCGAGGAGGGCGCGTAGTGAACAAGAAGAAGGTCGAGTCAATCAGTGGTGTTTCGCTTCGGATCAACGGGGCGCTGTTGGCCGTAGGCCGCCGGCCCGAGCTCAGGGAGCTGGAGGCGCCCCTTCGGGGCATCGCGCTGTCCGACTCGCCGGTTTTGATCCGCGCCAACCAGAACGATCGGGAGCACCTGGTCGACCGTCTCCACGCCTTGGGGCGCCGGGCCGCCCTCCCCTGCCATGACTGCCGCTCCCCCGATCAGGCCGAAGATCTCTTTCGGGCGGTGCTCGAGGCCCGGGACGAGGACGCGGTGGCTGGGACCTGGGTCCTGCACCACGTCGACTCTTGGCCCCGCGAACTCCAGGCCAGCCTGGGCCGGGTGCTCGAGACCTTGGATGAGGACCGCCTGCACGGACGCAAGGGTCACTCGCACCTACCCCGGGTGGTCGTCTTGGAGTCGGCCGACAGTGACCTCGGTGGCTTCGACCCGGATCTTCGACAGCGGCTGTCCTACTTCAACGTGACGTTGGCGACCGCGGAGGCCCGCGCGTGAAGGCCCTGGGCGATCGACTGACCCCTTGGCTGGAGCGGGCCCTCGACCTGTCCGCCAAGCGGCACGACGTGTTGGCCGGGAACCTGGCCAACATCGACACGCCCAACTTTCAGCCGAAGGACCTGGAGTTCGACGAGCAGTTGGTCGCCGAGCTGAACACCAACCAAGAGGGGACCGGGCCAGCGATTGAAGCCCCCCTCGAGGCCCAACCACGATTGGATGGGAACCAGCTCGATCTCGACGGCGAGATCGCGCGGATCACCGCCAACCGAGTCTTCTATCAGCTCAGCACCGAGGTGCTGACCCGGCGTTTGGCGCGCCTGCGTTACGCCATCGACGAAGGAGGTCGTTGATCATGTCCATCTCGGTCTTTCAGCAGCTGGAGCTGGCGGGTCGGGCCCTTTCGGTGCAGCGCACCCGGCTCGACGTGGCCTCGACCAACCTGGCCAACGCCGAAACCACCCGCACCGCCGAAGGTACGCCCTTCCGACGCAAGGACGTGATCCTGGCCGAAGAGCAGGTGGCCGACTCTTTCGGCAACGCCCTGGACGCGGCCATCGCCTCGGTCAAGGTCGACGAGATCCGCGACGATCCGGCGCCGCCCAAGATGGTCTACGAACCCGGTCACCCCGACGCCAACGCCGACGGCTACGTGGCCTATCCGAACATCAACACGGTCGAAGAGATGGTGAACATGATCACCACCATGCGGACCTACCAAGCCAACCTGTCGGCCTTCGGCGCCGTCAAGGAGATGGCTGAGCAAGCCCTGGGCATCGGGAGGAACGTCTGATGTTCGAAAAGATCGGCGCTCGCCCGCTCCGGGAAGCCGCAGCGGCCGCGACCAAACCAACTCAGACCGAACGCAGCAAGGCCACGAGCGGAGGTGAGTTCGGGGGTGAGCTGGACAAAGCCCTGGAAGGAGTCCGGGGCGCCCTCGAAGGCGCCGACACCGCGGCGGTGGACGCCATGGTGGGCAACGGCGCCCCTCACACCGCGATGATCGCCATGACCAAAGCGGACCTGGCGCTGCGTTTTGTCACCCAAACCCGGAACAAGGCCATCGAGGCCTACCGGGAGATCATGAACCTGCAGCTCTGATCCTGGAGAACTGAGTCCGCATGAAGCCCCTCGAGTCGCTGAAGAAGTGGTGGACCGAAGCCAGCTCCCTGGCCCGCGCCCTCTTGGTCGGCGGCGGCCTGACGGTGATGGCCGCCTTGGGCTTCGCCATCTCCAACCCACCGAACGAAGACTACGCGCTGCTCTACGGCCACCTGGCGGCCGCCGACGCTGGCGAGATCTTGGAGAACCTGCGGGAGAAGAAGGTCCCCTTTCGCCTCCAAGATGGCGGTTCGACCATCTTCGTGCCGCGCTCCAAGGTCTACGAGCTGCGGGCCGAGTTGGCCCGGGCCCGGCTGCCCCGGGGTGGCGGTGGGGGCGACGGCAACGAGCTCTTCGACAAAGACACCTGGATGATCAACGACGCCACCCAACGGGTGAACACGCGGCGCGCCTTGGAGGGTGAGCTGCAGCGGACCTTGATGAAGTTCCCGCAGATCGAGTTGGCCCGGGTCCACCTGGCCTTGCCCGAGTCCTCCTTGATGCGGAGGGAACGTTTCCAACCTTCGGCCTCGGTGGTCCTGAAGTTGCGGTCCGGTGAGGTGGTCGATCGGGACACCATCGCCGGCGTGCGCCACTTGGTCTCGGGTTCAGTGGCCAACTTGCCGGCGGAGCGAGTGGCGATCCTGGATGGAGAAGGTCGCCTCCTCGACGATGGCGGCAACAACCCGGCGGGCCTGGGGCACGACCTGGAGAGCCGCTTGGAGAAGCGGATCACCGAACTCCTCGAGCCGATGATCGGCCCGGGGCACGTGGTGGCCCGAGTTTCGGCGGAGCTGGAGCTGGCCAAGGTCGACGAGACCTCCGAGCAGTTCGATCCGGAAAGCGCCACCGTCGTCAGCCAGTCGAAGCAAGACGACAACGCCAGCCAAAAGAAGAACGAGCCCAGCATGGCCGCGGGCACGCCCTCCAACATCCCGCAACAAGCGGTGAGCGTCGGCAACACGCCCCTCTTCCAGAGCAACTCGGGCCGAAGTGCGGTCACGACCGAATACGCGATCTCGAAGGTGACCCGTCACACCGAACGCCCCCACGGCGACCTCCGTCGCCTTTCGATCGCGGTGTTGGTCGACTCGAGCGGCGCCACCCCAGCCGGCGGGGCCAACGCCGAAGGGGTCGACGTCCCTGGTTCGGTCGAAAAACGCACGCCCAACGCCTTGCCCAGCCAGACGGCCATCGCTGAGCTGGTCAAAAAAGCCGCCGGCTTTTCAGCGGAGCGAGGGGATCAGATCGAGGTCCTGTTCGTGCCCTTCTCGCGCCAAGAGATCGCCGAAACCCCAGTCGAACCGCCGAGTTTGGCGTGGGCCATTCCCGGGTGGTTACCCTTAACGCTGGTGACGGGTTTGGGCTTCCTGTTGGTGGCCACCTCCTTGTTCCTGACCGACAAGCGCAAGAAGGCCGCCGAACTGGCGGCGGCCAAGGCGGCCGAGGCCTTGACCCCTGCCCACCACGGGCCCGGACACCACGCTCCCAACGGCACCAACACCGGCGGCCCACCCCAACAACCAGGGGAAGAGGAGCCGGAGGAGGAGCAGGCCAAGGCGCCGCGCGAGTTGGTCCGCGGCCTGGGGCCGGACATTGCCGCACCTTCGGTGTCGGTGCTGAAGGAGTGGATCTCGTCCACTCCGTCCAAGCGAGGAGCCTGAGCGATGGTGGCTGCAAAAGACAAAGGGCCGGCCCTGACCGGCGCTCAAAAGGCGGCGGTGGTGTTCCTGCACCTGAGCGAAACGACCGCCGCCGAGATCTTCAAGGGGCTGAGCCGCCGAGAGATCAAGATGTTGTCGATGGCCGCCAAAGAGGTGGAGGGCCTGACCCACGAAGAGGTGGAGCAGATCTGCGCCAGCTTCCTCTCGGATCTCAAGTCGACCAACCACGAGCTCAAACAAGGCCACGCTTACGTGACCAAGTTGGCCAGCCAAAGCCTCGGCCCCCAAAAAGCCGCCGAGTTTTTGGGAGAAGACAACACCGCCTTGATCGACACCTTGGCCGACGTCGACTCAAAAACCATCGCCAACCTGATCCGGAAGGAACACCCCCAGACCGTGGCCTTGATCTTGGCCCACCTGCCGCCGATGCGCGCCGCCGAGGTTTTGGGCCTCTTGCCGGCTCAGTTTCAGGCCGACATCCTGCGCCGGGTCGCGAGCCTGGACGCGGTCAGCCCGATGGTGGTGGAGCTGGTGGACGAGGCGTTGCTCTCCGACCTGGCCCTGATGGGCAAAGGTCTCTCGAAGAAGGTCGGCGGGATCAACATCGTCGCCGACATCCTGAACCAGATGGAGCGCAGCAAAGAGCAGAGCTTGATGACCGAGATGGAGCAGGCCGATTCGGCCTTGGCCGAGTCGGTGCGCAGCTTGATGTTCACCTTCGACGACCTCTTGAGCCTGGACGGCAAGAGCCTCCAGACCCTCTTGAAGGAGGTGAACCGCGACACCTTGGTGTTGGCGCTGAAGGCCGCCGACGAAGATCTGAAACAACACATCTTCAAGAACCTCTCCCAAAGGGCGGTCGAGATGATCGTGGAGGACATGGAGAACCGCGGCCCGGTGCGCCTCTCCGACGTGGAGAAGGCCCAGGCCGAGGTGGTGCGAGTGGCCCTGAGCTTGACCTCCAGCGGCGCGATCCAGCTGAGCAAGGGAGGCGAAGATGCCTTCGTCTAACAAGGCAAAAGGGCGGGTGGTCACCGACGGCGGTGCGGTGGGGCGAGATCTGGTCCAGATCTTCACCGCCGACGCCCCCAAGGCCCCGGTCGCCTTCCAGTTCGAAGACGTCCGAAAAAAAACCGTGCACCCCGCGGGGCGGACGACGGCGCCGGCACCCGAGCGGCCGATCGATCCCGAGCTGGAGCGGAAGAAGCTCGAGGAGGCCGAAAGACGCGGCTACGAAAAGGGCCTGCACGAGGCCCAACGGGCCCAGGTCGACTTCGAAGGTTCGGTGGGGCGCCGCTTCGAAGGTGCGGTGAACGCGCTCGAGCGGGCCCTGGCCAACGCCGAAACGGCGGCCACCAAAGACGCGGTGCGGCTGGCGGTGATGATCGCCGAGAAGATCGTAAGGCGCACCTTGGCCGACGATCCAGAGGCTTTGGCCGCCGCCGTCGCCGACAGCGCCATGCACACCGAAGGCACCGCGCCGTTGAAGGTGGTCTGCGACACCCAAGGGGCCGCCAAGTTGCGACCCCAGCTGGACGATCTGACCCGCACCTTGCACCTCCCCAAGATCGAGGTCGAAGAAGACGGGCGCTTGGCCACCGGAGATCTGATGCTCTACCGCGGCCCCACCACGCTGGACGCTCGCGTTCAGACTCGGGTCCAGCGGATCGAACAAGCCCTTTGGCGAGAGCTGGGCCTGGGATTTGCGGAGAGGAGCGCCGATGAGGCTCGACCTGAAGGCCTGTGAACGCGCCCTGTCTGCGGACGATCTGGTCACTGGCGGACGGATCACCCGGGTGAACGGCAGCACCATCGAGGCTCTTTTGCCCAGGGCTCAGACCGGCTCGATCTATCGCATCGCTGGCCAAGGTGGGCGGGGTGGCCTCCTCAGCGAGGTCATCGGTTTTCGTGAGAGTGAGACCATCCTGGCGCCGTTCGGCGAACCTCGAGGGATCTCGGCGGGTGATCTGGTCGAACCCGAAGGCCTGACCGACGAACAACGGGTCTCGGATCACTTTTTGGGGCGGATCGTCGACCCGCTCGGGCACCCGCTGGATGGTGGGCCCCCGATCGAAGGGCGCCACGTCCTGCCCTTGTATCGACCGGCGCCCAACCCTCTGATCCGCACGCCCATCCACGAGAACTTCTTGACCGGCGTGTCGGTGATCGACGCGATGACCACCTTCGGTCGCGGTCAACGGGTCGGCATCTTCGCCGGGGCCGGCGTCGGCAAGAGCACCTTGATGGGGATGTTGGCTCGCCACTCCCAGTCCGAGGTCAACGTGATCGCCTTGGTCGGTGAACGAGGCCGCGAAGTCCGGACCTTCATCGAACAAGAGCTCGGCCCCGAAGGTCTGGCGCGGTCGGTGTTGATCGTGGCCACCGGTGACGCCGCCCCGATCTTGCGGGTGCGGGCCGCGTTTTTGGCGACCACCATGGCCGAATATTTTCGGGAGCGGGGACGCCAGGTCCTGTTGATGATGGATTCGTTGACCCGCTTGGCCCACGCCCTCCGGGAGATCGGCCTGGCCGCCGGCGAACCGCCCACCACCCGCGGTTATCCGCCCTCGGTGTTCTCGACCCTGCCCAAGCTGCTGGAGCGGGCCGGCAACTCCAACGGCCACGGCACCATGACCGCCCTCTACACGGTGTTGGTCGATGGCGACGATCTCAACGATCCGGTGGCCGACGCCAGCCGCTCGATCTTGGACGGCCACGTGGTGTTGTCGCGGAAGGTCGCCGAAAGTGGACGTTACCCGGCGGTCGACGTGTTGGGCAGCCTCTCCCGAGTGGCCTCCGAGCTGATCACCCCGACCCACGCTTTGGTCGCGGCCAAGGTGCGTGAGGTCCTCTCTGGGTATGATGAGGTGCGCGATCTGATCCAGGTTGGTGCGTATCGAGAAGGTACGGACGCCCGGGTCGATCGGGTGGTTCAATTGTATCCACGAGTGACCGACTTCTTTCGGCAAAAACGCCCGGAAAAGAGGCCCCTCGAGGCCACCTTGGGCGGGCTCGAGGCGCTCCTCGGCACGGAGATCCATGCGAAAGCCAAGGCCTGACCTCCTCGTCTTGTTGTTGGGCCCCTTCTTGATGGCGGCCCAGCCCGAACCCCCGCCGCCGGAGCGGCTGAACACCAAAGATATGCCCCTCTCCGAGGTCCTCAAGCAGAAGAGTTTTGCCCTCGAAGCGAAGGCCGCCGAGCTGTCGCAAGCCCAGGCAGACCTGAAGTTGGCGGAGGCGGCCCTCGACAAGAAGTTGGCGGAGCTCAAGGGCTTGATCGAACGGCAAGAGGCGATCAAGGGCGAGATCGTCGCCGAACAGAAGCGGCTCGAGACCACCCGCAACGTGATGGCCGATGAACGCTTGATGAACCTGGCGAAGGTCACCGAAAAGATGCCGCCCGCCAAGGCCGCCGCTTACCTGGCGAGCCTGGAGGAGCCGGCGGCGGCCAACCTCTTTAAGGCTCTCAGCGTCGACAAAGCCGCCAAAATTATGGCCTCCCTCCCCCCCTCAAAGGCGGCTGCGATCAGCCGACTCTACTTGAAGCATGACTCTCTTCGGGAACCCGCGACCGGTCGAAGCCCCTGACCTGGCTCTTTTTGCGCCGGTTGAGGTGGGTCCGGTCGAGGCGGAGGACGCCGAGGCTTTTCAGCGGGCGCTCCTCGAAGAGACCAACGGCCCCCCTGCCGCCGAGCTCCTGGGAACTCCAGAGCTGATCGATCCGAGTGAACCCGTCGAAGAGACCGAAGGTGGGGTGCCCAACACCTTGTCTTCGGCGTTGGCGGAGCAGATCCAACGTTGGTTGGCGGCGACCCCCAAAAATGAGACCCGGTCCCAGGCCCAGTCCTCGACCGAGGCCGCGCCGATCCCGACCCTCAGCCCCAAGCTGGAGCGGGCCGCTCGACAGCTGGCCGACTACCTGATGGACCTCCCCAACAAGCGGGCCCCAGAGACGGTGGCCGAGCAGGACGCCCAGCGGTTCCCGATCAGCGCAGCGGACAAAGCGGTCCCCCTCGAGGTCGAGGTGCACAGCGCCTATTTGCCGGAACCCGACGGGGATCCGGCTCGAACAGCCGTTCCCATGGCCGGAACTCCTCCGGAAAATGCAAGTCAACTTGCAGCGCGGCCGACGGCGGTTCCCCGGTCGCCTCTTGAGGCCGCGAACTCCCGGGCGACGCCCACCGCCGCCGGATCGAAGATCGAAGCTCACCTCGCCGGCTCGGCGATCCCGAGCCGTGGGGCAAGTTCGGTGAGTTCAGTGAGTTCGGTGATCGACGGCGTGCCGGGCCACGCGGGCCCCGCTGCCTCGACGTCTGTACCCAACCCCGCCATCGAAGCCCCTGCCCGCGGCGAGGCGTCTCGATCACAGCCCTCGCCCCCCGAGGCCCGGGAGGTCTCCTCGAACGGGCCGGCCCCGTCGGTCGAGCCCCAGTGGACCCGGGCTGACCAGGCCGCCCTATCCTCCTCGACGTTCCCCTCGGCAGAGCCGCGAACCGCTCCTGCCCCAACTTCCCAGGTGACGCCACCCGCGAAGGCGCCAATCTTGGCCACGGGGTCGAAGATCACTCCGGAGGCGGTGCCGCTCGAGCAGGCACCGAAAGAGCCCCGAATCCCAGCTCCAGAGGTGCCGGCCCATCAGGTCACGCCAACGCCGAGCCTCGCGTCAACCCCAGGCCTTCCGTCAACCCCAGGCCTGGCGTCAACGCCGAGCCTCGTCTCGACACCGAGCCTCGTCTCGACACCGAGGCTCGCGTCAAGCCCAGGCCTGGCGTCAACGCCGAGCCTCGCGTCATCCCCAGGCCTGGCGTCAACGCCGAGCCCCATCTCGACACCGAGCCTCGCGTCAAGCCCAGGCCTCCCGTCAACGCCGAGCCCCACCGCGCCAACCGCGAGCCTCGCGTCAACACTGAGCCTCGCGTCAACCCCGAGCCTCGCGTCAACCCCCAGCCTCGCGCCAACCCCGAGCCTCGCCGCGCCAACTCCGAGGCTCACGTCAACCCCGAGCCTCGACGCGCCAACCCCGAGCCTCGCCGCACCGGCGGCCCACCGGGCGCCCGTCCCGGAAGCGAACTCGTCTTCGTCGGAGACCGGGCCCCCCGCCCGGACGCCGTTCGAACCAGCTCGGCTGCAGGAAAGCGGTGGAAGCACGTTGTTCGCCCCGGCCCCCGCCCACGCCCCGGGATCCCGGCGGCCCGTCGACGGATCGATCTTCACCGCGACTTCACCTCCGGCGCCCCGGAGCCCAACCCGCGTCCTCGCAGGGACCGTGGCCACGGGTGACCCGCTGCCCCCGGCAGCCCCGGCCCCCCGGGCCCCTTTGGATGTCGCGACTCGCATGTTCCATCGCCCCCATCTCGAACGGGGTCCGCGGCCCCAGCCGGAGACTCCTTCCGCGGAGATCGCTGTGGAGTCGATGAACCTCGACCCGGGTCGTCTGGTCGGTTCGGTGGCGGCCCCAAAGGCGGCGGCCGTCGCGCCTCCCGGCACGGACCTCGTTCTCCCAGCGCCGAACGCCCCCCTGAAGTCGGCATCGCCGGGCCCAACGGCGGCGCCGACCCGCCTCCCAGACCTACCGGCCGAGGCGGCCCCAGCTGCACCCGGGTCCTCCATTCCCGAGGCTGTGGAACCCAAAGAGGTCTCGCGAGTCACGAGCGAGGTTCGGCCCTCCAGCGACATGGCGGCAACCATCTCCCGTGCCCAACCGGATCCGGTCGCCGGACCACCCCCGAGCCCAGCGCAGGCTATCGCGGCACAGATCACAGTCGCTCGAGCACTCGCTTCCGCCGAATTGGACCCGAGCGATCGAGGTCCATTCCAGGTCGCGGAGGCTGCGGTCTCGGGAGGCCGCGTGAATCAAGCCGAAGTTCGCCCCGATCGGGACCGGACGGATCACCAGGACCCGGAGCCCGAACTCGACGCCCCGGAAGCAACCGGGGCCATCGCTGAAGAAGCGCCGAGCCGATGGACCGAAAGGACGCCGGAGTCGATCTTCACGACCTCCACCCCCTTCAAAGCGTCACCGACAACCCGAGAGGCCCCTGAAGTGCCCGCCAGCTTGAGCACTCCGCTGCAAGCTGACTTGCAATCCCGGCCCCTTGAACAACAGGCCAACGCGGCCCGGGAACCCGAGGCCCAGGTCGCCAGCCAAATGCGGCGGCTCTTGGCCGAAGTGGATCGGGCAGTGGAGTCTCGACCGCACCTACAGCCACTCCGGCTGCGCTTCGAAAACGAAGACGGCACGCCGATGCGGCTGCTGGTCTCGCCGGGCCCCGGCGGTCAACACAAGATCACGGTGGTGGTCGCCAACCCTCAGCTCCGGGATGAGCTGAAGCGCGCCTTGCCCGAGTTGAGTTCAGCGGTCTCGGAGCTCCCCCTCGACGTCTCGGAGATCGACATTACCGTCGATGAGGTGGGCCCGCCCCGCCGCTCCTTCAATCACCCCTCACGCCCGAACCTCGGAGGTCCAGGATGATCTCGTCCATCACCGGTAGCGGCAACACCGCCAACCAACTCAGCAACGCCGTCGGCACCGACAACAACCAGCTCGGCAAGGACTCCTTCCTGAAGTTGTTGGTCGCCCAACTCGCCAACCAGACGCCCACCAACCCGGTGGACGGCACCCAATTTGTGGCCCAATTGGCCCAGTTCAGCGAGCTCGAGCAGCTCACCCAGATCGGTGAACAGCTCACCGGCCTCCAGAGCAGCCAGGCCGGTATGATCTCCAACCAGACGGTCGCCTTCTTGGGCAAAGAGGTGAGCTACCCGGGTGACCAGGTCACCCACGTCGAAGGTGAACCCACGAAAATTTCGTTTCGAATGGGCTCCGGCGCCACCGACGTCGACGTCGTCATCAAGAACCAAGCGGGCGTGGAAGTCGCCCGGATTCCAGCCGGCACCGCCGCGGGTCCCCAGACCATCAACTGGAGCGGGCTCAACAACGGCGTAGAAGCGCCGAGCGGTAATTACACATTCACGGTCGAAGCCGTCGGAAAGGATGGCAGCCCGGTCCAGGTTCAGACCTTCGGACGGGGACGCGTGGACGGGATCAGCTACCAAAGTGGCTATCCTGAGCTGCTGATCGGCGACCAACGGCTGACGCCCGCGGACATCGTCGAGGTCACGGGCTGAGCAGGAGCTCGGCCCGCAAGTAGGAAACGGACCCAGAAGGAGTTAGGAAAAAATGAGTATTACTGGAACCATGTATCGGGGGCTCTCGGGCCTCAACGCCTCAGGCGCTTCAATCCAAGTGACCGGCGACAACATCGCCAACGTCAACACCGTCGGCCACCGGGCCTCCCGGGCTCAGTTCGAGGACGTCCTCAACCGGAGCATCATGGGCGTCGGCCAGCTCGGCGGCGGCGTGCGCATGGCGAAGATCGAGAAGATGTTTCACCAAGGCGCCATCGTCGACAGCCCCCGCTCGTCGGACATGGCCATCAACGGCCGTGGTTTCTTCGTGCTGCGCGGCAACCACAACGGCGTGGACGGGAGTTATTACTCCCGGGCCGGCCAGTTCAAGCTGGACGACAACGGCTTGCTCAGCAACATGCAGGGCCTTCGGGTCCAGGGCTACAGTGCCGACGCCAACGGGGTGATCAGCACCCAACTCGGCGATCTGCAGCTGGACCAGAACATTCCGCCCAACCCGACCTCCCAGGTCAGCATGGAGATCGCCTTCGACGGCAATCCCCAAGGCGCCTTGGTGCCGGGCGGCTTCGTCTTGGGCACCCCGGCCACCACCACGTTCCAACAGGAGTTGACCGTCTACGACTCGATGGGCACGGCCCACCAGGTCCAGATGCACTTCACGCGGATCGATCAGACCAACTGGGAGTGGAACATGGTCGGCAACGGAACCGAGATGGATCCGCAGGTCGCCGGCCAGGTTGTTTTGGACAGCGGGACCGTGGTGTTCAACACCGACGGCACCCTCAACACCTCGACCCAAGCGGGCAACGCGATGGACTTCTTGGGCGCCACCGCCAACCAGACGGTGGACTTCGACTTCACGGGCAGCGGCCAGAGCAGCCGGAGCACCGGAGCCAACGCCCCCAACCAGACCGACGTCATCGGCATCACCAACAACGGCTATTCGAGCGGCAGCTTCGTGGACATCGGCCTCGAGGCCGACGGCACCATCGTGGGTCGCTACGACAACGGCCGTTCGTTGACGATCGGCCGCATGGCCCTGGCGGACTTCCGCTCGGAAGACGGCCTGGAGAGCGTGGGCGGCACCATGTTCACCGCCAACTTCAAGAGCGGTGACGCCTTGATCGGCTTCGCGGGCACCGGCGGTCGCGGCATGATCCGAGGCAACGCCCTCGAGCAGTCCAACGTCGACCTCAGCAACGAGTTCGTCCGGATGATCACCGACCAGCGGGCCTACCAAGCCACCGCCAAGACGATCACCACCGCCGACGAGCTCTTGGTCGAGACCGTCAACCTCAAGCGATAAACTTGAGCCGGCTCAGTAGTCGCTGAGCCGTTCGCCCCGATACCCCGCCAATTTCCTGCGCCCGATCGCCTCGAAGCTCAGGGCGTATTCGTAACGCCGACGAGCCCGCAGCCCAGCCTCCGGATCGGCCCACAAACGCAGGGCACCTTCCGCCAACGCTTGGTCATCGCCCACGGGGGCCAGCGCCGCCCCATCTGCACCCGCCAGAGCTCGAAACGGCGGGATATCGGAGGCCGCGATCCGCAATCCAGCCTGCATTCCCTCGATGAAGGCGTAACCACAGACCTCTCTCGCCGATGGATGGAGCAACAAGTCGGCAGAGGAGTACCGCTCGGCCATCTGCTCCGAGCCAATCCCCAGCCAAAGCTCTCCACCCGCGGCGCGGACCGACTCGGCCAACCAGGAGTGCCGTGGCCCCGCGCTGAGTGCGGCCCAGGTGAGGGTCGCTGCCGGATGAACGGCGCGAATCCGTTCGAACGCTCGCAGCGCCACCTCGGGTCGTTTGTCGGGGGCCGCTCGCGCCACCACCAAGACCCGGGGGCCAGGCCCAGGGCGCCGAGGCAAGACCGGCAATACCGAAGACGTCTCAGGCGCAGTTTCGATCCGGGTCGACCGGGAGAGGGCGCCCCCCCGTACGAAGGCCTCCGCTTGATCCCGGGCCGTCACCCACAAGGCCGACAGTCGACGGCTCACGCCGCGGGACAGGTGGGACCGCGGCCCCAACGGAACACCTCCTCCATTGTATTCGGCGTGGATCACCAGCGGGGTGGCAGCCAACATCCCCAAAGTACGAAGGTCCAGCCAGTGGTAAAAATGGACCAGGTGCGGGCGCAGCTGGACGGCCCGGGCCACCAACCCCAACCTCGGCAGCGGACCCGGAAGGAGCGGCTCGAGGTGCACACGAACCGGTCCAAGCAGGTGCTGTTCCCGTCGTCCCCCGGCGATCACCAGATCGACCTGCTCGGCTCCCGCGTCGCACAAGGCCCGGGCCTGTGCCAAGGTCGGTGCCTGGCTTTTGGCCCAGCCGGGGTCCGGCGGCGCCGGGACAATCAACACGATCCGCAGGCGGCCTCCTCGAGGGCCCGCTCGAACTGGCGGGTCGCGGCGGGCAAGCCGTAGCGATCGAGGATCCTCGTGGCTTCGCCGCCGGGGCGGATCACGGCCGCTCGGATCGCCGCAGCGAGCGAGGCCGGATCCCGGTCGGCCAACTCGACGGTCGCGCCCAACTCGAGCAGCTCGGGGGCCACGCCGACCTTGGTGGTGGCGATCGGCAGGCCCACGACCGCCGCTTCGATCAAGGCCAGGCCTTGGGACTCGTGGCGCGAGGAGTGGACCAAGGCGTGGTAACGCGGATAGGCGGCGCGCAACACCTCGGGGCGCACCAGCCCGGCGTGGCGGACCCGTTCTCCGAGGCCCAAATTTTGGCTCTTTTCTGCGAGCCAGGTGAGGTCGTTATTTTGAGTATATCCGTAGATCTCCAGCGACACGTCGAGGCCTTGGCGATGGAGTTGGGCCACGGCCTCGAGGAGGAGGTCCGGATCTTTGACCGGCTCGACCCGGGTCACCGCCACCAACCGCAGCGGGCCGCCGGACCAGGGCCCGTCGCTGCGGCGAAGCAAGGAGGGCACGCCAAAAGGGGCCTCGACGATCTTGGGCCCGAGGGCCGGTGTGCGCCGCCGCAGGGCCTCGGCCAACCAGGGAGAGCCCACGGTGATCCGCGCCGAACGACGGAGCATCGCCTCGACCAAACGTCGGCCCAGCTGCGTACCGGCCTCGCCGTAGCCGACCTCGGGCAGATCGCTGACCTCCCCGCCGATCACCGAAGCGACCAGGGGCTTCTGCAAGCTGGCTTGCAATGCCAAGGCGTAGGGCGCCGTTCGCCTCAGCCACAAGGCCCAAAACACGTCGAAGCGGGATCGGGAGAGCGCCGACGCCAATAGGTGAGCCAATCGTTCGCCGCGGCCCGAGCCGTGTGGGTACAGCACCAACCCCTCCTGCTCGATCCGTCCGCCCCGTTGGCCCTCGGGGGAGACCAGGTGGATCTCGAGTTCATGCCGTTCGGAGAGGGCCCGGAACAAGTCGACGACCGCCGGTACCTGGGCCCCGCTGGCCGCGGTGATGAAGCTCGGCGTGAGGACCAGGACCCGGGCCATCGACCTTTTTAGCACTCACAGGGATTCGACCGGGTGACAACCCGCTCGGCCGGCCCTATGCTCCCCGGCCGGGGATGGGGCCAGCACGGTCCAGATCCCGTAAGAAAGGGAGATCGACGACGATGAGCTTCATGAAGTCCGTGACCGCTGCCGCCCTGATGGGCGTTTTGGCCCTGTCCGCCTGCAAGAGTGGAGGCGAGGCCCAGCCGGCCCCCGCCGCCAGCCAGCCGGCGGAAGGTGCGGCGCCTGCCGAAGGTGCGGCGCCTGCCGAAGGTGCGGCGCCAGCCGAAGGTGCGGCCCCCGCCGAAGGTGGCGGCGGCAACTAGCCAACTCCATGCCTCGTCCCGGTCAACGCCGGGGCGAGGCGGCCGGTCGGGATCGGCGCCGACTCAACGGCCAATAGAGCAGCGCGCAGATCCCGAGCAGCGCCAAAGTCCCCACTCCATCTTTTGGGCTATCCTTCAGGATCATCCCCGCCAAAAAGAGCTGGAGCACGATCAGCCCTACGGCCAACCATCGACCCGCCGGGGCCCGAAACTGCCCGGCTGGCGTAGGCCCCCGATCCCGGGCCCTGAACACCAAGAGGCTCCCGTAAGAGAGTCCAAACAACACCGCCGCGGCCAAAAAGTAGATCCCCAGGATCTGCCCAAAGCCGCGAAAGAGCGTAAACGCCAGGGCGATCACCGCGGTCAGGAGGAAGGAGGCGATCGGCGCTTGCCCCGCGGACATCCTCCCGAGCACGGCAAAACCAAGCCCGTCTCGGGCCAAGGCGAACGCGACCCGCACCGTCGCCAAGATGCTGGAGCTGAGGGCGCCCAAAAAAACCAGCACCGCCAGCGCCGCGAAGATCCTGGGCCCGATCGGCCCCCACAGGCGTCCAAGCACCAAGTTGGCCGCAAATCGAGTTCCGGCCAGCTCAGGCCCGAGGCCGATCAAGTACGCCGCGTTGACCAAGAGGTAGACCACCGTCAACACCGTCGCTGACGCCAGCAAAGCCCGGGGCAGGGCTCGCTCCGGATCTTTGACCTCTTCGGCCATCTTCACCGCGTCGGTGCTGCCCTCGTAGGCCCAAAGTACGGGTAAAAAAGCCGCCACCCAGGCCCCGGGAGTCAAAGCGACCTCGGGCCACTCGGTGACCCCGGGCCGGATCCACAAGGCCGCGACCGTCACCAAAGCCACCACGCCCAACTTCACCACCGTCAGCAGGTTCTGCAGGCCCGCGCCCACCGTCAGGCCCAGGAGATTGAGCATGGTGATCACCACGATCGCCGCGGCCCCCAAGTAAGGCGCCCAGGTCTGAGGCCAACCCCCGAGCTCGGCCGCCGCCTCACCGGTGGCCGCGGCGATGGTGGCCGCCCCACCCCCGGCGATGAAGATCGTGTAGCCCCAGCCGAAAAAAAACGCCGAAAAGGGGCCGTAGGCCTCCCGCAGGTAAACGTATTCGCCGCCCGCCTGAGGGAAACGAGTGGCCAACTCGGCGCTCACCAAGCTGGAGGCGACCACGAACAAGCCGCCCAAAAACCAGGTGCCCAAGATCAAGACGGGAGAAGAGAGGGCCTCGGCCACCGTACCAGGCGTGCGAAAGATCCCAGAGCCGATCGCGATCCCGAGGCCGATCAGGGTGGTGGTCACCGGGCCGAGGGCGCGCCGGAGTTCGGTCATTCGGGCCGATCTTCGAGGAGCGCCTCCAGGTGGGCCAAGGCCTCTTGGCGCAGCGGATGCGGCAGGCTCTTGAGGGCGGTCGCCAAGACCTCGAGGGACGAATAAAGAGGCCGCCCCAGGGCTTGCTCGAGGCCGTCCACGTAGCCCGGTTCGGCCCGACGCAACTTCATCTTGGCCCGCCAGGACGGATCCCAGAGGTGCTCGAGATCGCCCAAGAGGTGGCCGGCGGCGAGCACGTTCCACTCACCCTTGTCGAACCAGATACCGTGGCACTCGGGACAACGTTCGAGAAAAAACGGATCGGCGAGCTCAACCCGGGCCCGGATCAAGATCCCGTGACCGTTCGGGCACAGCCCGGTGCGGCTGTCCCCGGCTTCGCCGGGGCGGATGGTGCTGTCGCTGGCCAACAAGGACGCGACCGCCTCCAGGCGAGCTTCGTCTTTGGGCAACCAGGTCCCCTTGCAGCTCGGGCAACGGAGGAGTCGGCTGGCCCGGGGATCGGTCGCGACCAAGGTCGTCGTGCGGCACTTCGGGCAGTGCCCCAGGGATCCAGTCGCAGCGGAGGCGGCGCTCATCGGGCCGGCATCATGGATGCCGACGGCGGGCGTTGTCCACCAAGAGCCGCACCAGCTGAGGAAACGGGATCCCGGCGACATGCGCCGCTTGGGGCAAGAGCGACTGTTGGGTCAGGCCCGGGATGGTGTTGGTCTCGAGGAGTAAGGGACCTCGGGTCGGATCGAGCATGATGTCGGTCCGCGAAAAATCTCGACACCCCAAGGCCCGATGAGCCGCCACCGCCAGCCGCTGCATCTCTTCGAAGACCGCCTTGGGCAGGTCGGCCGGCGTCACCTCGTTGGTCGCGCCCGGCGTATATTTGGCCTCGTAGTCGAAGAACTCGTACTTGCGATCGGGGATGATCTCGGTGACCGGGAGGGCCTTGATCCACGCACCTTCGACGCTCTCCAACACCCCGCAGGTGAACTCCCGCCCCTGGATAAATCGCTCGACCAGGACCTCGTTGCCCTCGTGCAACAACCGCCGCACCTCGTTCTCCAGGCTCACCCGATCCTTGGGGAAGGAGACGCCCACCGACGAGCCATTTTTGCTGGGCTTCACCACCACCGGAAAGCCGAGCCCGTGTTCGACCTCGGCCAAGCGGCCGGGCTCCAGCGCCCCCGCGAAGACGAAGCTGTCAGAGGTCGGCAACCCCCGCGCGCGGTACAGATCTTTGGTGCGGATCTTGTCCATGGCCAAGGCGCTGGCCGCCACCGCCGAGCCCGTGTACGGCAGGTTCAGGACCTCCAGCAGCCCTTGGACGGTGCCGTCTTCGCCGAAGGGCCCGTGCAGCGCCAAAAAGGCCACCTCCGCCTCGGCCAAGAGGTGATCCAAGGCGGCGCCGATGGTGGTGTGACGTTGTTCGTCGACGGTGAAGCTCCGGTCTTTGCCGATCAACACCGCCAGCGGTCGCTCCGACTCCAGCGCCTTCAGCACCTGGGTCCCGCTCCGCACCGAGATCTCGTGTTCGGCGCTGACGCCGCCCATAAAGACCGCCACCCGCTTCTGTTTCACTTCTGGATCCTCCCGAGGGGCGAGGTCTGCAACCGTCGGGCCGAGGTTCCTAACCCCGGAGAGGGCTGGCAAAATCCGCTCCCGTGGTCCGCTCTACCACGGGCTCAAAAGCCACGCATCATGCCGCGCAGGCCGCCCGGACCCATCTTGGCCAGGCGCTTCATCATCTTCTTCGACTCCTTGAAGCGCTTCAGGAAGGAGTTCACCTCAGCCACGGTGGTGCCACTGCCTTCGGCCACGCGCTTGCGCCGTGATCCATTGAGTAGATCGGCGTCAGCTCGTTCGGCCTTGGTCATGGAGTTGATCATCGCCTCGATGCGCTTCATCTCCTTGTCCGGATCGGGCCCGCTGTTGCCCAACTTCTTCATGGCCTGACCCATGCCGGGGATCATGCCGAGCAGCGACTTCATGTCGCCCATCTTCCGGATCATCTGCATCTGCTCTTTGAAGTCCTCGAGGGTGAACTCGTCGGTCTTGAGCTTCTTGGCGACCGCCTTGGCCTGCTTGACGTCGTAGGCCTGGCTGGTCTTTTCGATCAGCGACATCACGTCGCCCATGCCCAAGATCCGCTGGGCGATGCGGTCCGGGTAAAAGACCTCCAGCGCCTCCATCTTTTCGCCGATACCCGCGAAGTAGATGGGCGCGCCGGTCACGGCCCGCACCGAAAGCGCCGCACCACCACGAGCGTCACCATCCAGCTTGGTCATCACCACGCCGTCGATGCCGATCTGGTTCTTGAACTCGGTGGCCACGTTGACCGCGTCCTGACCGGTCATCGCGTCCACCACCAACAGCGTGTAGTGCGGGTTGAGGATCCCCTTCACCTCCCGCAGCTCTTCCATCAACTCGAGGTCGATGGCCAAGCGGCCGGCGGTGTCCACCAGCACCACGTCTTGGCCTTGACGGTCGGCCTGGGCCAAGGCGAGCTTGGCGATGTCCGGGGCCTTCATCCCCGGCTTGGTGTCGTAGCAGTCGACGCCGACCTGGCCCGCCACGGTCTTCAGCTGATCGATGGCCGCCGGGCGTTGCACGTCGGCCGGGACCACCAGCGGCTTTTTGCCCTGCCCTTTGAGCCTCAAGGCCAACTTGCCGGTGGTGGTCGTCTTGCCCGAGCCCTGCAGGCCCATCATCAAGATGATCACCGGCGGCTTCTTCTTGAGATCCAGCTCGGCCGCCCGACCGCCCATGATCTTGGTCAGCTCTTCGCTGACGATCCGGATGAAGTCCTGGGTCGGGGTCAAAGAGGCCTTCACCTCTTGTCCGACCGCCCGCTCCTTGACCGCGTTGATGAAGTCTTTGACGACGGTGAAGTGAACGTCGGCCTCGAGCAAAGAGAGGCGTACATCACGGAGCGCCTCCTTGATGTTGTCTTCGCTCAGGGTGCCGTGACCCCGAACCTTCTTCAGGATCTCGCTGAGCTTGTCCTCGAGGTTGCCGAACATTGAACCGGGAGTAACGCAGCCAGCGGGGGTTGCGCCAGCGCGAAAGTGGCGCGGGGCGGTCGGGGGAGGCTGCGGCGTGGGCCTGCGGTGGGCCTGCGTGGGTGGGAGGGGACGACAGGAAGACGGGAAGATGGGAAGGGCCGAGGAAGGTTGAGGGGTGGGTTGGGTGTGGGGCAAAGGCCCTGCACCTCGCGACGGCCTCGAGGAGCGGAGTCGCCGCGATCCAACCGGCAGAAGACGCCCCCCAAAAGCAGCATCCCGAGTCACCTAAGGCCTACGCAGTTGGCTGGGCCCTTCCCGTCTTCCCGTCTTCCTGTCGTCCCCAGCCGCCCCTCAACCAACGCCGCCCGCCGCCGCAA
The DNA here is from genome assembly GCA_016703535.1 of Deltaproteobacteria bacterium. GTDB lineage: Bacteria > Myxococcota > Kuafuiibacteriia > Kuafuiibacteriales > Kuafuiibacteriaceae > Kuafuiibacterium > Kuafuiibacterium phototrophicum. The sequence goes on along the minus strand of JADJBV010000002.1, from coordinate 2,483,522 downwards.
GCACCCACCTCCGCCAACACCCGCCTACGCCGTGAGCGCCCGCGACAACACCACCCGCTGGATCTCCGAGGTACCCTCGTAGATCCGCAGCGCCCGGATCTCCCGGTACAGCCGCTCGACCGTGCTCCCCCGGCGCACCCCTTGGCCGCCGTGGATCTGCACCGACCGATCGATGATCCGCTGAGCGACCTCGGTGGCCGTCAACTTGGCCGCGCTCGAGTACAAGCCCGCCATCGGATCCCCGTCGCAATGGACCGCCGCCGCCCGGTACACCAGCAACCGCGCGCCGATCAGCTCAGCCCAAGAATCAGCCAGCTGAGCGCCGATCTGCTGAAACTGGCTGATGGGCTTGCCGAACTGCTGCCGCGACTTGGACCGGGCCACGGCCTCGGACAAGGCCCTGGCGCCCATCCCCAGCGCCGCCGCGCCTACCGTGGTGCGGAAGTGATCCAAGGTGCGCATGGCGATCTTGAAGCCTTCGCCCTCTTGGCCGATCAGATTTCCCAAGGGAACGCGAGCTTCTCGCAGCTTCAGGGCCCCACAGGGGTGGGGCGCGACCAACTCGTAGCGCTCGACCTCGGCGATCTCCGCCGCCGGCACCCAGATCGCCGAAAGACCACTCGATCCAGGGCCGCCGGTTCGGGCGATGATCACGTAGAAGTCAGCGATGCCGGCGTTGGTGATGAAGCACTTTTCACCGTCCAAAACCCAGTGTTCGCCGTCTCGTCGCGCCGTGGTGCGGATGGCCGCCACGTCGCTGCCCGCCTCGGGTTCGGTGATGCCGATGGCGGCGATCGCCTGACCACTCCGCACCGCCTCCCGCCAGCGAGCCTTTTGCCCGTCGTTGCCGTACAGCGCGATCGGCGCGTAGCCCAGGCCCTGGAGCGCCAACATCGAGTCGCAAAGGCCGCTGGCCGAGGCCACCACCTCCCGCAACACACAGATCGCCGGCACGTCCAGGTCGACCGCGGCGTCCAGCAACCCGGCGTCGCCCATGGCCAAGGTCATGGCCACCGCAGCGTCGTCCGACTCCTCGTGTTCCCGGGGCGCGACCTCGGCGGCCACGAAGGCCCGGGCCTTGCGCTCCAACTCGACCAAGGCGCTCGGCAAGTTGACTTGCACATCGAGGGCGATGGGGCGATCCAGCTCCAGCTTCATTATTTCCCCGTAAAGCGGGCCGGCCGCTTCTCCACGAAGGAGGCGTGGAACTCCTTGAAGTCTTGTCCAAGCATGCAGATGGTCTGGGCCCGGGCCTCGGCGTCGAGCGCGGTGTCGAGGTCCAGGTTGAGCCCGTTGTTGAGCAGCTCTTTGGTCATGCCCAACGAAAACGAGGGGCCCTCGACCAGACGTTTGGCCCAGGCCTGGGCTTCGGCGCCCAAGGCCTCGGGGGCCACCACCTTGTTGAACAGGCCAAGGCGCAGGCCCTCTTCGGCCGGGACCGCGTCGCCGAACATCAACAGCTCACTTGCTTTGCCGAGCCCCACTACCCGGGGCAGCAGGTAAGCCGCGCCCATGTCGGCGCCGGTCAACCCCACCTTGGTGAACAAAAAGGCGATCTTGGCGTTGCTGGCGCAGAGCCGGAGGTCCGAGGCCAAGGCGATCACCGCCCCGGCGCCGGCCGCGGTCCCATTGATCGCGGCGATGATCGGCTTCTTCAGCCGCCGCATGTTGCGGATGACGTCGCCGGTCATGCGGGCGAAGCCGGTCATCTCGGCCGCCCCATAGTTGACCAGCTCGCCGATGATCTCGTGCACGTCGCCGCCCGAGCAGAAACCTCGGCCGGTCCCGGTCACCACCACCACCTTGATCGCGTCGTCGTGTTGGATCTCAGCGAACCAAGAGACCAACTTGCGATACATCTCGAAGGTCAGGCTGTTCAGTTTGTCGGCCCGGTTGAAGGTCAAGGTCGCGACCCCGGCCTCCACCACCAGCTCGAGCCCCGGCACCAAAGTGGTCATCGCGTGGTCTCCCCTCCGTCCAACACCAACGCCTGCCCGGTCAGGTGGGCGGCGCCGTCCGAGACGATAAATCGCAGATAAGAGGCCACCTCTTCGGGCCGCAACACCTGGCCCAGCGGGATCATCGCCTCGATCTTCTGCTTGGCTTCAGCTTCGGTGCACTTGGTCTTTTCGGCGATGTTGCGGACGGTTTCGTCCATCATCGGCGTGTCGACCCAGCCCGGGCACAAGGCGTTGACCGTGATGCCGTGGGGGGCGAGCTCGAGGGCCGCCGAACGCACCAGCCCGAGCACCGCGTGTTTGGTCGCCGAATACGCCGCGGTGTACGCCATCCCTTTGACCGCCGCGGTCGAGGCCACCACCACGATCCGGCCCCGGGTGCCACTTTTGATCATCGCTTGGGCCGAGGCCTGGATCAGGTGCAGGACCGAGAGGGTGTTGACCTCGAAGAGTTCGGTCATGCGTTCGGGTTTGGTCTTGAGCAGCGGCGCCGAAAAGGCTTGGCCCGCGCAGGCGACCGCCACCCCGACCGGCCCCAGCTCGGCCTCGGCCCGCTCCACCAGCTCGACCGCGGCGCTGGCCTTGGTCACGTCCCCGGGCACGACCCGGGCTCGACCCCCCAGGGCCTCCACCGCGGCTCGGGTGTCGAAGAGCTGCCCGGGGGTCCGGGCCTGGACCGCGACCGGATAACCGAGGCGGGCCAACTCGAGGGCCAGGGCCCGGCCGATGCCCCGGCCGGCCCCGGTGACCACGGCGGACCGCGTTTGGGAGTGGATCATCGGTGCCGGCGGTACCCCGATGGCCAGGCGGGGTCAAAGCCTGTCCCCGTCGAACCCCTGCCCGGCTCTGTACCGAACGGTCAGGACCCCTTTCCTTCCGGAAAGACCGGCCGGGAACTTGAATGGCGTTCCACGGGTCGCTAGTAAGCAGGGGCTGGCCCTTTGGCGGGGTCGCCTATGCAGAACATCCTCGTCTGCGCTCAGGACTCGGTCCTCGCCAAAAAGGTGCGCTTCCTCCTGGCCCGGGATGAAGTCGACGTCGAGATCCTTCCCCGCCCTTCGCAGCTGGAGCGTCGCCTCAAGGAACGCCCGGTGCAGCTCCTGGTGTTGTCCCGTTCGTTGGACGGCGACGACGCAGTGGAGATCCTGGCCCGCTTCGACCCCACCCTCGCCATCCCTCAGACCCTGGTCTTGGGAGGCCCCAAGACCGTCACCGCTGACTTCATTCACCTGATTCCGGACCCGATCGACACCCAGGCGATCTACCGAAAGGCAAGCGAGCTGCTTTCGGAGTACACCGGTCCGGAGCCGTTTTCGGCCGACGAGGATCTCACTCACATCGCCGTCGATCCGCCGGCGCCCCGCTCCACCACCGTCAAAGGGGACGTGGAGTCGGGCACCGATGAGCGGACCGGCGACGAAGAGTTGAGCTTCACCGACGTGACCGGACTCGACGAGATCGCTGGTCGCCTGGACCAGCTTGAGAGCGATCAGTTGAACGATCAACTCAGCGACGCCTTCGACATTGATGAAGCCTCGGGGCTCGTCCCCGCCCGTCCCCCTCCGCCGCCGGCCAACACCGTGAAAACTCGACCAGCACAAAACGAACCCCCGGTCCTGGGTGGGCTCCTCGAGCCCGCTCGCTTCGCCAAGGTCCTCTTTCAGTGCTGGTCCAAGAGCACCACGGGCGCGTTGATCGTCGCCCGCGACCACGAGACCTTGACGGTCCACTTCGAGAAGGGCGCGCCGATCCACGTGGAGTCGAGTGTCCCCGGCGATCCGCTCGGTCGCGCGCTGGTGATGCGCGGCCGGATCACCGAAGCCCAATACGCCGACGGCGCCAAGCGGGCCATCGAGCGAGGCATCCGGCTCGGCCTAGCGTTGGTCGAGCTCGGGCTCTTCAGCAAAGAGGAGCTCGGCCGAGAGCTCGGCACCTCGGCCCGGGAGCAGATCGTCGGGTGCTTCGAGGCTCGGCAAGGGGCCTTCGAGTTCGACAGCAAACGCAAGGCGCCCCAAAACGAGCGGCCCTACCGCTTGGAGATCGCCCACATCTTGGCCGAGGGCCTCAAGCGGCACGCCGATGACGCGGTGTTGACCGAGATCCTGGGCGACATCAACCCGCGCTACTTCCGGCTGAAGAAGTCGATCGAGTCGCTGCGTTCGGTGTTCCCGCTGACCCAACAGGAGACCGAGTTCTTGCGGTTCTCGGGCAAGGCCTACAACGTCGCCGACGCCTCCGAGGTCTCGGGCCTCTTCAACAAGCAGTCTCACAAGCTGCTCGCGTTGTTGATGGTCTGCGAAGAGGTCGAGGACTTTACGCCCGGCATCGCCGAGTTCGAGTCCCGGATCCGGGAAGAGCGTCAACGCAGCCGAGACCTGGAGGTGCAGGCCTCGGTGCCGCCCAGCCCTTCGGCCTCTGGACTGCCGGCCATCCCCAAGAAGGACCTCCCCGGCAAGGCGCCCAGCTCGCCGGGGCTGCCGGTAGCGTCGCCCAGCATGCCGCCGCCGATCCCGGGCCCGGCCCTCGGCTCTTTGCCGCCGCCGGTCCCATCGGCGACCCCTTCTCCGTTTGCGCCGCCGGCCTTTTCCCAGCCGCCCGCCTTCGCTGCGCCGCCCCCACCTCCGGCGCCGAGTGGGGAAGAGATCCCGCCGATGCCCGTCCCAGCCGGTGGCGACGAGGGGGTCAGCCCACGCCCCTTGGTCTACGCCAAGCCTTTGCCTCGTGGTCCCGACGGCTCACCCCTCGAGACTCCGGAGCGGGCCCTGTCCCGGGAGCACTTCCAGCGAGGCGTGACCTTGCTCGGCCAAGGGAACTTCGCGAGCGCCGAGGAGGCCTTCCGAGACGCGGTCGCCCTCTGTTCGGAGGAGCACGTCTACCTGATCGGCCTGGCCCGAGCGATCTACTACAACCCGGCCTACCAGGCCGGGGGCAAGGTCCCGGTCCTCAAGGCCATCGTCGGTCGTGCAGGACAACTTGCACCCGAGGACAAGCGGGTCGCGACCCTCAAGGGCTGGGTCGATCACGCCGAAGCCCAACTATAGGAGCCCTCTTGTGGCTCGAGGGACGAACAGGAGAACTCGCCCCGAATCCTCGATCTTCTGGTGGGCCGCCGCTCGTCTCCTGGTTGCTTGCGGCCTGACCGCCTGCGAACGGCCCCGACAGATCGCGGCGCCCGAGATCCCGGCCGAGGCCCGTACCCTGATCTATGTTGACCTCGCCGAGGGCCGTGATCCGCGGACCGTCTGGGTGCGAGACCCCTCGTCGGAGGAGGAAGAGCGCCCTTTTACGTTGGCCAACGACCAAACGCGATATGCGTTGTGGTACCGCCGCAGTTTGACCCGCCTGGGCTTGGTCCCCGGGCCAAACCCAGTGGTGCCCGGCGCTCGCTCGACCTTGCCCGCGGATGGGATCCTCCGACTCGAAGACGACGGTCGCTGGGCGAAGGTGAGCGAGGGCGATCAGTTGAACACGCCGCCGGTCTTTTCGCTGCAGTCCCGTTGCGAGCGGATCATCGAGGGTGCCCTCGAACCTTGGCCCGAACCTCCCGACATCCTCAGCGCCCAGCCCATCGACGCCGATACAGCGCTGATCACCACCCGGGGTCGCCAGATCATGACTCTCCACGCCGATGGTAGGGTCGAGCGTTTGTTGTCGTCGGAAGCTCCGATCTTGGCGGTCACCCACGATGGCGACTCGGTCTACGTGCTCGATGAAGACTTCAACCTGATCCGTCACCGCTGGAACGGCCCCACCACCACCACCACCACCAGCCTTGGACCGTTGGAGATCCCAGCCAACGCCCGCCGAGGAGTGGCCGAGATGGCGATCGAAGGAGACGGAACAGTCCACCTCTACCTCGACTACAGTTGGCCCTCAGAGCGGCCGAACGAAAACGTGCGCGAGGCTCGGGTCCTTCGCTTGGACCACCACACCTTCCGCCGGTGGGCAGTGCCGGAGTGTGGAGAGGGGAGGCCGAGGCATAACAGCGTGGTGTCCCCGGCGCGCCGGCTGGCCACGGCCCCGGACGGCTTGAGTGTCGTGGCCGGTTCGGTCTGCGACGAGGGCATCTTGCGTTGGCGGGGGAGCGCCAACATCGAGTTGACCGGTCGGATCAGCGCGGTCCGCCGTTTGGGACCCGTGCTCTACGCCGGCACCACCGGCGAGACGGTCCTCTCCGACGATCCAGCAACCGGCCAATGGCGTCAGGTCTACCGCTCGGTGGGCGGTCGAATCCTCCACGATGTCGCCGATTTCGCCGGTGAGGGGCTGCTGGTCGTGGGCTTCAGCAATCAACTCTCTCAGCTCACGTTGTCCTTCCCGGCGACCGAAGATGAGGAGGTCGAGTCCTGTTTTTTGGCAGCGAACTGGGACCGGCGGACCCGCGAGATCGTCCGGCTCGGCGATCATTTCCTGGTCATTCCCCAGCCGCAGGAAGGCGCGAACTCGGAGCTGCCCCCACAACGCCTGCGCCTTCGCTACACCGACGACTGAGGCCCCACGGGGCCTCAGGTTTCCTGCCCCGGGCCCTCCCCGAACCCGGACGAATCCACTAGCCTCAGCCCCACGAAGCTCCGATTCGCCGCGGTCATCGTCGGGTGGTGCTGCGGGTGTCAGCAACCGGCACAACTCCGCCTCCCGGACCTGCCCGAGGCCAAAACGCTGGTGGTCGCCGGGCTACGAGACGGTGCCCCGCCGGATGAAGTTTGGGTCAGCGCCAATGACGGCGAGTTCGACACCACCCCCCTCAACTTCCTCGACAGCGCCGAGCGGTACCTGCTGTGGCACAAGCGGAGCTTGTTTCGCCTGGGCATCCCGGCCGGCGTCCAACCGATCCGCCCCGGAGCCCAAGCGATCCCGCCGGACGGGGCGCTCTTGGCCAAGGACGATGGGACCTGGGAAGTTGTCCCGTCACCCGGCGCCTTGTCTGGCCTGCCCTTGTATTCGCCACCCGACGATTGCCGCTTGTTGAACGAAGGCGCGATCGAACCATGGCCCGAGGTCCCGCCCTTCAGCAACGCGGCCCGAACGGGTCCCACCACCACACTCCTCGGGGGTGACGATGGGGTGCTCTATCATTTCAACCCGCAGTCCGGCGCCGAGGCCCTGGCGGACCTGGGTTCGCCGGTGAGGGCGGTGGCCTATGACGGCGCTGGGCGGGCCTACGCCTTGGACGCTCGCTACCGGCTCCACTCCGTTCCACTCGAAGGTGGCGCGGCCACGGTCATTCAAACGAGCACCGCCAACTTGGGGCTCGCCGCGACCTCCACCACCTGGACCATGGCCCAGTTGGCAGTCGGATCGGGGGGGCTGGTCCACCTGATCACCCAGTACCTCGACTTCTCGACGACCAAGGCCCTGTTCCAGGAGCGGCTGGCCCGACTTTCAGGAGCGGAGTGGGTGAGATGGAATGATCCGGAGTGTGGCCCTCAAGAGCCCCGGCTGGACGACGGCTACACCAGCCACCGCCTGGTCACGACCAGCGACGGCAGCGTGGTGGCGGTCGGCAACTGCAGGCGGGTGATCGTGCGTTGGCGAAACGCTTGGGGCTACGAGTTCGTGCTCAGCCCCACCGTGGTCCGGGAGCTGCGCGGGCGAAGTTACGTCGGCACCAAAAACGGCGGGCTCTTCGACGATCGCGACCGGTCCGGCGAGTGGGGATCGATCATCACCGCCGGTGGGCGAGGTGTACAGGATATGGCAGAGGCGCCCAGGGATGGGATCTTGGTCGCCGAGTTCAACAACTCTCAGACGGTGACCAAGGTGGTGTACCCGCCGCTCCCGGGGGCGGTCATGCCGCAACTGTGCCCGCTGCAGCAAATCGCGTGGCCCGGCGGGACCACCGAACTCCTCCTGCTGGGAGATCAATACCTGGTGCGCACCGCAAACCCAGTCGCGGTGTGGCGCTTCAGCCTTGGGTCCATCCCCGACTGAGCAGCGCTCCGCCCGCTTCAGATCGAGCTGAGGATCTCGCTCTTCTTCTTGGCGTATTCGTCTTCGGTCAACACGCCAGCGGCCTTCAGGGCGTCGAGCTTGCGGATCCGCTCCACCAGGTCGTTGGTGCCGCCCGCAGGCGCAGCGGGGGCCGGCGGAGGAGCGTAGGCGGCCGGGGCCGGGACATAACCCGGCGCCGGCGCGTAGCCAGGTTGAGGCTGCCCGTAACCCTGGGGCGCGCCCATCTGCTGCGAAAACTGGTTGGCCATGTTCATGCCGGCGACCAGGCCCATGCCGGCGCCGGCCAGGCTGTTGGGCGTGCGGGCCGCGGCCGGGATGGAGCTGGCCATCTGGTACTGGGCGTACTGCTGCATGTTGTTGCCCAAGATCGCCATCTCGCTCCGAGTGTCGATCATCTTCTCCACGTTCTCCGGGAGCGAGATGTTCTCGACGATGAACTTGGGCATCCCCAAGCCCATCTCCTCGAAGTCGGCGGTGATCACGGGCTTCACCCGCTTGGCGAGCTCGCCGTAGTTGCCCGCCAAGTCCAAGGCGGCGATCTTGGCGGTGGCCAAGGCCTCGGTGAAGCGCGACACCAAGGTGCCCTTGAGTTGACCCAAGATCTCGTCGACCTCGAAGCGGGCGTCGGTGCCGGACATGGTGCGCAGGAACTTGCTCGGGTCGGTGACCCGCAGCGAAAACTGGCCAAAGGCCCGGATGCGGATCGGCCCAAACTCGGGATCCCGCATCATCACCGGGTTTTTGGTGCCCCACTTCAGATCCGGGATCTCGGTGGCGCTGACGAAGTAGACCTCGGCCTTGAACGGCGAGTTGAAGCCGTACTTCCAGCCCTTGAGCGTGGACAGGATGGGGAGGTTTTGGGTGGTCAGGGTGTAGGTGCCCGGCCCGAAGACGTCGGCCAGCTTGCCTTCGTTGATGAAGCAGGCGCTCTGGCCTTCCCGAACGATCAGCTTGGCGCCGTTTTTGATCTCCTGGCCGCGCACCGGGAAGCGCCAGACCAGGGTTTGGTGGTCGTCGTCCAACCACTCGATGATCTCGATGAATTGGGAGGTGATGCGATCCCAGATGGCCATGTTGGGGCGATCTATACGCACGACCTTGCCGATGTAAACCAGGCCCCGTGGTATAGGCATACGGGTGACCGAAACGGTCGAGTTGGGCGGCCTTAAGGGCCAGGGCCCCCTCCCCTTTATCCTCCTGGTGCCTCGGGCCACCGGCCCCGAACGGGTGCCGATCGAGGGGACCCTCCTGGTCGGCAAACACCCCTCCAACGACGTGGTCATCGACGATACGGGCATCTCCCGCTACCACCTGGAGATCCGGGCCGAACCCGATCGGGTGTTGGTCCGGGACGTCGGCTCCAAAAACGGCACTTTCTACGACGGCGCCCGGATCACCGAGGTCCGGGTCGGCCCCGGCGCCAAGGTGAGGGTGGGCGGTCCGGCGGGCCTGGAGTTGGCGATCGAGCTGGCGATGCAGCCGGTCTTCGCCCCCAGCGAGGCGACCCACTTTGGTCCCTTGCTCGGCCATTCCCGGGCCATGCGTACCGTCTTCACCATCTTGGAGCGGGCCGCCCCTTCGGCCGCCACCATCTTGGTCCACGGCGAAACCGGCACCGGCAAAGAGCTGGTCGCCCAAGCGATCCACCAGGCCTCACCGCGCCGGGCCGGGCCTTTTGTGGTCATCGACTGCGGCGCCATTCCTCATCAGCTGATCGAAAGTGAACTCTTCGGACATCGTCGCGGCGCCTTCACCGACGCCCACGAAGATCGCAAGGGCGCCTTCGAGTTGGCCCACGGCGGCACCTTGTTCCTCGACGAGATCGGCGAGTTGCCCATCGATCTGCAACCCAAGTTGCTGAGGGCCGTCGAGAGCCGCACCATCCAGCGGGTCGGCGACGGCCAACGGCGAGAGGTCGACGTCCGCCTGATCGCCGCCACCCACCGGGATCTGGCCGGTGAGGTCACCCAAAAACGCTTCCGACAAGATCTCTACTTCCGCTTGGCGGTGGTGACCGTCCACCTGCCGCCGCTGCGGGAGCGCAGCGACGACGTGCTCCACCTGGCGCGGCACATCTTGGAGCAGCTCGGCTCACCGGGCTTGCTCGAACAAGACCCCAGCATCCGCGAGTCCCTCCTCTCGTACGGGTGGCCCGGCAACGTGAGGGAGCTGCGCAACGCCATCGAACGCGCCATCCACCTGGGCGCTGAACACGCCATCCCCCGAGTCGCCGGACCCACCTCCTCTCCCCACCAGCGCCCGCTGGAGAGCTCGCCCGAGCCCAACTCGCCGGATCTCCCGTTCAAGGAAGCCAAGGAGCAGATCATCAGCGGCTTCGAGCGGATCTACGTGGCGCGCCTGATGGAACGTCACGGCGGCAACATCAGCGCCGCCGCCAGGGAAGCGGGCATCGATCGCAACTACCTCTATCGTTTGCTCAAGAAACACGAACTCGAGCACTAAGGGCCCGTCCGGAACGGGCCCTAAGGGCCTTCGGGGACCTCGAAGGCCTTGAAGGTTCGATATACTGAGTAGATCGCTCCCGCAAAAAACACCAACAAACCGACCAAAAACGGGCCCTCGGCAAGGGGTGCACCGTTTTGATTGGCGATGAAGACCAGCTCGTAGGTGAAGATGAAGAAGGCCACCAACCCGGCCCCAAACCACTCCATCTCCGCGGCCAACTTGGAGAAGGCCTGGGCCCTTCGCTCCGGCGTTAGCCAATAGTCCTTGTTGGGCAGGTTGATCATCGAGGCCGGCAGTCGAGCGGTCATCAGCGGCGCCGCAACCACCACGATCAAGGAGACCACCACCGGCAGGAGGCCGAACACCGCAAACACCCCGCGAGACATCCAGCCGTCGGGTTGCCCACCCGGGCCAAAGTGGGAGGCCACCACCGGCGGAAGGCTGGAGAGGTGGGTCACGAAGCGGAGGATCAAGAGGCCGAGGAGGCCAAAGTAGAGGGCCCTGGAGAGGCGCATGTCTCGAGCCTAGTTCCGGCGGCGCTTTGGTCCACGGAAAATCGCGGGTCGGGGAGTGGTCACCGCTGCCCCGTCCGACGACACGACCTCACGGCGTCGACCGACTCGATCTCAGGTGGGAGACCAACGCCAACACCAACCGCCCGGCCGCCTGTTGGGCTGCCCGATCCAGGCCCCGCCGTTCGGCGCCATCCAGAGACTCGAGGGCACCCGGCGTCGACAAATAAGCCGAGTCACCGCTCACCACCGGTGAGGTCCACTCGACCTGACCGCCCCGCCCTTTGAGGATCCCGCGGACCAACACCGTGGCCCGATACTGAGCGGCCCGGCGATCCGGTTGAGCGAAGGCCTCGAGGCCCGCCGCCCCGGAGAGGAGCTCGACCTGCAGGACTTCTTCGGCGTCCGGCTCGGCGACCAACAACACACCGGCCTCTCGGGCGATCGCCTGGCGCACCGCTTCTTCGACCAAAGCTCCGGTGTCCAAGTGCAGCGCGGGGTCGACGATCGGCGCCACGTGGAGCCGACGAACTTGTCCATCAGGCCGAGCGCTGCTGGCGGTGTAACCACAAGCGATGAGCCCCACCAAGGCGAACACGGGCGACCAACGCAACATCGGATCAGCCGTACAACGTCGCGCCCAAGATGCCGAGCCCAACCAAGGTGGTGGCGATCCCGAGGCCCACCCGGTTGCGTCGTTCGATCTTCGGAAAGCCCGAAGGATCGAGCCGCCGCGGGAACCAAGTTCCGACAAAAAATCCGGCCACGAAGCCGACCACGTGGGCCAACACCGCGATCCGGGAGCCGGTGGAGCTGAAAGGGGTCAAGGCCCCGGGCACCAGCAACATCACCACGCCCACGGTACGGAGCTGCTCGCGCCGAGGCAAAGTGACGATCCGGGATCGCTCGAGCTGGCCGTGCACCCAGAGCCCCACCAGCCCGTAGTTGCCGGCGCTGGCGCCGATCACCGTGGCCTCGGGGGACATCAGGCACTCCAGCCCCAACCCAGCGATCGATGCGATCAACCAAGCCACCATGGTGCCGCCGTAGAGGTGGGTCCCGAACAACACCACGCCGATCAGCAAACCGAAGAGCGCGTTGGAGACCATGTGGTCGATCCCGGAGTGCAAAAATCCGCCGGTGATCAGGCGCCAGGGTTGCTCGAAGATGGGCATTCGAGCGCCGAATCGAGCGCTGACTCGGCCCGGGGCCAAGGCGACCTCCAGGAGTCGTTGGCCCAGCACTCCGCCGCCGATCGCCAACAACGCCACCGAAAGGCGGCCCGAGGCCGGGGCGGGTTCGGGCAAGGGCTGGAGCAGCGGCGGCTCCTCGGGCTCGAGCAGCTCGGGGACCACCAGGGCCGGCCCCGCCGTGGGCAGATCGTGGCTGCGCAGGATCAAGATGGCCTGCCCCAGCTGGGACGATGGGACCAAGACCTGAGCGCCGTCGGTCTGAGGCACGTAGAGGGCCAGGTCCCGATCGACCACCGCCGGGATCGCGTGGCCCTCCAAGATCTCCACCACCAGCCGCGCCTCGGTCGCGGCCCGGGCGGTGTGGACGGGGACCATGGTCCCCAGGCTGGTGGCGCCCTCCCCGGCTGGAGTGGTCACCCGCTTAGGTTCCCACCAGGCCGGGGCCCCTGACAACGAGCCCAAGCTTGACTCCTTGCGGCGCCAGTGGCGGGTTAGCCCGCCGTATGGGCTATCGATACGCGATCATTGGCACCGGTATGCAGGGCACGGCTGCGGCCTACGACCTGGCGAAGTTCGGCGAAGCCGACGAAGTGCGGCTTTTGGACCTCGACATCCGGCGAGCCCGGGCCGCGGCAGAGCGGGTCAACAAGCTGGTCGGGCGAGAGGTGGCCAAGGCCGGCATCGTCAACGCCAGCGACAAGAGCACCGCAGCCCAAGTGTTGGAGGGCATGCACGCCTGCCTCTCGGCGGTGCCGTATTTCCTCAACGTCGGTTTGGCGAAGGCGGCGATCGAGGCCGGCTGTCACTTCAACGATCTGGGCGGCAACACTGGCATCGTCCGGGAAGAGTTGGCCCTCGACAAGGAGGCCAAGGCCCGGGGTGTCAGCGTGATCCCCGACTGCGGCGTGGCCCCCGGCATGGGCAACACTCTGGCGGTCTACGGCATGCGGGCCATCGAACAGCCCGAAAGTGTCCGCATCCGCTGCGGTGGGCTACCGCAAAACCGGGACCTGCCCTTGGGTTACCGCACCGTATTTTCAATGGAAGGCCTCAGCAACGAGTACTTCGGCAAGGCCGTGGTGTTGCGGGACGGCAAGGTGATCGAGATCGACACCTTCGAAGAACTGGAGACCGTAGAGTTGCCCCCGCCCCTCGGCACGGTCGAGGCCTTCGTCACCAGCGGCGGGACCTCGACCTGCCCCGAGACCTTCCAGGGACAACTGAAGAGCTACGACTACAAGACGATCCGCTACCCCGGTCACTACCAAGCGATGAAGTTGTTCAAAGACCTGGGCTTCATCGATCTCGAACCGATGGAGCTGAACGGACAGACCTTCCGACCCCGGGACTACTTCCACAAGATCATGCAGCGGGCCTGGAACCACCCGGAGGAGCCTGATCTCCTGGTTCTGCGGGTCGACGTGGACGGGGTTCACCAAGGCAACCCGGTCCGGCACCGGACCTTGATCGTCGATCGCCAAGATCAAAGGACCGGCTTTTCGGCGATGGAGCGCACCACCGCCTTCGCCGCGGCGATCGTCACCTCCCTGCAGGCCCACGGCAAAACGCCCAAAGGGGGCGTGTCGCTGGAGCTCGCGGTGGATCCCCAAGACTTCATGAATGAGCTCTCACGACGAGACATCCCCGTCGAGACGACCCTGATCCCGCGCTGATCCGAAACGGCTTCCCGGTCGCGTGGATCGGATCGAACCACGGTTCGGGGCCTGTTTGGCGTTTGACCGAGGCCGATGCTGCAGGCCGTCGGGCCACGCCCGATCCCTGGGGCCAGATGGGCCCTCGCCTGCCATCGGCGCCGAAGACGCCCGTCTCGGATTGGAGCACCCGGGCCCCGTCGGGCAACACCTCCGCGAACTGGCGGCGGGCCTTCGAGTTGTACCGCAAGGATGATCCGGAGACCGCCGGGATCCGCGGCCGCCACTTGTCCACCCTGTTGGCCCTGACCCCTTGGCTGATGGTCGCGAACTTGGTGAGTGGTGGGCTTTTGGGCGCCGCGGTTGTCCCGATCTCCCCCCGGCTTTTTGGGGCTTGGGGGGCGGCGCTGATCATCGTGGTGTTGTTGGCGATGCGCGCCTGGCAGCGGAGCCGGCACCGCACCCCAGGGGCCGCGTCGATCCGGGCCGCCCATCGCTCGACGCTCCACGCGGCGATCTTGGGCTTGTTGTGGGGGGTGGTGCCGTTGCTTTGGTTCCCCGACGCCGAACCCGCCGCCCAGCTCCTGATCGGGACCTTGACCGCGGGGATGATGGCGGCCGGGGCCTTCGCCCTCAGCCCCCTGCCCAGGGCCAGCCTCGTTTGGGTGGCCATCCTGCTGTTGGGTGCCCTGGGTGCCTTGGCCACCTCCGCCCATCCGCTGGCCGTGGCCGTGTCCTTGCTGCTCGGAGCCTACGCGGTGATCTGCGCGATCGGCGCGATCGCCTCGGGCCACCAAGCGACGGCCTTGTTGCGCTCCGAAAGAGAGGCGTTTCGGCAGCAGGAGTTGGTGCGCCTGCTGCTGAGGGACTTCGAGGAACACGCCACCGAGGCGTTGTGGGAACTGGACTCGAAGGGACACTTGCTCCACGTGTCAGCCCGGCTCGGCCAGTGGTTGAAGCGGGAGCCGGACAACTTGTTGGGCGCGTCCATGCTCGACGAACTGGAGCAGCGACGCGCTGAAGGCCTGGAAGTTCTGCGCGCCGCGATGGCCGAAGGGCGCCCCTTCCGCAAAGTGGTCCTCCACTTCGGCGGCGCCGAAGAACATTGGTGGTCCCTCTCCGGCAAACCCACCGCCGGCAGTGAAGACCAGGCTCCGGGGTGGCGTGGAGTCGCCGTCGATGTCACCGCCGAACACTTGGCCCAGCGGCGATTGGTTCAGCTGGCGCACTTCGACTCGGTCACCGGCCTGGCCAATCGGGTGACGCTCCGCGAGCGCCTGGACGCGATGTGCGCCGCGGGCAACAGCGGGACCCTCTTTGCGGTGGATCTCGATCACTTCAAGGCAATCAACGACAGCTTTGGACACTCGGTGGGAGACGCGGTCTTGCGGCTGGTCGGCGAACGCCTGTGCGCGCGGGTCCGTGCCGACGACGTGGTGGCCCGACTCGGCGGCGACGAGTTTGCGATCTTGGTCCATCGGAACCTCGGCGCCGATGGCACCATGGCCTTGGCCCAACGCCTGTTGGCCGCCTTCGAAGAACCGTGTGTGGTCGACGGCCGCCGCCTGCAGGTGGGCCTCAGCCTCGGCGCCGTGTTGGTGCCCGAACACGGAGACCAGGTGGAAGAGCTGATGCAGCGGGTTGACCTGGCGCTCTACGAAGCGAAGGCGACGGGGCGAGGCAAAGCGGCCCTCTACAACAACGCCTTGGGCGATCGAAATCGGCGTCGCACCCTGATCGAAACCGAACTTTACCACGCGGCCGAACGTGGGGAGCTGCGGCTGCACTGGCAACCTCGAGTGGACCTGGACTCCTGGCGGATCGTGGGGGCCGAGGCGCTGTTGCGCTGGCGCCATCCGGTGTTGGGTGAGGTGAGCCCGGCCGAGTTCATCCCGATCGCCGAACAGACCGGCTCGATCCACACCCTGGGCACTTGGGTCCTAGAGGAGGCCTGCCGAACCGGGGCCGTCCAGCTGCCGGAGCTGCTCCTGTCGGTGAACGTCTCGACGCTCCAGCTGCGAGGCGACGCGTTCGATCGATTGGTGTTGGACGTCTTGTCGCGCACCGGCCTCCCCGCCCACCGGCTGGAGCTGGAGTTGACCGAGTCGGTGTTCGTCGAAGGGGTCGAGGAGACCTTGGCCTGTCTGCGGCGGCTCCAGGTCCGAGGGGTGCGGGTGGCCCTGGATGACTTCGGGACGGGTTATTCGTCGCTCTCTTACCTACGTCGTTTCCCCTTCGACACCCTGAAGATCGATCGCTCCTTCATCCAGGAGGTCACCGATCAACCTGACGCGTCGGCGTTGGTCGGCACCATGGTGGCGATGGCCGAGGCCCTGGGGATGCGGGCCGTAGCGGAGGGGATCGAGACCCAAGAGCAGCTGGCCCAACTCGGGCAGCTGGGCTGCCGGGAGATCCAGGGTTATTTCATCTCCCGGCCAGTCGAACTTTCGGTGCTGCAGAAGTTGCTGAGTGACTGGGGAAAGCGGCCCACGGCCCCGACGATCCATTCAATGGAACGAGGGCTCAGAGCAGCTCAACGCTGATCACGTGCTCCAGGCCGGCCAGGTGTTCGATGGTCGCGGCTTGGGGACGTTGGGCGACCTTGATCCGCGCGCAAGCCGCCAAACCTCCCGCGAAGATCACGTTTTCCATCGTCTCGACGTTGACGTCGTCGTTGCGGAGGGCGCCCAAAACCGCGGCCAACACGCCGACCCGGTCCAGGTGCCGCACCACCAAGGTGCCTTGGACCGGCGGGGCGTGGAGGATGTTGACCGAGTCCTTGACCTCCCCGCGCTCGAGGAAGGCCCTCACGTGGCCCACCGCGGCCTTGGCGATCTCGTGTTGGGCTTGATCGGTCGAGGCACCGATGTGGTGGCTGCCGTAGACGTTGGGGAGGCGCCCCAACTCGTCGCTGAAGTCGCCGCTTTTTCCCTCGGGTTCGGCGGCGAAGACGTCGGTGCCGACCCAGATCTTGCCAGCCTTGGCCACCTCCAACAGGGCGACCTGATCCACCACCTCGGCCCGAGCCGTGTTGAGGAACACCGCCCCACGCTTGAGTCGGCCGAGGAGCGCAGCGCCGATCATGCCGCGGGTCTCCTTGGAGAGGGGCACGTGCAGGCTGACGATGTCCGAGCTCTCGAAGAGTTCGTCCAAGCTGGTCGAGCGGTCGACTCCAAATCGTTTTGCGACGTCGTCGCTGAGGGTGCGGGCGTAGGCTTGCACCTCGAGCTCGAAAGCCTGGGCCCGACGGGCCACCTCTTGGGCGATCGCCCCGAAGCCGACCAAACCCAACCGCCGGCCCTTCAGGCCCTTGGCCTTGGAGTAGCTGCCTTTGTCCCATTTGCCGCGGCGCAGGTCGGCCACGTTGTCGGGCAAGCGGCGATCGATCGCCAAGAGCAAGCCGAGGGTCAGTTCAGCGACGGCCACGCTGTTTCGTCCCGGGCAGTTGCTGACGTAGATGCCGCGGGCGGAAGCGGCGGCGACGTCGATGTTGTTGGTGCCCGATCCGGCGCGCACGATCAGAGCCAAGCGGTCAGCGGCGGCGATCGCCTCTTTGGTGACGATGGTGCTGCGGACGACCAGCACCTTCACACCCGGCAAAGCGGCGGGGAGGCTTTCGCTGGTGAGGTCGGTGCGTTCGATGATCTCGAAGCCCTGAGCCACGAGATCACGGAAGGCACCTTCTTCGAGTTTGTCGGCGACGAGGACGCGGGCGGTCATCTTGGGCCCGGTCATTAACACGGGCGTGGCCCGGGCTGGAGGCGCGCTCAGGCGCGGCCGTTGGGGACTTCGGTGTCTTCTTTGAGCTGTTCGGTGACCAGCCCAATGAGCTCCGAAGCCACCTCGAGGATCTTCTCGTTGGCGATGCCGTAGCTCTTCATGTCCTTGAAGATCGACCGGGCCAGGATGCGCGCGGTCTTGCCGTCCGACTTGGTCGTGGCGGCGGGAATTCCCGAAAGCTTCGTACCGGTGGTGGAAGGCTCTTGCATCTCGGGAACGGCAGTAGCGGGTTCCGTACCGTCCGCCGCCTCCCGAAATCACAGGGGATTTCGATTCCGACTGAGGGGTCATGTGCGTATCCGCACGCGCGGTGCGTACGTCTTTACGCACCTGCATGCGTCCACCAGGTTCCGGTCGTGCCCGAGGCGACCCGGGAGTACGGTGCGCGGAAGGTGGCGATTCGCCTCGATATCCTCCGGGCCCACGACGCCCCCAGCACCCCCGAAGCCTTGATCCGGGAGGTCGCCCAAGCCGTCAACGTGCCGGTGCGGGCGGTGAAGGGTGCCCAGATCATCAAGCAGGCCCTCGACGCCCGACGCCAGATGCGGGTGCCGACCTGGGTGTTGACCGTCGACGCCGAGCTGGAGGTCGAGCCCGGTAGCACCGGGGGGCGGGCCAACCTGCGGGCCGTACCGCCGCCGGTCCCTCGTTTGGCTTCACCAAAGGCCCCCGCCGATGGCCCACCGATCGCCGTGGTCGGCGCCGGTCCCGCCGGTTTGTTCGCGGCGTGGCACCTGTCCGAGATGGGCGCCAAGGTCCACCTCTTCGAACGGGGCAAGCCGGTCGAGACCCGGGCCCGGGACTTCGGTCGTTTCCGCGGCAAGGGGCTCCTCGATCCCGAATCGAACATCTGCTTCGGTGAAGGCGGCGCCGGCACCTACAGCGATGGCAAGTTAACTTGCAGAACCAGCGATCCCTTGGTGCGCGAGGTGCTGGAGCGCTTCGTGGAGTGTGGTGCGCCGCCGCGAATTTTGGTCGACGCCAAGCCCCACATCGGCACCAACCTCTTGTTCCGGGTGCTGAAGGGCATCCGTCAGCGCCTGTTGGAGAACGGCGCCGAGCTCCACTACCAAACTCGGGTCGAACACCTGCACCTCGAAGGCGGGCGTTTGGTCGGGCTCGAGTTGGCCGACGGCTCGACCTTCGCGACGCCCCGGGCCCTCTTCGCCATCGGCCACTCCGCCCGAGACACCTACGAAAAGCTGTTGGCGGCGGGTGTGCCGATGGAGGCCAAGCCCTTCGCGGTGGGTGTGCGCGCTGAACACCCCCAGGCCCTGATCGACTCCGCCCAATATCGCCTGCGCGGCGCCCGCCCCGACACCTTACCTCCCGCCGACTACCGGCTCGCCCACCAAGAAGGGAGCCGCGGGGTCTACTCCTTCTGCATGTGCCCCGGCGGGATGATCGTGCCGACCGCCACTGAGCTCGACACGGTGGTGGTCAACGGCATGTCGACGGCCCGTCGCTCCACGCCCTTCGCCAACTCGGGGGTGGTGGTGCAGGTGGAGTTGGCCGACCTGGAGCGGGAAGGTTGCGGCAACGGGCCGTTGGCGGGGCTGGAGTTTCAGCGGCGCTTGGAGCGGGCCGCCTTCATCTCCGGCGGCCGCAACTACCGGGCTCCGGCGATGTTGGCCCAGGACTTCGTGCGCAAGAAGGCCAGCGGTCGTTTGGCCAACTCCCACTTTCGGCCCGGCCTGGTGGCCACCGATCTGCGAGAGGTCTTGCCGCCGTTCGTGGCTCAGGGCTTGGCGGCGGGCCTCGTGCGCTTTGATCAGCAGCTGCGGGGCTACACCTCGGCCGACGCCAACCTGATCGCCGTCGAGTCCCGGACCTCTTCGCCCCTCCGGATCCCCCGGGACCTGAACACCCGAGAAGTCCCAGGTTTTGCGGGGCTCCACGTCGCTGGCGAAGGCCCCGGTTACGCCGGCGGGATCATGAGCGCGGCCATCGACGGCCTCCGCACCGCCCACGCGATCTTGGCCGCGATGACCCACGCCTAAGAGTCCGGATCGATCCCCCGATCGCGCCGATACATCAGGCAACTTTCGTCACCCGGCTCGACCCTTCGGCAGGCCCGCGGCCGCAGCTCGTAGATCTCGCAGTGCACGTGGACGCCGAGTTGCCCGGTCAAGGCGGTACAGCGCCCTTGGGGGTCGAGCTTGAGGTGAGGCGTGCCGTCGTTCGCCAGGATCACGAAGCGCTTCTTGAGCCGCTCCCGTCGGAGGATCCGCTCATCAGGCTGGATCTCGACCCAATCCGCAAAGCCCTCGGCCTGGTTCTGGACGGCGTTGTAGCAACAGGCGCCGCAACGTTGGCAGTCGAGGTTGGCGGGCGCCAGCTGCACCGGTCGTGGGGTGCGCGCCATCGATCATGCTCCGAACAGCTGGCCCCGGGCCGCCTCGCAGATGGCGAGGGCCGCGGGGTGTTTGATCCTACGTTCGACGGTGATCGCGTAGAAACGCTCCCGGACCTCGGGGACGCGCCCCAACGGGACCACCTCGTATTGGCGGCGGATCTCTTCTTCGATCACGGTGGGGGCGAAGAAGATCCCTTCCCCCTTTTGGCCGAACACCTTGAGCAAGGCGCTATCCTCGAACTCGGCCACCACCCGAGGCCGAATGTTCTGGGTCTCGATCCATTGATCGAGCGAGCGGCGCAACAAGGTGTTGTCGGTCGGCAACAACACCGGAGCGCCGTCGAGGGAACGGGGGAAGCCGCGCCGATGGCGTTCGGCCAACGTTTTGGTGCCGAAGGCGGTGACGCTGCACTCCCCGAGCAAATGGTTGAAGGCCCTGACCCGCACCGAACCGGTCACCGGGCTGTCGGCCAACACCAGGTCGTAGCTATGCAGCGAGAGCTCGGCCAACAGACGTTCGGTCTTGTCTTCGCGGCACACCAGCTGGGTCGGCGGATCGAGCCGGAGCGCCGGCTCCAACAACCGCTGGGTGACCAACTTGGGCAACACGTCCGAGATCCCCACCGACAAACGTTGGGGCCGACCGCTCGGGCGCCCCTTCAAGGTGTCGGTGAGCTCTCGCCCCAAACCGAAGATCTCGTCGGCGTAACCAAAGACCAAGGTCCCCGCTTCGGTCAGCGCCAACCCCCGACCGGCGCGTTTGAAGAGCTTTTCGCCGAGGGACCGCTCCAGGGACCGGACCTGACCGCTCAGGGTCGGCTGGGCGAGTTTGAGTTCCTGGCTCGCCCGTGCTACCGAACCGTGCTTCGCGACGGCCCAAAAATAGAGTAGGTGATGATAGTTCAGCCACTCCACTGGGCATCCTCTATACATCGATTTTTTCGATGTTTCGAGGTCGAAATATCGGTATAGACAGCATTGTTGTGGTGCCCAACTAGGTGGCCTCTGGATGACTCGCCCCGATCTGACTGCCCAGCTCTTCGAACGCTTGCTTGAGGCCTTCTCCCGGCCCTGGGACCACGAACACGCCATCCAGCTGATCACCCGGGCCCGGGAGAGCGAAGAGGCTTGGCCGGAGCAACTCGAGACGATCGGCGTTGGGCTGGGTCTATCCCTGACCCCGATCGAGACCAGCTGCGCCGAAGTCTTTGGGCTCCTGGGGCACCGTCACCCGGTGGTGGCGATCGCCGACGACGGGACCTGGTGGCTCCTTTTGGATCGGGACCAACACCAGGCCCTGGTGGTGACGGCGGACGAGCCGGGGGGAAAGTGGCTGACCTCCAACGGCCTGGCCCAGCTGCTGGGGGCCGACTCCGCCCGGACCAGCCGCTCCTGGTTCGTGGTGGATCTGGCGGAGCCGCTGCAACAGGTCGCTCACGCCCACTCGCCGATCAGCCGGGTCTGGGCCTTGGTGAAGAGCGAAAGCGAAGACGTCAAGGTGGTGGTCATCTATTCGGTGGTCACCGGCTTGCTTTCGTTGGTCATCCCGATCGCGGTTCAGTCTTTGGTCAACACCACGGCCTTCGGCACGGTGTTGCAGCAGCTGGTGGTCCTGACCATGGTGGTGGTGGGGGCCTTGGGGATCTCGGGCGCACTCTCCACTTTGGAGGTCTTCGTCGTCGAGTTGATGCAACGGCGGCTCTTCGTTCGGGCCGTCAGCGACCTCGCCTATCGGCTGCCTCGCCTCAAACCTGGAGCCCTCGGGCCCTACTACGGCCCTGAGCAGGTCAATCGCTTCTTCGATGTCTTCACCATCCACAAGGCCGCCTCCTCCCTGTTGATCGATGGCCTCAGCCTGGTGTTGACCACCACCGCCGGCCTCATCCTCTTGGCCTTCTACCACCCGATGTTGCTCGCCTTCGACCTGGTGTTGATCGCGATGTTGGCGTTGATCCTCTTCGGGCTCGGCCGCAACACCGTCAAGACCGCGGTCGAAGAGTCGAAGAAGAAATACGCGGTCGCCGCTTGGCTGGAGGAGTTGGCCCGAGAGCACGATCTCTTTCGCCCCAAAGGGGGACGAGCCCTGGCCACCGACCGGGCCGATCGCCTGACCCGCGAGTACCTCTACGCGCGGATGGGGCACTTCAAGCTGGTGTTGCGCCAGACCATCGCCGCTTATGGGCTGCAGGCGGTGGCCAGCGGCGCTCTGCTCGGCGTCGGTGGGCTTTTGGTGTTCGAAGGTCAACTCACCTTGGGCCAGCTGGTGGCCGCGGAGCTGGTGGTCACCTCGGTGGTCAACGCCTTCGCCAAGATGGGCAAGCAGCTGGACGCCTTCTACGACTTGGCCGCTGCGGCCGACAAGTTGGGGCACCTCTACGAACTCGAGACCGTAGGCCAAGGGGGTGAACGACCGCCGCCGCCGCCGCCCCAAGGATCGAGCCTTCTGCTGAACGGAGTTGGGGTGGCCGCCGATGAGCAGATCCTGCTGTCGGGTCTGGATCTCACCCTGGCGAGCGGCGACCGAGTGGTGGTGGAGGCCGGCAGCGGCGCCGGCAAGACGATCTTGGCTGAAGTCTTGAGCGGGCGCCGACAACAAGATGGCGGGCGCATCGATCTGGATGGCGTCGACCTGCGCGATATCGATCCGATCGAACACCACGATCGGGTGATGTTGTTGCGACCGGGGGAGACCTTCTTCGGCACGGTGTTGGACAACCTGCGGCTCGGTGAACACCGGATCGAGACCAACCAGGCCCGGGATGCTCTGGAGCGACTTGGACTCCTGGAGGTGGTGTTGGCCTTGCCGGATGGGCTGCAGACGGTGTTGCGCCCGGGCGGAGCGCCGCTGTCGCGGACTCAGGTGGCCCTTTTGGTGATCGGGCGGGCCATCTTGCATCGCCCTTCCCTGCTGGTCGCCGACGGGATCCTGGATGAGCTCGACGATCGGGCCCGGGCCGCCGCGGCCGAGGTCCTCACCGCTCCGGACGCGCCGTGGACCCTGATCTTGACCACCTGCCGCCCCACGATCGGCCCGGGGATCCAACGCCGTCTTCGCCTCGAAGGTGGGGAGCTGGTGGAGGTGCGATCGTGACTACCGAAAGCCGGTCCGAACAGATCCCGCTCCTGCCGGCGACGCGGTTGGTGGCGCCCCCGCAACGGGCTCGGGTGGTGGCCCGGATCTTGACCTACCTGCTGTTGGGCCTGGGCGTGGGCCTGTTGTTGTTGCCCTGGCGCCAGAACGTGAGCGGCTCGGGCCGGGTCATCGCCTACGCGCCGGTCGAACGACAACAACGCCTGGACGCGCCGATCAGCGGCCAAGTGGTGGAGTGGTTCGTCCGGGAAGGCGAGCGGGTGAAGGCGGGCCAACAAGTGGCCGAACTTTCGGACAACGATCCCCAGTTGGTGCATCGCCTGAACCTGGAGCGCGCCACGGTCCAAGCCCAGATCGGCAACTACGAAGAGCGGGTGCGCACCCTCGACGAGCTGGTCTTGGCTCAGATCAGGGCCCGAGACGAAAGCCTGAAGGCGAGCACCTCCTACATCGCCCAGGCCGGGCAGAAGGTCACCTCGGCCAAACAAAAGTTGGAGGGTGCGGTGGCCAACTTGGACACGGCCCTCCTCAACCTCGAGCGCCAACGGGCCCTGGAAAAACAGGGCCTGGTGTCACAGCGGGACCTGGAGCTGGCGATCTTCGGCGAGGTCAAAGCTCGCACCGAAAGGGAGTCCGCGATCGCCGACCTGCGAGCGGCCGAAGGCGACCTGCAAGCCAAACAGGCGGACCTGGAGAAGACCCGGGCCGACGGCGACACCAAGATCGAGTCAGCTCGGGCCAGCCGCAACTCGGCCGAAGCGGATCTCGCCGGGGCTCGGGCCAAGTTGGCCCAGGTCGACGTGAAGTTGGCGCGCCAAGACGTGCGCTTCGTGAAGGCCCAACGGGACGGCACCATCTTGCGGATCTTGGCCTTTCAAGGGGTCGATCAGGTGAAACAAGGTGACCCGATCGCCATCTTGGTGCCCGACACCGCACAACGGGCGGTCGAGGTCTGGGTCGACGGCAACGACGCGGCGATCGTCGGGACCGATCGGCAAGTTCGCTTGCAGTTCGAGGGATGGCCGGCGGTGCAGTTTGCCGGCTGGCCGTCGGTGGCGGTCGGGACCTTCGCCGGCAAGGTGGCCTTCGTCGACTCTACCGACGACGGAAAGGGCAACTTCCGAGTGGTGATCTTGCCCGACGGTGAAGATCACCATTGGCCCGAGGCTCGCTTCCTGCGCCAGGGGGCCCAAGCCAAGGCTTGGATCCTGCTGGATCAGGTGAGCTTGGGCTTTGAGCTCTGGCGGCGCTTCAACGGCTTCCCGCCCGCCGTGGAGATGCCCAAGTCCGGCATGGACCCGAAACCCGCGAAGAAGAGCGAGGCCAAAGACGACGGCGAAGAAGAGGAGGAGAAGTGATCGGTCCGCTGCTGCTGCTCGCCCTCGCGCAGGAGATCCCAGGGACCCGCACGCCGTTCGACCTCTCGGATCCGGCCGCTCTTTTGGTTGAGCTGGAGGCGGTGGAGTTGTCACGGCTGGAGGTCGGCGGAGGATCGTCCCTCGGCTTCGATGAGGTGGTGCGTTCGGTGGACCGTCACCACCCCGAGTTGTTGGGGGCCCGGCAACGCCAAGGTGGTGCGGCGGGTCAGCTGTTGGCGGCCGAAGGTGGCTTCGACCTGCGCCTCGACGCCGCCTTGGAACACCGCCCCTTCGGTTATTACGACTCGACCCACCTGATCGCCAAGTTGGAGCAGCCCACCCCGATCTGGGGCGCCAAGTTGTACGCCGGTTATGAGCTGGGGCTCGGCAAGATCCCGCTCTACGACGGCGATTATGAGACCTTAAACGGGGGCGAGCTGAAGGCGGGCCTGCGGGTCCCGATCTGGCGAGATGGCCCGATCGACAAACGCCGGGCGGCGATCGGCAAAGCGACCTTCATCTTGGACGCTGAGGCGGCCGCAACTCGGGTGGCGCTCCTGGAACTTTCGCTCGACGCGGGTGAGGCCTACTGGAAGTGGGTGGCCGCGGGTCAGAGTTATCTGGTGGCGGTCGCCTTGTACGATCTGGCGCGAGATCGGGACGCCCAGCTGGCGAGTAAGGTGCAGCGGGGCGCAGTGCCAGCGATCGATCGCGCCGAAAACCTGCGGGCCGTGTTGACCCGAAGGGAGGCGGTGGTGACGGCCCGGCGCAGCTTCGAGCAGGCCGCCCTCAAGTTGTCGCTCTACGCCCGAGACGATGATGGGCGCCCGCGGGTCCCGGACCCCAAACGCTTGCCTTTGGCGTGGGAGCCGTCGCCCTCCTTGCCGCCGAGCGAACTGGATCAAGGCCTGGCCCGGGCCCAAAGCCGCCCCGAGTTGGCCCGTTATCGAGCCTTGCAAGAGGCGGCGGCGGTCGAACTGGACTTCGCCGAAAACCGAGTGGCACCCCAGATCGATCTGGACGTCGCGGCGGCCAAAGACCTGGGCACCAGCGATGACGCCAACAAGGTCACCACCTTGGGTCCAGCCGAACTCAAGGCGGGGGTGACGTTCAGCTTGCCGTTCCAGCTCCGCTCCGAACGAGGGGAACGAGAGGCCGCCCAAGCCAAGCTAGAAGAGACCCGCCAAAAGGCCCAATACGCCCAGGAAAAAGTGGAGAACCAGATCCGCGATCTATGGTCCGCGTTGAACGCCCAAAAGGAGTTGGTGGACGTCGCGACCCGCACGGTGCGTGTGGCCAAAGCGGTCGCTGAAGGAGAACGGACCCGCTTCGATCTGGGCTCCACCACCTTGTTCATCGTCAACCTCAGAGAGCAGTCGGCGGCCGACGCCGAGACCAAAGCCCTCAAGGCCCTGGCCGACTACCGGACCGCACTCCTCGCGTGGCAACTGGCGACGGCCATCACGCCCGCGCCTGGCGAACGCTAAAAGCGGGTGCCCGCCCCTTAGTGGTGCGGCAAAAACGGGAAGACGCCGGTCTCTTCGTAGGTCTTTCTGATGTCCGGGTTCTCGTCGAAGAAGGCCTTGAGGCTCTCTTCGGTGATGTCGATGACCAGATCTTTGTCGGCGATTTCGGCCTGACAACCGAGGCGGGAGTTGAGGCGTACGTCGAAGGCCCGGTCCAAGCGGTCCGCCTCTTTGTCGCTCATCTCTTCCAAGGAGTCGAAGCCTTGGACCACGTGGACGTGACACGTGGAGCAGCCGCAGACGCCGCCGCAGTTCGAGCCGACGGGGATCCCGTGTTGGTGGGCCAGATCCAGGATCGATAGGCCCGGCTGAGCTTGAAAGTTCAGGTCTTGGGTCAACACCCGGTTCTTCTTGAAGGTGACCTTGGGCATGGGCTCCTCAGCCGAAGGCGGTCCGCTCGTCGTATTGGGCCGCTTCTTCTTGGGCCTTTTCGGCGATGGAGAAATAGCCGTCGATGGCCTCAAAGACCGCCTCGGCCGAGTCCAGGCTCATGGCCCGACCCCGAAAGGCGGCGGCTTGGGAGAGGCCACGGCTGTACCAGATCAGGTGTTGGCGGAACTTGCGGACCGCGGCCAGCTCATCCCCCAGATGCTCCAAGTGGGCCCGGAGGTGTTCGGCCACGACCTGGGCCCGTTCGGCGGGGGTCGGCGGGGCCGGGCGCGGTCGACCGGCGTGGGCCGCGGCCAGATCCCGGAACACGAAGGGGTTGCCGAGGGCGGCGCGGCCGATCATCACCGCGTCGGCGCCGGTTTCGGCCAAGACCCGATCCGCGTCTTCGGGCGTGGCGAGGTCGCCGTTGGCGATCACCGGGATGGACACCGCCTGTTTGAGGGCCCGGATCTGGGACCAGTCGGCCTTGCCCGAATAACCTTGGGCCCGGGTCCGAGGGTGAAGCGCGATCGCCGCCAGGCCCGCGTCCTCCAACACCTTGCCCATGGTGGCGGCGTTTTTGTGGGTGTCGTCCCAGCCCGCCCGGATCTTGGCGGTCACCGGGACCCGCTCACCCACCGCCGCCCGGATGGCGGTGACGATGGCGGCGGCCCGGGCCGGATCGGTCAAGAGCGCGGAGCCCGCCCCGTTTTTGGTGACCTTACGAACCGGACACCCCATGTTGAGATCGATCAACTTGGCGCCGGCCTCGACCGCCATCGCGGCGGCCTTGGCCATGGTCTTCGGTTCACCACCGTAGATCTGGACCGACAGGTGAGGTTCGGTCGCCGGATCGTGCCGCAGATATCCCTGGGTGCGTCGGTTCTGGAACTCGAGGCCTTTGCTGCTGACCAGCTCGGTGGGCGCAAAGCCCGCGCCCATCCGCAAACACAAGGTCCGGTAAGGCGCCTCGGACACGCCCGCCATCGGCGCCAAGACGATGGGGTTCGGCAGGTGTTGTCCGCCGATCACCAACGGGGGCAAGCCGCGCAGTTGTCGTCCGGGCGTCGCTTCCGATCCCGCCATCGTCCGGTCGGCGTAGCGCCTCGGGCCAAGAAGTGCCAGCCCGGAAAGACCTCAGCGGCGGATCCGGGCCCGCTCCGGTCGCGCCAAATCGGCGGTCTCTTTGAGGCCGGCCCGGCGGGCCGAGCTGACCACAAAACGCACCGGGGTCACGTGATAAAAACGGGTCGCGTAACGACGCAGCGCTCGGGGATCAAGCTCGACGCCCAGGCCCGGCCCGGTCGGCACCGTCACTCGACCGTCGGGGCCAATCTCGACCGGCGCGGTGAGCAGCGCGTCCCGGTGCTCGGGGATCACCGCGGGCGGCTCCCAGGCGTACTCCAGCCGGGCGGACTCGGCTTCACCCCGGAGCTGAGCCCAGGCGGCCAAGGCGTGGAGGTTGGCCAACAGATCGAGGCCGTCGGACACCGCCGAAGGCGAAAAGCCCAGGCCGTGGCGATGACAAGCGGCCATGGTCTTCAGCACCGTGCCGAGGCCGGCGAAGGACGCGTCCGGCGTCAGCACCGAATAACAACGGGCCCTGATCAAGGCCGCCAGGGGCACGAAGTTGAAGCTGAGATCACCCCCGGCGATGGCGATCTGGGAACCCGCCGACAGCTCGGCCAACTCGTCCCAACTTTCGTCGTGCAAGGGCTCTTGCACCCAGCGGTAGCCGAGGCTTTCGGCCAGGCGCACAAAACGTTGGGCCCGAGGCAGATCCCAACGGGGCACCTCTTTCACCAACGAGACGCTCCAGGCCTGGTGGGCGTGGGCCATCAACTCGAAGGTGGGCCCCACCGCCGAACGGGCCAACTCGAGTTGGGCCTGATCTTCGGCTTCGTCTTGGGCGTGGACCGGGATCTTGGCGGCGCGGAAGCCCAGCCGTTGAGCCCGCTCCAGCGCCTCGGCCCGGGCCCGAGCGGGGCGCAGCTCCAGGAAGGAGGCGTAGGCCGGCAAGGTGGTGGGCGCCGGCCCGGTGGCCGACAGCCGCTCCGCCAAGAGGCGATGCAAGGGAAGTTGACGAGCCTTGGCCGCCAGATCCCAGAAGGCGATGTCCATCCAGCTGTTGCGCCAACCCAAAAAAGAGGCCTGCCGCAAGCGCTCCCGCACCAGGTCGACGTCGTAGGCGTCGAGGCCGAGCAAAAACTGTCCGATGAAGTCGCCGAGGCTCTCTCGCTCTCGCGCGAAGGCCGGACCGGTGGCGTAACCGACCAGCCCGTCGCGGGTGGTGACCGCGAGCAGCGTCGAACACTGTCGATGTTGTGGATAGCCAGGGATCCAGACCGGATAAAACGGCGTCGGGAGCGGGACCTCGACGTGGAACAGCTCGATGCGCTCGATCTTGCCGCCCATCGGGAGACCCCCTTGACACGGTGCGGCGGATCCAGAGGGGCGTCAACCGCGGCGAGGACGCTTTTTTCTCAGACCGAGCCCGGCGCCGATCACCAGCAGGGCGGCGCCAAGGTTCGAACCGAGGGCCGGTGTTGCCGGGGACACGCAGCGGCATCCACCCGCAATTCCTTGTTTTTTCAGACCGGTGGCCTCGGCTGCGGCGGGCGCCGGGGCCCCGGGGGTCCCGGAGTCGGCCGGTGGATCCACCCCGACCAGCGGCGGATCGGTGGTGGGCGGGTCGAGCGGCGGCTCGACCGGCGGGTCGACGGGTGGAGGAGGAGGTGGAGGCGGAGGAGGCGGGATCTCGGAGCCCACGACCCTCACTTCATCCAGAGCCCAACCGCCGAGGGGGTTGTTGGCGCTGGGGCTGGCCTCGAAGCGGATGACAAAAGGCGTGCTCCGATCCGCGAACTCGGCCGGCAGCGGCACCGAAAGATAACGCCAGCCCCGGCTCCATTGGGTGCCGGTCCCGACGTAACGCCAAAGCTCCTGGCCATCGATCGAGATCCGCAAGGTGCCGTCGATGGCGTGGTGATGCCAAAGCTCCAGGCGCAGGTGTTCGACGCCGGAGCTGGTGAGGGACGGTGAGTCGAGGAAGGTGGTGCGGCCCGGCTTGGCGCCGCCGTTGCGTCCACCGGTGCCGCCGCTCGCCAGATCGGTGCCCGCCACTTGCCCGCCCCGCCAGGCCTCGAACGGATCGAAGTAGGTGCCTCGGGGGACCCCGGCCTCCCAGTCGTCGACCAGGTCGCTGCCGACGGTGCCGTGGGTGAAGTTGCCCAGGCCCGCCTCAAAACCTTCGACCAGCAGCTCACGTCCGGTGTGTTCAGCGATCCAGCCCAGGTGGGGCGCGTTTTCGTCGCCTTCGCTGAAGGTGACGCCCCCAGCGTTCAGGCGGAAGAAATAGCGAAAGGTGTCGCCGACCGAAAGGCCGCTGAGCTCGGCGCTCAGGCCGTTGGCGCCGGCGATCATCGGGACCGGGGTGAAGGTGCCGCCGCTGATCCCCGGCGCGAAGTGCAGCTCCAAGGCCGCCGGATCGTAGCTGCCGCAGCTGGAGCGGTTTTCGGTGGTGGCCTCGACGATGATCCCGCCGGCCCCGTTGGGCACGAAGCGGCCCGGCGCCGCGTGGCGGATCCGCACAAAGGCTCGGCCCGGGACCTCTTGGTGGTTGATTTGGCCCGCCGAGATCAGCCCGGCCCCGCGGAAGGCGGCGTTGATCTCGCAGCTGTTGGGAGTGCCGTTATTGAGGTCGTTGTCGTCGTCGTCGCCGAACAGGATGGCGGGATAGGCCGTCGAGAGCCCCGGGCCTTGGGTCAGAGCCTTGACGAAGGCCCGCTCGACCTGTCGGCGGCCCGACCATTCGCCGTGTTTTTGGATCAAGGCCTCCCGCAGGTTCCATAGGGGCGAGGCCCAGATCAGCCCGTCGTCGTGGACCTCGTTGACGTAGTGCTCGGGGTAGCGCCGATCTTCGTCGATGCGGCGTAGGCCACCGCCGTTGGTGGCGATGCCACGGCCGATCACCGGATCACCGGCCAAGGTGGCGGCCAAGAAATCACCGCTGCCCTCACCCACCGATCCAACCACGTTGTTGGTCAGCTGCTGGTGATAACCGTGACCGAACTCGTGATAGACCACCGACGCGATCCGGCCGGTGTTGTTGCAGCCGCCGCCCGCTTGATAAAAGTTGATGGTCTGCCCATCCCAATAGGCGTTGCAGACGTCGGGCAGGTTCACGTTCACCAACAGGCGCTGATCGAGCCAACCCAGGTTGGGCGTGATCTGGCGGACGAAGTCCTTGATCACGTGCACGTGCACAAAGGGGTCGGCCTGGCTCAGGCGCTGAGGCACCAGGTCGTAGGTGCGGAAGGGGCCTTGGAACTGGACCGTGAAGGTCTCCAGCGCTTGCCCGGATTGATCGGAGATCTCGGCGACCTCACTTCGGTAGCTGAGTTCGTGGGTGCCGGTGGCCTGTACTTCTCCGTCGGCGTCGGTGTTCAAGGCCGACAGCTCGAGGAAGGGCACACGGAAAGGCACCTGTTGAGGATCGGTCGCGGTTTGAGCGTCGACCGCCATCCGGATCCGCCCTTCACCATCGGCGTGCCGGACCTCATCGTCGGCGGCCAACAAGGCCCCGGTGGCGGCGTCGAGGAACATCGAAAGTTCGAGCCGTGGGCGGCGGGCGCTGACCCGCACCTTCCAGGCGACCTTGAGCTCCTCCGGATCATCACCGGGGGCCCACCAGATCAGGGACGGCGGCTCGACCACCTTGGCCTCGGGCCCGACCTCTTTGGCCAAGGCCTCGGCCCGGGCGGCGGCGGCCTCGGCGTCGACCACCGGGACCTCGGGCACGCCGATCGGCACATAGAGTTCGTTGCGGAAGGCCGCGAGTTGGCCGTCCCGATAGGTGAAGAGGACAAAGCCGCGATGCACCGGCAGACCACTTTTGCTCTGCCGCAAGGTGACGGTGATCCAACCTCCGAAGTGGTTGGTCCCGACGAGATCGAGATCTTCCGGGTCGATGCCCAAGGACTTGGCCAAGCTGCGCCCCGCCCCCAAGGCCAACTCGGCCGCGGTCGCCGGGGTCATCGGCCGGGGCTGGAGTGGGCTCGGATTAAACGCCCAGGCCACCCGACCGTCGGGGCGGTAGGACCAAGGCCTGAGCCCCAGGCGGCCCAGGGGGCGTTGATCGATCCGGACCTCGGGATCGGCCGTGGTGCGGAGAAAACGTTCGGGGGTCCCGGGCCAAGGACGCGGGGTCGGGGCAAAAGCCTGGGCGATCTGGGGCGCGCCGACGACGCAGAGGAGCAGCCACCACCCTTGCCGAAGACCTCGCCCCATCATGGCCCAGGATCTCGCAAGAGCCGGGCCGTCGGCGCTCGGGCGGGCGGCCGATCCCGGTGAACCCTGAGCGTTCGGCCTCGGGACCTCAAAGGCGCCTGACTCCGGAGGGTTGGCGTCCACCCTTTTTAGCCCGTCAGCAATGTAGGGAGGAGGCGCCGGGGGCTTGGGCCCTCAGTGCCTGGGCTGACGATGCCTCACTGGGCCGGGGGCTCGAGGGGGCGGGTCCCGCTTTCGGAGGCGCCCTCTTGTTCGAGGATGGTGAACTCGACGCGCCGATTTTTGGCCCAGGCCGCCTCGTCGTGGCCGCTGACCAAGGGCTTGTCTTCGCCGTAACCCTCGGCCTCCAGGCGGCGCTCTTCGACACCGCGCTGGATCAGGTAACGCATCACCGAGGTGGCCCGCCGCTGAGACAGGCTGCGGTTGTAGTCGGCTCGACCTTGTTCGTCGGTGTGGCCCTCGATCCGGATCCGCAAGAGCTGAGGGTTGGCCTTCAAGGTCAAGGCGACCTGGTTGAGGATGCTGAAGCTCTCGGAGCGGATCCGATCCGAGTCGAAGTCGAACATGATCTTGCTGTCGATGGTGACCTTCTCGGAGGTGACCTCGACGTGGGTCTCACCTTCGTCGGGGCAACCGTCTTCATCGAGCTCGCCGTTGATCACTTCCTTTTCGCCGGGGCACTTGTCCTCGGCGTCGGGGATGCCGTCCCGATCATTGTCAGGATCGGGGCAGCCGTCTTGATCTTCGAAGCCGTCCGGATCTTCGGGATCGTTGGGGCACTTGTCCTGGGTGTCCGGGATGCCGTCTTTGTCGTTGTCGGGTTCGGGGCAGCCGTCCAGATCTTCGAACTGATCGAAGTCCTCCGGGTCGTTGGGGCAACGATCGGCGGTGTCGGGCAGGCCGTCTTTGTCGTTGTCGGGTTCGGGGCAGCCGTCCGAGTCCTCGAAGTCGTCTCGATCTTCGGGGTCATCGGGGCAGGCGTCGTCGTCGTCCCAGATCAGATCGCCATCGCGGTCCGACAAATAGCGCTGGTAGATCGCGCCCAAAAACACCTGAAAATCAGGGGCGCCGTAACCTCGAGTGGCGCCGGCCGACACGCCGCCGGTGTAGATCACTCGGTGGCCCGGCTCGAGGTCCGAATGGACCCGCAGGCCTAGGCGACCCAGGAACGGATTCTGCTCCCGCTTTTCGAAGAGCTCGTCGATCCGGGAGGTGCCGGAGAGTTCAGCGATGGCCTCGGGGTGGAGGTCGAGGAGGTTGGGCAGGCCCAAGCCAGCGCCGGCCCGATAGTAGAACTCGTTGCCGATCTCGACGTTGCCGATCTCGGCCCGGGGCCGGAGCTTGATGCCAAAGCCGGCGCCGATGCGAAAACCAAAGAGGATGTCAAAGCGACGATCGACCAATAAAGTGGGTGAAAAAGTGACGTTGCCGTCGCCGAGGAAGGAGTCGGTGGATCCGACGGGGATCGAAAGTTCGGGCACCAGCGACAGGCCGATGATCCCGGTCCGCTCCTGGGTCAAGATCGTCAACTTGGCTTGCACGCGCAGATCCCGGAAGCCGGTCTTGTCGAGATCTCCGGTCGGCAAGCCCGAGTCGCCCAGCTGGTAGAGGGTCACCGGGATCGCCAAGCCCAACTCCAAGAAGTCGAGGAGGCCAATGGAGCCCACCAAATCGAGGCTCAGCCGATGGCCCACCACCTCGCCGATTTGGAGGCGATCGGCGAAGAGCACCAGCGGGTTGCGGGCGTAGTGGGCGAAGATCCCCACCGAATATTCGCGCCAGACCTGACCTCGGGCTCGATCTTGCACGGCCAAGCCCAACAAGGAGGGCTGGTAGTGTTCGATGTTGAGGTTGTTGCCCGTGCCGGTGCTCGCACCAAGCTGGGCCTCGGCCAAGGCCGGACTCAAAAGCAGGCCGAGGGCCAGCCAAGCTGCTTGGGCCCTGAGGGTCACTCCGCGGGACTATAGCGGCGACCGGAGGTCAGGCCAAATTTTCGAGCCCAAGTCGGCGTATTCGGGCCTCAACCGGCGCCCTGGAGGGGGGACCAGCAGGACGAGGCCGTCGCCACCAGGACGTCCTGGTTCCCTTCGTCCGGATCGGCCTGTTCGACCACCACGTCGACGCGGGCAAAAGACAGCCCGTGCTCCCGATCCAGCTGAGCCAAAGCCAACCTCCCGAGTTGCTGGTGCAGGGATAGGATGGCGATTGAGCCAGGGCGTCCAGGGTCTGCGTGGTCAGTTGGTGCAGTTGGATCTTGAGCGACATGACTGGACCTCTCCTTGGAAGGCACGCCCGACCCGGAGGCCGAACAACGTCAGACCGGCGACCTTGGCCGCCGGCAAGGTGGGTGGAACGTCGGCTCTGGCCGAACTTCGTTCAAACCGCTCCGAAGCCGCCGCCTGCGCGGCGAGGCGGGCGCGGACGGTCCTTTCGAGGGATGCGGCATCCATACGTCGGACTGCGTCGTGGTGGCGCAGCGGTCAGTCGCGTGGGATCGAGCGAAATGGGTTGGGCGTCCAGGTTGAAACAGCCGATGGCCGAACGCCACGCGACGGGCCCCGGGTCACCGGTGAACTGAGGGCCTCGGGCGCCAGGGTGAGGCAGGCGCCGAGGGCGACTGGGGCCACCCAAAATTGCACGAGATTTGCACCAGGGTGCGACGCATGCGCGTCGGCCTCGGCTTTTTGGTGTTTCTCCTCTGCGGCGCTCCGGTCCAGGCTTGGGCCCACCTCGGCCTGGTCGATCCCCCCAGCCGTTACGGCCAAGGCACGCTCAAGACCGGACCCTGCGGGCGCCTCAACGGGGCCCGCAGCAACAACGTCACCACCTACGTCTCGGGTTCGGTGATCACTTTGACCTTCGACGAATACATCGATCACCCGGGCCACTTTCGGATCGCCTTCGACGAAGACGGCGACGACGACTTCGTGGATCCGGCCTGCACCGCGGGCTGTGACTCCACCACCCCGACCATCGAGCGATACTCCAACGCCAACGTGTTGCTCGACGGCATCGCCGACACCGCGGGCGGCTTCACCACCCTCGACATCCCGCTCCCCAACGTCGAGTGCAACAACTGCACGCTCCAGGTGATCCAGGTGATGTACGACAAGCCGCCCTACGTCTTGGGGGGCGACGACATCTACTATCAATGTGCGGACCTGATCTTGGTGCGGCCGCCCGTGGACGCCGGCTTCCCGGAGGACAGCGGCCCCCTCCCCGACACCGGGCCTGGGGACGACGGGGGCCAGCCCGACCTGGGCCTCCCTGGGGACAGCGGAGCGGTCGCCGACTCGGGCCCCGGGCCCAACGACGGCGGCTTCACCCGAGACAGCGGCGGCATCGTTGACGTTGGGACCCTCGACCTGGGCCCCACACCCCCCTCGGACGGGGGGCTGGGCATGACCGCTCAGAAGATCGGCGGCGGCTGCGCGGCCAGCGGGACCGGCGCCGTCTCGGACCTGATGCCGTTCCTGGGGCTGGCGTTGTGGGCCCTGGGCCGGCGCCGCCCGTGAGCCCGCGCTGTTGAACCCGGCCCGTTGACGGTGGGGCGGCCGAGTGGGAGGTTTCCGGGTCAATGGCCCTCGCCTCCGTGATCTTGGCCGCCGGCCAAGGGACCCGCATGAAATCCGAGCGGGCCAAGGTGCTCCACGAACTTTCGGGCGAGCCCATGGTCCACCACCCGATCCGCTTGGCCCGGTCC
Organism: Deltaproteobacteria bacterium; assembly: GCA_016703535.1. GTDB lineage: Bacteria > Myxococcota > Kuafuiibacteriia > Kuafuiibacteriales > Kuafuiibacteriaceae > Kuafuiibacterium > Kuafuiibacterium phototrophicum. The sequence goes on along the minus strand of JADJBV010000002.1, from coordinate 2,448,317 downwards.
GTCGGCGCCGATCCGGTGGTTTTGGTGATCGGCCACCAAGCCGAGCAGGTCCAAAAGACCGTCGAACCGGCGTTCCCCGGCCTGCGTTTTGGGCTCCAAAGTGAACAAAAAGGCACCGGCCACGCGGTGATGCAGGCCCTCCCCGCCCTCGAAGGTTTCCACGGCCGGGTCCTCATACTGTATGGGGACGTGCCGCTCCTCCGGGCCGAGACCCTCAAGGCCTTGGGTGGGGTCCTCGACGAAACCAAAGGCCCTCTGGCCTTGATCACCACCCGGCTTTCACAACCAAAAGGTTATGGAAGGATCGTCCGGGACGAGGCCCACCACTTCCTGAAGATCGTGGAAGAGAAGGACGCCAGCCCCGAGATCCGCCAGATCACCGAGGTCAACGCCGGAATCTATTCAGTAGATTCTGAGTTCCTGCGGAGCGCCTTGTCGCGCCTGAAAAACGACAACGCCCAGAAGGAATATTACCTCACCGATCTGGTGGCCATCGCCAAGGCCGACGGGCACTCGGTGGGCACCCTCTTGGTGGATGATCCCACCGAGGTGAAGGGCGCCAACACCCAAGCCGAGTTGGCCGAGTTGGCCGCCACCTTGCGCCGACGGATCAACCTCGGGCACCTGGAGCGCGGCGTCACCATGATCGATCCGGAGCGGACCTACGTGGGCACCGAGGTCGAGATCGGGGCCGACACGGTCATCCAGCCGAACGTGCACCTCGGCGGGCGCACCAAGATCGGTCGAGGCTGCACCTTGGACACCGGCGTGGTGATCCAGAACGGAATTTTGGGCGATCGGGTCACGGTTCGGCCCTACACGGTCATCGAAGACGCCCAAGCCGATCGCGGCGCGATCCTCGGGCCCTTCGCCCGGCTGCGTCCGGGTGCGGTCGTGATGGACGAGGCCCACGTGGGCAACTTCGTGGAGCTGAAGAAGACCCGGCTCGGCAAAGGCGCCAAGGCCAACCACCTGGCGTACCTGGGCGACGCCGAGATCGGCGCCGGCACCAACGTCGGGGCCGGGACCATCACCTGCAACTACGATGGCTACGGCAAATACCTGACCGAGATCGGCGAAGGCGTGTTCATCGGCAGCAACTCCACCTTGGTGGCGCCGGTCCAAATTGGGGACCAGGCTTACGTGGCCGCCGGTAGCGTGATCACCGATCAGGTGGCCGAGGCCGATCTGGCGTTTGGGCGAGCGCGGCAAGTGAACAAGAGCGGACGGGCCAAGGCGCTCCGGGCCGAAGCGATGGAGAAGGCCAAGGCGGCCAAAGGGAAGAAGGGCTGACTCAATGTGCGGAATTGTTGGTTACGTCGGGGGCCAAAGCGCAACGCCGATCATCGTCGAGGGCCTGCGTAAGCTCGAGTACCGAGGCTACGACTCGGCCGGCGTGGCGGTGATCCACGGCGGCCAGACCCAGATCCGTCGGGCGGTCGGCAAACTCAAGAACCTGGACAAGCTCCTGCTCGAGCAGCCCCTGACCGGCAGCCTTGGCATCGGCCACACCCGCTGGGCCACCCACGGGCGCCCCAGCGAACAAAACGCCCACCCCCACGAGACCGACGGCATCACCGTGGTCCACAACGGGATCATCGAAAACTACCTGCAGCTCAAGCAGCGGCTCCAAGAGATGGGCCGCAAGTTCAAGAGCGAAACCGACACCGAGATCATGGCCCATCTGGTGGCCACCGAGATGCAGGGAGGCAAAGACTTCGTCACCGCGGTGCGGTCCGCCTTGTCCCAGGTCCGGGGCGCTTACGCCTTCGTGATCCTCTGCCAAAAAGAGCCGGACAAGATCATCACCGCCAAAAACGCCTCGCCGATCGTGCTCGGCATCGGCGACGACGAGAGCTTCGTGGCCTCGGACATCCCGGCCTTGTTGGCCCACACCCGAAAGGTGGTGTTCCTGGAGGACGGCCAGATGGCGGTCCTCACCAAGAAAGAGGTCACCATCACCACCTTGAAGGGTGAGCCGGTGCAGTTCACCCCGCGGCACATCGACTGGTCGCCGGTGATGGCCGAAAAGGGTGGCCACAAACACTTCATGCACAAGGAGATCTTCGAGCAACCGACCGCGATCGCCGACACGATCCGGGGCCGGGTGTTGATGGAAGAGGCTCGGGTCCACCTGGACGGCATGAACCTGGACGTGAAGTCGCTGCGCCGTTTGGTGATCGTCGCCTGTGGGACCAGCTACCACTCGGGGCTGGTCGGCAAGTTCATAATCGAGGCGATCGCCCGGATCCCGGTCGAGGTCGATCTGGCCAGCGAGTTCCGTTATCGCAGCCCGGTCATCGACAAAGAGACGGGCATCTTGGCCATCTCCCAGTCGGGTGAAACCGCCGACACCTTGGCGGCGATCAAGGAAGGCAAGTCCCTCGGCGCCTCGGTGTTTGCGGTCTGCAACGTCATCGAGTCCTCGATCGCCCGGGAGTGTTTGGGTTCGGGCGGGGTGCTCTACACCCACGCCGGCCCCGAGATCGGCGTGGCCTCGACCAAGGCCTTCACCACTCAGCTGGTCGCCCTTTACCTCTTGGCCATCCACTTTGGGCGGGAGCGCGGCACCTTGAGCAAAGAGAAGGCGACCGAAATGCTCAACCACCTGCGGCAGATCCCGCAGCAGATCGAGGGCATGTTGTCCCGGGAGGCCTCGCTGATCTCGATCGCGCGCCGTTACTCCAAGGCCCGCGACTTCCTCTACCTCGGCCGGGGCCCCAACTATCCGATCGCCCTCGAGGGTGCCCTCAAGCTCAAGGAGATCTCGTACATCCACGCCGAAGGTTATTCGGCGGGCGAGATGAAACACGGGCCGATCGCGCTGATCGACGACAAGATGCCGACGGTGGGCATCGCCACCTCCGGACCCTTCTACGAAAAGACAGTGTCCAACCTGGAAGAGGTGCGGGCCCGAGAGGGCAAGCTGATCATCATCGCCACCGAAGGTGACTCCAAGATCGCGACCATCGCCGATGACGTGTTTTTGGTGCCCAAAAACGACCCGCTGCTGGATCCGATCTTGACCGTGGTGCCGCTGCAGCTGATCGCCTATCACATCGCGGATCTCAACGGGACCGACGTGGATCAGCCTCGGAACCTGGCCAAGAGCGTCACGGTCGAGTGAAGTGATGCGCACCCGCGTCTTCCTGCTCGTGGGCCTTTCGGCCTGCACCGGCAGCAGCTACGAACCCGCCGGACCCCTGCCCGAAATTCAGCTCCTCACCGCCACGCCCACCGAACTTCGGCCCAGGGAAGAGTCGACCATCCGCTGGCGGGTGGCCCAGGCCGACAGCGTGTCGCTTTGGAAGAGCGATGGCACGGTGTTGCGGGACGGGCTCGAGGCCGAAGGCAGCTACGCCACGGGCCCGATCGAAGACACCACCGTCTACGCCATCGTCGCCAAAAACGCGGCGGGCACCCGGGGCGGCAGCGTCCTGGTCAAGGTGTTGTTCGATCCGCCGACCATCGGGGCCTTCGAGGCCACCCCCGACGAGGTGACCCGGGGTGAAGCCTCGACCCTCTCTTGGGCCACCAGCAACACCACCTCGGTTCAGATCAAGACGGTCGGCGGTGAGGTGATCCTGGAGGCCGGCCCCAGCACCGGCAACACCATGGTTCGGCCTTCAGCGCCGACCACCTACGAGCTGACCGCGATCGGCAAAGGGGGACAACGCACGGCCCAAACTCAGATCACGGTGTTGGGCGTGCCGCCGGTGATCGAGTCCTTCCTGGCGACGCCGAGCCGGATCGTGGTCGGGAGCGGCAGCACCTTGTCCTGGCAAACCGCCGGCGCTTCGCAAGTTGTCTTGCGGCAGGGCACCCAGGTCTTGCGCGACAGCGGTGACAGCCGGGGGGCCTTGACCGTTACGCCCACCATCAGCACCGCCTATCAGCTGAGCGCCATCAACGCCGATGGCACGGTCACCGCCAGCTTGGCCGTGACCGTCGCGCCTCCCCCCGATCCGCCGCCGGGGGTGCAACTTTGGTCGGTGGACCCGGTGGTGCGGGGCCAAGCGGGCCCGGTCGAGATCCGCTGGGACGTGACCGGAGTCCGTACCCTGGAGCTCCGGCGAAACGGCCAGGTCGTCCCTGGCTTTCCCGCGCTCCGCAACGAGGCCGCGCCTCGCAACTCGAGCGGTACCTTCACCGCCTCGATCAGCGTCACCACCCGCTTCGAGCTCTTTTTGGCGTCCAGTGACGACTCGCGGACCGAGGCCGAGTTGGTGGTGTTGGGGATCGGCGAGGCCGCCGAACACGGGAATTCGGCCAACGCCCAGCTCCTGCCGGACACCATCGAGGTCCGAGGTCGCACCAGCAGCGTCGCCGATTGGTATGCGATCACCGTCCCCAACGACGGCAGCGTCGAGGCCGAGACCTCCTTCGGACCCGAACGCTGCGACGGCGACACCCGCTTGTTCTTGTTTGGGCCCGATGGCGTGACCCCGTTGGCCTTCGACGACAATGACGGCCCTGAAGATTGCAGCCGCATCGATCCGGCGATCGACCTGGGCGCGGTGGGCTTGGCCGCGGGCACGTATTTCCTGCGGGTCGAAGCGGATGGCGTCGGCACCTACGCGCTGCGGGTCAGGGTCCGGGGCCCGACCTGCGGCAACGGCAGCACCGAAGGCACCGAACAATGCGACGACGGTGGCCAGGTGCCCGGGGACGGCTGCGACGCCAGCTGTCGCTTCGAGTTGGAGGCGCCGCTCGCGCCGCCCGGCGGAACGGTTTCGGTGGAGGTGGGCCCGGGCCTGGTCCGCGTCATCCCGATCGACGTGAGCGGGGGTCAAGCGATCGCCGCCTTGGCCGCCGACTCGGGCCTCTTGACCTGCAACGGAGTCGACACCGCCCTCGAGCTCTACAACCCGAGCTTCATCAGCTTGGGCGCCCGCAGCAACGGTGGCCCCAGCGGCGCCGCCGGGGTCTGCGCGGCCCTGAGGGTCCCGGCCGACGCCTTCACCACCAACCTGGCCCCCGGTCGACACTACCTGGTGGTGCGGGCCGAGTCCGGGAGCGGGCCCGTTTCGGTGGGTGTGTTGATCAGCAACCCGTCCTGCGGCAACACCCGCACCGAAACCCGGGGCGGTGAACAGTGCGACGACGGCAACACCACCAGCGGGGATGGCTGCTCGGCGACCTGCCAGCTCGAAGGTACGGTGGTCACCGAGTCCGAAGGCAACAACACCCAAGCCACCGCCGACGAAAGTGGCTTGGCCGGTTTGGGGCGGACCACGATCATCGGGACCATCGATCCCGCCGGCGACGACGACGTCTTCCGGATCGCCATCGGCCCCAACCAGACCCTCCGGCTCACGGCCCGGACCCACAGCACGGCGGGCCAACCGACCTCCTGCAACAGCGCCGAAACCGACACCCGGCTCTACCTCGAGCCCGCCGGCGTCGAGGCCACCACCCCCGGGAGCGGCGAGATCGCCTTCAACGACGACGCCGATCCGGTGGGCAACGTCTGGTGTTCGGTCTTGACCAACGTTCGGCTCAGCGGCGGACCCACGGGCGCGAACTTCTTCGTCCGCGTTCAAGGATGGCAGGACGTGGGCCTGGCGACCTACTTCTTGGACCTACGTCTGACACCCTGACGTACATCACCGCCAACAATTCGGGCGACCTGCGGTCGATTGGGGTTCCAAAGCCAGGAACCCTTCCCTATCATGCGCCGCCCGTTGACGGATTGCGGGACTCGCTTCGCCAAGTCGCGTGCGAGTTCCAAACTGTCGCCTGGAAGGAAACATGACGCTCCCCCAAATTCGCCGATCCAGTCTCTTCTACGTTGCACTCTCTCTGATGGCCGTCTCCGCCTGTGATTGTGGGGATGACCCGCCCGCTGCATCCATCGCGAGCTTCACCGCCTCACCCATGTCGGTGATGGCCGGCGGTCGATCGACCCTCACCTGGTCGGTCAAGGACGCCACCAAGATCAGCATCGTCGCCACGCCCGGCGGCCCCTTGGTCACCGACGGTGTGGAGTTCAGCGGCTCGGTCATGACCGGCATGTTGACCCAGTCGACCACCTTCACCCTGACCGCCTTCAGCGACGCTGGAAACGCCACCGCTTCGGTCGTGGTGACCATCCAGGCCGGCGGCAACCCGACCGTCGACAGCTTCACCGTGACGCCCGCGACCCTAGCGGCGCCCGGTCAGGTGACCTTGGCCTGGCAGACCACCGACGCCACCAGCGTCGACGTGACCGCCGCTGGCGCCAGCGTCGTCACTGGCGGGCCCGCCGACGGCAGCCAGATGACCAACGTCAGCCAGACCACGACCTTCACCCTGATCGCCAAAAACGACAGCGGTCAGACCATGGCCATGGCGATGGTTACGGTCCAGGCCGGAGCGCCGGTGATCAACAGCTTCACCGCGATGCCGAACGTCATCGACATCGGCGAAAGTTCGACCTTGGCCTGGGACGTCGCCAACGCCGACACCATCACCATCACCTCTTCTAGCGGGGCGACGGTGACCACCAGCAACAACGGCACCGGCACCTTCGCGGTGTCGCCGACCAGCAATACTGAATATACGCTGAGCGCGGTCAACGCCAACAACCCGGGTGCACCGGTGACCCGCACCGTCGTGGTTTCGGTCAACCCGCCGGACGGCGCCAACATCGGCAGCTTCACGGCGACGCCCAACCCCATCACCTTGGGCGGCAGCTCGGTCCTGGCTTGGACCGTGACCAACAGCGACCGGATCGAGATCTCGGACGGCACCAGCGTCATCCATCAGTCCACCGCCGCCGCCGGCGACGTCTCGGTCAACCCGCTGGTCGACACCAGCTACACCCTCACCGCCTTCAACGTGAACGGGAACGCCACGGCTCAGATCAACCTGGTCGTGCAGCTGGGCATCCCGCTGATCCGCGGCTTCACCGCCAGCCCGAACCCGGGCGCCATCGGCGGCGCCGTGACCTTCAGCTGGGACACCTTCGCGGCCGACCAAGTGCGGATCCTGCGAGGCAACACCGAGGTCTTGGCCAGCACCACCAGCGTGGGGCGACAGGAGATCATCCTGACCGCCACCTCGACGACCTACGTCCTTCAGGCCACCAACGTGATCGGCGGCTCGACCGCCCAGATCTTGGTCTACGGACAAGACGTCCCGGTGATCAACGAGTTCACCGTCGCCCCCATCACCTTCATCGGCTCGACCACCGCCACCGTCGCTTGGCGCGCCTCGAGCGTCAGTGACCTGGTGTTGCTCCAGGATGGCACCCCGGTCGCAGGCTTCCCCTTCGTGCCGACCACCACCGTGGCGGTGACCTCCACCGGCACCCTGAACTTGGTGCTGAACAACAACGCAGTCTTCACCTTGGTCGCCACCAGCGTGGCCGGCCGGGTCGAATCGACCCGCAACGTCTACGCCTTGATCCAGAAGTTGGAGCCCAACAACACCGCCAGCACCGCCATCGCTCTGCCCGGCAACGGCAGCGGCGCCGCGGGCGAGATCAACCCGGCGGGTGACCAGGACTGGTACAGCTTTACCGTCCCGGCCGGCGGCAATGTCCGCATCGAGACCTCCGACGGGGCTGGCGGTTGCGCAATCGACACCCTGTTGGCCTTGACCTCCTCGACCGGAGCTCCGGTCTTGGCGTCCGACGACGACGACGGCAACGGTGCTTGCTCTTTGATCAACCCCTTGGTGGACAGCGGCGCGGCCAACCTGGCGGCGGGTTCCTACCGGGCCCAGGTGCGCCACTACAGCGCCACCGGCACCGGCGTCTACGTCATCCAGGTGACCGTCAGCGCCCCGGCTTGCGGCAACGCGATCATCGAAAGCGGCGAACAGTGTGACGACGGCGCCATCGTCCCCGGCGACGGTTGCAACGCCACCTGCCAGATCGAGCCGGCCGGCCAGGTCGGCATCGGCCAAAACGTCGACTTCGTGGGCGGCATCGATCCCGCCGTGCAGCGGGACTTCTACCAGGTGACCATGCCGGTCGCCGGTTACATCGGGGTCGAGACCTTCGCCCCGCTGGTGGGCCAGTGTGTCGGCGCGGACACCGTGGTGACCTTGCTCGACTCCAACCTGACGGTTTTGGGCAGCGACAACGATGACGGCATCGGCAGCTGCTCCTTGATCGATCCCCAGTTCGACACCTTCGCAGCGGTCCCCGCTGGCACCTACTGGGTGCGGGTCGAAGAGTCGGGCAACAACGCGGTGATCCCCGAGTACCGGGTGCGCATCCGGGCCTTGGGCCAAGGCTGTGGCAACGGCATCCTCGAGACCATCGGCGCGGTCCCCGAGATCTGCGACGACGGCAACTCCATCCCGGGTGATGGCTGCGACGCGGTCTGTAACTTCGAAGGCACCGTGGAGAACGAGGCCGGCGGCAACAACACCTACAACGCCGGTGGCGTCAGCAACTTCACCGACGATGGCGTCGCCAGCGGCACCATCGAGCCCAACACCGACGAAGACTGGTATTCGGTCACCGTCACCGAAGGCCAACACCTCGATGTGTTCGCCACCGTCGGCAGCTTGACCAGCTGCCCGTCCAACGTGCGGTTGCGGGTCCAGCTCTACAACACCAACGGCACCAGCCTCCTGGCCGACAACACCCTCGGTGGACCGAGCGGCACCTGTGGCCGGGTCTTCCCGAGCAATGACGCCGATACCTTCGATATGGCGGCGGGCACCTACTACATTCGGGTCACCGAAAACAGCTCGCCCACCCGGCAGGCGTTGCCGCTCTACTACCTGCACATCAACGTGATCGATCCGGGCTGCGGCAACCGCATCATCGAAGGCACCGAGGCCTGCGATGACGGCAACACCGACAACGCCGACGGCTGCGACGCCGCCTGCGCCTTTGAGCCGATCTTGACCTACTCGAGCCCCGGCGCTCCCCAGGTCTTCACCGGCAGCATCGATCCGGAAGACAACGTGGACGCGGTGCAGATCACGGTGACCGCTGAGTCGTACTTGTTCGCCGAGACCTTCACCAACGCGACCACCTTGGCCTGCGTCGGTGCGGACACCCTGTTGCGTCTGACCGACGCCGCCGGGACCACCGTCTTGGGCAGCGACAACGACGACGGCGTGGGCCTGTGCTCGCGGATCGCGCCTCCGGGCGATGCCTTTGTGCGCCTCACCGCGGGCACCTATTGGTTGACCATCTCCGAGTCGGGCGCCAACGCCTTGGTCCCAGCCTATGAGTTGGTGGTCCGGGGTGTGCCGGTCGACGTCTGCGGCAACACGGTCCGCGAGACCGGGGAGCAGTGCGACGACGGCAACACCGCCAACAACGACGGCTGCGACTCTTTGTGTGGCTTGGAGCCGAACGGCATCTACGCGGCGCCTGGTGGTCCAGTCACCTTCGGTGATCAAGCCTTGGCCGTGGTGGGTGAGCGAGATTGGTTCCGCATCGACGTAACGGCCCCCAGCTACCTGCGGGCCGAGACCTTCGAAGACGCGGTCGCCGGGACCTGCGTTGACGCCGACACGGTGATCCGCCTGCACCGGGCCGACGCGGTGACGGTGCTGGGCTCCAACGATGAGGGTGGCGTGAACAGCTGCTCTCTGATCGCCCCGGGGGTCGACGCCTTCGCTCGACTCGAGGTTGGCACCTACTGGTTGTCGGTCGAGGACTTCCTCAACGACGACACGATTCCGCTCTACGACATCGTCTTCACCGGGATCCCGGTCGATGTCTGTGGCAACGGCGTTCGTGAGACCGCAGAGTTCTGTGACGACGGCAACACCTTGCCGGGCGATGGCTGCTCGGCCACCTGTACGCCTGAGACCACCTTGGTCTTCGACGCCCCGGGTGGTCCGACCACGCTGAGCGGGAGCATCCCGACCAACGGCGTCCAGGTCTATGTGCAGATCAACGTCACCTCGACCAGCTACCTTCGGGCGGAGACCTTCGCTCCGGCCGCTCCGGACTGCGCGACAGCAGACACGGTGGTCCGACTCTACAACCCACAAGCGGTGGAGGTGGGTTCGGATGATCAGGACGGGGTCAACTCCTGCTCCTTGATCCAACGCAGCACCGACACCTTCGCGCGCCTGACGCCGGGGACTTGGTTCCTGCGCATTGAAGAGTTCTTGAACGACAGCACCATTCCGGCCTTTACGGTGGTCCTGGCCACGACGCCGGCCGACCTCTGCGGCGACTCGATCATCGAGTTCGCGGCTGGGGAACAGTGCGACGACGGGAACACCACCCCGGGTGATGGTTGCGACGCGGCCTGCGATCTGGAGATCGAAGCCAACTACACCGCTCCGGGGGTCGCCCAGACCTTCAACGGTGCGATCACCCCCGCCACCGACGTGGACGCGATTCAAATCGTCGTCACCGCCGAGGCTTACGTGCGGGCCGAGATCTTCGAGAATGGCGTGGCCCGGACCTGCGGCACGGCTGACCCCCGGGTTCGCCTGCTCTCGGCCTCGGGGCTCGTCGCCGAAGACGATGCCGACGGGCCGGGCAGCTGTTCGCTGTTGACCCCGCCGGGAGATCCGATGCGCCTCCTGCCCGGGACTTACGTGTTGACGGTGGAGGAAGACGGGCGGAACGCCACGATCGCCAACTACGATTTGGTGCTGGCCAGCTACCCGGTCGACGTCTGCGGTAACACCGTGGTCGAAGCCGGAGAGGTCTGCGACGACGGCAATACCAACGCTGGCGACGGTTGCAGCAGCAGCTGCGCCTTCGAGGCTTGGACCGGCACGCCGAACCTGATCTACAGCCAAATTGCGGTGGTGGGAGAGGTCGACCTCTTCCCGATCACCGTGGCGGCCACGTCTTATATCCGAGTCGAGACCTTCTCGCCGGTGGCGGGCGTCTGCAACAGCGTCGACACCCTCGTTCAGCTGCTCGCCGCCGACGGCATCACCGTGTTGGGCGAAGACGACGACGACGGTGTGGACAACTGCTCTTTGATCACCGGCAACGATCCGTTCGCGCGGGTCGGCCCGGGCACCTACACGGTGCGGGTCAACGAGTTCGGAAACAACGCAACCATCCCTGCCTACGCGCTGTCGCTGCGTTCGGTCCCGGCCGACGTCTGTGGCAACGGTGTGGTGGAGTTGGTGGAGCAGTGCGACGACGGCAACACCGTGAGCGGCGACGACTGTTCGGCGACCTGTCAGAACGAGCTGGTTTTGGTGCCCGAGGTGGAGCTCAACGACACCCCGGCCACTGGGTTTGCGCTCGGGACGTTGACGCCGCCGCTGCGGATGGACGTCTCGGCCGCGATCTCGCCGATCGGAGACCTGGACTTCTTCACCTTCACCTTGGCCGCGCCGGCCCAGGTGACGATCAACACCTACGGGACCTCGGGCCAGGTGTTGACCAGCTGCAGCGGTGACACCCAACTCTGGCTCTACAACGGGATCCCCACCAACCTGACCACGACCGTGACCAGCTCGGAGCCCACCCTCGTCGACTACAGTGACGACGACGGCAACGGAGCTTGTTCGATCCTGGCGGGTACGGATGCGGCGCCGACTCGGCTGTCGTTGCCGGCGGGCACCTACTACGTGCAGGTCCGAGAGTTCGGCAGCAACGCCGAGATCTCGCCGTACTTCGTGCGGCTGGATCTGATCCCCTAGCGCCTCGGCTCAGCACGGCCGAGCCCCCGCCCCACGGCGCTCCGGGCTCGGCCGCCCCTTTTCCTCACCAGTCGAACCCGAGCTGCGCCTTCAACTTAGGAGGCGGCTCGACCTTGGGCTCCACCTCCACGAGCAGCTCGGGTCCGTCGTTTTTCGGATCGCCGACCCGATCGCCCACGGGCACGCCCTTCATGCGTTCGGCCGGGAAGGGCACCAGCAATCCGAGCAGCGGCTCCGGATCCCGAATCGAAGGATCGAGCCACAACGCGTAAGCCTCAGGCGGCAAGATCACCGGCATCCGATCGTGGAACTCCGCCACCAGCGGGTTGGGCGTGGTCGTCAAGATCGCGCAGCTACCCTGGTCTTCGATGCCTGCCATCGCGAAGGGCCCACCATCGAGGAGCCGCAGGTGATAGGGCTGTTTGGTGGCGCCGAGTTTTTTCCACTCGTAGAAGCCGTCGGCGGGCACCAAACAACGCCGCCGGCACACCGCGTCCCGAAAGGGCGCCTTCTCGAACACCGTTTCGCTGCGGGCGTTGATCTGCTTTCCGCCCAGACCCCAGCTCAACCACACCCCCTCCCGTTCACCCCCCCGATCGTGGACGGCCAGGATCGGCTGGGTCGGAGCCACGTTGTAGCGGGGAGGACCGGGGTCAACCCGAGTCAGGCCCAACAACGCCGCCAAGCGAGCCCCCGGACTGGCCAAGGTGAAGCGCCCACACATCGTCGGACAAAGTGTCACTCGACTGGGCCAGGCCTGCCAATGTGGCAGGCGGGTTAAGGGACATTCCCCGTTGGTCGGGGGCGATTGACCCGATCCCGGGGTGGCATGGCGGGTGCTTAGCACTCGTTGCTCCCTGGAGCCGCCGTGCTGGATACCTACTTCAAGAGCTACTTCTGGAGCTTCGTGCTGGGCGTGCTCTTCGTGGCCGCCTTCCTCCTGGCTCGAACCGCCACCACCATGGTCGGGGCTCAGTTGGCCCCCACCCCCGAACGCCTGTCGGCGGGCACCCCCGACAGCCGCAACAAACGCCCCGATGAGGCGGCCAAGACCACACCGATCACCGCCTTCTTGGATCGAAACCTCTTCGAGGCGATGCGGGAGGACCTGATCCCCGAGCCCGAGACCCCCGAGACCCCGGAGGACGACGGTCAATTCGACCCGACTCACTGCGATGCTTCCGGGCTAGGCGTGACCTTGGTGGCGACCATCGTCTCTCGAGACCCAGAGGCCTCGATCGCCATGTTCACCGACACCACCGCCCAAGAGTCGTTGGGCTATCGGATGGGTGAAAAGGTCCTGGACCAGGCCGAGGTCGTGTTGATCGAGGCCCGCAACGTCTACGTCAAGCGCAACGGCCGCTGCGAGGCCTTCACCCTGGAAGAGAAGGGCAAGGCGGTCGCCTCGGCCCCACCGCCCCCCGAACCCGCGGGCGAAGAGTCGCCCGGCTCGGACCTTGGCAAAGACATCAAGAAGGTCTCGGAGAGCGAATACGAGATCCCGCGGAGCGACATCGACTCGGCCCTCTCGAACCTGAACCAATTGGCCACCGCCGCCCGCATCGTGCCCAGCTTCCAGAACGGCAAGGCCAACGGCTTCAAGTTGTTCTCCATTCGCCCCAACAGCCTCTACTCCAAGATCGGCATTCAGAACGGCGACATCGTCCAGAAGATCAACGGCTTCGAGATCAACAGCCCCGACAAGGCGCTGGAGATCTACTCGAAGCTCAAGGACGCCCAATCGATCACCGTGGACCTGATCCGCCGCGGCAAAAACCAGACCCTCAGCTACAGCATCCGATGACTGCGATGACCCACTCCTGTTCCAAACTCCGCCCGTCCTGGCTGCTGCTGAGCGGCCTTCTCCTCCTTGCGCCCTCCGCGTTTGCGCAAGATGAAGGAGAAGAAACCGAAAAGCCCGATGAGGGGGCGGAGAAGAAGCCGCCGCTCAAGAAGAACCCGCCCTTCATCAACGGGCGGAACATCCCAGTGCCGGGCACCATCCCGACCCTCAAGGCTCAACCCTTGAAGGACGGCAAGGGACCGACCCGGCTCCCGCCGAAGCCGAACACCTTGGGTTCACCGCCGCCGCCGGCCCCGCCCCCGATCCCCAACATCGGCGCCAACAGCGGCGGCAAGAAGGAAGGCGGCGACGAGGAGAGCTTCGCCAACCTCAAGACCGCCGGGAGCAAAAACTGCAAGCCCCTGAAGGGCAGCGACCGGGTGGTCTTCGACTTCAAGGGCGACATCCTGGAGTTGGTCGGCGCCATCAGCAAGGTAACTTGCAAAAACTTCATCCTGACCAACAAGGTCCGGACCCAGAAGTTCGAGATCCTCTCTCCCAGCCCGATCACCGTCGACGAGGCCTGGCGAGCTTTCTTGTCGGCCCTGGAAGCCAACGAGTTTTCGCTGATCCAGGTGGGCCGCTACTACAAGATCATCCAAGCCGCCGATGGCGTGCGGGCGCCGGTCCCGATGTTCTCCCCGGGCAACGAAGCGCCGGTCGACGACCGAATGGTGACCGTGATCTGGAAGCCCCAGCACTCGGGCGACGTCAACGCGCTGGTCAACTACCTCAACATCTTCAAGAGCAACAAAGGCCAGATCCACCCCTACCCCGCCACCGGGATCATCATCGCGACCGACTTCGGCACCTCCATCGAGCGGCTGAAGCGGATCTTCGAGGAGATCGATCAGCCGGGCGCTCTGGAGCAGGTGCACGTGGTGCCGGTGGAATTCGCCGGCGCTCAAGAGATCGCCGAGAAGTTGACCCAGGTATTCGAGCCGCAAAAGGCCGCGGCCGCGCCGGGCGGCAAGCCCAACTCCCGGATCAAGATGGCGCCTCAGGCCGTCCCGGCGGGTGAGTCGGTGACCGCTCCCCCGACCCAACCAGGTGCCGAGGGTGGCGAAGAAGAAGGGGTGGTTGCGGTCAGTAAGATCCTGGCCGACGAACGCACCAACAAGTTGATCATCATCGCTTCGGATCGGGCCTTCAAGCAGATCATGGCCCTGATGCGGGAGCTGGACGTGCCGGAGATGAACGGCGACGGCCAGATCCACGTGTTGCGCCTGAAACACGCCAACGCCGAGGAGTTGTCCTCGACCTTGGCCTCCTTGGCTCAAGGCAAGCCGACCACCCCCAAGGCCCCTAAACCGGCGGCCAAAGCCCCGGGCGCCGCCGGCGCTGCCGCGGCTGCGGGCGGTGCGTCGGCGTCTCTCTTCGAGGGTGAGGTGAAGGTCACCGCCGACAAGTCGACCAACAGCCTGGTGATCACCGCCAGCAAAGCGGATCTCACCTCGATGAGGCGAGTGATCGAAAAGTTGGACGTGCCGCGTTACCAGGTCTTCGTCGAGGCGGTGATCATGGAAGTGGCGGTCAAGAACGATCGCCAGGTCGGCGTGGGTTGGCACGGCGGCGTGCCTTGGGAGATCGACGGTCAACAGACGCCGATCATCTTCGCCAACACCCCCACCCGGGAGCTCTCGTCGTTGATCGGCACCACCAGCCCCCTGAGCTTGGCCAGCTTGCTCGGCTTGGCCGGCGCCTTCCGGGGCCCCGACCTCCAGGGCATCGAAGAGCTCCCCGGCGGCATCACCATCCCTTCGGTGGGCGTGGTGCTCCAAGCGCTGCAGAGCACCAACGACGTCAACATCGTGTCGACGCCCCACCTGTTGACCATGGACAACGAAGACGCCGAGATCCAGGTCAACGAAAAGCGTCCCTTCCCCTCGGGCCTGACCTTGGGCGGCTTGGGTGGCCTGGCGGGCTTGGCGGGCGGCGCGGCCGGCGGTCAAGCCGGCGGCCTGGGCAACCTGGCCGGCCTCGGTTTGGGTGCGGTCAACTTCAACCGGGAAGACATCGGCCTCACCCTCAAGTTGAAGCCCCAGATCAACGACGAAGACTACGTGAAGTTGGAGATCGACCAAGAGTTGTCCGACGTGGCCGGCACCGATCAGGTCACCGGCCAGGTGATCACCAGCAAACGCGCCGCCAAGACCACCGTGGTGGTCCGCAGCCAAGACAGCGTGGTGATCGGCGGGTTGGTCCGGGACCGGGAGACCATCTCCGAATCCAAGATGCCGCTCCTCGGCGACCTGCCGCTCCTGGGTTGGTTGTTCAAGCGACAAGCCAAGGCGGTGGAGAAGGTCAACCTGCTCTTGGTGCTCACGCCCTACATCATCCGAGGCCCGGCCGACTTCCGAACCATCTTCGAGCGCAAGATGGAGGAGCGGAAAGAGTTCGCCAACCGCTACTTCGGCGGCTCGGGCGACTACGAGCCCGCCATCGACTGGAAGCGGAAGATGGGCCCCTTGGCGACCTACCGTCAGAGCATGAGGAAAGAGCTGAACCGGGCCGAAAACGAGGGTCCGGGCGGCGAAGACGAAGTGATCATCCGTGACGGTAAGCCGGAGAACAAGGTGATCGGCCCGGTGCCGAGCCAAGGGATCAGCGAACCTCCACCCCCACCTCTCGACACCCCCGCGGTCCCCGACCAGGTGATCCCGGAGACGCCTCCGGTGGAGCCCTGATGAGCTTGGGGACTGACATGCTCCCGCCCCCGTTGCCGCCGAGGGGTCAGCCCCTGGGTCTGGCCGGCCGTCCTTTTGGCGAGATCGTCATCGCCATGGGTCTGGTGGAGCCCGAAGACGTCGGCAACGCCCTGGACGCCCAACGGGAAGACGCCAGCAAAGGTCGCCTCGGCCAAATCTTGATCGCGTTGGGTCGGCTCAACGAAGAGCAGGTCCAAAAGGCCCTCAGCCTGCAGCTGGAGATGCCTTTTTTGGACAAGGTCGACATCGACCGGATCCCCGACGAGCTGGTGCAGGGGGTGCCGATCAGCTTCGCCAAACTGCACAACGTGCTGCCGATCTCCAAGGTCGGCGACACGGTCTTGGCGGCGATGCTCGATCCACTGAATACCGCGGCCTTGGACGACCTGGGCCTGCTCCTCAACTCCCGGATCTCCCCGGTGCTGGTGCTGGAGCCGGTGATCACCGACGCGATCAACCGGGTCTACGACCGGGCCACCGGCTTGGCCCACGAGGCGGTGCAGCGCCTCCAACAAGAAGACGAGGACTCGGAAGAGGACCTCGACGCGATCGATCTCATCGACGAACACGGCGGCGACGACGCGCCGATCATCCGCTTCGTCAACGCTCTCCTTCGGGACGCGGTCAAAAGCCGGGCCTCCGATATCCACATCGAAAGCTATGAGCGGCACGTCAGCGTCCGCAACCGCATCGACGGCTTGCTCTACAAGAAGGTCGAAGCCCCCAAACACGCCCAGTCGTCGATCGTGGCCCGCGTCAAGATCATGGCGGGGCTGAACATCGCCGAAAAGCGGCTGCCTCAAGACGGTCGCATCCGCCGAAAGATCGCCGGCAAAGACATCGACGTCCGGGTCAGCACCATCCCCACCGCCCACGGTGAGCGGATCGTGATGCGTATCTTGGATCGCTCGAACGTGATCCTGCGGCTGGAGGACCTGGGCTTCTCCAACGAAAACCTCGACAACTTCAACCACCTGATCAACCGCCCCCACGGGATCATCTTGGTCTCCGGGCCCACCGGCTCCGGTAAGACCACCACCCTCTACGCGGCCTTGTCCCGGATCAACTCACCGGACATCAACATCCTGACCGTCGAAGACCCGGTCGAATACCAGCTGGCGGGCGTGGGCCAAATGCAGGTCCAGTCGAAGATCGATCTGACCTTCGCCAACGGCCTGCGGGCCTTCTTGCGGCAGGATCCCGACGTGATCATGGTCGGCGAGATCCGTGACCGAGAGACCGCCGAGATCGCCATTCAAGCCTCCTTGACCGGTCACTTGGTGTTGTCCACGGTCCACACCAACGACGCCCCGGGTGCGGTGACCCGTCTGGTCGACATGGGCGTCGAGCCGTTTTTGGTGTCGTCGACCTTGGTCGGCGTGTTGGCCCAACGCCTGGTCCGGAACCTCTGCCCGGAGTGTAAGACGCCCTACGAACCCACCGCCGAAGAGATGATCCAGCTGCGCCTCGATCCGCAACCTGGGTTGACGTTTTACCGAGAGGTCGGCTGCAGCAAGTGCCTGGAGACCGGCTACCGAGGCCGTAGCGGCATCTACGAGCTGCTCCTCATCGACGACGACGTGCGGGCCTTGATCCTGAAGAACGTCGACGCCGGCACCATCCGGAAGACCGCCACCGCCCATGGCATGAAGTCACTGCTGATGGACGGCGTCCGCCGAGTGATGGCGGGCCAGACCACCATGGAGGAGGTGCTCCGGGTAGCGGCCGACGAGGACGAGGTGATCTGAAATGCCCGTCTACGCTTACAAGGGCTTGGCCGACGACGGCCGAGAGGTCAAAGGTCTCCAGGACGCTGAGTCGCCCAAGGGCCTGCGGACCACCCTCAAAAAGCAGGGCATCCGGATCGTCGAACACCGAGAAGAAGCGTCCAAGATCGGGGGCCTGCAGCTCTCGGGCTCCACCGAGATCGATCTCAAGAAGTACTTCGAACGGGTCACCGTCGCCGACGTGGCCCTGGTGACCCGCCAGCTGGCCACGTTGCTCCGCTCGGGCATCACCTTGATCGACGCCTTGACCGCGATCGTGGAGCAGCTGGACAACGAAAAGTTCAAGCGGATCTTCGGCGCCATCAAGACCGGCGTGAACGAAGGTTCCTCCCTGGCCGACGCCATGGCCGAACACCCGGCCACCTTCGACGAGCTCTACATCAGCATGGTGCGGGCCGGTGAAGCCTCGGGCGCCCTTGACAAGGTGTTGGTCCGCTTGGCCGACTTCACCGAGGCCCAGGCCAAGCTCAAGTCCAAGATCATGGGCGCCCTGCTCTACCCGCTGATCATGTTGGGCGTGGGTTCGGTGATCATGGTGGTGCTGTTTGTGGTGGTCATCCCCCGCATCACCAAGATCTTCCAGCAGGTGAAGGCCGATCTGCCCCCCCAGACGCGCCTGTTGATCTTCGTGGCCGACGTCATCCGCAACTACTGGTGGTTGTTGGTGCCGCTGGTCGCCGGGTCGATCTTCTACTTTTTCCGCTGGAAGAAATCGAAGAAGGGCCGCCCCAAATGGGATCGCTTCACCCTCCGCGTACCCGTGCTCGGCCCGGTGGTGCGCCTGGTGGCCATCGCCCGCTTCTCCCGGACCTTGGCCACCTTGTTGCGCTCCGGCGTGCCGGTCTTGACCGCCTTGGACATCACCAAAGACGTGCTCAACAACCTGCGCCTCGCCGAGGTGGTGACCGAAGCCCGGGAGGCGATCCGGGAAGGTGAGTCGATCTCCACGCCGCTGCGGAAGTCCAAGGAGTTCCCGCCGATCGTGGTCCACATGGTGGCCACCGGCGAAAAGAGCGGCCAGCTCGAAGAGATGCTGGAGCACGTGGCCGACAATTACGACTTTCAGGTCGATCAGAAGGTCGAACGCCTGACCACCTTGATCGAGCCGATCATGATCGTGGGGATGGGCGGCGCGGTGGCCTTCATCGTCTTCTCGATCTTGATGCCCATTCTCCAACTTTCTCAGCACGTACGCTGAAGGAGCCGAAGGAAGCGGAACGAATATGATGAAACGAAGCGGTAGAAGGATCCCTCGGAGGGGACGGCGGGGCTTGACCCTGATCGAGATCCTGGTGGTCGTGACCATCCTCGGGCTGATCGCGGGCATCGCCGGCGTGGCGGTCTTCAACGCCCTCACCGACGCCCAGATCGACGCGACCAAGGTCCAGATCAAGAATCTGGCCGACGCGTTGGAGCTCTACAAGATCAAGTTCAACAAGTACCCAACCAGCGCCGAAGGCCTGGTGGCGATGGAGAAGCCACCGGGAGGCAAAAAGGCGGTGATGGAGAAGATCCCGAAGGACGCCTGGGACAACGAGTTCATCTACGTCTGCCCCGGCTCCCACAACCCGAACAAGTTCGACATCAAGTCGAAGGGTCCGGACGGCGCCGAAGACACCGAAGACGATATCACCAACTGGCAATAACGATGCGAGGCATGGGGAACAAGGGGCGCCCGGGCAACCGGGGCATGACGCTCATCGAGATCATGATCGGCCTGACGATCATGGCGCTGCTCACCGGAGTGGCGATGATCAGCGTCAACGCCTTGACCCACGCCTCCTTGCGCTCCAGCTCCCTGGAGCTCACCGGCGCCATCAAGCTCAACTACGACCGGGCGATCATGGAGAAGCGGATCCAGCGGATCGGCATCGATCTGGATCAACAGGTTTGGTGGATCGAGTTCACCGAAGACCCCTACACCATCGCCGCCGAAAAGCTGCGGGGCAAAGGTGGCGCCAAACAAGAGGCCGAAGAGAAGGAAGAGGAGCGTTGGCCCGACGAAGATCGGGATGAAGAGCTGGAGTTGGCCCTGGAAGGTGGCCAGTCGGCCCGCTTCGTCCCCGACGCTGAACTCGGCCCACCCCGGCCCTTGGAGGGTGACGTCCGCTTCTCCAAGGTCTGGACCGGCCACCAAGAAGAGCCCTTCACCACCGGCGTCGCGTACCTCCACTTCTTCCGAGGCGGTTGGACCGAACCAGCGGTGATCGAGCTGACCGACGGCGATGAGTTCATGACCCTGGAGTTGGCCCCCCTGACCGGGCGGGTGACCAGCAAACCGGAGCCCTTGGACGAGGGGAAGATCAAGGATCAAGCCGACGACGATCCGGACCTGGAGGGGGACGAATGAGACCCACGACGGTCCGGGGCTTTACGCTCCTCGAGGTGATGGTCTCCTTGTCGATCTTGGCCCTAGCCTTGACCGCCGCCGCCGGGGTCAGCGCCAACGCCTTCGAGGCCTCCAACTACGCCCGAGGCATCACCGTCGCCACCTTGTTGGCCCGCTCCAAGATGGTCGACATCGAGCAGAAGCTGGAGAAAGACGGCTTCTCCGAAAACGACCAAGAGGAGGACGGCGACTTCTCCGAAGAGGGCTTCGAGAAGGTCAAGTGGTCCGCCACGGTCCGTAAGGTCGAGATGGACGTGGGCCAGCTGATCGGCGGCTTGTTCGGGGGTGAGGTCAACGCCGAAAGTTTGCCCGAGCAGATGCAGGGCTACTTGTCGGCCCTCAACGGCAGCAACCCCAGCGAACAACTCAACCAGCAGGTCGGCGGCTCGGATCTCACCCAGATGTTGGGCGGCGGCATGATGGAGGGGATGTTCAAGCAGGTCGGTGAGACCCTCTCCAACTCCATTCGAGAGATCACCTTGGAGATCAAGTGGGGCAAAGGCGCCGAAGAAGAGTCGGTGAAGTTCGTCCAGTACGTGACCACCAGCGGCCGCCTCACCTTCCGGCCCCCGGCCAACCCGGCCCTGGAGGCCTTGACCCCGGGCGGCCGTGGCGCTGACTCGGTGATCCCAGCGTTGCTCCCGAATGGCCTGCCCAACGGCGCCCTGGAACAAGGCAAACTTTCGAGCGGTGGAGGCACACCATGATCCCTCGCCTCTCCCGCCGCGGCCTGACCCTGATGGAGGTCACCTTGGCGATCGCCATCTTGGCGATCATGGCCACCTTGACCTGGGGCTCCTTGGCCCGGGCCTTCGACGCCTACGAAACCGTCACCGACATCGATCGGCGCTACCACAACGTCCGGGTGGCGATGAACCGGATGTCCAAAGAGCTCTCGATGGCCTTCTTGACCAGCGTCCGGCGCCATAAGGGGCAGGAGCGCATGGAGGACACGATCTTCCAGGGCAAGTCGGGTTCGCCGTTCTTCGAGCTCCACTTCACGGCCTTCGCCCACGACATGTTGCGGGCCGACGCCAAAGAGTCGGACCAGTGCGAGATCGGCTATTACGGCGACCGAGATCCGGACGACTCGAGCGTCTACAACCTGATGCGCCGCGAAGACCCACGGATCGATCAAGATCCCGACAAGGGCGGCCGCTCCTACGTGCTGGCGGAGAACGTCAAGGACTTCAAGCTCCGCTTCTTCGATCCCCGGGCCCAAGACTGGACCGACGAGTGGGACACCGAAAAGACCGAGTTCCAAGGGCGTTTGCCGACGGTGGTGGAGATCACCTTAATCGTCGAGGACGAGACCGGTGAAGAGCTGAAGTTCGTCACCAAAACTCGGATCAACCTGGTCTCGGAGTTGGGGACCATCTGATGCGGCTCTACGTGCCCATGAAGGAGCGGGTCCGGAGCCGAAAGGCCCCGCTCCACCCGGCCCCGGCCCAAGCGCCCCAGCCTCACTCCCGGGGCGTGGCCTTGATCATGGTCCTGGTGATCACCACGGTGCTGAGCGCCTTGGCCGCCGACCTCAAGAACGAAACGCAAGTCAACTTGCGGGCCGCGACCAACGCCCGGGACGAACTCCAAGCCTACTTCCACGCCAAAAGTGCCCTGGAGCTGGAGCTCTTCGTGTTGCGCTTCCAGAGCTTGGTGAAGGCCCAGCTGGCCAACTTCTTGCCCATGCCCCTCTTCGAACTTTCGGGCTTTTTGGTCTCTTCGGACACCATGAAGGGCATCGTCGATCGCAACCCGACGCCCACCGACGAAAAGAAGAAGGAGAGCTTTGCCCTCAACCAACCCTACGGGGACTTCGAGGGCTCCTTCTGGATCGAGGAGGTCGTCGACGAAAACCGCAAGGTCAACATCAACGGCAACTTCGGCATCGGCTGCGAAAACTACCTGCACCTGTTGTTGGCGGCGGTTTTCGACGATCCCAAATACGACAAACTCTTCGAGAACATCGGCGACTCCCGGGATCCGATCCGCAACCGGCTGGAGATCATCGCGGGCATCACCGACTGGGCCGACGGCAACACCACCATCGACCCGGTCTGCATCATCACCCGGGATCAGTCGACCGGCGGCTCGGACGAGACCTCGAGCTACAGTCAGCTGCCCTACAACGCCAACTACAAGCCGAAAAACGGACAGTTCAATTCGGTGGCCGAACTCCGGCTGGTGCCCGGCATCAATGACGCCTTCATGCGGATCTTCTCCAAGTACTTCACCGCTTGGAGCGACAACGCGGGCATCTCCATGCGCACCGCCGACCAGTTCATGTACCGTATCCTGATGCGGGCCATCGCGGTCGGTCCGCCCCAGCCGGGCGACGAAGAGAAGTTCCTGAAGTTCTGGGAGGAAAAAAGCCTGATGTCCGCCTTGCCGATGGGCGCCGGCCAGATGTCCCCCCAGGCCTTCCGTCAGCTGTTGACCACCGCCGCCATCCCCTTCAACGAGGCCCGGCTCAAGGAGCTGGAGACCAAAAATTTCATCCGCTACGACGACATCAGCGCCACCTACCGGATCACCGCCATCGGCCGGGTCAATGACGCCTCGTCCAAGATCACCGTCGTGTGGCACGACAACCGGGCCCAGGGCGATCTCTACTATTGGCGAGAGGAGTGAGGAGCCGTGCCACAACGCATCCTCGGTATCGATCTCGGTTCTTGGTCGGCGAAGGCCGTCCTGATCGAGTCCAGCTTCAGGGGCTTCAAGGTCGAGGCCGCCCAAGAGGTGCCGATCCCCGACGGCGCCGCCGACAGCAAAAACGAACGCCGGATCAGCGCCCTCAAGGTCTTGATGGGCGAAGGCAAACTCAAGGCCGACCTGGTGGTGGCGGCGATCTCCGGTGAACAGGCGACCACCCGCTTCGTCACCCTGCCGTTTTCGGATCCGAAGAAGATCGATCAGATCATCGAAGGTGAGTTGGCCGACAACCTCCCCTTCCCGATCGAAGAGGCGGTCTTCGCCCACACGATGATCGACAAACTCCCGGACGGCAGCTCCATGAACCTGGCGGCCGCGGCGCCCAAGCCCAAGGTGCAGGCGATCCTGGAGACCCTCAAAGCCGGCGGTGTAGATCCGCGCTTTTTGGGCGTCGACGTCCTCGAGCTCTACGACCTCTACACCCACCTCCTCAAGGAGGACGCCTCCAAAGCCGAAGCCCCGACCGTCGCTGCGCCCGACGCTTCGACCTTCATCCAGCCGATCCCCGGCGGGCCCCCTGACGCCCGCTTGATCGTCGACATCGGTCACGAGCGCACCTTGGTCAACGCGGCCTCCGAACGCGGCATCGCCCATGTCCGGGTCATCCGGACAGGCGGACGGGACATCACCGCCGCCATCCAGGAAGCGTACGGCATCGACTGGATGGACGCCGAAGGCGGCAAACACGAGGACGGCATGGTCGCCTCGGCCCGGCACCCCGCCCCGACCGATCAGGCCCAACGGATGAGCGACGTGGTGGCCAAGGCGCTCCAACCTTTGGTGCGGGAGCTGCGCCGAACCATCCAGTCGATCCGCGGCGAAAAGCGGGTCCGGGTGGCCCGCCTGGATCTGGTGGGAGGCGGCTCCAAGATCCGCAATTTGGCCAACTATTTGGCCGAACAGCTCAACGTGCCGGTGGCCCAGGGCCTGGCCGTGGAACAACACGTGGAACCTTTTTGTGAGGCCCCGCGCCGCCCGGCCTACGCCTGCGCCTTGGCCTACGCCCTGCGGCCGGTCCACGAGGGTCCCAGCGCGGTGGTGGAGCTGCGCACCGGGGACCTGGCCTTCACCGGGCGCCTCGAACACCTGCGCAAGCGGGCCCCGATGATGGCGGCCTCGGCGGGGGTGTTGGTGGCCTTGGCGTTGGTGAACGTGGCCGCTCAATATCGGGTGGTCAGCACTCGGGAGTCGGCCATCGACCGAGAGTTCTGCAACATCACCAAGGCCATCGTTGGCCGGGAGATCTGCGAACCTTCGGTGGCCTTGTCGGTCGTCAAGGAGCCGACCAGCGAGTTCGGCGCCTTCAAGTTGCCCGAACGTTCCGCCTTCCGAGTGGCCGCCGAACTTTCAGCGTTGGTCCCCAAGGAGCTGAAGGTGAAGGTCGACGAGATGGACATCACCTCGGACAAGGCCCGGGTCAGCGGTGAGTCCGACAGCTTCGACGCAGTCGACAGCCTGGTCACGGCCTACGCGGCCGATCCCTGCTTCACCGAGATCAAAAAAGGAAAGCTGCAGAAAAAGGGCGACGGCAGCGGCGTCGAGTTTCAGCTGACCATGAACCTGGAGTGCTCTCAATGAAGGCGCGGCTCAGTCAGATCGGGGCGGCCTTCGAGCGCCTCTCCTCCCGTGAGCAGGTGATGGTCCTCTTCATGATCGGGGCCATCGCCTTGGTGATCTTCGGCGGCACGGGCTACCTGGTGAACAAGGACCTGCGCAACCGGGAGAAGCGGATCGTCGCCAAGATCGGCAAGCTCAAGGAGATCGCCACCTATCGGGGCGACTATCAGCGGCGTTTGGCCGAACAGCAGCGCTTGGTCTCGGAGGTGCGGGGCAACGCCAGCACTCGGATCCTCTCCTACCTGGAGGACCTGGCGAAGAAGGCCAAAGTGGACCTCAGCAACGCCTCGGAGCGCTCCGGCGAAAGCACCGGCTCGGACCAGGTCAAAGAAGAGGCGGCCGAGGTGATGATCAAAAACGTCAGCCTGGATCGCCTGCACGAGTTTTTGCGGCAGATCGAAGAGGGCAACCGCCTGGTCAAGGTGCGCCGACTGAAGATCAAGAGCCGCTTCGACAACAAACAGATGTTGGATGCCTCGGTCACCGTCGGCACCTTCAAGCCGGCCGGATGAGGACGACCTCGTGAACCTGGTGCGTTACCTGGGCTACGGCCTCTACTTCTTCGTCAGCTTCTTGATCGGCGTGTACCTGACCTTCCCCTGGAACGCGGTCAAAGATCGGCTGCTGGATCTGGCCAAGTCCCCCGGCAAAGGGGAGGCGCCGTTGGTGGCCGAGCTGGAGGCCGAGTCCCTGGAGCCTCACTGGTTCACCGGCGCCAAGGTCACCAACTTGAAGGTCACCATGGCCGCCGGCGACGAGCCGATCGTCGTCCCCGAGCTCACAGCCCGGGCCCACGTGCTCCAGTTCTTGACCGGCGGCTGGGGCGGATCGATCGCGTTGCCGATCGCCCAGGGCACCATCGAGGCCGAGGCCGACGGCAACGCCGAGGCCCTCACCTTGGACGCCCAGATCAGCGGCGTGGAGCTCTCTTTGATCCCGGGGTTGGCCGGCGCCATCGGCCTGCCTTTGGGCGGCAAGTTGAGCGCCGACGCCGACCTGGCCATGGGCCTCAAGGACGCGAGCAAAACCGAGGGCACCTTGGAGCTCAAGGGCGCCGGCCTGGAGATCTTGAAAGGCGGCAAGATGGCGGGCTTCCCGGTGCCCGAGCTGTTGATCGGTGACTTCGAGTGGAAGATCCCGATCGCCAAGGGCAAGGCCAAGTTCGACAAACAGAAGGTCAGCGGCGAAAACTTGGAGTTGGTGGTCGACGGCGAGATCAACCTGCTGTCGCCTTTTGCCCGGAGCACCGCCAACCTGACCTTGAGCTTCAAGCCCACCGACGCCTTCCTCAAGAAGGAGCCGATCCTCAACGCCTTGTTGGCCAACATCCAAAGCGCCAAAGGCGCCGACGGCTTCTACACCTACGCCATGGTCGGTAGCCTCAAGCACCCGCGCTTTTCGCCGCGGCGAAAGTGAAGATGAGCCGCCGGATCTTGACCGATCGAGAGCTGGATCCGGCGCCGATCCGCGGCCAGCGGGTGGCGATCATCGGCTACGGCAACCAAGGGGCGGCCCACGCTCAAAACCTCCGGGACTCGGGCGTACAAGTGTTGGTCGGCGCTCGGCCCGGGAGTCCGTCCGGTGAAGCCGCGACCCAAGCGGGCTTCGAGGTCCTGCCCGCCGGCCCCGCCGCCGCCGCCGCTCAGGTGGTGATGATCTTGGTGCCCGACGAACGCCAAGGGGAGCTCTACCAAAAGGAGCTGCTCCCCCACCTCGGCCACCACCCGGTCTTGGCCTTTGGCCACGGCTTCGCGATCCGCTTCGGCACCATCACGCCCCGCCCCGAGTTGCCGGTGATCTTGGTGGCGCCGGTGGGCCCGGGCCGGCTCCTGCGGCAGCGTTATACTGAAAATAACGGCATCCCTTGTGTGGTTGGGGTCCATCAGGATCCCCGGGGCAACGCCCGGACCCTGGCCTTGAGCTACGCGGCCGCCTTGGGCTCCGGAAAGGCCGGGGTGGTGGAGGCCAGCTTCGCTGAAGAGACCGAAACCGATCTCTTCGGCGAACAGACGGTGATCTGCGGCGGCGTCACGGCCTTGATCAAGGCGGGCTTCGAGACCTTGGTGGAGGCCGGTTATCCGGAAGAGTTGGCCTACTTCGAGTGTGCCCACCAGATGAAGTTGTTGGTGGACCTGATCCACGAACGGGGCATCGCGGGCATGCGAGAGGCCATCTCCAACACCGCCAAATACGGCGACCTGACCCGAGGCCCACGGGTGATCGACGCGGGGGTCAAAGCCCGCATGAAAGAAGCCCTGGCCGAGGTCCAAAGCGGCGCCTTCGCCAAAGAGTGGATCGCCGAGTATCAAGCGGGTGCACCTCAGCTGGCCGCGAAGATGAAAGAGGCCCAGGCCCACCCGATCGAGCCCATCGGCGCGCGGCTGCGGGGCCTGCTCAAGCCCACGTCGTGAGCCAAGCGCTGCCTTCTCCCGGCCTTGGTCGCTTGGCGATCATCGGCGCGGCCATCTTGTGGTCCACCGGCGGCGCCGCGGTGAAGTCCAGCGCCCTCACCGCACCTCAGATCGCCGGCGGACGAGCGGTGATCGCCGCCTTGGTGTTGTGGCTGGTGATCAAGGAGGCCCGGGTGCGGCCCAACGGCCGGATCCTGTTGGCCGCAGTTTGGTACGCGGTCACGGCGGTGTTGTTCGTCTTCGCCAACACCTTGACCACCGCGGCCAGCACCATCTTCCTGCAGAACACCGCGCCGATCTGGGTGTTGCTCTTGTCGGTGCCGCTCCTCGGCGAACGCCCGAGCCGGGCCGAAAAACTATCGGTGCCGGTGGCCTTGGGCGGCGCCCTCTTGTTCTTCCTCGACGATGATCAGTCCGGGCGTCTGGCCGGCAACCTCTGCGCCTTGGCCGCCAGCGTGACCTACGCGCTCCTGATCATGAGCTACAAGAAGCTCTCCAGCGCCGAAGGCACCGCCGCCACCATCTACGGCGCCCTGTTGGTCGCCCTAGGCACCCTGCCCTTCGGCCTCGACGGCCCGTCGCCGACCCCCACCGACCTGTTGGTGTTGCTCCACTTGGGCATCCTCCAACAGGCGGGCGCCGCCTTGCTCTTCATCTGGGGGATCCGGGGGATCAGCGCCCTCGAAGGCGCCTTGCTCACCCTCTTCGAGCCGCTGCTCAGCCCTCTTTGGGCTTTCCTCTTCGTTCACGAGCAGGTCGGGCCCTTGGGCCTCATGGGTGGGGCCCTGATCGTACTCGCGACCATCGGTCGCGCCTGGGCGACGCGCCGCAGCTGAACGTCTAGGCCCGCACCGGCTTGCGCAGTGGGTCGGCCAAAGACAAAGGCGCTTCGCTGGCACATGTCGTGAACATGGCGCCGCGATGCTCCGTTTCCTGCTCTTGGCGCTGACCCTGGTGGCGTGCGCCCCCAATCCTCCCGACCCGCTGACGAATTCTGGCAGTTCGCCGTTGCGGCCCGGCGCGATCAGCGGCGAAACCGCGCTCCTCTCCTTGGTGTTGAGCGCCGACGGCAAGGCTCAGTTCGATGAGGTTCGTCGCCGCCCGTTCCCATTCACCTTGCGGCCCAGCGAAGAGCGCCACACCGTCGGCGCCACCGATTACCTGGTCGAGGTGCGTCACGAGTCCCACGCCACCGTGGAGATCCCAGTGCACCTCGGTCGTTCAACCGATGCGGTCGCCGAGGCCCGCTCTCCGTGGGCCGGCGGCGGCACCATCTTGCGGGCCCCTTGTTACGGCCCCAAGACCCGCTACGCCTTGAAGCGCGCCGGCGCTTCCGGTGAACGGGCCCTGACCGAAATCGAGGTGGTCGAATGAGCCGCCACCTCGCCCTGGTGCCCCTGGTGATCATCCTGGGGCTCACGTCTTCGCGGGCTGCCCACGCCCAAAGTGGCTGCGTCGCCAACCCGACCCTCTGCAACCTCAACGTGGTCAGCACCATCGAACAGGCCGATCTGGACGTGGCCATCGACGTGGTTTTGGTCGGCGATGGCTTCACCAACGCCGTCGACTGGCAGAACACCGCCACCGGTCTGATCAACCAGTTCCGCGCCGCACCTTCGAACATGTATGGGCGCTTCCCCAACCTGTTCAACTTCCACGTGGTCGACGTGATCTCCGCGACCAGCGACGTCGGCGACGCCGACACCACCGACACCGCCTTGGGCATGCAGGTCAGCGGCCCGTACATCAACGCCGACGGCGGGCGAGTGAACCTGGCGGCCCTCAACGCGCCAGACGTAGACGTGGTGATCTCGGTGGCGAACTCCGGCAGCGGCCGAGCCAACGCCAACTACAACTCCCAGCTCGCCTCGGGTGGTGTGGTGCGGATGCGGGTGGGCGGCGACGTGATCACCCACGAGTTGGGCCACGCCCTCTTCCGCTTGGCCGACGAATACGAAGAGGCGTCCCTCTGCAACGCCCAGAACGAGTCTTCGTTGTTGCTGGAGCCCAACGTCACCGCCGAAAACAGCTGCTACAAGTTCCAAGGCATCGCCGGCGCGGGTTGTGTGCAGGGCGGCAAATATTGTTCAGCTGGGATCTGGCGTTCGGCGGGTGGTTGTTTCATGCGCAGCAACACCGGCGGCGCCTGCCCCGCCTGCAACCGAGAGATCGAAGAGGTCCTCCGGGAGCGCAGGAGCCGCGCCGATTGGGCGGCCCCTTGGGTGGTGGCTCAAGTCCCGGGCGCGGGCAACCCGGTCTCGGGCCAAGTGGGGCTCCAGGCCCAGGCCCACGACGACTGGTTTACGCCGACCCAACTCTCCTTCGAGGTCGACGGGGCCTACGTCGGTTCGGTGACCACGAACTTCGGCCGAGTCGACCTCGACACCCGGCGTTTGGCCGACGGTCCTCACCAACTGGCGGTCTTCGGCGCCGACTCGGCCGGCTACAGCTCGGCGGCACGGCCTTTGACCTTCACCACCCAAAACGCACCGGACGCGATCGCGCCCACGGTGGCGATCAACTTCCCCAGCCAAGGGGCGGTGCTCTCGGGCTACAGCAACGTGTTGGTGCAGGCCAGCGGCAACACCGCGGACCTGCGAGACCTGGTCCTGTCGATCGACGGCGTACCGGTGGCGGCCGTGGTGGGCCAAACCAGCCTCTTCTACGGATGGGACGTCGCGGCGGCCGGCTTCGGCAGCCACACCCTTTCGGCCCGGGCCACCGACTATTCGGAGAACGTCGGCCAGTCGGCGATCATCACGATCACCGCCACCAGCAGCGGCGGCCCTCCGCCCGGCGCCCCCGAGATCCAGCAACCCCGGGACGGAACCCTGGTCGGCCCCTGGTTCCGAATGGAATGGAACAACGAAGGCCCCACCGGCGGCGTGCAGGGCGGCGGCGGCGGGGTCCCGGTGTCTCTGCTGGTAGATAACCAGTTGGTTATGCCCAACCCGCTCCTCGGTCGGACCCGCAGTGCGGTCATCGACGCTCGGAGCTGGAGCCTCGGTGCCCATCAACTGCGGCTGCGGGTGGTGATCAACGGCGTCACCTACGACAGCACTCCGGTGTTGGTGGTGCGAGGTGTGCCGACCAACCCCGAGGCCTTCGTCCGGGCCCCCGAAGGAGAAGGCACCTACGGCCGTGGCACCGTCAACGTCGAGGTGGCGGGCGCCGATGACGTGGCCCTCAGCTCAATCCGCCTGTTGGTCAACGGCACCAGCGTCGGCACGGTCAACGGGCAGGTCGGCACCGTGGCCTGGTCCACCTTGCCCTTCAGCGGCTGCCCCACCTTGGTCGCCGAGGCGATCTCCAGCGACGGCGGCACCGGCCGCTCGACGCCCCTCACCTTGTGCGTCGACAACAACAACCCGGTGGTCACCATCACCTCTCCTCGAGGGGGCGCTCAGGTCGCCGCCGGCGTGCAGGTGATCCAAGCCCAAGTGGTGGAGGTCGGATCCTTCGTCGCCCTCAGCGAACTGTTGGTGGACGGCGCGGTTACCTTCAGCAACAGCGGCAACAGCGGCACCAGCTTGGGCCTCTTGGCCAACCTGACCCCTGGCGCCCACACCTTGATCGCCCGGGTCACCGATCGGGCCGGCAACGTCGGCACCTCGGCGCCAGTTTCGGTCACGGCGGGCACCTGCGTGGTCGGGGGATGCGACGACGGCAACAGCTGCACCACCGACAGCTGCGGCCCGACGGGTGCGTGCCTCCACACACGGCTGGCCAACTGCTGCAACAACCCCGCCGACTGCAACGACGGTGACGCCTGCACCACCGACGCGTGCAACAACGGCACCTGCAGCAACGGCGCCATCGCCGCCTGCTGCAATCACAACTTCGACTGCGACGACGCCGACCTTTGCACCCGGGACAGCTGCTCGGGGCCCGGCGGCACTTGCAGCCACGGCCCGGCCGAATGTTGCAGCAACACCTCGGACTGCAATGACAACCAGGCCTGCACCACCGACGTTTGTGTCGGCGCCCCGACCGGCTTTTGTGCCCATGACTGGGCCCCTGGCTGTTGCAGCACCAACGCCGACTGCGATGACGGCCGGGCCTGCACCACCAACAGCTGCAACAATGGCACCTGCAGTTTTGCGCCGGTGGCCAACTGCTGCGAGACCAGCAACGAGTGCGCCGACAACAACAGCTGCACCTACGAACTCTGCAACGCCAACGTGTGTCAGGTGGTGCCCATCGACGGCTGCTGCGACGACAACGCCGACTGCCAGACCCTCAACCCTTGTGCGGTCGGCACCTGCAACGCCCGAGGGAGCTGCGAGACCACCGTCACCGCCGGCTGCTGCAACTTCGACTTCGAGTGTGACGATCAAGATCCGTGCACCGTACACGCCTGCAGCGGCAACAGCTGCACCTTGGTTTCGCCGACCGACGGCTGTTTGGACGCGGGCGTGCCCGACACCGGCTTTGAACCCGACGCGACGGTGGAAGACGACGCGGGCCCCGGCGATGACGCCACCCTCGACGTCGACGCGACCCCCGGAGAAGACGCCGGTCCGGGAGACGCGATCCCTGGCCTCGACGTCGATCCTGCGGATCTGGGGCCCAACGCCGACGGCGGAGCAGACGCCGGCGCCGGCCTCGACGCGAACACCCAAGATCTTGGAACTCGAGACGCGGCGCCTTCGGCCCCGGACACCGGCAACAACGTGACCGCGGCCAACGAAGGCCTGAAGGGCGGTTGTGGTTGTCGCGCGGAGGGATCGGAGCGAGGGGAGGTGCCGCTCGGCTGGTGGTTGGGCTTTGGCCTCTTCCTCAGCGCCAGAACCCGAAGGAGAAGATGAGGTTGGAGTACTCCCGGGAGAGGTCCACGGCCATCCCGGCCCGCCACATCCAGACCCACTCGAAGAGCCGCAGATCGAAGCCCGAGGTCAGGTGGGTGCGGCCCGAAACTCGATAAAAACGGGTCGGCTCCCAATAGAAGCCGAGCCGCCATTGCAAGCGGTCTTGCAAAGGTTCGCTGTCGATCCCCACCCGAAAGCCGATCGAAGGACGGACAGCCTGGACCGGCTGCAGTTGCCCGCGGGCCCAAGCCTCCAACCCCGTCGCTTGTTCGGAGGGTTCGATGTAGACCACGTCGGCCGAGATCACGTAGCGCTCTCGCTCCGCCGACAAGGGTTCAGGTTCGACGCCGTCGGGCAATGAACCCAAGGTCGCCACCCGGTTGAGCGCCCGATCACCGAGGGCGTAGGACATCCCAACCACCAGCTGGGCGGGCACCCGAAACTGGGGCGGCGCTTGGACTCGGCCAAAAGGTGCACCCGCCGGCACGTCGTCCAAGGAGCCCAGCTCCATCCGCGGGCGAAAATAGAAGCCGAAGGAGAAGGGCTCACCTTTGGGTCGGGCCAGGCCACCCACCGCCACGCCGAGGCCCAGCTGAGAGAAGGCGGGTTGTTGATCGATCTCGATGTTGGTGGTGGCCAAGAGAAGTTGGCCACCAAAAACCAGCTGCCCTTGGAGCAGG
Organism: Deltaproteobacteria bacterium; assembly: GCA_016703535.1. Taxonomy (GTDB): domain Bacteria; phylum Myxococcota; class Kuafuiibacteriia; order Kuafuiibacteriales; family Kuafuiibacteriaceae; genus Kuafuiibacterium; species Kuafuiibacterium phototrophicum. The sequence continues at coordinate 2,415,788 of JADJBV010000002.1, read as the reverse complement.
TTGAGGCCCGTGGAGATCGCCAACTCCGAGTGGACCACGTCGAGTTCGTCGAGGCGTAAGGTGATGCCGCTGATGGTCGCGCCGAGGCCGAAGGCGCCGAGCTGAAACGACAAGGCCGCCAACGCCACGCCGGCATCGTGGCCACTGGCTTGACCCAAGCGGTTGTTCTCGAGATCGAGGGCGCCGAGGGAGGTGTTGCCGTCCAGGGACCAATCCCAATCGAAGTACTGGTCCGAGTTGTAGAGGGCCCGGGCCGCCGCCGCCGCCGGGTTCAGGCCCATCGCCCCGGCGCCTTCGGCGATGCTGACGTAGGCGCCGCCCATGCCCACCACCTTGGCCGGGCCGATCACCAAACCCCGGTGGACCTCGACCGCAAACGTCGGATCGTAGGGCGCGGGTTGGGCCCACACGACCGCCAGGACCAGCCCCCACGCGCCCATGCCGGGCCCAGGTGTAGCTGGCCGGACCGGGCGCTGCGATCCTACTGTTTACCCTATCCCGGCTGTGATCTGCGCAACTTCTGTCGGCTCAAGGCGACAATGGATTACACCACCCTACCCCAGGTGACCCCGATGCCCAACATCAACATCCGCAACCTCGACCAATACGGCCTCTTTCAACGCTTCTGGCACACCCACAACGACCCAGATCTTTCGGGGGGTGGCCTCAACGAGTTGACCCAAGCCGGCGCCCAAAAGCTCTTCGAGTACGCCACTCAACACGAGCTGAACGGCCAACCTTCGGCCGGGGCCCAACGGAAGATCACCCCCGAAGAGCGAGAGGTCATCAAGGCCCTGCTCGAGCACCCGCACTATGGGCGCTTCTTCGAACAAGACGGCCGGGTCAAGGTGATGGAACTTTTTGGCCTGCGGGCCGAAGAGGTCCACTCCCCCGACGCGCTTCGCCCGGTCGATCATGGTGAGCTCCACTTGCCAGGACGGCAGTCGCGGCAAAGTGAGGCGCGCCTCGCCAACGTCAACATCCGCCAGTTGCCCGAGCTCTTCGCCGCCGAATACCAAGGGCGACGCGCCGAGTTCGAGGGCCGGGGCACCGACGAGGAGAAGGGGCTGAAGACCTTGGCCCTCTTCCGCGACTACACCCAGGCGTTGTGGTCCCGGGGTGAAGCGCCCGACACCGAAGCGGTGGGCCACGCCTTGCTCGACGCCTTCGAGAAGACCCGCTTCGGCAAGATCGTCGGCAACAAAAACTTCAACGGCGCGCCCTGGGGTGCGGCCCAGAGCTTGGCCCTCGGCCTCGATCCCAACCACTTCCCCGTCGACTTCCCCAAGGCCGGCTCGGACGTCAAGACCACCTACTTGGCCATGAACGACGCCATGGCTGAGCCCATGGGCTACGTGGATCAATACCTGGAGAAGTTGGGCCGAGAGACCGGCGCCAAGGCCTTCGAGCTCCGTTCCCCCCTTGGTTTCATGATCGGCGAGCCCAACGGCCACAACAAACGCGGCAGCCTCAGCGAGGCCCGACCTTTCGCCAGCTCCGGCCTCAACTGGGGCATCCCACTTTTCCCGGGCGACGCTCAGATCAAGGACCTGCCCCCCAAGGCCGGCTTCGAGTTCAAGATCGACTGCCTGGACGGCCTCGGCAACTTCTTGCGCTGCGATCCCAAATACGGCGAGCGGCTGAAGGTCCTGGACGAACAGGGCAACGCGTTGAAGGTCGAGAAGATCATCCACGAAGAGGGCGGCAAGGCCGTGTCCTGGTCGGCCAAGTTCACCACCGCCGCCGGCGTCGAGGTCCCGGCCGACAAAGTGTTGGGCGTGTTCGTCGATCGCAACGATCGGATCAAGGGCGACAAGCAGACCAACAAAGACGTGAACATGTGGTGGTGGGGCTTCTGTGACCGGAACACGGCCCAGCGACTCTACAAGGCCAAATATGGCATCCCCGAGCTCGACACCGACAAGGTCGAGGTCAAGGCCGGCCGCGGCAAGTTGGAGATCCCGACCGCCATCGCCCAAAAGCTCCTCGACGCCGACGTGCCGGACATCGTCACCGGCGAGAGCATGTGCGGCTTCCGCTTCAACAACGAACCGCAGCAGGTCAGCCTCAAGGACGGCCGTACTTTGCAGGGCCGGACCGTCGGCGACATTTTGGAGCACGCGCCGGGCATCCAGCGCCTTGGGCAGGACTACTTGGCGGTCTACAACGACGCCAAACGGCCGCTCTTCGGCACCATCGACGTGCAGATGGCCGACGGTCACCTGGAGACGATCAACACCAAAAACATCAAGTCGATCACCCAGGCCGCCGACGGCAAGGTGACGATCAAAGTCGAAAACGCCTACCACGACACGGTCGAAGGCACGCTCAAGAGTGAGGTCGACTTCGCCAAGGCCAAACGCGAAGGCGACAAGTTGGTCTTGACCCAAGACGAGACCTTCCCGATCCGCGGTGACCTCCGGATCGAGCTGGCCGACGGCCGCACCGAAACGGTGCACGTGTCGAACGTGAACCAGATCGTCGGCGAGACCAGCAAGGAGATGCGCATCTCCCAGTTCGCCACCTGGGTCAGCCAGAACCAAGGCATGTACGCCACCGACGCTTCGGAGCGAGAGGTGGTCTCCAACGGCATGCGCTGGACCAACCGGATCGACAACGAGGTCCAACAAGGCGACGTCCGCCCAGCCTGGGCCAAGGACGGTGAGCTGCACGGCATCCACGGACCGGTGGTGCGGCAGGCCGGCGATCACCTGGTGTGGATGCGGGGCCAATACGCCTACCAGCCCGGCGCCGAGGCCAACTCGACCTCGTTTGCGGGTTGGGTGCAGGTCGGCAAAAACGGCCGGATCCTCAACGAAGGCTTCACCGAAGGCCAACCCGACTTCGGCTGGAGCGCCTTGGGCGCCCTCGATTGGAAGGCCAAGTCGAGCTTCAACCCGTACATGGATCCGGAGCTGCGGATCGGCATCTTGGTCAACGGCGTCAAGGCCCTGAAGGTCGACGGCGCCGAAACCGACGCGATCGCCCAGCGCCTGAACTTGCCCGCCAACTGGAAGGACTACCGGGCCTAGGCCCTTCGCCCCCTATGCCTAGCAGCCGCTAAGGGATGGGGGGCCCAGCGCCGCCGGTTGACGCCGAGGCGGGTCCTGACTACGCCTCCATTTATGCGTGCCCTCCGGGTCTTGGCCGTTTTGGTGGTGCTCGGGCTGGTGGCCTTTGGCGCCGGCGTCGTTTGGTTCGACCGCGGCCTCGACACGCCCCTGGATCCGAGTGGCCAAGAACGGGAGCTGCTGGTCCCCAAAGGCGCGACCCTCAACCAGGTGGGGAGGTTGCTGCGCGAAGAGAAGTTGATCGCCGATGAACGGGTGCTCCGGATCTGGGCCCGGATCGACAAGTCCCTGCCTGCGCCCAAGGCTGGTCGGCACAAGGTGAGTTCGGCCATGAACCTGCGGGCTTTGGTCCAAGCCCTCGCCGAAAATCCGATCCCCGACGACGTCCCGCTGACGATGATCGAAGGTTGGCGCCTCCGGGACGCGGACGCCGCCTTGGCGGAGAAGGGGCTGATCACCGCCGGGGAATATCAAGCCGCCGCCCAAGACGCCTCCAAGTTCAAGTTGCCGTTTCGGATCGAAGGCAAGGAGCTGACCGGATACCTGATGCCCGAAACGTATCTGGTGCCGCCGGGCAAATTGGACGTCCACGCCTTGATCCAGCGGCAGCTGGACGCCTTCCACGAGCGCTTTCAGAAGCCCTACGCCGAAGAGATCGAAAAGAGCGGCCGCACCTTGCAGCAGATCGTGATCATGGCGTCGTTGCTGGAGCGGGAAGAGCCCAACCCCAATGTCCGGCCCCAGGTCGCGGGGGTCTTGTACCGGCGCCTGGACGCCAAAACGCCGCTGGGCGTCGACGCCACCAGCCACTACAGCTTGGACGATTGGAACGATCGCCCCGGCCTGTTGCGACAACTCCGGGATCCCAACGACCCCTACAACACCCGCCTGAAGGCGGGCCTGCCGCCGGGCCCGATCGGGGCGCCCAGCTTGCCCTCCTTGTTAGCGGCCCTGCGCCCGGTTCCCTCGGAGTTTTGGTACTACCTCCACGACTCCAACCAGCAGATCCACTTCGCCAAAACTGGCGAAGAACACGAAGCCAACCGCCGGCGTTACAACGTCTACTGAATGGAATCGGTGCCGCGGCCGTGATAGGCCGAAGGGATGCGCCGCATCGTTTGGGTGTTGTCTCTTGGGGCCGTCGCTTGTCGACAGGCCGTGCCGCCCGATCCACCGCCGTCCCCCGCGAACCTCGGTGACCAAGCCGCCGCGGGGGTCGAGGATCCGCGGCTCGGGGCGCTGTTGATCGATCATTGGGAGTGGGTGTTGCGGCAGGAGCCGGTCTTCGCCACCTCCTTGGGCGATCATCGCTACGACGATCAACTCGCGGACCGTAGCCCCGCCGGGCTCGCGGCCGCCCAACAGGCGATGGTGGCGTTGCGGGATCGAGCCCGGGCCATCCCCTTCGGCGAGTTGTCCCGGCCCGACCAGGTCACCTTGGGCCTCTTCATCGAGGAGCTGGAGGCGAGTTTGGGCCGGGAGGTCTGCCGCTTCGAGCAGTGGAACTTGTCGCCGAGGGGCAACCCCTTCGCGGATCACGCCGAGCTGGTGGAGCTGCACCCGGTGAAGACTGAGGCCGATGGCCAAAAGCTCTTGGCCCGCTATCGACTGGTGCCGAGGGAGGTCGAGGCCGCCTTGGCTCACCTGCAGCTCGGGGTGGCGGCGGGCCTCTACGGCAACGCCGAGTCGGTGCGCCGGACCTTGGCGATGTTGGACGGTGAACTCCAAAAGCCGGTGAGCGAGTGGGCCTACGCCACGCCGGTCCAAAAGAGCCACGGCTGGAGCCCCGAGGCCGAGGCCAAGTTCAAGGCCGAACTCCTTCAGATCTTGGAGGTGGAGCTCAAGCCCGCCTTCACCCGTTACCGCAACTTCGTGGCCGAGCAGATCTCGCCCAAGGCTCGCCCCGCCGACAAAAGTGGCGTCGGCGTTTTGCCGATCGGCGCCGAGTGTTACCGGGCCACGGTCCGAATCTACACCAACCTCAGCCGCTCGCCCGAAGAGCTGCACCGCTTGGGCCTGCAGGAGATCGAGCGGATCAACGGCGAGATGCGGATCTTGGGGAAGAAGTTGTTCGGCACCGATGACCTGGCGGCGATCGTCAGCAAACTCCGCAGCGATCCCAGCCTACGGTTTCAGAACGCGGCCGAGCTGGAGGTCGCCGCCGAAAGTGCCTTGATCGCGGCCAAAGCGGCCATCCCCCAGGCCTTCGGCGTGTTGCCCAAAGCCGACTGCGTCATCGCCCGGATCCCCGATCATGAGGCGCCCTTCACCAGCATCGCCTACTATCGCCAGCCGATCCCCGACGGCAGCAAACCCGGCGAATTTTTCGTCAACACCTACCAAGCGGAGACTCGACCCCGCTTCGAGATGGAGGCCTTGGCCTTTCATGAGTCGATCCCCGGCCACCACCTGCAGATCGCCATCGCCCAAGAGCTCCCGGCCATCCCCGCCTTCCGCAAACACCTGGGCACCACCGCCTTCGTTGAAGGTTGGGCCCTCTACACCGAACGCCTGGCCGACGAGTTGGGCCTCTACACCAGCGACCTCAGCCGCATGGGCATGCTCAGCTTCGACGCCTGGCGCGCCTCTCGGTTGGTGGTCGACACCGGGCTTCACGCCTTGGGCTGGAGCCGCAGCCAAGCCCAGGCCTTCATGCGCGATCACACCGCCCTGGCCGAAAATAACATCGACAACGAGGTCGATCGTTACCTGGTCTGGCCGGGCCAAGCGCTGGCGTACAAGACCGGGCAGCTGGAGATCTGGCGCCTGCGCCGAGAGGCCGAACGCAGCTTGGGAAAGAACTTTGACCTCAGAGGATTCCACGACGCGGTGTTGACCGGCGGCGCAGTGACCATGTCGGTGTTGGCCCAACAGGTGGAAGACTGGGTCCAGAGCCGCAACTAGTCAGAAGCGCATCACGATAAAGATCAGGATGGCGAGGGCCACCACGAAGCCGATGCCGATCCACTGCCGCTTCTTCTCCGAGACCAGCTGGGGCAACGGCGTGGAGCTGGCGGGATCCTCGGGCGGGGGCGACGGGACCAAGATCTTGGAGGCGGGGCGGACCAACTCCACCTCGGTCGCCAGATCTTCTCCGGGAGAGACGGCGGGCGTGGGCAGATCGGGGGTCGGCGCAAGCTCGGCCTCGGGCAGATCCTGGGAGGGGCTCGGCAGATCGGGCGTGGGTTCGGGCACCGGCGGCGGCACCACCGGATCGATCGCCGGCGTGGCGATGATCGGCGTCGGCATGCTGGAGGCGATGGCCGAGTTGGCCGAGACCAAGCTGGACTGACCGGCCAAGGCGGCCAACATGGCGGGGTCGGGGATGTCGAGGAGCGGATCGGTCTGGGGCGGCTCGCCGAAGCGCGGATCGTCGGGGCTAACCTTGAGCAAGGCCCGGCGTTCGGCCCGTCGATCAGCGAAGAGCTTCTGCATCACCTTGCCCAGGGAGTCCTCGGGCACCTTGCCTTGGTTGAGTTGCCCCGCGACGGCCAAAAGATCCCGGCGCATCTCGATGGCGGTGGCGTAGCGATCGTCGGGGTTGCGCTCCAGGGCCTTGAGCACGATCCGCTCCAACTCCCGTGGATATTCGGCGACCAGCCGGGACGGCGGTACGATCGGCTCGGTCAAGATCGCGTCCAGGGTCTCTTGATCGGTGGGGCGCTTGAACAGCCGGCGACAGGTGCTGAGTTCATAAAGCACCGCGCCCAAGGAGAAGAGATCGGAACGCCGATCCAGCGGGTGGCTCCGGACCTGTTCGGGCGAAAGGTAAGCCAACTTGCCCTTCAGCTCTCGTCGGCTGGGCACGGTGCCGGCGGGCGCCGCGATCCCGAAGTCGAGGATCTTCACCTGGCCGTCGTAGCTGAGGTGGATGTTGCCAGGGCTGATGTCCCGGTGGACCAAAGGGGTCGGGTGATCGTCGGCGTCGATCAACTCGTGGGCGGCCCGCAGGCCCGCGCAGACCTCGGCCACCACGTGAGCGGCCAACCCAAAGGCCAACAACTTGCGGGCCGAGGCCAAACGACGGGCCACCGCGGCCGCACTTTCGCCCTCCAGGTACTCCATCACCAGGTAGAGCTCCCCTTGGTCGTGGACCAACTCGAAGATCTGCACCACGTTTTGGTGCCGCACCTGGCCGGCCATCCGGGCCTCTTCCACGAACATCCGAACGAACTCCGGATGATTGGCCTTTTCCGGGAGGATCCGCTTCAGGACCATCGGCCGCTCGAAGCCACCTTCACCGACCAGCCGCGCCACCAAAACCTCCGCCATCCCGCCGGCGCCGAGGCGACCGAGGATCTGGTAGCGGCCGATCTGGGCGGGCAGTTGGCTCACGATCTGGGCTTCTTCAGAAACGGCCGGTGAGGCCCACCGAGTTGGGACCGACGTAGAGGTCGACCATCACGCCCTCGGGCGCGGGTATCAACGAGGCCGTTGAGCCCGATCCCCCCGAGATCGAGAGCACGTGCCCCAACACCGCAACCGCGGCCCCGATCACTTGGATGCCGGCGAAGGCGTAGTGGAGCGACACGTCCACCTCTTCGAAGGGGCTGAGCGCACTTTCGCCGCTGGCCACCAAGATCGGCCCGATCACCGGGAAAAACGCATAATAAAGGTAGGTGCCGTCGGTCTCGGCCAAGGTGTAGACGATCTCACCGAGGTAACCGGCGGCGAACACCGACCAACCACCGATGATCATCGCCCACTGGAGGCCCGAGATCTCGGACTCCTTGGGTGGGGCCGAAGGAGGCGGCGCTACGTTGCTGGGGGGCGGCGGGGGCGGCACGGTGGTGTCGACGACCGCCGGCGGCGGAGGAGGCGGAGGAGGCGGGGCCGGGCGACCGTTCACCATCTGAGCAGCGATCCGCTCCACCGAACCCATCAGGCCTTCTTCGCTGCCGTCGGACTTGTCGCTGGCGGCACCGGCCGAAGCCCCGGTGGCCAAGTCGATCAGCTCGGCCGACAACACGTAGGCCTTGCCGAAGCGGTTCAGCTTGCCCCGCAAGATCTTGTCGGCGGCCAACTCCTTGCCGAGGGGGATCTGACAGGACTCATCGACGCAGGTCTTGTAGGAGTTTTTTTTCTCCTCTTTGATCAAGCGCTTCAGCTGGGCCTCTTGTTCGCCCTTGTCGACCACCTTGAAGGCGCCGCTTTCGGCGAGCTTGACCCGGAAGTAGTCGGTCAAGGCGTTCATCACCCGCTTGTCGCGTTTGGTGCTGTCCTCGATCTCGAAGACCGCGACCACCGGGACCGATCCCTGGGCCCAGGCCCCAGTGGGGCAAATGAGAGCCGCGAGTACCAAGGCCGCGGGCCAGCGATTCGGCATGGGGGCTCCCTTAACACGGGCCGACGCCAGGGTTGAGCCCCAGCGGGCCGTCGGCGTCTTTCAGCCGAAAGTGGGTTCGCCGGGCTTGATCCCTGGGGGGAGTCCTTGGCCCCGGCCCAAGGCCACGATCGCCTGAGCCACCCGCTCGGGCTGGTCTTGGTGGATGGCGTGGCCCGAATTGGGCACCACCCCGGGGGTCAGCTGGGCCACGGCCCGGTGCCGTTCGCGCAGCCGATCCGGGTACCAACCGGCGTCTTCGGCGTAGAGGGACCAGACCGGCATCTTCAGGGCCTGCCAGAGGGACGCCGCCTCCTCGTAGACATAGGGCTTGGCGGCCGGGGTCCGGTGGAGCGGATCGGCCCGCCACACCCACCCGCCGGGTGCGGCCTCGGTGGAGCTCTCGGCCAGCCGTTCGGCCCGATCCCGGGGCAAGCGGGGGTTCATCCGCTGCAGACGATCGGCGACCTCGGCCCGATCGACCATCGGCCGCCGGGACCCGCGCCGGGCCGCGACGTCGCCGTTCATCGCCGGCGCCCGTAGGGCCGAAGACCAACGCTCCAGGCGCTCCACCGAGGCGTCGAGCTGCTGAAAGGGCGGCCCCATGCCCTCGAGGAGCAAGAGCGCTTGCACCCGTTCGGGCCCCAAGATCGCGGCGGTGCCGACGGCGACGCTGCCGCCCATCGAATGTCCGACCAACAAAAAGGGCGGCAACGCCAGGTGTTCGATCAAGGCCCGGATGTCGTCGAAATAATCGTAGAAGTGATAGTAGCCGCCGTCGCCGACCCACCCCGAGTGGCCGTGGCCCCGCAGATCCGGGGCGATGACATAACGAGGTTCAGGCAAGGCCGCGACCACGTCGGCGAAGGACTGCCCGTGATCGAGGAAGCCGTGGATCATCACCACCGGCGGGGCCGTCGGATCACCGTACGCGTGATAGGCCAACTCCAGGCCACGCACCCGGTAGTGGCCCAAAGTCGAGTTCACTTCTTGGCCGCCTCCAGGCGGCGCAGGAGCTCGGGGATCGTCGGCCCGTCGTGGAGCAGACGGCGGTTGGGCGCTTGCAACAGGCCATCGCTGACCGCCCGATCCGCGAAGTCGAGGAGGGGCTGGTAGTAGCCGTTGAGGTTCAGCAGGCCGACCGGCTTTTGGTGGTAGCCGATCTGGGCCCAGGTCACGATCTCGAAGGTCTCCTCCAAGGTGCCCCAGCCGCCGGGCAAGGCGATGAAGGCGTCGGAGAGGTGGGCCATCATCGTCTTTCGGGCGTGCATGCTCTCGACCGTAAAAAGTTCGGTCAGGCCTCGGTGGGCCAACTCTTTGGCGACCAGGCTGTGGGGGATGACACCCAAGACCTTGCCCCCGGCGGCCAAGGTGGCGTCAGCGATGATCCCCATCAGGCCCACCTTGGCGCCGCCGTACACCAGCTCGATGCCGCGTTCGGCCAGGGTTCGGCCCAGTTCGCCGGCCGCCGCCTGGAACTCGGGGCGATGCCCCATGCTGGACGCACAAAACACGCAAATTCGCCGAAAGGGGGTCACCCCCGAGTCGTAGCCGGGAGCCTGTCCCCACCGCAAGGGCCGAGGTATGAAAGGAGTCGTGCGGATCGTCTCGTTGTGTCCGTCGATCACCGAGACCCTGATCGGCCTGGGGCTCGAGTCCCAGCTGGTCGGCGTCACCCGCTTTTGCATCCACCCCGCCGAGGTGGTGGCCAAGCTCGAGAAGGTCGGTGGGACCAAAACCCCCGAGCTCGATCGGATCCGGGCCCTGGCCCCGGATTTCATCTTCATGAACGAAGAAGAGAACCGGCGGGAAGACTACGAGGCCCTGGCCGCCGACTTTCGGATCGACTCGACCCTGCCCAAAAAGGTGCGGGAGGTGCCGGCCCTCTTGCGCCACCTGGGCGCGCTCACCGGTACGGAGGCCCTCGCAGAACAACAGGCCCAGGCCCTCGAACAATCCTTGGAAGACCTAGCGGCGAACCCGGCCCCGGCCTTCCGCTACGCGTACCTGATCTGGCGAGAGCCTTGGATGGCGGTCAACCGGGACACCTACGTGGCTGATCTTTGGGCCCAAGCGGGCGGGATCGGGGTCTTCGACGATCACCCGGACCGTTATCCGATCGTGCGTTTGGCCGAGCTGGCCGACGCCGCGCCCGATCTGCTGTTGCTCCCCGACGAGCCCTTCCCCTTCCAGGAGAAGCACCGAGCCGAGCTGGCCGGCTTGTTGCCCCACACCGCGATCCGCCTGGTCAGCGGCGACGACTGTTGTTGGCACGGCCTGCGCACCCGCCGGGGTGTCGAGTTGGTGGGGCGTTTGGCGAAGGAGCCTTTTAAGCGCGCCCAGAGGTGATTACTCTCCGCCCATGTCGCGTTACCGAGCGCCCTTTTTACCGGGCGGGGACCACCCGATCGACGCCGCCTTCGCGGCCCGCCTCCTGGAGCGGGCCCTGAGCCGGGGCGGAGATTATGCGGACCTATATTTTCAGTATAAGGCGGCCGGGGCCTTGGCCTACGAAGAGGGCCTGCTCAAGAGCGCCAACCGCGGCGTGACCATGGGCCTGGGCGTGCGGGTGCAGAAGGGCGACGCCACCGGCTACGCCTACACCGAACGTTTTGAGCCCGAGTTGATGTTGGAGGCGGCCCAGACCGCGGCCCAGATCGCCAATGGCGGCCCGGCCCCGGCGGTGGCGGTGCCGACCCCACGCGGTTTGCCTCACCGCTACGAGGTCGAACACTCGAGCTTGTCCGTCGACGGCGAGACCAAACGGGACTTCTTGCGCCGGGCCGATCGAGCGGCCCGGGCCTACGATCCGCGGATCCAGCGGGTGCAGGTCTCCTTCGCCGAAGAACACAAGGAGATCTTGATCGCCACCAGCGACGGGATCTTCGTCTCGGATCGGCAACCGCTCTTCCGCTTCAGCGTGGCGGCCATCGCCGAAGACGGCCAAAAGCGGCAGTCCGGTTCCGCCGGCGGCGGCGGGCGCTACGACCTGGGATATTTCTGGAACGCCGCCAAAAAGCCCGAAGATCACGGTAAAGAGGCGGCCCGGATCGCCATCGCCATGTTGGACGCGGTCGACGCACCGGCCGGTGAGTTGCCAGTGGTCTTGGCGCCCGGCGACAGCGGCATCTTGCTCCACGAGGCGGTGGGCCACGGCCTGGAGGCCGACTTCAACCGAAAAAAGACCTCCAACTATTCGGGTCTGATCGGGGAGTTGGTGGCCAGCCCGCTGGTGACGGTAGTCGACGATCCCAGCCTGCCCGGCGCCCGGGGCAGCATCAACGTCGATGACGAAGGCGCCGAACCCCAGGCGGTCACCTTGATCGAAAAGGGCATCCTGCGCGGCTACCTGCAGGATCGGCAGAGCGCCCGGCACTTTCACACCGCCGCCGGCAGCGGTCGACGAGAGAGCTTCCGGAGCGCGCCGATGCCGCGGATGACCAACACCCTCATGTTGGGTGGGCCCCACTCGCCCGAGGAGATCATCCAGAGCGTCAAACGCGGCATCTTCGCCAAGCGCTTCTCCGGAGGTCAGGTCAACATCTCCAACGGCGACTTCGTCTTCTCCTTGACCGAAAGTTATCTGATCGAAGACGGCAAACTCACCGCCCCGCTCAAGGGCGTCAACCTGATCGGCAACGGCCCCGACGTCTTGCGCAAGGTGGACATGCTCGGCACCGACGTCGAAGTCTCGGATGGGATCTGGACCTGCGGCAAAGAGGGGCAATCGGTCCCGGTAGGTGTGGGTTGCTCCACCACTCGGATCTCAGCGATCACGGTCGGTGGCACCAAGGTGGGAGGCTGAAGTGAACGAACGCGTCAAAGAGCTGATCCGGATCGGGCAAGAGGTGGTCGATCGGGCCCAACGCCAAGGGGCCGAGGTCGCCGAGGTGATCCTGCGGGACAACGTCGATCTGTCGGCCAAGATCCACGCCGGCGCCCCCGAGTTGATCGAGGAGGCGGGCAGCAGCGCCATCGGCCTGCGGGTGATCAAGGGCGGCCGTTCGGCCATGACCTACACCTCGGATCCGTCGGAGCTCGGGCTTTCGGCCTTGGTCGGGGACGCCCTGGAGTTGGCGGCCTTGAGTGAACCCGATCCGTTCGCGATGCCGCCGGAGCCCGGTTTGTTGGCCAAGTCGGTGCCAGACCTGGGGCTGTACGACGAGGCGGTCGGCAAGATCGACGCGGGCCAAGCCACCACCTGGGCCCTGGCCGCTGAAAAAGCCGCCAGGGCCCACGATCCCCGGATCAACAACACCGACGGCGTCAGCGCCGCCCGCACCGCCGGGGTCATGGCCTTGGTGACCAGCGGCGGCTTCGCCCAAGGTTACGCCTCCACCTACGTCAGCCTCTCGATCAGCGCCTTGGCCGACGATCGGGACGGCAAAAAGCGGATCGGCAGCGACTGGGACGCTCGGCGCTTTTTGGCCCAGATGAAGAGCCCCGAGGCGATCGGCATCGAGGCCGCCAAAAAGACCTTGGCCCAGCTGGGCGCCGAAAAGATCCCGACCGGAGAATTGCCGGTCGTCTTTCACCCCGACGCCGGCCGCGCCTTCCTCAGCCTGCTCTTCTCCTGCATCTCGGGCGGAGCCATCTACCGCCGCGCCAGCTACTTGGTCGATCAAGAAGGCGAAGAGATCGCCAGCCCCTTGGTGACCATCGTCGACGATCCCTTGATCCCCAAGGCCCCGGGCTCTCGCCCCTTCGACGGTGAAGGCCTACCGTCCCGCCGCACGGTGGTGGTGGAGGCCGGACGCCTGCGCACCTATTTGCTCGACACCTACAGCGCCAAAAAGTTGGGCAAGGTCAGCACCGGCAGCGCCGCTCGTGGGGTGGGGTCGGCGCCTTCGGTTTCGCCGACCAACTTTCACCTCTTGCCCGGCGCCGTCAGCCCCGAAGCCTTGTTGGCCGAGGTCGATCGGGGCCTCTACGTGACCGGGATGATGGGTTTTGGCTTCAACCCGGTCACCGGCGACTTCAGCCGAGGTGCGGAGGGATTTTTGATCGAAAAGGGTCGGCTGACTCGGCCGGTGAGTGAGGTGACCATCTCCCTCGGCTTCAAGGACTTCTGGCGCAACATCGACGCGGTCGCCAACGATCTCGATCCCAAAAGCAGCTACGCCGCCCCAACCTTTCGGGTGAAGAAGATGACGGTGGCTGGCCAGTCGTGAGCTGGCGGACGACCACCGTCGACGAGTTGGCCGAACGCCACCAGGCCTTGTTCTTCGACGCTTATGGGGTGTTGGTGGACGGCTCGGGGGCCTTGCCGGGGGCGGCCTCCACCTTGGCGCGGCTCAACCAAAACAACACGCCTTACTGGATCGTCACCAACGACGCCTCCCGGATGCCCCAGGCGATCGCGGCCCGACTGCGGAGCCACGGCCTGCCGATCGGAACGGAGCACATCGTCAGCTCCGGGAGTTTGGTGGCGCCCCACCTGGTGGCGGAGGGGTGGAGCGGCGCCCGTTGTGCGTTCCTCGGGCCCGAGGCCTCGGCGGGTTACCTGTCCGAGGTGGTCGAGGTGGTGCCTTGGCCCATCACCGATCCCGGGGCGGTCGACCTGGTGGTGATCACCGACGAAAGTGGCTACCCCTTCCTCGAGACCATCGATCAGGCCCTCTCCTTGATCTTGGCCAAGGTGGAGCGGGGCGATCGTTTGGGCCTGGTCGTGCCCAACCCTGACTTGATCTATCCCCAGAGCCCCGGGCGCTTCGGGATCGCGGCCGGCAGCATCGCCCAGCTCTTCGAGTCGGCGATCCAACTCCGTTTCCCGACCCGCACCGACATCCACTTCCAGCGGCTCGGCAAACCTTACCCGCCGATCTACCGGGCGGCGATGGCCCGGGCCGGCACCCAAGACGCGGTGATGATCGGGGACCAGCTCGAGACCGACATCCGGGGCGCCAAGACCGTGGGGCTGGCGGCGGCCTTGGTGGGCTGGGGCATCACCGGCGCCTTGCCGGAGCAACTTCCGGAGGAGATCCGACCGGATTACCTGCTCTTGCCCTTCCTTTGAGGAGACCATCGTCGGCGGGGCGGCTCATGTTCGGCCAGTCTGGTCCGATTCACCATTGCGGATCGGACCCCGCGAATGGACGAAATCGTTAGAGACTTCCTCGTCGAGAGTCACGAAGGCCTCGACAAGCTCGATCGAGACTTCGTCGAGCTTGAAAAAAACCCCGATGATGCGCCGCGGCTGAACGACATCTTCCGCTGCATCCACACCATTAAGGGCACCTGTGGCTTTTTGGGCCTGGGCAAGTTGGAGTCGGTGGCCCACGCCGGCGAAAGCCTGCTCAGCCGGATGCGGGACGGGAGCCTCAAGCTCAACCCGGAGATCACCAGCGCTCTGTTGAGCTTGGTGGACGCGGTCCGGGCGATCATGGGGAACATCGAGTCGAGTGACGGCGCCAGTGAAGGCGACGCCGACTACACGGCCCTGATCGCCAAACTCCAGCGCCTGATGGAAGGTGCGGCCAAACCCGCCGCCCCTCCTCCTCCTGACGGGCCGATGCCCGAGGTGATGGTGCCAGTGTATTCGGCGGCCAACGTGCCGGCCCCAGCGCCCCCCGCGCCGGCCCCGGTCGTGGCCCCTGCCCCCGCGATCGCCGCACCTCCCCCGGCCCCGGCCCCACCCGAAGTGCCCCGGCATCCCCAAGGTGGTGGCGCCCCCGAGCCGCACCAAGAGAGCGCCGTCTCCGAGTCTTCGATCCGGGTCGACGTCGGCCTGCTCGACAAGTTGATGAACCTGGTCGGTGAGTTGGTCTTGGCCCGCAACCAGGTGTTGCAGGTCAGCTCTCGTCAAGGCGACACCGCCCTCACCGCCTCCATGCAGCGGCTCAACCTGATCGTCACCGAACTCCAAGAGAGCGTGATGAAGACCCGCATGCAGCCGATCGGCAACGTGTGGAGCAAGTTCCCTCGGATCACCCGCGACCTGGCCCTGGCGGTCGGCAAGCAGGTGCGGATCGAGATGGAAGGCAAAGAGACCGAACTCGACAAAACGATCATCGAGGCGATCAAAGATCCGCTGACCCACATCGTCCGCAACTCGATCGACCACGGCGTCGAAGGCCCCGAAGAGCGGATCGCCGCCAAGAAGTCGCCCGAAGGTTGCCTCTCTTTACGCGCCTACCACGAGGGTGGTCAGGTCAACATCGAGATCACCGACGACGGCCGGGGCATCGACCCGGCCCGGGTGCTCGCCAAAGCGGTGCAGAAGGGCCTGGTGACCCCCGAGGTCGCGGCCCGGATGAGCGAACGAGAGGTGGTTGGGCTGATCTTCTTGCCCGGCTTCTCGACCGCCGAAAAGGTGACCAACATCTCCGGCCGCGGCGTCGGCATGGACGTGGTCCGCTCCAACATCGAGCGGATCGGCGGCATGGTCGACATCCAGAACCGAGTGGGTCGAGGCACGACCATCAAGATCAAGATCCCCCTGACCCTGGCGATCATCCCGGCCTTGGTGGTGACCACCAGCGGCGATCGTTATGCGCTCCCGCAAGCCAGCTTGCTCGAGTTGGTGCGCCTGGAGGGGGACGCGGTCCGACGCAACATCGAGTTCGTCCAAGGGGCCCCGGTCTACCGGCTCCGGGGCAACCTGTTGCCTTTGGTCTATCTCTCCCAAGCCTTGGGGGTCCCGGCGACGGTGCCGGGGGACCACGACGAGGTGGTGGTGAACATCGTGGTGGTCGAGGCCGACGGCCGAAGCTTCGGCCTGGTGGTGGACACCATCAACGATACGGAAGAGATCGTGGTCAAGCCGCTGGGCAAACAGCTCAAGGGGCTGAACGTCTACGCTGGCGCGACCATCATGGGTGATGGTCAGGTCGCGTTGATCTTGGACGTGCTTGGCCTGGCGGTGCGGGCCGGCGTGTTGACCGGCGGCCGGGTTCGCAACGCGGTCGAAGCAGCCCAAGGGGCGGTCCAGCCCTCGGCCCAACGCCACTCGATGTTGCTCTTTACGGTCGGTGGGAGCCGCCGGATCGCCATGCCCCTCACCACGGTAGCCCGCCTGGAGGAGTTCCGCTCCGCCCAGGTCGAGCTCGCCGGTGGGGCCGAGGTGGTCCAATATCGCGGCCGACTCCTGCCGCTGTTGCCCCTCAGCAATCTGCTCGGCGGCCACGCCCCGGAGCGGCGCCCCGAAGATCCGCTGCAGGTGGTGGTCTACTCGGCCAACGGCTCGTCGGTCGGCCTGGTGGTCGATGAAATCGTGGACATCATCGAGGATAGCTTCGTGATCCACCGGGCCCGCAGCCGGGGCATCCTGGCCGGCTCGGCGGTGATCCAAGAGAAGGTCACCGACATCCTGGACATCCCGGGCGCGATCTCGGCGGCCGGCCTGACCCTCTTCGAAGAGAACGCCGAGAGGGAGGTCCCGTCGTGAACAACCGCGATCAGCGCCAGCTCTGCACCTTCTTCGTGGACGGCATCCACTTCGGCCTCGACGTCTTGTCGGTCCAAGAGGTGCTGAAGTATCAGCGCATGACCCGGGTGCCCCTGGCGCCCAAGTCGGTCTCGGGGCTGATCAACCTCCGGGGCCAGATCGTCACCGCCATCGACCTCCGTACCCGACTCGGCCTCCCCCCGCGACAAGGGGAGCGCCTGCCGATCAACGTGGTGGTCCGAACCGAAGAGGGCGCGGTGTCGCTGCTCGTCGACGAGATCGGTGACGTGTTGGACGCCACCTCTTCGGACTTCGAGGCGCCGCCCCAAACCGTCCCGACCGCCAGCCGCGCCCTGCTCCAGGGCGTCTACAAGTTCGAAAGCCGGCTCCTCTTGGTGCTCGACACCAAGAGGGTGCTCGCCGAAGGCCGCGACGAAGAGCCGCTCCACTCCTGAGGAAGTAAATTGTCATGTCGAACCCCAGCGCCGACTCCCACTCCCGAACCCCCGGCTCCCCCGCGATCGGTGAGGACCCACGCCTGCAACAACTCTTGGACGCGGTCGAGGCCGCGGCGGGCGGTGACCTGACCGTCCGAGTTTCGGTCAGCGGCAATGACCTGCCGGCCCGCATCGGTCGGGCTCTCGAGCGGTTGATCTCCGAGTGGCGCGAGACCGTGGCCACCATCGGCAAAAACGCCGGGAACGTCGCGACCTCGGCTCAGGGCCTGGGTTTGGCGAGTCAAGAGATGGGACAAAGTGCGCAAGAGACCTCGGCCCAAGCCAGCATCGCCGCCGACGCCGCCGGTCAGGTCAGCAAACACGTCCAGACCGTGGCCACCGCCGCCGAAGAGATGGCGATCGGCATCCGGGAGGTCGCGAAGAACGCCTCCGACGCCGCCCGGGTCGCCACCGAAGCGGTCGGTCGAGCGCAGTCGACCAACCAGACCATCTCCAAGTTGGGCGAAAGCAGCACCGAGATCGGCAAGGTGATCAAAGTGATCACCTCGATCGCCCAACAGACCAACCTGTTGGCCCTCAACGCGACCATCGAGGCCGCCCGAGCGGGCGAGGCCGGGAAAGGTTTTGCGGTGGTCGCCAACGAGGTCAAGGAGTTGGCCAAAGAGACCGCCAAAGCGACCGAAGACATCAGCCAAAAGATCGAGGCCATCCAGCAGGACACCAAAAGTGCGGTGGAGGCCATCGGCGAGATCGGCTCAATCATCAATCAAATCAATGATTTCCAGAACTCGATCGCCAGCGCGGTCGAGGAGCAGACCGCCACCACCAACGAGATCTCCCGGAGCGTCGGCGAAGCGGCCAGCGGCGCCAATGAGATCGCCAAGAACATCGGAGCGGTCGCCCACTCGGCGAAGAGCACCTCCAGTGCCGCCTCACAGGCCGCCACGACGGTCGGAGAGTTGAGCAAGTTGTCCGCTGGCCTGCAGCGGCTGGTTGGTCACTTCCGAACCTAAAGCCAATCGAGGAGGGGGCAGAGGCATGCACGCGCTGGTCATCGACGACTCTCGGGCGATGCGGAAGGTGCTGAGTAAAATCCTTGGGGACCTGGGATTTTCGGTGGTCGAGGCGGGGAACGGACAAGAAGCCCTGGAACGGATGCAGTCCGAGGCCGTGGACCTGGCCCTCATCGATTGGAACATGCCGGTGATGAACGGCTACGAGTTCCTGCAAGCGGTGCGGGCTCAGCCGAGCTGGGCCGACGTGCGGCTGATGATGGTCACCACCGAAACCGGCATCGAAGAGATGACCAAGGCCCTGGCCGCGGGCGCCGACGAATACGTGATGAAGCCTTTCACCAAGAGCGACCTGGTCTCCAAGTTGGGTTTGATGGGCTTTCGTCGAGAGGCCACTCCATGAAACATCGCATCCTGGTCGTGGATGACTCGGTCGTCTCACGCCGGATGCTGAGCGACGCCCTGGCGGCCAGCACCGATCTGGAGTTGGCCGGGCTCGCCGCCAACGGGAAGATCGCCTTGGCCAAGTTGGATCAGGCCAAGCCGGACCTGGTGATCTTGGACGTCGAGATGCCCGAGCTGGATGGCCTGGGCACCTTGCGGGAGCTGCGGATCCGCCACCCCAAGCTGCCGGTGATCATGTACAGCAGCCTGACCCGTCGGGGCGCTGCCACCACCATGGAGGCCCTTTCGGCCGGGGCCAACGACTACGCCGCCAAGCCAGAGATCACCGACCAACGCCCGGCGGCCCGTCAGATCCAAGAGGACCTCCTCCCCAAGATCCGGGCCCTCTTGGGGGTCCGGGCGCCGTTGGCGACCAGCGATCTTCTGCCCCGGACCATTCTGCCGCTGGCCACCCCGACGCCCGTCGAGCTGGTGGTGATCGGCGCTTCGACCGGCGGCCCCAACGCCTTGGCCGAGCTGATCCCGATGTTGCCGAGCGACTTTCCGCTGCCGGTGGTGATCGTCCAACACATGCCGCCGGTCTTCACCCGGCTCCTCGCGGAGCGCTTGTCCTCTCGCACCCGCCTCAAGGTGGTAGAGGCCATCGAGCCAGGGCCCGCGCTCCCCGGTCATATCTACGTCGCACCCGGTGATCACCACCTGGAGGTGACCCGTCTCCAGGGGCGTCCGTACCTGTTGGTCAACGACGGCCCGCCCCAAAACTCCTGCCGCCCTTCGGTGGACGTGTTGTTTCGCTCCGCCGCTCGGGAGTTCGGCTCCAGCGTCCTGGCGGTGGTCCTCACCGGCATGGGCAAAGATGGCCTGCTCGGAGCGGCCGCGCTCCATCAACGTGGGGCCCGGGTGATCGTGCAGAACGAGGCCAGTAGCGTGGTCTGGGGCATGCCTGGTTATGTGGCCGAAGCGGGGCTGGCCGAGGTGCAGCTGGGGCCCGTCGAGTTGGGCAAGGAGATCGCTTCGCGGGTGGGCAACCGGGCGGAGGGGCGTCGACACGCATGACCAGCGCGGCCCCCAAGTTTGAGAGCGACTTCGACTTCTTGCGGCGTTTGGTGCACGAACGTTCGGCGATCGTCCTGGAACCCACCCAGAGTTATCTTTTGGAGGCCCGCCTTGGCCCGGTGGCGCACAAGGCCGGGATCCCGACGGTGGGTGAGCTGCTGCGACGGCTGCGACTCGAACGATATGGGCCCCTGCACCGTTCGGTGGTGGAGGCCATGACCACCAACGAGACCTTCTTTTTCCGGGATCTGGCGCCTTTTCAGGCCCTTCAGAAGGTGGTGATCCCGGCGATCTTGGGCAACAACGCGGCCAGCCGCCAACTTTCGGTCTGGTGCGCCGCGGCCTCCAGCGGTCAGGAGCCCTACAGCGTCGCGATGACCTTGCGCGAACACTTCCCGCAGCTGACCCAGTGGAAGGTGGAGCTCCACGCCACCGATCTCTCCGACGAGATGTTGGAGCGAGTCCGTTCGGGCAGCTACTCCCAACTCGAGGTCAACCGCGGCCTGCCCGCCCAGATGTTGATCAAGTACTTTCAGCGGTCGGGCGTACGGTGGACGGTGAAGCCAGAGCTCACGTCCTTGCTGACGGTGCGGAAGGTCAACCTGATCGACCCTTGGCCCAACTTCCCGCTCCTCGACGTGGTGTTCTTGCGGAACGTGCTGATCTACTTCGACGTCGAGACCAAAAAGAAGATCTTGGGGCGCATGAAGCGAGTTTTGCGGCCCGGCGGTTACCTGTTTTTGGGCGGGGCCGAGACCACCTCGGGCCTCGAAGACGACTTCGAGCGGGTCAACTTTGCCAACGCCAGCTGCTACCAGCTGCGCGGGCCGGAGGCCAAATGAGCGTCGCCACCACGGACATCGAAGCGGTCACCACCTCGGTGTTCGAGTCGATGTTGGAGACCACCTTGATCCCAGGGCCCCCGCCCTCGCCCGCCGAAGGCCCAAGCGTGGCCGGGGTGATCCGCCTGCGGGGCGCCTACCCGGGGGAGGTGGTGGTGGAGATGTCGGTCCCGCTGCTGCAGAAGGCGGCGGTCGCCATGTTCCAGCTGCCCGAGGCCGAACTCGAGGCTGAACACCTCGACGATGCGCTCCGGGAGATCACCAACATGATCGGCGGCAACATCAAATGTTTGGTCCCGCCGCCCACGACCTTGAGCCTGCCGGAGATCCTCAGCGAGGAGCACAAGAAGTACCTGCTCCCCCCGTCCAGCCACGCCATCTTCCACTTCGGGGGTGCGCCGGTGTTGGTGCGCCTCTACCGGGACATGGTCTCGGTGGATCTGAATCAATCCAACGGCTGAGGTTCAAGGACCGCAGGCTGGGTCGAGGACCATCAGGCCATCCGGTCGAGCCAAGTAGATCCGCTGGTCGGTCACCACCAGGTCGATGGCGGAGGTCGTCAGCTCGAGGGCGGATAGAGATCGTGGCGTCGGGCCCGAGAGGTCAAAGACCAAAAGTCTGGAGGCGCCTTCGTGGTCGGCGCCGATGTACAAAAGCGGCCATTGCAGCCCGAGGACGTTGCGGTGCGGCACCCCCAGCTGAGGATCGAAGACGACGCTGCCGACCACCGTCGAGGTGCCCAAGGCTACGGTCGAGACCTCGAGGAGCACCTGCCCATTTTCGTCGATTCGAGTGGAGACCCAGTGGGTGCCGTCGAAGGCCACGCCCAAAAAGCCCTCGACCGTGTCGGTGGGGACAAATCGCTCCGCCAAGACCACCGGCGCCAGGGGCTGGCGATAGTCGAACAAGACCTGAAAGCCCCGGCCCACAAAGGTCGCTAGGCCAGGCCCGTGGTGCACAGTCCTCGCCCAAGGCGACGATCCGCCGGAGGGGATGGTGGCGGCGATGGAGGCCACCACGGTCAACTCGCCAGGGACCTGGCAGTTGTCGAAGACCACGTAACGTTCGGCCGTGAGGTAGCTGTCGAGGCCGGCGCCCAGACAATCCTCTCCGGCCACCGCCGCCCCGTGTTCGGTGGACATCTGGATCTGACTGGCGGTGGCGGTGAGGGTCCCATCGCGATCCAACTTGACCTGGGCGAGGCGGGCCAAGGCGGGCCCGGGCAGGGGCGCCGGTTGGGTGCGATCACAGCCCCAGTTGAAGGTCGAGCAGAGCTCGAGCTCGTGGTTGACCAAAGGCGCCACCACCCCGGCGGGGCCGTCGGGGCCGGTCAAGAGGTAGGGGCCGGCCGGGAAGAAGAGACGAGCGTCCGCGGCGGTCGCCAAGTTGGGGTTGAGCAAGGCGGCCTCGGTGACAAAACCCATGGAAAAACGCCCCGAAAACAAGAGCCCCGAGGGTTGGAGTCGCAGGCTGGAGATCGCGCCGTTGCCTCGGGCTTGGTAGTGCCGGCTGAGGCCGGTTGGCGTCCGGCTCAACACGAAGAGCCCTTGGTAGGAGTTCCAAAGAACAACCCGGGTCGAGTCCTCGGCCAAAAACCGCGCCGACCGCGGCGGGGTGAAGGCGATCCGATCCGGGAGCAGCGTCGGGTTGGCGCTATCGTTGAGGTCGACCTCGACCCAAGCGTCCCTGATCTCGTAGAGGGCCCGTCGGTCCTGCACCGACAACAGACGAGACTGGGGGAGGTTCGAGACCAAGTGATCGGTGATGCCGACCGGGGCCCGATCCAGATCGACCAGCCGCAAGTAACGTTCGTTCTCCAGATCGATCACCACCACGTGGCCGTCGGTGGCGACCTCTTGAATGCCCCCGTACTGATGGACCCCGTTGGTGGCGAAGCCAAAGCTATAAAGTGAGGTGGCTTGCCCCGGGCTGATCCGGAAGATCATGAAGCCGGCCGAGTGTTGAGCCGGCTGGTTGTCGAAGCTGATCCAGACGTCACCGGCCGCGGCAAATCCGGTTTGGCTCTCGTGGCACGCCAGGGTCCCGAGGCCCACGGGCACCACTGGGCCAGCTCCCGCCAACAGATCGGCCTCCATCAGCTCTGGCGCGGCCAGGGGTGCGGGTGCGGCGCAGAAGTACACCCGGCCCGCGACGTTCAGCAGGGTGTCATCACTTCGATCCCAATATCCGACCGGGTGTCGGGCGGTGCGGCGGGGTCGATCCGGATCACTGGCGTCGAAGACCTCGAGCCAACGTTGGCTGGTGCTACCGGTGGAGACCCGGGCGAGGATCCCCGGCCCCACTCGGGTCAACTCTGCTGAGCCGTTGGCCTCGGGCCAGGTGTGCAGCGGCGCCACGTGGTCTCCATCGAAGGCCAACACCTTGAAGTCGGCGAGGGCGCGGATCGGAGTGGCCAAATACAAGCGGTCGTCGTGCAAACTCCCGCTGGTCGGGTTGTAGTAGAGGGTGGCTTCGCCGATCACCTGGGGCGGCCGGGAGATCCGCTCGCCGACGCAGGTCTCGGCCTGGCAGTGATCGTCGCGGGTGCAGACTTCGCCGTCGTT
Organism: Deltaproteobacteria bacterium; assembly: GCA_016703535.1. Taxonomy (GTDB): domain Bacteria; phylum Myxococcota; class Kuafuiibacteriia; order Kuafuiibacteriales; family Kuafuiibacteriaceae; genus Kuafuiibacterium; species Kuafuiibacterium phototrophicum. The sequence continues at coordinate 2,392,670 of JADJBV010000002.1, read as the reverse complement.
GCAAGGGGCACCCTCGGGGATCGACACCTCGACGCACTGCTGGAGCAGGCAAATTTCGGCGGAGATGCAGCTCACCACCGGGCCACAAGGGTGGCCGTCGGGCGCCGGAGGATTTTCGCAGCCCGAGGAGGTGCAGCGATCGAGGGAGCAGGGATCTTGATCGGCACAACGTTCGTCGACCGGCACCTGCACACAACCGCGAGTCGGATCGCAGAGATCATCGGTGCAGTCTTCACCGTCGTCGCAGCGGATCGCCTCGCCCAGGCAGCGGCCGGCGGCGCAGCGATCCCCTTGAGTGCAGCCGCTGCCGTCGTCGCAATCGCCCTCTCGATCTTCGTGGCCGCAGGTGCCCGCGTTCGGGTCGAAGGTGTCCAGGGTGCAGTCTTCTCGATCGTCGCAGTCCAAAGGGGCCAGCCCCTCGCCCACCAAGGTCAAGACCCGCAGGCCCCCCGGATCATCGCTGGCCAACTCCAAAAGGGCCTCGGCCCCACCCACTGCGATCGGGCTGAAGCGCAGCCGCAAGACCCCGGTGTTGCCCGCGTAGATCGAGGTCGGTTGGTCCAGCACCAAAAACGCCGGATCACTCACCACCACCGGCCCCAACACCAAAGGCCCCGCACCCCGGTTCTGGAGCGGGACCTCCAAGGTTCGAGCGCCCCCCAAATAAACCGCCCCAAAGTCGACCTTCCAGGGCCCCGGGTCGAGCTCGGGCAGGGACTGGCCCAGGCCGGTGGTATCGCTGCACGCCACCGATCCGGCGAGGAGGAGCAGCCCGAGTCGGCGCGGCATGGGCCCTTATACTACCGCCGTCCCGATCTGGGTGCAGGGTTCACCGGGTGTTTCCTGCCTCGGTGAGGAGGCGCTGGACCAAGGTCTCGTCGGCCACCTCCAGGGTCAGCGGATAGTTGCGCTGAAAGACGACCGCGTTGGGGTCACAACCTTCGGACCAGGTGAGGGGCGCGGTGTTCCCGGGGCGCAGGTAGGCGCCGGACTCTCGGATCCGGCCCCCGTCGCTGCAGCGGCTGGCGTCGTTGGCTTTGGTGAGGAGGTCTTCCGGGACCGGGATCCGCTCGTAGACGTTGTTCTCGACGATCATCTGGGCGTCGTTTTGGGACCAGCTGCCGTAGCTGTCGCGGTAGGGCGGCAACCAGGTCCAGTCGTAGGCGTGCCAACGGTCGAGGAAGTTGTTGACCACGTCGAACTGGCCGTAGCGGGCCCGGGGGTGGCGGCGGCCGGTGGACTCGAACCAGTTGTGGTGTACGGTCACGGTGATCGCGCCGTCGATGGTGGCGTCGGCGTCGCCGTTGCCGAACAACATCACCTTCTCCCAAGCGGTGAATCGGCACCAAGCGATGGTGATCGCGTGGGCCCCGAAGACCACCGAGATCGCCTCGTCGACGTTGGCCGAGTCACCGCCGTCGCCGTGTTGCAAGAACCAGAGGTGATCGACGGCGATGTGGTGCGGCGCCGGCCCGATCGGTGACCCAAGCTGGAGGCCATCTTCGCTGTCAGGGCCCACGTCTTCGATCACCAAGTTGTGCAAGACAACTTGCGAACCGGTGGCCATCCGAAAACCTTTGCCCCGGACGCCCACGTCGCGCCCGCGCCCGTCGACGCTGACGTTGCTGGGCAGATCCAAGGCGGACAGGAGCTCCACCCGACCGTCGAGATCGAAGGTGATCACTCGAGGTGCACCACCCGTGCGCAGGCCCTCACGAAGACTCCCCGGTCCATCGTCGGCCAAGCTGGTGACCCGGTAGTGATCGGCGCCGGCTTGCCAACCGCCCACCGTACCCGCGGCGAAGCCTTCGACGGCGATCGGCTGGGGACCGGCGTCCACCCCGAGATCCAGCCCGCCGTCGGGACCGAGATCCGCGGCGGCGTCGGCTCCGGCATCAGCGTCGAAGCCTCCGCCGTCCTCACCCGCGTCGAAGGCGCCGGCGTCGTCGCCCCCGTCTTGACCGCCGTCTGCGCCAACCTCACCTGCGTCGAGGGGCCCACGATCCGGCGAGTCCGCATCAAAAAGTTCGGCGTCGAGGGCGACGTCCAGGCCCAGGGTCGCGTCCGGGCGGGTCCCGAGATCGGCACCGGCGCCCCCACCGAGATCACCTAGGCCACTTGGGCCCGGCGACGCCTCACAAGAGGCCAGGCCGACCAGAAGCCAAATCGACGCCGCCCACCGCCCACCGTCCACGGGCCCCACCTTGACCGACGGACGGGCACGAGACATCGGGCGAGCGACCACCGTCAACAACCTCAATAGATACAGCCACCTACACACACCACCAGCCTTATTCACCCGAAGAGGCCCCGGGGTAGACCTTTCGCCCCAGTCCTCCGTTGGCTAGACCGTGCCCATCATGACGCGCCGGCTCTCCCCCACCTTGGCGGTTTTGGCTCTGGCCTCGACCTCCGCTTGTCCCGGCGTCGAGCCGGCCGTCGATCAAGGAGGCGCCAACGGCATCTCCACCAAGGCCCCCGACCCCGACCCCGACGCACCCGCGCAAGACAAGTTGCAGCCGCCGGTCGCCGCCGAAAAGGCCCCCGGGCCCAGCCCACGCCTCTCCAACTTTCCCCAAAGCGGCGCCTTGACCCCGCTGATCGGCGGCTACTTCGAGCGCCAACCCGGCAGCCGCATCTACATCCAAGTCGACAAACCCCTCTACCGCCCGGGCGAGACCATCTGGATCAAGACCTGGGACCTGGGCAGCAAAGACCTGGGCGCCCGGGCCAACAACAACGCCATCCGCTACGAGCTGGTCAGCCCCAAGGGCGCCACCGTCCTCCAGAAAAACGTGCAGGAGGAGAAGGGCACCGCCAGCAACGACTTCGAGATCCCGGACAGCGTGCAAGGAGGTGAGTACCTGATCCGGGCCACCAGCTTCGACGGCGTCACGGCCGAGCGGCCGGTGGTGGTCAGCACCTACGAGGCGCCGCGGCTCAAGAAGAAGATGGAGTTCGTGAAGAAGGCCTACGGCGCGGGCGACGAGGTCACCGCCACCATCAAGGTGGAGCGGGCCACCGGGGAGGCCCTGCCCCGCCACCCGCTGAACGCGGTGATCTGGTTGGACGGTCAGACCTTGGCCCCCGCTCAAGCCACCACCAACGAGTCGGGCGGCGCCATCATCCGCTTCCGCTTGCCGGAGCGGGTGGAGCGCGGCGACGGCTTGCTCACGGTGATGATCGAAGACGGCGGCATCACCGAGTCGATCGCCCGGCGCATCCCGATCTTGGTCAAGAAGCTCGACTTCGCCTTTTTCCCCGAAGGCGGGCAGCTGCTGAGCGGCACCCCGTCTCGGATCTACTTCGAAGCCAAAAACCCGATCGGCAAACCCGCCGACGTCGAGGGCAAGATCGTCGATGACCACGGCAACGTGGCCGCCACCTTCGCCACCCACCACGCGGGCCTAGGCCGGATCGAGCTCACCCCCAACACCGGCCGGCGCTACTTCGCTCAGATCACCCGGCCCGCCGGGATCACCGAACAATACGCCCTGCCGGTGGCGCTGGAGTCGGGCTGCACCCTGCGCAGCTACGACGATCTCGACGGCGCCTTGCCCGAGCTGCGGGTGGCGGTGCGCTGCAGCGAGGCCAAGAAGGTGGTGGTGGTGGCGATGGTCCGGGAGCGGCTCCTCGATGAAGCCTACGTGGACGTGCCAGCCAACGAAGCGGCGGTGGTCTACCTGAAGTCGGCCGACGAGGCCTTGGCCAAAGCCCAGGGCGTGGCGAGGGTGACGATCTTCGACGAAAACAAGCAGCCGTTGGCGGAGCGCCTTGTCTACCGCAACCGGCGCAACCGCTTGAACGTGGAGCTCACCGCCGACAAGCCCGAATATTCGCCCCGGGAGCAGGTGGCCTTGTCGGTGAAGACCACCGACGCCCAAGGCAACCCGGTCCCGGCCGAGCTGGCGTTGTCCGTGGTGGACGACACGGTCTTGTCCTTCGCCGATGACAAGACCGGCCACTTGTTGACCCGCCTGTATTTGGAGTCCGAACTTTCGGACAAGGTCGAGGAGCCCAACTTCTTCTTCGACCTCACCAAAGAGAAGTCGGCCTTGGCGATGGATCTGTTGATGGGCACCAAAGGTTATCGCCGCTTCGAGTGGCAACAGGTGTTCATGCCGCCGGTCCCGGCCTCCTCCGGCCCCGGCCGGCCCGCCGACGCCTTGGGCGCGATCATGGACGACGAAGGTGACGGCGCTCCCCGTGGTGGCCGAGGTCGACCGGCGCCCGCGGCGCGCCCGGCCCCCCCGATGAACCAACCCAAAGGCCAGGTGTTGCCGCCGGCGCCCGCCAAGGCCCCGGCCCCACCGGCGGCTGAGCCCGTCGTCCAGGCCGGTGAAAAGAAGAAGTTGGCCGAAGCCCCGGCCGAGATGGCCAAAGAAGCCCGCCGCGCCCCGGCCCGGCAAGAGGTCCAAGCAAGGATCGCCAAGCCGGACATGGATCGGGGCGACTTCGCCAAGGACGAGGCCTGGGCCGAGGCCGAAGAAGAGAAGATCGCCATGCCCCAGTTCGTGCCGGTCCGCGTCTTCCCCGCCCCGACCTATCGGGGCGACGAGACCGGGCCCCGCACCGACTTCCGGGAGACCATCCACTGGGCGCCCACGGTGTTCACCGGCAAAGATGGCCGAGCCACGGTCACCTTCTACCTCTCGGACGCGGTCACCTCCTTCCGGGCCATCGCCGAGGGCGTCGGATCCGGCGCCGGCGGCCGAGTCGAGAAGGTCGTGAAGTCCAGCCTGCCCTTCAGCCTCAGCGTCAAGTTGCCGCTGGAGGTCACCGCCGGTGATCTCTTCCTGCTCCCGATCACCTTGAGCAACGAAAAGGACAAGCCGGTGGAGGTCGCCCTCGAGGTCAGCTTCGGCGACAAGGTCGAGCTGCAAAAAGGTGGCGCCACCGTCACCGAAGGCGACGCGCTCCTCAGCGTCGACACCGGCCTCAAGACCACCTTGGGCCCCAAGGAGCGAAAGAGCGTCTATTACCCGCTGGCCGCCACCACCAAAAGTGGCAAGAGCAAGATCCAGGTCTTCGCCAACGCCAGCGGCCTCAAGGACGAGTACATCCGAGAGCTGGAGGTGGTGCCTTTGGGCTTCCCGCACCAGGAATCGGTGAGCGGCACCCTCAAGGACGTCGCCAAACACCAGATCGATCTCGGCGAGGCCTTGCCCGGCACCGCCCAGCTGACCGTCAAGTTGTACCCGAGCCCGGTGGCCAGCCTGATCTCCGGCCTAGAGGGCATGTTGCGAGAGCCGAGCGGCTGCTTCGAGCAGACCAGCAGCAGCAACTATCCCAACATCATGGTCCTCGACTATTTGCGGGCCCACGACGTGGCCGATCCGGACTTGATCCAGCGAACCAATGGCCTGCTCGAGCGTGGTTATCAGAAGCTGGTCGGCTACGAGACCCCCAACAAGGGCTACGAGTGGTTCGGGCAATCGCCGCCCCACGAGGCCCTCTCGGCCTACGGCGTCCTGGAGTTCGTGGACATGAAGCGGGTCTACGGCGAGGTCGACGAGGTGATGATCGGCCGAACTCAAAGCTGGCTGAAGAGCCGGCGCGACGGCAAAGGCGGCTTCTTGCGGGACCCCAAGGCCCTGGACAGCTTCGGCGGCGCCAAGCCCGAGGTCACCAACGCCTATATCATCTACGCCCTGACCGAAGCCGGCACCTACGACATCGAAGAGGAGATCGCCGGCCAGGCCGCGGTGGCGACCACCACCGATGACGCCTACCTCTTGGCCCTGGCCAGCAACACTCTATTGAATGTACCGGCCCGAAAGGCCGAGGGGCAAAAGGCGGCGGCCCGCTTGGCCAAGCTGCAAGACAAGGACGGACGCTTCGCCGGCAAAGATCACTCGATCACCCGCTCCACCGGCATCAACCTGGACATCGAGACCACCGCCCTCGCGGTCTTGGCCCTGCTCAAGACCACCGGCTACGACGAGCAGCTCCGGGCCGCGGTTCAGTGGCTGGGCAACAACCGGAGCGGCTACGGCCAGTGGGGCGCCACCCAGGCCACGGTCTTGGCCCTGAAGGCGATGACCACCTACGCCAACGCCACCCGCAAGACCCCGGCCCCGGGTGTGGTGACCCTCAAGATCAACGGCCAGGTGATCAACACCCTGAGTTACGAGGCCGGTCGCCGAGACCCCTTGCTCTTGACCGCCAGCGCCGAGGTTTTCACCTCGGGGATGAACACCATCGAGTTGGTCCACGACGGAAAGTCCGAGTTGCCGTACAGCGCCGCCATCGAACTCAGGAGCAAAAAGCCGGCGAGTGATCCCAACGCGGTCGTGGAGCTGCGCACCGAGTTGGCCGAGAGCAAGATCAAGATGGGCGCCAGCGTCCGCCTAACCGCCACCATCAAGAACCGCACCCAGAACGGTCAACCCATGACCTTGGCCCGGATCGGCCTCCCGGGCGGCCTCACCTTCCAGACCTGGCAGCTGAAAGAGCTGAAGGAGAAAGGCCTGGTCGCCTTCACCGAAACCCGGGCCCGAGAGGTGATCATCTACTTCCGGGATCTCGGCCCCGGCGAAGAGAAGGTGGTGCCCCTCGACCTGGTGGCGCTGGTCCCCGGCACCTACGAAGGCCCGGCCTCGAGCGCCTATCTCTACTACTCCGACGACTCCAAGACCTGGATCGACGGCACCAAGGTGGTGGTCTCGCGCTGAGCGGCGACCGGCCACCGGGTCCCATTTCCAGGTGGGCGGCCTCGCTGGTTTTCGTGCATTGAGCAGTTCGTACCGCCCCGTTCCGTCGTCTCGCGAAGATGTAGGCTCCTGACTGGATGCGGGAGCGAGGGCGGAGTGTGCACGCCCCTGCGACGATAAACTCCGACGGATTTTTCCTCACACCTCACCCGTCGCGCCCAACCCTTCAGCACGGGTGTCCAGGTTGTCGGTCGGAGACCCTAGGAGGCCCGCGTCGAGCCCCGCTCGGTTGCAGTGCGATTCCCAGCCGAAGGCCGCGGTGAACGACCAGGTCCTTTTCAGATCCTCGATCCCGGCGGCGAAGGACCAGCGACGAGGGAAGCAACGATGAAGATTCCGTACGGGTTAATCGGCCTGGTCATCGGCACCGCAGAGGTCGCCAGCGCCGAGGAGTTCCGGGAGGTCCACCGGGACCGGCGCACGGCGCTGCAACGCCAGAACGATGGCCTAAGGAGCTTGGGCCTGAGCCGGCTGGCCAACGACCAGGTCCTGATCGAGTCACCGACCGGGGTGGCCGTGGCCCAGGTCGAGATCCGGGCCGGTCAGGCGGTGATCTACGGTGACATTGAGCTGGGACGAGCGGAGACCTTCACCGGTCCCAACCGAGGTCCCCAGGCTTCGCTGATCTCACTGGGGCGGCCCTGGCCGTGCGGCACGGTGTTGTGGCGCTTCTCCGACGGCCCGGACACCAGCCTCTCGGCGGAGGCCCGGGCCAACGTGCGCCAGGCGATGGGCCATATCTGGGCCCGCACCTCGATCCTCTTCGTCGAGCTCGAGGACGAACCAACCCACCCTCTCGGTCACTTGGTCTTCGAGCACTGGGACGAGAACCACGGGGTCTCCACTTCGATCGGCTATTCCGGGGGCACCCAATACATCCGGATCCCCAACGACTTCAGCTTCGGCGGCGTGGTCCACGAGGTCGGGCACGCCCTCGGGCTCTACCACGAGCAACAACGCCCGGACCGGGACGACTACCTTGACATCATCGAGGCCTGTATCGATCCGACCAAGGTCAGCAACTTCAGCATCGCCCCCACCGCCGACATGGTGGGTGACTACGACTTCGACTCAGTGATGCACTACCACTCGGGTGGCTTCTGCCTCAAAGACGAAGAAGACTTGGACGAGGACGGCAACACGGGAGAGTGCGCCTTCTTGAGCCTGGACCCACCGGTGAAGTGCCTGCCCCTGTTGATCGACGCCAACGTGGAGCCCACTTGCCTTTTGGCCGAGTGTGACCTGGAGGCCCGGACGATCAACGCCAACCGCACCGGCCTGAGCCCGCAAGACGAGGCAACCTTGGAGTTCCTCTACACCCCGCTGATCCCGGTGCAGTCGCCGGCCGCCGGTGATCGCTTCGGCGACGCCTTCGCCTCGGGAGACTTCAACGGCGACGGCTACCCGGACCTGGCCGTCGGGCTACCAACCCGCACGGTCGGTGGGATCGAACAAGCCGGGGCGGTGCAGCTGTTCCGGGGCTACTCCGAAGGTTTGATCGCCTGCGGTGAGATGACCCAGGGCCAGACCTCCACCGTCGAGCCGGACGACTACTTCGGGGCGAGCCTGACCGTGGCGGACTTCGACGACGACGGCTACGACGACCTGGTGATCGGCGCGCCCTACGAAGACATCGGCGCAACAGCCGCGGCCGGCGCAATCACCGTAGCCTTCGGGAGTGAAGACGGCCTGGTCCAACACGCGACCCTGACCCAGGCCACCGTCGGCAACGCCAGCGAAGCCACCGACTGGTTCGGCGCCACCTTGGCCGCGGGTCGCTTCTACTCGGGGAATGGCGACGTCCCCGAACTGGTCGTCGGCGTCACCGGCGAGGCGATCGGCAACGGACCCCGGGCTGGGATGGTCCTGATCCTCAGCTACGACCCGGACACCGACACCTGGACCAAGCGGGCAAGCGTCGACCAGACCTGGACCACCGTCCTCAACATCAACGGCGGGGGGGGCGGCGTGGCCAACCCCCAGCCCCTGGGCGTGCCACTGGCGGGCGACGAGTTCGGGGGGCAACTTTTGGTCGCCGACCTCCACGGCGACGGCTTCGACGATCTGCTGGTCGGCGCCCCCCGGGACCAGATCAACGGGTTGTGGTCGGTGGGTTCGGTGTTCCTCTTCAAGGGCGGCGCCAACAGCTTGAGCGGCTGGGGACGGCTCGGGCAGCGCACCCTCGGCGTCGAAGCCGCCTTCGACAAGTTTGGACAGTCCCTGGGAGTGAGCGACGTCGACAACAACGGCATCCTCGATCTCTTCGTGGGCGCCCCCGGCAAGGACCTCGCCGGTCAAAACGCAAGCGGTGCGGTCTACGTGTTCCGCACCCAAGGCAACCAGCTGATTGACCACGGAACCTTGACCCAAGTGAGCTCGAGTCATGAGCCGAGCGACCTCCACGGCGCGACGATGGCCAGCCTCCCGGGCGCCTCGTTCCGCAACCTGGTGGTCGGTTCACCAGGCGAGGCGATCGGCGCCAACCCAAGGACCGGGATGGTCAGCGCCTACTACAAGCCAATCCTGTTCACTGGCCAGCAACGCCTTGAGCCTGTGGGCTTGGACGAGCCCCTTGGTGTGGACTCCTACGGGCACACCTTGTTGCTCTTCGAGCAGCACAACAGCAGCTACTTGGTGGTGGGCGCTCCCGGCCACGACGACAGCCGAGGGTCGGCCTACCTCTACCGCGAACTCGCCGGGGACTGGGTTCCGGTAGCCACGCTGAGCCACGGGCAGGCCTACCTCCACTGAGGAGGTGATCGCCACTTCGCGGGGGCAACCGCTCCCTCCAGGGCGATGAGACGGAGATCAAGAACCAGCGCGGCTCACGGACCCACGGTTGTGCACCCAGAGGGCCCCGACCTGAATCACCTCGGGCCGGGCCTCCACCTTTCACGTTCCCTAGACAGAGGGCTTGCGATTCACGCGACGGGGGCGCCCATTCGCCATGTCAATCGGCGGGATCGGCCGTTGGAGTCCTTGGCCCCCTGGTTGCTTTAGTCCCCCGGGATGTTTAGGTCGAACGCCGCCCAACGCCCCGGCGATCCAAAACTCCGCAAACTCCCCACCCCCGATCCCGAACGGCTGATCGGGGCCCAGGCCGCGGCGCTCAAGGAAGAAGCGGGCGGCGCGCCGGTGTCGCCCTTCGGCCCGACCTCGGTGTTCAGCGGACCCCAGCGGGAGCTCCTCGGCCTGGAGACCTACGGCAAGCTGCCGGTCGGGGCTGCGGCCCGGGTGTTCGTGCGCGACGCCGAGGCCGAGATCGCCCCGGAGTACCTGGCGCTGCACCTGGCGAACCTCCAGGCCTCCCACGAAGAGGTGTTCCTGCCGGCCTTGCGCGACGGCACCCTCTTCGAAGACTTCCTGGGCACCCTCCGGCGCCAGCAGGCGGTGCTGATGGACGGTCCCGGCGGCGTCTACACCGGGATGACCGGCAAGACCGTGGCCATGGCCTCGGAGTCCGTGAGGGATCCGGATCAGTTCCAGCACCCGAAGAAATATCGTCCTCACGCCGGGGAGCTGCTGAGCGAGGTGCGCATGCGCTTCGGGGCCGCCGAGCCGGAGAAGCCGGCGTTTTCGGTGACCGCCGAGATCCTGCGACGCCTCGAGGTCTCCTTCGCCCGAGAGGGGAAGGTGGCCCTCCCGGGGATCCCGAAGAAGGCCCAGCCCTCCTTGTCCCTGGCCTACCCCGCTCAGTACATCGGGCCCAAGGTAGGCGACCTGCCCCTCTACCTCGACCAGATGAAGCTCCAGCTCCAGCTGGCCTTCACGTCCCTCGACCGACCGGTGGCGCTCCAGCACCTGGCCGACTACCTGCAGCTCTCGAGCAACACGCACCTCTTCCCCCGCGGCAACAACTCGATGTTCATGAGTCACATCAACTTCGCCCTCGAGCGGATGGGCCTCAACCCGATCAGCCACGGCGTCCTCGACGTCTGGGCCTACGTCCTCGACTCCAAGGACTTCCGGCCGCTCTTCTACGAAGCCGTTGAACGCGCGAACCCCGGGATCCAGCGGCCCCTCATTGCTTGACTCGGCGCCCCGATCCCGACCTCAGCGGTCGATAAAGCAGCTGGCGGGCTCGTGCCCGTTGGCTCGGACGCAGGCGATGAAGCCGCGCAGACACTCGGGTTCGCTCCCAGAGCAACGGCGCCGGTTGGCCAGGCAACGATCACAGGTGGGGCCGAGGCGGAGCTGCTCGCGTTCAGCGACCTTGGCCTTTGCGAGCTGTTGGTCCGCCTTCGAGGCGAGTCGCGTGTACACCTGCAGCTCGTATTCACCAGGGATGGCCGGCGCCTGCTTGAGTTCGATGGTGCCGGGAGCCTGGGGGCAGCCGAGATCCCAGAGGAGGACCGACGGCACCCTGGACATCATCTCGGGGCTGTTGGTGACCGACTCCCGTTTGGTCTCGAGGCCCACCACCGCGCGGAACTTGTTGTGGTCCAGGAGCTCGGGCGAACGAGCCCGGAGCACCACCTTGTAGCAGTGTCCCTTCTTGACGGGCGGGAAGTTCACCTTCCCGCTACTCTCGTGGCTCCGGCGCATCGACTTCCCCAGAGGCTCCCAGCCCTCGAGGCGAGGCTCCAAGAAGGCGTCGGAGCGCGCCTCCCGATAGACCTCATCGACCAAGGCACACTCATCGACGCCTCGAAAGATCGGGGCGCCTTCGCACCCGGGCATCGAGACGCGACCGCCGTTGTCTTGTCGCGCCCCGCAGCGCCCGGCGCTGGGACACCAGGCACACGTCGACTTCTCTTTTAGACCGGTGACCTCGAGGCAGGACGCGCAGTGGGTGGCGCCGCACTCTGGCGGCGCGGCGTCCACGAGGGTGGGTGCGACCAAGAGGGAGTTGAACAGCACGAGCGCCAGGACTGGATGCAGGAACCAGTGCGAAGTGTACACCTCCGCTCCTACGACAAAACCGATGGGTTCTTCCTCGCACCGCGTCCGTCGCGCCCGGCCCTTCAGCGCGGGCAGACAGTTGTCGGTCGGAGACGACGGGAGGCCTGCTTGGATCGCCCTGTCAGTTGCAGTGCGACTTCCAGCCGAAGGCTCCTGCCAGGTGGGCCCGGGCATCGCTGGCCCAAAAGAGCCGCCGGGTCACGTCGGCGTGGGGCATGATGTGGCTGCTGCAGACGTAACTTTCGGCGAGGGCCGCGCCCCCCAACTCCGCCGAGGTGTTGAAGTCGATGGTCGGCTTGCCCGGCGTGGCCAAAGCGACGTGGCAGGTTCGGCAATAGGGCGCGATCGCCGCCCGATAGGCCACCGGTTCAGTCGACCACCCGGCGGGGACGAAGGTCGGATCTTGGACCGTCCCGGGGGTCTGCAGGCCCACCAGCCCGCCGTACCATCCATCGATCAACTCCACGGTGGCCGCGGGTGGGTTGGTGGCGCGCACCATCAGGTTCAGCTGGCGGAACTCTTCTTGCTGGCCGTCTTTGGTGTAGACCGGGCCGGGCAAGACCACCCCGCCGGTCGGCTGCACGAAGCCAAAGTTCTCCAGGTCGAAGGGCAAGAAGCTGGCGCCCACGACGTCATCGTCGCCCCCATCGAAGGTGCCGCCGTGGCAGCTCAAGCAGATCCCCGGCGTCGGCTTGGCCGCCTCCGAGTCCAGGTCAGCCTCGGTCACCAGGTCACCGGTCGGGCCGTAGGTGTAGAAGCGGACCTTGTTGGTGGCGGTGCTCCAGTAGTCCATGGCCACCGTCGCGAAGGGGTTGTGGCCGTTGATCGCGTCGGCGAGGGCCGAGTTGGAGTCCGCGAGGTTGTCCTCCTGTGATCCGTAGTTGGTCACGTAGCAGGCGACGTCGGGCTTGTTGAGCGCCGGCGCGTTGTTCTGCTGACGGCAGTGCATCTCGCGGCCGATCCCGAGGTCACCGCGGTTGTAGTATTTGGTGACCACCTCCCCCGCCGGGAAGCCGCGAGAGCTGATCCAGTCGGCCAGGTCGTCGGGCGCGTCGACGGTCGTGTTGTAGGCCGCGGCTTGGGCCGGGCTGTTGGCCCGCAGCCCCAGGTAAGGGAGCCCCGACCCCGGGAAGGGATCCTTGTCGACGAAGGTCAGGATCGGCTTGGCGTGGCTCTCACAGGCCGCTTGGATCTCGAGCGGCGTGTCGCCGTTGTTGTAGGAGTCGATCCAGCACGAGGTCTCGTCGAAGGTGACCAAAGGCGAACCGTTGCCGCCCAACACTCGGAAGCGGGCCAGGCCGCCAGCCTTCCAGCGCACGTCTTGTCCCGCGTTCGCCACGGGCGTGACGTTGATGCTCCAGCTGTAGGAGTTGGTCCCGTTGATGTCGAAGGGGTTGTTGGTGGCGTTGGTGGTCCCGATGGTGGTCCAGTTGGCCGCGACCGCCGGGTTGGCCGTGGACGGGTTGAGGACCTGCACCCGAATTTGTTCGCCCGGGTTCATCGATTGGCCCGAAAAGCCGATCACCCGACCGACGTTGCTGCCGGTGAAGACGCTGCCGTTGTCGTTGAAGACGCAACCCACCGGCCCCCCGGCCGCGAAGAGACACACCACCACCTTCGGCAACCACTGGGGTTGCCGTGCAAATCGAACGAAGCTCATCTGAGCCACCTTTCTCGAGGAGCCCTGGGAGCCCGCTCTGGTTGAAGTGCCCATGTTGGGCGCAGGTTCTTCGCGCCCGCTCCGCGAGATCTGACAACCGATCGAAACTTCGGTCGTGACCGTGGTAACCTGCCCGGGATGTTGCGTTGGTCCTGGCTGCTTGTAGTGGGTACGGCCTGTAGCACCAGCGTCGGCACCGGGCCGTCGACGACGGTCGACGCGGCGGTCGACGGCGGGTTCCCAACGGACAGCGGCGGCGCCCCCGATCTCGGCCTACGCCCCGACGGCGGCGCCGAGCCCGACAGCGCGGTGACCGACGCCCTCCCGCAAGATCAAGGCTTCGCCGAAGACGCAGCCGTCCCCGACACGGGCCCGACCGGCCCGACCGTCGATCGCACCGATCCCCAACGTTACCGCTTCACCTTCACCGCCGCCGAGCTCGATCCCACGGCCACCTTGGCCTTGGGCAACCAGCTGGCGGTCCTGGACACCCGGGCCGAGCCCTTGGGGCGGCTGGTCGTTTACCTCCACGGCGCCGGGCTGCCCACCAACTGCGGCGCCAGCGGCCACGCCGACTTCTTGGCCGACCTGGGCTTCCACGTGCTCATGCCCTGCTACGTGTCCAACTACGGCGTCGGCAACTGCGGCGCCGACATCGGCGGGTGTCGCTTGGAGGCCTTCGAAGGTGTCGATCACCACAACTTCATCGAGATCGGCCCCGCCGACGCCATTGAACCCCGGGTGGTGAAGATGTTGGAGCACCTGAGCACCACCAACCCTGAAGGAGATTGGAGCTGGTTCCTCGATCAAGGCCGGCCCCGCTGGAGCGCCATCGTCGTCTCCGGGATCTCGCATGGCGCCAGCACCTCGGGTTTGATCGGGAAATACCGGGACGTGGCCAAGGTGGTGATGTTGTCGGGCCCCCTCGACACCGGCCAAGCCTGGTTGGCCCTCCCGGCCCTCACGCCGATCGAGCGGTACTTCGGCTTCACCCACACCGGCGACGGCCAACACCCGGGCCACCTGGAGGCCTTCGAGACCCTCGGGTTGCCGGGCGCCCCCACCTCGATCGACGACACGCCCGCGCCCTACGGCGGCTCCCACCGGCTCCAAAGTTCGGCCCCAACCAACGACGGACACGGCTCCACCCAACTCGGCGGCGCCTCCCCCACCGCCCCCGACGGCGCATATCTCTTCGACCCGGTGTGGCGCGCGATGTACCTGGACTGAAGCGGCGCTCAGCGCAGCGCTTCGTAGAGGCGGGGCAAGGACTCGTCGAGGCGGTAGCCGGTGTTCCGGTGGCCGTCGTCGAACTCCTGGTAGACGTGGGGGATCTCGAGGTCCTCCAGCTTCTTGTGGAGTTGGAGCGCCCCCCAGTGGAGGGCGTGTTCGTCCCGCCGGCCGCAGTCGATGAACAACAGGCGCAGGGCCCGCAGGGCGTCTTGGTGTTCACTCCAGTCCACCAGGTTGACCGGATCCATGGCCGACCAACGCTTCAGCACCGTCTGATCCAAGGTGCCGCGGGCCAGATCGAAGGGCAGCCGGATGCCGAGGGGTTCACTCTCTTCAAAAGAATATACTGAAGCGAGCGCGAGCATCGAGATCGGGCCGAACCACTTGCCGTCCTTTTTTTTGGGCGTTCGTTCGAAGGCCGCCACCAGCCCCTCCACGCCCCCGTGGTCCCTGACCGCGTTCATCAGCTGGGGCAGATCCGGGAAGATGGAGAGCGGAAAGCCCATGTCCCCCGAGTGGCAGGCCACCGCAGAAAACAGGCCCGGGTGCTGCATGGCCCCGACCAAAGCCCCGTAGCCGCCCGAAGACTTGCCCGCGAGCCCGTGGCGCGAGATCGGGTAACGCCGCTCGACCAGCCCCCGCAGCTCTTCATAGAGGTAGGTCTCGTAGTCGCCCACCGCCGGCGAAGAGAGGTACTGGCAACCCCCAAACTTGGTGAAGGCGTCCGGCAAGGCGATGATCATCGGCCCGATCCGCCCCGCGGCGGTCAAACGGGCCACCCGCTCCTCCAGGCCCTCTTGCCAGGGATCGTCGGCCAATTGGCCCCGGCCCACCCCGGCGTAGCCCGAGAGGTACCAAAGGCACGGCAGCGGATCCGGCGGGAGCGGATCGGGGACGATCAGGTGGAGCCGACGTCGGCTCGGATCACCGAGAGGGTTGCCGCGCAACGCGGGCGAGTCGTGCTCGAGGACAACGACCGTCATGGTCTGGCGCCGACCTCGCGCCTCAGCGCTTGTCCATGGCGACGTAGTTGCGCAACGCCGGGCCGGTGTAGATCTGGCGCGGCCGAGCGATCTTCTGCTCCTTGTCTTCGACCAGCTCGTTCCACTGGGCCAACCAGCCGGCGACCCGGGGGATGGCGAACAAGACGGTGAACATCGCGGTCGGGAACTTCATGGCCTCGTAGATCAGGCCCGAGTAGAAATCGACGTTCGGGTAGAGCTTCCGCTTCACGAAGTAGTCGTCCTCGAGGGCGATCCGCTCGAGCTCGAGGGCGATGTCGAGGAGCGGGTTCTTGCCGGTGACGTCGAAGACCTGGTCGGCCAACTTCTTGATGGTCTTGGCCCGAGGGTCGTAGCTCTTGTAGACCCGGTGACCGAAGCCCATCAGGAGGCGTTCGCCGGCCTTCACCTCCTTGATCACCTGCGGCACCCGATCTTTGCTGCCGATCTCCTTCAGCATCCGCAACACCGCCTCGTTGGCGCCACCGTGGAGCGGGCCGTAGAGGGCCGCCGCCGCCGCTGAAACCGCCGAGTAGGGATCGACGTTGCTGCTGCCGACCACCCGCATGGTGCTGGTGGAGCAGTTCTGCTCGTGATCGGCGTGGAGGATGAACAACACGTCCAGGGCCCGATCGAGCACCGGGTGGGGCGTATATTCGTCCTCGGTGATCCGCTTGATCATCGAGAGGAAGTTGCCCGCGTAGGAGAGCTCGGGATCCGGGTAGATCAGCGGGAAGCCGATGGAGTGCCGGTGGGACCAGGCGGCGATGGTCGGCATCTTGGCGATCATCCGCACGATGTGGCTGTAACGTTGGGCGTGGGACGATATGTCCTTGGCCTCGGGATAAAAGGAGGACAAGGCGCCGATGGTCGAGATCAGCTGGCTCATCGGGTGGGCGTCGTAGCGGAAGCCGTCCATGAACTTCCGTACGTTTTCGTGCAGGAAGGTGTGCACGTTGATGTCTGCCGTCCAGGCCTCGTATTGGGCCTTGTTCGGCAGTTCACCCTCGAGGAGCAGGTAAGCCACCTCTAGGAAGTTCGACTCTTCCGCGAGCTGCTCGATCGGATAACCGCGGTACTGGAGGACGCCGTTGTCGCCATCGATGTAGGTGATGGCGCTGCGACAGGAGGCCGTGTTGAGGAAGGCGGGGTCATAGCTCATCAGGCCAAAGTCCTGGGCGTCGGTCTTGATCTGCCGCAGGTCGTTGGCCCGGATGGTGCCGTCGGCGATCGGGACCTCGTAGGTCTTGCCGGTCCGGTTGTCGGTGATCGTCAGGGTGTTGTTGCCGCTCATGGCCGACTAGGGTCATGAACGGAAACCGGGCGAGGGTCAAGGCTCCTCGGGCGCGCCCAAATCCCCCGTCGGAACCCGGCCTTCCGGGTTGAGCAGGACCTGCCACTGCTGGAGCACGGCGGCGTCTCCGGGCTCACCCCGCTCGAGCAGGACCTCGAGCCGACTGTGCAAGGCCTGGCGGGCCCGGGAGAGGCGCTGGCGAAAAGCGGCGAAGGAGACCCCGAGCAGCTCGGCGGCGTCGGGTCCGGGCAGGCCATCGACGTAGGTCACCAACAGGGCGAGCCGATCATCCAGGGACAGGCCATCGAGGGCGACCAGGGCCAGGGCCTGTTGTTCCTTCCGGGCCAGCTGATCTTCGACGTTGGGCCCACCGTCCGAAAAGAGATCGGCGGCCATCACGTTGAGGCTCGACTCGCCGCTCTCCAGGCTCTGCTGCCATCCACGAGCGATGTCGCGCTGACGGGCCCGGGCGATCTCGAAGCCCACGTTGCGGGCGATGCCCAAGAGCCAAACCCTAGGCGAAGCGTCGCCCCGGAATTTGGGGAGGTTCTCCAAGGCCCGCTGCAGGACGGTTTGGGTGGCGTCCTCCAGCTCGTTGGGCCGCAAGATCCCCGAGAGATAACGCCGAATGCTGGTGGCGTGACTGGCGAGGTCTTTTTCGGTCAGGGTGGCCGCTGCCGGGGTCACCATCGGGTCGTTGGGCTCGTTCATCCCCGTTGCTCGAGGGTCCACGCTAGCCCGGATTGGCCGGGACGTCACCTGTTCGCAAGGGCCCGTTTCCCCGACGGGCCCCAAGCCCCGCCTCCAGGCCAACACGAAGATTGACTCGAAGGGGCGAGGTCAGTATCCGACCCGCGCGATGTCCATCGATATCGATGCCACCTACATCATCGTCCTGGTGATGTTCCTGGTGCCGCTCCTGATCCTCAACGGGATCGTCTTCGGCCCGTTCATGAAGCTCTTCGCCGAGCGTCACGAAAAGCTCGAAGGTGCCCTGGCCCGCTCCGAGAAGATGATCGAGCAGGCCGAGCAGAAGGCCAAGGCCTTCTCCGAGCAGATGAAGGGCGCCACTGCCACCGGCATCGAGATCCGGAACAAGGCCCGGGCCGTGGCCATGAACACCATGAACCAGAAGATCGAGGCCAGCCGCGCCGAGCTGCAGCAGAAGGTCTCGAAGAGCCTGGTCGAGCTGGAGGCCAGCCGGCGCCAAGCGATGGCCGACGTCCACGTCGAGGCCGAAAAGATGGCCGAGTTGACCGCCCAGAAGATGCTGGGGAGGAGCCTCTGAGATGGAAGCGCTCGTCCAAGGGCTCCTGACCCTGGTGGCCGCCTCGGGCGGTGATCACGGCGGCGGACACGGCGATCACCACGTCGACTGGTTTGCGGTCGGCAGCATGATCTTCAACGCGGTGCTGTTCTTCGGCTTCTTGGCCTACAAGGCGAAGCCGGCGATCGCCGACGGCCTCCTCTCCCGCCGAAACACCATGGTGCAGCGGCTGGAAGAGGCCCAAAAGAAGCAGGCGGAAGCCGAAAGTCGCCTGGCCGAATACGCCCACAAGCTGGAGCACCTCGAAGAAGAGGTCGCCCGGATCGTGAAGTCCTACGAAGCCGAAGCCGCCGCCGACCAGGCGCGGATGGAGCAGGACACCGAAAAGGCGCTGGAGCGCTTGGCGCGGGAGTCGGACTTCACCATCAAGCAAGAGTTCAAGAAGGCGGAGAAGGTGATCCGGGCCGCGGCGGTGGCCGCCACGGTCGAGCTCGCCGAACAGCTGGTCACCCGTCGGATCACCGACGCGGATCAACGCCGCCTGACCGACAACTACATCCGCGACCTCGACAAGAACTGAACGACAGGAGTTTTTGGGATGGCCCTCGCCTCTACCGCCAGCCACCGCTACGCCGACGCCCTCGTGGAGGCTGCCGAACACTCGGGCCAACTCGATCAGGTGAAGGCCGAGCTCAGCAACTTCGCCGCCGCCATGGAGCAGTCCTTCGAGCTGAAGAACGTGCTCCTGAACCCGGTCTTCACCAAAGAGGAGCGTTCTCGGGCCCTGGACGCCTTGATGTCGCACCTGAGCCTGAGCCAAACCACCCAACGTTTCGTGCGGTTGGTGGTCGCCAAAGACCGGATCGCCGAGCTCCAGCAGATGTCCGAAGTGGTGCAGGACCTGGCCGACGCCAAAGAAGGCCGGGTCCGGGCCGAGATCCACACCGCCAGCGAGTTGTCGGCCGACGCCACCGAACAGCTGCGCCGGGCCTTGGAGAAGAAGACGGGCAAGCGGATCGAGCTGTCGATCACCGTCGACAAGACCCTGATCGGCGGGATCCAGGCCAAGGTCGGCTCCCGGGTCTTCGACGGCACCATCCGCTCCGAGTTGACCCGCCTGCGCGGGATCCTCGAGGCCCGCGAGTAACGCTCCGGCCTCCTCCCAAAACCCCAATCCCGATCGACGTTTAGCGGTCTGTACGGCCGCTGCACTTTTGGTTGATTTTGCGGCGTGGGCTCTGTATCAGCGCGCCAACCTTATGCAGATTCGCGCCGACGAGATCTCCCAGATCATCCGCCAGCAGATCGAGAACTACGAGAAGAAGGTCGAGGTCGCTGAGACCGGATCGGTCCTCACCGTCGGTGACGGTATCGCTCGCGTCTACGGCCTGGAGAACGCCCAAGCCGGCGAGTTGATCGACTTCCCCGGCGGCCTGCAGGGCATCGTGCTCAACCTCGAAGAGGGCAACGTCGGTATCGCCTTGATGGGCACCGGCGAACACGTCCGCGAAGGTGACACCGTACGCCGCTCCGGCCGCATCGCCGACGTCCCGGTGGGTGACGGCTTGCTCGGCCGCGTGGTCGACGCCCTCGGTGCACCGATCGACGGCAAGGGCCCGATCGTCGCCACCGAACGGCGCCAGATCGAGCTCAAGGCCCCGGGCATCATCTCTCGTAAGAAGGTGCACGAGCCGATGCAGACCGGCATCAAGGCCATCGACACCATGATCCCGATCGGCCGTGGCCAACGTGAGTTGATCATCGGCGATCGTCAGACGGGCAAGACGGCCATCGCCCTCGACACCATCATCAACAACAAGGGCGGCGACCTGCACTGCTTCTACGTGGCCATCGGCCAGAAGCAGTCCACGGTGGCCAACGTCTACGCCAAGCTCCAGAAGGCCGGCGCGATGGAGTACACCACCATCGTCGCCGCCAACGCTTCGGACGCGGCGCCGCTGCAGTACCTGGCGCCCTACTCGGGCGTGACCATGGCCGAGTACTACCGCGACAACGGCAAACACGCGCTGATCATCTACGATGACCTCAGCAAGCAGGCCGTCGCGTACCGCCAGCTGGCCCTGCTCCTCCGTCGTCCCCCGGGCCGCGAGGCGTACCCTGGCGACGTGTTTTATCTCCACAGCCGCCTGCTGGAGCGCGCCGCCAAGTTGTCCACCGCCAAGGGTGGTGGCTCCTTGACCGCGCTGCCGATCATCGAGACCCAGGCCGGTGACGTGTCCGCGTACATCCCGACCAACGTCATCTCGATCACCGACGGCCAGATCTTCCTCGAGTCGGATCTCTTCAACTCGGGTCAACGGCCCGCGGTGAACGCCGGCATCTCGGTGTCCCGCGTCGGCGGCGACGCCCAGATCAAGGCGATGAAGACCGTCGCCGGTCACTTGCGCTTGAAGTTGGCTTCCTACCGCGCCTTGGCGGCCTTCGCCCAGTTCGGCTCGGACCTGGACGCGACCACCAAGCGGGAGCTCGACATCGGTCAGCGTTTGATGGAGCTCTTGAAGCAGCCCCAATACGCGCCCCAAGGCGTGGAGCGGCAGGTCATCGCGATGTGGACCGCGACCTTCCCGACCAAGCCGATGAACGACGAGTACAAGGACCCGAAGAAGTGGCCCGAGGGTATGTTCATCATCGACGTGCCTGTCGAAAAGATGCGGCAGTTCGAGGCTGAGCTGCTCAGCTACTTCGATGGCAACGCCAAGGACGTGCTCGACGAGATCCGCACCAAGAAGGAGATCTCCAAAGATCTGGAGAAGCGCTTGGTGGATCACGTGACCAAGTTCCGCACCGCCTTCTTGTCGGCGACGAAGTAAGACCCCCGCTCCGGATCTCCTACCGCCGTCAACTTGACGGCCTGGTCAGCTCGACCGACGCTCCGCGACATGTCCCGTCTCTTGGCCCTCGGCCTGGCCTTGGCCCTCGGCGCCTGTTCGCTGTTCATGCCCGCCGCTTGGCGGAGTTTCCGGGCCGACCCCGACGACGCGGCCCCGGCGATCACCGCCGCCATCGAGAGCAAACAACTCCAGGTCGACGAACTCGACGAAGGGAAACGGCAGATCTCCACCGGGTGGGCCAGCTTCTCGAGCGGCGTGGACCGGACCCGGGAGCGCTACGTGGTCACCTGGAACCGAGACGAAGGCGACGGCTCACTGGTGATCTACGTTCGGCACGAGGCCCAAGACCAGGAGATCGGCGAACGCCAGAGCTGGGGCGCGGTCTACCACGACGGCAAAAAAGAGACGGCCTTGCTGAACGCGATCACCAAGGAGCTGGAGGCCCGGCAGAAGGGTCTGTAGCAAACGCCCTCGCCGCTCACCGCGCCGGCCGCGGGGATCGGAAGGTCATGCCGTAGACCCCCTTCCACCGGGCGATCGGCTGATCGTTGGGCACCTTGAACAACCAGGCCTGCTCCTCGCCGCCGGTCAACAGGAGGTACGGGCCCCGGGCCTGGAGCTCCACATAACTGCTCTTCTCCAGGGGCAAAACGAAGGGCCTCAGCGTGTCACCCTTCAGGCGGTAGAGCTCGGCCTTGGGCAACACGAACTCAGTCGTCTCGGCCCAGGCGTACAAGGTGATGGTCCCGGTCTGGACCGTGCCCCACTCGCCGCCGTCCTCTTCACTCCTTGGTGCGGCGGCCGCCAGGATCTTCGCCTCGGGTCGCTCCGGAGCCAAAGACTCGAAGGCGCTCAGCTCGTACGGATAACTCGGGCCTCGGCGGCCCAGGGTCTTAGCGACGGCCAACGCCTCGATGCCGGCGGCGAAGTCGGTCTCGTAGGCGGTGGAGACCGTCTCGATCCGCTTCCAGGCCTCACCCTCCTGGCGAAAGGCGTGGGCCAAGCCGGGAGCACCTTCGATGCCCACCTCATAACGTTTGCCTTCGAAGACGAGGAACTCGGTCCCCCCTTCTTTGACCCGCTCCATCTTGCCCTCGTAGTCCGCCTCCTCGATCAAGGCGATCAAGGCCTGGTCCGGAGCAAAACCGATCGACGCGACCTTACCCGGCGGCACCTTCTGCTTCTGCGCGATCAGCGTCGCCAGCTCGATCGTGTGCAGCTCCGGGCCAGCCTCTTCCCGCACCACCAACACCGCGGCCCGCTTTTGATCCGGGCTGTAGGCCCACCGAAGGCTCCCGCAGCTGGCCTCGGCGCTGAAGAGCTCCCGCCGCGCTTCGCCCAGCGGATCTTGTTCGACCCAAACGCAGGTGGTGCCCCGGGTCTCGAGGAAGAGGACGCTGGCCTCCGAGAAGTTGAGGGGCTTGGCGGCCTCGGGTTTGGCGGCTTCGGGTGCCGGGGCAACGGGCTTGGCCTCGGCGGCGGCCGGCGGCGGCGCCACCTTGGCCACCGGTGCCACCTCGGGCTCTTTGGACTTGCAAGCGATGACGAGGAGGAGGACCAGGGCCCGGTGTTTCATGGCGGGGGCAGCTTAGCAGAGCCCGGCGGTGGTGCCGCGCAGCTGGAGCTCCGGACCGACTCCAACGGCGCCGCGTCGCCGAGGTAGCGCCGGACTCGGGTCGGGTGCCCCTCGGGGCCGAGCCAAAGCCCGACCGGGGCCAGACCTTCACCAGGGCGGATCAAAAAGCGCCGATCCTCACCTTCGGCGCCCCGAGGTTCGATCTCGGCCAAACGCACCACGGGCGAAAGTTCGGGCGGGTAAAAGAGGACCACCCGATCCCGGCTCGCCCCGTTCGGATCCCGAGCCCCCAAGGCCAGGGCCTCAAACAGCGGCGAAGGGAAGCCGATCCAAGTGCCCGGGCTCCACGGGACCCGCCGCCGGAAGGCGCCTCCTGCCCCTTCACCCTCGATCTCCAGCCAAGGCCCACGCCGGATCCCCCGCACCCGTCGCGAAAGGCCCCCCGCCCCCACCCGGAGGTCCAGGCCTTCGACCTGGCCCGAACGGGGATCGGCCCAGAGCCGGTAGTGGAGCTCCACCTGGGCCCCGCCGTAGTGAGCCTGGTGCCCCACCACCGCCCAAAAGGCCCCGGTGGCGGTGACGGTGTAACGTTCGATCCCGACCGGGGCGCCGGCCCGGGAGAGGCAATATTGGCCCGAGCCCGGGGCGGGGAGCTGGGGCCCAGACCAAGGGGAGGCCCGGTCCGGGTTCGCCGAGCCGGCGCACCCAATGACGAGCAAAACCAGCGCCAACACTAGGAATTTCGCCACTTGCCGAGCATCACCTTCCCGGTTGCTCCCGTAAAGTCCGCTCTGCTAGCGTCCGCGCGCCCGATGGATCCGATCGTCCAAATCTTCGAGCTGATCCGGCTGAGCGACCAAGTTTTCTTCGCCTTCGCGACCTTGGCAGTGCTTGGCGCTGCCGGGACCGCGTTGTCCAAGAACCTGGTCTACTCGGCCTTTTCGCTGCTGGGCTCCCTCTTTGGAGTGGCGGCGCTCTTCGCCTGGTTGTCGGCCGACTACCTGTCGATCACCCAAGTGATCGTCTACGTCGGCGGCATCTTGGTGTTGTTCCTCTTTGCGGTCATGTTGACCAACAAGATCACCGAGGTGCGGGGCTCGAACCCGGGCGTCGGCGAACGGCCGGCGGCGTTGATCTCCTTGTCGTTGTTCGGGCTGCTCGCCTACGTGGCGGTCAAGACCCCTTGGAAGACCTTGCCCGAGCAGACGTATCGAGAGACCACCGCCTCCATCGGCGACGCGCTCCTCAGCACCTACCTGCTCCCCTTCGAGATCCTCTCGGTGGTCATCTTGGCGGCCTTGGTCGGCGCGGTGATCATGGCTCGAAAAGAGATGAAGGCCTAAAATGGAACAGCTCGCTCTGCTCAACGTGGGCCTCAAACACTTCTTGTTCGTCGCCGCGACCTTGTTCGCCTTCGGCACCTACACGGTCCTCACCCGCAAAAACGCGGTCGGCGTGTTGATGGGCGTCGAGTTGATCCTCAACGCCGCCAACATCAACCTGGTGGCCTTTGCGCACTACGTCACCGGCACGGTCGGCGGACAGGTCTTTGCCCTCTTCGTGATCGTCATCGCCGCCGCCGAAGCGGCCATCGCCTTGGCCATCGTGTTGTCGATCTTCCAGAACTTCCAGACCATCGACGCCACCCACGCCGACCTCATGAAAAATTAGCCCCAGGGGCGCATAATGGGCGGGTGTTGACCGCCCTGGTCACGCTCCTCCTGATCGCCGCCCTCGGCTTCGGCTCCTTTCGAATTGGCCAACTCCTCCTCGGCCCCCTGCTCTCCACCTTTCGTTGGGCCGCCAAAAGTTGGCCCAAGCCCTTGCCGGTGCCGGCCCGCCGGGTCTTGGCCCGCAGCCCCTCGGACCTGGACGACGCCGCCCTGACCCGCCCCCCGATCTCGGAGCGGACCTGGGAGCTGGAGCGCGAGGGCTTCCGGATCAAGGTCCGGACCTCGGGCAACTTCGTGACCCCCGACGGCCGGCCCAGCGGCTTCCCTTGGTCGCCCGAAGATCGGGCCGAGGTTCGTTCGGTGGTGTCGTCGACGGTGATCCTCAACCTCGAAGATCGGGGCGTAAACTTGGGCTCGACCCACGTGGAGTTGGCGCCGCCGCTCAGCGTCAGCGGCGACGAAGGACTCGGTTGGGCCCTCTGTGATGACCTCCTGATCGACGCCTTGCCCCCGACCGATCGTTTGGTGGTGGCCAACAACCGGATCAGCCTGTGGTCTCCTTTTGCCCTGGAGCACGGGCGCCTGGAGATCGCCATCGACGTGGTGGTCCGTTCGGCCCGGCGGCTTTTAGCGGCGACCTACAAGGACGGTCGGCTGGACCTGCCCAGCCTGCACGCCGACAACTACCGGCACGCCCACCGCCCCGAAACTCAGGCCCGGGCGATCTTCCACCTCTTGGCCTCTTGGCCGCATAGCCCGGAGGCCATCGCGCTGGGCCCCGGGGCCCTCGAACACCCGAGCCCGCTGGTGCGTTATCGGGCCGCCTTGGCCTCGGGGGCGATCGGGCTGCCGGTGTTGGCCCGGTTGATCGACGAAAAAGAAGTGTCGCCCGGGGTGCGAGCGGCGGCGCTCCGCTCCCTGTTGATCGCGACCCCACCCGAGGACCTGGACCGGGCGCTCGATCGACCGTTGGCCGAGGTGCCCGAAGAGGTGTTGTGGGTGTTGTTGCCGATGTTGGCCCAACGTCGCCGCCCGGAAGATGCAAGGCGCCTTGCGCCGCTCTTGGCCACCGCCCAAGGAGAGTTGGCCTTGGAGTTGGCCCATTGCCTGGCGGTGTTGGGCCAAGCCGAGGCAGAGCCGGCGCTGCTCGAGCTCTACAGCCGAACCCTCGACCCGCCGACGATGATCGCCGCCGCCGACGCCTTGGCCTCGGTGGGCACGCCGGCGGCCCTGCCCACCTTGTTGCCGGCCACCCGGGCCCGATTGCAACCTGACTTGCGCTTGGCCGCCGACGCCGCCGTCAAGTCGATCCGGGCGCGCCATCCCCACCACGGACCCGGGGCCCTGGCCCTGATCGATCCCGAGGCCCGGGCGGGTGACGTCAGCTTGCTGCCCGGAGAGTCGGCGGCCGTCAGTCCAACCCCTGATCCCACTCAGGGTGGCACCGGTCCCGCCGATGGCCGCGGTGGATGACAACCGGCGCTTTCGGGCCAGTTCCCGAGTGGTTTCAGAGCCCTATCCTTGACTCGAGTTGCGCAAGGTGGCTTTCCAAGTCCCGTGCGAAGTGCCCTGATCGCCCTCGGAATCCCAATTTTCCTCGCGCCCCAGGTGAGCTTCGGCCAAACCGAAGCCACCGAAGCGCCGAAGCCCATGCCCTACGACGGCGCCGGCGAGTTCGGCCTGTTCGGCGGCCTCCACTTTTTCCCGGAGCGCCACGAACTTTATGAGGTCGGTGAGAGCCCCCAAAAGCCGCTGAGGAGCGTGGCGCCGGATCTGGGCGTCCGGGTCGGCTATTTCCCGTGGCGTTACCTCGGCCTCGAGGGTGAAGCGGCCTTGATCCCGACCTCGGCCGACGACGACAGCGCCCAAGCTTTGGTCTTCAACCTCCGTGGCCACCTGGTCGGACAATATCCGGGACGCCTCACGCCCTTCGTGGTCGCGGGCGCCGGTGCACTCGGCATCTCGTCGGGGGGTCTCGGTGAAGACGTCGACGGCGAGTTCCACTACGGCCTCGGCGCCAAGTTCTACGCGACCAAAGCCGTGCAGCTCCGCTTGGACGGCCGGCACATCTTGGCCGCGAAGAACGATCCCCAGGGTGAAAGTGGTGGCATCGCCAGCCACTTCGAGGTGCTGGCCGGCATCGGCTTGGTGCTGAACCCGCCGCCGGATCCGCCGCCGCCCCCGCCCGACACCGACGGCGACGGCGTGGCCGACCCGGCCGACAAGTGCCCTGAGGTGAAGAGCGAAGAGCCCGATGGTTGCCCGCCGCCCGACACCGACGGCGACGGCGTCCTCGATCGCGACGACCAGTGCAAAGAAGTGGCCGCCAAAGAGCCCAACGGCTGCCCGCCCCCCGACACCGACGGCGATGGCGTAATCGATCGGGACGACAAGTGCGCGGACGTGAAGGGCACCATGGCCGACGGCTGCCCCGATCCGGATCCGGACAAGGACACGGTCAACGTCGGCGATGATCGGTGCCCGGAGCAAAGTGGTGTGGCGCCCCACGGCTGCCCCGACGCCGACGGCGATGGGGTCTTCGACGCCAACGATCAGTGTGTGTCCGAGCCCGAGACCAAAAACGGCTTCCAGGACGCCGATGGTTGCCCCGACGAGTTGCCGAAGGCGGTCCAAAAGTTCACCGGCGCCATCCAAGGCATCACCTTCAAGAGCGGCAGCGCCAACATCTCCCCCAGCTCCTTCGGCACCTTGCAAAAGGCCGCCGTGGTGCTGAAGGAGTTCGTCGAGCTGCGCATGGAGATCAGCGGTCACACCGACGATCGGGGCGCGCCCGAGACCAACCGGCAGCTCTCCCAAGAGCGGGCCGAGGCGGTGAAGGCCTACTTCGTAGCCCAAGGGATCGACGCGGCTCGGCTGGAGGCCAAGGGTTACGGACCGGATCAGCCGGCCGCCGACAACAAGACCTCGGCCGGTCGAGAGAAGAACCGACGCATCGAGTTCAAGCTGATCCAGTAGGGCGACGATCATCGGCCCAAATGGCTGCCGAATTCCGGAACGGGCCCTCAAGCGGTGGTAGATTGGCCCGGTTATGCCCCGGGCCCTCTACCTCCTCCGGCACGAAGAAGCCGAACCCGCCGCCTCCGGGCCAGACGGGCACCGCACCCTCACCGCCAACGGCCGAACCCGCATGCACCGCACCGGGCGACGTTTTGCCCAGCTCGGCGAACCGATCGACCTGATCTTGACCAGCCCCTTGGTGCGGGCGGTGCAGACCGCTGAGATCTTGGCCACCCACCTCTCCTTCGAGGGTCCGCTCTACGCTCGGCTACGGATCGCCGAGCCGTCCTCCTTCGCCGATCTAGACGCGGTCATCGCCGAAGTGGGGGCCCAAAACGTGGTGGTGGTGGGGCACGAGCCGACCTTATCGAGCTACACCGGTCACCTCTTGGGCCACGCTGTTCCCCGAGGTTATTCACCCGGCACCATGTACGCGTTGAGCCTGGGCCAAGGCCGAGCCCAGTTCCGTTGGGTGTGGTGGCCGGACACGGACGCGCCGTCCGGGAGCCTCCAGTGACCCTCCGGGCCAAGTGGCGCTCCGGCGATCGGTTTTTGGTGCGGCACGTCGACCGCTCCATCTTGGTGGTCGAGAAGAAGGCCGGACTTTTGACCCACGCCACCGAAAGTGGTCGCGGCGAAAACCTGATGGAGTTGTTGCGGGAGTTCGTGGCCAGCCGCGGCCCCGGCCGATTGTTGCCGGTGCATCGGCTGGATCGGGTGGTGTCGGGCCTTTTGGTCTACGCCCGCAACCAACGGGCCCAAGATCGGCTGATCGAGCAGTTCGAGGCCCACGACGTCGAGCGGATCTACACCGCGGCGGTCACGGGGGTGCTGGAGCAAGACTCGGGTACCTACAAGAGCCTGCTCTACACCGAAGATCCTTCGCTCGTCGTATATTCAGTAGATCGTCCTCGGGAAGGTGCCCGTCCGGCGGTGACCCACTGGAAGGTGCTCACCCGTTACCCGGAGGCCCGAGCCACCTTGGTCGAGGTCCAGCTGGAGACGGGCCTGCGCAACCAGATCCGGGTCCACTTCGCCGAAGACGATCACCCGCTCCTGGGTGAACGCAAGTACCAACCCGATCCCGATCGGCGCAGCGCCCAAGAGAACCACCGGGTCTTTTTGCACGCCGGGGTGTTGGGCTTTCGTCACCCGGACGACGGCCGGATCTTGCGCTTCGAGGCGCCGCTGCCGAGTGACCTCGCCAAGTGGAGCCGCGCCTTGGAAGAAGGGGATCGACGCCGACCGACCACCTGGCGAGGCCCGCGGGGGACGGGGCCAAGGAGTGGTGAGCCGCGCCGAGGGGCACCGCGCCGGGGCCCCAAACGTCCCAGCGGGCGTCCCCGCCGTTGAGCCGCCGGCATCCGAGTGCCTCAACCCCATCACGCGGTTGAGGCGCTACGGGGCTTCGTTCTCTTCGACTTCACTCCCGGCCGGCCGTCCCCAGGCCCGGGACTCCTCGTAGAGTGCCTGGAGGCGATCGGAGCGGATCGCGTCGCGGATCCGGTCCATCAGCCGCTGGAAGAACCAGAGGTTGTGCATGGTGGTCAGCCGATGAACCGTGATCTCGTTGGTCATCCAGAGGTGCCGCACGTAGGCCCGAGAAAACTGGCGGCAGGTCGGGCACTCACAGTTGGGGTCGATGGGCCGGGGATCTTCTCGGTGTTTAGCGTGGCGCACGATGTACACGCCCTCGGAGGTGAAGAGCCGGCCGTTTCGAGCGTTGCGGGTCGGCACCACGCAGTCGAACATGTCGATGCCCGCGGCGACGCCGGCCACCAGATCTTCGGGCAGGCCCACGCCCATCAAGTACCGAGGTTTTTCTGGAGGCAACAACGCGGCGGTGTGCCGGGTGATGCGCAACATGTCCTCTTTGGACTCGCCGATGGCCACGCCCCCCACCGCGTAGCCGTCGAGATCACGCTCCAGCAAGGTGGCGGCGTGTTGGCTGCGGAGGTCATCGTGCAGGCCACCTTGCACGATGCCGAACAAGGAGGTGCGCTCCGGTTTGGTCCGGGCGGCGATGCAGCGATCGAGCCAGCGGGTGGTGCGGTCCATGGACTTGACCACGTACTCCCGGGTGGCGTCGGCGGGCGGGCACTCGTCGAAGGCCATGGCGATGTCGGTGCCCAATGACTCCTGCACCTCGATCGATTTTTCGGGCGAAAGCAGGTGGGCCGAGCCATCGTAGGGGCTCTTGAAGGAGACCCCCTCCTCGGCGATGGTCCGAAACTCGGCCAAGGAGAAGACCTGAAACCCACCGCTGTCGGTGAGGATGGTCCGGTTCCAACCCGAAAACTTGTGCAGGCCCCCGAGCTGCTCCACCAGCTTGTGGCCGGGTCGCAACATCAGGTGGAAGGTGTTGCCCAACACCACCTGGGCCCCGGTGGAGGCGACCTCGTCGGGCAACATGGCTTTGACCACGCCGCCGGTGCCCACCGGCATGAAGGCCGGCGTGTCGACGACCCCGTGGGGGGTGGTGAGTTGCCCCAGGCGGCCCGCGGTGTGGGCGTCTTGGTGGATCAGGCGATAACTTACGGTGCGCATGGCGTCAGGCGATCAACATCGCGTCCCCGTAGGAATAAAAGCGGTACCCGCTGGCCACCGCCTCTCGGTAGGCGGCCAACACCCGCTCTGTCCCCGCGAAGGCCGAGACCAACATCAACAGGGTCGAGCGGGGCAAGTGGAAGTTGGTGATCAAGGCGTCGACGGTCCGGAACTCGAAGCCCGGCTTGATGAACAACGCGGTGGATCCCAGCCCAGGCAACACCAGGCTCTGCGACTCCAAGGTGCGGACCACCGTGGTCCCGACCGCCACCACCCGGCGCCCTTCGGATTTGGCCCGGCTGATCGCCTGGGCCGTTTCCTCGGGGATCACAAAACGTTCGGCGTGCATCTGGTGGTGGGACACGTCGTCGGTGCGCACCGGCAAAAAGGTCCCGGGCCCGACGTGGAGGGTGATGTTGGCCCGTTCGATCCCCCGCTCGGTCAAAGCCGCGAGCAGCTCGGGCGTAAAGTGCAGGCCCGCGGTCGGCGCCGCCACCGAACCCTCTTTGCCGGCCGCAGCGTAGACCGTCTGATAACGTTCGGCGTCGGCCGCTTCGGCCGGTCGCTCCATGTACGGCGGCAGCGGCAAGGCGCCCAGCCGTTCGGTCAAGCCCAAGGCAGGTTCGGGCAAGTGGACCACCACAAATCCCTCCCCTTCGACCGCCTCCACCACCAACGGTTCAGCCCCGGGCAAGACCAACCGGGCGCCCACCCGCACCGGCTTGCTGGCCGCCACCATCGCCCGCCAACGCCGATCATCGGTGGGCGAAACCGGCTCGATCAGCAGCACCTCGACCTTCCCGCCGCTGCCCTCCTTGTGGGTGTAGAGCCGGGCCTTCAGAACCTTGCTGTCGTTGACCACCAAAAGATCACCCGGCTGGAGCAGCTCGGGCAACTCGAAGAAGTGCCGGTGTTCACGGGCGCCGCTGTGGCGATCCAGGCGCAGCAAACGCGATCGATCTCGCCGATCCGCGGGCCGGCGAGCGATCGCCCCTTCCGGGAGCTCGAAGTCAAAGTCCGAGAGGCGCAAGTGAGGTCAGCCTAGGAGCGACGCGCTCGCGGGTCCAGCCTGGGCGTTCCTTGATCTCGCGGAACTCGGCCGGCCTCGGCGTTTTCAGAGGTGGCCAGTTTGTGGTATCGGCCCGCTATGGCCAAAGCTCCCGCGCTTGGTTGCCGTCAGCTCATCCCCTGGATCCTTCTGTTGTCGACGATCGTGATCCCGGAAGGGGTCGCCGCAGCGCCCACCGAAGGACGAAGGGTTGATGACATCGCCGCTGAGCTGTACGACGACCAAGCGTGTCGAAAGATGGTGGACCACGCCAAGCGTCGCAACCCGAAAGGCGCCTTCGCCTTGCTCAAGGCGTGCATCGACCAGGACAAGTTCTACACCTTGAGCTACCTCTTGGCCCCCGAATGGCGCGAGTTCCAGAACGCCCAGCCTCGCCTAAGGCAACTTCGCTTGATCGCCCACACCATCGCCAGCAGCGGGCACTTCAACGAATTGGATCGGGCTGAACTCCAGGCGGCGGGCTTCCCGCTGCTGACCCTCGCTGAAAGCCGCGCGGGTGGGACACAACCCGGGTCGGCGTTGGTCTTGTTCCGTGGCACGATCAAGGAGCGGTCGCTCCGACCCGATGGGCGCCTGGTCTGGCTCGTCGCAGAGACCCGACAGGTTCGAGACTACCGAGGGCAATATTGGAGCGACACGGACTTTGAGGCTCAGGTCTTGGTGAACGAGCCCCCGATGCTGGTCGGCACCGGCAACTCCTACTTCTTCTTGGGCCAAGTTCGCGGAGCCACCGACACCCGCACCACCATGGATCTCGTCGACGTCTTCGCAGCCGGGGTTGACCTCGGCGGCTTGGTCACTCACTGAACCGTACGGACCGCACCCCAGCCCGCCCCTTCCAAGTTCGACTTGAGCGACACGGGGCCCACAACCACCAAGTGCGCCCGGTCAGCGCCGAGGAACTTGGTGGCGACGTCCGACAACTCGACAACGGTCGGCGAGGTCAACTCAATCCAGGGCTGCTGGGCGGCGATTCGATCGGCCAGTAGCAGCGAGAAGGACTCAGGGTCCCGAGCAATCGCTCGGCGCTCCAACTGGTAGCGCCGCCAGGCCTGAGCGATCTCCTCCGGGGTTGGCGGTTGGGTCATGGTTTCGGCGAGGGTCCGACCAATAACCTCCAGGGCGTTTGGGAGGCGATCGGCCTCCACCGCCGTCTGCAGCAACAGGCGTGAAGCGCCGCGATCGACCTCTACCCAGGCGTGGGCGCCGTAGGTGATGGCGCTGTCACCTCGGAGCTTGATTTGGAGGCGCGAGGACAAGGTGCCGGCCAAAAGTTCACTCCAAACCTCGAGCGCGATCTGGGTGCGAGGATCAGGCTGGTCGACAGGCAGGCTCATCATCACCAACGCTTGGGTACGCCGCGGCGCCTCCACCAGAATCACCTCTCTTCGGGGGCCACCGACCCGAGGGAGAACCAGGGGTTTGGAGTTGGGGCAGCTCCGCCACCCGGCCAAGTGCTCCGTTGCGAGCGCTTGGAGCCCGGCCAAGGAGAGACCGCCAGCCGCGATCAAGACGGCCTGGTTTGGACACAAGGATCGCTCCAGGCGCTTCTTCATGGCGTCCAGGTTCACCTTCGCCAGGCTCCTCCGATCACCACCGATCGCCCGTCCGTACGGGTGCCCTGTCGAGAAGCTCGATCGCCTGAGCTCTTGGGCACTGCGAGCGCTGGCTGTGCGATCCAGGACCCAGAGTTCGTCAACCTGAGCCATCCGTCGATCCTCAAAGTCATCTTGCTTGATGGCCCTGCCCTCTTCGACCACCTCGAAGAACTCCAACATCGGCTTGACGTTTCGACTCAGGCCAACGAGCCCCAGCCGGACGTGGTCGTATTCGACATCCATCAAATAGTCGGAGCCCTGCTTCGACAACTTCTCGGCGAGGTTGGCCCGCAGCTCGGCGGCGCTCCGCCCCAACCATAAAGAGTGGCTGAGTTGAGTTGTCCCCGGCCCCTCCGGTTCGTCCCCGACGCCACCGGGGAGCACCATGGTCAACGCGGCGAGCTCTGAACCAGGGACCGGGGCGACCACCAAGCGAAGGCCATTCTCCATCGTGTGCTCGTGCACCTCGGGCGCGGGAGGGAGATCCTTGAGGTTCACGGGCGGGGCAGGCGCGGCCGGCCGCGTCGTCGCTATCGCGGCGGGCGCGGGTGACTGGGGGGCCACCTGCGACCTCGCACATGCACCGCACAGCAAGATACAGAGGATTCGCAGCGCCTTCATGGTCACCGCCTCACCGGCTGGGCCACCAGAACCTGAGGTTCGTGGGTCAGGTGTTTGTTGAGGACCTCTTGGATCTCGGTGGCACTTACCTCGGACCAGAGCTTGGCCAAAGAGAGCACCGCCGCGGCATTCCCGAACTCAGCCCGCGAGTCCTGGAGCAGGCGAGCCCGAGCCTCCAGATCACCGACGGCGCGGAGGACCTCAACCTGAAGCCGGGTCGTGGTCCCGGCCAACTCCTCGGGCTGGGGCTTGTACTCGATATAGGTCTCGATGACCGAACGAACTCGAGAGCGCGCGATCAAGGGGCTGGCGCCCGGAGAGACGATCGCGTCAACCCGAAACAGCCCCCCGGCCGGCGTGTCGTAGCGCCCCGCCTTCAGATTCAGGATGGACTGTTGAGCGAGGTTGGCGATCCCGGCGCGGCTGGTGGCGCCGAAGCTCAACATTGCGCCAAATACCTCGAGGGCTCGGGACTCGGGCGCGGTGATATTGGGCGCGTGCCATACCAGAGAGACCCGGCTGTAGCCGCTGGTCCACTCGGGTCCGAAGATCGGTTCTGCCTTGAGGACCGGCGCCGGAGCCAGGGCTGCTGGCGGGGCCTCCTGCGGCGCCAGTGGGCCAAAGTAGGTGGTGATCAACGCACGGACCTCCTCCACCGAGATCGGGCCGGCCAAAACCAGACAGCTGTGTTTTGGGCCGTAGTGGAGGCGATGAAAGGCCAACACCTCCTCGACCGTGGCCGCAAAGACCGACGCCTCAGAGCCGATCGGGAGGTGATGGAGGGGATGAGGTTCGGGGAAGAGGCGGGCCTGCAGCGTACCCTCGATGGCTCCGTAGGGTTGGTCATAGAGGCGCTCCCTCAACTCTTGGACCACGACTCGTTTTTCCTGTTCGAGGCGCCGGGAGACGGTGTTCGGGTCGATTCCCGCCATGCGACGCGCCTCCAACCAGAGCGCCCGGGGCACCACCTCGGGAGGTACCAGGCCTTGGTATTCGGTGCGTTCGAGGCCGGTGACGGCGTTGATCCTTAGAGCCCCACTCGCTTCCAACACCCCCAACGCGTCACTGCCTTCACCTTCGGCGAACATCAGATGTTCCAAAAGATGAGCCAATCCCTCACGTCCCTTGGGATCCCACCAGGAGCCCACACGGTAGCGAAGGTTGATCGCCACCATCGGCTCGGCTGGGTCGGGCTGCAGCACGACCTTCATCCCATTGGGCAACTCGAACTCATGAACTTCGAGTGAGATTCCGGGACTACTCCCGGCCAGAAGGGCAGCGATGGTTGCGGCCAGCACCCGCCGCTCGTGCCACGAATGGGCCCGCCATTGAAGTCCCTGGCGGATACCCGACGCTCTGGAGGTGCTTTGGAGACCTTAGTAGGCCCGCCTCACCTTGGCGCCGGCGTAGTAGTGCTCCAGGATCTGTCGATAGTTCTTCCCTGCGTCCGCCATACCTTTGGCGCCCCATTGGCACATGCCGACGCCGTGGCCGAAGCCTTTGCCCTCAATCTCCACCTTCTTGCCCACCGTCTTGGCGCTGAAGCGATCCGAGTAGAGATCGCCGTAGCCGATCGCGGCCCGGACCTCTTTGGGGGAGAGGTTGCGTTGCCCCTTCTTCTCTTTGACCGCAACCTTGCTCGCGCCGCCCGGGCGCTCGAAGCCCTCCAGGCGGCTCCGCACCAGCCGGGCCCGCTCGAGGCGGGTGGAGATCTCGCTGAGCGGGAAGGACAGGTGCCACGCGTAGCGGTTGGAAGCCTTGCACCACTCGCAGCGGCGCGGCTGCAGGTACGGGATGGCGCGACCAAAAGCCGACTTGGCCGAGGTGGTTTCACCGCCGCAGGTGGAGTGAAAGAGGGTCTCGGCCAACTCGTGATCGAAGGAGAGCACCTCACCTCGGGTGGATCGGACCGCGTCGATCACCGAAGGTCGGATCCGCTCGGCGCCCTTGTAGACCTGGGAAAGTACGGTCGAGGCCAGGTCGTAGGGCTTGTGGGCGGCCCGCATCATCATTCGTCGTTGCATCGCGTAGGTCCGGGCCGCGACCGCTTGGGCCTTGAGCGCTTCTTCGGGCCAGGCTGGGCTCATCTCGCTGCCGACGATCCCGAGCAGGTAGGTCTCGAGGGGCAAGCGGTTGATCACCAAGATGGCGCCCTTTTTTCCGTCGGGGTCGGGCCCGACCTCCAGGCGGCCAAAGTAGACCCCCTTGTCGACGTAGACCGCGTCGATCGCCTCGACCAAAACCCGCTTGGCCTTGCGAACCGGAAGGCCCGGGGCCTGGATCACCAGGAGCTCCCCCTCCCGGGTCAATTTGGCCTGCGCTTTCCCCGTTCCCCGAAACAAGGCGTCCCCGACCTCGGCGTCGAAGATTGTCAGGGACTTTCCAGAGACGGTCACCGCCGCCGATCCCGACTGGATCGCGATCCGGACCTCGTCCTCCCCGAACGCGCGGCTCGGTACCGCCAACAACACCGCCACAGCGGCGAGGCGGATAGAGGACATCATCCCACATCACCCTGACACGAGTGGATCGCCCGAGCAAAAAACCGCCCACCCCACCATTCCCCCCAAAAATACGACGAGGCAGTCAACGTGTTGGTAGAACGAGCGACGGTGGGGCCATTCATCCAAAGACGCCTGGGTCGCCGCATCGCGGTGATCGTCGGGTTGTGCGCCGGGATGTCCGGTTTGGGGGGCCTGTGGGTGGTCTTGGACCAGACCCTGCGCACCGAACGGGCCATTACCCGCCGCTTGGTCCAGACCATCGCCGCCACGGTGATGGCGTCCTTCGCGAGCTTTGACGCCCGGCACGGCCACCACCCGATCGAAGATGTGGTCAGTGAGCTGAGCCGCTTCCCCGAGGTCGAACGGCTGGAGGTCTTCGACGGCCAAGGCCGAATCCGTTGGTCCACAGATCCGGGGCGGCCCGGGCGGTTGGTCGACAGCCGGGTGTTGGCGGTGTTGAGCCCGACCACCAACGCCAGCACTGCGGAGAGCCGAGCCCTGTTGACCGGACAAGTGCAAGTTGTCTTGCCATTGCGGCGGACCTCGACCTGCCTGCCGTGCCACACCAAAAGTAGTGATCCGATCGGCGGGGTCTACGTCGCGGGCTCGGAGCCCGAGTTGTTGGGTGACGTGGCGGGGTACATCAAGACGGCGGCCTTGACCGTGGCCTTGGCGGCCCTGGCGTTGACGGTGTTGTTGATGTTGCTCCTGAACCGGGCGGTGGTGGCCCGGATCGAGCGGCTGGCGGCGGTGATGGCGGCCGCCGAAGAGGGCGACTACTTCGTCCGGGCCGACGTCACCACCCACGATGAGATCGGCCTGGTGGCGTCCACCTTCAACCGGCTTTTGGCCAAGATCACCGACCTGCGGGTGGAGCGGATCGAGACCCAACGGGAGATGACCGCGGTCAAAGACGAACTCGGCCTGCAGCAGCAGCTGGCCTACAAGAGCCAACTCCTCGAACAAGCCAACCGCGGCCTGAGCGCTCGCCTCAAGGAGCTGTCGTTCTTGAATGGGCTGGGACGAGATCTCTCCAGCCGGCTCGATCTCGACTACCTGCTCGAGCGGTTCTGCGCCCGGATCACCGAAGG
The DNA here is from genome assembly GCA_016703535.1 of Deltaproteobacteria bacterium. Taxonomy (GTDB): domain Bacteria; phylum Myxococcota; class Kuafuiibacteriia; order Kuafuiibacteriales; family Kuafuiibacteriaceae; genus Kuafuiibacterium; species Kuafuiibacterium phototrophicum. Next base: position 2,356,051 of record JADJBV010000002.1, on the reverse strand, counting down.
CCTGGCGGTGCCCGAGGTCGCGGTCTTGTTGTTCGAGCGTGGAGAAGGTCGGCTGCGGGCCCTCAAGACCTCCGGGCTGGACCTGAACCAGAGCGTCAAAGACACCCCCTTCGATCTGGATCGAGGCCTCTCGGGCCAGGTGGTCCGAGAAAAACGCGCCATCTACGTGCCGGATATGGGGAGCGACGAGCGGGCCCTGGAGTACCGGCTCGAGGAGCGGCTCAGCGGTTCGGTTTTTGTGGTGCCGTTGATCTACCAAGGTGAGGCGATCGGTGTGTTGGGCTACTCCTCGCCGGTGGTGAACGCCTTCCCCGAAGAGGAGCGGGAACTGCTCTTGACCGTGGCCAGCCAAGGCGCCCTGGCCCTGGCCAACGCCCAGCTCTTCCAAGAGACCTTGGAGTTGTCTTTGACCGATGGCCTGACCGGGATCCTGAACCGCCGCGCCCTCGAGTCCCGAATGGAGTTGGAGTGGTCCCGCAGCCAACGGGACCAATCGCCGGTGTCGCTGGTGATGGTCGATATCGACCACTTCAAGGTCTACAACGACTCCCAAGGGCACCAAGCCGGCGACGAGGCCCTGCGCCGGGTGGCTCGCATCTTGGAACGCAGCCTGCGCAAGGTCGACGCCGTCGCTCGTTACGGCGGCGAAGAGTTTGCGGTGATCTTGCCTCGCACCGGCAAGGCCGAGGCCATCGAGGTCGCCCGCAAGTTGCGCCGTTCGGTGGAGCAAGCCGACTTCCCGCGGGCCTATCTGCAGCCCCTGGGGCGGATCACCATCTCTTGCGGGGTGGCCACCGCCCCCGACGACGCCCAGCACCTGGAGGAGCTGGTGAAGAAGGCCGACCTGGCGTTGTTGTCCGCCAAACAAGGGGGCAGGAACCGGGTCTTCGCCATTGAGGCCGGGGTCGCCGCCGAACAAGACCAGACCGGCCGACAACTCCCCGCGGTGGGGCCGCTGCCGACCCCGGCGGCCCCCAAGTTGGAAGAACCGTACGAGTAGGACCCCTGACCCTGAATCTCGGGCCGGCTTTTTTCGTCTGTCCGCCATCACGCTGGAGGAGACCTCGATGCACCCTCGGATCTGGCTCACCGTTTTGGTGGGTTGCCTGCTCACCTCACCTGCCTTCGCCAAACGACCAACCGGCAAGGGCCCCTGCCAACAAGGTGAAGACTGCCAACAAGGTTCGTGTCTGGAGGTGGGGGGCGATCGCTATTGCTCCACCGCTTGCGGCAGCTGCCCTTACGGCATGGAGTGCAACACCCAGCTCTTCGGCGGCCTCAACCTGCCGGTCTGCGTGCGACCGGCGACGGCCCGCCCCAGCGAAGTTCCGCCGCGGATGCTCTGTGGCCACGACGACGAGTGCCCGGGCAGCCTGATCTGCGGCCAGGCCGGCGGGCTCCGAGCCTGCACCCTGCCCTGCCGCCAGACCCAGGAGTGTGGGCCCATCGAGTTGTCATCCCTGAAGGTGCAGCTCTACGAGTGCCGCTCGGACGAAGGCCAAGCCAAACGGCAGGCCTGCTTGCCGAAACCCGCTTGCCTCAATGATCCCCGAGCCTGCGCCACACCCGTCGATCCAGGCCCCATCCACCAACGTCTGCCGGAGCCCCGGATGACCATGCCCCGGCCCGGCCTGCCCCCCGCGCCTCCCGCGCCGCCCCCGGCCCCACCCGCGCCGGCCCCGATCGCCCCGATGGCCGAAGCCCGGTTTTTGGCCCTGCTGGAGCAGGTAAAGGCCGCCTCCTTCAGCGAAGACCGGATGCAGGTGATCAAGACCGCCGCCGCCAAAAACCACTTTCGCTCGGCCCAAGTGAGCCGCCTCCTGGAGACCACCTCCTTCGAGGAGGAGAAGAACCCGCTGGTGGTGCTCTTGGCCCCGAAGATCGTGGACCGAGAGAACCAACACATCATCTTGGAGGCCTTCAGCTTCAGCAGCTCCCGAGAGGAGGCGGCGAAGGTGCTCGGCCGATATTGAGTGGAGGATACTGAGTAGACTCCAGTCAGTGGAGTCTACTCAAGAGAATCAGGCCGCCCGCAGGTTGGCCTTGCCGGCGTCGCCCACCAGCTGTTGGGCCAAGAGGAAGTTTCCGGCCATCGCAATCGGGAGGGTGGCCAACATGCCCACGCCACAAGCGATGGCGCCCAAGCTGCCGACGATGCTCAGGACAATGGAGCAGAGCACGCCCATCAGGAGGTCACTCTTGTAGGCCTCGAAGCCATTCTTGAGGGCCGCCATGCCATCGTTTTCACCTTTGGCGATCAGGTAGATGCCGGTCATCATCAAGGGGCCGACCAAAAGGCCCGCCAACGGAATCATGCTGACCACCACGCAGAGCAGCACCACGATCAGGGACGGGACGAACTTGTCGAAGGCGCTGAAGATGTCGCCGATCTCCGCCTTCCCGCCCGAGTCCTCCTTGATCATGCCCTTGAAGTAGCCGACCAACAGGGGCCCGGCCAAAAGACCAAAGGTCAAGCCGGCGCCGACGCCGACCACCAAGGAGCCTACCAAGTAGTAGACGACGTTGTTCTTGAACCGGTTCCAGCCGAAGCTGACGCACGCACCGATGTCGACCTTGCCCGCCATGTTCGCAACTCCTCTGCTCACGCCTCCCCGGCGAAGCGGGCGAATGATGCAGAGGGTCGAACCTCACCACAAGGGCCGCGGGCCCAGGTTGGCTCAAGGCCCCTTGCCCGGCCCGTAAGGTGAGAAGCTACCAATGGTTACAGTCTTGCCGGCCCGTACGGCAGTGGGCCCTACGAAGATCGGCACCCGGCCCTTGGGCCCGGTGACCGCGGTGATCGTCAGGTCCGCCGCCTTCACCGCCGCCTCGATGCGCCGTTCTTTGGGCTCCACCACCCCGGTGGCATAGAGGGTGCCCGAGCCCCCCTTTTCGAGCTCGATCCCGCCCCGCTTTTCGGCGTCGAGGGGGCCCGTGGCCGTCAGCTCGGCCTGATATTTCCGGCGCCCGCTCCGGCTGTTGCCCGGAGCCACAAAGCTTAGCCGAAACTGGCCGTCCTCCAGCCACACGTAGAGCCCCTCTGCCGGCGCCACCTCGCCGTCCAACACCGGCGCCCCGACGACCCGAGCCCGGTCGAAGCGCTCAGGCAACTTGGATTGAGGGGGCGCGGCGCAGAGCGCCAAAACCAAGGCCAAGATCACGGCCCGAGGTTACCACCCCTGCGGCCAAAGCTCCCGCAAGCCGAAGGCGCGCAGAACGCTGCAGCGAACTCGAACGCCTCTCGGGACTGTGCTTCAAGGCTCGCTTTCGGGGGCCCAATTCCTCGGGCTCCTAGGTTCCTGCATTCATAAGCGGTCTCCAATCCCCCCTCGATGCCGCGCCTGCGCTCTCGTGTCCGGGGCGCCGCCGGCAAAACCGCTTAGGAAGCCAGAAAACCGGGAAGAGTCCCAAGAAGCCCTGGCTCCAGCGACACCACCATCCACCTCGAAACGAAGGCTAAACTGACCGGTATTTGGACCGGGACCCAAAGCCCGGGACCCAAAGCTCCCCGCAAGCCGAAGGCGCGCAGAGAGCGCAGCGAACGGAGATGGGTGGGCCGGCTCTGCCGGACCGGGACCCAAAGCTCCCCGCAAGCCCAAGGCGCGCAGAGAGCGCAGCGAACGGAGATGGGTGGGCCGGCTCTGCCGGACCGGGACCCAAAGCTCCCCGCAAGCCCAAGGCGCGCAGAGAGCGCAGCGAACGGAGATGGGTGGGCCGGCTCTGCCGGACCGGGACCCAAAGCTCCCCGCAAGCCGAAGGCGCGCAGAGAGCGCAGCGAACGGAGATGGGTGGGCCGGCTCTGCCGGACCGGGACCCAAAGCTCCCCGCAAGCCGAAGGCGCGCAGAGAGCGCAGCGAACGGAGATGGGTGGGCCGGCTCTGCCGGACCGGGACCCAAAGATCGGTTGATTGGGGGGTCCCGGGGGGGATACTTCAAGGGCTTATGGCCTCTAGAACCCTGAGTTGGATGGGCGTTGGCCTGGCCCTCGCTTTGGCCACGGTGCCTGCCTCCTCCGACGGCCAGGCCCAGACCTACGTCGAGAACGTCCGCTTCCAGATCCGGATCAGCGAAACCAGCTACCGAGGACCGGTCTCCGAGATCTTCTTGATGGTGGATCGCTACGGCGGCCGCAACCGCCTCCAGCAGGCCAAGCGGATGAACAACGTCGGCGGGGACCAGTGGGAGGTCACCGCACCTCTGGAGGAAGGCGACTACATCTACGTCTTCGTCGCCAACCCGACCCAATACGTCGACCTCAGCGACCAAAACCTCAACCCCGACGACGTCCCCGACTCTAACTTCTTCAACGATCCGCGCCCCCGCTTCACCGGCTTCGGCGGCCAATATTCGACCGACAACGTCTACTTCGTCCGCAACCCCAACCGGCCCAAACTCGACGCCAGCACCGTCTCGCCCAAACCCGGGGCCTTGGTCACCAGCGCCCCCACCACGGTCACCATCCAGGTCCAGCTCGGCGCCGATCAACAGCCGATCGATCCGGCGACGGTCCGGGTCGAGCTGGAGACCAACGAACCCTTCGGCGTCGCCCGGGGCCCTCGGGTGCCGCCGCCCGTGGTGAAGGTGCCGGTCAGCTCCAGCTACACGCCGGGGGCCAACGGCGGCACCATCACCGCCCAACTCGCCGACCCGCCCGAAGGCCTGCACCTGCTGCACCTCAACGTGGCCAACCAGGCCGGCCTCTTCGCCGACGAAGTGCGAGTGCCGCTGTTCATCAACCGCCAAAACCAAGCGCCGATCGCCGACGCCGGCCCAAGCCGCTTCACGATCACCGGGCGTTGGGTCGAACTGGACGGCGGCACCAGCCGGGACCCGGATCTGGTGGGCTTTCAGAGCTTCACCTGGCGCAAGGTCAGCGGGCCCGGCAACGTCGAGTTCCGCACCGTCAGCCAAGAACCTCGCCCCGAAGACGGCAGCCAACGTTACGGCGACGGGTCACCGGCCATCGACGCCGACGGCAACATCGTCGGTGATCTGCGGGGCCAAGCGGGCGCCGTGCCTCAAGCCCGCTTCGATCAGCCCGGCGAATACCAAGTGGGCCTGGTGGTGCGGGATCGAGAGGGCCTCAGCAGCGCCGAGTCGATCACCACGGTGCGGGTGGCCCAAAACTTCGACGCCGGCCTGCGGGTGCGGCTGGACGTGGGCAGCCGCGGAGGTCGCGCCATCCTTTCGGCCCGGGCCTCGGACCTGCCGCCGAACACGCCGGTGCAGTTTTGGGCCGACGCCGACACGCCGGTGAATCTCACCCCGGTCGCGGGCGGTGATGGGCTGGAGGTGGAGTTGAGCGGCGCCGCCCCTGGGACCTACTTCCTCCACGCCCAGGCCGGCAACCCCGCCGGAAGTGCAAGTTATCCTGCAGAAGCGATCGTCAAGATCCACGCCGATGGCCGAGTCGAGGGTCGGGACACCATGCGCCCCACCGACTTCTGGAAAGAAGACGCCTCGATGTACCTGCTCTTCGTCCGGGAGTTCGCCGACTCCAACGGCGACGGCGAAGGTGACTTCCGGGGCGCCATCGAACGGCTGCCCTGGATCAAGAGCCTGGGCGTCAACTCGATCTGGATCATGCCGGTCGAGCCCAGCGGCACCACCCACGGTTATTCGATGGACGCCTTCTTCGCGACCCATCCCGACTACGGCTCCTTGGACGATCTCAAGGAGTTCATCGAAAAGGCCCAGGCCTTGGGCATCAAGGTGATCCTGGACTTTGTCCTCAACCACACCTCCAGCCGCCACCCCTGGTTCACCACCGCCGCCGCCAACGACCAAGCGATCACCCGGGACCGCTTCATCTTCCGTCAAAACGGCTCCTACCAATACACCTTCAACTTCGTCGGCCTGCCCGACCTGGACTACAACAACCCCATCGTCCGGGCCGCCGCCGTCGATCGGGCCGAGTTCTGGATGGAGCTGGGCCTGGATGGCTTCCGCTGCGACATCGCCGGCTTCACGCCGATGTCGGTGTGGCGGGAGGTCCGTCGGGCGACCTTGGCCGAAAAGGTCGACAGCTTCATGTTGGCCGAGATCATCCCGCCGGTGGCCGACTACATCGAGCAGCAGTTCGACGCCCTCTACGATCCGTACACCTACTGGGAGCTCCGGGACGGCTTCGCCAACAACCGGGAGTTCTCCTCCTTGGACACCGCCTTGGAGTACGCCGAACGTTACGTGCAGAACCAACCGCGCCAGGCGCTCCGGGAGCGGCTCGAGGCCAACAACCTGGTGCGCATCCGTTACCTGGGCAACCAAGACGAAGATCGCTTCTTGTTCTTGGCCGGCGGCAGCAAAGACCGGCAGCGGGTCGCCTCGGGCGTCCTTTTTGGCCTGCCTGGGATCCCGCTGGTCACCTACGGCGACGAGATCGGCCTCATCGAACAGCGGGGCCGGATGAACTTCAACGGTGACCTGTCTTTGCTCTCTCACTACCGGCGTCACCTGCGGATCCGAAACGCAGTCCCGGGGCTGCGAGGCCACTCCACCGATCTGCCCGGCGCCCCCGGCAACAGCTACTTGCGGATCGCTTCGGACGGCGACAACGGCGCCAACAAGGTCTTCGCTTACGCCCGCTACCGGGCCAACCAGACCTTGGTGGTCTTGGCCAACCGGGACCAAGCCTCGGTCCTCGGTCAGCCGGTCACCTTCTATTTGGGCAACGAACTCCTCGATCGGATCCCGAGTGATCCGGTGGTGCTGAGCAACCTGGCCAAACCGAGCGACACCTTGACCGTCGCCAAGAGCCAACTCAGGGCCGGCCACAGCGTCTCGGTGGGGGCCTACGAGGTGCGGGACTACCTGCTGTCGACGGTGGCGGTCCCCGACGCGGACAACGATCAGATCCCGGACAACTTCGATCGCTGCGTGGGCGTGGCCGAAGGTGAAGAAGAAGACGTGGACTTCGACGGGGTGCCGGATCGCTGCGATCAATGTGCGGGCACGGCCATCGGCGCCGACGTCGGCATGGACGGTTGTGCCCGGGCCGCGGGAGCGCCCAAGCCCGACTATCAACTCGACGGCGTGGTGGACGACGCGGCCTTCCAAGTCGCCCAAGACGGTGAACTCACCCTCTACGCCTCCTTCAACGGCAAGTTGCTCTACCTGGCCCTCACCGGCGCCGCCGCCGGGCAAGACCACTTCGTGTTCCTTCGGGACGGTGAACAACCGGTGGCGCTCCGGGCCCTGCCCCACGGCAAAAGCGGTCGCCACGCCGGCGCCTTCGCCATGTTCGACGAGGGTCGGGGCAACTTCGCCGACTGGTCCGGGCCTTGGTTCGGCACCCGCATCCGTTCGCCCAACCCGGTCAGCGGCGGCGTCGTCGAGACCACGGTCAACTTGGTGGAGCGCTTCGGCGCCAACTTCCCGACCAAGGTGGCCATCGCGGGCGCCCGATATCGGGCCGGAAACGGCGGCACCCTCTTGGCCCAGGTCCCGGCCGCAGTCCAAGCCAACGGCGACGTGGAGAGCGAAGAGCTCCTCGAGTTCCCGCTGGTCTTCCCAGAGATCAAAGAAGCCGAGGGCCCACCTCGCCCCGACGCCGGTCTGCCGATGACCGGTCGAGACGGCGGCCCGGCCGACGATCAAGACGGAGACCTGATCGCCGACGGCATCGACAACTGCTTGAGCCAACCCAACTTCGACCAGGCCGACGCCGACGGGGACGGCCGAGGTGATCAATGTGACGACTGTCCCACCACCCCGCCGGGGTCGCGGATCGACGCCCGAGGTTGTACGGTCGGCGGACCGATGGCCCCCGATCAAGCCTTCGAAGATCCGGACGGGACCGGGGGCGGCTGCAGCTGCCAAGGCACCGAAGATCGATCCTCGGGCTACGGGTGGGTGGCCCTCCTACCCCTGTTGTTGTGGGGGCGCCGACGGGCCTTGGGCCTCGGGTTGTTGATGGCCTTGGGTTGCCAAGGCTTCGATGGCGAAAGTACCCCGGCCGAAGGGCGCCGCCTGATCACCGGCCGCCTCACCCCACCGACCGAAGCGGTGTTCGGGCGTCAACAGGTCGCCCTGGAGTTGGTGGGTGCGGCCCTGGACGCCCGGGCCGAAGAGCCGATCACCTTGTTTGCGCCGGGCATCGCCTTTTCCCCTTCGGCCAACGCCGGCGAGGCCGTGCCCTTCCGGCTTTCGGTCCCCGACGACACCACCATCAGCCTGTTCTTCCAGGCCCCGGTCGAAGGGCCGGGCGGCATCGGCAGCCTGATCGCGCCGCTGCGTTTTTCCAACGGCCGCGGGTCCCAGACCGACCTGTTGCCGGGCCGCAGCCGAGACTCGAACGCCCCGATCCCCGCCATCGAGTTGGGCACGGTCACCTTGAGCGTTGCTTCTCGGCCGAGCGCCTCTTGCGACGGCCAGGCCTGCAGCCCGACCTATCAGGTGTTGGTCGGAGAAGGCGACACCATCAACCCCCTGGCGGTGAGTGACAGCGACGGCGATGGCACGGTGGATCTCGAAGATCCGGACGACGACGGTGATCTGATCCCCGACGATCTCGATCCGGACCACGACGGCAACGACGTGCCCGATCAGTTCCAGAGCCTGGACAGCTTGTCCGACGCCGATGGTGATGGAGTGCCCGATCGCTTCCAGGCGATCCCGTGAAGGATGGAGCGATGTTGACCCAGAAGTATTGGCCCCTCTTCGGACTCGTCTTGTTGGCCTGCGGAGGCAGCAAAAGTGCAAGCCAGCCTGCCGACAACCCGGCCGGCAACCGGTCAGCCTTCGAAGCCCCCAAGTGGTTCCACGATCGTCCCAAGGGCGTACGCAGCCTCTTTTTTGTGGGGGACGCCACCGGGGCCCCGGACGAGTCCACCGCCCGAGAACTGGCGGTGCAGAAGGCGATGGCCGAGTTGACCGTCTATTGCGGCGCCAGCATCAAGTCCGACTTCAGCTCGGTGGAGCGAGAGGCCAACGGCCAACAAGAGCAGGTGGTGTCCTTGACCGTCGACATCGCGGGCGACGAGCTGACCATCCGCGAGGCGGTCGTGAAGAAGACCGTGGTGGGCAGCGGCAGCGACGGGACCTTCGACGCTTATGCCTTGGTGGAGTGGCCCACCAGCCAATACGAGCTGGTCTTGGCGGGTCAGCGGGAAAAGGGCGGCCGGGCTTTGGCCCTCTACCTGGAGGCCGAACAAGCGACCGAAGACAACGCCGTGGGTCAGGCCAAACAGAAGCTCAAAGAGGCCAAGGCCCTGCTCGGCCCGATGAAGGCCCAAGTGCCCCTCCAACACGACAAACTCAAGAACAGCGCCCTGCTCTGGGACGCGGTCTCCGCCTTGGACGAACGCCTGAAGTCCAAGGTCGACGAACGCAAGAAGGTGGTGGCGGTAGCGGTCCTTTGTCAGAACGAAGGTAAGGTCGGCGGTTGTGACTCCCGTTGGCCGGGTGCGGTGCGCCAGAAGGTCTCGGGCAAGGGATTTAAGGTCGCCAGCGAAAACATCTCCGAGGGCCTGGCCAGCGAGATCTTGGAGTCGGGGTCCCCCAAAACCGACGCCAGCGCCCGTTCGGCCGGCTTCGTCTTGGCGGTGCGCTACGAGGCCAAGACCACCGCGGTCGAGGACGGCTTCACCTTCGTCCACTGCGGCGCCCGGGGGGTCCTCTACGACACCGACGCCAACCGGATCGTCGGCGTCAAAGAGGTCAAGCCCGAGAAGGGCGGCCACGTGCACTACAGCGGCGCCCGGGACAAGAGCTGCAAGTTGGCCGAAGACCAAGTCAGCGGCTGGGTCGAGGAACAGCTGGGCGGCCTCAAGTGATTCCTGCCTTCCGCGGGCCGCGCCCTCAAGGTAGGCTCAGCCCGCTTGAAGAAACGGGCGCTTCCTTCGTCGAAGGCCCGGGGAGTCGCCACAGGATGTCGAGGTTCGGACTAGTTTTTGCGCTGATCTTCGCCCTCTCGGGCCCGGCCTGGGCCGCCCCTCCCAAGGGCCCTTTGCTCAAGCCCGGCCAACCCGCCCCAGCCTTTCGCCTGCGGGCCTTGGACGGCGCGATGGTCAAGCTGGAGGACCTGGCCTACCCCGGCCCCGAAAAGAGCTACGCCAAGAAGCACCCCCTCTTGGTCGACTTCTTCCGCACCGACTGTGAGCCCTGCATCAAGGCCATGCCCGAGCTGGTGACCGTACACCAGAAGTTCAACGCCTTCGGCCTGGAGGTGGTGTTGGTGGCCCTCCTCGAAGATCAGAACGGGCGCGAAAAGTTGGAGGCCTACCTGGCCCAGCAGAAGTTGCCGTTTAAGGTGGTGATCGATCAGTCCAACCACTTCGCCAAGAAGTACATCGGCGAAACCGTCTCCTTGCCTGCCACCTTCATGATCGATCGAAACGGCGTGTTGCAGCAGGCCAAATACGACGCCAAAGGCTCCTTGGGCGACCACTTCGCCAAGACCATCGAAGCCGCCTTGGCCGAGCAGAAATAGTCATGAGCGCCACCCTCGCCAGCGCCTTGTTCCTCGGCCTGGTGCTCCAAGAGCCCCGGCCCACCCGCCAGACCATCGATCCCTACTTGGCCGAAAACCTACGCCCGGTGGTGCAACAAGCCGCCGAAGCGGAGCGGGATCCGCGGCGGGGACCGGGCAACGCCATGGCCATCTTGAAGGGCGCCCGGGAGAAGTTGGCGGATCCGGGCCAGCAGTTGACCTTGGACCTCCGCTCCGCCGGCGTCGCGCTCCGGAACCGCTTCCTGCAGGACCAAAAGTTTCCCGAGCCGGTGCGCTGGGAGCAGGTGTTGTCGACCTTTGCCCGGCTGGATCTGACCGAACCACTCCTCAAGGTTTGGCTCGACGACGCCATCACCCACCACCCCGTGGCCCAGCAGAACCTGAAGAAGAAGGGCGCCCGCACCTTGAAGTTGGGCTTGCTGCTCCGAGGCGACAGCTTGAACAAAACCAACGCCCAGAAGGCCCTCGCCACGCCGATCGAGGCCTTGGGGTTCGAGGTCGAGTGGGTGCCGCTCAAAGACGCCCGCTGGATCGTCAAGTTGGCGGCCGAAGATGCCCGGACCGAGCAGCCGGACCTGAGAGCGGCCCGGGTGTTGATCGGCCTGGAGCACCTCGAGGACGGCAAGTTGGCCTGGTCCCACTCCTTGTACCGCACCGAACAGGCCAAGGACCCGGCGGTGGCGCTGGACGCTTCGCTTCAGTGGATCGCTCGGATCGGCGGCCGGGACCTGTTCTTTCACTGGTTGGCCGAACACGGCCTGGGTGGGCTGAAGGACGCGGCCGGCACCGCCGAACCCCGCCCCGGTGGTCACGAAGGCCATGAGCACTGAGCGCCCCCGCCCCAGCCTTGGCTTGGTGAAGAACGAGGCCCTCTCGTATCTGCGTTTGGGTTTGCTCGCGCCGGCGGCCGGGCGCCTGCCGGCCAACGAGACCAGCACCGCCAAGTTGGGCGTATTGTTCGTGCCGGGTGTCGGCGCCAACGGCTCTCAGTTTTTGTCGCTGCGCCGCACCTTGGAGCCCCAGGTCCGCTGGTTCGACAGCTTCGAGTACTCCTCCTTCACGGACCTACGCCGCACCGCCCAACGCCTGAAGGCACACCTGGGCCAGACCGCCTCTCGGTGTGAACGGCTGGTGGTGGTCGGACACAGCTTGGGGGGCTTCTTGTTGCAGCTGGCCCTCTCGGCCGAAGACGCGCCGGACCACGTGGCCGGCTTCGCTTCGATCTGCGCGCCGCTCCACGGCACTTGGCGCTCCCGCCTCGCGCCTCACCCGGGCCTGCGGGCCCTTCGCCCCGACAGCGAGCTGTTGGCCGACATCGGGCGACGCCGGCATCGTTTGTCACGCCTGGAGGACCGGCTGCTGACGATCGGCGCGCGGCACGACCAGTTCATCGAACCCCACACCAGCGCATTTTTGGACGGGGCCGAGACCCTGGAGTTGTCCGACGTGGCCCACGCCGGCAGCCTCTTCGACGACCGGGTGCACCAAGCGGTGGCCCGGCTGGTCGAACGGGCAGCCCGATAGCTGGTCTCAACCGCCGCAGTTCAGCTGGGCCTCCCAGGCCTCCACCGACGGGAAGATGCCGTCGGAGAACTCGTAGATGTCCGGGCACCCATTGGCGGTGAAGATGATGTAGCCGTTTCGACGGCCGCAGGGATCGATCAAGCTGACGCTGGTGGACGCCTGGTAAATGCAAGCTGAGTTGCAACCCTGGCCGCTGACCGCCGCGGGCGCGGTGCTGTATTGGTTGCCGCCCAACTCCCAATACGGCGGGCAGTTGGGGTTGCCGTTCAGATCTTCAAAACCACGCAGATACTGAAAGCCGCCCGGGCACTGGACCAGGTTGATCTGGAGATCGAGGTAGTCGCAGGGCAAGGGGCCGGCGTCGCCAGCGTCGGGGCCGGCATCCGGACCCGCGTCCAGGTCATCGGCGTCGGGGGCGTCGGCGTCCGCCGGGCCGGCGTCGGGGGTCGCGTCGGGGCCCCCATCGGCGCCGGCGTCGGCGGCGTCGGCGGGTTCGGCGTCGGCGAAGCTGCTGTCCGGGAAGCCCTGATCGACGCCCCGATCGGTCGGCCCCAGGTCACTCGGGCCCGCGTCGACGCCAAGGTCTGAGGGACCCGAGTCTTGGACCTCAACTTCGTCGCTGCAGGCCACCAGGCCCGCGAAGATCAACCCGGCAAAACAGAGTGCGGCGCGCATGCTCCCGCCTCTACCATCACGCCGGCCGGTTCTGGCGTAGTTTCTCGGCCCGGACTTCCGGCAGAAACCCGCACCCCCCCCCGGGCATCCCCGTTTCTACGCGCGGCGCGGGCATCGTGCAAAAATGTCGTGGATTCGAGCCCCGATCGAAAAGAACCGCGCCCTGGTGATCAGCGACCGGGACGATCTGCGGAGCCGCTTGCAGGCGACCTTCGCCGGCCGCGCCGCACCGAACTTCGATCTCTTCCCCAAACAGCGGGCCACGCCGGTGCAGTTGATCGCCGAACACGCCGACGTCTGGATCTACGACCTGCTCGCCGAAGAAAACGTCCGCCCCATCCTGCCGATCGGCGAGGCGGGCCCGCTGGTGGTCGTCTGCGAAACCGCCGCCGGGCTGGAGGAGGTACGGGCCCTGGGCCACGGCTACGCGGTGTTGAGCAGTGACCTCAGCGCCCCCCTTTTGGAGTTGGCCTGCCACGGAGCCTGTCACGGCAACGCCTTCCTCACTCGCCTGCTAGACGCGGTGCCCGATCCGATCTTCGTCAAGGACGAACGCCACACCTGGATCCAGCTCAACGAGGCCTTCTGCCGCTTCATGGGCCGTCCTCGAAGTGAGCTGCTCGGTTATTCGGACTTCGACTTCTTCCCCAAGGAACAGGCCGCGGTCTTCTGGGAAAAGGACTCCTTGGTCTTCGCGACCGGTGAGAGCATCGAGACCGAAGAGCAGGTCACCGACGGCGCCGGGCAACTCCACGTGATGTCCACCAAGAAGTCCCTGTTCGAGGACGGGAGCGGTCGGCGCCTGTTGGTGGGGGTCATCCGCAGCATCACCGAAAGGAAGCGGCTGGAGCGTGAGTTGATCGGGGCCCACCAAGAAGCGCTTTCGGCGGCCCACACCAAGGCCTCCTTCTTGGCCACCATGAGCCACGAGATCCGCACCCCCATGACCGGGGTGATCGGCATGACCGAAATCCTGCTGGACACTCAGCTCAGCGACGATCAGCGCGAGTTGGTGCGGATCATTCGCCGCTCCGGCGCGCACCTGATCTCGATCATCAACTCGATCCTCGACTACTCCAAGTTGGAGGCCGGGAAGTTACGGCTCGATCACGTGGCCTTCAACCTGCGGGACACGGTGGAGCAGGTGCTGGATCTGTTGGCCCCCAACGCCCACCAAAAAGGCCTGGAGTTGGCCTGCGAGCTGGATCGAGACGTGCCTCGCCTGGTGCGCGGAGATCCGGGACGAGTCAGCGAGGTCCTGTTGAACCTGGTGGGCAACGCCATCAAGTTCACCGATCGGGGCTACGTCCTGCTGCGCCTCTTGGCGGGCCCACCCCTCGGCGACAAGGCCCAGGTCCAATTTGAGGTCGCCGACTCGGGCGTCGGTGTTCAGGAGAGCGAACGGGCCTACATCTTCGAGGCCTACGCCCATCGCCCCAACCCCCACGGCGGCACCGGGCTGGGGCTGACCATCTCGAAGCAGCTGATTGAGCTGATGGGCGGTCGCATCGCGTTGGTGAGTGAACCCAACGTGGGCAGCACCTTCAGCTTCCGGATCCCCTTCGAGGTTGAACCCCCGGACGAGGCCAACACCACCTCGATCACCGACGATCTGTTGGGGGAGCGGATCCTGCTCACCGTGGACCACCCGGTGACCCGAGCGGTGTTGTTGGCCCAGTTTGCGCCGCGGGGCATCTCCGCCAAGGTGGTGGGGCCCGAAGACGTGTTGTCCGAGCTGCGGCGGGCCCTGGAGGAGCGCCGAGCCTATTCCTTGATGGTGCTGGACGAACCGGCCCAAGCCGAGTTGAGCCGCGACCTCCTCGAGCGCGTACGCTTCGAGTCGGAGTTGGCTCACCTGCCGGTGTTGGTGTTGACCACCTTGGAGCGGACGATGCGCGCGGAGTCCTTCCGGGATCGGCACACGGCTTTTTTGGCCAAGCCGGCCTTGGACTCGCGGCTCTTCGAGGCGATCCGCGCCCTCCGCTCGGATTGAGCCGGCGGGCGCGGGGGAACGAACTCAGCTCTTCTTGAGCCGCTTGAGGTGCACCAACATCCGCTTCAGGTCTTCGTTGACCCGCACGAAGTCGGCCGACGAGGACTCGTCCTCGAGCTGCTTCTCGATGGCCGGAATGGCCCGTTCGTCGCCGTAGGCCCAGTAGGCCATGATGGCCGCGGAACGTGCCTCGGGTTTGGTGTCGGTCAAAGCCTTGGCCAACCGGTCGATGGTGGAGGCGTCCTTGATCCGGGAGAGCTCCCAGGCGGCCTTCTCCCGCACCACCGGCTCGGCGTCGTCGAGCTTCTTGGCCCAACAGGCCGCGTCCAGCTTGCACTCGCCCGCGGCCTGCACCCGCTTCAGCCGAGCCTCGAAGTAGGCCTTCACCTTGGGCGCTTGTTCGGCGTCGACCGCCTTCTTGAAGGCCTCCAGGTGTTCCGCGCCCGCCAAGTTGGAGGCGTTGTCCGCCGCCGCCTGCTGGGCCGCGTGGAGCGCCGCCGCGGTTTCATCCGAGCCGCAGTCCTCTTTGCTGGATCCGGTGTCCTTCACGCACTTGGCCACGAAGGAATCCTTGGTCATGGCGGTGATCATGTCCGGCACCACCGAACGATCCCCGAGCTGATTGAGGGCCCGCATGATCGGATCCCGCAACGACGCGTCCAAGGTGCCCATCTCGGCCTTGAGGACCGGGACGGCCTTGGCGTCGCCGAGCGCACCGAGGGGCGCCGCCGAAAAGGCGATCACCACCGGGTCGAGTTTGTCGGGCTGAGTGGCGCCCTTGAAGGCCTCGATCAAGGGATCGACGGCCCGTTTGTCTCGAAGATCGCCGAGGACAAAACCACACTTGGCCTTGATCGCCGACTCCTTGACGCCGCCGGTCTTCTCGAAGTCCGCGTTCACTTCCTTGTTGTTGCCCGACATGGTCTCGAGCAACTTGTCGGCGACGCCGGGCCCGAGCTGGTAGAGGGCGAAGGAGGCCTCCTTGTAGAAGGACACGCCTTGGTATTCGATGAACATCATCCGGACCAAGACGTCGGTGGCCGAAAGCTCACCGAGCTCACCCAAGGCCTGGACCGCGTTCTTGCGCATGAACTTGTTGTTGTGCTCGAGGGCCACCTTCGACAGAGGCGCCACGGCCCCCGGGTCCTTGAGTTGCCCCAAAGACCGAACGGCCTTCAACACCACGTAGTCGTCGCGGCTCTTCTGCATGGCCTCGACCAACTTCGGCACGGCCTTCTTTTCGCCGAGCATGCCGAGGGTCTGGCAGATCTCCTCGTTGCTGCGGTTGCCGGCCTTGTCCTTGGGATCCGAGCTGGTGCCCACGGTGAGGTCCAAGGCCTCGAGCAACGCGTCGACCACCGAAGGATCGCCGATGCGGCCCAGGGCCTTGGCGGCCTCCAGGCGGTGTTTGTCATCGGGGGTGGAGCTCTCGGGGGTCTTCAAGATCGCCACCAGGCCCGGGATCGCGGCCTTGATCTTCTGGTTCCCGACCACCTTCACCGCGTTTTCGCAGTGTTGCCGTTGATCCTCCGACTGCCGGAGCTGGTAGGAGAACGCACACTTCTCGGCGTTCTTGTTGAGCATTTCGGCGCAGAGCGCCCCGTCTTCCTTGCAGTCCGAGACGCCCCCACAACCCACGAGCCCGGCCACGAGCCCACCCGCGAGCAGGAAGCCATGGCGCACCGAAGCGCGCGCTGCTTGCACGTGCATGCTGTTCCCCTTTCGACCGTCGACCCGGAAAGGTGGGCCGAACCGGGGCAGGAGCACCACCCAGGTCGGCAGGAGTCAACCTGAAGTTCGGCCTCGACCGGATGCGTCAGCGGCGGATGATGATCTCGCCGCCCCGCTCTTCGCTGGCGGCGATCAACTTGAACTCGCTGGCCACCACGGCGTCGTTTTCGCCGGCCCAGACCCGCCAGCGATAACGCCCCCCCGGCGCCAAAGCGGGACCGGTGTAGGCCACGGGCTTCTGCAGGATCCGCGTGCGAGGGCTCCCAACCGCGTCGAAGCCACCGCTGAGGCTCACCCCGTCCAAATCGAAGACCTCGAGGACGTAGAAGTCGGCGTTGGGGACCGGGGTCCAATCGAAGGAGGGGCTCGCGGGGGCGCTGGTGGTGTCGGTCGGTGAAAGGCCGAGGACCGCCGGCAACAAGGTGAGATCGCGGGTCACCGCGGCGTCGGCGACGGTCACCTCGATCGGCCCATCCTCATGGATGGGATCGGGATCGAGGGTCAGGCCATCCCGCTCGAGGCCGGCGCGCACCCCGTAGCTGCCGGCGGCGACGCCGTTGAGGATATAGCGGCCCCCAGTCACTTCGGCGACGAGCCCGGGGATCGGCTCGCCGGTCGTGGGGTGGGTCAGCCAGACGCGGGTCGAGCCGCCGCTGACCGCGCCGCCCACGCTGCCGGCCGGGGTCCCCGCCATGACCAGGTCGACGCCGTCGGTGGCCTCACTGACCGCCACCCGGGTCTTTTCGGTCCCGATGCGGCCGCCCATGAAGGCCCGGACCCGATATTCGCCAGCGTTGAGCTGGGTGATCAGGTAGCGGCCTTCTCCGTCCGTGTACGCAAAGCCCTCGATCGCCGAGGTCGCCACGACCAGGGCCCCTGCGACGGGGGCCCCGTCCTGGGTGACCTGACCCGCGATCGACCCGGGGCCGCTCCGGGCCAAGCTCGGCCACAAGGCCACGGTGGTGGTGGTGGTCAGGTTGGCGGGGACGGCGACGGTCGGGGTGGCGGTGAAGGGCTCGGGCACGAAGTGAAAGCCCGGTGCCTCGACCCGATAGCTGAACGTCCCGGGCTCGAGTTCGGTGCTCACGGTCCCGTCCGGGCCGGTCTGCTGCCACTGTCCGTCGACGGTGACCCGGGCCCCGACCAAGGGCGCCTGGGTGATGGCGTGGGTGACCAACACCTTCCAGATCGTGGGCGGCGGGGGCGGAGGCGGCGGCGGGTCTTCACCACACGCGGCCAAAAGCGGGAGAACCAGCCAACCACGACGGGCGAGGATCGACATCGCCCGCCATGCAAGCACCACCGCCGGGCCGGATGCAACTCGCTTTGTCGCGCTCACACCTCGCCTGGTGTTAGCTTCCGGCCACGCGGAGGAATGCCGGGTGAGCGAGGGTAAAAAAGAAGCCAGTGACGTCGTCCCCGAGGCGACCACCACCGAAAGCCTGGATCGCTACCGCTCCAGCATGGAGTGGGAATCGAAGTTTTATCGGGACACGGCGGCCTTGGTGGAGCGGACCGCCGATCTCCAAAAGGTGGATCGCAACGTCACCCACCGGCTGCTCACGCCGCAGAGGGCGTTGATCGTCAGCATCCCGGTGCGGATGGACGACGGCTCGGTGAAGAACTTCGTGGGTTATCGGGTGCAGCACAACAACGCCCGGGGTCCGTTTAAGGGCGGCATCCGCTACCACGAAGAGGTCAGCCTCGGTGAGGTGTCGGCCCTGGCGATGTTGATGACCTTCAAGTGTGCGGTGGTGGGCTTGCCGTTGGGCGGCGCCAAGGGTGGCATCCGGATTGATCCCACGCCCCTCTCTCGCGCCGAAAATCAGCGGCTGACCCGGCGCTACACCACCGAGATCCTCGAGATGATCGGCCCCGAGCTGGACATCCCGGCCCCCGACGTCGGCACCAACGCCCAGACCATGGCTTGGATCATGGACACCTACTCGGAGATGAAGGGTCGCGTCTCTCCTTCGGTGGTCACCGGAAAGCCGATCTTCCTCGGCGGATCCCAAGGGCGCGTCGAAGCGACGGGGCACGGCGTGGCCGCGGTCGTGAGGGCCGCTGGTGAACACCTGGGCTTCGAGCTCTTCGGCAAGCGGGTCGCGATCCAAGGCTTCGGCAACGTCGGCACCCACGCCGCCAGCAAGCTGGAGTCGATGGGCATGAAGATCGTCGCGGTCTCGGACGTCAGCGGCGGCATCTACAACCCCGAGGGCTTCGACGTGAAGCACCTCCTCAAGTACGTGGAGATCCGAAAGAGCGTGAAGGACTATCCGCGCGCTCAGCCGATCAGCAACCGGGACCTCCTGACCCTGAACGTCGACGTCTTGGTGCCCGCCGCCTTGTCCGGGGTCATCGACGCCGAGGTCGCCGGTCAACTCAAGTGCCGCATCTTGGCGGAGGGCGCCAACGGTCCGGTGACGGCCGAGGGCGACGAGGTCCTGCGTCAACGACAACACGAGGTCTTCGTGGTGCCCGACGTCCTGGCCAACGCCGGCGGGGTGACCGTCTCCTACTTCGAGTGGGTGCAGGGCCTGCAGTCCTTCTTCTGGGACTCGAAGGACGTGGACGAACGCCTCTTCCGGATCTTGGGCAACGCCTTCCAGGAGGCCCTGTCCTTCAAGGAGAAGTTCCAGACCGACATGCGGACCGCGACCCTGATGCTAGGGATTCACCGAGTTAGCGAGGCGATGTTGGCCCGAGGTCTCTTCCCGTGACCCCGGTCCGGGCGTCCGGGCACCCCGCAAGTTGGCCTATGCAAGAGCTTGCGAGGTTGACCGAATTTGGAGGGGAAGGCGGAGCCCCAGGCGCTGGCCGTCGCTTTGCACTGTGACAGCCATCGTGCGCCCCTCCCGATCCAATTCCGGGTTTACTCTAGTCGAGACCATGGTCGCGGCCGCCGTCCTGGCGATCGGGATGGTCGGCATCTTGGGCCTGCAGGTCAACTTGACCCAGTCCGCCCGTCGCTCTCAAGACATGTCCAACGCCTCCCTGTTATTGCAGATGCGGGCGGATGAACTCTCCACCAAAACTCCGGCAGAGATCGCGGTGTTGTGTAACGGTGCTGCGCCAGGGTGCATGGGGCCAGGAGGAGTGTTGACCGCACCTCCCGCGTCGGGATGCCGCGTCCAGACCATCGACCCGGTTCCGGTCGAGACCGTCGGGGTCGGAGCCATCGACGGGAGCCCGGGCAAGGGCGGGCCGTACATCATCGACGTCGGGATTCAGCCTCACCCCAACGCGGTCACGCACCCGACCTCTCGGGTGGCCCGGATCTCGGTGTGTTGGCTGGACGCCAGCAGCCGCTTTCACCAAATCCAGACCACTCGGTCCCTGGGAGATCGATAACTCATGCGACGCCGAGGCTTCACACTCGTCGAGGTGATGGTGGCAGTGGGGATCTTCGTGATCATCACGGCCGGCGCCTTCATGTTCGCCCAACAACAGATCCGCACTCGGAAGCAGACCGAATACGTGCTCGATACCGAGCAGAACGCGCGGGTCACCATCGACGCGATCCGTCGGGATCTCCAGCTCGCCGGCCTCGGCAGCGGTTACCGCGCCGACGGTACCTTCAGCGGCCTCGACCTCGGTGTGTTTGGTGGAGGTCAGTTCAACTCTAGCGATTTCAACCACGGAGCGTCGGTCTCCGATGACCTCCGGATTCGCGGCGCCTACGGTCCCGCGCGCAGCATCGCGACCTACGACGCCCCCGCACCCGGTAACTTCGAGGTCTGCGGCGGAGCTTTTCCGGAGTGGGTCGCGCCTCAGCCGAACGAACTCGCGGTGATGGTGGACGAGGCCTACACGGTGAGCCGAGTTATCGAGATCACCAACGTCAACGTTGGCGTGGGATGCACCGACAGCCAGTGCCTAAGCCCCGCCGCCGGCGGTCTCTGCGACCGGATCACGTTCATCAACCGCGGTGACTTGTTTCAGACCGACGGCAGCGCCCTCAACGCCAACTACTCCGGCGGGACCCTCTTCCGCGGCTTCTTTGACGCGCTCTACTTCGTTCAGTTTGCGGCGGATGGACCGGACCTTTTTCGGGTGGACCTGACCCGAGACCTTGCGGGCGCAATCCTCGCCGTCGGCGCTCCCTCGCCCTGTTTTGGGGGCCGCGGCATCTGCGCGGTCAACGGCAACCTGATGGGCGAAGGCGTCGAGAGCGTTCATTTCCGAGTGATCGAGCAACGCCCACCCACCTTTCCTCCGCCCCTGGCGGTCGACAACACGGTCGCCTTTACCGCCGCGGGAGGCATCGACAACGCCAACCGGATCCGCATCGACGTCGAGGTCATTGCCCGCTCCCGCACCCAAGAGGTCGAGGGCGTCTCTGGCCAAGTCTGCTCCTCGATTGCACCCGGGGTCTGCTTCCCGGCCGTCGGCACCGACCGGTTCCGGCGCCGGGTCCTGTCGAGTTCGGTCGAACTCAAAAACACTGGCCACATGCAGTTTGGAGTCCTCAATTGAGCCACTACAGACGCCACCCACGTTCGGGCCGAAAGGGTGCGGCCCTCCTGACCGTCATGATCCTGATCGCGATCCTGACCGGGGCCACCCTCGCCATGGTCAACCTGGCGACGGGCGACACCGAGATCGCCGCGGCGGGTCGGATGGACGCCGTGAGTTTTTCGGTCGCCGAGTCGGCCCTGGACGAGGTCCTCACGGATCAGCGAACGGCCCTCGAGGCCAATCCGCTCGTCCCGGGCTTGGGCTTTGCGCCGTCGCCAGACCACCCCACCCTACAGGAACGTTACCCGGACGCGGTGAACTTCATCGAACCCCCGCCAGCCGACGGTCCCCGGGCCGAGGCCTTCGTGCGTTACGTGCGCAACGGTCCGGTGCAGGAGAGCTCGGCCTTGGTGGTGAGGTCGATCGTGTACGAAATTGCGGTTACCGGTGACTACCGCACCACACCTGGGAGCCCGCCGCTGGCTCGTCGTGAGGTGGCTGCCGAGTTCTATCGCTTCGCCCCACGGCCTCAAGGTATCGTATCTCGGACTCGCCACTTTCAGTGATGCGGAGAAGAAGACTGATGAACCCCAAATATCTTGCCCCAATCGGCTTCACGCTCCTCACCTTCGCGGCTTCCTCGGCGCAGGCGCTCGGTCCGAGCGATCCGATCAACGCCATCGTCCCCGAGAACCCCGATCCGCTGGCGACCACCGACGAGTACTATTGGCAACAGCCGCCCGATCAGGTGGACCAGTTCCTCCAAGCCTTGACCCAGCTCCAGGTGGAGCTCGTCCTCGACGAGTCCTGCTCGATGGCGGGCGGGGCCTCGCCCTCGGTCTGCCCCTGGTACACCGGGACCTACGGGAGCGCCGTCAACGACAAGCTCAATCAGTTGAAGGCCTCCTTGGTCGGGTGTTTCAACGCCAGTGACGGCGTCCTCGACCGCTGGGCCAGCCGGGTGAACTTTGCCGTCCGGCCGTTTTCGAATGGCAACTACCTGGCGGCCAACTTCGCCTCGTCGCTCACCGACCTGGAGACCGCGGTCATGTCGATGGGTTTGGGCGGCGCGACCGAGATGAGCGCGGCGCTGCGTGACGCCGGCGCCCACATCAGCAGCTACTTCAACAACGGGAACACGCTGCAATGTCGCCCGAGCTTCGTGTTGTTGCTCTCCGACGGCGACCCGAACGGCGGTGGGACGACCATGGATTTCGAAGCGGACGCGCCCGGGCCCCCCGACACCCTTGGCGTCGGTGCTGGCAGCCCCTGGTGTGCGGCCTCCTATATGTCAGGCACCATCAACGCCGGTTGCGGTGTGAGCACCGCCTATCAAGACATGATCCCTGGCGTGACCGGGCCCCAGGACATCAAGACCTACACCATCGGCTTCGGCCTCTCGGGTTCCTTCACACCGGCCAACCTGATCAACGTCGCCAACCTTGGGGAGGGTCTCTACTTCCACGCGACCAACGTCCGAGCACTGGACGCGGCGTTCAACTCGATCATCAACAACATGGTCACCCGGACCCGGGCGGCCAACACCGCGCCGACCCTGCAGCTGGATGGCTTGTTCGCAGGCAATGACGCCTATTCGGCCTCCTTCAAGCCGGCGGCCGTGGGCCTCTGGCAGGGCAACCTGAAGCGGTACTGTCTCCTCCCGGATCTGTTGCCGACCGGGAACTTTGACACGACCAACGACGATTGCTTCTACACCGCAAATCCTTTGGACCTGACCCAGGTGGTCAACAATGACGATCCAGTCGACGTGTTCACCGGGAACAACTCGGTGAATAGCGCCCTCGGCGGCGCCGGGGCGTTGCTGCGAACTCGGGTGCAGATCAACCTCGCCTACCCGCGCAATATCCGGTTCTACCGCTTCGGCGGGGCGGCCTACGCCCAGTTGCGCCCCTCCATCGCCAGCACGGATGACCTCCACATGCACGGCATTGGGCGAGTCCACGGGATCAACCGCCTCCACGGCTACACCTTCGATTCGAACCTGAGCGACAATGACGGCGCCTTCGACGACGACGTGTCGGGCAAGGACCCGGACGACCGGAACCCCGTCGCCGCGGCAGAATGGCCCCTCGGCGACCCCCAAAATGCCCAGCCGCTCCTGCTGCGCTACGAGCCGGGTGGAGCGCTCCCCGGACCGGAGTTCATCTTCATGCCTGCCAATGACGGCATGTTCCACGCGTTCCGTGCCAACGACGGCTTCGAGGTCTCGGCCTTGATCCCGGCCGAAGTGATGGCGCCCCACCCCTCCATGAACTACTCCCTGCGCGACCTCTTCGCGCACTTCTCGACGGCTCGCCGCAAGGCCTACCTCTTGGACTCCTCTCCGCGCCTGTTCCTCGACGACCAGAACGGGGACCTGCGCATCGGGGCCACCGAGGCAGCCTTTGTGGTGGTGGGCGCCGGGCGCGCTGGTGCGGCGTACTTCCTGATCCCAGTGACGACCTTCAACGGGACCTTCCTGGCCGGCGTCAACCCGGTCTTCGCGCTCCGCCGACAGGCTGGCACCCACTATCGTGACCTGGCCGACGCCTGGTCGCCGCCGTGGCTGGGTCAGATGCGGGTCAGCAACACCATCGACCCCGACGCGGTGTATCGAGTGGCGGTCTTCGGAAGCGGCCACATGCGTGGCTACGATGGCGTGACCAACCTGGTCGCCGCGCCTTCCCCGGTGCCGGTCCCCTCCAACCTGGAGGACGAGTGGAACGTCTCGACGGTGCCTACGCCCGTGGCCTGCGCCTCGTTGCCGGCGGTCTCGGCCTACTGCAACTACTTGTGGCCCGTCGGCTATCCTGACTTCGCCCCCCTCGACGTTCCGGTCGGCCCGTTGGTCATTCCTGGCGCTTATGCCTATCGGGTGGTGTTCAACACGGTCGACATCGAGCCGGGCGACCGCATCGAGGTCATGGCCGGGGATGGCACCGTCGCTGACGTCTTGACCGGCACCTACGGCGGAGCGGTCACCAGCGAGTGGGTGTACGACGACATGATCAGCCTGCGGCTCGCCACCGACGGCAGCGGCAACGGCGGCGGCCACCAGGCCTTCGACATCGATCGCATCGAGTACCTCACGGCCGCGGCCAGCCCGACCGGTACGCCGCCCAACCTGAGCCATTTCTGGGCGCCGTCGCTGTTCGTGGTCGACCTCAACCGCTGGAACGGACCGGCCGGTTCTGCTTCGGGCCCTGACCCGAGCCAGGCCTTCAACCCCACGGTCACCGACGACGGCATGTTGTTGCGCTTCACCTCCAACTGCTACGGCAACGATGTGGGCAGCCGCTGCTTCGATCCGACGGCTGGAGCCGCCTATAGCGATTTGCAGTACATGCGGTGTTCGATCTCCTCCGAGATTTCGGTGCTCGACGTCGCCGGCAGGGTGGATCGGGCGTACTTCGCCGACGAATGCGCCCAAATCTGGCGCCTCAGCCAGGGCGCAACGCCGGGGACCTGGACCGTCAACCGCATCATCCGGCTGAACAGCGACCTGGTGGCCTCTGGAGTGTGGCCGTCGACCTTGGCCTCCGCCCAGTCGTCCTTCAGCTTCCGGAAGATCCAGACCCGAGTGGATCTGGTCCGATCCCGCTGCACGGGCGTCAACTCGATCCAGGTGGTGTTCGCCACCGGCGATCAGCAAAACCCAGTGAACACGACCTTGCTGGGCGCGGGTCGCAACCTCTTCGGTGTCCTTTGGGATGACAACACGGTGGGCGTCGGAACCTCCTTGGCCAACCTGACCAACGTCACCGCGCTCAACTCGATCGATCCCCGTACCCTGGCCCCGGGAATCAAGGGTTGGTACTTGACCTTGGCAGACGACGAGCAGGTTCTGAGGAACCCGCTGGTGTTCGGTCAGACAGCCTATTTCAAGAGCTTCATTCCCGGGACGCCGTCTCAGTGCCCAGACCTCACGGATCCGAACGCGGGTTCAGGTACTGCCAACTTCTACGCCGTGGACAGTTGCACCTCGGAGGCGGTTTATGACCCCAACGGAAATTCGGTCTACGAGGCCGGCGAGCGGTTGGCGTCGACCGACACCAGCGCGGATATCGGCATGGGTCCCGTCTTGGTCGCCAGCCGTGACGCAGTCATGGTGTTGGGCGACAACGGCTCCCTCAACCCGCGTCAGGTCCAGATGGGCCGCAACCGCTTCTTGAACTGGCGCCTGCGGCCGTGACCGCGACCGAGCGAAGGAGACCGATGATGAAGACCTGGCTTATGTCACTGGCGCTGGCCCTGGCGCTCCCGGTGGTCGGCGCGACCGAGGCCGCGGCGTCGGACGTGGTGAGCACCGTTCGAGGGAAGGTGGACTCCACCGCGGATGGATCGGTGGTGGTTCAGTTGGTGGTGAGCGCGAAGGATCGCGCAGCCCTGGAGAAGATGCCGCACCTGGTGAAGGGCATCCCGAGCGAGGTCTCTCGGCTTGGGATTCACCAAAATGAGGTGTACGGCCGCTTCCGGTTCGCGCCGGAAAGCCAAGTGGCGACGGAGATCGCCAAGTTGAAGGGCCAAGACGTCGTGCTGAGCTTCGATCGAGGCCAGTTCGTGGTGAAGGTGGAGCGTGCGATCAACAAGCGATAGAAGCAGGGGCTTCACGCTCCTCGAGGTCATGGTGGTTGTCGCAATCGTCGGCATCCTGTCGGCGTTGGCGACGACGATGTTCAGTCGGCTCCAGCCTCGGGAACAGCTGAGGATCTCCACCAGAGATCTGGTCTCAACGCTTCGACAAGCTCGGAACATCACGGTCACGGGCGCGTCACCCACCGGCGCTTTCCCTTTCCTAGTGGATCGAGTGGACGTGGTGTTCAATGCCGGTCCGCCCTCCGAGTACCGCGTTCAGTTGTGGACCCTGGACCCGGCGGCGGCACCAAACAACTTGGTGTACAAGATCGCGCGCCTGGACGACTACCTGGGCGCCGACTTGACCCTGGTCCTCAATGCCCCCCTCCCCGGTAACGTGCTCCGCTTCGAGCGGAACGGCGGGACCGGAGCTTTCGGGGACATCTCCGTCATCGAAACCCAAACGGGCCTTACCAATCGGATCAACGTCACTCGGGCGGGCGTCGCTCGAATGGTCGACTGAACCCCCGAGTCCTTTTCGCTCGGGCGCCGGCCGTGTTAAGGCCGCCCCAGATGCGTGGATTCCTCTACTCAAGTTTGGTGATGGCCCTGATGGCCTACGCTTGCGACGATCCGCCGGCGGCGGCTCCGCCCAAGGCCCCACCTCCGGCCCCCCCGCCCCCCGCTGCGCCGGCACCGGGCGGTGACCTCGCGGATGGTCGACGGTTTTATCTGATGGCCTGCGCCAACTGCCATGGCCCGGACGGCACGGGCGCGATGATGCGGCAGATGATGCCCAAGATCGGGGACCTGACCTCGGCCGAGCTCCACAATCGGATGTCCGACGAAGACATCTTCAACTTGGCCACCAACGGGCGGGACAAGATGCCGGCCTTCAAGGACTCCCTGAAGCCCGAGCAGATCCGCAAGGTGGTCCAACACGTGCGCACCTTGAAGCGATGAGCGGCGACGTTCGAATGCGTGGCTTCGGCCGGCGAACCAGCGTCGCCGAAGCTCAAGCCCTGATCGCCCAGCGCCTCCGGCCCCTCGGGGTGGAGCGAGTCCCCTTCCGTCAGGCCCTGGGCCGGATCTTGGCCGAAGAGCTGCTGGCGGAACAAAACGTCCCGGCCCATCCGCGCTCGGCGATGGATGGCTACGCGGTACGGGCCCAAGACCTGCCCGGGAAACTTCGGGTGATCGGCCAGATCTTGGCGGCCCAGACCTTTGAAGGACGTTTGGGTGATCACCAGGCGGTCCGGATCATGACCGGGGGCAAGATCCCGGAGGGCGCCGACGCCGTGGTGATGGTCGAGGAGGCCAAGGTCGAAGGCGACGAGGTCCACTTCAGCCGGCCCGCCGAACTTCGACAACACATCTTGGAGACCGGCTGTGACCTCACCCGAGGTGCGGTGGTGCTCTCGAGGGGCCGCCGGATCAGGCCCCAAGACCTGTCCTTGTTGGCGACCATCGGGGCCTTGGAGGTCCCGGTTCAAAAGCGCCCGGTGGTGCGGATCGTTCCCTCGGGCACCGAGTTGATCCCGCCGGGGCGACGGCCGACCGGCACCGAAATCGTGGAGTCCAACTCCTTTTTGCTGGAGGCCCTGGTTCGTCGGGATGGGGGGCGCCCCGAGCTGCACCCGATCATCGGCGACAGCCCCGAGGTGTTGCGCCAGGCCTTGAGCGCGCCGGGGGCCGATCTGGTGGTGGTCACCGGCGGCTCCAGCGTCGGGCAAGAAGACTTCGCGCCGGTCATCGCCCGAGAGCTCGGCGAGCTGCCGATCCACGGCATTCAAGTGAAGCCGGCCTCGCCGACCGGCATCGGCTTCACGCCCCACTCGGCCCTCTTGTTGGCCCCCGGTTATCCGGTGGCCACCTTCGTCGCTTGGGATCTCTTCGGTCGCCCCATGCTGGAACGTTTGGGGGGCGCGCCCAGCCGGTGGCCCTACCGACGCCAAACCGCGGTCTTGTCCGAAGCCTTGAAGAAGCCCGCCGATCGAGTCGACATCGTCCGGGTCTTGCTCGAGCCCGATCCCTCGGGAGGCCCGGCTCGGGCACGGCCCATCCCGGGTGGAGCCTCGTTGTTGTCCACCGTCACCCGGGCCGACGGCTTTGTGTTGTTCGAAGCCGGAGCCGAGGTGTTGCCCGCCGGCACCAAAGTGGAAGTTGATCTCTACGAACCCTAGGAGGCCCTCATGTTTCGACCCGATCTGCTTCGCGGCATGAACTTGATCGTCAGCGGTGGCGGCACCGGCTTGGGGCGTTCAATGGCCAAACGGTACGCCGAACTGGGCGCCCGGGTGGTCATCGCTTCGCGGAACGCCGAACGCCTCGAGACCGCCGCCGCTCAACTCCGGGCCGAGACCGGGGCCCACGTCTTGCCGATCCCCACCGACATCCGGGATCCCGACGCCTGTGCCCACCTGGTCGAACGGACCGTGGCCGAGTTGGGTGCGGTCCACGGGCTGATGAACAACGCCGCCGGTAATTTTTTGGTCGCCGCGGAAGAGCTCTCGACCGGGGGCTTCGACGCCATCGTCGACATCGTGCTCAAGGGGACCTGGTACCTGACCCAAGCGGTGGGGCGCAGGATGATCCGCCAAGGACAAGGTGGATCGATCGTCTCGATCCTCACCACCTACGTACACTCGGGATCGGCCTTCGTCTTGCCATCGGCCATGGCCAAGGCCGGCGTGTTGGC
Organism: Deltaproteobacteria bacterium; assembly: GCA_016703535.1. Classification (GTDB taxonomy): domain Bacteria; phylum Myxococcota; class Kuafuiibacteriia; order Kuafuiibacteriales; family Kuafuiibacteriaceae; genus Kuafuiibacterium; species Kuafuiibacterium phototrophicum. Next base: position 2,327,947 of record JADJBV010000002.1, on the reverse strand, counting down.
CATGACCAAATCTCTGGCCGTCGAGTGGGGCTCGGCCTACGGGATCCGGCTCAACGCCATCGCCCCGGGGCCGTTCCCGACCGAAGGGGCTTGGCAGGCTTTGGTGTTCGACGCCGAAGCCGCCGCCGCTGAGATGAAGGCCCGGATACCGCTGGGTCGCTTCGGTGAACACGAAGAGCTGGCCAACCTGGCGGCCTACCTGATGGCCAAAGAGTCGGCCTATGTGAACGGCCAGTGCATCGACATCGATGGCGGCGAACAACTCCAGGGTGCGGGCGAGTTCAGCAACCTGATCCGCCACGATCGCAAACAGCTGAAAGAGGTCTTCCAGGCGATGCGCAAGCCCAAGGCCCAAAGTGAAGGCTGAGCCGGGCAAGAGGGACCGGTTGCTCAGTTTGGCCCAGGCGGCCTGGGATCGGATCCCGGTGGCCTGGCGGCGGCGGGTGCTCTTCTTCACCAATGATCACTTTTTGGTCGGGGTGGTCGGGCTGATCCGCGACGAACACGGGCGGATCCTGTTGCTGGAGCACCGCTTCCGCACCCCGTGGCGCTGGGGCCTGCCCGGTGGCTTCATCAACCGAGGGGAGACCTTTTCGGTGGGGTTGGCGCGGGAGCTGGACGAAGAGCTGGGGCTGGCGATCGCGCCGGATCCGGCGCTCTTCGACACCGAACACTTCCTGCCTGGGGGCTACGTCTCGGTCACCATGACCGCCCAGGCCCTGGGCCCGCTCCAGCTCCCAGCACCCGGCCACGGTGAGATCACCGGCGGCGGCTGGTACGGGCCAGAGGACACCTTGCCCGAGGGGCTGTACCCCTATCACCGGGACCTCCTCCAGGCCTACTGGAGGACCCTACAACCATCGGTTGCGTCGGGTCCGCCGGGGCGCCAGGATGCGGGCCCATGAACGGTCGTTTTTTCGCCGTCCTGACCCTCTCCGGCACCACCTTGGCCTCCGCGGCCTGGGCCCAGTCGTCGCCGGACATCGAGATCGGGACCACTCGGATCGGGGGCCCCGGCACCCAAAGGCAACAGGCGGTCCAGGCCTCCGTCGAGGCCGAGGAGTACCTGACCGAAGACAACCTGCCCCCGAAGGAGAGCAAAAAACGCATCCCCTCCTTGCACACCTTGGGCGCCCGGTACGTCGGCAGCAAACAGTGGATCGACGCCTGCGAAAAATACGACTCGATCGTCGATGAAGGGGGCAGTGAGGCCCTGGAGTCGGATCCCCGGGGCAAGCCCAACGCCTTCGTCGCCTACTTGCAGTGCGCCAAGATCGCCCAAGGCGGCGGCGACTTCGACAAGGCCGAACGCCTGCTCAAGCGCAGCGAAACCTACGGTCCCTCCGATCATCGCCACGCCGGCATCCGGGAGAAGATGTTGCGGGAAGGGTATCGCAAGAAGCTCTCCAACGGCGACGTCAACGGTGCCCTCGAGCTCTACCGTCAAGCCCAGGCCAAGGAGATGAACGAAGACGAGCGCATCTGGATGGGTGACGAGTTGGCCAAGCGCGCCTGGACCGCCTACAACAACAAGGACAAGAGGGGCGTCGAGGACTTGATGGCCAAGACCGAAGAGATCGCGCCGCTCAACACCGAACACCGCCGTCTCAAGGAGAAGCTCGAGTTCGAAGGCAGCGTCGGGAGCCAACTCGGGATGCTGGCAGGCGGCATCTTGGCCCTGGTCGCCGCTTGGACCTTATTGTCCCGCTGGCGCGAAAGGGCCAAGGTCGCGAAGGCGGCGGGGTCGGCCTTCGAGGACCTGTGAGCCCGTCCCTTCAGCGGCGCCGGCTGGGCCGAGCCCTCTTGGCCCTGGGCCTGTGCGTCGGGCCCGCCGCCCTGTTGGCTTGCCGCGGCGACACCACCTTGACCTTGCCGGACCGGCCCGAGGCCGAGGTCGTTTTTTCGGTGTTCTACGAACAGGCCAAGGTGGTGGCGATCGGGAGTGTGGTGCCGGCAGCGGTCCTGTATTCGGGCGGCTATTCGGTGACCGCCGAGGCGAGTGGCCTGGAAGCGCGGGTCTTTTTCCTCAAGGCCAAAGACCTGACCGAGGCCGCCCAAGACGCATGCGCCCAGGTCGAAGACGGCCCCTCACGCCTGGCCTGTCTGGCGCCGACCACCAACTGCGAGGCTGAACCCGCCAGTTGTTTGGGCGTCGCCCGCATCGACGAAGGCTGCGGGGATCGGGCGCCGCTCCTCGAGTCGGTGATGCTGCAAACCTATGCCGCCACCGACGGGCGCCTGGCCGCCACCAGCGGCGGCGCCGACGGGACCATCCTCTGTGGCCCGGTGGTGCGGCCCCCTTGCCCGATCGTCGCCCCGGGCCTGGTGGTGACCGCCGCCGACGGGTTCCGCTGCGTGGCGCCGGTCAACCAGCTGGGGTGCGAGCTGAAGGTCGACCTCTCCCGCTGCGGCTTCGACGCCCTCGAGGCAACCCTCGACGCCAGCGGCGGGCTGAGCACCCCGAGGGGACCGTGCCAGCCGGTGCCACTCCCGGAAGGCAATGGGCTCTTCGGCAACGGCCCCTACTTCGCCCTCGACTGCGGCGCAGGGACCTTGGTGGCGTCGACGATGGGAACCTATCTGGGCGAAACCGGCTGCCCGCGCCATGGCCCAGGCGTTTTTTATGGGCGGACGCCTTTCGCGTTGTACCCCGGCCTGATCACTGGCGTCCTTCCGATCGAGGTGACCGGCCGCGCCCCTCAACTTTTGATCAGCGGCGCCGGCCTGGACGAGTGCCGCGCGACCGGCTGCAGCCTGGACGGGATCGATTGCAGCACCGAGTGCACGAGGTTGTGCACCTCCTACAATATCGACCAGTGCGCCGCCAACGAGTGGGCGACGTGCACCGGTGCCGTGTTGACCGAGGCCTGCACGACCGCCTGCACCGACACTTGCGAGCGATCGATCAACGGGGAATGTGGGATCACTTCGGGTCCGGCCTTGGCCTTGACCTCGGCGCTCAGCCCCGAGGCCGACTCGGCGCGCCTCCGGCTCGATGACGTCGCCGACGGGAGCCAAGCTTTGGCCTATGCCTCGGGCCAACAGCAGGTCTGGGTGGCGGCCGGCAACCAAGCGGTGTTGGCCAACCTCGCCGATCCGCTGAGCCAAGTGGGCGCCCTAGCCTTGGGCTTTTTGTCCGCCGGTCTGCTCCCAGGGGACGACGGCAGCGCCTATTTTTTTGGGAGCTCCGGAACCGAAGGCCGCCTGCTGCGGATCAACCTCACCGGCTCCGACCCACCCTTGAGCGCCGATCCGGTGATCGCCTTGCCCGAGCTCCGACAGATCGACCAGGCCGCGTGGTTCAACCGGGACACCCTCGCCGTCTTCGATCGTCGGGCCCCCAGCCCGGCTCTTTGGTTGATCCCAGTGGGGGGCGGCGCCGCCACGGCCGTGGGTTTGACCGGCACCCCCACCGCCATCGTCGCGTTGCCGGGCGGCGGAGTGGTCTTGGGCATCCGGAGCCCCAGCGGCCCTCACCAGCTGGTGCGGGTGTTGCCCGATCCCTTCACCTTGGCCCAGGTCAGCGCCTTCTCGTTGATCCCCGGCCTCGAGCCGACCGCTTTGGCCTTGGATCCGCTGACCTGCGCGAGTCCCAGCGGTTCCGGTTGTCGGGTCTTGATCGGCCTGGCTCGTTCGGAGCGCCCCGGGCCACCGCTGGTGGGCGCGGCCCTCTCCATCGGCACCGGCTTCTTCGTCACTCCGAGCCTATTGGAGGTCTCGATGATCAGCATCGATCAGCTGGTGACCTCCAGCGACACCGTCTTCGCGATCTCCAGCCGGCACAACGGCATCACGCCGATCCACCTGGCCCGCTGAGGGCATCGATCACCCGGCGTCGCCCGCACAACGGGCCTCACACTCCTGAGTGATGACCTCGGCGGCCACCGCCCGCATCTGCTGGGAACGTTCGCACTCGGTGACACAACTCGAAGGCGCCGCCGGTGGAGGGGGCCCCGGGGCCTCAGCTTGGCTGGCACAGGCCGCACAAGCCGCGCAAAAGGTCAGGAGCCGGAGGTGGGACCACATGCGCCCGGATCATGGCGCGGGTGGTCCGGAGGGCCAAGCACCTACTCGCATTACTTTTCCCGGGCGGGAGGCTCGAGCGCCTCGACCGCGTAAAGCCGTGCGGGTCGTGTTCGGTCTCATCGCTCCGGCTCGCGTCGGCCCAACCTGCACCGAAGATCCCGTTGCGGGAACCGATCACGACCTCACGGTGACAGGACCAACATGGCTCAACGACAGCGAGGTTGGCGGGTGCTTTGGCTGGTGGCCGCGGGCTGTGGACCGATGGTGGGGCCCGAACCGGAGCACATCGAGGAAGTCCGGGCCGAGCCACCGACCCCGGAGATCGAAGCGCCGATCCCCTCCGGCCTAGAGATCCGAAGGACGCAGGGCGGCGGCACCGCAACCGCCCTCCCGCTCACCGTGACCCTGGAGCGGCGCCCAAAACCTAGCAGGGCCCCCAAACAGAGGGCTGGGCGTTTCGGGGGTCGACGCGCTCGCGCCAGTGGGATCGTCGCGGGCCGGGGCTACGGGTCTGGTGGGAGTTCGGCAGGATTTGGGGGCCTGGGCACCGGCGGTCGGGGCCACGGCCAAGCCACCAACCTCGCTCGCGATGGAGATCACCAGACCGAAGGCACCCGGAGCGACGCCGAATACCGGGCCTTTCAATACGCCGAACTCGCCCTGCCCTTCCGCGGCGGTACCCCGGGCGACTTCCCGGCCCGGCACGACGTCGAGGTCACCCAACGGATCGACGCCCATCGGGATTGGCTCTCCACCTTTGGCATCGACGTGGACACCGCCTCCTACACCATGATCCGCAGCAGCCTCGAAAACGGCCAACTGCCGGATCCCTCCTGGGTCCGCCCGGAAGAGATGCTCAACTACTTCCGCTACGACTACTTGCCGCCGGTGGTCGACGACGAGCTCTTCGCGATCGAAGCCGACGGCGCCGAGTCTCCGCTGGAAGTGAGCCGCCACCTGCTGCGGATCGGGATCCAGGCTCGGTCGCCTCGTCCCGCCTCCCGTTTGCCCAACAACCTGGTCTTTTTGGTCGACACCAGCTGCTCCATGACCGGCGACGATCGACTGGAGATGGCCAAACGGAGCATCGTCCGGGCGGTCCAGGTCTTGGCGCCTTCGGACCGAGTGGCGATCACCACCTACGCCGGCGGAGTGTCGGTGGTCTTGCCGCCAACCTCGGCCTCCGAACGCCTGCAAATCGAGGCCGCGGTGGCCCGGCTGAACAACGGCGGCGGCACCGCCATGCAGTCCGGTCTGTCCTTGGCCTATGAACAGGCCGAAGAGATGCGCCGCCCGGGCACCTACACCCGGGTGGTGGTGCTCTCCGACGGCGACGCCAACATCGGCGCCACTACCCCCGATGATCTCCTGGCCGACATCGCCGAACACCAGGCCCGAGGCATCACCCTCTCCACCATCGGCTTCGGCAACGGCAACTACCGCGACGACATGATGGAGAAGTTGGCCAACCGGGGCAACGGCAACTACTTCTACGTGGACTCGGATCAACAATCGCGGCGGATCTTCGAGCGCGATCTCTACCGCATGATCAGTGAGGTCGCCGCCGACGTGAAGATCCAAGTGGAGCTCGACGCCGACTGGATCGAAAGTTATCGGCTGGTCGGCTACGACAACCGAGCCATCGCCGACGATGACTTTCGCGACGACGCGGTCGACGCCGGCGAGATCGGCGAAGACCACCAGGTCACCGCCCTCTACGAGTTGACCTTGGCCCCGGGGGTCGACCTCACGATCGCCAGCAAAGAGGCCCGCCTAGGCACCATCCGGGTCCGGGCCAAGGTGCCCGGAGGTCAGGTGGCCAAGGAGACGGCACTTTCGGTGCCCCTTTCGGTGTTGCGACGTCCCTTTCACCGGGCCGATCCCGATCTCCGCTTCGCAACCGCCGTCATCGGCGCGGCCGAGTTGCTCCGTCACAGCGAACACGCCCGGGCTTGGAGTTGGCCCCAAGTCTTGAGCATCGCCCGGGGTGTCGGGACCCAAGACCCGGACCGAGCTCAGTTCCTCACTTTGATCGAGCGGGCCGCGACCTTGTCTCGACTGGCCGCCCGTTGAGTTGGCAGGCCGGGCAATGGTACGTGCTGCGACCGCCCAACACGGTGCGCACGATCGGCGCCTGGCAACGAACACAAGGCCCGCCGGCCCGTTCGTAGACCAAAAACGGGTTGTCGCCGCCTTCGGAGAGATAGGTGAGTTCGTCTTCTTGGGCGATCACCGCCAGGGCCTTTTGCAAGGTAACCTGCACAGCCTTGGCCAAGGCTCCACACTCCTTCTTGCTCAAGGACGAAGCCGGGCGCTCCGGGTGGATCCGGGCCCGGAACAAGGCCTCGGCGGCGTAGATGTTGCCGAGGCCCGCCACCAACGACTGTTCGAGGAGCGCAACCTTGATCGGTCGTTTGGTGCGGCCCAGACGCTCCAACCAAGCGGCGGAGTCCAAGGGCTCAAGCCAGGCGTCCGGGCCGAGGGGCGCAAAATATTGGTCCCAGAGCCGTTCCCTGGGCCCCACCGCGATCCGGCCAAAAAGCCGAGGATCTCGGAAGATCACCCAGCGCTCCTTCAGCTCCAGCACCAACCGGGCGTGAGGGACCACTTCCCCCCGGGGCCGCGCCACGAACTTACCGGTCATCCCCAGGTGCAGATACAGGGCCCGGCCCCGATCGAGCTCCACCAAGAGATGTTTGCCCCGGCGGACCACGGCCTGCACCTTGGCCCCGCTCAAGGTGGCTTGGACCAGCTCGGCCGGTTGATCACCGAGCAGGCGCGTCGGCGGGACCTGCACCGAATGCAGGTGTTGACCCACCAGCCACCCTTCGAGGTGGACACGGGCGCTCTCGACCTCGGGGAGCTCAGGCATAAAAACTAGGACAACGTGGTGTCGCCGCGTCGGGCGTCGGTGGAGGACGGGGAGGGTTGGCCGATCAAGGCGACCTCCACCGTCAACACCTTACCCCGCCGCATGCGCAACACCTTAAAGCGCCACTTGCCGATGGTGAAGACGCCGCCGGTGCGCAACTTGCCGCGCAGGCGATTGCCGGCCACGTCATTGACGTCGATGCGACCGTCGAGGTCCATGTCCTCGGCCTTGAACTCCGACTCGGGCAAGCCCAAGCGGGTGGCCGCCTCGTCCCAAGAGGTCCCGCCCCCAAAACGCCAGGCGCCGACGTCGAGCCGTTCGATCCGCTCCGGCGACACATCGTATTCGTCGTCGACTTCACCGAGCAGCTCTTCGACCACATCCTCCAAGGTCACCATGCCCACCACCCGACCGTTGGTGTCGCGGACGATGGCCAAGTGTTCATGGTGTTCGGAGAACTGCCGCAAGAGCTGAGAGACGTCGATGTCGTCGTTGACGTAGAGGGGCTCCCGACCCACCTCCTCGAGCAAAGAGCGCAGGCCCGAGTCGGTTTTGGTGGTCGGGTCCTCGACCAAACGCCACAACACGTCTTTGACGTTCACCACGCCCACCAAGTCCTCCAGGTTGTTCCGGCAGAGGAGGAGTCGGGAGTGCATGGAACGTTTGGCGGCCGCCAAGTTCTCCTGGGTCGGGCCTTCGAGCGCGATCCAGACCATGTCCTCTCGGTGGATCATGATCTGGGTGACCTGGATCCGGGGCAGCCGGGAGGCCGTCTCGATGATCATCTGCTCTTCCCGGCCCAACACCTTGGCGGACACCGCCAGCCGGGTGATGGCCCGGATGTCGTCGACCGAAACGTGGCCACCTTTGCTGGAGCCGCCCAACAACTTGCCCATCCGCTCTACCAGCCCAACGATCGGGGCGATCAACTTGATCGTCACCCAAAGGGGGCGAGCGGTGAGCAAGGCGATCTTCAGGCTGTGCCGGGCCCCCAGGGTCTTGGGCAGGAGTTCACCGACCACCAAGATCAGGACCGTGAAGATCGTCGTAAAGGCGGCGATATGAGCACCACCATACACCCGCTCCCACTCCCGCCCGACCAAGGCGGCGCCGGCGGTGTTGGCCACCGTATTGAGCACCAGGATCGCGGCGATCGGCCGATCGATGGTGTCCTTCATCCGCTCCACCAGGCGGGCCGAAGGATCGTGTTCCGCCAGGGCGTGAATGCGCACCCGGCTGACCGACAGCAAAGACGCCTCCGAGGTGGAGCAGAAGAAGGAGAGCGTCAGGATGATAAAGACGGCGACAGCGATCAGCACCATCAGTCGGCCCAGCGGATGCGGGTCAACTCGTTGGGGATCAACACCGTCTCGTGCCGGGGCACCACCCGCACCGTGTAGCCAAAGCGCCCGCTGGTCCGGAACGGCACGTCACACACAAACTCGTGCACCCCATCTTGGTAGTGCTGGTGACGCATGGAGATGGTCTGGGCCCCGTGGATCTCGTCTTTGGCGTCCAAGGCCCCGTGATAAAGTTGCACGTCGACGTCCTCGGGCCCGAGGGCGCCCAGGCGCAGCCAACAGCGGATGGTCAGCGGCTCACCGATGCGGGCCTCACCCGCGTTGGCTTTGACGTCCAAGACCCGCACGTCGTGCCAGGAGCTGCGGACCTTCTGCTTCCAACCGACCACACTCTCCACCGACTCCCGCGGGCCCGAGCTGCGGGCCACGTACATGTCGGCGGCCGGGAGATAAAAGCGCTCACCGTATTCCTTCACCATCCGATCGGTGGAGAAGCGGGCGGCCAACTTCTTGATCGAGGTCTTCATGGTCTGGACCCAACCCGCCGGACATCCGCGGGTGTCCCGCTCGTAATAAAGCGGCACCACGTGGTTCTCGAGCAGGTCGTACAAGGCGTTGGCCTCGACCAAATCGCTGCCTTCGCCGTGATCTTCACCGGAACCGATGGCCCAACCCACTCCCGGCTCGTAACCTTCGGCCCACCAACCATCGAGGATCGACAGGTTGAGGCCACCGTTGGGCACCACCTTCATGCCGCTGGTGCCGCTGGCCTCTTTGGGGCGCTGCGGGGTGTTGAGCCAGACGTCGACGCCTGAGACCAACATCCGGGCCACCGGGATCTCGTAGTCCTCGAGGAAGACGATGGCCCGGCCGAAGGTCGAGTCCTTCAGCTTGGAGGCCACCAGCTTGATGTACTCCTTGGCCGGTTGATCGGCCGGGTGGGCCTTGCCCGAGAAGATGAACTGCACCGGCCGATGGGCCTGGGAGAGGATCCGCTTCAGCCGCTCCAGATCTTGGAACAACAAGGTGGCCCGCTTGTAGGTGGCGAAGCGGCGCGCAAAGCCGATGGTCAAGGCGTCGGGATCGAGGGCGTAGCTGGCGTCGACCAACTCCTTGTCGGTCGCGCCCCGTCGCTCCAGCTGCCAACGCAGCCGCTTTCGCACGTAGGACACCAGCTGTTGCCGCAGATCGACGTGGGTCCGCCACAACTCTTCGTTGGGGATCCGGTCCAGGGCCGCCCAGGTCTCGGGGTTGGCGGTGCCATCCCGCCACGATGGGCCCAAGTAGCGATCGTAGAGGGCCGCCATCGCCGGGGCGATCCAGGTCCGGGTGTGGATGCCGTTGGTGACCGAACCGATCGGCACCTCTTCTTCGGGCCACTCGTGCCAAGCGCCGCCTTGTTGCACCAGGCGTCGGCTGACCTGGCCGTGCAGCGCCGACACGCCGTTGCGATGGACCGCGTGACGGATCGCCAACACCGCCATGTTGAAGGGCTCGTGATCGTCGTTGGCGTTGCGCCGCCCCAAGGCCATGAAGTCTTTGGTGTTGAGGCCGACCACCCGCATGTAGTCGCTCATGTGGCGCTCGACCAACTCCCGGGAGAAGACGTCGAAGCCCGCGGGCACCGGGGTGTGGGTGGTGAAGATGTCGCCGTCCTCCACCAGATCCCGGGCCAATTCGTAGGAGAGGCCTCGCTGGTGCATCAGGTGACGGGTCCGCTCCACGCCCAAAAAGCCGGCGTGGCCTTCGTTCATGTGGCAAACCGTGGGCTCGAGGCCCATGGCCACCAAAGCGCGGAAGCCGCCGATGCCCAACATCATCAGCTGCTGGATGCGCAGCTCGACGCCGCCCGAATAGAGGGCCCGGGTGATCTTGCGATCGTGATCCGAGTTTTCGACGACGTTGGTGTCGAGCAGATACAGAGGCACTCGACCGACGTCGATCCGCCAAACCTGGGCGTGGACCAAACGGCCCGGGAACTCGACGGAGATCCGCACCAAACTTCCGTCCGGGTGGCGGACCTGGCGGATCGGCATGTTGTAGAAGTCGTTGGGCGGGTAGGTCTCCATCTGCCAGCCGTCGGCGTTGAGGTACTGGCGGAAATAACCCTCTTGGTAGAGCAAACCCACGCCCACCAAGGGGATGCCGAGGTCGCTGGCGCTCTTCAGGTGATCACCCGCCAGGATGCCGAGGCCCCCGGAGTAGATGGGCAGACACGGCGAGATCCCAAACTCGGCGCTGAAGTACGCGACCCGGATGTTGGAGTGCCCGACGTGTTCGGTCTGGAACCAACGGGGCTCGACCAGATACCGCTCGAGGTTTTCGGTGGCCCGGCCCAGGTGGGCCAAAAAGCCGAGATCGGTGGACAAGGCGTCGAGGCGCCGTTGATCGACCTGCCCCAACAAGGCCACCGGGTTGTGGGCGGTGCGCTCCCAAAGTTCGCCGTCGATCCGGGGGAAGATCGACGAGATCTCGGGGGTCCAATCCCAGTACATGTTGAGGGCCAACTTCTGCAGGCCCAAGAGGGGCCGGGGCAAAACGGGGGTCACCTGAACGGTACGGAGTCTGGGCCTCATGATGGGGCGGACTCTCTCCTCGGGTGGCCCCAGCGTCAAGACAGCGGACCCATGGGGTGGCCATTGCCAGAACGCCGGCCGACCGATATGCCCAGCGCCTATGGACCTGATCGGAACCCTCTCCTCTCAACTCGGAATCCCCGCGGATCAGGCCCAGGCCGTAGCCGGCGGTGTGCTCGGCGCGCTCCAGTCAAAGGTGAAGGGAGAGCTCGGCGACCAAGTGGCTGGGCAACTCGGCCAAGCCGTCCCGGAGCTTTCGGGCTGGCAGGCCAAGGCGGGCCAACTCCTGGGTGGAGGTGGGGGCGCCGACGCCATGTCGGCGCTGGGCGGCTTGCTCGGCGGTGGTGGTGGCGGCGCGGGGGGCCTGGCCGGCGCCCTCGGCGGGGCGGTTTCGGCGATGACCGGCAGCGGAGAGGCCGCGGCCTTGGCGGGCCTCATCGGCAAGCTCGGCTTGGATCCGGCGAAGGCCGCGATGGTCGCGCCGATGGCCCTGGAGTTCCTCAAGTCGCGGCTCAACCCCGAGCTCCTCGGCACGGTGCTGAAGGTCGCGCCCTTCTTGACCGGGGGTGGCGGCGCCAGCTCGGGCGGCGGTGATCTGGCGAGCCAGGCCTCGAGCCTGCTCGGCGGTCTCCTCAAGTAGCGCCGCTTTTTTCTCTCGCCCAGGGCCTCCCCGGGCTTGGCCCCTCCCCCGCCACTCGCTACGGTGCCGCCCATGCGCACCCGTGCCGCCGTCGCTTATGAAGCTGGAAAACCGCTGGTGATCGAGACCGTGGAGCTCGAGGGCCCCAAGGCCGGTGAGGTCTTGGTCGAGCTCAAGGCCACCGGCGTTTGCCACACCGACGAGTTCACCCGCTCCGGCGCCGATCCCGAAGGCCTCTTCCCGGTGATCTTCGGGCACGAAGGTGCGGGCATCGTGGTCGACGTCGGCCCCGGCGTCACCTCGGTGCAAAAGGGGGATCACGTGATCCCGCTGTACACGCCCGAGTGTCGCGGCTGTAAGTCCTGTTTGAGCCGCAAGACCAACCTCTGCACCGCCATCCGCGCCACCCAAGGCAAGGGCGTGATGCCCGACGGCACCAGCCGCTTTTCGATCGGCAAGACCAAGATCCACCATTACATGGGGTGCTCGACCTTCGCCGAACACACGGTGTTGCCGGAGATCGCCTTGGCCAAGGTGAGGAAGGACGCGCCCTTCGACAAGATCTGTTACCTCGGCTGCGGCGTCACCACCGGGATCGGCGCGGTGATCTGGACCGCCAAGGTCGAGCCCGGCGCCAACGTGGTGGTCTTCGGCTTGGGTGGCATCGGCCTCAACGTGGTGCAAGGCGCCAAGTTGGCCGGCGCCAACATGATCGTCGGCGTCGATCTCAACCCGGCCCGAGAGGCCTTGGGCCGCCAGTTCGGGATGACCCACTTCGTGAACCCCAAAGATGTGTCCGGGGATCTGGTGGCCCACCTGGTGGAGCTCACCGGCGGCGGCGCCGACTACAGCTTCGAGTGTGTCGGCAACGTGAAGTTGATGCGCCAGGCCCTCGAGTGTTGCCACCGGGGTTGGGGCGTCAGCGTGATCATCGGCGTCGCCGGCGCCGGCCAAGAGATCAGCACCCGCCCCTTCCAGCTGGTGACGGGCCGCGTCTGGAAGGGCTCGGCCTTCGGCGGCGCCCGGGGCCGCACCGACGTCCCCAAGTTGGTCGACTGGTACATGGAGAAGAAGATCGAGATCGATCCCTTGATCACCCACAAGCTCCCCCTCGAGCGGATCAACGAGGCCTTCGACCTGATGCACGCCGGCACCTCGATCCGCACGGTGGTCGAATACGCATGAACGTCACCACCCGGGCCGAACACCGCTGTTTTGGTGGCCTCCAAGGATTCTATTCAATAGAATCCGTAGCCTGCGCGGGGCCGATGCGCTTCGCCGTGTTCCAGCCGCCCAAGGCCCTGGCGGGTGAGAGGGTGCCGATCCTGTACTACTTGGCGGGGCTGACCTGCACCGAAGAGACCTTCGTGATCAAAGCCGGGGCCCAGCGGGTGGCGGCCGAGCTCGGCCTGCTGTTGGTCACCTTGGACACCAGCCCCCGGTCCGCCCGTTTTCCCGGCGACGACGCCAGCTGGGACTTTGGGATCGGCGCCGGCTTCTACCTCGACGCCACCCTGGCCCCTTGGAACGGGGCCTACCGGATGAAGACCTTCGTCACCGAAGAGCTGCGGGCCACGGTCGAAGGGGCCTTCCCCGCGGACCCCGGGCGACGCGGGATCTTCGGCCACTCGATGGGGGGCCACGGCGCCTTGACCTTGGCCCTCTCCCGGCCCGACCTCTACCGGAGCGTCTCGGCCTTCGCGCCGATCGTCGCGCCCAGCCAGGTGCCTTGGGGACAAAAGGCCTTCACCGGTTACCTGGGCGCGGCCGGGCCCGCCTGGGACGCCCACGACGCGGTCCGCTTGATCGAAGGGGGTCGGCGCACCGGGCCCATCCTCGTCGACCAAGGCACCAAGGATCAGTTCCTCGAGCGAGAGCTGAAGCCCGAGCTCCTCGAATTGGCGTGCCAGGCCGCGGGTCAACCCCTCCAGCTCCGCCGCCAAGAAGGCGACGACCACAGCTACTACTTCATCGCCAGCTTCGTGGCCGATCACCTCCACCACCACGCCAGGCAGCTGGACCAGGGCTGAGCCGTCGATCTAGCGTCCGGCCCCTGATGGGCGCTGCCGATCCGCAGATCATCGAGTCCCTGGCGGCCCAGATCCGCCACCACCGGGCCCGCTACTACAACAGCGAAGAGCCCGAGATCACCGACGACGAGTTCGACGCCTTGGAAGATCGGCTGCGGGCCATAGCCCCGGATCACCCGGTGTTGGGTGAGGTCGGCGCGCCGCCCCCCGAGGCCCCGAGCGGCGCCGAGGTCGAAGCGGCGGCGGCCGAAGTGGGCCACGACGTCCCGGCCTTGGCGGCGGAGCTCCTGGAGCGCAACGCCGGCGATTATGACGGTCGGCCGAGCGATCCGCGCCACTACCTGGGCCTCTACGTCGCCTTGTCCCGGGCCCAAGCGGATCACCCGGTGCTGAGTTTGGTCACTCCTCCTCGAGGCATGGACTGGCCCAAGGCTCGCCACGAGCTGCCGATGGGGTCGCTCAACAAGGTGAACACGGTCTCCGAGCTGGAGGAGTGGGCGGCCCGCTGCGACCAGCTGGCGACCGACGCCGGCGCGCCGCCGATCAGCGGCGATCTGATCATCACCGAAAAGCTCGACGGCCTCTCCTTGGAGTTGGTCTACGAAGGCGGCGAGTTGGTCGCGGCGATCACCCGCGGGGACGGCCTGGTCGGTGAACGCATCACCGCCAACGTGGCCAAGATGAAGGGGGTGCCCGCGAAGATCCCGCATCGCGGGCGGATCTCGGCCCGAGGCGAGATCGTGCTCAAGAAGGACGACGGGGAGGCCTTCACCCGCTTCAAGAAGCAGGTCGACCCTCGCTTCGTGGAAGTGAAGAGCCTGCGCAACAGCGCCGCCGGCATCGCCCGCACCAAGGATCCCAAGTTGCTCCCGGGTTGCCGCCTGTTGACCGTACTTTGTTACGACCTGGAAGGGATCGAGGGCCAAAGGAGCGAACGGGAGAAGCTGGAGTTCCTCTCGGCCCAAGGTTTTGAGCGGCCGGCCATCCACTTCGGCGACGTCACCCAAGTGATCGCCGAGTGGAAGCGATACGAAGGCGGCGCCCGCAAGGCCCTCCCCTACGACATCGACGGGCTGGTGGTCCGGGCCAACGACCTGACCGCGGCGGCGCTCCTCGGTGAGCTGAACAACCGACCGCGAGGGGCGGTGGCCTTCAAGTTCGGCAACGAGATGGCGGTGACGACCTTAAAGGAGGTCCTCTGGAGCACCGGCGACACCGGCCGCATCACGCCCATCGCCCAGCTGGATCCGCCGGTGTTTTTGGCGGGGGCCGAGGTTCGGCAAGCCAGCTTGCACAACGTGGCCAACGTCCGGGGCATGGGCATCGGCCCGGGAGATCAGGTGTTGGTCTCCCGCCGCAACGACGTGATCCCGTACGTGGAGAAGGTGGTGGTTTCGGCGGGCCGCCCCGAAGAGCCCCCGGCGGCGTGCAAGATCTGCCAAGCCCCGGTCAACGTCGAAGGCGAATACCTGTTGTGCCGCAACGAAGACTGTCCGGCCAAACGCACCGGGCGCCTCAAGACCTGGGTCGATCAGCTGGGCCTCCTCGACTGGGGTGAGGTGGTGGTCCAACAGCTTTTCCTCGAGGGCCTGGCCAAGGAGCCGGCCGATCTCTACCGACTCCAAGCCGAGCAGGTGGCCAACCTGAAGCGCAGCGATCAGCGGTCACGCTTCGGAGCCAAGGTGGCGGCCAAGCTGCTCGACCCCTTGAACGCCCAAAAGGAGATCCCGCTCCCCACCTTCATCGCCGCCTTGGGCATCGAGACGGTCTCCAAAGAGACCGCCAAGCTCCTGGTCAACGCCGGCTTCGAGAGTCCCGAGGCCATCGCCCAGGCCGACAAGGAGGCCTTGGCCCAGATCCCGGGCCTGGGGGAGATCAAGGCCGAGAAGATCCTGAGCGGCCTCAGGGCCCGGCTCCCCGAGATCCAGCGGCTGCGGGAGGTCGGGGTGGTCCCGGTGAAGCCCTCGGCTGGGGGGCCGCTGGCGGGGCTCTCCTTCTGCTTTTCGGGTGCCTCGGATCGGCCTCGGAAGGTCCTGGAGGGGATCGTCGAGAAGAACGGGGGCACGGCCGCCTCCAGCGTCACCAAGGGCGTCACCTACCTGGTCTTGGCGGATCCGGCCTCCAGCTCGACCAAGGCCCAAAAAGCCAAGAAGTTGGGGACTGAGATCATCAGCGAAGGGGCCTTCATCGCCCTGGTCCAGGAGCGAGGCGGCGCGCTGTGAGGCCGAGCCCCGGCCAGCCCTTGCCATCTTTCCCCTTTGGGCACTAAGCACCCGCCCATGCTGGTGATGAAGTTCGGGGGTTCGTCTTTGGCGAACGGGCAGCAGATTCAGAAGGCCTGCGAGATCGTCAAGTCGCGTCGGGATCGGCAGCCGGTGGTGGTCTGTTCGGCCCACAAAGGCGTGACCGACATGTTGATCAACGCCGCCCGGGCCGCCGCCGCCGGCGAACCCGACGCCAGCAAGATCACCGAACGACAACGGGGTGTGCTGCGAGAGTTGGGCGCCGACGAGTGGATGCTCGACCCCTACCTGAGAGAGATCGAAGACCTTTTGCGCGGCATCTCCCTGGTGCGGGAGGTCAGCCCCCGAGTCCTGGATCACATGCAGAGCTTCGGCGAACGGATGAGCTGCCGAGCCGTCGCCTTTCACTTCACCCGCGCCGGCCTCAAGGCCGAGGCCTATGATGCCTTCGAGCTGGGCTTCATCACCGATGATCACTTCGGCCAAGCTCGACCGGTGAAGGGCTACGAGGCCGGCATGAAGGCCGCCTTCGCCCACAAAGTACCGGCCGGCGTGATCCCGGTGGTCACCGGCTTCATCGGCAAGACCGAACGAGGCGAGATCACCACCGTGGGGCGGAACGGCTCCGACTTTTCGGCCACGGTGATCGCCGCTGGCGTGGACGCGGTGGAATGCGAGATCTGGACCGACACCGACGGGGTGATGACCGCCGATCCCAACCTGGTCAAAGACGCCCGCAACATCCCGACCATGAGCTTCGCCGAAGCCAGCGAGTTGGCCCTCTACGGTGGCCGGGTGCTCCACCCCAGCACCTTGTTGCCGGCGGTGAAGAAGAACATCCCGGTGCGGGTGCTGAACACCAACCACCCCGAACACCCGGGCACGGTGATCACCGAAAAGGGTGGCGTCGAGACCCCGGTGACCTCGATCGCCCACAAGTCGGGGCAAGCGGTGTTGACCATCGAAAGTGCGGTGATGCTCGGTCAGCCTGGCTTTTTGGCCCGGGTCTTCGACGTGCTCGGCCGCCTCAAGGTCGACGTGGACATGATCTCCACCTCCGAGGTCACGGTCTCCATCACCTGCGCGCCCATCACCAACCTGGTCGAGGTCAAGGAGGCCCTGGAACAACACGGCCGGGTCACCATCGCCGAAAAGAAGTCCCTGCTGTGCATCGTCGGCAAGGACCTCAAGGCCCAAGCTGGCCTCGGCGCCAAGATCTTCGGGGCCCTCAGCCAAGAACAGATCAACGTGGAGATGATCTCCCACGGCGCCAAGGCCATCAACCTGAGCCTTTTGGTCGACGATCAAGACGTGCGCCGGGCTGTGCCGGCCTTGCACCGGGCCCTCTTCAGCTGAGATGCCGACCCTGCGCGCCTTGACGGAGGACGAGCTCCCGATCGCCGCCGAGCTCTTCTTGACGGCCGTCAACGAGATGATGAGCCGCTTTGGCCTGCCGGCGGTGACCGTGCCTCTGCAGGCCCAGATCGAGGCCTATCGGCAGGTCCATCGCACCGGGATCTTTCAGGTCGCCGAAGAGGGCGGGCAGATCGGCGCGATCTGCTGCGCCATTCAGCGCGAGGATCAGTGGTTCCTGTCGGGGTTTTGGGGTCGACCGGGCCAAACGCAACAAGGGCTCGGCGGGCCCCTCCTGCGGCAGGTGTACGAGCTCGCGGCGGCGCGAGGCGCTCGACGTTTTTTCACCTGGTCCTCCGCCGATCCGACGGCCATGGCCTCCTACCTGCGGTTGGGCCTCTGGCCCGCCGGTCCGATCTTGACCTTCATCGGGCCCAAGCCGCCGCCGGAGGTCAGTCCTTTGGCGGCGCATCCCCTCGATCCCGCGGCGATCGCCGAGCTGGATCGGGAGGTCCGGGGCGTGCGCCGCCCCGAAGATCATCGTTACCTGCTGGAGCACGGCCAAGGCCGGATCTTCGAGCGAGACGGTCGAGTGGTCGGTTATGGCTACGCACAAGGCAACTTGCTTGGGCCGATCGCTTGGGCGCGGGACGAAGATGCAGTGTCGGTATTGACCGCAACCGCCGGCCTCGCGCCGGGTCCCGAGCTGCGGATCGCCATCCCGAGTCAAAACCGCGCCGCCCTCGCCTTCGTGATGGATCGTCGGTGGCGTTTGTTTTGGTTCGCCCACCTGATGCAGAGCGAACCCTTCGGCGAGTTGTCGCGTTACGTCCCTTCGGGGCCGCTCCTCTTCTGATCGCGGCGCTAAGGGCGAGGGAGGACTATGCGCCGCCGGCCGCCCGCCGCGCCGCCTCGAGCAAGGGCAACAACGCCGCCCGGCGCACCTTGCCCGATGGGGTCTTCGGCAAATCGGTGACCACGTGCAGCTCCCGCGGGACGCGCACGAAGGGGAGTTGTTTCAGGCAGTGGGCCCGCAAGGCCTCCAGGTCGGGGCGCTCCTTGCCGCGCCCCACCACCATCGCCACCAGCCGCTCCCCCAACACCGGATCGGGCGCGCCCAACACCGCCGCGGCCTCGACCGCGCCGTGGGCCAACAAGACCTCCTCGATCTCCTGCGGGAACACCCGTTCACCGGCGGTCTTGATCAGGTCCGACTTGCGCCCGGCCAAGCGGAGTTCGCCGCTGGGATCCAACCAACCCAGATCACCGGTGTGCAGGCGCCCGTGTTCGTCGATCACCCCGAGCTCCCGCTGATCGCCGGAGACGTAGCCGCTCATGACGCTGTCGCCCCGCACCACCACCTCGCCCAAACCCCCTTGGGGCACGGGTTCGCCGTCGCTGGCCAAGATCTGGACCTGGACACCCGGCAAGGGACGCCCCGCGGATTCGGGTCGGGTCCGAAGGGCCGCTCCGCCGTGGTGGGTGATCCGAGGTGAAGCTTCGGTCGCGCCGTAAGCGGTGTGAATGATCACGTTTGGCAAGGCGCCTTGCAAACGACGCAGCCGGGCCGGGGTCAAAGCGCCGCCGGTGATCAGCAGGTGCCGAAGGTCGGGCAAAGGCGTCTGGGCCAAGCGGGTCCGCTCCAGCAACGTGGTGAAGTGAAACGGCACGCCCGAGGTGCTGGTGATCCGGTGGGTCTCCAGCTCCCGCAACACCTCTTGCGGAAACCGAAAACCGCCCGAAAAATACAGGGTCGCGCCGGCCGCCAGGTAGCCCAGCAGTTGGGTACGGCCGTGCACGAAGTGGAGCGGCACCAACATCAGGTAACGTTCGGCGTCGAGCAGCGGGTACACCGAACGAGAGGCCTCCAGGTTGGAGAGCAGGTTGTGGTGGCTGAGCATCACGCCCTTGGGCCGCCCGGTGGTGCCCGAGGTGTAGAGCACCAAGGCGATCTCGTGATCCCGCGACTCGGCCGGTCCCTCGTGAAAAAGGGACGCACGCCGCCGACCAGCCTCGGCCAAATGCCCGTCCAAGGCCTCGGGCCCGAAGATCACCGGCGGCAGCCCGGCCAGCTCACCCGCCTCCGCGAAGGCCACCCAGGCGGTGGGTTCGGTGATCAACGCGGCGGGGTGCGCTTCGGCCAACATCCCCATCAAAGCCCGGACCCCGGCGTGGGTCGGCAGGTCCACCGGCTCCAGGCCCGCCAACAAGGCGCCAAAAAACCCAGCCAAGGACTCCTGGGTCGGTCCGCTCAAGAAGGCCACCCGTTGGCCCGGCAAGAGGCCCGCCGCCCGCAGCCCCGCCGCGGCCCGGATCGCCAAGGAGAGCAGGGCCTCGTAGGTCAGGGGCCCTTCCCGCAACACCACCGCCGGCCGCTTGGGGTGCAGCAGCGCCGAACGCTCGAGGAGGGACGGGATCCGGGTTGGGCTCATAGGATGATCAGGTCGTCGGCGTCGAGGATCACGCCTTCGCTGGACATCGCGTCCTTGTTTTCGGCCAGGCGCTCCTCGCTGATGGTGGAGAGGTACTCCAGGATCTTCGGGTGATTGCTGGTCAGGGCTTGAAAACGGGCGCGATCGAGCACCAACAACACCGACTTTTCGGCGGCCGTGACGGTGGCGGTGGTGGGCTGGTCGTTCACCAAGCCGATCTCGCCGAACACATCACCCTCGCGCAGGTACGCCAACACCATGCGATCGCCGGCGGCGTCGGTTTTGGTGACCTCGACCTCCCCTTCCAGCACCAGATACAGGCCCTTGGGTTCGCTGCCTTCTTCGATGATCACCGAACCCTTGGCCACCACCTTGGAGACGAAGGCGCGCAACACCTCCAGGCGTTGGGCCTCGTTGAAGGGCGTAAACACCCGAGACGTCGCCAACAGGTTGGTCAACAAGCGCCGCCGGGCAAAACCGACGATCTCTTCGGTGATCGACGAGTGGCTGAGGGCCACCTCTTCGACCGCACGCCGATCGATCTCGAAGAGTTCACTCGCCAAGGTGGTGGTGACGCTGGCGGTCCGAGGTTTGTTGGTGATCAACGCCAACTCGCCGAACATGGCGCCCGGGCCCAACTTGGCCAGTTCGGTGCCGCCCCGGCTGATCCGGACCTCACCGGCGACCAACACGAACAAGGAGGTGCCCTCAGCGCCTTCGGTGACCACGGAGTGTCCCGCCAGGACCTTGTGATAACCGAGCCGCTCCACCAAGGAGACGAAGGTGTCCCGAGAGAGATCCGAAAAGAACGGCACCGCCTGGGGGTCCGCGGCGGCCAGGTTCGGCTCCGGATCGGCGAGGGCCAGCTGGGCCGCAGCGACGATGGCCTGCTCGGGTGAAGGGGCCTTGAAGAAGCTGGCCTCCACGCCCCCCGGCACGGTGGTGATCGCGCCGGGCGGGGGCACCCGGGCCCGACCTTTGGCTTTGCCTTCAACCCCGTGGATGCGGCCGTGCAGGGTCCGCAAGAACTCCTTGATCTCGGGGGCGCCGGGCTGAATCGCGAAGGCGTCCCGGCAGGCGCCGATCGCCGCCAGGTAAAAACCGCGCCGCGCCAAGGAGTGGGCGACCATCTGAATCGCCGCCACGCCGTCGGGCACTCGCCCCAACATCGCCAAACACAAGCCGACCTTCAGCCGGGCCCGATGATCCAGGGGAACCGCGCGCAGGGCCTCGGCGGCGTGGACCAAAGCGGTCAAGAAGTCGCCCTTGCTGGCGGCGGCGTCGGCGCCTTCGTGGAGAGCGGTCGTCGAGAGGTCGGCCATCTCGGAAGAGCTACCCTTTTTAGGCGCCCAGGACCATACTCGGCCCCCTCGTGTTGACCCTGGGGCTCCTGCTGCTCGCCGCCTCCCCCGGCCTCTCGGGCGATCCACCGACGGCACCGCCGCTGTCACCGAACCCACCGCCGATCGCGGCGCGGCCGGGTCTGGGTCCCCGGATCCAAGCTCGCCTCCGAACCTCAGGGATCCAAGCCCGGCAACGGGTCCTGATCGCCGGCCTCCCCACCGCGGTGATCCAACGTCACGGCCAGGTGCACAACCAACTGGGGCCGGTCACCTCCGCCACTTTGACCGGCCACGCGATCTTGGCCCTCGCCGAAGCCGGCGCGTGGATCGAAGCCCCGGCGCCCCTCCGCCCGGCCCTCGACGTCTCCCGGGAAGAGGTGCACGCCGGGATCCTCGACCAGGGTGAAGGTTTGCCCACGCGCCTGCGAGGCCAAGGGATCTTGACGGCCATCTACGACACCGGCGTCGACCTCACCCACCCCGACTTCAAAGCCCTCGGCGGCCCCAGCCGGGTGGTGGCCGCGTGGGACCAAAGCCGCCCCGGCCCACCGCCCACCGGCCAGACCTACGGCCTCGGCTGCACCAAGATGGAGTTGGCCAACGCCACTTGCCCGTTGGTCGACGTCTTGGGCCACGGCACCAGCGTGATGGGCGTCTTGGCCGGCAACGGCCCCCAATACCGAGGCCTGGCGCCCGAGGCCGAGCTGATCTTCGCCCGCTCCGATGACTTCGAAGGGTTGATCGACGCCCTCGCGTGGTTCGGCGCGGTCTCGATGGCCGAAAAAAAGCCATTGGTGGTGAACCTCTCATTGGCCGGCCAAGAAGGTCCCCACGACGGCACCTCCCTCGAGGCCCAAGCTTTGGAGGCCCTGCCCTATTTGGTGGTGGTGGCCGCGGGCAACGAAGGTCGCCTGCCGGTGCACGCCCGCTACGACGGGGACGGCGAGGCCAAGGTCGCGCTCCGTTTTCCGCTCCTCCCCGAAGGCCGAGAACGCCGGGCGGTGATCGACGTTTGGTCCATGGCCCCGGTCACCGCACGCGCCCAGCTGGTGGACGCCGAAGGCCTGGTCTTGGCCCAGACCAGCAGCTTGGCGCCAGGCGGCGGCGGCGGCACCGAAAGCCTCGGCACCGTGGGCCAAGTGGACTTCGACGCCGAGGTCGGCCCCAACCCCTTCAACCGCAAGTACCACCTGCGTTACGCCTTCCGGCTGACCGCCTTCGAAGATCCGCCGGCCGGCCCCGGCTACGTGGCCCTCTCCCTGTCGGGCGCCGAGGCCGACTTGTGGGTCGACACCCCCGCCAGCGAACCCGCCCCGGTCCGCTTCGCCGACAGCCCGACCATCGGCCCGGGCCAGTTCTTCGGGGACACCAGGTTCACGATCAGCGATCTCGCCACCGCCGGGGAGGCGATCGCCGTGTCCTCGTACATCAGCCGCACCTCCTTCCCCGGTCCGGAAGGCAAGGAGCAACGGGTCGGCGGGACCGTCGGCGCCCTGTCGGAGTTCAGCGCTTGGGGCCCCAGCCTCGACCCCGAAAACACCGGCGAAAAGCCGGACCTGGCGGCCCCAGGGGCGGTCATCGTCAGCGCCAAGAGCGCCCAAGCCGAGGCGGATCCCGCCCGGGCCGTCGATCAACTCTACCGGGCCGCTTCGGGCACCAGCTTCGCCGCGCCCCACGTGGCCGGGACCGCCGCCGCCCTGCTTTCGGGCCAACCCACCCTGGCCAAAGGGGCCCTCAAGCAGGCCTTGCTCAGCTCGGCCCAAACCGACGGCAGCGACCGGGCCGTCGACCCACGGTGGGGCGCCGGACGCCTCGACGCCGAAGCCGCGGCGCGTCAGCTCTACGGGGAGCCGGAGGGGTGTGGGTGCCGGTCCGCGCCCTCGACACCCCGCCTCCAGCCTTGGTTTTGGGGACTGGTCGGGGCCCTGGTCGTGGTGCGGCGCCGACGGCTGTCTTGAGGGCTCTCCCCGGCCATGTTACCTGGTGATAGGTGCACGCCTTCAACCAGCCGCCAGGCTCGGGCCAAAGCCCCCGGGCGGCGGGGGTGGTGCTCCGGGACGTCCAAGACGCCGATCTGACGGAGCTCCTGGGGCTCTGGCACGAGCTGATGGATCTGCACGTCGAGCTGGATCCTCGTTTTGCGCTCTCGGACAACGCCGACCAGCGCTTCTTCCACTACATCGACACGGCCCGGAGCCGGGACGACTACCGAGTCCGGGTGGCGATCTGGCGCGGACGACCCGTCGGCTTTGCGGTCTCCTGCGTGTTGCCCAATAGCCCGGTCTATCGGGCCCGCTGGATCGGCTACATCAACGATCTCTGCGTGACCTCCAGCATGCGCAAGCGCGGCGTCGGCGAACTGCTGGTCGAGGACGCGGTGCGCTGGCTCAAGAAGGCGGGCGCCGAGTCGGTCGAGGTCTACGTGGCCCGCCACAACCAGGTCGCCCAGAGTTTCTGGCGTCGCATGGGCGGTCAGGACTACCTGGACCGGATGACGCTGGACCTGTCGCGCTTCGACCGAGGGCGGCGATGAGCCAGCTGGGCACGGCCCTCTCTCAGATCGAAGAGTTCGTGAACCTGGCGAGGGAACGCCGCCGTCGGGCGCTGCCCAGCGACGAACGGGAACGCCTCGAGACCTTGGACGAGGCGATCCGGGACGCGATCGACGGCGCCCGGCCCGCCCCCAAGCGGATCGCCAACCCGGCGCCGGCCCGGCCCGCACCGGTGGCGGCGGCCGCGGCCCGCACCACCCCATCGGCGGGGGTGGCCGCGCCCAAACTTTCGGGCGCCCTCGAGCAAGTGCTCGAGATGAGCGCCCAGGACCAAAAGAAGGTCAGCGAAGTTCGTCTCGAGGATCTGCCGGTGTCGGCCTATACGCCGCCGGTGATCCCGGCCTTTATGGCCGACTACTTCTCGGATGACCTGATCCCCGCCCGGGTGCCGGCCGGCGCCGTGCCGTCTCGGGTGGTCTCCACCGACGGCGAACGGCTGGAGCTGAAGAAGGAAACTCGGGTCCTGCTCGGCCTGGAGAAGCCCAAAGCCGCCCCTCGAGGAGGGGCCCCCGCCGCCTCGCCAGGCCCAACCACCAGCCCCAATCCCACGACCTCGAGGGAGGCCGCCAACGTCCGTAGCTCGGGCCCAGCCCCGGCGGCGAACGAAGACGGCATGCCGGTGATCGTGCACCTGATGCAGGGCGGCACGAGGCGTGGGGCCCTCGAGTACTTCGATCCCGAAGGCGAAAACTTGGAGCTCACCGACGGCTTCAGTCTGCCGCTGCGGGAGGTCCTGGCCGTGTTCTTCGGCCTCAAAAAAGGCGATCCGCCCACTCCGGCCTCAGGCCAACAGGTGGTGGTGAAGTTGGTGAACGACAAACAAGTGTCGGGCGTGACCAGCGACTACGAAGAAGGAGCGATGGCCCTGACCGTCGTGCCCGAACCCCGCCGAGGCAACATCGATCGGATCTGGGTCCCCGCGTGGGCGGTGAAGGGCATCGAGATCTAGCGGCCCCATGCGCCCCGAGGCGCCCCGAACACTTCGGAGCGCCTCGGTTCACTAGGTCGCTTTCAGGGCGTGACGAGACCGGTGCGGATCGCGAGCAGGACAGCGTCCGCCACGTTCGAAGCACCGAGCTTCTTGAACAGCCGAGCCCGGTGAGCCTCGACCGTCTTGACGCTGATCGACAGACGTTCGCCGATCGCCTGGTTGCTGTGACCATTGGCCATCAGCTCCAACACCTCACGCTCACGGGCGGTGATCTGCACCGCTGCCCGCTCCCGTTCGGTCGCGACGCCGGAGACAAAACTCCGGCCTTCGCTGGCCGCCTGGAGCGCGAACACCAAGTCCGCCACGTACGGCGCCTTGATCACGACGCCGGCCGCGCCTGCGTCGGTCAACGACTTGACGTACCCGTCGTCCCCTCGTGCGGTGATCACGACCACCTTCACGTCGGGGCATTGGGTCTTCAGCGTCCGAACCGTCTCCGGACCACCCTTGTCGGTCAACGCATCGACGTCGACGAGCACGTAACGCGCCCCCGACGCCCGCACCTCGTTTACGTCGACGTGAACCGACTCATTCACCTGGAGCCGCATGGTTCGCTTGCGGAGCCAGTGCTCCAGCTGGGGCGGAACCTTCGGTGCATAGATCAGCACCAGCTCCTGAGCCGTGTCCCCCATCGCGCCAGTTGCGGAGGAGGTCACGGAGCTATTTTGATTGTTCATGGGACTACCCTCGGTCATGGTTCAAACCTCTAGTCCCCCCGTGTAGAACGCTTGCGAGCGTCAACCGCGCCTTTCGATGGGTTATCGACCGGTGCGTTGAGCAGAAACCCGCAACTGCTTACAGCATATTCATTAATCGTTTAGCCTCAACACTGCACGAAAAAAAAGCCGCGCCGCGTCGAATTTATGCCCGGAAACGCCTCACGAAGCGGGAAGTCCCTGTAGATCCTGGGGTTTTCGTGGGCGTTTTCTTCTGAGACTCACCCGCAAACAAAGCTGCAAGGCCCAGCCGAGTGGCCGTGAGGGCTATTTTTGACCGCTCCAATGGCCCGACCGGCCGCGGGTAGAAGCAGGCGTGGGCCACCGCCTCGGCCGGGACCAGCTGCTTCACCTGGGCTCGACGAAAGAGCCCGAGGATCGCCGCGGCGACCGGCCAGACCCCTTGTCCGATCCGCGCCTCGAGGTCCGGAGCCAGCTCGATCTCAATCCCGAGGCGTTTGGCCCGCTCCACCAGCTCCCCAGTCCCAGCCAACCGCACCGCGTCGTCGTCGGTGCTCAGGGCCTCGGCCACCAGCGGCGACCGGCCGTCGTAGCGGGCCTCGCCCACGAACAAGAGGTGGCTCACCCGCCGGGTCTCCATGAGCGCCCGGACCGCGGTGTGGAGGGTGCGTTCGGCCCCACCGGCCAAGACCCACAAGATCCGGCCCCCGGCCTCGGCCACGATGGGGTCGGGGGCGGCCAGCTGGCCCAGGTCGGCGTGGCCAAAGGTGGTGCCCTGGCGATCGGCCAAGACCAGGCCTTGGCTGGCCTCGGCCTCCCGTCGCTCCTCGAGCAGGTCCGGCGCCGACTCCAGCAGCTCGGCGGCGATGAGGGCGCACAGGTCGTCGTCTTGAGGACCGTCGAGGAGTTCGGCCAGGCCCGGGGTGCGGAGGCGCTCTCGGTTTTCGACGGCCCAGGTGGAGAGGGCGCGCCCCAAGTCCCGGACATAAGGCGAGAGGTGTTCGACCAGCAGCGGCGTGTCGCTGACCACCAACAACGCCGGGCCGAAGGTGGCGCTGGCCAGGGCTTCAGCGATCTCTTGGCCCAACACCATCCCTTGGCGAGGTCGCAGATCGGCGTGGATCCAGATCTTGGCCGTAAACGGGTGTTGGGCCAGCCGGTGGATCTCGGCCCGCAGGCCTGGGGTGTCCTGATCGAGTGCCGCCAGACGCGCCGGGGCGTCGCCGGTCAACAAGGCCAGCTCGGTCGCCGCCGCGGGCGCCCACTCCGGCGCCGCCAAGGCCGCCAACAGACCCTCGTGTTCGGCCAAGAGCTCCCGCAGCCGGGCCCCCAGCTCGGCGTAAGCGGCCAGATCCTCGAGGAGCTGGGCCAGGGCCTCATCCCGCCGCGGGATCACCACCGCCAACGATCGCTCGTGGGCAAACCAAGGGCTCTCGGGCCCCAGCGGACTCAAGCCGGTCGGCGGATCGGCCAACACCCACAGGCCTTCGGCGTAGACCAACCCGGCGGGCAAACGACGGGACAGGTCGCCGAGGGGTTCGAGGAGCGGTCCGGCCGGCGCGTCGGCCTCGGCCCGAGCCGCCCGGAGCTCTTCTGGATCGATTTGCCCTCGATCCGCGAGTCGTTCGAGGAGGGCGGTCACGGCCTCAGATCGCCGGCGGCGTCCCCGCGAGGGCGGCTTCAATGTCGCTCCGCAGGCGCCCGGGGGACGCTGGGCCGCGGTACATGGTGCGGATCGCGCCGTCGCGCCCGATCAGGAAAGAGGTGGGGTAGGAATAGACGCCCCAGGCCGGCGCCAAGGGGCCTTCGTCGACCAGGCTGGGGAAGGTGAGCCGCTCCTTCTGCATGAAGGCCTTCACCGTCGACTCCAGGCCCGGCTCGATGTTGACGCCCAAGACCGTAAAACCTTTGGGGCCGTATTCTTGGTGCACCTGTTGGAGCGTCGGCATGGCGGCCCGACAAGGCGGGCACCAGGTGGCCCAGAAGTCGACCAACACCACCTGACCCGAAAGTGCGCCCAAGGAGAGCTCACGGCCGTCGAGGCCCCGGGCCGCCAAGCTGGGGGCCATGGTCCCGGGCCGAGGAGGCGGCGGGCCGCTGGCGATCTGGTAGAGCTGCAGGCCCGCCACGCCGAAGGCCGCCAACATCAAGAAGGTCAAGGCGTAGCCGGAGCGCCGATCCAACTTGGTGGGGCCTTCGCCCGCCTCGATCGGCGCGGTCATGAAGAAAGGGTAGCAGCCGGCCCCGCCCCCGTCGACGTCCTGGGCCGAGGTTCAGTCCAGAAGCCGGGGGGCCCCACGTTCGCTTGGATGGAGGTCGAACCGAGGCACTTCGGTGAGGGCCGGCAGCTCCGGGGATGGCGGCAGGGAAAAGCGGAAGGTGGTGCCGAGCCCCGGTTCGCTGTGGACCTCGAGGAGGATCCCCAGGTCCTGACAGGCCATCCGGAGCGCCGCCAGGCCCACACCTCGGCCCGAGATGTCGTTGGGACGGTCGGTCGTGGTGATCCCGTCGGTGAACATCGCCTCCATCAGCTCCTTGGGTGATCGGGCCGGAAGCCCCTGGGCCTCGGCTCGGGCCCGGATCGCCTCCCAGTTGATGCCGCGCCCGTCGTCTTGGACCTCCAGCTCCAGGCCGGCGGCACCTCGGGTCACTTTGACCTGGATCCGCCCCTGGGGCGGCTTGCCGCGGGCCACCCTCTCTTCGGGCGACTCCAAGCCGTGATCGATGGCGTTGCGCATCACGTGCACCAGGTTGGAGAAAAACGCCCCGTAAGAGCCGACATCAACCCGCAAGTTGTCCTGCAGGATTGCGATCTCCACGTCCTTCTCCAGGCGGGCCGCCAGCCGACGGGTGTGGGAAGCGAGCCGCTCCAAGACCGGGCCAAGCGGCGCCAAAGACCAGGCCTGTAGCTGCTGGGCGATCTGCTCGTAAGAGGCGCGATCGCGGATCGTCGCCAACAACGCGGCGACCTCGTCCCGCGCGACCCGAATGGCGTCGTCCTCGAGTAAAAAATGCTCCACCTCGCGGAAGCTCTGCTGGAAGGTGGCGCGCAGGGCCTCCTGCTCTTCCAAGGAGAGGACCGCGGCGCCGTGGCTGGCGAGGTAGTCCTCGGCCCTTTGACAAGCCATCGCGATCCGGCCGAAGCCAAAAACCGCGGCGTTGCCCTTGAGGGTGTGCAGGGCGCGGCCTCGATCCCGAGCCTCGTCGGCGTCGATGGCCAGGTCGAGGAGCTCCCGCGCCTCGGCGCGAAAGGCACGGAAGCCGTCGGCGTCGCGTAGGATCTGCGCGACCACCGTATGTTGTTCGGTGCGGCGAGCCCGTTCTTGGTCGGCCTCGATCCGATCGGTGACGTCGGAGACAGTCAACAACAGCGCACGACGCCCCTCCACCGCTGGCAGGCCACGGTACTCCAAGTGGTAGTGCCGCCCGCCCCGCTCGAGCGCCGCCGGGAGCTGCGCCAACGCGACCTCCTCCGGCAAAAACTCCTCCTCGAGCTGGAGAAGGCCGAGGGCCAAGGTCGATTGGAAGCGCCGGTCATCGGGGGCCAAACGGCGGATCAGATCCTGGCTCGGTTCGGCGTCGAACCACTCCACCGATCGCGCCGAAGGTTTGCCGACCACCCGACCCCGAAGATCGATCGGGATCAGGGCGTCGCCGATGGTGTCCTGAATCAAAGTGAGGTGATCGGTGAGGGCGCTGAGGCTACGGGTGCGGGCGGCGACCTGCTCCTCCAGCGAGTTGCTCAAGGACCTCAGGCCGTCGTGCTGATGGCCGGCCACCATCGCGAAGGTCCCCAAAAAAACGGGGGCCGTGAGGATGATCCAAAGCAGTGGATCAGATTGAAACGCCAAGGTGGCGGCGGCGGGGCCCAGCTGGGCCCAGCGGATGGCGATCGCCAACACCGGGAAGCAGACGCCGAAGCACGCCCCCAACAGGCCCCACCGGATCCGAGCGGAGAGGGAGCGAGGCATCAAGCCCATGATCGGGCGGTGGGCCCGGGCCTTGAGCGGATCGGATCAAGCGGGTGTGCCCTTGGCGGCAGACCGGCGCGCCCCTATGCTCGGCCCGTGCGGGCCGCTGTCGGCGTTTGTAGGCTGTTCCTCGGGTTGTCCGCGCTGGGCCTCGGGGCCTGCGCCCAGGTGGGATCCGCGGACGATGAGGCGATCACACGCCGCACCGGCCTGACCTTCGCCGAACACCTGGTGGGCGGCCGCTACGACCAGGCTCACCAGATGCTCGGGCGCGAGTTGTCCGCGACGTGGTCGCCCGAAAAGTTGCGGACCCGCTACCAAGAGATGATCGGCGACGGGGCCGGGCCGATCGTGGTGCCCGGGCACACCGAACACCTGGCCCGTTGGCCGGACCGACAGGCCAAAGATCGGGGCTGGATCTACGTCTCGATCACCGGCACGGGCTTCGCGGAGGCGGTCACGGTGGTGGTGGCCGATGAAGATGGGGCCGCCCGGATCCGGCAGCTGGAGTGGGGCCGTCCTTGAGGAGTGACCGATGAGCGACGGAGCAAAGTTGAAGCCGGACTTGGCCAAGCTGGAGCGGACCTTGGCCGATCACGCCGCCTCTTTCCCGGAGGTGGCGGAAGAGGCGCCCTGGGGACACCGAGCCTTCAAGGTCAAAGGCAAGACCTTCCTGTTCATGGCGAGTGAGGGGGGCGTCTTGTCCTTGTCGATGAAGTTGCCGGGCTCGGGGGCCCTGGCCTTGGAGCTGCCGTTCGCCGAACCGACCGGTTATGGCCTCGGGAAAAGTGGCTGGGTCAGCGCCCGCTTCTCCTCGGGCCGCAACGTCCCGGTGCCCATGTTGCAGGCGTGGATCGACGAAAGTTACCGGGCGATCGCCCCCAAAAAGTTGGTCGCGATCCTCTCGGGTGAGAAGGCCGAGCCCAAGGCCAAACGGCCCGCCAAGAAGCTCAGCAAGAAGCGAACGTCCCCCCGCAGTCGCTGAACTGAGCGTCGGTGAGGCCCGGCGGCGACGACGGCGCCCCGCGGGCCGCGGACCCACGTGTAGTGGTCCACCGTTGGTAGGTCGGGAGGGGCGCACACGCGGCTCAAGCTCCCAATGGGACGGTCACTCCGATAACCCGGTCATGCCGTCCACCATCACCCCTTCGAGCTCCACCGACCCCAACGCCCGGATCGCCCGCTCGGGTGGAGCAGGAGCGGCCAGGAGCAGCAACTCCGCCGCGCTGGAACCACCGGCACCCTTGGCCCAACCCGATGGGGCGGCGGCCACCCACTATCGAAGTGGGGCCCGACGGGCCAACAGCGGTTATCGACGCATCCCGACCAGCAGCCCGGCGGTGGCGAGGACCAGCGCTCCCGCCCGGGTGGTGCACTTCGATCCGGCGCGCTTCGACCGGGCCAAGTTTTATGACGGGGTCCGCGCCGGACCGTTCCCTGGGCGACTGAGCCCCGGTCAGGTGGGGGGCCTGGAGACGATCCTCAACGAGTGGGAGCGACGCGGCATGACCGACCTGCGTTGGTTGGCGTACATGTTGGCGACCACCTTCCACGAGACCGATCAGAAGATGCAGCCGATCGAGGAGTATGGCCGGGGCCGCCGCAAGACCTACGGTCGCATCGATCCCGAGACCGGAAAGGCCTATTTCGGCCGAGGTTACGTGCAGCTCACCTGGCGGGCCAACTACGAGACCATGGGCCGGCTTTTGGGGCTGGATCTCGTGCGCCACCCGGAGTTGGCGCTCCAACCCGACGTCGCCACCCAGATCATGTTCGAGGGCATGACCCGGGGCCTCTCCCGGCGCGGGGACTTCACCGGCAAGAGCCTGGAGCACTACTTCACCGACCAAAAGAGCGACTGGCGGAACGCCCGAAGGATCATCAACGGCACCGACCGGGCCGACCTCATCGCGGGGTACGCCAAGCAGCTCTTCCAAGACCTGGTCGCCGCCCACAGCTGACGGGCATGGCGGCGCTTGCCCAGGAGCGCTGGGGAGGTCAGGAACGGGGGATGCTCCCGACTGTCCCGCTCCAATATCCACGACGATCCGCGGCCGAGATGGAGGCCCGGGCCCGGGCGCTGACCGAGCTGCTCCAGACCCGCCGGAGCGTCCGGGACTTTGCGCCGGATTCAATTCCGCAAGTTGTCTTGCAAGCGTGTTTGGCGGCGGCGGCCTCCGCGCCTTCGGGGGCCAACAAACAACCCTGGACCTTCGTGGTGGTGCAGGATCCCGAGACCAAACGACGCATCCGAGAGGCGGCCGAGGTCGAAGAACGAACCTTCTACGCGGGCCGGGCCGGCGAGCGCTGGTTGGAGGATCTGGAGCCCCTGGGGACCGGGCCCGAAAAGCCCTTCTTGGAGACCGCGCCGGCGCTGATCGCCGTCTTCGCCCACCGCCGGGGCGCCGAGGCCGGACAACGCAACTACTACGTGGATGAGTCGGTCGGGATCGCCTCGGGGATGTTGTTGGCGGCGCTGCACCACGCGGGGCTGGCGTCGTTGACCCACACCCCGAGTCCGATGGCCTTCTTGAGCGAGATCTTGGAGCGGCCGGCCCATGAGCGGGCCTACCTGTTGATCCCCGTGGGCTACCCGGCCGAAGGTTGTCGGGTCCCCGATCTGAAGAAGAAGCCCCTCGACGAGGTGGTGATCTGGCGGTGACCTCGTGCCGGCTCAGGGCTCGGACCACCGTCCCTGGGGCAGGAGTCGAGCGCCCGGCGGCAGATCCGCGAGGCGCATTCGCCAACACCAAACCTCGACCGGACCTTCGGGGGTCACAGCGACACAAGGTTCCCGTTGGTAGAGGGGGCCTTCATAGTCGTCGAGGGCCATAAGCCGCCCGGGTTCGGCCAACTCCACCACCACGCCGTAGACCCAGGAAGCTGGATCTTCGACCAAAGCGGGGTACCCGGCGGGCAGGTGATAAAGGCGCCCCGGGGTGTACGCCGGGCGTTGGCGGTGCAGCGGCCCCAAACGCGCCGCCTCCCGCTGGCCTGGCATCAAGGTCCCGTACACGAAGAGGGTCAAGGCACTCGGGTGATCCATCGGCAGCTCGAGAGGAACGGTATCCGCAGCAACGGCCTCGCCGGAAGCCCGAGCGTCGCATAGGCTGGGCCGGGCCGATCATGATTCGCCTCCACTACTCCAACCGGACCGATCGGCTGATCGAGGTCCTGGCCGCCCAGTTGGCCGAAGAACGGCGGGTCCGTGGTCCCTTGGTCGCCGGAACGGTGATCGTCCCGCACCAGGCTTTGGCGGCCCACCTGAAGTTGAGCCTGGCCCGCACCACCGGGCTGATGGCCAACCTGAACTTCGTCTTCCTGCGCAACTTCTTGGCCGACGTGGCCCCCGAGGTCCACCTCTTGGGTGGGTCCCGCTTCGAGCTGTTGTTGCTGGAGATCTTGAGTGACCCGACCGCACTTTCGGATCCCGCCTTGGGGCCGGTGCGGGCCTACCTGGAGGTGGCGGGGCACGACGGTCCGGCCCGGGATCTGCGGAGGTCCCAGCTCGCCCGAGAGTTGTCGCGCCTCTACGATGAATACGTCTTGGCCCGGGCCGATCTGTTGGCGGGTTGGACCCACGGCAAGTTCGCGACCGGATCCTCGATCGAGGCCTTCGAAGCGGCCCTCTACCGAGAGGTGTTGCGCCGCGCCGGGCCCGACGCCAAAACCTTGGCCGACGCCTTCGACGGTGCCCTCCGGCTCCCGCCTCGGGTGCACCTCTTTCAGGTCGCCGTGGGGTCACCGACCTTGAAGCAGGTCTTCTTGCGCCTGGGGCAAGCCACCGAGCTGGAGATCTACGCCCTCAACCCCTGCCTGGAGTTTTGGGAGGACGTCGCCCCCGGGCGGCTGGCCCAGCTGCGCCCCTTGGAGTTGCCGTTGCGGCCCCGGGCCCAAGCCTTGGATGCCCAAGAACCTCTGAGCAGCCAGGCCGATCCGCCGGCGCTCCGTCTTTGGGGGCGGCCGGGGCGAGAGTCGATCCGGCTCTACGACGACCTGACGGACTGCGACTTCGACGCCCACTTCGACGAACCTTGGGCCGCGCCGGGGACCGTGTTGTACCGGCTGCAACGCGACGTCCTCCAGCGGGCGCCTGCGAAAGAACGGCAAAGTGATCCGCCGGCGCCCGATGACAGCCTGCAGATCCACGCCTGCCCAGGGGTGCGCCGGGAGGCCGAGATCATCGCCGAACAGATCTGGGCCTTGCTCGAGGCCCGGCCCGACCTGCGGTTTCACGAGATCGCGGTGGTGTTGCCCCGCCGGGACGAGGCCAGTTACCGGGCCCAACTCAACGCCGCCTTCGCCGAGTCCCACCAGCTCCCCCACCACCACCTGGACGTGCCTTTGCCGGCCACCAGCCGGGTGGTCGAGGCCCTGGAGCTGTTGTTGGCCCTGCCCCACTCCCGTTTCACGCGGCAAGATCTCTTGCGTTTGTTGACCCACCCCTTGGTGTTGGCCCGCTTCCCGGAGGCCAACGCCAAAGAGTGGGTGGAGTGGTGTGAGGCCCTCTCCTTGTTGCATGGCGCCGACCACCACGATCACGAACACACCTATATCGAAAAAGATCTCTACAACTGGGATCAGGGCCTGTGGCGCATCGTTTTGGGCGTGTTTATGGGGCAAGACGACGAGGCGCCCCCCGTGGGTCAAGGTGCGGCCCGGTACCTGCCGTTGCCCATCAGCTTCGATCGGCTGGAGAGCGCCGCCAGCTTGGTCACCTTGGTGCGTTCACTGTTGGCCGACGCCCGGTTTTTGGCCCAGGGATCACGGCCCCTCTCGGACTGGATCACCTTGTTGCGCCACCTCTTGACCACCTATTTGGTGCCCCTCGAAGACGGCGACGAGCGGGATCGCCAACGTTGTTTGTCGGCCCTCGACTCGTTGTTGCCCGAAGGGGAAGGGCCGGTGGTCGGCTTTGGGATCGCCGCCGAACTTTGGCGCTCACGCCTGCAGACCTTGACTCAAAACACCGGTCAACCGTTGGCCGACGGCGTGGTGATCGGGCCCCTTTCGGCGCTGCACGAGCTGCCGTTTCGGGTGGTGTTCATCCCGGGCCTCGGCGAAGGGCGTTTTCCTTCGGGTGAACAGCGGAGCCAGCTGGACCTCTTGGCCGACGAACGGCGGCCGGGGGACGTCAGCAAAAAAGAGCGGGATCAATATTGGTTTTTGGGGCGGTTGCTGGCGACCCAAGACGCGGTGCGCCTGTCGTACGTGGCCCGGGACGACAAGACCCAAGATCCGCTGGGGCCGTCCTCGGTGTTGCTCGAGCTCCAGTACCTGTTGGAGAGCGACTACGGGATCAAGCCAGCGTCGATCACCATCGAACATCCGCCCCGAAGGTGGGCCGAAGATCCCCAACCTTACGCACCCCCAGGGGCCCAGCGGGAACAGCAGATGCGTCAGCTCCGGGACGCCCTCAAGGCCCACCTTGGCGAGGCCCGCCTGCCGACCCGGGATGAACTGGACGCGTGGCCCCCCGACACCCGGACCCAACTCCTCGAGCGCCTCGCCCTCCACCCGGTGCCGCGGCCCAAACGGGCCGAAGCGGGTCAACTCCACCTGGCCGCGATTCGCCGCTTTTTGGAGGACCCGTCGGCGGGTTGGGCCCGTTTTGTGTTGGACCTCCCGGACGCCGATCAAGATCCGGATCCGTACGCGCGCAGCGACGAACACTTCACCACCATCGAGCCGGCCCGGACCATACTTTTGCGGGAGTCTTTCCTGTTGGCCCTCAAGACCGGGCGGCCCATCGAAGAGGTGCACGCCGAGCGGCTGCTGAGGCTGGAGCTTTTGGGTTCGGCGCCGACCGGGGTGTTCCTGGACGCCGAGGCCCGCCGCCACCTGGAGATCTTGCGGGGCTGGCAAAAGCAGTTCCTCAAGGCCTTGGGCGGCAAACCGCAGGTGCTCACGCCCTTGGCCTTCGGGCCGTCCCGGGAGCCCCAGGTCTTGGCCGAAACCGGGCCTGCCTTGGCGCTCCAGATCCCCAGCGCCGAAGGACCTTGGCCCCTGCAGCTCCGAGGCACCAGCGAGGCCCTCTTGCCCAACCAGAGCGCGTCGTTCGTGTTTTTGCCGAAGAGCATCGATCGGCAGCCGGCCTACCACCCGGCCGAACTCCGGGGATATTTGGATCAGCTGGTGTTGGCGATCTTGGGCCGGTCCGTCGGCGTGGAACATCGGACCTACCTGGCCTTCGCCGATGGCCTGCACACCGTGAGCTTTTTGCCGATCGGCCCGGCCGAAGCGGAGGCCGAACTTTCGCGCTTGATCGCGGCCCTCTATGCTCAACCCCACGCCTATCGCCTGGACTTCGGGGCCATCGCGGATCTGCACCGAGCCCAAGGCCAACCCGGCGAACAAGAGCGCACCTTGCGGAGGGTGCGTCCGTCCCGACACGAGTTGTTTTCGGTGCGCCTCGATCCCCCAGAGCTGGAGCAAGCCCGGGCGATCTTGAGCGAACGTTACCAAGGATTCTTCAGCCGCCGTCGGGGGCCGGAGAGCCGATGAGCCACTTCTTTCCCCGCCCCCCGATCCTGGATCAGATCCCCCTTGATCGCCCGGCGGTGATCGAGGCCTCGGCGGGCACCGGCAAGACCTACACCTTGGAGCACCTGGTGCTGGAGTTGATCCTGACCCGGGGCCTGCGCCTCGAGGAGCTGCTGATCGTCACCTTCACCGAAAAGGCGGCCAGCGAGCTGAAGGGCAAGTTGCGACGGCGCCTGGAGGAGATGTTGCGGCCCGGGACCGCGACCGAAGGTTGGCGGATCGGCAAGGGTGAAGCGGAGCGGGTCCTGGCGGCCATCCAGGGCTTCGACGCGGCCACCATCTGTACCATCCACGCCTTCTGTCAGCGCCTTTTGGTGGAGAACGCCTTCGCCCACCGGAGGCTCTTCGAGCAGGCCTTGGTCGACGCCCGGGGCGCCTTCCTGGACGCCTTTTTCCTGAGCCTGCGGGACACTCTGGCCAAAGACTCCCGTTATCGAAGTTACCTCGACGCTTACCTGGGCCAATGGCCGGTCGAGGACCTGGGTGAGCTGCTCTTCGACGTCAACCAACGGCGGGGCGCGTTTTCGCCGGTGTTCGACGAGGGGACCTTCCGCCACGCCATGGACGTGCTCAGCAAGTTGGAGCTGGGGCGGGCCGCTTTGGGGCCGGCCTTGCGGAGCGCGGGCATCAACAACCTGCAGATGGTCAACGCCATCTTCGATCGGCTCGATCGGCTGCGGGTGGTGTTGGTCGACTTTCATCAGCGCCGAGATCTCCCCGCCGCTTTGTTGGCCTTGGGGCAGCTGGAGCGCTCCAAGGCCGGTGGCTTTTTTGGGTTTTTGGCGGAGCGGTTAAAAGCCCCCCAGGTGGGCCTGGTGCACCGCTTGGCCGAAGGGCTGGCGGCGTTGGAGCGGGCCCGGGTGCCCTTCGAGTCGGCGATCGCCCAGCTTTTTTTGCCGGTGGTCGAGGCCCGTTTGGTCGCCGAAAAAGATCGGGCCGGGCTCTTCGACTTCGACGACATGTTGCGGCTGCTGGAGGAGAGCCTGACCGGCCCCGACGGCGGCCCCCTGACCGAGCTGGTCCGGAAGCGACATCGCTACGCCTTAATCGACGAGTTCCAGGACACCGACGAGATCCAGTGGTCGATCTTTCGGCACCTCTTCCTCTCGGCCGGACCTCGGCACGGGCTCTTCGTGATCGGCGATCCCAAACAGGCGATCTACGGCTTCCGAGGCGCCGACGTCTTCACCTACCTGGAGGCCAAGCGAATCATCGCCGCCACCGGGACCGTGGTGCCCCTGGTCGACAGCTACCGCCAAAGCCCAGCGTTGGTTGCCACCCTCAATCGGCTCTTCGATCCCTCCCACCGGCCGTCCTTCTTCACCGGGGCCATCGGTTACGAACACCCGGTGCGCCCCGGCAAACCCAAGGTCCTGGGCATGGTCCACCAGGGGATCGAGGTCCCGCCCATCGCCTTGTGTGAGCTGGTGCCGGCGGGCGGGCCGGTGTCGGCGACCCGGGCCAAAGAGACTTACGCCGAGTGGATCGCCCAGCAGATCCGCGGACTGCTCGAGCCGGGGGCCACCCAACTCCTCACGCCCCACGGGGCAGCGCCCCTGTCACCCAAGGAGATCTTCGTCCTGACCCGGACCGGGCGCGAAGGTCGACAGGTCGCGGATCGGCTGCGGGCCCACCAGATCCCGCTGGCCTTGTACCAACAAGAGGGCCTGTTTCAGACCCAAGAGGCCAAAGACGTGTTGGCCTTGTTGTCGGCGATCGCCGAGCCGGATCGGCGCTCCCGGAGGGTGCAGGCGTTTCAGACGCCGTTTTTTGCGGTGCCGTTGGCCCAGCTGGCCGGCACCGAGGCCTTGCCCGCCGATCACCCGCTGCTCCTCACCTTGTATGGCTGGAAGGAGCTGGCGACGGCGCGTCGCTTCGACGAACTCTACCGGCGGATCTTGGACGAAAGTGGGATCGTCGATCGAGAGATCTTGTTGGCCGCCGATGAACGGGAGCTGACCAACTACCTGCACCTCTTCGAGCTGCTGCTGGAGGACGCGGGTCGCCGCCACGCCACCTTGCCGGAGCTGGTGCGAGATCTGGCGGCGTATGTCACGGGCCAGCGACAACCGGTCGGCGGCAACGTGGAGCGCCAGGCCCAAAGTGAAGACGCGGTCCAGATCATGACCATGCACAAGGCCAAAGGTCTGGAGGCCGCGGTGGTCTTTTTGTTCGGTGGTCTGGAGCCGGCCCGGGCCGGGGCCCGGGTGTGGCACGAAGGAGGGCGCCGCCTGATCCACGTCGGCGAAGGTGGGCCGAGCGCCGCCGAAACCGAGGCCTGGGAAGAAGATCAGCGGCTGCTCTACGTGGCCTTGACCCGGGCCAAAACCCGCCTGTTTTTGCCGTATTTTGGGGGTCTGGCCGAAGGTCGGCAGGCCGGCGAACGATCGGTGAACAAGCTGGAGGGCACCTACCGGCACCTGGTCGAACTCCTGGATCGAGAGGCCGAGATCTTGGCCGCGGGCCAGCCGGTGCCGGGGTTGGAGCGGCTCTTGGTGCCCGAGTTGGTGCGACGGCCGCCGCGCAACGTGGCCCCACCCCCCACTCCGCTGCCAAACTTCAAAGCGCCGTTGCCGCTGTTGGTGCCGCCCTTCACCGATCCTCGACTCGCCACCTTAAAGGCCAAGGCCAGCTCTTGGCAGATCACCTCTTACTCCAAGATCAAACAGAACCAAGAGGCCGAGGTGCTGGAGGCCCCGGGTTCAGCCGACGTCGATCAGCCGCTGGAGTTGCCGCCGGATCAGCTCCCGCCCGGAGCGGCCTCGGGTCGTTTCCTCCACGAGATCTTGGAGCGGGTGCCGCTGGGGGTGTTGGACGAGTGCCCAAGCGCCGAGTTTTTTGGCCAACACCCAAGGGTGAAGAGCCTGGTCGAGGAGGCCCGGCGCCGCTACGAACGTTCGCCCACCCACCTGCTGCACGCGGTGGAGTTGGTGCACCGAGGGCTGACCGCGCCCATCACCTTGGGAGAGGTGACCTTGCCCGGGGGCATCGGCCGTTGTGCGCCGATCCAGCGAGAGCTGGAGTTCCTCTACCCGATCCCCGAGGTCGCCCACCCCTCACTTTTGGCCGGCGCCGGCCCGGTCCAGATCGAACGTGGCTTCATCAAGGGCTACATCGACGCGGTGTTCGTGCACCAAGGGCGGTCGTACGTGCTCGACTGGAAGAGTGATCTGTTGCCGGCCTACGACCCGGCCAGCCTGGCGGCCCACGTCGGGGACGCCTACCGGATCCAGGCCGAGCTCTACACCTTGGCGGTGCTGAAGTTGCTGGGGATCGACAGCGAAGAACGTTACCAGGCCGAGTTCGGCGGGGTGGTCTACTGCTTCTTGCGAGGGCTGGCAGCCCGCCCCGGATCGAACAAACGTGGCACCGACGGCATCTACTTTCGCCGCGCGACCTTCGCCGAGGTGTTGGCCTCGGAGGTGAACTTGCGCCGCCGGGGGGATCTGTCGTGAGCCTGGTGCCCTTGGATCCGGCCGGGACGGTGCGCCTGACCTTCGAGAAGGAGCAGGGCCGCGGAGGCCCCGATCCGGAGCTGTTGATCTTGGAGGCGGCCGCCACCGCCCACGATCTGCCGAAGGTCGCGGTCCACGTGGCCCGGGGTCTGGTGAAGGCCGGGCCGACCTTGGGTGCCGAGGCCCAGGTGGACGTGGCCCTATTGGCCTTGGCGACCTTGATCGACAGCCGCCAAGGCAGCACCCGCACGCCCCTCAACCCGGCCCACTTCGCCCGGCTTTATCCCAGCCTGCCGTCCGGGCGGATCACCCGGGCCCTGGAGTGGGCCCAAGGGCCCGACACCGCCGGTGTGATCGGGATCAATGCACCCCTCTGCCTGGAGGCTGGCTTTCTGTACCTCGGCCGGGCCCGACGTCTGGAGGAGCGGGCGGCCCAACGCCTGCGGGCGCGGCTGGGCCCGCTGCCGGCGCCGGCCGGGGTCGAAGGGGCCTTGGCGGAGATCGTCGCCCACCCTCAACACGCGGGCGGACGTCCTTTGGTCTTGTCCAGCGAACAACAGCAGGCGATCGGCGCCACCTTTGGCCAAGGCCTGAGCCTGATCACCGGCGGCCCGGGCACCGGAAAGACGTCGGTGGTGTTGGGGCTGCTTCGGACCTTGGTGCGTTTGGGGGTGGCACCCAACGAGTTGGCGATCAGCGCGCCCACCGGCAAAGCGGCCCAGCGGCTGACCCAGGCCTTGACCCGAGGGCTGAGCACTTTGACCCCGCCGCTCTCCACCGCCGACCAGGCGCTGCAGGCCCTCTTGCCCCAGCCCCAGACGCTGCACCGCTTGCTCGGTTATTCGCCGAGCCAACGGCGTTTTTTGCGGCACCCCCAAAACCCGCTGCCCGAACGTTTTGTGATCGTCGACGAAAGTTCGATGATCGGTTTGGAGTTGATGGAGCAGCTCCTTTCGGCCTTGGCGCCGGGGACCCGCTTGATCCTGCTGGGCGACGCCGAACAGTTGCCATCGGTGGAGGCGGGCGCGGTCTTTCGGGACCTGGTCGAGTTGGGCATCGGCGTCACGCGCTTGACCGAAAGTTATCGGATGAGGGCCGACGACGCCGAAGGGCAAAAGGTGCTGCAGGCGGCCCAGGCGATCCAGGCCGGGGTGGGCCCCGAACTTTACGAAGGACGGGTGGTGCTCCGGCGGACGCCCAAGGACCTGGCGCTTTCGGGGGTCGAGCTGCTCCACGGCACCGATCCACGCCGGACCCGGGACCAATTTTTGGAGTTGTGGCTTCGGCAAGCCAACTTGCAAACCCCGCGGCTCGAACACCTCTCGCGAAGGCCCTACCTGTTCCGGGGCGGGCGCTTTCGACCAGAAGACGAAGACGCGTTGACGGCGCTGCTCGACCACCACCAAAAGCAGCAGATCTTGACCATCACCCGGGGCGACAACACGCCGACCGGCGCCGGCGCGATCAACCAGGGCCTGCATCGCCGTTGGTTGGAGCGGATGGCCCTTTCGCCCGGGCTCCGATTTGCGCCGGGTGAGCCGGTGATCGCGCTCAGCAACGACTACCAGCGGGGGCTCTACAACGGCGACCTGGGGGTGGTGGTGACGGTGGCGGTCGATCGAGAGGCCGCCGAGCCGATGGCGGTGTTCCCAGTGGCCGGCGGCTTCATCCCCCACGCGCTCTACGCCTTGGGGGACGAGGTCGAGTTGGCCCACGCCTTGACGGTGCACAAGGCCCAAGGCTCCGAATACGAGCGGATCGCCCTGTTTTTGCCGGAGCAAGACCTGCCCCTCCTCACCCGCGAAATCCTCTACACCGCCCTGACGCGGGCCAAAAAGGCGGCCACCTTCGTCGGGGATCCGGATCTGCTGTTGTTGGGCGCCAGCCGGGTGATCCGCCGCGAGGTGGGGCTGAAGGAGCGGCTCCGATGAACCTGATCCTGCTCTATCCGGCGGATCGGATCCCGGGCACCAGCGATCACTTTCGGCTGCGGGATCACCGGCGGGTGCACCTGCTCGAGGTGTTGAAGGTGAGCCCCGGACAAAAGCTGCGGGTCGGGTTGCTCGACGGTCCCCGGGGTGAAGCCGAGGTGGTCACGGTCGCTGCCGAAGAGATCGTGGTCCGGGCTGAATGCCATCAGCCCCCCGACACCCCACTCACCGATCTGGTGTTGGCCCTGCCCCGTCCCAAGTCGCTCAAGAAGTTGTTGCCCGAGATCGCGGCCCTCGGCGTGGGGCGCCTGACCTTGTTGCGGACCTGGCGGGTCGAAAAGTCGTACCTGACCTCGTCGCTGTTGCGCCCAGAAGAACACCAGCCCCTCTTCGACGAAGGCCTGATGCAGGCCGAAGCCACGCGCCGGCCCGAGTTCACCTTGGAGGCGCGGTTTCGGCCCTACGTGGAGGATCGGCTCCCGGCCCTGCTCGCCGGGCGCCTCGGCCTGGTCGCCCACCCGGGGGCCCCGACCCGGTTGGCGGACCTGGCCCTGGCCCCGGAGCAGGCCGTGACGGTGGCCTTGGGGCCCGAAGGCGGCTTTTTGCCCTTCGAGATCGAGCTGCTGGAGGTCGCCGGGATGCGGCCGGTGGACCTAGGTCCTCGGATCTTGCGGGTGGAGACGGCGGTGGTGGCGGTCCTGGCCAACCTGGAGCTCCTCCGTCAGCGTGGCCTTGCCAGCGCCGACCC
Organism: Deltaproteobacteria bacterium; assembly: GCA_016703535.1. Taxonomy (GTDB): domain Bacteria; phylum Myxococcota; class Kuafuiibacteriia; order Kuafuiibacteriales; family Kuafuiibacteriaceae; genus Kuafuiibacterium; species Kuafuiibacterium phototrophicum. Next base: position 2,286,263 of record JADJBV010000002.1, on the reverse strand, counting down.
ATGAGCCCCACAGTGGCGCCCATGGCCGAGGCCGGAAAGGGACGTTATCGCCCGCTGCTCCTGGTGGTGTTGTTCGTGGGGCTGTTGGCGGTGGGCAAGTTCACGGGCCTGACCGATCAACTGGACGCCGAGCGGATCCGACAAGAGGTCGCCGCGGCCGGGGCCTTGGGCGGCCTCTTGTTCGTGGTGATCTTCGCGGTCGGAGAGTTGGTCCACGTGCCCGGGATGATCTTCGTGGCCGCCGCCGCCTTGGCCTACGGGCCCTACCAAGGATTCGTCTGGGCCCTCTTCGGGGCCTTGGTTTCGGTGTCCCTCAGCTTCGTGGTGGTGCGGGGCGTGGGCGGACAAGCCTTGGCCAAGCTGGAGAAGGCCTGGATCCAAAAGATCTTGGCCCACCTGGATCGCCGCCCGGTCTTGACCGTGGCCGCCCTCCGCAGCGTGTTGTGGTTGGCGCCGGGCCTCAACTACGCCTTGGCCATGACCCGGATCCGCTTTCGGGACTACCTGCTCGGCTCTTCCCTCGGTTTGGTGTTGCCCATCTTGGGCGTCACCGCGTTTTCGGATCTGATCTTGCGTTAGCCCCGTTGGAGTTTGGATCAACGTAGCCCGATCAAGGTGCCGAGGAGTTCGGTGTCGGCGGTGGTGAAGTGGAAGCCGACCAAAAGGCCGGTCTCCATCTCGAAGTAGAGGATCCCGGTCTCTTCCTCGTCGTTGCGCTCCACCGGGACCACCCGCCACTCCTTGTAACCTTGGACCGGGCCCACCATTCCCGCGCCGCTGAGTTTTCCGGCTTGGCGATCCTCCGGGATCAACCAGATCCGCTCGGGGTGGATCTTTTGGCCTCCGCTCAAGGTGATCTCCAAGCGTTCGCCGAGGACGGGCGCCAGGTCTTTCTCCAGCTTGATGGTTCGTTCGGCCCGCTCGGATTTCACTTGGACCGCGACGCGATCGTCGGCGGTGCCGATGAAGGCGAAGCGCACCGTATAAGCTCGCTCCTGTTCGGCGGTGGTTTCGGTCACCGCGTAGGTCATGACCGACCCTTGCTTGAGCGGTGGACCTTGCCAACGTTCGAAGGCCTGACAGGCGGACAACACCAAGGTGCACAACAACGCCACCCCACTTTGCCACCGGGCCATGACCCCATCGATTGGCCCTGGGCGATGGCGAGTCAAGCCGGAGCCCACCGGAGCGAGCCCTTACACGGCGGTGGGTAAGCGACCCGAGCCGGTCGGTCCCCGACAATGGCCACACCAGGAGGTCATCAATGGTGTTGGTCAACGGGCCCTGCGGCTACTCCCCTACTTCTTATTCGGCATGGCCCAACTTGCCCTTCGCCGGCGCCGCGCCGGGGTTGATGACGCCGTCGTCGTCGCCGATCACCCCGTCGCCCGAACAGCGCTTCCTGCAGGATCTTTTCCTCCCGAGCGGCGCCACCACTCATCCCTTCCTCGGATCGAGCTCGGCGCTGCAGGCCTTGTTGGTCCACGAGCTGCTGCAGATGTTGGTCGAATATTTCGCCCAGTACTTCACGCCCGGGCAGACCGGACGAGATCTGGGATCGATGGGCGCGTCACCCACTGCCCAGCGGGTGGCCCCCGGGAGTTGGGGCGCCGGGGGTGGGGGCAGCGGCGGCGGTGGGGGCGGCGGCGGAAGCCCAAGCGGGTCGGTGGGCACCCCCAGCGGAACCGGCAGCACCCCGGTCCCGGCCAACGTACCGACCGGTCGCGGAACCGTCGGCGACTTCCTCCAGGCCGCCTTGGCCCAAAAAGGTGATCGTTATCGCTTTGGCGCCGAGACCAACCTCAACGACGCCAACCCCGACACCTTCGACTGCTCCGAGCTGGTCCAATGGGCGGCCCACCAGGCTGGGGTCAACATCGCCGACGGTTCGTGGAACCAAAAGGCCGCCTGTAAGCCCCTTTCGGTCGAAGAGGCCCTGCGCACGCCGGGCGCTTTGTTGTTCAAACCCGGGCACGTGGCGATCAGCCTCGGGGACGGCCGGACCATCGAGGCGATGGGCACCAAGTGGGGAGTGGTGGTCGCCAATGGCCGTGGCCGATTCACCTCGGGCGGACTGATCCCCGGCATGCAGTACGGGTGACCACGAACTGGCGGAAGGAACCGGCTCCGACTACGCTAAGCTTCGTTGGTGGGCGGACGGGTGTAGGCCCCGGAAATGGTTCCGAGCTGCCGCCCATGGAAGTTCGAGGGCCCGTGAGCCCTCGACCCTAATGAACGCCCCAAACGTGGCCCCAAACCTTCGGGTCTGGGTGAGCCACACCGGGTGCCGGCACTTTCCAAGCCGGGGGAGGAGCAGTCGCGTGCATAGTCATTCAGGTCTCTGGAGGAGCAAGCTGCGCTGACGACTGTCCCCCGCGATCGGGCCTAGGGCCTGAATCGGGATGACAGGTTGTAGTTCGGCCAAGCGGGTGCCGCGCGGCATCCGTTGCTTGGTCCCTCCTACGGCCAGCCTGGGCGACGGAGCGATCCTCCGTCGCCCTTTTTTTTATCTCGAGTTAGCCTCCACGGCGGCGTGCGGAGCTTCGTCCCTCGCCCCGAGCTCTCGGGGATCGACGCCTCGGGCCCGCCGGCCCAGCGCTACCAAATCCTCGGGCGTTTTGCGTCGGGCGCCATGGGCCAGATCTTCTTGGCCCGGATGCGCCTCTACGGCGGCGGCACCAAAGAGGTGGCGCTGAAGCGGATCCGCCCCGAGCTGCAGCTCGACAAGGACACGGTCGAGATGTTCGTCGACGAGGCTTCGATCGCCTCGAAGATGAACCACCCCAACATCGTCCAGATCTTCGAGCTGGGGGATCTCGACGGCTCGATGTTCATCGCCATGGAGTTGGTCTCCGGGACCAACCTGCAGGGCCTGGGGCAACGATTGCGAGAGGCGAAGCGCCCCTTCCCGCCGGATCTGGCGGTCAAGATCGCCTGCGACACCTTGGAGGCCTTGGGTTACGCCCACGACTTCGCCGACGAACGCGGACAACCGCTGAAGATCGTGCACCGGGACGTGTCGCCCCAGAACATCCACCTCTCATTCCAAGGTGAAGTGAAGTTGCTCGACTTCGGCGTCAGCCGCGCCGAAGGCCGCCTGCACAAGACCCACCCGGGCCTGATGAAGGGCAAGTTGGCCTTCATGGCGCCGGAGCAGATCCAAGGCAGCGCGGTGGACGGCCGGGCCGATCTGTTTGGCTTGGGCGCCCTGCTCTACGAGGCCCTGCTCGGTCGCCACCCCTTCTTCGGTCGCACCGAAGCGATGGTGCTGCGGGCGATCGTCGACGGCCGGCCGATCGCGCCGACCGACGTCGATCCCGAGTTTTCTCCGGAGCTGGCGGCGATCTTGATGAAGGCCCTGGAGAAGCAGCCGGAGCGTCGTTACCAAAACGCGGCCGCCATGCACCAGGCGCTGTACGCCTTCGCGGCGGGTCAACAATACGATCTCAGCAAACGTCACCTGGGCCTCTTCCTTCGCAACGAGCTGCGGGAGCGCCACGAACAAGAGCGCCGCGCCCGGGCCATCGGCGACGACGAGTTGTTGGTGGCGGCCTATCAAGGTCGGATCGTCGAGGCGACCATCAGCCGGAGAGCCTCCAGCGGGCGCCTGCTCCCTCCTCCCCGGCACCCTTCGCCGCCGACCACCCGCATCGCCTTGTTGCCAGCGCCGCCGCCGCCGGGCGCGATCGTCGAGACCAACGATCTTCCGCCGCTGGTGCGCAACTCGTTGAGCGAAATTTTGGCCGAGGAGTTGGCCAACCCTCAACCTCCGCCCCCGCCTCCACCCCGCCGGGATGAAAGCCGCCTCGGCCGCTACCAGCTGCTCCGGAGGCTCCGCACCCGAGGCCCGATCGAGACCTACTTGGCGCGGCAGAGTGGCCCGGGCCGCTTCGAGCGAGTGGTGGAGTTGGAGCGGCTGGCCCCGGAGCGGGCCAACGACCCCGGGCGGGCCGAGGCCTTTTTGCGGGTGACCCAGTTGATGGCCAGCTTCGGTGATCCGCGCCTCGAGACCGTCTTGGATTTTCAGACCGAACCCGAGGTGCACCGCACCTTGGAGCACCGCGATGGCCTCTTTTTGGACACGGTCTTCGAACGTTGCCGGCAGCTCGGCGTTCGTTTGCCGGTGCCCGCGGTCTGCCGCATCGGCAGCTTGATCGCCCTGGCCGCCCACACCCTGCACGTCGGGCGGCCTTCCGTCCGGGCCTCGATCCACCGGGACCTCGGGCCTCATCGGGTCCAGCTGCTGCGGCACGGGCAGGTGGTGTTGTCGGGCTTCGACTTTTTGCGGCCTCAAGGGATGGCGATGTTGGTCGCCGAAGATCCCCGGGACCGGGTCGACGCCGCCCCGCCCGAGTCCCTCAACCCGGCGCTGGGGCCCGAAGGACCGGCCACCGATCTCTACGGGATCGGCCTGGTGTTGGCGGAAGGCCTCACCCTGCGGGCGCCCTTCTCCCGCGGCAGCCCGACCGCGACCAAAAAAGCGATCCTGGAGGAGCCCTTCCTCCTCTCCCGCAACAAAGAGGATCCCTCGGGCCGACTCACCTCTTTGGTGGAGTCCTGTCTGGCCAAACGCCCCGCGGATCGCCCGGCCAGCGCCTTGTCTGTCGCCCGTGAGCTGGAAGCCCTCATTTTCGAACAGGGCCGGCCCTACTCCAGCGCCGATCTGGCGAGCTGGATGGCCGAACATCTGCCGTTCATCGGACCTTGACCTTCATCGGGCCCGCACCGAGGTGCATGTGGTTTGCTCGGCTGAAAGCGGCAAGGTAGCCTGCAGGTTCGAATGACGGTGGGGAGTGGGTCCGCGCCCGGGTTGCCGTGTGTCTACGGTGCCTTCGAGCTCTTGGAGCGGTTGGGTTCAGGCGGGCACGCGGACGTCTACGCGGCGCGTCGATCCGGCGCCGCGGGCTTCGAACGCCGCCTGGTGATCAAACGCCCGCGGACCTCTCAGACGCCCGAAGAGGTGCAGGCCTTCGTCGCCGAAGCCAAGTTGGCGAGCCTGGTTCAACACCCGAACGTGGTCGAGATCTACGAGTTGGGTCAGGTCCAATCCGGCGAATATTTTATGGCGCTGGAGTTGGCCGGCACCGATCTCAACCGCTTGTTGCGCTGCGCCGCCCGGGAGCGAACCCGCCTACCGACCTGGCTCAGCTTGCACATCGCCACCCAGATCTTGGAGGCCCTGGCCTACGCCCATGAGCTCAAGGACGAGCTGGGTGAACGGCGCAACTTGGTGCACTGCGACGTGGCGCCTGACAATGTCTACGTCTCCGAACGGGGGGTGGTGAAGTTGGGAGACTTCGGGGTGGCCGTGGATGACACCCGCCACTTCGACCCTCGCCAAAACGGGGCCCGGGGCAAGTTGCCGTATATGGCGCCCGAGCTCTTTTCGGGCGACCGACCCGACCCGCGGGCGGATGTGTTTTCGTTGGCGGTGGTCCTTTGGGAGTGCCTGACCCAACGCCGCCTCTTTGCGGGGCCGACGCCGGCCGAGACCATCTCTCGAGTTTGTGCCGCGCCCCGGATCCCGCCTTCTCGTTACGCGACCGACCTGCCCCAAGGTCTGGATCAGGTGTTGCTCGCGGCCTTGGACGCCGATCGGCAGCGACGCACCGCCAACGCCCGGACCCTGCAGCACCAGCTCCTCTCCTTGTTGGCCATGATGCGGGCCCGCACCACCAGCGAAGACGTAGCGGTGGCGCTCCGGCCACTCCTCGCCACCTTGAGTGGAGCCCGACCCGGGCCCCTGACGCCACCGCCCCGGGTCCCAAGTTCGGACGAAGGCCTGACCTACAGCATCGTGCGCCCCCACCACGCAGTCGAGCGGATCCCGATGCCTGGTGGGCCGGCCTCCGTCGAGACCCACGACGTCTTGAAGCCGAGCGCCGCCGTCGAAGCGCCGATCCCCGCGCCTCGGGGCATCGGCGAAACTCACGACCTGTTGCCCCAGCGAGCCCGAGACCAGGAGATGCCGACGCCCCGTTGGCCGGTCTGGATCCGCCGTTTCGACGGAGAATTGGGGCCCTTGGCGCCGTTGGCCGCCACCGAGATCCTGCGGAGCCATCCGGACGGCGAACGGGTGGGCCTGAGCCTGACCACCGATGGTCGGCGTTGGCTGCGCTACGCCGAGTTGTGCCGCTTGTTGGGCGAAGATCGGGCCGAGCTCGATCCTTCACTGCCGGTGTCGGCGCTCTCCGGGACCTTGGACGCGCGCAGCTTGACCTCGATCGTCGGGGAGTTGGCGAGGCGGCGCGCCACCGGCCGCTTGATCCTCCTCCGATCGGACGGGCCGCGGCTCGATCGTCGGGAGCTCCACCTCTTTGAAGGGGCGTTGGTGCGGGTCACCTCCAACCGGAGTGCACTCAAGGCGTACACCGATCTGGCGGCCGGGCCGGCCACCGAAAGCACCCCGCTGGAAGAGGCCCTGCACCTCTGCCTCGATCGCCAGGAGCCTTTCGAGCGGCTGGCCCCCAACGAGCTGATGCAACGGCTGCGCGTGGCCCGGGCCAAGATCCAGCAGAAGAACCTGGAGGAGACCTTCGGGTGGCCCACGGCGGCCTACGCCTTCGAGGCCACGCTCAACGTGACCTTGGGGTTGCCGCAGCCGGTAGCGATCTTGCGGCTTTTGCCGGGGATGGTGCAGCAGGGGCGAAGCACCATGATGTTGCTCGAGGCCCTGCGCCCGGTGATGGGCCTCCACCTCGAGCGGGCGCCCAACTTCGAGGCCGAGGTGCTGGAGCTGCGTCTGCCCCACTCGGAGGCGCCGCGCCTGTTGCCGCTGGGACAGACCGCCACCTTGGAGATGGCGATCCGGGAGAGCAGCGCCGAACGGGACGAAAAGCCGTCGCTGGTCTTGGCCTATTTGTTGGTCGAGCTGGGGCTGCTCCGGCCCAAGGTCACTCAAACCGCGCCCCGCTGAGGTTTGGGTCCCTCAAGCCCGCTTGAAGGTGCCCGCTTGGTGGTCTTTGACCACCCCCGGAAAAGCCAAGACCTGGTTGTGCATCGCCACGTAGACCCCCGGCGTTAGGATCTGCACCGCCAACAAAGCCTCGGTCAGGTTCTGGAGGGCGTCGGTGTGGCGCAGCTCGTAGGGGCGCATGGCGCCGGTGAAGACCACCGGGACCGGCGGCGTGCCGAGGGACAAGACCCGTTCACCACTCGACGCCAAACGATCGGTCCCGTGCACCACCACCACGCCGTCGGCCTGGGCCCCTTCGTGGTGGACGGTCTCGGCGATCAGCGTGTGATCGGCCGGCGTCATCTCCAGGCTGTCCTTGTTCATCAAGGCCACTCGCCGGATCTCCACCCCGCGGAGCTCCAAGGAGGCCAACATCACGTCGAGCACGCTGACCTGGTTGGAGACGATCCCCGAAAACGGATCGTAGGTCTTTTCGATGGTCCCGCCGGTGGAGATGATCACGACACGCCGTTTGGACACGGACCGCCTCTACCACGCGACCCCTCAATTGCCGAGGATCACCTGCTTGGCCCCGTCGGCCTCCAGCCAGGCCTTCACCCGCACCGTGAGATCACCGAGCAACACCAAGGTCCGACCTTCGAGGGTCGCGCCGCAGCCCAGGGCCTTTTTTAAGCTCGTGGCCAAGGCCTCCAGCTCTTTGGGTGAAGCGGTCAGGCCTTCGACGCAGGTGACGGTTTTGCCGCCCCGGCCCTTCTTCTCCCGCCGCACCACGATCTTGCCCCCGTAGATCTTCTTGGCCGGCGCGGACGGTGTTGCGCTCGGGGTCGGCGTGGGGTTCGGCGGCGGCGTGGCCGGCATCTCGGCCTTGAGCTTGGCCAAGGCGGCGAAGGCGGGGTTGAAGGGCTGCTTGGGGTCACTCATGCTCGAACACTCGAAAGAACTGTCGGGGCGCCCGCTTCTTGCGCAAACAGCGGGTGGCCGCGGTCATGTACGAGATCGAAAAGGTGCGCCGCGGGTGCCCCGAGTGGTTGACGCCCGCTCGGTGCCACACGTGGTTGTGGATCAGCAAGCACTCGCCAGCCTGGGCCGGGACCTTGATCAAGGCCGGCTCTTTGGGCCGGGCCAAGTGTTCGGGGACCAACCCGCCGAGGGGCGTCGCCAGGCCGGCCTGGTGGGTGCCGGGGATGACCTCGAGGCAGCCGCCCTCCAGTTCGCAGTCATCGAGGGCCGTCCAGATCTGGAGGAAGGGATCCCGATCGACGCCCCAAAAACGCCCGCCATCTTGGTGCCAAGGCAACGGTGATCCCCCCCGGGCCGACTTGTTGAACAACACCGCCCGGTAGATCGCGATCGGCCCTTCGATGAAGTGACGCACGATCGCTTCGAGGCGTGGGTCTTCTAGGTGGGCGCGGAACAGAGGATCGAGCTCCAGCTTCTCCAACTTGCGATATTCGAGGGAGGGCCCCACCCAACCTTCGCCGTGGGTCAGGTCTTCGTAGCGACCACTTTGGGAGTCGTGCTGGAAGAACATCCCGTCGTAGCGGACCTGACCCAACATCAAGGCGTCGCTGCGGGCTCGCAACAACTCCAGGTGGGCGTCGTTGAAGAGCCGGCCCAAGCGGGCGTAACCGTCGACCTCGAAGGCAGATCGGATCTCCGGATCCACGGGGCGCTTCTAGTCCTCCAGAAGCGGGATACGCAACAGAATGCGCCGACGCTCTCCGCCCCTGGATGGCCGCGCCGCCTTCGCCTGCCGCACCAGCGACCGCTCTTTCGACGCCGGGCCCACCGGTGCCGAACCCGTCGAGCGCTCACCGACCCGAGTGCCGGTCAACATCGCCCGCTTTCAGGAGTTGAGGGCCGAGCACCCGAATCACCCTGGGGCCTCAACCTCGAAGCCCTGCGGGGATCATGTTAACCAGGGCGCGTGTCGTTGGGTTGCAGAGGCCGGCTCCGCGTGGCGGCCCTCTTGCTGGCAGTGCCATCGGTCGCTTATCCGTTCCTGATCGAACCCTCCTGGCTGGAGGTCACCCACCACCGCGCCAACCTCCCGATCGCCACCCCGGTTCGGATCGCGCTCCTCAGCGACCTCCACTTGCCCGGCGTCGGTCGCCTCTGGGACTTGGTCCCGGCCGCTCTGCTCGAGGCTCAGGTGGATCTGATCGTGGTGGCCGGCGATCTGGTGGGCCCCGACGGGGACCGAGCGGCGGTCACCCGCTTCCTAGGCCGCCTGCCCCGGACGCCGCTGGGGACCTACGTGGTGCCGGGGAACTGGGAGTATTGGGCGTTGGGCGGGACCGCCACCACCAGCGTGGACCTAGGAGACGGACATTGGTTGGTCAACCAACCTATATTGCTTCGTCCCGACCTCACCTTGATCGGCCTGGACGACGAGCTGGCGGGCCAACCCCAAGTTCGGCGCGCGCTGGCCGGCACCAGCACCCAAACCGCGAGGGTAGCGGTGCTCCATTCGCCCTCGGGCGCGGCCGCGATCGACGGGCAAGTGGACCTGGTCTTGGCCGGGCACACCCACGGCGGTCAGGTCCGTTTGCCCGGCCTGGGGGCCCTGTTTTTGCCGCCCGGGTCCGATGGCTACGAAGCCGGTTGGTATCGGCGGGGCCCCACCCCCCTCTACGTGAGCCGAGGCCTGGGGATGTCGGTGTTGCCGGTGCGGCTCTTCTGCCGACCCGAGCTGGCGATCTTCGACCTGGTCCCGCAGGCCAACTTGCAAAACGACCAATAGGCCACCTGCCCTGTTGGGGACGGCGCCCGATTTTGTTAGGCACGGGGGGATGTCGTCGCACGAACCCGGGCCCGCCCGGTCCGGGATCCCCACCCTCACCGATGAAGAGATCCGCACCTGGTCTCGGGAGGAGAAGGACCGCTGGTGGTTGAGCAAGGTCTACCGCGGCGACATGCCTCAGCTGACGGTCCGGGCGGCGATCACCGGCTTCTTGTTGGGCGGGGTCTTGTCGGCCACCAACCTCTACGTCGGCGCCAAAACCGGCTGGACCTTGGGCGTGGGCCTGACCTCGGTGATCTTGGCCTTTTCGGCGTTCAAGGCCCTGGCCGGGATGGGCGTCCGGGACATGACCATCCTGGAGAACAACGCCACCCAGTCCATCGCCACCGCCGCCGGCTACATGACCGGGCCTTTGGTCGGCGGCATGGCCGCGTACATGTGGGTGATGAACCAGCCCATGTATTGGCCCCACATGATGGCCTTCAACGTGGTGTTGGCGCTGCTCGGCGTGTTGGTGGCCTTCCCGATGAAGCGCCGCTTCATCAACGACGAACAACAAGCCTTCCCCGAGGGCCGAGCCTGCGGCGTGGTCCTCGACACCTTGTACACCTCCAGCGCCGAGGTCGGGGTGTTCAAGGCCAAGGCCCTGGCCTTCGCCGCCGGACTGGCGGGCTTCATCAGCTTCATCTCTGGCGAAAGCTACATGAAGTTGATCCAAGAGAAGTGGCTGGGCCTCAAGGCCGCCTGGCACCTGCCCCACAACTTGGACGGTTGGTACTACTGGATGGTCGCCAAAGGTTGGGTACCGCTCCCCACCTTGGGCGGCGTCGACCTCCGCCAGCTGGCCTTGAGCCCGGGCCTCGATCTGGCGATGTTCGGCGCGGGCGGCCTGATGGGCCTGCGCACCGCCGGCGCTCTTTTTGTGGGCATGGTGCTCAACTTCGTGATCATCGCGCCTTGGATGATCAGCATCGGTGAGATCACCCCCAAATCCGGATCCATCGCCGAGGGCACCGCGGTCTTTGGCCGGGCCCACATCCTCAACAGCTGGTCCTTGTGGTGGGGCATCACCATGATGATCGTCGCCTCTTTGGTGTCGCTCTTCGCCAAACCTCAGGTGTTCATCCACGCCTTCAAGTCCCTGACCGGTCGCGCCAAAAACGACGGCACCGACGTCTTGGCCGACATCGAGTTGCCGTTGTGGATCTCTTGGGTGGGCATCCCGATCCTCGGGACCTTCGCCGCGTTTTTGGCCAACTGGTTCTTCGGTGTGCCCTGGATCTACGGGCTCTCGTCGATCCCCCTGATCTTGATCCTCACCTTGATCGCCGCCAGCTCCACCGCCCTCACCGGCATCACCCCGACCAGCTCTTTGTCCAAGTTGCCCCAGTTTTTGTTCGGCGCCCTCAACCCCAAACACCCGCCCACCAACCTGATGACCGGCATCATGTGCCTGGAGGTGGCCTCCAACGCCTCCAACCTGCTGATGGACATCAAGCCGGGCTACATGTTGGGCGGAAAACCGCGGCACCAGGCCATCGGCCACTGCATCGGGATCTTCGCCGGCGCCTTGGCCTCCACGCCCCTGTTCTTCATCCTCTTCCTCTCCGAATACCAGCCCGGCACCAACCTGATGGCGGCCATGGCCCCCGACGGCGGCCGCTTCTCCTTCCCGGGCGCGGTTCAGTGGAAGGGCGTCTCCGACCTGGTCTCCTCGATCTTCGGCGGCGGCACCGGCGGGTCCTTGCTGACCCAATCGATCATCACCTCGATGATCATCGCCGCCATCGTGGGGCTGATCCTGGAGGTCATCCGCATCGCCACCCGCAACAAGTTCCCCCTCAGCCCCCTGGCCATCGGCCTCGGCGTGGTCGTTCCCCCGGACTCGACCATGGCCATGTTCGCCGGCGCCCTCTTCTTCTGGTTCATGCAACGCCGATATACTGAAAAGAAGGAGTCCTCCGGCCACAAGTTGTGGGTCGAGACCCAAGAGCCGATCTGCGCCGGCATCATCGCCGGCGCGGCGTTGATCGGCATCGGCGACGTGTTGGTGAAGGTGTTCCTGCTCTAGTGCGGGCCACGGACCAAGGCCTCACCATTCGGATCGGCGCGACCGTAGCGTGGGAGCAGAAGCCAGCCCGGCGCCGCGGGGCACGCTGGCCTTTACAGCAGGAGCCAGGCCTCGCTACCGTGGTGGAGTGAGCCGAGTCCGCAATTTCACCGCGTCGGGCCGGGTCCTCTGGGCCCTGTGTTTGGCCGGCTGCGTGAACGGGCTTGGGGGCTGCGGCGATGACACAAGCGATGACGTCGGCCACTGGACGGTTTCGGTCCAGGGACGCCTTCGGGTCGGGCCGTTGATCGATCCGCCCAAGTCGGGGTGGATCTGGGCCTCGGTATCCCCGGCGACCGTCAAGTTCCGAACCTTGGCCTGTGAGAACCTCGGGGCCCCGCCGTATCTCACACCGGTCGAGTTCTACACCTCGACCACCAGCCCCTCTTTCAGCCAGTACGGTCTCACCGAGACCACGCCCAACTATCCCCGGCTCCACACCTACGTCGCGCTCCGGGAGGGCGTGCCTGGGAATCGAGGCGGTGGGCCTTTTGCCCGCGGGACGCGTTACGGCGAAAGCGCCACCATCGACCTCGAGCCCTGTCCGGAAGGTGCGCCTTACCCGTCGGCCTGGCCCGCCTGTTACACCGGCACAGCCCTAGCCGATGTGGTGATCGACCAGGTGTTCGAGGGCTGCGATTGAAGAAACGTAGTCCACGCGCGCTCGAATGAGGCCACGGAAGGTATCTTGAGTAGGGCTGGACCGGCCCCCTCGAGGATCGTATCGGGCCTCACTGGTTCTATCAGGGGCGGCGTTCCTGGAGGGCCCGCCGGTAGACGGCTTCGTAGGCCTTGGCCGCCACGTCCCAACCCTGCTTCTTGTGCATCGCGGTGCGCTGCATGCGCCGGAAGTGGAGCGGCTCTTCGCGCATGGTCGAGACGGCCCAGCGGATGGTCTCGTAGAGGGCGTCTTCGTGGAGGTCCCAGAAGATGAAGCCGGTGCCGCGGCCGGTGAGGAGGTCACACTGCTCGACGGTGTCCACCAGGCCGCCGGTGCCCCGGACCACCGGGAGGGTGCCGTACCGTTGGCTGTACATCTGGTTCAGGCCGCAGGGTTCGAAGCGCGAGGGCATGAGGAAAAGATCCGAAGCGGCCTCGATCCGGTGGGCCAGCTCTTCGTTGTAGCCGATCCAGGCGAAGAAGCGACCGTCTTTGACCATGGAGCGGGCCACGAGGCTGCGCTCCAGCTCAGCGTCGCCGGACCCGACCACCACCATCTGGACGTCCAGGCCCAGGACCCGTTCGATGATCTTGGCCAGGACATCGATGCCCTTTTGGTGGGTCAGGCGCGAGACCACGCCCAACAAAGGAACGTCTCGGGGCGCCAAGCCGAGCTGAGCCTGGAGCGCCCGTTTGCAAGCCAACTTGCCGGAGAGATCTTGGGCGTTGAAGTGGGCCGGCAGGTAGCGGTCTCGCTCCGGATCCCAGTCGTCTTCGTCGATGCCGTTGAGGATGCCCACCACCTGGTCGCCCCGGTGCTGAATGACGCTCTCCAGCCCCGAACCCCCGGGCGAAGCGCCGATCTCTTTGGCGTAGGTCGGCGAAACGGTGGTGAGCATACTGCTCAGCCACAAGCCACCCTTGAAGGGGTTGAGCTGGCCGTGATCTTCCAAGGCGTCGGGCCGAAACACCTCGAGGGGGAGGCCCAACTCCAAGAGGCCCTGCGGATAAAACCGCGGCTGGTAGGCCATGTTGTGGATGGTGAAGACGCTGGCCGCCTTGAGGAAGGGGTCCCGCCGCTCCACGGTCTCCAACATCGCGGGCACCCAACCGGTGGGCCAGTCGTGGGCGTGGAAGATGTCCGGGGTCCAGCCCAAGTACCGGCAAAGCTGAAAAGCGCCGCGAGATAAGAGGCCAAAACGCAGCAGCCCGTGGCCGCTGTCGAAGCCGTCGTAGATCCCGCCGCCAAAAAGCCGATCGTGCTCGAGCACGTACACCGGCACGTCCGAACCCGGGAGGCGCCCCTCGAGCACCCCACACCAGGCTTCGGCCCCGCCGATGGGCACCGCCAAGGGCGCGGGCAGAGCCGTAAAGACGCGTCGATCCACCGCCGCGTAACGAGGGATCAAGACCCGCACGTCGTGGCCCAGGCGGTGAAGAGCTTTGGGGAGGGCACCAACCACATCCCCCAGGCCACCCGCCTTCGCGAAGGGGGTGCACTCGGAAGCGACGAAGAGGATCTTCAAGGGCCCTACTTTTTGTCGCCCAAAGACGAGGCTTTTTCGGTGTGGCTTTTGCCGTCGTAGCGCAAGACCACGCCCTTGTTGTCAGCCTTGGTCAGGATCGCCGTCGGGCGCCGCCACAACTTGTACAAGTTCTCCAGCGTGTCCCGGGCCCAGTCGGGCTGCAAATCCACGCCGTCGTGGCTGTGTTGGAGCAACAGCTCACCCCGGTTCTCCCAGTTGCCATCGAGCACGTCGATGATCGGGTTGCCGAAGTTGGTGAGCTGGGTGAGCAACTTCTGTTTGATCTCTTTGAACTCGCGAGACTGGATCTCCCAGTTACCCGAGTTTTTGTTGAGCCCGTAGGTGAAGAGCTTCTGCTCCCGGGCGAAGTCGTCGGTGAGGAACTCGTCGATGAAGGTCACGTCGTTATAGAGCTTCCGGACCTCGTAGACCTTTTCGCGTCCCAGGCCGGTCTGCTTGTCCCAGCGCTTTTTGGTCGCGAAGTCGTCGCACTCGTCCCACTCTTTGCCGAACTGGCCCTTGTTCCAGCGCTCTTCCACGTGCCGGTAGAGCTCCAGGCCCAATTTGTACGGGTTGATGCGGCCCGGCTGCACACCCATGGTCGAGCTGTGGCAGTCGGCGTAGTCCATCAGCTCGCTGTCCTTGAGGGCCCGAGTGGTCATGATCGTCGAGTGCCAATAGCTGGCCCAGCCTTCGTTCATGATCTTGGTCTGGGCCTGGGGAGCGAAGTAGTAGGCCTCCTCCCGCACGATGTCGAGGCAGTCCTGCTCCCACAACTCGAGCGGCGCGTGCTGCAAGATGAAGTAAGGCACGTCGCGGATCGGCCGCTCCGGGAAGCGCTTCTTCCGCTTCTGCTCGTCCTCCAGCTTCTTCTTCTCCTGGGCCACGAACTCCTCGGGGTTGATGTACCCGCGCAGGTAGCTCTTGTCGGTCTGGAGCAGGCGCACCGTCTTCGGCTCTTCTTCGGCGGCCAAGGTGGTCTTGGGTGGCCCCATGCGATCGTTGAAGAGGGCCCGTTGGTCGATCAGGTTTTCGATCGACAAACAGCAGTCGAGGAAACTTTCGACCCGCTCCACGCCATAACGGTCCATGTAGCGGCGGATGCGGCTGGCGTGGTTGGCCATCTGATCCAACATCCGGCGGTTGGTGCGGCTGAAGTAGTAGTTGTTCTTGAAGAAGTCGCAGTGGCCGTAGACGTGGGCCATCACCAACTTCTGCTCCATGATCGAGTTCGACTCGATCAGGTAGGCGTAACAAGGGTCGGTGTTGATCACGAGCTCGTAGATCTTGGACAGACCGTACTCGTGGCTCTTGCTGAGCTGCTCGTACTCCATACCGTAACGCCAGTGGGGGTAACGAGTAGGAAAGCCGCCGTAGGCCGCGACCATGTTCATCTGGTCCACGGACACCAGCTCGAAGATGACCTCGAAGGCATCCAGGCCAAAGGCCTCGGCATAGCCGCGGATTTCTCGCTGCATTTCCACCAGATGGGGAGGCAAGCTCATCGCCCGGGAGCCTAGCCGGTTCCTTTCGGGACGGCTACCTGGGGCCAAAAGTCGCCAGATCCTGGGGTCTCCAGGGGGAAATTGCTGATCCGGCCCGAGGTGCCGATAGTGGATCTCATGCGGGATAGGGTCGCGATTGCGGTGGTCCTTCTGAGCGCTTGCGGAGAGAGCCCCGGGCTCTACATCCCTCCGAGTTGGCAGCCCCCCGACAACCTCCCCAAAGCCATCACCGCCATCGACGGCCGGCCGACGTTTTTCCTCGACGGCGATCGGGTGGTGGCCGAGGCCCGCCAGTGGTCCTTCGTGACCTATGGCTACGACGACCGGGGCCTGCTCGCGTTGGAGGAGCACCAAGCGAAGGCGCCGATCCACGTGACCTACAGCTACGACGAGCTGGACCGGGTGATCGAACGGGATCAGATCGTGGAACAAGACGGCGTCGTCGCCAACCACACGCGCAAACGTTATTTCTACGACGAGACCACGGGCCTCTTGAACGAGCTGGTGGAGGAGACCGAACAAGACGACGCCTCCTGGTGGATGGGCGCCATGATCTCCTACGACTACGACGACGCCGGGCGCTTGGTGAAGATGAGCCGCGCCGAGCCGACCGACATCCCCCACGACCCGATGAAGGCCCGCTACGATCTCTGCTACACCTACAACGAAAGCGGACGGCTCACGGACGTGGAGCGGATCGGCTACGGCGACGACGGCGATCGCACCGCCTACCAGATCCGCAACCTGCACTGGAGCAAGGAGGGCCTGCTCCTCTCGTCCCGCGCCCTCGACGAGTTCACGGCCTTCTTCTACAACCCCGAAGGGGATCTGCGGCGCTTCGAGGGCATGTTGCTCCGCCGCGATCGCAACTCCAGCGAGCCGGTCAGCCGAGAGTTCACCCGGGTCGATGCCCCCGCCACGTTCTGGTACGGCCCCTGGAACGCCGGCGAAGGCCCGGAGGCCCTGATCAACATGTTCGGCCGCCTCTAACCCCGAGGAAGGTGGCCGCCGGAGGCCTCGCCGAATCGGGCCGGCCGCTGAACCGCTTAGGAAAGCAGGAATCCAGGAAAAGTCTGCGAGCAGAGCCGAGGCCGACGGATCCCGCCCCTCCTGGTTTCTTGGGTTCCTAAGCGATCTCCCACCCCGCGGGAGGGTGGCCCAACTTTGAGGAGCAGAGCCGGCCGCTGAACCGCTTAGGAAAGCAGGAATCCAGGAAAAGTCTGCGAGCAGAGCCGAGGCCGACGGATCCCGCCCCTCCTGGTTTCTTGGGTTCCTAAGCGATCTCCCACCCCGCGGGAGGGTGGCCCAACTTTGAGGAGCAGAGCCGGCCGCTGAACCGCTTAGGAAAGCAGGAATCCAGGAAAAGTCTGCGAGCAGAGCCGAGGCCGACGGATCCCGCCCCTCCTGGTTTCTTGGGTTCCTAAGCGATCTCCCACCCCCCGGGAGGGTGGCCCAACTTTGAGGAGCAGAGCCGGCCGTTGAACCGCTTAGGAAAGCAGGAATCCAGGAAAAGTCTGCGAGCAGAGCCGAGGCCGACGGATCCCGCCCCTCCTGGTTTCTTGGGTTCCTAAGCGATCTCCCACCCCGCGGGAGGGTGGCCCAACTTTGAGGAGCAGAGCCGGCCGCTGAACCGCTTAGGAAAGCAGGAATCCAGGAAAAGTCTGCGAGCAGAGCCGAGGCCGACGGATCCCGCCCCTCCTGGTTTCTTGGGTTCCTAAGCGATCTCCCACCCCGCGGGAGGGTGGCCCAACTTTGAGGAGCAGAGCCGGCCGCTGAACCGCTTAGGAAAGCAGGAATCCAGGAAAAGTCTGCGAGCAGAGCCGAGGCCGACCGATCCCGCCCCTCCTGGTTTCTTGGGTTCCTAAGCGATCTCCCACCCCGCGGGAGGGTGGCCCAACTTTGAGGAGCAGAGCCGGCCGCTGAACCGCTTAGGAAAGCAGGAATCCAGGAAAAGTCTGCGAGCAGAGCCGAGGCCGACGGATCCCGCCCCTCCTGGTTTCTTGGGTTCCTAAGCGATCTCCCACCCCGCGGGAGGGTGGCCCAACTTTGAGGAGCAGAGCCGGCCGCTGAACCGCTTAGGAAAGCAGGAATCCAGGAAAAGTCTGCGAGCAGAGCCGAGGCCGACCGATCCCGCCCTTCCTGGTTTCTTGGGTTCCTAAGCGATCTCCCACCCCGCGGGCGTAGAGGGGTGGGCCGGCTTCACCGAACCGGGCCCCAAGGCTCTCGCAAGCCGAAGGCGCGCAGTGAGCCCCCGCGAACGAAGAGGGGTCGGCCGGCTTTGCCGGACCGGGACCCCGAGGCTGAGCCCCCAGGACCCCCTGGCCCAGGTGGGGTCGGCTGCGATATAGGGGGGCCGATGCGTTCCCTCGTTTTGCGTTTGACCTTCGGGGCCCTGCTCTTGACCGCCTGCCCATCCTCCCAGCCGGCTCAAACGCCCGGGGAAAACGCGGCTCCGGCCGTTCAACCCTCCGAACCCGCGAGCCAACCGACCGGGGCCTTGCCCAGCGGCCCCAAGGGGACCACCCCGGACGACCGCAACAGCGCCGACCCCGACGGGGTGATCCGCCGCGGCGAGGCCCTCAGCGCCAACGCCCCGATTTCGGTCGACGAGGCCTTCACCAACGCCAAATCTCTGGCGGGCAAGACCGTCAAGATCCAAGGCAAGGTCAGCACCGTCTGCGCCAAAAAGGGCTGCTGGTTCGAGCTCAAGGGACAAGGTGAACAAGGCATTCGGATCACCGCCAAGGGCTATGGCTTTTTCGTGCCGGCCCAAGCAGCGGGCATGTCGGCGGTGATCGAAGGCGAACTTTCGGTGGGCGAACTCGACCAAGCGACCGCTCAACACTACGAAGACGACAAGGTCGAAGGCACCGGCCAACCCGCCAAGAAGATCAGCGGCCCGGTGGCGGAGTTGGCGGTCGTGGCGGCGGGCCTCGAGATGCGACAGGGCGGCTGAAGCGTTGCGTTTGCTCCACACGGCGGACTGGCACCTGGGCCAGACGCTGCACGGCGTGCCTCGGACCTACGAACACGGCCGCTTCCTCTCCTGGCTCCTGACCACCATCGGCGAGCAGGCGATCGACGCCCTGCTGATCGCCGGCGACGTGTTCGATTCGGCCAGCCCACCTCCGCTGGCCCAGGAGCAATATTTCCAATTCCTCGCGGCGGCGCGGCGGCTCTACCCCCGGCTCCAAGTGGTGGTGGTCGGCGGCAACCACGACTCGGCGGCGCGGCTGGACGCGCCGGCGCCGGTGCTGCAAGCGATCGGCGTCAACGTCATCGGCGGCCTCTTCCCGGACGATCCGCCGGAGCGGGCCCTGTTGCCGCTGCGCAACGCGGCCGGCGAGGAGGTGGCCCTGCTCTTGGCGGTGCCCTTCCTACGGCCCCGAGATCTCCCAGGCGCCGCCGATCCCAACGCGCCCGCACAACAACGGCTGGTCGACGGGCATCGGGCCCTCTATCAACGCCTGACCGAGTTCGCCGAGGGCCGCCGCAAGAAGGGCCAGGCTTTGCTCGCCACCGGCCACGCCTACCTGCAGGGCGGGATGGTCTCGGAGCTCTCCGAGCGCAAGATCCAGATGGGCAACCAACAGGCCCTGCCCGTCGACGTCTTCCCCGAAAACTTGGCCTATGTCGCCTTGGGCCATTTGCACCGAGCCCAGGCGGTGGGCGGGCGCGAGACGGTGCGTTATTCGGGTTCACCGATCCCGCTGTCGATGACCGAACGGGACTATCCGCATCAGGTCGTTTTGGTCGAGCTGGACGGCGAACGGGTCACGAAGATCGAAGCGCTTTTGGTGCCGCGGACCGTCGAGTTGATCGCGATCCCTGAAGCCCACCTGATGGTCGAGCGGGTCAAAGAGATCTTGCGGGCCTTGCCCAAAGAGGCGCCGCCCGGCGTGCCTCCCGAGGCCCAGCCCCTCTACGAGGTCCGGGTCTGGTTGGAGGAGCCCCGCCCTCACCTGAAGGCCGAGCTGGAGTCGGCGATGGAGGGCGTGTTCGGTCGCCTGGTGCGGATCGACGTCAAACGCCCCGATCGAAGGGCGCCCGAGGTCCCGCTCGGCACCGGCGATCTGTCGAGCCTGTCGCCGGTGGAGGTCTTCAAGGCGGCCTACGCCCGAGAGCGCAAGAAGGTCGCGACGCCAGAGCTGGTGGGCCTGTTCGAAGGCCTGCTCGACGAGCTGCTGCGAGGTGACCCGTGAGGGTCCTGGCGATCCGGGGCTACAACCTCGCGAGTTTGCCCGAGCTGGAGGTGGTCTTGGATCAAGGCCCCTTGGCCGAGACCGGGCTCTTCGCGATCTCGGGCCCCACCGGCGCCGGCAAGACGACGCTCCTCGATGCGATGTGTTTGGCCCTCTACGATCAGACCCCGCGTTTGTTGGGTCAGCGGGAGCTGCCGGTCGGTGGCGCGCAAGCCCACGCCGCCGATCCCCGATCGGTGTTGCGGCGAGGGACCGGTGAAGGCCGAGCCGAGGTCGATTTTGAGGGGCAAAACGGCCGTTTTCGAGCGATCTGGGCGGTGCGGCGGGCCAAAAAGAAGGCCGAAGGCAAACTCCAGCCCCAGGAGATGGCCCTCTACCGTTTGCCGGATCTGAAGGACCTCTCGGGCGGCACCAAAACCGAGACCCTGCGGCGCATCGAGGCCGAGGTGGGCCTCTCCTTCGACGAGTTCCGCCGGGCGGTGTTGTTGGCCCAAGGAGACTTCGCGGCGTTTTTGGAGGCCCGCCCCGATCAACGGGCCGAGCTCCTCGAGAAGATGACCGGCACCGCGTTGTACGGCGAGTTGTCCCGGGCCGCCTTCCAACGGGCCAAAGACGAGGCCAACGCCCTGGAGCAGCTCCTCGAGGCCCAGGCGGCGATCGCCCCACTTTCGGCCGAACAACGTCGGGCCAAAGAGGCCGATCGGAGCGCCGCCGAAGAGAGCCAACAAACCGCCAAAACTTCGGCCGAGACCTTGCGCGCCCAGGTGGCCCAAAATGAAGCCCAGGCCCGCTTGTCGATCGAACGACGGGAGGCCGAACAAGCGCTGGCGGAGGCCGAGGTGGCCCTGAGCGCTCAGACCGAACGTTATGCTTGGCTCAAAGAGGCTCGACGCTTCGAGCGCCTGCGCCCCAAACACGAGGCCCAGATAGAGGCCCGAAACCGGGCCCAAAACGCCGGGGCGGCCTTGGCCTTGGCCGAGTCCCAGCTGCTCTTGGCGCAAGAAGAACGAGAGCAGACCCAAAACGTGGCCGCGGCTCGGGCCCGGGCGGTGGCGGCGCTGCGGGCCGAGGCCGAACGGATCGCCCCCGAGTTGGCCGAGGCCCGCACCTTGGACGTCGAGCTGCGAGAGGCCGAACTCCGGCTCCGGGAGGTCGAAGAGGAGCTGGCCGAACAACACCACGCCCAAGCCGAACGGACCGCCCGAGCGACCCGCCGCAGGGAGCAAAAAAACGCGTTGACCCAACGCCTCGCCGAAACCCAAGCGTGGTTGAGCGAACACGAGGCGAGCCGGGCCTTGGCCGCCCAGTGGAGCCGTTGGTCGACCGAACTCGAGCGGTTGGTCGAGGCCCGAGCCGAAGCCAGCGCCATCGGCGTCGAGCTCCGCCAAAGTACGGCCCAAGCCGAAGCGGCCCAGGCCGAAGAGCAAGCGATCCGGGCCGAGTTGGCGGCCTCTCAAGCGGCCGTCAAGGAGGCCCAGGGGCGGACCGCCGAAAGTGTGGCCAAGCTGGAGGCGAGCCAACGGCACCTGTCGCCCCTCGATGTCCAGACCAGCTTGGAGCGGTTGGCCAAGGAACGTTCGTCTTTGCAGGCCTTGGGCACCGCCCTCAAGGAGGCGGCCCGGCTGGAGCGACAACTCCTCGACGACGAACGACAAGAGCGGAGCGCTTCGGCCGAACAAAAGCAGACCCGGGGCCTGCTGGAGGTCGCCAAACAGAAGAAGCGACAGACCGAAGAGAAGTTGAAGGAGGTGGCCCAGGCCTTGGAAGCCTTGGAGGCCACCGAAGCGTTGAGCGCTCGCCGGGATGAGCTGCTCGCCCTCGGCCAACCTTGCCCTCTTTGCGGCGCCACCGAACATCCGGCCGCGGCCCACCCGACCGAAAAGAACCCCCGACTATCGGTGTTGCGCGGCCAGCGGACCCGGCTCGAAGGGGTGTTGGCCCAGGCGACCGAAGAACAACAGGCCCTGGAGGTCACCTTGGCCCAGGCCCAAGATCAGGCCAAAGCCGCGGGTCAACGAAGGGTGCACAACGGCCAAGCCCTGTTGGATCGTCAACAGATCTGGCAGCGGGGGCACGAACAACTCGCCCTGTTGTGGTCCGAGCTGCGGGTGCCCACGCCCAAGGATCTGGTGCGCCTCCGGGTGTTGTTGCCCGAACGCCCCGACCCCAAAACCGGCCCAGGTGGGGTGGCCGCCGCCGATCAGCTGCTGCTGGAGATCCAAAACGAGCTGCGGGCCTACGCGGCGGCCGACGAAGTGGCCCGGGCGACCGTCGAGATCCGCCGCCGCGAAGAAGATCGGGCCGAAGAGGTCCAACGTCGGGTCTTGGAGCGCCTGGAAAAACACCGAGACCGTCAGCAAGAGGCCCATCAGGGCGCGGCTCAGCTGCGGATCCAAAGTGAGGTGGTGCAGGTCCGGGCCAAAGACGCCGAAACCGCGCTGGTGGCCGCCTTCGAGCGATGGCCCAATTGGCAAGAGGCCCTCTCGCGGGATCCGGTCGCCTTTCGCAAGAGCGCCAGCTTGGCGGTCGAGGACTGGGAGGCCAAGGCCGCCTTGGAGCGCGGCCTGATCGAAGATCTGCGGTCATGCCTCGAGGCCGACGCGGTCGGCGAGGCGGAACTCCTCGGCGGCGCTCAACAGCTGGAGCGAACCCAGGAGTTGGTCAGCAAACGACGGGAGCGGCGGGCCACCTTGGCCCAGGCCCGATCCCAACGCTTGGGCGGACAAGCGGTCGAGCCCTACGAGGCCCAACAACGACTGGCGATCGGCGCCGCCGAGGCCGAAGCCCAAGCCGCTCGAACCCAAGCGGAGCGAACCGCCCTCAAGGCCGCCGCCGCCGAAGAGCGCCTCCTCGCCGGGCAAGAGTCGAAGGCCACCGCCGAACGTGAAAAAGACGCGGTGGAGCGGGAGTACCAAACGACCCTGCGGGAGCTGGGCCTCGAAGAAGGTCCGGAGCTGCGCGACTACTTGGCCACCAGCAACGAACAGATCCAGGCCGCCGAGGCCGCACTCCAGGTGTTGCACGAGGCCCGGGCCCGGGCCGAGGCCACCGCCCTCGATCGCCGGGCCCGACTTTTGGCCTTGCCCCAAGCCGATCCTCGGCCCCTGCCGGAGCTGCGCACCTCACTTTTTGAGGCCGAACAAGCCCACGCCAAAAGTCTGGTCACCTTGGGCCGCTTGACCGCCGAGCTGCACCAAGACGATCAGCTCTTGTCCCAACGTTCGGCCCTGGAGCCCAAGCTGCGTGACCAAGCGGCCGCCACCGAAGCTTGGCTGGAGATCAGCTCGGTGATCGGCTCGGCCGACGGCAAGAAGTTGCGGACCTTCGCCCAGAGCCTGAGCCTGGAGGCTTTGATCAACGCCGCCAACCGCCACCTGCACCAGCTCCGGCCTCGTTATCGCCTGGAGCGGATCCCGACGGTGGACATGGAGTTGTTGGTCGTCGATCGGGATCTGGGAGACGAGGCCCGGGCGATCTCTTCTTTGTCCGGCGGCGAGACGTTTTTGGTGTCTTTGTCCTTGGCCTTGGGCCTGGCCTCTTTGTCGGCCAAAGACGTGCGCCTCGGCTCTTTGTTCATCGACGAAGGTTTTGGCAGCCTCGACAAAGAGGCCCTGGAGTTGGCGATCTCGGCCTTGGATCAACTCCAAGCCGAAGGCCGAACGGTGGGCCTGATCTCACACATCCCCGATCTGGCCGAACGGATTGGCTACGTGGTGGAGGTCCGTCCGATCGGCCCGGGTACGAGCAAAGTTGAGGTCCGCCGGAGCTGAGTGGGGCCTCGCCGCCTGACATGGTGGCCCGCCCCTGCTACAGGACGATCATGCGCCGAACGGTCTGGGTGTTGCTCCTCTTGCCGTGGGCCTGCGCCAAAGTCGCGCCCAAGTTGGACTGCGAAAGTTTTCGAGCGGCCCAAGCCCAACTCGACGAGGTCAGCCAAGCGACCCTCGATCCCAACCTGGGTCACCCCCGTTATGGCCCGGTCGCCGTGGCCTTCGAAGGGGTGGCCGCCGATTGTCAGCAGTACGTGGAGGCCCAAAGTACGGCCCGGACCATCCGCGAGGCGATGGCCCGTTATCGAGGGCCCCCCAGCCCCACCGAACTCGCCCCGGCCGCCGCGAACCCGGCCGCACCGCCGAAAGACGTCGAAGTGATCACCGCTTACTTGCGGGCCTACGATGAAGT
Source organism: Deltaproteobacteria bacterium (assembly GCA_016703535.1). GTDB lineage: Bacteria > Myxococcota > Kuafuiibacteriia > Kuafuiibacteriales > Kuafuiibacteriaceae > Kuafuiibacterium > Kuafuiibacterium phototrophicum. The sequence goes on along the minus strand of JADJBV010000002.1, from coordinate 2,262,419 downwards.
TCGTCCCCAAGGACGCCCGGGGATCGGCGGTGAACTCCGGTCACCTGAAGCGCTTCAACCCGCCCTCGACGATTGTCGGCGCGCCGCTCAAGCCTACGGCGCCCTCGACCCTCCCGACGACTGCGAGGATCTGCACGAAGGAACCCAAGCGGCCCTCGACCAGGAGTGCCGCGTGCTGGCCGAACTCCAGGCCGCCCTGGCCGCCAAAGACACCTCCCAACAGGCCAGCTTTCAGGCCCGCCTCGACGCCCTGAAGACCGAAGGGGTTCGGATCCAAGGCCTCCGGGCCGCCCGCTGCGTTGCCCCTTAGTTCCCGACAAATAAAGCAAATTCAGCACCTTACAACCCTGCCCGTCCGCCCATCTGGCCCGAATGGTCGGTCTTGACAGATGAGACTGATTCTCATAATCGTCTCCAAAGTGAAGCCTTCCTTTGAAGCTGACGCGCCGCCGCCCGACGACAGCGACGTGCGATGCCACTGCGGCGCCCTGTTGGCCCGGCTGGTGGAAGGTGGCGTCGAGATCAAGTGCCGCCGCTGCAAACGGGTGGTGATCGTGCCCCTCAGCAAAGACGACGCCGAAGGCTGAGCCCCTCACGGCACCTCGGTCCCTGCGGCCTCCCTGGCGTAGCCCACCGTCCCGGCCGAGTCCTCCAGGTAAGGCGAACGTTGGTAAAGCCGGCGCCACACCTCGAGGAGCGGCGCCTTTTGGTAGCGATCGCTGAAGTGGAGCGACAACAAGCGGCCCACCTCGGGGTACCAGCGAGGATCCATCGCCGGGAAGAGGTGATGTTCGGTGTGATAGGCGAAGTTGCTGTGCAGCCGAGCAATGAAGGTCGGCACCTCGACGGTGGTGCTGCCGACCACCGGATCCACACTTTCGGTGAGCGGGTTGAGGCCGTGGTTGGTCGCGATGTACCCCATCATGATCGAAGAGCCGATAAAAAACGGGAACAGGTCGACCAACAAGAAGCCAAGTAGACCACCGGCAGCCCAGTAGATCCCGGCGTGGAGCGCCACCAACACCAACACCTCGAACACCAACTTGGCCCACTCTTTTGGTTGGTACGCGTAGACGTAAGGGGAGTCGGGTCGCTTCGGATCCAGGCCATATCGCAGGCTGACCAGGTTGTTGCCGACCACATAAAGGGCGACCTGCAGGCCCACCAACGGGTTCCACCAAGGCATCTCCCGGTGCGGATAGGTCGGCTTGAACAACTCGGTGCCCAGGTTCTTTTCGCTCTGGAACGGCACCCGATCCGAGTCCCGGGTGGTCTGAGTGTGGAGGTGGTGGGTCTTGACGTGGACTTTCCACCACATGGTCGTCGAGGTGTAGACCAAGGCCCAGCTCAACACCTCGAGCGGATAACGGCGGCCCGCCGAACGGATGATCGAGCCGTGGCTCAGGTCATGGGACAAGAAGGTCACTCCGGCCATCCCGTGCCCGATCACCGGCAACAAGAGCAGCTGCACGCCCCAATGTTCGCTGCGGATGGAGATCGTCATCCCGATCGCCACCACCAACAGGTGGAGCATCAACACCCCCACCCGACCCGGCGCTGAACGAAAGGCGGCCTTCGGCAACAGCGGCTTCAGCACCCGCCAGTATTCCGCGGCGGGCAGCGGGGCTGGGGGCGGCGAGTCAGGGCGCATATTCCCCGCTACCCCGGATTTTGCCGAGGGGAAATCTCCCTCAGCCCCGGCCAGTCCAGGACCATTGGCCAAGGCACTTTTGGCTGGTACAGCAGCGCCGATGATCACCGTACGCCTGCGGGCCGGACACGTGCAGCCCCTCTGGGCCGGCCATCCTTGGGTCTACGCCCAGGCGATCGAGACCCTGGACGGCGAGGTGGAGCCCGGCGCCGAGGTCCGAGTGGTCGACCCTCGGGGCAACCTGTTGGGCGTCGGTTATTACACCCCCGACTCGGCGATCCCGGTCCGGATCCTCAGCCGCACCGAACGGAGCTTGGGCTACGAACTTTTCGTGGAGCGCCTCACCGAGGCCAAGTCCTTAAGAGAGGCCTTGGGCCTGCCCGACGGGAACACCACCGGTTATCGAGCGGTCCACGCCGAAGGAGATCGCTTCCCGGGTTTGATCGTCGATCGCTTCGACGACGTGTTGGCCATCCAGATCCTCACCCGAGGCTTGTTCGAGCGCCGAGCCGAGCTGCTTCGGGCCTTGAACGAGGTTTACCATCCGCGAGCGATCTTGGATCGCACCCCACCCGCCGCCGCCCAACTCGAAGGCTTCGCGCCGAGCCACGGGCTCGCCTCAGGCCAAGAGATCACCGCACTCCGCTTCCGGGAGCGCGGCTTCGACTACGAGATCCCGCTGACCTTGGGCCAAAAGACCGGCTACTACTTCGATCAACGCCCGCTGCGGGCCCGGATCGAGACCTTGGCCGCGGGCCGGGACGTGCTCGACGCCTTCGGCTACGTCGGCGCTTTTGGCCTGCACGCCGCTCGCGGAGTGGCCAACTCGGTGCACGTGGTCGAAAACAACCCCTTCGTGGTCGAGGTCGGTGAACAGCTGACCAAGGCCCACGGCTACGAGCGGGTGATCCGCCACGAAAAGGCGGACGCCAAGCAGGTCATGGCCGCCAACCCGGGCCGTTATGATCTGGTGATCGCCGATCCGCCGCGGCTGGCCCCGACCAAAAAGAAGCTGCGGGCGGCGCTCGACGGCTACACCCAGATCGCGGCCTTGGCTTTGTCCGCCACCAAACCGGGCGGGTTGACGGTGATCTGCTCCTGCTCGAGCGCCGTCGATCTCACCTCCTTGTCCCGGGCCGTCGCGACCGGCGCGGCCCAAGCCCGAGTAGACGCGGTGGTGTTGGAGCGGCACTTTCAGGGGCCGGATCACCCGGTGTTGGCGGCCCACCCCGAGGGCCTCTACCTCAAGTCGTTGCTGCTGACGGTCCGGGGGGCGTTGTAGTCGGAACTTCGGCCGGCGCCCGCACGAAAAATCCCAAGATCCCCAAGGCCAAGGGCCAGCCGTAAGCGACCACCGCCCGCACCCACCCCACCGAGTGGCCGAGGTCGATCCGGTGGTGCGGCAAAAACCACACCTCCAGGTCCAGGGCCGCCAGGCCGCCGCCGATGGCGGTCAACAAGAACAGCGGCGCCAAAACAAAACCAAAGGTCGAGGACCAGACGTCGAAGGAACGCCTACCGTCACCGGAGGGCTTGAGGTTGCGCAGGAACGCCAAGAAGAACACGCCCAAAACCGGGGGCCCGAAGCGCTGAAACGCCTGCTGCACGAACAACAAGAGCCCATCGATCGGCGCGATCCGCATCAACAGGAAGGCCTGGCCGACTCGCACCGGCTCAGCGATGGCGGTGCTGACGAAGATCCAGGGCAACAAGGCCTCGAAGCGGGGAGGCCTCGCCAACATGCGGGTGAAGGTGGCCCGGGGCGAGACCAACATCCCGCCCATCCAACCCAGGTGGCGATCGAGGGCCGAAAAGAAGTTCATCGGCGTCGGCGAAGACCGAGGAACAAAAGTGCACCCCACCACCAGGCGCTGCCCCCCGAAGCCACGCCGCTGCGGCAACCACAACCGTCCTCGACCTCATCTTTTGGGGTGGGCTTCGGCATCTCGGGCACCGGGGGTTCGTCGATGGGGCAGGCCTCGACGTAGTCGATGATCTCCAGGTCATCGACGCCGGCCTCGACGGTGCCGGTTTCGGTCTCGTCGGCGATCCGGAAGCGGAACTGGACCCGGTTGGTGGGCGTGACCTTGTCCTTGATCGGGAAGCGGTAGCGGGTCCACTCCTTGGTGTTCTCCTCGACCCGGCCCAACTCGACCCAAGTTTCGCCGGCGTCGTTGGTGACCTCGACGATCAGCGGCGCGTCCAGATCGGTGGCGGGGTTGACCGAAAGATCTTTGGCCACGTGCCAGCCGTAGAAGATCAGCTCGGGCGCTCGCGAGTCGCGGAGGGCAAAAACCGGCGACTGCAAGGTGGTTTCGCCGCCGTCCAGATCGTGCCGCGAAAAGAAGCCGTCGAGGCGAGGTCCGGTGTGGAAGGACAACTTGCTGTCGCCCGGTGAGTGATCGGCCCCGGGCTGGAGCACGATGCCCACGACGGACACGAAGTCCGGCTCACCCAAGGCCCACTGGCCGGCGGTGGCGCCATCGGTGCCATCGGGGTTGATGGTCCAATCGGGGGCCTCGTCCATCGGATCGTAGCGGTAGCGGAAGGTGCCGACCGGCAACTCGAGGCGCGCCTGAAAGGACGGACCCTCTTGGGTCTGGAAGGTCGCGAGGAGCGGCAAAACCGTGCCGCAGGCGACGGTGGCCGAAGCGGTGATCCGGAAGCCCGACGGGAGTTGGCTGGTGCCCCCTTGGGCGATCGGCGGCGCGCCGATGGCGTCGGAGGGGACGGTGGCGGTGAGATCCAAAGCGGCCAAGGTGACCCGGGCGTTTTCGGCGGTGCCGAGGCCGGTGTTGGTCACCGAAAGTTGGAGATCGAAGGACTCGCCGGGCGCGATCCGACCGTCGCCGCCGTCGTTGATGGTGGTGCTGCCCAGGCCCAAGATCGGCTCGGGGCAACGTTCACTGGCCTTGGTGCACATGCCGCCGCCGGTCCAGGCGCGCCAGGTCTGGGGGAAGTCGGCCTGCACCGCCTTCAACACGTCGAGCTGATCTTGGTAGGCGGCCGGCGCCTCCCCAGGTCGGGTGACCAACACGAAGACCGCGCGGTAATACGGATCGTCGCCGCCGGCGGGCGGGTTGCGCGGGCCCATCTGAGCGATCACCTGGCGGATCGAGAGATCGATGCGGTTGCCGCGGACGGTTTCACCCAGGGCGATGGGGGTGGTCTTGTTCAGGGCCTCGTTGCCCCGAAAAGCTTCGGTCAGGTACCAGAGGTCTTCGATCTCATCGGCCCGGCGCCGACCCATGGCGTAGAGGTCCAGGGGCGCAAAGCCGAGATCGGTGCCCAGGTTGGCGAAGGTGCCGTCGGCGTTGTCGCGCCAAAGATTGCCGTCCATCACCGAACCATCGGCTTGGGCCAAGACGCTCCAGTGGGCCTCGTCGCGCCCGAGCAAGGAGCGGTTTTCGTTGCCGGCGCCGTCCTTGAAGGTCAGGTGGAACAACCAGCGGTGGGAGAGCTCGTGGCTGATCACGCCGTGGTAATAACCTTCGACCCGGTTGAGGGACGGCAGCTCACCCCACTGGGACATGGTGTTCATGTTGGAGAAGCCAGACAGGCGACCTTCGTCGGGCAGGCCCCAACCCTGGCGCCCATTGAAGGTGGCGACGCCGATGCCGGTCACCGTATTTTGAATAGATTGGTAATACGCGAAGCCGACGTGGGCCTCGTCCAGGAAGGTCGTGTAGATCTGGATGGTGTCGAACTCGTCGGGGTACTGGGCCAAGACCTCGTTGACGATCGCCACTTGGTTGTCGTCGGTGATGCCGTAAGCGCCGCCGCCGCCGCTGGTGACGAAGCGGTTGTCACCTTCGATCACCAAAACCTGGCCCTCTTGACGTAGCCCCGATCGAATGAAGCCGTAGCGCTCCTGGGCCGGGTGGAAATTGGGGTTGGGACGGAAACCTTGGTGGCGCACCCGATCGCTGGGATTGACGTCGGCCGGAGGCGACTCGCCGTCCGGTCGACTGGGCTGGGCACACGCCGCCAGCCCCAATAAAGTGACAATCCCGACCTGGCGTTTCATGACGGGGCGCATCCTGCCACAAGCGCCGAGGGATCGCCTTCGCCCCTCGCCCCAAGAAGTGAGGCGAAGTTGCCACGCACCTCGAGCCCTCAAGCCGAAATCCAGGTGCGCCTCCTTCCGGCTCATGATCGTGATCGTGATTCGTGAACGTGGCCGTGGCCGTGAACGATCCGTGCACGTGGGCGTGAACCTTCCGTCGTCGTGAACGTCACCGCCGCCTCGATCCGACGCTGTAAGTACCTAGGATCACAGCGCATCTCTGCCGAGGGGTTGGTTCGGCCACGGCCACGGCCACGGCCACGATCACGATCACGGACGAGGTTTTTGGAGCGATTTGGGGTCGGTGGGTGGTTCTAGGGGGGTTGCGGAGTGAGACCGGGGGCCCTCATGTCTGCTCCCCAGGACACCCAAGGGTCGGCAACGATTGTGTATTTTGGCCCTGGGACCGGCTCGGGTTTCTACCGTCGGTCGCCGTGCCGCGTGACCGAAGGCCCCTTCAACGGACATGACTAGGCATCGCCATGAAGTTCAGTACGCCCCTCCTCGCCCTCGTCGGCGTGCTCATCTCCGCCCCGGCCCACGCCACGGTCGTCAAGTGGATGAGCTTGGCCGAAAAAACTCAGATCTCGGCGGTGGTGGTCCACGGGATCATCGAACGGGTCGAGTCCGAGTGGGAGGTGGAAGGCGCGAAGGTGCGCACTGTGGCCACCGTCCTCGTCAAGGAGGCGATCAAGGGCGACCTCAAGGCCGGGGAGCGGTTCGTGCTCCGGCGCGGCGGCGGCAAGGTCGGGGACTTCGAGCAAACCGCCCCGGGCCTCTCCCAGTACGAGCCCGGCGAAGAGGTGGTCTTGTTCCTCGAGCCCTACGGTCCGTTCTTGATCGAGATCGGCATCGGCATCGGCAAATACGACGTCGACTTCGACGGGCGACAACACTGGGTCAACTTCAAGCCTCGGGTGGCCGCGCTGAAGCCGAGCACCGACGGGCGCCCCGCCAAGATCGAAGAGTTGGAGCCGATGGACACCACCCGCTTGGACACCTTCCTCAAAGAGGTCCGCAGCTACGCCCGGGGCATCCCCACCGAAGCCGTCGTGCAGCCCCGCAAAGGCGCCAGCCTCAAAGCTCCGCTCCCCACCGTTCAGGGCCGCTGAGCGAGGATCACCATGTTGTTGTCAAAACTCGCCCTGACCCTCGCCCTCACTCAAGCCGCCTGGTTGCCCACCGGGATCCGGTGGAGCAGCAACCGCTTCCCGATCCCCTATTGCATCACCGCCAATGGCACCAACACCAACCTCAACGCCAACCAGCAGCGGGCCGCCTTGTTGGCCGGCGTCAACGCTTGGGTCGCGACCGGAGCCGGTGGTGGCCTGAGCTGCACCACGTACACCGCGGCCGCTCAAGCGGGCGCCTGCCGCACCACCGTCGACACCGGTGACGGCAGCTTCAACATCTTCTTCGAGGACAACTGGAGCAACGGCCAGAGCACCATCGGCGTCACCTGGAGCACCAGCAGCGGCCAAAGCTGCGGCAACGTCACCGACGACACCGGCCAGTTCCATCAGCTGGGCTGCAAGTTCGACTCGGACATCGAGCTCAACGACAACGACTTCTTCTGGGACAACACGGGCAACAACACCGACATCACCTCGATCACCACCCACGAATACGGGCACTTCATCGGCCTCGATCACTGCAACGACAACGGCACCTGCAACATCGGCGGCGCCGTGATGTACGCGGCCTACGCGGGCGGGACCCTCCGCGTGCCCTTCGCGGACGACATCCAAGGCGCCTGCGCCCTTTACCCCGGCACCCCCGGTGGCCTGGGTTGGGCGTGCAACCAAAACTCGACCTGTACCAGCAACATCTGCGTCAACCCGGGGGCCTCCGGTTATTGCACCCAGACCTGCGGCACCTGCCCGGTGGGTTATGCGTGTGGACCCAACCCCCAAAACGCCGGCCAACAAGTGTGTTTGCGGGACGACGGCCTCAACAAACAGCTCTGCGAAGTTTGTCAGACTGGCCTGCCCGGCGCCTGCGCCAACAACGGCATCTGCATCACCGGCTTGCCCAGCCCCCAAGAAGGGCGCTGCGTGACCCCGGCGGCCGGCGGTTGCCCGATGAACTACCAATCGCTCCAGGTCCAGTTCCAAGACGGCAGCACCGGCAACTACTGCTTCCCACGCAGCAACGACTGCAACGATCCGGGCAACTTCACCGAACTGCAGCTGGGCCAGCAGTGCGGACAAAACAGCGTCTGCGCCAACGGCCTGACCTGTGTCGGCATCTGCTCGCCCCCTTGTGATCCGGGCGCCTGCCCCGCGGGTTGGGGTTGTGAGTCCTTCCAAGGCGGACAGAACTTCTGCCTCCCGGGCGTAACCCAAGGCCGCAGCTGCGAAGGCCTGACCTCCTGCTTGGATGGTCCGTGTTTGGTCTCCAACGCCCGAGCCACTTGTTTTCAGGACTGCGCCGGCAACCCCAGCGCTTGCAACAACGCCCAGAGCTGCAACACCTACAACCTCCAAGGTGGCGGTTCGGTCTCGATCTGTGAACCGCCGGGGGTGCCGCCCAACCCGCCCGACGCGGGCTTCCCGGACACCGGTGTACCTCCGGTCGACAGCGGGGTGCCCGACGGCGGCGTGGGCCCCGTGGACACCGGCGTGCCCGAGTGCACCTGCAACACCAGCTCGGCTTGCGAACAAGGTTGCGCTTGCGATCCTCAGTGCAGCTGCGCCTGCGACGTGGACTCCACCTGCAGCGCCGGCTGTGCCTGCGATCCCCAGTGCAGCACCACCCCGGACGCTGGCACCGGCACCCCCGACGTGGGCTTCATTACCCCGCCGCCGGTCTGCGCCTGCGACAACACCTTCAGCTGCGACGACAACTGCGCTTGCGACCCCGAGTGCAACTGCGCCTGCGATCTGACCTTCGACTGCGACCCCGGCTGCGCGGAGTGTGACCCCGAATGCAGTGCCGGCTGCGCCTGCAGCGCCACCCAGGCCGAAGGGTCCGGAACCGGGGCAACTTGGGGTTTCGTGGCGGTCTTCGGTCTGCTCCTGGCCCGCCGCCGTCGGGGCTGGTAGATTCCGAGGCTTAGTGGCTTCCACGGCCGAGATGCCGCAGCAGGACGAGGCCCTCAAGGCCCTCGTAACCCGCTTTCGTGAGTCCCCCGAGCGAGGCTTCGTGCCCCTCGCTTCGGCCCTCTTGTCTCGCGGCCACGCCGCCGAGGCCCTGCGGGTCGCCGAACACGGGCTGCAGACCAAACCCGAGAGCGTCGAAGGCCGGGTCGAGCGGGCCGCTGCCTTGTTGGCTCTGGGCCGCCCCCGGGTAGCTTACGTCGAGCTGCGCCGGGCTTTGGCCATCGATCCGGCCCACCGCCGCGGCATGCGCCTGTTGGGCAAGGCCTACGTGGACTCGGGGGCCCCGGGTCGGGCCGCGGCGCTTTTGGCCAAACGTTCGGCGATGGCGCCGATCGATGACGAGCCGACGGCGATCGCCCCCTCGAGGGGTGCACCCAAGGCCGACGTCAGCGATCTGCTCCCGCCCAACGGGCGGCCGGCCCCAGAGCGCCCCTCGATCCGGGCTGAGTCCTTGCCCGAACCCGAACCTGATCTGCCGCCGGCCCCGGCCTTCCCAGGGGTGCCCGACCTCTTTTCGGATCTCACCAAAGATCTCGGGTTGGGCGCGGCCGTACCGGAGTTGTCGCGGAGGGTGGAGGTCACCCAGATCATCCGCCGCAAGGCCATGCCCAGGCCGCCCCGTTCGGTCAGTGAGCTGGCCGAGATCGAGGGCCCGATCGTCGACACCACCCAGCCGGGTGAGCTGCACGAGGTCCAAACCGAAGACGCGACCCCGATGGGCCACGGCAAAGAGCCCGCCCCGCTGTTTGGTGATGTTTCGGGCTCGGGCTTCGAGGCCCTCGGCCTAGACGATGAACCTCTCTTTCAAGAGCACCTGCCCTTCGATGTCCGCCCGGTCTCGGAGTCCACCGACCTGCCGGAGATGCGGGACACCGAACCGCCCACCACCCCGAGCCGCAACGCCTTGGGGGTCTCAGCCAACGACGGCCGCAGCGCTCGGGGCCACTCGGATCTGAGCGACACCTTGGTCGAGTACATCGAAGCCCAAGGTGCACCCCTCGAGGCCCTGCCCACGGCCCGGGCCCCCGCCCCCTTGACCGAAGGCCTGACCGAAACTCCGCCCCCTCGGGGGCCCGCCCAACGGATCGAGGCGGCCGCGACCGCCCCGCTGGTGGAGATCAACCGCCCCAAAGAGAAGTCGCGGCTGGAGATCGTCGAGCCCACCGCCAAAAGGAGCCACGTCATCTTGGGCGTGGTGGCCGCGGTGTTGATGGTGGCCTACTTCTTCGGCTTGGCCTGGGTCTTCCGTGATGACCTGGGTTGGTGGATCCCGGGCCACACGCCCGCGCCCAAGGGAACGGCCCAGGGCACCTCGCCGGTTGCTCCGGAGAGCGCCCAAGCCAAGGGCGGATCGGAGTAGCGCCGTGTCATCTTCGTCCCGTTCGGTCGTCGTTCAGAAGTACGGCGGCAGCTCGGTCGCCACCACCCATAAGCTGAAGCAGGTGGCCCAGCTGGTGGCCGCCAAACGCCGCGCCGGCCACGACGTGGTGGTGGTGGTCTCGGCCATGGGCGACGCCACCGACGAACTTTTGGCCCGGGCCAAAGCCATCTCCAAAGAGCCGGATCGACGCGAGCTCGACATGTTGTTGTCGGTCGGCGAGCGGATCTCGATGTCGCTTTTGGCGATGGCGATCCGCGAAGAGGGCCTGGAGGCGGTTTCGCTCACCGGGAGCCAGTCGGGCATCTTGACCAGCGACAGCCACGCCAACGCCCGGATCATCGAGGTGCGGCCTTTTCGCGTCGAAGACGAGTTGGACCGGGGCCGGATCGTGATCGTCGCCGGCTACCAAGGGGTCAGCTACAAAAAAGAGATCACCACCTTGGGCCGCGGCGGCTCTGACACCACCGCCGTCGCCTTGGCCGCGGCCCTGAACGCTGAGTCCTGTGAGATCTACTCGGACGTCGACGGCGTCTACACCACCGATCCCCGGATCAGCGAAGGCGCCAAAAAGATCCCCAGCCTGGGCTACGCCGAGATGCAAGAGATGGCCGAAGCCGGGGCCAAGGTGCTCAACGCCCAAGCGGTGGAGTTCGCCAAAGAGAAGGGCATCGCCATCTACGCGAAGAAGACAGGTTCGAGTGATCCGGGCACGATCATCCGAGTCAACGCGCCGGCACCCGCCTCCGGGGTCCGGGGGGTGGCCTTCGAACGCGAACTTTCGGTGATCGCCGGCAGCGCCGAACTCCAAGCGATCCGGGCCCTCCTCCTCCGCCTGACCGAACTCGAGGTGCACCCGCGACAACTCCAGCTCGCCCAACTGTCGGACCGGATGGCCTTCAGCGCGGTGGTGCCACTGGAAAACGTCCACAACGACACCCAGGTGGCGGCCGCGGTGACCAAAACCTTCGGCCCCGGCAGCTACCGAGTCGACCGGGGTGCGGTGTCCCTGATCGGCGAAGGCATCACCAAGAGCTCAACCCTCTTGGAGCGCGCCTTGGCGATCTTGGAGGCGGACGGGGTGGAAGTGCACGGAATGACCACCTCCTCCTTCCGGATCACCTTCCTCCTCGATCGAACCCGCACCCAAGCCGCCGCGGCCTCGCTCCACCAAGGCCTCAAGGTCGCGGCAGGCATCGAAGCCTCACCCGACGCCTGAGCCCTCTCCCTTCCGGAGACCCGACCCAAATTCCTCAGGCTCCTGGGTTCCTGCATTCCTTAGCGGTCTCCAATCCCCTGGTGGTCGGGCCTGCGGTCCGGCAAAGACAGGCAAAGCCAGGCACAGCCGACCCCCACTACGTCCGCGGGGCGGGCTGCGCGCCTTCGGTTGGCCGGAGCTTGGGGTCCCGTCCGGGTCCCGGTCCAGAACCGGGACCCCAAGATCTTGCGTTCTTCCGGGCCATGGGCCATCGTCCGAGGCCAGGGTCTCCAGGAGGGATTCCCGTCCAGTGCTTTCACTCGCGCGCCGCCCCGGACAAAAGATACGCATCGGCGAGGACATCGTCCTCGTGATTCGCGAGATCCGTGGCCGTCAGGTCAAGATTGGGATCGAGGCCCCGGCCCACGTTCGGGTCCTGCGCGAAGAGATCTACGAAGAGCTCTGCGCCGCGAACCAAGCCGCCGTTCAAGAGGGTTCCTTGCCCGACGCCCTCTCCCAGCTGCCCAAGGCCAACGCGGAGTCCAAGAAGTGAAGATCGCCACCACCCGTTTTGGGGATCTCGAGATCCCCGAAGAAAACGTGGTCGCCTTCCCCGAAGGCCTCCCGGGCTTCGATACCCGCCGCTTCATCCTCCTCAAGCACGATCAAAATCCGATCGTCGAGTGGCTCCAGTCGGTGGATCAGCCGGAGATCGCGCTGATGACCATCGATCCCCGAGAGCTCAGCCTGGACTACCGCCCCGATCCCAAGCCCGGTGAAGTGCGAGCGGTGGTGCCCGAAGGCGCCGACCAAGATCAACTCCACCTCCGGGTGATCATGCGGGTCGGCGAACAAGCCGGGACCCTCTACCTGAACCTCTTCGCGCCGCTGTTGTTCAACGTGACCAAAAAGTTGGGCATGCAAGTCCCCTTGGTCGGCAGCGGCTTTTCGGTGCGCCACGTCTGGCCGGCCGCCGCAGTCACCGGCGCCCCCGCGGCCCCTGCCCCTGCTCCCGATCCCGAAGACTGAGCTCCGCCCCCTACGCCAGGACCGCGTCGAGGGCGGTACCATCACCTCCCCTCGGCCTTTTCGGAGGGCCCAACGAGGCGCAACGCCCCAACCTCGGTCGGGTGCCGCAATCATCGGGTTCGCCGCCGTCGCCTCTCGAAGGGGGCCAAGCTCCCAATTCCCCGGGCGATCAGGCCCATCGCTTCCGCCAAAACGAACTCCCAGAAGGCTCGGGCGGTGGGTGAAAGCCGCTTTTCGGCCCGGTGGATCACGAACCAGTCCCGCACCACCGGCAGGCCCACCACGTCGAGCACCACCAGCCGCTTGGCCTGCAGCTCGAGGCCGACGGTGTGGAACGACAAAAAGCTGATCCCCATGTTGGCCATCACCGCCTGCTTGATGGTCTCGTTGCTGCTCAGCTCCATCGCCGCCTGATAACCAACGTCGCCGGACGCGAAGAGCTGCTCCATGGCGGCCCGGGTTCCCGAGCCATCTTCTCTGATCAAGAAGTGCTCCTTGCCCATCTCCGAAAGGGGGACCCTCCGCTTGCCGGCCAGGCGATGTTGGGGGGCCGCCACGATCACCAGCGGGTGCTTCGCGAACGGTGCCGCCACGGTCTGCAACTCGGGAGGCGGGCGCCCCATGAACATCAGGTCGACCCGGTTGTCGGCGAGCTGGTTGATCATGTCGTGGCGGTTGCCGACCGAAAAGCGGATCGAAACACCCGGGTATTTGGCCTGGAACGCCGCCAACAGCGCGGGCGCGAAGTACTTGGCGGTGCTGACCGCGCCGAGGGTCAAGAGCCCGGTTTTGACGCCGCGTTGGGCGTCCAGGTTCTCGCGGGTGAAGCGCACCTGCTCCGCCACCGCCTGCGCACAACGGGCCAACTCCCGCCCCGCCGGGGTCAAGGTGATGCCGCGGTTGAGGCGCTCGAACAGCGGCAACTGGCAGCCGAGCTCCAGCTCCTTGATCTGCATGGACACGGCGGGTTGGGAGAGGTGCAGCTCCCGCGCGGCCCGGGTGAAGCTCAAGTTCCGCGCCACCGACTCGAACACCTCGAGTTGCCGCAGCGAGAGGTTGGCGAGGGTCACCGGCGGGCCGAGCATGGCTGAGACAATATCAGCTCCAGCTTATGTCTGTCGCCCATAGAAGTGATTGGACCGTATACCAGGCGACGTGCCAAAGCCTGGACATGTCCGAGACCCACGGCGGCAAGCCCGGCACCATCAACGACGCGTCGAAGCGGTATGCCTCGGGGGTCCTCAAGTACACCCAGATGGGCTACTGGGAGCCGGACTACGTCCCCAAGGACACCGACGTGTTGTGCCTGTTTCGCATCACCCCGCAGGAAGGGGTCGATCCGGAAGAGGCGGCCGCCGCCGTGGCCGGTGAGTCCTCCACCGCCACCTGGACCGTGGTCTGGACCGATCGCCTCACCGCCTGTGAAAAATACCGGGCCAAGGCCTACCGAGTGGATCCGGTCCCCGGCAACCCGGAGCAGTACTTCGCGTACATCGCCTACGATCTGGATCTCTTCGAACCGGGATCGATCGCCAACCTCACCGCCTCGATCATCGGCAACGTCTTCGGCTTCAAGGCGCTGAAGGCCCTGCGCCTGGAGGACATGCGGCTCCCGGTCGCCTACGTAAAGACCTTCCCGGGTCCGGCGACCGGCATCGTGGTGGAGCGGGAGCGCCTCGACAAGTTCGGACGTCCGCTCCTCGGCGCCACCACCAAACCCAAACTTGGACTCTCGGGAAAAAACTACGGCCGGGTAGTCTACGAGGCCCTACGGGGTGGTCTCGACTTCGTGAAGGACGACGAAAACATCAACAGCCAGCCCTTCATGCATTGGCGCGATCGCTTCTTGTACTGCATGGAGGCGGTCAACCGGGCCCAAGCCGCCACCGGTGAAGTGAAGGGCCACTACCTCAACGTCACCGCCGCCACCATGGAGGACATGTACGAGCGGGCGACCTTCGCCAAAGAGTTGGGCAGCGCGATTATCATGATTGATCTGGTCATCGGCTACACCGCGATCCAGTCGATGGCCAACTTCGCTCGCAAGAACGACCTCATCCTGCACCTGCACCGGGCCGGCCACGGCACCTACACCCGGCAAAAGAGCCACGGCATCTCCTTCCGAGTGATCTCCAAGTGGATGCGTTTGGCCGGGGTCGATCACATCCACGCAGGTACGGTGGTGGGCAAACTCGAGGGCGACCCGAACATGGTCCAGGGCTTCTACAACGTGCTGCGGGAGGACAAGAACGAGGTCGATCTGCAGCGCGGGATCTTCTTCGAACAGAACTGGGCCTCCTTACGAAAGGTGATGCCGGTGGCCTCGGGCGGGATCCACGCCGGCCAAATGCATCAGCTCCTGCACTACCTGGGTGAAGACGTGGTCCTGCAGTTTGGCGGCGGCACCATCGGCCACCCCGATGGGATCGCGGCCGGCGCCACCGCCAACCGGGTCGCCCTGGAGGCGATGGTCCTGGCCCGCAACGAAGGCCGAGACATCTGGAACGAAGGCCCAGCGATCTTGGCGGCGGCGGCCCGCCACTGCGCCCCGCTCAAGGCGGCCATCAACACCTGGGGTGACATCACCTTCAACTACGCGTCCACCGACACCCCCGACGTGGTGGCGACGCCGAACGTCGGCTGAGGAGCCCAACCATGCGAATCACTCAAGGCACCTTCTCTTTTTTGCCGGACCTCACCGACGCCCAAATTCAAGGCCAGATCGAATACGCCTTGAGCAAGGGTTGGGCCGTCTCCTTGGAGTACACCGACGATCCCCATCCCCGGAACACCTACTGGGAGATGTTTGGTCAGCCGATGTTCGACCAAAAGGACGCGGCCAAGGTGATGGTGGCGCTGGAGAGCTGCCGCAAGACCTGGCCCAACCACTACCTCAAGGTGAACGCCTTCGACTCGACGGCGGGCTGGGAGTCGCTGCGGCTTTCCTTCATCGTCAATCGCCCCCAAAAGGAGCCGGGCTTCCGGCTGACCCGCACCGAAGGCGGCGGGCGCAACCTGAGCTACACCACCCAAGCCTACGGGACCGACAACCCCGAAGGTGAGCGGTATTAGGTTCCGATGAGCGGGCCGCTCCACACCCCGGCACCGACGGAGACGGCGGAAGCTCCGTCCCTGGACCTGGACGCGCTCTATCGCAGCTCCAAGGTCGGGGAGGCGGTCGCGTCGTTGAACGACGAGCTGGTGGGCCTGGTGCCAGTCAAGACTCGGGTCAAAGAGATCGCGGCCCTACTTTTGGTGGAGAAACTCCGTCGGCAAGTGGGCATGTCGGCCGGCCCACCGCCCCTCCACATGAGCTTCACCGGCAACCCTGGCACGGGCAAGACCACGGTGGCCTTGCGGATGGCGGCGATCCTCAAGGGGCTCGGCTACGTGCAAAAGGGCCACCTGGTGTCGGTCACTCGGGACGACCTGGTGGGCCAATACATCGGGCACACCGCCCCTAAGACCAAAGAGGTCTTGAAGAGGGCCATGGGGGGCATGCTCTTCATCGACGAGGCCTACTACCTCTATCGACCGGAGAACGAGCGGGACTACGGTCAAGAGGCGATCGAGATCTTGCTGCAGGCGATGGAGAACCATCGAGAGGAGCTGGTGGTGATCTTCGCCGGTTATCCGGATCGGATGGTCCAGTTCTTCTCTTCGAACCCGGGCCTCGCCTCCCGAGTCGCCCACAACCTCGAGTTCCCCGACTACAGCGACGCGGAGCTGTACACGATCGCCGGTCGGATGTTGGCCCAGATGCAGTACCGCTTGAGCCCAGAGGCCGAGTTGGCCCTGGCCGAGTACATCCCGCTGCGACGGACCCAACCCAACTTCGCCAACGCCCGATCGATCAGGAACGCCCTCGATCGAGCCCGACTGCGACAAGCCAATCGGCTCTTCGAGGGCCGAGCACACCCGCTGAGCAAAGAGATGTTGGCGACGCTGGAGGCCTCGGATCTGAGGGCCAGCCGCGTCTTCCAACGACCCGGACCAGGAGGTGAGCCATGAGCGATCGCATGCTGGACCAAGTGAAGGTGGTGGCGCTCGATCTGGACGGCACGCTGGTGGATACTGCCCCCGACTTGGCGGGTGCGGTGAACAAGATGCTCAACTCCTTGGGCCTCTCGACGCTCCCCATCGCCGAGGTGGTGCAGATGGTCGGGGATGGGACCGAGATGTTGGTGCGACGCGCCGTCACCAAGTCCCTCGGGCACCCGCCGAGCGCCGACGTCTTTGAGTTGGCCATGGACCAATTCAACGCCAAATACGCGACCCAGGTCTTCGCGGAGAGCCGGGTCTATCCTGGGGTCCCCGAGACCCTCCGGGCCCTCTCGAGCTCGGGCCACTTCCTGGCGGTGATCACCAACAAGCCGATCCGATTTTCGATCCCCCTCCTCAACCGGGCCGGGCTGGCCGAATATTTTGGCCGTTTCCTTTGCGCCACCTCGAGCCTAGACCGCAAGCCTTCACCGGCGATGATCCAGGACTTGTGTCGTCACCTGGGGCTGCGGGCCTCCGAGTTGTTGTTGGTCGGCGACTCCCGTCAGGACATCGAGGCCGCCCGGGCCGCCGGGTGTCGGGTGGTGGGCGCCACCTATGGTTATGGCGCCGAAGACGTGATCCGCGGGTGTGAGCCCGACGGGGTCATCACCGCGATCACCGAGCTCACCGAACTGAAAATGCAGGCCAATTCATGATGAGCCGTAGGCGCACCCTCACCCAGTTCTTGATCGAGGAACGTCGTCGCCATCCCCAGGCGACCGGAGAACTGAACGCCCTGATCCTCGACGTCGCCCTCGCCTGCAAAGGCATCAGTCAGCTCCTGCGCCGCGGCACCCTCTCGGGTCGTGCCGGGTACACCGAGGCCGTCAACCCCCAGGGCGAAAAGCAACACCAGCTGGACCAGGAGACCCAAGAGATCTTCGTGCGGGTGAATGAGTGGGGCGGCCGCTTGGCCGGGATGGCCTCCGAAGAAACGCAAGAGGTCATCCCGATCCCAGCCGAACTCCCCAAAGGAAAATATCTGTTGTTGTTCGATCCGCTGGACGGGTCGGCCATCAGCGATCTCAACTTTTCAGTGGGGAGCATCTTCTCCATCCTGCGGGCCCCCAGGCCGGGCGAAGACGCGATCACCCGGGACTTTCTCCAGCCGGGGACGGAGCAGGTCTGCGCCGGTTACGCGATCTACGGGCCCTCGACCATGTTGGTGCTGACCGTGGGCCGCGGCGTGTTCGGCTTCACCCTGGACCCGGGGGTCGGCGAGTTCTTGTTGACCCACCCGAACCTCCAGATCCCAGCGACCACCAGCGACTTCGCGATCAACGCCTCCAATCGCCGCTTCTGGGAGCCCGCCGTAAAGCTCTACGTCGACGAGTGTGTGGCCGGCAAAGATGGCCCTCGCGGCCGAGATTTTTCGATGCGTTGGATGGGGTGCCTGGTGGCCGAAGCCCACCGGATCCTGCTGCGGGGCGGCGTCTACTTGTATCCCCGAGACTCGCGTCAGCCCCCTCAAGCGGGGCGGCTCCGCCTGCTCTACGAGCTCAACCCGATCGCCTTCGTCATCGAACAGGCCGCGGGGCTCTGCAGCACCGGGAGCCATCGCTTGCTGGAGCTGACCCCTACCGACCTGCACCAACGGGCGGGGGTGATCTTCGGTGCCCGGGAGGAGGTCGAGCGTCTGGTGCGGTACCACCGAGACCACAACCAAAAAGAGTACGAAGCGCCCCTCTTCGGGACCCGCGGCTTGTTCAAGGATCCAGGTCCGACCTGATGTCTACCAAACACCCGATCATCGCCATCACCGGTTCTTCTGGCGCCGGCACCACCTCGGTGACCCGCACCTTCTCGGAGATCTTCCGCCGGGAAGGGGTGGTGGCTGCCTTCGTAGAGGGTGACTCGTTCCATCGCTACGACCGGCAGCAGATGCGAAAGCGCATGGCGGAGGAGATCGCCAAGGGCAACCAACACTTCAGCCACTTCAGCCCCGAGTCCAACCTCTTCGAGGATCTAGAGGCACTCTTCGAGAAGTACGGCAGCTCAGGTTCAGGGCGGATCCGCAAGTACCTCCACGACCAGGCCGAGGCCGCCCCTTACCAACAAGAACCCGGCACCTTCACCGAGTGGGCGGACCTGCCGGCCGGCACGGACCTGTTGTTCTACGAAGGTCTCCACGGAGGGGTGGTGGCGGATCCGATCAACGTCGCTCGCCACCCGGATCTGCTGGTCGGCGTCGTGCCGGTGATCAACCTGGAGTGGATCCAGAAACTCCATCGCGACAAAACCTCCCGGGGTTACAGCACCGAGGCCGTGACCGACACCGTGCTGCGACGGATGCCGGACTACATTAAGTATATCGTCCCCCAGTTCTCCGAAACCCACGTCAACTTCCAGCGGGTGCCGATCGTGGACACCTCCAACCCCTTCATCTCCCGGACCATCCCGACCGCCGACGAGTCGATGTTGGTGATCCGCTTCCGCAACCCACGGGGCATCGACTTCCCATACCTGTTGTCGATGTTGAGCGGTTCGTTCATGTCCCGGGCCAACACCATGGTGTGCCCCGGCGGGAAGATGGAGCTGGCGATGCAGCTGATCTTCACCCCGATGATCTGGCGACTGATCGAACGAAAGCGCCAAGCGTTCGCCGCCGAGTGAAGCCCGCTTCCGCTCTCCCGGCGCAGCGCCCCGAGTTGCCCCGCGGAGAGGCCGGGGTCCCAAGATGCCCCGGGCCCCGAGCTCAGTTCACCGAGAAAAGAAGCCCAAGAGCAGTGGCACGTGCCGTGCTCATGCAGGCGTCATGTGTTCCCTATACACCAACCTGACCCTCCTCTCTTCTGCCGCGCTCTTGGCGACCCTCGGGTGCAGTGAGTTCAAGGGCGATCAAACCACCGACGCCCGTACACCTTCGGCCCGGGCCGAGACGTACCAAGAAGGCAGCCCCTCCCGTCCCAAGGCCAGCAAGGCCACCATTCCCGCGCTCCGAGATGGGGACCAGATCGGGTCTTTGTTCGCTCGGGCCGAGCTGCGGCCGATCGAAAGCGGCAGCTCTCCGAACATGACCGGCAACGTCGAGCTCTACGGCTCCCAAACTTCGGCCACCATGAAGATCTGGGTCAGCAACCTGAGCGCCGGGACCTACGGCGTGTACCTCGGCAAGGACTGCACCGCGGCCGCCGGGATGCGTGACACCAACGCCACCGATTCGAAGGGGGTCGGATCTGCGACCGTCCGCGAAGGTGAACGGCGCCTCGGCGACCTGGTGGTGGGCCCGAGCGGAAAAGCTGAGCTGAGCGCTTCGGTCCCCTACAACTACGTGGACGCGCCCCCACTGACGGACATGGCGATCATCTTGATGCCCCAAAGCGCCGAAAAGATGGATCACCTGCAGACCAAGGTCGCCTGCGGTGAGATCGACGGCGGCCCCGGCGGCTCGTGAACACTTTGGAGTGAATCCGCGGCGGGGTGCGCACCCGGCGACGCACCGGGGACCCGAAAGAGCACCCGGATACGCACTTCCGACCCATGGGTCGTAAATAATTTGCATGGGGCGGTTTGGCACGGGCCGTGAAAAGGCCGGCGCCGTGTCGAGTTTTGCTGCCCTCCTGCCCTTGCTGCTCAACCTCCCCGCCGCCCCAGAGTTGCCGGCGATTCCGCGCAGCCAAGAGCGCTGTTCGATCTGCGGCGATGGGACGATCTTGCCGGGCCTCGAGGCCCTGCTCTTCGCCAAGCGACCCGAAGAGCAGGCCGAGATCCTAAGGGCCCTTGGTCGAACCCACTCCCCCCTGGTGCGTTCAACGTTGCGCGGCAGCCTGACCTCCAGCAGCGCGATCGTCAGGGAGGCGGCGATCGACGGTCTCTTCGAGTTGGGCGCTTATGCGAACACCGACGAGCTCCTCTTGGCCTTGGATGATCGGGAAGAGCGAGTAGTGATCGCCGCGACCCGGGCCTTGGGGAGCCTGCCCCTGCCTCGGGTTCGGGCTCGACTGTCGGCGTTGGCCTCGCAGCCGCAGCGAACACCCGCGCTCCGGGCCGCGGCGATCCGATCCTTGCTGCTCCACCGCACCCAAGAGTCCTGGGCGGCAGCCACGACCGCACGTTTGGCCGACACCTCCTTGGCCCACGCGACCCAGGCCGAGGCCAACGTGGCGCCCCCGGGAGAAGACAACAACGAACCGCGGGTGAGCCAAGCCCTGGCCGCACTTTTGGCCGCCCCCGAGGTGCAAAGTCGAGTGGACGCGGTCGCGTTGCTTTCGGAGCTGCGGCCGATTCGACGGGGGCTCAACGTCCTCGATCAGATCGCCGCGAAAGATCCGGCCCCATCAGTGCGGCTCGCGGCCTTGGAGTTGATCGCCAGCAGCACCGACAGCGCCGCGGTCCTATTGCTGGTGCACGGCGCCGACGATCGCGAGTCCGACGTGCGCCGGAACGTGTTGCAGCACCTCTCCACCAGCACCCGGGGCGAAAGCTTGCATTCGATGATCGCGCTCAGCCGAAGCGCCAACTTCTCGGACGTACGATCACTTTCGATCACCGCCTTGGCCAAGCGACCGGAGCCCGAAGCCGAAGCCCGACTTGAAGAGGTGTTGGTCGAACGAGAAGCCCCGGTCCTTCGGGAGGCTCTTTTGGTGCTCCGGGGGAAAGCGCAAGTGGCTCCGCGTTTGGTGGAAGCGGCGCTGCCGTTGGCCCTCGATCCCAACGTGGACCGGGACCTGCGGTCGTTGGCTTTGACCCTGACGGCCCGCGCTCATCACCCGCAGGTCGCCGAACTTCTGTTGGGGTTGGCCGATGGCGAAGATTCGTTGGGCGCCTTGGCCCGAGGGCTGCTCGAGGTGAACTATCCGGAGGTCTACGCCGAATATCAGCGCAACCTCCCGGCCCCCGAAGCCAAGGTGGGTTTTGTGCTCGGATCGGGTGCCTTCAGCGGCGTCACCTTGAGCCTGCTCGGGCGCATCCGAGACGACTCGGCCAGCGCCACCTTCCTCACCGCCACCGGTGGCCTGGCCCTGGGCGTCGGCGCGGCCTACTTGATCGGCGGCGATGACGACCTATACGGCGGGCCGGTCTCCTCTACGCCACCTCTGGAAGTTGGGGTCTGCTCACCGGCCTGGCGGTGCCGATGGTCCTCGGTGGTGAAGTTTGGCCCACCTATTCGCGGCATTTGGGCGGCGCCATCGGCACGACCCTCGGGACCACCGTCGGCGCGTTTGCACTCCACGATCGGGACTGGACCATCGGCGACGCGATCTTGATCAACACCTCGGGTGTCCAAGCGGGCCTCGGCACCCTCGGGGCCCTGTTGGTGCCGGGTCGAGACGGAGATCCGTTGCAGGCCGGCGGCACGGTTCTGCTCGGCGGCCTGGCCCTGGGCGTCATCCCGGCGACCTTCTTCACCAACTCGGTCGAGATGCAGGCCCAGGATCTGGGCACCACCTTGGCGTTGACCGGAAGCGGCGCTTGGCTCGGCCTTTGGGGATCGCGGATCATCACCAACTCGGAGCGGGCCTCTCAGTCGTTCGGCGGCGTGCTCCTGGGCCAGTCCCTCGGATACCTCTCGGGGCTGCTCTTGACCCAGTCCTTGACTCTCGAACACAGCCCCTTCGATCTCTTCTTGGCCAGCGTCGTTGGTGGAACGATGGGGAGTGGCGCCGCGCTGTTGGCGACGTCTCAGAGTGTCCGGGCCGACGCGACGATCGTGGAGTTGGGTACCTTGCTCGGGGCCTTGGCGACCCTCCACGCCACCGGTCGAGACACGGACCCGACCACCATCACCTTGGGCGCAGCCTTGGGCGCGTGGTTCGGTGGGTTTGCGCCGGTGGCTTACGGCGCCTTCGATCGCAGCTCGATGGGAGAGGAGGTGGTGGGTGGCGTGATGTTGGGTGGGACCGCCGGGGCGGTGTTGAGCGCCATCGCCCTCGAGTCGCCGGGCCTGAGCGCAGATCAACAGCGGATGGCGGTGGTCGGAAGTATGGGCGGCGCCGCGGCCGGGGCAGGTGTGGTGTTGTTGGTCCCCGACGCCGCCGAACGGACCGTGGTCCAAGTGATGTTCGCCGGGACCGCGGCGGGTTTGGTCGGTGGGGTCCTGGGGCTCAGCCGGCTACCGGTCGATGCCGGTGATGGAGCGGCGGCCTCGGTGGCCGCGGGGTACGGCGCCCTCACCGGGCTTTTGCTCGGCGATATATTGAGTAGCGAGGCGCCCAACGCTCGGGTCCGGATCGGCGGCGCCCTTTTGACCTCTGCCACCTTGGGCGGCGTCACCTTGTTGGCCAGCGACCTGCTCGAGATCGATCCCTTGGACGCGGGGGAGGCCGGGATCTACGCCGGCGCCGGTGCTTTGTTTGGACACGGGCTCGCGGGCCTGAGCGGGGCCAGCCAACAAACCAACGCCGCCTTGGTGTTGGGGGCCGGCACCTTGGCCTTGGGCGCGGGGTTGCTCAGCGCCGGGGCCACGACCTACCACGACGACGCGGCCATCCACGTCACGGTCCCCACTTTACTCGGCACCAGCTTGGGTCTCAGCCTGCCGTACGTGCTGCGGGACCGACCGAGCGATCGAGAGCGGTTCGCCGGCGCCGAGTGGATGACCGGGCTCGGCTTCGGCGTGGGGGTGATCTCGAGTCAATGGTTGGAACGTCCCGGCGCCGACAACCTGGAGACCGCGACCTTCTCCTTGTCGGGAGGAGCGATGGGCCTGGGGCTTGGGCTCCTGATGCCGAACAGCTCCACCCGAACCCGGGCCTCCCTCCACCAGGTGGGCACCCTCTCCTTGGGCGTGGCGGCCTTCGCCTTGGCGCCGCTCACCGAATACGATCCCCTCGAGAGCGGGCTCCTCGCGGTCAGCGCCGCACACGCCGGTTGGGCCGGCGCCTTCCTCCCGTATTTTTGGCACGCCGATGCAGCGCCGCCAGGTGAACAAATCCTGGGCGGATTGTTGCTCGGCACGGGCGCCGGCGTGTTGGGGGGCGCGATCCTCACGGAGATGTTCGGCGTGAGCCCGACCGACACCGCCGACTTGGTGGAGATCAGCTTCAGCGGCATCGCCGCCAACGCCGCGGGTGCGGGCCTGGGGCTCCTCGCCTCCGAAGACAATCGGGTGACGGTGGCGTTCCTGGAGTCGGTGGGCCTGCTCGGCACCGCCGGTCTCGCGGCCCTCGCGCCCTCCACGATCCACTCGGAGGGAGACACGGCCTTCGAGGTGATGTGGACCGCCCAAGCCTTGTGGAACGGCGCGGCCCTGGCTTCACTCACCGACGCCACCGGGCGCCAAGCGGCGGGAGCGACCTTGTTGTCGGTTGGCGCCGGCGGCTTGATCGGCGCGGGCCTGGCCCAGGTCGTCGAACCCGAGGTCCCGGACGCGATGTTGGCCTTCACTGGATCGGTGTGGGGCGTGTGGCTCGGCTACTTCGGCGCCCGGCTCGCCGAACAAGCGGGCGTCGAGCTCTCCCGCCGAGAGATCCTGGCGACCACCTTGGTGTCGAGTGATCTCGGGCTGGCCCTCACCGCGGTGGCGCTCAGCCCTTTGGCGGACGTGGCGCCCGAACAACTGGGCTGGATCAACGTCGGCGGGCTCGGCGGTGGGGTGGCGGGCGCGACCTTTGGTTTGGTGGCCGGTGGCCCTTCGGGGGTCAACGCCGGCAACGTGATCGGGTGTGCGGGGGGCTTGTTGGGGACCGCGATCGTCACCAGCTTGGTGATGGACGAAGGAGAAGCTCTGGCGCCGGTCCCGACCGCGCCGGGCCAGCCGAAGTTCGACGCCCGCCCCTCGGGCCCGACGGGGGGTTGGACGCTGCTGTTGCCTGAACCCCGGGACGTGCAGGTCGGCTCCTGGTTGTTGCCGCCGCGGCTGGAAGGTGACCCGGCGCCTCTAGGCCTCGGGATCTCGGGCAAACTGTACTGAGCCCGGCCTTTGCGCACATTGTGGGGGCCTATCCGCAACAAGGCGATGGGGGTGGTGGCCCAGATCTGCTAGCCTCGTCTCCGCGTGATCGAGCTATTTACCTTCCTCGAGAAGAACAAGGCCGAGATCGTCGAAGATCTCATGGAGCGGATCCCGGCGACGGTGCCCGCGTATCTCAAGGTGCCGAAGCCCGAGCTGCGTCAAAGCCTCGAGCACTTGTTGGAGGCCTTCGGCGACTACCTGGTCACCGGTGAACCCGACACCTTGACCTCGGTGCTCCGCTACATCACCAAAGTGCGGGCCCAGCAGAGCTTCAAGTTGTCGGACGTGTTGCGTTCGCTCTTGTTGTTACCGCCGGTGATCCGGGAGCGGCTGCAGAACGACTTCCGCGACAACGACTCGGAGGATGCTCGGGATCAGTTCAACGAGGCGATGGCCAAGTTCGAAGAGACGACCTACAACGCGGTCTGCCTCTTCGTGGATATCTTCCAGGAGTACCTGATGAACATGCTCAACGAGCACCAGGACTACCTGAAGAAGACCAACCAGAAGTTCGGCGTCGACCTCAGCAAGTTCATCCTCTTCAAGGGCTGACGCGAGAGGACTGAGCCGTGGCGATCAAGCCGACCGGGCCGGGGGACTCGGAGCGCCCGAACCTCCCCAGCCCCAGAACTCCGCAAAAGGCGGTGGCCAGGAAACCCGGCCACGTCATCGACTCACCGGGGGAACAACACGAAGAACACGTCGCCGAGCTCCAGCACCAAGCGAAGAGCGGCTACGACGGTCCGATCCCCAAACAACAAGAGGCCGAGGCCAAAAAGAAGACCAAAGAGGTGAAGCGGGTCCGGGAGGACCTGGACGACGACGGCCAAAAACGCCGTCGCGACGAAGCCGAACCCGAGGAGCCCAAAAAAGGCACCACCCCCGGGCACCTCAGCCACGACGCCAACTACTACCGCAGCCAACACGCGCGAAAGCTCGGGCTCGATCAGACGCCGGGCGTCGACGAGATCGTGATCGGCCAAGAGAGCGACAGTCCCGGCGAGTCCTTGGGCGCGATCTTGCCGAGCGCCCGAGCCCGGGCCCACCCCGATCTCCCGGAGGTCGAGGTCCGCCCCCCCGACTTCCTCAAGCCGCTGGAGGCGATGTTCGACATCTATCAGCGCACCCGGGGCCGGCTCTCCCGGAAGACCAAGGAGCTGTTGACGGGGCCGGACCTCGAGGACCTCCTCGCCTTGCTGCGAGCGATCTACGAGTCACCGACCTTGAGCAAAAGCGCCGAGGCTCGGCTGAAGGCGGCGCTCCACAGCAAACTCAAGGACGATCCCGGGCCGCTCCTGCTGGGCCTCAACGATCCCCGGCTCAGCGAACCTTGGCGGGTGTTTTTGGACGGCTGGGAGATTTGGGTGCCGAAGGGCGACGGGACCGGCGTCGAGCTCTTTTGGGAGGGCGAGGCCGAAGACGACGACGGCAACGTCGTGGAGATGACCCAGTCTTTGCTCTTTGCGGATGGATCGTTAACCCTACACACCATCCTGGGCGAGCTGGTCGACAAGGTCACCTTCGATGGGGAAGCCTTCTACCGCTTCAAGCATGAGCTTTAGGTCCCTTGGGCCGATTGGGCCTCCTGCCGGTCGCAGGTATGCTCCACCCGGGATGGGTGTGGGCCCTTGAAGTGCCCGGCGTGTAAAGCCTCGATCAACAACGAGGCCTGGATCTGCCCGAAGTGTGACCACATTTTGGATCCGTCCGTCTTGGAGCCACCCCCTGACAGCGCACCGGGGGAGGCTCCGATCCGAGAGGAGCGGACCAAGCTGATCGCCTGGCCCCGGCCCGAACAAGAAGACTCGGTCCCC
Source organism: Deltaproteobacteria bacterium (assembly GCA_016703535.1). GTDB lineage: Bacteria > Myxococcota > Kuafuiibacteriia > Kuafuiibacteriales > Kuafuiibacteriaceae > Kuafuiibacterium > Kuafuiibacterium phototrophicum. The sequence continues at coordinate 2,236,244 of JADJBV010000002.1, read as the reverse complement.
GACGCGGTGATCTTGGGCAACGTCAGCGTCGCCGAGGGAGAGTTTGCGGTGGTCCACGGCGCGGGCGCGGGCGAGGGGGGCCGGACCTCGACCTTCCTCTACTACGCCGCCGGCTCGACGACCCGAGTGGTGCACCCCGACGCGGTGCCCCGGCTGTCGGAGGCCGACACCACCTTGCCCCGGACGCCGTACGAAGACTTCATCCTCTCCTGCATCGACGGTCGCCGCACGGTCCGGGAGATCCAAAAGACCTCGGGCCTGGCCCCCCAAGAAGTGGCGGTGACCCTCTTAACCTTGCTCGATAAAAACGCGGTGGTGATCGTCGGCCCCAACGGCCACGACGGCGCCACCCGCAGGCCTCAACGCGAACGTCGCCGGCGTGAGTCGTTGCGGGCCGCCTCTCCGCCCCCGGCCAAACGTCAGGCGGCGCGCCCCGGGCCCGCGCCGGCTTCGCTGCGGCGTCCTTCACCGCTGCCGGTCTTCCCCAAGGAGCCGGACGACGACAACGAGCTGCTCCAGACCCAATCCCTGGATCGAGCGGCGGTGGTCGCCCGAACCCCCGAGGTGCAGCTGCCGCCGGACTTCGATGATCTGCCGAGCGTCTCCGACTACGAAGACGCCGAGCCGAGCCTGGAGGACAGCGTCACCTCCGAGCCGCGATTGCCCAGCACCTCGGCCCGTTCACCGACCCCGGATTGGGAAGAGACCCACGCCTTGGGCGAAGATCCGACGGTCGCGCCCCGGCGCCGGATGAAGAGCTCCTTGTCCGACGTGTGGTCCGAGTCCTCGGTGTCGGCCGACGACGCCGGGGGTTTGATCGAACGAGAAGAGCCGGAGGAGGACGAGGCCGACGATCGTCCCTTGGTGCAGCCGAGTGAACTCGACGAAGGCGACGCCGAGGAGGCCACGGCGGAGGTCGAGATCCCCGACGAGCCGATCCGGGCCCGGGCCGCTCTGCAAGCCAACTTGCCGCCGCCTTCGGTGACCGGCGCCAAGGCCCCAGCGTCCCTGGGCCTGCCGTCGGCCCAGGCCCAAAAGAGGAGCACCCCACTGCCTTCTTTGATGGAGCCGTCGGGCCCGATCGCGCTGAAGGCGCCGTCCCATCCGGCCCTGCTCGATCCCGCGTTTTTGGAGGAGGTGCCTCCGTCGTTGGTGACCAAGGCGCCGGCCAACCCGCTCCAGAGCCCGGAGATCACCGGCACCCCGCGGATCGCGCCGGTGGGCAAGAGCACCGCCCAGGTCGACGACACCGCCACCAAAGAGGCGAAAAAACGGGCCCTGGCCGCGGCGGTGAAGCGAGGGCCGATCCAAGAGAAGTTGAGTGGGGTGTCCCGCTTGGAGAAGCGAGGGCCCGACACGGTGCCCCCCGAGCCGTTGCGCAAGGCCGAACCCGAGCCGGCGCGCCCCAGCGAGGCCAAAGAGGGCCCAAAGAGTGATCCGCGAGAGAGGCCGCTGAAGAACGCCGAGCCGGTCGACAACGCTCGGATGTTGAAGGCCCAGAAGTTGTTCGAGCAGGCCCTCAAGGACAAGGCCGAGGGCAACTTGGTCTCGGCCCGCATGAACATGAAGTTGGCCTTGACCTTCGATCCTTCGAACCCGCTCTACAACCAGGCCTTCGAAGACCTGAACAAGAACCCGGACGCCAAACCCAAAGGGGTCGGCAGCGGCGCCCTCGAGAAGGCCCGCGAGCTGTACAACGCTGCCACCGAAGCCGAAAACAGCGGCAACGTCGATCGGGCCATCGAACTTCTGGAGCGGGCGATCGAGGAGTCGAAGCAAGCGGCGTTCTACAATCGCCTGGGCGTGATCTTGGCGATGAAGAAGCACAGCTTCATTCGGGCGCAAGAGCTGGTGGAGCGGGCCATCGAGCTGGCGCCAGGCAACAACGCCTACGAAAAGAACCTGCAGAAGATCTTGTCGATGGCCGCCACCATTTCGGTGAACAAGGACCAAGCGGGCGGAAAAAAGGGCGGGATCCTGGGCTTTTTGGGGCGAAAAAAGTGAGGCGGCGGGGGCTGCTTTTGGTGCTGCTCTACGGAGCGGCCTGGCCCGAGGTGGCTTCGGCGTCTTCGCCGCGTCCCCCGACTTGGAACCAGGTTCAAGCGCTGGTGCCCAAAGGTTGGAGCAACCAGAAGGAGCTCCCGGATGGGACCCTCGCGGTGTTCTTGGGTCCCAAGAACCCGGACGGGCAAGTGGTGGTCACCGTCCATCGGCTGGAGCCCTCGGTTGAAGCCGGGAGCGAGGCTTTGAACGGGTTGCCGGCCGCCTTGTCGGCCGAAGCCAAGCCGGGGGTCCTGAGCACCGGCCCCTTCGAAGCACCGCAGATCGATCGGCGAGACGGTTCACACCGGGTTCGCCAGTGGGTCGTGCCGGGCTCCGTATCCTACCTGGTGACGATCGCGGCGCCCGAAGCCCTGTTCGAGGACGCGGTCCGAAAGGTCCTGAAGGCCGCGGCGGAGTTGCAAGCCCGGGCCGAAAAGAAGGCCGCCGCGGCGCCGCTGGACCCAAAGCCCACGCCCACCCCACCGACGGGGCTGGACACGAAGTCGACGACGCGGCCAGATGAAGGGCCTCTGGCCGGCAAAGGATCAGCCGATTGAGCGACGACGGAAAAAAGGGCGGCCCCAAAGGGGCATTTCCGCCCAAGACCTTGGCCTCGACGCCGGGCTCGCAGGTGTTCAGCAACAAGCCGGGCATGATGCGCTTGCCCGAGTCCATCGAGTCGGGCCGACGGAGCGCCGCCCCCGAGGCGCCGGCCCCGAGGAGCGCCCGGGCCAGCTGGAGCCCGCCGAGTGGCGCCGCCGCGCCTGCGCCGTCGAGCCGCGGCGCCTTGGTCAAAGGCCAGACCATCTCGCTGACCGACACTGCGATCAGCGCCATGCCCTCCGAGTCGAAGGACCTGATGGTCCTGCACGAAAAAGACGGGCCCTTCGCCGCCGAGGTCCGAATCTTGGCGACTCGGCTGGAGGAGATGCGGACCCGGCTCGGCTACAAGTCCTTCTTGTTCACCTCCCCCGGTGAAGGGGACGGCAAGACGGTGGTCGCCTCCAACTTGGCCTTGGTGATGAGCGAAGACTCGGAGCGGAAGATCGCGCTGATCGACGCCAACTTCCGGGCCCCCCGGGCTGGGAGTTTGTTCAACCTGGATCAAAACCGCGGGCTGCTGCAGGCGTTGGAGGGCAAGTTCCCCCTGTCCCAGTGTGTGGCCCGGGTGTTGGGGCGCAACCTGATCGTGTTGCACGCTGGCGGGACCCACCAGAACCCCGCCTCCATCTTGAGTTCGCCCAAGTTCAAGTCACTGCTGGCCGAACTTTACCAGTCCGTCGATGTCTTGCTGATCGACGCGCCGGCCGCCATCCCTCACGCTGACGTGCCGCTGATCGCTCAGAACGTCGACGCAGTCGTGATGATCGGCGCCGCGGGCCGCACCAAACGGGCCGCCCTGGACAAGGCGGTCGAGACCATCGGCCGAACCCGAGTGGTGGGTTCGGTGTTCTTGGCCCGAGGCAACAAGGGCACTCGGAAAAAACGCGCGAAGGGCTGAGGCCGTGGTGCAGAACGCGATGACGGTGGACGTGGAGGAGTACTTCACGGTCCAGAACCTCGACCAGCGGGTGCCACGAGACCTGTGGCCGGCCCAACCGATGCGGAGTGATCAACAGACCCGGCGACTGCTCGATCTCTTCGATCAACACGGGATCAAGGCGACCTTCTTCGTGTTGGGTTGGGTCGCCGATCGCCAACGGGCCTTGGTCAAAGAGATCCACCGGCGTGGTCACGAGGTGGCGGCCCACAGCTACTGGCACCGGCTGGTCTTCGAGATGACCCCCGCTTGAGTTCCGAGCGGATCTGCGGCAGGTGAAGGATCTCCTCGAGGGCTTGATTGGCGCCAGGGTGGTTGGTTATCGGGCCCCGACGTATTCGGTGACCCGTCAGTCCTTGTGGGCCCATGAGATCTTGGTCGAAGAGGGCTTTGGGTATTCGTCGTCGATCTTCCCGATCGTGCACGACCGCTACGGCATCGCCGACTACTCCCGTTTCCCGGTTGAGCTTTCAATCCACGGAAAAAAACTCTGGGAGTTCCCCCTGACCACCTATCGCAAGTTCGGGCGAAACCTGCCGGTCGCGGGCGGTGGTTACCTGCGGCTTTTTCCGGTGGAGATCTTGGCGAAGGCCCTCGCCCACGTGAACCAGGCCGAAGGCCAGCCCACCATCGTCTACCTCCACCCCTGGGAGATCGATCCGGAGATCCCGCGCTTTTCGCAAGGTACCTTGCGCGACTTCCGCGGCTACAACGGGCTCGATCGGATGTTTGGCAAGCTCGAGTACCTCGTGAAGGCCCTCCCCTTCACCACCGTCCGCGAAGTGTTGGGCCTGAGCTGACCGCAGCGGCCATCCCCGCGGCCACCTCGTCGACCCCACCCGGACGTCTCATCCTGGGGCATCTCCCGCGGCCAGCGCGGCCCGGATCGGTTGGGGGAGCCGAGAACTTACGTTCGCCACCGATTCGAACGATAAACTCGCTTCAATGTCGCGAATTGCCACGTCGATCTTCGCCTCCCTTTTGTTGGCTCCGCTGATCGCCCGAGCCGAAGGCACCGCGACCCTCGGCACCCAATCGGACATGGTCAACACCACGGTGTTGAACGTCGACATCTTGGACGCCACCGTCGAGACCATCACTTGGAGCGGCGCGGGCCAGGCCCGGATCTTCAATCCGGCCGGCACCCAGATCGCCACCTTGGGCAACGGCGCCACCGCCAACCTGAACGGCAACGGCAACGGCGCCTATCGGGTGACCTTGACCAACGACCAAGGCGGCGCCTGGGACCTGCGGGTCAACAACCCAGTGCAAGCGGGCGGGCGGTTGTGGTCGACCCGCTGGTACTTCGACACCGGCACCTACGCCGGCGGCGCATCGGCGATGAACACCTCACTTTACGCCTTGGTGAACGGCGGCGCTGCCAACCGCAACGCGGTCATCGACATTCGCTTCAATGGACTCCAGGGCTTCATCTGGAACATGGGCATGAACCAGACGGGCGTCAACGGCGCCAACGCCGGCCGCAGCGTGCCCAGCGCCGGCAACACCTTCACGCCGCTCTACCAGATCTACCTCAACCCCCCGACCCTCGCGACCTACAACCCCTTGGTGCCGGCGGTCAGCAACTTCACCTTCACCCAGGTGGGCGCGGCGGAGACCTGCAGCGCCATCGTCCCCGGGACCTCGACGGGCCTCTTCAGCTTCACCACCGACGTCACCGGAACCTATCACTTGATCTGCGACCTCAACCAAGACGGCCAGTTCGACCGCACCTCCACGGCGGACCTGTTTTTGATCGGCACCACCACCCCCGGCGCCAACACCCGGGCCTGGGACGGGCGCAACAACGCCGGCAACTTCGTGCCCACGGGCAACTACGACTGCCGGGCTTCGATCCAGGTCGGTGAAGTCCACTACCTGGCCCAAGACATCGAGACCAGCTACCAGGGCATGCAGTTCTTCGAGGTCGACGCCGCCAACGGGCGCACCGGCCTGGCGATGTATTGGAACGACGCGGCGGTCCAAGCCAACGAGGTCAACATGCCCAACGGCCAGCAAGGGTTGGTCGCGTCGGGCGCCAACGGGATGGCTTCTGGCAACTACGCGGACGCGGTGTTGGCCAACATCAACGGCCGCGCCTGGGGCAACTACAGCGCTACATCGAAGGGGAACAACGCCTTCCTCGACACCTACAGCTGGGCCCGCAGCACCCAGTCCGGGACGATCCAGGTCCGGGCCTTGAGCGCCGCCACCGACACCGATGGCGACACCCTCAGCGACATCGACGAGCTCTGCACCTACGGCACCGATCCGGCCGACGTCGACACCGACAACGACGGCGCTGACGACGGCGAAGAGGTCGGCATCGGCACCGATCCGCTGGACACCGACAGCGACAACGACGGGATCAACGACGGCGTCGAGACCAACGGCGGCTTGCCGATCAACACCGACGGCAACGGTCCCATCGACGCCCTGGACACCGACAGCGACAACGACGGCGTCCTGGACTCGGCCGAAGGCACCGGCAACGTCGACAACGACGGCCTCCTCAACTTCCGGGATTCGGACGACGACGGCGACACCATCCCCACCAGCACCGAACTGGCCCAAGGCACCACCTACGGGCTGAACATCGACGGCGACGGAGTCCCCCCTTGGTACGACACCGACAGCGACGGCGACGGCCGCCCCGACGCCACCGAAACCGGTGACCTCGACGGCGACACCATCCCCGACTACCTGGATCCCACCGTCGACATCCCGGACGCGGTCAACGACCTGGTCAACACCGCCGAGGACTCGGCCGGTACATTTAATGTATTGGGCAACGACACCGGCCTGGGCAACACGCCGGTGACGGTCACCATCGTCACCCCACCGGGGAGCGGCACCGCGGTGGCCAACGCCAACGGAACCATCACCTACACACCGGCCGCCGACTTCAACGGCGTCGTCACCCTCACCTACCGGGTCACCGACGCCGACGGCCAAAACGACACCGCCACGGTCCAGATCACCGTCACCGCGGTCAACGACACCCCGGTGGCCAACAACAACGCCGTCACCGTGGCCGAAGACGGCACGGTCAACAGCAACCTCTTGGCCAACGACAGCGGCCTGGGCGACGGCCCGGTCACCGTCAGCATCGCGGCCCAGCCGAGCAACGGTACGGTGGTGGTCAACGCCAACGGGACCGTCCGCTACACGCCCCGGGCCGACTTCAACGGCACCGACAGCTACCAATATACGGTCACCGACGCCGACGGGCAGCAGTCCACCGCCACCGTCACCGTCACGGTCCAGCCGCGCAACGACACCCCCAGCGCCGCCGCCGACAACACCACCACCGACGAAGATCAAGCGGTCACCGTCAACGTGTTGGCCAACGACAGCGGCCTAGGCGACGGCCCGGTTTCGGTCAGCGTCACCGGCGCCCCGGCCCAAGGCACCGCGGTGGCCCAACCCGACGGGACCATCATCTTCACCCCGGCGCCGGACCAGAACGGGACCGCGACCTTCACCTACCAGGTGACCGACGCGGACGGCCAAAGCTCGACCGCTCAGGTCACGATCATCATCAACCCGACCAACGACGCGCCGGTGGCGGCCGATGACGAGGCCGAGGCCGATCCGGGTCAGTCGGTGGTGATCGCGGCGTTGGGCAACGACCAAGATCCCGACGCCGGCGACACCCTGGCGATCGACGGCGTCAGCCTGCCCGCCAACGGCACGGCGGTGATCAACGGCGACGGCACCATCACCTACACCGCCAACCCCGGCTTTGTCGGGACCGACAGCTTCACCTACACGGTGAGCGACGGCAACGGCGGCTTCGACACGGCGACGGTGCAGATCGAGGTCGGCGCCGACGACGACGGCGATGGCCTGACCAACGTGCGCGAAGGGGGCCTGGGCACCGATCCCAACGATCCGGACAGCGACGACGACGGCGTGGGGGACGGCGTCGAGGTGGACACTTGGGGCTCCTCGCCGCTGGATGCCGACAGCGATGACGATGGTTTGTTGGACGGCACCGAAGACGCCGACGGCGACGGCGTGTTGGACCCGGGCGAGTCCTCACCGGTCGAGGCGGACACCGATGGCGACGGCCTCCACGACGGCACCGAACGGGGCCTGACCGCCGCCGAGACCCCGGACACTGATCCGGGTGCAGGAGCCTTCGTCCCCGACACCGACCCGACCAGCACCACCAACCCCAACGCCGCCGACACCGACGGCGACGGCCTGGCCGATGGTGACGAAGACGCCGACGGGGACGGCTTCCAGGACGCCAACGAGACCGATCCGAACGACGCCGACACCGACGACGACGGCGCGCCCGATGGCGCGGAGCCTTCGCCCCTGGTCGACAGCGACGGGGATGGGTTGATCAACGCCCGAGACGTGGACAGCGACGACGACGGCCTCTACGACGGCACCGAACTCGGCCGCACCACGCCGGACGCCGACACCGATCTGAGCCGAGGCGCCTTCCTCGCCGACCAAGACCCGGCCAGCACCACCGATCCGCTGGACGCCGACACCGACAACGGCACGGTCAACGACGGCGCCGAAGATCTGAACCGCAACGGGCGGGTCGATCTCGGCGAAAGGAACCCCAACTTGGCCGCCGACGACGTCCCGGCCTTGGTCGACACCGACGGGGACGGCCTCCCGGACGTGGTCGAAGCGGAGCTGGGCAGCGACCCCAACGACGCCGACAGCGACGACGACGGGGTGCGGGACGGCGAAGAGCCCAACTTCGCCGCCGACGCTGACGCCGACGGCGCGCCCAACCTTTTGGATCCGGATTCGGACAACGACGGCCTCTACGACGGCACCGAGCTCGGCGTGACCACCGCCGGTCCCGACACCGACGTCGCGGCCGGGCACTTCGTGGCCGATGCGGATCCGACCACCACCACCAGCCCGATCGATCCCGACACCGACCGGGGCGGCTTGCGGGACGGCACCGAAGACACCAACAAAAACGGCCGGGTCGACGCTGGGGAACGCAACCCCCTGGATCCCAGCGACGACCGCCTGCCCTCGGCGGACACCGACGGCGACGGCCTGTCCAACGCCGAAGAGGTGCGGCTGGGGAGTGATCCCAACGACGCGGACACCGACGACGACGGCGTGTTGGACGGTGACGAACCCAACTACGCCGACGACAGCGACAACGACGGCACGATCAACGTCCTCGATCCGGACTCGGACGGCGACGGGATCTTCGACGGCACCGAACTGGGCGTGACCACCACCAGCACCGCCACCGACGTGGCCCGGGGCAACTTCCGCGCCGACGCGGATCCCACCACCACGACCAGCCCCGTCTTGGCCGACACCGATCGAGGCACGGTCAACGACGGCGTGGAAGACGCCGATCGCAACGGTCGGGTCGACGCCGGCGAACGGAACCCAAGGAACCGCAACGACGACCTCTTGGACACCGACGGCGACGGCATCCCCGACGACGTCGAGGGCACCGGCGACACCGACGGCGACGGCACCCCCAACTTCCAGGACCTGGACTCGGACGACGACGGGATCTTGGACCGGGATGAAGCCGGCGACACCAACCTGGGTACGGCCCCGGTCGACACCGATAACGACGGCACCGCTGACTACCTGGACCTGGACAGCGACATGGACGGGGTCAACGACGAGGACGAGGCCGGGGACAACCTGGGCACCACGCCGCCGGTCGACTCGGATGGCGACGGGACCCCGGACTTCCGAGACCTGGACAGCGACATGGACACCATCGTCGACGGCACCGACAACTGCCGGACGGTGATCAACACCGACCAGATCGACGGCAACAGCAACGGGATCGGCGACGCCTGTGAAAACGATCGGGACGGGGATGGCCTGCCCGATGATGAAGAGGTGGCGATCGGGACCGACCCGGATGACCCCGACAGCGACGACGACGGCGTTGGGGATGGCAGTGAACGGATGCCCGGCGTCGACAGCGACGGGGATGGCTTGGTCAACGCCAACGATCCGGACAGCGACGACGACGGGATCTTCGACGGCACCGAGTTGGGCGTCACCGTGGCCGGCCCGGGCACCGACGCTTCGAGCGGCGCCTTCGTGCCGGACGCGGATCCGTCGAACACCACCGATCCCCTCGACGCCGACAGCGATGACGGCTCGGTCGAGGACGGCGCCGAAGACGCCAACCACAACGGGCGCATCGACGCGGGCGAGACCGACCCCAACCTGGCCGCCGACGACGTGGCCCCGACCGATGGAGACGGCGACGGCCTCAGCGACGACGAAGAGGCCGCCCTCGGCTCGGATCCGGCGGACGCCGACAGCGACGACGACGGGGTGATCGACGGCCAAGAGAACAACCCGGGTCACGACACCGACGGCGACGGCCGAGTGAACGTGCTGGACGCCGACAGCGACGGCGACGGACTCTTCGACGGCACCGAACGGGGCGTCACCCAACCCAACGCCGACACCGACGTGGCGGCGGGGAACTACGTGCCCGACGCCGATCCCAACACCACCACCTCGGCGGTGGATCCGGACAGCGACGGCGGCGGCCTCTCGGACGGCCTCGAGGACCTGGATCTCGACGGCCAACGGGATCCGGGGGAGCGGGATCCGCTGGACCCGAGCGACGACCAAGCCAACGACCGGGACGGCGACGGTTTGCCCGATGACGTCGAGGTCCAGCTCGGCACCGATCCGGATGACGCCGACAGCGACGACGACGGCATAAAAGATGGCGCTGAACCGCGGCCCGGGGTGGACAGCGACGGCGACGGTCTGATCAACGCCCTGGATCCGGACAGCGACAACGACGCGATCTTGGACGGCACCGAGCTGGGCGTGACCACCCCGGGGACCGGGACCGACGTCGCCGCCGGAGCCTTCGTGGCGGATCAAGATCCGACCACCACCACCGATCCCCTCGACAAAGACACCGACGACGGCGGCGTGGACGACGGCGCCGAAGACGCCAACCACGACGGCCGCATCGACGGCGGCGAGACCGATCCCAACTTGGGCAGCGACGACCAGGCCCCGACCGACTCGGACCAGGACGGCCTCAGCGACGACGAAGAGGCCGACCTGGGCACCGATCCCCAAGACGCCGACAGCGACGACGACGGCGTGCTCGACGGCGACGAACCCAACCCCGGGGTCGACGGCGATCAGGACGGCGCGATCAACGCGCTGGATCCCGACTCGGACGACGACGGCCTCTTCGACGGCACCGAACTCGGCGTGACCACCCCCAACGCCGACACCAACGTCGGGGCGGGCTTCTTCGTGCCGGACGCGGATCCGGGCACCACCACCTCGGCGGTCGACCCGGACACCGACAACGGCGGCGCCGAAGACGGCGACGAAGACACCAACCAAAACGGGCGCAAAGACGACGGTGAACGAGATCCGCTCAACCCGGCCGACGATCAGCTGGGCAGCGCCGACCAAGACGGCGACGGCGTCCCCGATGGGAGCGACAACTGTCCGGCCCTGCCCAACCCGGATCAGTTGGACCTGGACGCTGACGGCCAAGGGGCCGGCTGCGACGTCGACGACAACGGCGACGGCGTCGTCGACGGGATCGGCCTGGCGGGGGGCGGCTGTGGTTGTTCGACCTCCCACGGGCCGACTCCAGGGCCCCTCGGCTCGGTGGCAGTTGGGCTGCTTCTGCTCGCGTTCGGCGTGTTCGGGCGCCGGAGGGCACTTCTAGCGGCGCCGGTGCGCACCTCAGGCCTACGGCGGCGGGTCACCACGGCGCTGGTGTTCCTGTTGGCGACCGGCGCGGCAGCCCAGCAGGCCAACGCCCAGAACGTGCCGGAGCGAAGGAGCTTCGGCATCGAACGCTTCGCCTTGACCATCGATCGGGGCGGCATTCTGGACACCGAGTGGGCCGGTGTTCCACGGCATTTGTCGTGGAACGTTTGGTTGTGGATGGGCTACGCCAACGACCCCTTGGTGCTCTATCGAGAGAGCGACGACGAACGCCAAGGTTCCCTGGTCGCCTCCCGTTGGGGTGGTGAGGTCGGCGGGGCCATCGCCCTGTTCGAGTGGGTGGAGCTGGGCTTGGCCTTGCCGGTGATCCTCGGCCAGAGCCGCAGTGACCTCTTGCCCGGGGTGGTCGGGACCCTCCCGGAGTTGAGCAGCGCTGGCCTCGGAGATCTGAGGCTGATCCCCAAGATCCGCATCTTGCGCCAGGCCGATCAGGGCCTGGACCTGGCGGTGATGGCGGCGGTGTCTTTGCCCACCGCCACCGAAGAGGCCTACTTCGGCGACGACACCGTGGGCTTCCGCCCGGCCCTCTTGGCCTCTCGCAGCTTTGGCCTGATGCGCTTGGCCGGCAACGTCGGCTTTCGAATGCGCAACAAGGTCGACTTCGTGAACCTCGCCGTCGATGACGAGTTCTTCTTGAAGGTCGGCCTCGGCGCCCGGCTGGCGGAGGTGGGCGGCCCGCCGCTGGAGCTGGACCTCTCCTATTCGATGGCCACGGTGTTGGATCTGGCCTTCGAGTCCGCGGAGGCGGTCGCCAGCGAACTCGACTTTGGCCTGGCCTACGACTTCCCGATCCCCCTCACCGCTTACGCCGCGGGCGGCGTGGGCCTCACCAAGGCCTACGGCACCCCCGACTTCCGGGCCCTGCTCGGCCTGCGCTACACCTGGGCCCCGCCCACCGACAGCGACGGCGACGGCTTGAACGATCCGGACGACACCTGCCCGGACGTGGCGGAGGACAAGGACGAGTTCGAAGACCAAGACGGCTGCGTCGATCCCGACGACGATGGCGACCAGATCCCGGACACCGCCGATCGGTGTCGCCTCGAGCCCGAGACCCAAAACGAACACGAAGATCAGGACGGTTGCCCCGACGAGGTGCCCGACCCCGACGGCGACGGTCTGCGCGGCAAGGCCGATCAGTGCCCGAACGACGCCGAAGACGTGGACCAGTGGGAGGACCAAGACGGCTGCCCGGATCCGGACAACGACGCCGACGGCGTGCTCGACGTGGCCGACAAGTGCGTTTCGGCGCCGGGGGTCAAGGAGAACAAGGGCTGCCCCGACACCGATCGAGACCACGACAACATCGCCGATCGCCTGGATCAGTGCCCCGACGAGCCGGGGGTCCTGGAGAACGGCGGCTGCGCCAAGAAGCAGCTGGCGGTGCTGAAGGGTGAGCGGATCGAGATCTTGGACAAGGTCTACTTCAAGACCAGCTCGGCGGTGATCGAGGCCCGCTCCTACGCGCTCCTCAACGACGTGGCCGCGGTGATCAAGCGGAACAAGTTGACCAAGGTTCGGGTCGAAGGCCACACCGACGACGTCGGCAACGACTCGGGCAACCTGCGCCTCTCGGAGAAGCGGGCCAAGAGTGTGGTCGCTTACCTGGTCGCCCAAGGCGTGGACCAAGGTCTGCTAGAGCCCGCGGGCTTCGGCGAAACTCAACCGCTGGTCCCCAACAACAGCCCAGACAATCGGGCCCAAAACCGTCGGGTCGAGTTCCACGTCGAAGGCGCCGAGGTCGAGATCCAGGAGCGATGATCCCACGGGTCTAGCCAGGGCTCGCCATCGACGCGGGCCAGAGTGGACTCTCCACCGGGCGGGCCAAGAACGTGGCTCAGAACCTGATTGACCTGGGCATCGAAAAGAAGCGCATCGATCCCGAGGGCTACGGCGCCAACCACTTCGTGTGTCCGACCAACGACACCGAAGAGTGCCGCGGCAAAAACCGCCGCATCTCGTTGCGGGTGACCGCCAAGTAGCGGCCCCGAAGTTTAGCGGTGAGTGGCGACTTCCAACCAGGCCGCCACCGCCTCGAGGTCGATCGGCTTGGGGAACACGCGAGAGGCGCCCAAGGTCAACAGCTCGGCCTCGGCGTTTTGCCACCACAAAGATCCCGAGACAACCGCCACCGGGAGGCCCGGGTGCTCCTGCTTGATCTCTTTGAGCATGTCGTAGCCCGGGATGGTCGGGAGCATCCAGTCGAGCAACACCGCGTCCACGTCCTGTTTATGGAGGAGCTCCAGCGCGTCGGGGGGCGAGTCGACCGCCGCGATGTCGTAGCCGAAGCGGGACAACCGACGGTGCAACATCTTCAAGATGCCGGGATCGTCATCGACGATCAGCAGGCGTCGGGTGTCGGTGATCGGTTGTTTGCTGGTCTTCGCGGGCGCCGAAGCCTCCAGGGCCGGCGTGGGGGCGGCCTTGGGGGCCGGCGTCGGCAAGCGAGGTGGCGGCAGGCGTGGCACCGGCGTCGGCTCTCGGGCCTCGACCCTGGGCAGGTCCCCACTTTGGGGATCTTCGGCGGCCCAACGCGAGAGCACGTCCAGGACTTCGGTCGGCGTGTTGTAGCCGGCCTCGATGCGGACGCCACGGCCCCGCACCCAAGTGGAGACCGTGCCGTGGAAGCTGATCGGGGGGTCGCTGTGGAAGTCGACCCGGACCTCGTTGGTCAGCTGGAGGTCGTCCCGGGTGCAGGGCACGAAAACTCCGGTCGCGGTCAGCCGCTGGACCGGGGCCTCGAAGATCACGCCGTCCGAGACATAACAGGTGAGTCGACTCGGTCGAGCCGGGAGCAGAACATCCACTCCGATACACATCGGACGCCCTCGGCCCAACTGGAGCGGCAGGGCACCAATTTGCCTATTTTTTCGGCTTTTCCTGGGCGATTTCGAGAATGCGCGCAAAGTGCTCAGGGCTGACCGGCTGGACCGACAGCCGCGAGCCCTTCTTGGTCAACATCAGGCCGTCCAGCCCCTTGGCCACCTTGAGCTCGGGCAAGGAGACCGGCCGTTCCAAGCGGTCCCTGGCCTTGATGTCGACCACGTACCACCGCGGATTCCCTTCTTCGGCGTCGGGATCGTAGTGGTCCGACTTCGGGTCGAACTGGGTGAGGTCCGGATGCCCCTCTTTCACGACCTCACATACACCCACCACCACCTGGGGATCGGCGTTGGAGTGGTAGTAGAGGACCAGGTCCCCCTTCTTGATCTCGTCCCTCAAGAGGTTCCGGGCTTGGTAGTTGCGCACCCCGTCCCAGGAGGTGGTGCGGCCCTTGGCCTTCCAGAGGTCGTCGAAGGAGAAGACTTCGGGCTCGGACTTGAAGAGCCAGTGGCGGGTCGCCATGCCTGGCCCTTTAGCCGGGTTTGAGCGGCGCGTCACCTCAGGCGTTGTGGAGCCGCGGTTCGGTCGGCCCCTCGGCGATCACCCGTCCCTCGTGGGCGCCGATCTCGGCCAAGCGCGCCTCCACCTCGGCCTCGGGGGCGATGGTCAAGGCCAACTCCAGGTAGAGCTGATGGTGCCGAGCTTCGGCCGCCAAAAGCCCCTTGTAGAGCTTGATCAGCTCCGGATCGGTCAGGGCCTCGGCCAACAACTTCATCCGCTCGCAGCTCCGGGCCTCGATGAAGGCACAACACAACAACGTGTCGAGCAGGCGCGCCGGCTCCTTCTCCCGCAGGCAGGCCATCAACTTGCCGGCGTAGGGGCTGGGGCGTTGTCGACCAAACGGGATCCCGCGGGCCGCCAGCTGCTCCAGCACCTCCTCGAAGTGGGCCAACTCCTCTCGGGCCAGCCGAGACAAGGGCAACATCAGCTGGGGGCGATCGGGATAACGGAAGATCAGGTTCACCGCGGTCGAGGCCGCCTTCTTTTCGCAGTGGGCGTGGTCCAACAGGACCACCGGCAAGGCCGCGGCGGCTCGAGTGGCCCAGGTCGGATCGGTGGTGGCGACGGCCAGGTGCAACATCAACGCCTCAAGCGATCGATCTTGGCGGCCAACACGAAGTCACTTTCGGTGAGCCCGTTGATCGCGTGGGTGAAGATGGTCACCTCCAAGCGCCCCCAGGCCAGCAGGAGATCCGGGTGGTGGCCCTCGACCTCGGCCAAGGCGGCGACCTGGTTGAGGAGCGCCAGGGCCGAGGTGAAGTCCGGAAAGTCGAAGCGTCGATAGAGGTGCCCATCGACCAAACTCCAGGCCGGCAGCTCCAACAGCAGCCCTTCAACCTCCGAAGGCGGGAGAGGGGGGACGTCGCCGCGGCATGGCACGCAGCTCTTTTCGGAGAGGCTCACGCCTCAGTCCCTACCACTACGGTAAGCCAGGGATCGAGAGGGAGACGCGGTAGAGCCCCTGGCGGGCGGTGATGTAGAGGGTCCGGTGGTCGGCGCCCCCAAAGGCGCAGTTGGCGGGCTGGCGGGGCACCGGGATCACGCCAAAGGAGTGGCCATCGGGCCCGTACACCTCGACCCCGGTCCCCGCGGTGACGTAGAGGTTGCCGGCGCTGTCCACCGCCATCCCGTCCGGGCCGCTGATGTTGGGCACGAGGGTCCGCTCGTTGGTCAAGGCGCCGCTCCCCAAGACGTCGTAGGCCCGCACCAACCCCACCGTGTCCGCCACGTAGAGCACCTGTTCGTCGGGCGAAAGGGCGATGCCGTTGGGCCGGCTGGAGAGGGGTCCCTCCCACTCGACCTCCAGGGCGCCCAGTGGATCTATTCGATAGACTCCATTAAATGGAACCTCCCGCTGCCGATTGCCCAAACCGTAGGGTGGGTCGGTGAAGTAGATGGTGCCGTCGCTGCGGACCACCAGGTCGTTGGGGGAGTTGAGTTGTTGCCCCTGGTACCGTTCGACCAAGGTCACTTCGGCTTGTCCCAAGGTCGCCACCGACACCCGACGGGCCCCGTGTTCGGCGGCCAACAAGCGGCCCTGGACGTCGATCGCCAAGCCGTTGGAGTTGTTGCTGGGCATCCGGTAGGGGCTGATCGCGGCCGGCGGCGTGAGCCGGTGGATGGTGTTGCCGTTGATGTCGCTGAAGAGCAGCGTGCCGTCGGCCTCGATCCACTGGGGACCTTCGGTGAAGGTGAAGCCTTCGGCGACCAACTCCACCGTACCTCGCCCCACCAGGGGATCGATGGGCCCGAGATCCACCGGGTCGGCGTCGGGAGGGGCCGCGTCGGCGAAGGAGAGGTCCGCCGGACCCGCGTCAGCGCCCTGATCGAAGACGGCGGCGTCGAGTCCAACGTCGAGGACCTGTCCGGTGTCCGCCGGGCCCGAATCCAAGGCGCCGCCGTCGGGGGGCTCGACCTCGTCGCCGCAGGCCCAAAGGGCCAACAAGAGCCCCCACCCGGCGCGCATCAATCAACCCGCCCCAGACCCGCCGACGACAAGGCCGCCAACTCGATCCGATCCGAACCCCAATACAAGGAGGGCGTACGCCCCGGGTGGTGGACCACAAAGGTCGGGGCGCCAAATACGCCGGCGGCCACCGCCTCCCCGGTCAACGACCGCAGGGTCTCCTTGACCTCCGTCGACTGGGCGGCGGCCAAGAGCCGTTCGGCGTCGTAGCCCTCCTCCGTCAGGATCGTGGCCAACACCGCCGGATCCGCGAGATCCCGATCCTCGGCCCAATAGGCCTGGTAGAACCGGGTGATCAGGCGCCGGCCCTCGGGGCGCAGGTGGGCTTCGGCGGCGATCGTCAGGCGCAAGGCCAACACCGTGTTCATCGGGAAGCGGCTGGGCCAGCGGAAGGGCACCCCCGCCTTTTCGGCTTGGCGGATGGTGTCGGTGGCGAGGTAGCGCTGTTTGGCGGGGCTTTGGGCCAAGAGCGGCACGTTGACCTGCCCCACCTCCTTGAACACCGCGCCCAACAACATCGGCTTCGGGCGAGCGACACCGGGCAGGCAACGATCGATCTGAGCCCAGCCGAAGTACGAAAAGGGGCTGGAGTAGTCGAACCACACGTCGACCGGCGCCGACACCGGTCCCGGCGGATCGGCCAAGGGCAACGGCGCGCCGCCCAAGGCCCGCTCCACCAGATCGAGCCGGTCCTGGCCAAAGTAGAGTTGCTCGTCGACCACAAAGGCCGGCGCGCCGAAGATCCCGAGGGCGATCGCTTCATCGGTGCGGCGCCGCAGCTCATCCTTGATCTCGGCGGACTCGGCCTTCTCCAAGATCGGCCCGGGATCGTGGCCGGCCTCGGTCAACACCCGAGCCACGCCCTCTTTGGTCGACAGATCGATCCCTCGGGCCCAATAGGCGGCGAAAAATCGGTGCGCCAAGGGCAAGAAGGGCGCGCCGACCACCAAGAGGGCCCGCAGCGCGGTGACCGTCCGCAGCGGGTGACCGCCGGGCATCTCCAGCCGCACCCCGAACAAGGCCGCAAAACGCTCCAGGTCAGCGGAGTTGTGTTTGGCCTTGGCGGCCCCCAAAGTGGCGAACAACTTCTGGGGGGTCTCGTGGGCCCGGAAGACTCCGCCCAACAACATCGGCTGGGGATCCAGCGCGGCGCCGGTCCGGGCCGCCAAGGCCTCCACCTGGGTCGAGGCCAGGTAGGCGTAGGGGCAAGAGAAGTCGAACCAAAATTGGAGGCGCCGGGTCACCGGCCGAAGCTACACGATCAGATCGCCGCTGCCGACCCCGGATCGGGCCGCCACCAGGTTCTCGATCTCCTTCTTCACCGGCAGGTCTTCGGCGTCGAAGCCAAAGGACAAGCCCAAGATCACGCCCTTGCTCTTCCGTTGGCGACGGATGCCCCGGATGGTGGCCTTCACCTTCCGAAGGCTCTCTTCGCCAGGGAACTTGATGTAGAGGGTCATTTCGGTGCCCAACTCCAGCTTGGTCTCATCGTCCAAGTAGAGGCCACAACCGCCCACGCTGAGATCGCGGATGACGCCGTTGGTGCGTTCGGCCTTGCCGAAGATGCGGCCCACCGCCTCGAGGTTCACCCGGACCCGCTCCTGCTGCCGCAACACGACCTCGCTGACCGCCTTCGGGTACGAGAGGAACATCAGCGGTTCGGGCGAAAACTGGGCCTTCAGGACCTGGGCCACAAAACCCACCACTCGGCCGTGGAGCAGGTAACGGACGGTGCAAGAGGCCCCGGTGGTGCCGAGGGAGGTGCCCTCGTGGGACGGCAGATCGCAGAGCAAAAAGCGGTCGACCTTCATGCCCAAGAGCCGGACCTGGGTGGTCACGGTGATCGTCTTGTAGGGAAGGGTCAGCTGGAGCGGCAGATCGAGCGCAAAAACCGGGGTGGTGGTGGGGGTCGCTAGGTTGGACCAAAACCGTTCGGCTTCGGTGACCGCTCGGTGGTCGTCCGGCGCCATCAGATGTGGCTTCTGCGCGGGGTTGACCACGTAGGTCTCATTCGGCCAGGGGTCGGGCGAATTGAGACGGAGGCGATCTTGGTAGCGCCGGCCAAGGCTCAGCGGGAACGTTTGGTGGTCTTGCCGCCGGTCTTTTCGGAGCGCCCCTTTTGCTTGGGTGGGGGCGGTGGCGCCTTGCCGGCCTTTCGGGCCCGCTTGATGGCGGTGGCCAACTTCTTGGGATCGTTGCTGGTTGCGTCGCGTTTGGGGGCGGCCCGATCTTCGTCTTTGTGGGACCGGTAGCCGACCAAGAGGGGAACACCGCCGAAGCCGTACTCTTCCCGGATCGCGTTCACCAAAAAGCGGCGATAGCTAAAGTGAAACAGATCGGGGTTGTTGACGGAGACCAAAAACCGGGGCGGCCGCACGTCGATCTGGGTGATGTAGTAGATCTTGCCGTGTTTGCCTTTGCGGGAAGGCGGCGGCTGATCCTTCATGAGACGGCCGGCAAACTGGTTGAGCTTTCCGGTGGTGACCCGGCGGCAATATTCGCTCTGGACCTCTAGGATCTTGGGCAAGAGGCGATCGAGGCCGAAGCCGGTGTGGGCGCTGGTGTAGACCACCGGCGCATAGGCCAAGTGGGGGAGCTCGCGCTGGAGGGTCTGGGTGAAGCGGGCCCGCTGACTTTCGCCGGGCACCCGATCCCACTTGGACACCACCAAGATCACCGCTTTGCCCCGCTCGTACGCGAAGGCCGAGACCTTGGCGTCTTGGGCGGAGATCGGCTCGGTGGCGTCGAGCAGCAGAAGCGCCACGTCGGAACGCTCCAACCCCTTCAAGGCAGCGATCACGCTGTAACGTTCGAGCCGCAGCGCGATCGACCGTTTGCGCCGGATGCCCGCGGTGTCGATGAACAACATCGGCTGGCCCTGGAACTCGATCAACGAGTCGACCGAATCGACGGTGGTACCAGCCACGTCCGAGACCAGGTGGCGATCTTCGCCGAGCAGGCGGTTGATCAACGACGACTTGCCCGCGTTGGGGCGGCCGATCACCGCCACCCGGATGGGCTGGTTGGTTTCGCTGGGATCTTCGCCGGCCTCGGGGACCTCTTCGAGGGCCGAGACGTCGTCCTCGGCCCGGGCCGGCAAAAAGCCGACCAACATCTCTTCCATCTCACCGACGTTGCGCCCGTGGGCGCCGCTGACCGGGATCAGGTCCTTGATGCCGAGGGCATAAAAGTCGCCGAGCAGCTCGTCTTGAGCAGGGCCGTCCAGCTTGTTGACCGCCAGGACCACCTTTTTGGCGCCCTTACGCAACATCTGGGCGATGTCGTGGTCTTCAGGCATCACGCCGGCCCGGCCGTCGGCCAAGAACAACACGACGTCGGCCTCGTCGATGGCCAGCTGGGTCTGCTCGACCACCCGCCGCATGATCGGATCGCTGGAGTGGGGATCAAAGCCGCCGGTGTCGACCAACACCACGTCGACATCGGACCGTTCGCCTGACAGTGAGGCGTCGGCGTAGATCCGATCCCGGGTCACGCCGGGCATGTCGGCCACGATCGAACGTTGCCGGTTGAGGATGCGGTTGAAGAGGCGCGACTTGCCGACGTTGGGTCGGCCGACGATCGCCACGATCGGTTTGTGCCCCAACATCACTCCTCCTCGAGCCGAAGCTCCCCACCTTCATCGGCGCCATAACCGAGCTCGGCCAAGGCCCGTCGGCTGGTCGACCAAGCGCTGGTCACCCGCACGTGCAGCTCCAGGAACACCTTGGTCCCCAAGAAGAACTCGATGTCCTTGCGGGCCGAAAAGCCGATCCGCTTCAAGGTCTCGCCGCCCTTGCCGATGACGATACCCTTTTGGGACTCGCGCTCGACGTGCAGGGTCGCCATCAGGCGCACCAGCTGGGGCCGCTGATCGGTGAAGGCGTCGATGCTGACCGCCACCGCGTAAGGCAACTCGGCCCGGGTCGCCAACATCACCTTCTCGCGGATGAACTCGCTGACCACCGAACGTTCGCTGGCGTCGGTCAGCTGATCGTCGTCGAAGTACTTGGGACCTTCGGGCAAGGCCCGAGCGATCTCTTCGACCGCTTCGGTCAGGCCTTGGCGCTTCCGGGCCGAGATCGGCACCGCCGCCACCAGGTGTTCACCCAGCCGCTCTCGATAGGATCCGAGCTGGTGAATGAGGCTCTGCTTCTTCTTCACCAGGTCGATCTTGTTGAGGAGCAGGACCACCTTCTTCTTGGCCTTGGCCAAGGCCTCCACCAACAGATCGTTGCCCGGGGTGATGGTCGAGTCTTCCCGGGCCTCGACCACCAGCGCCACCACGTCGGCGTCACCGATGGCGGTCTCGGCCTGAGCCACCATAAAGCGGTTCAGCGGCCCCTGAGCCTTGTGGTAGCCGGGCGTGTCGAGGAGCAACAGCTGCGCGCCCGGCGGGTGCAACACGCCGAGCAAGTTCTTGCGAGTGGTCTGGGGCTTGTGGGTGGTCGCCGCCAGCTTCTGGCCCAGCAAGGCGTTCAGCAGGGTGGACTTGCCAGCGTTGGGCCGCCCCACCAAGGCCACGTAGCCCGACCGAAAGGTTGAGCCGTCGCCGATGGTCGGCTCCACGGCCCGCCGCACAAAACCTTCGCCGGGCTTCCGCTCCCGATCTTCGGGCGTGATCGGCTGGAGCTGGGGACGTGGCGCTGGCCGACTCCGCCGCTTGGGGGCGACCCGATCCGGCTCGTCGCTCCGGGAATCCCGCTTTTGAGGGCCTTTTTTGGGGCCCAGGAACTTTTTGGCTCCACCCTTCTTGGGGTCGCCTTTTCTGGCCTCCCCTTTTTTGGGCGGTCCGTAGGTGCGTCCAGGCTTCTTGGGTGCGGCAGAGCCGCGGCGGCGGGCACGAGGCGGCGGCATGTCTACTTGGCTTCGCCGCGGTAGATGGTGACCTTCTTGATCACCACCGGCTTCACCGGTCGATCCATCGGGCCCTTCTCGACCCGAGCGATCTTCCGCACGATGTCCAGGCCCTGAGCGACCTCACCGAAGATCGAGTGGCGGTTGTCGAGGTGAGGGGTCGGCCCTTCGGTGATGAAAAACTGGCTGCCGTTGGTGCCCGGGCCGGCGTTGGCCATGGAGAACATGCCGGGGCGATCGTGGCGCAAGGCCGGGTGGAACTCGTCCCCAAACTTGTAGCCGGGCCCGCCGCGGCCGTCACCGCCCGGGTCGCCGCCTTGGATCATGAAGTTCGGGATCACGCGGTGGAAGGTCAGGCCATCGTAGAAGGCGCCGGTCTTCCATTTGCCGTCTTTGGGATCTTGGTAGCGCTTTTTCCCCCGGGCCAAGCCGACGAAGTTGGCCACGGTGTTGGGGGCTTGTTGTTCGAACAAGCGGGCGACGATCACGCCTTCGCTGGTCTCGAGTTTGGCGAGGAGCTGGCCCTTGCCGGTCAGGCCTTCGGTGGCCTGGGTGATGGTGACCTCGTTGGGGCCATCGGCGGATTTGGGCTGGGCCACGGCGGGCGTCGCCAGGGTGAGCAGGGACAAGGACAGGAGGATCTGCTTCATGACGAGGGCGGAAGGAATCCCAGCCGGCCCCGAGGGTCAAGCGGAGGCTGGACCCGGCTCGGTGGGGGGCGGATCGGGCACCACGGGCGCCGGCCGCGGCTGATCCAGGTCGGCCAGGACCCGGGCGGCGGCCTGCTGTTCCGCCTCTTTTTTGGTGCGCCCGCTGCCGGTAGAGAGGACTTCACCCCCGACCAAGATCTCCACCACGAAGGACTTGTCGTGGTCCGGGCCCCGCTCCCCGACCAGCCGATAGGTGGGGGTGAGGTGTCGCTCGGCCTGGATCCGCTGCTGCAGGTCGGTCTTGGGATCGGCCCGATCCAAGTCGTCGTCGTCCGGCAACGCCAGCCGGGGCAGGAGCACCTGGGCGACCTTGGCCATGCCCGCGTCCAAATAGAGGGCGGCGATCAGGGCCTCGAAGGCGTCGCTCAAGATGGAGGCCTTGGCCCGGCCGCCCGAGAGCTCTTCCCCCCGGCCCAGCCGCAGCGACTCGCCGAGCCCGATCTGTTCGGCCAACTTGGCCAAACCCGGCTCGCTGACCAAAGAGGCCCGGACCTTGGATAAGCGCCCCTCCCTGGCCGAGGGATATCGGGCCATCAGGGCCTCGGACACCACCAGGTCGATCACCGCGTCGCCCAAGAACTCCAGCCGTTCGTTGTCCTTCACCGTCGGTTCGGTGCACTCGTTGACGTAGGAGCGGTGGGTCAAGGCCTCGTGGAGCAGGCGCGCATCGGCGAAGTGATGCCCCAGGCGCTCCTCCAAGCGGCCGACCGGATCGGCGATCGGCGGCGGCGGCGCCTCTTCGATCGGATCACTCAAGCGAGGGCCTCGTCGATGAAGGCGCCGCCCAAAATTTCGGGTCCATCGCTGAACACCACCGCTTGCCCGGGCGCGATGGCCCGCATCGGCTGCTCGAAGTGGACCTCGACCCGATCGCCGGCGAGGGGCGTGATGGTGGCCCGGGACGGTCGGCCCCGATAACGGATGCGAGCTTCGGCGACGATCGGGCCCCTCGGCACCCCGGCGGGCCAGGCGGCCTTCGACGCGCGCAAGCCCCGGCGCAGCAAGAGCTCGGCCGCGCCCACGGTGATCGACTTGTCTTCGGCGTCGATCGACAAGACGTGGAGCGGGTGGGCCGCCGAGACGCCCAACCCCTTCCGTTGCCCAACGGTGTAGCCCATGACGCCGTCGTGTTCGCCCAAAACGCGACCTTCGGGATCCAAGATCTTGCCCCGATGATCACCCCGAGCCTCGGCCCGGCGCCGCACGAAGTCGCCCGCGCCTGCACCTCCGACAAAACACACTTCTTGGCTGTCGAGCTTGTGGGCCACCGGCAGGCCCGAAGCGAGGGCCATCTCCCGCACCTGGGGTTTGGTCATCGCCCCCAACGGGAACACCAGCCGCGACAAGATCCCGGACTCGACGCCGAACAAAAAGTAGGACTGATCCTTCTCGACATCGGCGCCGGCGTAGAGGTGGGGCGCGCCGTTCGGATCGTGGGCCAAGCGAGCGTAGTGGCCGGTCGCGAGGGCGACGCAGCCCAAGGCCCGGGCCCGAGCGTCCAGGCGATCGAGCTTCACGAAGCTGTTGCAGCCGACACAGGGGTTGGGGGTCTTGCCGGCCAGGTAGGCGTCGACGAAGGGCTGGACCACCTCGCTGCTGAAGGCCTCCCGAGCGTCGAGCACGTAAAACGGAATGCCGAGGGCCTCGGCGACCCGACGAGCGTCTTGGAGATCATCGGGCGTACAACAGGCCCGGGGCGCCAAGGGGTTGTCGGGCTCGGGATCGTGGAGGCGCAACGCCAAGCCGATCGGCGAGGCGCCGGCCCGGGCGAGGAGCAAGGCCGCCACCGCCGAGTCGACGCCACCCGACAACGCCACCGCCACTCGACGACCCTTGAGGGCCACGAGCTGAGCCTCGATGTCGGACGCGAGAGGGAGAGAAGGAGACCGCGCAGCACCACCCACCCGGGGTTCAATCTGCGGTGTCGTCTCCGTCTTCATCCTCGTCTCCGAGATCGTCGTCATCGTCGTCGTCGCCATCGATCGGGGCCCCACCGGCCCCGTTCGTTCGCGCCACCTGCGGATAGTCGACCCGTTCCTTCAGCTCCTTGCCAACCTTGAAGAATGGCAAGCGCTTGGCGGGTACGTGGATGGTTTCTCCCGTCCGCGGGTTACGACCGGTGTAGGCCTCATAGGCCTTGCTGGTGAAGCTGCCGAAGCCGCGGATCTCGATCCGCTCCCCCCGCTTCAGCGCCTGGGCCATTTGGTCGAACACCAAATTCACGACCAATTCCGCGCGCTTCTTGGTGATCTTCGCGCGTTCGGCCAGCTTTTCCACGAGCTCTGACTTGTTCATTCACACGCCCTTCCCCAGTGGATCCGAGCTACGCCCCCGACAGGAATTGAACCTGTGGCCTACGGTTTAGGAAACCGTCGCTCTATCCAACTGAGCTACGGGAGCACCCCACGCCCATTGGTAACTTGGGCCGAAAATGCTGTCAATACCGCCACATAAGGGGATGGGGTGGGATCAGTACTCCAGGACCGCAAAGACAGGGGTGGGAGCGAGGCGCTTTCGGCCCGAAAGGAAGCCCAGCTCGGCCACAAAAGCGGCCTCAACAATCTGGGCTTGAGCGTCACCCAGGAGATCCGAGACCGCCTTGGCGGTGCCACCGGTCGCCAGTACGTCGTCGACGATCAACACCCGAGCCCCGGGCCGCACCGCGTCCTGATGCATCTCGAGGGTATCGGTCCCGTATTCGAGGGCGTAGGTGCGACGATGGGTGGGGCGCGGCAACTTTCCCGGCTTGCGCACCAGCACCAAACCCACGCCCAACGCGGCCGCCAGCGGCGCGCCGATCACAAAACCCCGAGACTCGATCGCCACCACCGCGTCCAGGTTTTCGCCTCGATAACGCTCGGCGAACACCTCGATCAGCCCCTGAAAGGCCTTCGGATTGAGGAAGATCGGGGTCAGGTCCTTGAACATGATCCCGGGCTTCGGGAAGTCAGGGACGTTCATCACCAGGCGTTCGAGTTCGGAAGGCGTGATCACGGAGCCGTCATACCCCCAACCGATGGTGGAGGGGTAGGCTCCTCTGGAGGCGGAGCGGGCGCCCCGGGTTCGGGGACCGGCGCCGGGGCGGGCTGCTGGCTGATCTCGTGGCGCTGGTAGAAGCGGGCGAAGTCGCCGAGGAGCTGATCACCCTTCCCCAAGAAGTCGCGGAGCTTCAGCTCTTGTCGAGGCCCACTCCGGAGCTCCAGGACCAGGGCCTTCCCCCCGACGAAGAGGTCTTTGGTCTGGGCGGTCGCGATGTCGGCGTAGGGGACCTCGACGCCGCCCGGCAGCTGCAGCCCCCGCCAGTCGAGGCGCACCACCCCCACTTTGCTGGGGTACTCGACGGGCGGAAAGTGGCGCTCGACCTGAGCGATCTCCTCCGGGGTCTTGGGTGCCAAGCGGAGCGCGATGAGGAAGTCGTGATTCGCTTGGAAACGCTCCTCGTAGGAGGTCCAGAGGCCCTGTTCGATCACTTCGGCCTCGAGGATGTCGTCGCAGGCGGTCTCGGCGGGCCGCTGGGCCAAGCGGGTCAAGGCGTCGCTGGAGGGCGCCTCGATCCCCAGGTTACGCAGGCGCTCCTCGAGGGGCGGGTGGCTGTCGAAGGGATGGGGCGTGCCCCCGTGCAGCAGGCTGCTGAGCAGCTCGCTGCGCCCCGAGGGTTCGGCGACGAAGCGCGAAAAACCTTCCACGACCCGCTGGGCGAGGCGCAGCTCTTGGGTGGTCATGGACTCGAGGATCCGGCTTTCGGTTTGAGCCCGATACCGCATGTACGCGCCGACCTTCAGCAGCGCCTCCGCCACGGGGCTCGGGCCGATCAACTTGGCCGCCAAGCGGTCGGCGGTGAGCTCGGCCTCCCGAGAGCGCCGTTTCATGATCCGCTCGAAGAGCGCATAAAACGCGACCATGCAGCTGCCGATCCCGAAGGTGAAGGTCTGGGCCAGGGTCGATAGGTAGGCTTCGAAGCGCCGCAGCAGCGGGTTCATCTGCTGGGAGCGCAAGGTGTCGCCCTGGGCAAAGTGACCCAACTCGTGGACCAACACCGCGTCGGCTTCGGCGCGATCCATGGCCCGGAGCAACGATAGGCTGGCGTAGAGGGTGCGGCCCTCGAGCCGCTGGGTCTCCACCACCGGACGCTGGGGCGTCGGGAGCTGAGCGGCGACCAAAAGGGGCACCTCGGTGACGAAGAAGTTGTCGTCGATGCCCAACACCACGTTCTTCGGTGGCGCGGTGCCGGCCCGGTCGGCGAGCTCTCGCATGCGCGCAAAAAACGCGGGGGCCCGGGACGGATCGAGGACCACGCCGTGTTCGGTCGGCACGTGATGATGTCGGGCCCAAAGCGCCCGGACCGCCGCGGCCGCCGCCAAAAATCCCAGGATCCCCGCCATGAGGATCAACTTCGGGACGTACATGTTCATCGTCAGCGCCGTGCCCCAAAAGGACAGGAACAACAGGATCAGCCCCTGCCCCGCCAGGTGCGGCAACGAAAAGCCCCGAAGCAGGGTCCAGCCCAAGTGAAAGGCCCGGTGCTGATGCCGCGGCGAACGATCGGCCCAAGCGATGGTGGCCAAGAGCCCCAAAAACACCAAGGTGGCCAAGCCGAGGAGCGCCGCGCCGATCCGCTGCACCCAGGTGAACTGCAGCATCTGGCTACAGAAGCCGCTCCACAGACCCTGAGGTTCCTCGTTGAAGCCAAGCGGGCCGCAGCGCTCCCAGGCGACCGCGCCCAGATCGATCGCCCCCAGCTGTTGTTCGAGTTGTTCGGGAGGGATCGTCGGCGCCTTGGCCTGCTCCGCGCGGATCTCCTCGCGAAGTTCGTAGGCCCACTTCTCCAGGTGGAAGGTGGTGAAGCCGAGGCCGACCACCGGCAGCAAGAACACCCAAAGCGCCGGCCACACGAAGGTTCGGGCGAAGGTCGCTTCGGGGGCGGGCGGGGTGGCGGTCGAGGGGGCGCTGGGCGTGACCACGGCCGAGCCATATCTCGGGAAGGTGCGGGGGGCCACGGGCCGACGCCGTGAGGGCGATCAAAGGACCGTCGGTTCAGGGCAGGTGGCCCCGAGGGTTGACCGGGCCTTTTTCGGTCCGCAGCTCGAAGTGCAGATACGGAGCGTCGGCCCCTTCGCTGCGGCCCACCAACGCAACAACTTGACCACGGTCAACCTTTTGACCCGAGCCCACGCAGTTTTTGGCGTTGCGGGCGTAGATGGTGGTGCGACCATCGTCGTGCCGCACGATCACCAGGAGGCCGTAGCCCGACTGTTCGCCGGAGTAGATCACTTCGCCCGCCGCCGCCGCCCAAACCGGGGTGCCGTCCGGTGCCCCGATGTCGAGCCCGTCGTGTCGTTCGCCGTCCCGTTGTCCGAACTTGCCGACCACCACGCCGTCGACCGGCCAGATGAGGCCAGTGGACGCGGCCTTGTTTTTGGCGCCGGTCGGGTGACCGTCACACCCGGCGAGGGGCGCCGCCTCTTCGCGGCCGAGCCGAGCCTTCACCTCGGCCAAGGTGCGCTCCTCTTCATCGAGGGCCTCGACCGGCGGTGGCGGGGCCGGGGGAACGACGTCTTGGGGGGCCCCGGGCGGAGGGGGCGGAGGCGGCGCGGGGGCGGCACCGGGGAGGATCAACACCTGGCCAACCGCCAAGGACTCGGGATCCTCCAGTTGGTTGAGCTCCGCCAAAACCTCGACGGTGGTCCCGTATTTTTTGGCGATCCGGTACGCGTTTTCGCCGGCCGCCACCCGGTGCGTCGATTGTCCCGGCCGGGGGCGAGGCCGAGCCGGCGGGGGGGTGGCACAAGAGGCCAACACCAAAACCAAGGCCCAAGCGGCCCGCCAGTTCATCGTCTGGCCTGGCCGATCGCCGGAGCCTCGCCGGGTGGGGCGATGGGCGGCACCTCGGGCAAAGCTTCGATCTCCAGGCCAGGCAGGCGTCGGTCGAACACGCTGCGGTGGGTGAGATCGACCGAAAGCGGCGTCACCGAGATCAGGCCGTCGGCGATGGCGTTGCAGTCGCTGCCGGGGATGTCTCGAGGTTCGTCGGGTACGCCGCCGATCCAGTAGTACGGGAAGCCGCGTGGATCTTGGCGGCGTTCGACGGCGTGACGAAAGAGGCGGTGGCCCATGAAGGTCAGCTGCCACCCTTTGGGGGTGCCGCCGGGGACGTTGACGTTGAAGGTGGTGTTGGCCGGCATTCCGTTGGCCAACACCCACGCGGCCAAGGACTTGGTGAACTCGGCGGCCAACTCGAAGCTGCCGTGGCGGGTGTTGGCCAAGGAGACCGCGATGCCCGGGATGCCGAGCAAGGTGCCTTCCATGGCGCCGCCCACGGTGCCCGAGTAGTGGACGTCGAAGCTCAGGTTGGGCCCGGCGTTGATCCCCGAGACGACCAGGTCGGGGCGGCGTTGCAACACGTCATGCACCGCCAAGTACACGCAGTCGGCGGGGGTGCCGTCGATCTGGTGCCAGCCCGGGGCCAACTCGATCACCCGCAAGGGGCGCAACAGGCTGATCGAGTGGGAGACGCCGGAGCGGTTGCGATCCGGGGCAAAAACCGCCACGTCGGCGATCGTCACCAGGGCCCGGGCCAGGGCCTTGATGCCTTCGGCGTGGATCCCGTCGTCGTTGGTGACCAAGATCAACGGGCGTAACGCGCCAGCCGAAAGAGACATGCCCCTCGGGTTACACTCGGCGGGGCGGCGGCGTCCAGCGAGGAAGCGTCACAGGCCCATGCAGGTGCCGTCGCTGCCGCAGATCTCGGTCACCCCGCAGTCCAGGTTACCGCTGCAAGGTGCGCCATTGCCGCTGGGCGGCGGGTCGATCACGTCGTTGGGATCGGTGGCCGGATCGGTGTTGGGATCGGTCCCCGGGTCTTCGCCGCCGGGGAGCGGATCGGTCATCGGCTCCAGCTCACCCGGCGGGATGCCGTTGTCGGGCGTCCCGTCACATTCGCCCGGGATCACCGAGGAGCCGGCCTTGATCGTGGGCCGCAAGATGTAGAGATCGCCGTGACCGGTCGGGTGGATCCAGATCGCCTTCTTGCCATCCAGCTGCAGATCGATGGTGGTCTCCGCGCAGTCGTCCAGCTCCCAGTTTCCCTTCACCTTCAGGCCACTCTGTTCACCCGAGGGCACCTTGAGCGGCACCCGTTCGCCGTCGGCGGTGGTCACGTACGGCGGTGAAGCGCCGTCGACGTGGAGGCGGATCTGGTTGATGCGCCCGGTCGGGAGATCGGCGAAGCCCAACTCGGCCGCGTGATCACCGAGGCGCAACACATCGATCGCGACGTTGATCGAGTCCCGCAGGGTCACCCAACCGACGCTGGAGGAGTGCACCGTCACGCGATCGATGGTGACGATCGCCTCGTCGAGGGCCACTTGGTGTTTGTTGCCGTTGCCCTGCCCCATCGGCATCGCCGCGGCACCCGAGGTGGAGAGGGCCACCCGCAGGCGAGCCACTCCGTCCCGGGCGTCGGCGAAGGTGGCGGTTGAGGTCGAGTCGGTGCCACAGGCGGCGAGGAGGAGACCTGCGCCTACACCCAGGGCATTTTGGCGTCGCATCATGGAACGAAGCGTTAGCAACGGCTGGGCCACCACGGGCCGGGTGATGCTCGAGGGCCACACGTCGCCCAAGCGGAGAAGATTGTCTCCGCGCCGGAGACAGGCACCTTCGGACGAGGTGGATCGCTTAGGAAAAAAGGAAGCCAGGAACGAAAAATGTTGGGTTTACAGCGTTCTTCGGTGAGCCGCGATCCAGGAGCGTCCTAGCGGCCTTCAGGGGGCTCTTCTTCGCCTCGGTGTTCACCCGGAGGGCGGATCCGATCCAACATTCGGTAGAAGCTGGGGCGAGCCACCTCGGCCAACTCGGCGGCCTTGGCCACCACCCCGCCGGCCCGGGTCAAGACCGCGGGCAGGTAACTTCGCTCGAAGCGCTCGAGGGCCACCCGACGGGCCTCGTGGTACGGCAAGGTCGACAGATCCGCCGCGCCACCTCGCTCCTGGGCTTGGGCGTCGAAGAGGGCGGGCGCGTCCCGCACGCCCAACAAGGCAAAACGCTCGACCACGTTCCGGAGTTCGCGCACGTTGCCGGGCCAGCGATAACCGAGCAACAAGGCGGCCAGGTCGGTCGGCAATACGGCGCTGCGATCCCGTTGCGCCACCCGCAAGAGTTCGGTCGCCAAGGGCAACACATCGTCGGGGCGATCTCGGAGGGGCGGCACGGTCACCCGGGCCACCGCCAGGCGGTAGTAGAGGTCTTGGCGAAACTCGCCCTTTTGAGACGACTCGTGCAGCCGGCGGTTGGTGGCGGCCACCACTCTGCAATCCAACTTGCGGACTGCGGTGCCCCCCAAAGGCCGCACCTCTTTGGTCTCCAAGACCCGCAGCAACTTGGGTTGCATTTCCAGGGGCAACTCGCCGACCTCGTCGAGGAACAAGGTGCCGCCTTGGGCCTGTTCGAAGAGCCCCAAGCGAGGGGCGTCGGCGCCGGTAAAGGCACCCTTTTCGTGCCCAAAAAGTTCGGCCTCCATCAGGTTGGCCGGGATGGCCCCACAGTCGACGGCGATGAAGGGCCCTTCGGCCCGAGCTGAGGATTCGTGGAGGGAGCGGGCCAGCACCTCTTTGCCCACGCCACTTTCGCCCTCGAGCAACACGGTCACGTCGGAGCGGGCCGCCCGCTCCAACACCGCAAAGAGGTGGCGCATCGACGCCGACACCCCCAGCGCTCGGCCGAAGTGACCTTCGCTGGAGAGGGGCAGATCCAGCGGCCCCGACTCGAGGTGCACCTTGAGCGTCGTGTTGCCGAGCTCCAGCGTGGTGCCTTGGGTCAACAGGCCGTCGCTGAGCCGCAGCCCGGACAACCAGGTGCCGTTTTTGCTGCCTTCGTCCCGGATCCGCAGGCCCAGGGGATCGAGGAAAAGTCGCAGGTGTTCCCGGGACACAGTGC
Organism: Deltaproteobacteria bacterium; assembly: GCA_016703535.1. GTDB lineage: Bacteria > Myxococcota > Kuafuiibacteriia > Kuafuiibacteriales > Kuafuiibacteriaceae > Kuafuiibacterium > Kuafuiibacterium phototrophicum. The sequence continues at coordinate 2,205,070 of JADJBV010000002.1, read as the reverse complement.
CGTCGCTGAGCCGCAGGTCGGCGCTGACGCCGGTCCCGACGATGAAGGTGGGGCGATCGACCCGGGCGCGACGTCCCAGGTCCGGGCCCTTTTGCACCTCGAGATCCACCGCGTGCACCGCGAAGGTCGGGCCGCCGGCGTGTGGATGGAAGAGGGTCTCGCCGCTCACGGGCCCGAGCCTACAACTCGAGGGCCCAAAAGAGCAGCCCCGCCCCCGCCGCGCCGATCGCCACCGCCAACGCCACGTTGGTCCCAGTGCGTCGCCCATAAAATGTATCGGCGGCGTCTTGGCTGGGGGCCGCCTCGAAGTTGCTCTGGGCCGAGACCGTCAGTGCGCCCAAGATGGCGGCGCCGAGGGTCGCGCCCCCGGCCACGCCAAAGGCGGCCCAGGTGGCGATCCCCGGACCTGGGCTTTCAGCGATCAAAGCAGGGCTCGAGGTCGGGGTTTGGGTCAACACCCGGGGCAACGCCGGCGGCGGAGGGGGCGGGGTCAAGGCCCGGGTCAAACGTTGACCGGCGACCAAGTTCAACACCTCTTCCTCTTGGGTCCCCGAGGTTCGGTCCTCGAGGCGCAGGACATATCGGCCCGGGCGCAACCAACGACGGGTCGGCAGATCCGAACTCCGATCGTCGATCCGCGCGGTGCCGGTGCTGGGACCTTGGACCTCGAGGAAGGCCAGCTGGGGGCCGTGTCGATCCAGACAGGCAAACGCCGCCTGCCGATGCACCGCCGAGGCCTCCGGCACCGCCAGGGCCTGCTCACAATCTTCAGCGGCCCGATCGATGGCGCCGGCCTTCTCCCAGGCTTCAGCGGCGTTGAGCCAAGGGGCGGGGTGAGGCACGGCCCGGGCCGCTTGTTCGAAGGCGGCGGCGGCGGCGGCGTACTCCCGGCGACCGAAGGCCAGCTCGGCTTCCGCAAAACTCTGCTGGGCCAACTTTTGAGCCTCGGGCGTAGGCGCCGAGAGCAGGAGGAGCAAGGTGATCATGGTCCGTAGGGGTTGGCGAACTTGGGCTTCGAGGGCGGCTGGGTCCGAGGGGTGGACCTCTTGTTCGAGCTGCGGCTTGGCCCTTCACTCGGGCTGGGGTCCACCGCCCGGTTTGTGGGGTCCGGCGGCGGCGCCTCCACCGGGGGCGGTTCGATGGTGGACGGCGGCGGTGCGGCGGGGGCGATCTCGGCGACCGGCGGGGGCGTCGGCAGGGCCTGGACCTCCGGTGTCCGGCGGGACCCGACAAAGCCCAAGATCGCCCCGATCAACACGATCGCCCCGGCGACCAGGCCGAGGGGGACCCAAGGCCGGCGTGGCAAGGCCTCGCTGACCCCCGTCGCGACCACCTGAAGGCCCTCACTTTGGGCTTCGACCGGGAGTGGGGTCAGGGGCAACGGCGCCCGCTTGGGGAAGGTGCGGGGCGGGGAGACCTGGGCCACCCGGGCCGCCAACTCCCGGTGGGTCGCGATCGCCACCCCCGCCGTTTGAGCCGCCGCCTCCAAGGCCGAGGCCAACTCGGCGGCGGTCCCGGGCCGGCCCGCGGGATCACGGCACAACGCCCGACCGATCACCGCGGCCACCGGCTCGGGCACGTCGGGGGCAAAACGGCGCGGGTTCGGGGCATCGGCCTTGGCCACCCGGACCAGGGCCTCGATCAGATCTCCCCCCAAAAACAGGCGGCGGTGAGTGGCGAGTTCCCAGAGGATCACGCCGACCGAAAAGAGATCGCTGCGACGATCGATCGGCTGTCGCTGCACTTGTTCCGGCGAAAAATAGCCGATTTTGCCCCGCAGCTGGCCTTGATCGGTCTCCTCCACCAACCGCCCCAGGGCTTTGGCCACCCCGAAGTCGGCCAACTTGGCGATCCCGTCTCGGCCGATCAAGACGTTGTGCGGCGACACGTCCCGATGCACCAGCTGCATCGGCGTGCCTTTGGCGTCGGCCAACTCATGGGCGGCGTGCAGCCCCGCCAACACGTCGAGCATGATCCGCAAGGCAAGTTGCAACGGCAACCGCCCCTCTTGATCTTCGAGTTGGCGGAGTGAAGGCCCGTCCACCAGGGGCATGGCCAGATAAACGACGTCCGCCTCTTCGCCCAGGTCCAGAACTTCGACGACGTGGGCGTGCCGCAGCCGGGAGGCGACTCGGGCCTCCTCCAAGAAACTCCGGCGAAACGCGACGTCTTTGGCGTGTTCGGGGCGGATGGTCTTGAGCGCGACCTCTCGCTCAAAGCCCAACTCGCCGCTCTGTCGCGCCACCCAGACCTCGGCCATGCCGCCTCGGGCCAGGGGCGCCAAGATCTCGTAGCGGCCGAGGCGGGTGCCCACCCCGACCAACGCAGGGGGGCCGTCGGTGGGCGTGGGGGCACCACGTCCGACCGGGAGGCTCTGGGTGTCGGTCATCCGCACCTGGGATGCTACGTCAGGGGCTGCAACACCGGAAGCCACGGGCTTGAGCCGAACTGCCGATCGGGGCCGTTCGGGGTGCGGTGCAGGTCAAAGAGGCCGGCGGATCGAGGAAGCTCCCGCCCGCCAACCCACACTGGTCGCCGGCGCAGTCGTTGATCCATTCTTCGACGCTCCCCGACAGATCCAGGGCGCCACTCGGCCCGACACACCCGGGGTGACTCCCGACCGGATCGGTGCGGCGTTGACCGGGGTTCTGGGCGTCCCCTTGGCAGGTCCCCGCTTGATAACTGGCCCCATAAGGATAGGCCAGGGTCCCGCAGGCCTCCCGCCAGGCCCCGGCGGCGCAGAGGGACCGGCCCAGGTAGGAGCAGTAGGCAAAGGCATCACACCAGTCCACGAAGGTGACCGGGTGCTCCAAGCGCCCCTGGGAGGGCGGCCACTCCTGGCTCGGCTCGTTTTGGGTGTCGAAGGCGCAAGCTTCGGGGCGCCCCGAGAGGTCGCCACCCCGAGCGTCGACGAAGGCTCGGTAGGCTTGGTTGTTGACCTCGGTGCGATCGATGCAGCCCCCGGAAACGAGGGGCACCTGGTCAGCGGGGCACCCGTCCGGCCCGCCGTCGGGGCGAACACCGCCGTCCCCCGGACCGCGGCCTGGGATCAAGGCCTCGTCGATCTCGAGGAGGCACCCGCTCCCCGAGATCAGGAGGACCAAACCCAACCGTCCCAACACTTGTCCAGGGTAGCAGACCGCAGGTCCCGGCCCCAAGAGCGGCTTGTGCGGTCGCCGGGCCGGCTCAAACGGATCGCTAACACCCAGCGAACAAGCGGGAGATGTTGGGGTTGTTGCAGACACAGTTGCGCTCGAACTGGGTGAAGCAAGGCCCGATGTCGGCGCCCGCGTAGTACAGGCAGATCGGAGAGGTGTTGGGGCAAGAGGCCATCACGAAGCCACCACACTCGGGGATCGGCACGCAGATGCCTTCAAAGCCGCAGAACAGGTTGGGGCCGCAGTCATCGCCGCCGCTGCATTCGGTGCCGAGCAGACCACAACTTACGCCCGCGTCGACCTCGGCGTCGGCCTGGCCGCCATCCGGAAAGTTGGCCCCGGTGTCGTGGACGCCGCTGTCGTGCAGGCCGCTGTCGGTGAGCCCCAGGTCGAAGACGCCGCTGTCGACGAGCCCGGTGTCGGCCGGGCCCGAGTCGACGCCCAGATCGGCGCCGGTGTCCGCGACGCCCTGATCGGTCGCGCCGCTGTCGGCGACGGCGCCGCTGTCGGCCCCGTTGCCTCGGTCGTCGCTGGGATCGTCGCTGCACCCGAGGGCGAGCCCGACCAGGAAAGCCAGGCCGAATTGGGAGGCGGTACGTCGCGTCATCGCCCCTCTTTACCGGTGACCTCCGGCCTCGGGCGCACAAAGCGCCGTTGGACCCGCCGATTGAAAAAGGCTAACAGGCCCTCGTGCTCTGGCTGCCGATCCTGATCTTGGCCTTGGTGGAAGGACTAACGGAGTTCCTCCCGATCTCGAGCACCGGTCACTTGGTGGTGGCGGCGCGCCTACTGTCCTTCAATCCGATCTGGCGCGAGCCTTTTTTGGTGGTGATCCAGCTGGGCGCGATCTTGGCGGTGTTGGTCGATCGCCGCCGCGAGATCTGGAGCCTGTTGAGCCACAGCCGAGCCCAGACCGTGGACTTGGTGATCAAGTTGGCCCTGGGATTTTTGCCGAGCGCGATCTTGGGTTTCCTCTTTCACGACGCGATCTCCGCCTTGCTCGAGAGCCCGGTCGGCGTCTCTTTGGCGTGGATCGTCGGCGGCGTGGCCATCCTCTTCCTGGATCGAGGGGACCCGAAGGTCAGCGATCGCACGGTCCGCCTCTTGGACATCACCCGGCGCCAGGCTCTTTTGGTGGGGTGCGCGCAGATCCTCGCCTTGTGGCCCGGCATGAGCCGGAGCGGCTCCACCATCATCGGTGGTTTGGCGGTGAAGTTGGATCGCCCCACCGCCACGCTCTTTTCGTTTTACCTCGCCATCCCCACCATGTTCGCGGCCTCGGGCTACGAACTGCTCAAGTTCCGGGATCAACTTTCGGGCACCGGGCCCTCGTTTTTGCTGGGCATGACCGTCGCGTTTTTTGTGGCCTGGGCCACCATTCGTTGGCTGCTGCGTTTTGTCGCCGGCCACACCTTCCGGGGCTTCGCCATCTACCGGATCGTCGCGGGGATCGCGCTGCTGTTGTTGCCCAAAGATCTGGTCATCGAATAGGGGTGTGACGTGAGGGCCGGCACAGGCGGCCGGTGGGTGAGGGTCGGCAATTGGCGGCGCGCACAGATTTGGGCCACCTCGGTGGCGGCCGGGTCCTGGGGCATACTGGCCCCATGAAACGTACGTTCCACGGGGCGGCCTCTCTTTTGGGGCTGGCCTTGTTCTCAACCGCTTGCGGCGATCCGGAGTGGGTCGGGAGCTACACCACCACCGGCCACTGGAACCTCAGTGGTCCGCTGGCCGACGGCCGCAGCGCCAGCGACGCGGTGATCGATCTGTTGATCGCCGAGATCGCCGACAAGACCCCCCTGCCCTTCGGGACCGCCGACGACCTGGCGGTGGGCCTGGATGGCCTGGTGCGCCCCACCTTGCGGACGCTGATCGATCAGGAGTTGGCTCCGGAGCTCCGCGCCGATGGGAGCACGACCTTGGCGCTGAGGGGTGCCCTGGCCGACGTGACGGTCACCAGCACCTTGGAGCTGGAAGAAGGTGGCGACGGCGTCGAAGGCAAAGAGACCTTCACTGCCTTCGAGATGGCCATCGCCAACGGCGTACACCGGGTGACCGGCGAACAGCTCAACCCCGACGGCGTGATCGCCGAATGGAACGGCGAGGTCGAGGACGAGGAGTTTGTCCTCGAGCCCCACGAGGTGCCCCTCGGTTTTGGTGGTTTGGTCTTGTCTTTGGCGGAGGTGGTGGTCTTGGGCGCCGGCTTGGAGAGCCAAAAAAACAGCGTCTTGGCGGCCCTCGAGTGTTCGACTTTGGTCAACGCGATCCTCAACGGCAGGTCGGAGCTGGAGGTCGACGTCGGGCTGCTCAGCGTGGACATCAGCGCCGGGACCTTGGTCGATGCCTGCCAAGTGTTGCGCGACATCGTCGGCCGGGAGGCCCTCGGCCTGTTCCCTTATCAGTCGTTGGTCGAGCTGGGCGGCAGCGTGAAGTACTCGGGCGGCGAAGACGGCGGCAAAGTGACGCTCCGTCAAGGTGATGCCTACGGTGGGCTCCTCAAGGTCGTGCCCGACGCGATCGCCCCCAAGATCTACGTGGCCTTCGAGGCCCAGCAACAGTAGCGGATCAGCGCGCCGGCTTCCGCTTCATGGCGAGCAGGTAGAGCCCACCCGCCAAGAGGAAGCCCGTGAACCAGGCGTAAGGATAGATCGCGTCGAAGAACCCGGGCTCCATCTGGGTGAGTTTGGCGCTCTGCAAAAAGCCCGGCAGGTTCGGCAACACCCCGATGAACAACGCGGCGATCGCGATCCAGTTGACGCCGGCATAACGGCCGTTGGGGCGATAGAGATCCGGCACGTCCAAGGTCTTGTTCCGGAGCAGCCAGTAGTCGGCGACCATGATCCCGGCGATCGGGCCGAGCAGCGCCGAATAACCGATCAACCAGTTGAAGATGTAGACCTCGGCGCTGGACAACAACTTCCAGGGCATGATCGCGATGCCGAGCAGGCCGGTGATCAGGCCGCCGGTCTTGAAGCTGATCAGCCGCGGCGCCAAGTTGGCAAAGTCGTTGGCGGGGCTGACCACGTTGGCGGCGATGTTCACCGAGATGGTCGCCACCGCAACGCCGAACAAGGCCACGACCGCCACCAGGAGCCGAATGCCCGGCGAAGCGATCAGCGGTTCGGCGAGGCCGGGCGGCGGTGCGGCGGAGGTGAGCTGAGCCAAGATGAAGACCGGATCCCACAACTTCTCAACCGGGGTGCCCACCAAGATCGCGTGGGACGCCGAGGTGATCACCACCCCCATCGCCGAAAAAGCGATCATGGTGGTGGGCAGGCCCAAGGTCTGGCCGAGCATCTGCTCCTTTTGACCTTTGCCGAAGCGGGTGAAGTCCGGGATGTTCAAGGAGAGGGTGGCCCAAAAGCCGATCATGCCCGTCAGGGACGGGATAAAGACCTTCCAGAAGGCGCCAAAACTCTCGAACTTCGACGGCTGAGACAACATCGGCCCCAGGCCGCCAGCCACCGATACGGCCCAGATCATCAGCACCGCGGCCATCACCAACACCAACGGCGCGGCCCAGTTCTCGAACACCCGCACCGCGTCCATGCCTCGGTAGATGATCAAGATGTTGAGGGCCCAAAAGACCAAAAAGGTGATGGCGCTGGGGATCGACAGCCCCAAGATCTGAACGCCTCCACCGAGCCCGGCGTAGGCAGGCCAGAGGGCCTCGAGGAAGGTCTTCACCGCCTCACCGCCGATGAAGGTCTGGATGCCGAACCAGCCGCAGGCGACGATCGCCCGCAACACCGCCGGGACGTTGGCGCCGACCGTACCGAAGGAAGAGCGAGCCAAGACGGGGAACGGGATCCCGTATTTGGTGCCCGGGTGGGCGTTGAGCAGGATCGGCCCGAGCACGATGATGTTGCCGAGGCCGATGGTCAGCAGCGCCTGCCACCAGTTCATGCCCACCGAGATCAACCCGCCCGCCAACATGTAGGTTGGGATGCAGTGGGCCATCGAGATCCAGAGCGCCGCGAAGTTGTAGGTGGTCCAGTCCCGCCGCCCTTTGGGCACCGGCGCCAGGTCGCCGTTGAAGAGTGGGCTGTCGGCGATGTCGGCGGGGAGCTCGGCCAGGGCCTCGGCGGCCAACTTCGGGTCGTGCATGGGTGGGGCATCTACCACATGTTCGAGCAAACCCCGCAGCCAAACCTCGCGATCCCGAACCGCGTGTACGAGCAGGGCGCGGGGAAAGAGGCGCGTAGCGAGGAGGCGAGCAGGGGAGCGAGAGCGGCGCACGAGGAGCGAGCAGCGGAAGCGTACTTGATTCGGTACGTTGAGCAGCGCAGCGAAGAGTCCGCCGCTCGCAGCCCCCTGATCGCCTTCCGCAGTAGTGCCCCTTTTTCCGCACCCTGCTAGCTTCCGGGGCCGGATGATCGAGCTGTCCCAGGTCTCCCGGACCTACCTCGAAGGCTCGACGCCGGTGCACGCCCTCTTGCCCCTGGATCTGGTGATCGATCGGGGCAGCCTGGTGGCGATCGTCGGCCCCTCTGGCTCGGGCAAAAGCACCTTGCTCAACCTGCTGGGCGCCCTGGACCGCCCGAGCACCGGTTCGATCAAGATCGACGGCGTGGAGTTGACCGGCATCGACGATGACGCTCGGACCCGGATCCGCCGAGAAAAGATCGGCTTCGTGTTCCAGTTCTTCAACCTGCTCCCGACCATGACGGCGCTCGAGAACGTGTTGCTCCCGGCGAAGTTGGCCGGCAAAAAAGACGCGGCCACCGTGGAGCGAGCCCGACAGATCTTGGGGCGAGTGGGGTTGTCCCAGCGGCTCGAACACCGGCCCGATCAACTCTCCGGCGGCGAGATGCAGCGGGTGGCGGTGGCCCGGGCCCTGATGATGGATCCGCCGTTGGTCTTGGCCGACGAGCCGACCGGCAACCTGGACACCCACACCGGACAAGAGGTCCTGAAGATCTTGACCAGCGCCGTCGACGGGCGCCGCACGGTGATCTTGGTGACCCACGATCCGCGGATCGCCGACCTGGCCGATCGGGTGTTGACCATCCGGGACGGCGCGGTGGTCTCGGACGTACGGACCCAGAAGAACGCGGTGGCGTAGTGTTGTCGCTGCTCCGCGAGATCTCCCTCCGGCACTTGGTGCATTCGCCGCTCCGCACCTTGTTGGTGTTGTTCGGAATTGGACTGGGGGTGGCCATGTTGGTCGCCACCACCGCGGTCAACCGCAGCTTGGTCGGGGCCTTCACCGAAACCGTGGGTCGAGTCGCCGGTAAAGCCGATCTGGTGGTCACCAACGGTGACGTCGGGGTGCCGAGTGAGTTGGTCGAGGCGATCTTGGACACCAAAGGGGTGGCCCACGCCGCCGGCACCTTGGAGGTGATCACGCGTCAGCCGGGCGGCGATGGTCCGCTGTTGGTGTTGGGCGTCGATTTCTTGGGCGACCGCTACTTTTTGCCGTTTAAGTCGACGGCCGGCCAAGACGCGGTCGAAGATCCGCTGGAGCTGATCAACGATCCGGTCGGCATTTTGGTGAGCCGCAAGTTGGCCGAGCGGCAGAAGCTCGAGTTGGGCGGCGCCTTGGAGTTGGTGACCGGCGAAGGCACCAAGGCCTTTAGGATCCGCGGCATCCTCGAGGACGAAGGCCCCACCGCGGCCTTCGGCGGGCAAGTGGCGGTGATGTACACCGAGGCGCTCATGCTCAGCTTCGGCCGGGGCGAACGGGTCGATCGGATCGAGATCGCGGTGGCGCCCGAACACACCGCGGCGGCAATGCAAGTTGTCTTGCAAAAGGTGGTCGGCGGTCGGGGCCGGGTCGAGGGCCCCGAGGGCCGGGCCCAACACCTGGCGGGCATCTTGGGGCCGCTGGAGGCCGGCATCCAAGTGGCGGGCCTGATTGCCCTGATGGTCGGCATGTTCCTGATCTACAACGCGGTCAGCGTGGCGGTGGCCCAGCGGCGGCGCGAGATCGGAATCCTCCGCGCGATCGGCGTGTCCCAAGGGCGGGTCGTGTTGACCTTCTGTTTGGAGGCGGGGATCTTGGGCCTGGTCGGCGGCCTATTTGGCTTGTTGTTGGCCCACGGTTTGGCCCAACTGGCGCTCGATCAGACCACCGGCAACGTCAGCCAGTTCTACGCCCCGATCCAGCCGACCCCGCCCAAGATCACCTTGGATCTTGGGATCTACGGGGTGTTGTCGGGGATGATCGCGACCTTGGTGGCCGCCTACCTGCCAGCCCGGGCCGCGGCCCACGTCGATCCGGTGGAGACCTTACGCCGGGCCCGAAGTTCGGCCACGGCGCGGCGCCGCTTGCCGCATCGGAAGATGTTGTTCGCGGGGCTCCTGTGTTTGTTGCCGGCCTTCGCCACCGCGTGGTTGGGGGCCGAGGTTTTGGTCTTGGGTTTTGTGTCCCTCGGCCTCTTTGTGGTGGCGGCCACCTTGTTCGTCCCCAGCTTCGTCTTGATCTTTCGGCGAGCGATGGGCGGAATCTTCGAGGCCTGGTTGGGTGTGCCAGGGCGCCTGGCCGTCGACAACGTGGAGCGTTCGATGGAGCGCAGCGTCTTGACCGTCGCGGCCTTGATGGTCTCGGTGGCCTCTGGGGTCTGCATCGCCAGCTGGGGCCGCTCCTTGGAGATGTCGATGATGGACTGGGTCGAGCAGTCGGTCCCCGCCGACGTCTTGATCACCGCCGGTTCTCCATTGGCCGACCAACACAACGTGCCCTTCCGCCCCGAGATGATGGAGCGCCTGGCCGACATCCCCGGCGTCGACGTGGTCCAGCCCGCCCGGATCATCAACCAAGAGGTCGGCCCGCTGCGGCTCCAGCTCTTGTCGCTCAACACCGACCGTTATCTGGCCCAGCAGGAGCGCCGAAAGCGGAAGCTGAAGTACACCGAAGGTGAGGTGCAGCGGGGTGAGCTCTACGCCGAGCCCCGGATCATGTTGTCCGAAAATGGCGCCCGGCGCCTCGGCAAACACCCGGGTGACACCTTGGAGATCGACACCCCCACCGGCCGGCATAAGTTCGAGGTGCGGGCGATCTTCGTGGACTACACCTCGGACCAGGGCCTGGGCTTCATCGATCGGCGCTGGTTCCAGGAGTACTGGCAAGACGATCTGGTCGACTCGATGGACCTCTACCTGAAGGACGGGGTCGACGTGGATCAGGTGGTGGCCGAGGTGAAGCGGCGCTTCGGCGACGACCGCGCTTTGTTCATCACCCCGGCCTCCAAGCTGCGAGAGGAGATTCGCCGAGTGGTCACCCAATCTTTGGCGATCCTGAAGTCCACCGACTTCATCACCTTGGCGGTGGCCCTCCTTGGGGTGGTCGGCACCATGTTGGCCGCGGTCATCGATCGGATCCGGGAGATCGGCGTGTTGCGGGCGGTCGGTGCCACTCAGCGGCAGGTCGCCGTCAGTGTGGTGGCCGAGGCCGGCTTCCTTGGGCTCGCGTCGGCCCTCACCGGCCTCTTTTTGGGGGTCCCGATGGGCCTGGTCTTCGTTCGCACCGTCGCCTTGGCTTCCACGGGCTGGCACGTCGACTACAGCTTCCCGGCGGCCGCGGCGGCTCGGGTGGCCATCACCGTGGTGGTCACCGCGGCCTTGGCAGGGCTGTTGCCGGGGCGGCGGGCGGCTCGGATGGATGTCACTGAGGCCCTCTCCTACGAATAACTTCGCGCGGTGAGGCGCTCGGGGTGGTTGTTGGTTCGCAAGGTGGATTGCGGGCGCTTGGGCTTCGCAAGGTGGGTTGCGGGGCGGTGGATTCGCAAGTTGGGTTGCGCGAGGTGGATTCGCAAGTTGGGTTGCGCGAGGTGGATTCGCAAGTTGGGTTGCGAGCGCTGGGCTTTACAAGGTGGGTTGCGGGGCGGTGGATTCGCAAGGTGGGTTGCGCGGGGTGGGTTGCGTGAGGTGGGCTGCGGGCGTGGGTTGCGTGAGGTGGGTTGCGGGGGGGCCGAGGTACACTTCGGCTTTCGGCGGGGGGACCCTCTCCCTCGCGAACAGAGGGGCCCGTCCTGGGCCCCCTGGGGCCCCGACCCTCCTGCCCCAGACTGTTCGCTACGGGAGAGGGTCCCCCCGCCTACGCCGAAGCTGCGAGCGTGGGAGGTGGGGGGCTGAGGCGGGGGCTGAGGTGGGGGGCTGAGGCGTGTCGCTGAGGCGGGGGGCTGAGGCGTGTCGCTGAGGCGGGGGGCTGAGGCGTGTCGCTGAGGCTTGAGGATGAGGCGGGGGGCTGAGGCGTGTCGCTGAGGCTTGAGGATGAGGCGTGTCGCTGAGGCTTGAGGATGAGGCGGGGGGCTGAGGCGTTGGCGTGAGGGTGAGGCGTCGGGCTTGGCGTGAGGCTGAGGCGTCGGGCTGAGGCGTCGGGCTGAGGCGTGAGGCTGCGGGCGTGAGGATGAGGCTTGGGGCTGCGGGAGGTGGGCGGGAGGACCTGGGGCTGGACTGGTGGGGGCTTGGGCTTTAGGAGGGGCGGCATGATCCGTTTGGCGATCCCGTTGTTTCAGGGCTTCGATGAGCTGGATGTGGTGGAGCCGTTTGAAGTGTTGCGGGCCGCGGAGTTGGCGGGCGCGGCGCTTCACACCGAGTTGGTCTCCTTCGATGGGCAACTGCGGTTTACCGCGACCCATGGGTTGAGCTTGGAGGCGACCGGGGTGCTCGACGATTCTTGGGACTGGGTGGTGGTGCCGGGGGGGGCTTGGGCGGCTCGGGGACCGGTGGGGGCTTGGGCGGAGATTCAACGAGGGGTGTTGCCCGCGCGACTCGCTGAGTTGTCGGCGGCGGGCAAAAGTATGGCTTCGGTGTGCACCGGGAGCATGATCTTGGCGGCGGCGGGCATCACCAAGGGGCGGCGGGCGGTGAGCCACCACGTGGCGCTGTCGGCTCTCGCCGAAAGTGGGGCGGTGGTGGTGCGGGAACGGGTTGTCGACGATGGCAACTTGGTGACCGCCGGCGGTGTGATCTCGGGGATCGATCTGGCCCTCCACCTGGTGCGGCGGATCGCTGGACCCGAGGCGGCGGCCAAAGGTGCCGCTCGCCTCGAGTACCAACCCCAGGGCCCGTTTTTGGGCGCGCCCTGAACCTCAGCCGTAGACCACCGCGGGGGGTCGACAACGTTCGATGAGCTCGGGTGCCAACTCGGCGAAGGGGCGTACCTCGGAGGCACCGGCCCGGCGCCGGGAGACCATACCCGCGGCGAGCTCGGCGGGACCGACCACCCAAACCTCGGAGACGCCCCGATCGTGGGCCTCGGCGATCCGTCGGGACAAGGACTCCTCCCTCGCGTCGACCGCCGCGGCCACGCCCTGATCCCGGAGGTCCGCGGCCCAGCGGGACACCTGCCCGGCGGCCTCGGGGCCAATGGGGAGGAGCACCACCGCCTCGGGCGAAAGCCACGCTGGCAGCCGTGCCCCGTGTTGCTCGAGGACCATGGCGATAAATCGCTCCAGCGATCCGAAGAGGGCCTGGTGCAACATCACCGGCGGCTTTCGGCTCCCGTCGGCCTCCACATACTCCAGACCAAAACGCTCGGGCACCACGTCCAGCTGGATCGTGCCACATTGCCACTCCCGACCCAGCCGATCGGACAACACCACCTCCACCTTCGGGCCGTAAAAGGCGCCACCACCCGGCTGCACCGAAAAGCCGTGGCCGAGGCCGTCGAGCACCTTGCTCAACACACCTTCGGCCCAATCCCAGGCGGCCTCGGCGCCGGCCCGGGACTCGGGCCGCAAAGAAAGCGCGAAGCGGACCTTCTCGAAGCCGAAGGCCTGATAAAACGGGGCCACTCCACTCAAAAACCGCAAGAGTTCGGCTTCGGCTTGTTCGGGCCGGCAGAACACGTGGCCGTCATCCTGCGTGAACTGTCGCAAGCGCAAGAGGCCTTGCAACGCGCCGCTCGGCTCGTCTCGGTGCACCAGGCCCAGCTCGAAGATGCGGATCGGCAGGGCCCGATACCCCGGAGCCCTTCGACGCACCAGGTGCGCGTGGCCGGGGCAACTCACCGGCTTCACCGCGGCGTCTTCGGCGCCGTCCAGGAGGGCGAACATCCCCTCCTTGAAGTGTTGCCAGTGGCCGCTCTCTTCCCAGACCGCCCGGCGCAAGAGCTGGGGCGTCCGGACCTCCTCGAACAACTCTCGTTGGGATCTCCGCCGCACGATCTCTTCCAGCCGGCGGTAAACGGCCCAGCCCCGGGGGTGCCAAAACACCATGCCCGGCGCGACCTCTTCGAAGTGAAATAGATCCAGCCGCTTGGCCAGCTCTCGGTGATCTTCATGATCGAACATCGGAAACTCCAGTGGGCCCGACGATCGTAGGGTACAGCCAAACTCCACCCGCCCCGTGCGATCGCCGGGCGGGTTGGGGGTGAAGGTTAGCGGAGTTGGCTGACTAGCGAGCCCGCGTGCCCACGACGACCCAGCCGCCCATGGCGGTAGTCGTCGCGGTTGTGAAGAGCGCGGCTCGCACGTGATCAAACTAAAGGAGCCGCACCCCAAGATGCAAGCCCCCCACCCGAAGATCCGTGGTGAACGACAGGATCAGAAAGGCCAGAGCCGCTGAAACAACGTGGGATCGGGCTGCAAGGTGATGTGCCCATTCACCGACCAGTTGCGCGAACGTTGCAGCCCAGTGAAGGCCTGGCCCAGCTGGAGTGACTCCAGGTTGGCCTGCACGCCGGGGAACTGACCACTCTTCGGCATGAAGTCGCGATAACGACGAAGCCCGTCGGCGCTGGTCAAGATCGTCTCGCCGCCTTGACCGATCGACTTGATGAAACCCGGGCCCACCCAAGCTTCGCCGGCCTGCAACGCCTCGCTGCGGGTCAAGGTGCCAAGTCCGAAGTTGCCTTTGCGAGTGGCAGCCTCCCGCAACACGCCGCTGATCCGCGCTTCGGAGGCGGTCATCCTGGCGCCGCCACCAAACAAGGAGCCAAGCCCTTTGCTCAACAGGTTGCGAGGGTTGAGGGCAGAGGCCAGCTGGGCCACGCCGATGGCAGTCCCGGCGGCCCGAGCTTCGGGGCTGCCTTCTCCTGTGTCCGCGTTCATCGCCGGCAAACGGCCGTCCTGCATCCGCTTGCCGAGTTCGTCCAGCCGATCCTGGATCTTTCCTTCGCCGGCCATCGACGCCAACATCCCTGGGATACCGGCCAAACTCATCACGTCGCTGGCGGTCCGCATCCCCGGGATCTCGCCGACCTTCTTCAGCAGCTCACCGTTCGTCATGTCAGCCGGGCGCAGGCCGCCGTTGACGATGGCGTTCCGCATTTGGGTGGTGTGCTGCAAGGTCCGATGAAACTGCTGGTTTTCGGGGGCGTACTGATCCTGGAATCCGGACACTTCGCGCCAGGTCTTTTCGTTCCAGCTCTTTTGCAAGCCAGGTTGACGCACCGACTCTTGGGACAGGTTGGCCAGGTCCTGATTGCCCACTTGATTCCGCAGCGCCTCACCAAACCGGCGATCGACCTCGGTGCTCAGCGCCTTCCAGCCTTCAGGCCGAACGTTGGCGCCATATCCCAGCTCCGGGGTGTCGATGCCCTTCACGGTGTTGGTGAGCTCCGCGGTGCTCAGGCCCCGGAGGTGGGCCCCCAGCTGCTCCGGCGTCTTCGTCGGATCGGCCAAGATCCCGGCCGGATTTTCGGCGGCGCGTTTGGCGGGATCGTCATTTTGCATCCCATCCATGCCATCGACCGCAAGTTCACCGCCCGCGACGTCGAGCCCCGCTTTGGTCAAGCTTTCGGTCGGCACCGCGTCAGCCGCGGCTGAGATCCGGTCGGCGTCAGCGGCGTCCACCGCTGGCGTTTCGGCCTTGGCCTCGACGCTCCCAACCCGAGTCCGATCGTTGTCTCCCAGCCCTACTCCCTCGGCCATGACATCCTGTCTTTCTCCGAGCCGTCCTGGCTCGGCCATCGGGTTGGGTCACGTCGAATGACCCGGGGCACGCCTTGCCCGCCCGCGAGATCCAAAAATTCAGAGAGGCGCACGGTGTTCCGAGGCGGTCGCCGATCGAGCATCGGCGCGGTCGGTGTTTGGCTGCGGGCCTCACTCTTCAAGAAGGCCCGGACGTCGTCGATGGCGCCGACCTTGAGCAGGTGCCGGCGGACCAGGGCCACACCCCCAGGCGCCTCTCGGAGGAGTTGCCGCATCCGCTGGCCCACTTCGGGTGAGGCCAAGGCCCCGTCCATCGCCACCGACAGCTGAAGCCAACGACGGATCGCGCTCCAAGCGTCGGGCCCGGCCAAAGTCTGGTCCAAGAGCCGCCGCAACCCGGGCCACTCGTGCTCCGCCAGCCGATATCCCCCCGCGCCGTCCGACGACAGGCGGCCGATCAGGGCCCGCTCCAGGGGACCTCGGGCTTTTTTCGGGGAACTCGACTCCACCGGCGCTGGTTCTCGGCAGCGGCCCGGCGATGTTTCTGGGTAGGGGCGTGTAAGGGATCTGGATCCACCCGCGAAGATCCCGAGATCCTTGAGAGGTTCGAGGCTCGGCTGTGCCCGGGACCAGGTTCTGGGGATCCCGAGCCTTCGGTCAGCGGAGCGTCGAACTCAGCCGACCCAGGCGTAGCCGGCGCCCCGGATGGCCTTGATCGCCCGCCCGTCGACCCCGGCGGCTTTGAGCTTGGCGCGGATGCGCGAGACGTGGACGTCGATGCCCCGCTCCAATCCGTCGTATTCGGTGCCGCGCACGGTCAAGTAGAGCTCCTGGCGGGTCACGACCTCGCCACCGCGATCGACCAAAGCCGCCAAGATGTCGAGTTCGTGATCGGTCAGGTCCAGCTCATGACCCTCATAACGGGCGCGCCGTTCGTTTCGATCGAGCTCGAGGCGCGGCGCGGGGCCAGGTTGAGGTTCGCTGCGACGAAAGAGGCGCCGGACCTTGGCCACCAACAAGACCTCGGGATCGGTGGCCTCGATGACGTCGTCGGCGCCGGCGTCGATCGCCTCGACCTCGTGGGCCGGGGCCCGGGTCGGGAGCTGCAGCACGATGCCGCCTGGGTAGTGGGCCCGGAGGGCGCGGCATTGCTCGAGGCCATCGGGATCACCTTCGAGCACCACCGCTCGAGGGCGGGCGTCCAAGATCGCGGGCAGGTGGAAGCGGCTGGGGTCGACGGCCCGGGCCTCGTAGCCCTCGGCCAAAAGTGCGGCGGCGTGAGCCTGCCCGGTGGAGTTGGAGGTGAGCACGAAGATGGGACCGGCGTTGTGCATGTTTCGGCGGAGACCTCGAGTGCTCAGTATTCAGGAGCCAGCGCCAAGGAGCCTTTCGGGCCCCTTGCGGGACTGTAAAGGTTTGTTAAGGGCCCCGCCTTCCGTTACCCAACGCAACGGACTCCTGCCCGCCGCGCCCGATACCTGCACAACGAACTCGGAAGGGCCGAGTTCACGTTCACAGGAAGGAGCGTAGTCATGAGCACAAGTCGAATTGGGGCCCCGCCGGGGGGCGACCGGATGTTCCAAAGGTTGGACAGCAGCGGCGACGGGAAGCTGGATGATCAGAAGTTGTCGGCCTTCGCCCAGAAGATCTCGGAGCGGACCGGGCAGTCGGTGTCGGTCGCCGAGCTCAAGCAAAAGTTGGACACCGATGGTGATGGAAAAGTTTCCCAGCAGGAGTTGGCCAAGGGACGCCCACCCCCGCCGCCCTTTGGCCAGTCCCAGTTCATGGGCCCAGGGGAAGGCACAGCCCTGTCGCAAGAGGCCTTGCAGGCCATGGCGCAACACGCCAGCGAACGCAGCGGCCAGACCGTTTCGGTCGAGGACCTCTTGGCCAAGCTGGATCAAAACGGCGACGGGCAACTCACCGGCGACGAGCTCCGTTCCCAGCGGCGCAACCTCAGCGACGAGGTGAACCAACGGCGCCAGGCCTTACGAATGCGGAGTTGACGCTACGACGGTCGGCGGAAGTGGGAACCGGGCCGGAGCCTCGTTGTCCGAGGGACAGAGGTTCTCATCATGACTCGTCCCTTCCGCCGACCCCTCGCCCCTCGCGGCGCCACCCCCGCCGATGATCAGCAAGCCCTTTTTGTCTCCATCACTTGGGGCGACGGTCGGCTCGACGCCGCCCAACTCGAACACCTGGGGCCGATCACCTTGGGGAGTTTGCAAGGCAACTTGCAGATCCCCGGGCAAAGTGAGGCCCGAGTTTTGGCCGACCGGTTTTCGGGCGGGGCCAAGATCTCCGTACCGGCCGGCGCCGAACTCCACCGGGAGGATCCGCGGCGGACCGAACGACTGAGCCACGAGCGGGTCCAGACCTTGGGCCCGAAACAGAGCCTGAGCTACAACTTCGAGGGGCTCGGGTACCACTTCGCGATGGTCGAAGGGCACGCCACCCGCGGCCGGGCCGCCGCGTTCACCGACTGGCCGATGGCGCGTTTGTTCGCGATCTCGATGTTGGTGCACGCCTTCTTGATCGCCACCGCCTGGATCACGCCGAGGTCCGCCCGGACGATCGAGGAGTTGTGGAGGAGCCGAGGGCACGTGAGGATGGTGCAACTCCAGAAGGAGCCTCCGGCCCCCAAAAAGTCCGCCGGAGGCCAGCCTGGCAAGGAAGGACGCCTCGGGAAAAAGGCGCCCCTCAAAGACGCCGCCCCCTCCAAAAACCGCGGCGCACCCCGGGTCGATCCCAGCACCGTCGCCGCCAACACGAAGATCGCAAAAAGCGCCGGCCTGCTGGGCATCTTGGCGTCTCTACCGGGCAACGCCGCCGCCACCGTCCTGGGATCGGGAGGCCTCGGCACCGGCCTCAACCTGGCCATGGGCGGACTGCGCGGCCAAGAGCTCACCGACGCGGGCGGCTTCGGGGGCATGGGCAGCCGCGGTCACCAAGCCGGAGGTGGTGGAGGTTCCTTGGGCATCGGCGGCGTCGGGCGAGGCCCCGGCTCGGGCCCGGGCGTGGGCATCGACGTGGGGCTCCCCGGCCAAAAGCGGGGCCCCGCCATTCGCGGCGGCGGTCGACCGATCCAGATGGGCGACGGCCTCAGCAAAGACGAGATCGCCCGGGTGATACGGAGCGCCCTGCCCCGCTTCAAGTTCTGCTACGAAAAGGAGCTCCAAGCCGATCCCAACCTGGCCGGCAAAGCAGCGGTCTACTTCACCATCGCCCCCAACGGCGCCGTCGCCGACGCGAGCCTAAAAGAGACCAGCCTCGGCAACAACAAGGTCGAGTCCTGCCTGACCCAAGTGATGCGTTCCCTCAAGTTCCCCGCCCCCAAAGGCGGCGGTGTGGTGGTGGTGACCTACCCCTTCATCTTCGAGACCCACGACTAAACTCACCGGGCCCGGCGTGACGAAGGCGGACGAGCTCGAGCGAGATCGTGTTGTTTCATCTTGCGCCAGAGCGTGCTCCGACTCATGCCCAACGCGTCGGCCACTTCGGCGCGCCGGTAGCCGTGGGCTTGCAGCGCGCTCAGCAGGGCGTCACGTTCATCGTCTCGAGCGGGACTCGAGGCCGGCATCGGCGGCAGGGCAGGTTCGGGCGGGGACGGACTTCCCAGGGCGCCGCTTTGGACCTCCGGCGGCAGATCTTCGGGCGAGATCGTCTGGCCGCGACAAACGACCGTGGCATATTCGAGGGCGTTCTCCAGTTCGCGTACGTTGCCGGGCCAAGGATAGGAGAGAAGCATCCGCAGGACCTCGGGGGCCAAGAGCAAGGAGCGACCGAGGCGTTCGCCGGCCCGGGAGAGCAGGAGCTGGGCGATGGGCTCGATGTCCTCACGCCGGGCGCGCAGAGGAGGGACCTCGATGGGGACCACTCGCAGGCGGTAGTAGAGATCTTCACGGAAGCGCCCCGCGGCGATCTCCTTCTTCAGGTTGCGGTTGGTCGCGGCGATGATCCGGGCTTGGGTCCGGCGCGGCGTGTTCTCTCCCACCCGCTCGAAGGTGTGGTCCTGGAGTACGCGCAGCAACTTGACCTGCAAGTGGAGCGGGAGTTCGCCGAGTTCGTCGAGGAAGATCGTGCCGTCGTTCGCGACCTCGAACCTGCCGACCCGGTCTTTGTGTGCGCCGGTGAACGCACCCCGGACGTGGCCGAAGAGTTCACTCTCCAGGAGATCCTCCGGCAGCGCGGCCGGCGCCACCGGGACGAAGGGACCATGCCCGCGGGGTGACTGGTCGTGGATGAGCCGCGCCAACACCTCCTTGCCGGTGCCGCTTTCTCCTTCGATCAGCACCGTCGCTTCGCTGTGGCGCAGCATATCCAGGAGGCGGATGACCCGATCCATCGCTCGGGAGCGCCCGACCAAACCCAGGCCCGCTTGCGGGAGCGTCAGCTCCTCCTCGGCCGGGCGCAGCACCACCAGGTATTCGACGCCCGGCGTGCAGGGACCCGATGGAGGGTGCAATAAGGGGCAGGCCGACAGCGAAACCAAACGTCGGCGATCCGGCGTGGCCAGCGTTGCTCGCCAACCCTCCCGACGTTCGCCGCCCTCGAGGGCCGACCGCATCCGGCCGCCGGGCCCGAACAACTCCGCCCCCAGCAGACTCGCGACGTCGGTGCCGACCAGCCGATCCGCCGACCCCTGACCCCCGAGCTCATCGAGGAGGGGTGAGGCGTGAACGATACGAAAGTTCCGGTCGAGGGCGAGGCAGGCCCGCCCGAGAGAGCCGAAGGCGATGTGCACGGCCTGGAGCGCGATGGTGTTTCGCGGATCTGCAACATCGTGTGTCATGTCGGTGCGACAAAACGTAGCACCATCGACCCGTGTGGCACAAGTCACATCGTGATTTCATCGAGTTACGAGTGGTGTTGCCGATGCATTGGAGCATGGGCATGAAACACCGAGCGCTCATCTTGGGGGCCTTGGCCGCGGGGGGGGCTGGCCTCCTCATCTCTGCCCGGCCGACCCAACCCGCGCCCGGCAGCCACCTCTCGACGGCGATCTCGACCCCGCCCCGAAACCCCCTCGCCGACCGGGCCAAGCCGCACCTCGATCACACCGCCTTCTTCAAGGAGAAGATCGCTACCGGGCCGGAGGTGACCCAGAAGTGCCTCTCCTGCCACCCCGAATCCGCCAAGGAGGTCATGCAGACGGCCCATTGGACCTGGTTGTCGGGGGACGCGATCCGGGATGGGAAGTCGATCCCGATCGGGAAGAAGAACCTGATCAACAACTTCTGCATCAGCGTGTCCGGGAACTGGGCGTCCTGCACCAAGTGCCACGCCGGCTACGGGTGGACCGACGACAACTTCGACTTCACCCGACAAGAAAACGTCGACTGTCTCGCTTGCCACGACGGCTCCGGAGGCTACGCCAAAGAGAAGGGCGGCCTCCCCGGCAAACAGGTCGACCTCGCCGCCGCAGCGGGCAGCGTCCGGGCCCCCGGCCGCGACAACTGCGGGAGCTGCCACTTCAACGGCGGAGGAGGAATGGGCGTCAAACACGGCGACCTCGATGACTCGCTGCTCAACCCCAACGAGGAACTCGACGTGCACATGGGCAAGCTCAACTTCCAATGCACGGACTGCCACGAAGCCCACGGACACGTGGTGCCCGGGAAGATGAACGCGACCTACAGCGAGGCCTCTCACCCGGCCCGCTTCGGCTGCGACAAGTGCCACAGCGGAAATCCGCACAAGGACGCGGTGCTAAACAAACACCTCGATCGCCTGGCCTGCCAGACCTGCCACGTCCCCGCCTTCGCTCGAAAGTACCCGACCAAGATGGACTGGGATTGGTCCAAGGCCGGCGACCAGGCGCGCCAGGACTCGACCCACGAGTATCTCAAGATCAAAGGAGAGTTCCGCTACGACGGCGAGGTTCGCCCGGAGTACGCCTGGTACAACGGGAAGATGGATCGTTATCTGATGGGCGATCCCGTCACCAGCGATGATCAGGCCATGAACCAACCGCTCGGTGGCCGCGACGATCCAAAGGCCAAGTTGTGGCCCTTCAAGATCCACCGGGCCAAACAGATTTGGGATCCGATCAACAAGATCCTGATCCCTCCGATCACCAGCGGTGAGGGCGGATATTGGACCCAGTTCGACTGGGCCGCCGCGGCGAAGAAGGGGATGGCGACCGCCGGCCTGCCCTACAGCGGCGAGTTCGACTTCACCAAGACCCATATGTACTGGCCCATCACCCACATGGTCGCGCCGGCCAAAGAGGCGCTGGTTTGCCAAGACTGCCACGGCCCCAAGGGCCGCCTCGACTGGAAGGCGCTCGGCTACGAGCGAGACCCCGCGGGAGGGATTCGTTATGAAGACTGATGCAAGCAAGTTCATGAACCCCTACGCGGCGGGTGTACTCCTTGGGATCGTGCTCTTCGCGGCCTTCGCGCTGACCCACAGCGGGCTCGGCGCCTCGGGTGCGATCAGCCGCATCGAGGCCTCGATGGTGGCGACCGTGGCCCAGTCCCACGTCGATCGGGTCGGTTATCTGGCGGCGATGGCCGGCGGCGATCGACACGCGCTCGATCACTCGAGCGTGATGATGCTCCTCGGCACCCTCCTCGGGGGCGCCCTTTCGGCCCGCCTCCACCGACGGCAAAAGCTCGAGGTGATCGCCGGCCCGGGGGTCGGGAAAGCCAAACGTCTGGCCTTGGCCGTCCTGGGAGGGCTGATCATGGGTTACGGCGCGCGTTTGGCCCGGGGCTGCACGTCGGGGCAGGCGCTGAGTGGTGGCGCGGTGCTCTCCCTTGGCTCGTGGGCCTTCATGTTTTCGGTCTTCCTGGGCGCCTACGCGTTGGCCTGGTTCGTCCGTCGGCTCTGGAACTGAGGAGACAAGTTATGCTCCCGCTCGATCTCACGGCAAATGGTAAATGGCTCGTCTACCTGGTCTCGGCCCTGATCGGGGTCGGCTTCGGCGTGGTGCTGGAGTTGGCGGGCTTCGGGAACGCGAAGAAGCTCGCTTCCCAGTTCTACTTCCGCGACATGACCGTGCTCAAGACGATGTTCAGCGGCATCTTGACCGCTTGTTTGCTCATCTTCCTCGCGGCCTCCCTCGGGTACCTCGACTTCTCGAAGATCTTCGTCAACCAGACCTACCTCTGGCCGGGGATCGTGGGCGGTCTGGTGATGGGCGTCGGGTTCGTCGTGGGCGGTTATTGCCCCGGGACCTCGGCGGTGTCGGCGGCCAGCTTCAAGATCGACGGCCTGCTCTTTTTGGTCGGGACGATCGTCGGCGCCGGGATCTTCGCCGAGACCGTGTCTCTGTACGAACCCTTCTGGAACTCGTCGTATACCGAACGTCTCCTGGTCTCGGACTGGCTCGGCTGGTCGATCGGGGCCACGGTCGTGGGGGTCACCGCGTTGGCCCTGATCCTCTTTTATGCGGCCGAAAGGGCCGAGGCGTTCATGGCGGGGGCGCCGGTCCGGTGGGCTCCGCAGAACCCGCGGTACGTCGCGGCGGCGGGTTCGGCGTTGGCCCTGGCGCTTTTCATCTGGAGCAAGGGAGAAATGACCCCCGAGGACAAGTGGGCGCGGCTTGGTGATCAATACCAGGAGCTCCTCGAACGGCGCGAGGAACAGGTGCACCCCCTCGAGTACGTGAAGACCTGGAACGACGCCTCGGTGAAGCTCGTGACCCTCGACCTACGTGCACCCGAGGCCTTTGAGACCTTCCACCTGGCCGGGTCGAAGAACGTCCAATACGACGCGCTGCTCGAGCCCGGCCTGCGCTTTCAGCTCAATCAACTCCCCGTCAACGGCGTCGTCATCTTGATCAGCGATGACCCAGAGGTCGCGGCCCGGGCCTGGAAGCGGCTGAAGATGGAGGGCGTCACCAACCTCTACGTGCTCGAGCACGGCCTCTCCGACTGGAGAGAGGTGTTCCTGCCCGTCGCGGACCTGCCCCACTTCGACTGGGCGCGGCCGCCGCTCAGCGTACTCGACGCCTTCCCGAAGGACTCCTACCAGACACGCATCAAGCTGAAGACGGCTCGGCGAGCGGCTGGTCTGTGCAGTTGAGGAGACCACATTTATGTCTACCGCCACCCGCACCTTGCTCCTCGCCCAGCTCCTGGTCTCTCCGAGCGTTGCGATGGCGGCGCAGGGGACCAGCGCCTGCTTGACCTGCCACGAGGAGCAGGTGCCGGGGCAACGCTACGACGTTTCGGTCCACGCTGATCTCACCTGCACCGCCTGCCACCAGAAGGACGACAGCCAAGCGGCGCCCACTTCCGGCGATCAGCAGTGTGCCGCGGCCTTCGTCTCGACCGAATGCGCCCGCTGCCACGAAAAGGAGGCGGAGCAACACGAAGGAAGCATCCACAACAGCGAGCGACTCCCGGCGGGTTGTGTGGGCTGCCACTCGGACATCCACACCCTCAAGTCACACAAGGGCGACAAGCTCAGGACCGCCGAGACCTGCGCCGGGTGCCACTCACGCCAGGCGCCCTACTTCGCCTCGACCCACTACGCCGCCCTGAAGGAAGGCCACTTCGACGCACCAACCTGCACCGACTGTCACGCGACCCACACCGTGGCCAAGATCGACAACGATGAAAAAGGGCGCGCCTTCCACACCATGGCCTGCCTCGAGTGCCACGACGATCGGGAGAAGATGGAGAAAAACGAGGTCACCTGGATCGCCGGCGAGACCTTTTTCCAGAGCTTTCACGGCAAAAACGTGAGGCTCGGCTACCCGGAGAAGGTCGCGGGCTGCGCTGACTGCCACCGCTCACACGAGGTGCGGAAGGCCGAAGATCCCGAGTCCAGCGTCTCCCCGAACCACCTGGTCGCGACCTGCGGCCAGTGCCACGCCGGCGCCACCTCCTCCTTCGTGGAGTTCATCCCCCACGCCGAAGACGGCGACCGGGTGAAGAGCCCGGCGTTGTACTGGACCCGGATCGGAATGACCTCGCTGCTGGTCGGCACCTTCTTCTTCTTCTGGGTGCACTCAGCGTTGTGGGCCCTGCGCGCATTCGTCGAACGCCGCAACAACCCGACGCCCCCGGTCCCCCGTCCCAGCGCCCACGGCAAGACCTATCGTCGCTTCACCCCGGTGCAGATCGGGCTCCACCTGGTGGTGGTGGTCAGCTTCCTCGCCCTGGCGTTCACAGGCCTGCCGCTGAAGTTCAGCGGCACCGGCTGGGGCCACACGCTGATGGGTTGGGTCGGCGGACCAGACCGGGCCCGGGCCATCCACCACAGCGCCGCGGTGATCACCTTTGGGTACTTCATCGTCGCGTTGGGGATGAGCTTCCGCTTCCTCTTCGATCGCCAACGCCCCGGCGGCAGCTGGTGGGCTCGGCTCTGGGGACCGGACTCGCTGTTCCCCAACCTGCGCGACCTTCGGGACATCATCGCGATGTTCCGCTGGTTCACCTTCCGAGGGCCGCGGCCCAGCTTCGATCGATGGACCTACTGGGAGAAGTTCGACTTCCTGGCCGTGTTCTGGGGCATGTTCGCCATCGGCCTGAGTGGGCTCATGCTCTGGTTCCCGGAGGCCGCCGCTCACCTGGTGCCGGGGTGGTTCTTCAACTTGGCGACCATCGTGCACTCGGACGAGGCCCTCCTCGCCACCGGCTTCATCTTCACCGTGCACTTCTTCAACACGCACTTCCGACCCGAGAAGTTCCCGATGGACACGGTGATCTTCGACGGCCGGATCTCGGAGGAGGAGCTGCGGGAGGAGCGCCCGGAGCAGTGGAAGCGGCTCCAGGCCGAAGGCCGCCTCGGCGAGTTGGTCATGGAGGCCCCGCCGTCCTTGGTTTGGGCCATCTCCTATCGCGTCTTCGGCTTCACCGCGGTGGCCCTTGGCCTGTCCTTGGCGGCGGCGATGGCCTACGCGCTCTTGTCGAACGGCTAAGGCCACAAACACCAAGGGCCCGGAACCTTATGGATTCCGAGCCCTTAGCATATCGGGGCGACTGGATTCGAACCAGCGACCCCTTGACCCCCAGTCAAGTGCGCTAACCAGACTGCGCTACGCCCCGATGGGGGCGGAGTTCACGGATCTGGCCGGCGAATGTCAAGCCGAACCGGCACGTTCGGTCGCTCGGGGTTGGCCCGAGGTCAGACCAAGATGGTGCCGGCGGCGACCTCGTCTTGGGCCGAGAGGAGGGTCTGGTTGATGGCCGAACGTTCGTCCGAGACCACCGAAACCAGCTCCAGGACCTGGGGGTGGGTCATGATCACCTCGTCGAACTTCTTCTTGGAGAGCCGGAGCACGTAACACTCGGTCATGGCCCGAACGGTCGCGACCGTCGGCTTGCCCGTCAGGAGGGACATCTCGCCGAACAGATCGCCCGGGCCCAGCTCGGCCAGGACCAGCTTGTTGCCGTCCTGGTCCTTGCTGACCTCCAGGCTGCCGTAGAGGGCGAGGTAGAGGCCGGTGCCTTTTTTCCCTTCCTCGAGGAGCACGCTGCCGGCCTCGAAGGCACGGCTCTTGAACATCTCCATCAGCTGCCGGCGTTCGGCGTTGCTGAAGGGGCGGAACAGCGGGTGGGTGGCCATCGCCGTCGAGAGCAGCCGTTGTTTGTAGAAGTTCTTGAGGATGGCGGCGACGCTCGGATAACGGGCCACCACCTGATCGAGGAGCTCCTTTTTGATCTCGAAGAGTTGGCTGTCTTCTTCGACGATCACCGAGGCGGTCCGTGGGCCCCCTTGGAGCAGCGCCATCTCGCCAAAAAAGGCGCCGTCGGTCAGGTAGGCCAAGATCACCTCGGAGCCGCCCTCGGCTCTGCGAGAGACCCGGACTTTGCCGGTGGCCAACACGAAGAAGGAGTCGCCGATGTCGCCCTCCTTGATCACGTATTCGCCGGGTGAAAGTTCCTTCATCTCCATCTGCACCAAGAGCTCGACGAAGGCGTTTTTGGGCAGATCTGAAAAGAGCGGGATCTGGGGTTGGCCCAAGACGTCGGCGTTGGAGGCCTCGTAGCGGGCCGACTCGTTGTCGTCGAAGTTGCCGGTGTTGGCGGGGGAGCGGCCGCTGCTGCTCCGTTGAGTGAGTTCGATCGGCACTTCTTTGCCGGTGCCGAGGTCCGGCGGGATCAGGAGCTCGGCGGTGTCGACCACGTCGCTCAAGATCAAGGCGCTGGACTCCTCCAAAAAGCGGCCCTGGGGCTCTTCGGGGGGCGGGCCGTCCAGATCTTGGAGCCGGATCTTGCCGTTCCAGGTCTCGTCCATCGGCTGAGGCACCGGATCTTCGGGCAAGGCCGACAAGGGGGACGGTGACTCCATTGGTTCGTCGTTCCCCAGGGGTTCATCGCCGCCGTCGTCGTGGGCGCCAACTTGGCCACCGAGTTCACCCATCAAGGCCTTCAGCTCCGACTCGTGGTCGGCCTCCAAGTCCAGGCCTTCGTGGGCGGTCTCTTCGATCACCGCGCCCACCGAGATGTCGAGCTCCGAGTCCTCGAGGGAGGCCTCTTCCTCGACGTCCGCCGGCACCGGCGGTGGGGCCGCAGATTTGGGGGGCCAGGCGGAGGGTGCAGGGCCGGCCGCCGAAGCGGCGGGGGCAGCAGGCCAAGAGGGCGTCGCCGCCGCGGGTGGAGTGGGGGGCCAAGACGGGCCGGCGGCCGGGGTCTGGGGCCAAGCGGCGCCCAACGGCGGGGAGGTGGGCGTCGAAGCCGGCCAGGACGGCGCCGGGGTCCCAGTTTTGGCGGCCACCGGCCACGCGGGGGCGTTGGGCGTAGCCGGGTTCGGCGTCGGCGCGCCCGGCTTGGGAGGCCACGAGGCCGCCGGCAACACCGCCTCAGCCGGCGCCGAAGGTGAGGAGGGATTGGGCGCCGGGCGGCTCGGGGCAGGACGGGAGGTCCGCTCGATCACCATCTCTTCATCGTCGTCGTTGGACGTCGAAGATGCGGGCAGATCACTCGAGATCCCAAAGCTGCGCTCCAGCCGTTCGGCTGGGCTGATCATCGGCCGGGGCGGCGGCGGCTTCAGCGGCAAGGTGCTGGCGCCGATCGGCCCGCGCTTTTTGCCGTGCAGTTGGTTGAGCATCGCTTGGGTGCCGGCGTGGTGCGGATCGGCGGCCAAGATCATCTTGCAGACCGCGATCGCCTTCAGCAGCAGGCCATCTTCAGCGTAGTGTTTGGCGACCGGCTCGTAGGCCTTTACCGCGGCTTCCCGTTGCCCGAGGCGCTTGTAGATGTCGCCGACCTTGAGCAGGCACTGCAGCTCGGTTGGATCTTCGACGACCACCTGCTCGTAGAGCTTGAGCGCCTCCTTGTATTTGCCTTCGGCGTGGAGCTTCGAGGCTTTGTCCTTGAGCTTGCGTTGTTTGTCGCTCACAGCTCGGCCTCCGCAGAGGCGGGCACCGTGCCGGCCAAGGTGCGGCCCAGCTGGTGCGCCAGGTCGGCGACCAAAGCGGCGGCCATGGGGCGGGCCTCTTCGGCGCTGACCGGTTCGGGCTCCCTTTGACCAAAACGCAGCAGCCGGTCGGCGGCCCACCGAGCCTCGGGTGAAGCGCCGGCGGGCAGCCCCTCTACCGCGCGCTCAGCGGCCTCGAGTTCACCGCGCACGACCAGGGCCAAGGCCTCAGCCCGCCGCATCGCCCACTCCAGATCACCCGCAGAAGAGAGGCTCACTTCGGTCGGGGGCCGACCTTCGGCGGCCTGGACGATCGCCCGCAACACCGCCCGGATCGGCGGGAACAACGCGCGCAGGACCGCGTCGGGTTGATCGCTGAGGGTCTGTTCATCAGGGGGCGTCGGGATCGGCATCACCGTCGGCGCGGGCTTCAACAACTTGAGGCCCAACCACGAAGTTCGCCGGCCCCCTCGGGCCCCTTCGAGGCGCTCCACAAAAGCCGCGAGTTCATCGTCCCTGAGGCGTGGCCCGTCTCCGAAGCGGGTCGGGCGCGGCAAACTGCCGGCCTCCAGGGGCAACGTGGGTCGGCCGGAGGTGGGATCGGCCCGCTCCTCCACGATCTCCAGCACGTCTTCGGAGCGATCCTTCTCCTGGAAGAAGGCGTCCCGAAAGGCGGCGTCGGTGTTGCCGCCACCGAACAAGGCGTCGGCCTCGTGGGGTTTGGGCGCCCGGGGCGGCGCGATCTGGGGCAAGGCCAGGCCCTCGTTCGACAGCTGGGGGCGTTCGGCCCGAGAGAGGGCCAACACGACCTGAGCCAACTCGCGCACGGTCAACAGCGGCAGATCATCGTCGCTGGGATCGTCGAGCTCCAAGGCCCGCTCCGGCAATCCAAAGGACAAGGCGGCCATCATCGCCGTGAAGCGGGCCCCGAGGGCGGCCGGCGGCAACACCGGCAGCAGGTCCCGGATCTGAGCGAGCAAGGCGGCGGCCGAAGAGAGTCGGGTCAAACAGCGGGGGCTGTACGCGACCTGGGCCAAGGCCCGATCCCGTTCAGCCCGAGTCAAGGTGCGTTCGGCGAGGCCGGCCAACAAGGAGGTCGTGAGCCCTTGATCGCTGCCTTTGAAGTCGGGCGGCACCCCGGCGAAGGCGCCGAGCATCGAGATCCCGGTGGGTTCGGCGACGCCGTGTTCTTCGAGGGCGTGCAAGATGCCCTTGGCCTTCAGCGCCTCTTTGCGCAGGCCCTTGCGGACCGCGGGCACCAGACCCACCGCCACCTTGGTCACCAAAAACGCGCCCAAGCTGGAGTGCAGGCCATAACCTTCGAGCGGTTGGGCCGGCCAGATGGTGCCGTAGATGGCCTCCAGCCGATCCTCGAGATCCAGAGCTTCGGCCTCTTTGTCGAAGACCACACTCTGGGCCGCCAGGGCCCGGGCCAAGGTGCGGGCCTCGTCGCTGGCCTGTCCCTTGGCGCTGTCGTTTCCGGCCGAAAGCGCCGCCCACGAAAAGGCGCCCTCCGTCCCTGCCTGTGCCATTGGGCCCGATGCTAGCCCGCCCCTCCCCGGAGCTAAAGGGCCTACAAGGATCGCTTTTTGGGGCGCATCGACTCGGACTTTTTGGGGGCCTCGGGGTCGGCGGCGGGGCCTTTGGCCGGGGCCTCGGCCTGGGAACCTTCGGTCGGCGGGATCGGGTCGGGGTTTTGGGTACGAAACTTCTCGAAGGCCTCTTTGCTGAAGACCTTGGTCGCGTCCTTCATGGCCCGCTCAAAGACCTGCTTGAGCTGATCTTTGGAGAGCTCGGGGTGCTTGAAATATTCGATCGCCAGCTGCCCAAAGGCCCAGGTCAGGGCGAAGCTGGCCGGCGCCGCCACCACCCCGCCCAAGCCCGGGAGGAGGATCTTCTTCAGGGCGGTGATGGCGGCCCGACCGGCGAAGGTGACCCCGGTGACCGCCCCCAACTCGAGGGCCACCCGCGAGGCTTCGGTTTTGGTCAGGGGACGGCCGTAGATGTGACCGACGGTCATGACCATCGCGGTGTGAAAGGGCACCAGCAGGGCCAGGTCGAGGAGCGGCAGCGGCACCACGGAGGTGGCGGCGCTGGCGTAGGCGGTCATCAAGACCACGTCTTGGGCCCGTGACTGGCGCTCGGGATCGGGCACCTGGCTCCAATCGGTGGAGCGGATCTTCTGGAGCGTATCGAGCCAGGACATGTTCGGGACCGAGGCAGAGTGTCCCGGAATTGGGGCTGGGAGTCACCTGGCCCGAGGGCCGGGGATCAGAAGTTGTACTTGATGGGAATGGTGAAGGCCGCGCCCGGGATCAGGCCTTCGGCCAACACACCCACAAAACGCAGGTTGGCGCCGACGGTGAAGCCGTTGAGCAGCGTGAAGTACTCGACGCCCACGCCGGCGCCGAACATGGCGCCGAAGCCAAAGGCACCGGCGTCGGCGCTCTCTTCGGCCCACAGGGCGGGGTTGGGATCGGTGGCGCCCAGGCCGCCGTCGACCCGGATCGCCAAGGCGACCCGGTCGGTCATCATAATCGACACGGTGGCGGCCAGGCCAGCCTCGAAGATGGAGAAGTCGTTGCTGTGGGTGGTCGCCACCCGCTCGTCGTCGACGATGTCGGCGGCGCTGGGGCGTCCGGCGCCACCGTTGAGCAAGAGGGCGAACTTGGGGCCGATGGAGAAGTTGATGCTCTCGTTGGAGACCACGTCGTAGCCGATGGTGATGCCCAGGTACGGCTGGATGTTGGACGTGGAGCGGGTCGGCAGGTTGGGGTTGTTGGTGTTGCGGCCGCCGAAGGCCAAGAACAGGCCGAAGTCACCTTCGGTGAAGAAACCGCGGCGAATGTTGAAGCGCTGTTCGACGGTGCCCGAAGGTGCGGCCGCGGGCGCGGCGCCCTCCGCAGGCGGGGCCTCCCCTTCGGCCGGGGCCTCCTCTTTTTTGGGGGCCGCCTTGGTGTCCTCGAACTCGTCCTGGGCCCAAGCCGAAGCCGAGCCAACCATGCATAGCGCCACGAAAATTGGGGAGGTGAGCCTCATCGCGGGCGGAAGCTAGCACGACGGAAATGGCCGGGCTCAAGCCTTTTTTGGAGATAGGACGTACGGCGGACCCCGGCTTTGATCCGAGGTCCCCGGGGCTTCTACGGGGGTGCGACCAGGGCCAAGGCCTGGAGGAGCCCCAGATCATCGACGTCCCCGACCACGGTTCGGGCCGCGGCCTTCACCGCGGGGCTGGCGTTGCCCATGGCCACCGGGTGACCGACCCGGGCCAAGGCAGGGAGATCGTTGCCGGCGTCCCCGATCATCATGACCTCCATGAGCGGGATCTGGAGGGCCTGGGCGACGGTTTCGATCCCGGACCCCTTGTTCACGCCCGCGGCGGTCAGGTTGACGAAGATGGTCTCGGGCATCACCGGCGAGGTCGAGGGCACCACCTCCAGGTCGAAGTGCGGTTCGGCCAGGACCGGGCCCAAGGTCTCGGCGGTCAGCAGCCATTGGGCCCGGACCACCGGCTGGGTCCGGGTCTCGAAAGCTTGGGGCCGAAAGGGGAGCCCGAGCAACGCCGCGTGGGCCCGAGCCCGGGGGTCGTCCCGCTCCACGGTATATTCAGTATCTCCATAGAGCTCGAAGAGGCGGCCCTTGGACCGGGCCCGTTCGATCAGGGTGGCGATGTACACCTCGGGCAGGGGCCGGGAGCGAGACGCCCCGCTCGGCAGGTGCACGACGCTGGCGCCGTTTTGGAACAGGTGCCACCCCGTGGGATCGAGCCGCTCGGCGTAGCCTCGGGTGACGCCGAAGGCGGGTCGGCCCGAGCACAAACAGAAGTGGACCCCCTGGTGACGGAGCGCCTCGATCCGTTCCCAAATCGGCGCCGGCACCTCCCCCGAGGCCCCGACCAAGGTGCCGTCGACGTCGATGCCGACCAGCCGGATCAGCGGCGGCCACGGGACGGACGGAGGTCCGCCGCTGGCAACGCTCATGCTGAGGGGCCTTCCCGAGGCGAGGGCCCGAAGTTGGCCTCCAGGGCTTTGGCCAGACCTTCGCGCACCTGCTGGGGATCGAGGGTCAAGCTCTCGAAGTGGGGGAGCAGGCGCCCCTCCAACTTCTGCCGCTGCTCGGGGGCCAGCCACACCGCGCTCTTCGCGACGTCGCCGTAGAGGGCCTCGGCTTGGGCCAAGGGTCCGGCCTGGATCGAACGCAGCACCTCCAAGGCCCGCAGGTTTTCCGGCGACGGCTCAGCGTCCCGAACCCCGGCCGCCAGCGGTCGCAGCGTTTGCCAAGCACGGTGGAGCCCGTCGATGGCCCGATCGAGCTGGTCCAGAACCCCCTGGTGGCCGTCCCCTTGGTGAGCCGATACCAGCTGCTTCACGTAGGCCAAGCGGAGGGCGGTGGTGCGGAGATCGAAGCTCATCACCTTGGTGAGCTGGGCCTTCAGCGGGTTGGCGCCTTCGGCGTAGTTCAAGATCCGCTCGAGGTTTTCGGTGAACTGGCGCTGGTAGGCGGTCAGATCGGCGTGGTGTTCGCCGAAGCGAGCGGCGACCTTGGCGAGTTCCGGGTTCTCTTGCCAGGTCCGGTACAAGACCCGGGTCTGGAGCGCGTCCATCACGTGGTACTTGAGCAGCCGATCCACGAAGATCCCGCGCAAGCCCTCGAACTCAGGGTGGCGCAAGATCCGCTCGGGGATGACGCCCAAAAGTTCGATCGACTCGATCGCCTGGCGGGCTTGTTGTTCATCGCAGCCAACCAACTCGAAGGCCCGGCCCACCGAGATCCCGCCGAAGGTCTCTTCGGTAGCCTGGTGACCGTAGCGCCGGGGCAAGACCACGTCCGAGTACCAGACCGCGTTGCACTCGGCGGCGCAGTTGGCCTGCAGGTAGTCCTCGATGGGCCGCCAACGCAGCTCGCCGTCGGGGGCCAGCTCGAAGGGCAGATATTCGCTGAGCGTGTAGTGCCAAAAGTCGTGGGCCAAGTAGAACGGCAACTTGGTGGGATCGTCGGGAGTGGGGACCGCAAAGACCGGCAATAGGGAGCTGAAGAACCCCTTTTCTGAGGGGTGTTCAGGGTGGATGGCCACCGCGCCCAGCTCGTTGATCGCGAAGTTCTTGAGCTTGCGATAGTCGGGGATCCGGGAGAGCCGGTTGTCGGTGTCGCGCACTTGGTCCGAAAGCCAACGCTGCAACTCGAGGCCCGAGTTCAGGACCGACAACAGATCGTGGCGGAGGGCCCGGGCCTGCGGCGTCAGGGCGGCGTCGTCTCGGCGTTGGCCCAAGGCCCCGGCCAACAGCCGGGCTTGGAGGAGCAAACGCGGATCTCGGATCAGCCCCTGATCGGCCAGCGCCAGAACGTCGGCCAACTTGACGTAGTGGACCGACACGGTCTCGTCGGCGGTCTGGGGCAAAAAGGCCGACTGGCTCGGATCGACCTCCACCAAAAACTGATAGGCCCGCTCCGGGTTGGTGCCGGGCGAAGGAAAGCCGGATCCCAAGTAGATCGGCTCCCCGATCGGCGGGATCTGGAGCTCTTCGATCACCTCGCGCTTGGCCAAGGCGGCGATGCCCGCCAGGTCCTTTTCGCCCTCGAGTGAACCCGCGACCCCTTCCAGGTGCACCGGGTTATGGCTGGACTGGATCGGGTGCGGGACCTCGTCGCGCACCGCCAACGCGGGCCGCACGCCCCGCTTCACGGCCAGGTAAACTTCGCCGTCTTTCCAGAAGTAGCAGCCGATATCGACCGAGTCGACGGTGCGGCGGGTGACGATCTGACAGTCGTATTCGTCGAGAGCTTGGCCGTCTTTGCCGCGGTTTTGCACCACCAAGGACTCGGCCAGCAGGAACGGCTTGGCCGGCGTCGGGGCAGCTTTATACACCAGGTGATCGATCGCCGCGGCGTCGCCGGCGCCGCTCAGCAGCGCCTTGAGCGCCTCCGCCGAGGTCAACCTTGCGCCCAGATCTCCCAGATCTTTGTCTCGCGTCTTGGCGGTCAACTTGCGCGCCAAACCGTGGAGGGGGACGGCCTGCCCCCTCTGTTCGAGGAGGCGCAACACCAACTCGACCAGGCGTAGATCGTGGAGCTCGCCGCTTTGGTAACGCCGGATGACCTCTGGGGCCTCCAACACCTCGGCCCCCGACATGCCCTCCAACCCCTGGCCGAAGGTCACCCGGGCGTCCCGTGGCGGCGGCGCCACCTTGATGGCCCGCGGATAACACTGCTCCACCGAAGCACCCACCGACGGGAAATAACTCCCGCCCAAAAACTCGAGGGGCCCGTTGACCTTCAGGCCCAACTTTTGAGTCAAGATCCGGTGGGCCGTCCGATCGAGCCCGGTCTCGCCGTCCTCCAGCCTCACATAGCCGGCGGCCACGCCCTCCAGCACGCCGCCGAAGTTCTGTTGATCAGGCTCGGCGATCCGGGATTGCCGGGCCGTCACCGCTGGGCGGAGCCGGGTGTTGGCCACCACCCAGAGTTGACCGTTCTTTTCAAAATACGGCAGCAGATCGAGCACGTCTTGTTGGGGCCGAAACTCGATCGAAAACGGCATGGGCGAGCCCACGTCTTGGCCCCGGCCGTCCTTCAGCTGCACCGAGTAGTGGCGCACCGTTTGGCTGTTGGGATCCGGCGTCTTGGACACCACGGCCAGGGCGTCGACGATCCGCGGATCTTTGGGGTTGAGGGGCACGAAGGTGGCGGGGGAGAGCTCGACTGCGCCCTGAGGTATCGGGCCGGCGGGCCGCCGGTTGCCATGGAGGAACTGCGCCGCCGGGAGGGGATCCGAGGTGGAGTTTTGGACCCACTTCGCCTCGGCGCCTTGGGTTTCGGTGGCGCCCGTGGGGGCCCCCAAAGTGGGGGTCGAGGGTGTCGTCTTGTTAGACGGAGTGAGGGGGAGGCTCATGGGTTCCTGGTGTCGAGGCCCACGGGGCGGGCCCGGGCGGGTGGCGGCGATCTTGCCCAGAAGCGGGCGGATCCGCCAAGCGGGTGTCTGGAGAGGCAGGGACCACCCACTGTCTCCTGAACCTGATGGTCCCGGGTCAACGCGCCGATGCCCGGGGCGGTCGAGGCGGCGTACCATCTGGACATGGGTCGGGCTGCGCTCCTCCTCGGAACCCTCTTGGTCGGCTGTGAAAGTGCCGCGCCGGGCGGGTCCGGAGCCGACTCGGGGGTGCCGGCCTTCGACTCCGGCGCCCTCCCCTTCGACTCGGGCGTCAGGCCAGCGCCGACCCTGACCGGCCTCGACCTGTTGCCGCCCCGGGCCGAGCTCATCTCCACCGACGGGTCACGGCCGACTCAGAACTTCGTGGTCATCGGCCGTTATTCGGACGGCAGCACCGTCGCCGTCACCGCCGCTCGCTTCACCGTCGATCCCTACCCGCTCGGCAACCTCGATGGCACCGGCTTGTTCACCGCCAGCGGGGCCTTCGGTGGGCGCGGTCGGGTCCGGGCAGAATACGCCGGTTATTCGGCGGACGCCGAGTTGATCGTCAGGCTGGAGCACCTGGTGTTGGGCGCCGGCGTCCCCAACGATGTCGCCGTTCGCTTCAGTGGAGCGCCCACCGTCGATCCGGCCCGGGCCGCCCAGCTTGTCTATCCGCTGGACGGGGCCGTTATGCCGCAGAACGTGCCGCCCGCTGAGGTGCAGTGGTCGGCTTCGGCTGAAAACGACCTCTACCAAGTGACGTTGGTGAAACCTCACGTCTCGATCACCGCCTACCTCTTGGCCGACGCTGGCTTCCGCGACGCGTTTTTGCCCGAGACCAACGCCTGGCGGAGGTTGACCACCACCGACCCCGACGAATCCGCGGTGATCCAGGTGAACCGGCTGGAGGCGGCCACCGGCACTCTATTGAGTGGAACGCCCGTCTCGGTCCGTTTTGCCCGGGCCGCCCTGACCGGCTCAATCTACTACTGGGACATCGTCGCGGGCCGCATCGTGCGCATCGACGACGGCACCACCAACCGCCAGAACTTCATGCCCAACCCGCCCCAAGGTTGTGTGGGTTGTCACAGCGTCTCGCGCAGCGGGCGCTACATGGCCGGGCGATTTGGCGGCGGCGACAACGTGGGCAGCGTCATGGATCTGACCTTGGACCTGTCGCCCAACCCCCCGCCGCTCCAGTTTGCGCTGGAAGACACCCGGCGCTGGTGGTTTTCGTCGTGGAGCCCCGACGACACGCGGCTGGTGGTCTCGCGCGACGAAAACACCGGGGGCAACAGCAGCCTGGTGTTTTTGGATCCGGTCACCGGCGCCTTCATCGATCCGATCGAGGGCACCATGCCCACCGGCTACGTCACCCACCCCGACTGGGCCCCCGACGGCAGCGCCATCGCTTACGTGGCCAACGTCGACACTTGGGGGGGTCAGAACCTGACCGGAGATCTCTTCCTGTTGCCCATGTTGGGGGTCGATCGGGTCGGGCCGAGCCAACCGTTGATCGCCGGGACCGCGGTGATCGGGGTGGTGCCCACCGGCGCCGCCGCCAGCTACCCGAGCTGGAGCCCCGACAGCACCTTGATCGCCTTCGCCCACGGCACCAGCTCCCGGAGTGAAACCGGCCTGTCGGCCCTGTACGGCATCAAGAAGGACGGCACGGGCCTGATCCGCTTGAGCAAGGCCTCGGGCGGCCCCACCGCCGATCTTTCGTTTCAGCCCCGCTTTTCGCCCTTCCGCCAAGGGGGCTACTACTGGATGTCCTTCCTATCGCGCCGGAACTACGGCAACGCCAAGGCCGGCACCGCCGGCACCAGTCGCCAGCAGATCTGGGTCAGCGCCATCAAAGAAGGCGCGAACCCCGGCGAAGATCCCAGCGAGGTTGCCTATTGGCTCCCCGGCCAAGACCCGGCCTCCTTGAACATCTCGGCCTACTGGGCCCCCCGTCCCTGTCGCGCCGCCGGCAGCGGCTGCAGCGTCAGCTCCGAGTGCTGCAGCGGCGACTGCGCCCTCGACCAAGCCGGCGCCCAGGCCTGCACCGAAGCCCCCCCACCCTGCAAAGAGTTCGGCGAAGCCTGCGGCGGCGACGGCGAATGTTGCTCCGGCGTCCTCTGCGTCGCCGGCACCTGCGGCAGCCTCTAATCCGGACCGACGCGATCATCCCGGAGAAAACTGGCGGAGAGCCTGGCCACCTGCGGCCTCACCACGATAACCCAGCGGCCTCCGCCTCTGCCCATTGAACGCGGCGTTTGGTTCGGCCAGGCTTGGCCATGCAGGCGGGGCAGTTTGCTCGGCGGGTGACCGTGGCTCGGCCGGGTTGGGTCACGCCCACCGGCGAACGTGGAGTACGGCTCCTGGGTCCCTTGGTCCGGCGTTTGTTTCGGCCCACCTGCGTCGGCTTCGAGCACCTCCCAGCGGGCCCCTATCTACTGGTGGCGAATCACTCCGCGGGTATGGGTGTCGCGGAGATCTTGAGCATCGTGACCTGTTGGCATCAGGCCTTTGGCACCGGGCGGCCGCTGGCGGGGTTCGCGTTGCCCTTGGGGTTCGTGGTGTGGCCTTTGTCGTGGGTCCACCGGCAGATCGGCACCATTCCGTCCACCTACCCGGCCGCGTTCGCTGCGCTGGCCCAAGGCGTGCCCATCTTGGTGTTCCCCGGCGGCGATCATGAGAGCCTGACGCCGATCTGGCACCGGGCTCAGGTCGATTTCGGCGGGCGCATCGGGTTCCTCAAGATCGCCCGGCAGAGCCAGGTGCCGGTGGTACCCCTCGCCATCGCGGGCGGGCCCCTGACCTCGCCCATCTTGCTGCGCTCTCGCCTCTTGGCCACGCTGTTGGTGGTGCCCCGGTTGATGGGGCTCAAACGCTGGGGGATCTCGTTGTTGGGCCTGCTGGGCGCGGGTCTCTTGGCGGCGGTCGTGCCGTGGTCGGCCTGGTTGGCGCTGGCGATCTTCTTGTGGTTGGGCTCGCCCTTCCCCTTCTTACCGCTGTTTCCGGCCACCATCCGGATGGTCATCAGCCCACCGCTCCCGCCGCCAGCCTCGGACGCCACCGATGCCGATCTTCAGTTCGCCCGCGTGGCCCTCGAGCGCCGCATGGAGGCCCTGCTAACCCGTTTCGTTGGGGGCGAGTGAGGCTCGCTGCGGGCTACGCTTACCGGAGTCCTGGGGTCTGGGTTGGGGACGATGCCGAAGCCTCGGGGCGGCGGGAACTTCGGGGAACGCATCACCTTGTAAGTAAGACTAACTCCGGCCTGGAAATCAGCTCAGGCGAGGGCACGGCCGATCGAAATTTGGCGGTGGTGAGGCTTTCAGGATGGCCGGGTGGGATCGACCAGGTGGGCGGTGCGCTCTTCGAGGCGAGTGACCCGAGCCCGCAGCTCTTCATCGGCGGCCCGTCGTTCGGCGCGCTTATGCGCGAGTTGCTCGCGTATGTTCGTTAGCTCGAGTTGGAGGTGGGCGAGGATCAGCGAGTGCTCCCGGAGGCTCCGGGAGTGTTCGGCGAGGAGTCGCTCGATCCGATCGAGACGCTCCCGGATCGGATTGAGCTGCTCCTCGATGTGGGCTTTGAGCCGAGCCTCGAAACCCGCAATGACCTCAAAGGGTCACCTTCTGCTGATCCCGGACTTCCTCCAACAACACCCGAAACTGGGTAACCTCGGTGGAGGAGACTGCGGCAGCTTCTGAACCGCGGCGACGCTTGTCCATCAACCCGAGCTTCCGAGATCGGTCGCCCGACGGGCAAGAGCCCGCGGCCTACGAACTGGTTTCGTGGAGGGATGGGGCGCGGGGGGGCGAGGAGGGTGCCGCCCGGGCCGAAGGGGGCGCGATCAGGTCGCGGCGAAGACGAACGGGTAGGTCACGACCACGATGCCGCCGCCTCGGGGCTGCGGGAACTTCAGGGACCGCATCACCTTGGTCACGCAGGACTCGACGTTTTCATCGTTCATCGAGGTCTCACGGACGCTGGCGTCGGCCACGCTGCCGGTCGGCGCGATGGTGAAGTACACCGAGATCTTACCGTTGAGGTTCGGGTTCGCGTTCAGCTCCTTCTCGTAGCAGTACTTGAAGCGAGCCAAGTTGCGGCGGATGACCCGGCCGATCTCTTCCTTGGAGAGCGAACCTTGGATGATGGTCTTGCCCGGGACGATGCGGGTCGTGCCCTTGCCGCGACCACCGAGGTCGATGTTGCCGTAGCCGCCGGTGCCGCGGCCGGTGCCGCTGCCCAAGCCGCCGATGCCGAGGGAGTTACCGCCGCCGCCCGCGCCAGTGCCGCGGGAGCCGAGGCCACCCGCGCCGCCCGCGTCGCCCATCTCGGAGCCGCGGAGGCCGCCCATCGCGTTGTTGATGCCGGTGCCCAGGCCGCCGGGGCCGAACACGTTCGACACCGCACCCGAACCCTGGGCACCCTTCAAGATGCCGAGGAGGCCGGAGTTCATCGCGATCTGCCGGTCCTTTTCACGCTTGTTGGGATCGACTCGAGGGGCGCCGGCCTTGCTGGCCATCGCGTCCTTCTTGGGCAGGTCCTTCTTGCCGAACTTGCCTTCGTCGCCCCGGTGTTTGGCGCCGCCCTTCATGCCGGAGAGGTCGAGCTTCTTGTTCTCTTTTTCCTTCTCGGGGGCCTTCAAGATCATTTGGGCGAAGCGGTTCTGGTTCTTGAACAGCTCGTCGACCAGGCCCCGGTTGGTGTTCGGGGTGATGAAGGCCGCCACCACGAAGAAGACGTGGAGCATGGCCGAGATCGCAAAGACCCGAGGGAAGTACCAGTCCATCACCCCGCCCTTGCCCAACACCGCGTTGCCGCGGACGAACTGAGCAGTGACGGTGAGGGTGCCGGCCTTGTAGACCACCCGTTCGCC
The DNA here is from genome assembly GCA_016703535.1 of Deltaproteobacteria bacterium. Lineage (GTDB taxonomy): Bacteria > Myxococcota > Kuafuiibacteriia > Kuafuiibacteriales > Kuafuiibacteriaceae > Kuafuiibacterium > Kuafuiibacterium phototrophicum. The sequence continues at coordinate 2,165,998 of JADJBV010000002.1, read as the reverse complement.
CATCTTCAGGGCGTAGGCCTTGGCCGGGAACGGCGCGTCGGTGCCCGCGAGGGAAGGCTCCTTCTGGATGGAGCCGTCGGCCTTGCGCACGCCGACCTTGGCGTTGGCCGGGATCACGATCTGGGCTTCCGCGCCCTGGTTCATGGCGATCGTGAACTGGTCCGCCGGGAAACCTTCGACCTCGAGGTCGAAGCTCTTCGACTTACCCATCAGCGGCGACATGCTCTTGCCCATGTTGCGGCCGCCGACGGTCACGGCCCGGGGCTCACCCACCTGGACGCTGTCGATCACCGAGTCGCCCCAGATCACGTTGATCTCGAGGACCCGTTCCTCGGCGGTCGGCTTGGCGGCCTCGGCCAGAGGGGTAGAGAGCAGCCGCGGATCAAAATCCGAGCTGTCGGTGACGAGGTTGGTGCCGGCCTTGGGGGGCTCGTGCGTTGCTGCGGTCATGGGATCCGTTCCCTTCTTGGTCGCTGGCTGAGAGTTCTTGGTCGCATTCTTGGCGGGGGCCAGGCTGACCAAGGTCAACACGGCTTGGCCCACGCCGATCTCGTCCCCGAGCTGCAGCGCTTGCGGCGCGGTCACGGGAGTCCCGTTGACCGTGGTGCCGCTTTCGCTGCCGAGGTCGACGATCGTAGCCCCACCTTCGGACGCCACTTTGATGACGGCGTGGATCGAAGAGACGCCGGGATCGCCGAGGCGCAACACCGCTGAAGGGCCACTGCCGATCAGGATGCTGTCCCCGTCGAAGACCGCGTCGCTCGACTTACCGTCGTGCGCCCGCACGCTGAGGCCAATGGAGTGCGACATGACTGGCTACAGGTTGTCGGTCGAGTTGACGAGCTCGGGCAGGAAGTTGGCCCGGATCTTCAGCAACATCTTGAACTTGGTCTTCTTCCGGTTGAGCAGATACGAGCCTTCCGGCTTGGTCAGCTCGCCCTGGATGGTCACGTCCGAGAAGTCGATGACCGTCTTCTTCTTAAACTCGGTCTTGTCGGCCTCGCGGACGACCTCCTGCGCCTGAGCCATTCCGCTCACGCCCAAGGCCAACACAAGGATCGTTCCTGCCAAAAACCGTTTCATGCCTGCTCTTCCTCGCTGCTCGACTGCGGATCCGACAACCGACACCGGTCCCTGGTTCCGCGCCTCGCCTTCTTTCGCACCCGAGGTGCCCTGCCCCAATCGGTCAATCGGTGCCGTTAAGGGTTAGCCCCATCGGCCGGCTTTTCGCCCTCGACCGGCGCCGCCCCACCTTCGACCGGCGCCGCCCCGCCTTCGGCCGGCGCCGCCCCACCCTCGGCGGGGGCCTCCTCGACCGGAGCGTCGGTGAAGATCTTGGAGTCCGACTTGGCCTTCTTCTCTTCTTCTTTGGGCTGAGCCGCGGCCTCGGCGGCCATCTTCTGCATGATCTTGATGCCGTTGCAGCGACCGCAGACGCCCTCGAAGTCCTGCTCGCCGCAGGTCATCTTCTTGAAGTCTTGGTACTCCTGGCAGGTCTGGAGCGCTCGCTGCACGTCTTCCGCCGCCTGGTACACGCTGATCAGCTGCAGCAGGATCTGCTCGCCGTCTTCGCTGTTGCGGGCAGTGGCTTGCTTGAGGCCCAACTCCCGGGCCTTGGCCAGCTGTTCGGCGGCCTTCGCGTTCTCCTGCACGCCTTGGTACGCAAAGCCCAAAGAAGCGGCCACGTCGGCCCGCTCCGGCCAAGCCTTGCCGACCACCTCGTAGCTGCGCACGGCCAAGCCGTAGTCCCGGTGCGACAGGGCCAAGGAGCCGATGTTGTAGTTGGCAGCGACGTGGGTCGGCTGGATCTCGACCGCCTTCTTGAAGGCCGCCATCGCCTTGCCGTTCTCCTTGAGGGCCAGGTTCAACATACCGAGGTTCACGTAGACGTCCGGATCCTTGACGTTGAGTTTGGTCGCCAGCTTGAGGGTGTTCTCCAAGATGGTCTGGGTCAGCTTGAACTGCTTCTGATCGAAGTACACCAGCGCCAGGTTTTTGTAGGCGTCCAGGTTCTCCTTGTCCCGCATCAGGCACTTCCTGATCTGGGCGATGGCGTCCCGGTACCGCTTCTTCTCTCGGTAGAGCACCGAGAGGTTGTTGAGCAGCGGCCCGTTGTATTCGTCGGCCTTGAGGGCGTTGACGTAGATCTTGATCGCCCCGTCGACGTCCCCTTGAGCCTTGAGCACCGCGCCCAAGTTGACCGATGCCTGGCTGTCGTTCGGGTTGGCCGCGAGGACCGCCTCGTAACCCGCCTTGGCCTGATCCAGCTGCCCCGCCCGGTGGAGCGCCACCGCCCGGTTGTATTTGGCCGTGGTGTTGTCCGGTTCGGCCGCGATCACCTTGTCGTAGGCCGCGACCGAGGCCGCGTAGTCACCCTTTTGGAAGAGCTGGTTGGCCGCGCCCAGCTGATCCTTGGGCGCCGCCTCCACCTTGGCCGTCGGCGGCGGCGGAGGGGGCGGAGGAGGCGGAGGGGGCGGAGGGGTCGAACACGCCGCGCCGAACAACAGAACCCCGAACGTAAACTTGTGGAGCGTCTTCATCTCAGTTCACCGCGCCCTTCGTGTCGGAGCCCTTGGCCGGCAGCGCGGCGTCTTCGTCCTCTTCCTCTTCGTCGCCCGACTCTTCTTCTTCTTCGGCGGCGGGCTTCTTGTCCTTCTTGTCGTCCTTGGCCGGCTCCACGGCGGCCGGCGCGGCCTTGGGGGCCACCGGCAAACCGCGGATGTCGGAGACGATGAAGCCTTCGGCGCCCATGAAGTCCCGCTTCTGCAGATCCGGGAACTTGTTGGGGTTGAGCTCCTTGAGGTTCGACTGCGCCGTCAGGGTGCAGTCGTTGTAGATGTTCAGCTCGTAGGCCTTGTTGAGGCTGTTTTCGAAGGCTTCGATCGCCTTCTCTTCCGGTCCCAAGGCCACCGAGTCGAGCTCGGCCTTATAAATTTCGATCTGGTCTTCATCCAGCCGCGGCGGCAGAGGCGCGTTGCGGATCGAGTTGGCCATGTCGCGGTAGACCTGGCCCATGCGGGTCAGGGCGCAGATACCGTAGTCGCCGTTCCCATACAGGAGGATGGTGAGGAACTTGCCCTGGGCCTTGCACTTGGCGTCGCCCGAGTCCACGCAGGCCAACACGTCGGCCTTTTGGGCCTTGTTGGTCAGCGAGGTGCGCTGGAGCGTCACCTTCATCTTCGTATATTCAAGATATTCGGGTTCGAGCAGCTCGAAGGCGGCGTGGGCGCCGGCCAAACGGGCCCCTTCGGCCTCTTGATCGGCCTTGGGCAGTTTCGGGTACTCGGCGACCAGCCACTTGTACTCCTTCATCGCCGCCGGCTTGTTCTTCAGCTTCTCTTGGGCCTTGGCGAAGCGGTAACGTGACTCGAAGACCTTGGCCTTGCTGGCCTTCGGGTACTCCTTGCCGAACTTGTCGAAGCACTCGGCCGACTTCTTGAAGTCGTTTTCGACCTCGTTCAGCTCGCAGATCCGCCAGTACACGTCGGCGGCGTCGGCCTTGTCCTTGAACTCCTTGGTGTAGGCGGTGAACTTGACCGTGGCCTCTTTGGTATTGCCCAAGCCCTGGTAGTAGAGGCCCGAGTTGAACAAGGCGTCGGCGGCCTTGGACTCCTTGTCCTTGGTGTCCTTCTTGTAGGTCTCGTAATAGTCGTTGAACAACTTGGCCGAGGTCTCGAAGTCGGCGATGCGCTCGTAGAACTCGGCCAACAGCCAGTCGTTCTGCTTGGCGAGATCCGACTTGTCGTACTTCTTCTTCATCAGCTCGGCCATCTCGATGGCGTGGTCGAGCTCGTCGGCCTGGTTGTAGATCAAGACCGCCGAGTAGGTGGCCTTGTCGCTGTACTTCGACTCGGGGAAGCGCTTCTGGAAGGCCGCAAACCGAGTGGCGACCGTGCCCAGTTCCTGTTCGGTGGCGTCCTTGTCGGCCAAAGCCCGGGCCCGCTCTTCGGCGCCCTGGATCGACTTATACGTGGCGCCTTCGAGCAGCTCCTGGACTTCCTCCTGGAACTTCTTGTCGTTGGTGGCCAACTTCTTGTTGTCCTGGAACTTCTCGGCGTAGAAGGCCAACTCGTCCCACTTCTCCTGCACGGAGAGCGAGTCGAGCACCAACACCGCCGCCTTCTTGGACAGGTCGTCGCCAGGCCAACGTTCGATCATCTCGAAGTAGCGTTTGGCCGCTTCGACGAACTGGTTGTGCTTGAAGTACAGGTACGCGGCCTTGAACTTGATGGCCGGCAGGTCGTCGTCCTTCGGATCGGCGATCTTGAAGTAGAGGTCGCAGGCCAAGGACAACTTCAGCTCGGCCTCGGGCAACGGCTCTTCGGCGTAGGTCTTGCCCTTCTCGAAGCCTTTCGGCTTGATCGACTGCACTTCCTTGTCCGAGTCGGTTTTGCCCTTCTTCTTCTTCTCGTCGATGACCTTCTCGACTTTGCCCTTCTCCTCGCCGGTGGCGACGATGCGCTCCCAGGAGAGGATCATGTTGTAGGCGGCGAAGCGGGCGTATTTGCCGAGGGCCTTGCCGTCCGTCTTGGCGGTGGCCACGTTTTCGTACTGGTTGGCGGCGTTTTTCCACTCCGACAAGGCCCACAACACTTCGGCGTAGAAGTAGCGCATCTCGTAGGCCGAGTCGGTGTCGCTGAAGGCCTCCAGGTACTTGGCGTAGATGTCCCGGGCCAGCTCGTAGGTCGGCGGATCCTTCCGCTTCTGAGCGTCCTGGTGGTATTCGGTGACCAGGTCCCGCAGCTTGGTTTCGGTCAGGTCGTAGGCGTACTCCAGGGCCGCCTTGCCCTTGTCGCCCAGGTCCTTCTGGACTTTGTACCAAGGCGTGCCGGGCCGGTAGAGATCGACCAAACGCTCGACCTCTTCGCGGACCTTCGGCTTGTTGTTCATCTGGCTGAAGGCCTCGACGATCGACGCCTGCAGGTAAGGCGCCTTGTCGTTCATCGGGTACTTGTCGATCAACATCCGGTAGGTCTTCACCTCCAGCTCCCACTTGCCTTGATCGTGGAAGAGCTGGCCGAGGCGAGTCGAATAACGGATGGCGATCTCTTCGCCGCCCTTCTTCTTGAAGTAGTCGAAGGCGGTGTCGACCTCGTCCACGTAGCTGAAGAAGCGGGCCATGTCGCCGAGCGCTTCACCCTTGAGCTGGACCGACTTCTTGTCCTGAGCCTTTTCGGAGCGATCGATCACTTCCTTCAGCTTGGTGATGCCGGCGGCGTACTCCTGGACGTTGTAGTCGCACCACGCGAGCTTGTAGAGCGCGTAGTTGTAGCTCTTGCTGCCCGGATCACCCAAGGCGCGTTCGTAGGCCTTGCGGGCGTTGATCACGTTGTTGTCGCCGAAGAAGTGTTCGCCGAGCTGCAGGTAGGCGTCGGGAACCAAGCGGCTCTCGGGGAACTGCTTGATCAAGGTCCAGTAGTGGCTGACCGCGGTCTTCTTGTTGCCGGCTTCGTATTCGTTGTAGCCCAGGTAAAAGAGCACTTCGTCGTTGCGTTCGTAGGTCGGGTACTCGGCGAGGACCTTCTCGTAGAGCTTGAGGGCGTTTTGCTTGATCAGCTCCGACTCCCGCAGGAAGTCCTTGAGGGCCGGCGCCTTGCCCCGTTGCCCTTGATCGGCCCACTCGTTGTAGGACTTTTCGTAGACCTCCATCTCGAGGCCGTACTTGTACTTGGACTTCTCCCAGTAGAGCTCGGCGAGGCGGAAGATCATCTCCGCCTTGCGGCTGGCCGGGGCCTTGGGGATCAACTTCTTGAGCTCTTCGATGGCCTCGTCCCGCTTGAGATCCGCCTGCTTGGTGCGGTTGATCTCCTTGCTGTCCATCGCGGTGTCGATCTTGAGGTTGGCCGCGCCCGCCCGTTTGGTCGGGTCCTCGGCGGCGGGGGCCTCGTCTTCACCCTCGCCCTTTTCCTTGTCGCCCTTCTTGGCGTCGGCGCCGGGCTTGGCGGCGGCTTCTTCGCCACCGTCCTCTTCGGACTCGGCGGCCTTTTCGCCCTTCTTGGCTTTGGCGCCGGCCTTTTTCTTCTTCTTCTTTTTGGCCTCCGCGGTCGGCGTGAGCGCCACCACGCTCACGAACGAAAAGCCACCAAGCAGGCACAGCGCGATCATCAAACGCCGCATCCATCGAGACATCATTCTGGCTACCTCAAGGGCCCGGTCCCTCGAGGGGCGCCGGACCGGGGGACTCTGCCCGACGGGCCTTGTTCATTGGGACCCGTCGGCTGACCGATACGGGTCGAATTAGCGCCGCCTCTAGACCGATCGGTCAACTCAAAACGCCTTGCCCTCCGATGCTTTAGGGGATCCCGCGGAGCCAACGCGGGCCCGATCCGGCAACGGGAGGACCGGTGGTCCAGAACGAGCCAGGTCGCCAGGATCCTTCAAATATCCGGGGTGACCTCGGGACCGCGCCCGATCCGAGGCCGCCCTACAAGGTAGGCGGATGAAGGGGCGGGGAGGAGGGTCCGGTCGAGCAGGTGGAAAGGGACAGGTCCGGCGTATTCGTGAGAGTCCTGGGAGGCCCCACCGATGTTACCGACCTCGCCGAGCCCAACCCGCCCCCCATCCTCCTCTGGGCCCGGGCTGAACCGTCGGTCCGAGGGCCTGCCGCTCCCCCTGGAGCTCGATCCCGACGCTCGATATTTTTTGTGGATCGATCCCCACGGCCTTGGCCAAGGCAAGGATCGACCACGCCCAACCTTGGTGATGGTCTTGGCGAGGACCGCCGCAGGAGACGGCGTGCCCCAGGCCGACGATCGCTTGGCCCTCGCCCACTTCTTGGCGTTGACCCAACTCGAGGCCCAATACCATTGGCCCGGCGGACCCAACCCAGAGGAGGTCCACTGGGTCGGCCAAGGGGCCCAGTCGTTCCGCGCGCCAATCGGCGACGATCGACGTTGGTCGGAGCGGGTGTTGCTCGCCTATGGGCCCCAGCTGGAGGAGCGGAGCCGGCGGCGTACCGGCCCGGGCCCAGATCGATCCGTGCCGCCCACGGCCTTCGAGCGCCGGCTGGCGCTGCAGATGTCTGCCCGGGAGCTCCCGCGCGGCGCCTGGATCGACACGCCCGGCCTCTTGGACAAAGTGCAAGCCAACTTGCATATCCGAGATCGCTGGTTGTTGGCGCCCGGGGCCGAGGGCCGAGTCCGCTGGTGGGGGACCTCGGTCGAAGCCCGGGTGCCCGAGACCGATCTGCACTTTCGCGGCTCACCGCTGGTCAAAGCGCCGGTGGTCTTCCCGCCGGAGCTGGTCACCTTGGCCGCGTTGTTGTCGGCGCCCGTACAAACCGAACGAGGGATGACCGGCGGCGAGCGGGTGGTCGAACAAAAGTCGGCGGTGGAGCTCTGCTTCGGCGAACGCCCCTTGCCCCTCTGCCTCGAGGCCACCATGAACCCGCTCGGTGATGAGCCCCTGGTCGAGGGCCCCCACTTTCGCTTGGAGCGCGAAGAAGCCGCCGACGGCGAAGTGTTGGTGGTGCGGCTCCACGACGTGTTGGTGGCGGCGCCCGGCGAGTCACTCCTCGGCTGGAGCTTGGACGTCGGCTTTCGTGATCGAGAAGGCTTCGAGCCGTGGTCTCGACAACTCTTCAAGTGTGGTGGCCGCAGCAGCGGCGCCCAAGCCTTGGCGGCGGCCTTGCCCCACGGACGACACGGCCGCTTGGAGTTGATCGTGCGCAACAGCGACGGGCTGCCGGTGCATCGCCGCAGCCTCTTGTTGTAGGGGCCGCGGCCACTTTGTCCGCAGGAGCCCAACGCTGGGGTCCCGGGCCCCCGGAGTTCGGCGAAAAACGGGGGCTGGCCACCCCACAAAAAACCCGCAGAAAACCCCGGAAAATGAGGCCTCGCCGCCACGATCGGGGTGTCGGTCGACGTCGAGGCGCTTTGTGCGGGCCGAGAGTTTCGCGAGACGCCGCCCTTCGAGTACCTTCTCCGCATGCGACGCTGGTGGCTCCTCGCCTCCTTGGCCGTCACGGCTTGCACCGGGAAGGTCGGCGATCCCGGCACCCAAGCCACCGGCCCCCGTTCACCCACCGGACCGACAGGCCCGACCGGTCCCACCGGACCCACCGGACCCACCGGAACCGAGTGTGATCCGGTCGCGGTGCCGGTGACGCCGCGCCTGCGCCGCCTCACCTTCGCTCAATACGATCGCACCGTGTCGGAGCTGGTCGGCCTGACCGTCAACCCGTCGGCCGAACTTGGCCCCGAGGTCGACGGCATCACGCCGACCTTGTGGACCGGCGTCGAAAGCGCCGCGGCCAGCGTCGCGGCCCAAGTGGTGGGCAGCCCCAACGCCTACGCGAGGATCGTGACCTGTACGCCGAGTGGTGATGGCAGCGCCTGCGCCGGCCAAGTGATCGACGACTTCGGGCGGCTCGCTTATCGCCGCACCTTGAGCTCCGCTGAACGGGACGCCTACCTCGCGACCTACACCGATCGGGCCGCCTTGACCGAAAACGGCACCTTCGAAGAGTGGGTCGCGGTTTTCCTCGAGGTAATCTTGCAGGCCCCCAACTTCTTGTTGCGGGTCGAACGCAGCCAAAACGAAGCCGACGGACGGATCCCGCTGACGGGCGACGAGATCGCCACCCGCATCTCTTACGCCTTGTGGAACGGGCCCCCCGACGAGGCCCTCCTCGACGCCGCCGAACGGGGTGATCTCGCGACGGCTCAAGGACGAAAGACCCAGGCCGAGCGGATGTTGGCCGAAGCCGCGGGCGTGACCAAAGCCCGCAACTTGGTGCGCGCCGCCAGCGCCGACTACTTGGGCATGGTCGGCGCCTATTCGGCCTTCTGGTCCAACACCCAACGGGATCCCAACCTGTTCGCCGAGTTTTATCCGGGCATCGACGTCGACTTCCGAGAAGAGGTGTTGCGTTACGTGGACCACGTGGCCTTCGACCAAAACGGCGGCTTCCGCAGCCTGTTGACCTCCCCCCAGGCGGTGGTCAGCGGCCGTTTGGCCCCGATCTACGGACTGCCGAGTGGTGATCCCAACACCTGGACCCCGGTCACCTTGGACGCCGAACAACGCCCCGGCCTGTTGACCCGAGCCGGCTTCCTCGGGACCCACGGCCGCTTCACCCGGGGCTCCTTGATCTTCCGCGGATCGTTCGTGCTCCACCGGATCCTCTGCGAGACGACCGGGGCCCCGCCGGCAGGCGCCGAGTCCACGCCGTTGCCCATGAACCAGGCCGACCTGGTCACCACCCGGCAGCGGGTCGACGCCATGACCGCCGGCGTGCCCTGCAGCGCTTGCCACACCACCCGCCTCAACCCGATGGGTTATCCGTACGAGGCCTTCGACGGACTTGGCCGACACCGCACCACCGACAACGGCGCGCCCGTCGACACCACCGGGACCTTGCGCCTCGATGGCCAGGAGCGCAGCTACAGCAACGCCAAAGACTACGCCGAACTTTTGGCCGCCAGCCCTCAGGCCCAGCAGTGTTTTGTGCATCGCTTCGCCGAGTTCACCTTCTCGGACAGCGCGGTGGAGCTGGGCTGCACCGAACGAGACCTGGCCCAACACCTGGCCCTGCCCGACGCCACCATCAAGAGCTTCTTGGTCGAGCTGGTCTCCAGCGACGCCTTCGCCTATCGCGCCACCACGGAGGCCCCATGAACTTCCCACGCCGCCGCTTCCTCAAAGGTTTGGGAGGGGCCTTGGTCGGGTTGCCGGCCCTCTCGATCTTCTCCCGGCCCGTCGCCGCCCAAACGACGCCGACCCCCAAGCGGGCGGTGTTCTTCTGGAGCCCCAACGGCTTCAACCTGAGCACCTTTTATCCGCGCAACCGGCACGGCGGCGGCAGCTCGGCCTTTGGGCCTTTGACCGCCGACACCTTCGCCGCCCGGGCTTTGGACACCTCCACCACCCTGACCAACGGCGTGCCTCGGGCGATCTTTCGGCACCCCGAGTGGGGCCTGCGCAACCTGCAGGCCTATTCGTCCCGGATCTCGGTGCTGCGCGGCATGCGCAATTCACGGCAGGGATTTTTGGATCTGGCCGACGGTGGTGATCACGGGATGAACACCGCCAACCGCTTCACCGCGGCGGGCATCGGTGGTGGGCAAGGTTTGGCCCTGGGCCGGTCCTTGGACTACGCGATCGCCGACGCCATCAACCCGGTGGTGGACGGCCAAAAGTTGCCGCTGGTGTTGCACGTGGGCACCAACGCCGATCCGCGAAACGGCAACGGCACCAGCTTCATCAGCTACAAAGGCCCGGAAGATCCGGACCCGGGGATCAACAACCCCTGGGTGGCCTATCGACGTTTGATGGGCATCAGCTCCGGTTCCCCCGCCGAAGATCACCTGGTGCGAAAGCGGCGGCGAGTCGCGGACCTGGTCCGGGGCGAACTCCAGCAGATCCAAGGCCTGCGCCTCGGCAACCGAGACCGGCAGCTGGTAACCAACTGGCTGGGCCTTTTGGAAGAGACCGAAGACGGCATGAACAACATGGGCCTAATGTGCACCACCGCCGCCCGGGACGGCCTGGCGCCGGAGGCCAACGTCCGAGCCTATGAGGGGCGCACCAACGATCAGCTGGGGCGCTACGAAGACTTCCAGCAGATCGGTGATCTGATGATGAAGATCATCGCCCTGTCGTTTTTGTGCGATCACACCCGGGTCGCGACGATCCAGTGGTCCAGCGGCGCCGGTGGCCCAGCCTTCGGTTCGATGGGGATCGGCTCGGGACAAAACGGCACCTGGCACGGCGGCGAACGCCACCACGAGCTCTCCCACCGCAACGGCAGCGACGGAGCCGAGCCCGGATTTTTGACCGACGTGGAGCGCAACATGTCGTGGATCGACATGTGGTACGGCGATCGTTATCGAGATCTGCTCGGCTACTTGGACGGCTTTTCACTCCTCGACGACAGCGTGGTGGTCTGGATGCCGGAGTTCGGCGATGGCCGCCAACACCACTTCATCGACATCACCGCGGTGGTGGCGGGCACCGCCGGCGGGTACCTACGTTCGGGTCAGATGTTCGACTGCTCCAGCAACGGTCGTTGGGACGAGCGGTTGGACACCGAAACCAACGGTCCCCGGATCGGCCCCGCCGACAACCCCGCCAACGTCTACAACCTGGACATCGGCTGGATCGACGGCTGCAGCTCCCACAACAAGCTGCTGACCACCGTGTTCAACGCCGTGTTGCCAAGGGGCCAAGACGGCCGGCCCACCAACCCGGTGCGCCGCTTCCCCGAGGTCGACACCGCCGATCCCCACAACCACTTGGAGGACGGCGAACTCACCCAGCTGTTGGCCTGAGGCCACCCGTGCGTCGCCTCCTTCGCTTGGCCCTCCTGCTCGCCGGGGCTTGCGCCAGCGCTGACGCCGGTCGAAGCGTGGAGACTCCGCCGCCGCCCGCGCCCCCCGTCCCCCCAGCACCAAACGGGCCGGTGGGCCCTTTGCTTCAAGACCTGCACCCCGAAGGGGCGATCGGCCCTCGCTGTTTGCTTCAACCCGAACTCGAAGTCCGGAGCCTCCAAGAGGGGCTGGAGGTTTTGGTTGCGCTGCGGAACCGGGACGTCAGCGATCACCAGGTGGAGTTGCTGGTGGATTGCCCGGGCGGCCCGGTCCGCTTCAGCGGCCTTTCACCGGGCTACGACTACTACCAGACCTGCAACATGGGCCCTTGTTTTGTTCCGGATCCGCCGCTTCGCTTGTCCGTCGCTGCGGGCGCCACAACACCACTGACCCGGATCGTGCTCCATCATCAAAAGACGGGCTGTCAACCTAACTTGCAAATCGGCGGTGACCCCTTGGTGGCCCGGGTTCAGTTCCTGAAGGCCAGCACCATGGAGGTCTGCGAGGTCGGGGGCTTGATGTTGCCCGGCGCGATCGATCAATAGACCTGGAGCGCGTCCCGGAGGTTGCGCCGCTTTCGATCATCCACTGGGGCAGCCTCGACCGCGGCGTTTAAGGCCTGACCCAGCGGTTCCCGGAGCATCTCCCAGCCGTGTTCGTTGAGGGCCTGCCGGATCATGCCGACGATCTCCTCGGGATCGAAGACGCGATAAAAGGCGTCGCCGTCCAGGGGGCGACAGCTGCCGTCTTGCCCAAAGAGCAGGTCGGGATCGGCGGGAGCGACGCCCGCGATCATCCCGCGGACGATCAACTCGGCGAAGCCCGCCGCAATTCGATCGAGCCCCAAGCGGGGTGGTTCGCCAGCCTTCAGCGCCTTCATCAGCTCCTTGAGCCGCCCGAGGCTGGTGCCGGGGTAGAGCTCTTCCATCTCCAGGAACATGACGGCCCGATAGTTTTCGAGTCGCCCCGTGCCCCCTTGGATCTCGGCCCGACCGAAGCGGTGGATCTTGGGGCCACCCAGCTGTTCCGCCAAGACGTTGCCCGCCAGGAAGTCGGGGAAGCCGGTTTGGGGCAACAACTTCACGAACCGGGAACCCCCGGGCGTGGCGTGACGAGCGAGGCCCAGGTTGACGGTGCCCGGGAGATTCTCCAACGGCGCCATCTTGTGTTCGCCGAGCTGGAAGAGGCCCGGGCCCACCTTCAGCGTCGTTTCGGTCAACATCCGCCCGTAGTCCTCCCGCCAAGTGAGCAGCCGGGCCCCCTCGTCTTGTTCGACCCGACGACGGCGTTTTTGGGCCACGTCTTGGGTGAGCTGGGTGCGCAGCTCGAGGGGGAGGTCTCCGAACTCGGCCGCCGGGGTGAGGCCGAAGCCGTTCACTTGGAGCAACTTGCCGGGGGAGACGTGGTGGGCACCGAGGGTGGTCGGGGGCGCGCCGTAATGTCCGGTGGGCGGCAGCGACGGCGTCGGGACCTTGAGGTTCGGATCTTGAGCAGGTGGCCCGGGGTCGGAGCCGATGACCCCGATTGTGCCGGTTGGGCGCACCTTCAGCGGATCCACGCCGCCCCATCCTGAAAGAAGGTTCGGTCGCAGGGCAATGGTTCTTTGGAGGGGCCCAGGCGGAGCCCGTGGTTCACCGGGGAGAATGACCGCCCGGAACGTGGGGTTCGGTCCCGCGCGGGACACAACGCCCCTGCTCGTAGGCGCCGCTGATGCCGAGGGCATCACAGTGTGGGAAGCGGACCGAGGCCGAAGCGCAGATGATCTTGCCGGAGAAACACCGCTGTACGCCGCCTTGCCAGGCGAAGACGTGACAGGGGCGTCCTTCGTTGAGGCATCGATCGACCGTCTCGTGCACCAAGGGATCGTCGTCGATGATCGCGCTCTGGTGAACCTCGATCTGGAGATCGGGCGCTTCGGCGTCGTCGCCTTCGACGCCGCCACAGGCGGAGGTGAGGGCCAAACTCGCGGCCAAAAAAAACAGCTTCAGCTTCTTCATTGTATCTATCCCCTCGAAGGCCAGCTCGGCGCGACTTCGTGTTCACCGTCGCCTTCGCCTAAGAAGTGGGGACCAAGGGCCGAGTGTTCATCGGCCCTTTCGATGGCGGCCATCAGCGACCCCGATGGGCCGTTTTGCCCCGGCTCCACCGGTCCGACCCGCGAAGGTTCGTCTGGCAAGCGGATTGCAATCTTCACGGAAGTAAGCCGCGCGCTCGCGCGTCTACTCCACGGCACCACTGATCAAAGAGGCGACGATGAAGACGATCCACGGACCGAGTGTGTTTTCTTTCGACGAGGTGGCGGGCCTCGATCTCCCTGAGCCGAGTCCCAAGCGGCAACGTCGCGGGACTGAAAATCCCTTCGATGGCTCACCGGCGCCGACCGTGATCCAATCCCGAGCGATCGTCGCCGACACCGACGTTCATTTCGCTCGGCAGCTGGCCCGGTGCCTGAAGACCGCGGGCTACGACGTCACCTTGGCCCTGGATGGCCTCGACATCTTGACTCAGGTCTCGCCCTACCTGCTGGGCGAACAGACCGAACCCGCCCCTCACTTGATCGTGGCGGGCGCGGTGTTGCCCGGGGTCACCGGCCTCTCGATCTTGGCGGGGGTCCAAGAAGGTGCCTGGCGCCCCTCTGTGATCTTAGTCACATCAGCCAAAGAAAGGGCCAGCCACCACGAAGCGGCATGGCTCGGCGCCAAAGCGGTGTTGGAGCGGCCGTTTTCGGAGGACCTGTTGGTGGAGACGGTCGCCAAGGTCCAACCAGCGTGGACCCGGGTGGACTGAGGCAGGCGGGACCTTGTCGAAGGAACTCCCGAGGTCATCAGGGGCTGAGGCGCTCTTCGACCTGCGCGCCGTCTTTGGTGCGCCCGAGGATGTCCAGGTGGCGCACTGAAACCGGGCTCTCCAAGGTCACGTGCACCTGCTCCAGGGTGGCGACCTTGTCACCGATCAGGACGGTGACCTCGGCGCGACACGCGTCGGCGACCTTTTCGATCCGCACCCGCACCGGGCGGGACTTTACGGCCCGCAACACCAACTGGACGATCGCCTGGGTTCCTTCCCTGCGGACGTGTTGTTCGGCGATGCCGTAGGCCAGCTGATCCAAGGTGGAGAGGGGCTCGAGATCGTGGGGACCTCGCTCCAGGTTCTGCCAATAGGCCTGGACCGGCTCATCACCGAGGGGTTGGCAGCTCCGATCCAAGCGGAGTGCGTAGCGGACTCGGTTGGCGTTGCTGCTCTTGGAGATGAAGAACAGGGACCGAAGATCGTAGGCCGAGAAGTGAACCTCGTCGGCTCGGACCTCGCCGGGGAGCACCAGGATGGAGTTCAGCGCGACGAAGATCAGCAGGGAGGTGGCGCGCCAGGAGGAGGACGGCGCACCCATGGAGGCTTACTCGAAGATGTCGTTCACACACTCGTCTTTGATCGAGTGTTCGTAATAGCCCATCTCGTCGATCCAGTATTCGCCGAGGAAGGCCCAATACTGGTGCTTGTCGTCGGGGACCTCGGGACGGGGACCACGAGCCCGGGGGCCCTTGGTGATGTCCTTGCCGGCCTCGAGCATCTTGCGCTCGGCGTCGGCGGTCTCGAACTTGATGATCCGGGCCTGGTTGAGGAAGTCGTCGAGGAACGCCGCCTCACGACGGAGCTGATCCCGCACCAACTTGCCCGTCAAGGCGACCCGCTGTTCCCGCTGATCTTGCAGCAAAGAGACCATCTGAGCCTTGAACCCGCCCTCGGGGAACTGGGCCTTGGCCTTCTCGAGCTCGCTGTCGACTTCCTGGACCTGCTTGAGGAACTTCTGGAAGCGACGGTTGTTGGAGACCTGCAGCCGGATCTCGTTGGGGAACTTGGCGTCGCCCTTCACGATCAACTCGACCATCTCGGCGTCGCTCTGTTCACCCTCCATGAAGGGCTTGAGCTGCTCGGACATGGGTTCGTAGATCAAGAAGAACGCGTCGAGGGCCTTCCGGGCCCGGTCGAAGTGGCACATTTGGAAGTAGACGGTGGCCTTGAGCACGAAGGACTCGGCCCGATACCGGTCGTCGAAGTACGGCGACTGGATCGAGTGGACCATACCCAGGGCCTTACCGAACTGAGCGTTCTGGAAGTAAGCCCAACCCGACTCGAACATGGCGTCGTACCAGTCCTCGGAGAAGCGCGGGACCTTCTCGTAGTATTCGACGCTCTTCTTGAAGTCGCCCTGGGAGTAGTAGGCCCGGGCCTTACCCAAAAGCGAGATGCGGAAGAGCTTCTTCTTTTCGTCTTCGGTGGAGCCGGTCAGCTTCTTCTCCAGCTCGTCGAAGTGGGCGATGGCCTCGCTGTAGTCCTCGGCGCCCTGATCGGTGGCGGTGCTGACCGCCATGATCGAGAGCAGGTACCGAGCGCGAATGTAGTACGGCGAAGACTCGGTCACCGCCTCCAGGAACTGCTTGGCTTCGGCGTAGTCCCGGCGACGCTGGGAGATCATGCCGACCATGTAGTTGATGGCGTTGAGCTCGTCGGCCTTGAGCTGGCTGAAGCTGCCGACGTAGCCCTTGTTGATCAACTCCGGGACCAGGGTGTCGTCACCCAACTTGTCGGCCACGTTGAGCAGACCTTCGGTGGCCTTCAAGAAGTACGGGTGAGCCTCACCCGCGTTGAAGACCTCGCCGTAGTACTGGAACGCCGGCAACAGGTAGCCGGCCCGGAAGAGCGAGTGGGCCAAGTAGTACTCGGCCTTCACCTTGGAGTCCGGATCGTCCGAACGTTCAGTCACGTCGAAGAACAGGAAGGCCGCGTCGACGTAGTTGTCGCTGTTGTAGGCCTGGATCGCCTTGTCGATGTCGGCGGCCTGCGCCACCTGGGGCAGGGCCAAAATCGCCAAAGCGGCGGCAGAAATCCGCGCAGAACGCATCGCTCTCACTCCTCACCGCCGAGCAAGAAGCTCAGGCCGATCTGGGCGAAGATGTTGTTTCGGACCGCGTCGGTGAAGCGTTGGGTCGGCTCCATCGTGTCGGGCCGGTAGACTCGGCTGGTGAAGATGTAGTCCTTCACCTCGAACTTCAGGCCGATCCAGTCCTGGAAATAGAAGCGCACGCCGCCCGACAGGGAGCCCATCACCTTGAGGGTGGCCGGCTCATAGACCCGCTGCTGGGTGTCTTGGGTGCCGTCGGGCTGCTCCTCGATCTGGGGGCACTCGGGCGGGTTGAAGCCCCGATTGGGGTCGAGCATGGTGGCCGGGGTGCACTGAACTCGGCTCTGACCGATGGCCATGCCCGCGCCCACGTAGAAGGCGAAGTTGCCGAGGGAGGCGCCGAAGATCTGGATCTTTCCGTAGATCGGGCTCCACTGCACGCCGAGGCCCGCGGCCCACAACATCTGGGTCAACTTGGCGACCTCGGGGGTCAACTTGCCCTTGTCGAGGATCTCGTTGGTCAGGCCCGACTCGGTCGGGAACATGTACGCGCCGAAGAGCTCGAGGCCGAAGTTTTCGGCCGCGTGGTAGGTGATGCTGGCGGCCGGCGCGAAGGTCTGAACGAAGTTGTCGGTGAACGACAACGCGAACAGCGGCGTCAGCTCGAACTTCTTCTTCACCAAGTACGCCTTCCGCTGGACGGCGTAGATGGTCTCTTCTTCGTCGGCGACCCGAGCGAAGGGTGAACCGTCGGCCTTGGCGGCGGGAGCGGCGGGCTTGGCTTCTTCGACGGGCGTCTCGGCGGCCGGAGCTTCGTCTTGGGCGAAGGCCGGGGCGGCGAACAACAACGCCGCGAAGGGCAACGAAGTCAGGGCGCGCATTACTCCTCACCTCCGAACGTAAACTGCAGACCCGCCTGGAAATGGAGGTGGGTGGTCATGCCGCTGACCTCGGTCCCGGGCGCTTGGTTCTCTTCGTCGCTGCTGCCGGGATCGGGGTAGAAGAAATCGCGGAACTCGAGGCGGAAGGCCAAGAGCTTGCTGAAGTAGAAGCGCAGACCGATGCCGATGTTGAACACCGGAGCGATCTTGCTCCGGGAGCCACCGTCACCCAGCTTGCGTTTGGTCCCGGCCACGCCACCACCACCAACGAGGTAGAGGTCGAAGGCCGGATCGAACTCGGAGGCGAAGGACATCTTGCCGTAGATCGGCACCAGCATGATGTCGGCGCCGCCGGTCCAGTTGAACTGGTAGAGGTCCGACAGCGGCGGCTCTTGCCCGGGGAAGTTGGCCCGGACCTCGTCCATGATGCTGGTCTCGCTCGAGAACAGGTAGCCGCCCGAGACGCCGACCGCGAGCAGGTCCGAGAAGCTGTACTGGACCCCGGCGTAGACGCCCAGGCCTTCGACGAACTTCGTGACCATCTCGGTCGAGAACATCAGCGAGGTCTGCACCCGACCCTTGCCGCCGAAGCGCTTGTCGACGAGCACCGGCAACAACGCCGGATCTTCGCCGCCCTGGAGCGCGAGGGCTTGGGACTCGAGCAAGGGCAGTGCGAGTAGCGACGCCAAAGCGGTCGCCGCTCGCAGCGACCGGCGCCTCTCAGCGCCTAAGGTCTGATTCTTCCTGGTAGTCATCATGCTGCTGCACTTCGCCGTTACGGATGGGTCCGTCGGGAAGATGGTCGGTCGCTATCATGTGAAAGTGAGGGTGGCAATCGCCAACCCCTCGATACGACAGTCGACGGGGGGACCTTGTTTAGTCGAGGTAGGCGAGGCCGGACGGCGTCAGGTAAGGGTTGTTGACGGCGGCCTGTCGCAGCCAGCCGGTGAACATGGTCCCGACCACGATCCCGACGTTGTCCGACTCGCTGCCAAAGTCGCGGCTGATCGCCATGGAGGTCGGGCCGAAGGGCGAAAAGTACTGGTACCAATCCGAAGTGCCAGTCTGGATACCGCTCACCATTTGTCGGGCCCCCTGGGCGGAGATCCGGATAACCCCGCTGGTCAGGCCGACGTAGTAGAAGCCGTCGTCGCTGCGGGTCACGGTGAACCCATTGCTGACCCCTTGGGCGATCATCCCGGTGACCGCTCCGGTGCTCGGGCTGAGGGTCACCAAACGCCCGTCGGTGCCCCGCTCCAAGGTGACCAATTCGCCCGCGGGCGTGGTGGTCAACCCGGCCCACTCGACGTTGGGATCGAGGGCCGTCAGGGTGGCGGCGTAGCTGCCGTTCTCGTTGAAGAGCACGATCCGGCTTTTGGGCGTCCGCGAGAAGCTGTAGTCGACGGCCCCGTAGCGCCCGTCCGGGAGCTGGGCGAGCCCTCGGCTGGCATCGGACCGCTCCAGGTACGGCATTTGGTTGGCGTCCTGGAACTCGAAGTCCTGGAGCAGGGAGTTTTCGCCGCTCAGGTCGAACCGTCGGAGCCGGTGGGGCACCGCGCCGAAGTCGTAGACCACCAAGGATCCATCCCGGGCCAAGAGCAGGTCCCTGGGCGTCCGCACGAAGCTCTGGCCGCTGATGAAGCGCCCTTGAGTGAAGTTTTGGCTGCGGGCCGGCCGACCATCGGAGGCCATCGCGTAGATGATGCTGCCGCTGGAGATCACCAGGTTGCCCTTGATCTTGACGCTGGCGCTGACGTTGACCTCGGGCTCGTTGCCCGGGCCCTTGGCGTAAAGGCGGATCTCGAAGGTGGTGGAAGCGAACCAGGTCGGGACCTCGGTGACGAGGAAGGTCACCAAGCCGGTGTTCGGATCGACGTTGATAGTATGGGTGATGTCGGACAGCACCAGGGCGGGCAACTCGGGCCGCCGGGAGCTGCCGGCCAGCTCGACCCGGTAGGTCAACACCTTGGATTGGGGGTTGTCGACGGTGGGCGTGAAGGTGACCGCGGTCCGGACCGGCGCCTCCTCGGCCGAAACCACCAGATCGGTCAGGCAATAAGTCGCACCGTTGCAGCCCATCACCCCGCTGTCGGGTTCGGGGCCCGTGTCCCCGGGGGTCCCGCCGTCGACCCCCAGATCCGCCATCCCTAGATCCGGGGTCCCCGAGTCGAAGGGGCCCGTGTCGCCGGTGACGCCCGCGTCGACGTCGACGTGGCCATCACATTGGAGGACGGTGATCTCCTGGCCGCAGCCCCAAAACGCCGCGCAGCTGGAGGCCAAAAGCAGGGTAACGACGCGCATCGTCTCCCTATACGCCAGTTGTCACCGGTCCTGTCCAAGGAGATTCTCCGCCGGTGAACGACGAGCGACCGAGGCAGCCAGGACCCAGGGGCGAACGAGGGCCACGCCGCGGCGGCCAACCTCGGGCCGGCGGCGAAAAGTCCGGGGGAGATCGCCGAGGCGGCGAACGCGGCGGCGGCCGGGGCGGAGACCGGGGCCGAGGGCGGGGCGGCGAACGGGGAGGTGCCGGTGGGGGCCGGGGCGGGCGCGAGGATCGTGGGGGACGCGTCGATGGCCGACCTTCCCGGGCCCTTTTGCCCCTCACCGAAACCCGACGGCTCGATCTGGAAGCGGATCGGGAGGCGCCCCTCGAAGGTGATGAACGGGCCGAGCTGGACGCCCACTTGGCCTTTTTGCGCCGCTACAAAGGGGCGCTGCGGCTCTCTTTGAACGCCGCCGAAGATCTCTTGGTGAACGGCGCCAAACCCCCCAGCGATCGCGGGGTGCTCAAACACCTCTTCGACAAGTTGGATCGGAGCGTGATCGAACAGGCCCTCTCTCGGGATCCGTTCAAGAGCCAAGCCGGGGCCCGAGCCAACTTCTTGGCCGGCATCGTGCGCCTCCAACCGACGCCCGAAAACCTGCTCAGCTACCTGGAGACCTTGGCCGCCGGCGCCGATCGACGAGAGGCGGCCCAAGCCTTTCACCTGACCATCGCCCGCTTCGACTTCTCGACCTTGGCCCCGGCTCAACTCGGTCGAGTCCTGGAGATCTTGCAAGGGACCTTTCAAGGCGCCGATCGAGTCCAGGTGGCGATCGGCTTGTTGTCGAGCCACGGCGCCCACGCCTTGTTCGAACGGGAGGAGCTCGACGCCGAGGCCAAGGCCCTGTTTGCGCCCCTGGCCGCCGTACATCGGGTGGTGATCTCGGGGGCCCGCTTGCCCGACGACGAAACCGCCCGAGGCCGAGTGCTCGAGGGGCTGAACCGTTGGCTCGAGTCCCCCGACGCGGTGCTCAAGAGTTATCCGAAGGAGATCCGGGTGCGGCTCCTCGAGTTGGCCTTGTCCGGCATCGACGGCCGGGCGCCCAAGAAGATCCCCCGGGGCCTGCTCGACAGCATCCCCCGTTCGGATCCGGCCTACGCCAGCCTTGGTCAGCGCGAGGCGGAGCGGTTGTTGGCAGAAGGAGACGCGGGCGGCGCCAAGGCGGTGCTGAACAGCCTCTTGTCGGCCCATCCTTATCTCAAGAGCTTGACGGCTTGGCGTGACGCCTTGGCCTGGCGGCAGGTCGGCAAGATCACCTTGGATGAGTCCCAACCTTTGGCGCCGGGTCGACACCTGGTGAAGGCCTTCTGGTTGGAGGGGCGTCGCTTCGGCTGGGGGCGGATCGCCAAGGTCGAGGACGCGGGCAAGTTGGCGGCCGAGGCCCGATTGCAAGCTGACTTGCTCTTGCCAGGCATCCCCCCGGTCTTGGCCCAGGGCCTCGGCAAAGACGGCACCGCCTTTTTGTTCGTCAGCGCGCCCGGTCGGCCTTTGCCCGCCGCCTTGAGCGAACTCGGGCCCAAAGACGCCCTGACCTTGGCCTTGGATCTGGCCTTGATCCTGAAGGTCTTGGCCGCCAGCGGCATCGAGTTGCCCGACGCCGATCCGGGGCGTTTTTTGGTGAACGGGCGCCCGGCCCGGGCAGTGTTGCTCGATCTGGAGGGTGCCTTGGCCACCGATCCTTCACGGGCGGCCTTGGCCCACTCAGCCTTCGCGGTCAGCTTGGCCCAAAAGGTCTTGGAGAAGGCCCCAGCCGAGCTGCTCACGCCCACGCTCCGTCGCCAGCTGGGCCGGCCCACCCCGATGCCGCTGTTGGTCAAGGCGCTGTACGAGGCCTTGGCGGGCTGAGGCGCCCGCTCAGTTCGGGAGCGGCAGCGCCCCGCTGGCCAACACGCCGACGAAACTGTTGCCCAGGCCGTGCAACAACAAGCCAGGACCGATCGAGCCCGAGCGCAAGCGCAACCAGCCCGTCATCAAAGCCAAGGCAAACACCCCGGGCAACAAGGGCCAGGCGCTGGGCTTCACCAAGAGGATGAGCAGGTGAGGGGCCAAGAAGATCGCGGCTTGAATCAGGTTGGCCGACGGCAATGACCACCGCCGCCCCAAAGCGCCCGCGATCAGCCCTCGGAACACCAACTCCTCACCCCAGCCCGAGGCCAACAGGCCGTAGCCCAAGGAGGCCAGCAGCACCTCCCCGGTCAGCCCCCGACCAAGCATTGGATGATAGGGCGAGGTCACGTCAGCGGGCGTGGGCGCCGCCACCGAATAGGTCAGGTAGGTGTAGAGCAGGAGCGGAGGGAGCAAAACGAACGCCCAAATCCACGGTCGGCGGGCACCGATGGTGAGGCCAGCGCGCCGCGCCCCCTCTCGCCACGGGACCTTCCAGGCCAGACGAACGATCACCAGGTAGATCCACGCGATCACCGTCGCCAGAGCCATGGTGGTGACGGAGTTTTTCAGGGAGGCCGCGAGGTCCATCGACGGCGGGGACCGTAACCGAACGCGACGCAAGAGACGAACTTGTTGCGGCTCGATGGCCGTAAAAAGGCCGCGGCCGCCCGGACCCGAAGCTGGATCTGGAGGGGTCGACGGTCCCTCAGCCCGGCGGGATCAACACCGGGCCCACGTCGTCCATGATCTTGGGAGATCCGGCGGGTGCACCCCCCATGACCCACTGGCCGCCGGCCTCGGAGAGGTCTCGATAACGGGCGTCGAGGCCGTCGAAGTCCCAGGTGGTGAGGTAGAGCCTGACGCCGCCCCAGTCGGCCACGCCGAAGTTGGCGCCGTCGTAGGTCAACTCGATCTGGCGGAGGGCGGCGTCCACCTTGATCTTGGGCGCACCGGGCACCGGCATCCCCATCTCGGTCGCCGTCGCGCCGTCTTTTGAATGTAATGCCTGACCGAAGCCGAAGACGAAGTGGGTGTAGTCCCAGGCGAAGTCGCCGGGGGCGGTGGCGTCGATCTTGGGCAAGACCGAGAGGCCGGTGCTGCTCGGCAGATCGAAGTAGAGGTTGAAGCTGACGTGATCGAAGCCGTTGGCCGGGGCCCAGACCTTGGTGATCTCGGCCATCTGCAGGCGCAGGATCAAGGTGCTGCCCCCCGCCAAGATGGTGAGGTTCTCCACGTCCATCTGATCGGAGAAGGTGGCGTCGGTCGGGTATCGATATTGGCCGTTGGGCCCGACGTCATCGCCCAAGACGTCGGGCACCGGGATGGTTTGACCATCGAAGACCCGATCGACCCGGAACGAAGAGCGCACCGACACCACCCCGTCGTTGCGGGAGTAGAAGGTGATGGTGTGATCACTTTCGCCGTATTCGTAGCGGTCGAGGGCCACGGTGGTGGTGAAGGTCCCGTCGGGACGCACCGGCACCCGGATGGTCATGCTGATCCGATCGTCGAAGACCATCGACACGTTGGCCAAGCCGACGGCCCGACCCCGGATGCCGATCGGTCCGGTGAAGGTCTGGCCCTCGAGCGGAGAGTCGACCTGGATCTGAATCACCATGGGCGTGGGGGTTTGGGTGCGTTCGGTGATCCGGTAGACGGCGATCGAATTGGCGTCGAGCTCCTTGAGCAACAGGCCTTGATCGTCGGCGACCCATTCGTCGCCGCTCCCCAAGGCCGGTTCGAGCACCGTGCCGGGCGCGAGGTCCAGGTCGAGTTGCCCGACCAACACCCGCACCGGCGCGCTGTTGAGGATCACCAACAAGCGGGAGCTCCCCTCCTCCCGCAGGTAAGCCAAGACGCCGGCGTCGGGGCTGCTGCGAACCACCCGCAAGGTGCCGTGGCGGAGCGCCGGCTCCGCGGCCCGAAGCGCAGCCAGCGCTTTGACTTGCAGGTAGGTCGGTGCGGTGGTGTCGAAGTGATCGACGCCGCCCGATCCCCAGCCGGCGGCGAACATCGAGGCCCGGGGTTCAGTGAAGTTCTGTTCGGTGCCCTGATAGACCACCGGGAGCCCCGGTAAGGTGAACAACAGGGTCAAGCCATGGCTCAAGGCCTGGGGCGAGGCGACCGACAAGAAGCGCTGCACGTCGTGGTTGTCGAGGAAGGTCGGGGTCAGATAGGGCCGCGGCACCAGGGTCGGGTCGACCATCTTCTGGAGCCGATCGGCCAACTCCGCGGTGGGGCGCCCTTCACCCAACACCCGCTTCAAGGTGTCGTAGAGCGGGAAGGCCAGGCCCGAGTCCAAGGAGGGCGCACTTTCGGATCCAAGATAAGCCCGGATCTTCTGCTCACCTTCGTCGCCGTAAGGTTGGGAGGTCTCGAACACCTCCCCGAAGGTCAAGAAGCCCTCCCGGCCGGTGGCACGAGCGACCCTCTCGAGGCCCGGCACGTCGCCGCTGTCGTGGAGGAACTGGGGCCAAAACTCGGGGGCCACGAACTTGACGGTGTCGATGCGCACGCCGTCGACGCCGACCTCGTCGATCCAATAACCGTAGGCCTTCTTCAGCGCCTCGATCACCACCGGATTTTCGGTGTTGAGATCGTCGAGATCGCTGATGGCCCAGGTCTTCTCTTGGAGCGGATCGGTGAAGTCCACGATCTGCGGGGTGAAGTGATAGATGGCCGCCGCCCGTTGGTCCGGATCCCGGGCGTCGTTGGAGGAAAACGGAGCCTGAGCGGGCTTGCTGGTCGGCACGCTGGCTTCGTTGAGGACGAAGTTGGTGGCGGGGTTGCCGGGATCGTAAGCGCCGTCCCAGGAGAAGAAGTTGCCCAGGTGGTTGGGCACGATGTCCTGAATCAAATACATGCCCCGCCGGTGCAGGGCGTCGGAGAGGTTTTTGTAGGTCTCGAGGGTGCCTTGGTGTTCGTCGACCGCGGTCAGGTCCCGAGCCCAATAACCGTGGAAACCGCCGAACTGGGCCCGCGGATCCCACCACTGGTTGGCGACCGGCGGAGTGATCCACACCGCGGTGACGCCCATCCCTTGAATATAATCCAATCGATCGATGACCCCTTGCAGGTCACCCCCCGAATAACGGCGGAAGTCGCTGGCGTCGAACTCGCCCTGCCCTTGATCATCGTTGTTGGGATCACCGTTGGCGAAGCGATCGGTGAAGACGAAGTAGATCACTTGGTCACGCCAGTCGGGCGACGGCACGTCGAGGAGCCGGTTATCCGGGGGCGGAGGCGGAGGTGGAGGCGCAGGAGGAGGCACCTCACTGCTGCTGCACGCCCCCACCCCAGCGGCAAGGAGCACGATCAGCTTCTTCATGATCGGGAGCCTGGACCCGGCCGCAATCGACGACAAGCCCGCTCGGGCGTTTGCGCTCCGGGATGGCCGTCAGTGTTTGGCGGTCGGGGGCTGGGCAGCGGCCAGACCCTGGACACTCACCACCTGCCAACCGTCGGCTTCGGCGGGCCCGACCGCGACCATCCGCCAACTCGCCAAGGCCCGGGTCTGATCCTTCTTGACCAACATCCGCACCAGGTCACCCGCCGAAAAGGGGCCGATGGTCCCTTCGGCCAGGATCACCCGGCGCTCTTCGGTGTGTTCGTCCTCGACCTCGACGATCGAGCAGCCGAGGCGTTTGTGGAAACGGACCGCGGCGATGGTGCCCTTCAGGACCTCCAACTCACCGGCGTTCTCCAGGCGATGGAGCAAGCTGCGGATCAGCGGCGCCAGATCGGTCGGGGACCCTCGTTCGGCCTCGGCGCTGACCATCAAGGCGGCGGCGGTGGCGGCGTCGTCATCCACACCCGCCAAGACCCGCACCAGTCGCAGCCCGGCCCCGCGGGCGTAGAGTTGATCCGCGAAGGACTCGCGCCGGCTGAGGCGGGCCGACAGATAGAGTTGCACCGCACCCATCAGGTCGCCCCGTTGTTCCCCGGCGAGGGCCGCGTTGAAGAGGCGGCGCGGCGACCAACTTTCATGGCCCGCGACCGGGGCGGCCCGGACCAGCTGGCGTTCGGCCCAGGCGGTGGACGGGAGGGCGGCGAGGACCACCCACGCCAGGCCCAGCAGCGATCCCCGGGACATCATGGGCCGCTATAGGCAAGGATGATGCCGAGCACAAAGGACCGAGCCCCCGGGGTGATGACGCATCCGGCTGTCGGAGATTCAGATCCGAGGGGCCCAGACCACAGGTCGATGAAGCGCAAAAACATGTTTTGTAACAGCTATTTGCGGAGTGAGGCCCCGCTCGGAGATTTAGTTCCGGCCGTCTCCCCCTGTTGACCGACCCTTCAGGCCGGGGCGACACCTGGGGCATCGGATCAGGTACAACCTTCCCCCGTGGGGACCGGGAAGGACGACGACCAAGTCCCCGCTGACCCCTTGGGGCCGACCCACACCCCGAGCAGCGGCGGCAGCGGCAAACCAGCCCACCGATCGGGAGGGAGTTGGCGCACCGGCGAGGATGGCGCCACGCCCAGCGGCAGCTTCTGGGTCGGCCGAGTCCTCGGCGGCCGCTGGGAAGTGAAGGAGCGGATCGGGTCGGGCGGCATGGCGACCGTGCACATCGGCGACGATCATCGTTTGGGTCGACCGGTCGCGGTGAAGATCCTGCACGCCCACGTCGCCGAGAGCCCCGAGGCCCGAGAACGGTTGGCCCGGGAGGCCCGGGCGATCGCCCAGCTGAAGCACGAAAACGTCATCGAGGTGTACGACTACGCCAGCGATGATCCGGACTGCACCTGGTTGGTCACCGAGCTGATCGACGGCAAGTCACTGCGCCAGTTCCTCGATCGCCACCCGCGTCCCATGCCCGAGGTCGCGGCGATGATCATCACCGAGCTCCTGCGGGCTTTGCGGGCGGCCCACGAGGTCGGCGTCATCCACCGGGACGTCAAGCCCGACAACATCCTGGTCGGCAAAGAGGGGCGCCCCAAGCTCTCGGACTTCGGCATCGCCAAGGTGCTCAACGAAGCCAAGATGACCGTGACCGGGAACTTGGTGGGTTCGCCGAGCTACATGTCGCCGGAGCAAGCCGACGGCCTGCACACCGATCACCGCACCGATCTCTACAGCGCCGGCATCGTGCTCTATCGTTTGGTCACCGGTACCCTGCCCTTCCGAGGCGCCACGCCGCTGGAGACCATCCGCCGAGTTTCCCGGGGCGAATATCAGGACCCGGTGGAGATCGCGCCCGAAAGTTCGGGGGCGATCGCGGGGATCATCCGTCGCGCTTTGGCGGTGGACATCAACGAACGTTACCAGACCGCCGACGAGATGTTGGCCGATCTGGCCCGAGTGCTCCAGGACGCTGGGCTCTCCGCCACCTGGGAAGAGCTGCCCAAATATTTCGCCGATCCCGAGGGCTACCAGGCCGCCATGCGCCCGCGCCTCTTGAAAGAGCTGGAGGCCCGGGGCCGGGCCCTGCTGGACGCTGGCGAAGAAGCCCGGGCCCTCGACTGCCTGAACCGGGCCATGTCCTTGGGCGACGGCAACCAGCGGACCTTGGATCTGGTGAAGGAGCTCTCGAAGCGCCGGGGGCGAGGCCGCTTCCGACGGATCTTGGCGGCGGGTGGCTTGGCCTTGGGGGCGGCCTTTGGCGTGGTGACGGTGGTGGTGGTCAGCGATCTCTTCGCCCCCGAAAAACAGCCCGTGCCCGCCATGGCGGCCCGAGATTCGGCGCCCACCGAGGTGGCCCCCGAGCCTGAAGCCGAGGTCGAGGTCACGACCAAAGTCACCCCACCTCCCGTGGAGGAGGAGCCGGCCGAGGTGGCCGCCCCGGTCGAAGTCGAGAAGGCCGGCAAGGTCGAGGAGCCCCTGGCCGAGAGCAAGGCCAAGGTCGAGCGTAAGGTCGAGGTGAAGCGCCTTCGCCGCCCCGAGGCCGAGGCCCCGGTGGAGGCGCCAGCCCCCGTCGAGCCCCCGCCGGCCGAACCACCCCCACCACCACCCCCGGTGGTCGAAGCACCCAAGATCGGCTCGCTGCAGGTCGGCACCCGGGTTTGGGTGGACGTGTACGTCGATGATCAGAAGGTCGGGCGCGCCCCGGACCGGAGCGTGTACCCCTTGGCGGTCGGCGAACACCGATTGCGCGCGATCAAGCCCGATTCCAATTGCCTCCCCTTCGAGCACGCGTTCACAATCCGCCCCGGAGAAACGACCCGCTTGCGCGTCGAGCTGGTCTGCCCCTGAGCCGGTGAGCGCCTATCTACTCCTGACCCTCGCGTTGGTCGCCCAGGCCGCCGACAGCCCCGAGGCGATCTTCCGAAGTGCGATCGAAGACTTCGAGTTCGGCGAACACGCCCAAGCGGCCGGTAAACTTCGACTGGTGCTGGAGCCCATCAAGCTCAAGGCCCGAGAAGACCTGATCGTGGCCCGCCAGTACCTGGGCGCCTGTTACCACCTGCTCAACGATCGCCAAAGCGCCAAAAAAGAGTTCGCTTTGTTGTTGGCCTTGGATCCCAACCACCAGCTGGATCCCGAGGTGTTTTCACCGGCGCTCGTCCAGTTCTTCGAGGAGGTCCGGGCCGAAGCCGGCCTCAAGGATGGGCAAAAGACGGTGCTGGCGCCTCCTCCCCCGCCGCCCCCGGTGATCGCTCCGCCCCCACCCCAGGTCGTCACTCCGGCGCCGATCGATCACTCGCCGGTCTGGTCTTTGGTGCCTTTTGGGGTGGGCCAGTTCGCCAACCATCACCCAGTCAAAGGCACCATCTTCGCGGTCGGTGAGGTCGGCCTGTTGGGTGCGGCCCTCGGGACCTTCTTGGCCTTCGAGGGCCTGAAGATCGAGGGGCCGAACGGCACGACCGCCTTTAACGCCGAAGACGAAGACTCGGCCCGCTCCCTCCAAACCGCTTATTTGGTGACGTTCTGGGGCGGGATCGCCTTGGTGGCCATCGGAGTGGTCGAAGCCTTGCTCAGTTATCCGGGCGACGTCCCACCGACGAACGCGGCCTGGGCCGACGGAGCCGGACCGGCATGGTCGCCCTAATCCTGAAGAGCGATCCCGAGCGCACCTTCGGGATCACCAAGAGCATCACCTCGATCGGGCGAGGGCCCCAAAACGACGTGCGCCTCTCCGACGGCTCGGTCGACGAACGGCACGCCCACCTGCTCAAAGATCGGCAAGGCTTCCGGATCTTCGCGGTCGACGGTGCCACCTTGGTGGTCAACGGCAAACGCCGCACCGAATGTTCCTTGTCCGACGGCGATCGCATCGAGATCGGCCGGATGGTGTTGGTCTACCGAGCCCACGACGAGTTGGCCGCCGAAGAGCGGACCGATCCCCACCTCTCGGCGCCCGCTTTGCCCGACCTGGTCGGCAGCGGTGATCCTTGGGCCGAACCCAGCCACTCGGTGACCGAAACCGTCCCGCTCGAGGCGATCAAGAAGTTGTACCGCTTCAGCGCCAAGTTGGCCGAGGCCCCCAACTTCGAGGCGATGGAGCGCAACCTGGTGGACGCGGTGATCGAGTTGGCCGAGGCCGACACCGGCTTTTTGATCGTCCTGGACGAACGGGGCAACACCAAGATCGACGTGGCCCGCAACCGCAAGGGCCAAGATCTGCCCGAGTCGGAGCGCAGCCTCTCCGAGTCGATCGTCTCCGACGTCATCCAGCGGCGCCGGCCCCAGCTGATCTCCGACGCGATGGAGAGCTCGATGTTCTCCGACTCTTTGTCGGTGGTGAACTACAAGCTCCGTTCGGTGATCGCGGTTCCAATTTTGCTGGGCGAGGAGTTGCTGGGCGTCTTGTATCTGGGTTGCAACCGCAAGAGCTCTGCGTTTGCCGAGGGGTTCCTGGAGATCCTCTCGGTGTTCGCCGCCCAAGCCGCCTTGTTGGTGAAGAACGCGCTTTTGGTGGCGGAGCTACGCCGCGACAACCAAGCCCTCAAGGACGAGCTGGAGAGCCGCACCTTCGGCGAGATCGTGGGCGGCTCCACCTCGATGCAGAGCGTCTTCAAGGCCGTCGCGCGGTTTGCGCCCACCGACATCTCGGCCTTGATCGTCGGCGAAACCGGCACCGGCAAAGAGCTGATCGCTCGAGAGATCCACCGGCGCTCCACTCGGGCCAACGGACCCTTCGTGGCCCTCAACATGTCGGCCATCCCCGAAAACCTCTTGGAGGCCGAACTTTTTGGTCACGCCAAGGGCGCCTTCACTGGCGCGGTCGCCGAACGGCGGGGCAAGTTCGCCGAGGCCGACGGCGGGTCTTTGTTCCTGGACGAGATCGGCGACATGCCCCTGGCGCTGCAAGCCAAGTTGCTGCGGGTGTTGCAGGAGCGGCAGATCAGCCAGCTGGGATCCAACAAGACCATCCCCATCGACATCCGCTTGATCTCCGCGACCCACCAGAACTTGGAGGAGATGCAGGAGCAGGGCACCTTCCGGGCCGACCTCTACTTTCGCCTCAACGAGGTGACGGTCGCGTTGCCGCCGCTGCGGGACCGGGGCGAAGACATCCCGCTGCTCGCGACCTACTTCTTGGCCAAATATTCGGAGCAGATGGGGCGGCCCATGCGCCGCTTTACGCCCCAGGCCCTGGCCTCGATGAAACGTTACCGGTGGCGCGGCAACGTGCGAGAGCTGGAGGCCCGGATCAAAAAAGCGGTGGTGATGGCCGAAGGCCCGGACATCGACCTGGTCGACATGGAGCTGGAGGAAGGCGGCATGGCCCACGTCCTCAACCTGCGGGACGCCAAAGAGGCCTACGCTCTGCGCTACATCCGCGAGGTGCTGGAGCTGAACAACGGCAACCGGAGCAAAACCGCCCGGGACCTCGGGGTCGATCCCCGGACAATCTACAAATATCTAGAAGGCAAATGAGAGCCCGTCCCGGAGGGGCATACTCCGTTGTCTGTCGACGACGCGTAACGAAGCCAGGCGGGATGGAATCAGGGCCCAGGACTACGGGCCTTGACGGGCGCCGGTGAAGTTCACTCCGCCGGGAGGGCTTGGAACCAGGTCCGCTTGCCGCTGGCCGCGTCGCTCCGCATCTTGTCGAGGGCGTCCTTGGCACCGGCGGCGTTCGGATCTTCCCAGTTGGCGTTGTACCAAGCGGTGATGTGCTGGAGCCAGACCTGGGTCTTGCCGTCTTCGGTCGCCAGGGCCTTCTTCATCTTGGGTGACACCGGCAGGACCATCATCGTGAGCTGGGCCGGATCGTCGGTGTGGGGAGCCGCCAGGTCGACGAAGCCAGCCTTGACGTAGTGTTCACGCATCTTGGCGTCGACCTCGACCCACAAGGCGCCGGCGCCGGTGGAGCTGGCCAACTTGCGCATCATCGCCAAGCCAGCGGTGACGTCTCGTTGTTCTTGTTCGGGACGGGGATGTTCGATGGGGCTGAGGTAGTCGATCTGGAATCCGGTGCCGCCCAAAAACCAACCAGAGGCCACGCCGAAGGCCTTGCCACCGTCGTCGCTGACCGAACGCATCTGGTAGTTGCGATCTTGGGCGTACTTCACCTCGGCGCCCAAGGTCTCGCTGTAGACGTCCCGGTAGATTTGGCTCATCTGCTGGTGAGCGGGCTTCAGCTCGGCCCGGGCCAACTTGGGATCCGGGTTGCGGCCGAGGGGCTCGGAGATCTGGATCTTGACCTCCTTCAGCAGCTTGTCGGCGGCCGCGGTGGTCCCGGGCATCCGCCCCACTTGGGCCGCGACGTCGGCGTTGGCCAGGAAGGCCGAGGGCCCGCCAAGGGTGAAGGCCGGCGGCGGTTCGGCGTCGACCCCGCGGCAGAGGCCCACGTCGATCAAGGGCTTGAGGGGAGCCGCTGGAGCGGCGGGGATATAGACATTGTTCCCGAGGGCGGCGCGGATGTCGTTCGACATGCGACGTGGATTTGCACCGGGTATGCCACGCCCGAACGCCAAGGGCTCGGCCCGCTGGAAGTCTCGAGTGTCGCACCCCGTGGGCAAGCCCTGGCCATTTGAAGAGACAACCGCCCGTGGGCGGGCCTGGCTGGCCACTTTCGAGGTCGT
The DNA here is from genome assembly GCA_016703535.1 of Deltaproteobacteria bacterium. Lineage (GTDB taxonomy): Bacteria > Myxococcota > Kuafuiibacteriia > Kuafuiibacteriales > Kuafuiibacteriaceae > Kuafuiibacterium > Kuafuiibacterium phototrophicum. Next base: position 2,134,722 of record JADJBV010000002.1, on the reverse strand, counting down.
TTTGGGCGAAATTGAGGCACAGCAAGGCCAAACCGGGCATTGATTGACCGATTTGGGCGTTTCATCTTTGACGCCGCGGCGGCCAGGGGGCCAAGGTCGAGGCGTCGAAGGAGCGAACCTCACCATGCGAATTTTCCTCACCGGTGCCACCGGCTTCATCGGGCGGGCTTTGACCCTGCGCCTGCTTCGAGAGGGCCATCAGGTCGTGGCCTACGCCCGGGACGCGGCGAAGGCCCGGGCCAACCTCGGCGGTGAAGTGGAGATCGCCGAGGCCTCCGCAGGTCTGGAGCAGGGGATCAGCGGCTGCGATGCGATCATCAACCTGGGCGGCGAGCCGATCTTCGTGGGCCGCTGGACCCCGGCCCGCAAGGCCCTGCTGAAGGAGAGCCGCGTTTCACTCACCCGGGGTTTGGTGGACGCGATCGGCAAAAGCAGCACCCGCCCCAAGGTCCTGATCTCCACCAGCGCCGTCGGCTACTACGGGGATCGAAAGGACGAACGCCTGGAGGAAAGCGCCGGCCCGGGCAGCGACTTTTTGGCCGACATCTGCGACGCCTGGGAGGTCGAGGCCCAAAAGGCTGTGGCCCACGGGACCCGGGTGGCCATCGTCCGCATCGGCTTGGTGATGGGCCCCGAAGGCGGCGCACTCCAGAAGATGTTGCCTCCGTTCCAGATGGGCGTGGGCGGTCGTTTGGGCTCGGGCCGCCAATATATGCCTTGGATCCACCTCGAGGACTTGGTCGAGATCTTCGCCCAGGCGGTGACCGACCCGCGTTTTCAAGGACCGATCAACGGCACCGCTCCGAAGCCGGTCACCAACCTCGAGTTCACCAAAGCGCTGGGCCATGCCTTGGGTCGGCCTACGATCTTCCCGGTGCCGAGCCCGGCGCTCCACTTGGTCCTCGGTGAAGCCGCGGGTGCCTTGCTCGGCGGTCAAAACGCCGTGCCCGCCAAGTTGTTGGGGTGGGGCTTCAGCTTCAAGCACCCCGAGCTCGGCCCGGCCCTCGAGGGCATCGTCCGACCTCGAGGTGTAGAAATAGGCCCCGCCCAAAACCCACCCGACGTGGAGTACTTGAGGCGTCGTGGCGCCAAGAAGATGTTGAGCGCCACCACCGAAATCGACGCGCCGATCGCCGAGGTCTTCGAGTTCTTCAACAAGGCCGAAAACCTGGGCGCGATGACGCCGCCGGCCTTGGCCTTCGACATCCAGACCAAACTCCCGATCCCGATGGGGACCGGCACGGTCATCGACTACGTGATCCGCTTGGGGCCGGTGCCGATGAAGTGGCGCACCTTGATCGAAGGCTTCGAGCCCGGGGTGAAGTTCGTCGACTCGCAACAACAAGGTCCGTACCGGTCGTGGTGGCACGAACACCACTTCCGCGCCTTTGACGGCGGGACCTTGATGGAAGACCGGGTCTACTTCAGCGCCCCTTTTGGCCCCATCGGCCGGATCGCCGAGCAGCTGTTCATCGCCCCGATGCTCCAGCGCATCTTCTCTTATCGGGCCACCGCCATCCGCCTCCGCTTCGGCACGACCCAACGGCACGATCAACGCCGGGCCGCCTAAGGGTGAGTTGTCTGCCCCAGGTGGTTGATAGTATCGACCCCGGGTGAGGGTCGCCTTCCTTCTGCTGAGTTCCCTCTCGGTGGCCTGCGGGCCCCATCGGGTCACCTTGCCGCCGCCGAAGCCCGACCTCACCCAGGCGGAGCGCCTCGAGGCCTACGCCCAGATGAGGCCCGTCTCCCGACGGGTCCCCGCCACGACGATCATCGGCGCCTCGGCGTTCCGGGAGACGAAGACCAGCCTGATCCTGAGCAGCGGCTACGAGATCGATCACCCGGCGGATCTGCTGCCGTGGACCACCGAAGGTTCACCGCTGAGGCGCCACGTCGTTCGGTATGAAGAAGAAGACGCTGCGGCCAAAATCTGGAGCACGCCGTTTTGGATCTCGGTGGGCGTGGGCCTGCCTCTGGCCTTCTTTGGGTTCGCGTCTTTGGTGGCCGACGACTCAAAGCCTGGGGCCGCCGTCGGCCTCGGAGGGCTGGCCTGCCTCGGGGCTTCGGTGGTGTTCCAGCTGTTGGCGAGCGGCCCCCGGGGCGACGCGGATGAGGCGCGGAGTTTTGCCTTCGACGGCTTCGACCGGGCCCTGCAAGAGAAGTTGGCCTTGTGTGAAGACGACGGCCAGATCCGTCCGTGTGAGGTCCAAAAGCCGGTGCCGCCACCACCCGAGCCGGCCCGTTTTCCCTGGCGCCAGCCGGCGCTGGCCGAACCACCTCCCGTCGCCCCGAGCCCATCGGACGAGGTCCTGGAGCCGGTGGGCGAGTCGGACCTTTGACTCGCGAATCAGTCGGGACGAGGCCCGGGGCTCGGGCATTGGCCGCTTGACCAGGGCCGGCGCAAGGCGTTCTGTCCGCGACCGGGTGCGCCTCAGCCGCCAGGGAGCTGGGGCCGCCGTAAAAGTATGCAGGCGATGAAGCCGAACCTGATTTTGGCGTGGGCCTTGAGCGCAGCGGCCTGTAGCGGCGCGGACCCGGATCCGGGGGTCGCCGACCTGGGCCCACGGGACTCGGGGGCAGACGCGGGCCTCAATGCGGCTGACGGTGGCGGCGAGCCCGATGGTGGAGGCCCGGTGGACACCGGGATCGTCGGTGCACCTTTTGATCTCACCGGCGCCTGGACCTCTCGGATCGTCAACTCCCAATGCTTCGACGGCACCCTCGGCAAAGACACGGTGCAGGTCACGACGGTATCGCTGATCGGCGTGACTCAAAACGGCACCAGCGCCGACACCACCACCACGGTCTGTGAGGTGTTGTTGACGCCCTATCGCGGCAACCTCACCACCTACCCGCCGGCGGCGGTCGCGGCGGTGGTGATCCCCCCTCAGACCAGCGCCCTCTCCGGCACGACCATCGGCGCCACCTACGTCCCCCAGCGGCGAGTTTCCTTGTTGGGTTGGAGCACCACCAACGATCCGGCCACCGATGTGGTGCCGACCCAAGACACGGATCCTCGGGTCTTCGACGCCGACAACGACGGCAACCCGGGCGTGACCTTTTTGGTCGACGGCACGATCAGCGGGGAGGTCTACATCGCCAACCGCAACATCGTCGACATCTCGGCGGTGGTGCTGTCGAACGATCGGATCGAAGGCAGCAGCCGCACCGTACAAGAGCAGAAGGTGTTGGACGCCGATCCGGCCTTGTTGCGCTTCAACTCGCTTTCGGCCGCCCCCAACCCTCACGGGCCCTCCTCCAGCTTCACCATGGTGCGCCTGCCCGGCGGCGTCACCGACTGCGCCGGGATCTTGGCCATGAAGGACGCGCTCCTCGGCCCGGCCCCAGCGGTTACGCCCTGCCCGTGAGACCCGCGGCCTGGGCGCCGTTGGGGGTGGTGTTGCTGAGCTCCACCTCGGCGCAGGCCGCCGGCTTTTATGTCACCGACCTGGGGGCCCGAGCCTTGGCGGTCGGCGGGGCCTTCGTGGCTGCCCCTGATGGCTTGACCGCGCTCCACTACAACCCGGCCGGCCTGGCGGGTCAGCCGGGCTTTCGGGCCGAACTCGACGTGGCGTTGTTCGCCAGCAACTTCCAGCTGCAGCGGCGTTGCCCCTGCGTCTTTCCGGAGCGGATCACCGATCAAGATCCCACCGCCTTGGATCAGGCTTTGGAGGCGGGATTTGGGCCCGCAGAGAGCCGCGGGCTCCAGCCGATCCCCTTTTTGGCGGCGTCCTACGGCTTCCCTTGGCTGGACTTGACCATCGCCTTGGGCGCCTACGGGCCCCACGGCGCCGGCTACGACTGGGGAGAACGCAGCTACGAAGCGGCCCTCGATCAAGCCCAACGTTATTCGCTGATCAGCGCCGAGTCCCTGGAGGCCAACTATCAGCTGGGGGTCGCCTTCCAGCCCCTGCCGGGCCTGCGCATCGGCGCCAGCTTCTTGCTCTACCAGGTGAAGAGCGAACAGTTCCTCCACATCTACGCCAACACGGTGTTGACCCCCTTCGCCGAAAACGTCTCCACCTTGATCGCGCTGGAGGGTCAGGCTTTCGACATCCCGGTCGCCCTCTCCTTCGAGGCTTGGGCGCCCAACTGGTCGGTGGGCGCCAGCTACACGTTGCCCTTGGGCTTCACCGTCGGCGCGTCCTTCCGCGGGCCCCGTTCGGTGGATACCGTCGGTCGTTTGAACGCCGAGGTCCCGACGATCTTGAGTGACGCGGGCATCGGCGTGGCCAACGGCGGCGGCCCGGTGCGGGTGAACTTTTCACTCCCGGCGATCGCCCGGGTGGGCCTGCAGTATTCGGTGCCCGAGCTGCTGAGCGTGGAGGCGGCGGTGGTGTGGGAGGGTTGGTCGGCCCACCGGCGGGTCCAACTCTACGCCGACGACGTCCGGCTGACGGTGGGCAACGAGCCCCCCAGCAGCCTGGGCCTCCTCGAGCTCGATCGCTCCTGGCGCAACACGGCCTCGTTGCGCTTGGGCGCCCGGACCTCCTGGCTCGAGCCTTGGTTGAGCTTGGCGGCCGGCTATTTCTACGAACCTTCGGCGGTGCCGCGCCAGCGGCTTTCGGGCAGCGCCATCGACCTCGATAAACACGGGCTTTCTTTGGGCCTCGGCACCACCATCTCCGGCCTCCGGCTGGAGTTGTCGTTGGCCCACGTGCTCTACCAGGACGTGACCGTCGAAGACTCGGAGGTGGTGCTCCCCAACGCCCTCTCCAACCGAGACGACAACCACCCCGACGCCTTTGGCACCGATCGCTATCAAACCCGGATCGGCAACGGGGACTACCGGGCCAGCGCCACCGTGGTGTCCCTCGGCGTCTCCTTTGCGCTCGATGGGTTCCGGTGATGGGGTGGAAAAACCGGGTCGGGGCCTTTTGGGCCCTGGTGGGTTTGGGCTGCGGGGCCACCGAGGCACCCCGGTTTTGGGGACAACCGCCCTTTGGCGCCGAGATCCAGAGCGTGATCTACGCGGCCACGGCAGAGCCGAGGGCCAGGGGCCACGAAGAGGCCACCACCTTGATCGCCGCGGCCCGGACCGGCCCCGGGGCCCCGCTGCTCCTCGAATACGCCCGTGAACCCCAGCTGGAGTTGGTGGCCATGGCGTACCCCATCGATCTGCTGGCCTTGGACCTGGAGGCCGGGGTGATCGACCGCCCCCAAGGGGACGAGACGACTCGACCCTTGCCACCTCCGCTCGAGACCTGGATCCGGCGAGAGCCCGGCGAGCCAAACTGGCAAATCGCCGAGGCCGATCCCGCGCTGCTCGACCGCACCATCCGGGCCTTCGATCCATTCCGGTGTCTGAACGTCGGGCGTTGTCCAGGCGGCACTCCGCAATCCTGTTTGCCGTGTGTCGTGCCCCGGGCGCCGATCCCTCCGACGCCCCCCGAACCCCCGGCTCCCCCTCGTCACCTGGGGTGTGGCAGCCGTTCGTCGACCACCAGCTTGGCCGGTCGGCGCTTGCGGGCCTGCGAACCCCGGCCGCCCAAGGCCACTTGTGGCCCGGGGGAGTTGCAGCCGCCGGACCTGGATCATTGCCTGCCTTTTTCGCCGGCGGATCCGGTCCGGTGGCCCAGCCCTTTGCCGATGGGACCCAGCTATTTCATCGACGCTCAAGCGGCGCCCGGCGGAGATGGCAGCGAAGCGTCGCCGTATCGAACGATCAACGAGGCGCTGGCCAACTCACCGCCGGGTGCGGTGTTGGCGCTGGCGGCCGGCGTCTATCGAGAGAGCGTGGCTTTGGCCGACGGCCGAAGTTTGATCGGGGTCGGCGCCACCCAAACCCGCATCGAGGGTCCCGCAGGTCCTGGGGTGGCGACCGTCTCGACCGCCAACGTACAAGGCGTGACGATCGTCGGAGACCCAGCGTTGGTCGTCGGCGCTGGCGGTGTGTTGAACGCGGCCGAGGTGATCTTGACCGGCGCCCGCGGTTTTTGGGTGGAGGGCACGCTGAGGGCGAGTGACCTCTGGATCGATGGCGTCAGCGGACGTGCGGCGGAGCTCACCGGCCGAGCCGAGTTGACCCGAGCGAACCTGAGCGGGGTGGGCTTGGGCCTCCTGGTGGCCGGCGCCGGTGCGGAGCTGATCGCCGACCAGCTGCTGGTGCAGCGAGCCACCGAAGCCGTGGTCTTGAGGCATGGGGCCCAGGCGACCTTCACGGGGGTGGTGCTGGAGGACGTGAATGGCCAGGGCCTATGGCTCCAAGGTGCGACCGCTCAGGTGAGTGACCTGGTGCTCCGCGATCGGCTCGATCCACCCCAAACCGGTCGCGCGGTGCACGCCTACCAAGCGACGGTCACCGGGGCACGTTGGCAACTCCTGCGGGGTCCCGGTGAAGGGGTGATGGTGGAGTTGGGGGGCCGCGTGGAGTTGAGTGACGTGGAGATCCAGGATCAAGGGATCCGCGTGGCCCAAGCCGACACCGGCGGGCACCTCACCCTGCGGCGGGCCCGAGGCGTTCGTGGGGGCCTCGGCGGGTTGTGGCTCACTGGGGGGGCTGAGGCGGTGCTGGAAGATCTCGAGTTGATCGACTGTCCGAACCTGGAGCGGGGCCACGGCCTGATGGTCATCAGCGCCAAGGCCCGGCTCGAGCGCGGCCGGTTTTCGGGCGGCGTGGGCCAAGGCATCACCACCGAAGGGACCTCGGCGGAGCTGCGGGTCTCGGATCTGGCGTTGGGGCCCCTCGGCGGCACCGGCCTGACCTTGGCCGGCAACGACGACGTGGTGATCGGCGATCGACTGGACATCCGCGACACCGAAGGCGCGGCCTTGGTGGGCACCGGCGACACCTACCTGGAGGCCCGGGAGGTCCACGCCTCGGGGGCCCGCAGCACCGCCGGCCGGCGCGGCGCCACCTTGTCCTTCAACACCGGCTCCGAGGTGCGGATCGACAACTTCTTGGTGGAGAACAACCTGATCGGCGGTTTGGACTTGGAGCGCAGCGATGAACAGCCGACGGTCAAACGTCTGCGGGCGGGGCTGGTGCGCAACAACGTGGTGGGGCTCTTCTACCGGGCCGACGCCAAAGACTTCAGCGTGATCCTGGAGGACGTGGTCTTTCAGGACAACCAGATCCTCCTCGGCACCGAGTAGCCAACGCCTAGGTTTTGGCCAAGGCCGCCTCCTTGAGCAGCTCGACCATGTCCTTCACCGCAGCCTCCATGCCGGTCATCAGGGCCCGGGCCACGATGCTGTGCCCGATGTTCAGCTCCACGATCTCGGCGATGCGCGCCACTGGGATCACGTTTTGGTAGTGGAGCCCATGGCCGGCCGCCACGCCCAGGCCCAACTTGGCCGCCGCTTTGGCCGAGTCCCGGATCCGCATCAACTCGTCGCTCCGCTCCTTGAAGGATCGGCTCTCCGAATAACGGCCGGTGTGGATCTCGATGGCGTGAGCATCCAGCTTGTGGGCGGCTCGCACCTGATCGAGATCGGGATCGATGAACAAGGAGACCCGGATGTTGCCGTCCTTGAGCAGCCGGATCACCCGCTGCAGGTGATCTTTGCCGGCCACCACATCGAGGCCCCCTTCAGTGGTGATCTCCTCTCGTCGCTCCGGCACCAAGGTCACCGTGTCCGGGCTGTACTTGAGGGCCAAGGTGACCATCTCGGTGGTCGCCGCCATCTCCAGGTTGAGTTCGGTCTTCACCACCCGGCGCAGGACCTCGACGTCCCGCTCCTGGATGTGTCGGCGATCTTCCCTGAGGTGCACGGTGATCTGATCGGCGCCGGCCCGTTCGGCCAACAAGGAGGCCTCGACCGGATCGGGATAAGCGGCCTTGCGGGCCTGGCGGACCGTGGCGACGTGATCGACGTTGACGCCCAATCTGCTGCGCATCGCTCTGTACCTCAGGCGCCGATCTCGGCCTTGATGGCCGCGGCGATCTCTTCGGCGTAGGTCTTGGTCTTGACGGGATCGTTGCCCTCGACCATCACCCGCGCCTTGTTTTCGGTGCCGCTGTAGCGCACCAACACTCGGCCTTGGTCGCCCAAGGCGGCCTCGACCTTCTTGATGACCTCGCTGCTCTTGGCCAGGCTGTCGAGGGGCGGCTTTTGAGTGACCTGGATGTTGATCAGGTGTTGGGGCACCCGCTCGAAGACCTTGGCCAACTCGGACAAGGCGCGACCGGAGCGGACCATCACCTCCAGCACCATCAACCCGGCGATGCAGCCGTCTCCGGTCGAGCTGTGCTCGAGGAACACCAAGTGGCCCGACTGCTCACCACCAAAGCCGTAGCCGTTGGCCCGCATGGCCTCGACCACGTAGCGATCGCCGACCTGGGTGCGGACCACCTTGCCGCCGACCTCGGCCAAGGCTCGCTCCAACCCCACGTTGGACATGACGGTGGAGACCACGGTGTTGCCCGGCAACTTGTCCTTCAAGATCAGATCGCGACCGCAGATGGCCATCACCGCGTCGCCGTCGACAATCTGTCCTTTTTCATCGACCACGATCAGCCGATCGGCGTCGCCGTCCAGGGCCAGGCCGGCGTGGGCGCCGTGTTCTTTGACCAACGCCGCCAGCCCCTCGGGGTGGACCGCCCCACAACCGGCGTTGATGTTTTTGCCGTCGGGGCTGACGCCGACCGCGATCACGTCGGCGCCCAACTCCTCGAAGATCTGGGGCGCTACCCGGTAGGCGGCGCCGTTGGCGCAGTCGATCACCAACTTCAGCCCGTCGAGCCGAAGTTTGGCGTCGAAGGTGGACTTCACGAACTGCACGTAGCGGCCCCGGGAGTCCTCCATCTTGCGGGTCTTGCCGATGTCCAAAGCGGTCGGGCGGATGGCGTCGATCTTCCCCGACTCCAAGAGATCTTCCAGCTCGGCCTCGATCTCGTCGGCCAACTTGAAGCCGTCGGCGCCGAAGAACTTGATGCCGTTGTCTTGGAAGGGGTTGTGGGAGGCGCTGATCATGATGCCGGCGTCGGCCCGCATGGTGCGGGTGAGGAAGGCGATGGCCGGCGTGGGCACTGGGCCCATCAAGGTGACGTCGACGCCCAAGGAGCAAACGCCCGAGGAGATCGCGAACTCCAACATGTAGCCGGAGATCCGAGTGTCTTTGCCGATCACGATCCGGTGCCGGTGGTTGCCGCGCCTGGAAATGTGGGCGATGGCCCGGCCCAGACGCAGGGCGACCTCGGCGGTCATCGGGTACTCGTTGGCCACCCCTCGGACCCCGTCGGTCCCGAAGATCTTTCGCTGGACTGCCATGGCTGGCGGTTTATCAGGAGGCCGGCCCGCGGGCTACCCGCTCGGCCACCCGAACCACGTCCAACATCGGGCCTACGTCGTGGACCCGCACCACGTTCGCCCCACCTGCCACGGCCAAGGCCACCGCCGCCGCCGTCGCGTGCAGCCGGTCCTCCACCGGCCGGCCAGTGATCGCCCCCAAGAATGACTTGCGGCTCGGGCCCACCAAAAGTGGGTAGCCCAAGGCCCGCAGCCCGGGCAGACCGGCCAAGAGCGCGCAGTTGTCGTCGACCGACTTCCCGAAGCCGATCCCCGGATCGAGCATGATCGCCTCTTTGGCGATCCCCGCCGCCAGCGCCGCCTCGGCCAAACCCACCAGGGCCTCGCTCACCGCGGTCACGACGCCCCCGGGGTACTCGAGGGGCCCGCTCTGCATCGTCTTGGGTGGCCCTTTGGTGTGCATCAAGATCACCGGCACTTGGGCCTCGGCCACCACCCGCCGCATCTGGGGATCGAAGTTCATCCCCGAGATGTCGTTGACCACCCGAGCGCCGGCCAAGATCGCTTGGCGCGCGACCTCGGCCTTGGTGGTGTCGATCGAGATCCCGTCGATCCCGGCTTGAGCCAAAATTCGGATCACCGGCAACACCCGCGAGAGCTCCAGCTCCACCGGCACCGGATCTGATCCGGGCCGGGTCGACTCGCCGCCGATGTCGATCAACTCGGCCCCGGCGGCCAACATGCGAAAGGCCGCCTCCGCCGCGTCATCCGGGGTTCGGTGGGCCCCGCCGTCCGAAAAGGAGTCGGGCGTAACATTCAGCACCCCCATGACGGCCGACCGATGGTCAAGCCGCGGCAGGATCGCTAACCATGTCCCCACTTTGGCCATGCGAGCGAGATCATTGGGCCTGGGCCCGGTCCCCGCAAGGCCTGCGCTTCTCCAAGGGCGGCTCGTCAGAGTGAAAACAACACTTCACATCGGTCGGATTGGGGAAGACATCCCCAGCCGTTGCGGGTAAATGTGGGATGGTGTCGGGGGCTAGATTGACCAAGGTGACGGAGCCGCTGTTGCGGCAGACGGCCTTCTCCATCGAACAGATGGCTCCGGGCGGGATCGAACGTCCCGACGCGGGGATGGTCAAAGACGCCGACGTACAGCGGGCGCTCCAACGTTTGGATGAGCTGCTCGGCCGGCCAGGACAGAAGGACGCCTCAAAGAAGAGCGCCATTCGTTTGGTCCTGGAGCGCACCAAAAAACTCGAAGAGCGGATGAAGTTGGAAGGGACCGACGGGGTCGTTTATCTCGACGACGCCGAATACGGTTTGCAACCTAGGTTGCGGAGCGCCGCCATCGAGATCGACTTCTGCTTCGGCGACAAAAACGGCCGGGTCGGCGAAGAAGACATCCGCGAAGCTCGCAAACACTACGGCCAGGTCCGGGGCCCGGTGGGCTGGAACCGGCTGTTGCTCACCGACGAGATCGAGCGGCGACTGTTCCCGGAGCGCACCTTGCGCACCACCGAAGGCCTGCGCCTGTTGCCGGAAGACTGGCTCTCGGGCCCGCCCGATCCCTTGGCTCGCCTGAAGAAGGTCAGCCGCTACTTGGACGACAGCGCCTTGGCCCGGACCTACGCCGACATCGCGGCCCGTTTGGCGACCGTCGCCAGCCGCGATCCCTCGAGTGAACTGAGTCAGGTCTTCGAGCAGGCCTTGTCGCTGCTCGGCCGGGAGATCCGGGATCGCAACAGCGTGCGCCCGACCATCACCGACATCGCCCGGATCGGCTGCGAAGATCCCGAGGTCAAGGAGTGGCTGCGGACGCCCATCGAGATGTCGCGCCGCCTCCAGCCCTCGAGCCTGCTCGACCGGTACTTGATCGCCAGCTGAGCCCCCGGGCCACGGCGACGCCCCTCCCCTGCTGACTCCGCTCGACGCCCTTTGCCCGCAGATCCTTGGGCTCCGGAGCTATGACCAGTTTTGTCAGAGGTGCCCGTTAGTCTGGGCCCATGAAAACACGAAACATCATGACTCTGATTCTGCTGTCCCTGCCGAGCTCGGCCTTCGCTTTGGATCTCGAAGACGAGCTGTTGCTCGGCATTCCGGAGCCCGAACAGGAGGAGACCTTGCCTCGGGTCTTGGCCGCCGAAGGCCCAGGCCAAGGTGAAGGGGCGTTGGCCTTGGGTTTGGCCTTCCTCTCCGATCTGCCCGCCCTCGAGCTCCGCTACGTGCGGGGTTTGGGAGAAGACGTGGATCTGGAGCTGGAGTTGACAACCATCGGCGTCGCCCAACGGCTCCGAGGTGGCGTGCGTTATCGGGTCGCGCAGATCAAAGGGAGCACCTTGGCGATCCGCGGCAGCTTGGGCGAGGCCCACTCGACCGCGGAGCCCTTCTTGTTTTTGGGCGCGGGCCCGGGCGTGCTCTACAGCTTTGGCGAACGTTCGGCCCGGTTCACCGCGTCGCTCGACGTCGCCTTCCCGTTCCTGAGTTCGTCCTTCGACAACCGCTTGGGAGGTGCGGTCTTCGTGCGGCCGGCCTTTGGGGTCGAGTTGGCGATCGACGATGACCTCGGCCTGTTCGTGGAAGGCGGCGTCCACGCCGCGGTGCAGAGTGAAGCCCTGCGCAGCTTCCCAAGCGTCAGCGCCGGTTTGGCCTGGTGAAGCCTCGCCCCTGACCTTCGGTCCGAGCCCGAGGTCAGGGGTAACCTCTTTCTCCACATTCAACCCCGGGTGGCCCCTTCCGTCGGCTGGCGACTGGAACTGAAGCCAGGTGGTCTGCGAACCTATCGGTCGGGATGGGAAAACGCGGCGCCCCTTTGCTCATGTTGTTGCTGGCCGCCTCGGGCTGCCAAGAGGACGTGCAGACCGTCTTCATCGCCCGTTGTGAAAACGATCTGGGCTGTGAAGAGGGCGAGATCTGCATCGAAGGCGAGTGTGTCTCTCGGGACAACGTGTCCTGTTCGGCGATCGAAGGGGGCAAGGCGATCCTCCAGCCCGGGCCTCCGGTGATGGATCTCGGCCACGTCGGCTCGGGTTCGAGCATGAGCTCCCTGATCCTTCGCAACATCGGCAACTGCACGTTGACGGTCTTCGAGGCCTACTTCGAGAGTGAAGAGGCCTCTCCCTTTCAGTGCCCCTATTGCGCCGCCGATCGTTTCCCGGTGGAGCTCTTCCCCTTCCGGGATCACCAGCTCGACGTGTTTTTTACGCCCGACGGGGTCGGCACCTACGAAGACACCTTGATCTTGTTGTCCGACGACGCGGAGTTTTCGGAGATCCGGGTGCCGGTCCGAGCGACCTTCAACGGCATCCCCGAGATCGCCATCGTCCCCGGTGAACTCGACTTCGACTACGCGCCCGTGGGTCGGACCTTACAGCGTACGCTCAAGGTGTCGAACAAAGGCACGGGCACAGCGCCGCTTCGGATCAACCGGGTGGAGATCCAAAGCTCCACGGTGACCGCCTTTTCGTTCATGCCCGAGCTGAACATGCCGGCCGAGCTGGATCCGATCGGCCAAGGCTCCACCGACGAGCTGGTCTTCGACGTGCGTTACCATCCCCGGGAGATCGGGAGCCACGCCGCCGACCTGGTCTTCTACACCAACATGCCGACCAACGGCGTGGTGCGGGTCCCGCTCCGAGGCTCTTCAGCGACGCCGGCCAAAATCAACGTCTCGCCCGAGTCCCTGATCTTTGGCCCAGTGCCGATCGGCCAGACCACCGCCTTGCCGCTGACCATCGTCAACGAAGGTGGATCGCCGCTGCGGGTCAACTATCGCTGGGCTGGGACCGGCCTCTCCACCGATCTGTCGGCCTTGCCTCGGGTGGTGCCGCCGGTGATGCCCGGCCAATACACCGAAATGCAGGTGTTGGTGACCGCCACTTCCCCCACGCCGATCACCGGCCTGTTGATCATCGAGTCCAACGATCCGAGCCGGCCGTCGTGGACGGTGCCGGTTTCTGCCGAAGGTCAAAACGTGGTGGGCGCCCAGGTGATCAAGCTGGAGATGCACTTCGAAAACGGCGACGACAGCGCCTTCGACGACGACTTCCGCAACGTGGACATGACCCTCGAAAATCCCTTCGGTCTGGTGTGCAACAAGCAGAACGACTCGCCCAGCAACTGGGGCGCCTTCGGGAACCCGGGTTGGTTGGCCTTTGGGCCCAAGGAGGAGCCGGAGCGGATCGTGCTCCCCGACGCGACCCAAGACGGCACCTACCGAGTTTTGTTGACCTACATGGAGGACTGCTCGTCGGTGCCTTCGGGCCTGGTGGCGGCGCTCCTCGGGATCTCGGTCGACGTCTTGATCGCCTACTTCACCGGTGGGGTCGGCATCGGCGTCAGCGGCGATCAGGTGGCCGACGCGATCGAAGACGTGTGCTTCGACCACAGCTCCTCGGCCGCGACGGTGACGGTTTATCTCAACGGGATGATCGCCGCTGAAGTCCCGGTGACCTTGGGTCGCAAGGGCGACTACCTCTACGCCCTCGACCTGGTCCGCACCGGCGGCGTCTTTACGGTGGTCCCATGAAGCGCTGGTCGTGGTTGCTGGTGTTAGCGGCCTGTGGTGAGGCAGCGCCGTCGGTGGTCAAGGAACCGCCGCCCCCCGGGCTGTTGGCGGCGCCCCGTTGGTTGACCTACACCTGCGTGGAGCCGGGCTGCGACAGCATGTTGACCTCGGAGATCGCGGTCATCGGCGATCGGGACGTGGCCATCAAACGGATCGTCTTGTCCGACAAAGATCGGGACGACTTCACCTTCACCAGCAGCCGAGATACGCCCTTTGTCCTCAAGGCCGGCGAAAAGTTCACCGTCGACGTGCGCTTCGTGCCCACCGGTGATCCGCGGCTCGGCGACGTCAACCTGGAGTTGACCTACACCGACGCCTCGGCCTCCGAAAGTGATCCGGATCGGCTGGACCCGGGACAACTGGAGTTGCCGTTGGTGCGGCGCCAGATCGGCGAACCCAAGTTGGCGGCGACACCGACCGAACTCAACTTCGGCGCGGTGCGGTTGTCGGCCGAAAAGAGCCTGCCCTTGATGGTGGCCAACGAAGGTTTTGGCAACGTGGGCCTCTTGCTCGAGCCGCTCGAGAGTGATCACCCGGGCGAGATCAGCTTCGAGGCTTTGCCCGAGGCGGCCCTGTTGCCGGGCCAGTCCCACCAGGTGCAGGTCACCTACCGCCCTGCCGAAGAGGCCTTTTTGCAAGGTGTCTTGCGGGTGGCCGCGGTGGGCGCCGACGTGGCGCCGACGATGATCACCGTGCTCGGGACCAGCATTTCGGTGCCGACCATCGCGGTGGCGCCGGAGTTGGGCGTGGACTTTGGTGAGGTGCCGGCCCCGTCCATTGGCCAAGCGGTGTTGAGCCTGACCAATCGGGGCGCCGAACCGTTGGTGATCAATGGCGTGGAGTTGGTCTCGGCCGTCGCCGGTGGGGTCCTAACCTTCGCTTTGCCCCGGGGCGCCACCACCGCGACCATCGCGGCCTTGGAGACCCTGCCGATCACCCTTTCCCTGGAGGCCCAACAGCCGGGTGAGGTCCGCACCGCCCTCCGGATCCGCAGCAACGACGCCGCCCGCCCCTTCTTGGAGGTGCCGGTGCTCGGCGTGATGACCAAGCCGATCATCCAGGTCAACCCGGGCTCCATCGACTTCAGCAACGTGCCCCGGGGTTGGACCTTGGTGCGCCCGATCGAGGTCACCAACATCGGCTACGGCGCCTTGGTGATCGACTCGGTCCAGATGATCTTGGGATCGAGTGAACTCTTCAGCCTCCGGACCATCCCGCCCTTGCCGGTGATCCTGCAGCACGACCAGCGGGTCGGCCTGGAGTTGGAGTTCCGCTCCGAGGTCGAGGCCAGCTTCGCCGGCACCTTGGCCATCAACTCCAACGACGCGGTCACGCCCTTCATCGAGGTGCCGATGACCGCGGTCGGCGCCTCTTGCGATCTGGGCTGCCCGATCACCAACGGCGTCCCCACCTGCAGCGCCGGGGTCTGCGCCGTAGACAGCTGCAACCCTGGCTTCTACGACGCCGATCGAGATCCGGCCTCGGGGTGTGAGTGCCAAGAGTACGGCAGCGACCCCGGCGGCTTCTGCGTCGACGCCACCTACCTGGGAACTTTGGCCGATGGGAACAACGACCGGGCCACCTTCACCGGCATCGTCCCGGCCGACGACGACGTGGACATCATCCGCTTTTTCGGCGCCGACGAGACCCAGTTCTTGACTGATGACTTCGACGTGCGGGTCACGCTGGAGAGCACCGATCCGGGGATCGGCCTCTGCGTTTATTATCACGAGACCGGGAACCACTCGCAGGAGTGTTATTTCAACAACGAAAACTGCCCCACCGACCGCAGTTATCGTCGGGACGGGAGCCTGGGCCCCGATGACAGCGCCGACTTCGTGATCAAGGTCTTCCGCTTGCCCGGCAGCGCCCCGACCTGTACCACCTACACGGTCTTCGCCCGCAACGGCTGACCCTGGCAAAAGTGTCGACCCTGGATCGCCTCGCCCTCCGCGGCCTGCACCTGGCCGGCTTCAAGAGCCGCTACGTCGCCACCAGCGAAGGGCCGATGCACGTGCTGGAGGCCGAAGGAAAGGGCACCTTGCCCCCTTTGGTCTTGCTCCACGGCTTCGGGGCCTCGGCGGTGCAGCTGCTGCCCATCTTGATGCGCCTGAAGCGGCACGTGCGCCGGATCGTGGCGCCGGATCTGCCGGGCCACGGCTTTTCGGCGACCCCGGCCGAGCTGGGGGTGCCGGCCTTGAGCCGAGGCCTAGTGGAGACGCTGCACGAGGTGATGGGCGAACGATCGGTGTTGTTCGGCAACTCGATGGGTGGGGCCGCGGCCATCCGCTACGCCCTGGACCACCCGCACAAGGTGGAGCGGCTGATCCTCTGCTCCCCCGGCGGCGCGGCCATGGCCCAACCCGAGCTCGATCGCTTTCGTCAGGTCTTTTTCCTGGAGGACCACCGGGCCGCCAAAGAGTTCGTGGACAAGTTGCTGGGCCGACGTTCGCCGCTCCGCGGCCTCTATGCCTTGACCGCTCGAAAGAAGCTCGGTCAACCCGCCTTGCAGCGGCTGATCCGTTCGGTGGAGATCAGCGACCTGTTTACGCCCCAGCAGATCGGCCAGCTGTCGATGCCGGTGTTGATGGTCTGGGGTGAAGCCGACGGGATCTTGCCCAAGGAGAGCCGGGAGTTCTTCCGTCAGCACTTGCCGCCCCACGCGATCGTCGACGAACCGGCCCGGGTCGGCCACAGCCCGTACCTGGAGAGCCCTCGGGTGTTGACCGAACGCATCGTCCGGTTTTTGGGCCAGTCCTAGGTCAGCGCGCGGCGTGATCGGCCAAGACCTCGGCCATACACGCCGTGACCTTTTTGCCGGTGGGGATGTCCAGGAACTCGTTGGGCCCGTGGGCGTTGGAGCCTGGGCCGAGTACGCCGGTGATCACGAACTGGGCCTCGGGGAACCGGGCGCCCAACATGCCCATAAAAGGGATCGATCCCCCTTCTCCCATGTAGACCGCTTCGGCGCCGAAGTGTTGGCGTGAGGCCCGCTCCAAAGAGGCCTCCAACCAAGGCGCCAAGGCCGGCGCGTTCCAGCCGGTCGAGTGATCACCTTCGAAGCTGACCTTGGCCCCGTAAGGTGGCTCTCGCTCCAAGGTGGTCTTGATCGCCTGGTAAGCTCGGGCCGGATCCACGGTGGGGGGCGTGCGGAAGGACAACTTGAGGGAGGTCTTGGGCCTGAGCACGTTGCCCGCGTCTTTGAGCGCCGGCAGGCCGGCCGCGCCGGTGACCGAAAGGGTGGGCCGCCAGGTGCGCCCCAGGGCCAACTGCACCAGATCGTCGCCGACCGGACGAGCACCTTCGATGAACGGGAACTTGTCCCAAAGAGAAGCGCCCAACACCTTGGCCACTCCCGCCGCTTGTTCGGCCCGGGCCTCGGGGATGGGCGCGATCAGGTCGGCCAACTTGATCTCACCGGTGCGTTCGTCTTCCACCCGAGAGAGCAACATCCGGGCGATGCGAAAGCTGGACGGCACCAAACCGCTGGCGTCCCCGGAGTGGACCCCTTCCCGTAAGATCTCGACGTTCAACTCACCGACGATCACCCCGCGCAAAGAGGTGGTGCACCACAGGTGCTCGTAGTCGCCGCACCCTGAGTCGAGGCAGATCACCAGGCTGGGTCGTCCGATCCGCGAGGCCAAGATCTCCACGTAGTGGGGCAGATCGGGGCTGCCGCTCTCTTCGCTGGCCTCGATCATGATCACCGAACGGGCGTGAGGCACCCCTTGGGCCTGGAGCGCCGCCAGGGCCGTCAAGGCGCCAAAGGCCGCGTAACCGTCGTCGGCGCCGCCTCGGCCGTAGAGCCGTTCGCCCTTCATCACCGGGGTCCAGGGGCCCGTACCTTCGGCCCAGCCGGTCATCTCGGGCTGTTTGTCCAGGTGTCCGTAGAGCAGGACGGTGTCGGGGCGGGCGCCGCCGAAGGCCGGGACCTCCATGAAGATCAAGGGCGAACGCCCCGGCTCTTTGACGATCTCCAGGGTCAGGCCCGCGATCGGCTGCTTTCGGCACCACCCGGCGATCAGCTGGACCGCCTTGTCCATGTGGCCGGCCTTTTCCCAGTCGGCGTCGAACATCGGTGATTTGTTGGGGATCCGAATGTAATCGGTCAGGGTCGGGACGATCTCTTGGTCCCAGACCCGGGCCACGTGGGAGGTCAACTTCGCCCGGTCCATGGCCGGCAGCTTCTTTGACCCATGGACCGGGCGCAAGCGGGTGAAAACCGCCCCATTGCGCTGGGACGTCCCATCACCGATTATCCGCCGCTCACTATGAAAAGCCTCTGGTATTCCCTGATTTTGGCCCTCTTCCTGGCCCCGGCCGCCTGCAGCAAATACGACCCCTGCGGCGACAAGAAGTGCGGCGACGCCTGCCGGATCTGCGATCCCGACGACTCGGCCTGCACCGAAACCGCCGAGGTGAAGGCCTGCAACCGCAACTTGGTTTGCGCCGCGGCCACCGGTTCGGTCTGCGAGTGAACAACCAGGCCCCGGGTGGACGCGCCACCCCGGGAGAGGTCAGCGTGGTGGATGATCCGGAGGTCCGGGCCCTCTATGGGCTGCCGCTCGGCGAGTTCATCGGCGCGCGGAACCAGCTCGCCAAGACCGTAAAGAAGTTGGCGCCGGATCGGGCTGAGGAGATCAAGAAGCTCCCCAAACCGACGGCCTCGGCGTGGATCATCAACCAGCTGGTGCGCCGGGAGCGGAGCCGAGTCGACCACCTCCTGTCGGCGATCGACCGGGTGCGGGCGGTCCAGTTGGCCGCTTTGTCCGGGGGCACCGAACTTTCATTGCGTGAGGTGATGAAAGAAGAGCGGGAGGCCCAGGAGGACCTGGGAGACGCCGCGGGCCCTGCTCTATCGGCCGCCGGCGCCGCCGTGGCTCGGCCGGCGATCGACAAGGCGCTGAAGGCGCTGCACGCCGCGGCCTTGGATGCCCAAGGGCGAAAGCAGCTGGAGCAAGGGTATTTGTGCTTGGACTTCGAGGAGCCCGGCTTCGATGGCCTGGTCACCGGAGATCTTTCGGCGGCCGCCGCCGAGCTCACCCGCAACGCGCCGATCGATCTCGACAGTGAACGACAAAAACGATCCGAAGAAGAAGCCCGGCGCCGGGCCGACGAACGTCTGGCCGAAGAAGAGCGCCGCCGAGCCCACAAGAAGAAGATCGAACTCGCCCAAACTCAGCTCGAGTCCCACCGCAACATCGCGGTGAAGTTGTTGGCCGAACAAGAGGGCCTGGAGCGGAGTTGGGCCGAGGCCCGCCGAAAGGCCGATGAAGCGGAGCGGCTGGCGGCCACTGGCCGGGCCAAGCTGGAAGAGGCCGAAAAGAAGCGCCAAGAGCTGGAGCAGCGCCTGGCCGAGCTACAGTCCGAGCTCAGCTGAGGGCCAGGCGTTCTTCGACCCGGGGATCGATCAAGGCGATCATCCGCCGCCGCACCCGGATCTCCAGATCCCGCGCCACGTCGGCCACCGCGTGTTGGGCGCGCTGCATCGCCGCCATGGCCCGGGGATCTTGGTGTCCCAGTTCGGTCGCCAAGACGAACTCATGCCGCGCCTCTTCCAGGACCTCAGCCAAACGGAGCAGGTGCCGCTCCAGCTCAGCCCCGAGCAAGAGGCGATTTTCGGCGACCGCCTTGCTGAGCCTTTCACCGCGGACCTGACCGGCCAAGAGCTGGAGCGGCCACTCGGGGCTGGCGCCAAAACCGCCCCCGACCAAGGTCTCGGAGGCCTTCTTCACCTGGGCCAATAGATCGAGGAGCCGCTCGAAGATCTCCGCCCGCCGCGCTTGGGAGAGGGTCATCTGCGTCGAAAACATGACACCCAGGAGGCCCCAATCCTCGGGTTCGGTCAAACCTCGAGGTGGTGGTCGTTTCAGGACGAGACGGAGTAGTCTCGCTTCGGATCACCTCCTCGGGATAGTTCGGGTGTGAGAGGTCGGCCTCGGTAGGAAGATGAAGGCAGCAGCAACGTTCGATCCCCCCGGGGCGATCGCCCCCCTCCAAGCCCCCGAACAACTCGGACCCTACCGGGTGCTCCGTCGTTTGGGACGGGGCGGCATGGGTGTGGTCTACGAAGCCCAACACCTGGAGACCGGCGAACGCGCCGCCGTCAAGACGGTCAGAGAGGCCCTCCCCTCCCGGCGCAACGCCATCCAACGGGAGATCTTGGCCTTGTCTCAGCTCAGGCACCCCGGCGTGGTGCGGATCAAAGAACAAGGCAGCAGCGATGACGGCACCCCTTGGTACGCGATGGACCTGGTGCCCGGGACCCCCTGGCGCAGCTTGATCGGCGGGAGCCCCGCGGCTCCGGATCAGTACCCGACGTTGTTGACCCAACTTTGTGCGTTGGCCGAACCCCTGGCTCACATCCACGGCGAAGGCCTGGTCCACGGTGATCTCAAGCCCGACAACATCCTCTCGGGGGCCGACGGCGCGCCGGTGTTGGTGGACTTTGGCCTGACCTCTCGTTTTGGAGAGAGCAGCGGGCGCGAGGCCTTGGCGCTGCGGGCCCTGGTCGGCACGCCCGAATACATGGCGCCCGAACAGTGGCGTGGTGAGCCGAGCGACGCCCGGACCGATCTCTACGCCTTCGGCTGTTTGGCCTACGAACTTTTCCTCGGGCGACCTCCGTTTATGGGCGATCGGGAGCAGCTGCGTCGCCTCCACCTCGAGGGCCAAGTGCCGCCGCTGGCGCCCCTGCTGACGGGGCTCCCACCGGGCCTGGACGCGTTGCTCGGGTTGCTCTTGGCCAAGTCCAAAGAAGACCGGCTCGGGCACGCGAGCCGTCTGGCTCACAGCTTGTGCACTTTGGGCGCCCAACCCCCAAACCTACGGGCCGAACGTCCACCCCGGCCCTACCTCTTTCCGCCGGGGCTGCGCGGTCGGGAGGGGGTGCCAGAGCGGGTCGTGGGGAACTTACTCCACAGCGGAGAGGGTGCACCCGCGGTGTGGATCGGCGGGGAAAGTGGGGTCGGCAAGACGCGGCTGTTGCTGGAGTTGGCTCACAGCGGCCAGCGGGGCGGGCTGAAGGTGATCACCGCCGAGTGTACGCCGAACGGGCCGGCGCTGATGGCCTTCCGCCCCTTCTTGCGGGCCGCCCACGAGCGCCTGAGCCTAGAGGCGCCGGAGCTGGAAGCGACGATCCTCGGGCCCCGGCGGGCCACCTTGGCCCGGGTCGAACCCACCTTGGCGGGGACGGCGCCGCTGCCGGTTTTGCCAACCCTGGACGCCGAAGCCGAAAGGGCTCGGGTGCTCCAGGATCTTTTGGCCACCATCGCCGCCTTCGCCACCCAGTGGCCCACCTTCTTGTTGTTCGACGATCTGCAGTGGGCCGATGAGCTGAGCCTGCTGGCCCTGGCGCGTTTGGCCACTGAGTTCCCGAGCGCGGCGGAGCTCAGCCTGATCGGCGCCTTCCGCAGCGAAGAAATGCAAGCTAACTTGCAAACCTTGTTGGCCGTGCCGGGCCCCCAAACCTTGGAGTTGGGGCGGCTCAACTCGGACGCGGTCTCCCAGATGATGGCCGATATGTTGGGCTTGCCGCCGCCGTCCAGCTTCGCCGCCCACCTCAGCCACCAAAGTGAAGGCAACCCGTTTTTTGTCGCCGAATACCTGCGGACGGCCTTGGAGTTGGGCCTGCTTCGCCTGGATGGCCGGGGCCAGTGGGAGGTGGTGACCGAGGCGCCCGAGGCCTACGCCTCCTTGGGTTTGCCCAACAACCTGAGGGAGCTGGTGGCCCGTCGGCTTTTGGCCTTGGCACCGGCGACGTTGGCGGTCTTCGAGGCCGCGGCGGTGTTGGGGCGACAAGCGCCGGCCGAGTGGATCTTGGCGGCCGCCCAACAAACGGGTTCGGTCGGTGAAGGTGCCTTGGTGGAGTTGCTGCGGCATCGCGTAATGGAGGAGACCGAAGCCGGCGCCTTGCGGATCTCTCACGACAAGTTGCGAGAGGTCGCCTACGAACGTTTGCCGCCGGAACGCCGACGGCTCCTCCACGGGCTCGCCGCCGAACTTTGGCAAAAGGCGGGCGGCAACCCGGCGGAGTTGGCGCGACACCTGGAAGAGGCGGGCCGGCCGGCCGAGGCGCTGGTCGCCCGCGAAGTTGCGGCCGAAGCGGCGATCACCGGCGGTGCTTATCAGGAGGCGACCCATCACCTGAGCCGGACCTTGGCCTTGGCGGGCGACTCAAAGGACTATGCTCCCGGGCGGCGAGCCCGCTGGCATCGACGTTTGGCCGAGCTGAAGATGTACGCGGGTGACCTGCCCGAGGCGATCGCCGAGGCCGGGAGGGCCCTCTCCTTGGTCGGTCAGCCGCTACCGTCCCGACCCGGCGCCTACGGCTTGGTGTTGTTGAGGGAGGCCATGCGGCAGATCGGCCATCGGCTGTTGCCGGAGGGTTGGTACCGGGATCACCAAGATCAAGGTCCCCGGGTCGACGCCGCCGAAGCGACCGCCCTCCTCTCCCGGATCGCGTTTTTTCAGAACCAGCCGCTCCAGATCGTGGCCTTCGCCTTGTGGTCGATCAACCAAGCGGAGCGGGCCGGTCACTACTTCGCCGCGGCCCGGAACTATTCGGGCCTTGGTTGGGTGTTTGGGCTGGCCGGGGCTTCCGGCTGGGCCGACGCCTACTTTCGCCGGGCCAAAGAGGCGGGGACCCGGGCCCAAGATCGGGGCGGGCTGATCTTCGCGTTGACCTCCGAGGCGGTCTACCGGATCGGGCTTGGCCAATGGGCCGAGGTCGAGGTGTTGCTCGACGCTTGTGAGGTGCCCTGCGCCGAGGCCCGAGATCCCCAGGGTTGGGAGCTGCTGACCACCCTCCGAGGACACCCCGCCTATTTGCAAGGTAACTTGCAGAAGGCCATCCGCTACCACCAAGCGGTGTTGCGTTCGGCCAAAGGCCGGGGCAACCACCAGCACGTCGCTTGGAGCCACTACTGTTTGGGCCGGGCGGCGTTGGCCGAAGGTCGGGCCCCGGAGGCCTTGCGGGAGTTGGCGGCGGCCGAAGCGGCGCTGGTCAAGGTCGACGACGCCATGTCGGTGATCACCTGCGCGGGTTTGCGGGCCCAAGCGCACCTGGCCCTGGGTGAACTCGAGGAGGCTCGGGTCGCCGCGGATCTGGCCCGGACGCGGATCGGAAACGCACCTCCGACGGTGTTCCTCACCATGCATGGATATCAAGGTATCGTAGAGACTTACCTGGCGCTGGCGGCCGCAGAAAAAGACCGGGCCCAGGCCCAGGCCCACCGCCGGGTGGCCAAACTTTGGCTGGGTCGGTACCGCCGCATGGCGCGTACTTTTCCGGTGGCTCAGCCGACGTGTAAGTATCTCACCAGCGTTTTCAAGCCATGGCCAAGTGGCCCAGGATGAAACACCATCGTCGAGCACCCGAAAGAGATCTCGGGGCTCGGGGGGGCCATGCGCCATGACCATCAGGTCTACTATCAAGAGATTG
Organism: Deltaproteobacteria bacterium; assembly: GCA_016703535.1. Lineage (GTDB taxonomy): Bacteria > Myxococcota > Kuafuiibacteriia > Kuafuiibacteriales > Kuafuiibacteriaceae > Kuafuiibacterium > Kuafuiibacterium phototrophicum. The sequence continues at coordinate 2,111,521 of JADJBV010000002.1, read as the reverse complement.
CGGAAGGCCTGTGGCGAGGTCGATTCGACTTCGAGATCTTCGACCTCCTCGCCTTCTTGAGGGCCGACGGCCGCGCCTTCGACAAGGGGCTGGCTTTGTTGTTGGAGGGCCTGCGTCACCTCCCCGGGCACGCGGAGATGTCCGGAGAGATCCGCTGCGCTCCCGAAGAAGGCACCGACGGCGTGGCCTACGTTGATGTCGGGGTGCGCCGCTTCGGCTGGGAGTTGTTCCACTTGGAGGGCCGTTACGCGCTCCAACCCGACGGCCGATCGGTGGCCATCGAGATCGACGAACGGTTTGGCCCACCGGGCTCGCCGCTGCGCAGGAACAAGCGGGCCCGGGCGGTGATCGATCAAGAGGGACGGCGGGCCACCTACGAGATGCCGCTCTTCGGCGCGCTGCCCTGGACCGGCGTCTATCAGATCGGCGCTGATCGTCGGCAACTTTCGGCCGCCTATCGTTCGGCCTGGGGCGAAGCTCGGGAGTTGATGGAGCGGTGCCACTCTGACCTGCCCCAAGGAGGCCCGGCCCGGAGCCGGTGGGAGCAGCTGCTGGCCTTGGCCCGAGCCCTGGAGGTTCAGCAGGCCCGGCAAGAACACACCCAAGACCCGAAGGCGCCGTTCACCTGCGCGTATGCCTTGGTTACCCGCCGCTTGGCCTATCGCTTGGAGGAGCTCGGCGCCGACGATCCGGACTGGATCGTGCGGCTGGGGACCCACTTCGGACAACGTTACCTCGACGCCTTGGCCGACCCTCACCAGGCGTCCCGGGCCTGGCGCCGCGTCTTTTCGGCGTTGGAAGAGGGCCAACGGGGCCCCCTCGATCACCTGTTGTTGGCGATCGGCGCCCACGTGATCTGGGATCTGCCCCACGCCTTGCTCAGCGCCGGTCGAGTCGACGACCAAGGCCGAAGCCGGATCGGCGACTTCCATCGGCTGAACCAAGTTTTGGCCGAGGCGATCGATCCCCTCCAGGATCGGGTCGCGGCCCGTTATGGCCCTTGGCTCGGCTATTGGGACCGGTTGGGCCGAAACTGGGACGAGCGGCTGAGCCGTTCGGGCCTGATCACCGCCCGGGCCCTGGCCTGGTACAACGCCGAACGTTTGGCGGAGGTGGGTCAAGAAGCCCAGACCCAACGCGTGTTGGAGCGGGCCGTCGAGGACTGGGTGAACAACTTCCCCCGAAGACCCTGGCGACCCCGGTCCTTACAGCGCTGGGCCCAGGTTCGGCCGCCCTTGGCCAGGTGGTGGGAGCGACGTCTTTTGGCGCCCGAAGGCCAGGCGACCATCTCCCGCTTTCAGAAGTTGGTTCGAGACGCTCGCCGGGGATTGAACTCGGTGGCCGAACCCCTGCGCCAGGTGGTGGCCGAGCTGAGTGAGTTGGGGGTGCCGTGGGAGAACGCGTTGATCGGGCCCGAACAGCGGGAGAGTGATTGGGATCCCAAAACCCAAACTTTCCACGCGGTGGTGCCGGCGTTTTATCGCGCGCCCTACGAACCCCTGGCCGCGTTGATCGAACCGGATCGCTGGGATGAGTTGATCGACAACGTGGTCGAGGCCCGGTACCTGGAGCCGCCCGACGCCACCGGGCGAGGCCGCCTCAGGGAGGTGGTGAACATCTTGGCGCCCTTCCTCGACCACCACCCGCTCCACTTCAGCAACGAACTTTTCATCGAGATCGAGCGGCACGAATCTCCCCGGCGGAAGGTGGTCCGCTATCGCTTGGCCAAAAGTTTGGACGGGAGCTTCGAGGTCGACGAGGGGCAACTTTCGATCGAAGAGTTGCCTGGGGTGGGGGCTTTGGTGATCGTCGAAAAACGGATCAAGATCGCCCACAACCCGGTGTTGAGTGTTCTCCTCAGGCTCAATCCCAAGGCCTTGACCTGGCTGTTGACCGCTTGGATGGACGAGGCGGCCCGAAAAGGGCAGCGGGTCACCGGCGAGCCGCGGAGTGAGCCTGTTGTTTTTCAGTCGAGATCACCGGCGATGGGGAAGTGAAGGCCCAAGATCGATCGGGCGGCCCGACGCCCCGCCATGGTGGCGGCCTCCACCGACCCGACGTTGAGGCCGGTCCGGACCCAGTCCCCCGCCAAGTATAAGTTGGGGAAGCCGGAGTCGTCGGCCCGGAGGCGATGGGCGGCGCTGCCGGGCACCGACAAGACATACCGATCGGAGGGATGGACGTTGGCTCGGGAGTAGGTGGACACGACCTGTTGCTGGTGCAGGCCTTGGGGCCCGAACAAGCCGGGCAAGATCCGGGGTCCGTGGGCACCCAACCAGTCGCGGCTCGATCGTTCGACCCGTTCGGCCTGCTCCTCGTCGGGGCCTTGATCGTCGAGGGATCCGCAGAGGTAGGCGATGGCGCCGGCCCCGGGGCCCCAGGCTTCGGTGCCCAAGAGGTGGCTCATGTCCGCGAAGGTGTCGAGGGCCTCGGCGTAGCCGGTCAACACCGCCGGTGATCCAGTTCGGCCCAGGGCCGCGAAGTTGCGATCGAACCAAAGTTGTAGCCCTTGGGTCCGGGTGGTGCGGAGTTCACTCAACATCCGCCGCCAACGGACGCTGCTCGCCGATAACTCGGAGGTCAAAGGACCCAGGGCCCCGACGGGGATCCCCAAGACCACCACCTCGAAGTCCCGGTGGGTCTCGACCACTTCACCCGGCACCGCCCGAGGCGCCTCAAAATCCAAGGCCTGGGCGTCGAGCGCCGCGCCCCCTTCGAGCTGCGAAAAATCAGGTTGAGGCGGCCAACACGGCAAGGTCCCGCCCGGGACCGGCACGTCGAAGAGGGGGCGATATTCGTCGCGGCTTTTTGCCTGGACCGCCACGTCGAAGTCTTTGATTCGCCCGTCTCGGCCGAGGTGCAGGCCCAACACCCGATGAAAGAAGCGAAACTGGACGCCCCGGGCCCGCAACACCTGGTACAGGGGCGCGATCACCGTCTCGCCCATACCGGCCGCCATCTTGTAGAACAGGGAGCCCCGATAGGTGAGGTTGAGGCGGAAGAGGCCGTTGAGGGCCGTGCCGGCGGCCCCCGGGTGGCCGCTGTTGAAAACCGCGTCGCCCAAACCCCGCACCACACAAGACTGGACGGTGCGAGGACGGGCGCCGTGTTGGCTCAGCCAAGTTCGATAGTCCAGGTGATCGATCCGCTCCAGGTTGTGCAGCCAATCGGAGTAGCGGAGTTGGGCGACCCGACCGTGGGGAGGGACCAAAAATCCCTCGGTCAATACACCGATCACGTTGGTCAAAAGAAAATCCAGGGTCGTGACCAGCCGGTCCCAGTCGGGATCGTTGAGGCCTCGCCCGGGGGCCAAACGGAGCGCGCCGCGGAGGGCCCCCAGCAGCGTGGCCAAGGTGCGGTGAAAAGTCCGGGCGGCGGCGGTGTCGGGAGCGCCCAGGATCCGGGCCAAGAGGAGGAGGGCCCGATCGAGTTGCCCCAGGGCCCAGCCGGTCCAGTCGTCCAGCCGCCGGGATCCGAGGAGCAGGGGCCCGAGGCGGGACCGGCAGGCCCCGGCGGGAGGTGCCCAACGATCGACGCCGTGGCGTTCGAGGAGCAAGTTGACCGCCCAACGAAGGACCCCACCCACCAGATCGGCGGGGTGTTCGATGGCGTTGGCCTCACCCGGGCGGCTGTCCAAGACCGGAAAGTGTTGGGGCCACTCGACCCAACCCGCGCCGTGGCGCTCCATCAACACCACCTGGTCCTGGGGCAAAAAGGCCTGTTCCCAGGTGGAGAGGGGCGCGCCGGCCGGGCGCCCCAACTCGGCGTAGCAGTCCCGGATGATCCGAAAGGCGTTTTCGTAGCAGCCCATCCAGAGGTGGAGGCCGTGTTCCTCGATCCGGAAATTGCAAGCTGGGTTGCGAGCGCTGGCGCCCTTGCCGCCCAGGCGCCACCCCTGTTGATAGACGGTGACCTGGTGGGCGCCGCCCCGTTCGGGCCGGGTCAACTCGAAGGCCGCGGTCAACGCCCCGATGCCGCCGCCCAAGATCGCGACCCGCAAGCCAGGGCCTCAACGTCGTCGGCGGCCCAAAAAGACCAGGAGCATCGCCAGCGCCGGCCACCACCCACCACGGCCCGCCCCGGTCGCGCGGCATCCCGAGTCTTCTTCGGGGGCCGGCGCGTTGGTCCCGGAGTCGGCCACCACCCCAGCGTCCCCATCGGCGGTCCCGGCGTCGGGGGCCGAACGGGCCACACACTGGTAGAAGTCGGGATCGAGGGTGCCAGGGCGACACTCGGAGTTGTCGTCGCAGAGGATCAAGGAGGGATCACAAAAGGATCCGGCCGGGACCTGCCGACAGGCACCTTCGCTGCAGATGCCGCCGTATTCAGCGCAGTCGATGAAGTAGGGCTGGTTGATCAGGCAGTCGGTCATCAGGCGATTGCCGACACAACGATCGATGTCAGCTTCGACGCAGGCGCCGAGGTTGGCCTCGCAGGTGACCTCGTTGGGGGTCTCGACGCAGCCCGCCCCGGGGCCCTGACAAAACGACTGCACATAGTCGCCGTTTTCATCGATGAAGAGGCACCCTTCACCCTGGGCCAGCAGACAATCGACGCCGTAACTCGGGTCGACCTCACCACACATCGCCGGCGGATCGTATTCGGTGGCGCAGTCGATCCGCTCGACCACCCCCTCGTTGCAGTAGACCACCTCGCTGCCTTGGCACTCGCCCTCCAGGGTGATCGGCCCACACCCCCCGCCGGCGTCGGGGGCTCCGGTGTCGGCGGCCCCGGTGTCGGCGGCCCCGGTGTCGGCGGCCCCGGCATCCTCGACGCCGCTGTCCGGGTCGGCGGCGTCGGGGTTCGTCCCGCCGTCGGCGGCCTGGGCCCAGGCGGTGGAGGCCGGGAGCAGCAGGGAGAGGGCCAAACAGGGGAACAACTTGCGCATGAGGTGGGAGAGCCTACCTCCTTTTTCCCGACCGTCTCAAGATCGGCCCAGAACCGCCGATTGATGCCCTGGGGACCCTACGACCATGCGGCAACATCCTCGTTTCGTGAACCCGGCGGAGATCTTGGTGGAGACCGTTGGCCGGGAGGAGCTGCGCTCCCTCTGGATGAGCGACATCTCCCGGGGCGGCATGTTTGTCCGCACCGAATACGCCCCGCCGATGCGGGCCCGGGTGCAAGTCACCTTGCGAACCCCCGAGGGCACCTTGACCCTGGAGGCCGAGGTCGTCCACGTCCTGCCCCCCAACGAGGCCCGGGCTTATGGGCGAGATCCGGGGGTGGGCCTCCAGTTCGTCAACCTCAGCGACGAAAAACGAGAGGCGATCGAACGCTACGTCGACGGGGTCGCCCACTCGGTGGAGGACGCGCTCCCACCGCCGACGGGTGACCTCGATCGACAGATCCTGCTGTCGGAAGCCCAGACCTTCCTGCAGCGCTTCGAGGAGGACGATCTGTACGGGGCCCTGGAGGTCACGCCCCTGGTCAGCACGCCGGAGCTGGCGGAGCGGGTCAAAGCGCTCTTGTCCCACTTCTCCGCCAACCGCGGCTTCCGCCCGGCCCAGGCGGCCCGAATGAACCACGCCAAGACCATCCTCAAGAAGGTGGCGGTGTTGATGCTCGATGAGCAGCGGCGCCTGGAGTACGACTTCCGACACGGCCTAGCCTTGGCCGAAGACCGGCTGGCCTTGGGCCCGACCGAAGAAGAGCTGCAGGCGATGCGCGCCACCTGGCACCGGATCTTCGACGGCAATTGGGCGGAGGCAGCCCGTTACGCCGCCGAGGCGCTGCGTCGAGAGTCGGAGCGTGACTTTGGGGGCGCGATCCAGGCCGCCCAGACCGCCCTTGGCCTCGATCCCTTCAACCTGGAGCTGCGGGCCGCCATCACCCGCTGGGCTCAGGCCAAGAAGCAGGCGGAGGCTCAGGCGGTTCGCGCCAAAAGGGTCGCGTCGGCGGCCGACCACTCGTAGACCACTTCGGTCCGGTTGCCCGGGCTGACCACCCGCAGGTCACGGCACAACGACCTGACCAAGGTCAGGCCCCGTCCAAAAAGTTGGCCCTCGGGCGCGAGAGCCTCGAGACGCCGCGGATCGAAGCCCCGGCCACTGTCTTCGACCATCAGGTTCAATCGATAATTGGAGCCCACACACTCCACGCCGAGCTCGACCCGCACCACACCTCGGGTCAACGCCTGCAAACGACGCTCCCGCTCTTCGTAGTAGGCGCCAAAACCTCCGGGCCCTGCTTTGAGACAGGAGTCCAGGCCCAACAAGCCGTGATCGACGGCGTTGGTGAGCAGCTCGGTGGTGATGGTGCCGATGGTCGTGCGCTGGGAGGCGATCGATGGGATCCCGGTCAACCACGCGTCGACGATGCCCATCGGATCACTGCCCCGGAGAGCCTCCGCCCCCAACTCCAGGTGATTGCGGCTGACCAACTCCGGTTCGGCGCCCGACTCGAACAACTCGGGCAAGTAGGTGAGCTCGACCAGGGTGGTGTCGTCCGACAGCGGCGTGCCGTCGACGTGGGCCTCGTGGGCGGCGACCACCGCGTCGAAGCGGGAGCCCTCGCCATCCCGGGCCAGCAGCTGCCGCAGCAGCCCGTCCGTGAAGTCGTTCTGGAAGGGGTCGTTGGCCTCGATGAACCCATCCGAGTAGAGGTAGATCCGATCGCCGAGCTCCAAGCTCTCCACCCGCACCTCGGAGCCGGGCAGCTGGGTCAAGACCCCGAGCGGGATCATCCGAGACGGCGCCTCGGCCTTGATCCCGCCCCGGGCCCCGCGGACGAACACCGTCGGCATGCCCGCGTTCCAGATGGCGGCGGTCCGCTTGACCGGCTCCACCTCCACCACACACACCGCCAAAAACAGGTCCCGGGGTAAGATGCTGCGGAGCTTGAGGTTGGCCTCGCGCAACATCGTCTCCACCGGTTGGCCTCGCAGGCAGGCGCTCTGGAAGGCCTCGGCGATGGGCAGAGCCCCGATGGCGGCGGTCAAGCCGTGGCCCGCGAAGTCCCCCAACATGATTCGAAACGCCCCACCCGGGGTCCGACCGGCCAACAGCAGATCTCCGTTGAAGCGCTCGAGCGGTGTGCTGGCGAAACGGACACAGCTGTTCTCCAAGGAGGAGGAGCGGAACATGCTGCCGAGCAAACGGGCGGCGGTCTCCTGCTCCCTTTCGGTCTGGGCCCGGAGATCTTCGAGGCGCAACTTCTGGGCGTGGAGCTCCCCAAACAGGGCTCGCCCCCGGAGCGCCGCCCGGAGCCGCGCCTCCAGGACGGTTCGATTGTACGGTTTTGCAATATAATCGTCAGCCCCGGCTTCCAGGGCGTGGGCCAACATTTTTTCGTCGGAGAGGGCGGTCAACATCAGGATCGGGACGAAGGTCCCGCCCGCGATCGCTTTCATCTCCCGAGCAGTCTGGATGCCGTCGATGCCGGGCATCATCACGTCAAGGAGCACCAAGTCCGGGAGGTGCTCTCGAAAGCGGTCCAAGGCCACCTCTCCCGACTCGGCCTCCACCACCTCGTATCCTTGAGGGGACAAGAGTCGACGGAGGATCATTCGGCTGCTCTGGTCGTCATCGACCAGCAAAATGCGAGTGGCCTCCATGGGCTCAGTTGATCTCGAAGAGCCGGTGGAAGTTCGCAATCTCCAAGACCTTGCGGACCTCGGATGAACAGTTCCGGATCTGGATGTCTTGGACCTCGTCCCGGAGCAGCAGCATCATTCCGAGAGCCGAGCTGTCGACGTAGGTCGTGGTCCCGAAGTCGATGACGCACTTCTTCGATCCCTTGACCGCCTTGACCATCTCGCCAAACTCCCGGTGCGACTTGAAGTCGAATCGACCGGCCACGTGAATCTGGGCGCTGCCATCGGGCTTCTTCTGGAAAGTAATCGCCATGCCCAGGCCAATCGGACGGTCCCGACGGATCTAGAGCACTTGGGCCCGCTCCGCCTCATCCATGTTCGAAAGGCGCCGGAGCCCGCGGCTCGAGCCCAGCAAGACCACCAGCTGGACGAACCCCGCCCCCGCAAACACCAGGGGGTACACCTCGCCCGGGCCATGCCCAAGCCGCAAGAGCAGGCTGGAGCCGATGCCGGCGAGGGCGGTCCCCAACAACATCCCCAGGCTGCCGCCGGCGTTGACCAGGGCCATCGCCGTGGCCCGGCTCCCCTCCGGAGCCAAAGAGGCCGCAAAACACATGCTGGGGGCGTAGATCGCCGCCGACGCGAGCCCGGCCAGGGCCAAGACCAGCGGGAGCGCCTCTTTCCCCACCACTCCGAGGAGCAAAAACATCACCCCATAGGTCATGGTTCCGGCGCTGACCAAAAAGGCCCGATCCAAACGTTCGGCCAGGCGCCCCATCGGGTAGGTGGCCAGGGCAAAGGGCAAGAGGAACCAGCTGTAGAGGAGCCCGGTCTGAGCGTCGCTGAGGGCCAACACCCGGTGGGCGTACAACGCGAAGGAGACCACAAAACACCCGACAGTGAAGCGCTCCGCGGTGATCCAAAGGGTGGGCAAGCGTAGGAGCGGCTCTCGTTGCCACAACCGGAAGGGGTTGCCGCTGGCCCCGGAGCCGGTCGGCATTGGCACCGACAACGCCAGGGTCGCCACCACCAGCTGGAGCGCTCCGCCCACCCACAGGGGCGCCAGCGGAGACCAGGACAACAACAAGGTCCCAAGCGGCGAGCCGCAGGCAACGGCCACGATGATCGCCGCGCCGGCCATCCCCATCGCCTTGCCGTGGCCGGGGCCCGACCCACGCACCGCCGACAACAACAACGACAGGCCCGCGACGTTGGCCGCACCTTGGAGCGCCCGAATCCCCAACACCAGGGCCGACGGCAACGGCGCAGCGCACGCCAAGAGGAGCAGGCCATCGACGTACAACAGCGTGACCGCCAAAAGGCGGCGCCGGCCGGTCCGATCGGCGAAGGCCGACAAAAGCGGTGCACCGATGATCGCGCCCAACATGTTCACGCTCATAAAAGCGTGCATCACCGATTCCTGCCCACCGTGACGAAGCGCCACGTAGCTGCGCACCGCCGGGATCAACAGGGTGCTCGACAACATCGTGCCGAACACCAGGCCTGCGACTCTCCAGATTCGGCGGTCGTCCATATCTTCGTCCTCAAGCGGCCTTTTCGGCCGCGTCCATGATGTGGGCCGGGATCTCGAACAACGGCGCCACCAACTCCACGCCGCCGTGTTTTACGGCCTCACCCGGCATGCCCCAGACCACGCTGCTGTTTTCGTCCTGGGCGATCGTAAAGGCCCCGCTGTCCCGCATCTCCCTCAGGCCCCGGGCCCCGTCGTCACCCATCCCCGTCAAGATCACCCCGACCGCGTTTTTTCCGACCTCCTGGGCCACCGAACGAAACAACACGTCGACCGAAGGGCGGTGGCGGTTGACCGGCGGCGCGTCCGAGATCCGGCCGATGTAGCGGGCCCCGCTGCGGGTCACCAGCAGGTGTTGCCCCCCCGGCGCGACGTAGGCGTGGCCGGGCAGCAGTTGTTGTCCATCGACGGCCTCCTGCACCGCCATCGGGACCGTCCGGTCCAGACGTTCGGCGAAAGCTCGGCTGAAGACGGGGGGGATGTGCTGGGTGATCACTACGATCGGACCGTCGGCGGGCATCCGCATCAGGACCTCTTTGATGGCCTCGGTCCCACCGGTCGAGGCCCCGATGGCCACCAACCGTTCGGTGGTCCGAAACAACCTGGAGGGCGCGGCGGCCAAGACCACGTCGGCGGTGTGCTTCTCCGAAACCGCCATCGGCTTGATCGGCTCCCGGGCCCGGACCCGGGTTCGGGCGGCCTGCTTGACCTTGCGGACGATCTCCTCGCCGTAGTCGGCCAAGGAATGGGCCAGATCTACCTTGGGTTTGGTGACAAAATCGACGGCCCCGAGCTCCAGCGCCTCCAAGGTCACCGCGGCGTTGGCCTCGGCCAAAGAGGAGACCATCACCACCGGCATCGGCCGCAGGCGCATCAGGTTGGCGAGGAAGGTCAGGCCGTCCATCCTCGGCATCTCGACGTCCAGGGTCAGGACATCGGGGTTGAGAGCCTTGATCTTCTCCCGGGCGCTCAAGGGATCGCTGGCCGTGCCCACCACCTCCAGCTCGGGATCTTCCGCGAGCAACTCGGCGAGCAACTTTCGAACCAGCGCGGAGTCGTCGACGATCAGTACCTTGATCTTGCCCATGGAAACCTCAGAACAACTCGATGTCGCCGGTTAGGGGCTCTTGCCTCAGCTGCGCCTGGTACGCCGCCTCCCGCTCGTTCGTCGCCCGAGCCATGGGCGTCGCCAGCCGTCGAACCTGCATCCGCCCGGTCCGCGGGAAATACCGCACCTGTCGAGGCTGAATGTCTCCCAGATCCTCGGAGACGATCGCCAGCCCCTCGGCCGCCAGATAGGCCCGCACGAAGTTGATGTTCTGGAGACCCACCTGGTTGCGGGAGGTGTACATCTGCCCGCCCCCGACCACCTTCACCTCGAGTTCGCTGCGACGTGCGCCCCGCTTCAAGATTTCGTTGATCAAGCGCTCCATGGCGAAGTTGCCGTAGCGGGTGGCCGCCCCGGCGTCCTGGCGGATCCAGGAGTCGTTCTTTTCGCTATCGGAGATGGGCAACATGAAGTGATTGAGCCCACCCACTTTGGTCCGTGGGTCTCGGATGCAGGCCGACACACAAGAGCCCAAGGTGGTGATGATCATCTCTTCGTTTGCGGTGACGTAGAACTCTCCCGGCAAGACCCGAGCGGTCGGCACCTGCTCCCCGTTGTCCCAAAATCGCTCGATGTGCTCGAAGCCATCGTAGCAGGGCGGCATTTCCGCGGCCGTTCGAAGTCCAAGTCCCACTCACGCCACCTTTCGATGCATCGTCTTGCCGAGGGACTGAAACTCGTGTCGTTCGGCGGACAGAGACTCGGAGTGGCCCAACATCAGGTATCCGTTGGGCCCCAACAGATCTCCGTAGCGGTCGATCATCTTCCGTTGGGTGGCCTTGTCGAAGTAGATGATGACGTTCCTGCAGAAGATCAGATCGAAGGGGCCTCGCATCGGCCACTCCTCCATCAGGTTCAGCTGCTTGAAGCTGATCAGGTCCCGCAGCTCGTCACGCACCCGGAATTGACCATCGTTCGCGCCCTTCCCCCTCATGAACCAACGGGAGAGCCGCTTTTCGTCGATCCCCGACAGGCGATGTTCGGTGTAGACGCCGGCGCTGGCGTGAGCCAGCACGTTGGTATCCAGATCGGTGGCCAGGATTTTGACGTCAAAGCCCTCGGCGTCCGAGAAGTTCTCCGCGATGGTCATGGCGATGGAGTAAGGTTCTTCACCGCTCGAGCACCCGGCCGACCAGATCCGCACCCGGCGATCAGACCGGTGTTGCCGCTTCAGCTCGGGGAACACGTGGCTCCGGAGGTACTCGAAGTGATGGGGCTCCCGGAAGAAGGCGGTGACATTGGTCGTCAGCGCGTTGGTGAACTCCACCAACTCCTCACCATGGTCCTCCTCCAGCAACTTCCGGTATTCGCGGAAGTTGGAGAAGCCATGGTTGCGGAGCCGGTGAACCAGCCGGTTGTAAACCAGATCCCGCTTCTGCGGAGACAAGGTGATGCCGGTTCGAGTCTTGACCTCCGCACGAATCCAATCGAACTCGCGGTCACTCAGCTCGAACTCTCTCTCCAGCTGCGTCATGTTCCTTGCTCCTCGCCGTCCCCCGGAGTTCCTGAGTCATGGGGCCGTCGGCCGGCCCGCAGACCTAAAACTCTTCCCACTCCTGGTCCCGACCCCGCTTGGCCGGTGGAGGCGGGGGGGCGGAGGGGCCCTTGCCCATCGGACGGGTCGGCGCGGGCCGCTTGACCGAGGGCGCCGGGCGTTCGCCGCTGCTACGCGCCGGCGCCGGGGTACCCTGGGCGGGGGCGGTGGCGTCGATTCGGAAGAACCCAACCAACTTGTCCAAGCCCCGGGCTTGGTCCTCCATCGAAGAGCTGGCGGCGGCCGCCTCCTCGACCAGGGCCGCGTTCTGCTGGGTCATCTCATCCATCTGGCTGACGGCCTTGTTGACCTGCTCGATGCCGGTGGCCTGCTCCTCGCTGGCCGCGGCGATCTCCGCGATGATGTCGCTGACCTTCTTCACCCCAGTGACGATATCGTTGAGCGTCGCGCCGGACTGATCGACCAACTTCGTGCCGTCGGCAACCTTCTCGACGCTGTCCTTGATCAAGGCCTTGATCTCTTTGGCGGCACCGGCACTACGCTGGGCCAGGTTGCGCACCTCGGCTGCCACCACCGCAAAACCACGTCCTTGTTCGCCAGCCCGAGCCGCTTCGACCGCCGCGTTCAGCGCCAACAGGTTGGTCTGAAAGGCGATCTCGTCGATGACCCCGATGATGTCGGAGATCTTCTTGCTGCTCGAGTTGATCTCGGCCATGGCCGACACGGCGCGGCCGACCACCGCCCCGCCCTTTTCGGCCATATCTCGGGCGTTGGCCGCCAACTGATTGGCCTGTTTGGCGTTGTCGGCGTTCTGCTTCACCGTGGCGGTCATCTCTTCGATGGTCGAGGCGGTCTCCTCCAAGGCTGCGGCCTGCTCTTGGGTACGGGACGAGAGGTTGGTGTTGCCTTCGTTGATCTCGCCGGCGCCTTGGGCGATCCGGGACGACCCCTCGAGGATCTCACCCACCATCTTGTGGAGGTTGGTGATCGAGGCGTTGAGCGAGTTGGAGAGCCGTCCAAACTCACCGTGGAAGTCGCCTTGTACGGTTCGGGTGAGGTCGCCGTCGGCCAACTTGGTCACCACCTCGACCGTCTCCTTGATCGGAACCACCACCGCGTCGAGGAGGGCGTTCATGCCCATGCCCACCGACTTAGCGAAGCCCGACCATCTGTCCACCACCAGGCGTTCCGTCAACTTGCCCGCGGCCGCCTCTCGGATCAGCGCCTCAATCTGCCGCTCGGCGTCGAGTTGTTCGGTGACGTCGGCCCACTCCAGAGTGTTGCCGACGTATTTTCCTTGCGCGTCGACGATCGCGGTGACGTTGAGCTTGAAGCTGAGGGGGCCAACCTTGATAACCGCGGTGTGCGGGAGATTCCGAGGATCCTCCATCATCTTTCGCTGGTGGGCCGGGTGGGCGTGAAACATGTCGATGTTCGCCCCCACCAAGGTGTCGACGCTGAAGTTGGCGTACTTCTGGCGCAACACGGCCTCGTTCTTCCGCATCAAGGCCATGGTCGCGTCGTTGGCGTAGGTGATCTTGAAGTCGCGATCGATCATCATGATCGCCGTAGAGGCGTTCTTGACGGCCTGCCGCAGGGACGTCGCCGCCGCTTCGACAGCGCGTTTTTCGGTGACGTCGTACCACTCCAGGCAGCTGCCCAAGTGGTTGCCCGCCGGATCCCGAAGCGCGGAGACATTGAGCTCGAAGATAAGACGACCGACCTTCATCTCACCCTTGAAAGGCAAGTTGGAGGGATCGGCCATGAGACGCCGCTGCATCTGGGGGTTCTTGTGAAACGAGTCGATGCAGGTGCCGATCAACTTCGCGGGGTCGAAGTTCGGGAAGTGTTCCTTGAAAGAGACCTCGTGGCGGACAAAGAGGGCCCGGGTCGCAGCGTTGGCGTAGGTGATCACCAGATCGCGATCGACCATCATGACCGGGGAGACGGTGTTCTCCAGGGCCGCTTGGGCCCGGAGCGCGGCGTCATCAGCGGCCGATTTGGGCTGGGCGTCCTCTTCGTAGGCCGCCAACATCCGCTCTTTGACGAAGCCCAAGGCCCCCTGCCATGCCGTGGCGACCGCGGGAGTCCAGGCCTTGCCCGCTTGTTCGGCCATGACGCCCAGCAGGACCTCGGCGACCGCGTCATAGTGGGCGGGGATCGCACCATACCCCTGGTGTCGACGGCCCATCTCGGCCAACGCGGCTTCCAGGCTTTCGGGCTTCTTGAGGCTCTTGACCACCAAAGCCAACGCCGCCAGGAGCTTCTTTTGCTGCTCGGCGGGCTCCGTGTTGGCGAACATCGGCTTCACCTGCGGAAAACGTCGGAAAAGCTCCTGATAGAAGCGCCCAACGAGCGCGGGACCTTTGGGCGCCAGGGACTTGAAGCTCTGTTCGATCAGTTTGACATCTTTGGTGTTCATGGGAGTTCCTCAGTGCGTTGCTTCTGCGCCAGCCGCCAACTCGCCCGCGTTGAGCAGTCGGTCGATATCGAGGACGATCAACATCTTCTGCTGAACCGTCCCCAGCCCCTTCACGAACTCGGTATCGATGGCGGCCCCGAAGTCCGGGGCGGGCTTCATCTCGTTGGCGGCGATGTTGTAGACGTCGGAGACCGCGTCGACGACAATGCCCATGATCCGGCTGCGATCGGCGTTGATCACCTTGAGGACGATCACCACAGTGGTCGGCCCGTATTCGACCGCCGGCAGCCCAAAGCGACGACGCAGGTCCACGATCGGGACGATCGTCCCCCGCAGGTTGATGATGCCCTTGATGTAGGCCGGGGTGTTCGGGATCTGAGTCGCCGAGTCCCAGCCGCGGATCTCTTGGACCCTCAGGATATCAACGCCGTACTCTTCACCGGCCAAGATGAAGGTCAGATATTGTCCACCCGACGCTGCGGCGCTTCCCAGGGCCTCCCGCTCGAGGTTGGTGTTGTGCTGCATTTTTTGCCCTCTCCTTTGGCAAAGGCGATCAAGCCCGCCACGTCCAAGATCAACGCAACCGTCCCGTCGCCGAGGATGGTCGCTCCCGAGACGCCATCGACTCGGCGAAAGTTGGTATCCAAGCTCTTGATCACCACCTGCTGTTGCTCCAGCAGATCATCGACCGTGATCCCCAATCGTTGACCGTTGCCTTCCACAACCACCAACAGTCGACCTGCGTGGTCCTGGCTACCCCCGGCCAGGCCGAAGGTCTGGTGGAGCCGGAGGATCGGGAGGTACTCGTCTCGAAGGCGGTACATCTCGGCTCTCCCGGCGATGGCGTTGATCTGATCCGGGCGCATCGCGATTGACTCGACGATGGAGACGAGGGGCAGGATGTAGGTCTGGTCACCGACCTTGATGAGCTGCCCGTCCAGGATCGCCAGCGTCAGCGGCAGGCGAATGGTGAAGGTGGTCCCTCGGCCGGGTTCGGAGCTGACGCTGACGTTGCCGCCGAGCTCTCGGATATTTCTCCGCACCACGTCCAGGCCGACGCCACGCCCCGAGACGTCGCTGATCTTGTCGGCGGTCGACAGCCCAGGAGAGAAGATCAGGTCGTTGATCTCCTCGGGGTTTGGCTGGACATCAGCAGCGATCAAGCCCGCGGCCCGAGCCTTCGCCAAGATCCGATCGGTCTTCAGGCCACCGCCGTCGTCCCGGATCTCGATGACGATGCTGCTGCCTTGGTGGAAGGCCTCGAGGGTGATCGTCCCCCGCCCCGGCTTTCCGGCGGCTCGTCGTTGTTCGGGGAGCTCCACGCCATGGTCGACCGAGTTTCGGACCAGGTGCACCAGCGGATCGCCCAGCTTCTCCAGGACCGTCTTGTCCAGCTCGGTGCCTTCGCCGAGCATCGTCAGCTCCACGTCTTTTCCGAGTTGATCCGAGAGGTCGCGGACCATCCGGGGGAAGCGGCTGAAGATGAAGCGGATCGGCAACATCCGGATGCGCATCACGCTCTCCTGGAGTTCGCGGGTGTTCCGCTCCAGCTGGTTGAGGCCGTCCCGGAGTCGAGACAACTTGCCCAGGTCGAAGTTCCTCTCGATCTGGCCCAACATCGACTGGGTGATGACCAGTTCCCCGACCATGTTGACCAAGGCGTCGACCTTGTCGATGCTGACTCGGATCGATCCGAGATCGGTCTTGCGCCGTTCTTGTTCAACCGGAGGATCTTGGGGAGGGCGCGGGGTTGTCGGGTTCGTTTGGGCGGGGGCCACGGCCACCACCACTTCGGGTGCGGCGGCCTGGCGTTCGATCACCAGGCGGCACTCATCCTCGACCCACGCGAAGACCTCTCGAATCGTCTTTTCGTCTCGGGGTCCTTCCAGGTGGATCCGCCACGACAGGTAGATCAACTCGGGATCAAAGGCCTCGAGGGGTGGCAGGCGTGTGCTGTCGACTTCGATCGTGGCCCGCCCGAGGGATGAGAGTTCCCGCAGGAGAAGATAGGGATCGTTGCCCGACCGCATCATCGCCGGGTTGGGCTCGAAGATGATGGACCAGACGTTGGGTCGGGCGTCGGGACCAGGGGTCGCCACAACGGCAGGGACCACCTTGGTGTCGTGGCCCTCGATCTCCCGTTCGATCTCCTTCCGGACCGCGTCCGTTCGCGTTTCGTCGACCTTGCCGCCGGAACGCGCCGCTTCGACCAAAAGCCGCAGGTGATCGACGGCGTGCAGCAGGGCCTTGATCCGAGGGGAGGTCAGTTGGGCCTGACCGCTCCGGATCTGGTCGAGCAAGGTCTCCATCCCGTGGGTGAAGGAGGAGATCCCGGCGAACCCGAAGGTGCCGGCACCTCCCTTGATGGAGTGGGCGGCGCGGAAGATGCCGTTGATCGCCTCCGAGTCGGCCGATCCCGGGTCGAGTTCGAGGAGCCCGGACTCCATGACCGCCAGGCCCTCATCGGCCTCCTCGAAGAAGACCACCTTGAGTTGTTCGAGGAGAGGTTGGTGATCAGCCATCGGTGTGCTCCATCTGCCCATCAGGTGAGGGCGGCGACGGCCTCCAAGCCCAGACCCCGGGCCAAGGTGACGGTGGCCGGCGAAGGGTGCTGGAGGGTGATGGGGCTTGCGCCACCTTGAGACACCAGGAGCTGGAGCATCTGAGCTCCGGCGCCGTCGATCCGTTCGACCCGGGAGAGATCCACGACCAGCGACCCTCGACTGATGCCGGCCCGGACCTGGGTCCAGAAGGAGGCGACGTCCGCGATCACCAAGGAAGTTGGGGTGAGCACATTTGGTTCGTCGCCCACGGTTCCTCCTCAGGTGATGACTTTGCGGATGGTGGCCAGGAGCTGCTCTGGATCGAAGGGCTTAACCAGCCACCCGGTCGCGCCAGCCTCCTTGGCCTCCTTTTTTCGGTCGGTGGCCGACTCGGTCGTGAGCATGAGGATGGGCGTGAAGCGGTAATCCGACATCATGCGCAGTTCACGCACCATGGTGATCCCATCCATGTTGGGCATGTTCACGTCGGCCAGCACCAGGTTTACGGCCTCGGTTTTGGCCACCGTCAGCGCTTCGACCCCGTCCGAAGCCTGAAGCACTCGGTGCCCGGCGTTGGTAAGGGTCGCGTAGACCAACGCGCGCATCGAAGGGGAATCGTCGACTGCCAAGATGCTCGCCATCGCAAACAGCAAGGTCGGCAAAGCTCGGCCCTCCTTGAGCGCCGGGTGTTTGCTTGTCTCCCACTCAACGTTACGAGGGACGGTCCGAATGAACCTACGTGGCGAACAACGGCCAAACCGACGATGCGCCGGTCGCGGGTACCCTCCCCGCCGCCCTGGTCGAGGCCCATGAGACCGAGATCGCGCTAGCCCAACACGAGGTGGAGCAGACCCGCGAGCTGCTCGGCACGGCGGTCCGTACCTTGATGGCGAGCTTTCATCAGCTCAGCAGCGACACCAAGGCTCAGCGTGACCAGGTCGCCAAACTCCTCAAGGACATGAACGACGCCGAGGGCGGGGGGAGCAACTGGCTCAACCTCCCAAGCTTCGTTCAGAAGACCACCGACGTCCTGGAGAACTTCGCCTCGGTCTTGGTGCGATTCAGCAAGCAGAGCGTACGTATCGCCTACAAGATCGACGACATGATCGAGCACATCGACGCCATCTTCCATTTGGTGTCGGAGGTCGACGGGATCGCCGAGGAGACCAACATCTTGGCGATCAACGCCGCGCTCGAGGCCGCCCGGGCCGGCGAACTCGGCCGAGGCTTCGGCGTGGTCGCCAGCGAAGTCCGAGGCCTCTCTCGATCCACTAAAAAGCTGAACGAAGCGATCGGCGCTCGCATCTTGGGTGCTCGCAGCACGATGGATCAGGTCCGGGAAGCCGTTCAGGAGATGGCGAGCCAAGACATGACCGTGGCCCTAGAGGCCAAGGGCAGCGTCGACGGAATGTTGGAACAACTCCACGCGGTCAACGCCGAGTTCAACCTGGCCCTCTCCCGAATCGGCGAGTTCACCCAGCGGGTCGAATCCGGGACCGACGAGGCCGTCCGTGGCCTGCAGTTCGAGGACATGGTCGGCCAGCTCCTGGCCCACCTGCAGCAGCGCCTGACCCATATGCAGGGGATGGTGTCGAATGGTGCGCCGGTCCGGAGCAGCGGGACCTCTGCCCTCCGAAAATCCGGTCCAGTCTCCCAACAATCGATGGACGCTGGTTCGGTCGAGCTCTTCTGAGCTGCGGCAGATCGCCCCCTCACCGTCGGGAGCGTCGATCGGGCCTCAACCTTCGAGCTCGGCGAGTCGCCGCATGAAAAACCGACGTTCGGGCTCTTGCCGAGCGAGGCTCAAGGCACGCCGGAAGGCCTCCAGGGCCTCTTCCCGACGTCCAAGTCTCCGACACAACTCTCCACGAGCCGAGTGGGCTGGCAGGTAGTCGATCAACTCTCCTTCGGTGAGGAGGCCTTCGACGATGGCGAGGCCGGCCGCCGCTCCGTCCCGTTCACCAACGGCGATGGCGCGGGCCAGGCGAGCCACCGGCGACGGCTCCAAGGTGATCAAGGCCTCATAGAGCCCAACGATCTGGGGCCAATCGGTCGAAGGTCCATCAGGGCTTTGGGCGTGGAGCGCCGCGATGGCCGCCTGAATCGTATAAGCCCCGGATCCTCCGCTCTGGAGCGCGCGCTCGACCCACGCCACGCCCTCGGCGATCTGCGATCGATCCCAGAGGGACCGGTCCTGGTCGATGAGCAACACCACGTCCCCGGCGGCCGAGGTCCGAGAAGTGCGGCGTGCGTCCTGCAGCAGGAGGAGCGCCAGGAGCCCCTCGACCTCGGGGGTTGGCGATAGTTCAGCCACGAGCCGAGCCAGCCGAATCGCCTCGTCGCACAACCCGACGCGCACTCGATCCGCGCCGCTCGACGCTGAGTACCCCTCGTTGAACACCAAATAGATGACCCGGAGCACCGCCGTTCGCCGCGCCGGCAGGTCGGCCAAAACCGGCACTTCGTAGGGGAGGCGTTCATCCTTGATCTTCTGCTTCGCCCGCACGATGCGTTGGGCGATGGTCGAGGCCCGGGTGAGGTACGCCCGAGCGATCTCCTCCGTCGTCAGCCCACACACCTCTCGTAGGGTCATGGCGATCTGAGAATCGAGGGGCAACTCGGGGCGACAGCAGGTGAAGAGCAGACGGAGGTGGTCGTCGGCCACCGCGTCGGGATCCGCGGCAGGCGGCGGCGGCCAGTGAGACGAGGCGTGAGGGCCCAGGACGGCGTCCTCGAAGCGACGCCTCCGCCGCAAGGCGTCGATCCCTCGAAAGCGGCCGACCGAAACCAGCCAAGCCCGCGGGTTGGACGGGACGCCCTCCCGGGGCCACTGTCCCAACGCCGCAGCGAAAGCTTCGTGGAGGGCCTCCTCGGCGAGATCGAAGCCGCCGAGGAGGCGGATCAAGGTCGCGAGGACCCTCCGGGACTCAGCCCGATAGATCAACTCCACCTGGCCCCGGGCCTGGTCGACGCGATCCACGACCATGGGGTCCGCTATTGGTGGCAGCCTTCAGCGATCGGCCGGATCTCGATGCCCCACCCCAGGTCTTCGCCGAGGTTCGCCGCGGGGTGCACCGACGCGATTCGGATCGCCTCGTTGAGGTCCCGAGCCTCGATCACCATAAAACTCCCCGCAACGTCCCGGGTCTCGACGAAGGGCCCATCAACGACGACGGGCTTGCCCTCCCGAGGACGCACCGTGGTGACGTCCCACTCCAGGCTCTCCACCGAAACCACGGCTCCGGTCCGGCGGAGCGCTTCATCATGGACCTTACATTCGTCGACCAGGGCCGCGAACTGCTCCGGGGAGAGCTTCGACACCTTCTGTTGATTTCCGTAGAGCAGGCACAGGTACTTCATCTCGAGACTCCATCTTCGGGTTTGATCCTCGCCGACACGGGAGGAGCACCCAGTAGTCGCTCGAGCCGCCCGAAGATCGACACCCCTCGAAACTTTTTTTGAAGAACGGCTCGCGTCGCCGGAGCCAGGGCCTGTTGGGCCTGGACACGAGCCCGCAGGCCTGCGGCGGCGCGGCCTTGAGGGAGATTGAAGACCACTTTGGAATACAGGAACCTAGGAGCCCGAGGAATGGGGCCCCAGAAGGGCGCTTTGAAGCGACTTAAGCTTCGCCCGGCTCGGGGTTGGGGAAGGGCTCGAGGAGGCCTTTCCGTTCCCGCTTGTCCCGGGCGTCCTTCTCTTTTTGACGGCGATCCCGGTGCTCTTCGGGCGTGGCCAGGTGCTTGCGCTCCGGCTTGCTCCGCTTGAGCTCTTCGCCTCGGATCAGGGCGTCGACCTCGGCGCCATCCAGGGCTTCATACTCGAGCAGCGCTTCGGCCACCCGATCCAGCGCCGCCCGGTGCTCCCGCAGCATGGTCACGCAGCGGTTGTACTGGTTGGTGACGATGTCCCGGATCTCTCGGTCGATCTCCACCGCGGTCTGCTCCGAATAGTCGGACTGGCTCGCCATCTCCCGGCCGAGGAAGACCTGCTCGTCGCGTTTGCCGAAGCTGACCGGGCCGAGCTTGGAGCTCATGCCCCACTCGCAGATCATCTTGCGCGCCAACTCGGTGGCCCGCTCGATGTCGTTGCCGGCGCCGGTCGAGACCGTGCCGAACACGATCTCTTCGGCGGCCCGGCCGCCCATCAAGATGGCGATGGTCGAGAGCACGTTCTCGACGTTCATCGAGTAGCGGTCTTCGGTCGGGAGCTGCTGGGTCAACCCGAGGGCGCGCCCCCGGGGGATGATGGTCACCTTGTGGACCGGGTCGGTCTTGGGGAGGAGGCGAGCGATGATGGCGTGGCCAGCCTCGTGGAAGGCGGTGTTCCGCTGCTCCTCCTTCGACATGACCATCGTCTTGCGCTCTCCACCCATCAGGACCTTGTCTTTGGCCGACTCGAAGTCGCCCATCAACAGCTTGTCCCGGTTGCTGTGGGCGGCCATCAACGCCGCTTCGTTCACCAGGTTCTCGAGGTCCGCGCCGGAGAAGCCGGGCGTCCCCCGGGCGATGATCTCGAGGTCGACGTTCTGATCCAGCGGCGTCCGCTTGGTGTGGACCTGGAGGATGCCTTCCCGGCCCCGCACATCGGGGCGCGGCACGATGATCCGGCGGTCGAAGCGACCGGGGCGGAGCAACGCGGGATCCAACACGTCGGGACGGTTGGTCGCGGCGATCAGGATGACACCTTCGTTGGACTCGAAGCCGTCCATCTCGACCAACAGCTGGTTGAGGGTCTGTTCACGTTCGTCGTGCCCGCCGCCGAGGCCCGCGCCACGGTGCCGACCCACCGCGTCGATCTCGTCGATGAAGATGATGCAGGGGGCGTTCTTTTTCCCTTGTTCGAAGAGGTCCCGGACCCGGCTGGCGCCGACGCCCACGAACATCTCGACGAAGTCGGAGCCCGAGATGCTGAAGAAGGGCACACTCGCCTCACCGGCGATGGCCCGAGCGATCAAGGTCTTGCCGGTGCCCGGAGGGCCCATCAACAAGACGCCCTTGGGGATGCGGCCACCCAGGCGGGTGAACTTCTTGGGATCCCGGAGGAACTCGATGATCTCTTGGACGTCGTCCCGGGCCTCATCGACACCGGCGACGTCGGCGAAGGTCACCTTGTTCTGGTTTTCGTTCATGAGCTTGGCCTTCGACTTGCCAAAGCTCATGGCCTTGCCGCCCCCCGATTGGAGTTGGCGCATGAAGAAGAAGAAGATGCCGACCAAGAAGATCATCGGCAGCCAGGTGATCAACACCGACTGCCAGAAGCCGCCTTCGGCCTTGGGCACCACTTCGAAGGTGACCTTCTTCTTTTGCAGCGTGTCGAGCACACCTTCCGAGAGGACACCGTTGGTCTTGAAGGAGCGATCGTCACTGTACTTGCCTTCAAAGACCGCGGCGTTGCCTTGGCCCTGAAGGATGGTGACCTTCACGTCCTTGACGTTCCCCTCGTCTACCTTTTCGAGGAATTTGGAGAACTCCGGTTGTTCGCGGGGCGTCTGCTCGGTCGAGATGATCTGGTAGATGGCCCAGAACATCAGGAGGAGGAGTACCCAGAGGGCGAGGGTCTTGTGGCTCTGCTTCATTGTTCCTTCGCGTTGGGGCCCTTTTGAGGGGGCCCTCGCCGCTTCCGAGCGTGGCCTGGCTTCAGCCGCCAGGCAACCAGGGAGCGGTTCGAATGGAGAACACCCAAACCTCCCGAGTCGTTTCCGAGATCTGCGCCAGGTCCGCCCGGGCTACCCCCGGGACCCACACCACCTCGCCGTTGGCCTCGACCACGGGTAGGGCCTCCCGCAGGTCCGGCGGCACCCCGGCCTCCCGGTAGAGATCCTTGAGCTTTCGGTGCCCAAGCGAGCCAAATGGCTGAATTCGGTCGCCTGATCGGGCCATCCGCACGCTCGGCGGGCCGATCCGGGCGGCGTCGAAGGCGGCCGAAAGACGACCATCAGGCGGCACCAGGGGCGGCGACTCCCGGGCCAAGGTCACCAAAAAGCCAAGGTCGCTCCACCCTTTCAGCCACCCCGGGGGCGGGCGCGGGCCCGGGGCGGTGGACGATTCGGGCGAAGGGGTCCCCGCGACCCGCTGGGCCAGGGCCGCCAGCCTCCCGGAGAACCCCGGACGGTAGCGGGCTTCGATCAGGGGCAAGAGCTCTTTGCGGAGGCGGCTCCGAAGGTAGCGGGCCCCGTGGTTGGTGGGATCGTCCAGGAAGGCCAGTCCCTGCTTGGCGTTGTAGGCGGTCACCTCGGCCCGGGGGACCAGCAGGAGGGGCCTCAGGATCATCCCTCGCGCCGCGGGCATCCCGGCCAAGGCTTGGGCCCGGGTGGTCCGGATCAGCCCAAAGAGCACGGTTTCGGCCTGATCGTCGGCGGTGTGGCCGACCAAGATCCGCTCCGCGCCGCTTTGGACTCGCATCTCCTCCAGGGCCCGGTACCGCAGGGCCCGGAGCCTGGCCTCGCTGGCGGGCCCCTCGGCCAAACGCGCGACCTCAAATCCGCAGCCCAGCTGGTGCGCCAAACGGCGGACGAACTCGCCGTCGGCGGCGGAGTGAGAACGAACGGCGTGGTCCACGTGGCCGAGGATGACGCGCCGCGCCCCGAGCAAGGTCACGGTCGCGTGGGCCAAAGCCACCGAGTCTCGGCCCCCCGAACAGGCGACCACCACCCGGGCCTCACCGCGCCGGCCGATCCCCGCCGATTCGAGGCTTTGGCTCACCGCCGCCAACAACACCCTTCGCTTCTACGTCGACAGTCGGCGAAAGGTCGACGTAAACGGGCCCATGCCCGTGATCCACCCGCCGACCGGAACCCAACTCTCCTGCAAAGGTTGGGTCCAAGAAGCCGCGTTTCGGATGATCCAACACAACCTGGACCCGGACGTGGCCGAGCGCCCCGACGATCTGGTGGTTTATGGCGGCACCGGCAAGGCGGCCCGAGATTGGCCCAGCTTTTACCGGATCCTCGACACCCTGAAGGGCCTCAACAACGACGAGACCCTGCTGGTCCAGTCCGGCAAGCCGGTGGGCGTGTTCCGCTCCCACGAAGACGCGCCCCGGGTGTTGATCGCCAACTCCAACTTGGTCGGCAAGTGGGCCAACTGGGAGTACTTCCGGGACCTCGAGCGGAAGGGCTTGATCATGTACGGCCAGATGACGGCCGGCTCTTGGATCTACATCGGGACGC
This sequence comes from Deltaproteobacteria bacterium, assembly GCA_016703535.1. Lineage (GTDB taxonomy): Bacteria > Myxococcota > Kuafuiibacteriia > Kuafuiibacteriales > Kuafuiibacteriaceae > Kuafuiibacterium > Kuafuiibacterium phototrophicum. The sequence continues at coordinate 2,087,720 of JADJBV010000002.1, read as the reverse complement.
AAGGCATCTTGCAGGGCACCTACGAGACCTTCGCCGCCGCCGGGCGCACCCACTTCGGCAGCGACGATCTCTCGGGACGTTTTGTGCTCTCCGGAGGGCTCGGCGGCATGGGCGGGGCTCAGCCGCTGGCGGCCACCATGTGTGGGGCCGCGTTTTTGGGCGTGGACGTCGATCCCCACCGGATCCAACGGCGCCTCGAGACTCAGTACCTCGACGAGGTCGCCACCGATCTCGACGACGCCCTGCGCCGAATCGAAAAGGCCCGGGCCGAAAAGCGCCCCCTTTCGGTGGGGCTCTGCGCCAACGCCGCTGACGTCTACTCAGAGTTGGTCCGCCGCAACGTGGTGCCCGACTTGGTCACCGATCAGACCAGCGCCCACGATCCACTGAATGGATACGTGCCCCACCACCACACCTTGGCCGAAGCGCTGGAGCTGAGAAAAAACGATCCGGTCCGCTACGTACGGGAGTCCAAGCTGACCATGGCCGTACAGGTGCAGGCGATGGTCGACCTCAAGGCGAAGGGCGCCCACGTCTTCGACTACGGCAACAACATCCGGGCCTTCGCCGAAGAGGCCGGGTGCCGCGACGCTTTCAGCTTCCCCGGCTTCGTGCCCGCCTATATCCGGCCGCTGTTTTGCCAGGGATCGGGCCCCTTCCGCTGGGTCGCGTTGTCCGGCGATCCGGCGGACATCCGGGTCACTGAAGACGCGTTGCTCGAGGCGGTGCCCAACCTGCCCCACCTGCACAAGTGGATCGGCCTGGCCCGAAAGAAGGTGCGCTTCCAAGGCTTGCCGTCGCGGATCTGCTGGTTGGGGATGGGCGACCGGGCCAAGGTTGGCGCCGTCTTCAACGACCTGGTCAAACACGGCAAGGTGAAGGCGCCGATCGTGATCGGGCGAGACCACCTGGACTGCGGCAGCGTCGCTTCACCCAACCGAGAGACCGAAGGCATGAAGGACGGCAGCGACGCCATCGCCGACTGGCCGATCCTCAACGCGATGATCAACGCGGTGAACGGCGCGTCCTGGGTGTCGTTCCACCACGGCGGCGGCGTAGGCATCGGTTATTCGCTGCACGCGGGCATGGTGATCGTCGCCGACGGCACCGACGCCGCGGGGCGTCGCCTGGAGCGGGTGTTGACCTCGGATCCGGGGATGGGCGTCATCCGACACGTGGACGCGGGCTACGAAGACGCCTTGGCTTGCGCCCGGGAGAAGCACGTCCAGATCCCAGGCGTCACCCGCTGATCACCCTGCCATTCGAGATCGAAGAGCGTCGAGGCCGCGGCCCAGGTGGAGCCACCCGGGCCGCTCACACCGTCAGCGATTCAGGGGCAAGCGGGGTTGCGGACACATTCGGTGTCCTGGCAATCCACGTCCCCATCGCCATCGTCGTCGACGCCGTTGCCACAATCTTCGGCGGGCGGCGGCGGTGCAGCCGCGCAGACCCCCGACTGGCAGACCTGACCCGCGGCGCAGTCGGCGTCGCTGCTGCAAGAGCCCGGAGTCGTCACCGTCGCGCAGACGCCAAAGTTGATCGTCGGATCGATCGAATAACAGGCCTCGCCGGCGGCGCAGTCCGCGCTTTGGTCACAGAAGGCGCGGCAGGTGCCGGCCGGATCGTTTTCGTTGACGTACACGCAGAGCAACCCAACGCCGCAGTCTTCGCTCCCGAAGGTGAAGCCGAAGCAGGCCTCACCCGCCGCCTTGCCGCCCGGCGGGGCACAGTAGCCGTCGCCGCTGCTGGGGCCGTTGATCCAACAAGCGTCGCCGTTGCTGCAGTTCTGGAGCAACACGTCGCAGCCCGGCGGGGTGATGACGCAGGCGGGATCACGCTGGCAGTAGAGGTCCGCGCAATCGATGTCGCCGTTGGCGTCGTCGTCGATGCCGTTGGCGCAGTGTTCGGTCGGCGGGGCGGGCGGGGTGCACTGGCCACGAAGGCAGGTCTCCGGCGCGGTGCAGTCGGCGTCGCTGCTGCAAGCCGGGATCGATCCGGTGCACTGGCCGTTCTGGCAGACCTCGGCCGGGCTGCAGTCGGCGTTGCTGGTGCAGCCGCTCTGCGGGACCTGGCAAACTCCACTTTGGCAGACCTCTCGGGCCGGGCAATCCGCGTCGGTCGTACACGCGGGCGGCGGCGGCGGCACGACGACACAGGCGCCGGCTTGGCAGGCCTCACCGGCGGCGCAGTCGTTGTCGGTGGTGCACCCGGGCGGCGGGTTCACGGGGGTCGGCGTTGGCGTCGTGCCGGCGGCACCACAAAGGCCACCGAAGTTGAGATCGGAGACGCAGGCCTCGGCCGGTCCACAATCTCGGTCGGTGGTGCACTCGTTGCCGGCGGTACATTGGCTGTTGGCGCAGCTGCCGCCGCGGGTGCAGTCGGTGTCGGTGCTGCAGGGGATCCGCTGGATGTTCTGGCGGGTGGTGTCGACCCGATCGGCATCCGGGGTGCCACAGGCCGCGGCCAAGAACAGTAGCGGTAAAGCTCGGAGCGCGGCCCGGAGCCCAGGGGTTGGCGTGATCAAGATCATTCGAGAGTCCTCCACGAAGCCGGCATCTGTCCGTCTTCGGGCCCCTTCGATGCCGACTCCTCCCGCCAGCGAAATTTTTTTTCGGTTCCCGGCCGATGGTGCATCCAACCCACCAAGCCCACAGTCGGGCCGACGCTCGATGGGCCGGACCTTGCTCATGCTGGCTGCCACCCTCGCCATTTCTCGGCCTGCCTTGGCCGAAGGCCCGGCCGTCGCCCTGGAGGTGAGTGGGCCCCTGCCCTGCTCCGAGGCGGAGCTGCTCAACGCCGTCCAGCTCCGCCTGCGGCTCGAGCCCGGGGCGCCGATCTTGCGCCTCGCCAAGGCCGGCCTGGACGCCTTCGAGCTCAGCTACCAAGGCCAACGTCGGGTGGTACCGCTCTACGGAGCCCAGGGCACGGCGGCGGCCCGGCGCTTGTCCTTGGCCATCGTCGACCTGGTCTTCGGCGAGCTGGAGGTGCCGCTGCCCGAGGTCGAGACCGCCACCCCCACCGCCAGCCCCCCGATCAGCCGGGTGGTGCGCCCCGCACCACCCCCCGCGCCCGAAGATCTCCCGCGTCGGTATCGCGCCGGGGCCTGGCTCCAGGCCGGCGGCGGCAGCAACCTCGATCGGCCGAACCTGGGCCTGGGGGTGGAGGGCTGGTTGGGACTGAGCGGCCCGTGGTTTGCGGGCCTCGAGTTCGGCCTGGGGTGGGTGCCGCCGGGAGAGGCCCAAGGGCTGCCGGTGACCCTCTGGGCCTTCCCGATCCGAGCGGGGGTCGCCTACCTGGGGGCGCCGCTGGAGCTGCGGGCCCTGGCCTTCCTGTTGCCTCACCGGGTGGGGGGCGGTGATCAGTCGGTGGAGCTGGGCGCCTGGGGTTGGTTGGCGGGGGCCTCTTTGCAAGCTGGCTTGCACTTCGAGTTGGCCCCGCCCCTCGAGCTGCTGCTCCTGTTGGGGCTGGACCTGGCCTTCAACCGTCGGGCCTACGCGGTCGGCGGGATCGAGGCCTTGGCCACCGAACGGGCCCAACTTTGGCTGGCCTTGGGGCTCGGCTTCGGAGGGCCTGGTTGAGCGCCGCCCTCGCCACCCCGCTGACCCAATGGTTCCCCGTCTGGTTGGCGGCGGGCCTGCCGGCGCCCCATCTTTCGGTGGTCCCGGTCGAAGGCTCCGACCTGGATCGAGAGTTGGTGGAGCGGATGCGCCGCGGTGATCGTCGGGCCTTCGACGAGCTCTTCCGCCGTCACGCCGACGAGGTTTATCGCCGCCTCACCCACCTGATCGGCCCAGACCCAGAGCGCGAAGACCTGGTGCAGGAGATCTTTTTGTCGGCCTACCGCGGCCTCGATCGCTTCCGGGGCGACGCCCGTTTCTCCACGTGGCTGCACAAGGTCGTCGTGAACTCGGCCTTTGGCCACCTGCGCAAGAAGAAGCGGCGTCCCCTCGGCGAAGACAACAACTTGACCTGGGAGCGGCTGATCGCGCCCGGCGGTACACCCGAGGCCCAGGCCGATCAACGCCAAGCCTTGATCAGAGCCTTGGCGTATTTGGATCGCCTCAAGCCCAAAAAGCGGATCGCCTTCGTGTTGCGGGTGGTGGAGGGCCTGCCCCTTTCGGACATCGCGACCTTGGTCGACGCCACTCCGGCCGCGGTGGGTCAACGAGTGAAACACGCTCAAGCGGAGCTGGAGGCCATGGTCGCCCGGGATCAGCTCCGCCACGAACGACGAGGGAACACATGAGCGGGCCAAACGCAGCTTGCCGAGAAGCTCGCGATCCGGAGCGCGGCGCCGAAGCCGAGGCTCGAGGTGTGCTCCATCGTCAACGTTGTCCGGAGTGTCAGGCCTGGGAGTTGGCCCTCTTGGAGATGAAGGGCGCCTTGTCCGCCGATGATCAGCTGGATCAGCTCTCCCGGGCGCGGATCCAGTCGAAGTTGGCCCTCTCTTTCGACGAGTTGGCGGCGGCGCCGGCCCAGGGCCCGAGTGGCCTCCGTAAGGTGGCGATCGGCGGCCTGGGCCTGGCGGCGGCGATCTTGGCGGGGCTCTGGTTGGCCAAAAGCCCGAGCGACCACTCGCTGGACGTCCCCAGCGGCGGTCGCGCCCACCTCCGGGTCGGACCGGCATTTTTGAGCTTGGCGGGCCCCAGCAACCTGCGGTGGCCCAAAGGTGAACTCGAGCCCGATCGGCTGTACCTGGATCGAGGCCGCGCTTTGATCGAGGTCGAACACCGGCCGGCCCGAGGTTTTGTGGTGGTCACGCCCCGGGTGGAGGTCGCGGTTTTGGGCACCCTATACGCGGTCGAGGTCGGCGCCGGCGGTGACACCGCCGTCGACGTCCGCCGCGGTTTGGTCGAGGTGTCGTGGGGTGAACGACGGTGGCGGATCGGCGCCGGAGAAGGTTGGGACGAGGCCACCGGACCGCGGCCGATCCGGCCCGAGCTCGACCAGGCCCTGGCGAGGCACGGTCGCCCCGATCCCGAGCCCCCAGCTCAGATCCCGAGCTCAGCGCCGGCACCACCGGCGCCGGAAGCGGAGCTGACCCCAGCCCCGGCGCCGGCCCCCCAGCGGAAGAACCTGCGAATGAAGGTGCCCGGGGCCACGGCGCCACCGGCGATCACCGCCGAACAACGTTACGCCGAGGCCGAGGCCGCCTTGGCCGCTGGTCAACCCGAGGCCGCGACCTTGGTGCTCGAGGCCTTGGTGAAAGAGTTGCCCAACGATCCCTTGGCCGACACGGCCCTCTACGAGTTGGCGCGGATCGCCCATCGGGGGCAAAGACCGGCCGCGGCCGCCGCGCACCTGGAGGAGTTGTTGGCCCGCCGAGGAGAACCGGGCTTGGCCGAGGCCGCCCACCACCTGCTCTGTCGTCTGCACCTGGAGGGTCACCAGCCCGCCGAGACCTACGAGTGCCTGGTCCGCTTCCGCCGACGTTTCCCGGGTTCGGGCCGAGACGCCGAAGTGTTGGCGGCCTTGGCCGGTCTGGCCGAACAGCGGGGGGGCTGCCAAGAGGCCAAGCTCTGGATCGACGAATACCGGCAACTTTATCCGAACGGCCCAAAGGCCGAGGCCCTGGCGGCCCGGAGAGCTCAATGCGGGCCTTGATCGCCGCCGCCCTTTGGTCACTCTTGGGCTGCGGCACCGAACTGGTGGAGTTGGCGACCTTGGACGCCGGAGGCGCCGCCGGAGACACCGGGGTGGTCGACTCGGGTGTGGGCCCCGTCGACACCGGGGTGGTGGACCTGGGCTTCCCGGATCTCGGGTTCGCCGATGCCGCCGAAGACACCGGCCCCGACAGCGGCCCCGATGCCGGGGCGGACACCGGGGTCGAGGACACGGGCGTGACGGCGCCGATCTGCCTCTGCCGCCTTCGCTGCAGCACCAACCCCGAGTGCGCGGGCGTCGACCCGACCAGCACCTGTGTGGTCGGTTATTGCAGCACGCCCCCGGCGGCCCCGGGTTGCCAGAGCGACGCCGACTGTGTGGCCCGAGCCTTGTGCCTGACGGTCGCCGAACCCGTGACCGGTTGCCGCTGAGGTGCGCGATGGTCCGCCGCTGTCCTCGGCCGGTCGCTTTGTAGTATTGCCGCACGAGTGAACGTCCCCGACTGGTGGTTGATCCCGACCGCGGCGGTCTTTTTGGTCCTGGGCTTGGGCCTGGCCCGTTGGTTGGCCCCCCCGGGGACCCGGCCGGCCTACGGCTCGGCGATCGTCTTCTTCGTGATCTGTTCGGTCTCCTTCTCCTTGGAGTTGCTCTTGCCCTGGCCCGAGGTGAGCAGCCTCTTCGCCGGGCTGGGCAAGTTGGCCTTCGCCCTCCTCCTGGCTCGGGTCTTTTTTGTGCTCGCCTTCGACGGGATCCTGGCCCGCCGTCGCCCGCTGCCGCGGATCGCCCGGGACATCGTCCAAGGGCTGGCCTTTTTTCTAGCGGCCTTGGGCGTCCTCCACAGCGTCGGGGTCGAACCCGGCCAACTCCTGACCACCTCCGCGGTCTTGTCGGTGGTCGTGGGTATGGCGCTGCAGGAGACCTTGGGCAACCTGGTGGCCGGCTTGGCCCTCCAGGCGGAGCGGCCCTTCCAGCTGGGGGACTGGGTCGAGCTGCACCCCAACTCCGGACAAAGCGGCGCCATCGGTCGGGTCCGAGAGATCAACTGGCGGGCCACCCGCTTGCACACCTTGGATAACGTGGACCTGGTCATCCCCAACGCGGTCTTCGCCAAGGCCTCCTTCACCAACCACGACCGCCCGCACCAGGCGCCGCGGCGTTCGGTCTATTTTTCGGTGTCTCAGCGGGTGCCGCCGCCCCAGGTCCACCAGGTGGTGATGGCCGCCATCCGCGACGCCCCCGGGCTTTTGAGCCGACCCGAACCTTCGGTCGTCACCTTCGCGTTCGATGAACGGGGCGTTCAATATTGGCTTCGATATTATATTGAAGATATGGGCCGCCGGGACGGCATCGACGGCGGCGTGCGGGATCGAGTTTGGCACGCCCTGCACCGGGCCGGGATCGACATCGAGGTCCCCAATCGCCGCCTGGAGCTCCACGAGGTGACCGCGGCCAGCCGCGCCTTGGAGACCCAGGTGGCCTTCAACCGCCGCCTGGAGGCCCTCAAGGACGTCGAGCTGCTCAAGGCCTTGAGCCCCGAGGACCTCCAGATCTTGGCGGAGCGGACCGTCGAAGCCCCCTACGCACCCGGCGAAGTGGTGATCCGCCAAGGGACGCCGGGTCGAGAGATGTACGTCGTCGAAAGCGGGAGTTTGTCGGTCCGGATCAAGAGCGAAGGCGGGGAACGTGAAGTGGCCCGGGTGGGTCCAGGCTCCTTCTTCGGGGAGATGTCGCTGCTGACGGGCGACCTGCGCTCCGCCACGGTGCTTGCGGTCGAACGGGCCGAGTTGCTGGTGATCGATCACGCCAGCTTCAAGGTGGTGCTCGAGGCTCACCCCGAGATCGCCAAGTCGGTGGGCGAACAGTTGTTGGAGCGCCGGGCTGCTCTGGCGGCGGCCGCGTCCTTGCCAGTCCCCGAAAGTGGACCCGCCGAGGCCGCCGATTTGGTGGACCGGATCCGTCGGTTTTTTGGCCTGAGGATCAGTTGACCCGGGTCAACTTTTGCTCAGCCAGGCGATCAGCTCGTCCAGGAATTGAGCATCCAACTTGCGGCCCCGATCGGCGTAGGTCTCGATGGTCGAGGCGCCGGTTTGGGTCTTGAGTAGGTGGTCCACGTATTCATAGACGTGGAGTTTGGCTTGGCCGCGCTTCTGTTTGTTGATCGCGTCCACCAAGGCCTGGGCGTTTTCGCGCCACGGCACCTCGAAGTCCCTGAGGCCCTGAAACACCGCGACCGGCTCCTCCAGGCCCTTGAGTAAGGTGTTCGGATCCAACTTGGCGTAGTCGGCCTCGAGGGGCGTCGACTGTCGACCGGCCAACAAGTTCGCGGGTCGCCACGCCGGTGCCAAGGTGACCACCGAGGCCACGGCCACGTCTTGAGCCACCCGCAACGCCTCCAAGGCCCCATAACCGTGACCGAGCAAGTGGACCCGCTGCGGATCCACCACCGCTTGTTTCAGCAGGAAGGCGACGGCGGCCCGGTCATCGGCGATCGCCGCGTCCCAGCCGAGCTCGGGACCCCGGGGATCGACCCGCAGGACGATAAAGCCCTCGTCGGCCAAGCGATCGAGGAGTTGCCAGCTGCCCCGATCATAAAGGGCGGTGAAGCCGTGCCGATCTCCCCGGGGCAGATCCGAGAACAAGACCACCGCGGGCAAACGACCCTCGTCGTTTTTGCGGTTGCGCAGCTTGGGCAAGGACAAGGTCGCCGCCAGGGTGTGGCCCGCCGCCTCGATCGCCACCTCCCGATCGGTCCAGCTCGCCTGAGCCGGCCGCTCGTAGGCCCCGGTGCGTTGGGCGGCGAGGAGGGGCGGTGGATCGCTGGGGGCCGCCTCCAAGACGAAGCGGGTCCCGTCGTTGCGCTGAAACGACTCGATCCGGCCTCGGCCATTGAGGGTGGCGATGCCGAAGGACAACTTGGCCACGGTCCGGCGTTCGGCGTCGGCGTAGACCTGGATCGGCCAACGTTCACTTTGTCCAGTCTCGGCGATCCGCACCGGCAGCGCCCCCGCCGAACCTGGTGCCAGCTGCTGCCGTTTCAACACCAAGGCCAAGAGGGCCAGGTCGTCGGCCGGCAAGATCACCGCGTCGTCGGGCTGGTAAGGGACCTCTTTGTTGCCGGCGTCCGCGACGATGGAGACGAAGCCGGTGCGAAAGACCAACTCCAGTCGGCCATCGACCGAAGACATCCGCTTGAAGGCCACCGGCGACAGATCGTCCCGGACCGTGCTGGCGTACTCCCAGCTCTTTTGCCAACTCGGCTTTTCACCGTCGGCGTAGGGCGCCGCGTACCCCACGCGGGTCACCACCTCTTGGCGACCCTCCCGCTGCCGATAGGTGGAGTGGGCCCGGCCGATGATCCGGCCGCCCTGGTCTTCGATGCGATAGCTGAGGGCGTCGCCTTCGCTGAACAAGCCCTCCGCCTCGTGGGTCGGCGCTGGGGCGGGGACCACCGCGGCGGTGCTGCCCCCACAACCCAAGACCAAAAGCAGCAGGAGGACCACCCGCATGGTTCAGCCGTAGCGGTAGAAGCCCCGGCCGGTCTTTTTGCCCAGCCAGCCGGCGTCCACGTAGCGGCGGAGCAGCGGCGCCGGCCGATATTTGTCGTCGCCCAGGCCCTCGTGGAGGACCTCCATGATCGCCAAGCAGGTGTCGAGCCCGATGAAGTCCGCCAGCTGCAGCGGCCCCATCGGCTGGTTGGTGCCCAACTTCATGGCCTGATCGATGTCTTCGGGCGTGCCCAGATCTTCACCCAAGGCGAAGACCGCCTCGTTGATCATCGGCACCAAGATGCGGTTGACGATGAAGCCGGGCTGGTCGTCCGACTTGACCGTCACCTTGCCCAACTTTTCGGCCAAGGTCCGGGTCTCTTGCAGCGTGATCTCGCTGGTCTGCAGGCCTGGGATCAGCTCGACCAACTTCATCACCGGCACCGGGTTCATGAAGTGCATCCCGATAAAACGTTCGGGCCGGCGGGTGCCGGCGGCCAAGCGAGTGATGGAGATGGACGAGGTGTTGGAGGCCAAGATCACGTGTTCTTTGGCGAGCCCATCCACCTCGGCGAAGATCTTCTTCTTCAGGCCTTCGTTTTCGCTGACCGCCTCGATGACGAAGTCGGCCTCGGACAAGCTGGCCATCTTGCCGCTGCCGGTGATCCGCCCCAAGATCTCGGCCTGGGTGGCCGCGGTCAAGGCGCCCTTCTGCACCAACTTCTCCAGGCCCGCCTGGATCTTGGTGACACCCCGCTCGACCGCCCGTTCGTCGACGTCGTTGAGGATGACCCGCAAGCCAGCTTGCGCCGCGACCTGGGCGATGCCCGCGCCCATTTGGCCGGCGCCGATGACGCCGACGGTCTTGATCTCGCTCATCGCTCCACCACCAAAGCCACCGCTTCACCGCCGCCGATGCAGAGCGAGGCCAAGCCCCGCTTCACGTCGCGGCGGGCCATGGCGTAGACCAGGGTGGTCAAGATGCGGGCCCCCGAGGCGCCGATCGGGTGACCCAAGGCCACCGCGCCGCCATAGACGTTGACCTTGTTGCGATCCAAACCGAGCTGCTGTTCGTTGGCGATCGAGACCACCGCAAACGCCTCGTTGATCTCGAAGAGGTCGACGTCGCCGACCTTCAGTCCCATCTTGCCCAAGGTGTGGTTGATGGCCTTGGCGGGTGCGGTGGTGAACCACTCGGGGGCCTGGGCGGCGCTGCCGTGGCCGGTGATGGTGGCCAGGGGCTTCAGGCCGTGTTTGTCGGCGTAAGCCCGGGAGGCGAGGACCAACATCGCGGCGCCGTCGTTGAGCGAGGAGGCGTTGGCGGCGGTCACGGTCCCGTCCTTTTGGAAGGAGGGCCGAAGGGCCGCGAACTTGGCCGGATCACCTTTGCCCGGCTCTTCGTCGACCAAAAACGCCACCGGATCGCCCTTCTTCTGCGGGATCAACACCGGGGTGATCTCGTCTTTGAAGTGGCCGGCCTTTTGGGCCTCGAGGGCCCGGCGATAACTTTCGGCGGCGAACTCGTCTTGGGCCCCCCGGGAGATGTTCTTCTCCTTGGCGCAAAGTTCAGCGGCGTTGCCCATGTGATAGTCGTTGTAGACGTCCCACAGGCCGTCCTTGATCATCCCGTCGATCAGGCTCTTGTGCCCGAAGCGCAGGCCGTCCCGGGCCCCTTCCACGTAGTAGGGCGCGTTCGACATGGACTCCATGCCGCCGGCCAAGGCGACCTCGGCGTCGCCCAGCTGGATCGCCTGGGCCGCGAGCATCACCGACTTGAGGCCCGAGCCGCAGACCTTGTTGACCGTGGTGCAAGGCACGTTGTTGGGCAGGCCCGAGCCGATGGCGACCTGGCGGGCGGGCGCCTGTCCCAAGCCGGCCGGCAACACACAACCGACATAAACCTCTTGAAAGGCCTCGACCGAAACGCCCGACTTCTGGATGGCGGCCTTGGCAGCGATCACGCCCAGCTGGGGCGCGGTGAAGTTCTTCAGGCCACCCGAAAAGGCGCCGATCGCGGTTCGTTGGGCCGACAAGATCACGACATCGTTCGGTTTCATGAGGCGGAGCCTGGTTTTGCCCGTCGCCCGTTGTCAACCGCCAAGAAGCCACCGAAGGGGGCCAATCGCGTCAGGCCGGGCCGGGCCGGGGCCCGGGTTCAGACCACCTGAGTGGAAACGAAGACGTATTTTTCGATGTACTCGAGGATCATCGCTTGGAGCGCCTCGGGGAGGATCAAGATCACCACCGGCGCGGTCTGGGCCACCACCTCCCAGAAGATGATCGCGTCGAGGAACCCATCTTCGATGGCCTGGAGCAAGATCCGTTCGTCGGCGCCCACCGGCCCGTCATCGTGTTCCTTGCGAACCGAGATGGAGGCGGCTTGGTTGATCAGGCACTCCCGGTACATCGAGAGGCGCAGCGGATCTTCGTCTTCGGGCGAACGTTCCCGGCAGGAGGGCTCGAAGGCCCAACAGGCCATACACGCCGCCAAGGCGATCCAGCGGGCGCCGTCGGCCTTGTCGATCCGGATCTCGACGCCACCTTTGCCCACTTGTTCGATCCGCACCGCGGGCATCAAACGCTCTCGCCGCACCCGCAGGTTGAGCTTGGCCAACACCGCCTGGAGCCGTTCGTTCACCGCTTCGTTGCGCCGGTTGAGCATGAAGGCCCGGGTGAGGACCACCTTGGCCCGGGAGTAGTCGCCGAGTTGATAGAAGGTGTCGCCCAAGAAGATCATCGCTTGGTAGTCGACCGGGTTGATCTCCAGGGCTTTGACGAAGAGCTCCTGGGCCCGGTGGTATTCGCCCAGGCTGAGGAGCGTGTTCCCCAGGTATGTGTAGGTCTTGAAGTAGGCCGGCTCGACCTCCAGGGCCTTGGCGTAGAGCACCTTGGCGATCTCCAGCTCATTGGCGGCGAAGGCGTGCCCGGCTTGTTCGAAGTATTCGGCGATCGTCTCCGGGGGGCGGCTTTCGACGATCCGGAGGCGGCCGTTGTCTTCTTCACGCTTCAGCTCGATGAAGGGATCGACCTCCACCGTGCGGCGCATTGGCCGATCGACCAGTTCGGCGAGGTTGGCGCCGTCCACCTCCTGGTTCGAGACGATGTCGTAGCTGATCTCACTCGCCTCCAAGATCTCGAAGATCTGATCGGGGCGCAGCAAGCGACCGGCCCGGGCCTCTCCGGAGGGGCCGGCCGGGGGTGGGGTCGAAGTGGGGCTCGGCGCCGCGGCGCTGCTGCACGCCCCCAAGAGCGCCGCCCAAAGTGCCACCCCCCTCATCATGGGATCGTAACACGCAGCTCGGCTCACTCGTCGAGGCAGTCCCGCCGGACCCGAGGGGCCTGAGGTGAGGTCGGGTAGGCCAACAAAAAAGCCCGAGCGGCGTCGCGGCCTTCGGGCCGGCCGAGTTTGCAGAGGGTGATGGATTGCAGGGCTTGCCGCTCTTCGGCCACCTGCCCTTTTGGGAATCGCCGAGCGTGTTCTTCCAGCACCAAGCGGGCGGCCTCCAGCTGCTCCTGCTTGAGGTGGGCCTGGGCCTTCTTCAGCAAGCGGAGCTCCTGGAGCAGGGTCCCCGGTTCAGGCGTCGACGCGGGGGGCGGAGGAGGAGACGGGGGGACCACGGGAGGGGGCACCCCCTTGGGCGCCAGCCGACGGGGCGGCGGAGCCTTGGGGCGGGGCGGCGACACCGGCGCTGGAACCGCAGTGGAAGTGGAGCTGCTGGCGACCTGGGGCGCTGGCGTCGGCGGAGGGGGCGGGGGCAACTCGGGGCCGGGCGCGTGGGCCGCCCACCAGATCCCGGCGGCGATCAACACCGCGGAGGTCCCGACCGAAACGCCGACCGCCACCAACGAATACGCGCCCAAGGTCGAGGGCACCGCCGACCAAGGCAACTCGAAGGGCGCCGGCACCCCGGCCGCGACGTCGGCCGACAACTTGAGCCAGGTGTCGCCGCTCCCGCTCGGCCCGTCGGCCAGGTGGGCCCGTTCGGCCTGGATCAGCGCCAACAGGCGTGGACTGTCTTGGCTCACCCGACCTCCCTTTCTGCCCGGGCCTCTTCACGCCGGATCGCTTGTTCCAGGTCTTGTCGCGCCGCCCTCAACTTGGAGTACACCGTCGGCAACTTCAGGCGAAAGGCCTCGGCCACCTCGGGTGCGGTCAGCCCCTCGAGTTCGATCAAGATGAACACCGCCCGGCGATCTTCGGACAAGGTGGAGAGCAGGTGGTGCAAAAGGTCGGCGGCGACTCTGCGTTCTTCACCGCTCGACTCCACTCGGGCTTCGGTCGCGCTCCGCAACGCCTCGGCCTTCCGATGTTGGCGGGCCTGGGTGCGCCGATAACGTTGAGCCACCCGCAACGCGATTGCGAATAGCCAGGTCCTCAGCTGCGAGTCGGAGCGGAACTCGGCCAGGCGTCGGGCCACCACCAAAAACACGTCGTGGACCGCGTCATCGGCGTGGGCCGAAGGGATGCCGAGGCGCTGCACGCTGCGCCAGACGAAAGCCTGGTGATCCTGGTAGACCTGCTCCAGGGTCACCGGCCCCTCCCTGGTTCGGACCGCGAGCTCCACGCCTGGGGTTGGTGCCCGGCTCCCCGTCGATCCATCACGGAAAACGCACCTCGGCGCCCAAAAGGCCGCGAAACCCGAGCAACGGCAAGCGGGCGCCGTCGGGGCCGGTCGGCGCGGTCAAAGGCAACACCCCTTGGGCCTCCAGGCGGATCGCCAAGTGGCCGGTCAAGAGCACGACCAAAGACACCGACGGCGTGGCGGCCACCCACCATTCACGAGCGGGCGCGCCCTCCCCCACCTTTTGCTCCAAGGCCCCGAGCTCCAGCCCGGGGCACAACGGGAGCTCCAGCGCCCCCAGGCCCAACCCGTCAATGCAGGCCCGACCCTGGGCGGCGTAGACGCTCAACTCACCGCCCGGCACCCCACGGGGCAAGGCCCATAAGAGCAGCAGCTCGAAGCGCAGGCGGCTCCACAAGATGGCGCCGGCCACCGCCAGATCGGCGCCCAAGGCCCCGCGCCCGAGGTCGAGGCCTCCGAACACCGACAGCCCCAGGCGGGGATACGGGATCTCGAAGGGGATGCCAGGGGCCAAAAGGCCGTCGATCGGCGGCGGACGCGGTCGTTCGGGTGGTGGTTCGACCTCCCCCATCGCCTCCGGATCGAGGGCGATGGCGATGATCAAGGCCGCGGCCTCGATCAGGGCGGCGCAATCCGGATCCTCCAGCACCCGATCCAGATCTTGTTCGCCGCCGCTGAAGCCGAGGTGGAGTTGATGCCGGTCCACCTCGCCAGCCACCGCCACCGACACCGCCGTCACGCCAACCTTCGACTCGAGGGGGTGCTGGAGCAGCAGCTCCACTTGTTCGATCAAGATCGCTTCGCTGGGGCAACCGGTCGGCGCTCGATAACTGAGCTCGACCGGCGCCGAAAGCAGCAACAACCACCAGGCGCTCACGGTCGAGGCGGGCACTCACAACCACGGGCCGAAGGATCGAGGGGGATCATCCCTTCTCGATCGATCACCACCGGTTGTTCGAGGGCGGTGACCACCCCCATGGGACAGTCCAAGGTCAACGAAGCCAGGTACTCACCCGGCGCCAACTTGGCTTGGTAACTCAGGTTCTCCTGCCCGGCGACCGGCAGGCGAACGCCGCGCAAACGTTGGCCCTCCTGAAAGAGATCGAGGGACACCTCTTTGGCGCAGCCCAGCGGACCCAGGCGAAAACGGATCTCGTGTCGCTCGAGCCGTGGGCCAAAATAGAGGACCCCTGCCGCCGCGAAGAGGATCACCAGCGGCCGCGCCCATCGGCGCCGGCTGAAGGGCGTGACCTCAGCTTCCGCCTTTGTCGTCACCGGGGACCTCGAGATCGGCGGTGCGATGCGCCTCGGAATCGGTGGGCTCGGGCTCCTCGTGGAGCAGATCCCGTCCGTCGGAGTCGACCAACCGTACCGTGGTGTCGCCGGCCATCTCGGGCCGGACGCCGCCCTTTTCGGCGGTGGGTCGGAATCGGACCGAGGCGGTGACGTCGACCTGCAGGTTGGTCAAGATCTTCACGACCTCGGAGGAGACGTCGGTCTGGCGCAAGAAGTCGCCGACCTCCTTGGCCACCACCCGAGTGATCTCGCGACGGCCTTTGTCGCCCTGCTGCAACAAGTAGCCGATCACGTCCTTGGAGATCACCCCGGTGTTCTGCACCGAACCCATGGTGTTTTCGATGGCCCGACGCACGAAGTCCGGCACCACCCGCGGTCGAGTTCGGTTGCGATCGGTGGTGCCGCGTTCGCGGCGCTGAAAGAGATCGTCGTCTTCGAGAGGCGCCGGATCTTCGGTGTCGCTGTCGGGGGGTCGGGTCAATCGCCACCTCCTGGGGCAAAGGCCCGCAAGGTCACGGAAGGTTCATTGGAGCGTTCACCTTGGCCGTCTTGGAGGACGAAGCCGACCTCGATCTCTTCGCCCACCGGCACTTCGTTGGCGATCTTCACCAGGACCTCGAACTCACCGCTGGTCGCGTCGATGGGGATCTCGGGGGTCTGGGCTCGGAAGACCTCGGCCACCGGCTGGGTCGCTTTGGTCTCTCCGCCCAACATCATCTCCAGGGTGCCCTGCCCGAGGTCGCCGTTGGTGTCGGTGAAGGCGACCAAGAACTGAAGGGACCAGGGATCGAGGGAACTCTGCTGCAGAAACTCCAGCCGATCGATTTGGGGGCGCCCCTCGGGCCAGCTGTCCGGACCGGCACCACAAGCGACGATCCCACTCCAAAGGAGGACCCACCCGCCGGCGACAAGAGTCCGCACCCGTCCATGATAGGCATAAAGGCTCATTCGAGGTCGAGAATCCGCCAACGGCCATTCTCCCTCTGAAAACGGACGCTTCGGCCCGGCCCATAGTCGAGGTGGGCCCGATCTCCGGTGATCACCGCCGGCGATCGGGGGCCCGACTGGAGGGCACCTTGAGCCCGCCGGACTCGCTCGACCAGCGCCAAGAGGTGGGCGGCGAGTTGGCTCTCTTCGGCCAGGGCCTCGCCGGCGGCGGTGGGGATCAGGGGGCGCAGGGCCGGCCAATCGTGGGCCTCGAAGGCGGCGAAGAAGGTCGCCAAGGCCCGCTCGGGCGTGTCCTCCAGCAGCAGATCCAGGTCGACGATCCGCCAACCTTCGGGGGTCTGAGCCAACCGCAGCCGCTCCCCCCGCGGCGTGTTCACCTCGGCATAGCGCCGCACCGCCAGCGGTCCAGCCAGGCGGGCCTCTGCGCCCTGGAGCCAACCCGGATCCGCCATGGCCACGCCCAACGCGGCTTTGCGCTCGGGCGGCAGATCCGACAGGGCCAGCGCCGCGTTCAGATCACCCCGGGCGACGGCGGCCTTGAAGGCATCCAACACCGGCTCCGGCCCCGGGGTCGCGCAGGCCACCAGGAGGGACAACAGGCCGACGTACCCCCGTCGGCGCATGTTCAAGCCTCGAGCTCGTGGGTGATCTCTCCCCGAGCCACGGTGACCACGGCGCGGCCGGGGAAGCTGCGGCCCAAAAACGGCGAGTTGAAAGAACGGGAGCGGACCTCGGCCCGATTGAAGGTCCATTCGTGTTCGAGATCGAGCAACACCAGGTCGGCGTGACCGCCCTCTTGGAGGCGCCCCAGATCATTGCGGCCCAGCACTTGGGCGGGGCCCCGGGTCAAGGTGGCGATGGCGCGCTCCAAGGTCAGGCGCCCGGACTTCACCAGGGCCAAGACGGCCGCCAAGGTGGTCTCGAGGCCAATGGCCCCGGGCGCGGCCCGATCGAACTCGACCTTCTTCTCCAGCTCGATCTGGGGGCAGTGATCCGAGACCACGTTGTCCAAGGTGCCGTCGGCCAGCGCCAGGACCATCGCGTCGACGTCGGTCTGGGGCCGCAGCGGCGGGAAGATCTTGGCCGCCGTGTCATAACCGAAGCAGCACTCGTCGGTGAGCAAAAGATGCAGCGGCGAAACCTCGGCCGTCACCCGAATGCCCCTACGTTTGGCCTGGCGGATCAGCTCGGCCGCGGCCGCGGTGGTGACGTGCCCCAGGTGTAGCCGTTGCCCGGTCAACTCGGCCAGCCCGATGTCTCGAGCCACACCCACCACCTCGGCGGCGCCCGGGATCCCTTCGAGGCCAAGGCGGGTGGAGACCAGGCCTTCGTGCATCACGCCGCCCAAAGAGAGGCTCTGATCTTCGGCGTGGGTGGCGATGGGCACCCCGAGATCGCCGGCGGTCTCCAGGGCGTAGCGCAGCAGTTGGCTGTCTTTCACCGCTCGATCGCCGTCGGTGAACATCACACAACCGGCCGCTTGGAGTTTGGCCATCTCGGCGAGGTTTTTGCCCTCTCGGCCGACGGACAAGGCGCCCGCTGGCAACACCCGCGTTTTGCCGGCCTCCCGGGCCCGGGCCAACACCAACTCCACCACCTCCACCCGATCGATCGCCGGGTGGGTGGTCGGCATGGCCACCAAGGTGGTGAAGCCGCCAACGGCCGCGGCCCGCACCCCCGTCTCGATCTTCTCCCGGCGCGTGTGGCCGGGCTCGCACAGGTGGGCGCGCAGGTCGATGAGGCCGGGGATTAAGAGGCGACCCCGGCCTTCGATGATCCGATCACCTTGAGCCGTGGAGGGAGCAGCGAGGGACTCGATGCGTTCACCGTCGACGATCACCGTGGCGTGGGGACGATCGATGCCCGCGCCCGGATCGAAGAGCCGTACGTCCCGAAAGACCAGCGTACTCATGAGCGCACCTCGGCGCGGCGGGGAGCGGCACCGTCCTTGAGTTTGGCCCAGGGACCTCGCTTCATGGCCCGCTCCAGGACCGCCATTCGAGCGGCGATGCCGTTCCTGACTTGGTGCGCGACCACCGAGGTCGGACCGTCGGCCACTTCGGGATCGATCTCGATGCCCCGATTCATCGGCCCCGGGTGCATCACGAAGGCCTCGGGTTTCATCCGCTTGGCCCGGGCCGCGGTGAGGCCAAAAGCCCGGGTGTAGTCCGAGAGGCTGGGGAACGGCGGCGGGCCGACCAGCCGTTCAAACTGCACGCGCAACATCATCACCGCGTCGGCGACCTCGATGATCTCATCGACGTCCCGAACGATCTGGCCGCCCAAGGCCTCCAGGGTCCGGGGCACCAAGGAGCGCGGACCGCCGAGCAAGACCTGAGCGCCCAACTTCTTGAGGAGGAAGAGGTTGGAGCGGGCGACCCGGGAGTGAGCGATGTCGCCGATGATCGCGATGGTTCGACCCTCGAGGGATCCCAGGCGATCGGTGAGGGTCAAGGCATCGAGGAGGGCCTGGGTGGGGTGTTCGTGGGCGCCATCGCCGGCGTTGATCACCGCGGTGTCGCCGACACTTTCAGCGGCCTCGGCCAAGAGGTGAGGCGCGCCGGGGCTGGAGTGGCGGATGACGATGGCCCCTGGATCCATGGCGGCCAAGGTCCGGCCGGTGTCCCAGATGCTCTCGCCTTTGGTGACACTGGTGGAGGAGGAGGCCAGGCTGACCACCGAGGCACCCAACTTTTGGGCGGCGATCTCGAAGGAGGCTCGGGTCCGGGTGCTCGACTCGTAGAAGAGCGTGACCACCGAAACGCCGATCAGGCTCTGGCGCTCGAGCGCTCCTTGATCGGCCCGAGCCCGCAGATCTCGAGCGTACTGGAGGATCTGTTCGATCTCGGCGGCGTCCAACGACTCGATGCCGAGGAGGTGGCATTCGGGGCGGCGCAGCTGAGCGATGGACACGGTGACCTCATTGCCCTGTCGGCACGCTGGAGCAAGAACATTGGTCCTGTTTCTTCCAGCTGACGGTCTCGAGGGGGGCCTCGACCACGCGATCGAAGACGAACAACTGCTTCCGCTCGATGATTGGCCAGGTGTAAGTATCCTCGTAGTGGAAGGTGATGAGACACATCTTCCCGCGCTCCTCGTTCACCCTCCGAGGCCCCTCCGGCATCGCCATCAACTCTTCGTCGCTGTAGGGCACTCGCTGCAAGCTGAAGTTTTCGGGAGACAGGCGCAGCTTTGTTCGACGGCCCTGGGATACGAGTCGGTTGACCAAAACCGAGTCGTTCCTCTCTCGATACGCGTCGTTGCAAGCGCCGCGCATAATTCCATCCATCTGAAAGACCGGCCAGTAGATCGGGATCAATGCCCAACCCAAGTACCCCAGCCCGGCGGCCATCACGAACAGCGTCACCGAAACGGAGTTGATCCGCTTCGGCTTCTTCATCAGGTAGATGTTCAAGACGCCGTCCCTCCCTGGATCACCAACAAGCTCAGCCCACCGCCTTCTTCAAGGTGCTGGCCAAGTCTGCGGGCGTGGGCGCAACCCGCACCCCTGCTGCTTCCAACGCGGCGATCTTTTCGGCCGCGGTCCCTTTGCCCCCGGAGATGATCGCTCCAGCGTGGCCCATGCGCTTGCCCGGCGGCGCGGTGGTCCCGGCGATGAAGCCGGCGATCGGCTTCTTCCACTCTCGCTTGATGTACTCCGCGGCCGCCTCTTCGT
Organism: Deltaproteobacteria bacterium; assembly: GCA_016703535.1. Lineage (GTDB taxonomy): Bacteria > Myxococcota > Kuafuiibacteriia > Kuafuiibacteriales > Kuafuiibacteriaceae > Kuafuiibacterium > Kuafuiibacterium phototrophicum. The sequence continues at coordinate 2,068,128 of JADJBV010000002.1, read as the reverse complement.
CGGTGCCGCCGATCTCGCCGATCATGATCACGGCGTCCGTGTCGGGATCTCGGTTGAAGGCCTCGAGCACCTCGACAAACTTGGTGCCGTTCACCGGGTCGCCGCCGATGCCAACGCAGGTCGACTGGCCCCAACCCATGGCGGTCAGCTGGCCGACCGCTTCATAGGTCAAGGTGCCGGAGCGCGACACCACCCCGACCTTGCCAGGCAGGTGGATGTGGCCCGGCATGATCCCGATCTTGCACTGACCCGGCGTGATCACCCCTGGGCAGTTGGGGCCGATCATTCGGCACTTGCTGGTCTCCATGGCCCGAGCCACTTTGACCATGTCCATGACCGGGATACCTTCGGTGATCACCACGATCAGCGGGATCTCGGCGTCGACCGCCTCCAAAATGGCGTCGGCGCAGAAGGCCGCCGGCACGTAGATGACCGTGGCGTTGGCGCCGGTCTTCTCTTTGGCTTCGGCCACCGTGTTGAAGATCGGCACCCGATCGTTGAAGCGTTGCCCGCCCTTGCCGGGGGTGACGCCACCGACGACCTTGGTGCCGTAGTCGAGGGCCGCTTGGGCGTGGAAAGAGCCGGCGCTGCCGGTGATGCCCTGGACGAGCACCTTGGTGTCGGAGTTGACGTAGATCGCCACGGTTCGTTCCCTCTCAGCCCTTCTTCTTCCGCTCTTTGGCGAGCCGCACGACCTTCTCGGCCGCGTCCAACATGTTGTCGGCCGAGGTCAGGTCGAGGCCCGACTCCTTGAGCATCTTTTTGCCGAGTTCGACGTTGGTGCCCTCGAGGCGAGCCACCACCGGGATCTCCAGCTTGGTCTCCCGAGCGGCCCGAATGACGCCATCGGCGATCACGTCGCACTTCATGATCCCGCCGAAGATGTTGACCAACACCGCCTCGACCTTGGGATCTCGGAGGATGATCGAAAACGCGGCCTTCACCTTGTCGGCGGTGGCGCCACCACCCACGTCGAGGAAGTTCGCGGGGGAACCACCGGCGTGTTTGATGATGTCCATGGTGGCCATCGCCAGACCGGCGCCGTTGACCAAACAGCCGATGTTGCCTTCGAGGGCGATGTAGCTGAGGTCGTACTCTTTGGCCTCGATCTCGCGCTGATCTTCTTCGTCCAGGTCCCGCAACTTCACGATCTCGGGCTGCCGATACAAGGCGTTGTCATCGAAGTTGATCTTCGCGTCCAAGGCCAAGAGGTCGCCGTCTTTGGTGATGATCAGCGGGTTGATCTCGATGATCGCCGAGTCGGTGGCGACGAAGGCGTTGTAGATGGCGGTGCAGAGTTTGGTGGCTTTGCCGATCAGCTCGGGCTTTTGGCCCATGCCGAACCACATCTCCCGCACCTGGTAGGGCATCAGCCCGACCACCGGATCGATCGGCACCTTGATGATCTTTTCGGGGTGGTTGGCGGCCACCTCCTCGATGTCCATGCCACCTTCGGCCGAGCCCATCAGGACCAGGCGCTTTTGGGCCCGATCCAACACCAGGCCGAGGTAGAGCTCCTTCTGGATGCCCACGCCCTCCTCGATGAGGAGGCGCTTGACCTCCTGACCTTCGGGCCCGGTCTGGTGGGTCCGGAGCATCATCCCGAGCATCTCGGAGGCCTTGCGTTTGGCCTCCTCGGCGCCCTTCACGACCTTGACGCCGCCGCCCTTGCCCCGGCCGCCGGCGTGGATCTGGGCCTTCACCACCACCACCTCGGTCCCGAGGGCCTTGGCCACCTCGTAAGCTTGGTCGGCCGAGGTCGCGACCCGACCCGCCGGAATCGGCACGCCGTAACGCTGGAGCAGTTCTTTGGCTTGGTACTCGTGGATCTTCATCGCCTTGTTGACCGCCGGGGTGGGCCCGGGGGCGCCCGCCTTGTACGACCCTAGGGCGCCGTCCGCAAGCGCCCTGGCAATCGCGGCCGGGTGCATCCTGGCCACCTCCCGGGCGGCCAGATGTTCCACGGTTTACACCCGACCCGCGGACGGGAGAGGTTGGATCTCTGGCACATCGCTTGCTCTTGGGTAGGTCCTGTGACCACCGGCGTCCGCGAGGTTCAGTCCTTCCGCCTGGCCCCCGACGGGGCCTTTTGGCGGCTGACCCGCTCGGCCGAGCAGGCCCTGCCTCAGCTCTTCGACAGCCGTTCCACGGCCTTGGATGCCGCCATCTTGCTGGCGGAGCAGTCGGCCCCCTGCCGCCTGGTGATCGTCGACGCGGCGGGGGCGTTAGAGGCCGATCTGGGTTTTGGGCTGGGGGACACGAGCCTGGCTCAGCCGTAGAACAGCCGGCTGAACACCACCGCGCCGGTGATCCCCGCCAGGTCCGAGGCCAAACAGCCGAGGATGGTGTGCCGGGTCGCCCGGACCCCCACCGCCCCGAAGTACACCGCCAGGACGTAAAAGGTGGTCTCGAAGCTCCCGTTCATGACCGACACCACGAAGCTGGTGAAGGAGTCGGGGCCTTCGGTCTTGAGGGTCTCCATCAGGACCGCCATCGCGCCGCTGCCCGAGAGGGGCCGAATCAAAGCCATCGGGAGGGCCTTGGCCGGGAAACCGATGGCGTCGGCGATGGGGGTGACGGTGTCGACGATGGCGGCCATCGCGCCGGAGCTCCGGAACATGCCGATGGCCACCAGGATGGCGACCAAAAAGGGGATGATGGTGATGGCGACGTTGAAGCCCTCTTTGGCGCCCTTGACCACCGAGTCGTAGACCTTGCCGCCCACCGAAAGGCCGAGGAGCAGGATGGTGACCATCAAGAGCGGCAGGATCCAGTCGGCGCTGAGCTGCTTGAGGACGTCGAAGTTGCCGAGCCGCGCCAGGAGGCCAAGATCCGCGGGGAGACCCGCCGCCGCCGCAATTCGGCTGGTGTCATTGAGCAGGCCCGCCAACAACACCAGGCCGATCACCAAGGCGATCGTCGCGTAGGGCTGGGTGAAGGGGCGAGAGGCGACCGCCATCGCTTGGGCTTCGCCGAGGCCCTTGACCTCGGCGACCGTGGTCGCGGCCGTGGGGTCGGCGGGATATCGCTCGGCGCCAAACACCTTCAGCCGCTCCAGCAACTTCACGGCGATGATCGCGATGATCGTGGAGCAAGCGGTCGCCAAGATGGTCGGCAAGAAGATCGCGGTCGGGTCCTTGGAGCCCATCGAGGCCCGGACCGCCACCACTCCGGTCGGCAAGACCGCGACCCCCGAAGTGTTGATCGCCAAAAAGAGGACCATCGCGTTGGTGGCGACGCCGGGCCGATCGTTGAGTTTATTGAGCTCGATCATCGCCTTGATGCCGAAGGGCGTGGCCGCGTTGGTGAGCCCGAGCATGTTGGCCGCGAGGTTGAGGATCATCGCGCCCATCGCCGGGTGATCGGCGGGGACATACGGAAAAAGCCGGGTCATGACTGGCTTCATCAGCTTGGCCAGGCGCGGCAAGAAGCCTACGTCTTCGAGGACCTTCATCACCCCCAGCCAAAGCGCCATTTGTCCGACCAATCCCAAGGCCAGATCGACGGCGGTCTTGCTGGAGTCGATCATCGACCTCGAGACGTCGGCCATCTTGCCGCTGAAAGCGCCGGTCAACGTCCCGATCAGGACCAAGCCGAGGAAGACCCAATTGAGCATCGGCGCGGCTCAGGTAACACGGCGGCGCCCCCGGTCCAACCTGGGCGCATGGAGGGGCTAACCGCAGCAGCGAGCGGCGGGGTTCTGGCAAGGATACGCCTGTTCGACGAGACCCGGCGGGCAGCTCCCCTGCGGGCTGGGTTCGACGCAGAACAGGCCGAGATCCTCGCACGCGGGCATCGGCGCGCAGCAGACGCTCCCTCCGTTCGGATCACACTGGGCCTGGACCGGCGTGGTGCCGTCGGGACACCGCGGTGAGATGCAGAAGAAGTTGAGGTCGACGCAGGGAGGGTCGGGTGGTGGTGGCTCGCCCGAGTCGGGGACCATGGGATCAGGCTCGCCGAGATCGTCGAAGCCAGCGTCGGAGCGGGTCGGGACGGCAGGAGGTGGACGCAGATCAACTTCATTGACACAGGCGCTGGTCGCGAAGAACCAGAGCCACCACGTCCACCCCCGCCCCATCAGCGGATCATACCTCGATCATCGGGGCTTGGGTCAGTACCCGATGCAGCCGCAGCCACAATCGCTGTCGAAGACCACGTGGTTCGACGGGCAGGTGTAGCTGATGGCCGCGCAGAGCCCCGGATCCTGGCTGACGTAGAACACGTTGGGCGCGTTCGCGTCAGGGCAGGTGGGGGTCGGAGGCTGCTGGTCATCGCGCACGCAGCAGATCCCGAAGACACCCTGGTTCGGATCGCCGCAGAGGATCTCCTGGCTGGGTACGGTCCCCTCGGGGCAATAACCACCGAAGTTTTCGTCGATCGGCGCACAGAAGCCACCGATCTCGGAGCAGGCGTCACCCGGGGGTGGAGGGGGCGGTTCGCCGCCCGGCACACAGCAGAGCCCACCACCCTGTTGGATATCGCCGCAGGTCGGATCTTCAATCACCTGGGAGTTGGCGTCGCAGTAGACCTCACCGGTCTGGGGATCGAAGCCGCCGCAATAACCTCCCAACAAGGCGCAGTCGGTCGGAGGAGGTTCACCACCGGGGACGCAGCAGATGCCGCGGCCGGTCTGAGGATCGCCGCAGGTCGGGTCGTCCAAGATCAGGTCGTTCGGGCCGCAGTAAATTTCACCGGTCTGGGGATCGAATCCACCGCAGTAGCCGCCCAACGAAGCGCAGTCGGTCGGGGGCGGGGGCTCACCGGGCAAGCAGCAGATGCCGCCGCCGAACTGGGGATCACCACAGTTGGGATCAAAGGCTACCGGCTGAGCGCCGTCGGGGCAGACGAAGCCCTGGCTGTTCGTCGAAGAAACCGCAGAAACCACCAATTCCGGCGCAGTCGGTCGGGGGCGGCGGCTCGTCGATACGGCCGCAGCACACGGACCGGAGGCCGCTGCCATCGTCACCGCAGGCGACCGGGAGCTCTTGCAGCCCATCGGGGCAGCCATACCACTGGCCGTTCGGATCGCTGGGATCGAAGGCCGGCAGACAAATCCCACCGAAGTTTGAGCACTCGTCGCCCGGAGGCGGCGGCGGGACGTTGGCCACACAGCAGAGGCCGCCACCGTTCATCGGATCACCACAGGTGGGATCGTAGAAGCCGGGGTTGCCGTCGGGGCACCCTCCGCCACGGTTCGGATCGAAGGGCGCGCAGTAGCCACCTTGGCTGTAGCAGTCGGTGGGCGGCGGCGGCGGCTCCTCGATGCGTCCACAGCAGATCGCCGGGAGGTTGGGGTCACCACATCCTGCGGCGATCGGGTAGAGGCCCTCGGGGCACTCGATCCAGCCGGTGGCCGGATCCAGGGGGAGGCAGATGCCCCCGAAGGCGGAGCACTCGTCGCCGGGCGCGACGCCAGCGTCACAGCTGGGATCGTGAGGGAAGCCGCCCCCGTCTTCGTCCGGGCGTTCCCCGGCGTCGGCGCCGTTTTGAGAGTTGATGAAGGCTGCACCTTGACCGTTGTTGTCGCCTGAACCCAAGCCACAACCCGCGGCCACGGGCAGGAAGAGACAGACGGAGAGAGGCCACAACCTCTCCGTGAGAGGACGTTGACAAGACATGAGCACGCTCCTCGGGGTCGAGCCCCGGCGTCGATTGGTCGCTGAAAATCTGCGAACGAAGCTCACGACCCACGGTCGCGGCGGTCCTCGTTGCGCTCTGGAAAGTTAGTTACGAAGCCGCCGGAATTTTATTGCGAGCAACGTGCGACCGACGACAAACGCCAGCGAGCCTTGAGTTGGGCGGCTTCGGCGCGCACTGTCACCGGGCGAGACAGGTCGGTCATGATCCGGTCCAGACAAGAGGCGGCCGCACAGGGTTGCTGGAGTTGGAGCTGACACAAGGCGAAGTTGGCCTGGATCGCGACCTCGTTTTCGCCCTGCCCCAACGTCCGATACAGCACCATGGCCCGATCGGTCGCTCCATCGGCGGCGAGCAGGCGCGCCAGCTCGTACTGGACCAATGGTCGTTCCGGCTCACTCGCCTGGTCCAAAAGGGCCTCGTAGCGGGCGCGGGCAGCCCCTCGTTCGCCGCGACGAGCCTGATCTTCGGCCTCCGCCAACTGCTGGGCCAAACTTACGCTCACCGGAGGCTGGACCTCAGGCCCGGCCGCGACCTCCGAGGTAGGGACCGGCGAGTTCGAATCGTGCTCATTCGGCAGGGGCTCGAACCTGGGCTCGAGCACCTCGGAGGGGGCGTCGGCCTCGGCCACCGGTTCCAGGGTCGCGATCGCCGGCCGCACCTCGTCCACAAAATCCGCGGCGCTGGTCAAGGCCGCCGGCATCTCCAGCCGGCCCTTCGCCGCCGCGCCCGGGCCGAAGGTCCGCTGTTCACCCGGCGCCAGCAAGATCAACTCGCCGTCGACGGCGACCGCCGCTCGGCCGCTGAGTAGGCCAATGGTGGTCAACCCGCTCGGCTCCCGCACCACATAGGCCCGGGCCTCCTGCAGCTCGACCTCCAGATCTTTGGTCTGGACCCGCAAGACCTGCCCAACCTCTCCTTGATAGTCGAAGCTGGCGTAGCCTTGATCCATCACCACCCGTGGTTCGTCGCTGCGACCACCAAGGACCCGACCGGTCCAGTCCGGGCTGGAGATGATCCGCAACGCCGGCAAGGGTCGAGAGCGCACCAGGGTTCGGTTCGCGACCTGGTCCAGCCACTCGAGGCGCCGTGGCTTCGGCACCAGACGGACCTGAGCCACTTGGGGCCGGGCCCTCTCGACCACCGCCGCGCCGAAGTCCGGCGCAGGCGGCTCGAAGCCCTTCCACAAGCCGAAGGCCACCAACACCGCGGCCAAGGCGGCCAACGCGCCACCCGCACCGTAAGCCAAAGGCCAGTGGTCCGGCTGAGCGGTCTCCAGATAGGGACCCAAACGGGCGATCAGGCGCACCAGGTGGGCCCGGTCGACCTGGGGCGCCCGACGAGCGGCCTCGAAGCCGAGTGAAAGTTGGGTGTGGAGGCGAGCACAGGCCGGACAACGAGCCAGGTGCTGTTCCACTTTGGTGGTCTGCAGCAGCGAGAGCTCGTGCTTTCGGTAAGCCACGAGCTGGCCGCGAATATCAGCGCAGCTCATCGACTCCTCCTTGGGGCCAAAGGCAACACCTCGGCGCGAGGTGCAGGTCTACGGAGCGCTTCGGCCAACTCGGCTCGGCCGGTGCGCACCTGGGTAGCGACGGTCTGGAGCGGGCGCCCCAGTTGTTCACCGATCTCGCGCAAGGTCAGACCCTCGATGTCGTGCAGGATGACCGCCATGCGTTTTTTGGGATCGAGCTCGTCGAGGGCTTCGTAGAGGCGGCGGCCGGCTTCGGCTTGGGCCAACTCCTCTTCCATATCTTGGGTCGAACAAGGCTCATCAACCTCGTCGAGGGGTGAGGTCGCCCGGGCTCGGTAGTGGTGCCGCATCTCTTGATATGCAACGTTCAAGGTGATCCGGTGGATCCAGGTGCGCAGCGAGGCGTGCCCGCGAAATCGAGGCAAGGAGCGGAGGACCTCGACAAAGACCGCTTGGAACACGTCGTCCACGTCGGCCCGAGGGCCGAAGGTGCGCCGGAGCTGGGCCAAAACCGCCGGGCCATGCTCCTCGACGATTTCGGTCGGCGTCGGCCGATGGAAGAGATCCATCAGAGCCATCGCCACTCCACGCCGGCGCTGAGCCGCAGCCGCAACAGGGCATCTTCGAGTTCACCGGCCGGGATGGTGTACGACGCCCGACGAAGCGCCACCGCCGCCGCCGCCTCGACCACCGCCGCCAAGTTGCCCCGGGGTCCGTCGTAGAGGGGCGTCGCCGCTTTGGCGTAGGTCCCGGCCTCGACGTCGACGCTCAAGGCCGAGGTCCGTTGGGCGTTGGCCAGGACCAACTCGATCCCCGACAAAAGTCCGAACTCGAGGGGCCACCCGCTCGGGGTCCAGCCGGCCCGCAGCTGCACCGGCACTCCATGCCGAGCGAAGGCGGCGGTGGGGGAGCCGTAGCGATAACCGGCCTCCACGCCGAGCCGCAGCCCCGGGCTCACCACCCGGTCGGCCCCCAAACGAAAGCCCAAGCTGGGGGTGGTGTCGCTGAGTTGAGGTCCGATCAAACCGTGGATCGCCCAGCGTCCGGGGTTTGGGGCCGCCGGCGCGATCGATCGAACCCGGATCGGCGCGGGGGCGGTTGCCGCGGGCGCCGGAGGATCGGCCGGGCTCGGGATCGGGATCGGCGGGGTGGGATCGGTGGTGGTCAGGGCCCGCTCCAACGTAGAGCGCACGAAGATCCAAGCGGTGGTGGCGTCTTCGGATCGGCTCGGCAGGGATCGACGGGCCAGGGGCCGGTCCCCTTCGGTCACCGACAGCTCGCCTTTGACCCCGTCGAGGACCACCCGAAACTGGCCGGGCTCCTCCCCTTCACCAAAACGTTCGTTGAGCCGATCTCGAAGGTACTGCTGGAGGTCGGGGGCCACCGACCCGGACTCCACCAGGGCGACCCCGGGGGGACTCCCAACGAGAGCCCAAGCCCACCAGCTGACGACACACACCATTCCCGAGGGCATTGGTTAGGGAGTGATGGTGCTTTTATTGCCGAAAAACGAAAAGCCCCCCCGACCCCGAAGGGCCGGGAGGGCCTCCCGTAGCAGTCCTTCAACCTCTAAGAGGTTGAAAGAACTAGCTCACTGCGCAACCTGGGCGCTGACGGTGGTGCAGTACTTCCCGTACAGGCCGAGGATGTTCAGGGTCGGGTGGTCGATCGCGACGTTCTTGAGGGTCTTGCCCTCAGCGCCGGCCGCCTTGAGGGCCGCGTCCACCGACCAGTCGCCCAGCGCGATGGCGCCGAGGATGCTCATCGAGCACGACTCGCCGCTGATCGCGGAGCCACCCGGGTTGGTGGTTTCACCGGTGGTGAAACCGCCGGGGTGCTTCACGCTGGTGAACAGCGCGCCGCTCGGGCCAGCAGCGCAGCCCACCGCAACGATAGTGGCCGCAGTCGCAACGAAAGCAAGTACCTTCTTCATCCCAGTCACTCCTAAGTTCTGATTCGACGTCGAACTTCATTAGGGATCGACCTAACGCAGCCGATCCTTCGGGCCTAGATTACGCTCGTATCGCGCCCACCTTCCCGTGGACCGTACGAATCTGCGTATCCCCAGGTCCCGAACGTTGGCGGGCTCATATCCCGGGAATGGGCCGCCGTCTAGGGCCGGACCAGAAAAAAGCGATGTTTGGCGCCGTTCGGGGGCCGGATCCTACCTCTGCCCCAAACCGCCGTCGGGGCCCCCTATAGGTATGGGGAAACCTCAGCGGATCGACAGATCGGGGCCCCGGTCGGCCTCGAGGCGGACGCCCCCTTCACCGGCCACGACCACCGTGCCCAGGCGGAGGGTGCCCTCGCCCCCCGAGCCGGTCACCGTAAAGCTCAGGAGATCACCGGCCCGGGGCAAACGGATCCCCCGTTTGTCAGCCGCGAAGAGGATCGCCCGGTTGGTACCCCGGGCCTGGAGGCGAACGGTGTCGAGGGGCAGCCCTTCGGGGGCCTGGGGATCGTCGAAGGTGAAGCTGGTGCCGGCGTCGATCACCACCTCCGCTTGGAAGGCCACGGGCTGAACCGGCGCCTCCAGGATCTCGACCGCCACTCGGCCCGCGGGGCGCCGCGCCAAGCGCAGCCGCACCAACTGAGGTTCATCGGGGACGTCTTCGGAGCAGCCGAACCCAAGCAACAGCGAGATCAACAACAGCCGTTTCATCGTCCACCCCCCACCAATCGCCGAGCGAAGTCGACCGCGTCGATGGTTCGATCGCCGTCGACGTCGGAGGCCACGTCGTAGGACTCCTCCAAGATCAGGCGAACGATCGCCTCCAAGGCCTGATCCAGATCCGGAGACACCGCACCACAACCCGAAGAATCGACGTTGCTGCCAGCGACCGTCTCAGGACAAAGGTCACAAGCGTCACCGACCCCGTCTTGATCGAAGTCTGCTTGCAGCCGATCGGCCACCGTCGGGCAGACGTCGGTCGCGCTGGGGATCCCGTCTCGATCCGGATCGGGATCGGGATCGACGCCGCTGTCGGCTGGGCCCGCGTCTTCGGTGGGCCCGCCGGCATCAGCCCCCGGGCCTGCATCAACGACCACACCGCCGTCGGGCAAGGGTTCGTTGCCCACGACCACGTAGGCGTGGGCCTGGCGATAAAAGCTGGGGGTGCCGGCCCGGACCACCCGAGCGGTCACCAGGTGAACGCCGGGGCCGAGGCCCGACAGATCGAGGTCGGCGGCGACAAAACCAGTGCCCGAGGCGGTCATCGCGAAGTCACCGTCGTAGAGGCCGTCGGGGGTCCCGGTCGCGGGCGTCAGGCCCGGGAGGGCGGCGGCACCGTCGACCCGAAAATAGGCGGCCGAACCGGTCCCGTCGCTCTCCAGGGTCAAGGTGATGGGGGCCCCGGTGGGCACCACCTGAGGCTGGACCACCGACGCCGGCACCGACGCCCCCGAAGGCAAAAGCCGCGGCGGGGCGGTCTCGATCACCCGAGTCGCCAAAGGTGCACCCCCGGCGCTGAGGCTCAGGGTCGCCGGCGGAGTTTTGGGGGCGTAGAGCACGTAGCCCTGATCGGGGCCGGCCGGCACCTGCAGGTAGACCAGGCCGTAGCCGATGGGTGGCGGAAAATCGGAGGATCGATCATATTCTGCCAAGGCCCGATCCCGCGCGGCTTGAGGCACGACCGCCGGATCGATCACCGTCAACTCGGGGACCGCGCCGTGGCCGGTCAGCTCTTCCAACACCGTCCCCGGGGGGAACTCGGTGACCAACAGGGGCCGCGGATCAAATTCGCCGAAGCGCCCTTCACCGCCGGTGTTGTCGGTCAAGGCGACCAACATCGTGGCGCCGCCGACGCCGTTGCTGGTCGGCACCACCCGCTCGTAGACGTAGTAGTCGCCGTCGACGAAGCGGTTGAACATCCCGCCTCGGGCGAAGCGGCGCCGGGCGTCGAGTAAGGTGGTGATGGTGTCGGACGAGAGTTCGCCCAAAGCGTCGGGGCGGCCCGGCTTCACGAAGGTGGCGCTGCTGTAGTTGTTGCCATCGTAGAAGACCACCGCGTGGCCGACCCGGGTCAACACGAATGCGTAGGCGCCGTTGGCTTGTTGGGTGGGGGCGTTGGTGTCGTGGCTCTGCACGAAGCTGACGCCGGCGGTGCGGCCGAGACCTCCGAACTCCACGTCCGCGCCGGTCATGCCCCCTTGGGGGAAGCTGAGTTGGCCGAGGTCGCCCCCACCTCCTTGGGAGAAGATCCCGCCGCTGTCGCCGATCTTGAAGAGCAGCGGGAAGTCGAGCAGGTACATGCCCGTGGCCCGGTAGGCGAGCAGGCTGCCGAAGTCCCCGGTGAAGGACTCGCCAAAGAGCAAGGCGTCTTGCACCCCGTCGTCGTCGTTGGTGTCGGTCTGCCCCCGAACCTGATCGTAGACGTCTTGGTAGGCTTGATCGAAGGCGATCGGGTCACCGGGGAAGTCGACGCCGAAGAACTGGGTCGGCGTGTGTTTGATGGCGTCGAGCCGCAACCCGTCGGCGCCGGTCTCTTCGCCGAACCACTTGATCCAGCGGATCAGGTATTCGCGGGCGTCTTCGGCGACCGGGGTGCCGCCCGGATAATATTCGGGGTTGTTGGGGTGCCGCACGTACCGGGGCAGCGGGAGCTCGGCGATCAGGTTGGTGCCGTCGTTGGCGGCCGGCCCCGAGGGCGTGACCAGCTGTTCGTTGGCGAAGTCGATCAACCCCAAGAGCGAGAGGTATTGCTCCTCGGCTTGGGTCGGGCCATTGAAGCTGAACCACGGGGCCCGCACCAAGTGGGTGTAGCCCGGGACGTTGGTGCCGCTCGGCATCGGGATGTTGGCCACGAAGTTTTCGTTGGCGCCCAGATCGGGCGAGAGGGTCCGAGTGCCGCCGCCCAACAGCTGGGGCCACCGCACCTCCCAGTTGCCGTTGCCGACGTCCCGGGCCGGCAACACGTGGTAGTCGAGGGGGTGGGTGCCCGGGAAGCCGTCGATCGGCACCGGATCCAGCGTTACGCCCGCGTTTTCGATCTTCGCCGGGTTGGCGCTGTGGTTCATCACCGTGTCGAAGTAGACCTTCAGGCCCAGGCGGTGGGCCTCCCGCACCATGGTGAGTAGCTCCGCCTTGGTGCCGTATTTGGTGGCGACGGTGCCGCGTTGGTCTTGGTCACCGAGATCGAAGCGATCGAAGACCGAAAAACCGACGTCGGCCGTACCCTCGGCGCCTTTGGTGGGCGGCGGCAACCACACCGAGGTGTAGCCGGCGGCGGCGATCTCGGGGAGTCGGGCGGTGACCTCGACCCAAGAGGTCTCGAAGTACTGGACGATGGCTTCGGGCTTGGGTTGGGCGCTGGCTGAGAGGGGCCAACACCCGAGCAGCCCGAGGACGACGAGGGAACGTTTCACGGCGGAAATCCAGCCCGAGGTGAAACGGGCTGGCAACCGCAGCTTGTCGGGGGGGCCTCGCCCCGGGGGGGCCTCGGAGGCTCTCGCGTGCGGAGGATCCAGGTGTTATCGACCCCCATGTTGCGTCGGCTTTGGCTCACTCCGCTCCTTTTGGCCCTGGCGTGTTCGACGGCGGGGCCTCCGCCGACCGACGTCCCCACCCCCACGCCGGCCGTGTTGGGCCCTCCGGTGGCCGCCCGCCGGCCCCACCAAAGTGAACTCCATGGCCAGACCCGGGAGGATCCGTATTTTTGGCTGCGGGACCGGCGAGACCCAGCGGTGTTGGCCCACCTGAAGGCCGAAAACGCCTGGACCGAGGGGGTCACCGGGCCCCTGACCGCTTTTCGCGCCAAGTTGGCCCAAGAGATGTTGGCGCGGATCGTCGAGGACGATCGAGGGGTGCCGGCGCCCCACGGCAACTACGCTTATTATTCGCGCACCGAAACCGGAAGAGCCTACCCAATGCACTGCCGACAACCCCGGGGTGGTGGGGCCGAAGAGCTGCTGCTCGACGAAAACCAGCTGGGCGCCGAAAAGAGCTACTTCCGAGTGGGCGACTTGGCGATCAGCCCCAGCGATCGACTCTTGGCCTACAGCACCGACGATCGCGGCGACGAACGCTACACCCTGCACTTCAAGGAGTTGAGCAGCGGCCGCCCGCTGCCGGAGCAGATCCCTGGGATTTATTACACGGTGGCCTGGTCCGCCGACGAGCGGTTCCTCTTTTACACCGTAGTCGACGCGGCCCAGCGGCCCTATCAGGTGCGCCGCCACCAGGTCGGCACCGCCACCACCAGCGACGTGGTCGTGCACGAAGAGAAGGACGAACGCTTCAACGTTTCGGTCGAGCTCGATCGAAGTGGCCGTTGGATCGTGATCCACCTGGAGAGCGCGATCACCACCGAACAACGGCTGATCGACGCGAAGAAGGCCGACGGCCCCGCGCTTTTGGTGGAGGCCCGCCGCGACGGCGTCGAATACCGGATCGCGCCCCATGGCGATCGACTCTACGTGTTGAGCAATCACCAAGGCCCGACCTTTGGCCTCTACGAGGCGCCGCTGAAGAAGCCCGGCCGGGCCCAGTGGAAGGTGGTGATCCCGCCTCACCCCGAGGTGACGCTGAATCGGCTGGAGGCCTTCGCCGATCACCTGGTGATCGAAGAACGGCAAGCTGGGTTGCAACAGCTCCGGGTCCGCAGCCTGGGCAAAAAGCCAGCCGAACACCGGATCGCCTTGCCCGAGCCGAGTTATGAGCTGTTGCCCCTGGCCAACCTGGAGTGGAAGACCCAACAATTCCGCTTCGGCTACACCTCCTTGATCACGCCGCTGACGGTCTTCGATTACGACCTGAACAAGCGGACCCGGCTCGAAAAAAAGCGGCTCGAGGTGCGGGGCTACGACACCTCGCTCTACACGACCGAACGGATCACGGCCCAGGCGGCGGACGGGACCGGGATCCCGATCTCCGTGGTGCGCAAAAAAGATCGTCCCCTCGACGGCACGGCCCCCCTCTTCCTCCACGGCTACGGGGCCTACGGCCTGCCCTACGATCCCGCCTTCGACAGCAACTACTTGTCCTTGTTGGATCGGGGCGTGACGGTCGCGATCGCCCACGTCCGCGGCGGCGGCGAGCTGGGACGCCCGTGGAAAGACGCGGGGAAGTTAGAGAAGAAGATGAACACCTTCACCGACTTCATCGCCTGCGCCGAACACCTGATCGCCCAAAAGTACACCGCGGCCGATCGGCTGGGCATCACCGGCCGTAGCGCCGGCGGGTTGTTGATCGGGGCGGTGCTCAACCTGCGGCCCGAGTTGTTCAAGGTGGCGGTGGCCGGTGTCCCCTTTGTCGACGTGATCAACTCGATGCTGGACGCGAGCATCCCGCTGACCGCCATCGAGTGGGAGGAGTGGGGCAACCCGGCGCGGCCCGCCGACTTCGCTTGGATGATCGCCTATTCGCCGTACGACAACGTCAAGGCCCAGGCCTATCCAGCCTTGTACGTGCACGCCGGGCTCAACGACACCCGGGTGGGTTATTGGGAACCTGCCAAGTGGGTGGCCAAGTTGCGGGCCACCAAGACCGATCAGAACCCGCTGATCCTGCGGATCAACCTGGACGCAGGCCACGGCGGCGCGTCGGGGCGTTACGGGGAGCTGGAGGACGTGGCGTTCGAATACGCCTTCGTGTTGGAGCAACTGGGCGCGCGCTGAGGGCGACGGGCGCGCCGTCAGGCGGCACAACACTTCTTGTATTTTTTGCCGCTCCCGCAGGGACAGGGATCGTTGCGGCCGACCTTGGGCGAGGCCAAACGTTCGACGTAACACCAACGCCCTTGACGACGTTGAAACTGGGATCGTTCGTGGTGGACCCGCTCGACGCCGGCCTCCCGATAGCGGGCCAAAAACTCGACCTCACCTTCATCGTCGAGGGCACCACCGGCCCGGGTGCCGACGATCTGGAGGCTGAGGAACTCGGCCCGCTCGGCCCAAGCCTTCACCTCTTCTGGGGGCGGCGGCGGATCGTGGGTGGCCAAGAGGTAGTCGATCGCCGCCTGGCTGTAGGCGGTGTACCGGGAGCGCATCAAGGCCTCCGCGGTGGGTGGATCGGATCGGCCCTCGAGGTACGGTCCACAGCAGTCGTCGTAGGTCCGGTTGCTCCCGCAGGGGCAGCGCATGCCCGGCTCTACCACCGGCGCGCCCCACGTTCACCCCCCGGGGGGCCGAGGTGTGTTTTCGACGCCGGGGAGCCCAAGCCTCAGTTTGAGGCCCAAAAACTGGGGCTTTTTTACCCCCGTCGACAGACCTTGCAGATGTGACTGATAATCCCCCCCGCCGTGCGGGTCTGTCCGCGATGTCGCTCCACTTACGCGAGTGCGAGTGAGTTCTGTGGGATCGATGGGGAACGCCTCGTCGAGCAGGCCGTCGACGCCTTGATCGGCGAGCGGGTCGATCGTTACGAGTTCGTGGAGCGCTTGGGCGCGGGTGCGGTCGGCGTCGTGTATCGAGCCCGGCACACCCAACTGGGGCGCGACTTTGCCATCAAGGTGCTCTACGGCGAATACGGCGCCGACAAACAGCTGGTGGCCCGCTTTCGCCGCGAGGCCCAAGCGGTGAGCCAGATGAACCACCCCAACATCATCGGGGTGGTCGACTTCGGCAGCACCGAGCAGGGGCTGAACTTTTTGGTGATGGAGCACCTCCAAGGACACACCTTGGCGGAGGTCCTCGCCGCCGAACACCACCTCACCCCCACCCGGGCCGCCCGGATCGCGATCCAGGTGGTGGCCGCCCTGGGTGAAGCCCACCGCTTGGGTTTTGTGCATCGGGACGTGAAGCCCGCCAACGTCATGTTGATCGGCGGGCCCGAAGAGGAGCTGGTCAAGCTGCTGGACTTCGGCATCGTCGGTATGGCCGACCCGACCGCCATCGACACCAACCTGACCGCCACCGGCCGCATCGTCGGCACCCCGCGCTACATGTCCCCCGAACAGGCGCGGAACTCCCGGGTGGGCCCGAGCGCCGATCTCTACAGCTTGGGCGTGATGCTCTACGAGATGTTGTCGGGAGAGGTGCCCTTCCCGGGTGACGCCTTGGCCGACGTGTTGGTGATGCACTCGACCGTGCCCCCAACTCCGCTGGCCCCGGCCCGAGGCCTGGAGAACCTGGCGATGGCGCTTTTGGGCAAGGTGCCCGAACACCGGCCGGCCGACGCGGCCGAGGTCATCGCGACCATCGAGCGGCTCTTCCCCGAGCTGGTAACCACCAGCGCCGACGAGACCCCCACCGAACGCCCTCGGCCGGCGGTGATCCGAGCCACCTCCAGCCCGGGCCTGCGGCCGATCTCGACGCCGCGCCAGGCCGCCTTGGAAGTGGTCGGGAGCCGCCCACCCGTCGATGACGAAGGCCCTCTGCCCACGCCGCCGCTGGCCGACGAAGGTTCAGATCCGCCGGCGCCCTCGCTGTCGGATCCGCCGCGACGTCGCGGCAAAGGGGCCTCGCTCTACGACGCGACCCCGCCGCCGCTCCAGTTCAACCCCCTGCCCCGACCGACCTCGGGCTTCGACACGCCGGGCACCGCGGCGATGCGGGCCCTTTCGGTCAAAGAAGGTGCGCCGCTGTCGGCCGCCTTCTCGACCCACACCGGTTCGGATCAGTTTGCGGTCTCAGAGCCTCCCCCCCGTCATTTGGCCCGGGCCGGGTTGTACTTCGCGGGTGCCTTCGGGGCGGTGGCGGCGGTCTTTTTGGGCTTCTTGGCGCTGCGAGGTGAACCGGCCAAGCCCCGGGACGAGGTGTTGGTCGCCGAGTCCAAGATCGTTCCGCTCACGATGGCGCCCACCGCCACCGTCGGGAACACCGGCACCAAACGCACCGAAACGCCCGCGCCCATCCTCAACCGGACTTCGGCGCCCAACAAGCCGGCACCAGCGGCCCCCAACCCGAACGTCGCCGAATTGGAGCTCCGCCTGGGTCACGTCTTGTCGCAGCGGGGCCTGACCTTGGCCGACCTGGAGCTCTTGCCCAACACCCGTCGACTGGCCAAACGTTGGCGCACCAGCGGCGGCGAACAAGAGCCGGCCGTCACCGCGCCGCTCCTGACCGAACTGATCGAAGCGACCCGAGGCGCGCCGCTGACCCACTCGGTGCTCAAGCAGAAGTTGGCAAGAGTGCAAGGTAACTTGCGAAACGCGGTCCGCCAGGGAAACCTGGAGGCCAAAGATCGGGCCGAGCTGGAGAAACGCTTGCGGGTCGTCGGCCAGAAGAGCCGGCGGCGGGGCCACGCCCCCGGGCCCTTGTTTACGCAGCTGACCGCCATCGAACAGGACCTGGCGGCCGGCACCAAGACCGGTCCTTGAGAGTTGGCGCCCGATCTGATCTAACCACGCCGTGCCGAAGAAGCCTGTTCGCCGTCCCGCCCGCTCCGCTGCCCCCACTCGCAAGAAGGCGGCGTCCAAAAAGACCAGCACCCGCCCGGCCGCCCGCAGCAAAACTCGGGCGACGAGCGCCGCGGCCCCCGCCAAGAAGGTCAGCGCCAAGAAGGAGGCCGCGCCCATCCTGACGGGCCAACAACGGGCCCACTTGCGTGGCCTGGGCCATCACCTCGATCCGGTGGTGCAGATCGGCCACAAAGGCGTCAGCGCCGAGGTGTTGAAGGAGCTGGACCACACCTTGGTGGCCCACGAACTCCTCAAGGTGAAGCTCCTGAAGAGCGCGCCGTTGACGGTCGCCGAGGCCGCCCAGCAGCTGGCCAAGGCCGCCGGGGCCAGCTTGGTCCAGACCATCGGCAAAGTGATCGTGTTGTATCGGCCCAGCCCCGATCCGGATCGGCGCAAGGTGCTCTTGCCCAAGCCCAAAGCTTCGGCCGTCGACGACGAAGAGCCGACCGAAGATCTCGAGCGGATGTCCGACGAGGAGTGAACCACATGGCGGGGGAATCCTTCGACGTGCTCCTGGTCCCTCCACCCGCCCAGCCCTTCCTCGACCCGGCCCACTGGTGGGCTTCGGTCGGCGCCCGGCGAGATCCCGACGCCCCCTCGATCGATCGGGCGATCCTCGCCGCGGTCCACGCCGATCGGATCGCCTGGGCTTTTGCGGTCGGGTACGCCGAGGCTTTGATCCACTTGGTGCCCAAACTGGCGCCCTCAACCTTGGCCGCCTTGGCGGTCACCGAAGCGGGCGGCAATCACCCCCGGGCCATCGCCACCACCTTGACCCTCCGCGGCCAAGAGTGGGTCCTATCCGGCGAAAAGCGGTGGGTCACCTTGGGGCCCCAGGGCGGTGTTTTTTTGGTGGCGGCCAAAGTCGGCGAAGAACAAGGCCGGCCCGCCCTCAAGGTGGTGGTGGTGCCCAGCGACGCGCCGGGAGTCCGGGTGACGCCCCTCGACGAGTTGCCCTTCGTGCCCGAGATCCCTCACGCCAGCTTGAGCCTTCAGGACGTCCTGGTGCCGGCCGAGGCGATCTTGCCCGGCGACGGCTACCAACGCTACGTGAAGCCCTTTCGCACCATCGAAGATCTCTTCGTCAACGCCGCGGTCGGCGCCTACGTCTTGGGGCACGCCGGGCGAAGTGGTTGGCCCGAGGCCTGGCGTGAACAACTCTACGCCGCGGTCCTGGGCCTGAAGGCGATCAGCGAGTCGCCGCCCGACGCCCCCAACACCCACTTGGCCTTGGCCGGAGCCCTGACCACCCTGCGGGCCCTCTACGAAACCGCCGAACCTTGGTGGGAAGGTGAAGCCAAAGATCGCTGGCAGCGGGATCGGGCGCTCTTCCAAGTGGCGGGCCGGGCCCGGGGCCTACGGCGGGAACGCGCCTGGAACGTGCTCCGTGGCACGACGACGGCGCCCGCTGGAGCACAGGACTGACCGGCGAGTCCTTGCGTCGCTGCGACGATCCTCCTCGTCCTTGGGAAGCCGCGACTTGTGCGCCTTGACAGCGCCCCTCACCGAGCGGGTTTTATGCCCGCGAAGGGGGACGACGATGAGCGAAGAGATGGTGCTGAACGAGCCGACCACGGCGAGCCCAGCGGCGCCGCCCAAGGCCTGGCCCCGCTGGATCGCGCCAGTGGTGGTCACTCAGCTGGGCTTCTTGATCGCCTTCGGGTTGTTGACCCGCAGCGTGCTGAGCGAGTTGGGCGTCCTCCGGGTGGAGCTGAACGGGCACCGCACCGAGTTGACCGAACTGCAACACCAGACGGTGGCCTTGGGCGAACGGACCACCGAACTCGGGACCCAGGTGCAGAACCTTCGCCAGAGCCTGGTGGTCAACAGCACCGAAGACGTGTTGTTCCTGAAGATCACGCTGCTGGCCCGGGACCTCGATCCCGAGTTGACCCGGACCATCGCTCGTTTGGTGCACAAATACGCCGAGCTCTACGGTCGAGATCCCAACCTGGTGTTGGCGATGATCGCGGTCGAGTCGCGATTTGATCCGAAGGTGGTGTCTTCGATGGGTGCGGTCGGGCTGATGCAGGTGATGCCGCAGTGGAAGAAGGTGTTGGGCATCCAAGGGGACCTGTCCGACCCGGAGATCTCCATCCGATATGGCCTGCAGATCTTGGGCTTCTACAGCGAGATGTACCAAGACCTGGAGACCGCCCTGACCGCCTACAATCGAGGACCGGGTGCGGTCGACTTCGCGTTGATGAAGGGCCAGGACCCGCGGAACCGCTACGCCCCTCGGGTGCTGGAGACCTACGAACGTCTGAAGAAGTTGACCCAGAGCAACGGGAGCTGAGCACCACGTTGGGGGAGTGATCAGTCCAAGCTGGCCGGCACCCCTTCGACGTAACTCGGGTACCGGAGCGGTCCGATCAGGTTGGGCCGCACCAAGGAGCGGCAACGACGGCCCCCAAGACGCATCTCCAAAGCGGCGGGCGACATCGTCCGGCGGGCCTCTTCCAGGCTGAGGGGCGTCGGGAGTTCCAGGTTCAGAAGGCCCGCGGTGTAGCGGGCGACCTCCAAGGTGGTCGCGGGTCGTTCGTCGCAGCCGATCACCAAGGCCGGCGCGCCGGGATCATTCATCGCGGACAAGAGCCGCACCAGGTCGTCGACGTGGATCCGGCTGGTGGGAGGCCCCCCTTCGAAGAGCACCAGGCTGCGATCGCGGAGGCCCTCCCGCAGGGTCCGGCCAGGCCCGTAGATCCCGGCGATCCGCACCACCTTGGTCGGCAAGCCAGCTTGCAGTAAGGCCCGTTCGTAGTCGGCTCGGAGTTGGCCACGGGCCCCCAGAGGACCGGGTGGGCTCACCTCATCGACCCACTGATCGCCGGCCTGTTCACCAAAAGCGCCAGTGGTCGAGCCGTAGACCAGAACTTCCAGGTCAGGCGCGGCCTGACGGAGCAGCTCCACCTCGGCCTCGACCCTCCCCGGGGTCGGCGGCGCCAGGTGAATGATCCGGCGGGCACCCGCGAGGGCGGCGGCCACCGTCTCCGGGCGCCCAAAGTCGAGCACCACCGGGTCCACCCCGACCCCCGACAAGGCGTCGAGGCGTTCGCTGCGGGTGGTGGTGGCGGTGACCGGATGGCCCTGTTCGCGGAGGGCCTTGGCCAACCTCAACCCGGTGTAACCACAGCCCAGGACGACGGTTTTACCCATGGGCGCCCAGCCTACCCCTCGGCGGGGCCATCGGCTACCATCGCCCCACCTTGTCGAAGTTGATCAAGAGGGGGGGCCAAAGCGCAATTCCCGGCCCGTCCAAGGTGAGCCCCTCAGCGGTCCACCGACCGTCCCCGCCGCCGCCCTCGATGGCCGCGCCCAAGAAGGTGATCGAACGAGAGGTCGTCGGCGCCCGGCAAGAGGCCCACGAGATCAAACGCCAAGCCGAAGAAGAGGCGGCCCGGATCATCGACGAGGCCAACGAGCAGGTCGCCGAGATCCGGGAGCGGGGCTACGAAGAAGGCAAACAAGAGGGCCTGGCCCAGTTCACCAAGGAGATCGCCACGGCCTTGCTGAAGGTGCGGGAGATCGAAGAGAGCCTGGAGGGCCAGTACATCGGCCTGGTGAAGGCCTGCTGCGAGAAGATCATCGGGCAAGAGCTGAAACAACACCCTGAGTCGATCGTCGGGGTGGTGCGCCTCGCCCTGGCCGAAGCCCGACAGCAGCGAGAGATCATCGTTCGAGTCCACCCCGACGACGTCGCGGCCTTGGAGCGGAGCAAGGGCAAGCTGCTGGAGATGTTGGCCCGGGCCAACACCATCGAGGTCCGGGCCGACGCTTCGGTGACCCGGGGCGGCTGTGTGGTGGTCACCGAGTTGGGCACCATCGACGCCACCTTGGAGCGCCAGCTGGACGCCTTGGCCCAAGCCTTGGGCGCCGAGTTGACCGAAGGTGGCGCCTACGGCGGTGCGGGAGAAGAGATGGACGCCGAGGACGATCCTGGCGCCGGTCGTTACTGAGGTTGCCCATGACGCAGGCCCCGATCATCGACTTCGATCGCTACAAAAAGCGGGTCCAGCGGACGCGCCTGACCCGGGTCCGGGGCCGGGTCACCGAGATGACCGGCCTGATCATCAAGGCCGCCGTCCCCGGGGTGCGGATCGGCGAGATGGTGGAGATCGTCACCTCGGCCCGCACCTTGGTGGCCGAGGTGGTCGGCTTTCGCGACAAAGAAGTGATGTTGATGCCCTTCGGCTTCCCGGAGGGCGTCGGCCCCGACTCGGAGGTGGTCCCCTCGGGTCGGCCCTTCGAGATCCGCTGCGGCGAAGGTCTGCTCGGTCATGTGATCAACGGCCTGGGAGAGCCGGTGGACGGGCTGCACCTCGAGACCCGCGGCCTGCAGGAGTGGGCGGTCGAACGTGCGCCCCCGGAGGCCTTGGAGCGGGAGCGGATCCTGGAGTCGATCGCCTTTGGCGTGCGGGCCATCGACGGCCTGTTGACCATCGGCAAGGGCCAACGCATCGGCCTCTTCGCCGGCTCCGGCGTCGGTAAGTCGACCTTGATGGGGCAGATCGCCCGCAACACCGAGGCGGAGATCGTGATCTCCTGTCTGATCGGCGAACGTGGCCGCGAGGTGAAGGACTACATCGAGGAGTCCTTGGGCGAAGAGGGCATGAAGAAGTCGGTGGTGGTGGTCGCGACCTCCGACGAGTCCTCCTTGGTGCGCCAGAAGTCGGCCTTCGTGGCCACCTCGATCGCCGAGTGGTTCCGGGATCAAGGCGCCAAGGTCCTGATGATGATGGACTCGACCACCCGCTTCGCCCGGGCCCAACGTGAGATCGGCCTGGCGGTCGGTGAACCTCCGGCCCGGCAAGGTTACCCGCCCAGCGTGTTTTCGATGTTGCCGCGGCTCCTCGAGCGCACCGGCAACTCGGCCAAGGGATCGATCACCGCTTTGTATACGGTGCTGGTGGCCGGCAGCGACATGGAAGAGCCGATCTCCGACGAGGTGCGTGGTATCTTGGACGGCCACATCATCCTCAACCGTAACTTGGGCGCCCGAAACCACTGGCCGGCCATCGACGTGTTGCCGTCTTTGTCGCGTGTGATGTCGACGGTGGCCAGCTCGGAGCACAAGCAGGCCGCGGCCAAGTTGCGGGAGGTGTTGGCCACCTACGAAAAGCAGCGGGACCTGATCCTCCTCGGGGCCTACCAATACGGCAGTGATCCCCGGACCGACTACGCCATCGACAAGATTGAGGCGGTCGAGGAGTTCCTCCGGCAGCCAACCCACGACAACTCCACCTTCGATGAGACGGTGGAGCGCCTGATCAACCTGTTCAATTGAGTGGAATATATTAAATGGCGGAATACCGGCTCAAGACCCTGCTCGAGATGCGCGAGCGAGCCGAAGAGGCCGCCAAAGAGGCCTTCGCCCGGGCCATGGTCACCCTGCGCCAAGAGGAACAACGGCTCAAAGAGCTGGAAGAAGAGCTGGAGCGGATGATCGAAGACCGGAAACGCCGCCGCGAGGAGTACTCGCAGAAGTTGGCCACCGGCGAGATGAAGGTCACCGATCAGTCTTCCGCCTACCGCTACATCGAGCGGCTCAAAGAGAAGGAGAGCGAACAGAAGGGCCGGATCGACGGCCAGCGGGAGCACCTGCGAGAGGCCGAGAAGGTGGTCAAAAAGGCGCAAGATGCCCTGATTTTGGCCACCCAAGACCTGAAGGCCCTGCAGAAGCACAAAGAGAAGTGGCTGGAAGAGCGCAAAAAAGCCCGGCAGATCCGGGAAGAAGACGACCTGGACGAGATCGCCCAGACCATCCACACCTTCCAGGGCAAAAACTGAGCAACCGCCGGCAACCCTGCGGCGATAATCCTCGAAGTAGAGGCGAGTCATGAGCCGGATCGAAGACGATGGCAGCGAGCTGCGCTTTAGGGACCTCCAGGAGGCTCAGACCCAAAAGCGCCTCCAAGAGGAGAAGCGCGGGATCGCCCAACGAATGGAGAAGTCCTTCTCCGAGGTGATGGGCGAAAAGGGCCGACGGGAAGCCGAAAAGCAGACCCAGTCGAAGGAGCAGGCCAAAGACGCGCCCAAACAGAACGTCCTCGACAAGCTGAAGCAGCAGCCCTCCAAGAACCCGCAGGAGTTGGCGCGGCGAGCGGCGATGTCTCGAATGATGCAAGGTAGCCTGCAAACGCAAAGGCAGGCCGGCGCCCAACAAGACGAGGCGTTGTCCAAGGCCCGCGGCGAAGAGATCCTGAACCGCAGCATCGACGAACGGGACACCCAGGAAAAAGACGTCCGGGAGTCCGAAACTCGCGGGGAACGGGTGCTCGAAGAGAAGGAGCAGCTGGTCAAGCGAGAGGCCCAACACGAGGGGCCGGTCGAACGCCGCGAGGACGGCCAAAGGCGCCAGCAATCCCGGGATCAGAAGGAAGAACACCGCCCCGAAGGGGTGGCCGCCGCCAGCGGCCCCAAAGGCGCGGCCCCGGTCCAGATCCCCAAAGAGCTCATCGACAAACTGGTATCGGCGATCCAGACCGCCGTCGCCGCCGATGGCCGCACCACCATGAACATCACCTTGAAGGGCGGAATGCTCGAAGGCGTCCAGCTCAATATCCAAGCCGAAAAGGGCAAGGTGTCTTGCGAGCTGAGCAACTGCAACGATCAGCTCAAGAAGTTGGTGAAGGGCGGCCAAGAGGCGCTGAAACAAGCCCTGGGCAAACGGGGTCTGACCTTGGTCAAACTCGAAGCCAGAGGCTGAAGCCCGCAGCCTCCCACCCCAACCACGCCCCCTCTCCAGCCCACGTCCTCGTGATCGTGATCGTGGCCATGAACGAGATCGGTGTTCCTTGCTCCCGCTAGTTCGGCCACGGCCACGGCCACGGCCACGATCACGATCACGACCACGAACACGCCTACTGGGTTGGGTCTTGTTCGGGGGAGGGTCGGGGGGGAGCTGGGGAGCCTGGGGCCTTGCATCTGGGGCCTCTCGGGGCTACGACTAACCCTGCGTGAACACTCGGTCTCCGCCTCCGCCGCCTCCGGCGTCACGGGTCGATGTCCACGCCTATACGCGGCAATCTCGCACCTACGAGCCCAACGATCCGGAGCTGAAGCGGAAGAAGGTCCGTCGCTTTCGCCTCTCCGAGCTGGAGCGGGTGCCGCGGGAACACCGTGACCTGCACCGGGCCCTCCACTTGGCGATGCCCGAAGCCCTCTTCGAGCCCGGATTCCTCGGGCAAGTTCGGCAGTCGATCCAGCAGGTCACCCAAATGGACATCGACCTGTGGCTGCATTCGGTCCGGGTCCTGAAGCGGACCGAAATGCGGGCCATGATCCCGGGCACCACCTTTTTGGCGGTGATCGGCCTGGCGCCGTTGTCCCAGAAGATCTTGGTCGAGCTGGACCTTCGCTTCGTCTACCGGGTCATCGATCGGCTCCTCGGGGGGCACGGCATCGCCGTCGATATCCAGCGGGCCCTGACCGAAATCGAACAAGGTGTCTTCTCCTACCTCCTGCTCAAGGTCCTAGGCCTGTTCCAGGGGCAGATCACCGCTCCGGAGCAGGTGGCCATCCGCCTCGACGACATGCGCAACGATCTGAAGAGCACCGCCGACATCGTGCGGCACGACGACTTCTGGATCTGCGTGTCGCTGAAGATGAACTTCGACCTGGACGTGAGCTGGGTCCGGATCCTGATCCCCAACTCCTTGGCCCGGACCTTGGCGCCCGGGCGACCCGAGCCGGGCACCGCCCTCTTCGATCGCTACAACGCGCGGATCCGGCAGCGGATGGGGCGCCTGAACGGCGTCTTGGTGGAGTCGGTGATCGACATCGGCCGCATCGAACTTTCGCCCGACGACCTCGGGAACTTGGATCCCGGCGACATCATCCTGCTGGAGAACACCCGAGCCACTTTGGCCGACGGTGGGGTGGCGGGAGGCGCCACCATGACGGTCGGCTTGGGCCGGCACGGCCTCATTCACGGCAATCTTGCCCAAGACCCCAACAGCGGCCGAACGGTATTCGAAGTGAGTCAGATCGAGATCAGAGAAACACCCACGCCCCACGACCCGCAGGACATCCACGGCGAACACGGCAACCCCGAGGAGGTGATCGCGGAGTACGAAGATCACCCCGAGTCCGACGATGGGTCCGACGACGCCGACGCCGAACGCGACGAGGACTTTGGCCTCGACGACGAAAACGAGGGCGACGACGAACAATACGAGGACTACCAAGAGGAGCAGCCGGAGGCGGGTTATGAAGAGGCGCCCCCGGAGGAATACGCCCAGGGTGAAGGCGACAACATCCCGGTGGACGACTCCGACAACCTGGCCGAGGCCGGGCCGCTGCTCGGCGACATCCCGATCAACGTGGTGGTGGAGTTGGGCCGGGTGCAGTTGACCGCCGACGAGGTCATCCGCCTGCGACCGGGCCAGCTCCTCGAGTTGGGGCGTTCGCCCACCGATCCGGTGGACCTGGTGGTCAACGGCAAACTCCTGGCCAAAGGCGAGCTGGTGGAGATCGAAGGCGCCTTGGGCGTGAAGATCCTCAACCTCCTCAAGGAAGGCGAGTGATGGGGCGGGCGGTCGCCCTGGCTTTGTGGCTCGCGCTGGGCTTCACCGCCTCGGCGTCGGCCCAAACCCCGGCGCCTTCGCCCACCCCAACCGCCAGCAGCGCGGCGCCCGCCGATCCACGACAACGTTCGATCATCGAAGAGTACGAGCGGGTCGAGGCCCAAACCCGGGCCGAAAACGCCAGCCGCGAAGAGTCGCCGGGTTTTGGGGCCGCGTTTTTTCAGATGGTGATGGTCTTGGCCGGAGTGGTGGCCTTGGCCTACCTGATCTTGGCCAAACTGTTGCCCAAGGTGATGCGCATCGAGGCTCCGATCGCGCCGCGTCGCCTGCTGACGGTGATCGATCGTCTCCCCCTCGATCAACGCCGCTCGATCATGGTGCTGAAGATGGCCGGCCAATATTTCTTGATCGGCGCCGGCGACGGCGGGATCGAGCTGCTCTCTCGCTTGGACGCCGCCGAGGTCGAACGGGCCCTCGCCTCGGGTGAGCCCACCTCTCGCCCCCCACTGCTCGACGCCCTCTGGAAAAAGAAGCCCCCCAAGGAGGGGGCACCTTCATGAACATCAGCAAGGACAAGAAGAAGCGGGGCGGCGCTCGGCTGGCCCTGCTCTTGGCCGCGGGCGTCGCCGCCGGGGCGATGACGGTGTCGGCGTTGCCCGAAGAGGCCCAGGCTCAGGCCCGACCCGCGCGGCGCACGACCCTCAAGCCCTCGGATCTGACCTTGGAAGGTTCGGTCGCGGGCCGGCCGCTGGTCTTGGTGGCGGCGTTGGGTGCGCTGTCGCTGTTGCCCTTCGTGATCATCATGGTCACCAGCTTCGTGAAGATCTCGGTGGTCTTGTCGATCGTGCGTTCGGCCCTCGGCACCCAACAGATCCCGCCGACCCAAGTGATCACTGGCTTGGCCATCATCTTGACCGTCTACATCATGGCCCCGGTCGGCATCGAGATGTACAAAAGCACCGAAAAGTTGGTGTTGGAGCGCCGCCCGGGCAGCTCCCTACTTTCGGCCGAAACCGTCGATCTGGTCTGGGACGCGGCCCTCGAGGCCAAGGAGCCGATGAAGGCTTGGTTGTCGAAGAACAGCCACCTCAAGGATCGGGCGATGTTCTTCACCATGGCCAAACGCCTCCGAAAGGCCGAGGACCGGAGCGGCGTTGGGCCCGAGGACTTTATGGTCCTGATCCCAGCCTTCGTGATCTCCGAGCTCAAAGAGTCGTTTCAGATCGGCTTCATCATCTTCGTCCCGTTTTTGGTGATCGACATGGTGGTGGCCAACATCCTGATGGCGCTGGGCATGCAGATGCTCTCGCCGACCACCATCTCTTTGCCCTTCAAGCTGCTGCTCTTCGTGATGATCGACGGGTGGTATTTGCTCACCAAGGGCCTGATCCAGGGGTACATCTAATGGTCCAAGACTTCGTCGTCCAGGTCGCCAACGAGGCCCTGCTGCTCACCTTGATCGTCTCGGCGCCGCCGGTGTTGTTGTCGCTGTTGGTCGGCTTGATCATCGCCCTCTTTCAGGCGGTGACTCAGGTGCAGGAACAGTCTTTGACCTTCGTCCCCAAGGTGGTGGTGGTCTTCGGCGTGTTGGCCGCCATGGGCCCGTACTTGGGCTCGACCATGAAACAGTTCGGGACCTTCTGCTTCGAAGGTTTTGCGCAGGTGATCGGTCGGTGAGACGGGCCCTCGCCAGCTTGGCAGCCTTGGCGGTGCTGGCGCCGGCTCCGGCCCAGGCGGGGGTGACCGACGACGGGGTCATCATCTCGACGGTGATCATCGGGGCGCTGGCCGGCACCACCAACACGGTGGCGGCCCTGGTCTACGGCCTGGAAGGGCGCAGCTTCGACGTTCCGTGGGTGGTCTCTTCGATGTTCAGTACCGGGGTCTGCGGGAGCTTGGCGGTCTCCTTCATGGTCGACGCCGCCGGCAGCAGCGACGTGATCGGCCCCTTGATCGGGGTGCTCTTCTTCTCGGCCTTGGCGGCCATCCCTAGCTACTGGACCATCAAGAGCGCCTTGGCCGAGGCCGATCCGGGGGAACCGTTCGACGCCCCTCTACTGGAGGCCAAGGCTCGCCCCGAGGTCCGGGATCCGATGGATCGCTTGACCCCCGACGCACCCCGCCCCGCCATGATCATCCCCCTGGGGTTCAACTTCTAATGGAGGAGCTGCTCCGGGAGCTGGGCATCCGCGGCGAGCTCTCCCAGGGGCTTTTGGTCGTCACCTTGGTGGTGATGCGCAACATCCCGATCATCTTCCAGACCCCGTTTTTGGGGGGAAAACTGGTGCCGATGGAGACCCGCATCGGCCTGGCGGTGGGCTTGACCGCCTTGGTTTATCCCTTCGCCCGCGGCGCCATGTCCGGGCCGATCGAGACCAACTCCATGGTCTTCATCGCCTTGATGTTGAAGGAGCTGTTCATCGGCTTCCTCATCGGCTTCGTGGCCTCCGAGATCTTCATCGCGATGGAGATCGGCGGACGAGCCTTGGACGTGATGCGCGGCTCCAACATGGCCGAGGTCCAGGTGCCTGAGCTCCAGCTCCGGGTCAGCCCCATGGGTATGTTCGGCTTTCAGCTGCTCTTGGTGATCTTTTGTGCCCTCAACGGGCACGGGCACTTCATCGAAAGTGTAGCCGAGAGCTTCCGCCTGGTGCCGATCGACGCGTGGCCCAAGGTGACCATCGGCCTCAAAGAGTTGACCGGCATGGTCATGGAGTACACCGCGTCCTTGTTCGCCATCGCCTTTGCGCTGGTGTTCCCGGGGCTCTTTGCGGCCTTCCTGGTCGACATCGTCTTCGGCATGTTCAACCGGGTTGCTCCCCAGCTGAACGCCTACTTCATGGCCATGGGCATCAAGGCGATGGGGGGACTGGCGATGTTCATGTTCGCCTTGGGCCTGATGACCACCGAACTCACCGCGCGGCTGGAGGGCACCCTGCTCTTCATCCGCCGCTTGGTGCTGCACCTGGGGTGAGCGGTGCCGCTTTGGCGAAGAGCCCTGCCCTTCGTGTCGCTGGCCATCGGCGTCGCCAGCGCGGTGTTGATGAAGCGGACCCCGGAGCGGGCCTGGTGGGTGGCGATCGCCGCCTTTGGGTCGTTCCTCAGCTTGACCGTGTTCCTCCTCTTGTCCCGGACCGATCGGGAACGCCTGGAGGGCAAAAAGAAGACGCTGGCAGACCTCGGCCACTACGTGCTGGCGGCCTCGACCCAGTCGATGATCCAGCTGAACGTCTTCTTCGCCTGGCCGCTCTACTACCAAGCGGCCTCGGGCTTCCTGGGCCAGTGGGTGTTCCTCGGCCTCCTGGCCGCGTGTGGCCTGATCACGCTGTGGGATCCGCTCTACACCTTGTGGACCCGCTCTGGGTTTCGCGGGGCCTCTCTGCAAGCGATCGCCATCTTGGCCGGCCTCAACTGTGCCTTGCCGATGTTGGGGCTGAGCAATCGGGTCAGCCTCTGGGCGGCGGCGGGGACCGCCTGTTTGGCCCTGCCTCTGCTCGAGTTATGGGCCCCGATCTCAGCCGGCCGGGCGCGTTGGGCTCGGTTCTTCGGGTTTTTGGCGGTCCCGGCCACGTTTTTGGTCGGGGCCGCGGTGTTGGTCCCGCCGGCGCCGCTGCGGCTGGTCGGAGGGGCGATCGGCACCGAAATCAACGATCGCAACCTGCTCGGTGCGGCCCCGGTGTTGAGTGGTGCTCCGGCCCAGCTGGTCTGCTCCACCGCCATCGCCGCGCCACGGGGGCTCAAGGACGGGCTCTTTCACGTCTGGTCCAAAGACGGAGTGGCAGTGGACCGGATCCACCTGGAGATCAGCGGGGGCCGGGAAGAAGGTTACCGGACCTGGTCGATCAAGCGGAACCTGGGGGAGCGGCCGATCGGCCGATGGAGCTGCCGGACCGAAACCGCGCTGGGTCAACGCCTCGGAGAAGTGGAAGTTCGGATCGACTGAGGATTGGTCTCGTGGCTATGCTCCCCCCGGATGCGGGCCTGTCCGCAGTGTTTTGCGACCTACACGGTCGAGGTCGACTTCTGCGGCGTCGACGGGGCTCGTCTGGTCGAGGTCGAGCAAGATCTCCTGCTCGGCCAGACCATCGATCGTTATCGGGTCACCGCGGTTTTGGGTCGAGGTGGAATGGGTTCGGTCTACCGGGCCACCCACCTGACCTTGGGGCGAGACTTCGCGCTCAAGGTCCTGTCGGGTGAGCTGGCGGCCAACCGCACCCTGATCACTCGCTTTCACCGAGAGGCCTTGGCCCTCTCCAAGATCCGGCACTCCAACATCGTCGGCATCGTCGACTTCATCACCACCACCACCGGGCTGAACGTCCTGATCATGGACTACCTCTCGGGCGAGACCTTGGCCGAGGTGATCGAACGCGGGCCCCTCGACTATCGGCGGGCCTCCAAGATCGCCAAGCAGATCGCGGCGGGCCTGGCCGAAGCGCACCGGCTGGGAATCATCCACCGAGACGTCAAGCCCGGGAACGTTTTTTTGGTGAAGGAGGGGCACGACGAGGTCGTGAAGTTGCTCGACTTCGGCGTGGTGGCCCTGGACGACGATCAAGCCGCCGAGAAGTTGACCGGTCACGGGCGCATCTTGGGGACCCCAACCTACATGTCGCCCGAGCAGGTGTCCCAGCAGCCGATCGGGCCCGGCTCGGACCTCTACGCCTTGGGCATCATCCTCTTCGAGATGTTGACCGGGAAGCCGCCCTACGAAGGGACCGGCGTCACCGACACCTTACTCAAACACGTGACCGACGCGGCGCCGCCCCTCAGCAACGCGGGTGGACTCGAGGAGCTGGTGGCGCGGCTGCTGGAAAAAGATCCGGCCCGTCGCCCAGCCTCGGGGCTCGAGGTCTCCGAAGAGATCGAACGCCTCGAGCGCCGTTGGGCTCGAGAGACGCCCCACAGCCAAGATCTGCCACGGCTGGTGTCGGTCGGGCCTCGGGTGCCTTCGAAGGTCGGTCCTCCGCCCGCGGCGCCGGGCCGATCATGGCTGTGGGTGATCTTTGGTGCGGTCCTGGCCGCGGCCGTCTTCGCTCTGGCGACGGCGATCTTCGATGATGAGGACGCCACTCCGGCCATCGCCGCCTTGGAGCCGCCGGCGAGTGGACCGGACGCCGCAGCCTCGATCGTCCCACCGCCGGCCGGCACCAGCACCACGGTGGCTGAGGTCGAAGAAGACGATCGGCCGACCAAACGAAAAAAGACCACTTCGAAGGCCACCGAAGGCGGGCGCAGCGACAAGGATTTGGAGCGGGCGGCCTATGCCCGCGGCTTGACCTTGGCCGACCTGTCGGAGCTGCGGGCCACCGCGGATCTGGTGAACCGCTACAAAAAAGCCCTGCGTCGAGGCAAAAGTGCCGAGGCCGCCCGCTACGCTGGTGATTTGATCGAGGCCATCCGCACCCTCCCCTTGGATCCACGGATCTTGGATCGCCGCCTCGATCGCCTCTTGACCAACCTGCGAGGCTCCCGGGCCGAGATCCCCGCCAACCTGCTGGAGGACATCGAGAAGGACTACCTGCAGCTGCGGGCCCAAGTCAGCTCGGTGCGCTCCGATCAGGCGTTCAAAGAGTTCTCCCGCCGCATCGCTCGCCTCGAGAAGCAGCTGCAAAAGTTGCGCTACGGCGACTGACCCGATCCGCCGGCTCTCGCAAGCCGAAGGCGCGCAGCCCGCCCCGCGGGCGTAGAGGGGTGGGCCGGCTTTGCCCGGCTTTGCCGGACCGGGACCCAGCTTCTGTGGCCCGATTCCTCCGGCTCCTAGGTTCCTGCATTCCTAAGCGGTCACCGCCCCCTTGCTGCCGCGCTGCGAGGGGGCGCTAGGTCGTGTCCGAGGCGCCGCGGCCTGACCGCTTAGGAAGCCAGGAAACCAGGAAGAGTCCCCAGAAAGCACTGGCTCCAATGACGCCATTCACCTCGAAACCAGGCGAAGCTGACCGGTATTCGGACCCGGACCCAAGGCTCTCGAAAGCCGAAGGCGCGCAGCCCGCCCGCGGGCGTAGAGGGGTGGGCCGGCTTTGCCCGGCTTTGCCGGACCGGGACCCAGCTTCTGTGGCCCGATTCCTCCGGCTCCTAGGTTCCTGCATTCCTAAGCGGTCACCGCCCCCTTGCTGCCGCGCCTGCGCGGGGGCGCTAGATCGTGTCCGAGGCGCCGCGGCCTGACCGCTTAGGAAGCCAGGAAACCAGGAAGAGTCCCCAGAAAGCACTGGCTCCAATGACGCCATTCACCTCGAAACCAGGCGAAACTGACCGGTATTCGGACCCGGACCCAAGGCTCTCGAAAGCCGAAGGCGCGCAGCCCGCCCCCCGCGGGCGTAGAGGGGTGGCTGGGCTTTGCCCGGCCGGGACCCCAAGGCCTAGACCCCAAGACCCCCAAGCTATTGAGCGATGGTGGCCTTCTTGATGTAGTCGAGCTCCGGGAACTCCGCGCGCAGGTATTCATTGCCTCGGCTCTGGATCAGGCCTTGGCTCGGTCCGCGGCCGCCGGGTGCACCTTCTCCGTAGCCCGAGTAGATCTGGTTCATCACCGTCATGTCCCGGACCTTGCCGATCGGCGAAAAGCCCATCCCATCCAGGCGGGAGTTGTCGCCGAAGTTGATGAAAAACTGAGTGGTCCGGGTGTTGGGCCCGCCGGTGGCGAAGGAGACCATCCCCGGCGTATTGGAGGCCTTGACCGGATCATCTTGAATGCGAGCGTCGCGCCACTTGGCGTTGACCGAGGGGGTCCCGTGGATGCCCACCTGGGCCATAAAGCCGCCGATCACCCGGAAGAAGGCGACGTCGTCGTAGTAGCCGAGCTTGACCAGGTTGTAGATCCGATCGGCGCCCAGCGGCGCCAGGTTGCGGTCCACGTCGATCAGGACTTCACCCTTGGTCGTCTCCAACTTGATGGTGAAGCGTTCGGGGGCGGTCTGGTTGGCTTTGGCCGGGTCCAGGAGGGCCAACGCGGCGTCGGAAGGTGCACCAGGGTTGGCGGCCCCGGCTGGGGACTTGGGCTGTTCCTCCGCCTTACAAGCGCCGAGGCCCAAGCCCAGAACGCCAAAAAGTACCATGATCTGGGAGTTTCGCATCGGGCGGACCATACCCTGGGGCCCCAGCCGGTGCTAGAACCAGGTGGTCAACGTGAGCACCCGGGTCGACCAGCCCCATAGTGCCATCGGGCGGGACATCGCCCGAGTGATGACCGTACTCGCTCGGGCTGTCCGGGCCCGGCCCCTCTACGCACCCAACAACGAAGTTTTGGTCCTGATGATGCGGGACCTGGAGCGGGCCTTCGCCGAGATCCTGAAGATGTTGCCGGCGATCGTGCTCAAGGTCCGGCCCGACTCTCTGCTCTACGACGAAGAGGTCGTCTACAGCGATCCTGAGGTCCAGACTTCTTTGCCCTTCGTCCTCTATCGGGACGGGGTGCGCCGCCTGGAGTTTCACCGAGACCTGGAGGTGACCGAACTCGACGTGTTGTTGGGCGCGGCTCAACAAGGTTTTACGGGCCGGACCCTCGAAGACGACGTCGTCTCCTACCTGTGGCGTCACCAGCTCCACCACATCCGGTACCTCACGGTGGACGTCAGCTCGATCGAGGCCCAAGGGGAAGCGGACCTGGACGCCCAAATTGATGGACTCCTGCGGACCATCTACGGGGACAGCCAAGACGACGTGGGGCCCAAGTCGATCCACCTGGACACCAGCGACCTGGCCGCCAAGTCCATCGCCGTGGCCCTCGATTCTATTGAAGAGATGGCCCCCGGCTTCCACTTCGCGCGTCAGCTCCCCCATTCGCCGGCGTATGGTTTTTCGCTCCTCGAGGAGGCCAGCCGGGAGACGGATCCGGTCCTCCAGAGCCGGCTGATCGACGATGCCTTGGAGGCCTTGTCTGGTGAGCTGGATCCCGAAGAACAACAAGACCTGGCCGACGCGTTGCTGCGAATTTTGGACTCGGCCTTGCTCAATGAGCAGCTGGCGGTCGCGGCCCGTTTGGTCTACGGCATGCGCCGCTTGGAGCGGCCCGGGCCCTTCCTCGAACCCTGGCTGAGTGAAGCCGCCTCCGAGGCCCGGATCCGCCAAGTGACCAGCCTCTGCCAAAGCAACCCCGGACTCGAGGCCGAAGGCCTGCGGTTTTTGGGGGCTTGGGGGCGGCGAGCGGTGCCCAGCCTGCTCGGCGCCTTGCCCAGCTTCACCAACCCCGAGCAGCGGCGACGTTTTGCGGACCTGGCCATCGAGTTGGGGATCGACGACGACCAGCCGCTCCGTGAACTCCTGACCAACGAACAAGGTTTTGTGGCCCGGGAGGCGCTCTACATCATGGCCAGCCTCGGCCAGCTGCGGGATCGCACGATCCTCAAAGAGGTGCAGAGCCACCCAGCGCCCCAGGTCCGGTTGGCCCTCCTCGGGGTGGTGGACAAGATGCCCTGGGACGTGGCCCAGGCGATCATCACCGATCTGCTCAAGGACCCCGAGGCCCGGGTGCAGGTGGCCGCCGCCGAGGAGTTGGCCAACCGGGCCAACGATCTTTCGCTGCGCGCCATCGAAAACGCTCTGGAGCAAGCCAACTTCGACGACCAACCGCCTTCGGTGAAGCGGGCCTTCCTCCGTTGTTACGCCGTGCTCCATAAGGGGGCGTCGATCGATCGGCTGCTGGGCTACATCTCGGCCGCCGAAGGTTGGCGGGTACGGCGCCCGCTGGAGGAGACCGCCGAGGCCGCGACCTTTGCTTTGGCCTCACTGCGCAGCCAAGCGGGCGTCGACGCCCTCAAGAAGGCGGCCCTTTCGCGCAGCAAGACCATCCGTGAAGGAGCTCGGGCCGCCCTGGAGCGCTTGAAGGCGGGCAAAACGTGAGCACCCGCGACCTCTCCAAAAAGACCGCCGACCTTCGGACCACCACCGATCTGTTGGCCGACGGGGCCCGCTTCGGCGGCGCCGCTTCGACCGCGAAGGTCTCGGAGAAAGCGGCCGAAGCGGCCCGTAGCTTCTTGAGTGGCCTGTTCATGGCCCACCGCACCGCCCAGTTCCACGACGTCCACAACAAGGCCTTCGACAACGCGGTCTCGACCGTCCACCAGGCCGGCTCCACCCTCTACGCCGCCACCAACGGCTTCCAGATCACCTTCGTCGGCGACACGACCATGCTCAATAACGCCCGGATCCGCATCGACGGCGCCACCTTCGCGGCGATCCGGTCGCTGCGCCAGGTGTTGGAGACCCGCCAGATCGGCGGCTTGGTGATGCGGACCCCGCCGACCTTCGAGTCGAGCCGGGCCTTGATCCTGCTCCTCTCCAAGAGTGGCCCCCTCACCCCCGAAGACCTGGCGGCGGCCGGCGTCGGGACCTTGGGCATCCAGCAGTTCGTTGAAGACGCCCAGAAGGTGAAGATCGACCGCCGGATCTTGGCGGTCCAGTCCTACGCCAAGTTGATGTTGGCCCTCCGGGAGCAGTTCGAACGATCGGGCAAAGACGGCGAAGCCAGCCCACCGCGCCTGCGGGCGGTGCGGGTGATGCAGGACTTGATCGAGCTCGGCGAAGACCGGCCGGATCTGATCCTCAGGTTGGCCTCGAACCGATCGGGGCACTGGCCGGCCGAGGTGTACGGGGTCAACGTCTGTCTCTTGTCGGTGGCTTTGGGTGACGCCCTTGGCCTCGATCGATCGGCGCTGGTCGATCTGGGCCTCGGCGCCCTCTACCACCACCTGGGGCTCGGCCAAGGCCAGGTCGATCGGCCCCAGCTGAGCGCCCTGACCCGCCAACGTTCTTTGGCTCGTTTGTTGGGTGAAAGTGGCGTGAACCGTTCGGCGGCCCAACGGGGCGTGACCATCGCCGAGCTGCGGCGCCCGGCCGGCGTCGCCGACCAACCCGAACGCCCCCACTTGTTCGCTCGGATCGTCGGCTTGGCCTCGGCCTACGTGCAGCTGACCTGCGGCTTCGGCCTCAAAAAGCCAGTGCGCGGCAACCCGATCGACGTCTTGGCGCTTTTGGCCGCCGATCGCACCGGCCGCTTCGATCCCGACCTGGTCGACCTGCTGATCAACCTGCTGCGGGCCTACCCGGTGGGCACCGAGGTGGTGTTGGACACGGGTGAACACGGCCTGGTCACGACCCACGCCGGCAGCCGTCGTTGGGATCGGCCGGTGGTGCGGATCTTGGCCCAGCGGACCCGCAACGTGGATCTGATGGTGCGGGACGGTGACCGTTTCCCAGCCCGCATCGTGGGTACGGCCCGGTTTTTGGGGCTGGAGTCGACGCCCGCCCACCACGGGCCGGTGGTCGCCACCCAACCCCACGCCTCGTTGCTCGGGCAAGAGAGCCACCTGGCGCCGCCCGGGGCCCCCGGCGGGAAGACCAAAACCGGAGACCTCCCGCGCCTCACCCAGATCGACGCCGACGACGGGGGCCAAGTGAAGCGTCTGGGCTCGACCGATGATCTCTTCCGGGAGTTCCTGGAGGACGTGGGGGACGGTTGAGCGTCCGGATCTTGGCCTTGGACGAGGGCGGCCACCACCACCTCCAACTGCAGCAACTCCCGAGCGGTTGGCAGGTGCAGCTGGCCCACGACCTCGGCCAACGTCGTTCCCCGCTACACGAGGCCTTGTTGGCTCAACTTTGCCTGCGGGTCGGATCCGAACGCCGCTTCTTCGATCCCCAGACCGACTCGGCCCAACTGCCGCCAGGCCCCCTTTTCGTCGAACTCGGCTCGAATCCTCCACTCCTGCTGTTGGAGCTGAACCTCGATCAGGTTCAACACCACTATCGCCTTTCACCCTTCGAGTGCCGCTACCTGGCCGATCACGAGCGCCCTCATCCCCCCGCCCCGGCCGGGCCCACGGTGGCCCTCTCGACCGATCTACACAGCCACTTCGCCGGATGTCCCCGGCCCGACGATCTGCTGCGGATCGGGCGCGACTTGGGCCTGACCTATCCGGCCTCACTTTTGGCCGAACTGGGGATCCACTTCGGCAGCGAAACGGTGCCCCTCACCGCCTTGTCGAAGGGCATGCTCCACACCTTGAGCCTGGGCCTGGCCTTGCCCGAAGACCGGCAGAGCCCCTTCGTAGACATGGAGGCGATCTATCGACGTCGGGCCCCGATCACCAAAGCCCCGGCGGCGCTGGTGCCCTTGCTCCGCCAGATCGCCCAGGACTACGCGGCCATGGGGGTCCGCTACGCCGAGTTGTCGTTCTACGACGTCTTGCGCGCCGACGTGTTGCGCACCATCCACCGGGAGTTGCCGGCCATCGAAGAGGAACACCGGGTCCAGCTCCGGTTTTTGGCGGCCTTTTCCCGGCACGACGACTTCGAGTGGGATCTGGATCTGCTCGACCGCCTGGAGACCCTCTTGCCCAGCGGTTACCTGGTCGGCGTGGACCTCATGGGCCACGAGACCAACTCCACCTTGGCCTTCGCCGAAGTCCTGCGGCGTTTGGGGCGCTTGGCGGCCCGGGCTCGGCCTGGCCTGGTCGTGCGGGCCCACGCCGGCGAAAATCCGGCCCACCCCGAAAACGTGCGGGTGGTGGCCGAATGCCTGGAGGGTGAGCCGGTGGAGCTGCGGATCGGCCACGGGGTCTACGGCGTGGACGACGCCACCTTGGCCAAACTCCTCTCTCAAGGGGTGATCGTCGAGCTGAACCTGAGCTCCAACCTGGCCCTCAACAACATACGGTGCAGTATGGAGATGCCCCTTCAACGATATCTCGACGCTGGTGTGCCGCTGGTCTTGGGCACCGACGGCTACGGCTTGTACGGGACCAGCTTGCCCCTCGAGGTGCGGGCCGCCCGGCTCGGCGGGTTGAGCGCCGAAGGCCTGGCCAAGATCGCCGCCACCGAAGCCAAACTTTTGGCCCGCCGGCCCTCCCGGGTGGCGCCCTTCGAGGTGCCCGACGACGCGCCTCCCAGCTACTACGGCCCCGCCGTGGTGGCCCGCAAACAGGCTCAACGTGAAGAGCGGCGTAAGGCTTGGGCGGCCCGGCGAGAGGCCCTGGGCCTGGCTTGGATCGAACCCGAGGCCTTGGATGACTTCGTCCAAGGCAAACAGGTGCTCGCCTTCGCCGGCGCCTGGCGAAAGAGCTTCCGCCGCTTTTCGGACTCGACGCTCCAAGACCTCGATCGGGTGTTGGAGGCGCTGTTGGCCGGCCTCGATCCGGCGAAGACCATCTTGATCACCGGCGGCACCCGGCACGGCGTCGAAGGACGAGTGCAGCAGCTGGCGGCCCGGCGTGGGCTCCCGGTGATCGGCGGGGTGGTCTACGCCCTCGATCCAGCGGAGGTCGACGGCGTGGGCCTCACCGCCTTGTGTCCCCTGGCCGAGACCCTCTACCAGAAAGCCGAGGTCCTCTACCGCTTCCTCGATCGCCACGACGGGTTGCCGATCTTCATCGGCGGTGGCCCGATCGTGGCCGACGAGATCCAGACCGCCGCCAACCTTCGGCTTCGTTATTGGCTGCTCGACGGGCCCGAAGGCGCTAGCACGGAAGCCGCACTACACACCCCACAACGGGCCTTCAAAGAAGCGGCCCCGCTGCTCCTCGCGATCAACGACGCCACCACACGCCGTGGCTTGGGCGCGCCCTATTGGCACCTGGGCCCCAACCCGACGGTCGATCTGGTGATCACCCGAGACCACCCGACGTTTGGCCAGCGGGAGGTGCTGCTGATCCAGCGCTCCTTCGACGCCGCCAGTGAACCCGGGAAGTGGGCCTTGCCGGGAGGTTTTCAGCACACCGACGCGCCCCGGGGCACCCCGTGGGTCAGGGGCGCCGAGTCGGCTTTGCAAGCTGCCTTGCGAGAGCTCGAAGAAGAGACCGGGCTCGACCTCGGCGCCTACGCCGATCACCTCCGACCCTTGGGCCAATACGAAGGTGGCGGTCGGGATCCCCGGGACACGCCCACCGCTTGGAGCCGCACCGAGGTCTTTGGTTTTCACCTGCCGACCGAACTGGCCGCCACGCCGATCGCCGCCGCCGATGACGCCCGCGACACCGCCTGGTTTCGGGTCGACGCCTTGCCCCGCCGCCTGGCCTTCGATCACGCCCAGATCTTGGCCGAGGCCCTGGGCTCCACCGCTCCCCGAGGATCCCCGTGAACCGTTTGCCCCAGATCTTGTTCGTGCTCTTGCTGGTGATCAGCGCCGTGACCATGGCCATCGCCCCGGCCGGCCTCGCCAGCTGGTGGTTGGAGGTCGGCCCGGGTTTGGCGGGGGTCGCGGTGTTGGCCGCCACCCATCGCCGGGCGCCGATGTCCCACTTCGTCTACGTTTGCGTGTTCATCCACGTGCTGATCTTGATCTACGGCGGCGTGTACACCTACGCCGAAACGCCCCTCGGCAACTGGGCCAAAGAGGCCTTCGACCTCTCCCGCAACCACTACGATCGGGTCGGTCACCTGGCCCTCGGCGTCTTCCCTTGTTTCGTGATCAAGGAGGTGCTCCTCCGCTTTACGCCGTTGGTGCGAGGGGGTTGGCTCTACTTCATCGTGGTCAACATCGTGTTGGCCATCGGCGGCTTTTGGGAGTTGCTCGAGTGGTGGGTCACCTTGGTGGTGGCCGGCGACGTCGGCGAGGCCTTTTTGGGGAGCCAAGGGGACGTCTGGGACGCCCAGTGGGACATGTTTTTGGCCTTGGTGGGCGCGATGATCGCCCTGCCGTTGTTGGGGAAGTTCCACGATCGATCGATGGCCCGGGTCGTTTGGCCCCGCGGCAAAACGACGGCTTAGGATTGGGTCTCGCCGCTGGAGAGCGTTTCGGTCGCGGCGTGGAGGGCCTTGGTCAGGCCGTCGGCGTCGAGCTCCCGGATCCGCAGGCCTTGATCGTGGGTGGGGTGGAGCAAAAAAAGGCTCCCCGGTACCGGCACCAAGATCACGTCCCGCACCAACCAATCCCCTTCGCCGTAGTCGAAGCGGGTCAACACATAACGGGTGCGTTGGACCAAGCCGATCGCCAGATCGTGCAGGAAAGGGCGGAGTTGATACCCACCTTCTTGGCCGTGTAGTACGCCGCGGCCCGCCAAACGCTCCAAGGCGGCCAACCACTGGGCCTCGGAGGGCACCGGGATGCTGGCGGCGCCGTCGGTGCCACCCCCGGGGACAAAGCGCGCTTTTTTACCGGGCATCAAGACCGCGCCATCCAGGCTGGTGTCGTTGACGGTGGTGATCGGAGGCTCCCGCTCCAGACGAGGCGCTTTGCCTCGCACTTGGCCGAGGGCCAAGGTCCGAGCGGCGGTGGAGAAGACAAAATATTCGGCGGCGTCGAAGTCCAAGCGGATGAAGTCGCCGGTGGATCGCCGGGGGACGAAGTGGGCGGCGATCTCGTCGTAGAGATCCACGAACTCGAGGGGTGGGCCGAAGCGGTGGCGATCGCCGTGGCGTTGGTAGGAGACGAACACTCGGGCCCGCTCGTAGACGTCGAGTTGGCGTTCGGCCTGACCCGAACCAACCGCCAACAACACCACCCGGGCGTCGGGTTGGGCGACCACCAAAACCCGGCGCAAGATCTCCCGATGGGGCCGATAGGTGCGGGGATCGGCCAGGCCCCGACCGACCAAAGAGCGGGCGCTGGCCTCCAGACGTTCAGCGGCGGGGTGGGTCTCCAACACGGGCAGGGGCGACTCCTCCTCGGCGGTGAGGGCCGAGGCCAGCCGCACCAGCAAGAGCTCTTCGCTCGAAAGTTCGAGCGGCGTCAGGCCCGAAAGGGGGTCTTCCATCCTTGCCGCTCAGCCGCTAGCACGCCTGGGCGACCTTGAAAATCGGGGGTTTCGAACGGTGGCCCTCGCCGGGGAGGCCACTGGTAGGTTAGCCTCGCTCCGTGGGCGACACCGGCGAAAAGACCGAGGAAGCCACACCAGAAAAACTCCGCAAGGCCAAAGAAGAAGGTCAGGTCCCGAAGAGCCAGGACTTCGTGCACGCCCTCAACTTCGGGCTGGGCTTCATGACCTTGATCGGGATGTTGACCTACATCTCGGACGAGCTGATCGAGTTCGCCCGGGCCACCCTAGAATCGGCCACTCGGGAGCCGACCCTCGCCACCATCGACAAGGTGATGAAGGACGTGCCGCTCACCATCTTGAAGCTCTCGATCCCGATCGGGGTCGCGGTCTTCACCATGGGCCTGATGGCCAACTTCCTCCAGACCGGCTTCTTCATGGCCTACAAGGTCCTGATCCCGAAGCTCGACAAGATCAACCCGATCAACGGGCTGAAGGGCCTCTTCAAGCTCAAGAAGTTCATCGAGCTGATCAAGAACATGCTGAAGCTCGGCCTCGCCGCCTGGTTGGCCTGGAGCGTGATGGAGGACTCGCTGACCGACATGGTGCTCACGGTGCGCTTGCCGCTGCTCGACTCGGTCGGGTTCGGCGGCAAGGTCATCTGGGACTACATGAGCAAGACCATGTTCCTCTTTCTCGGCATTGGCGTGGTCGATCTGTTGTGGCAACGCAAGCAGTTCAACAAAGAGATGATGATGTCCAAGTACGACGTGAAGCAGGAGTACAAGCAGTCCGAAGGTGACCCGCACATGAAGGGGCAACGTAAGCAGCTGGCCCACGAGCTTTTGTTCTCCGGTGGACCGGCGGCCGTAAAAAACGCGGACGCGGTCGTGGTCAACCCGACCCATATCGCCGTCGCGATCAAGTACGACTCGGACAACGACAAGGCCCCCAAGGTCGTGGCCAAGGGGATGCGGGTCCACGCCGAAAAGATCAAAGAGCTGGCCAAACAGTATGGTGTGCCGATCTTGCGGAACGTTCCCCTGGCTCAGGCCCTCAACAAGCTGGACGTGGGCGAAGAGGTGCCCGAAGAGCTCTACGAGGCGGTGGCCGAGGTGCTCTCCTTCGTGTTCAAGATCAAGGAAGAGCAAGAGAGCCGCCAGCAGGCCCAACGGGGTGGCCAGGCCGCCCAGAGTGGTTCACCCGAACGGGCCCGGGACGAACGCCTGGGCCGACACGCCCAACTGCCGGGGTCGGGCCAAGAAGCGCCAGAGGCCTCTGGCGCAAAACCGGGCGGTCGGGACAATCTACTGAAGCGGGGTCGCTGAGCGATGGCAGACATCAAGAGCAAATGGCCGTGGCCGCAGAACGTCGGGGTGCTCGGCACCTTCCCGGAGGAGATGAAAGAGGCTCAGCGCCTCGAGAAAAATCCGGAAGCGGCGCCGATGCCGGAGGTGGCGCCGACGCGGCTGCTCGGCCCCAAGAAGTCCAGCGACAACCTGCGCATGGGCGAACCGGCGCCGGTGGGCGATCAAGCCGAGGTCGCCAACCTGCCGTTGACCCACGTGGTGTTGCGGCGGGTGTTGATGCGGCGCAAGAACAAGGCCTGGGGGCTGTTCGAGCGGGCGGTCGACGACGAAGAGCTGGATGACTTGCCGGAGAAGCGGCGGACCCAGATGCGGGCGATGCTCGGTCGGGAGGCCGCCATGCTGGAGCTGCTCCAGCGCTACAACACTTTGGCCGAAGACGTGTACAACCGGCTCTTGGCCAACTCGAAAGGCTGAGCCCCGATGCCGAAGAGCAGTCCTTTGGTGCCGACCGGGCAGGCGGCCCTCGAAAAACGTGACCCCGCCAAAGAGATGGAGGTCGCCCCCGGCCGCGCCGTGAGGCGTTGGGCCAAAGGTGAGGCCACCCTCCAGGAGCTGAAGAGTTATACCGACGAAGAACTCTACTGCATCGCCCAGAGCGGCTACACGCTGTTCCTCAACGGCAAAGTGAAGGACGCCCAGGTGGTGTTCGAAGGCTTGATCGCCGTCGATCCGCGCAACGACTACTACTACCGGGCGTTGGGCGTCGTGTATCACCGCCAAGGAGACGCCGAAGGTGCGATCCGCCAGTTCACGCACGCGGTCACCGTCGATCCCAAGTCGGCGGCGGCCTACGTGAACCGGGCCGAGGTCCACATCTCTCGACGCGATCTTCCCCAAGCTCTGAGCGACCTCGAGGCCGCGGTCGGCGCCAGCGGCGATCTGAGCCACCCGATCGCCCGGAAGGCCCTGGCCCTCCGGAAGTTGCTCCGCCGCAAGCTCCGGTAGGGTCGTGGAGGGCCATGTAGGCGTATGTCGGCGATAAACGCACCTAACCCCCTAAAATCATTGAGGCTTCAGCTTCGGTCGATCGTCGGATCCACGAATGTTTCCGAGATCTTAGCTTCGATCGAAAGATTCATGAAAAACCGAGCAACATCAATATCTTGCCGCCGATAAGGTCCGCGATTCGTAGACGATCCTCTGAAGCTGGTAACGGCCTGGTTATGGGTGGCCGGAGTTGGTGAAGAGGAGCGGACTCGGGTAGACAGACGAAGAGGCCGGATCAACCGACCTCGGAAGGAAGAGAGAAACTTTATGTACGGAATTCACTCTGCAGGCACCGTCGCCAACGACATCCTCGGGTTCTTCGGGGTCCGTGGCGCCGGCATTGGCATCGCCATCGACACCCTCACCGGCAACCAGCAGGGCGTGTTGCTCAACCTGCAGGACGCCTTCCTCGAGACCGCCCTCGGCCACGGCACCGGACCGATGCAGCGGATGATGGGCACCATGGGCGCGAGCCCCTGGATGACCCCCTTTTTCGTCCCGTCGCCGATGACCGCCTACCCGGCCATGCAGCCCTACTGCGGCTGCGGCTACGCGGGCGGCAGCCAGCAGGTTGACCTGGCCCCCGGCTCGACCAACATCCCGATCTTCAGCGCGCTGTTCGACAGCAACCGCCGGATGGCTGGCAACGTTGAGGCCCAGTTCCGCAACAATCCCCACGCTCGGGCGGCCTTCGAGGCCTCGATCGGCGGCCGGATCGTGGACTTCGGGATCCGCAACGACGGTGTCTTCACCGTGCAGCGCATGCCGGGCGGCTACATCCCAGGCCAATTCGCCGGCCAGCCGATGATCGGCAACATGTACGGCTACATGAACCAGATGAACGCGGCCACCATGGGGTGGGCGGGCGCCAACCCGGCCTA
Source organism: Deltaproteobacteria bacterium (assembly GCA_016703535.1). Lineage (GTDB taxonomy): Bacteria > Myxococcota > Kuafuiibacteriia > Kuafuiibacteriales > Kuafuiibacteriaceae > Kuafuiibacterium > Kuafuiibacterium phototrophicum. The sequence goes on along the minus strand of JADJBV010000002.1, from coordinate 2,024,236 downwards.
CGGGGCGGCGTTGGGCATGAACTCGTTCTACGGCTACGCGGGCGCGGGCATGATGAACGTGCTCGGCATGAACAGCGGTGCGCGGTTTGCCGGGCCGGGCGCGGGCCCCCTCGACAACAGCGGTCCTCGCGGCGGTTGGGGCTTCGGCTCCTGGAACCCGAACGCGATGCCGGGCCAGATCAACAACACCAACCCGCAGTACGAAAACGCCCACCAGGCCGAGACCGCGGCCCTGTTGGCCGACCCCAGCCTGACCGTCGAGGACAAGGTCACTCTTCTGATCATGTTGATCATGAAGAAGATGGACCAGGACATCGAACGTCAGGCCCAGTACATCAACTCGATCCAGCAGCAGCAGTCGAGCCGTGGCACCAACGGCTCGGCGGGTGCGGCCGGCGGCACCAACAATGGTCCCTTCGGTCAGGCCGGCGAGTCCAGCTCACCCTCGATCGACGTCGAGACCATGAAGCTGAAGCGCATGATCGATAAGCGCGGCCAGATGTTCGACATGCTGCGTCAGATCATCGACAAGTACAACGAGACCGCGAAGAACCTGATCCAGTCGATTGGCCGTTAATCGACCGGGTTGACCCCCTTCGGGCTGGGCGTGGCGAACACCATGCCCAGCCCGTTTCTTTTTCCACGCCCCGCTCCCGCAAGCGAAGCGCGCAGCGAGCCCCAGGCTCGCGTAGAGGGGTGGATGGGCTTTGCCCATCCGGGACCCCAAGGCCCCCCGGAATTTTGCGATTTTCGGAAGGGGTGTTATGAAGCGGGCGAGCGAAGCGATGGCGACCAAGGAAACCAAGCCCGGCGACAAGACCAAGACCAGCAAACTGGATCAGCTCATCGCCCAGGGAAAGCGCCCCGAAGATCTCACCGAAGCGGAGAAGCGAGAGATCCTCGAAGAGGTCGACCGCGAGACCAAAAACATGACCGCCGACGACATCGTCAAGGCGGTCGAGCGCGGTGAGATCAAGATCGAGTACGTCGATCCTCCGAACCCGATCAACAACTTCACCGAGGAGAACTTCAAGAAGTTCCTCTTCGGCAAGATCACCTGGGCCCAGCTCGAAGGCATGACCATGGAGCAGGCCTACGCGATCGCCGAGTTCGGGTACTCGATGTATCAGCAGGGCCGCTACAAGGACTCCCGGACCCTGTTCGAAGGCCTGGTGATCGGCAACCCCTACGATCCCTATTTCCACGCGATGTTGGGCGCCATCTACACCAAGCTCGACATGCACGAAGAGGCCGCTCAGGAGTTTTCGATCGCCATCGAGCTCGATCCCGAAGACATCAACTCCTACGTGAACCGCGGTGAGCTGCTGCTGCAACACGGCGAGTTCGAGTACGCGATGGAGGACCTCAAGGCCGCCATCGACCTCGACCCGGACGGCAAAAACCCAGCGTCCCTGCGCGCCCGAGCCCTGGCCGCGGCCACCGCCGCCGCCATCAAGGAGCTGATCGAAAAGAAGGAGGCCGAGGCCAAAGGCCAGGCCCCCAAGAAGCCCGCGCCCCCCGGCCCCGCCAAAAAGTAGCGGCGCCCCGCTCCCCTTTCCCCCATCGCCTTCGCCCCCGCGATCCCACGGCGCCCGCAAGCGAAGCGCACAGCGAGCAGGGGCTCGCGTAGAGGGGTCGATGGGCTCTGCCCATCCGGGTGGCGAAGCCCAGATGGTCGTGCCACACTGAGGACCAGTTGCGCGCATGAAGAACTTCATCGCAGTCCTGACGACCGGCGATCTGCGCCAGATGATCGGCCGCTACAGCGACGTCATGCTCGCTGGGCTGGTCATGTTGATCATCTCGATGTTGATCATCCCGCTGCCGTACATCGTGTTGGACCTGTTGATCGTGCTGAACATCGCGATCTCGGTCTTGTTGCTCTTGCTCTCGATGTACATCCCGAACGCCCTGTCTTTGGCGTCGTTCCCGTCGTTGCTGCTGGTCACCACCCTCTTCCGCCTGTCCCTCAACGTCTCCTCCACTCGTTTGATCCTGCTGACCGGTCAGGCGGGTGAGGTGATCAAGGCCTTCGGCAGCTTCGTGGTGAAGGGCAACCTGGTCGTCGGCATCGTGATGTTCTTGATCCTGACGATCATCCAGTTCCTGGTGATCACCAAAGGCGCCGAACGTGTCGCCGAAGTTGCGGCCCGCTTCACCCTAGACGCCATGCCCGGCAAGCAGATGTCGATCGACGCCGACCTTCGGGCGGGCGCCTTCGACATGGACACCGCCCGCAAGAAGCGGGACGACCTGAACCGCGAATCTCAGCTCTTCGGCTCCATGGACGGCGCCATGAAGTTCGTGAAGGGCGACGCCATCGCCGGCCTGATCATCACCGCCATCAACATCGTGGCCGGGGTGATCATCGGCGTAACCATGATGGGCATGGAGAGCGGCGAGGCCCTCAACGTCTTCGCGATCTTGAGCGTCGGCGACGGCCTGGTCTCTCAGATCCCGGCGCTGCTCATCTCGATCTGCGCCGGCCTGATCGTGACCCGGGTGGCCTCTGGTGAAGATGGTGAGGTCCACCTCGGTAAGGACATCAGCTTCCAGCTCCTCGCCCAACCCCGGGCCTTCATGATCGCCACGGTGTTGTTGGCCCTCTTCGCCATCGTCCCCGGTATGCCGACCATTCCCTTCTTGGTGATGTCGGTGGGTTGCGGCGCGATCGGCTGGGGCTTGCTCCGGAGCAAACGCCTGAAGGCCGAGGGCAAGCTGGTGCCGCTCCCCGGGGACACCGGGCAGCCCAGTGAAGAAGAGGTGAGGGAGCAGCGGGAGAAGCGGATCCAAGCCCAGAAGATGCAGGAGGGCCAGTCCCAGCAGATGTTGCCGGTGGTGACCCCCATCGCTCTGGAAGTGGCGGCGGACCTGATCCCGCTGGTCGAGGACCAAGGCTCCGGCAGCAAGTTCCTGGGCGAGATGATCCCCATGATGCGCGACGGCTTGTTCTACGAGCTGGGCGTCCGTTTCCCAGGCATCCGGGTCCGCGGCAACGAGTCGGACATGCCGCCGGGTTCGTACCTGATCATGATCAACGAGATCCCGTTGGTCATGGGCACCGTCTCCCAGGCCAAGGTGTTGGTGAACGACACCGTCGAGCGCCTCCGTCTATTGAATATAGAGGGAGAGCCGGCCACCAATCCGGCCAACGGCAACGAATGCGCTTGGATCGACTCCGAGTTCCAAGAGGTCGCCGAACAAGCGGGCCTGACCACCTGGGACGCGGCCGGCTACATCGTGCTCCACCTCTCGAGTGTGCTGCGCAAAAATGGCGCCGAGTTCGTGGGCATCCAAGAGACCATGAACATGCTCGAGCAGCTCGAGCAGGCCTTCCCGGCCCTGGTCAAAGAGACCGTACCCAAGGTGGTCTCGCCGTTTCAGCTCACCGACATCTTGCGGCGCCTGATCGAAGAAGAGATCTCGATCCGCGACCTGCGCTCCATCCTGCAGGCCTTGGCCGAGTGGGGCCAGGTCGAACACGACACGGTGATGTTGACCGAATACGTTCGGGCCGCGCTGAAGCGCTACATCAGCCACAAGTACACCCGCGGTCAGAACACCTTGATCGTGTACCTCCTCGATCCCCAGATCGAAGAGACGGTCCGCTCCTCCATCCAGCACACCTCCTCGGGCAGCTACCTGGCCCTGGAGCCCGAGATCACCCAAGAGATCTTGTCGGCGGTGCGCACCGAGGTCGGCTCCTTGCCGCCGACCGCCCAGAACCCGGTGATCCTGACCACCATGGAGATCCGGCGTTATTTCCGCAAATTGGTGGAACTCGAGTTCCCCCACCTGGCGGTGCTCTCCTACCAAGAGCTGTCGCCCGACATGAACATCCAGCCCATCGCCCGCATCAGCCTCGAGTAGTCGCTTCACGGCGAGGCGCCGAAGAAGCCGCGGGTGAGCTCCAATCTCGCCCGCCCCGCCAACGTTCGTAGGGCACGAGCGAAGTCCCCCCGCGCTCGTTGTGGAGGTCGAGCAGCGGATTCAGCGCGAGCTCCCATCCCCGAACGGACACTGGCTAAAGCTGGTGCGTTCGGGTCGGCCGAGATGGCCCGACTCTTGGGCGGGCCTGCGTCGCCGCGGACCAGGCCCAGAGGATCGCGCTGATCAGCCCAGCACGTGGCCGGACGGGGCTGGGGAGTGTCAAGCTCGGCTCTGGACCGCCGCCCAGCCCGAGGGCTCCTCAGCCGAGTCGGGCCGTCTTGCCTGCGGGAGGCCCGAAGCCTACCGTTTCTCATGCGCGCTCGGGTGTCGGCGCTCCTCCTGTTGGCCGCCTGCGGCAGCGAAGCCACCATCCCCCCGGCCCCCCAGCTCGACGCCTCGGTGTCGCTCACCGAATCCGTCTTGGTCTCGCGCCCAATCGTCGACTTCGGGGAAGTGGAGTTGGGGCGGCGCAGCCAACAGTCCTTGACCTTGCGGAACACCGGTCCCCTCGCGGTTGAGGTGCAGCCGATCGTGTCACCGGCGCAAGAAGCGTTCGAAGTTCCAACCGAGGTGATCGTGCTGCCGCCCGGTGGCCAACGAGAGCTCCAGCTCTCTTTTGCACCGATCATCGAGGCCAGCTACGGCGCCCGGGTTCGGTGGACCCAGCCCGGGCAACCCGGCTTGGGCCCCGAGACCTTGCTGGTGGGGGTGGGTACCCCCCGGGCGATGCCGTCGGATCTGAGCATCGGGCGGGTGCTGCGAGATCGAGAGGTCCGGGTGGTGCGGCGCCTGACTGTCCCGCGCGACAGCGACGCCTGGTCTCTGCAACCCCGCTTGCGGGGAGGCCTGGAGTGCCCCCTTCAGGCGGGCCAAAGCGGCTTCTGCCTGGAGGGCAGCGGTCGCACCATCGAGGTCGGACCGGGGGAGACCTTCGACCTCGCGTTGCGGTTTCGAGGGCTGGTCAGCGGGCAGCCACTCACCGACCGGATCTTGTTCAGAGACTGCGCGAATTGCCCGGTTTCGGAGATCCCCGTCGAGGCGGAGGTCGTCGACCAACCTTTGGCCTGCGCCGCCCGGCCCCTGCCCGGGGCAAAAGAAGGCGACTGCGTGGACAGCGTCATCGATTGTGGCAACGAGGGGCCGATCGAGGTGGCGATCACCGGCGCAAGCTCAAACCAACCTCACTTCGCCCTCCGCACCGTCACCCCGGGACCAATATCCCCGGGCGACGCCTGGTCCGTACCAATCCAATATTGCCGCCGAGGCCCAATGACGGAGACTGCGACGGTGACGGTGACCACCGACCCGGCCGCGACGGCGCCGGTCACGGTGGTGGTGCGTGCTCCGCCTCCTCGGGCGTTGCTTTCGACTCAGCCCCTGGAGCTCAACTTCGGGGACGGCGAGGTCGGCGACCCTCGAAAGAGGTATGTCTACTTGTCCCAGGCCGGTGACGTGCCGGTCCACTTGCGAGAGGTGATCATCGAGGGGCCCAACGCCGAAGAGTTTGCCGTCCAAACCACCGACCTCCCGCAGGTCAACGACCACCGGATCGAGGTGACGCTGACCGCGACCTCAGCCGGATTCAAAGTGGCAGAGTTGGTGATCCGGAGCGACGCGGGTGAACGACGGGTCTCGATGTTTGGCTTTGGGGCGGTGACGCCCTGCTATCTGGAGCCCTTCGGGAGAGTCGTCCGGCTCCGCGATGAGATGTACCTGTTCCCGATCGGCTTCATCCCTCCTGGCCGCTACTCCCTCGCCTACCCTGCTACGGTTGGTCCCGTGGCGTCTTGTAAGGTTGAGATCATCTCCACCGAAGGGAGCGCGGGGCTGATCCCTCCGCCCCTGGGACGCTACGAATGGCCGCCCTCCTCGCTGGTGGAGTTGCCCTTCGAGATCGATGTCAGCGGGCCGGTGGGATCCACCTTCACCGCCACCTTGGCGCTTACGCTGACCGGCGCCCAGGACACCGAGTTCAGGTTGACGGTGCGGGGAGCGGTCGGCCAGGCCGAGCTTTCGGCCGTGCACACCGTACACCGCACCTGCTCCGGCATGAACGAGGTTGAGATTCGGCCCAACCACGATGGGGTCCAAGCGCTCCACGACTTGGTGCTCACCGGCTATCTCGACGCCTACAGTGCCATGCTGCCGAGCCAGGAACAGCCGTGGCACTTCGCCAACGGTCCGTTTCGAATCTTCTATCAGCCGACGCGCCGTTGGGCCGGTCCTGAGTTGGTCTGGCTTCACGCGCGCACAGAAGATGATGCGCGGACGATGGAGTTACGGGGGCAAGGGTCCCTCCGTTCGGTCATCGACCACTTCGACCTTGAGCCCGAGCCCGACCCCCTGTTGTCGGTCCTTGTGGTTCTCGACGGGTCGCCCAGCCTCCGTCACTTCGGAACCGCGTTCGGGATCGCGCAGATCCTCCAAGAGGCCGCAAATCGGGGGCGGACCCGCTTGGCGGTCACCACCACCGATCCCGAACAAAGGGGCAAGCTCCTGCAGCTCGATCCCCGGAGCCCAGTCGCCTGGTTGTTCATTGATGAGTCCGAGCTAACGTTCCAGCAAGGATTGGTTGAGCAGCTCCTCCTTGGCCTCTCGGACCGCCCCGAGAGCAGCGCCGACGAACACGGCTTCGACGCGATCTCTCTCGCCCTCTCGAGCGCCCTCCGAGCCCCCGAAAGCCTGGGTTTCTACGAGCCGGGAGACGACCTCCGGGTGGTCGTCGTAGCTGAAGAAGACGATGGAGGAAGCCTGCCACCGGAACACGTCGCCGCCGCGCTGGCCTCGCTGCCGTCCCGACTCGGCGGAGCGCAGATCTCGCTCCTCGCCGTACCGTGGTTGGAGTGCGGCTTGCCCCTGGACCTTCCCAGGTATCAATCGTTGGTCGCCCTGACGGGCGGAACCGTCCTGAACTCCTGTTCCTCCTCCAGCCTGAACCTGCTGCCAGAGCGCCCCGCCCCCACCACGTTCCTTCCGCTCTCCCAGCGCCCAACGTCCTCGGTTTGGGTGGCCGTAGATAGCTTTTTCGGCGATCGCCCGGTCACTGCCTCTGGCCCTGATGGTTCGACGATCGAGGTCCGCTCGAGCGTGCCCGCCCGGGTCACCGCCAACTACCTGGCGGGTTGTACGCCGCCGCCTTGAAGCGACTCGCCGAAGCCCTTGCCGAAGGCGCGCAGGCCTCCTAACTTCGGCCGGTCATGAAGCACCTGTCCACGGCCGAGATCCGCCGCACCTTCCTCGACTTCTTCAAAGCCCGGGGCCACGAAGAGGTGGCCTCGAGTTCGCTGGTGCCGGCCAACGATCCGACCCTGCTCTTCACCAACTCGGGCATGGTCCAGTTCAAGGACGTCTTCACCGGCACCGACAAGCGGAGCTACACCCGGGCCACCACCGCCCAAAAGTGCGTCCGGGCCGGCGGCAAACACAACGACCTGGAGAACGTGGGCTACACGCCTCGGCACCACACCTTCTTCGAGATGATGGGCAACTTCTCCTTCGGCGATTACTTCAAGAAGGACGCGATCCAGTTCGCCTGGACCTTGATCACCGAGGCCCTGGAGCTGCCCAAGGAGCGGCTCTGCGTCACCATATTCAAAGGTGAAGACGGGATCCCCGCCGACGAAGAGGCCGCTGATCTTTGGGCCCAGGTCGGCGTGCCAAGGGAGCGGATCTTCCGGCTCGGGAAGAAGGACAACTTCTGGCAGATGGGCGACACCGGGCCCCAGGGCCCCTGCACCGAGATCCACTTTTTCCTGCCGGCCGACACCCACGGGATGCTCGATGAAAAGCGGGTCGAAGAGTCGGTGGGCTGGATGGAGATCTGGAACCTGGTCTTCATGCAGTTCGTGCGGGAGACCAAAGACGGGCCCCTCAACAAGTTGCCCAAACCTTCGGTCGACACCGGCGCCGGCCTCGAGCGCTTGGCCTTGGTGATGCAGAACAAAAACTCCACCTACGAGACCGACGGTTTCCGGGTGTTGCTCGATCGGATCGCGGGCGCGGCCGGCAAGAAGTACACCTCGACGGATCACGAAGACGACATCTCCATGCGGGTGATCGCCGATCACTCCCGGGCCACCGCCTTCCTCATCGCCGACGGCGTGCAGCCTTCGAACGAAGGCCGAGGCTACGTGCTCCGCCGGATCATGCGCCGAGCCATCCGCCACGGAAAACGCCTGGGCTTCGACGAGTTGTTCTTTCACCAGGCCTGCAAAAACGTGATCGATCTGATGAGCGACGCTTATCCGGAGCTGCCCCGGAACGCGGCCTTGATCGAGAAGGTGGCCAGCCACGAGGAAGAGTCCTTCCGGCGCACCTTGGACCGGGGCCTGCGGTTGTTGACCGAGGAGATCGGCCAGACCCAAAAGGACGTGCTGGAGCCCAAGTTTGTGGCGGTGCTCTACGACACCTACGGTTTCCCGATCGATCTCACCCGGGTCATCGCCAACGAAAACGGCAAGAGCGTCGACGAAGACGCGGCCAACCAAGCCGTGAAGGAGCTGCAGAGCCACTCGGGCGGCGGCGAGTTGACCAAGGACAAGGCCGTCGACAAGTTGTGGTTTGGGGTCCGGGACACCGTCGGCGCCACCAAGTTCCTCGGCTACGAGACCGAAACCGCCAAGGCCAAGGTCAAGGCGATCGTCCGAGGCAAAGAACAACACGGCGAGGCCAAGGCCGGCGACGAAGTGGAGGTGGTGCTCGACACGACGCCCTTCTACGGCGAGTCGGGCGGTCAAGCCGGCGACGTGGGCCACCTCTCCTGGCCCGGCGGCAAGATGGAGGTCAAAGACACCCAAAAGCCGCTGGCGGAGCTGCACGTGCACGTCGGCCAGATCTCCCTCGGCACGCTCAAGGTCGGCGACGAGGTCGAGGCGGTGGTCGACGGCGAGGCCCGGGGCGCGACCCGCAAGAACCACTCGGCCACCCACCTGCTTCACCTGGCGCTGAAGGAGGTCCTGGGCGCTCACGTGCAGCAGAAGGGCTCTTTGGTGGCGCCCGACCGGCTGCGCTTCGACTTCTCCCACTTCGAGTCCCTCACCCAGGAGCAACAACGGGCCATCGAAGATCGGGTGAACCGGATGATCCTCAAGAACGCGCCGACCCAAGTGGCGGTGGGTTCGATGAAGGACGCTCAGGAAGCGGGCGCGGTGATGTTGTTCGGCGAAAAGTACGGCGATCGGGTGCGGATGGTGCGCATCGGCCAGGACTCGCTGGAGTTGTGCGGCGGCACTCACGTGCACCAGGCTGGTGACATCGGCTTGTTCAAGATCGTCGCCGAAGGTGGCCTGGCCTCGGGCGTGCGGCGCCTGGAGGCGGTCACGGGCCTGAACGCGCTGCGCTGGGCCCAAGACAAAGAACAGCTACTCCGCACCGCAGCCGGGGTGCTGAAGACCGCCCCCGAGCAGCTCCCGGAGCGGCTCGACAAGCTGATGAAGCGCCAAAAGGAGCTGGAGCGAGATCTGGAGAAGGCCCAAGCCAAGGCCGCCATGGGTGGCGGTGGCGAGGGCCCGGCCATCGAAGAGTTCGCTGGGGTGCGGGTGATCTTCAAGAGCGCCGACGGCACCCCGGCCAAGTCTCTGCGTGGCCTCTCGGACCAACTCCGGGATCAGCTGAAGTCGGGGGTGGTGGTGCTCAGCGCCAAAGAAGGCGACAAGGTGAACCTGGTCGTGGCCCTGACCAAGGACCTGGAGGGGAAGGTCCACGCGGGCGACCTGGTGAAAGCGGCGACCTCGGCCATGGGCGGATCGGGCGGGGGCCGGGGTGACTTCGCCCAAGGCGGCGGGCCGGCCGACCAGCTCCCCGCCGGCCTGGCCGCGCTCCGGGCCAAGCTGAGCGCCTGAATCATGTAGGCAAAAGTGGGATTCAGCACCCTGGGGGCGTCGGTCGACGGGCCCCCGGGAGTGGCGGGTGGGCGTTGCCCAAGAAGTTACCTTCGGGGCCGAGCCGGGTTATGTTTCGACCCGGGTGGCTCCGCCGACCGACACCGTCTCGCTGCGGATCACGCTGCGTTATCAGAACCTCGACGAGTTTGTGAGCCGTTACGCGGAGAACATCTCCTCGGCCGGCCTCTTCCTCCGCACCAAAGCCCCCAAACCCGCCGGCACCAAAATTCGCTTCGAGTTGTTGTTGGCCGACGGCGCCAAGGCGCTGCGGGGCGAAGGGGTGGTGGTGACGGTCCGGCAGGATGACAAGCCGGGCATGGCGTTGCGGTTCAACACCTTGGACGCCGAGTCCCAGGTGGTGATCGATCAGATCGTCGAAGCCCACGGCCAAGGGGCGCTGGCGCCGACACCCCTCTCCACCAGCTTTGGCAAAGCCGCCGATCCCAAGGCCAAGGCCGCCGCCTCCCCCTCGTGGCGCGCCCAAAAATCCGGCGCGGCCGGCTGGGCGCCGAGCCCGCTGCCCCGGCCCACCTCCAACGCCAGCCTCCTCCCGCGCCGGGCCTCCCGGGTCTTTGGGACCGGGGAGATCGTCTTGCCCCCCCTGGCCGAGTTGACGACCGCGCCCGAAGAACCGCCCGCGCCGGCCGGCACCGAAGGCGAAGGAGGCCCCCACCCGTCGGGCCTGGCCCTCCCTCGCAAACGTTCGTCGGTGCCCCGGCCCTGGGCCACCGGCCGCCCCGGCGAAAACACGGATCGGATCCGAGTGCGGGAGCTCTTGCCCAAAGGCCGCCCCGACGTGGAGCCGGGCCCGACCCAACGCATCAACACCCCGCCACCGATCGCCCTGGGGGACCGTGAGAGCGATCGGACCCTGCGCCTGGACGTGCGCGAGTTGGGGACCCCGGAGAACCTGCCGACCTTGCCGCCCCGGAGCCCAGTGGGCGAGGCCCACGTGCCGAACCGGGAGTTCGGCACCGGCGAACAGGGGACCGGTGAACTCAGCGCCGGCGACATCTCTTTGCCGCCCGTCAAAGGGGGCACCAGCGATCTGCACATCGAAGAGGTGCCGAGTGGCCTCGAAGGGGACGCCTTCGTGCCCGAGGCGGTGGTGACCCCCGCCAGTTCGCTCGAAGAAGAGGCGAACGAAACGCCCGAACCTCCGTCGGGTTTGATCCCGTCGGTGGCCCTCGCCAGCTCGACCACCGTGGCGAGCGACCCGGCCGAAGCGCCGCCCCATGACACCGACGATCTCGGCTTGGCGGTGACCCAAGAGGCTCAAGACCACCCGGAGACACCGCCACCTCTGGCGCCTGAGCTCTACGCCGAAACGCCCGGCCCTCTTTCGCCGGAGGCCTTGTCCGAACCTTGGCCCACCGCCCCCTCGCCGAGTTTGCCCGAGTCACCGTTGCCGGCCGAGCTCCAGGTCGACGAACCCGCGCCGGTGATGTCCGAGCCCGAGCCCTCCGAACCGCTGGCGACGGCGGCGTCGCCCCAGGCCCCGGAGCTCAGCGACTCGGCCCTGGCCACCCCGCTCGATCAGCCGGCGCCCCAGCCGCTGGCGCCTTCGATCGAGTCCTCGCCCCTGGCAGCGGCGGCCGCCGAAACCGAAGCCTCGGCCGAGCCGGTCGACGAACCTCCCGCCCGTTCGAAGATCAGCACCGACACCGCCGACGCCTCCCCGGTCCCCGCCCCCGAGGTCGAGCCCGGCCCGGCCCTGGCCCTTTCCCGAAGCGCAAGTTGGGCCGAGGCCCTGGGTCTACCGCCGACGGTGCCGCCGCGGCCTGCGACGCCCGCGCCGAAGCCGTTCGATGAGCTCCAGACCCTCTCCAACCTGGAGCGTCCCGGCGACTCGGGCCCGCACACCGAAGAGGTGCCCGAACTCCACGGCCTCTCCGGCGACCTCGGGCCCACGACCCAGGTGATCGAGCGGCCCAACGACGAGGTGGTCCCGGCCCCCGACACCGCCGACGTGGCGAGCGCCGACGTCGACGAGGCGAGCGCCGATGTCGAGGTGGCGAGCGTCGACCTGGCGCCGCCGATCGCCCCCATCCCAGATCCGCGCCTCCGGCCGCGAATGGAGTTGCCGCCTCCTCCAGAAGACCTGCGCGCCAGGGACGACGCCGCGACCCCGGCCTCCCGGGCGGCGCCGGTGTCGATGATGACCCCCCTGCCCGAGGTCCAGGCCCTGCCGCCCATCGAGCCGCCCCGGGCCCTGTTTTCGTCCGACGAGCCGGCCGTCCAGACCGCCGATCCCCGGCCGATCGCGCCCGTCCAGTCGGTGCAGATCTCCGACGAACTCGCCGAAAGTGAGCCGGTGACCAGCCTGGCCGACGCCGCCGCCTCCTTGGGCCTCGACCTGGCGGAGGTCCGGGCTCGAGCGGTCACCGACGCCGCCACCGAAATCGTCAGCACCTTTCAAGCGCCCCGGGCCCCCAGCTCCCCAGGTGCCGGGGCCACCTTCCTGCGGGAGGAGCCGACCCAGTCCACTTCGGCGCCTCCGAGGCGAGACTCCCCCGGGCCCCGCACCGAAAGTGCACCGCGACCCGAGGGCTTGATCCGCCCCTCCAGCGCCCCCGGCCGGAACGTCAGCGCCCCCGGGCGCACCGCACCTTCCCGAGCCTCGAGTGTGCCCGGCGGTTTTTCGGCCCAGGTGAGCGTCACCGGGGTGGAGAACGGCGTGCCCTCCGAGTCCGGCGAGTTTACGCCCGAGTCTCCGCGCCCACCGCCCCGGGTGGGGCCCTTCCGGCCGGTGATCGAGCGAGATCAGGCCTCGGGCCACGAAGATCCCGCCACGATGTTGCAGGCCGCTCGGGCGGCGGCCTTCAGCGAAGAGGCCACCGAGGTCCCGCCCGAACGGGATCCCGCGCCCGCACCGGCCACCAACCTCCTGACCGAAAAGAAGCCGGCGTCGCCCACCCCCGAGCGGGGCACCGGCGATCTGCCGGGGGACAAGAGCCGAGTGGTCGGGATCGATCTGGGCGCCCATTGGGTGCGGATCGGGATCATGGAGCACGGTGAGTTGGAGCTGATCCCCGTCGGGGGCGCCTCCTATTTTCCGGCCCTGGTGGCGGCCCGAGTCGATGGCAGTTTGGTGGTCGGCGCCAAGGCCCGCTCCATCCTCCACGACGAGCCGGCTCGGGTGGTCTCGCCCCTGGCGGTGTTGCGAGCATTCAAGGCCGGCGCCTTGGATCCCCACCGCGCCGGCATCCGGGTGGTCAGCCACGAAGGGCTGCGCCTGTTGATCAAGCTGGGCGACCGGACCATCGACTTCGGTGAGGTCCTGATCAGCTTCTTCTCGGCCCTCAAGGGCGCCGTCGCCGCCCACCTGGGCAATGAACGATTCCGAGCGCTGATCGCCGTCCCGCCCGATCTGGATCCCGCCGCCCAACAGCTGCTCGAGAAGGCCTGCCAAGAGGCCCGGCTGCGGGTCGCGCGTTTTGTGCCCGAGGCCGAGGCCATGCTCCAGGCCTACAACCTCGAGGAACACCCGGTGGAGTCGGTGTTGTTGGTCGACGTGGGCATCGGGCACCTGGCCGCCGCCCTGGCCCGCCGACAAAAGGGCTCACTGCAGGTGGTGGACGCCATCCACGACGAAGATCTGGCCGCCAGCCTGATCGACCAGAAGGTGGCCGACCTGACCCTGGAAGAGCTGGCCACCAAAGCCGGCGAAGATCACCGCCAAGATCCGGTGGCCCGGGTGCGCCTCGTCGAGGCGATCGAGTTCGCGCGCCTGGACATCAAGCGGATGGCCACCGTGGATCTGAAGGTCACCTTGCCCGCGCCCGGTGGAGCGGCCGGCGTGGGGGTGGAGCGATCGATCAAATTGCCCCGGTCGCGGATCTACCAAGTCACCGAAGGTTTGGTCCGGGACATCTTGGCCAAGGTGCAAGAGCTGCTGAAGCGGCAAAACGTCGATCCCCGGGCGATCGGGGCGGTGGTGATCGCGGGCAGCGGCGGCACCTACCCGCCTTTGATGCAGGCCTTCGCCCAGCTCACCCAAAAGGAGCCCCTCTTCGCGATCCCGTCGACCCAAGTGTTTGCGCTGGGTTTGGCCCGGGCCGGCGTGGCCTTGGAGCGGGTGGAGGTCACCGGGCGGCCCGACACCTTACACGCCTCCATCGGCATGGAGTTGCCGGGCGGGCGTTTCCGTCCCCTCTTGTCCGCGGGCGCCAAGTTGCCCGCGACCTTGGAGAAGCTCTACCCATCCAGCAAAGACAACCAGTCGGAGCTGGAGCTCAAGCTCTACCAAGGCGACGCCGAGTTCGTCCGCTCTTGTACGCCGCTGGGCACCTTGTTGTTGTCGGGCTTGCCCAAAGGGGATCGAGGTTCGATCAAGATCGCCCTCCGCCTGGAGGTGGCCGCCGACGGCGTGTTGACCGCCCGCCTGCAGGAGCCGAGCGAAGGCCTGGAGCACAACTTGGTGTTGGCCACCGCTCAGACGCCGGAGGCCCGCAAAAAAGCGCTGCCGACGCCGCGCCCACCGATCCGTCGCCCCGAGGCGCCCGCGAAAGCCAACCCCGGATTTTTCGGCCGCCTCTTCAAAAAATAAGGCGCCCCGGGCCGGCTCAGATCTCGACCAACTCCAGGGCCTTTTCGATCGAGCTCTTTTCGGCGACCTCCAACAACTCGTCGGCCGGGGATCGGCCGGACTGGGCTTGTTCGAGGAGCGGGATCACGCAGTTGGAGCAGTCGGGCATGTCGTCGGCCAAGCGGCGATAGGAGAGCTCCACCAACCAACGGATGACGTCCCGCACTTTGCCGACCGGGCTGTCGGCGTCGAGGCCGATCTTGGCGACCGCCGGCTGCAAGGCCCGCAGCTCGGCCCACCCCATCTTGGCCAAGCGGGTCTCGACTTCTTGCCGGGTCGGCTCGTGATCCAAGATGCCGCGCCAAAAACCAGCGATCGCCGCCGACTTTTCGGGGGTCAGGCAGTCCGCGCCCCGAAGCTCCACGTAACTTTTCACCCGGATCTCCGGGAAGAAGGTGGTCAGGTGGTCCAAAAGATCGGCGACGGTGACGGTGGTGCCTTGGAAACCTTCGGCCGCGTAGTGGGCAAAGGGCTTGTTTTCGGCGGCCAGGTAGTGGCCTTCGCGAATAAAAAACATCGGCCGGGTGCGGAAGGCCCGATCCAAATAACGGCTCGGCGAAAGACCTTCGGCGTCGACCATCTCGGGCCAGATGCCGGCCCGCTGCTCGTCGGTGTCGAGCCAGATCTGGTAGCGCATGCTCCGAAAGCCGTTCGCCTTGCCGTTGGAGAATGGCGAGGCCGCGGCCAAGGCCGACAAAAACGGGGACACCCGGGAGGCGGTCCGCACCTTGTCGATCAGGTTCTGTTCACCGGTGAAGTCGACGGCACATTGCACGCTGCCGGTCAGGTGCATCATGTCGAGGCCCCGGGTGCCCGACTGGCCGAGGTAGTCGCGCATCCGCTCGTAGCGGGGTTTGGGCATCTTGGGTGAGGAGTCGCGATCGACGAAGGGTTGGTGGCCCAGGGCCCAAAAGCCCACGTTTTCAGGCTCCGACGCGGCCTTGAGTTGGGCACAATATTCGATGATCCCGTCCCGCACGCGACGCAAAGAGGGATCAGGGGCCGAGGCGTACTCCAGCTGTCCCCCGGGCTCGAGCGAGATGATCGGTCCCTTGCCCTTGAGGCCCACCAAGGCCCCGTTCAGCTCTCGCTCCGGCTCCATCCCGGTGGCGGCCTGCAGGTTCTCCAGGATCTTGGAGATCGAGGCGTGTTCGGCGGGGCGGCGGGTGGTCCGGTCGAAGGAGAGAAGCTCGATCTCGACGCCCAAAAACCACTGGGTCTTGGGCTTGGAGGCGCTCAAGAAGAGCTGCACCAGCTCGTCCTTTTCGACCTCTTTGACAGGTCGGCTGAGGAGGTCCTGGCCAGCGGGGCCCGAGGTGATCGGCTTCGACATGTCGGGACCTTCCGCCCATCGAAGCAACTTTGCGGCAGGCAAGCAAGTCGGGCGCGCGCCCGGCCGCCAAATTCGTCGATCGCCCGGGCGCTACGGGAGGACGACGATCGGGTCACCCTCTTTGACCCGGGAATAAAGCCACTCGATCTCCTGATCGGTGACGGCGATGCAGCCCAAGGTCCAGTCGACGGCGCCGCCACCACCATGGATCCCCACCAGGCCGCCGAGGGCGGTGTATTGGGGGGGGCGGCCCTTTTGAGCCACGGACTTCACGATCTCGTCTCGGACCGAACGATCGATGCGGCCCAGGGCGTAGGCCGATTCGGCGTGTCGAGGCATCGGATAGGAGAGCCCCAAAAACCGATGAAAAGAGGAGTTGGGATTTTTCCAGGCGACGTAGAACTCGCCTTCGGGGGTCCGCAAGTCACCTTGCGCTTCTTTGTCGCCGTCGGGCGCCCCGCCGAGGCCGATCTTGAAGGTCCGCACAACCTCACCCGCCACCAACAGCTCCAGCTTACGTTCGGCCTTCGAGATCCGCAGCAGGTGGGTGGGGCGGGCTTCGGCCGTGGCCGGCAAGAGGAGCAGGAGGCACAAAAAAAACACGCGCATGGCCCCTCCAGGCAGCAACCCCCGTGCCCGGGCTAAGGGGGCGAACTGGTTCGCTTGCCCTCGTTTGGACCCCCACCTCTTGGGCCCAACGTTCAGTGGCTTTCCACCTTGGCCCGGGCCTCGGCGTAGAGATCGGTGGCCCCCACGATGGCCCCTGGGAGGGTCAACAGCGCCAAAAACGGGATGGTTAGGCTGAGCAGGATCACCGACCCCAAACCCAACATGGTGACCGGGTGCCGCATCACGAAGCCGATGCGTTGAGACAAGCCGTGTTCGGTGACCGCCAAGGCCGGGTTGATGGCGGCCGAAGCGAGACCGAGGCTGGAGATCAAGAAGCCGAGGGCGCCGAACAAGAGGCCGATCCCGGGGACCAGGCCCAAAACCGCACACACCACCGTCGGCACCAAAAACAAGAAGGACCGGAACAGATCGGGCACGATGCCGGCGATCAGCCCCGGCTCTTTGGTGGCGATCTGCTGGCGGCTGAGGAGCTTGATGGCCAGCTTGTCGTAGAAAGGGCCGCCCAGGGCCTCGGCGACGGTCGCGAAGAGCAGGCCCGCGACCACCAACACCGCCAGCGCCGCCACCACCAAGGCCACGTACCAAAGGGGCAACATCCAGCCGGATTCGGGCCGGGCCCAGAGCCGAGCCCAAAGGTCATCGCCAAACACGAAGAGGGAGACGCCGCCCACCAGGTAGGCGATCGTGGTCAGGAACACCGGCGCCAGGGCCAACTTGCGGAGCTCGGAGTCGCTCAAGACCCGGAGTGAGCCCTGGACCACCGCTCGGGCGCCCCGGAAGAACCCGCCTAAACCCGCCACGACCGATGTCACTTCTGGAGCTTTGAGCACCCGGGCGCTGGCGTCCAGGCCGATCCTTGTGCGGATCGGCAAAAGTTGTTTGATTCCAAGCACCCACCTTGAGCCCGTCCCTCCTCCTCCTGGCCGCCCTCTGTGGGCAGGTCGATCTGGTCCCAGAGGCTTCGCCCTTTCCACCGGCGAACCTCGCCACCGCCAAAGAACGTTGGCCCGGCACCGATCCACTGATGAACCGCTTGGCCGCCGAAGCCGAAGCGGCCGCCAGGAGCAAAGACCCGCTGGCCTTGGCCCGGCTCTATCGCCTCTGGAACTTCCATCAGCTGCTGGAGCGCCCGGCGGTGTTGACCCAGGCGCTGGAGGGGATCCGAAAGACGGCGGCGCCCTTGGTCAAAGACCACGCGACCTTCCTGCTGGCCGAACGACGCCGGGCCGCTGGACGCCGAAAGGAAGCCTCGGCGTTGTTGGGGGAACTCGGCCTGGTCGATGAGTTGACCTTGATCGGGCCCTTCGACAACGCCGCCGGACGGGGCCACGAAGAGGCCTACCCGCCCGAACGTGGTGAAGGTTGGACCCCGGTCCGCGGGAAGGCCGGCCTGGTGCGTTGGCGGGGCGTGCGCCAAGTGGCCCCGGGCGGTGTGGTGCCCCTGGCCTCGCTGCTGCATCCCAACACCGAAGCCACCGCCTACGTCGCAGTGACGATCACCGCTGCCCAAAAGGCGGAGGTCGTGTTGCGCGTCGGTTCGGTCGATCAGCTGGCGGTGTTTTTGGATGGTCGATCGGTGTTCACGGCCGATCGACGACGACAAGCCCGGCTCGATCAGGACGCGATCCCGCTGGTGTTGACCGCCGGCACTCACTTGGTGGTGCTGAAGTCCTCGTGGTTGGAGAGCGACGCCGAACTGCTCCTCCGGGTCACCGCCCCGCAGGGCGGGCCCACCACCAACGTGTCGATCGACGGAAGGCCCGAGGTGGTGGCGGCGGCCTTCCGCGCCTTGCCCGGCGCCGGTCCCAGCCCAAACTTCAAGTTCGCCACGGCCCTCGACGGCCTGGAGGCGACGATCGAAAAACGCAGCGGCCCAAAAAAAGCGGAGGCCTTGGCGTTGCGGGCCGACCTGTTGGCGATCTTGGATCTCTACGATCGCCGGACGTTGCCGAGCCCACCGGAGCGCGACCTGTTGGCCGCCATCCCGTTGGCACCCAACGATCCCCTCTACCGCTTCTTCTACGCCCACCGGGTCCAGGCCCGAGATCCCAACTTGGCCCACGAACAACTGGAGGAGGCCCTGCGCGCCGACCCGGGTTTTGTGCCCGCCCAACTGGCCTTGGCGGATCTGGCGAGGAGCGGCGGCCGCCTGTTGGAGGCCCGGGGCCTGTTGGACGCGGCGATCGTGGCCGACCCTCACTTTGGCCCCAGTTGGTTGATGCGGACCGCCCTGGGCTTCGACGATCTGTCGGAAGGAGCGTTGGCCCCGCTGCGCCTGGCCTTGGCCCCGGACTTCGCCAACTCGGCCAGCATGCGCCTCGAGCGCGCCCGGATGGCCCGGAGCCTAGGAGACGCCAAAACCGCCCAACAAGAGGCCGAAGCGACCCTGGCCCTGGACTACGAACGCCACCTGGCCCGCCAGCTTTTGGCCGATCTGCACGGCGAGGCCGGTGAACCTGGCCGGGCGGTGGCGGTCCTGGATGAGGCCCTGCAGCTGCGGCCGGCCTACGGACCCTTGTGGCTGAAGAAGGCGCGCCTCTTGGCCGGTGGAGCGGGCCGGGCCGCAGAGGCGGTGGCCACCTTGGAGCAAGCCGCCCTGCTTTTCCCCAACGATCCGTCGATCCCCAACGCCTTGGCCGAACTTTGGCTTTGGGAAGGAGACTCGAGCAAGGCGATCGCCGCCCTCGATCGTTCGCTGGAGCTGGATCCCCATCAACCCGACGTGCGCCAACACCGGCGGGCCCTCTCGGGTGACAAAAACGAGCTCGAAGATCGGTATTCGATCGACGCCCACGCCTTGGCCAAGGCGAAGGTCAGCGCCGCCGAACGTCAACACGGCGCGATCTACCTGGCCGATCGGACCGCGGTCCGGCTCTACGGCGACGGCAAAAGTTCCCGCTTTCGGCAAGTTGTCTTGCGGCTGCGCAACCCTCGTCTGAAGGACGCCTTGCGAGGCCAACGCATCGACTATTCGCCAAGCCGAGAGGACGTGGAGATCTTGTCGGCCGAGCGGATCCGCCCTACCGGCGAGGTCATCCAATCACCGCGGATCGAAGACGACGGACCACGGGGCAAGGTCTCGGGCATGTATGTCGATCAACGCTTCAAGACCGTGATCTTCGACGACCTGGAGGAGGGAGATCTGATCCACCTGCGCTACCGGATCGACTCGATCGGCAGCGATCTGTTTGGCGGGTTCTTCGGGGACGTGGTCGCGTTGCAAGCAACCTTGCCGAAGGAGGACGTGCTCTACGTGGTCCACACTCCGGCGTCCCAACCCATTTACACGGCGGCGCCGAAGGTGGCGGCCCCGGAGCGCAGCAACGAAGGAGGAGAGGCGGTCCTCCGTTACGCCTTCCCCGAGTTCCCGGCCCTGGACGTCGAGCCTTTTTCGCCGCCTTACCCGGAGATCGGCGCGCTGATCAGCGTCAGCACCTACGACGGTTGGGACAGCCTGGGCGCTTGGTACGCCAAGTTGTACCGCGAGCAGCTGGTGCTGGACGACGCGGCCCGAGAGGCCGGCCGCTTGGCGGTGCAAGGGGCCACCACCGACGACGAAAAGATCCGACGGCTCTACGACTACGTGGTCAAGAACACCCGCTACGTGGGCATCGAGTTGGGGATCCATGGCTGGAAGCCGTTCCCGGCGGCCGAAACCCACCGGCGCCGCTACGGTGACTGCAAAGACAAATCGACCTTGTTGACCGCACTCCTCCGGGACCAGGGGATCGACGCGGCCTTGACCTTGGTGCGGACCTCGGACCGGGGCACCTTGCCCGACGATCAGGCGACCATGTGGGCCTTCAACCACGCGATCACCTACGTGCCGAGCAAGGACCTGTACCTGGATCCCACCGCCGAATTTTCGGGGAGCACCGAGTTGCCGACGCCGGATCAAGGGGCGATGGCTTTGGTGGTCACCCCCGAAGGCAAGACCACCCGGGTGACTTTGCCGGAGGCCCCGGCCCGGGCCAACCTGAACCTCTCGCGTTACGTGGCCCAGATCTCACCGACCACCGCCTTGGAGCTGGAGGGGGTGGAGCGGTTTTTTGGCGCCCGGGCGTCGGAACTTCGTCAAGAGCTGGAAGAGACCGAACAACGACGGCTCCAGATCGAGCGGCAGCTGGGCCAACTCTTCGAAGGGGTGCAGGTGGTCAACGTCTCCTTTTCGGACCTGGCCAACCTGGAGGCGCCGGTCGAATACGGATATTCGGCCTTGGTCCCGCGTTACGGCCGCCTGGAAGGTGAACGACTGGTGGTGCCGGTGGCCCTGTTTCAGCACCAGGTCGCGAGCGCCTACGCTCAACTCGCTACGCGCAAAGAGGACCTCTACCTTAGCCACCCCTGGACGACCCAAAACGTGATCCGCTACGAGCTCCCTGACGGGGCCGAGATCGAATCTCTGCCCGAAAGCGTCTCGATCGACACGGCCCACGTCTCCTTGGAGCAGGTGATCCGCAAGGTGGAGGGGGGCTTCGAGACCGACGACACCGTCACCATCAAGTCGCGGATCATCCCCGCCGCCGACTACCAGGACTTCCGCGCCGCCTGTTTGGCGATCGACCGGGCCTTGTCACGCAAGGTGGTGATCAAGTGGTGAGCCGTCGCGCGCTCGTCGGGGTGTTGCTCCTCTTGGTGGCCTGCCGCACCACCACCACCGGTGGGCCGGTCTGGCGTTCACCCGCCGAAGCAGCGGCCTTGGCTCAACACGCCGAACCCCAGGCAGCCGCCGATCTGCTCTGGTTGGAGGCCAACGATCCCCAAGGTGCAGCGGAGCAGTTGGCCCGCGGTTTGTCGCTGAATCCGGCCGATCCGGAGCTCCTGCTGCGACGGGCGGTGTTGGCCCTGGAGCACCTCGATCCGGAGGCCGCCTTCGCGGATCTCTCGACGATCATCGGGGGCCCCGATGGTCCCAGCACCGAAGTGGCCTTGTTGCTCCTCGAGCAACACGCCCTGCCCTGGCCCCGGGCCCATCAACCCTTGCGGGCTGGGTTGACCGCCTATTTGAATCGCCCCGAAGCCAAAGGCCCGAGTCGAGTGGCGGCGGCGACCCGGCTTTTGGCCCAGCTGGAGCACCACGCCCGGGATCCAGGGCGCGAACAAGGCACCCTCGATCGCGGCGGTTGGTTGACCACCTGCCGGGCGGTGGGCCCAGTGGCGCCCCTGGCCGACGTGGCCTTGGCGGTGCCCTCCCGCTACGAACGCAACGACCGGAACTGGGAGCCGGCCGATCCCTTCCGAGGTTTTGTCCCGCCGATCCGCAAGTTGCGCCACGAGGCGGGCGGGCTGCTCTACGCCGCCGGTGATCGGCAAGGCCTCTACGTGATCGAGTGCCACTTCGAGGTCGTCGGCGCCGCACCTCGTCCGGTGATCTTGGAGGTGCACCTCGACGGCCCAGGACGGGTGGGCGTCGACGGCCTGCCGGTGATCATCCGGGATCTCTCCCAAGTGCGAGGCCCCCGGATCCAGCGGGTGCAGCTCCAGCTCACGCCCGGTTGGCATCGCCTGAGCGCGGCGATCCTGGGAGGTTCGGAAGGCCGACCAGCCTTTTCGCTTTTGGGCGCCGACGGCCAACGGGTGATAAGGGAGGCGTCCGCCGACGGCGTGTTGCCCCGAGACCGGCCCCTGAGCTTGCCCGAACCTGGGCCCTCCGCCGACGGCGAAGGCAGCCTGGTGGCCTACGTGGAACGTCTGGTCGCCGACGAACAGAGCAGCAGCTGGGGGCGTTTTTTGGGCGCCACCCTGTTCGGGGGGCGCAGCTACGACGATCTGGAGCGGGCCCGGGCCTTGATCGAAGGCCCCAAAGAAGCGGGGGTCCGTTCCGCGGCCCTGTTGACCGCCTGGGCCCGGATCCGCCGGGGCGCGGACCTTGGTGAAGGTGAGGCCGGCGCCGCGTTGAGGGAGGCGGTGAGCCTCGATCCCCAGGCGGCAGCCAGCCTGCTGGAGTTGGCCGAGACCGAACTGCGGGACTCACCGGAGCGGGCCTTTTTGGCCTTGGCCCAGGCCCAAAAAGTGGCGCCCAAAAGCGCCCGGGTGCGGGGCCTCCAGTTCAGGGCCTTCCGCAGCAAAGGTTGGAGCGTCGAGGCGGCCCGTTACCTGCGAGAGGCGGCTGAGTTGGGTGCACCTCCCTCATTGCTCCTCGAGGGCGCTGAGTTCCTCCGCAACCTGGAGCGCACCGCCGAGGCCGATCGGCTGGGGCAACAGGCGGTCCGAGAAGATCCACACGAAGCCCACGCGCACCGAGCGCAAGTTGCCTTGCGAAAGGGTGACCTGGACGGAGCGATCCGGGCCCACGAAGAAGGGGCGGTGGATCCCGATGGGCTTTATCACATCTTGCGGATCGCCGAGCTGGAGTTGGCCCGCGGCCGCGCCAAAGCCGCGCTGGCGGCGGCCCAACGGGCCTTGGCGATCGACCCGCTGGCGACCCGGGCCCAACGCCTGGGCCTGACCGCGGCCCTCGCCGCTCGAGATCAGGGCGCCGCCGCCGAGTTGTACGCGGCCATCCAAGATCAAGGAGAGGTTGATCTGGCGTTGTGGTCCCTGGCCTCGACCCAACTCGGGGGTGGCCCCGCCGAGTGGAGTTTGCCCCCCGAGTTGGCCCAACGGCTGGCCTACGATCCCTGGCCGGAGATCCGCAACCTGCCAGGCACCACCACCCCCCGAGGTTTGGATCCGGCCGATCGATGGTCGGGCCACAAAGCGGTCCAGCTTCTGGATCGGGTGATCGACATCGTGCACGGCAGTCAAACCGCCTCCTACCGTCACTCGATCCTGCGCCTGCAAACCAAAGAGGCCACCGATCAGGCCGGGGAGCTCAACCTGCCACCGGAGGCCTGGCCCCTTTCGCTGCGGACCCTCAAGCCCGACGGCCGCACCAAAGACGTCGATCGGCACCTCGGCAAAGAGGACCTCTCCTTTTCGGCCTTGGCGCCAGGGGACGCAGTGGAGCGGCGCTTCGTCAGCATGGAGGGCGCGGCGACCCCCTGGGGTGGTTACCTGCGTCAGTATTATTTCCGCGGCACCAGCCCGATCGCTCGCAGTGAGCTGGTGGTGGTGGTCCCAAAAGGCGCCCAGGTCTGGGCCCAAAGTTACAACGGTGCGCCCGAACCCGAGATCTTCGAGGCCCCAAATGGCCGCGTCTACTACTACCGGGCCGATCAAGTGGCGCCCCTGGACCCGGAGCCCGGCGCGGTCGATCAAGACGAATACCTCCCCTACGTGGTGATCGCGGTGGGCGTGCCTACCGAGGTCGCGCGCTTGACGAACGGCCTGGCGTTGGAGCGCCTCCTGCAACGGTCACCCTTCGTGGCCGAGGCCGCAGAGCGGTTGACCACTTCGGCCGAGACCCACGAAAAAAAGGCGCGCCTGCTCTTCGACTTCGTGAGCCGGCAGATCTCGTTGGGTGAGGCCCGGGAACCGGCGGTGGTGTTGGCCGCCCGGCGGGGCAACAAGAGTGGCCTCCTGACCGCAATGTTGCGGGCCATCGGCATCCCCGCTGAGCTGGTCTTGGCCCGGGCCGGTGCCGCCCCGTTGGTGAACCCGCCCTACCCCGACGCGGGCCACTTCGACACCGAGCTGATCAAGATCCCGGTCGAAGAGGGCCGCCTGCTTTGGGCGATCGTCGATGACAAACATCCGTGGTTCGGTAAGTTGCCGCCGGAGCTGCGCCGCGGCGAATACGCGGTGTTCGACGGACGCCAGCTGGGCCGCGGCTACGGGATCCCCAACGAAGAGGTCGAAGCCTGGCCCTTGTTGTCGGCGGTGGACCTGGAGGTCGACGAGTCGGGGACCGCGGTCGGGACCATCGCGGTTCGTTTGCCCGGCGCCTTCGGCGGTGAGATCCGGGAGTTTCTGCTGACCTCTCGCCAAGAAGACGTGCAGCGACAGATGCAGAGTTGGGTGGGCGCCTTGGTACCCGGCGCGATCTTGGTCAAGTTCTCCACGGAAGGCCGGGACGAGCCCCTGGTGCCCTTGGTGTTGCGGGCCGAGGTCCGGATCGAGCAGTTTATGGTCCAGGATCAAGATCGTTGGGTGGCCGAGCAGTTTTTCGGCGCCCCCTTGGCGCTCCAGTCTTTGGGCCTGCCGACCTTGGCCACCTACGTGCGTTTGCCGCGACGAGAGTCACCCCTCTTGATCCACGAGTTGGCCGAACACATGGAGGTCCGGGTGCGCTTGCCCGCTGGCACCACCACCCCGCTGGAGGTGCCCGAGGCCTTCGTCCGCAACGCGGCCTACGGGCGTTTTGCTCAACAGTTCAGCTTTGACGAAACCCGGCGCGAAGCCTTTTTGGTGGTCGACCACCAAATGCCGCTGCTCCGCCTGGATCCAGCGGCGGTGCCGGCGTTTTTGTCCGGTGCGCAAGAGATCTTGCAATCGTCGCGCAATCGCTTGGTCGTGCCCAACCGCACCACTGAGCCGAGGAAGTCCCCATGAACTTTGTCCCCTCGGGTGTGATCACCTTGACCACCGACTTCGGCCACAAGGGCCCCTTCGTGGCCACCATGAAGGGCATGATGCTCGGCCGCTACCCCGGCGCTCGGATCATCGATCTCACCCACGAGATCTTGGTCCACTGGCCCGCTGAGGCCGGTTTTTGGCTGGAGCGTTCCTTCCGCTATTTCCCCAAAGGTACCGCCCACGTCGCGGTGGTCGATCCGGGCGTCGGCACCGAACGCGACATCATCGCCTTCGAGTTGGAGGGCCACATCTTCATGGCGCCCGACAACGGCCTCCTCGGTGGTCTGGCCAACTTGCCCGGGCGGGGTCCGGTCCATCGAGTGGACTTCGATCGCCTGGCCCAACTGGGCCTGAGCACCCCCAGCGCCACCTTTCACGGCCGCGATGTGTTTGCGCCCCTGATCGCCGAGATCGCCGCCGGCCGTCGCCAAGTCGCCGAGCTGGGACCCACCAAAAGTGACCTGGTGCCTTCGTGGGTCGAGGAGGCCTCGGCCGAGGGTGCGAGGGTGCGAGGGGTGGTGATCACCATCGACAACTTCGGGAACCTGATCTCCAACATCCCGCGTAGCCTGGTGGAGCGCTTCAAGCGGCCAGTGGTCGAGGTCAGCGGCCACCACCTGCCCTTCCTCAGGACGTACGGCGACGTCAAGCCAGGTGACTACCTGACCTTGATCAACTCCTTCGAGGTCTTGGAGATCGCCCGGGCCGAACAGAGTGCGGCCGAGGCCTTGGGGGCCGGACGGGGCGCGCCGGTGTGGGTCAACGAAGCCTGAGGCGGATCAGAACTTGCGGGTCCAGTCTTTGGGCCAACGCTCCACGACCACTTTCTTTTCAGTATAAAAGTCGACCCCGTCCCGGCCTTGGGCGTGCAGGTCACCGAAGAAGCTGCCCTTCCAGCCCGAAAACGGGAAGTAGGCCATCGGCGCGGCGACCCCCAGGTTGATGCCGATGTTGCCCACCCGGGCCTCACTCCTGAACTTGCGGGCCGCGGCGCCGCTGCTGGTGAAGAGGCAAGCCATGTTGCCGTAGGCGCTTTTGTTGACCAGCTCGATGGCGGCGTCCACGTCGGGCACGTGCATCAGCGACAACACCGGCCCGAAGATCTCCGTCTGGGCCAACTCGCCCGCCGGATCGACGCCCGCCAAAACCGTCGGCGAGAGGAAGTTGCCCTCTTTGCCCGGGACCTGGGCGGCTCGGCCGTCCACGACCACCTGAGCGCCGGCGTTTTTGCCGCTTTCGATCAACCCCATGATCCGTTGTTTGCTCTCGGGGCTGATCACCGGGCCCAAGTCGACCCCCGCGTCCAAGCCGAAGCCGATCTTCCTGGCCTGGGCAGCGGCGATGATCGCCTCGGTGAAGGGCTCCTTGGCGGAGCCGACGGTGACGGCCACCGAAGCCGCGAGGCAACGTTGCCCAGCGCAGCCAAAGGCCGAGTCGGCGATGATCTTGGTGCTCATCTCGAGGTCCGCGTCCGGCAACACGATCACCGGATTTTTGGCGCCCCCTTGGCACTGGACCCGCTTACCGTGCCGGGCCGCTTCACCATAGACGTAACGAGCCACCGTACTCGAACCTACGAAGCTGACCGCCCGGATGTCCGGGTGCTGGAGGATGGCGTCCACCGCCTCCTTGCCGCCGTTGACCAGTTGCACCACCCCGGCCGGCAGCCCGGTCTGGGACACCAACTCCACGATCCGCTTCATGGTCAGCGGCACCCGTTCGCTCGGCTTGATGATCACCGAGTTCCCGCAAGCAATGGCGTAGGGCAAAAACCAGAGCGGGATCATCGCCGGGAAGTTGAAGGGCGCAATGATCGCGCAGACCCCCACCGGCTGCCGGATCATCATCTCGTCGACGCCGGCCGCGATGTCTTCGTTGTTGTAGCCCTGGATCAAGGTCGGCATGCCGCAGGCGACCTCGACGTTTTCGATGCCGCGCAACAGCTCCCCCTTCGACTCGGCGAAGGTCTTGCCGCACTCCAAGGTGGTGATCTTGGCGATCTCGTCCGAGTGCTCTTCCAGCAAGCGCTTCAGCTTGTAGAGGACCTGGACCCGCTCCCCGACCGGCACCCGCCGCCAAAGGTCGAAGGCCTCCACCCCACACCGGGCGGCCCGATCGACCTCGGCCCGGGTGGACAGGGGTGTCCTCGCCAATAGTTCTTGGGTCGCGGGGTTCTTGACGTCGAGGAACTGGGGCGCTGCGCTCTTGACCCAGTCGGAGCCGATCAGGTTCGGGAGGTTTTCCATCATCCTTCTGTACGACGCTTCGGCGCCGCCGGGCAGTTCCCCCAGGCGCGTTTTTCCGAGGTCAATACTTGAGGCCCAGGTGGTCCTTCAAGAAGCCGGTGTCGTGGGTTCCGGCCCGAAAAACCGGGTGATCCAACACGGTGGGGAAGATCGAGAGGTTGGTCTTGATGCCTTCGACCCGGGTGGCCAAAAGCGCGTCCCGCAGGCGATCCAAGGCCTGATCCCGGGTCTCGCCGTGGGCGATGATCTTGGCCAACAGCGAGTCGTAGGTCGGCGGTACCACACAACCGGTCTCGAAGCCGGCGTCGACCCGGATGCCCTCACCCTTCGGCCACTCGGCGTGGCTGATCACGCCGGGCGATGGGAAAAAGCGCTTCTCTGGATCTTCGGCGCAGATCCGGGCTTCGATGGCGTGCCCCCGGAAGGTCGGACACCGGGCGTATTTGGGCAACGGCTCGCCGGCCGCCACCAAAAGCTGCAGCTCGACCAAGTCGAGATCGGTGACCGCCTCGGTGACCGGGTGCTCCACCTGGAGGCGGCTGTTGACCTCCAAGAAGTAGAACTGACCTTTGGCGTCACCGGCGCCGGCGAAGATCATCTCCACCGTGCCCGCGTTGACGTAACCCGCCAGCTGAGCCAACCGTTGAGCCGCCTCCAACATCTTGGCCCGGGTGGTGGCGTCGATCCGGGGTGATGGCGACTCTTCGATCACCTTCTGGTGGCGGCGCTGCACCGTGCAGTCCCGTTCGCCCAAGGCGATCACGTTGCCGTGCCGATCGCCCATGATCTGGACCTCGACGTGGGCCGGCGCCTCCACCAACTTCTCGAGGTACACCGTGTCGCTGCCGAAGAACTGAGCGCCCTTCTTTTTGGCGTCGTCCAGAGCCCGCTCCAGCTTCGACTCGTCGGCCACCGGCGACATCCCGATGCCGCCGCCACCGGCCGAGGCCTTGATCAAGACCGGATAACCGATGCGGTCCGCCGCCTCTTTGGCCGCCTCCAAGGTCTCGACCGCCCCGGTCCCGGGCACCACCGGGACACCGGCGGCGATCGCCAGCTCCCGGGCCGGCAACTTGCCGCCGACCCGGCCGATGGTCTCGGGATCGGGCCCGACGAACACCAGGCCCGCGTCCTTCACGGCCTTCGCAAAACCTTCGTTCTCCGACAAGAACCCGTACCCCGGGTGGATGGCCTGGGCGCCGGTGCGTTTGGCGACCTCCAGGATCTTGCCGGCGACCAGATAACTTTCCTTGGGCGGGGCCGGCCCGATCAGGTGCTTCTCGTCCGCTTCCAAGGCGAAGGGCATGGCCCCGTCGGCCTCGGAGTGGACCGCGATGGTGTGGATGCCCATCTTCTTGGCGGTCCGAATGATCCGCCGGGCGATCTCGCCGCGGTTGGCGACCAACAACTTCTGGAACATCTCAGCCCTCGTACTTCCGATAGGGCCGGAGCGACAAGATCTCTCGAGCCTCATCGACGGTGGCCGGCTCCCGGCCCACGTCCCGGCACATGCGGGCCGCCTTCGCCACGAGATCGCCGTTCGACTTGGCCATGTTGCCGGCCGACAAATAAAAGTTGTCCTCTAGTCCAACGCGCACGTTGCCACCCAAGGACAAGGCCGCCGCCAAGAGGCGCCACTGGACCAAGCTGATGCCGATGACCTCCCAGGTGGAGCCCACCGGGATCTGCTTACTCTGAAAGGACAAGGCGTCGGTGTTGGCCGGGATGCCACCCAACACGCCCAAGATGAAGCTGAACTGCATGGGCGTCTTGAGCAGGCCCATGTCGAGGAGCGGACCGATCGAGTTGGTGTGCCCAGTGTCGAAGCACTCCAGCTCCGGCTTACTGCCGGCCTCGTTCATCACCTTCAAGAGGTCCCGGATCTCGCCGAAGGGGTTGGAGAACACCATGTCGAAGACGAAGTCCTTCCGCCGCTCCGAATATTTGGCGTAGTTCATCGAGCCCATGTTGAGGGCCGCGATGTCCGGCTTCACCAAAGCGACGGGCGCCACCTTCTCTTCGGCGCTGATCCCGATGGCGCCGGTGGAGAAGTTGAGGATCAACGGGCAACGGGCGTGGATTTCTTTGGCGATGGCCGCGTAGACCTTGGGATCGTAGGAGGGCCCGCCGGTGGCCGGATCACGGGCGTGGATATGGACGATGCTGGCGCCCGCGTCGTAGGCCCGTTTGGCTTCGTCGGCGATCTCGGCCGGCGTATACGGCACCCAGGGGCACTGGTCCCGGTTGGCGAGCACTCCGGTGAGCGCACAAGTGATCACTGCTTTGTCGTCTCGCATGGCCATCTTCACTTCCCCTTCCAGACCGGCGGCCGCTTCTCGAAGAAGGCCGAGACCCCCTCGGCCGCGTCCTCCAACATGGCGTTGATGCTGATCAGCCCCTGCAGGTGCGCAAAGGCCCCCTCCAGCGGCATGCCCTCTTGTTGGAGCAAGGCCCTCCGCCCCAAGCGCAACACCGCCGGCGAATATCCGGCGAGCTTCTTGGCCCAATCGTTCACCGCGGCGTCGAAGCCAGCGGCCGGGACGACCTGGTTCACCAGGCCCATCTCCTTGGCCCGTTCGGGCGTCAGGTTGTCGCCCAGCAACATCATCTCGTAGGCCTGGCGCCGCCCCACGGTGCGCAAGATCAAGGCCGAGATCATGAAAGGGAACAGGCCCCGCTGGATCTCGGGCGTCCCGAGTTTGATCCCTTCTTTGGCGATCGCCAGATCACAGGCCAACATCAACCCCAGCCCCCCGGCGACGCAGTGCCCGTTGATCGCGGCGATGGTGGGTTTGCTGTGGTTCAACATCTTGCTGAACAACTTGGGGAACAAGCCCCGGGACTCGTGCACCGCCAAAAAGCCGTCGCCGCCGGCCATGCCGCCGAGGTCGGCGCCGGCACAAAAGGCCTGGTCGCCCGCACCGCGCAGCACGATCACGCAGGCCTCCGAGTCTTGATCGGCGCGCTCGAAGGCCTGGTGCAGCTCTTCCAACATCAGGTTGGTGAGGGCGTTGCGTTTGTCGGGCCGGTTGAGGGTGATCCGGATGATGCGATCTTTGCTCTCGTAGAGGATGGTCTCGAAGCTCATCACTTGGCTCCTTTGGGATCGAGCAAGCCGTGGAGCAAGGTCAACTCGACGGTGTGCTTCACGACGGCGGCTTCTTCCGGGGTGCTGCAGCGGATGTGGCCCAACATGAAGCCGGTGCAGATGGTCTCGAGGGCCCCGAAGAAGATGTAGGCCCCAACCTGGGCCGACAGATCGGCCCGGAGTTCGCCGCGCCGTTGTCCGCCTTCGATGATCTGCCGGACCACGGTGAAGGCCCCCTCGAAGGCGTGGACCTTTTCGGTGTGGACGAAGCGATCCGATCGCGAGACCTCTTGGATGATCACCTGGATGGTGGCGGGCGCGATTTGGAGCGCGTCGATCAACAAGGCGGCGATCGAGCGCAACTTCTGGGCGGCGGCGAGCTCTGGGTTGGCCTCGAGATCCCGGAGGACCTTGAGGAACACGCTCCAGTTCTCCTCGAAGACGCAGTTGAGGACGTCATCCTTCGACTCGAAGTAGTGATAGATCAGCCCGTAGGCGACGCCGGCCCGCTTGGCGATGTCCGAGACCCGGGTCCGGTGGAAGCCGCGCTCGGCGAACACTTCCACCGCGGCCTTCAAGATCTGCTTCTTTCGATCCGCGGCCACCTCAGGGGTGGGGGCGGTCTTTTTGGCGGCGCTCCTCATGGTTGACTGACGAATCAGTCGAAGAGGCTAGGTCGATGACAAAGGCGGGTCAAATCGACCGAAGGGCCACACTTTCGCACAACAACCTTCATCAGCGCACCGATACCTACACAACGAAAGTCGATGGGCCCGGTGTCTGCTTTTTTAGGCAACACCTTGGCTGTTGGTCCGATAACGCAGGTGTCTTCTAAAGGAGCGAATGATGGCTAACGCAGTCAATAGCACCAGCGGCACCGGCTTCTTAGGGTCCTTGACCAGCTTCTTCACCGGCGACTCAGCGGCCGGCGCTCAAGCGATGGTCGACACCCGCAGCTTCAGTCAGAAGTATGGCTCCTGGGAGAGCGACCGGGGCGGCAAGAAGATCGACCCGGAAGAGGTCGCGGCCGAGATGGCGGCCAAGTTCACCCGGCGTGAGAAGGTGATCATTAATTCTTCCGCGGGCTTGAGCGAGAACGGAGTCCGGATGGCGACCGCCACCGGGTACACTCCTGCCCGGGAAGCCTCGAGCGACGCCCGGATTGGGGTCACGACCACCGGCGCCAACTTCGCCCAGTTCCGGTCGATGGGGCGAATCGCGGCCTAGTCGCACTTTTCGCACAACATCTGACAGACTCCGACCGATACCTACATCGGTCGCTCCAAAATCGAGAGCCGCGCATTTTTCGCGCAACGCTCCTTTGGTCGCCCCGATAACTCCTTTGTCTTCAGGAGGAACTCAGCGATGACCACCACGACCTCAGCAACCGGCTCCAACACCTTCCTTGGCACGATGGCCAGCATGTTCACCGGGGCGACCTCGGACGCCGCGTCGATGTTCGCGGGTTCGGTCCGCACCAAACTCGACCTCGGCCTCAACAAGGAACGGCCGAAGCTGATCGATCCGGAGGCGGCCGCCCACCAGATCAGTGAGAACTTCCACCGCGCTCAGGCCCGGGTGATCAACTCGGCCAACGGGCTCAGCGAAAACGGGGTCAAGTTGGCGGGCGTCACCGGCCGCAGCTACGTGGCCAGCAACGACGCGAGCAGCAACTCGAGGCTGGGCGTGACTCAGACGGGCAGCAACTTCGCTCAGTTCCGAGCGATGGGGCGAATCGCAGCCTGAGCCCTGGGCTTCGGCCCTTTCACCTCAAAACTCGAACGTCCGGGCCGGGATCCTCCTCCCGCGCTCGGACGTTGCCGTTTTGGCGCCCGTGGTTTCGGGCGCGAGCAGCGGGTGGAGCGGGCGGACCTGGCGAAAGGCTGGTCCCAGCGGGTTCGGCCACGGAGCGCCGGGCAAGCCGGCGCGGGCCAAAAACCAGGGCGTTAGCGACCGACGGGGGGCTGGGGTCCTTCAGGACCCGCCACGGCACCAGGGCCGAGGAACACGACAGCCGCCACGTAGATCACCATCTTGAGGACTCGTTTGGTCATTAGGGACGTTCGGCCAACATCTCACAACGCAGACGCGCTGAGAAGATCCTGGGCTTCACTTCAGTAAAAAAATGTGCGGGGTGATCGCAATCAAGACGCAGCGCGCCGCGCCGCGCCGCTAGAAGGCCGGCGTGCCCACACTGCCAAGCCGGGCCAGATCCAGGGCGAAGTTGAAGAAGAAGCCGTCCTGATCTCGCGCCGTCCCCGCCCGAGCGATGGCCCCCCAACACTGGCAGGGCGAGGCCCACCGCAATTGGATCGCGGTGTTGCGGAGCTCGGGGATGTCGCTCAAGAGGCCCAGGGGCACCGGCGGGAGGTCACCGAAGGTCACCACCGCCTCCAGCCCCACCGAAAAGGCATCGACCGGCCGGGCCTCGAGCCGCAGCAGGAGCCCCTCGAAGGCACTCCACACCTGGTAGTCCGACCGGGAGAGGCCCAAGGCGGCGAAGGGGGTGGTGACGGGGAGGTAGGCGGTGGGTTCGGTGGTCCGGGATGGCACCCGCTCTTCGGCCGCCAAAAATCCGTACCGGGGGACCTGTTCACCCACTCGACCGTAGGTGGCCGCCAACATCACCCGGCCCAGGTCGACGTCGCCGCTCAGCAAGGCCTCGGTGAAGGTCCCGGTCGACAGGTCGAAGGCCGCCCGCAGATCGGCGCCGAGACGCACAAATCCCAAGGAGCCCCGGGCGTCGAGCCGGCCGTAGAGTTCGCTGTTCCCCAGCCCCGACGCGCCGTTGCGCCCTGGATCGCCCAGATCTCGCCCCCACCAAAGCTCCAGCCCCAGCAGGTGTTGGCCCGAGGCCGAGTCGAGCAGGTCGGTCAGCACGCGCCCCCGGACCTGGTGGGCCGCGCCCAACAGATCGAGCTCGTCTTGGGTGTTGAAGGGCCCGGGCCCCTGCCCCCACACCTTGGGGATCAACAGGTACTCGAGCTCGGGCCGGATCCGGTGGGTGATGGTGCCGAAGTCGCGCATCAACTCCAGGTGCAGATCGGCCCGGCCCAACACCGCCACCCGGGACGAACTTTCGCCGCCGGTTTCTTCGACTCGCCCCGCCCAACCCGTCAGGCGCAGCGCCACCTCGGGCTCGAGCACCAAACCCAGCGGCAGAGGCAGAGGCGCTCGCAAGGACGGCCGCAGATCGGCCCGCACGAACCGCGGGATCTCGGGGCGCGGCGCCAAAAAAGCCTGGGCCGAGATCCGAGCCCCGCCATAGATCGGCAGGCCCGAGACCACCGGCTGGGTGAAGGCGTCTTGCCGCAGCTCCAACAGGCGATAACGAATGGCGCCTGGCCCGAACCAACGATCGTCGCTTTGTTGGAGCTGGCCGCTGAAGAGCGACACGTCTTGAAAGCCGATCGCGCCGGCGGGCAAAAAATACGATGCCGTGCGGAGATCTTGGAGCAGCTGCACCTGGGCCCCGAAGCGCATGCCCACCGTCGAGCTCTCGACGTAGACCACCCGCGAGGCCCCATATTCGGCCTGCCGAGACAAGAAGGTCTCGGCGAAGTCGGCGGTGTAGAACGGATCGCCGAGCAGGTTGAGGTCGACTCGTAGCTGACGCTCCGGGGTGAAGTGGGTGCGGTGTCGAGCCGCCAAAGAGAAGCGCGGCAAGGGATCGTCGCGAGTTTTGGTCCAGCCGCCCAACGGATCAGGAGTGCCATAGTCGAGGACGGTGGAGAGGTTGAGTTCACCTTGGCTGCGGAGGCTCGGGACCCACCGGGCCTCGAGCGCCGCGCCCGGCCCGCGATGGGAGAGATAACGGCCCTCGAGGGTGAGATCGGCCGAGTCACCCAAGACCAGATAAAGCGGTTGGGCGATGGTCGGCCCGGTGGGCGCCGAAAAGGAAGGCCGCGGCAAAAGTAGGCCGCTGCGTCGTTCACCGAGCGGCAGGTAAAAAAACGGCAGCGCAAAAACTGGGACGTTCTTGATCTCGAAGACCGGCCAACTCAAGAAGGCGCCCGACTCGAGGTCGACGGAGGCGGAGTGGCTGCGGATCCGCCATGAGGGCCGCGAGTCATCTCCACAGTCACAAGCCGTGAAGGTGGCGCCCTCGACCGCAAAGGCCTTGGCACCCTTTCGCTCCAGGACCTCAGCCTCGACGATCAGCTGATCGCGCCCGGCCCGCCGCCAGGTTTCGGGTTCGGTGGCCTCGGCGAGGGCGAGGTCGAAGTGGTCTTTGATCCGCAGCTCCGCGGCCCGGAGGCCACCGTAGAGTTCGGGCAGCTGCATCTCCACCCGATCGCAAGAGAGGACCGTCGTGCCCTGAACCGCGGCGACGTGGCCTTCGGCGATGCCCACGCCCCGAGCCTCATCGAAGGTGACCCGGTCCGCTCGCAACAAGGCATCACCTCGCTGCACCAGCACGTGCCCCTCGGCCAGGTACTGCCCGGTCTTGGGCAAAGCCAGCAAACGATCCGCGCTGACCGAAAAGGGGACTCCGGCCATGGGTCCCAGATGGGCGAGCGGTGCGCTTCGATCGGCTGGGCCGAGGTGAGGAGAGAACTCAAGGGCCGCGGAAGAGGTCGACGAGGTCTCGGCGAACAGCGCGAAGATGAGCAGGCCGACGCTCACGCCGACGAAAGGTCATCACCCTCCGCGCTTGAAGTCGACCGCAATGGTGGTGCCGATCCGCTTGACCGTAAATCCGGCCCCTTCCCGGAGGCTGATCTCGATCCGGGTGTTGTCCCCGTTTTTCACCGCCTGGACCTTGCTCACCGGGCTGTTGAAGTAGGTGGTGTCCAAGGGCCGCTCGTTGTTCTTCACGTTGATGCTGGTGTTGACCAACTCGAGCACCACCTTGCCGCCGCCCTCTTTGGCGGAGCGGTACTTGGCCTTGCCGTCGACCCGCACAAAAACCCGAGACACGTCGGCCATCTGCTGAAAGCCCACGTACTTCATCACCCGGGGCCCGGGATCGAAGTCGTTGGCGTCGGCGCCACCGCCACCGGATGAGCTGCCCGGATCGTCCACGTCGGCATCGGCAGGGGTGTTGCCGCTGGGTTGCAAGGTATCTTGCGCGATCTTCACCACCGGCAGCTGCTCACGGCGTTGTTCCCTGACGGTCGGCAACACACCGGGCGGCGACCACCCCGAAGCCATCTCGTTGTCTTTGGGGCGAGGCGCCTGGTTGGCCAAACGTTGGGTCGAGGCCAAAGAGACCCGAGTGGGGGCCGGCTCCGGCGCTTCCATCTTGGCCTCGGGCGCCGCCGGGGGCGCGCTCGATAAGACCGGCTTGGTGTCCGGGGCGGGCGGGTTGAGGCTGGCCAACTTCACCGGCTCCGCGGGCTTCTCCACCGCCTTCGGGGCCTCAGTCTTGGGCTCGGGTTTGGGCTCGACCTTGGCCACCACCACCGGAGCCGGGGGCGCAGGTTTGGGCTCGACCTTGGCCACCACCGCCGGGGCCGGCGTCGGCGCGGGGGCCGGCTTGGGCGCGGGCGTGCCTGGAGCCGGCAGCTCGGCGGGCTTGTCCAGGGCCTTGGGGGCTTCGACCTTGGTCGAGGCCAAGGTCACCGGGGTGGCCTGGCGTTCGGCCGGGGCTTCCTTTCGATCGGGCTTGCTGGGCGCCACCGGCGCGGCCGCCACCACCGGCGCCGGTGCCGGCGCGACCTTCACCGGCTCGGGCGCAGGGGCCGGAGTGGGGGTGGGAATCGGCGCGGGGGCCGGAGCGGGGACCGGTGTTTGGGCGACGACCTGGGGCTTGGGCTTGGAGAGCGGCGGAAGATCCGTCGGCACCGGGAGATCGGGCTCGGTGAGGGGGCCCTCTGGGATGGCTTGGGCCACCACCTTCTCTTCGACCTTGGGCGTCGGCGCGGCCACCGGTTGGGGCTCGGGGATCGGATCGGGCACCGGCACGAAGTGGATCCGCACCCGGGTGCCCTCGGCCTCGACTTGGTAGGCGGTCTCCCGGGCCAACTCGATGGTGACTCGGCTGATCTGCTCGGCCTCGCTGTTGAATTGTTTGGTCAAGATCCGCCGCACCAGGCCCCGATCGAAGCTGCGTTCAGCCTCGACCTTGTCGACGTTGCTGCCCGCCCAATCCACCACGACCCGAAACGGATCGGTCATGGTGAAGGACGTGAAGTCCGGGGCCTTGGTGCCCTCCAAGGTGACGACGATGTCATCGCTCTTGGCGACCAGCTCGATGCCCTTCAGGCTCGACAGCGCTGGCTTTTCCTTCGCAAAGGCCGAAACCGGGAAGGCCAGAGCAACGGCCGTGGTGAGGGCGAGGGCTCGCCGGACGAAAACCATGCCCGAGGCTACCACCCGCTCCGAAAAGGCCGCAAGATTCGCACGTCTCCGTACAGGTCGCCGAGCAGATACAAAGACCCACACACCACGACCCAACCGCCTTCTTGGGAGGCCCGAGCCCGGGCCCCTCGGAGGGCTGCCCCGGGGGCCTCGATCACCTCTCGAGGCGCCGATCCAGGGATCAGGGCCGCCAGGTCGAGGGGGGCCGCGGCCCGGGCGTTCGAAGGACGGGTCAGGGTCCACGAAGCGGCAACCGGGGCCAGCCGGGTGATCATGCCCAAGAGATCTTTGTCGGCCATGGCGCCCAAAAGCAGGTGGAAGGGCCCGGTGAAGTGGGCCTGCAGGGCGTCGACCAAGATCTGGACGCCGTCGGGGTTGTGGGCGCCGTCGAGGAGCAGCGGCGGGCCTTCGGTCGGGCGCACCACCTCCAAGCGACCCGGCCAAACCGCCCCCAGGAGCCCCGCTCGAATCGAGGCCTCCTGGAGGGTCGGGCGAAAGAGCAAGGCAGCCTGCACGGCCAAAGCGGCGTTCCGGGCTTGGTGGGCGCCGAGCAGGGACAAGCGGAGCCCTCGGAGCGCCCGATCGGGCCACACCAGGTCGAGCTGTTGATCTCGCCAGGAGAGCTGGACTTGTTCGCCCAGCCGAAAGACCGGCGCCGCCGCCGTCTTCGCCACCCGGTCGATCACCGCCATCGCCGCCGGATCACCGTCGGCCACCACCACCGGTTTCCCGGGACGGATCACCGCCGACTTCTCTTCGGCGATGTGCACCAAGGTCGGTCCGAGCAGTTGGGTGTGTTCGAGGGCCAGGTCGGTCAAGACCCCCACCTCGGCCTGGACCAAGCGGGTGGCGTCGAGGCGTGCACCGAGACCGGCCTCGATCACCGCCACGTCCACTCCGGCCTGCGCGAAGGCCAAGATCGCCGCGACGGTCACGATCTCGAAAAAGGTCATCGCGCCGAAGTCGGGGACGGCCGCCTCGATCCGCCGGAAGATCTCCAGCAAAACTTCTTCTCGGATCGGGTGGGCCCCGCCGCGATCGACCCGTTGGATCCGCTCGTTGAAGGCGTAGAGGTGAGGTGAGGTGTAGAGGCCAACCGTGAGGCCTTCGGCGGCCAAGATCGCGGCCAAAAACGCGCAGGTCGAGCCTTTGCCATTGCTGCCGACCACGTGGATCGCCGGGAAACGCTGCTCGGGGTGGCCCAACTTCTCCAGCGCCTCGGCGATGGCGGTCAACTCGAAGCGGCTGCCCCCTCGGGCCCGCTCGTAGAGGCGTTCGAGGAGGGTTCGATAGTCGGGGCTGGCCTCTTCGGGCGGGACCCCCGGGCCATCGAGGAACAGCCCGCTCACGGCTCAGCTCAGGTGATCGAAGAGCAAAGCGATCCGATCCCGCAGGTCCCGGCGGCCGACGATCATGTCGATCACGCCGTGATCCAGGAGGAACTCGCTCCGCTGAAAGCCCGCCGGCAAGGTCTGGCGGATGGTCTGCTCGATCACTCGTGGGCCAGCAAAGCCGACCAAGGCGCCGGGTTCGGCGACGATGATGTCGCCGAGCAAAGCGAAGCTGGCGGCCACGCCGCCGGTGGTCGGATCGGTCAACACCGACACGAAGGGGTGGCCCGACTCCCGAAAGCGGCTGATCGCGGCCGAGGTCTTGGCCATCTGCATCAAGGACAAGATGCCCTCTTGCATCCGGGCGCCGCCGGAGGCCGAAAACAGGACGACCGGCGCCTTCTGCTCCAGGCCCAACTCGAAGGCCATGGTCACTTTTTCGCCGACCACACTGCCCATCGAGCCGCCCATGAAGCGGAACTCGAAGGTGCCGGCGACGATCGGGCGCCCCTTGAGGCGGCCGGTGGCCAAGATGAAGGCCTCGGGCTCCTCGGCGCTCTTTTGAGCGGCACGGACTCGATCCAGGTACCGCTTCTGATCCTTGAACTCGAGGGGATCGAGGGGCTCGAGGCGAGCGCCGACCTCGTAGATGCTGTCGGGATCGAGGAAGGTGCGCAGTCGATCTCGGCCGCCGATCCGAAAGTGGTAGCCGCACTGGGGGCAGGTCTCGAGGGCCTGCTTGACCAACTCAGCCACCGACACCGCGCCGCAGCCGTCACAACGTTTCCAGACGCCGGTGGGGACCGAAGCTTTTTCGTCGCCCTTCACCTTGGGCGAGGCCATCCGCTTGAACCAGGACACGGGCACGGCCTAACAGCCCGGGGCCCGTCCAGCAAGGCGGAAGCGGGCGCCAAACCCAAGTCGCCGAGGCGCTACTTACTGGTGGCGGTCCGCACGCCGTCCCAGCCCGAGGGGGGTGGGGCTTCTTTGTATTCCATGCACCAGGCGATGTAGTTGTCGCAGCACTTGTCGCCCTCGACGCCCTTGAGGGCTCGGGCCCGAGTGAAGTGGGCGGCGGCGTCATCCCAGCTGCGGGCCCGGAAGGACACCAACCCCAGGTGGAAGGCCTCCACGAAGGGCAAGCGACCTTGTTGTTCGCCGATCGGCCCGAGCAATTCGTAGATCCGCACCGGCTCGAGCTTGCCCTTGACCCGCAGCGCCCCCAGCTCCCGGCACAACATCACCTCTTTGACCTTTTCGTGGGTGTCCTCGGAGATGATCACGTCGACGCCGTAGTCTTTGGTCTGCCCCTCCAGGCGTGAGCCCAGGTTCACCTTGTCGCCCAAGGCGGTGTACGCGAAGTGTTCGTCCGAGCCCATGTTGCCGATGGTCATCGGTCCGCTCGAGAGGCCGACGCCGATGGCGATGTGGGGCAAGCCGTCTTGCGCAAACTCTTTGTTGAGCTCTTCGACGATGGCCAACATCTTGAGGGCGGCCCGGCAGGCCAAAACCGCGTGGTCTTTTTGCTCCACCGGCGCGCCCCAAAAGGCCATCACGGCGTCGCCGATGTACTTGTCCAAGGTGCCTTCGAAGTCGAAGACGATCTTGGTCATCGGCGTCATGTAACGGTTGAGCATGCGCCCCAACTCTTCGGGCGTGAGGGCCTCGGAGATGGTGGTGAAGCCCCGGATGTCCGAAAACAAGACGGTGGCCTCGTACCGACGGCCGCCCAACTTCAGGTACTCCTCGGGATCGGAGAGGACCTGCTCCATCACCTTGGGAGACAGGTACTGACCAAAGGCTTGTTTGGTGCGGCGACGCTCCCGCTGTTCGACCAAAAATCCCCAGATGGCGACGGCCAAGAGGGTGATGAAGACCTGGAGCGTGGGCAACACGCTGTAGACCACCAAGCCCTCTTGAAAGAGCACGAACTGATCGAGGGCCACCCAACCGACGGCCAAGGCCACGGCGATCACCACCTGCCCCACCACGTGGAAGCGGGTCATCACCAGGCCGGACAACAGGCCGATCATCATCAAGATCAAGACCTCGATGCCGACCGCGTAGGTGGGCCGGGCCAGGTGGCGGCCGTCCAACAGGTTCTGGGCCAGGGTGGCGTGGATGTAGACGCCGGGCACCGCACGCTCGAGGGGCGTGACCCGCTGATCGTGGGTGCCGATGGCGGTGGCGGCCACGAAGATCACCTTGCCCCGGACCTCGTCGCTCGGGACCTTTCCATCGATCAGATCGGCGATGGAGTAGAGCGGAATCTCTTGCTGATCAAAGCGGCCGTACCAGTCGATGGTGGTGGTGGCCTCGAGTTCGGTGGGCACCACGAGCGCGCCGATACGGATGGCGTGGGGGGCCGGATCGCCGGGCGCACCAAGGACCTCGATCAAGTCCGGATCTTTGGCGACCTCTACGGCCTTGAGGGCCAGGCTGGGCAACAACACCCCCGAACCCTTGACGGTGGTGAGGAGCGGCATGCGGCGGTTGACGCCGTCGTCGTCGGGCGCGGCGTTGATGGTGGCGAAGTGGGCCGTGGCCTGGGCCAAGGTGTTCACCGGCGCCCGCAGCCCGAAGTAGCGGCGGAAGGCGCCATCCCGGATCACCGCTCGAGCGTCGAAGACATGGGCGGTGCCGGCCGAGTCGGGCTCGACCATCTCGGTGATCGTCGAGCTGCGCACCAACCGATAGGCGGCGGCGAGTTGTTCGGCCGAGGACTCGATGGACTCCGCCTCGTTGCGGGACAAGGCGACCACGCCCAACACCACTCGCCCCGAGCGGGCGATGGCCGCGGCGAAGGCGTTGTCGGGATCGATCTCGGCCGCCGCCAACTCCAACTTCTTGTCGAAGCGGTTCAGGCTATCGACCGCGCCCCGGACCTCCTTTTCGGCGGGCTCGAGGTCGGCCGCCAACTTGGCCAGCTGGGGCGGGCGCTTCAGCTTTTGGAGGCTTTTGGTGGTCTTGTCGATCGCTTGAGCGCTGCGTTCGAGGCCGGTCTTGGCCGCGGGCAGGCCGACCTCGCTGGCCATCTTTTGGACCTCGTCGACCAGGGCCCGTTTGCCGCTGGAGGTCGCCTGCTCGAAGGTCATGTCGTAGGCGATGGAGGCGGCGCCCAGTTCGGTCAGCCGATCGACCAGCTGGGCGTGGACGGTCCGGGGCCAAGGCGGCGGGCCAAAACGATCGATCGCCTTTTCGTCGAGGCCGGCGATGCCCACGCCCCAGTCCGGTTTTTTGGGCCCACGGAAGGCGAACTTGACGTCGAGGGCGGTCAACTCCAGGCGCTGCAGGAAGTTGAGCGGCGCACCCGAGAGCACCCGGAGCTCGTTGAGCACGTGGTAGGTCGCGAACGCCAGGGCGATCGCGAGGGTGACCCGGAGCCCACTGCCGGCGATCCACCGTAAGAAGCGCATGCGCGTGGAGGGTCAGGTAGCAGCTTTCGGCGACGCCCGCCACTTGCCGTCCGGCTCACAGCCCATACTTACGGATCAGCCGGTGCAGGTAGACCCGGTCGATGCCCGCCACCCGGGCCGCGTGGGAGATGTTGCCGTCGGCCCGGGCCAAGATGGCCCTGGTGTACTCACGTTCGAAGGCCTCGAGGAGCTGACCCCGGGCGATCTTGTACGGCAGGTCGGTGCCGATCGCCGCCTCCGAGGCCCGCTCGGCCCCAGGTCGATCGACCCGGGTCACGACCCGCCGCGCCAGGTTTCGGCGCAGCTCCCGAATGTTCTCGGGCCAACGTTGGGCCTGCAGCTCTCCCAGATCTTCGGGCCCAAGGCCGAGCCCGGCCGCGCCCAACTCGAGGAAGAGCTCGTCGATCAACAACAACAGATCGCCCCCTCGCTCCCGAAGCGGCGGCACCCGGACCCGAGACAGGCCGAGCTGGCCCAGTCGGGAACGGGAGGCCTCGGTGGTCGCCAAGGTTCGATTCAGATCCTTCCGAGTTGTGCCGATGATTCGGGCCGTGCCCAAACCCACCTCCAGCTCGGCCAGGACCGCCAAGCGAGCGGCCTCCGAAAGCAGCTCGAGTTGGGTGACGATCACCGTGCCCGAGCGCACCGGGGTGGCGCCGCTCAGGCCCCGCCCCCCCACGTCCCGGGCCTCGATGACCACGCAGGGGCCGTCGGCTTGAGGCCCGAGCCGATGGAGCGCCCGAGCGGCTCGGGCCTTTCCGACCCCCGCTTCACCCTCCAGGATCACCGGAGTGTGGGCCCCGGCCAGCCGCTCCAGCTCATTGTAGAGGCGCTGCATCACCGGGCTTTGCCCGTGGAGCCCGGCCAACTCCCGACGGCTGGGCGCCAGGTCTTGCTCACAAGCGATCTGGATCACGGTGCGGCCCAAGCGGACCGCCGAACCCGGGGCCAAACAGGCGTGGATCACCCGACCGCCGGCCAACCAGAGCCCGTTTTTGCTGCCCAGATCCCGGACCTCGACCCCACCCGGCACCGCCGCGAGCCGGGCGTGGCGCCGGGACACGGTGCCGTCGCTCAACACCCAGTCCACGTAGGGCGCGGTTCCGGCCACCACCGGGATGCCCCGGAGGAGTCGGGTCGAGGGGCGGTCGGGTCCTTCGACGACGGTCAGCCGAAAAGTGCCGAGGGGCGGGGTGGTCTCGGCGGCGGAGAAAAGATCGGTGTCGGGCGCTGGGCTCACGTGGTCCATGGGGTGAATCCTCCTGTCCTCTGTATCGCCCACTCCACAGAGGACGCCCCTTACCCGTCACTTACTCGGGGTCCCGGGGCGGCAAAGCCGCCCCACCCCTCGACGTTTGCGCCGGGGCCGGGTCGGGCGCGACGGTCAGAGACCTCTCGGAATTCCGACGTCCCTGTCGACCGGCCGACGGAGCCCAGAGCATGGATCCCTAGGCTCGAGCCGCGCTGGGGCCGTACCTGGCGCCTGGCACAGGGCGTGCGAAGGCGGAGCGGTATGACGACGTGGATGCGTTATGGGCTCTTGGCTCTGGCGCTGATCACGCCGGGCGGGTTGATCCTGGTGCCCTTGTGGCTCGCGATCCGAAACCGCTCGGCCTCAGGTGAACCGAGCCTTTGGAATCGCCTTCGGACCTGGTGGGGCCGAGGCGATTTGACGGGGCGGCCCTCCTTCAACGGTAGCGAACAATCGTGCCGATGATCTTGGTGCCCGCCCCAACCACCCCGCGGACGGTCCCTGCCACTTTGGAGCGCCCCGCCGTCCGCGGTTTGTTGGCCACGTCGACCTCCGCCACCTGAAGACCGAACTTCGCTGCTTTGAGTTGCATCTCCACGGTCCAGCCGTAGGTCTGATCTTCCATCCCGATCCGCGTCAGCCCATCCCAGGTGATGGCGCGGAAGGGGCCGAGATCGGTGTAGCGGATGCCGTGCAACACCCGCATCAAGGTGGTGGCCAGTTGGTTGCCGAAGCGCTGCGGCACCGTCAAAGATCCGGGTTCACTGCGACGCACCCGGGATCCGATCACCAGCTGGGCGCCCCGCTCGATCTCGCGCAACAAGAGCGGAACCTCGGCGCAGTCGTTGCTACCATCGCCGTCGACGAAGACCACCACCTCGGGGGGGCCACCTTCCCGTTGCGCCAAGGCCGCGATGCCCCGGAGACAAGCGTTGCCGTAGCCGCGGTTCGGCTCCGAAACCACGG
Source organism: Deltaproteobacteria bacterium (assembly GCA_016703535.1). Taxonomy (GTDB): domain Bacteria; phylum Myxococcota; class Kuafuiibacteriia; order Kuafuiibacteriales; family Kuafuiibacteriaceae; genus Kuafuiibacterium; species Kuafuiibacterium phototrophicum. The sequence continues at coordinate 1,980,814 of JADJBV010000002.1, read as the reverse complement.
TGGCGCCCGCTTCTCTTGCGACGAGGGCGGTGCGATCGGTGCTGCCGTTGTCGACCACCACCACCTGATCGAGGGCACCGCCTTCGATCAAGGCCCGCACCACGGCTGGGATCGAACCCTCTTCGTCGAGGGCCGGGATGACCGCCGCGGCCTTCATGGCCTTCGCCTTGGGGGGGCGGCTGTGTTAACCGCCTGGGCATGCTGGCTCCGCTGCGCGGCATTCAAGTCCTCGACCTCACCCGGGTCTTGTCCGGCCCTTTTGCGACCCAACAGCTGATCGATCTGGGCGCCGAGGTGATCAAGATCGAGCACCCGGTCGGCGGCGATGACACCCGGCGTTTTGGCCCTCCCTTCGTGCATGGCGAGTCGACCTACTTCCTCAGCATCAACCGGGGCAAGCAGAGCGTCGCGGTCGATCTCAAAGAAGAGCGCGGCCGCGAGTTGGTGTTGGCCCTCGCCCAGCGGGTCGACGTGGTCATCGAAAACTTTCGTCCCGGGACCTCCGAGCGGTTGGGCCTGGGCCACGAGACCTTGCGCAAGCTGAAGCCCAGTTTGATCACCTGCGCGATCAGCGGCTACGGCAGCGACGGCGATCCCGACTACGCCGGCTTGCCCGGCTACGACGCGATCATCCAAGCGGCCAGCGGCCTGATGGCCCTGACCGGCAGCCCCGCCGATGAGCCGACCAAGGTGGGCATCGCCATCGCCGACATGGTGGCCGGGATGTTCGCGGCCCAAGGGATCTTGGCGGCCTTGTTCGAACGACAAAAGAGCGGCCAAGGGCATCACGTGGAGATCTCCATGCTCGAGGCCATGACCGCGCTGCTCACCTATCAAGCCGGCATCTACTTCGCGACCAGCCAAAACCCGGCCCGGATGGGGAACGCCCATCCCTCGATCTGCCCCTACGAGACCATCGAGACCAAAGACGGCCTCTACGCCTTGGCGGTGGGCAACGACGGCCAGTTCGATCGGCTGGTGCACCTGATGAGCTTGCCGTGGCTCAAGGACGACGAACGTTTCCGCTCCAACCGGGCCCGGGTCGAAAACCGAGGCGCCTTGATGGCGGTGTTGACGCCCAAGTTCCGGGAACGGACCCGGGATGAGTGGGATCGGGTCTTTCGGGAGGCCGGCATCCCCGGTGGCCCGGTGTTGGAGGTGGCCCAAGCCTTGGAGCACCCCCAACTCCACGCCCGGGGCGCGATCCTCACCCACCACCACCCGATCGCCGGCTTGGTCCGCAGCGTGGCTTCGCCCGTGCGGCTCGACGGCGCTCCTCCCTTGTCGGTGGCCGCGCCGCCGCGGATCGGTGAACACACCCGCCCGGTGTTGAAGCGGTTGCTCGGCCTCAACGACGCGGCGATCGAGGATCTGCTGGCGGCCAAGGTCATCGCCGAGCCGAGCTGAACGCCACCACGACAAGCGGGCCCGACGCCGAGCGGCCACCCTCCTGACATCTTCGCCGGGCCGGCCCCGCCCCCGGGATCCCTGGTTTCGGGGACTTGGGCCCTGGCACCACGCTTGGAAAGAGCCGGGCCCATGTGGAAACGAGCCCTCCCCGCCCTGCTCCTCGCCGCCTGTGGTGACTTCGGCGCCAACCCAGGTGGCATTCAAGATCTGAACTTCGCCCGGGACCTGATCGACCAAGGTCAGGTTCCTCCCGCCTCGGCCTTCAAGGTCGAGGGCATGCTCAGCGAACACGACCTGCCCCTGGAGGGCCCAGCCTGCGAAACGACCCTGTGTTTGCGAGGTGCCATGGCCTTGGCGCCCGACGAACAAGGAGAGCCCGCGGGCTGGTTGCAAGTTGGGTTGTCATCGAACGTCGATCCCCAAACTTTCCGGCGCCCCAGCTTGGCGATCATCGCTACCGTGGACGTCTCGGGCTCCATGGGTTGGGGCGGCGGCGACGAAGAACACCCGACGCCGGGAGAGCTGGCCCGAAAGCTCCTCGGCAAGATCCAGAGCCAACTCGGTGAAGGTGACCTGATCGCCATCGTCACCTACGGCAGCGACGTGGATGTGGTCTTGGATCCCACTCGAGGGGATCGTCACGAGCAGATCCAAGACGCCATCGATGATCTCGACAGCAACGGCTCCACCAACATGGAGGCTGGCCTCGAGCGGGCCTACGAGTTGGCCGATGAGCTGCGAGGACAAGCTGACTCGGTGCGGATCATGTTGTTCACCGACGAACAACCCAACGTCGGCGCGACCTCGGGCGGCGAGTTCGAGACCATGGTGAAGGAAGGCGGCCAAGAAGGCGTGGGGCTCACGATCTTTGGCCTGGGTCTGGGCCTGGGCACCGAGTTGATGAGCGCCATGGCCCACGTCCCGGGCGCCAACGCCTTCTCCGCCACCACCCCCGCCCACCTGGACCAGCTGATGGAGCAGAGCTGGCCCTGGATGACCGTGGAGTTGGCCCGAGATCTGGAGCTGAGCATCGAGGCCAGCGGCGGCGTACAGGTGGCCGCCAGCTACGGCTTCCCGACGAAAGAAGGTGGCCCTTCGACTGCCCTCACCGCCTCGACCGTCTTCTTGAGCAAAAACCGCGGCGCCTTGTTGGTCCGGCTCACCGGGAGCCGAGAGCAGCTCCTTGGCATGGAGTTGGCGGCCCGCCTCCGCTATCGGGAGACCGGGGGCGAACAACGCACCCAAACGTTGGCCTTGAACTTCGCCGGCCAGACGCCCAGCGAAGGCGGTGAGCTTTACCAGCAGCGGGCCGTGCATTAGAGCATCATCTTGGCGGTGTTGGTCCGGGTCATGGAGGCGGCGACCATGATCTATTCAAAAGATCGCGCGGAGGCGGCAAGGATCCTGGAGCAGGCGATCGAACGTTTCCGCCGGGACCAGGAGATCTTGGGGGATCCGACCTTCGATCGGGAGCTGGAGCTGGTGGAGAAGTTGCTCGAGTTGGTGGTGCAAGGCGCGCCGCAGGGCTCGCTCTACGGCGCGAGCTGAGCGCGAGTCTCAGAGAGGCTTGTAGCGCGGCCGCGCCGAGGATCACCGTCATCGCGGTGAAGAGCAACTCCCGGTGCGCCTCGGCGACGTTGGCCTTCAAGGCCTCGATGTTCTTCTCAAGCTTGGCCAACGCCTGGTCGACGATCGCTTTGGTCTCCGCGCAGGCGCATCGCAACTCGAGCAGGATCGCTTTCTCCGAGCCGAGGAGCTCGAGGATCACCCGGGCGCGTTCGACGTCGGCGAGCGAGCTTGTCAACGCTTCGCCGGGCGTCCGGAGGCGAAGCAGCTTCGGGGGCTCGGGCGGCGAGCTCGGGCGCCCGCCCTGGGCCTTGGACCTCGGGCGGAAGGGGCGCCTGGCGCTCCGGAGGATCGGCGAGCCTCACGATCGCCGTCGTCGTCGCACCTTGGATCTTCATGGGTCGATTGTTGGAGATCGCAACATCCTTCGACCTTCCCAACTACGCGGTCACGACTAGGCCACGATCGTGACCTAGCTAACGTAGAGAAGTGTAGCGCCCGAAGGCCACCTGGTCGAAGCCGGGTATAACGGGGGCCCAACGCCGATGAGGACCGATGGAACCACGCGACGATCTCCCCCTCCCTGAGCCCGGAATCACTTCCCGGCCCGCGACTCCTCGAGCGGCGCTGCCGTGGGCGGTGCGCGTGGGCGCCGCGGGTGCCCTGCTGTTCCTCGGCGCCGTTGCCGGCGTCTACATCCAAGGCCCGGGGGTCCGCGCCTTCTTCGCCGTGTCTGGGCTAAAGCCCGGCGGGGGCGCCCTGCGAGCGCCGATCGCAGTGGCGCCGCCCGCTGCGCCCGCCGAAGACGCGACCTCCAAAAAAGGCATCGTGGCCCTCGGCCGCCTGCAGCCCGTCGGCAGTGTGGTTGAGGTCGCCGGTCCCTCCGCCGCCTCGGCGCCCCGGGTTCTCGACCTCCTCGTTGAGGAAGGAGACGTCGTCGAGTTCGATGCACCGATCGTCGTTCTCGACACCTATCCGCAGGCGCTCGCGTCACGGGACGCAGCCCGCCGCGCTGTCGACGTCTCCGAAGCCGCGTTGGCCGCGTCCAAGCGCGACGTCAGCGTCGGTCAACGAGAGGCGGCTGCATCCATCGAGGCGGCTCGCGCCGTCGCAAAGAAGGCGCAGCTGGATCTGGACCGAACCAAGGGGCTGGTTGCTGGAGACGCGGTTCCCCGGGCGGAGCTCGAGGCGGCACAGGCCGCGGCCGAGCAGGCCAACGCCGAACTCCGCCGCGCCGAAGCGCTGTCTGGCCGCCATGGCAGCGCCGACATCCGTCTGGCCGAGCAAAACGTCGAGGCGGCCAAGGCCGAACTCGCCCGGGCCGAGGCCGAGCTGCGCAACACCACTGTCCACGCCCCCTCCACCGGCACCGTGTTGTCGATCAACGTCAGGCCCGGCGAACGCGCATCCTCCGGGACGCTGCTGACCCTCGGCGACTTGTCGCGCATGGAAGCCGAACTCGAGGTCTATCAAGAGGCGGTGCCCAAGTTGTCCGTGGGGCGACCGGTTCGGCTTGAGTCGCCGGTGCTTCAAGCTCCCCTCAACGGCACCATCCGCCGCATCGGGCTCGAGGTCGGCCGCCAGTCGCTCACCAGCGACGACCCCGCCGCCAACACCGACGCCCGGGTCGTGAAGGCGTGGGTGGTCATCGACGAGAGCTCCCGGCCGCAGGCGGCCCGGTTCGTGGGCCTTGAGGTCGTCGCCCACATCGAGGTCGAGGATCCATGATCCGGTTGTTGACCCGCTTGCTTGGTCGCTTGCCCATCGGGTGGCTGCAGCTCGCTCACAAACCCGGCCGGTTGATCGCCGCCATCTCTGGAGTGGCGTTCGCGAATGTGCTCGTCCTGGTCCAACTCGGCCTCTCGGGCTCCCTCGAAGAGACGGTCCTCCGTCCCTACCGCCTATTCGATCGCGACCTTTTGCTCGTCTCGTCCATCGACTCGGCTGGGTTCGACGACGGCTCCAACCTGCCACGCGCGCGTCTGCACCAGGCCTTGTCACATCCGCAGGTCGCTGATGGTGCCCCGCTGTATGTGGGCCGCGTCGAGTGGCTCGCGGAAGGCGGCGACACCTCGGCGCTCGCGCTCTACGGCATGGCCTCGCACCACCGGAGCTTCTTCCGGTCGGATCTCGAGGCGAAGGTCGAGGCCACCTCCATGCTCGACACCGCCCTCACCGACCGCGACACGCGGTTCTTGGATATGACGCCCTTCGAGGGCGCGACGCCAAACTCGCCGGTGCCGTTCGAGATCCAGGGACGGCGCATCCGTTCCGTGGGTACCTTCAGCCTGGGCGGCGGGTTCGGCGGAGATGGTGGGCTGTTGGTGAGCGACCAGACCTTCTTCCGACTTTCGCCGAAGCGAAGCTCCGCCGCTCCGAGCCACCTGCTCCTGCGCATCACCCCCGGCGCCGACCCTCGCCAGGTGGCACCCGGCGTAAGCGCCCTCATCGGGCCCAACGCCAAGGTCTCGCCCATCGAGGACGCGATGGCGGTCGCGGCCAAGGTGCAGCTGCGAGACCGGCCCACGGGGATCATCTTTGGCTTTGGGGTCCTGATCGGCATCATCGTGGGCATCGTCATCGCCTACCAAGTCTTGGCGACCGACGTGGCCGACCACCTCAAGGAGTACGCCACCTTAAAAGCCATGGGGTACCCGCACCGGTTCTTCGTGGCGGTCATCCTCGAGGAGGCCCTGGTCCTGGGTGCGCTGGGGTTCATTCCGGGCATCGGGGTGGCGCAGCTCTTCTACGATGGGCTCGTTCGAAGTGCGGGCGTGCCTCTGTTTATGACGATGGAACGCGCCGTCGGGGTGTTCATCGGCACTTTGGTCGCCTGTAGCCTTTCGGGCATGCTGGCCATTCGCCGCCTCCGGGCGGCCGATCCGGCGGACTTGTTCTGATGGACCCGATCGTTGTTCGCGGGGTCGACCACGCCTTTGGCGAAGGTCAGGCCAAGAAGCAGGTGCTTTTTGGGATCAACCTGCAGGTGGCGCGCGGCTCGCTCGTGGTGTTGATGGGGCCGTCGGGCTCGGGCAAGACCACCCTGCTGACGCTGATGGGCTGCCTGCGTCAGGTGCAGTCGGGGAGCGTGCGGGTCCTGGATCAGGAGTTGAGCGGCGCCGACGGGCGCACCTTGGAGACCCTGCGCCGTAGGTTGGGCTTCATCTTTCAGGCCCACAACCTCCACGACAGCCTCACCGCTCGACAGAATGTCCTGATGGCCCTCCAGGTGCACGGCCGCGGTGACCCCGACCGCCACAACGTCGCGGTCGAGCACATGCTCGGGTTGGTGGGCTTGGAGAGCCGGGTGGACTACTTCCCGTCCCAGTTGTCGGGCGGGCAGAAGCAGCGGGTCGCGGTGGCCCGCGCCTTGGTGGCGAACCCGGCCATCGTGTTCGCCGACGAACCCACGGCGGCGCTCGATAAGACCAGCGGCCGGCAGGTCGTCCAGTTGCTGCGGAACCTTGGGCGCGAACGGGGCACCACGACGGTTATGGTCACCCACGATCCACGCATCTTGGAGCTGGCCGACCGGGTCGTGGAGCTCCAGGATGGCGCGCTGGTCGAGCGACGGCCCGAGGTCTCTGAGCCGAACCCTCCGGAAGTTCCGGCTCAGTCGCGTTGAAGGTCGACCTCCACGAAGCGCCAGCTGTTGAAGCCGTGGTTGTGGAGGTGCAGACCCAGCCGAGCGTCAGCGGCCGGGGTTGAGGCGATCGGAACAACAGCCTCGAAAGTGCCCGAGGGTGCGGGGATGTCGACCTCAGCTTGCCACAAGACCGTCGTCCCAACCCACACCGCCAAATGCGCCGTCCCCGGCTCGGCCGAATCGAGGAGGTCGTGCCAAACGAGGATGGAGAGTCGATCGCCGACCTCGACGGGCATCGGCAGCGGCTGGTCGAACGCCGCGTAGTTGCAGGCGCCGGTCTGCACCTCGAAGCCGCCGCCTTCGGGCCCCCAGGTCGCGGCCGGGCAGTCGAACTCGGCGGGACGGTGGTCAACGAAGGGATCGGCCTCAGCCTTGACCGGCGTGAGGGCAAAGGGATCGAGCAAGGGGACCGGGTCCAAGGGCTCGCCAAAGCCCGGTGCGCCGACCTCCGACCCACCACAGGCCACGACCCACAGCAGGCACACCCAAGCCCAGCGCACGACTACTCCGCGGTCACGTAGAACGCGCCCAGGCACATCTCGTCCGACGTGCCTTCACCCCAGGCCACGTTGGCGGGCGTGCGGGCCTGGCCGTCGATGATGGGCTGGTTGGCGGCCGTGTTATCCCAGGTGCAGCCCATCCACAGCGAGTCACCCGGTCGAATCGTGACCGGCTCGGCCAACGTGTAGGAGCCCTGCCAATGGAAGTCCCAGTCGGGGATATCGAGGACGCAGCTTTTGGTTCCATCGGCGTGCCGGAGTTCGGTGCGTTGGCTCGTACCGAGTTCGTGCATGTGATGGTTGGCCCGGTGGATCACGAGGGGTGCATCCTCGCTCAGGTTCAGGGTCCGGCGAGCACCGGCCACAAACACGGAGTCGTAGGCGAGTGTGGTCGAGTGCTGGACGTTGGCTGCACCCGCGGGGATGGTCATGGGCTCGCGGATGAGGCCTTGACTCACCCAGCCCAAGTCGACAGCGGGGAGGATCGTCGCCTCCCGTTCCACGGAGGGCGCAGTCGCGATCTCGATGCGCGACTGGTCGGCGACGGGCGCGGACGTGAGCGTGTTGTAGTGGAACTGAGCCACGAGCAAAGACCCCGGCTCGACGCGAATGCCGGTGCCCGCGGGCAACCGCCCCGCGGGTGCGCCGGGGACCCACGATCCGATCGAGCGGAACAGGCCCACGGCCTCGTCGCCACGTACTTTGGCAGCCAGGGCCAAGAACTGCTCTTCGGTCAGGTTGCCAGACTGAACATCGGCAACGGTCAGGCCGAGTTCGTTGAGCGCGGCGAACAACACGGCGGGATCGACGTTTCCCAGCCCTCCCCCGGTGTTGGCACGGGGACCGCCGTAACAGGTGTAGCCTGGCCCTTCTTCGGCCGCGTCAAAGCCGCGGTACTGCTCCGCCGCCTCCGGGCCAACGACGAACACGATGACGTGATGAACGATGGCGCGTTGGTCGGGCATCACCCGCAAACCTGTTACGAAGCGCGTATCCTCGGCGGGCCATGGGATGAGCTGACAGCGATAGTCGTCAGGCTCGCGCGTCGGGGTGTAGGGTTCAGGCAGCTGCAGGGATAGATCCGCCTCAAAGCCAAGCGAGGCTGGGGGCGTGGACGCTGGTGCTTCGTCCAGATTCCCTTCGGGCGCATCGGCCTTTAGCCAAGCGAGCAACAGCTCCTTCTCGGCCGCCGTGAGATCGATGTTCTCCTGGTAGCTGTTGCACTCGTCCGAGGGCTGCCAAGGAGGCATCGTGCCGCTTTCGACCGCCGCCCGAACCGGCCCGGCGAAGGCCTTGACCTCCGCGAAGGTCGTAAGCGGAAAGGGACCGATGTCACCGGGCCGGTGGCAAGTGGCGCACCGGGCATCGACGATCGCCTTGGCGTCGGCGTAGTAGGTGGGACCTCCGGCGGGTCCAGGCTCGACGCCTCCCTGGCCGTCGCCGCAGCCCGCCACGACCCCGGAAAAGACCGCGACCAGGGATACTGCAAACGGGGTCGCCGAAAGAGGGAGTGGATGGGGGAGGACACATCGACGCATGAGGAGAACGATTGAACCAGCCACCACCGAACGAAACAACGCGCATTGCGCTGCGTTTCGTAGCGAACTGTAGAGGCCACCTTCGATGTCGCGTTCTGAACTTCGGCTAGGTGTTTCGAGGCCAAACCGTGGCCACCCTCGCCCCGCCGAGAGGTGAAGTATCGATCTCCAGGCGCCCGCCGTGGCGTTGCATGATGCGGCTGACGATCGCGAGACCAAGCCCGGCGCCGCCGGTCCTTCGGTCGCGATTGGGTTCGGCCCGGAAGAAGGGGATCGTCACCTTCTCCCGAAGCGCCTCTGGGATGCCCGGCCCGTCGTCGTGCACCGCCACTCGGATGGATGCGTCGTCCTCCGTCAACCTCAGCAGGACCCTACCCTTCGCGTGATGGACCGCGTTCCTCAGCAGGTTCTCGATCGCTCTTTGAAACAGCCGCTGGTCTGCCAACACCTCGGAGCGCTCGGGGATCTCAAGTTCAACCTTAACCGCGCGACCTTCTGGAGCTTCGAGCTCCGCGAGCTCCGCGAGCTCCGCGAGGTCTGCAAGCACCCGCCGCGGCTCGAACGTCGTGCGCTCGATCTGCATCTCGTCAGACTGCACGTAGCTCAGGAGTTCGGCGACCAGCTCGTCGAGAGCATCGAGTTCTCTGGTCATCGATCGGAGGCGCGCTTCACGCTCTTCTTCCGAGAGATCATCGAGAAGCTCCACGTGAAAGCGCAGTCTGGCGAGCGGCGAGCCGAGCTCGTGCGAGACCGCTTGAACGAGTTCGTCCCGGTTGCGGATCAGGCGCTCGACGCGCATAGCCATCGAATTGAAGCTCGCGGCGAGCTCAGCCGACGGCCCCGAATGATCGGCGACGCGGGCGCCGAGCTCCCCGACCGCTAGCGCCTGGCTCGCCATCTCGACCTTGTTGAGTTCCCGCTGCACCCTCAGCGCGATCAAGCCGGTGATCAGCGGCAGGCCGACGATGGCGAGAATTAGCCCAACCGGGAAGGCGCCGGGCGGGATCGCGGGATCAACTGGACCCGCCACCAACACTCCGCCGCCGTCGTGGAAGGCGATGAAGGCCCACTGTTCGCGGGGAGCCTCGCGATGGGTAACGAGTTCCCCGGCGGCCAACCTCCGGCCGGCGCGATGTTCGACCGCGGCGAGGGACGCGAGGGACAAGTCGACCTCGAAGTGCTCGCGAAGAGTCCCAAGCCGCGCCTCTCTGTTTTCGGGAGGTTCTGCGTCAAGCAGGGCATGAACCAACAAGACACCGTCGCGGCGGATTCGTTCTCCCGTCCAGTCTCGGCTCCGCGCGAACAGGATGAGGACCACGAGCCCGACGACCCACCCCACCAACACGGTGGAGATGATCAAGCGGAAGAACGAGGGCTTCATCGGTACGCCAGCAAGTAACCGACACCCCGGACCGACTTCAGTCGGCTGGAATCGAAACCCGAGCTTTGGAGCTTTCGACGAATGCGGCTCACGTGAACATCCATACCTCGATCGATGCCGTCGTATTCGGTCTCCAGGATGATGTTGTAGAGATCTTCTCGCTTGACGACGCTCCCTGCTTCCCTGGCGAGCATCAACAAGATGTCGAACTCCATCGACGTGAGGGGGACCGACTCCCCCGCTACGGTGACGTCGCGAGAGGTGACATCAACTCGTAACGGCCCGAACTCGAGCAAGCCATTCGCGGGATCTCCGCTCCAGCTTCGTCCGCGGTCGAGCCGGCGAAGTTGCGCGCGAACGCGGGCGAGGAGGATCCGCGGTTCAATCGGTTTGGTCACGAAGTCGTCCGCGCCGAGCTCCAGCCCCGCCACGTGGTCCGCTTCGCTTTGGCTGGCCGTCAACATCACGATCGCCCCCGAGTAGGACTGGCGAACCCGACGGCAGACATCGAGGCCATTCACGGCCGGCAACATCAGGTCCAAAATGACGAGGTCGGGGGTCGCCTCCAGGATCCGCGCGGCGCCGGCCTCTCCCGAGGCCTCCCGGAACAGTTCGAAGCCGTGCTGGCCGAGATACTGCACGAGCAGCTCGGCGAGCTGGTCGTCGTCTTCGACAATCAGAATTCGCGCCGTGTCGGTCTGCATCGAGCCGTCTGCCGAGAGGATACCCGCCGGTGCCGGGGCCGAAGCAAGCCCCTCTACAGTTCGCAGCAAAAAGTCGGCGCGGAGGGTGTTGTCGAAGGGATGGCCGGCGCCTTGAATGGCGTTATGCCCGACGGAACCTTGCCGCGAGACCGCACCCCGAAGACGTTGCCCACGGCCCAAGCGCACCTCTTTGGGCTCCTGGTCTTCGTCGCTGGCGTTGTGTCGATGGCCACCACCGCCGCTGCCGCGGACGGGGCGCCCTCGGCCTTCCAGGGGGTCTGGCGCCACTCCCCCGGGGCTCAGGAGGAACAGCTGCGGGTCCAGGCCATTGAGACCGCGACCAAAGACCTGGGCCTCCTGGTTCGGGATCGCGCGCGCCAACGCCTGAACGAACGGACGACGCCAGCGAGTGAGCTGAAGCTCCTGCTCGAGGGTGATCGGCTCGAGATTTCGAGACAAGGGAACAGCCTGGTGCTCCGCCTCGGTGCCGAACCGATCCTCGTCCAAAGGGACGGGGACGAGGGCCGACTATCGGCGCGCGTCGACGGCCAGACCATCGTGGTTACCAGTCAGGACGAACAGGGGTCACGGGTCACCACGTACGCGCTTTCGCCCGACGGCAAGCAGCTCACCCTTTCGGTACGCCTGACCGGAAGCCGACTTTCGAGCCCCCTCATCTACCGCTCCACCTATGTCCGAAAATGAGCTGAAGCAGGTCGATGTGCGGAGCGATTGATGGCCCACGGGCCCCTGAGGGCTCGCTCTACGGCGCCACTTGAGGCAAACCTGCGGGCATGGACCGAGCCTTTGTCGATCAACTCCTCGAGAAGCTCGGGCCGCGCTACAAGGCGGGCGACGTCATCGGTGACGGCCTGGAGTTGCGGTATCGCTTCGGCAAGGCCGAGTTCCGGCCCTCCCGGATGGTGGTAGCCCCGGGCCCCAAGTTGTTGTTGGGGGTCGACTTCCGGGTGCCCAAAGGCGTGGAGGTCAGCGAAACCGAGCCGCTGCTGAAGGTCCTGGAGGAGAAGTCCCTGTTGCCCCGGGGTTTCGTGCGCACCGGCGATCAGACCGCCGAGATGAACACCGAAAACGGCAAGGCCAGCGGCTTCGTCCGGAGCCTGAGCTACGCCTGGAGCGCCACCAACCTGGACGAAGCGGCCAAGCAGGTCCGAGCGATCGTTGAGTCGATCGACATCCCGGTGGTGTTGGGCATCCACGAGGCCAAGGACCTGATCGCACGAGATCCCCCGCCGCCGTCGATCCGCTCCCGGCCACCCGAGGAGCTCCTCGACAACTGGGAGTACACGCTGGTGGGTGGCCTGCTCCACTCGGTCAACGTGGTGATCGATCCCAACGTGCGGACCTTGCGGATCGTCTCCCGCAAGATCGTGCAGAAGGAAGAGAAGCCGGCCCTCAAGCTGGCGGCGGTGGCCAAGTTCCTCCTGCGGCCGAAGGGAGCCGAGGTCGAGTTGGTGGCGGTGAAGCGGGACGACACCGAAGAGGTTCTGGTGACGGTGCCGGCCAAAAACGAGGCCTTGGAGACCGCCGAACGCATGGCCAAGAAGGTGATGATCCCGATCGCCCGGGTTTGAGCTAGTCTCGAGGGGTGCGCACGCTCCCCCTGCTCGCCCTGGTTCTCCTTTGGCCGGCCGCCGCCTCTGCCACCGACTACCCCGCCGACCCTACCACCTACCGCAACCTGTTGAACGGCCTCCAGCCCGGCGATCGGCTGCTGTTGGCCGCGGGCACTTACGAGGGCCTGCCGGTCAGCGATCTCAACGGCACCGCCCAGTCGCCGATCGTCATCTCCGGGCCGGCCAGCGGGGCCCGGGCGATCATCGGCGGGCGCTCTTGCTGCAACACCATCTCGATCACCGACTCCAGCTACGTGGTGCTCCAACACCTGGACGTGGACAACCGCGGCGAAGAGGTCGACGGCCTGAAGGCCGAGGGCAACTCTCAGTTCGCCCACCACATCACCCTCGAAGACCTGCACATCTACAACTTCGGCGTGGACCAGCAGCTGGTGGGCATCAGCACCAAGTGCCCGGCCTGGGACTGGATCATCCGCGGCAATTTTATCGAGGCGGCCGGCACGGGGCTCTACCTCGGCGACTCCACCGGCGACGCGCCCTTCGTAAGGGGCATCGTCGAGCAAAACCTGGTGGTCGATCCCTTGGGCTACGACATGCAGATCAAGCACCAGAACCCGCGGCCCAACCTGGCGGGCCTCCCCACCGGCGACAGCGTCACCGTCATCCGTCACAACGTCTTCGTAAAAGCCAACCGGGCCGCCACCGGCGCCGACGCTCGCCCCAACCTCTTGGTGGGTCACTGGCCCCCAAGCGGCCCGGGCCAAAACGATCGCTATGAGATCTACGGGAACTTCTTCTACCAAAACGCCACCGGTGGTGAGGGTCTCTTCCAGGGAGAAGGTCACGTGGCGTTTCACGACAACGTCCTGGTCAACTCCTTCGGGCCCGGCGTGTACATCCAGCCGCAAAACGACGCGGTGAAGAACATCCAGATCTACAACAACACGGTGTACGTCTCGGGCGAAGGCATCGCCATCTTCGGGGCCGACCAGGCATATACTCAAGAGATCGTCGGCAACGCGGTCTTCGCCGGCACGCCGCTGCAAGGGGGCGATCAGCGGGACAACGTCACCGCCGCCTTCAACCAGGCCGGCACCTACGTCAACACGCCGGGCACCAACCCGGGCAACATGGACTTCTACCCGCGGCCCGGTGGGGGCCTGGAGGGCGGGGCCATCGATCTTTCAGGCTTCGGAGCCCACCAAGAATGGGACCGGGACTTCAACGGCGCCAGCAAAACTCAAAACTACCGCGGCGCCTACTCCGGGAGCGGCACCAACCCGGGCTGGGCCTTGGCGGTGGACTTCAAGGGTTTGGGGGCGGTGCCACCCCCCGTCGACGCCGGCTTCCCGGATCAAGGGTTCGTGGACGGTGGCTTCGTGGATGGTGGCGCCGAGGCCGACGCGGCCCCGATCGACGTGGGCTTCGACGACGCCGGGCAACCCGCGGACGTGGGCTTCCCTGCCGACCTTGGCTTCGACGACGCGGGCCGCCCGGTCGACGCCGGTGTCCGGGCCGACAGCGGTAACTCGGGTCCGGCCGATCCCGATCCCAACGCTGAGCTCAGCGGCGGTTGCGGCTGCCGCACCTCGGACGCCGATCCCCAGAGCCCGGCTTGGGCGATCTTGGGTTTTGCCTTGTTCATTCGGCGCCGTCGTTGAGCCCGGCCCGACTATCCCGGCCCGCCCCACTTTGGTAGGCCGGGGGCATGAAGTACCAGAACCTGGGCCAAAGCGGCCTGGAAGTCTCCCGCCTCTGCCTCGGAACCATGACCTTCGGCGAGGCCGACGACAAATCCTTCATGCACCAGGTGGGCTGTGATGAGGCGACCTCCTTCGCGATCATGAACCGGGCCTTGGACGCGGGCATCAACTTCTTCGACACCGCCGACGTCTACGGCCAAGACGGCCTCACGGAAAAAGTGATCGGCCGCTGGTTCGCCAAAGAGCAGCGCCGCGATCAGGTGGTGTTGGCCACCAAGTTCCGCTTCCGGATGAAGGACGGCCCCAACGGCACCGGCGCCTCCCGCTACCGGATCATGAAGACCGTCGAGGACAGCCTACGGCGCCTCCAGACCGATCGGATCGACCTCTACCAGATCCACATGCAAGATGTGGCCACGCCTGAGGAGGAGACCCTGCGGGCCCTGGACGATCTGGTGCACCAGGGCAAGGTGCTCTACCTGGGCTGCAGCAACTACGCCGCCTACCGGATGGTGGAGAGCCTCTTCATCTCGGCCCGGGAGCGGCTGCACCGCTTCATCGCGCTCCAGGCCCAATACAGCTTGATCGTGCGGGAGCTGGAGCGAGAGCACGTGCCGGCCTGCCAGAAGTTCGGAGTTTCGCTCCTCCCCTGGTCGCCGCTGGCCGGGGGCTTCTTGTCCGGCAAATACCAAAAGGGCCAAACGGCGCCGACGGGGACCCGGCTCGACAAGTGGAAGGACCGTTATCAGCGCTTCGACCTCCCCCGAAACTGGAAGGTCTTGGACGCACTCCAAGAGGTCTCGAAGCAGCTGGAGGCGACACCTTCTCAGGTCGCTTTGGCTTGGTTGCTCCACAAGCCCACGGTGGCCTCGGTGATCTTCGGGGCCCGGACGGTTCAGCAACTGGACGACAACCTGCGGGCGGTGGAGCTGGTGTTGAGCAAAGAACAGCTCAGCGCCTTGGACGAAGCCAGCAGCTACGAACTCGGCTACCCCTACGACTTCATGGCTCGGATCCAGAAGAGCTGGTGACCGGAAGATCCACGCTGGCGAGATCCGGGAGACCGTCGCCACCGATCTCCCGGTGCATCCGGGCCATCACGTCCCGCACGTCGCGGCGCAGCCGATCGATCTCTTCGGAGCTGTTGCCGTAGGGGTGGGTCGCCATCGGTGCGCCGAACCGCACCCGCACCGGCCCCCCTCGGACCTTGAAGCCACCCGGGGGCAAGATCCGGCCGGCCCCTTCGGCGGCGATCGGCACCACCTCGACGCCGGCGGCTTGAGCCAAAACAAATGGTCCCCGCTTAAAGGGCCCGAGCGGGCCGGAGCGCCGGGTTCCTTCGGGGAAGGCCAAGATGCTGACCCCATCCCGGAGCCGCTGCACCGCCTGTTCAATGCTCTGGTAGGCGCTGTCCGGGTTGCTGCGATCGACGAAGACCATCTTGGTGCGCCAGGCGTACCAGCCGATGAACGGCACATACTTGAGGCTCTTCTTGAGGATAAACCGTATATTGAGTGGAATGACCGCCAGGGCCAAGGGCACGTCGAACATGCTCTGGTGGTTCATCACGAAGACGTAGGCTTTTTGGGGGTCCAGGGGCGGGACCCCGTGGACCTCGACCTTGGCCCGAGCCCCCCAGATCAGGCCGGGCCCAAAGCCCTTTCGGCCGAACACAAACGGCAACTCGCTGCTGAAGATGCTGGCCACCAAGGCCGCCGAGATCCAAAACGCCGACCAAAACGCGGCGAACAGCGCTTGGATCAGGTTGAGGAAAAAGGAGCCCACGAACTTTATCGTCCCGGCCCGGCCCAGTCGGCGATGAAGACGTTGGTCTCGCCCTCTTTTTGGTGGTTGCGGTTGGAGGCGAAGACCAGGCGTTTTCCGTCGTGGCTGAACATCGGGAAGCCGTCGAAGCTGGGATCGGTGGTGATTCGAGTGAGTTCGCCGCCGGTGATCGGCACGGTGTAGAGATCGAAGTTACGGCCCTTGGGATCACCGACGTTGCTGGCGAAGATCACGAACTGGTTGGAGGGGTGCATGTACGGCCCGAAGTTGGCGGCGCCGTTGTGGGTGAGCTGCACGACGTTTTTGCCGTCGGCGTCCATCACGTAGAGCTCGAGGGCGCTGGGCCGCACCAGGTTCTTGCCCAAGAGGCGCTGGTAGTCGGCCAAGGCCTCGCCGCTGGGCCGAGAGGCGCGCCAGACGATCTTGCTGCAGTCGGCCGAAAAGAAGGCGCCGCCGTCGTAGCCCGGGGTGTGGGTCAAGCGGCGCACGTCTTTGCCGTCCCGATCCATGACGTAGAGCTCGAGGTCGCCGTCCCGGGTGGAGGTAAAGACGATGCGGCCGTCTTTGGAGCACACCGTCGCTTCGGCGTCGTAGCCCGAGGATTGGGAGAGGAGCCGAGCGTTTTGGCCGTCGGCGTCGGCGCGCCACAGATCCATCTCCGGGTAGATCGGCCAGACGTAACCTTGGGAGTGATCCGGCTTCCACAAGCAGCCTTCGCCGTGGGCGTGGGTCGAGGCGTAGAGGATGGAGCCGTCGGTCTGGATGTAGCTGCAGGTGGTGCGGCCTTTGCCGACCGAAACCTGGCGGACGTCACTACCGTCGGCCTTCATGCGGAAGATCTGATCGCAGGCAAGGTCGTCCCGGGTCGACTGGAGGATCAGCTCCTGGCCGTCGACCGAAAAGTAGGCCTCGGCGTTTTCGCCGCCGTGGGTCAGCTGGCGCACGTCCTTGAGGAAAGGTTCGTCGGGTCGGGCCAGGTCGGCGCTCGGGGGCGCCGGGGGGCCGCCGGGCCCGGGCGTGGGTTCCACGACCGGCTCCGGACCGGCCCGACAGGCCAAAATGAAACCAAGGAGTACGTAAGGGGTGCGCACGGCCGACGTTTTTTAGCCTGGTCCGCCGAAGGAGGACAACCGCCTACCGGGCCGAGCGCGAGACGCGGCCCCTCCGGGCGCCATTTTTTCTCTTGCGCCCGCCCCGCTTATTGATAATGGTTCTCAAACTCAATGTCTTTCCTTTCCCCGAACGCCTGGCCCAACCCGCCTGCCCCGAGCGTCTCCCGCGCCGCCCACCGCGGCGCCTCGAGGAACCGCGCCATGCGTGTTTTGGTCATCGCCCTCTCTTGCCTCTGCTTCGCCGCCGCTTGTGGTGACGAAGAGACCCCCGACGCCGGCGGCGCGGACGCGGGCCTCGCGGATAGCGGCACTGCTGACAGCGGCACCACCGACAGCGGCCAGAATGAAGTGCCCGCCCGCTACACCTACGAGAGCCGCTTCGGCGCCGGCAGCAGCGTCAGCTACACCGGACAGACCTTCCGGCACGTCTTGATCGCCGAGTTGAAGGGCCGCATCGGCGGCCTGACCGCTCGCATCGACCAAGGAACCCTGACCCCCACCACCGGCTCGGTGTTGGCGGAGCTCAACTTCTACGTGGACTTCGATCCCAGCACCGGCGGCGACGTGGACAGCGCCGTGGCGGCGGGCTTCACCAGCCCCCCGGCGACCCAAAGCACCTTCGGTGACTTCGGCAGCACCGCCAAGCTCCGGGACAAGATCGCCGGCAACGACGCGGTCGGCCAACACCAAGACTGGAACACCACCGGTATCGTGGGTTGGAGCGGCGCTGGGCCGGTCACCCCGACCGGCTTGGTCACTCGCTTCTTCGAACGAATCGAGGAGCAGGCCATCGCCCGAGCCAACGGCAACATCCCCAACGACCCCACCGGGACGCCGATCGCCCAGGTCTACGTGACGCCCGAGGGTCAGGATCTGCGCGAGCTGACCCAGAAGTTCCTGGACGGCGCCATCGGTTACTCCCAAGGCACCGACGACTACTTGGACGATGATCTGGCCGGCAAAGGCATCAACTCCGACAACACCGCCCCCGAGACCGGCCGCTTGTACACCGCCCTGGAACACGCCTGGGACGAAGGTTTCGGCTATTTTGGCGCGACGCCCGACTACGGCGATTACACCGACGAAGAGTTGGCCGCCGCCGGTGGCCGGGCCGACTACGCCAAGGCCTACCACGACACCAACGGCGACGGGATGTTGAACTTGTTGACCGAGGTCAACTGGGGCCACTCGCTCAACGCCGCCAAACGCGACAAAGACAGCGTCACCGCCACCGACTTCACCGCCGACGCCTTCTTGGGCTTCCGAGCCGGTCGCCACCTGATCAGCAGCGCCGACGGGGCCTTGAGCCCGGCCCAGGTGACCGCCCTCAAGAGCGAGCGGGATCGAGCGATCCAGGCCTGGGAAAAGGCGATCGCCGCGACGGTGGTCCACTACATCAACGACCTGCTCAAGGACCACGCCAAGTTCAGCACCCCGGACTACAAGTTCCTGGATCACGCCAAACACTGGTCGGAGCTGAAGGGCTTCGCGTTGGCCCTCCAGTTCAACCCCAAGAAGTTGATCACCACCGCCCAACTCACCGATCTGCACGCACGACTCGGCGAGGCTCCGGCCCTCCCCGGCTCACCGAACGTCGCCGCGTATCGGACGGGACTGTTGGAGGCCAAGGTGATCCTGAAGAACGCCTACAACTTCAGCGACGCCAACCTGGGCGACGATCAAGGCGAAGGAGGCTGGTAGATGCGCCGTTTGGTCCCTGGATTGTTCGGCTTGTTGGCCTGCAGCAACGCCGGTACACCCACGCCCCCCAGCGACAACTTCGATCGCAACGCCTTGTTGTCGTCCCTGGAGAGCCAGGTGATCCAGCCGGCCCACCAGCAGTTTCTGGTGGAAGCTCGGGCCCTGGAGACCGCGGCCTCGGCCTGGGATCAAGCGGCCCAAGCCGGGGACGGCACTGCGGCCCGCAGCAACGCTCAGGGGGCCTGGCGGAGCGCGATGCGGGCTTGGCAAGCGGTGGAGTTGCTCCAGCTGGGGCCGGTGGGCCGCAGCGGCCTGGCGACCGGCGGCCTGAGCTTACGGGACGAGGTGTACTCCTGGCCCACCGTCAACCCCTGCCGAGTCGATCAAGAGTTGGTGGTGAGTGACTACCAGCGGGCCGACTATCCGAACGGCGAGTTGATCAACGTCTACGGCCTGGCGGCCCTGGAGTATCTGCTTTTCCAGGACGCGACCCAAAACGCCTGCGCCCCCCAACTGGAGATCAACCAAGGGCCCTGGGCGGCGC
Source organism: Deltaproteobacteria bacterium (assembly GCA_016703535.1). GTDB lineage: Bacteria > Myxococcota > Kuafuiibacteriia > Kuafuiibacteriales > Kuafuiibacteriaceae > Kuafuiibacterium > Kuafuiibacterium phototrophicum. Next base: position 1,961,629 of record JADJBV010000002.1, on the reverse strand, counting down.
TTTTGGCCGAGCCGGGCGCTTTGGAGAAGCGGCGCGCGGCGTACGGCGTGGTGTTGGCCCGGCACGTGGCGCAGAAGGCCCAGCAGATCGTCGATCTGTGGGTGGGGGAAGCGGGTTTTGGTCGCCAGCTGGCCAAAGCCGGGCAAGCGGGATCACCGTTCCGCACCGCTCAGGCCGCGGTCGATGAAGTCTTCGCCGCGATGTTTTATCTCGACCTCGAGGCCAAAGATCGCAAGATGGCGACGCCGGCGGGGCTCTCCACCAGCTGCCCGACCCCAACCTGCCCCGAGGCACTGGAGTCACCGTGGTCGAAGGCGGCGAAGGACAACCTGGTGGCCAACCTGCAGATGTTCGAGCGCCTTTATCTGGGCAACAGCCCGGAAGCCGCGGCCGCGCCCGGCTTCGATGACTTCTTGATCGCCCGGGGGGCGCCCGAGTTGGCCGCTCAGATCCAGGCCGACACCACCGACGCCTTGGCCCGGGTCGGGGCCCTCCCCGGCACCATGGATCAGGCCCTCACCCAAGATCGCAACCAGGTAATCGAAGCCTACGAGGCGGTGAAGAAGGTGACCGACGATCTCAAGACCCAGTTCGTGACGGTGCTGAACCTGCGGGTCCCGGACGAGGGAGCGGGTGACAATGACTGAGGGCCCAAAAGGCTGGGAGCAACACCTGACCCGACCGATCGACGCGGCCTCTCTGGTCGCCTTCCGGGTGATGTTCGGCCTGATGATGGCCTTCGGGCTGGCCCGCTTCGTCCTCCAAGGTTGGATCGACAAGCTCTACGTCGGGCCCAACTTCTTCTTCAAGTACCCAGGCTTCGAGTGGGTGACGGTGCCGGATCGGGCCGGCCTCTACACCTTGTTCGCCGTGCTCTTCGTGAGCGCTTTATTGATCGCCCTCGGCTTGTTTTATCGGGCCGCGACGATCGTCTTTTTCTTCGCCTTCGCTTACCTGCAGCTCCTCGACGTCACCAACTACCTCAACCACTACTACTTCGTGTTGTTGTTGGCCGGGTGGCTGGTGGTGTTGCCGCTCCACCGTCACTACAGCTTGGACGCCCGCCGCCGCCCCGCCCTGGCCTCCGCCACGCTGCCCGCTTGGTGCCTCTACGCTTTGCGATTTCAGATCGGCGTGCTCTACGTCTACGCCGGCTTGGCCAAGTTGAGCGTCGACTGGTTGTTCCACGCCCAGCCGCTCCAGATCTGGCTGCTGAACCGCAGCGAAACGCCCGTTTTGGGGCCACTTTTTGCCCTACCGGCCACCGCCTACCTGATGAGCTGGGCCGGCTTCTTCTACGACCTGAGCATCCCCTTTTGGCTCTCGTTCCGGCGCACCCGGCCCTACGCCTACCTGGTGGTGTTGACCTTCCACTTCGTGACCCACGTGTTGTTCGAGATCGGCATGTTCCCGTTGATCATGTCGGTGGTCACCTTGTTGTTCTTTGACCCCAGCTGGCCGCGGCGTTTCGTCCGATCGGCGCCAGCACCGATCGCTGCGGCTTCAACTTCACGTCTGTCGCGCCCTGCCCTGGCCGTTTTTGCGGTGTACGCGGCGGTCCAAGTGTTGGTGCCTCTGCGGCACTTTGTGGTCCCCGGTGACGTGCTCTGGAATGAGGTCGGCATGCGCTACGCCTGGAAGGTGATGGTGCGCGAAAAGAACGGGAGCATCAGCTACCGAGTGCGCTCCAAGGCGACCGGGCGCGAGTGGCGAGTCAGCGCCCACGAATACCTGACCTGGCGACAGGCCAACGAGATGTCAGGGCAGCCGGATCTGATCCTCCAGCTGGCCCACCACATCGCCAAAGACTTCGGGGCGAAGGGCCTGGGGCCGGTGGAGGTCTACGCCGATGCTTTGGTGTCCTGGAACGGCCGGGCCCCGGCGCGGCTGATCGATCCGAACATCGACCTTTCAGCTCAACCCGACACGGTGTTGACCGCACAATACATCTTGCCCGAACCCCCCGAGCCTCCGATCGGTCGCCCCTTGTATTGAAGATCACGCTGGTTCGAGTGGGGACGGTGTGGACCTTGCGCCCCCCGTCTCAACCGTCGCACGGATCGGGGCGATGAGCTCCTCACCGCTGCCCGACTTCGCCCACGACTGGCCCAAGGTTATGGCCGCGATCATCGACCAGGCCTTGAGCGCCGGCGAGGTGACGCCCGAGGACCTGCGGATCATCGTGCTGGCGCCCACTCAAGACCGACTCCAGCTCGGCGTGTGGCTCGGCGTCGAGTGGGAGAACTATCCGTACGCCGAAGATCCCGCGCGCGCCGCCGGCCTGATCTCGGCCGGGAGTTGGCTCGACCAGATCGACCGGCTGGTCATGGGTTCCCCAGGCGAAGGGCCGAGCGGCTTCGTCCCTCGGACCCCGGTGCACTTCGAGTCACCCACCCTCGATCGGGCCTTCACCGGCGCGTGGAGCCGCCTCCGTCAGGCTTTGTGCGGCACGGCGATCGAGCTGGGGACGGGGCTCTTCGCCGAGCGTTTCAGCCACCCCGTCGGGATCTTCGTGACCATGGATGGGGCGGAGGCCGATCTGATCGCCTTTTGTCATCCCCACGGCGCGCCCCTCTTGCCCCTCTCGGAGCGCCGCAAGGAGCACGGCTTCGGGAGCGTGTACCCGCAAGGGGTGCTGGTCGACGACGGCTGGGTCGTCTTTTACCCCGAAGGTCAGGGCACCTCCAAAGACACCGACGCCGCGACGATTCGTCACTACCACTTTGGGGAGCTGGCGACGGCGCACGCCGACGACGACGAGATCATGCTGCGCTTTCGGGACGAGGTCTTCGACGTCCGGCTGCGGGCGGGGCACACCCACGAAGAGCGGGGTGGCCCAAACAGCGCGCAGGTCGCGGCCGCGCTCCGGACCCACTTCGAGAAGAGCGGGTGTTGGATCGATCCGGTGCTCGAACAAGCCCGCTTGCCCGCCGACGCCGCCGGCCTGGCCGCCCGCCTGGAGGCCTTGAGCGAAGATCATGAACGTTGGAGCGCCCTGGAGGCCTTGGCCAAGGCCCACGGGGTGGCCAAACTCTTCGAGCTGATCGAGGGCTGCCCGGTCAGCCCAGCCGTGTTGGCCCGCTGCTTTCGGAACCTGGCGAGGGATTCGCTCCGGGGAGGACGACCGGCCGAAGCGATGGAGTTGTTGGGGAGGTTGGGGCCCAAAGACCGGGATCCGGCCCTCGAGGCCCGGGCCCACCTCGGCCTCGGGCAAGCGGCGGCGGCCCTGGCCAAGTTGAGCGATGAAAAGTCGCATCAACCCACCAAGGCGATCGCTTTGATCCTCCTCGGGCGCACCGCGGAGGCCAAAGCCCTGGTCGAGGCCGAAACTCGGGACGAAGACCTGCTGGTCGCCCGGGCGATCGTGTGGGCTCGGATCGGCGCGGCCGGAGCCGAAGACGCCTTGGCCGAGGCCTTCGCCGAAGGTGAACCCGAGGCCGATCTGCTGCGCCTCGCCGAAGCGGAGTCGACGCTGAAGCCCATGTTCGCGGCGCGTCGAAGCCATCAAGAGGCCCGAGCCGCGGCCTTGGCCCGCTTGGGCGAACTCGCCGATCTACCCTTGGAGGGCGGCGCACACTTCCCGGAGCGGCCGACCGAAGGCCTCGCCTGGGTGGCCGAGCTGAATCGCCCGGCGCCCGAACCCGAGGCCCCGCGAAAACGAAAGGAAAAGAAGGGCGCCGAAGAGGCCAAGGTCGAGGCGCCCGCGCAAATCCGAGCGGTGCGGCCAAGCAACCAGGGTCACTGGGCCATCGATGATCGAGGTGGTGTCCGCTGGATCGGCGACGACGGCGCCCAACGCGTGATCGCCACCTTACCCGAACGCCCCGACGCCCTCGTCGAGGTCCCGGGTGGCCTGGTCCTCTCCAACGCAGGTCAGGTGATCTTGTTGTCCCTCGACGGACAGGTCATCGCGCGGGACCGACCGTGGTTCCGGGCCAGCGGCCCCTTGGCGGCTCGTGGTCCTTTGGTCGCCCAAGGTCGCAGCGGGATCAGCCATGGCGTCGATCTGTTGTGGGCCGAAGGGGGCCTGCGCTCGGTCGCGACCATCGGCTTGCCCAAAGACGAACACCTCAACGGCCTGGCCCTCGAAGGCGAACGCCTGTACGCGACCACCCGCCAGGCCCTGTACCTCTTCGACGTGTCCCGGCCCGAGGCCCCGCGCCCGATCGCCCGGCTGCCGGGCCGAGACAACCTGGAGCTCTTGGGGATCGCCGCGGGCGCGATCTGGCTGAAGGACGAGGTCGAGGTGTTGGTGTTGTCGTTGTCCGATCGGCCGACGGTGTTGGCCCGCGGGCCGTTGGAGGCCAAGGCCGTGTCAGCGTGGGGCGCGAACACCGCCCTGGTGTCGGACCGAGGGAAGCTGCAGCGGATCGACCTGACCCGCCCGGCGGAGGTGGCGCTGGAGCTGACCTTCGGCAGCGATGGGTATCCGCTGGAGGCCTTGAGTCTGGTCGAGCGCGGAGACGCGTTGTTGGCCGTGACCCAGGAGGGGCTCTTGCGACTGGAGGCCCGGCCCCTCGACAGCCCCGAGCGGATCCGGAGCCTGGAGGGAGAGGCACAGCAGGTCGAGGAGTGGCTCCGGGAAGAGTCGGCGAAGCACCTGGGCCCCGACGCGCCGCCGTTTGGCATGTTGCGCCTCTATTGGTTCGATGACCGAGCCCGGGTCGAGGCCTACCCGCTGGTCACCTTGCCCAGCCACCACGAAGAAGTTTGGAGCGCGGAGCTGACCTTCTCCGAAGCTCCAGGGGGAGAGCCGGGCGGTGACTTCGACGCCCAACGTCAGCTCAACCGCGCCTTGCACTACGCCGCGAACAATCAACGTGCCGGACAAAGGGCCCAGGTCCTGAGTGAACTCTTGACTCGACTCGGGCCGGAGTTCGCTCAAAAGGTCGCGACCCGACGCCTGATGTTGATCCGCTACGATCAACGGGGCGACGGCGACGTCATCGTAGCCGTGTTGCCGGCGGCCGGGAGCGTCGAGGCCACCCGGAAGGCCGACAGCGCCAGGGCGCCCCGTTCGATCCGGGAGCGACTGCGGGATCATCGCTGGTACGAAGAGCGAGAGTCACTCACCCTCAAGGCCCAGCGAGATCCCGAGGTGCGTCGAGAGATCTTGGCGGCCTTGGCCGAAGAGGGCCTGATCGCCGCGGCCCGGATCGCGGAGGCCCTGCCCGGGGATGAGGAGGTCATCGAGGCTTGGCTGGCGGCCATGGTTCTGGAGCCGCTGCTGGGAGTGCAGGGGCTCTACCAGCACACGGCCATCCCCAAGGTCCACGGGGCCCTCAGCGCCTTGATCGATCACCCGACGCCGGAGGTGGCCTTGATCGCCCGGAGGGCGCTGGGTCGCATGGATGAGGACGCGACGACCGAGATCTTGTCTCGTTACCTCTCGGCGTTGGGCACCGAAGACTCGGGCTATGACCTCCCCAACGAGTCCTTGGCGGCCTTGCCCGAACCTCGCCTGCGTCAGCTGGCCGGGGTGATGCGAGCCGCTTACGACCGGATGGTGGCTCAACACTACGGCCACCAGGCGAACGAGTTGTTGGTGCCGCTGGCCCGGGCCGGCGTGTGGCTGGAAGAGACCTTGGAGGAGGCCGAACGGGAACGGGAGATGTACTCGGACCTGGGTGGCATCTTCGAAGATCAGGGCGATCAAACGCCGTCGCTGAGCGCCTTGCGCATCCACACCCTGGACCGCCTCAGCTCGATCCTGCGGGGCCCCGACGACGGAGGGCCCCTGTGGCCGCCCGAGCTCCCGCCGGAGAAGGGCCGTGGAGGTTGGCAGGCCTTCTTCGAGCTCGCTTGGGGTCCCTTGGAGAAAGAGGGGCTCCTGGAGGTCCTGCACCAGCGGCTGCCGTCTCGGGCGATGGCCCCGAGCGTCAAGGGCAAAAGCGGCAAAAACGAGTTGCCCACCGACGCGACCTTCGCGCTGCAGCTGTTGTTGCAAGACATCTTGCGAGGCGATCCTCGAGCCGAAGTTCTGGGCGACACGTTGAAGGAGGCCCCCTACGAAGGGCGAGCGTTGGAGGACATCCGCAAATTGGCCCGGCTCTCCCGGGTCCAGTTCGGCTGGACCCTGCTCAAGGCCCGACGTTTCGCCGAAGCCCGCCGGGTGGCCGACGCCGCCCTCCGGGACGGCCCCGACGACGGCCAGGTGATGTTCTTCGAAGCCCGCCTGGCGTGGCTGGAGGCCGACGATCCCGAGCAGGCCAAGCTGCGGATCCCGAAGGCCCTGGAAAAGGCCCGGGATGCCGAAGGACGCGGGCGCCTCTACAACCTCTACGGCGCGGCCCTGGACGCTCAAAGCCAATATTTGGAGTCGATCACTTGGTTCGAGAAGGCCCTGACCGCTGACCCGAGCCAGACCGGGATGTTCCTCTCCAACATCGCCGAGGCCTACTGGAAGGCCAAGGCCCCAGACCAGGCTCGCAACTTCGCCGAAAAGGCCCGACGGGCCGGCTCCACCACCGACATCGTCAAGACCATCCTCACCGAAACCACCCCGCCCGAAGGCTGAGGGGCTCAGAGCAACTTGGCTTGCGCGCCGTACCGCAACAAGTACTGCTTGAGGTGGATCTTCTTGGCGGTGTTGTCGGAGCTCATGTAGCGGATCTGGCCGTAGATCGGGCGCTCCGGACCCCAGGCCCGGTCGAAGCGGCCCAACACCCAAAAGATGCCCGAGTAGGAGTTGGGATCCCGTCCATCAACCGCGTACTTGTTGTTGAGCTCGATCATCACCGCCGCCGCTTCTTGGGGCGTCGTTGACCACTCCAAGATCTTCTTGCCCCACAACATGCGCAGGTAGTTGTGCAGGCGCCCGTCTTGGACCAGCTGACGTTGGGCCGCGTTCCAGATCTCATCGTGGGTCCGGGCCGCTTCCAGCTGCTTCGCTGAATAAAGTTGGGGCCGGGGATCGGCTTGGTGCGCCTCGAGGGTGGCCCGGGCCCACTCAGGGAGGGAACGATATTGATCGTAGTTTTGCACCCGGCTGGAGAAGTTGAAGCCCAACTCCCGCCAGGTCACCAGCTCGTCGATGAAGGACTCGGCGCCGCTCGACATGCCCCACCAGCCCTCCTTTTCTCCGCCGCCTTTGGCCTTGAGCCGCTCCCGGCCCCAACCTTCGGCTTCGGTCAACTCTCGGAAGATCCGGTGGGCCGAGATCTGCCCAAAGTGGAGATAGGGCGACAGGCCGCTGGAGCGATCATCGTCGGGGTGGTTGCGGCCTTCACCGTAAAGCGCCAGATCCCGCTCCAAAAACGAACGCCAACGGCGGAGGGCCGCGACGGCGCCCCCCGAAAAGACAGCCCGGCCCACCGTGTGATCGATGGGCAAGCGGGCCAAGGCCTTCGCTTCACCCGCGAGCAGCCCGGCCTCGGGCGCCGGCCAACGGCGCAGGACCTCGGCCGGTAGCGCCGCAGCCGGGAGGTCGAGGCCACGGAGGCTGTCGGCCCGGGGCGCCTGGCCCAGGTGATTTGGCAAGTTGGCTTGCAAAAACCGACGGAAGTCGAAGGCCCGGTGAAAGGTCCGTTCGGTGGCCCGGATCGGCAGGAGGCCGTTGGAGTCGACCTGCTCCAAGCGGACGTCCAGGCGAGCCGCCACCGCCCCGATCATCTTCGGCAAAAAGAAGCAGGGGAAGTCGTCGGTCACCACCAAGGCCGCCTGGGCCGCCAAGGCCTCGATCAACCCCTTGCCCGCACCGGGTTCAGGCTCGACGTAGGTGTGGTGGGTGACCCCCGCCGCCGCCAGCGCCTTTTGGTTGTCCGCCATGCCTTGGAGCACGAAGAGGTGGTGTCGATCGCTGGCCCAGCGGTAGCCGACCCTCAAGGCCTCGAGGACCACCAGGCCTTTTTTCAGGCGACGGGCCTCGTCGACCGCCCGATCCAGGCCGAAGTTGTCCTGGGTCCGCCGGGCCGAGGTCATCCAATACAGGACGTAGGGCCGTTCAGTGCGGACCGGGGCGTGGTTGGCGGCTTTGATCCGGAGCTCAGGGACCGTCACAACTTGGGCTAACGTCGGGGCGCGCCCGGGTCTACTTCAACCGGCAAATGCCGGGGCAGATCCGCCCACCAGCGGCGTACACTGGCAGACATCGTGCGCCGACTCCCGTGGTTCATCCTCTTGTCTCTCTTCGCCTGTGGCGAGACCCGGGACCGAGATCCGGGCGCCCCTCGTCTGGCCGATCCTCGCGACGGCGGGGCCCTGGGTTTGGACGGGGGCTCCCTCGGGGACGCCTCCGGGCTCGACGCTTCAGGCCTCGACGCTTCAGGCCCGGACGGCGCCCTCCCCGACGCCAACAGCGGCGATCTCGGGCCCAACCCCGACTCTGGCGCCCCTGCCGATGTTGGCTTCCCCCCGGACTCTGGCTTCCCCGCCGACAGCGGCGCCCCGGACTCGGGGGTCTTTCGGAGTTGCCTCGGCACCTGCAACGCCGCCGCCGATTGTGTCCCGATCAGCAGCACCGCGATCACCGACGCCGACAACTACCGCTGCCAAGCCGGCGCCTGCCAATATACTGGATGTAACGGAGACGGCGAATGCACCTCGGTCTTCGGGGCCGGTTGGGTCTGCCGCACCGGGCCGGTGGGGGTGGCCAGCTGCGCTCGGGCCTGCTCTGACGTCTCCGCCTGCATCATCCCCAGCTCACCGCTCTACGACCAAGACAACTACAGCTGCGTCGGCGGCGGTTGCCAGTGGGACGGCTGCAACAACACCAGCGAGTGCACCAGCGGCCTCAGCGATCCGCGCTACACCTGCCAGGCGGTCCCGGGGTTGGGCTTCTCCAGCTGCTACCTGACCTGCACCAGCGCCGCCGACTGCGTCTCCCCCGGGGCCGGGGTGGCCTTCGACGCCGACAACTACCGCTGCCAAGCCGGGAGTTGCCAATACCTGGGTTGCCACAACGACAGCGAATGCCAGGCTCAAAACAACGACCCCAACTGGACCTGTCGCTGAAGTCCAAAGCGGCGTTAGGCTCGCGGTATGCGGGTGGCGGTGACCGGGGGTTCGGGACAACTCGGCAGCGTGGTGTTGCGGCGGCTGATCGATCACCGCAAGGTGAAGCGGATCGTCTCTTTGGACCTCTCACCCCCTCGTTTGGTCAGCGGCAAGTTGGAGGCCCGGCAGGTCGACGTCCGAGCTCCGGAGCTGGCCAAACACCTGGAAGGTTGTGAGGTCGTCTTCCACCTGGCTTTTTTGGTGACCGCCAAGGTCGACCCCGAGGTTTACTACGGCGTCAACGTCGAGGGCACCCGCAACGTCTTTCAGGCCGCGGTCCAGGCCGGCGCCCGCCAGGTCATCTACGCCTCTTCGATGGCGGCCTACGGCGTGTACGGCGATCACCCCGAGCCGATCTTGGAGACCACCCCGCGGCGCCCGCTGCCGGACTTTCCGTATTCGTATGCCAAGTACCAAGTGGAAGATTGGCTCGATCAGTTCGAGCCGACCCACCCGGAGTTGGCCATCGTCCGCCTGCGGCCGGCGATCTTGGTGGGCACCCGCTTCGGCAACCCGCTGGGCCAGCTGTTTGGCCAAGCCCTGGAGCGAGGGTGGCTGGTGTCGAGCGGCGACGTACCCTTGCCGTTGGTCTGGGACGAAGACGTGGCCGACGCCGCGATCGCCGCCATGGATCAAGGAAGACGGGGGGCCTACAACTTGATGGCCACCCCCGAAGGGGGCCCCGCCGAGTTGGCCGCCGCCACCGGCCTCAAGGACGTCCGCACGCCGAAGGCGCTGTTGGCCTTGTCCTCGGCCGCGGCACCTTTGCTCGAAAGGTTGGGCCTCGGTGATCCGGTCGATCCTTCTTGGGCCCGTTTTGGCGGGGTCCGGATGGTCTTGTCTTCGGAGAAGGCCAAACAAGAGCTGAGCTGGCGGCCCCGTTGCCCCACCAACGCCGATGTCCTTCGTCGATACCGGGCCGAGGCCCCCGGCGGCGGCGCCCGTAGATTGGCCTGGTTTTTTCGGAGTTTGGACCTGGCCTCCCGGGGCAAGACCGAACCCGAGCTGTCGGGGATGAGTTCGGCGGTGCACCTGGCCCTCTTGGGTCCCGGCGGCGGCGACTACACCTTGCGGGTGGAGGGCGGGCGCCTCACAACCCAGGCCGGGGCCCCTCGCCCCCCGACCTCGGTGGCGACCATGAAGTGGGAGATCTTCCGGCAGCTGCTGAGGGGTGAGCTGGACTTCGCCACGGCCCAGCTCACCGGCAAGTTGCGGTTGGAGGGCGACACTTCGGCCGGTTTTGTGGTGGGCGCTTTGGTCCGGCGGTTCCGCAATCAGACCGAACTCCCCGGCTGGCGCGGCCAAGCGGCCCGACGTTTTGCAAGTTGGCTTGCAGGAGGTGCGGCGTGAAGTTTTCGCTGTTCTACGAGATGCAGCTCTCCCAACCGTCTCGGGCCAAGGAGGCCGAGTTGTTCCGGGCCTGCGTCGATCAGGCGGTTTTGGCCGACCACCTCGGCTACCACTGCATCTGGGCCGTCGAACACCACGGCCTCTACGAATACAGCCACTCTTCGGCGCCGGAGATCTTCCTCTCCTTCGTGGCCGCCCGCACCGAACGGATCCGGATCGGCCACGGCGTAACGCTTCTGCCCCACCGCTACAACCACCCGATCCGCGTCGCCGAACGGGTCGCGACCTTGGACCTCCTCTCGGGGGGCCGGGTCAACTGGGGCTCGGGCAAGTCGTCGTCCCGGGTCGAACAAGAGGCCTTCCAGAACGATCTGGCGACGCTCCACGACCAGTGGCTGGAGGCGGTCGAGATCATCCCCCGCATGTGGTCGAGCGACGTCTTCAGCTACTCCGGTCGCCACTTTCAGATCCCGCCGACCCAGGTGGTACCCAAGCCGGTTCAACAACCTCACCCGCCGATGTTCGCGGCCTGCAGCAAGCCCGACACCGCCAAAAACGTGGGCGCCTTAGGCCTGGGGGCCCTGAACTTCGCCTTCGGCACCGACGACTACCTGGGCCAAAAGTTGGAGGAGTACCGAAAGGCGGTGGCCAACGCCCGCCCGATCGGTCGGCAGGTCACCAACCACTTCGCCTGCACCCCCGCCACGTTGGTCTTGCCCGACGATCGGGAGGCCTGCACCTACGGCTTCCGGGGCGCCCGCTTTTTCCTGGAGGCGCTACAACGTTATTACCTGGGTGGTGATCGCCCGACCGGTGAGCTGAAGATCGCCCGAGATCCGCTGAATACCGCGGATCTGGCGGACGCGATGGCCATGCGCAACCAACCCGGCTCTCAGATGGCCACCATCGTCGGTGATCCGGTGGCCGCTCGGGAGTCGGTGGCGCGCTTTCAAGAGTTGGGCGTCGACGAGCTGATCTTGGTGATGCAGATGGGGACCGTGCCCCTGGAGATCATCGATCGATCGCTACGGACCTTCGCCGAAGCGGTGATGCCTCACTTCGCCTGATCTCAGAACCAGTCCGGCGGGAAGACCTTCAGCGTCTGTCCGGCATGCCAGATCGGCTGCAGATCTCGATAGTGGGGCGAGCCCAGGTGGCCCGACTGGCCGACCGGCGTGATCCAGGTGCTCTCTTCGGGGTGGGCCAGGTTCCACACCAAACGGGTCGAGGCGCCGTATTTGGGGGACTCCACCCGTGGCACCGGGTGAGAGCCGACCTGGGGTGGTTCGTCGACCGCAAAATAGGCGCCGATCACCGGCACCTTGGCCAAGGGGTGTTGGGCCCGCCAGCGGTTGCTCATGGGGTGCGGGACCCGGTCTTTGGCCTTGGCCAACACGGTCTTCACCAGGTGATCGGCGAGTTCGTCGGGATCGAGGCCGAAGACCGCGGGCCCCTCCGAATCTTCGAGCATGGTGATCAGCCAGGCGCTGGGTTGGCGGGTTTCGTAGGGGAGCGCTTGGGCCTCGGCGGGCAAAAGGTGGCCCCGGACCCGGTCGAGGCAGATGTGCATCAGCTCGTCCTGAGCCTCGATCGCTTCAGTATACGTCTCGGGATCGGCGCCGGTGTCCCCGTCCCAGGATTTCCAGCGCGCCAGCAGCGGCTCCACCGCCGGGCCCTCGACCCGGGCTCGCTCAGCGATCCAGCGGAGCAGCAGCTGGTGGGCCCGGCTTTGGGTGTCCAGCTGCAGCGCGGTCATTTCGGCTTGGCTGAAGTGATCCTTCGACTCCAACACCCGGCGGATCCGATCTTTGCGGAGGTCCTGAGCCCAGCCGTGTCCAAACGCGTCGACCCAGATCCGCTCGTTGGCGGTGGCGATGCTCCGGGCCACGCTGCTGGAGACCGCACCTTCACCGCGCAGGTAGTAGTAGATGCGAGGGCGAGTTTCGGGCGGCAAGAGGCCGAGCCAGTCGCCTTCGGTGGCCGGTTGGGGGCGTCGCCCGCTGATCCTTCGATCGATGCCGGTGCCCGAGGCCCGGTAACCCAGGTTGCCTAGGCGATCGAGCATCAACACGTTCTGGGCCGGCACCTTCATCTGATCGAGGGCCAGGTTGAGTTCGTCCCAGTTTTTGGCCCGGTGGATCCCGAGGGGCAGGTGCAGCGCCCCCGGCTGGAGCGGCAACCACTTGCGGGCGTATTCGCCGTTCAGGTGTTCACGAGGGCCCAGCGGCCCCCGGGCGGTGCGGCGACAAAGCACCTCGACGTCTGGCCCACCCTTGACCCGGATCTTTTCGGTCCGGGTCTCGACGTCGGCCCACACCGGCTGACCCGCCTCGAGGCGCAACACGTAACGTTGGCCGTCTTCGCTCAAGGTCTCTTTTAGGTAGTCGTCCACGTCTTCGCCGACGTTGGTGAAGGCCCAGGCCAAGTGGGCGTTCATGCCCAAGGTGACCCCCGGGATCCCGGGCAAGGCCACGCCCACCACCCAGTCGTCGGCGGCGACCTTGATCCGCACCGCGTACCAAAGGTGAGGCACGGTAGCGGCCAGGTGGGGATCGTTGGCCAGGTAACACTCTTCACCCCGGCACCAGCCCCAGTTGTTGCTGGCCCCTTCCCCGCGGCTGGCCAAACCGAGCTCCGCCAAGGTGGTGTCCACCGGCAGCCGCGGTTCGACCCGGGTGGTGGTGATCGGCGCGTTGGGCAAACGGCGCTCTGGCAAGGCGGGCCGGTCCCGAGGTTTTTCGCCGAAGAGGGGCTGGTTCCAGGGGTGGTCGGTGGGGAAGAGGAAGTTGTACCACTCGGCCGGCAAGGCGTCTTGCCAACGGGAGCTCAAGGCCTCGCCCGGCGCCGAGGTCGCCAGCTGTTCACCCATCAAGATCAACACCAGCAAGCTGTCCCGGGGGGACCAGGGTTCGGGTGTTATACCCAATATCGTATATTCAATGCCGACGCGACCCGGGTTGCGTTTTAGGTAGTCGTTGACGCCCCGGGCGTAGGCCTCCAGGTACTCCCGTTCTTCGGGGGTGGCCGCCAGCCAGGCCCGGTCGGCGGCGCCCAACCAGTCCTCCTGCCGTCGCCGGGTGTCCAAAGGGACCAGATCTGATCCAAAAACCTCGGCCAAACGGCCTCCCGCGGCCCGCCGCAAGAGGTCCATGTGGAAGAAACGATCCGAGGCCACCACATAACCTTGGGCCTCGACCGCCGGGATCCATCCACTGGCGCCGATGGTCGGGATCCCGTGGGCGTCGAACTCAACCCTGGCGGTCGAATAGTCGCCCCAATCCCCGGGCCCGACCCCCTGCCGCTTCACCCACCAGGCGCCGCCCAAAAGGCCGAGCCCCACCACCACCAACAACGTCAGGCCGACCCGCCAGACCCAACGACTCATCTACTTGGCCGCCTCGAAGTGCACCACGTCCACCAACACCGTGGCGGCGAAGACCAACACCTTGAGGGCCGGATCTTCGAGGCCCGCCAGGTCGACGCCAAAGTTGTCGGCGTCGGTGAACAGCTCTTTGCCGAGGCCCGACCAACGCTTCTGGATCTGGCCGACCACTCGATCGCCGACCCGCACCTCGAAGGTCCAGGGCTTGAGGAAGGGCCCGTAGAGTTGGGCCACCACCCGACCCGTCGCGTCCTGGATGTCGTAGATCCGCCGCAACCAACTCCAGCGCATCTCGATGGCGCCCAGGCTTTCGCCGGTAGCCGCCTTCACCTCCAAGCGATGAAAGATGAAGCGAAAGCGCCGGTGCAGACGGAGCGCCACTCGCCCCACCGAAAGATCGGTCACCTCGGCGGTGAAGGCCCGGAAGGGGCCCAGGAACAAGCGCCCTAGCAGGGGCCAAATGCCGCTGCCGACCTCAGCCACCTCGAGGACGGCTTGTTGGGATTGATCGAAGACCTGGTAGCGGTTCTTCAACTCGAAGGAGAGCAGGATCTCCAACCACTTCTTCTTCTGCCGGACCGAAAGCCGGTCGTAGCCTCGGAACTTGTCGAGGGCGGCGGCGCGGGAGAGGGTGAGGCTGGATTGTTCGGTCACGGTCCTCCTTTTTGGTCACCTTGGGCCGGCTGACAAGGGACTCTAAGAAACACCCAAGAATCCGATGGTTTAGGGTTGACGCCCCCCTCGTTCTTCAATAGGAGGGACGCCGATTCGCGAAAGGGGTGGGCCAATGATTCGCACTGAATCGCTCACGAAGTTCTACGGCACCCGCTGCGCCGTCCGCGACCTGAGCGTCAGCATCGCCGATCACGAGATCGTCGGTTTCCTGGGGCTCAACGGCGCCGGCAAAACCACCGCACTCCGGATGTTGGCCGGCTTGCTCGCGCCTTCCTCGGGCAAGATCGAGGTCGAGGGTCGAGACCTGGGCGGCGAACACGCCGAAGACGTCCGCTGGCGGATCGGCTTTTTGCCGGATCGACCGCCGCTCTACGACGACATGACCGTCCGCGGATATTTGGCCTTCGCCGCTCAGCTGCGGGGCTTCGACGAGGCCAAGGTCCCGCGCCGAGTGGACGAGGTCCTGGAGTTGACCTCCTTGGGCCAATACGCCGACGAGGTGATCAGCCACCTCTCTCACGGTTATCGGCAGCGGGCGGGCATCGCTCAAGCGGTGATCCACGATCCGGCCCTGGTGATCTTGGACGAACCCACCTCGGGCCTGGATCCGGTGCAGATCTTGGAGATGCGCAAGTTGATCCGGGATCTCAAGGCCCAACACACGGTCTTGTTGTCCAGCCACAACCTCCCGGAGATCAGCCAAACCTGCGATCGCCTGTTGGTCATAAGGGATGGCCAGCTGGTGGCCACCGGCTCCGAAGCCGACCTGTCCCACAAGTTGGGGAGCGGCGCCAAAGTGGAGCTGGAGTTGGTGGGCGGCGGCGAGGCCGTCGAGGCGGCCCTGGCCAAGGCCAAGGCGGCCAACCTGATCTCGGCGTACGGCAAGGAGCAAAAAGACGGCGCCTGGCAAGTGCAAGCCACCTTGCAAACCGGCCCCGAGGTCCTGGCCAAGGCCTGCATCGAAGGTGGCCTGGGCCTGCGACGACTCCAACCCCTGGCAACCGAACTCGAGAGCCTGTTCCTCGAGCTGACGAAGGCATGAACCATGAGCACTAGAGTCAAACCCAGCGCCTTCTCGGGCGTGAAGTTGATCGTGAAGCGGGAGCTCGGCCAATACCTGAGCACCTGGGCCGGCTACGTCATCGCGGCGGCGATGTTGTTGTTGTCCGGCCTTCTATTCAATGTATTCGCCCTCGGCAGTTCACCGCGTTATTCGGCGGACGTGTTGTCGGACTACTTCTTCTACACCTCGGGGACGACCATCACCGCGGGCATCTTGTTGTCGATGCGGCTGATCGCCGAGGAGCGGGCGGCCGGCACCTTGCCGCTCTTGACCACCTCGTCCCTTACGGATGGGCAGATCATCATCGCCAAGTATTTTTCGGCGTTGGCCTCTTTGGCCTTGTTCCTGCTGCTGACCATCTACATGCCGGCCTTGGTGCTCTACAGCGGCAAGATCTCGCTGGGCCACGTCTTCGCCGGGTACCTGGGGCTGCTCCTGATCGGCTCCTCCAGCATCGCCATCGGCCTCTTCGGCTCGACAGTGGTCAAGTCGCAGCTGGTGGCGGCCATCGTCGCCGGGGTGATCACCGTGGTGATGCTCAGCCTCTGGATGACCGCCCGGGTGGTCGAAGGGCCTCTCGGGGACGTGGTCGGGTACCTGGCCCTCCACGACAAACACTTCCGCCCCTTCATGGACGGCAACGTCTCCACCTCGAACGTCGTCTTTTATCTATCAGTGACGGCCTTCTTTTTGGTCCTGTCGCGGAACGTCCTCGAAGGACGACGGTGGAGGGCCTGACCATGGTGCGCATTCACAAAGCTTGGCCGACGGCGGCCCTGGCGGCTGGGCTTTTTGCCCTATTTTTGGGGGAGCGGGTCTATTCGGGGGGGGACACGGCCCGCTTCAGCTTCGCGGCGATCGCGGCGGCGCTCCTGGGCGCGGCCACGGTGGTGCGGCTCAACGACTTCCTCTCGGCGCCGGCCGACAAAAAGGCGGTGCTGCGAAAGTTGGCGATCGCCACCGCCTTGGTGACCCTGGGCGCGGCGCTCTACGCCCTGATCCCGGCGGTGTTTTCGGGTGAAGGGACCACCAACGAACGGATGCGAGCCGTGTTGTGGGCGGTTTGGCCGATCACCATGGTCTTGGGCCTGATCCCGGTGGTGGCCATCGAAACCGCGGTGGCCCCAGTGGCCTTCATCGAGCGCTACGAGTTGGGGCGGGTGGAGCGGGCCTACAGCCGGGGCGTCGCTTTGGCCCTGTTTTTGTGTTGCCTCTTCTTCGCCAACTACCTGGCCAGCCGCCACGACGGGAAGTTCGAGCTTTCGGCGGCCAACCTGGTGCAGCTCAGCGATCCGACCCGGACCACGGTGCGGGACCTGACCAAGCCGGTGCGGGTGATCTTGTTTTTCCCCAAGGCCAACGAGGTCGCCGAGACCGTCTTGCGTTACCTGGAGCCCATCCAGAGGCTCAGCGCCAACGTTACGGTGGAGCGGGTCGATCACGCCTTGTCGGGCCCCTTGGCCAAAGAGGCCGACGTCACCGAAAACGGCTTCGTGGTGGTGATGCACGAAAAGACCACCGACAAGATCCGGCTCGGCACTCAACTCCGCTCGGCCAAGTCTTCCTTGCGGCGCCTGGATCAGAACTTCCTCAAGGCGCTGATCAAGGTGACCTCCCAAAAGAAGGTGGCCTACTTCATCGGCGGCCACGGCGAACGGGCCACCGACACCCCGGACAAGGAAGACCAACGGTCCCCGGCCAAGTTGATCAAGAAGCAGCTCGAGGCCTGGCAATATACGGTCAAGCCTTTGACCATCGCCGACGGCTTGGGCGCCCAGGTGCCCAAAGACGCGGCCTTGATCGTCTTGCTGGGCCCGGAGAAGGCGTTGTTGCCGGCGGAGTTGGAGACCCTCAAGGCCGCCACCGAAAAGGGCCTACGCCTTTTGGTGGCCCTGGAGGGTGAACGGGACGGGCAAGTTTTGGCCGAACTGCTCGGGCCTTTGGGCCTGAAGTTCGACAAGACCATCCTGGGGAACGAACGGGCCAACGCACCCCTGACCCGGACCAGCGCCGACGTCTATTCAGTATATTCCAATAAATATTCTTCCCACGAGTCGGTGACCACCATGACCCGGAACTCGGGCCAGCTGGTGACCTTGTTCGGCAAAACCGGCTCCTTGGAGAAGGTCGAGGAGGGCAAGCTGGAGCGGGTGAAGACCGACCTGGTGATCACCGCATTGGAGGACACCTTCCGGGACCTCGACGGCGACCTGGTCTTCGACCCGACCGAAAAGAAGGAGCTCTACGGTTTGGCCGCGGCCGTCACCCGGACCTCCACCACCAGCAAAAAAGAGGACGAAACTCGGATCTTCGTGTTGGCGGACGCCGACGTGTTTAGCGACGCCCTGTTGGGCCTCAACGAAGGCAACCTCTACCTCTTCCGGGACGTGGTGCTTTGGCTCAGCAAGAGCGAAGAGGCGGTGGCGCCAACGGTCGCCGAGGAGGACGTGAAGATCAAACACATGAAGGACGAGGACTCGTTGATCTTCTACGGGACCACCTTTGGCTTCCCGGGCTTGGTGCTCGGGCTCGGTTGGGTGGCGACGCGGCGGAGGCGGAAGTCATGAACGAGATCAAGATCTGGGGCGCGACCCTGGCGTTGTTGTTGGTCGGCGCCTACCTCTCGTACACCAAAAAGGAAGAGGCCGGCACGACCGAGGCCGTGACCATCGTTGACCAGAAGAAGGACGCCCTCCAGGAGATCGTCCTGTACGCCAAGACCCAAACGGTGGCGGTGAGCCTCCGGGAGGCCGACGGCCAAAAGTACGGCTGGTTCGAGGTCGAGGTCCGAAAGCGCAAGCGGTCCTTCGCCGGCAACGAAGAGACCGACAAGTTGATCGAAGGATTTGCGCCTTTTAAAGCCCTCCGCAGCCTTGGCAAAGACCTGGCCGGCAAGGAGTTCGAAGAGACCAAACTCCAGAAGCCGGAGCGCCGGTTGGTGTTGAACTACGGCGGCAGCCAAAAGGAGTTCGAGATCGGCGGCCGGACCTCGGGCGCCCGGGACCACTACCTGAAGGCCAAGGGCGGCAACGAGGTCTATTTGGTGGCCTCCAAGATCTTGGGCGACCTCGAGTACCCGGAAGGCAAATACATGCAACGCAAGTTGCGAACCGCCAAGCTGGACCAGGTGGAGAAGGTGAGTTTGGTCGCCGGCGGCAAGACCAAGGTGGCGCTGCAGCGGAACAAGGCCGGCGGCAAAGACGCGTTTTGGGCCAACGAGGCCACGCCCGACGAAAAAAACGAGACCCTGGGCAACTACCTGGACAAACTCGACAAGTTGACCGCCACCGACTACCTCGACGACGCCAAGGCCATCGAAGGGGCGGCCACCCTCTTGGAGGCGACCTGGTTCGGCGAAGAGGACAAGAACCTGGGCACCGTGAAGTTGCTCAAGAAGGGTGACGGCAAGGACGCCGAATATTTCGCGTCCTCCACCGCCACCCACCTGCCGGTGAAGATCTCGCGCTTCACCACCGAACAGCTCGAGAAAGATCTCGGCACCATCATGGCCCCGTGACCCGGGAGCAGGAGCTGGCCGAGCTCTTGACCCTGGAGGCCCGGGCCCAAGCCGAACGGGCCCAGGCCGATCTGGCCCAGCTCACCGCCCACCAAGCCGAACAAGCGGGTCAGAGCCTGATCGATCTGGTGGTGATCGACGAAGGCCCGGGCCTCGGGGGCCTGACCATCCTCACCTTGAGGAAACGCAACCGGAGCCTGGCCCTGCCGCGGGTCCGGATCCAGGCCGGTGATCCGGTGCGGGTGCAAACGCCCACCGGTCCTCAAGGCCTACGCGGGGTGGTGGTCCAAAAGAGCGCCGAACACCTCAAGGTGGCGGTGGGCGACGAAGCGGCCGAGCTGGATCTGGAGGCCACCTTTCGGGTCGATCGGTCGGCCGACGAGATCACCACCGATCGTCTGCTCCGCACCCTGCGCCGGTTGGAGGGCGCCCAAAAGAACCGGCTCGCCGAGCTCAAGCAGATCGGCGCCGGCGAACGAGCCCTGGGCGTAGGCGAAGAGCCGGAGCCCCAGCCCACGCCAAACCTGGATCCCACCCAAGCGGCGGCGGTGCAATTTGCCTTGCACGCCCCGGACTGGGCCTTGATCCACGGGCCCCCGGGCACCGGCAAGACCACCGCGGTGGTGGAGTTGATCGTCCAAGCCGCGGCCCGGGGAGAGCGGATCTTGGTCACCGCCCCCTCCAACCTGGCGGTGGACAACCTCCTCGAGCGCTTGTTGGCCCGGGGCCTTTTGCCGGTCCGCCTGGGTCACCCGGCCCGGGTGTTGCCCGAGGTCGAGGGCCGAGTGTTGTCGGTCTTGGTCGAAGAGAGCGAAGAGGTCCGGATCTCCCGCAACCTGGTGAAGGAGGCCCTCCAGCTCCGCCGCAAAGCCCACAAGTGGACTCGGGCCAAGCCCGCGCCCGGGGAAAAGGCGGCCATGGAGCGAGAGGCGAGGGAGCGCTTCGCCGACGCCCGGCGTTTGGAGGCGATGGCGGTCGAACGGATCTTGGATCAGGCCCAGATCGTGGGCGCAACCTGCACCTTCGACGACAGCCAACTCAAGGGCCGCCGCTTCGATCGGGTGGTGGTCGACGAGGCCTGCCAGGCCACCGAACCCGCCACCTGGGCGCCGATCCTCCACGGCGACAAGGTGGTCTTGGCCGGCGATCACCTGCAGCTGCCCCCCACGGTGATCTCACCCGAGGCCGGGGCCCGGGGTTTGGGCGTCAGCCTCTTCGAACGCCTCCACGCCCGTTATGGCGACGCCATCAGCCGACGTTTGGGCGTCCAGTACCGGATGCACGAACAGATCATGGGCTACTCCTCCTTGGCCCTCTACGACGGCGGGATCGTGGCCGCGCCCTCGGTGCGAGAGCACCTCTTGGTCGATCTTCCGGGGATCGAACGGACGCCCCTGACCGAAACGCCGCTGCTGTTTGTGGACACCGCCGGCGCCGGGCACCAAGAACGAGTGGGGGCCGACGGCGAAAGCCGGGCCAACCCCGAAGAGGCCGAGGTGACCGCCCGCTTGGGCCAGCAGCTGTTGGCCCTGGGCTTGAAGCCCGAGCAGCTCGGCGTGATCACGCCCTACGCGGCGCAAGCCAACTTGCTGCGAGAACTTCTGCCGGAGGCGGTCGAGGTCGACACCGTCGATGGCTTTCAGGGCCGAGAAAAGGAGGCGATCTTGATCTCCTGCGTCCGGTCCAACGACCAAGCTCAGATCGGTTTTCTCGCCGATGTCCGGCGGATGAACGTCGCCTTGACCCGGGCCCGTCGCAAGCTGGTGGTGGTCGGCGACAGCGCCACCTTGAGCGGGCACACCTTCTACCGGGAGCTCCTCGAGTGGTTCGAGGCCGCCGGCGCCTACACCACCGTCTGGGAGCTGAGTTAGGGCCCTTAGTGTTTGGTGGGCTTCGGCCCGGGCAGATCTTCGGTCTCGAGTTCGGTCGCGACCATCTCCACCGCGTCCACGAAGTTCTCTTCGACCACCATCTTGGCGAAGTCTGCGGGGGCCAAGCTCAGGCCCTGGCCCTTGGCGATCTGCTGGGCTTCGGTCCACATGCCGACGAGCTGGGCCTCCACCGCCGGCTTCAGGCCAAACTCATCCCGAAGGCGCTTCTTCCAGTCCCCGGCTTTGCCGAAGGCTTTGGTCACCAAACGCCGAGCTTGAGCCTCCTCGTCGGGCGGCAAGGCACCCAGGAGATCCAAGATGTAGCTCTCGAGGAGGCGGACAATGATCGCTTTGGGAGCACCGGTGTCTTGACTCATGACCCGCGGGTGATTGTACCAGGCCTATCCACGTGTGGCCAAAGCGACGCGCCGCCGCAGCCAAAGTGCGCTGAAGAGCACCCAGATCCCCAAGCTGGGAGCGGGCGCCGGGCCACCGGCGGTGGAACAACCACAACCCGCCTCGCTGGTTTCCAACGTCGACGGATCGACCACCCGGATCGAAAGAGGTTGAGATCGGGTCCCGGTGCGAGCGTCGCTCAAAACCACCAAAAACGCCGAGTCTCCGACCACCGTGGGGGTGCCGCTGATCTGGCCATCGGGCGCCAAGTTCAAGCCCGGCGGCAAGGTGCCGACCGCCACCGAAAACGCGTAAGGGGTGGTGCCCCCTTGGGCGGTCACCGCCGCCGTGTAGGGCTGCCCCAAGAGCGCGTCGGGCAAGCTGGTCTCTCGAATCGCCAGATCGTCGGCGCCCAAGATGTCCACCACCAAGCCGCTGGTGTCCTCTTGGTTGTCTTGATCGTACACGCCCACCACCAGCTCGAAGCGGCCGGCGGTCTCGGGGGTGCCGCAGAGTTGGCCGTCTCCGCTCAGGTTGAGGCCCGGCACCGAACCCATCCGCAAGGACCAACGATAGGGAGCCACCCCGCCCGAGGCGAACAGCTGGATCGGTTGATCCAAACAATAGTCCCGGCCGACCACACCGACGGGCAGCGGCGCCGGGGTGATCAACACCCGCTGCTGAGGGTCGACGAAACGCAGCGGCACCTCGCCAGTCACCACCGCCCCCGCCTGATCGCGGAGCCGCACCTGGAGGACGCTGGTGACCGAGGAGGCTTGGAGGCCGTGGAGCCGACCGTCCACCTCCAACACCAGGCCACTCGGCAAGCCACCTTGCGAAACGAAGTTGTAGGGCGGCACACCTCCCACCGCGACCAGCCGAGTTTCGTAGGGGCGGCCCACGAAGCCGAGGGGCGCCGCTTGAGCCGGCCACGCGAGGGCCACGGTGACGCTGCCGATGTTGAGGATCAGCGGTTGTTCCGCGATCGCCCCGCCGCTCGAGACCCGGACCGTAAATCCATATTGGCCTTCACTTTGGGGCACCCCCGAGATGATCCCGGTCGAGGCCGTCAACGTCAGGCCCGGCGGCAACACCCCCACCGGCACACTCCAGCTGAACCCTTGACTGCCCCCGACCGCGTACAAGCCAACCTCGTAAGGCGCGCCCCGGGTGCCGGGCTCCAAGGTGGTGGTGACGATCCGCAGATCGGCGGCGTAGATGGGGATGGCCGGCCCAGCGGCGCCGTTGTTGGTCTCGTCGCTCTCCTCGAGCAGCTCGTCGGGATCCAAGTAGAGACCCAGGTAGTAGGTGCCCGGCACCAAGTCCGAGGGGAGCTGAACCCGATCGATGGCCAACTCGTAGTCGTTGGCCGGCAAGCTGGTGACGAAGGCGGTGAGGGGGCGATCGCTCGGGCGGATCAGGCTGTCGCTCGAGAGATAATAGCGATAACTCGCGTTCCCCGGCGCTGGGCCCAGGTTCTCCAAGATCCGGGTGACCATCAGGTCGGAGCCCGCGGCGGCGGCGGTGGCGGTCTGGACGATCCGGGCCACCAGATCGGGCATCAGCGGCAACACCCGCACGCCATTCGTCGATAAAAACGGGTTGTCGGCCTCGTTCAACTCCGGGACCACGTCGGTGGGATCGACCACCGCCCCCAAGGCGTAGTCACCCGGGGGCAGGTCGAGGGGCACGGTGAGGTTTTCGGTCAGGGTCACCCGAGCGCCGGCCGGCAAGCTGAGCGGCGGCGAGGTGAAGAGCAGGCGCCCCTGGGCCACGATGCCGTTGTCGCTGAAGTACACCCCGTAGACGAAGTCGGTCGCCGGATATGGGCCCGAGTTCTCCAAGGTCACCGTCACCGTGAAATTTCGGCCCAAAAACGCGACCGGAGGACCATCGAGCTGACGGACAAAAAGGTTGGCTCCCAAGAGCTCCACGTCGTCGTCGTCGTCGTTGTTGTTTTCGCTGCGCTCCGAGATCTGGTTGGCCGGGTCGACCACCAGATAGGCGTAGTAGTCGCCGGGACGCACCGGCGGAGTGACCAAACCCAAGGTCACCGTTGCGGTCACCGCGACCTCGTCTTCGCCGTTGAAAAACAGGACGCCGTCGAAGACCACCGGATCTCCTGGCTGCAGGCTGAAATCGCTGAGGATCACCTGATAGGGCACCGCGCCGGTGAAGGGCGAGCCCAAGTTCTCGACGTTGGCGGAGATCACGAAGGGCGTGAGCGGATCGACCACGTCCGGGAGCACGACCGCGTTGTAGACCGAAAAATCAGGCCCGCTGTCGAGGCGAGTTTGGCCGATGTAGACGTTGTTGCCCTCGTTGGTCTCGGCCACGGTGCCCAGCGGATCGATCCGGGCCAACACGTAGTACCGCCCGGCGGCGACGGCCGGGAACAGGGGGGAACGGGGATCGTCCAAGGAGGCCTGGCCGGTGAAACTTATACTGTAAGTCGCCAAGACCGGATCGTTCGGATCTAGCACCTGGTCGGTCGAGACGTAGAGCCGATAACCCACCGTTCCATTGAATGGAGCGCCCAAGGACGCCACCTCGGTGGTGATCGGGAAGGGCTGTCCGGGGGTACCTTCGGTGTCGTAGCTGAGGCCCGTGATGGCCAAGTCCGGGCCGGTCAGGAATCGGCCAGGAGCGCTCAGGTTGTTGTCGGTCTCGTCGATCTCCGGGATCTGATTCCCGGGATCCAAGCGGAAGATCGGGTGATATCCGCCCGGCGCCAGGGCCGGCACGGTGAAGTTCAAGGAGACCACCTGCGTCGCGGCGCCGGTCAAGGTGACGGTGGTGTTGCCGAGGAGCGGATCGTTGAGGTCGAAGATCGGATCGGGCGAGGCCAAAACGCGGATCGCCAGGTTGCCGGTCAGCGGGACCCCACGGTTGCCGATGGTGAGGTCGAAGGTGATCTGCTGGCCCGGTTCGGCGCCGGCCGGGACCACCGCGGCTTCGGGCACCAGATTGGGCCCGCTGTCGAAGGTGGTGACCGAGGCCAAGAGGTTGTTGCTCTCGAAGAGCTCGACCAAGGTCCCGGTCGAGTCGACCCGGGCGATCACGTAGAAGCGCCCCGGGGTGAGGACCGGCAAGGTGACCGGCAACGACAAGGTCTGAAGCACCGCGGCGCCGACCGCAGCGTTGACCGTGCCCAAGGTGACGTCGTTGCCGTCGAGGTTTCGGTCCCGAGAGGCGTAGAGCTGGATCGACACGTTGCCGATGAAGGGCACCCCTTCGTTGCCGAGCTCGAGGTCGATGGTGATGGTCTGGCCGACGTTGCCGCCCCCCAGAGGCGTAACGACGATCGGCCGCAACTCAAAGGCGGTGGCGAAAGAGCCGGGGGCGGTCAGCAGGTTGTTGCTCTCTTCGGCCTCGGTGACCAGATCGGTCGCGTCGAGTTCGGCCAACAGGGACCACTCGGCGGGGGCGGTGCCCGCGGGCACGGTGACCGTCGCGGTGACCGTCGTTTGGGCGCCGGCCGCCAGCGGGCCGGTGGTGAAGGTACCGACCAAACGTGCGGTCCCGTCGATGACGCCGGTGCTGGAGAGATAGAGGTTGCTGGTGAAGGTTGGCGCGGCTTCGGTGCCGACGTTGCGGAGCTCCAGCTCGACGTTGACCGCGGTGCCGGGCAAGGCGCCCCGGGGCACCAGACCGAAGTCGCCGGTCAACTCCGGGCCTTCGGCCAACTCGACGGCGAAGGTGCGCCCCACCATCCCCGCGTAGATGGTCTCGTCGCAGTCGGCGGTTTGGCTGCAAGGTCGAAAGTCCCCGAAGGGCACCCCAACGCCCGTGGCCCCCTCCCACCCCGCGGTCGCGCTGTAGAGTTCACTCGCCGACGCCGCGCCGCCGTAGTGCACCTCGAAGCGCCCGGTCGGGCCTTCGTACAACCACAACTGCCAAGCCCCTTCGCTCAGCCCATCAAAGTCGTAGTGCTCCCAGTTCCGCACCTCGATCACCAGGATCCGATCCGGGGCAGCGCCGAGCACTCCGTAGTCCGCGTTGCCGTCCACCTGATCCATGATCAGGTCGTCCCACCAGATGAAGATGGTGTTGTTGTTGCTGTCGACGCTGCCGACCGCCTCGTTGAAGTAACCCGGGAAGGCGCCGGCGCCGAAGTGGGCCACCCCGTTTACGCCGACGGTGACCTCGGTGTAGCCCTGGCCCAGGTAGGAATAGGTGAAGGGGATGGGCACCAGCGCCTGCCCTTCGTCGACCCCGGAGAAGCTGACCGGCGTGATCCCGGTGATGCCAGGGAGGTTGGCCAAGGGCACGTAGGGGTCGGTGACCTCGGTCTGCAAGTAGACTTGCGCTGCGGCCGGGCGCGCGAAGACCAAGCCGCACAGCCCAAACGCCAAGGGGGCCAGGGTACGCCAGGAGGGCACCCGGCCAAGCTAGCCTGGAATCCCCGGCCGGTCACCCGGTCACCCCACTCCTACTCGAGGCTTTTGGGGCGCAGGTCCTTGGCTCGGATCACCGAGATCAGGCGGAAGGCCCGGGGCCGGTCGACCGTCGAGGTCCAGGGGTCGGCCTCGGTCTCCAGGAGGGCGGCGCTGGAGGTCTTGAGGCGTTCGGCGGCGCCGCTGAGCCAGGCCAGGGCCTCTTCGAAGCCCGGGTTGTGGCCGAGGAGGAGCACCCCTCGGGCCTCGGGCGGCAGCCGGGCGATGGCCCCGCGGACCGCGTCGACGTCGGGCAGGTAAAGCTCCCGGGTGAACTCGACGGGCATCGGATCACCGAAGATCGACCGCAGGCAGGTGTACGTTTGGCGGGTCCGCTCCGAGTCACTGGAGACCACCCGTTCGGGGCGCCAGCCCAACTCCAGGAGCCGGGCCGCCACCCACGGCGCCTCCCGGCGGCCTCGGTCCGACAGGGGGCGGGTGTGGTCCTCGAGGGCTGCGGTGTCCCAAGCGCTCTTGCCGTGGCGCATCAAGATCAAGCGGCGCTTCACCGCCCGAGGTTACCTTATTTTGGGCGCCTTAGCCGAGGCGAGGGGCCAAGGTCGGGCGGCGGCTCCGGAGGGCTTCGTCCAAGCCCTGCTGCAGAGAGTCCCGATCGAAGGGCTTGCGCAAAAATCCGCGGGCGCCGTCCTTGATCACCCGCTGGGCCCGTTCGTCGTCGGTGTAGCCCGACATCACCAAAAGCCGAACGTCCGGCTGGATCTGCCGAAGTTGCCGAGCCACTTCTTCACCGGTCATCTCCGGCATCATCAGATCGAGCAACACCAGGTCGATCTCCCGGCTGTGTTGCCGGTAGAGCTCGAGGGCCGCGGCGCCGCTGGAGGCGGTCAACAAACGGTAGCCGGTCTTCTTGAGCAGGCGAGCGATGCTGCGCAAGCAGAGCTCTTCGTCGTCGACCACCAAGATCGTGTGGGCCGGCGTCGAGGGCGCCAGCTGCACCGGTTGGGTGTGATGTTTGGGCATCGGCACCTCCGGGACTGCGGTCAGCGGCAGGTAGAGGCGGAAGGTGCTGCCTTCGCCGACCCGACTCACCACCCGCACGTCACCGGCGTGGCTCTTGGCGACGCCGTAAGTGGTGGCCAAACCCAGGCCCGTGCCCCGGCCCAACTCCTTGGTCGTGAAGAAGGGCTCGAAGACCCGCTGGCAAATTTCGGGGGTCATGCCGACGCCCCGATCTTGAATCTCGATCTCCACGTATTGGGCGTCGAGCCGCAGGCCAACCACGTCTCGCCCCAAGCGGCGGCGGGTCCGGATGCTGATCGATCCACCGCTGGGCATCGAGTCCCGAGCGTTGATCAACACGTTCATCAAGGCTTGGTGGAGCTGCGAAGGATCACCCAAGAGGATCAGCCCCGCCTCGAAGCGCGGCTCGATCCGGTAGGACGGCCCAAAGGCCCGGCGGCAGAGCCGGATCGCCTCGGAGCAAAGTTCGGTCACGTCGACCCGCAGCTGCTCGTATTTGCCGCGACGGGCGAAGCCGAGGAGTTGGCCGGTCAGTTCGGCCGCGCGAGAGGCCGCGACCCGGATGTCGTCCAAGGCCTCCAGGTCCGCGCGCTCCTTTTCGGTGGCGCCCGCCTTGGTCGACATCAGGCTGGAGACGTTGGCCAAGATCGCCCCGAGCAGGTTGTTGAAGTCGTGGGCCACGCCGCCGGCCAGACGGCCGATCGACTCCATCCGTTGGCGATGCAGCAACAACTCGCTCAAGGAGTCGTGGTGCGTGAAGAGCACGATGGTTTCGGTGCCGAGGGTGATCCGATCGCCGAACTTGAGGGCAACGTTGGGCGGCGGCGGCAGATCGTTGAGCAAGGTGCCGTTGCGGCTGCCCAGATCTTCCAGGATGTAGTCCCCTTGGGCGGTGCGGCGGATCCGGGCGTGTTGGCGGGAGACCTCTTCGTCCTCCAGCACCAAGCCCGCGCCTGAACCCCGGCCGATCACCAGGTCTTCTTCACCGAGCTTCCGGGAGACGCCGGCGTTTTTGCCGGTCAAGATCACCAGGTTGGGGACGGGGGCGGTCGGCTGCAGCTCGAGGGTGTCGGACTCGACCCGGGCCGTTTCGGCCTTCGTCGGGAGCTGGGTCTGCTCCTCGACGGTCGGAGCGTCCATGAAGACGTCTCGCCGAAAGCCGGCGAGTGTCCTGGTCTCCTCGAATGACTCCGGGCCGAACATGGTGCTGAGTCAAACCATCGGTCCCGTCGCCAGGAACTTTAGCGGGTCCGATCGATTATCCGGTTCGACGGTGAGAGAGCGCTCTACTTCGGATCACTCGGCGGCACTTGACCCCTTTGTGACTCGGGAATGTAACCCTCCGGAACCGCGACGCTTCCTGCCCCAAAAAGGAACTCCTCGCAGCGCTCCATCAAGACCCGCATGGCGTGGGGATCGGCCGAGTTGATCCGATATTCGTTGATCACCATCTTCGAGTGTTCGACCCACTCGTTCCAGGCCACCGCCGAGATGTGGTTGAAGATGCGCTCACCGGTGGGCCCAGGGTAAGGCCTGCGCTTCAACCCGGGCAGTTCTTGGCCGAGCTTGGCACACATCACCCGACGCTTCTCACTGGCGAACCGGTTCGCCCCCTCGATCGCCTCGGGATTGGTGGTCCCCGGCCCGTGGCTGTGGCCGTGCCCGTGATCGTGCCCGTGATCGTGGCCGACCGGCTCCGCAGCCTTCTCGACCGGCGCCGGCGGTGCAGCTTTCGCCAACAACGGCGCGTAACCACGCTCCGGGTGGTCACCCTTCTCCGTCGGGAGGCCCGAGTCACGCCAGCCCTTCTGCACCACGGCGCCCGAGTCGTCTCGCTCGGAGCCAAAGCCACCACGCAGGTCGATGACGTTCTTGTAGCCCAGGTTTTTCAGCTCAGTGGCGGCCCGCACCGAACGGCCCCCCATCTGACAAGAGGTGATGATCTTGGCCTCAGGATCGGGGAAGAGGCTGCGGATCACCTTGGAGAACTCGGTGTTGGGCACCATCCCCTGACTCGTCTTGTGCAGGAAGGGGACGTTGTAGGCCCCCGCCGGATGTTCGTCGCCGAACTCGGGCGTGGAACGGACGTCCAGGAGGCGATAGCCCTCCTCGTCGATCAACTTCTTAGCCTCGGGGGCCGTGATGCGCTTCAGGTCCATCGCCGAAGAGGAGAGGAGATTGGGCCGCCCTTGTAAAGAGGGAAGGCATGTATACTCCGCCTCCGTTGGACGAGGCAGAGGTGCCTTCGGCGCGGACCTTTGGCCGGTACCGCCTGCTCGAGCAGTTCGCCGAAGGCGGGATGGGACGCGTCCACCTGGCGCGCAAGAGCGGGACCAGCGAACTCTGCGTCCTCAAGCTCCTCCAAGAGCGGTTCGAGGAGACCGAAGAGGTGGGCCGGCGCTTTCGCCGGGAAGCCCACCTGGTGAGTTTCCTCGACGATCCCCACATCGCCCGGGTCCTGGACGCGGGAAGTCACGACGGCGCCTTCTACATCGCCTTCGAGTTGATCGAGGGCCACTCTCTGGCCCAGCTGCTGAGCCGCCTGTCCCGGGCCAACCGCTGGTTGCCGCCGGCGGCGGCGGTGCGGATCGTCGTCGAGGCCTTGGACGGTTTGGCCCACGCCCACGAACGGACCGATCCCGAGGGTCAGCCCCTGGGCCTGGTGCACCGGGACCTCTCCCCGGCCAACCTGATGTTGTCCTACCAAGGGGAGGTCAAGATCATCGACTTCGGGATCGCCACCGCTCAGGTCGACGACTTCCGCACCACCCCCGGGCGTTTTTTGGGGACGGTGCGCTACATGTCGCCCGAGCAGGTGCTGCTCCAACCGGTCGACCGCCGCAGCGACCTCTACACGATCGGGGCCGTGCTCTGGGAGATGTTGGCCCGACGGCGCTTGATCTCGAAGATGCCGGTCCACGAGATGATGGAGGCGATCGCCCGGCAAGCCCCGGTTTCGCTGCAGGTGGTCGCGCCCCATCTACCGCCCGGGTTGGTGCAGGTGGTGGAGCAAAGCCTGGCCAAAGAGCCAGAGCAGCGCTTTCAAAGTGCCCGAGAGCTGCGAGACGCGCTCCTCGACGCGACGGTCGAGCTGGAGCGATGGGATCAAGCTCAACTCGCCCAGCTGATCAGCCGGGAGTTCGCCGAAGAACACCGGAGTTTGGAGGCGAAGCTCGATCAGCTGCGGTCCGGCGTGACCCACGAGCTCGACCCGGAACACCACGCCGAGACCAAAGTGAACCCACTCCCGGATGACGTGTTGCAGGCGAGGACCTTGGACACCGATTGGGCCGAGGCCTTGGCGCCCCGGCTCGAGGCGGCCGAGACCGAGGTGATAGCGCCGCTGGCCTTCAACACTCGGGTCATTCCGTTGCGGGACGAGCTGCCAGGCAAGCGCCTGACCCCGGTCATCACCACTCGGCCTTCGCCCACGCCACGCCCCAAACTCCAGGTCACCGCACCCGACCCGCGGCGGGAAAAGCGCGTCTCCCGGGTGGCCCGTTGGGCGAGCGCGATCTCCTTGGTGTTGGTGACGGCGACGGTGGTGGTCGAGCTCAACCAACGAGGCCAAACTCCGGTCGCCGAACCGCCGCCTCCAACCTCGACCCGGGCGCCGAACCCCGAGCCCCCCGCAACACCAACGCCAACGCCGTCCCCCGCACCTTTGCCGGTAGTCGCCGAGACCTCCGAACCTTCGCTCGCGACCTCCCCTCCCCCGCCCGTCGCCGAACGGACCCCCAAAGCTGGGAGCAAAAACACCCCCACCCGGCCCGCACCCAAGTCCTCGGCCCCAAACGCCCCGCCGGAAGAAGGGCCGCCGCGGGAGGCCCCGGAGCCCGAGGTGCGGCGCGCCCTCCGTCAGGCCCTGAGCCATCCCGAAGATGGAGCTCGACTGATCGAGGCCCACCGGGCCCTCTCCCGGGTCGCGCAAAAGTTGCCCGCGGACCGGCGCCTCGGCGCCCAACTGGAGTTGGACGCAGCTTTACGGGCCGGCGATGTCCACGCCCTCGCCGAAGCTTGGGAGCGGATCCAAAGCAACCTCTAACTCCGCGGACAGGCCTCGAGGGCGGCCTTGAACTCCTGAACAGTGGCGTAGCGATCGCCCTTCTCCTTCGAGAGGGCCCGCTGCACGATCGCCTCGAGCTGGTCGGGTTGGAAAGGGCGGGAGTCGGCCAAAGCGAGGGGCGGCGCTTCTTGCGTCAAGACCTTGGAGAGGATCCGCACCGTGGTCTCACCATCGAAGGGCGGTCGTCCGGTCAAGAGTTCGTAGAGGATCACGCCGGTGCTGTAGACGTCGGTGCGGCGATCGACCGCCTCACCCGCGGCTTGTTCGGGGGACATGTAGCGCGGCGTTCCGAAGACCGTGCCCACTTGGGTGATCGGCTTGCTGCCCTGCTCGGTGTCGCCCAACTTGGCGATGCCGAAGTCGAGGATCTTGGCGGTGAGCCGGTAGGCCCGCTCTTGCACCATGATGTTCTCGGGCTTGAGGTCCCGGTGGACGACCCCAAACTCGTGGGCGTGGGCCAAGCCGGCCAAGACCTCGAGCACGATCCGCACCGCCGCTTCTGGCGCCACCCGGGTCTCTCGCCGCAACTTGGAGGCCAACGACTCGCCGTCGACGAAGTCCATCACCAGGTACAACGATCCATCTCCGGTGCGACCAAAGTCCGTGACCCGGACGATGTGAGGATCGTCGAGCTGACAAACCAAGCGCGCCTCGCGATGAAAACGATCGACCACCGACGGTGTTTGGGAGAGCTCGGGCCGCAGGACTTTCAGGGCCATGCGCTTCAGGAGCAAGGTGTGCTCCACCCGATAGACCACCGACACGCCGCCACGCCCGATCAGATCGACGACGCGATAACGATCGCCGATCACCGTGCCGGCCGGGATGTCCCGCTCCCCGTCGCTGCCGGGCTGAGACATCTGGAGCGGCCGAACCGGTGGGCGGGTCGGTTGCTCCACCCGAGACAGATCGATCGGCCCTGGTGGGGTGGCGGCTTCGGCGGCCAACGCCCGGGAGTCCGGGCGCGGAGGGGGCCGGCGGGGCGGCTCTTGTTTCGGCAGCGGGGGTTCGTCGCTGGCCTCTCGCGGGGTGAACGCCCGCTCGCCGAACGGTGTCCGCTCCACAAAAGGTGAACCGGTCGGCGGCGGCAGACGCGAAGGGGTGAGTTCGGTCCAAGGTGTGCCGGGCGCGGTGGGCGTCGGCGTGGTCTCGGCCCACTGCGGTCGGGCGATCGAAGCGGGCGCTCGAGGAGGGGTGGGCTCGATCGGGCGAGCCGCGGGCGGCGCGACCACGGCCCGGGCCGGTGGGGGTTCGATGGGAGCGATCCGCGCGGGTTCGGGC
Source organism: Deltaproteobacteria bacterium (assembly GCA_016703535.1). Classification (GTDB taxonomy): domain Bacteria; phylum Myxococcota; class Kuafuiibacteriia; order Kuafuiibacteriales; family Kuafuiibacteriaceae; genus Kuafuiibacterium; species Kuafuiibacterium phototrophicum. The sequence goes on along the minus strand of JADJBV010000002.1, from coordinate 1,929,617 downwards.
TGTCGGCTGGCGGTCACGATCGCGTTGACGATCGAGTCCACGTCGAACTCGTCGACCCCGTCGATGCCGTCCAAGCTGGGGGCGTTGGCCTTGATGGCAGGCGGTGGCGTCTTGGCCACGGCCGGCTGCCGAGAGGCGATGATCGCGTCGACGAGGTCGTCGATCTCGTAGTCATCCGGGATCCGATCGCCCACCCGCACCGCCTCTTTCGCCACCATTAGGCGGACTCTCGAGCCCCAGCGCAAGGGCGGACCGGCGAGGCGGCCACGGCGGCCGTTCGGGTTATGGAGCCCGGGGACCCAAGGCCGGAGCCCAACGTTCCAAGGCTCGGGCCGCACCGCCGGGGTCGGCTTCGTCTTCGTCCAGCCACTGGTCGCCCTTCTGCGCCCGGGAGCGCTCCATCTCCTCTTCGGACAAAGGGACCACCTTGTAGAGCGTGACCCAAACCCCGGGGCCGGCGGAAAGTTCGCCACCCGGTCGCAGGTCGAAGTACTGCAGGCCCGCCACTGGCGCAGAAAGCCCCACGGCGTCGTAGAGCTTCCAGGTGCGGCCGGGCCCCTCGGGTTGGGTCATGGCCCGGCCCAACGCCCCCAAGACCTCGCCGATCCCGGGGCCAAAGCCGTTGGCCTCGGCGTAAAGTTCGATGCGGCGGTTTTCGGCGGTCAGGCTGGGATCGCTGCGCTCGAGTCGCCCCAGCCCGGCGGTCAAGATCGCGGTGCGGGACTGCCGACCGATCCGCTCCAGGGCCTGGACCACACACCGAGGTTCACCCGGGAGCTCGAGGACCGTCCCACGACGAGACGGTTGGGTCCGGGTGAAGGCCCGGATCAGGGCCTCTTGATAACTCTCGAAGGGGACCTCGGTCGGCGGCGGCGGCGCGGAGAGGGGTGGGGCCAAGGCGGCGACCGGGGCGGGCGGTGGGGGTGGTGGCTCAGGAGGCGGGGGGGCAGGCGTCGCGCAGGCCCCCAGCAGCAGCCCGCTCCAAAACCACAGGCGCCGCACGGTCCGCTCGTTTCAGGGCAAAAACAGGAAGACGCTGGTCGCCAGGACCGCGTTGATCAACGAAAAGGCCAACACCTTGCGGCTGAGCCGGCGGGTACGCTCGAGCTCCGCCGAGTTGACCACCCGCTCCTCGTGGCCCGGTGCGACCCCTTCCCGCGTGCCCTTGGCCGCGAGGGCGGGACAGGTTCGATACAGGCCTTGGAACGCCCCGAAGGCGCCCATAAAAAACGGGACGAAGAGGGTGAGGCGCCAACCCCGGGACGCGCCGTACATCTCGAAGGCCAAGGCCATCGCCAGCCCGATCGCCAAGAAGAAGACGCCCATCCGAAGCCGGCCGTTCTGACCGTAAGTCTCGAGGTTTGCTCCGCAGAGAGCGCCCTCGCGGTAGTGACAGGACTTGGCCACGGACATAGAAGCTACCCCCCCGAACTGGGCCCCGGCAACCGCCGCCCTGGGCCCTTTCGTCCTTTTGGTATAATCACCGAGGGAATGCGCCGATTCCTGGCCAGGGTCCTGGACATCCGTCCGGGTGAGGGTGCCCTGGTGATCCGGAGCACAGCGGTCCTCTTTGGCCTGATCTGCGCCCACACCGTCCTGGAGACGGCCCGAGACGCCCTGTTCCTCCAGAAGATCTCGGCGAGCCGCCTGCCCTTCGTCTACGCGCTTCTGGCGGGGCTGGCCCTCTTCGTGGCCCGCTTCAACACCGCCTTCGTGGCCCGGTTTGGCCGCCGCAACGCCCTAATCTTTACTTTGCTCGGCGCCGCCTACGGCACGGTGGTCCTCTACCGCTTGCCTCCTTCGGCGGCGGTGATCTTCGCGCTGTACACCTGGAGCGCCCTGCTCGGCACCATCTTGGTCGCCCAGTTCTGGATGTTGGCCGGTCAGGCCTTCACCGTCGCCCAAGGCAAACGCCTGTTTGGCCCGATCACCGCGGGCGGCGTGTTGGGTGCGGTGGTCGGCGCGGGTTCGGCGGTGGCCGCCTTGCAGGTCATGCCAGTCACCAAACTCCTGCTCGGCAGCACCGCCGCTTTTTTGGTGACCGCGGTGGTCCTCACCACCTTGGAGAGCGACGCCGGCGAGACCACCGGCGTGGTGACCACCGTCGACGATCAGGTCCCGGGCTTCTTCAGGGAGTTGCGCGCCCGACCCTACCTGGGCCGGTTGGTGGTGTTGGTGGGGCTGTCGACCGGCGCGGTGTTGGTGGCGGACTACCTGTTCAAGTCCGTGGTGGCCAAGTCGATGCCGGCCGCCGACCTGGGCGCCTTCTTCGCGGTCGCGTATGCGGTGATGAACACCATCGCCTTGGTGGTGCAGCTCTTCTTGAGCCAATATTTGGTGCGGCGTTTGGGCGTGATCGCCGCCTTCGGGATCTTGCCGAGTTTCCTCCTGCTCGGCGGCGCGGCCACCTTGCTGACCAACGGCGCCATCTGGGCGACGCTGCTGATCAAGGGCGCCGACGGTTCTTTGCGGCACTCCCTCCACCGCATCGCCACCGAGTTGTTGTGGATGCCCCTGCCGGAGGATGTCCGCACCCGGGTCAAGACCTTCGTCGACACGGTTTTGGTGCGTGGAGTCCAGGCCGTGACCGCGGCCTTGTTGTTGGTCTTGGCCATGGTCGGCGCCGACGGTCCGGTGCCTTTGGCCGTCCTGATCTTGGTGTTGGCGAGCAGCTGGGTCTTTTTGACGATCCAGCTGCGGCGTCCCTACCTGGACCTCTTTCGGACGGCCCTCCAGCGACCGACGGCGACCGGGGCGGGGCTCCTGCGTTTGGATTTGGAGTCGGTGGAGGTGGTGGTCGAGGCCTTGTCGAGCCGCGATCCAGCCCGGGCGTTGGCGGCGATCGAGCTGTTGGTGCACAGCAAACGCACCCGCCTGATCCCGGCCTTGATCCTGTACCACGAGGCCGAGTCGGTCTTGTTGCGGGCCTTGGAGGTCATCGGCACCAAGGAGCGGAAGGAGTGGGTGCCCTTGGCCCAGCGGCTGCTCCAACACCCCTCGGACGCGGTTCGAGTGGCGGCCGTCCGATCTTTGGCCCGGGTTGGGGACGGCGCCGATCTGGAGGGGCGCCTCTACGACGTCAGCCCCGGCGTGCGTGGTCATGCCGCCTTTTGGGTCGCCGAACGGGCCGGCGGTGCACCCCACGAACACCCGGCGGTGCAGATCGTGCTCGGCATGGGCGGCAACGCCGGAAGAACCGCGCAGCTTTCTTTGTTGGAGGCGATGTCGGGGAACGGCCACCCCGGTTGGTCCGACGTGTTGCTCGAGCTTTGCCAGCGGGACGATCCCCAGCTCCTCGAGGCGGGCGCCAAAGCGGTGCAGCGCTGCGGAGACCAGCGGTTTTTGCCGCTGATGATCGAGCGACTTAAGGTACGCCAGGGCCGCAGCGCGGTGCGGGAGGCGATCGTGGGGATGGGTGAGGTCGCCCTCGACGCGCTGGAGGTGGCCCTGGATGATCCAGCGACCGATCGGATGGTGCGCCGTCACCTGCCCCGCACCATCTCCCGCTTTCAGAGCCAACGGGCCGCGGACATCTTGATGCGGACCTTGGAGCGAGAGAACGAGGGCCACGTTCGCTACAAGGCCCTGCGGGGTCTGGGCCGTTTGGTGGAGAGCAGCCCGGTGCGGGTCGACCACCGGCGGGTCGAGCTGCAGGTGAAGACCAACCTGATCGAACACCTCCGGATCTTGTCCCTGTTGGTCGCGCTCCGGCCGGCCCTGAGCAAGGCACCTCCGGCCGCCCAACCTTCGGGAGAACTCTTGATCGGGCTGTTAGAGGACAAGCGGGTCCAAGCCTTGGATCGGGCCTTCCGCCTGCTGCAAGTGGTGCACCGCCGGGAAGACGTACGCAGCACCTCGGTGGCGGTCAGCAGCAGCGACAAACGGCTGCGGGCCCAGGCCCTCGAGTACTTGGACGCCTTGACCCTGTACGCCAACGTCTCGGAGATCCGCGATCTGTTCCGGGTCGTCGCCGACGAACTCCCCGACCAGGAGCGGGTGTCCCGAAGCCGAGAGTTTTTGCCCAAGATCCCGGCCGATCTGGACGAGGCCCTGACCATGCTCCTCAAGGACCGAGATCACGCGGTGGTCGGCATCACCGCCCACTTCGTCATGGACTACGGTCCCGAGGAGCTGCGGCTCGACGTCAGCACCATCAGCCGAGACGGCGTCCGCCTCCCCTCACTGGAGTCGTTGATCAGGGAGTTCGAAGCCCGGGGGTTGTCGAGTGTCGCTTGAGACCGCCCTCTCCTTGCGGGTGGAGCACGAGCTCTTTATCCGCTCCTTCTTCGAGGTGCGCCCGCCCGATCGGATGGTGCAGCAACTTTCGGCCTCGCTGCGCGACTACTACGCCCCCGCGGGTACGGTGCTCTACGAGCGAGGCCAACCTTCGGAGCGGCTCTACTTCGTGATCAGCGGTGAAGTTCAGCTCGAGGCGCCGGACTCCGAACCGTGGGTCCTCAAGGATCTCTCCTTGTTGGGGGCCTTGGACGCGGGACAGGGCCGGCCTTATTCGCGGACGGCCCGTGCCGTCAGCGACGTCGCGGCCTTGACCATGGCCTTTCGCGAATACGTCGACCTGATGGAGGACCACTTCGACTTCACCAAGTCCTCGATGGAGAGCAACGCCCGCAACCTCCACGATCGTTGCCTGGAGTTGGCGCCCGACGGGGTGTTTGCGCCGGCCACCCCGAGCGACGCGACACCTCCCAACCCTGAGCCATTGGAGCTGCTGGCCAAACTCCGGGTCCTGCGCCAGTCCGATCTTTGCCAACGGGCACCGGTCCAGGCCTTGGTGAGCTTGGCGATCCACGGCGAAGGCGAGTTGTGGGAGCCGGGTCAGGTGTTGTTGGAGCGGGGGGCCCCCAACCCTTATCTGCGTCTGGTCGCCCACGGTCGGTTGGAGGCCACCCGGGACCAGCCGGTGGTGCAAGCCGCCTTCGGACCCGGATCCTTGCTCCTCGGCTGTTCGGCCCTTGGGTACGCCGAGGCCCAATACCGGGTGGTGGCCGCCACCCCTTCGCTGACGGTGCGGGTGCTGAAGGAAGACTTCTACGACGTGATGGAGGATCACTTCCCCCTGGCCGGTTCGGCCTTTTCGTACTTTGGGCGCGAAAACGAACGGACCCGGACCTTGTTGGCCGAACAGGCCCGAGGCCGCGCCCGCTTCAACCCGGGTTGAGCCGGCCCAGAGAGGGTGGCACCATCCTCTGATGGATCTCGGTCGGATGTTGGAGAAGTGCCGCCGCGATCAGTGGAGCCTCGAGGGGTTGAACTGGAGCCAAACACCCCGGAGCCTGTCGCGCTTCGAAGAAGAGTCGATCGTCCAGTACTTCACCAACATGGCCGGCATCGAACGCCTGGCCGGGGCCTTGTTCGAGGAAGAGGGCCGCCGCACCCATGACCCACGGCTGCAAGAGATCTTCGCCAGCTTCGTGCGCGACGAGGCGCGGCACGCCGAGGTGGCCGAACGTTTGGCCCACCACTACGATCGACACCACTATCGGCGGTACGAGCTGGATCCCAACTTCCGCCGCTTTTCTCCGGCCTTCGTGGAGGCGATCCGCCACCTGACCCCCGAGGTCGCCAACGTCTACATCACCACCGGCGAGCTGATCTTGGACGTGGCCCTCTTGCGCTCCCTGCAAAGTTACGTGGACGACCCGCTTTGTGATCAAGCGATGCACCTGATCAACCGAGACGAGTCACGGCACATCGCCGTCGACTTTCACATGGTGGAGCACTACGCGAGCCCGGCCTACCAGGCGGAGCTGGCCCGCCTGCCCAAGCCAGGGTTGCGGGAGCGGGCCAACGGGTGGTGGGCCTTGTCGCGCTTGCTCTTTCACGCACGCCCCTTCCTGCGGGCGGTGTTCTTCGAGCCCATGGATCTGGTGGACCCCAGCGGCCAACGTCTGCTCGAGGCCTTTCGCCGCATCCAGATCATCGCCAACCGCAGCAACGTCAAGGAGCGCCCGTTCGTGCGTTTTATGCTGCTGCTGCAAGACGCCTTTCGAAACCCGCTGCTGGGCTTCTTCTTCGGACGACTCCTCTTGCGGTTGATCGGCACCGACGCCCGCGTGATCCAGAAGCTCTACGACGAGGCGGATCTGGCCCGCGCCGAGGCCATGAGCATGGACGAGTTGTGCGAAGAGGCCTTGGCGCTGAAGAACGTGGGCTGAAGTGATCGCCGCCGAAGCCAGCCCGGCGGGCCTGTTGCTCCGCGCCATCTCGGCGGGCGGGATCGAGACCTGCTTTCAGGTCCCTGACTTCGAGTTGTGCCTCGACATCGGCCGGTGCCCGCCGGGCGCCGAACGTTGGCCCACCTTGTTGTTGACCCACGGGCACATCGATCACGCCGCAGGCCTGCCCTACTACGTGTCGTTGCGGCGCCTGTACGGTTATCCGCCGGCCCGAGTGTATTGCCCGGCGGCCTCCGTCGAACCGCTGCGCAAGATCTTGGCCGCCTGGACCGAACTCCAGACCAACTCGGAGGAGTGTGAGCTGATCGGCGTACGCCCAGGTGATCTGATCCCGCTCGGCAAGGGCCGGTGGGCCCGGGCCTTCGCTTCACCCCACCGGATCGCGACCGTCGGCTACACCTTGTATCGGGAGGTGAAGAAGTTGCGCCCCGAGCTACAAGGTCTTGCGGGCCCGGCGATCGCGGCCCGGGTCGCCGCCGGTGAAGAGGTGAACGTCAAAGAGGAGCGGCTCGAGCTGTGTTTCCCGGGCGACGCTCGGATCGAGGTGTTGGATTGGGAGCCCGCGACCCTCCGGGCCCGGGTCTTGTTGCTGGAGTGCACCTTCTTGGGCGAAGGCGAGACCCCGGCCCACGCCCAAGAAGGGGGCCACATCCACCTCGATCAGGTGGCCGCTCGAGCGGAGCAGTTCCAGAACCGGGCCGTGGTGTTGACCCACTTCTCCCGGCGTTATTCGGTCGAGCAGATCGAAGAGGCCGTGGCCTCACGGCTGCCGGCGGAGTTGTTGGCCCGGACCTGGTTGCTCACTCATCCGAGCCCGGCGGGGCCAGGGCGGCTTGCTCCAGCCGCTCCAGCTCCGGCTCGATGACCGTCTCGTAACAGCTCGGGCAGATGCCGTGGGAGAAGCGGACATCGGCGTGTTCGGCGAAGTAGGCCTCGACCTGGGTCCAGTAGTCGCCGTCGTTCCGGATCTTCTTGCAGTAGGTGCAGATCGGGAGCAGCCCCTGGAGGCGCTTGACGTTGGCCAAGGCCTCTTGGAGTTGCTCGATGCGTTCGGTCAGGTTCCGCTGCAGGCCGATGATCCGGGCGCCGTTCCGGACCCGGGCGTGGAACTCCTCGGGATGAAAGGGCTTCAAGACGTAGTCGTCGGCGCCGGCCCGGAGGCCCTCCACGATGTTGGCCTGTTCACCCCGGGCGGTCAGGAGGATCACGTAGCTCAGCTTGACCGGCTCCCGGGCCTTCAGCCGGCGGCAGATCTCGATGCCCTCCAGCCCGGGCATCATCCAGTCCAAGATGGCGAGAGGAGGCGAGTTTTCGGAGTCCAGGATGCGCCAGGCTTCGCCGCCGTCTTCGCAGACCACGGGCCGAAAGCCCCAGGCCTTCAGCGAAGTCGCGATCAAGTGCCGCTGCACTGGATCGTCATCGGCGACCAAAACATCCAAATCGAGGTACTCTAACACTCATCATCGGCGCCGATCAGTGGGTCTGAAGGGCCGGGAGTTTCGAACCATGGGTGATCCACTACTCGATCCAGAGCGGCTCCAGAGCCTGGAAGGCCTCGAGGACACGACGGGTACGGACCTGATCGCTGAGCTGATCCGCATCTTTGCCGACGCCACCCCCAGCTCCCTGCGCATCCTCCGGGACCACTTGGCCAAGGGGGACCTGCCTCAAGCGGCCAGAACCGCCCACAGTCTCAAATCGAGCTGCAGCGCTCTAGGGGCAACCAAGATGTTGGGGTTAGCGGCGGCCACCGAAGAAGCAGCGCGTCAAGGCCGGGCCGAAGACGCTCAGAACTTCGCGGCCGCCTTGGCGGGGGTCTACGAACCGACCAAAGAGGCGCTGGAGGCCTACTCGGAGGGTCGAGCGTAGAGCTCGGCGCCGGCGGCCCGGAAGGCCTCGGCTTTTTCGGCCATACCCTCTTGCAAGGCAACTTGCGCGGGCAAGCCCTTCGACTCGGCGTAGCTGCGCACCTCTTGGGTGATCTTCATCGAGCAGAACTTGGGGCCACACATCGAGCAGAAGTGGGCCAACTTGGCCCCTTCGGCGGGCAAGGTCTGATCATGGAAGTCCCGGGCAGTGGTCGGATCCAAAGCGAGGTTGAACTGATCCTCCCAGCGGAACTCGAAGCGGGCCTTGGAGAGCGCGTCGTCCCTGGCTTGGGCGCCGGGGTGGCCTTTGGCGAGATCGGCGACGTGGGCCGCCACCTTGTAGGCGATGACCCCCTGCTTCACGTCTTCGGCGTCGGGGAGCCCGAGGTGCTCTTTGGGCGTCACGTAACACAACATCGCGGTGCCATGAGCGCCGATGAGCGCGGCGCCGATCGCCGAGGTCAGGTGGTCGTAGCCGGGCGCGATGTCGGTGGTCAGCGGCCCGAGGGTGTAGAACGGCGCCTGGTGACACCACTCTTGTTGGAGGTCGACGTTTTCCTTCACCTTGTGGAGCGGCACGTGACCTGGGCCTTCGATCATCGTCTGCACGTCATATTTCCAGGCGATCTGGGTCAACTCGCCCAAGGTCTTGAGTTCGGCCAGCTGGGCCCGATCGTTGGCGTCGGCGATCGATCCGGGGCGCAGGCCGTCCCCGAGGGAAAAGGAGACGTCGTAGCGCTGCATCAGGCGGCAGATCCGCTCGAACTCGGTGTAAAGGAAGTTCTCCTTGTGGTGGGCCAAACACCACTTGGCCATGATCGATCCGCCGCGGCTGACGATGCCGGTCAGGCGTTGGGCGGTGAGCGGGATGTGCTCGAGCAAAACTCCGGCGTGGATCGTGAAGTAGTCGACGCCTTGTTCGGCCTGCTCCTCCAGCACCTCCAGGAAGAGCTCGATGGTGAGATCTTCGGCCTTGCCGTGGACCCGCTCCAGGCACTCGTAGATCGGCACCGTGCCGATCGGCACCGGCGCGTTCCGCAGGATCCACTCCCGGGTCTCTTTGATGCGATCGCCGGTGGAGAGATCCATGACCGTGTCGGCGCCCCAACGGATGGCCCACTGGAGCTTCTCGACCTCGGCCTCGATCGAAGAGGAGACCGCCGAGTTGCCGATGTTGGCGTTGATCTTCACCAGGAACTGCTTGCCGATGATCATCGGCTCCAGCTCGGGGTGGCGTTTGTTGGCCGGGATGATGGCGCGGCCAGCGGCGACCTCGGCCATCACCAAGGCCGGCGGCAAGTTCTCGCGGATCGCCACGAACTGCATCTCTTCGGTCAGGATCCCGCGGCGGGCGTAGTGCATCTGGGAGAAGTTCTGGTCGCCTCGGGCTTCGCGCTTTTGGATCCACTCGGCCCGACGCTTGGGGAGGCCCTGCCGCGGATCGACACCTTGGGGCCCGGTGGTGTCGTAGACCGTCACCGGCGCTTCACCGCCGTGCAGTTCGATGCGCCGCATCGGCACCGCCAGCTCGGCCCCGACGGTGACCTTCTGGGACCGCGGGAAGCTCTCGGCCAAGGGCGGGAGCGGCCGCAGGTTTTCGGCGCCAGCCGGAGCGGTGCGCAGGGACGGTTTGGGATCGCTCATGGGTCGTCCCTAGCCGAGATGCTACCGGGTGGCTACGAGCCGGCGATCAGGGGTCCTCAGCTCAAAACGAAGGTGCCATCCATCGGGCGATGATCCGAGGGCCCACAACAGTTCGCCGCCGCCGCCGATAAACAACTCGGGAGTTATGGATGTCTTCCGGACCCATACCAACGCGGCCCCTGGCGCCGCCCGTCGCCATGACGACGGACGAGGAGCGCACCGCTCCCTTTAGGCGCCGCCACGCCGCTCAGCTGGCCAAGGTGCAGGGCAAAGCGACCCTGCGACGTTTTGTGGCGCCGGTTCATCCCCAACCTTCGAAGCGCGGCGGTCACCGGCTGACCGAAGCCGACCTCGACACCTTCTTCTCCTCTTTGGATCGCCAGTTGTTCCCGTCGTCCTTGGCGGAAGATCCGGGCGCCAAGGCGATCGGTCATGAGTTTTGGGCGGCTCGGCAGGCAGCCCACGCCGAGGTCGAGCGGCGCTTGAGTGAAGAGCGAAAGTGCGACGAGAGCACCTTAACTGCCGCCGAACGCGCCATCAGCAAGGCCTTTTTACTGAGCGATCGAGTGCACCTGTTGGCCTTCGTTGGCCAAGCCGGCGTCGAACCCATCGAGTTGGCCTTGGCCTTGTGGCAGAGCCACGCCCACGCCTGGTTCGCTTTGGCGATGGCGCCCGAGGTGTTGTGGCCCAAGGTCGCCGGATATTTGTCCCAACACGGCAGCAGCGACGCCGTCGATCACGGCCACCGGGATCGACGTTTTTTGGCGGAGCCGGCGCGCCTCAGCCACCCCGGACCGAACAAGGGTGTGCCGCTCTACAAGGCGCTGCTCAAGGATCGGGAGTGACCAGCGACCCATGGACAGCCCAACTGACGCGCCGACGACTCCCCGACGGCGGGGCGGACCTCGAGGACCGTTGCCTTGGATCCACCACCTTGGATGGCGGTCGACGGGGTCCGTGGGATCGTGACAACATCCGCCGGCGTGCGCGGAGAACGTCCTCGCCACCCGATCCTGGAGCGGCTCGAGCCCGAGCACCGCGCCGCCTTGCCCCCGGCTCGATCGCTCCCGGCCGAACGCCTGGTGATCGAGGAGCAGGACGAACCTCGCTTCTTCTTCTTGTGCTCCGGTTCGGTGGAGGTCTCTTACACCTCGACCGAAGGCAATGGGATGACGCCCAAGATCTTCTCGGCGCCCGCGGTGTTCGGGGAGGTCGAGTGCATCACCGGCAACCCGATGCGCGAGTCGGTGCGGGCGGTGACCGACTGTGAGCTGATCTCCATCGATGCCCCAGCCTTCACCCAACTCACCGAACGTTCGCCAGCCTTCACCCGGGCGTTGTTGTGGGACGTCGCTCGTCGCTTCGAGGTCTGCATCCTCAACGAACGTCTGCTCGGCTTCGCTCAAGCCCACAGCCGCTTGTTGAACTTCTTGCTCTCCTCCGCCGACGCCCACGGGGTCCGCCGCGGCGATTCGATCGTGATCGAACGAGAACACTCCCAAGAGTCCCTGGCGGCGGCGGTGGGCCTCAACCGGCGGTCGGTGACCCGAGCCCTCGACTTCCTGAAGAGCGAGGGGTTCATCAACAAGGAGGGGAGATATTTCGTGCTCCACGATCTGGAGCGGCTGCGTCGGTTGGCCGGCGAAGAGACCGCCATGCTCCACCACCGGAGCACCGACCCCTAACCATGCGCCTTCAGCCGCTCGGTCTCTACGTCCGCCCTGGGCTCGACGAACTCGCCACCGAGGCGTTGGCGCTGCGGCTTTCGCTGCACGAGTTGGCCGCGATCTGCGAAAACCATCCGCACGCAGTCGCGCCCTTGTACCCGATGTTACGCAACGGCTCTTCCGGGCTGAGCGCGGCGCTTGTTGCGGGTGAACGGGCCCTTGCCCCGAGCACCGAACCGGGGGAGCTGGGGCGACGCATCGGCCAGGCCCTCAAGACCTGGGGCCGGAGTGCGGGCCGTTCGCTGGCGGCGCCGGTGGCGTTGTCCGAGTTGGCCGCCGATCTCCCCGAGCTCACCGCCTTGGCGCTGGTGATCCGACCCTTTGTGCTCCAGTTCGGCGCTCACCTGACGCGGACGCCGCTTGCGCCCCTGACCGGGATCCGGGCCACGCCGATCGCAGCCCCTTCCCACCCCATCGATCTGGGCGCGGCGGTGGCGTCGATCTGCACCAACTCGGCCAAGCTGCGCCACTATGCTCGGTTGATCGCCGAGGGCCCCCGAGGTGCATGGTTCGGGCAGGCTCCGGGCCAACCGCCGTCGGAGGCCCAGCAGTGGCACCAGGTCGCGGAGTTCTTGTTCGAGCTCCACACGTTCGGCCCCGACCACCTCATCACCCGTCATGGTGATCTGGGCCGCTTGGCGATCGAGGAGCTGAGTCGGGCCCAAGCGACGCCGGCGCCCGAGCCCCCGAACTGGGAAGATCTGGCATCGCTGGTCACCGCCCTCTACAGCGCCCACGGCGACGCGGCGCGGCCCCTCATCGACACCTTGGTGCGGAGTGATGGTTTGATCCCCTCGCGGATCCCGGAGCTCGAGCAGGTCCTCGCCGCCACCCCCGAACAAACCTACGCGGGCGTGGGCATCGCCGGCATCCAACACCTGCTGCCCTCGTGTGTGCCGCTGATCGAGGCCTTCCTGAGGAAGGGTGCCCAACCGTCGGAAATTTGGCTGCTGGCCAAGGACTACACCAACAACCCGCTGGTGATCGCCTATCTCCGGATCCTGGGGGTCCACGTGATGGACGCCACCGAAGACGTGGACGGAACCTTCCACGTGGAGGAAGCGCGGGCTCGGGACGTTGCTTCGTTCGCCCGCGCCGCCGGGTCCGCCCTGGACCAGTGCCGGCTCCAGCTGGTCCTCGACGACGGCGCCGCCCTGATCAGCCACCTGAATCAGGCCGGCGAAGGGCGCCGAAGGGCGGTCGAGCTCACGACCCGGGGGCACCAACGACTGCTCGCTCTCGATCTCCAATTTCCGGCCATCAGCATCGCCCGAGCACCCAACAAGATCGACGAAGGCGAAGTGATCGGCGTCGATCTGGCCCACGGCCTGTTGCGGGAGCTGAGATGGCAAAGTGGCCCGGTCGAACCCAAGCCAGTGTTGGCGGTGGGCCTGGGCACGGTGGGCTCCAGTTTCCTGCAGGAGCTCGGCCAACATGGGCTGCAGGCCATTGGCTTCGACAACGACGAACAAAAGCGGATCGCCGCCGCCCTCAAGGCGCCCGATGCGTCGGTGGTCGACAACCTGGAGCAAGGCCTCCGCGCCGCGAGCTACGCGGTGTTGATCACCGGCCAAGGGCCGGCCGACGCCAAAAACTTCGTCGCCCACGGCGTCCAGGTGGCCTCGGGTTCGTCCGAAGCGGTCGAGCTCGATGAAAATCAGTTCTACGAGCTTGGGTTCTTCAACGCGCCGCTCAACGGCATGCGCCCCCTCAACTTTGTGCGCAACGGCCACGAGACCTTGAGCTTTCGTCAGATCGGCTTGACCCGGGCCACCTTCTTCGAGGCCTGCACCCAGGTTCTCAACGCCACCGAACCCGGCCGAAGCGAACTCCAAACCACCCCTGCGCTGGAGGCGGCGGCCGCGCTCTGGAAACAAGAGGGCCGGACCACCCCCCGCCCGCGCCCGAAGGGACCGCCCCTGCCGCCCCGCTCGTTTTCGGGCGTCCGGCCCACCCACGGCGAGTGGATGCGGTTCTTCTTGGCGGGCGCCGAAAGCGAAGAAGCGCCGATGATGGTTCGCCCCGCGCCCTCGGCGGTCAACTTCGCGCCCCAACCATACCTCTACTTCTTCGAGGGCGAGTGGCACCAGGTCGACACTCGGTCCGGCGAAAGCCACCCGGTGCAAGTCGGGGCCGAATGGAACGACGCCAAGACGCAACTTTTGGTCTTGAACGACTCGGACCAGAGTCGCAGCGCTTTGTTGCGACCGAGCCAAGACGGCAGCCAGTTGGTGCTGCTGAATCCGAACGGGCGCGCCGAGCCACCTATGATCTTGGGTCGGCCGGCCGCGGTCTCGACCCGCTTCGTGCCCGAAACACCCGAGGTGCGCTTCAACTGGATCTTCGAGGGCCCGACCCAGGTCCAGGTGTTGTCAGGCGGTCCCAAACCGAAGGTGCGTCGCTTCGATCGGGTGGACCACGCGCCTTCGCGCTACGCGGTCTTGCCCGACGAAACGCTGCTGCAGGTCACGAACGGCCCGCGGGTCTATCTGCACCCGCCCGCTGGCGAGGTGGCCCGCATCGAAAACCACGGCTTGGCCCGGGTGACCGGCCTGTCCACACCAGCCAATCGCCCCGAAGATTCGAGCGGCGTGTTCCTGGTCGGCGAAGAACCCACGGGCCGCACCGCCGTGCTCCGCTTCGAGGGCGCCGAGGCCCTGGGCCGGGTGGTGTTGCCCGAGGGCGCCCGTTATCGAAGGGTCGACGCCTTCGGGGGGCGGCCGCCCGTGGTGGTGTTCGAGCTCCACGGGAAACTCGAACACCTGGAGCTGCCCCTCAGTTGAAGACGCAGCCGGACCGATCGTTGCACACCCCACAGTCATCGGGCGCGTAGTTATATCCACAACCCGCCGAGCAGCTCCGCTTCACCACGGTTGGGAGCGCGCAGGACACGACCTGCTCCTCGATGTCCACGTAGCCATCTTCTCCCGGCACCTCGTACTGAAGACAAAACTCCTTGGAGCCGGTGGCCGCACCACACAGCTGGGACGAGTCGAGGGCGTCCAGGCCCGAGTAGGCCGAACAGTCGCCCGAAAAGCCGCACTCACCCCGAGGACACGACGGCCCCAGGCAACGGGTCACCTTGCCGGTCGGGCCCGGGGTCATGGTTCCGGCGTCGCAGCTCGCGCCACAGCCCATCACCCTTGGGTCTGGGACAGGCCCAGTGGGGCCCGGGTCCGGCTCCCCGCCACACGCCCCCGCGGCCAAGGCCAACATCGTCATCGCCAAAATCGATCCAGGTTGCTTCTTCACTGTTCGCTCCTCCTTCGCGATTCGCTCGCGTCGAAGGGCATGCTGGAGCCCGAGGCCAAGGCTGACTTGGACATTTGTCCAAGGCTCGGACGACAGACCGATGAGGCGCGGGGAGGGAGCCGAAGCGTGTCGTCAAGCAAAGCGTGAGGCGATGTTCAAGGCCCCGAAGTGACGTCCGGGCCCAGGGCTTGGGCCAAACTTCGTCGTTCTTCGGGGCCGCTGCCCTGGAGCTGCACGCGAAATCCTCGGGCCACCAGGCGCGCCAACCAAGCGCCGAGCTCACGCCGAGCCGCCTCGACCACGTCGGCGAAGCGCTGGTCGATGGGCCCCCCGTGATCACGGGATGGGGGCGGCAAAAGAGGTGCACCACCCGCCCCAAACGAAAGGCTGAGGCCAGTGGCGTTGGCCTCGAGGGCGATCAGCGGCACCAAACCGCCGGGCCGGCCCAAACGCAAGATGGGTTGACGACGCAGCTGGTCCTCGATCGGCCAAGGCACCACCAAAACGCACCAGGCATTGACGGCTCGCCCCTGCTCCAGCTCGGCCAACAAGGGACGGGTCGCCGGCGGGCCCACGTAGAGGCTCAAGGAGAGTTCGGCCTCGTACCGTTCATGTTCGGTGGTTTGGGAGGGACCGGCGGCGGCGACGGGGAAGATCAGTCCTTGGGCGTCTTCGGTGAACGCCGGCAGCCACCAAGAGGCCACCGGCCCAGGCGGCGCCACAAACTTCAAGACCAAGGGGCTCACGACGGGCCCTCGGCCATCATCGCGGCCCGCCAATGTCGCAACACCACGTCAAAGTGGAACTTGAGGCCGGTGTCGACGGCCTCGTGCCAGGTGTCGACCTGTCGCAAGACCTCACCTTCGCGCCAGACGGGCTCGGGCACGCCGGCCCTTGCCATCAAGAAGTCGACCACCAGCTTGGAGGTGCGGCCGTTGCCGTCCATGAAGGGATGGATCGACACCAAACGATGGTGAACCTCGGCCGCTAGCTTCCGCGGATCCAGGCCCGCCGCCTCTTGCTTTCGCACCCACTGATCCAGCTCCTCCACCAACTTCGGCACCTGACTGCCCGGCGCGAAGCTGATGGAGCGGATCATCTTGCCGTCGCTGCCCCGGAAGGCCTCTTGATGGGCCAGGTACGGGTTGCGATCCAAGATCTGGGCGAGCTCGGGTTCGAGGTGGTGGAGCGCGTTGCCGAGCTGGACGTGGTCCTCGTCGCGGCTCCGTAGCCGGCCCAGGTCCGAGGTCTTCAGGTGGCTCTCGTGGACCTCGACCATCCCAGCCCCCGCCGCGGCGTGAAACCGCTGCATCAGCTGGGTCAACTCACCAGGCGCCAACGGCCGTCCCTTCGAGGCGAGCCCTTCCGACCTGGCCAACGCCGCGCCCTTTCGCCAGGACTCGAAGGTCTTCACCGAATAACGATGTTCGGGGTTCTTCACGCCTTCTTCGAAGAGCGAGTCGTAATATCGAGGCGACACGAAGCGCCGCCCTAAAAGTTCTCGCTCCAACGTCGCGTCCTGCTCAGGAAAGTGAGCCCGCAGTTGCCCCCGCAGGTGTTCGACCAACGCGCCCAAGGTCGCGGGCGGCAACGTGGGAGAGTCGAGTTTGGTGCCAGCGGCCAGGCCAAAAGCCTTCACCAAGGCGCTCTCCGAGGCCTCCAGCCGGGGGTTGGGCGGGGGGTGACTCGGCCACTGACCACCCCGATACAGCGGGGCCTCATTCGAACCAAAGGCCGCGACCGCCCGGCCCGCCTGGGTGAGGCGTTCGGACAGGGCCGCTTGGCCGGCTTCTGCGAGCTGCAGCACCCCTTGGGATCCGACCTCGACCCGCAGAGCCCGGGTCGCGTGGGCGTCCTGACCCAGCAACCTCCCGATCGCCAACGCCGCGCCAGCCTCGAAGCGATCGAAGAGGGCCAGGTGATCGATCCGGGCCAAGGTGCTGCCTTCATCGACCCGCTCGAGGGTCCGCAGAAACTCCGCGTCGCCCAGCTTTTGCCGTTGTCCCTCGAGCCCGGGCAAAAGCGCCGGTTGACGGGCCGCAACTTCGGTCAAGATCCGCCGCGCTGACCACTCCCCATCCACCCGTTCGACGAAGGGGAGCCCGAAGGCCTCGACCAACTTCAGCGCCGCGGGCCCCACGTGGGTCGTAAGGTTGACCAGCGGCGCCGAACGTTCGAGGGCCGGGCGCCAGCGCTCGAGTTCTCCGGCAGGCAACAGACGGCCCAAAAGCTCGAGGGCCTCGAGCAAAAGGTCAGGTCGGGGTCGACTGGCCCGAGGTGCCCAACCGAAGACCTCGCCGGTCAAGATCGCCAACACGCCCTCGACCGTGGCCGGGCCCTTGAGGGCCGGATGGCCCTTGGCCTCCTTGAGCGCCGGATGGGGCGGGCGATTGACCAACACCTCCCGCAACAACTGCAGCTCGCTGTTGCGATATCCTTTCAGCCGTTGTCCCCACTGGTATCGATCTTCGTTGCTGATCGCCGGGTGGCCGGCCCGGATCTCGGTGATGAGCGCGGTCAGCTGGTCGGACTGTTCGTGACGCTGCAATCCCGGCGGCAGGTTCACCGACGCGAGGCGCTCGCGATCTTTGCGGTTCGTGCCCCGGACTGGCGGAGGGATCGGCGGGGCCTGCTCTTCGCCCTGGGCTTTTTGGGCGGCGGCGTTTTGGCGAAGCGCCGCGGCCTGCCCCAAGCCCAGGTATTGGCCCAAGCGCCTCAGCACCTGGGCCAATCTGTCACGCCGGGCGGCGGGCTGTCATCCGCTCAGAGGGCGCTCATCACGTGAAAGCCGGCGTCGACGTAGATCACACTGCCGGTGACGGCGCTGGAGAGGGGCGAACAGAGGTAAACCGTGCTGTCGGCCACATCTTCGGCCTCGATCGGCCGACGCAAGGGGCTCCGTTCGGCGGTGTGACGGACCATCTCCATCACGTCACCGATCGAGCGGGCGGCCCGGGAAGGATAGGGGCCGGCGCTGATCAGGTTGACCCGCACGCCCTTTTCGCCCGCGAACCAAGCGATGGTCCGGGCGTCACACTCGAGGGCCGCTTTGGCGGCGGCCATACCTCCACCGTACCCGGGGGTGACCCGCTGGGCCGCCAAATAGCTGAGGCCGACCACGCTGGCGTTCCGGCCCTCCATCAACGGCAAGGCGGCCCGGGTCATGGCGATCAGGGAGTAGGAGCTGACCGACATGGCCGTGAGGTAGGCGGCTCGGCTGGTCTCCAGGTGGTTCTTTTGGATCTCGGGCGAAAACGCGACCGAGTGGATCAGGATGTCGATGCCGCCGCCGCCCGACAACTCGCTGAACTTCTTGATCGCGCCGGCGATGCTGACGTCTTCTTCGCCGTAACCTTTGACGCCCTTCTTTTCGGCGGGGATCTGCTCGGCGGTGTCGAACTCGACGTCACACGCGATCAGGCCCTTGGGCGCAAACTCGCCGGCCACTCCGTAGGGCAACTTCCGGGACTCGGCGTTCTGCGGGCGCTTCAAGATCCGCTCGACGATGCCGAGGACCCGAGGGTGGCTGGCCAGATAGACGTTGGCGCCCGCGGCCTGGAGGGACTTGGCGATGGCCCAGGCGAAGCCGCCGTCGTCGGCCACGCCGGTGACGAAGGCGTTTTTGTTGGTCAGATCGATGGTCAACATCCGAGGGCCGTGAACCAACTTTGGCGGCCCGGGGCAAGCTTCAAGGCAGGAACTGGGCCGTAAACAAGAGGAGGCCGAGGGAAAAGAGGATCGCGGTCGGGGCGCCGAACAGGACCGTGGTGCTCAACTTCATGCCTTCGGTACGCGCCGGGCCCGACCCTGGATCTTTGCCGCGCCCGAACGTGCAGGTGGTTGTTTGTAGGACAACCCCCAAGGCCTGTGTTAGCGTCTCGGCCGCGTGGTCTCGCTGGTCAACACCGTCCGCGACATCGATCGGCTCCGACAGATCTTGGTGGTGCTGGGCCGCCACGGCTTCGGCGAGATCGTTCAGCGCACCGGGCTGGGGCGCTTGGTCCCGCGCAACGACGCCCCCGAGATCCCGACCGAAAGCACCGACGTCGCGCCGATCAAACGGGTCGGCGTTGGGGAGCGCCTGCGTTTGGTGCTCCAAGATCTGGGGCCTTCCTTCGTCAAGCTGGGCCAGATCTTGTCGACCCGACCCGATCTGATCCCCGCCGACATCATCGCCGAGCTGAAGCAGCTCCAAGATCGGGTGGCGCCGGTCGCCTTCGAGGAGCTGGAGACCGAGGTGGTGGCCGAGCTGGGCGCACCCCTGACCGAGTTGTTCGTGAGCTTCGAGAAGCGGCCCTTGGCGTCGGCCTCGATCGCCCAGGTGCACCGGGCCGAGCTGCGCTTGAAGGACGGCAGCGTGGTGCAGGCGGTGGTCAAGATCCAACGCCCCAAGATCAAGACCACCATCGAACGGGACATCGAGCTGCTTTATCTGTTGGCGGCGGCCATCGAACGCACCATCCCCGAAGCCCGCATCTACTCGCCGGTGGGCTTGGTGACCGAGTTCGACCGGGCGATGTCGGCCGAGCTCGACTTCTTCCGGGAGGCCGACCACGCCCAACGCCTACGCCGGGCCTTCGCCGAGATCCCCGAGGCCCGCTTCCCCGAGATCTACGCGGACACCTCCAGCCGTCGGGTGCTGACCATGGAGTACCTGCCGGGGAAGAAGATCACCCAGGCCCTGGAGGAAGGCTTCTCCGGCCCGACCTTGGCCCGCACCACGTTGCGGATCATCTTCAAGCAGGTCTTCGACGACGGCTTCTTCCACGGCGATCCTCACCCCGGGAACCTCTTGATCTTGGGCACGCCGGAAGCGCCGGTGTTGGGGATGATCGATCTCGGGTTGGTGGGGCGGCTTTCGCCAGCGTTGCGGGACAAGACGATCGACCTGATGGTGGCGGCGGTGCGGCAAGACTCCCGGGGCGTCGCCGACGCGCTTTATGCGATCGGCAACCCCACCAAAAAGATCGACCGCATCAAATACGAGGCCGAGGTGACGTTTTTGGCCGAACGTTATCTGGGCAAGCCGCTCAAGGAGATCGAGGTTTCGCTGCTGATCCGGGACATCGTGTCGGGGGCCATCAAATACGGCCTGGAGATCCCGCCCGAGTTCCTGATGTTGGGCCGAGCCTTGATGACCATCGAAGGCGTCGGCAAACAGATGGATCCGGACCTCGACGTCTTTTCGGAGATGAAGCCCTTCTTCGTCGATCTGTTGAAGCAACGGTACAGCCCCGAAAAGATCGGCAACGATCTCTTGCGCACCGTCACCCGCTTCGGCGAACGGGCCAGCAACATGCCCGAGAAGGTCGACGAGATCCTGGACGACCTGCGTCGGGGTTCGTTGGTGCTGAACACCCATGACCCGTCTTTGCCCAAGGTCACCGACCTGTTGGGTCGCCGTATATTCAGTGGATTGACCTTGGCCTCCTTGATCGCCGGCGGCAGCCTCCTGGTGGCCATCCGGGGCGGCGACCTGGCCGGTTACCTGATGCTCGGGACCGCCGGGGTCTGGCTCCTGGGCCACGCGATGCGGGCCTACACCGCCGGCCGCAAGATCGGCTGACATCCGCGAATCCCCTGTGTTAGCCCAAAGAGATGGCCGAGTCCGACATCTCCGCCCATTTCCGGGAGCTCCGCAGCCTCATCGACGGCAAGGAGCTTTCGCGACTGAACTCGAAGGCCCGGGGCCTGGCCCTGCTGGTGTTGAGCGGCGAAGACGGGAGCCTGCACCGGATCGGAATCCGGCTGGAGGGGCGGCGGGCCAAGGTCGAAGAGGCGCCTGCCTTGGGCGGGTCGGACCACGCGGTGTTGAGCGGCAACTTCAGCGACTGGATGTGTTTTTACCGAGCGGCCGGCCCCGAAACCGCCGCACCGCTGAAGTTCTACGGCGAACCTGAGCTCTTGGCGGCCGTGGGCGAACTTTTTGTGGCCCAGCGGAGCCCCCTCGAAACCCGGGGAGGTGGCGCATGAGCCTCTTTTTTGTTCGCACCGATCGTTCGGCGGTCCCGCCGGCACAAAAGGACGCGGCCCGCCTGCTGATCGAGGATCAGGCCAAAAAGCTCAACCCCAAGGATCCCGGCTATACGGCGGCCTTGGTGCAAGTGGTCGACCAGGTGATCACCGCCCAGGCCGCCCTTTATCGTTGGTCGACCGACGATGCTCGGATCTTGCGGGCCGAGTTGGCCAACCTGGCGGTCAACAACCTCTCGGTTTATCTGGCCCAGCGAGAGACCTGGAAGGCCGCCCAAGCCCACACTGCCCTTTCCGACGCCAAAGACATCCTGCGCGAAGAAGACCTGATCTTCCGCAGCTTCACCCGGGTCAAAGAGGTCGAGGCCAACCCGAACGCGGAGCAAGTTTTGGCGGTCAACAAGGGGTTGGGTCGATTGGCCGCCAGCTTGGGCGCACCTCGGGCCGCCGATGGTTGGTACGCCCGGGAGATCGGCACCACGGTCGAGGGCAACTCGGCCAATCAGGTCGGTGAATACGGCAAGCGGGCTCGGCCCTTCATGATGCCCTTCACCGAGCTGCGCACCCTCTGTCCGACCGACGTCGAGAACCCACTTTTGCTCGAGGTCCTGCGCAACAACCGGATGGGCGTCAGCGACGCCTTGCGATCCATCGCCGCGGGTCGGCCCGGCGTCGACCAAGCGGACTTCGCCAAGGTCCGGGCCGAGTTCATCTTGCCGAGTGCGGTCTTGAACCTGTGCAACCTGCTCGGCACCCAACTCTCGGGCTTTCGCGAATATGTCGATCGTTTGCAGCCGGCCGAGCTGGAGAAGGCGCCCGAGTTGGTCCGGGTGTTCCAGGAGGGTCACCGCCTCTACGCCAACCGCAACCACGCCTCGTTGCCGGCCGAGCTGCGTCAACCCTTCGAGAAGTTGACGCCGGCCGTGCAGCGCCGAAACGTGCCGGGCGTCTTGGGCGCCCTTTATGGCCTGACCCAAGCCAACCGAGTGGTGGGCGACGTCCTGCAAAACGGCGTGTTGTTGCGGGACGGCTCGGCCACCGAGTCGGGGAACGATCTGCAGCTCCACCTGGTGTCCAGCGCCAGCCACGCGATGGCACTGCCCTTCGAGGAAGGGAACGCGGTCTTTGCGGGCGCGGTGGCCGACGAGATCGGTCTGTTGTTGGCCCATCGTCACCAAGCGGCCGAGCGGTTGCCCGAGGTGCAAGAGGTGGTGGAGTCGGCGGCGTTGGCGGCCGGTCGCGAGTTCCAGGTCGGCGGCAATAAGGCCAAGGCCGCGCCCGGCATTGCGCTCGAGCACATCGGGGCCCTGCAGCGGGCGCTCCACCCGGACAACGGGCTGGACGACGCGGCGTGGAAGAAGAAGGCCCAAGACGTGCTCAAGCGGGCCAAGCTGGAGGACCTGGCCACCATCTGCCGAGAGTCCTTCCCGATGGGAGAGTTGCCCGTCGATCTGAACGCCGCGCTCAAGCAAGAGATCGATCCCAAGGACTACTTCTACGGGCGAATCGACGAGCTCGAGGCGAGGGGCGCCAAAGATCGCCCCTTGGACGATGGTGAAAAGAGCCTGCTGCGGGATCTGTTGTACCTGGCCAACGCCACCTGGAAGGTCGGCCAGGTGCATCGGGCCATCGGCGAAGGAGACCTGTCGCGGGTCAATCCTTCGGAGCGGGATCGGGTCTTCAACCCCTACGACATGTGCGTGACGGCCGCGGGTTCACCGGTGAAGAGCTTCTTCTGCGTGGCCAAAGACCTCTTGGTCTTGCGCGGCTGAGGCGAGCTCGTCGCGTTCAGGGGCGATCGACGCAGGTCGCGAAGCGGAAGGTCTCGCAGGTGCAGTTGGGATCCGACGAGGTGCACTCACCGCCGGTTTCGTCGGTGCAGTTGATGCCGCCGTAGATCGCTTGGCACTCGGGTCGCGCCAAACACACGGCCTCCTCTGTGACCTCGTCGCAGGCCACGTAGGGCGGCTCGCAGGTCCCCGCCCGGTGATTGCAGATCTGATCGGCTGGGCAGTCTGGGTCCCGATCACAAGGGCAAACGCCGTCAGGGCACTCGGTGCAAGCGCCTCCGTGACATTGTTTGCCGACGGGGCAGTCGGCGCTGGTGGTGCACTCGGGCACCCCTTGGTCGGTGGGCTCGGCGTCAAGGACGGCGGCGTCCTCGAGGATCCTGGCGTCCGGGATGACGGCGCCGGTGTCGACGGCGCCCGCATCGTTCGGGTGGGGCGTGACGGTGCCCGCGTCATGGCCATCGTCCCGATCACACTCGGACATCTTGCCGCCGCGTTCGTGACCACCAGGGCCGCGGGCGAGGCGGGGGTGATCATCCGATGGCTCGAAGAAACCCCCGCAGTGGGCGCTGAGGAGGGCAACAATCGTTAAGGGGAAGAGGGAATGGGACGACGAACGCATGGCCCTGAGTAGCCGGATGCCCAAAGGGGCTTCGCCGGTTTTTTCCTCGAAGGCTTCCCGAGCAGCGGTCACTCACCGGATGATCGGAGGCCAGGCGCGCATGAATCGAAGGAACCACATCGGGTTGGGGTGGGGTCTGGTGGCCTGGGGGTTGTTGGCCAACACCCCCGCCGCGGCCGCCGGCGAAGGTTGCCCGCCCACTGTCGCGCTCAGCGGCCCCGGTGAGGTGGTGCGGAGCCTGACCGCGGCCTTGGTGGCGCGCGGCGTGCGAGTTGAACCCAGTGAGGTCCCGCCGGGATCCTGCGAGCGCCTGGCGGTCACGCTCACTACGAGCGCCGAGGGCGTAAAGGTCGGCATCGTCGATCCTTGGGGTCGGAGCACCGAACGCACCGTCAAGGAGCTGCTGACCTCGGCGAGCTTGATCGAGTCTTGGGCTCGCCTCGATCTGCTCGACGGCGTCTCCACCAGCAGCGCCGGGCCCGTCAAAGCCGCCGCCGCGCCGCCGGCCCGCGCGCCGGTGGTCCCCGCCGAACCGGCCCCGCCCGCCCCGGCCGTCGGCAACCTGGAGACCACCGCGGCCCAAGAGGTCGAACCGAACTTGAGCCTGCGGGTCCTGGCCGAAGGTGGCGTCGCCCGGGATCGCAGCCGCTGGATGGGAGCTTCGATCGGGGCCTGCGCCCACCTCGGCTTTTTGTGTCTGGGGTTGCAGGGCCGCTACGCCAAAAGTGATCGCGGCGCCGACGCCGCCGAAGGCCTCTTGATCTTGGAGGCCCCGATCACCTTGGGCATCTTGACCCTGAGGCCTGGCATCGGGGCGGGGGCCGGCTGGACCCGGGAGGATCGGAGCGTGGTAATGCTGCAACGGGGGGAGCAGGATCGAGAGCTCCGGGTCGGCCGACCCTCCCGCGGCGACGACGGGTTCGGGGCCCGAGCCGAAGCGCGCCTGGGCTTGTCCCTGAACCTCAGCGATCACTTTGGCGTCGAGCTGGGCGCCAGCGCCTCGGCCATCCCCGAGCTGCGACGCGGCGCCCGCGGGCTTTTTGATCCCGAACAGGCGGTGTTGCGCGCCCAAGGTGGCCTGGTCTGGAGCTTCGAGTGAGCGGCAAGATCTTGCCCCTCTTTCGGCCCTCCGGGCGGATCGAAGAGATCTCCGACGAGGCCTTGGTCGCCGCCTGTGCGGTCGGTGATCAAGCGGCCTTGGGGGCCCTCTTCGATCGCCACCACCTGCGGTTGCACCGCTTCTTGTGCCGAGTCGCGAGCCTGTCGCCCAGTGAAGGAGAGGATCTGCTGCAGGAGACGTTCACCGCGGTGTGGAAGGCCTCCCAACGTTATCAAGGCGACTCCAAGGCCCTGACCTGGTTGTTCGGCATCGCCGCCAACATCGCCCGCAACCACGTGCGCAGCCGCTTGCGGGGCCAACGAGCGCTGACGGTGTTGGGTGAACAGCCGAGCTCGGATCGAGAGGCCGCCGACGAGATCGCCGCCCGCCGCCAGGCCCTGAAGCGCCTGGAACAAGCGATGGCCGAGTTGCCTCACGATCACCGGGTGGCCTTGGTGATGTGTGATCTGGAAGGGACCTCGGGGGTCGACGCGGCCAAAGCCCTGGGCGTGCGGCCCGGCACCATCTGGCGCCGGCTCCACGAGGCTCGGCACATGTTGCGGGACAAGATGGCGGAGGACGAACGATGAACGCGCCGACCTGTAAAGTGGGGCGCCAGGCCTTCGAGCTCGGGACCGTCGTCGACGACGCCCACCGAGCCCGCTGCGCCGAGTGCTCGGCCGCAGAGGCCTCCCGTGCCTGGTGGTCGGGGCTCGCGGAACAGTTGCCTTACGAAGCGCCGAACCCAACGCGGGTCGAAGAGATCCGCACGGCCGTCTTGGCCGTCGGCGTCGAACGAAGGCCAACCTCGAGCGGACGTTGGCGTTGGGCCGCGGGCATCGGCGGCCTGGCGTTGATCGGCGCCTTGCTCCAGCAGCTGCTGGCGACGGAGCCTCGGCCCATGCCGGCGCCGCCGGTG
Organism: Deltaproteobacteria bacterium; assembly: GCA_016703535.1. Lineage (GTDB taxonomy): Bacteria > Myxococcota > Kuafuiibacteriia > Kuafuiibacteriales > Kuafuiibacteriaceae > Kuafuiibacterium > Kuafuiibacterium phototrophicum. Next base: position 1,904,526 of record JADJBV010000002.1, on the reverse strand, counting down.
TTGCGGGCCCAGGTCGAGGGCGCCCGAGGCACCCGCTACGTGCACTCGCCCGCCCAGGCGCAACGGCCCGAGACGGTTCACTTGGAGGATGGACGGCTGGAGCTCAGGTTGGATCCGCTCCCGGAGCCCACGCCGCTTTTGGTCGCGACCGCCGACGCCGAACTCGAGGTGTTGGCCTCCCGTTGTGTGGTGGTGGCCGAACAAGGCCGCCTGATGCGCATCCAAGTCCTGGCCGGGATGGTGGAGCTCCGTCGTCCCGGAGAGACGCCGATGCACCTGGGTGTCGGGGCGTCGTGGGAGCGGCCCGCGCCGGCGGTGATCGCCCAACCGACGATCCCCGCCGAACCTCGAGGGTCAGAGGTGGCGCCGCCCGCGAAGCCCTCGACGCCCAAACCCCCGCCCAACGTGGGGGCCAAGGTGGCGTCGCCGACCCCGGTGCCCGCCGACGAACGCGCCTTCGCCGAGGGTTGGGCGGCGCTCCAGGCCCGGGACTATCCGCGGGCGATCGAGCGGCTGCGGCGGATCGAGGAGGAGACGCCGAGCTCGGCCTTGGTCGAGGACGCCAGTTATGGAGTGGGCGTGGCCTTGGCCCGCCAGGGTCGGGTCGAAGAGGCCCAACGCCACCTGGAGCACTTCCTCGATCGTTACCCGAGCAGCCAACGGGCCGACGAAGTGGCCGTGACCTTGGGGTGGTTGCTCAAGGAGTCGGGGGATGAAGCGGCGGCCCAGCCGTGGTTCGAGCGGGCCCAAAACAGCGCGGTGCCCCGGATCAGGGAGAGCGCACTGCGGGGCCTGTCGCCGCCTTGAGCCCAGGAGGTTCAACGGCGCCGGCGAGCCCAGCACATTCCACTCAATAGAATGACGACCGCCGCCCCGGTGCCGGAGTTGGTGCTGGTGCGGCAGCTGCAGTCGTCGGAGCTCAAGGTCTTGGGCTCTTCGTTCGGCACCCCGGTGTCGCCGGCGAAACCTGCGTCCTGCGGTGGGGCGCCGCCGTCCTCGGGGCCCACGTCGTTCGCGCCGAGATCGTCGACGCCGCGGTCCGGGGCGCCCAGGTCGACGCTGCCGAGATCCCCGAAGCCCAGGTCGTTCCCCCCCAGATCGGGGTGGCCAACGTCGGGGGCGCCGCTGTCGGTGGGACCCGCGTCGACCGATACGCCGCCGTCCAGCGGTGGCGACGCGACGCCGGGGCACCCGATGGTGCCGAGGCCGCTGCCCGCCAAGGTGGTGTCAAAGGAGCCGCGCTGATCGGTGGCCGAGTCGTAGAAGCTCTCGAAGCGCACCCGGTGGGCGTCGACCTTGGCGATCTGGGCCGCGGTCGGCGGTTGGCCCTCGGGGTGGAGCAAGATGAACGCCGCCTTCTTATGGCAGGCCTCCCGGGCCGGGACCCGGGGCCCCTCGAAGCGGATGACGTCGTCGATGGTGAAGTCAAAGCGGGTGCCGCTGACCATGGCGGTGCCGTTGGCCGGCAGGGGGAGCGCCGCCGATCCCGAACCTTGGACGTCGCCGACGTCGATCAAGAACATGGGCGGGACCTCTGCGGGGTCACGCAGGCCCATCAGGTATTGATCGAGCGCCGAAAACTTGGGGCTCGGATTGCTGAGCAAAAACTGGCCTCCGCCCAGATCTTGAGCCTCGTTGGCGTACATCAAGGAGCCGCCGTTCAAGTAGTAGGACCAGTGTTGGTTGTAGTCGCCGGGCTCGTGGCCGTCGCAGTTGCCGGGTTGGGGTTCGGCGCTCAGGGGCTCGAAGCCTCGCAGGAAACAGTGGGGCACGCCGTCGCCCCGATCGAAGCGCACGCTGGAGAGCCACTGGTGCCCCAACTCGTGGGCCAAGAGCTGCACCCCGGTCAGCGGAAAGAGAAGGATCCCGGTGTAACGTGCGTCGGGATCGTTGGCGTAGGAGTCGATGTCTCCGCCCTTGATCGCGTGGGCCAGGCGGGTGCTGCAGAAGCGGGCTTGGGTGTCGAGGGCGTTGTCGCGTCCGATGCCCATGGCCGCCCGTTTGGTGGCCCAACCTTGCTGCACCCGGGTCAAGGCGTTGAGCTGAGCGCTGGTGAAGACGAAGAGCACGTCATATTGATCGGCGTGGGTCTGATAGAAGGCACAAGCGGCCCTCTCCAAGTAGAAGTTGGGCGTGAACACCACCGCGCCGATGGTGTTGCCCACGTCTTCGATCACCGCGATCTCGCCGACGTCGGCGGCCTTGGAGGGGGTGGCCGCGCCGAGGATGCACCCCACCCACAGCCAAACACGGAGCTTCATGCGGGGGTGATCCTCGGGGTCCTGGCCAAAAAGGCCCATCCCCCTGGGAGCGGAGGGCGCCCCGGCCCGGCGAATCGTGTAGCCTCCCGCTGTGGCGAAGGAAGACCGGATCTTCGTCAAGAACGGCCGCAGGCACTATCGGCCTCGCTACTCGACCACCGAAGCCAAGCTCGGCGGCGTAGTCCTCCTGGGCCTGTCCACTTTGTCCGCCTGGATCGTCTGGAAGGGCCAACACCCCGACCCGACCTTAACCGCGGCCCCACCGGCCTTGAACCGCCGGGCCACCGCCGACGCCGATCGGGGGCCCTTGCCCAAGGACCTGGCGCCGCCGGGTTGGCAAGAGGGCGGCGTGGCGGTCTTCGATCCCAGCAACCTCTACGAGAAGATCGACGGGCGCGAGGGCTACTACAAGTCCTTCGGTTTTCAGAAGATGTGGTTCTTGGCGTTGACCCAAGGCGCCGATCGCTCCTTGGATCTCGAGCTCTACGACCTGGGTTCGGCGGCCAACGCCTTGGGGGCGTGCGCCGGTGAGTTGCCCGAAAAGGCCCAACCCGAGGCCAAAGACGGGGGTCTCTTCCTCCAAGACCGGAACGCCCTCTACCTGACCCGAGGGAAGTTGTACCTGCGCGCCATCGGCTCGGACGAGTCGCCCGAAGTGCAAGCGGCCTTGCAGGCGGTGGCCAAAGGTCTTTCGGCGGTCCCGGGGGAGGCCCTGCCTTGGTCCTATGGCCTGTTCTTGGGCCTTGGCATCGGCCCGGGCCAGGTGTCCTACCAGCCTCAAGACGCCTTCTCCTTCGGCTTCGCCAAAGACGTCCACGTGGGCTTGGCCAGCGACGGGGAGACCGAACTCTTCGTCTCCCCCCAGGCCGATGAAAACACCGCCAAGGCCTTGGTCGATTCCTACCTGGCCGGGTTCGGCCAATACGGTGAAAAAGTGCCCGGGGCCGGTGGCGGTTCGTGGATCCAGGACCGATACTTGGCGAAGGTCTCGACGGCGACGGTGCGCAGACGATTTGTGGTGGGCGTCAAAGGGGCAGCCGACGTCGCGACGGGACAGAAGTGGCTCGAGCAGCTGATGAAAGCCGTCGACGGTTTGCCCACCAACCTGCCCTTACCTTCGGCCGCTCCAGAAGCGGCGGAGAAGCGGCCCGAGGAGTCCTATGAGTGACACCGATCGACGGGCCTTCTTGCGACAAGCGGGGCTGGTGGCGGGCGCGGCCGCCGGCGCCGGGGGATTGACGGCGCTGCTCCACGATCCCGATGGCGAACGGGGCAAGCCCAAGACCGAAGACCTGATCCTGCCGGCCGGGGGCTACGCGGTCGAGGCGAGTTCGGTGTTGCCGGTCTTGGGCGTGGCCACCGGCAATGACGTGAAGAAGTTGGTGCGAGGCGCCATCACCTTGGTCGGCGGCATCGAACGTTTCGTGAAGCGGGGCGACGTGGTGGTCATCAAGCCCAACGTCGCCTTCGAGCGGGCCGCCGCCTTGGGCGCCACCACCAACCCGGAGGTCTTGCGGGCCCTGATCGAGCTGGTCAAAGAGGCCGGCGCCAAAGAGATCCGGGTCGCCGACAACCCCATCGAGTCCCCCGAGAGCTGCTTTCACCGCAGCGGCCTGCACGCCGCGGCCATCGACGGGGGTGCGCAAGTTTACTTGCCGGCCCCGGGCAACTTCCGAAACCTCCACACCCAAGGCGCCACCTGGATCGAGCGGTGGCCTTTCTTTTGGGCCCCCTTCGCCGGCGCCGATAAGGTGATCGGCGTGGCGCCGGTGAAGGACCACAACCTCTGCCGGGCCTCGATGACCACCAAAAACTGGTACGGGCTTTTGGGTGGCCGCCGCAACCAGTTCCACCAAGACATCCACGGGATCATCGCTGACCTGGCCCTCATGATGCGCCCCACCTTGGTGGTGCTGGACGGCAGTCGGGTGTTGTTCCGGAGTGGGCCCACCGGCGGGAGCCTGGCCGACGTCCGCCAAGGCCACCAGATCGTGGCCAGCACCGACTCCTTGGCCGCCGACGGTTATGGGTGGCACGAGCTCCTCGAGCGCCGGGGTGAGGCCCTGCCCGCCTACTTCAAGAAGGCCGCGGCTCGGGGCCTGGGCCAGCCGGACTACAAGCAGGTGTCGATCAAGAAGGAGCAGGTCGGGTGAGCCAGCTGATCACGCCGGACTGGGTGAAGCGGCGCACCCAAGCCAACGCCGACGGCTCACCGTGGTGGGCCCGGACCTTCCGAATCACCACCATCCGCATCACCGCCCAGGCCTTCTTCTTCGGGTTGTTCGTGTTTTTGCTGTGGGCCACCTGGTTCAGCCGTTTGGGCGGTTATCCGGCCTCCTTGTTCCTGGAGCTCGATCCCTTGGTCGGCTTCTCCACCGCGTTGTCCACCGGCACGGTCTACCGTTGGCTCTGGCGCGGGATGTTCATCTTGGTCCCGACCCTGATCTTGGGCCGAGTCTTTTGTAACTGGATGTGCCCCTACGGCACCATGCACCAGTTCACCGGTTGGCTCTTCAACATCGCCAGCAACCGGCTGAACATCGATCGCAACCGCTACCGCAACATCTATGGGCTGAAGTACCTGATGTTGACCGTCTTCTTGGTGATGGCCGCCTTCGGATCGCTGCAGATCGGCCTGCTCGATCCCATTTGCCTCTTGGTCCGCACCTTCACCGTGGCTTTTTCGCCAGCCTCGGAGTTGGCCCAGACCAACTTGGCCGAGGTCATTCGGGTGCGCTTGGGCATGGACCCGACCCCGATCTTGGGCGGCGGTGGCGGCCACGAGCAGCGGATCTTCCACGGGGCCTGGTTCGTGGGCGCGATGATCATGGGCTTGGTCGGGATGAACCTGGTGGTGCCCCGCTTCTTCTGCCGGGTGTTGTGCCCCTTGGGCGCCTTTTTGGGCGTCTTGTCCCGCTGGTCGTTGTGGCGCATCGACCGAGATCTCACCAAGTGCACCGACTGCAACCTCTGCCTGAAGAGCTGCGAAGGCGCCTCGGATCCGCAAGCGGCCTTGCGAAAGTCCGAGTGTTTCGTTTGCTTCAACTGCATCGACGACTGCCCCGAAGACGCCTTGGCCTTCCGGCTGGTGCCCCCGACCTGGTCCGAGAAGTTGGTGGGGGATCTCAAGAAGGGCACCGCCACCCTGTTCGGCAAAAAGGTCATCTCCAAGATCGGCGAGACGGTGATCCCGGCGCCGGCGGTGCCGAAGCGGCGTTGGTTCTTCGCGGGTGTGGTGGGGGTCTTGAGTTACCCCTTCCTGCGGTTGTCGGCGGCGGTGAACAAACGAGGCTTCGACGAAAAGGCCATCCGCCCCCCGGGTTCGGTGGCCGAGGCGGAGTTCCTGGAGCGCTGCATCAAGTGTGATCAGTGCATCAACGTCTGCCCGACCAACGTGCTCCAACCCTCGACCTTGGCCCAAGGCGGCCTGGAGGGCCTCTGGACCCCGGTGATGGACTTCTCGATCGGCTTTTGCCAGCTCAACTGCACCTTGTGCAGTGAGGTCTGCCCCACGGGCGCTATTCAAAAGATTACATTGGAGCGAAAGCTGGGCGTCGCCGAGTTCCAAGAGAAGGGCCCGATCTCGGTGGGCACCGCCTTCTTCGATCGGGGCCGTTGTTTGCCCTGGGCCATGGAGACGCCTTGTGTGGTCTGCGAAGAGGTCTGCCCGGTGACGCCCAAGGCCATCGGCACCTACGACGTGGAGATCACCCGCTGGGACGGGGCCAAGGTGACCCTCAACCAACCCTACATGCGGCCGGAGCTCTGCATCGGCTGCGGGATCTGTGAGCACGAGTGCCCGGTCCTGGACGACGCCGCGGTCTACGTGACCGCCATCGGCGAGACCCGCTCCGACGAGCGCTCGTTGTTGCTCGGGACGAGCAAGAAAGTGAAGAGCTGATGAAGAACAAGGGACTGACCCGCCGCGATCTCTTGAAGGTCACCGGCGCCGGTGGGGCCATCGTGGCCCTCGGCAGCCAACCGGCCCTGGCCGCCCCGCCCAAGGCCGAGGAGTTGCCCAAGGTGCCCAGGAAACGGCTGGGCAAGACCAAAAAGGAGATCCCCATCCTCTTGATGGGCGGATCGATGAAGTTTGATCCCCGCTTCGATCCCAAGTTCGCCGAGTGCATGCGCTTCGGCATCGACTACTTTGACGTCGCCGACTGCTACGCCGGCGGCACCGCCGAACCCGCCTTGGGTGCGTACATGGAGAAGGCCAAAAACCGGGATCAGGTCTGGATCACCACCAAAAGTGACGCCTAGGATCCGAAGGGCCTGGTGGAGACGCTCAACCAGAGCTTGAGCCGGATGAAGACCAACCGGGTCGAGCTCCTCTACCTCCACGGCCTCGACGACGAGTCCGCCTTAAACGCCGACATCGCCAAGACCGCCGAACAGCTCAAGAAGGAGGGCAAGATCCAGTTCTTTGGCTTCTCCTGCCACGCCGGCAACGTGGTCGAGCTGATGAATAAGGCGGCGGGCCTGTCATGGATCGACTCGATCATGTTCCGCTACAACTTCCGCCAGTACGGCAACGCGGAGCTGAACAAGGCCATCGACGCCTGCGCCAAGGCCGACATCGGCCTCATCGCCATGAAGACCCAAGGCAGCGAGGCCTCCTTCGCCGACGCCTGGAAGAAGTTCGAGCAGAACGGGAAGTGGAGCAAACACCAGGCGGTGCTCAAGGCGGTCTGGGCCGACCCGCGGATCACCGCGGCGGTCTCCCACATGGACACCTTCGACAAGCTGAAGCAGAACATCGCCGCCGCGGTGGACAAGAAGGAGCTGGGGGCCTTGGAGCTGGAGGCCCTGCGCCAATACGCGGCCGTGACCCGCAGCTACGCCTGCGACGGCTGCGATCACCTCTGCAACCCGGCGGTCGACGCGCCGGTCCAGATCGGCGCCACCATGCGTTACCTGATGTACCACGACGTCTACGGCGATCCGGTGGAGGCCAAGCGGCGCTTCGCCCAGCTGCCGAAGGAGGCCCAGAACCTCGACGTGGACTTCAGCCGCGCCAACCAAGCCTGCCCGAGCGGCATCGACGTCGCGGCCCACATGAAGCGGGCCAAAGAGGTCCTGCCCGAGCCGTCACTCGCCTAAACGCCGTGCTTCGGGAAGACGCCGCTGAGAAACCAGGAAAACAGGAATCGGAGCCCCACCCATCCCGATCCCTCCTGGCTTCCTGCTTTCCTAGGCGGTCCCAAACCGACGGCCGCTGAGGCCGCTGAGGAAACCAGGAATCGGAGCCCCACCCATCCCGATCCCTCCTGGCTTCCTGCATTCCTAAGCGGTCCCCGTCCGATCTCAGGGTCCGATGGCCACCTCGACCCGCCGGTTCTTCTTCCGGGCCGCGGCGCCCTTCCCGGGGACCTTCGGGTGATGTTCCCCGTAGGCGGCCAAGGCCAACCGGCTCGCCGGGACCTGCCCGACCGCTTGGAGCACCTCCAGCACCCGAGTGGCCCGGGCGGTCGCCCAGGCATAACCGTTCGGATATTTCGCGACCATCGCCCCGGTCGGTGCGGCGTCCACGTGCCCTCGCACCTGGACTTGTTTGCCCGAGATCCCGGTCAACACCGGGCCCAACTTCCCGAGCAGGACCTCGCCGGGGGCGGTCAGCTGGGCCTCGACCCCGCTGAACATCAACCGATCCGACAACTCGACGATCACCACTGGACCTTCGATCCGCAGGCTGGCGTCCCCGCGCTTCAGCTCAGCGGCCAAGCTCAACTCCAGGGCGGCTTGGGCGTCGGGGATCCAACCGATCTTCTGGGCCTCGGCCTCGAGGGCGGCCTTTTGGGTGGCGAGCTCGGCCTCTTTGGTCGTGAGGGTCGCGGTCAACTCATCGCGCCGCTGCTCGGCGTCCCGCTTTTCGGCGTGGACCTTGGCCCGCTCGCGTTCGGTCTCCTCCAGCCGTTGGGTGACCTGCACCTTCTCGTCCTCGAGCTGGGCCACCCGGCCTCGCAAATCACCGACGAAGGAGTAGCCTGCGTAGGCCAAGGCCCCGACCCCGAGGAGGTTGGCGAAGACCCACAACCCGGTGCGGCGACGATGGTAACCGCGCAAGGCGTCCAGCTCGGGTTCGTCGGCCAGGGCCACCAGCCCGTCATCGGTGTCGGGGCGGTGGGGGGCCGGAGGGTCGAGGTCGATCGGATCGTCCACCATCGCCACCAGGTTGGGATCGAGGACCAGCTCAAACTGGCTGTCCCCCAACAACGGGAGCGACGACTCCACTTGCCGCTCCAACAACGGATGAGCGGGCACTGGCGTCGGCGGCGGGTTCGGCTTGACCAGGTTCGGCACGGGCGGATGGCTCGGCATCCGTGGACGCTAACACGCAGGTTTTGGCGCTTTGGAGGCGCGCCCTCACCACCTGGTCGCAAAGAGTCGCCGATGTGCCCGTTGGAAGTGAGGCACCGTCGCCTCGGGGGCGCTGTCGTACTTTTGTTCCCGCGAAAGGCCCGCTCAGGCCTGGGAGGCCTCGAGGACCGACAACAAGGCGCGCCCAAAAGCCGGGAGATCTTTGGGCACTCGGGCGCTGACCAGGTTGCGATCGATGACCGCGGCCTCATCCACCCACGTCGCCCCCGCGTTCTCTACGTCGTCCTTGATCCCGACGGTGGAGGTGAGGCGTCGACCCCGCAGGATGCCGGCGGAGATCAAGATCCACGGGCCGTGACAGATGGTGCCGACCAGACCACCGGCTCGGTCGACCTCTTGCACCAGCCGCTTCACCGTGGCGTCCCGCCGCAACTTGTCGGGCGCCCAACCGCCGGGCGCGATGATCCCTTGGAGGTCTTTGGCCTGATAGTCCTGCACCCGGCCGTCGGTGGGGCACGGGTAGCCGTGTTTGCCGTGGTAGATGGGCTCCCCCAAACCCGCACAAGGCACCCGGTAGCCGGCCTCTTCCAAGCGCAACTTCGGGTACCAGACCTCGAGATCTTCGTAGTCCGGTCCCACCAACATCAAGATCGTGCCGCGGCTCATCCGGGCAGGGGAACACGGCTGTCGGTGGGCTTCAACATCTCCCGGGCCATGACCAACGATTCGCCTTCACCCACCAGCCGTTCGCCCGCGAACAAGCTGACCTTGAGGTTGACCAGGTCTTTTTCGGGGCGCAGGCGCACGACCTCCACGGTGGCGACGATCGACTCGCCCACGTAGGCCGGTCCCTTCCACTGAAAAGACTGCTTCATCCAGTTGGTGCCGCGGCCCGGCAACTCCACGCCCAACAGACAAGAGACCATGCCGCCGAGCAACATCCCCGGGATCACCGCGCCCCGATAACCCAGGCGGCGCGCCAGGAGGTCTTCGTGGTGCAAGGGGTTGGGGTCGCCGGTGAGGGCCCGGTATTCGGCCAGATCCGCCGCGGTGAAGACGCGAGTTGCGCTGGCCCGTTGACCGATCTGGAGGCTCACGACAACACCTGCAGCCAACGCACGGTGGTGCGCCCTTCACAGGCCGGCCCGCCGTCGGGCCGAAAGATCAAGGCGTCGAGCTCCATGATGTCTCGCTCCACCCGAACCACCGTGAGGCGGATGGTCATCACCTCACCGGTGAAGGTGGGCCCCGGGAACTTCAGCTGTTGATCGATCTGTTGGTACGGCCGCCCTGGATCGAGCCCAGCGATGGCACCGGAGATCACGCCGTACAACAACATGCCGTGGGCCAAGGTCCGCCCAAAGCGGGTGGTCTTGCAGAACTCGGGATCGACGTGGATCGGGTTGTCGTCGCCGGTCAGGGCGGCGCAACGATCGTAGTCCTCTTGGGTGAAGGTGCGCTGGAGCTCCAGCACCTGTCCGACCGCCACGTTCATGTTCGCCTCACAGCGGGGTCTCGAGCAGCAACCACTTCATGCTGACGATGTGTTGCGGCTTCCAGACGTCCTTCTGGTCACCCTTCAAGTAGACGTAGGAGCTGGTTTCGCCGGGCACGATCCGGGACGGATCCAGCGTCACCTCGATCAGGCTGATGGCGTTGCCGCTGGCGTGGTACCGCACCGTGCCCCGACCGTTCCAGGGGTGGCCGGCGTAGGTGTCGTGGGAGGCGTCCGGGTCGTCTTCGTTGGTCACCGGGTTGGTGTTGTCCGCGGCCGGGGCGCTGTTGCCTTCGTAGAGGTTGGGGAACTCGGTGTAGATGTCGGCCGACTGGAACAGGGTCCAGTCGTTGCCGGTCACGCTCTGGAACAACCCACCGTTGTGCAGGTACCAGGGCCCGTTGGTCCGATCCCGGTGCATCGGATCACCCACCGCCGCCGGCGGGTCTTCGTGGGTGTTGGAGAAGTAGCTGTTGAGGCCGAGGCCCCCGGACTGGTTCTTCAAGGTGTAGAAGCCGCCGCAGCCACAAGTGCAAGCGGGGTTGCCGGGCAAAGAGCTCCCCACCGCGTTGCCCGAGGGTACGTAGGTGTAGAACTTGGCGCCGGGTTGGATCGGGGCGTGATCGACCCGCACCTTGGGGCGCTTCCAGGTGCCGTTGTGAAAGAAGACGTAGTCCCAGGCCCGGGCGAAGCCTCCGTCCATCAACACCAGGTTCTTTTCGGGCAAGCTGGCCTCTTCGTAGATCACCATCACCGCCCAAGAGGCCGCGCCGCTGCAGCTGTTGTAGCGGGTGTTGCCCGCCGGGTTGCCGCCGTTGCTGGTGGCGTTGTTGCCGTTGAGATCCAGGCGCTCCGGCGGGTTGACGGTGATCGGGACGGCGCCCGTCACTCCATTGAATAGACCGGTGATGTCCAAGCGGTTGGCCCAGACCGACTCCCGGATCCCGGTCCAGGTGCCGAAGCTGAAGTCCAAGGCTTCGCCCGAAAGTTGGCTCTGGCTGCCGACGTTGGAGGGGTTGGGGGGCGTGCGGGTGGTGGGATCGAAGGGCCCGTAGCTGCCGCCGTTGAGGCTGAAGCTGATCCCGTTGGCGGCCACGTCGGCGGCGTCGTCCAGGTCCCCGCCCCGATCCGCGGTGTAGTCACCTTGCCCGGTGTTGCCCGGCTTGAGGAAGATGATGCCCGAGTACCAAAGGAAGGCGTGACGAACGGTGGCGCCCGCGGGGATCTGGAGCTGGCCACTCGAGCTCAAGGTCGTCTCCCGAGGGAAGGTCGAGCCCCCTTGGGCGTTGGCCGCGATCAAGTGGCCCCCGGCCAAGGCCACGCCGTAGCGGCCCCGGAGATCGAAGACCTCTTCGAGTTCATGCACCGCCTCGGAGGCGTGGGCGTACGGTGCGCCCGAAGGTGGCGGACGACCGCCGTCGGGGCGCGGCCCGGTGTCAGCGCCGATCACGCCCGAGTCCGGCACGGGTTGGCCGCTGTCCACTCCGACGCCCCCGTCGAAGGGTGGGTTGCCGCTGTCGGGGACTGGGGCGCCGGTGTCCACGGGCTCACCGTCGGGCGTAAAGCCGGCGTCCAAGGGGACCGCGCCGTCGTTGGGGCGCACGCCGGTGTCGGCGCTGACGCTGCCGTCCAAGCGGAGGATCAGGGGCTCGCCGGAGGGGGCGCAGGCGGCCTGTGCAATGGCAAAAACAAGGAGGGCCCCGGCTGGTCTAAGTAGTCGCATTTAATCGAATCCCCTCTGTGTTGCGGCGCAACATCCCTTTGGATCGACTGGCCCCCGAATGTCAATCGCCCGCCGGCCGGGGCGGCCCGTCCACGGCCCCCTCCCCTCCCCTGCCCCCCTGGCCTAGGGTGCGCGCATGCAAAAGCGCACCTTGGGGAACACTGGCACTTCCGCTTCGGCGATCGGCCTCGGTTGCATGGGGATGTCCGAGTTCTACGGGCCGGCCGACGAGGCGACGTCGATCGCGGTGATCCACCGGGCCTTGGAGTTGGGGATCAACTTCTTCGACACCGCCGACATGTACGGGGTCGGCCACAACGAACAGCTCCTGGGTCGGGCCTTGAAGGGCCGCCGCGACAGGGCGGTGATCGCTACCAAGTTCGCGATCCAGCGCGGTCAAGACGGCAGCTTCTTGGGCATCAGCGGCCGCCCCGAATACGTCAAGGCGGCCTGCGACGCGAGCCTGCAGCGTTTGGGTGTCGAGACCATCGACCTCTACTACCAACACCGGGTCGATCGCAGCGTGCCGATCGAGGACACGGTCGGGGCCATGGGTGAGCTGGTGAAGGCCGGCAAGGTGCGTTGGTTGGGCCTCAGCGAAGCCTCTCCCGCCACGCTACGGCGCGCCCACCTGGTGCACCCGATCAGCGCACTTCAAACCGAATATTCGTTGTGGAGTCGGGAGCCCGAACAAGAGTTGTTCCAGACCTGCGATGAACTCGGGATCAGCTTCGTGGCCTACAGCCCGCTCGGGCGCGGCTTCTTGACCGGCGCGATCCGCTCCGCCAACGACCTGGCGCCCAACGACTACCGCCGGGTCGCGCCCCGCTTCAGCGGCGACAACCTGGAGCAGAACCTGAAGTTGGTGAAGGTCATCGAGGGGGTCGCCGCCGAGAAGCGGGCCACCGTCGCTCAAGTGGCCCTCGCTTGGGTGCTCGGAAAAAACCCGCGCCTGTTGACCATCCCCGGCACCAAAAAGTTGGCGCGGCTGGAGGAGAACGCCAAGGCGGCCGAGGTGGTGTTGACCGCGAAGGAGCTGGCGAGCCTCGACGCCGCGGCGCCCCTTGGCGTGGCGGCGGGTGAACGTTACCCGAGCGCCGGGATGGCGTCTCTCAACGGCTGAACCACCGAACTCCGGGGTTCGGTGCGTTGCCCGGCCCGGAGCACCTGGCCAAAGCCCGGCTCCACGCCCAACGCAGGCGCGGTTTGTCCCGCCTCCACCGCCACCCGGCCGCCGATCAACACCCACTCCACCGCTCGGTTCTGGTTGACCAAACGGACGAAGTTGCCAAAACGCGGCATCGGCGACTCCAGCGGCACGTCCAGCTCGGGCCCAAGGCGCGTTGGATCCAGCACCACCAGATCGGCCCGGCCGCCGACCTCCAACACGCCGGCGTCGATGCCCAACCAAGCGCCGAGTTCGCCGGTGACCCGCTCCACCGCCCGCTCTTTGCTCATGAACGGTTCACCGCGGCGTTCGGCCTCGACCACCAAACGCAACAGGCGGAGCGGGAAGTTGTAGTGGGCCATGTTCCGAAGGTGGGCGCCGGCGTCGGAGAAGCCGATCAACACGTCGGGGTGGGCCACGATGAACTCCAGCTCCTCTCGCCGATCGTTGGCCATCACCGTGTACCAACGCAGGCGATCGCCGTGTTCGATGCAGAGATCGAGGAAGGTCTGGGTGACGTCTTGGCCTCGGGCCTTGGCCACCTCGGCGAAGGACCTCCCGACCACGCTGCGATCCGGGCACCGCAAGATCTCCGACTGGTTGAAGTCCCGGTGAAAGACCTTGGGCAACAACTTGGAGCGCCACTGATCCTTGAACCACTGGCGGTACTCGGGGTCGGACAACAGGCGCTTTCGGGCCTCGGGGTCGGCCAGGTGCAAAGCGGCCGCGCCCGCCCCAAACTCCTCGAACACCACCAGATCGATGCCGTCGGCCCACAGATCGAAGACCTCGGGCAGGGCCTGCCACTTGAAGTCGGCGCCAAACACCTGGTTGAAGAGCTGAGACAAGCCGCCGATCAGGTGGGCGATGCCTCGGTTGGCCCGGGTGTCCATCATGGAGATCACCGTGGTCTTGAGGGACGGCCGCAACAGCCCCACACTCTCCAGCAAGAAGAGGATCACGTTCCACTTGGTGGAGACGTTGGGCACACCCTGGAAGATCCGCGCCCGGGCTCGCAGGATCTTGGTGAGGCGGCGATATTCGGACCAACGGGCGAAGGTGGAGGGCAAAGGCCGGCTGCGGATCGAGCGGCTCCCGCCGATCTTGTCCCAAGGCAAGGTCTGCACCGAAAGGCCCAGGTACCCTTGGTCCAAGCCCTCGATCAGGATCTGCTCCATACGGCGGAGCTCGTCTTCGCTGGGGCGGACCTCCTTCTCTAGGCTGCGCTCCATGCCCATCACGTGGGCCCGCAGCGCCGAGTGCCCGACGAAGGAAGTGACGTTGGGCCCCAGCGGGAGTTGACCCAGGTGCTGAAAATATTCGGTGAGGGTGCTCCAGGTCTTCTTCTGCTCGAGGAGCGGGCGGACGATGTCGTAGGGGATGGCTTCGACCCGGCAGAACTGATCGGCCAGATCTTCGGGCGTGCCCAGGGCCAAGGACAAGGAGCAGCTGCCGAGCATCACGGTGGTGACGCCGTGCCGCACCGACTCGGCGAGCCCAGGCGTGACCTCGACCTCAGCGTCGTAGTGGGTGTGGAGGTCCACGAAGCCTGGCGTGATCCAGCGGCCGGTGGCGTCGATGCGGCGGAGCGCGGCCCCAACCGGCCAAGGTTCCTGGGCGACGGCCACCACCCGATCGCCCCGGATGGCCACATGACGGGGCACCGCCGGGCTGCCCCGACCATCGAAGTAGAGGCCGTTTTCGATCACCAGGTCGAAGGGTTCGGCCATCTCCTTGTTGTCGGTTCGTGGCCCCAGCGAGTCAACCCACCTTGTCCCCGGAGCCTCGAAGGCCCACAGTCGTGGGCGGTGCGCGGGCCAGTGCTGCTGCTCCTGGGGCTGGTCGGGTGCCTGGAGCCGGCCGCCATCCAGTGGCCAGACCCCCAGGCCGAAGAGCGGACCATGTTGATCGTGGTCAGCGGCCCGGCCGCGGTCAGCGCCTATGCCTTCGAGGCGGGCGGGGGCCCGGCGCTGCCTCAGTCCAACGCTGGAGTTCTTTCGGTGACCGTCGCGTTCCTGCGACTGAGCCTCACCGAACTCGGTTGGTCGGCGGGCCGTCAGGATTTGGTGGCCGACGGATCGATTCCGCTCCTCCCCTTGGGCCAACCGGCGAGGGTCGTGACGACCGAAGTTCGAGGAAAAAACGCGGACGTTTGGGTCGCCGTGAGTGAGGTTCCGCCCACGTTGGCCGCGCTCCGCCGACCGAACCCAATGGTCGGGTTCTGTCCACGACTGGACCCCCAGCCCGAAGCGACGGTCCTTCCGAAGACCACGGCGGGCGAAGAGGTCGGTGAGGTGGCGGTGATCCTCCCTCGAGGCGCCGAGATCTTGGCCGCCACGGGCCACGGTTTCCGATTTTCGTTGAACGCCGATCGCACCGCCACCTTGATCAGCAATGCCGACCGGCCGGCCGACTACAGCGCCGGCTTTCGGGACCGCCTGGGCCGAAACTGGTTGACGGGCTACGGGATGTTTCTCCGGCGCCTCGACGATAGAGACACCAACGAGATCCAAGTGGTGGGGACCAGCACCCAAACCCCAGTGACCCCCGTGCACCTGGACGGAGGCCTGGTGGACGGACGCGTGCAGCTGATGGCGATCGCGCCCTACCCTGCCGCCGATGGCTTGGGGCGAAAGTTCTTCCTGTGGAACGAAGGTGACCCGCAGTGGACGAGCCACCCGTTGCCAGACTCTTTCGGTGATTGCCCACCCGGTTTGGCGTGTGACGCCTGGCGAATCACCTGGCTCGGGCCAGACCGAGGGCTGTTCACGGGCCGCGGTCCTCACCTGGTCTTCTTCAGAGATGGGGAGTTTGAGGAGCAGACCCTCCCCGGCTGCGGGACCTATAGCGCCGGGCTCCTCCGGGCCAACGGGAGGGCGGCCGTGGCCTGCCAAGGTGGAGGTGGAGTCGATCGGGTCCTTGAGTTGAACGAATCAGGGGTCGTGTTGGCTGAGGGTGGGGGCCTCAGCCGCAAAGACGTCCGGCTGGTGACCTACGCCATGTTTGAGGCGCCTCCCTTCCTGCTGCTGGGCGGCGCCGACGGTTATATCGGCCTCCTCCGGGACCTCGCAGCTTGTGGCCTGGAGCGAGCCGGCTTGGCCGACATCTCCATGATCCAACCGCTGGGAGACGCTTACGCGATCTCGGCGTTCAAGTTCGACGACATTGGGATCCCGGTGCCCGATCAAGGCCGCACGCTGCGATGGCTGCGGCTCTCCGGGGAGTGAGGTTCACTCCCGATCCGCGGGCGCCGAAGGCATGGTGCCCATTTCGGTGGTTTCGGCGGGGATCGAGCGGCGGTCCGGCACCACCCGAGCCCGGGCCACTGGGGCGGAGTTGGTCACCGGGATGTTGGTCGGATCGATGCCCATTGCGTCGAGGAGCGGCTCTACGGCCGACAGATCCGAGGGCAACATCACGGTGGTGCGGCCCTGGGCCAGGTTCCCGAGCTTCTGCAAGTAAAGTTGCGACAGGCGGAGGTTGGTGGCCGCCACGCCGCCCGGATCGGCGACCGCGGATCCGATCTTTTCAATAGATTCTGCGGTGGCCCGGGCCAAGGCCAAGATCTCGGCGGCCTTACCTTCGGCCTCGTTGATCCGGCGACGCATCTCACCTTCGGAGCGGTTGATGGCCTCTTGCATGCGGCCTTGGCTGTCGTTGATCCGCGCCGTCTTTTGACCTTCGGCGCCAGCCATCAGGGCCCGGCGATCCCGCTCGGCGCCCATCTGCCGCTCCATCGCGTCCCGCACCGAAGGCGGCGGCACGATGTTCTTCACTTCATAACGGTGCACCCGGATGCCCCAGCCTTGTCCGACCTCGGACAAGACACCGATCACCCGGCTGTTGATCAGGTCCCGCTCTTCGAAGGTGCGATCGAGCTCCAAGGTGCCGATCACCGAACGGGTGGTGGTCTGGGCCAACTGCACCGCGGCGAAGCGGTAGTCGGTCACGCCGTAACAAGCGGCCTCCGCGTTGGTCACCGAAAGATAGAGGATGCCGTCGACCTCCACCTTGACGTTGTCTTTGGTGAAGCAGTCCTGAGGCGGCACCTCCATCGACTCTTCCTTGAGCTGTTGAATGGAGACGACCCGGTCGAGGAACGGCACCAGCACGTGAAAGCCGGGGCCCAAGGTGCGGTTGTACTGGCCAAGCCGCTCCACGATGTAAGCCGATTGGGTCGGCACCATGCGGATGCAGCGGGCGAACTTGAAGGAGACGTAGAGGAAGAGGATGAGCCAGATGCTGACGGTGAAGATTCCCATGGTGTGGTTCCTCTACTTCCCCAACTTGGTCGGGCCGGGGCCAGGAGCGCCGCCGATCTTGTTGGCCATCTGAGAGACGCCCTCGAGGAGGGCCCGAACGCCGGCGGCTTGGGTGGGGACCACCGACACCTGGGCGTGCTGGAGGATGCGGCCCAGCTCACCCAGGTACTGCTCCACCAGCTGGGTGCGCACCGCCAGCTCACCGCCGGGTTTTTGGATGGCGTCGGCGATCATCCGGATGCCCTCCGACTGGGCCTCGGCGATCAAGCGGATCTCGGCGGCTTGGCCGTCGGCCTCGTTGATGCGCCGCTGCTTTTCACCCTGAGAGAGGTTGACCGCCTCCTGGCGTTCACCTTCGGAGATCTGGATCTTGGCCTCTCGTTGACCGGCCGAGACGGTGATCGCCGCGCGCTTTTGGCGTTCGGCCTCCATCTGCTTCTCCATGGTCTCGATCACCCGGCGAGAGGGCGTGATGTTCCGGATCTCGTAGCGGATCATCTTGATGCCCCAAGGTTCGCTGGCCTTGTCGATCTCCCGAACGATGTTGTCGTTGATGATCTCGCGCTCCACGAAGGTCTCGTCGAGGGACAACTTGCCGATCTCGGAGCGCATGGTGGTCTGGGCCAGGTTGATGGAGGCCAACTTGTAGTTACCGATGCCGTAGCTGGCCTTGGTCGGGTCCATCACCTTCAAATAGACGATGCCGTCGACGTCGACCTGGATGTTGTCCCGGGTGATGCAGGTCTGGGGCGGGATGTCGATCACCTGCTCCCGCATCTCGTGCACGTAGGCCGCTCGATCGACGAAGGGGATCAGGAAGTGAAAGCCGGGCTTGAGCACGCCGTCGAACTTGCCGACCCGCTCCTTGATCACGTTCTGGCGCATCGGCACCACGATGAAGGTGCGAGAGAGGAAGAACAGGGTGGCGACGAAGGCCACCGTAAAGAGAGGGAAGATCCAATCCATGACTCAGTCTCCGTTCTTCTCGGCGAGCGCCTCGGGGACCCGCTCGACCAGCCAGGCCAGGTTTTGGCGTGCCACCAGCCGGGCCATCTCGCCGGGGCGGATCTCGCCGTGGGTGGAGATCGCCGGCCAAGTGGTGCCCTGGTAGCGGATGCGGTCGGTGCTGTCGTTTTCGTTGATCAACTCGAGCACCTGGACTTCGGCCCCGAAGGATTGGATCGCTTCTTCGGTCAGCGCTCGCCGGCTCTCACTCGGCAACCGTTTTACCAGGAAGCTCCGCAGGCTCAGCGTCAAGCCGACCGAAAGCCCCATCCAGGCGATCACCGAGGCCACCAGGCTGTCGATCACGCCCAAGCCCAGGAGACCCGCCACCAAAAGGGCCGCGGCCCCCAAGAAGACCACCACCAGTCCCGGCATCACCAGCTCGGCCACCAGGAGCAAAGCCCCCAGGCCGAACCAGACCCACATCAACCAATCGGCGCCCACGTTCGACCGGAGGGTGTGTCGGTCCGGCGCCTGGGTCAATCACCCCAGGGCTGGGGACGGTTCGACGGCGCCCCGAGGGTCCAGGCGGTAGACCAAAAGCCCCAACACCGTCAGGCAACCGAGCAAGATCGACCCGGCCCACAGGTGCAGCACCTGCAGCACCCGAGGGAAGCCGAGGTAAGCCAGCCCCAAGCCCGCCAAAACTTGGGTGATCGTCACCCACACTGACAGATCGACCGCGGTCAAAAGCGGCGCCTCGACGATGGCTTGCCTCCGCACCCACCACGCCAGGCCCAGGACCGCCAGGGTGGTCAACACGGCGAGGTTGCGGTGGACCACGTCGAGCAGGCCAACCTGGGCCAACCAGCCGGCCCGGCCCGCCTCCCCCGAGGCCTCCGCCAAGAGCTGAATCTCACCACGCACCAAAGCGCCAAAGGCGGCCTGCACCAACACCAAGACCATCACCGCCAAGGTGGCCCGGCCGAGGCGCACGCGAGCATCTGGGATGGGGCCGGCGATCTTCCCGCTCGGAAAAAACGCCGAGACCGTGGCGTAGAGGAGCAGGCTGACCACCAACAAGGCGAAGACCAAGTGGGCGGTGAGCACGATCGGGCGGAGCTGAGAGCGCACGACCATCCCGCCCAACCAACCCTCGAAGCCCACGAAGAGGAAGGCCAAGACCGTGGGCCACAGGACCCGCGGCGTCCGCCGGTGCCGGACCACCGCTGCAACCAAAGTTGCAAAGATCAGGAAACCCACCGCCACCCCCAACAGTCGGTTCAGGTATTCGGTCCACGCCTTGGCGAAGTTGAACAACGCCGGGTCGATGTGGGCCGGCACCCCTGAGGCGTCAAAAGGGGGGTACCAACGATCAAAACAGCGGGGCCAGTCCGGGCAGCCAAGGCCCGCGCCCGCCGCCCGCACCAAGCCGCCGACGCCGATCAAGACGTAGGTGGCCAAGGTGGTGGCGAGCGCCAACTTCTGGAAGCGGTCGAGGCGCATGGGCAAGAAGAGGCGCGCTCCGCGGGACTTGTAAAGCGAAAGCTGGTAGCGGGTCGGGCATGGGGACTTGCTCCGAGGTGGCAAAGGCGCCGCGCGGACCACTTCTTTGGGCTTTGCACCTTGGCCTGCTGCTCCTTGGCTCCGCGGGTTGCACCGCCGATCTGCTGCCGGTTTCGGTCGGGGGTGCCACCTTACGTTTGGAGGCCGCGGGCCTGCCCGGGATCACGGCGGTAGCGGCCGAGGTGCCGTCGGATGGCCCCAAGGTGGTGGTGGCGGGCGGCAACGAGGTCTCGACTCTGCTGCTGACCCGGGTCTCCGGCGTCTGGACCGAAACCGTGGTGCCGAGTGGCTGGAGCGGGCCGATCCGCGGCCTGGGGCAACTGCCGTCGGGTGAGCTCCTGTTGGTCGGCGATGGGCTCCTGGCCCGGGGTGGGCTGGGACGATTTGGCCCGGCCACCAGCCCTGGCGAACAACGGCTGACCGCGGCCAGCGGCGACGGTCACTCGGGATTTTTCGTCGCCGCCGAAGGGGCAGCGCTGCGCCTTGAAGGTGAGGCCTTGGTGGAGTTGCCCCTGGTGGACACCGGCACCGCTCCCCTCGACTCGGCGCTCCTCGCGGTGCGGGCCGAGACCTCCAGCAGCGCCGATTTTGTGGGCGACGGAGGTTTGGTGCTGCACTACGACGGCCAGAACTTGAAGCGCCAGTCGAGCGGCACTCGAGTCCCGCTCCGGGCCTTGGCTGGCAAGCTTGGACAGCCCCTCTACGCGGTCGGCGGATCGACCACCGCGGTGACCTTACGGCGCGAGTTTGGCCGTTGGTCTCGGGTCCAACACCCGGTGTTCCCTCCGCTCCACGGCGCCGCGGTCGACGACGACGGCCAACTGTGGGTGGTCGGTGAAGGCGGGACCTTCGCGCGCTTCGACGGCGTCGAGTGGTCGGTGATCCGCACCAACTACCCCGACGAGATCTTCCGGGCCGTCACTGCCAGCAACGATGGCGTGTTTTTGGTCGGTGGTGGCGTGATCTTGCGCTACGCGCCGTGACCTACGGCCCCAGCTCCAAGATCGGCGAACAACTCAACCGCCAGGCGCCCTCCGCTTCGCCGGCCATGCCGCCGTTCAGCCGGAGCTGCTCGATCAACACCACCTTCGATCCCGAGCTCGCGAATTGCACGACCGAAAACTCCGCGCTTCGGCCGTAGCCCGTCTCGTAGGTGTCCCAGCGCAAGTAGGCCGGACGTTTGTCGATGTTGACCAGCAGGGTCACCGCCTGGTTCATGGCCGACGTCGGGCCTTGGCAGGCCTCCCGCCGCGCCTCCTTCTCCCAAACTTCGGTGGGGGCGCGCTCCCCGTCGCAGATCTCGACCTCCTGCTGAGCAAAAGTGAGGGCGACCTTCCGTTCACCGAGCGGCAGCCGCAACGCCTCCAGCCGCTCCACCGGCTCCGCGGGGGCCTCACCGGTGCTCTTGAGTTTGGCCTTCTCCAGGGCGGCCTTGGCCTCGGCCAAGTTCTTCTTGGAGACCGCCGGGGCCGTGCAGTCCTTCGCGTTGTGGGTGGCTCGATAGATCACCCACTCCTCGACGTTCTTTCGCTCGAGATCCCACAGCAACAGGGTGACGCCATCGTAGGGCGTCTTCTGAAATCCGGCGTAGCCACAGTCGGCTGGCGCGACGTCGCTCGAGTCCTCGCTGGAGGCGTCATGGTACGGCAACGCGGTGGTGCGCACCTTGAGGGCCAGCAGCCCCCGCTTCGCATCAAAGTCCAAGACCTGCAGACTCTTCAGCGCGATCGCACCTTGCACCCCAAAGGCCTCGCCGGGTCCCACCACGACGGGCCCGGGCGCACCCAACAAGGTCACGAACAGCGCCGCCGCAAACATCGCTGGCGAGCTTGCGTCAGCCGAGGAGGGTGGTCCAGTCCGGCCCCCAAATAGGAGGGGAGCGCGCCAAGCCAGCGGCACCTCAGCGCCTTCGCCTCCGTGGGAAATCGACCAACCCTGGGGATGAAAGTCGGCCAGGGCGGAGGTTGTCTTTTGGCGCATGGGCGACGGTTCGTTGGTGCCGGTTTCGCCGCCGTTGGGTTCGGCCCGACGCTGGTCCAGTGACCTCGCCCTGGTCGGCGCTGTCTCGTGTTTTTTGGCGCCGGCGGCGATCGGCGGTGCCGGCGCCTTGGTCTACGCGGGCATCGCTGGTGCCCTGGGTGCGGTCACCGGCGGCGTGTTGGGCCCCTTGTTGCGTCGCTTGTTCGTGGGGCCCCTGGGTCGCGCCAAGGTCGCTCCCTTGTTGTTGGCGGGTGTGGGCGTAGGCGCCGTTTGGGGCGCTGTGGTCGCCACCTCCGCCGTCTTGACGTTGGCCGCCGGAGGCAACGGCGGCACCAGCTTCCTGCTGCCGCTGGCCGCCGCCTTGGGCGCGGTCGCGGGGGCGATCCAACTCGGTTGGTTTTGGCTCCCTTACCTGATGCGGAGGGCCCGGGGACGTTCGGTGTGGCCGATCTTGGCCGGCGCCTCGCTCTTGTCACCGGCCTTGGGCTACGTCGGCCTTTGGCTGCTGGGGATGTGGGGCCACTGAGTGGGCGCCCGGGGGGTGCGACACCCGCCGCCTAACCCTCGGCCCGCTCTCGGACGATCGCTTCGATCAGAGCCTTGCTGTCTTCGTCGAAGTTGAGGAACTCGATCCCCAAGCCAGGGTCGCCCGAACGTTGGTCGTTGATCCGCACGATCTTGCCGAGGCCCTCGATCAGGCGTGTCCCGTCCTTGAGCGTAAACTGCAGGTAGACCAGCTGCCCCTCTTCGTGGGTGTCGTCGTCATCATCGTTCTTGATGAACATCCCGCCTTCGGAGAGATCCGAGGCGTATTCGGAGATGAAGTCCTCGAAGGTGTCGAAGCGGTATTGGATCAGCAGGTTGAGGGGCACCCGGGGGAACCGGCGGCGATCCTTCGAGCTTTCGGACACGGCCGCGGCAGTGTGGCACCCTTAGAGTTCGCGATCCAGCACGTCCTCCAAGCTGTGGCTCTCCTCTTCGGCGACGGTCACGGCGTTGAGGGGTTGGTTGGAGCCGCCGTCGTCGGCCCGCAAGGCCCCGACGATCTCCGACAACACGTGCCGGCTACGGGCCGGATCTCGACCGACCGGGAGATCCTCCAGCGCCCGCAAAAAGGCGGCGGCGTGGGGGTAACGGTAGCGAGGATCGGCTTGTAGGGCCCGCTTCAGCACCCGCACCAGCCCCTCGGGGAGTTCGGGGCGGATGCCGGCGATGGGCGGTACGTCGGCGGTGCGGGCGGCCTCCACGATCGCCTCGAGCGACATCGACTCGTAGATCCGCTCGCCGGCCAACAACTCCCACAACACCACGCCGACGCTGTAGAGATCGGAGCGGGGATCGAACTCGTCGCCCCGGACCTGCTCGGGGGCCCGATAGCGAATTTTACCGCCGGGGGCCCGTTGCCCCAAGGTGCGGCTGTGACCGACGGCGGTGCCGAAGTCGAGGAGCTTCACCTCCCCTCCCTTGTTGATCATCACGTTGGCCGGGGCCACGTCGCAGTGCACCAGTCCGAGGGGTGTGCCGCCGTCGTCGGTAGCCCGATGAACATAGTCGAGGCCGATCAAGATCTCCTTGCCGATGTGCACAGCCTCGTCGACCCCCAGCCGCCGTTCGTGTTGCTCCAAGGTCCGCTCCAAGCGGAACAGATCGATGCCGTCGACGAACTCCAGGACCTCGGCCCAGTCTTCGCCGACCTGCACCAGGTCCAAGATCTGGGCGATGTTCCCGTGGGTCAGCCGGGACGCCAACTTGGCCTCGTCGATCAAGGCCTGCACGAACTCCGCGTCCCGGGCGTGTTCGGGCAAGACCATCTTCAGCGCCACCACCTTCTCGAAACCGGCTGCGCCCAAACGTTTGGCCCGGTAGATCTCGCCCATCCCGCCGCTGGCGATCCGCTCGAGGAGCCGATAAGGGCCGAAGTTCTCCATGCCCACCCCGGAAGTTGACCCGGCCCAGGAGCACGGTCAATCGGCCCACCCAAACTCGGCTTTTTTTTGCGGCGCTTTTAGGCCGCGTTGAGCTCGAGCACCACTCGATTGCGCCCGCGGCGTTTGGCCTCGTAGACCGACGCATCGGCCCGGGCCAGGAGGGCCTCCAAGTTGTCGCCTTCGTTCGAAGTCGCCACCCCGATGCTAACGGTGACGCGCAAGGTCTCGCCTTCCCAATCCTGATGGTAACCCTCGACGACGGCCCGGAGGCGTTCGGCGACGTTGCGGGCGCCGAAGAGATCCGTCGATGGGAGCAGCACGACGATCTCTTCACCTCCGAAGCGAGCCACCACGTCGACCTCTCGGGTCTGATCTCGACACATCCGGGCCACGGCCTTCAGCACCTCGTCGCCGGCGGCGTGCCCGTATTGATCGTTGATCCGCTTGAAGTGGTCGGCGTCGATCATCAACAGCGAAACCGGGCTGTGGCTCCGACGGGCACGAAAGAGCTCCCGTTCGGCGCTGTCGGCCAGGTAACGACGGGTATAGAGCCCGGTGAGCGGGTCGGTGTTGGCCAGGGTCCGAAGTTCGTCTTCGTCGCGCTTTCGTTGGCTCAGGTCCCGCAGGATCACGGTGAAGCCACCGGCCTCGCTGTCGATGACACTCAAGATCGCGTTGCCCCAAAAGCGAGTCGTCGCCTCCCGAGTCCACCACCCCTCATCCTCGACCCAACCTTGTTCCATCGCCTTCTTGAGCAGCCAACGGGCCCGATCTCCGGCCCGTTCTTCAGGCGGGAGCAGATCGAGCAAGGTCTTCTTTAGGCCGTCCTCTCGGCGGATCCCAAAGAGCTTTTCGGCGGAGATGTTCCAGGCGGTCACCGCCCCGCGGGGATCGAGGGTGAAGATGGCGTAGTCCCGCACCCCGTCCACGACGGCTCGGAACCGCTCCTCCGCCTCCCGAGCGGTCTGCTCCTGGGCGACCATCTGAGAGAGGTCGGCCAAGGTGGCCATCACTCGGCCCTGCGGGAGACGCACCAAGGTCAGGCCTCCGACCAGCGGGTACGGCGCGAGCGGACTTGGTCGGCCGAAGTAGACCCGATGGTCGCGGCAGATCACGCCGGCGTTGGAGGCCAGGCCCTGGATCAGGCTTCGCAGCTCGGGCGCGTGCCGTTCGAGGACCGCAAACAGGTTGGCCCCGCCCCCCTGGGGATCGATCTGGATCATGAACTGAGCCCAAGCCGGGTTGGCCATCTCGACGTCACCGACCGAGCTGAGCTGGGCGAGGGCGATCGGGCAGACGTAGAGAAACTCGAGGAGGTCGCCGTGCTCGCGCTCGAGGTCCTGATTCATGAGCCGCCTCGAAGGACCAGGACGTATTGGTACGGAGCGCCCGGCTGCTTGAGGAGCCGCAGCTTCACCGGCGTGGGGCGCATCCTCAGCGTAAAGACGTAGGGCAAGGTTTCGTCCAGCGCCGCGTCGTCGAAGCGACCCGACACCAAGTAGTTGTTGGTGCAGGGGGCGACCTCGGTGAAGAAGTGGCGCCCCAGGACCCGATCTTTGCCGAGGCCGGCCGCCCGGGACTCATAGTGGTTGTAGCCGACCACCCGGGCCTCCGGGCTCATCCGGATCACGCCGAAATCGAGTTGATCGAGCTCCGCGTCGTCCAGGGCGTCGAGGCGCGCTTGGGCGTCGGGCGCCCCAAAGTCGAAGCCGACACGATCCGAAAGTTCGAGGGGTGGTTGGGGTTCAGTTCGCATTTTTAGGCTGCTTTCTGGTGGTGCGCGCGCCACCAGGCGCCCGCGTCGATCTCGGCCATAGGTTTGGCGTAGCGGAACCCTTGGACGTCTCGGCAGCCGAGCTCCGCCAACACCACCTCTTGTTCGGTGGTCTCGACACCTTCGGCCACCGTGCTCATGTTCAAGGCCCTGGCCAACTCCACGATGGCCCGGACGATGCCGCCGGCCTTGGGGTCCAACCCGAGCTCCTTCACGAAGGATCGATCGATCTTCAGGACCTGAATGGGGAGGCGCCGCAGGTAGGCCATCGAGGCGTAGCCCGTGCCGAAGTCATCGATCGCCACCCGCACGCCCCGGGCCCGGAGGCCGTTGAGGAGTTCGTGGATCGATCGAGTCCCGACGTCGACCATCAGACTTTCGGTGATCTCGAGTTCGAGGCACTCCGGGGGCAAGCCACTTTCTAGCAGCGCGCCATCGACTATCCCGAGGAAGTCGTCGCGACGGAGCTGAACGGCCGAGACGTTGACCGCGATCCGCGCGTCGGCGAGGCCTTCACTTCGCCACCGGGCCATCGTCGTGCAGGCCTGGTGCATCACCCATGCGCCGACCGGGACGATCAGGCCGGTGCTCTCCAGGGCCGGGATGAACTCGCCGGGCGAGACCAGCTGTCCCGTTGATTTTCGCCAACGGATCAGGGCCTCGAAGCCGGAGAGCCGCTTCGAGCTCAGGTCGAGCTGGGGCTGGTAGTTCAAGAACAACTCCTGGCGTTCCAGCGCCAGCCGAAGGTCGGTGTCGAGTTCGTACCAACGTTGAGCGTTCGAATTTTCGTCGGCGTCGCTGACCACGACGTCGCCGCCGGCCGCCTTGGCACGCCGGATCGCGGCGTCGCCTCGGGCCAGCAGGCGCTCGAGTGGGGTCGGCGTAGTTGTCGACGAAACCAGCGCCACGCTGGCGGTCAAAGAGACCTCACCCCCCGCGGCGTCATAGGGCACTCGCAGCGTTTGGCGCAGGCGTTCGCTGGCCGCCGTGGGGTCGACGGTGGTGAACCAAGCGACCTCATCGGCGCCCAAACGACCGGCCAGCTCGGTTTCGCCGATCACCGCCCGCATCCGGCGGGCGACCTGGGCCAGGACCCGATCGCCGACCGCCAATCCAAAGTTCTCATTCACCAGCCGAAAACGATCGAGGTTGACCAACACCAGCCACAGCCGGGTTCGGTCCACCATCGTCCGGGCCTTCTCCAGGAGCTGCGCTCGATCGTCGATCCCGAGGGCAACGTCGAGCTGGTCGAGGGACGGTCGCGGCGGCGAACGAGATGCGCCTTGACGAGCGGCGCGCACCAATCGGGAGACCCAACGAACGTCGACGGCCGAGGACTGCTCGACGTCCAGCACCTCATGGGGGATGGAATCGGGTTCGACCGGACCGGTCGAGATCAGCGCCATCGGAACGCCGCCGGCCAGGCCCCCCAAGGTTCGAAGCAACGTCAACGATCGGGGTGATTGAGAGGGGGTCTCCAACACCAGGAGATCTGGCTTTAGGCTCCGGATCGCGGCCTCGGCGTCGGGACCCGTTTCGGCGCAGGAGACCCGCCATCGCGAGTCCAGGAGCTCCTCGAACTTGGGCCCGATCGGCGCCGCCAGCCCGGGCTCGAGGAACCAGAGGATCTCGGTCCGGGCCGGGCCGATCGGGAGGGCGGGCGCGGGCACGCTGGATCAATCGGCCCCTGCGTCGGGTCCTGAACTTATGGGGGTTGATCCTCCCCGGAGCGCCTCGAAGCGAGACAAGGAACTCGGCCGATCCCAGGGTCAACCGCCGCCCTGGTTCGGGCGTTATTGGATGCCGAAGCGGGCCAACATGCCGACCGTCAAGGACGGCGCGTAGGTGGTCAACAACACCGCCAAGGCCATGATCACCAAAAACGGGAAGGCGTTTTTGTAGAGCTGGGGCAGAGGCTTTTGAAAGCGGGTCGAGGACAAGAAGAGGTTGAGGCCCACCGGAGGGAACAAAAAGCCGAGCTCCAGGTTGGCCAAAAACACGATCGCCAGGTGGATCTTGTCGACGCCGTAGGACTCACCGAGAGGCGCGACCAACGGCGCCAGGACGACGATCGCCGAATAGATCTCCAGCACACTGCCCAACACCAAAAGCATCACGTTGAGGGCCAACAAGAAGCCGAACTGGGTCTCGATGTGGGCCTGGACCCAAGCGATGACCGCCGCTGGGATGTCGGCGTCGACCAGGTAGCTGGTGAGGCCCAAGGCCACGCCGAGCACGATCAACACCGAACCCACCAAGGTGGCGCCCCGGACCACGGTCTCCGGCAACTTCTTGAGCGGGATGTCCTTGAAGACCACCACCTCGACGATCACCGCGTAGAACAAGGCGACCGCCGCCGACTCGACGATGGTGGCGAAGCCGCCCAAAATTGCGCCGCCGACGACGATGGGGAGGCCCACCTCCCACTTGGCGGTCCACAAGGCTTGGGCCGCCTCTTTGGGGACGAAGGCGGTGCGGGGCGCTTTGCAGCGGATGCCGACGTACACCCCGTAGGCGCAGACCATCAGGATCATCAAGGCCCCGGGGACCAGGCCCGCCAGGTACAGGTGGTTGATGTCCGGGATCTGGGCGACGATCGCGTAGAGGATCACCGGGAGGCTGGGCGGGAACAACAAGCCCAAGGATCCGGAGGCGGTGACCAGCCCGAGGCTGAAGCCTTCGGGGTAGTTTTCTTCGAGCAAGATCGGCAGGACCAAACCGCCCAAGGCCAAGATGGTGACGCCCGAGCCGCCGGTGAAGGCGGTGAAGATGGCGCAGACCGAACACACCATGATGGCCAGGCCACCCGGCATCCAGCCAAAGAAGGCCCGGTAGACCCGCACCAAACGGACCGCGGC
The DNA here is from genome assembly GCA_016703535.1 of Deltaproteobacteria bacterium. Lineage (GTDB taxonomy): Bacteria > Myxococcota > Kuafuiibacteriia > Kuafuiibacteriales > Kuafuiibacteriaceae > Kuafuiibacterium > Kuafuiibacterium phototrophicum. The sequence continues at coordinate 1,876,245 of JADJBV010000002.1, read as the reverse complement.
GCCGCCTTCACCCAAGATGTAGCCGGCGGCGGTGAGGAGCGGGATCGCCGGCAAGGTCGGCTGAATCACCAAACGCAACGTTTCGGTCGGGACCGAAGCGATGGGGACGTCCTCCATCCAAAACAACAACATCGCCAGGCCCGAAAAAGCGACGTAGAGCGGGGCCCCGGCCAACACCGCTAAGCCCAAGATCAGGGCCAAGGGCCAACCGAAGGAGGGCGCGGCCTCACCGACCAAAGACAAAGCGAAGGCGCTGGCCCCGACCAAAAGGGGAATGGCCCGGCCGAACCAATGGGGAGATGCCATCCAGATCAGGCGGACGGCCATCAACCCCAAGGCGAAGGGCATGACGGCGATGCTCACCCAAAAGGGCAAGCTGCCGACGATCATCTGGTGGCCCTCCGACTCGGCGACCACCAAGACAAAGCTGGAGTAAGCGAGCAGGCCGGTGATGGCGGCGGCGACCGAGTGGGTGAAGACCCGGGCGAACTCCCGAGGCCGGCCCGCCGGGAGGAGTTCGGCGGTGGAGAGGGAGAGGTGTTTGCTCTCTCGGGTGCACAACAAGGCGCCCAAAAAACCGGCCCACAAGGTCAAGTTCTGCACGACGGCGGCCGAGCCGGTGATGCCCCGGCCGAACACCTTGCGGGAGAGGATCTCCACCACCGGGAGCAACATCATCAGGGCGAAGACGGCGTTGATCAGGCCGTTTTCGAGGCCCAACGCCACCTTGCCCAGCCGGGTTTGGGGCGGCGGGGCGGGCGCGACGCTGGTGCCGGACACGGTGGCGGGAGGGTGACTGGCGGACTGTGCCGACGCAAGAAAAAACTCGGCGATGCCGGTCACAAGCTCCGGCTTTTGCGGCCCGGGAGTCGCAGATTTTCGTTGCGGGTGGAGGTCCGTTCGGATTTCGAACCCGCGTCCGAATTTCGGACGAAACCGGACGAACTGGCCTGCTTCCGCCGCGGCGGATGCTTGGCCCGCCCCTTGAACTAGCGGGGCCCATGTTGTCCTTTTGGTTTTCGGTGGCCCTCTTGGCCGCCAACCCCACCCACTCCAGCACCGTCACCCTCGACCTCAACCAAGCTCCGGCCGGCGCCTTGGTCGAGCTCCCCGGCATCGGCCCCAAAAAGGCGCTGGCGATCGTGGCCCGCCGGACCCAACGGCCCTTTCGAAGCCTGGAGGAACTTCGTCAGATCCGGGGCATCGGCAAAAAGACCTTGGAGCGCCTCCGCCCGCGCCTGCGGATCGGCCCCGCTACGCCGGCCGGGCCCCGATCTTCCCCGCCACCCCGTCGGCCATCCGACTGAGTAGGAGGGCCCGCCATCCCGCGTAGGGTGGCCAAGATGCGAAGGCGATGGCTGCTCGGGTTGTGGGTGGTGGCGGCCTGCCAATGCGGCGAAGATCCCCGAGGCGGGAACGGCTTCCGCGACGGCGGCCGCTTGGATGTTGGAGTGGACTCCGGAGCCAAACAAGACGGCAGCCCCGGCGACGGCTCAACCTTCGATGTCGGCGATGGCGGAGACCGGCCCGACGCCTGGGGCGACGACGGCGGCCAGCAAGGGGACAGCGGTGCCCTCGAAGACACCGGCGCCCCTAGCGACGGCGGTGCGCCCGGGGACGGCGGATCCGACGATGGAGGATCACTGCCGGTGGACTCGGGCGCCTTCGACTCCGGGTTCGTCGATTCGGGCGTCTTCGACTCCGGGTTCGTCGACTCGGGCGTCTTCGACTCCGGGTTCGTCGACTCGGGCGTCTTCGACTCTGGGTTCGTCGACTCGGGCGCCTTCGACTCCGGGTTCGTCGACTCGGGCGTGCCCTTGGACGCGATGGTGCCCGACACCGGGCTCGGCGCCGGCGACCTCTTCATCGAGATCAACTACCAAAGCGCCTTTTCGCCGTCTTCCCCGTCGTGGACCTATTCGGCCTCCCCGGGTTGGTCACCGAACGACTGGGACTTCACGGGGGGAGGTAACGGCGCCGAGGCCTGGGATCGCTTCAACAACATGTCGGTGGTCAACGATCCGATCGGCGGCAACGTCCTCGAGATCGGCGGTTCGAGCGAACTCCAGCTGATGTTCGGCCTGGTTTCGATGCAGAGCTACACCACCGCCACCGTGGAGCTGGAGGGTCGCAGCCGAGCCTGTTGTTCCGGCGTCACCTTCGACGTCTACAACCCGGCGACCGGCTGCGGCGACACCGCCACCATGTCCCAGGACTGGACCGCAGACATCGTGGTGCTCGACCTCACCGGGTGTTTTACGCCTGGGTCGGCCCTGCAAGCGGTCCGGGTGGACCCGACCTCGGGCGCAATTGCCCTGCGTAGGATGCGCCTCACCTTCACCGGAGCGGTCTGGTAGCGATTTGAGGATCCACGGAACCGGTCGAAACAACAGGCACGATGAGGAGTGAAGCCCTCCGGGGTTGGTCCCGCGAAGATCCGACCAACCACGAGCAGTGCCTAGAAGCCGGCCGCGTAGGGACCTGGTCCTGGCGCCTGAACACTCCGCACCTGGAGCTCTCGCCGAACAGCTACGTGCTCTTCGGCTTGAACGACCCACCGAACGATCCGGTCGAGGCGGCCCAGCTGTGTTGGTCACGCATCGACACGGTTGATCGAGAGTCGCTGCATCGGAGGGCGGCGGCCGCGATCGTCGGCGAAGAGCTCCGCGTCGACGTGTTGGTGGCCTTCCCCAACGCCACCACCCGTTGCCTGCGGGTCGTCGCTCGGGTGTTCGGCGAACCACGGGATCGAATCCTGCGTGGTGCGCTCTTCGACGTCACCGCGGACTGGAACAACGTCCAGCGGGTCTGCGAGACCAACAACCGCTTGCAGGCCCTGGCCCACACCATCCCGGACATGACCTTCCGCCTGACGGTCAACGGCATCTTCATCGACTACAAGCCCGCCGAAAATGACCCTGGCCTGATGCCCCCGGCCCACGAGGTGGTCGGACGTTCGATCAAACAGTTGGCCCTGCCGACCCGACTGCAAGACCAGATCTTGGAGGCGGTGCAACAAGCGGTGGCCACCGGCGCCATCCAGGAGTTGGAGTACACCTTGGGCCTCAGCTCCGGGGTGGAGCACCACTTCGAGGCCCGGGTCATGGGTTATGGGCGCAGCGAGGCCGTCTGCATCGTCCGCGACGTCACCGATCGCCGCACCGCCGAACGGGAGCTGGTCGCCTCGATGGAGGCCGCCGACGCGGGGGCGCGGGCCAAGGGCGAGTTCTTGGCGACCATGAGTCACGAGATCCGCACGCCGATGAACGGGGTGATCGGGATGGCTCAGCTCTTGGCGGTGACCGAACTCGACACCGAACAAAAGGAGCTGGTGCAAGTGATCGTGCACTCGGGGGAGGTCCTCCTGGGCTTGATCAACGACGTGCTCGACTTCTCCAAGATCGACGCCGGCAAGCTGCAGCTCGAGTCCCTGGCCCTGGACCTCGAGAGCCTGGTCAAAGACTGCCGCGCCATCGTCGGCGTAAAGGCCTGGGAAAAGGGCCTGAGCCTCGACTGGAGCTTGGGCCCGGGCGTCCCTCGTTGGGTCAAAGGTGATCCCACCCGGCTCCGACAGATCTTGATCAACCTGCTCAGCAACGCGGTGAAGTTCACTCAAGAGGGAGGGGTCCGGCTGGAGGTGAGTTTGCTCCGGTCCAAGGCCGGACGGGCCGCCCTCCAGTTTGCGGTGATCGACTCTGGCATCGGGATCCCCGCGGCTCACTTGGGCCGGCTCTTTGAGCGCTTCAGCCAAGCCGACGGATCGACCACCCGCCGCTTCGGCGGCACCGGCTTGGGTTTGGCGATCTGTCGACAGTTGGTCGAGTGTATGGGCGGTCGAATTTCGGTCACCAGCACGGAAGGCAAGGGCTCTTGCTTCTCCTTCGAGATCGACCTGGAGCTGGCGGCCGCCCCCGAGGTGGTCAGCCGTTCGGTGGCTCCGCCGACCCGGGCCGCCAGCCCAGCGGTGCGGGTCTTGTTGGCCGACGACAACCCCGTCAACTGTAAGGTGGCGTCCAAGATGTTGAGCCGCCTGGGGGTGCAGCAGATCGACATCGCCGACGAGGGAGAAACCGCGGCCCGCCTCGCCCTCTCCAACGCCTACGACCTGATCTTGATGGACGTGCAGATGCCGATGGTGGACGGGCTGGAGGCCACCCGACGGATCCGCGCCGCCGAGCGGGGACGCCGCAACCTGATCGTCGCCTTGACCGCCAATGCCAGCGCCAGTGACCGCGAGATCTGCTTGGCCGCGGGGATGGATGACTTCCTCACCAAACCCGTCGCCTGGAGTTCACTCAAGGTGATCATCGACCGCTGGATCGGCAACGAACTCACCGGTTCCTTGGACCTCCGGGCCCCCACGACGCTCAGCGCCTAAGGTCCCTGGGGTCACAAGGTCTTCAAGTATTCGATCACCGCCATCCGCTCCTGGGGCGTGAGGCGGGCGCCGAAGTTGTGCCCGCCGTTGCCATACCCGGGCAAGGTCGTGTCGTAGAGCCGGGCGCGCCGGGTGGCGTTGGGTTCACCGTCTTGGCCGACGGTGGAGCGCGCATAACGCCAGCCCAAGGTCGACAGATCATAGTCGGCCGAATCGAAGGTGCGGGACCAGTAGGTGGGACGGCTGGGTGGATCGAGCAGGGTCGGCAAATCCGGGACCGAACCGTTGTGGAGATAAGGAGCGGTGGCCCAAATTCCGTCCAGGGGCGGCGCCAAGTATCCGGTGACCGGCACCAGCTGGGCCAACTCGCCGTAGAAGGAGCCGTTGAACCAGTTGCGGAAACGCTCGGCGTAATAACCGGCGCCCACCGCCAGCTCCGGATCGGTCCCGACCTCGGCCAGATCGACCACCAGGTTGGGATATTCGCCGTCGGGTCCGTAGGTGCCGTGGCAACGGGAACAATAGGTGTCGAAGGCCTCCTCTCCTGCCGCGGCCAACGTGGGATCGATCGGCCCCGGAAAAGGCGGCGCCTCGAGGCTGGCGATGTACGCGCGCACGTCGGGGAACTCGGCGTCGATGGCCCGGGCCTGTTGCACCGAGTCAACGCAGAGCACCGAGGCGGTCATCATCATCCGGGCGTGATCGCCCCGGCCGGCCACCGTGTAGAACATGGCGTTCTTCTTTTTCATGCGCCACCACGGCGGCACGTCGACCGGGGTCGGTCGGGTCGGCGGTGGCTCGAGCAGCGGGGTGGCCGACCAAGCGAGGGTGTTTTGGTCCCGGTGGGCGAACAGGGCCGCCGCCAAGTTGTCGGCCGGGTTGGCGCCGATCACCTTCGTTTGAATATATGGACCGATGGCGCCGATCCGATCGGCCCACTTGCGCCACTCGACCCGCTCCTTGGGATCCATCACCAAAAAGCCCGCCAGCTCGGCGGCCGCCGCCTGGTCGTCGGTGAAGTCGGCTCGAGAGTCGCCCAGGCCGACGACCACTTGCCCGTTCAACACCGAAGCGTGGCACGAGAAGCAGTTGGGGTTGGCGACGGTGACGCTGCTGGAGGTCACGAAGGCGGTGAAGTTGTACGGCAGGTCGGCGTTGAGCGTGTTGCGGCCCGGCAGGCGCAGGTGTTGAGGCGCGGGCCCAGTGACCTGCCGATAGGCCGAATACGGGAGGCCACAGCCGACGTACCCGCCGTTGACCAAAACTTGATACCCCCGGGCCGGATCTCCGGGGCGCTGGGGATAGGCTGGGATCGGCCCGGTGACCGTGCCGCTGTCGGCCGGGCCGGTGTCCGGGCCTCCGCCGTCGATCGAACCGGTGACCGGGCCCCCGAGGTCAGGCGCGCCGGTGTCCCCTGGGCCCGCGTCCAGGGGCGCGAGGGGTTCGGCGGCGCAGGCCCAGGCCAAGAGGGCCACGGCCGCCGCGATCCACCCCCTTACCGACATTCGGTCAGTTAGGGGCCGTCGCCCCGCGCTTGTAAAGCGGGCAGTCGGTCCGCCACGAGACCGAGGAACATCTCCATCCCGAGGGGGATCAGCCGGTCGTTGAAGTCGAAGTTGGGGTGATGGCACATCGGCGTCTCTTCGCCAGGCTGGCCAGCGCCGAGGAAAAAATAGGCCCCGGGGACCGCGGCGCTGAAATAGGCGAAGTCTTCGCTGGCGGCGATGGGCAAGCCCGCCCCCCCAACCCGGCCAGGCCCCACCACCCGCTCGGCCACCTCCCGAACCGCCTGGGCGCAACCCGGGTCGTTGACCAACACCGGATATCCGGCGTGCAGGTCGACGTCGGCCTGGACCCCCATGGCCTCGGCGACCCCGCGGCACACCGCCCGAAACCGCTCCAAGATCCGGGCGGTGATCTCCGGTTCGAAGCTGCGGATCGTGCCCTTCAGCCGGGCGGTTTCGGGGATGATGTTGTCGGTGGTGCCCGCCTGGAAGCTGCCGACGCTGACCACGGCGCCGCCCTGATGGGAGAGCTCCCGGGACACCAAGGTTTGGAGGGCGGTCACCAGCTGGGCGCCCGCGACGATCGGGTCCCGACAGAGTTGGGGTTGGCTCCCGTGGCCGCCCTTGCCCCGAAGGACGATGTCGAAGCGGTGGATCGCCGCCATGATCGGGCCGGCGGTCACCCTCACCTCCCCCTCGGGGAAGGCGGGCCAGTTGTGGAGGCCATAAACCTCCTTCACCCCGACCAAGGCCCCTTCCTCGACCATGACCCGGGCCCCACCGCCCCGGACCCCCTCTTCGGCGGGCTGGAACAAAAGCCTGATATTACCGGGGATTTCGTCCTTCATCCGAGCCAGAACCGCCGCCACGCCCAGGAGGATGGTGGTGTGGCCATCGTGCCCGCACTTGTGGGCTCGACCGTCGTGGATCGAACGGTAAGGCAGGGGGAGGTCTTCCTGGATGGGCAAGGCGTCCAGATCGGCCCGGAACGCCAACAGTGGCGGTCGATCGTCGTGGAGGTCGGCGATCAACCCGGTTTCGGCCGAGGGCCGGGGCCGGTACCCCAAACGCTCCAGCTCGGCCCGCACCACCGACTGGGTCCGGTGTTCGGCGAAGCCCAGCTCGGGGTGTCGGTGCAGGTCGTGCCGGATGGTTCGCAGCCCTGCCACCAGGCCTTCGATCTCGGAAAACAGCCGTTCGCGCCGCATTCGGCCAGCATACCCGCTGCCGACCCCGGCCGGCCATTCGTGAGGTGACGTCCCGCCCGCGCCGATATAGCTTCCGGGCCCCATGGTGGAGGAGGACACCCAGGACTCGATGCGGCCCCCGGCGCCCCTGCCCGGCCGAGAGGACGTGTCGATCCTGGTGCTGAGTGGGCCCGCCTCGGGCCACTTCCACCGGGTCCCCCGCACCGGCGGGGTCATCGGGCGAGATCCCGACGTCGAGATCCGGATCCCCGACCCGGGCATCTCCCGCCGCCACGTCAGCATCGAACGCAACGAGATGGGCCACTACGAGGTCCACGATCTCGAATCCAGGTATGGGCTCTACGTCGAGGGCCGTCGGGTGAAGCGCCACGTCCTCGAGGACGGCGATCGGCTCCAGCTTTCGGGCGAAACCACGGTCCGGGTGCGCTACCAAGATCCAAAAGAGACCGAAATCCTCGAGCGGATCCGAGAAGACCTGACCCGGGATCCGCTGACCGGGGTGCACAACCGGCGGCACTTCCTGGAGCGGCTCGAGCAAGAATACGCCTTCGCCCGCCGCCACAAGGCGCCCATCGCCCTGTTGATGGTCGACGTCGATCACTACAAGCGGATCAACGACGAACAAGGGCACGCCGCTGGCGACGAGATCCTGCGGACCATCGCCCGTAGCCTCCAGGCCACCATCCGCACCGAAGATCTCTTGGCCCGCTACGGCGGCGACGAGTTTGTGGTCTTGGCCCGGGGCCTGTTGCCGGAAGAGGCCCGAGCCTTCGCCGAACGTCTGGGCAAAGGGGTCCGGGAAAAAGGCTTCAAGGTGGGTGAGGTCTCCTACCAGCTCTCCTTGAGCATCGGCATCGCTTGGTACGGACCGACCCACGTCGTCACCATGATGGAGCTGGTGGCCCGCGCCGACGCCGCGCTCTACCAAGCCAAACGCCAAGGCCGAGACCGAGTCGAGTTATGGGTGCCCGCCGACTCGGCCACCACCGATCTCAACGCCGACTCGGTGGAGAGCTGAAAGGTGGAGCTGCATCGCCTTTCGGCCACCGAACTGTTGGCCGAACTCCAGGCCGGACGCACGACCTCATTGGCGGTGGTCGAGGCCTTGATCGCCCGGGGCAAAGCGGTCGATGGCGAGTTGAAGGCCCTGACCCACCGCTTCGATGATCAGGCCCGGGCCGCCGCACAAGACGCGGACGAGGCCCGAAAACGCGGCATCAGCTACGGCCCCCTGCACGGCCTGCCGGTGACGGTGAAGGAGTCGATCCACACCGCCGGTTTGCCGACCACCTTGGGGGTCAAGGCCCAGGCCGACACGCCGGCCACCGACGACGCGGTGGTGGTCAAGTTGTTGCGTCGGGTCGGCGCGATCGTCATCGGCAAGACCAACATCTCCCAAACCTTGTTGTTCAACGAGGCCGACAACCCGGTCTACGGCCGTACCGTCAACCCCTTCGCCCGGGATCGAGTCCCCGGTGGATCGAGCGGCGGGGAAGCCGCGGCCTTGGCGGCGGGCCTCACCCCCCTCGGCGTCGGCACCGACATCGGCGGCTCGATCCGGGTACCGGCCGCCTATTGTGGCGTCGCGGGGCTGAAGCCGACCGTCGATCGTTGGTCCATGGTCGGCTGCAAAGGCGCGATGCCCGGCCAAGAGAACATCCGCAGCCAAGTGGGGCCGATGGCCCGAACCGCCGCCGACGTCGCCCTGCTGTTCGGCGCGTTGGATGGGCCGGCTTTTCACGACCTGGATCCGACGGTGCCGCCGCTGGAGCCCGGTCGCCCCCACCAGGTCGACATCCGCAACTTGACCATCGGCTGGTACGACGACGACGGATTTTTTCCGGCCTCCCCCGCGGTGCGTCGTGGCGTGCGGCAGGCGGCCGAGGCCTTGGCCCGGGCCGGCGCTCGGGTGGTGCCCTATCAAGTGCCCCACGGCATCGAGTTGACCTACCTCTACTTCGCGATCCTCTCCAGCGACGGGGGCCGCACCTTGGAGAAGTTGTTGAAGGGCGATCCGGTCGTCCCTCAGCTGGCGCCGCTGCGGATGATGTCGTCCACGCCCCAAGTGGCCAAAGAGGTTTTGGCCGCCTTTTTGGGCTCTCAAGGAGAGGCGAGGCTCGAGCGTTTTTTGCGGACCATCGGGACCAAAAACGTCACCGAACTTTGGGCCTTGGTGGCCGAACGGCTGCGGCTCCGCCTCGCCACCTTGGAAGCCTGGGAGGAACAAGGTTTGGACGTGGTCATCGGTCCACCCCACGCCACCCCGGCCCTCCGCCACGGCCAGTCCAAAGACTTCAGCTTGGGCGGCTGTTATTCGATGCTCTACAACACCCTCAACTTCCCCGCGGGGGTGGTGCCGGTGTCGACCGTCAAGGCCAGTGACCCAGAGCGCCCTCCGTTTCGGGATCGCTTGGAGCGGGTGGCCTCCGAGGTCGACGCCGGGAGCGTGGGCCTCCCGGTGGCGGTCCAGGTCGCGGCCCGGCCCTACCGAGAAGACCTGGTGCTGGCGACCATGATGGCGATCGAGTCCCGCGTTCGGGGCCAACCCGACTTCCCTCAGACCCCGATCGATCCCAGACCGTAGGGGCCCGCCGCGAAACAACCGGACCGCTGTGGCCGCCGATCCATCTCGCCTGGCTTCGTTATACCTCCTCGAAAGACAACGGAGTATTCCTTCGTCGGCAAGCCTCGCCCGGCGAGCGCCTCGACGCCCACAACAATCCGTTTGTTTCGCGGCGGGCCCCAAGTCGTGCTACGCGCACCGGCGTGACCGAGACCTCCCCGCTGGCCCAGGTCGCCGCGTGCCCGAGCTGCCACCAACGGGGGGTTCGCTTCGTGCCGCATCCGGTCTGCAAAGACTGCGGCTGGACCGGCCGCTTGGATCACGGGATCCCGGACTTCGTGGACGAAGCGCGGCTGCACGAAGGCCACTTCGAGGAGGTCGCCGCTCAGACCCGCGCCGTCGAGGAGTACTACGAAAACGAGCTGCGCCTGACCTGTCACTGGGATCGGCTTTCGGCGGATCAGCTGAGCGCTTGGCTGGGCCACCCCACCGGCCTGGCGCTGGACCTCGGGTGTGGCACCGGCACCGCCGGGAACGGTTTGGTCCGTTCCGGCATGACGGTGATCGGCGCCGATCTTTCGACGCCGTGCTTGGAGGTGGCCGCCCGCCGGCTGAGCGCGGTGGCCCGGGTCGAGGCCTCCCACTTGCCCTTCGCCGATCAGTGCTTCGACGCGGTGGTCTGCCGTGGTGCCCTCCACCACCTGGATGATCCCGAGGCGGCGATGGGAGAGCTGCGCCGGGTGATGAAGCCAGGGGCAAGGGCCTTGTTCATGGATCCCCGAGAGTACGCTTGGCTGGAGCCGATCAAGCACACCCTCCGCAAAAATGACGAGTCCTTCACCCACGAACACCACGCCTTCGGGATCGAAGACTACCGGCAGCTGATCGGCCGCCACCTGACGGTGGAGCGCGTCGAGACCCAACACCCCTTCGCGATCTTGATCGCCCACAGCCTGGATCTTTTGCCCCTGCCGAAGCTTTTACCCCGGCGCCCCTTGGCCCAGGCCCTGCTCGCCTTGGATCGGCGCTTGGACCGCACGCCCCTGGCCCAACTCGGACATCTCCTGGTGGTGGTCGCGAAGAAAGACGGCTGAGCCTTCCCCTGTTATGCTCCGCGGGCCTGATGTTGGAAGCCGCGCTGCGCCTGCCCCTGTCGGTCCTCTCCTTCGTGCTCGGGACCTTGGTCGGTTCGTTCCTCAACGTGGTGATCGCCCGGCTGCCCCGGGGCGAAAGTATCGTTCATCCCCGGTCCCACTGCCCCAAGTGCGGCGACATGATCCCGGCCTGGCTCAACGTGCCCATCTTGTCTTGGTTGGTGCTCAGGGGTCGTTGCCGGGCCTGCAAGTGCCCCATCTCGGTTCGTTACCCGATGGTCGAGCTGCTGACCGGGGTCTTGTTTTGGGCCTGTTTTACGCGCTTCGGCCTGACCTGGGGCCTGCTGGCCGGCTTCATCTTCGCCGGCAGCATGGTGGCCATCACCTTCATCGACATCGATACCTTCGAGATCGCCGACGAGATCTCCTTGCCCGGGATCGTGATCGGCATCCTGCTGCGCCCGGTGGCCTTCGCCGCGCCCTGGTGGAGTGGCCTGGCGGGCGCGGTGTTGGGCGCCAGCTTTTTGTTGTTGGTGCGGATCGTTTGGTCCACGTACATGGCGCTGCGGATCCGGCTGGCCAAAGGCCAACCCCAAGAGGTCCTGGAGGAGCTGGAGTCCAAGCGTGAAGGCATGGGCCTCGGTGACGTGAAGTTGATCGCGATGATCGGCGCTTTCCTGGGGCCCCCGTCCTTGATCCCGGTGGTTTTGGTCGCGTCGGTGGTCGGCACCGTCATCGGCGGGGCTCTTTTGCTCCACCAAGCCCTGCGCCCGCCCCCACCTCCGACCGCGGAAGAGCTGGCGGCGATCGAGGCCGAACGAGAGGCACGCAAAAAGTTGGCACTCGCCCGAGGAGAAGAGCCGGACGACTGGGAGCCGGCCTCGACCGCCGTCCCCTTCGGGCCGTTTTTGGCGATCGGCGCCTTGACCTGGATGTTGGTCGGCCCCGCCCTGGAGCGGTGGTTCTTCCAGGCGTTGGGCCTGGTGCCGCCGTGACCAAGGGCAGCCTGCGCCGGCCGCTTTTTGCGTACGTGGTCGTGTTGACCGTGCTCTTCGCCTTGGCGGCGGCGACCATCGCCAGCTTCGCCTTGGTCAGGAGCAGCAAACGCGCCTATCGGCGGGCGGTTCAGGTTCAGCTCGAAGGCCTGGCCCAGGGCCGTTCACCGGCGGCGATTCAATCGGCGTTGCGGACGGTGCCTCTGCCCGGCGGGGTCGAGTTCGGCTTGGTCGACAGCAGCTCGGCGGCCTTGGGCCTGGATCTTCCCCGGGCCCGGGCCCTTTGGGGTAGCCGGACCCTCAACTTGGAGTTGGTGGCGGCCCGCTGTGAGCTGCTCGGCGAGGAGAGTTACCTGGTGGCGCGGATCGGCAGCGCGGTGCCGATGTCGATCGCCTTCTTCGAGATCAGTCGGGTGTTGCCGTTGCTCCTGTTGGCCGCCTTGATCGCGGGCGCGGTGTTGACGGTGATCGTCGGGCGTTTGCTTTTGCCACAACTTTCGACCTTGGCCGCGTTGGCCGAAGAGGCCGAGCTGGAGCAAGAAGACCTGGTCCCCACGGACGCCCCCCACGAGGTCGCGGAGGTCGCCCGGCGTTTTCGGCAAACGACCCGCCAGCTGCGGCAAGAGCGCGATCGGCTGGCGGCCCAACGGGACGAGTTGGCCCGCATGCAAGAAGGTCTGGTGCGGGCCTCCAAGTTGGCCAGCGTCGGGCGGCTGGCGGCCGGCATCGCCCACGAGATCGGCAACCCGCTGGCGGCGGTCCGCGGATATCTCTCTTTGCTCCAAGGAGGCCTGGATCCGACGCAGCAGAAGGAGGTGTTGGAGCGCAGCCTGAAGGAGTTGGGCCGGATCCACGAGACCATCAAGAAGTTGCTGACCTACGCCCGACGGGGCGTCGAGACGGCCGAACCGCCAGTGCCCTTCTCGAGCGGCAAGGTGGTCGAAGAGGCGATCGGCTTGGTCCGGGGTCATCCGGCGCTGCGGGTGGTGCGGATCGATCACCCCGGCACCGACCCGGATGGGCCCGACGCGATCGGCCACCCCGGGCGGCTCAATCAGGTGTTGGTCAACCTGCTGCTCAACGCCGGCCAAGCCATGGAGGCCACGCCCGACGCCGAGATCACCGTCGCGACCCGGACCGATGGGGCCTGGCTGGAGATCGTGGTCAGCGACAACGGGCCGGGGATCCCCAAGGACAAGTTGCCGTTGATCTTCGATCCCTTCTTCACGACCAAGGCCCCAGGTGAAGGCACGGGGTTGGGGCTGGCGGTCTCCCGGGCGCTGATGGAGGCGATGGGCGGCGACCTGCAGGCCAGCTCCGAGGAAGGCCGAGGCGCCAGCTTTACGGTCCGCCTGCGCCGCACCAACCCGCCCGACGTGGCGTGACCTCGCCCCCAAGCCCGGGCTAGGATCCCCAGACCTTGGCCGACACTCGTGTACTGGTGGTGGACGACGAAGAGAGCCTGCGCCACATGCTCAGCCTGGCCCTCTCCAAAGACGGCTACCACGTCTGGACCGCCTCTTCGGGCAAAGAGGGGTTGGACGTGCTGCGGCAGAACCAGCCCTTCGACATCTGCGTGACCGACGTGCGCATGCCCGGCATGGACGGCCTGGCCTTCATCGAAGACGCGGTGCGCCTGGGCGAACGGGCGCCGGTGTTCATCGCCATGAGCGCCTATGGCGACGAAAAGTTGGCGGTCGAGGCTTTGCGGCGCGGCGCCTTCGACTACATCAGCAAACCCTTCGCGCCCGAAGAGCTGTCGCTGAAGTTACGCCTGGTCGTGGAGCGGAAGGCCCTCGGCAAAAAGGAGCACCAAAGTGGGGGCAGCGGCAAAAACGCGGCGGCCCGCAACGTCTCCAAGGTCCCGGGGGGCCTGGCCGAGATCATCACCGGCGCCCCGGCGATGCAGGCCATCTTTCGCACCGTGCAGAAGGTGGCGATCCACCCGACCACCGTCTTGATCACCGGCGAAACCGGCACCGGCAAAGAGCGGATCGCCGGCGCGATCCACCGAGAGAGCCCTCGAGCCCAGCGCCCCTTCGTGGCCATCAACTGCGGCGCCATCCCCGAGGCCTTGCTGGAGAGCGAGCTCTTCGGCCACGTCAAGGGTGCGTTCACCGACGCCAACACCGATCACGTCGGGCTCTTCGAGGTGGCCAGCGGCGGGACCTTGTTCCTCGACGAGATCGCCGAGTTGCCGTTGCCGCTGCAGGTCAAGATCTTGCGGGCGCTGCAGGAGAAGCAGATCCGCAAGGTCGGCGACAACAAAGACATCGCGGTCGACGCCCGGGTGATCGCCGCGACGGCGGCCAACCTGGCGGCGATGGTGAAAGAGGGTCACTTCCGCGAGGACCTCTACTACCGACTGGCCGTGGTCTCGATCCACCTACCGCCGTTGCGGGAGCGCAAAGAGGACATCCCGCTTTTGGTGGGCCACTTCGCGCGGCAACTTGGGCAACGGCTGGGCCTCAAGAACCCCGAGGTCACCACCGAAGCGATGCGGATCCTCCAGACCTATCAGTGGCCCGGGAACGTGCGGGAGCTGGAGAACGCGCTGGAGCGGGCCTTGGTCTTGTCCGAAGGCGACGGCCGGATCACCGCCGTCGATCTCGACGAACGCTTCGACGAGACCTCGGGGCCCTCACCCTCGGCCGGGGACTGGCCAGTGAACGACGATGAGCTCTCCCTCAAGGTGGTGCTCCCCCGGGTGGAGCGAGTGTTGATCCAAAAAGCCTTGGATAAGACTGGGGGCAATCGGACCCGGGCCTCCAGCCTGCTCGGGATCAGCCACCGGGCCCTGCTCTACAAGCTCAAGGAATATGGAATCGGCTAGTCAGAGGGTATCCCTGACGCACAGTGGGATACTGTAGACTGTCATTTGCCTATCAAAGGCATATAATTAGCTATCACTAATGCCCGACCGAAACTTGACGGCCAGTCTGGTCCCCCTCATCATCGGGCCCTCGCAGGGTGTCCGCCCTCACGGACGGCTGCGAGTCGAGGACCCGGGATGAGCCAGCGCAGAGCCAGCTCCAATAACGTGCGGACCCTGCGGGAAGAGATCCTCCTGTCCAAGGCCGAGCTCGCTCGGCGGGCCGGCATCTCTCCTTTGACCGTCGATCGGATCGAAGGGGGCGCGGAGTGCCGCCTGGATACCAAGCGGAAGATCATCTTGGCCCTAGGAAAAAAGCTCGAACAGAAGGAAGAAGTCTTCCCGGACCTCGGTCAACGGACCGACGACGAAGACCCCGAGACGACCGACGCGAACGCCGCGCGACGTTTTGGAGATGGGGCCCTCAAAAAGCTGGGGAAGAAGGAGTAGGCGACCATGGCCAAAGGAAAGCTGGCGGTCGGTTTGGACATCGGTTCGGGCTCGATCAAGCTCTGCCAACTGAAGCCCGGCAAAAAGGGCAACTACCAGCTGATCTCCTTCGGGATGGTGCAGCTCCCGCCGGAGGCGATCGTCGACGGCGCGCTGATGAACTCGACCGCGGTGGTCGACGGCATCCAGGAGCTCTTCGCCTCCCAAAAGATCAAACACAAAGAGGTCGCCACCTCGGTCTCGGGCCACTCGGTGATCATCAAGAAGATCAACCTGCCCCAGATGACCCCGGAGGAGCTGGAGGAGTCGATCCAGTGGGAGGCGGAGCAGTACATCCCCTTCGACATCAACGACGTGAACATCGACGTCCAGATCCTCAACACCGAGTCCACCCAGGCCGGTCAGATGGACGTGCTCCTCGTCGCGGCCAAGAAGGACATGGTCAACGATTATACTGAAGTGATCGCCTCGGCCGGCCTCACCCCGGTGGTCGTGGACATCGACGCTTTTGCCGTCCAGAACCAGTTCGAGATCAACTACGAAGTCCCGCGCAGCGAGACGGTGGTGTTGGTCAACATCGGCGCCTCGGTCACCAACATCAACGTGTTGGCCAACGGCATCAGCACCTTCACCCGTGACATCTCCATCGGCGGCGGCCAGTTCACCGACGCGGTCCAAAAGGCCCTGAACGTCAGCTACGACGAGGCCGAGGCTTTGAAGTTGGGCGGCGGTGGCAAAGACAGCGACGCGGTGGTCCCTCAAGAAGTGGAGCGGGTGCTCCAGACCGAGTCCGAGTCGATCGCCAACGAGATCCAGCGCTCGCTGGACTTCTACGCGGCCACCTCGGCCGACGCCCACATCGCCCGGATCTTCCTCTCGGGTGGGTCCTCCAAGATCCCGGCCCTGGTGAAGACCATCGAAGGGCGGACCGGGGTGCCCGTCGAGGTGATGAACCCGTTCCGCAACATTGACATCGGCTCGGGCAAGTTCGATCCCGACTACCTCCAGACCGTGGCGCCGATGGCGGCGGTTTCGGTGGGCTTGGCGCTCCGCTACCCGGCGGACAAGTAGGAAGGCGAAGGGGAGGCCAAACGGATGATTCGCATCAACCTACTGCCCATCCGGCAGACGCAAAAAAGGCAGACCGTCCAGCAACAGCTGCTGGGCGCGGCCGGCTTGATCATCGCCGCGGTGATCGGCTGCATCGTGTGGACCGCCGCGGTGTCCAGCACCGCCGACGAGCTCAAGGGGCAGATCGCCGCCAAAAACAACGAGCTCAAGCAGCTCGACAAGATCATCGGTGAGGTGAACGAGTTCACCGCCAAGAAAAAGGAGCTGGAGGACAAGCTCCAGATCATCGACCAGCTGCGGAAGGGCAAGACCGGCCCCGTGAAGGCGCTGGACGACTTGGCCCGCGAGATCCCGAACCGGGTCTGGTTGACCAAGGTCGAAGAGAAGGGCGGTTCGGTGACCTTCGAAGGTCAGGCGGTGGACCACGAAGACGTGTCCAGCTTCATGAAGTCCCTCCAGAAGTCGAAGTACTTCACCAACATCGTCCTCGGCTTCTCCAAGGCCGACAAGGCCGACAAGTCTCTGGGTGGCGCCCAGCTCTACGAGTTCAAGATCACCTGCAGGGTGAACTACTCGGCCTAGCGAGGGGATGACACAATGGATGAGCTAGTCGCAAAAATCACCAAAGTCCCTCTGGCCCAACGGGTGTTGATCGTCGTCGCGGTGGTCATCGCCCTGATCGTCGTCAACTACGTGGTGTTCGTCAGCCCCAAGCAAGAAGAGATCGAGAAGTACAACAAGCAGATCGCCACTTTGGACGGGCAGCTGGTCACCAAACGGGCCATCGCCCGCAACTTGTCCCGCTACCGGGTCGAGGTCGAGCGGCTGAAGCAGCGCCTGAACGAAGCATTGACCCTGTTGCCGAACGACGCCGAGATCCCGGAGCTCTTGCAGAAGATCGCCGCCTTGGTCGAGCAGTCGGACTGCGACATGGCGATCTTCGAACCCCAGAGCGAACAGGTCCAAGGCTTCTACGCCCGGATCCCGGTGAAGATGTCGATCGCTGGGAACTACCACTCGATCGCGGTGTTCTTCGACAAGGTCTCGAAGCTCGCCCGTATCGTCAACGTCAACGACATCTCTTTGGCCAAGCCGAAGTTGGAGAACAAGAAGGTGGTGCTCGAGGCCAACTTCGTGGCCACCACCTTCAAGTTCGTCGACCGGCCGGCCAACGCCAACACCACCGCCGGCACAGCCGGCACCGCCGGCACCGCAGGTGCGGCCAAAGCGCCGACGGCAGGGGGTCAGAAATGAAGGGCCGGTCGATCCTCTCCCGTCTTTCCAGCAATCGGCTGGGCTGGGTTGTGGTCTTCGGACTGCTGGCCCCCGCCTGCGACGATGCGCCTCCCGCCACCCCCTCCGCGCCGCCGTCCAAAGCGGCTGCGGGCCTGAACGTCCTTACCAAAGGCTCGGAAGCGGCCGCGACCGCCGACTCGGCAGCGGTGCCCGCCGGAGACCCCCCACCCGCCTCATCCCCGACGGGAGAGGCGGCCTCGGCCGAGGGCGAAATCGCTTACGCCTATTCTCCGATCGGGAAGCGGGACCCCTTCCGCTCCCCCCTCGAGGAATTCAACCGGGAAGATCAAGGCCAGCAGCTCACCGAGCTGCAGCGCTTCGAAATCGATCAGCTGAAGCTGGTGGCCATCGTATCTCGAGTGGCGACGCCCTACGCCATGGTCGAGGATCCGAACGCCAAGGGCCACACCCTGACCCGCGGCACCCTGATCGGCAAGAACTGGGGCAAGGTCTCTCAGATCACCGGCGAATGCGTCGAGATCAAGGAAGACTACCGCGACTACACGGGCCGCAAGCAATCCAACAAGCTGCAGCTCTGCCTGCCCAAGCCACCGGAGCTGAAACTTGATTAATCCGACGGCCATGCGACTGTTCACACGGAGAGGGACTGCCCAGATGATGACCCAAGCGACCAATTCGCGTTGTGGAAAAACCGCCGCTCGAAAGGGAGCCTGCGCCTTCGCGTTCGCCGCTCTCATCAGCCTGACGCCGGCCCTGAGCCAGGCCAAGGCGACGGGTTCGGTCGTGGTCGAGCGCATCACCACCACCGGGACCGGATCGGCCCGAGAGATCGTCATCGCGACCTCCAAGGAAGCGACCTTTTCGGTCTTCCGCCTCTCGGATCCCTTCCGAATCCTCGTCGATATCAACGACGGCAAAAGTGGCCTCTCGACCGAGATGACCAAGGTCGCCGACGGCTTGGTGCGTTATGTCGCCACCAACCAGTTCGCCGACGAGTCATCGGCGATCCTGCGGGTGGAGATCGCCCTGGACCGGCCCGCCGAATATCACGTGCGCGCCGACGGCCAGCAGATCCGGGTCACCGTGGGTGCCGAAGCCCCGGCGCCGACGCCCGAGCCCACCAGCCAGGTCGAACCGGCCCCGGCCCCCGAAGCCGCGGTTACGCCGATCGACACCGCGCCCGCGGTGGAGCCCGCCGCCCCGGCCGCTCCCCTCGAGCCCGTGCGCCTCGGTAAGTTGAGCCGCAGCGCCAAGGGCAAGAAGGCGGTCTTGAGCGCCCCGATCTTGACCGGGGCTCTGACCCCCCAAGCGGTTCGCCTCGAACAGCTGGAGGGCCCGCGTCGTTTGGTGGTGGACCTCGGTGCGGTCAGCGCCGAACCCAAGTTCCAAAAGTTGAGCGTCGGCAAGTTGGGCGTAAAGACCGCTCGCCTCGCCACCCATGAAAACGGCGTACGGGTCGTCCTCGATCTCGACGCCAAGGCCGAAGTCCCCCAGGTCGACGTGGAAGAGGCCGCGGGCCAACTCCGCCTGGTGATCTCCAAGGCCGTTACCCAGGCCGCACCTCAGCAGGTGGCGGTGTCTCCGGCGGAAGCGCCGACCCCCGCTCCGATCGCGGTGGTGACGGAGGCCCCGGCCCCGGCGCCGGTCAAGGCAAACGCGGCCAAGGTGGTCGACGTCCGCTTCGAGCCCAAAGATGGCTTCATGCGGTTGGTGATGGTCCTCGACTCCGAGACGATCGACGCCAAGAACGAGGACGGCTCCGAGGCCAACTTGCCGGTGCTCCGGCTGAGCAACACCACCCTCCCCTCCTCTTTGGAGCGGACCTTGGACGTCTCCGAGGTCGCGGCTCAGGTGGTGGGCGCGATCTCGACCTACTCGGATGGTGGCGACACGATCATCGCGGCCAACGTGGCCCAAGGCACCGAACACCGGCACTGGAAGAAGGGCAACCGGCTGATGTGGGACTTCCGGAACACCCGGGCCAAGCCCCAGGCCTACCAGGAGCAGGCGACCGCCGGCTTCACCGCGGCGACCACCGCGGTGCAGACCGCCGCGACCTTGGCGCCTTCCAAAAAGGCCTACACCGGTCGCCGGATCAACCTGGACCTGAAGGACGCCGAGATCGACAACGTGCTGCGCCTGTTGGCCGACGTGTCGAAGCTGAACATCGTCGCGGCCGATGACGTGAAGGGCAAGATCACCATCAAGTTGACCAACGTGCCTTGGGATCAGGCCCTGGACATCATCCTTCGCGCCAAGCAGTTGGATAAGACCCGCAACGGCAACATCATCCGGGTCGCGCCGATCGAGGTGCTCCGCAAAGAAGAAGAGCTGCGCATCGAACGGGCCAAGTCCCGGATCGAGTTGGAGCCCCTGTCGGTTCGTTTGGTCCCGGTCAGCTATGCGGTCGCCGGCGAGATCAAGCCTCAGGTCAGCGCCCTGTTGTCGCCCCGGGGTAAGGTCAACATCGACATCCGCACCAACGTGCTGGTGGTCGAGGACATCGCTGAAGTCCTGCTGAAGATCGAGCGGCTGGTCCGCACCTTGGACACCCAGACCCCCCAGGTGTTGATCGAAGCCCGAATCGTCGAGGCCCGGTCGAACTTCTCTCGTGACCTGGGCGTCCAGTGGGGCGGCAACGTCAGCGCGACTCAGGGCTTCGGGACGGCGACGGGCCTCGGCTTCCCGAACAACATTCGGATCGCCGGCGGCGCCGACGATCAGCAGAACAACCAGATTCAAGGTGTCGTGGCGAACCCCAACTACGCCGTCAACCTGCCAGCCACAGTCGGCTCCGGCACCGGTGGTGCTCTTGGCTTCGTCTTCGGGTCAGTGGGCGGCTCGGCCTTGATCAGCCTTCGCCTGTCCGCCGCCGAGTCGATCGGCAAGGTGAAGATCATCTCCGCCCCCAAGGTCGTGACCCTCGACAACAAGGAGGCGAAGATCGTCTCCGGCGAGCAGGTGCCGATCACGGTGATCACCGCCAACGGTCCTTCGACCCGCTTCATCCCCGCCAACCTGGAATTGGTGGTGACCCCCCACGTCACCCAAGACGGTTCGATCTTGATGAAGGTGTCGGCCAAAAAGAACGAGATCTCGGACCGCCGAGACAACTTGGGCGTACCCGGCATCATCACCAAAGAAGCCGAGACCGAAATGATCGTTAAGGACGGCGACACCGCAGTCCTCGGCGGCATCTACAAGCGGCAGGCTCAAGAGAACAAATCCTACGTCCCTTGGATCGGCGAGGTGCCGGTGTTGGGTTGGATCTTCAAGAAGACCACCCGTACCGATGCTCGGGATGAGCTGCTGATCTTCATCTCGCCCCGGATCGTGAACCGGTCTGCGGCCCTCGTGCAGTCGACCTAAGGGAGGAGAGTTCTTGAGCGAAGCTGGCCTCCATCCGGCGACGGCGATCGTCTTGTCCGGCCCTCCTGGGGTCGGCAAGACCACGACCGCGTTCGCCTTATCCGCCCGCCTGGGCGCCCCCGCAGTGGACCTGGACGAGGTCATCGGGGGGCGCGCTGGGGAGCCGGTGCCGAGCCTGATAGCTCGGCTCGGCGAGGCGTCGTTTCGTACTGTGGAGGCCGAGACGCTGCGTCACCTGCCCTCCCGCCTGCGAGTCGTCGCCTTGGGGGGGGGCACCTTGACGAGTCCGGCGGGACGCCGAGCCGCGCAAGACCTGGGGCCGGTGCTCGGCCTCACCGCGCCCACTGAGGAGCTGGAACGCCGTCTAGACCAGCCATCCCTCCACGCTAGGCCAATCTTGGCCCAACGGGGACTCCGCGGGCTCCTCGAGGATCGCCGCAACTCCTACGCCGCTGTCGACCGCACCGTCGACGCGGAGGGACCAGTCGAAGTCGTCGCGGACCGGGTCCACACCTCCGGGCAGGAGCTCCAGGTCAGACTCCTCAAGCTCGGGACCGCGAACACTCGGGTGGTGTTGGGTCACCAACTTCACGACGCGGCGGCGCAAGCGGTCGCCGCCCAGGGCCCAACCCGGCCGGTGGTATTGTTGCTCGACGAAGGCGTACCGGCCTCAACCCGCGCCATATATCGGTCGCGGTTGGAGGCGCTCGGACCGCTTTCGGTCCACGAACTTCCCGGCGGCGAAGAGGCCAAACAGTGGACGACTGCGGCTGGGATCCTCGAGGCCGCCGCCCGAGCCGGAGCCGGACGGCAGAGCGTCGTCGTTGCTCTTGGGGGGGGGGCGGTCTGCGACCTGGCGGGATTCGTGGCCAGCATTCTGGGCCGGGGGGCCGGGTTGGTACTCGTGCCTTCCACGCTCCTCGCTCAGCTCGACGCCTCGATTGGCGGTAAAACAGCCCTCAACCTGGCGGCCGGACGGAACCTCATCGGCACCTTTCATCCCGCCAACACGGTGCTGATCGACCACGATCTGCTGACCTCCTTGCCCCCGGCCGAACTCAAGTCAGGCTTGGCCGAACTCTTCAAGATCGCACTGATCTCCGACCCCACCTTCTTCGGCGAGGTGCGGGCGGCGAGAGGAGCCAGCCCAGTCCTGGTGGGCCGAGCCATCGAGGCCAAGGCCGCCCTGGTCGCCGCGGATCCTCTGGACCGCGGCGTCCGCCGCCACCTAAACCTCGGTCATACCCTAGGCCACGCACTGGAGCGGGCCTCCAACTTCAGCATCCGACATGGCGAGGCGGTGGCGATCGGGATCGCGGCAATCGCGCGCTACTCAGCCCAAAAAGGCTGGATTTCCGAAGACTTGTCGGCGGAGCTGGTCTCCGCCTTGGAGGATCTGGGCTTGCCAAGCACTGCCCCCATCGAACTTCTGGCGGCCGCCCGGGCTCACCTCGCGAACGACAAGAAGAGCGGGAACGGCCGGCTCACACTGATCACCATTCACGGACTGGCGAAGATCGCCGTCCAGGAGCTATTTTTGGACGAAGCCCGAGAGGCCTTGGTCCGCAACGGAGGAGCTCGATGAACTACCGATGGCTGGGCGCGCTAGCGATCGCCTTTACCGCCTGCAACAACGTGGAGACAGCGATTGTCCCGCTCTATCCGGTATCCCCCACCGAGGACTTGATGAGCGGGGGGTGCCTCTTCGAACCTTCGGCGGCGGGCCTCTTGGTGGCGCCGATGGACCTCTCCTTCATGGGCGCGCTGTACCTCGGCTTCCTCGTGGAGAACAACCTAACCGACGCCACCACCGTGTTGGAGACCACCCCACGAGAGGAGACGGTGAACGTCAACGCTTGGCGGCCTGTCCGGTTCGACTATACCTGGGAGTGCGACAATCACAGCTTCTTGGTGGGATTGCCGCCGTTGGTGGTCCCCGCGTTTTCGGTCCAGCAGCCCTTCTGCTACGACCAGACCGAGGACACCGAGGACTTCGTCGGTACGGACGTCGTGCCGATCAACGGTTCGGCGGTCCCCCCTCAGAGCCAGGGGATCGTACTGCTTCAGGCCGTCAGTGGTCCGACCGCCGAAGCCCTCGCCGGGACCTTCGACATCGCTCGGCTCGCCGAAAGCTGCTGTGCGCCTCGGCCTGATGGAAGTGGTGGGTGCTACGACAACGAAGGCAACTTCGACGTCAGCCTCTCGCCCAATGGTGCGGCCTGCACAAACCTCGACAACGTCCTCCGTGGGCAGAGCGGCGATACGCTCAGCACCGCCAATGGCACGGGCGTGGAGCTCTTCCGCCCCTTCGCTCGGTATACCGATGGGAGCGGCGACACCTACTCCATGCGTCTCCACGGGGCGATGGAGGGCGTGACGATGGACGGTGCAACGATCTTCTCATCGGACCTGCGGCAAGATGTCCTCTTCTGCTTGGGGACGGGCTCCGAAATGAACCCTTGCGACAAGAGGGTGGTTGGCTGCTCATACTAGCCTGAACTTCCTATGCTCGAGACCATCCGCGGCCCCCTGTCGGAGATTTGTGAGGCCGTGCCCGGGGCCTTTGCGGCGAGCATCATCGCGGCCGATGGGGTCCCGGTGGACACGGTCGAGGCTCAAAGCGCAGATGGTGAGTTGGACATCAGTTCACTGCTGATCGAATACTCCGCCCTCCTCGGCCAGGTGCGGAGCAGCGCTCAAATGTTCGCGGCCGGCGACCTCGAGGAGCTTTCGATCTCCTCGGCGAACCTGACCACGATCATTCGGCCTTTGAGTCTTGAGTTTTTTGTCGCGCTGGCGTTGGCCCCAGGGGCCAACTTCGGCAAGGGCCGTTACCTGTTGCGCCTGAAAGCCGACGAGCTCCGGGCCGCCTTGGCCTGAGCCGTGCCCCTCGTCTCCGTCATCCACGGCCCCAACCTCAACCTGCTGGGTCAGCGGGAGCCCGAGATCTACGGGCCCACCACCCTGGCCGAAATCGACCAGCGCCTGGTGGCTCGGGCCGCCACCTTGGGTTTGGCCCTCGAGACCTTCCAATCCAACGTCGAGGGCCTGCTGATCGACCGGATCCAGGCCGACCTCCCGCGGGCCCAGGCCTTGTTGATCAACGCCGGCGGCTACACCCACAGCTCGGTGGCGATCCGGGACGCGGTGGCCGCATGGAAAGGGCGGGCGCCGGTCATCGAGGTCCACCTCTCGATCCCGGAAGCCCGGGAAAACTTCCGACAGGTCAGCCTCTTGGCGGGGGTCGTGGCCGGGCGCGTCGAGGGCTTCGGGCCCCTCTCTTATCTTCTTGCGCTGGAGGCCGCATCGGAGCTAATCGGCGCGCGTGGGAATGCTCGAAACCAGTGACTTCAAGAAGGGCGCCAAGCTAATCCACAACGGCGTCCCTTACGTGATTGTCGACTTTCAACACGTCAAGCCCGGCAAAGGCAACGCCTTCACCCGGACGAGGATCAAGAACCTGCAAACGGGTTCGGTCCTCGAGATCACCTACAAATCGGGTGAACGCTTAGAAGAAGCCGACGTCGAGGGGAAGAAGATGTCCTTCCTCTACAAGGACGCCGACGGCTACAACTTCATGGACGTGAAGAACTACGATCAGGTGCAGCTCACCGCCGAGGTGCTGGGTGACGCCCGCAACTATCTCCTGCCGGAGATGATCTGCGACATCGTGTTCTGGAAGGGTCGCGCCCTCACCGCCGAGATCCCACAACACGTGGTGCTCGAGGTGACCTACTGCGAACCTGGCGTCCGCGGCGACACCGCCACCAACGTCACCAAACCCGCGACCCTCGAGACCGGCGCCGTCGTCCCCGTGCCGCTGTTCATCAACACCGGTGACAAAGTGAAGGTCGACACCTCCGAGGGGACTTATATCGAGCGCGTGTCGATCGGTAACGGTTGATCCATGGCCACCAAAAAGGCTTCCAAAGTGTCGCCTCGCCCGGCGGCTCCGGCCCTGGTGCCGTCCACCCCCAAGGCCCCCGACGACCTCGATAAGGTGAGGGAGTTGGTTCGGATCCTCGAGGATTCGACCCTGAGTGAACTCTCCTATGAGGATTCGGTCATCGCGGTGCGACTGTCCCGCGCCAGCACCGTAGCTGCGCCCGCGCCGGTGTATGCGATGCCGCCCCCGGCCCACGCGCCGGCCGCAGCGGCGACCCCGGCTGCTCCGGAAGAGGATGCCAG
This sequence comes from Deltaproteobacteria bacterium, assembly GCA_016703535.1. Taxonomy (GTDB): domain Bacteria; phylum Myxococcota; class Kuafuiibacteriia; order Kuafuiibacteriales; family Kuafuiibacteriaceae; genus Kuafuiibacterium; species Kuafuiibacterium phototrophicum. The sequence continues at coordinate 1,851,295 of JADJBV010000002.1, read as the reverse complement.
CCACCACGTGATCCGCTCGCCCTTCGTGGGCACTTTTTACCGGGCGGCCTCCCCGGACGCGGCGACCTTCACCGAGGTGGGCCGAGAGGTGAAGCCGGGCCAGACCCTCTGCATCATCGAAGCGATGAAGTTGATGAACGAGATCGAGTGCGACGTCGCCGGCAAAGTGGTGGCGATCCTGGTCGAAAACGGCAAGGCCGTGCAGTTCAACGATCCGCTCTTCCGGATCGCGGTGAAGTAGTCGTGCGGCCGAACGGGAGTGCCCCGGTGGGCAAGGTCGGGGCGGCCCCGGCAGCGACGCCGACGCCCCGAATGTTCAAGAAGATCTTGGTCGCCAACCGCGGAGAGATCGCCTTGCGGGTGATCCGAGCGGCCCGGGAGCTGGATATCGCCACGGTGGCGGTTTATTCGACCGCCGACGCCGAGTCCCTTCACGTCAAGTTCGCCGACGAGGCCGTCTGCATCGGCCCGCCGGCCGCCAAGCAGAGTTACCTGCACATCCCGGCCATCATCTCGGCCGCCGAGATCACCGCCGCCGACGCCATCCACCCGGGCTACGGCTTCCTGTCGGAGAACGCTCACTTCGCCGAGATCTGCGCCCAGTGTGGCTTTCGTTTCATCGGGCCCTCGCCCCAGGCGATCCGGACGATGGGCGACAAGATCGAGGCCCGGCGGGCGATGGCCAAGGTGGGCCTCCACTCCTTGCCCGGCTCCCCCGAGCCCCTGACCACTGACGCAGCGGCCCTCTCCTTGGCCAAAGAGATCGGCCTGCCCCTGATCATCAAGGCAGCCGCCGGGGGTGGCGGCCGGGGCATGAAGATCGTCCGCAATGAGACCGAACTGCCCAAACTGTTGGCGGTGGCTCGGCGAGAGGCCGGCGCGGCCTTCGGCAACGACTCGGTCTATATCGAACGCTACGTGGAGCATCCGCGGCACATCGAGTTTCAGGTGGCGGCCGATCTCTACGGCAACGTGATTCACCTCGGTGAACGCGAGTGTTCGGTGCAGCGCCGCTACCAGAAGTTGATCGAGGAGTCGCCCTCCCCGGCGATGACTGAAAAGAAGCGGCGAGAGGTCGGGGAGCGGATCGTCGAGGCCCTGAAGAAGTTGGGCTACTCCAACGTCGGCACCATCGAGCTGTTGATGGACGAGCGGGGTGAGCTCTACTTCATGGAGATGAACACCCGCATCCAGGTCGAGCACCCGGTGACCGAGATGGTCACCCGCATCGACCTCTTGCGGCTGCAGATCCTTCTGGCCGCTGGCTACCCCCTGCCCTACCGGCAAGAGGACATCCAGTTCCACGGTCACGCCATCGAGTGCCGAATCAACGCCGAAGATCCGGTGACCTTCGCGCCTTCACCCGGCCAGATCACCGCCTACAACACGCCTGGCGGCGCCGGGATCAGGGTGGATTCTCACGTCACTCAAGACGCCACCGTGGTGCCCTACTACGACTCTCTTTTGGCCAAATTGATCGTCCACGACTCGGATCGGGATCAGGCCTTGCGCCGCATGCGGAGCGCCATGAAGGAGTTCGTGGTCGAGGGCGTGCGCACCAACATCCCCTTCCACCACCGCATGTTGGTCAACCCGGACTTCGTCGCCGGTCGCTACGACACCACCATCGTCCGCCGGATGATGGAGGAGAGCTGAGCCTCACCTCTCGGAGATCCGCCCGGTGATCACCGTGGTCCACGTGATCACCCAGCTCGAGCTGGGGGGCGCCCAAGAGAACACCCTCTTTACGGTTCGACATTTGGATCGGCGCCAGTTTCGGGTCGCCCTGCTCTACGGGCCCGGAGGCCTGCTGGACGAGGAAGCCCAGCAGATCCCGGAGGCCTGGATTGAACCGGTGCCCAACCTGGTCCGGGCCCTGGACCCTTGGCGAGACCCGGCGGGCTTCAAAGACCTCGTCCGGATCTTCCGGCGTCTACGAGCCGAACATCAGGCCCTGGGGCACGACCCGGCCCACTTCCTGGTCCACACCCACTCCTCCAAGGCCGGCGTTTTGGGTCGTTTGGCGGCCAAGGCCGCTGGAGTGCCGAAGATCGTGCACACCATCCACGGCTTCGCCTTTCATGAAGGTCAAACCGGACCGCTCTTCGCCAGCTACGTGCTCCTGGAGCGAGCGGCGGCTCAGGTCACGGACGCCTTCATCTCGGTCTCCCGGGCCAACCTGGCGGAGGCCGAGGCCCGAGGCATCGTGGGTCCCCAACACCAAACGGTGGTGATCCGCTCCGGGATGGATCTGAGCGCCCTTCGCCAAGCGGGGTCCCAGCGCCTGGAGGCTCGGCGGGCGCTGGAGCTTCAAGATCGAGACGAGGTGATCGTGTCGATCGGGAACTTCAAGCCCCAGAAAGATCCGCTGACCTTGCTGGCGGCGGTCGCCCAGCTGGCCGAACAACGCCCGCACCTGCGCCTGTTGATCGCCGGCGACGGAGAGCTGCGCGCGGCCGTCGAACAGGTGATCCGCCGCAACGGCCTGGATCGAGTGGTGCGCCTGCTCGGGTGGCGGCGAGACGTGCCCCAGCTGTTGGCGGCGGCGGACGTGGTGGCGTTGGCCTCCCGCTTCGAAGGCCTGCCCAAGTCGGCGGTGCAGGCGGTCGCCGCCGGGCGGCCTTTTGTGGGGACCCGGGTGGACGGCACGCCGGAGATCATCCGCGAAGGCCGAAACGGCTACCTGGTCGAACCCAACGAACCCGAGGCCTTGGCCCAGGCCCTGGCGAGGGCCCTGGATCGACGCCCGGTTGATCCCAGCGATCAGGCCCGCCTTTTGGAGTGGGAGGAGGACCGGATGGTGACGGCCCAGGCCTCCCTCTATCGGACGATGACGGGTCTTTCTCCGACGGGGTAAAGCGGGACGATGCGTCACGCCTGGGCCGGGACCCTGCTCCTCTTCGCCGCCTGCACCAAAGCGGAGCCAGCGCCGGTCGAGCGGTGGGCGCCGGGCAAGACCTATGCGTCCCCGGCCGGACCCACCCACCGCGGCCTCTTGGATCGCCGGGGCCTGATCCACGCCCACTCGATCTGGTCCCACGACGCCTGTGACGACGAACCCGTCAAGAACGGTGAACGTGATTGGGCCTGCGACGCCGACTTCCGCAACGGGCTCTGCGCCGTCAAACACGACTTCGTGATGTTGACCGACCACGGCTCGGACTTCGCGATCACCACCATGACCGAGGCCAGCCTCCACCGCCCCGAACGGGGTGATCGTTTGCTCGAGCGGGAGGGCCAGGTCGTCGGCAACTGGGCCGCCTGCCCCGATGGCCGCTCGGCGTTGATCATTCCGGGCACCGAAACGGGCTTCACTCCGGTCGGGCTCGAACACCACCTCGGCGACACCCCCGAGGAGCGAAAGGCGCTCTACGGCGAGATCTCGGCCGAGTCGGCGGCGCGGCTCCGGGCCGCCGGTGGACTGGTGTTGATGGCCCACACCGAAGATTGGACAGCCCAGGAGCTGATCGATCTCACCGTCGACGGCTTCGAGATGTACAACCTGCACGCCAACGCCTTGAAGTCGGCGGGGACCGTGCTCGAGTTGGTGGTCTTGGCCACCGAACGCCCCGCCGAACTCCCCCAGTCCGAGCTGATCTTCCTGCCGCTCTTCAGCGAAGATCCTCGTTACCTGGGCACCTGGGGTTCGGTCCTGGCCCGTGGTTATCGACCGACCACCACCATGGGCACCGACTGCCACCAAAACAGCTTCCCAGCTTTGCTCCCGGACGGCGAACGCGGGGACAGCTACCGCCGGATGATGGGGTGGTTCTCCAATCACCTCTTGGTGCGGCCGACCCCCGACGGCAACTTCGACGACCGGGCGCTGAAGGAGGCCTTGGACGCGGGGCGGCTCTACGGCGTCTTCGAGGCGATGGGCTACGCGGAGGGGTTCGACTACCGGGCCGAACGGAGCGGTCGCACCGCCGAGATGGGGGACGAGGTCACCCTGGCCGAGGGGCCGGTGCTCAAGGTCAGCCGCCCCACCGTATTCGGCCTCGATCCCGATCGAACGCCGCCCGAGTTGTCCTTGGTGATCCTCAAGGCCAAAGAGGGGGGCTTCGACGTCGTCGCCTCCGGGGCGGAAGACCTGAGCTACACCCCCACCGAAGCCGGGGCCTACCGGGCCGAGGTCCGGATGGTGCCCAAACACCTGCGGGAGGACTTGGGCTCCTACGCCCGGACCCAACTGCAGGCCGATCGCCCCTGGATCTACAGCAACCCCATCTACGTCCGCTGACGCTGTGCGTTAATGTGCGACATCCGCACACCATTGGTGGGGACGGGTCCGATAACCTCCAGGTGCGTCGGGTTTCAGAGGGAGGCCAAAGGTCGCCGGGCCCGTCGGCCCAAGCGGTAGCTCAGGTCCCCGCCCTCCCCCAAGCGGCTCAAGCCCTGAGCCCCGCCGATGGCCCGGCCCCGAACGGCCGGCTCCTGCCCCTGCCCCGTCGCCGCCAGCCCATGCCCCAGCAGGTGGCGCCGATGGTCGTTTCGCTCCCGGGTGTGCCGGCGCCGGTACTCTTGCCGGTGGCGGACAACACGGGCGCCGAGGCCTGGGCCCGTTGGGCGCAGCGGGCCTCGGACGTCGGGGGTTGGCCAGACCAACAGCCGAGCCTTACTCACCTACGAGCCTTGGACGCCCCGGCCCGCCCCCTGCCCGCTGGGGCCGGGCCCTTGATCGGCATCGTCTTGGCCGAACCCAATCAGCTGCTGGCCGGTGAAGACGACGCCATCCACACCTTGGTGGCTCAGGTGATCGCCCGTGGAGGCCGGCCGGTGTTGATCCCGCCCCGGGCCGATCTGCTGCTGCCCGAAGGGAAGTTGGCCCGGGCCCAGGCCATCGCCGCTTTGGTCGGACCCTTGGACGGCCTGCTCGGGCCTGGCGGCAACGACGTCGACCCCAAGATCTACCGCGAAAAAAACCGCTACGCCGAGCAGACCCACTACGCCCGGGACCGCTTCGAGGCCGACCTGGTCTTGGCGGCCTTCGACCGGGAGCTCTACGCTTTGGGCATCTGTCGTTCCCACCAGCTGTGGAACGCCGCCACCGGTGGGAGCCTGGTCCAGGACGTCCAGAAGGAAGGTTATTCAAGCCTGAGCCAACGCCAGCACTCGGACTTCGGGATCCCGATGGAAGAGCCCTTCGTGCTCCGGAACCCAAAGGGTCAGCTGGTCTTCGAGAACCGGGTGGAGCTCCAGCCGGGGAGCCGCTTGGCCCAGGTGGTGGGCCGCCGTTCCGTGCTCACCAACAGCAATCATCACCAGGCCGTGCGCCGCCCCGGCCGAGGTTTTGTGGCGGTCGGCACCGTCCGCGATCCCAAAAGTGGCGTCCGCACCATCGAGGCGACCGAGTCGAAGAAGGCCCTGACCGCTCAATGGCACCCGGAGATCCTGCGTGGCCCCGCCGGCGAAGCCCTCTTCGATACCCTCATCCGCCGGGCCGAGATCTGCCGGTTGGTCAAGGCGGCGCGTTCGGAGCACGGCACGGTCGACGTCGAACGGGTGGCCACCCAACTCCGGCGTCACCCGCACTACCAGTTCGACGCGGCCGACTTTCGTTGGCTGAGGCTCGACCTGGCCCCCGGCTCCCGGGCAAGTTAGGGCCTGGGTGTCTCACCCGTCATGGCCAAGGTTTGTGTCCACCTCTCTCCGGTCGAGCTGGAAGGTCGGCTGATCGCCGAGGCCTTGCGGCGCCACGGCTTGGATCCGGAGCTCCGGGTCGGTCCACCGTGGCCCACCCACGGGTGCCCGACCGAGGTCTGGATCGATGAACTTTATGCGGACCTGGCCCGGTCGATCATCGCCGGACCCCAAGGTGCCCGCCAACCCGATCGCCCCTGCCCCAGCTGTGGAGCGGCCGTGCCCCCGGAGTTGGCCGAGTGTTGGCAGTGCCAGGCGTTGCTCGACGAATGAACCGCTTTAGGGCGCCCGCCTGGCAAGGTTTGCCGAGGAAGGCATACTCTGGTGTCGGTCGACGAGGCGTAACGAAGCCAGGCGGGGATGGATCATCACCCTAGGTGGCCAGTGAACTCCTGACCGGGCCCTTAGGGCTTGGGCGCCGGGGCGGGCGCCGCGGCCTCTTCTTTGACTCGGGCCAAGGTGTCGCGGCGAAGTTCGGTCGCGCCGTGTTTGGCGACCAGGGCGGTGAAGCGGGCCTCTTTGTCGAGTTCGTTGAAGGTCGGGTCGTAAGCCAATCGCTCCAACATCCGGCCCTCACCCGCCGGGATGCGCTCGAAGAAACCGAAGGCACCCTCCAGGTCGCCTTTCACCACCCGGATGGTGGCCGACTCGGCGACGCCATCCCAGTCGTTGGGATCCAGGACCAGGACCCGCTTGAAGGACTGTTCGGCGTCGTCCCATTGTTCGGCCCCCCGCTGAGCGATACCCAGGTTGAGCCAAAGGGCCGTCGAGTCGTTGAAGCGATCCGCGGCCTTCTTGAGGACCTCGATCGCCACCGTAAAGTCATCCCGTTGGGCGGCCATCACCGCGGTGCGGATGTGGTTCTGGATCTCTTCGGCCCGAGAGCGGGCGGCCTCTTGTTCGGCCCGGGCCGCCTCCTCCTTCTGATGCTGCTCCTCCAGCGCTTGCCGTTCGGCCTGATAGGCCTGACTGCTTTCGATCCCCTTGAAGGACAAAAAGCCGATGCCCCCCAACATCACGGCCAAAAAGCCAAAGCCGGCGATCGGATGGTGACTCATGTGCTCCTCGTCTTGTCGGCGCCGTCAGCGGTCGCTCCACCACGGCGTTGTTCGTATTTGGCCAGCTTGTAGCGAAACTGGCGAAAGGTCAGGCCCAGGAGCTCAGCGGCTCGGGTCTTGACGCCAGCGGCCTTCTCCATCGCTTGTTCGATCAGACCCCACTCGAAGTCTTCGACGATCCGTTCGAGATCGATCCCTTGTTCGGGGAACGGATCGCCGTGGACCACCGCCGCGGGGCGGGTCGGGCCAGAGTCGAAGTTGACCACCTCTTTGGGCAGCTGCGCCAAACCCAAGGTGTTGCCGGCGGCCAAAGCCACGCCGCGTTCGATGATGTTCTCCAGCTGCCGGACGTTCCCTGGATACGGGAAGGACTGGAGCCGCTCCATCGCCTCGGGGGCGATGCTCTCCACTTTGCGCCCGTACTCCTTGTTGAAGCGATCCAGGAAGGCCGAGACCAAAAGAGGGATGTCATCGCGCCGGTCCCGCAGCGGCGGCAACTCCACCTCGACCACGTTGAGCCGAAAATAGAGGTCCTCCCGGAACCGCCCGGCCTTGACCTCCGCCTCGAGGTATCGATTGGTCGCCGCGATCACCCGGACATCGATCTCGGTCTCGGCGGTCGCCCCGAGGGCCTTCACCCTCCGCTCCTGCAACACGCGCAACAACTTGGGCTGCAGCGCCAGCGGCAACTCGCCGATCTCGTCGAGGAAGATGGTGCCACCTTGGGCCGCCTCGAAGAGACCTCGTTTGGCCTGATCAGCCCCGGTGAAGGCCCCGCGCAGGTGACCAAAAAGCTCTGACTCGATCAGGTTCTCCGGGATGGCGCCGCAGTTGATCGGGACGAAGGGCCCGTCTTTGCCGCTGGAGAGGTAGTGGATGGATTTGGCGATCCGCTCCTTACCCGTGCCACTTTCGCCGGTGATCAACACGGTGGCCTTGAGGGGCGCGACCCGCTGCACCAACTCGAGCACGTCCTGCATGGCCGGGCTCTTGCCGACGAAGCCCTCGGGTCGGTAGCGATTGACCAGGGCTCGCCGGAGTTGATCGTTGTCTTCTTGGAGGCGACGTTTGTTGATCGCCTGCCCGACCAGGACCTCGATGTCGGTGGCGAGGTGGGGCCCCTTCTCCAGATAAAACGAGGCGCCCTCCGAGATCGCCCGCTGGGCGTTTTCGCGGGTCCCGAAGGCGGTCATCACGATCACCTCGGGCGGTGGCGAACAGGCCCGGGCCAAACGCACCACCTCGATGCCATCCCCGCCGGGCTCGAGCCGCAGGTCGGTGATCACCAGATCGAAGGAGTCGGACTTGAGGGCCTTGGCGGCTTCATCGACGCTGCGGGTGGCCCGGACCGCGTGGCCCCGGGTGCTGATCAACACCTCGAGCACGTCCCGGAGCCCCTGCTCGTCGTCGACCACCAGGACCCGGCCCATGGCTCTGTTTCCCTCAGATCGGCCGCGGGCTCAAGGGCGGGTCGGGGCCGGGATCTGGTTCACCCATTTGCGGTACGAGGGGGGCTGGAGCTGGAGCGCGAAACCGCGACCTGCTCGGGATACACTGACCCGCCGATCAACTCGACGTCATCGGTGACCTCCTCCGGGTTGGGGACTGGGGGCCCTTCCCGCTCGACCCGAGGGGGGAAGAGCAGGTGGACCTCGGTGCCTACGCCCTCTCGGCTGTCGATCCGCATCTGACCCCCGTGGGCCTCCATGATCGAATGGGAGATGGCCAAACCCAGGCCCGACCCTCGCTCTTTGGTGGTGAAGAAGGGCTCGAAGATCCGATCCAGCTGATTGGCCGGGATGCCCTGCCCAGTGTCGGCGATCAGCACCCGCGCCCCGTCGGCGCCGGCGGTGACCTGGACGGTCAGGGTCCCGCCGGGCATCTTGGACATGGCCTCGGCGGCGTTCTTGACCAAGTTCCACAGGACCTGGCGCACCAGGTCGCCATCCAACTCGGCGCTGACGCCCGGGGCAATTCGGCCCTCGACCTGTTGGCCCTGCATCAAGGCGTCGTGTCGAAAGACATCGAGGACACTTTGGGCCAAAACCGACAGATCGGTGGCCCGCAAGTTCAGGTCCCGGGGACGGGCGAAGAGGAGGAAGTCGGAGATCAAGCCGTTGAGGCGTTCGGCCTCTCGGACCACGTTGGTCATGAGGCGCTGCATCGACTCGGGAGGGGAGAGGGAGACCTTCAAGACGTCGATGGACGCGCACATGGCGGCCAGCGGGTTGCGGACCTCGTGGGCCAAGCCGGCGGCGAACTTGCCGACGGTGGCCAGTCGTTCGGCCCGCTCCACCGCCTCCTTCAACCGCACGATATCGGTGACGTCCTGAAAGACGATGATCGAGCCAGTGGATCGGCCGACGCTGAGGGGAGCGAAGGAAAAACCGATCCGAATCTCGGAGCCGTCCTGCCGACGATAACCGTCCTCGAAGCGCTCCCGGTTTTTACCCCCTATGAAGCTGACCCGGCGGCGCTCCCAGGCCTTGTGCATGGTGCTCGAGATCTCTTCGAGGGGCGCGCCCACCAGGTTGCCGGGGGGCAGCCGGAGGATGGCCATGGCCGCCTCGTTGGCGAAACGAACGATGCCGCTGCCATCGACGGTCATCAGACCTGCCGGGAGGGACCGCAAGATCGCGGCGTGGAGCTCCTCGAGTTGCTCCAGATCGCTCTGCTTTTCGGCGAGGCGGCGCCCCGAAACCTGGGCCTTTTCGGCCAAAGTGCTGCTGAGGAAGGCCACCGCCGCCGTGCCCGCTTGGTGCATGAAGAACGAAAAGATCGCCGGCCCAAAGAGCACCTCGGGCATCGCGCTCCAGTAGTGGTCGATCTGGATCAGCAGGATTGTGCCGTACATCAGGAAGTCGGAGACCAAGGCGGTCACCGCCCCCCGGCGATAGAGGAGGATGGCCCCCTCCACGGCGACGATCATGTAGGCGAAGCTGAAGATCGACTCGATGCCCCCGGTCATCAAGACCACCAAGGAGACGATCACCGAGTCGAAGACGACCTGGACGTAGGCCAGGGGCACCACCAAGGGGCGGCGCCGCAGCGCAAAAACGTAGCCGAGCGACAAGGCGTAGACCCCGCCGATCAACACGTATTGCCAGGTGCGGCCCGGGACCGCGGGCACGAGGCCAAAGGCCACCAGGGCCCCCAGGGTCAAGGTCACCGCCGCCACCCGGATGGCCGCGACCACCAACATTTTTCGGGAGAGTTCGGTGGTCTCGAGTTCGTTGGGGTCACGCTCCGGCGGCGCCAGGCCGCTCAGGGAGGCCAGCCGCGGTCGAGCCTGACGAGGGGCGCGCTCCATCGGGGGGCGGCCTACTTGATGTTGTCCGCGAGCTCGAAGATCGGGAGGTACATGGCGATGATCAGGCCGCCGAGCAACACGCCGAGGACCACCATCATCAACGGTTCGAGCAATGAGGTCAGGGCCGCCACCGCGACGTCCACTTCTTCTTCGTAGAAGTCGGCGATCTTCTGGAGCATCGCGTCCATGGCGCCGGTCGACTCACCGACGGCGATCATCTGCACCACCATCGGCGGGAACACGCCGGTTTCGGCCAAGGGATCGGCCATGGTGCGGCCTTCGGCGATCCGCTCCCGGGTGTACATGATGGCGTTTTCGACGACCCGATTCCCGGACGAGCGGGCGGTGATCTGGAGTGCGTCCAAGATGGGCACGCCGGAGGAGATCATGGTGCCCAAGGTGCGGGTGAACTTGGCCACCGCCACCTTGCGGAACAGGGGACCGAACACCGGTGCCCGCAACATCACGCTGTCCTTGATGAGTTCACCCCGTTTGGTGCGGATGCTGGCGCGGAAGGCCACGATGAAGGCGATGAGACCGATTGCGACCACCACGCCGTTGGCCCGCAGGCCGTTCGACAGGTCGATGACGAACTGAGTCGGCGCCGGCAAAACGCCGCCGAAGTCGCGGAACATCTTCTCGAACACCGGGATCACGAAGACCAACAAGACCGCCGTGACACCGCCGGCGACCAGAAGCACGACGCTGGGATAGACCATCGCGCCTTTGACCTGGCGGATCAGCTTCATGTTTTTTTCCATGTAGGTCGCCAGCCGGTTGAGGATGGTGTCGAGGATACCGCCGACCTCGCCGGCGCCGACCAAGTTCACGTAAAGATCATCGAAGATCTTGGGGTGTTTGCCGAGGGCGTCGGCCAGGGTCGAGCCCGACTCGACGTCGGTCTTGACCGAGTTGATCACTTTTTGAAAGTGGGCGTTGGCCTGCTGAGAACCGAGGATCTCCAGGCACTGCACCAAAGGCAGACCGGCGTCGATCATCGTCGCGAACTGCCGGGTGAAGACCACCACCTCCTTGGGAGCGACGCCTGAGCCGATCTTGATGCTCAGCTCCATCGGCTTTTTCTTCACCTTGGAGGCTTGGATTTGTTGCGCCTTCAGGCGCTCGATCACCGCATCGGCCGACTCGGCCTCCATGGTGCCGGCCCGGGCTTCGCCCTGCCGCGTCTTGCCTTCCCAGATGAAAACTGCCATCGACGTCCCCTCGGTTCGAAAAACGAATCGGCCGGCGCCCAGTCTAGCCTGTCCCCTGGGGGGCCGCAAAACCTAGATCGGTCACAGGTGTAGGTAAAAGGAAGAGCCCGCCTCCGCCCTAACGGCGGGGCTGGGGTGGAGCGGCCCGCGGCGGCGCGCCGCTGGGTTGGGCCCCGGAGAGGATCTGACGGAGTTCGTCCTGATCCGACGACCGCAGCATGCCCTCATCGAAGGTGATCGCCTTCCGTTGGATCAGGATGGCCAGGCACTGGTTGAGGGTCTGCATACCGCTGCGCCCTTGGCCCATCTGCATCTGGCCGTACATTTGGTGGATCTTGTCCTCGCGGATCAGGTTCCGGATCGCCATGTTCGGCACCATCACCTCCAGGGCCAGGACCCGCCCCGAGCCCGAGGCCTTGGGGATCAAGGTCTGGCTCAACACGCCCTCCAGCACCATCGAGAGCTGAGCCCGAACCTGGGGCTGCTGGTAGGGCGGGAACACATCGAGGATCCGGTTGATGGTCTGGACGCAGCTGTTGGTGTGCAAGGTGGCGAACACCAAGTGACCGGTTTCGGCGATCACCAAGGCCGCCTCGATGGTCTCGAGGTCACGCATCTCGCCGACCAGGATCACGTCCGGGTCTTGGCGCAAGATGTACTTCAACGCCTTCTTGAAGGAGTCGGTGTCGGCGCCGACCTCCCGTTGGTTGACGATGCAGCTCTTGTGCGGGTGCAGATATTCGATCGGATCTTCGATCGTCATGATGTGCTCATGACGTTCGGTGTTGATCTTGTCGATCATCGACGCCAGCGTGGTCGACTTGCCCGAGCCGGTGGGGCCAGTCACCAACACCAACCCTCGAGGTTTGTCGGCCAGGTCACCGACGACCGACGGGAGGCCCAGCTCCTGGAAGGTCAGGATCTTGAAGGGGATGGTCCGAAAGGCGCCCGAAACCGCGCCCCGCTGCATGTAGATGTTGGAGCGGAAGCGCGAAAGATTTTTTACGCCGAAGGAAAGATCGAGCTCGTTCTCCTCTTCGAACTGGTGCTTTTGGGCATCGGTGAGGATCGAGTAGCAGAGCTGTTTGGTCTCCACCGGGGTCAGCGGCGGCGTCTTCAGCGGCACCAAGTGCCCGTCGATCCGGAGCTGCGGCGGAGCGCCGGTGGTGATGTGGAGGTCCGAGGCCCCCTTCTCGATCATCGCTTTGAGGAGCTGGTGTAAGTTCGCCATTTCTCTTCAGTCCGTTCAGTCGTGGGCCGAGACCCGGGTGACCTCTTCGATGGTGGTCACGCCTTCTCTGAGCTTGTTGAGCGCCGACATGCGCAAGGTCTGCATACCCAGGCGGATCGCCTCGGCCTTGATCTCGGCCGCGGAGGCGCCGTTGATCACGAACTCCTTGAGCTCCTCGGTGAAGTCCATGACCTCGTAGAGGGCCACGCGACCCTTGTAGCCGGTCTCGGAGCAGGTCGCGCATCCTTGGCCCTTGAAGACCTGGAAGCTCCCGATCTCCTGCGGCTTGATCTGGATGTCGAGCAGCGCACTCTCCGGCACGTCCAGGGGCGTCTTGCACTCGTTGCAGATCCGGCGTCCCAAACGCTGCGCCAGGATCAGGTTCACCGAGGCGGTCACCAAGAAGGGCTCGATGCCCATGTTGAGCAGGCGCGACACGGTGGAGGGTGCGTCGTTGGTGTGGAGCGTCGAGAGCACCATGTGGCCGGTGAGGGCCGCCTTGACCGCGATCTCCGCGGTCTCGAAGTCTCGAATTTCGCCCACCATGATGATGTTCGGATCTTGGCGGAGGAAGGCCCGCAACGCCGCGGCGAAGTTCAGGCCGATGTCGTCGTGCATCTGCACCTGATTGATGCCGTGGAGGTTGTACTCCACCGGATCTTCGGCGGTGCTGATGTTGACGGTCGACTTGTTGAGCTCGGAGAGGGCCGAATAGAGGGTGGTGGTCTTGCCCGACCCGGTGGGGCCGGTGACCAAACACATGCCGTAAGGCCGCTTGATCGAGGTCTTGAACACCGCCAGCGGCTTGGCCTCGAAGCCGAGTTTGGTCATGTCGAGCTGCAGGTTCCCCTTATCGAGGAGCCGCATGACGATCTTCTCGCCGAAGAGCGTCGGCAACACCGAGACCCGGTAGTCCATCTCTCGGCCCTTGCCGAGCTTCAGCTTGATGCGACCGTCTTGCGGGAGCCGGCGCTCGGCGATGTCGAGCTGGCTCATGATCTTCATGCGGGAGGTGATGGAGTTCTTGAGCTTCAGCGGCGGCTTCATCATCTCGTAGAGCACGCCGTCGATGCGGTAACGGACCCGAAAGTCTTTTTCGTAGGGTTCGATGTGGATGTCGCTGGCGCCCTTCTTGATCGCGTCGATCAAGATCAAGTTCACCAACTTCACGACCGGCGCGTCTTCGGCCGAACGCTCGAGATCCACGACGTTGACCGAGTCTTCGTCGCCGCCGACCTCGATCTCGTCCTCGTCGAACTCGGCCATCACCTCGTCGTAGTTGAGTTCGGCCCCGCCCTTTTCCCCGCCGTAGTACTTCTCGATCGACTCCTTGATGGCGCCGTCGGAGGCGACCACCACCTCGATGTTGTAGCCAGTGAGGAACTTGAGGTCGTCGATCGCGAAGATGTTCGACGGATCGGCCATCGCCACGATCAGCGAGGCCCCGGCCCGGTTGACCGGGATCACTTGGTGCTTTTCGGCGACCTCGTGGGGGACCAGCTTGATCACCTCCGGATCGATCTCGAACTCCTGGAGGTTGATCGACGGAACGCCGTACTGCTTGGAGAGGAAGGCGGTGAGCTCGCTCTCCTCGATGTATCCAAGTTTGGTGAGGTTGAAGCCCAGGCGACCGCCGGTCTTCTTCTGTTCCTCCTGCGCCTTTTGCAGCTGCTGCAGGGTGATCAGGTTTTCGCGGACGAGGAGCTCTCCCAGGCGACCAGGCATTGGAAGGGGAGGCTAATCGGGGCAAGCTCCGGAGTCAAAACCGGGCGGATTCCCATCTGTTTCCGGGGGATAGGAACCCCAGGGCTCAGGCCAGCCGAAGGCGCCCAGTGAACAAGCGCGAACGAAGAGGGGTGGGCCGGCGGGCGTTGGAAGCCAGGGCTTCTTGGGGACCTTCCTGGTTTCCTGGCTTCTTAAGCGGTTCTGCCGGCGGCGCCCCGGACCCGACGACCTTGTCGGCGCGTGCAGACGAGACCGCTAAGGAATGCAGGAACCTAGGAGCCTGAGGGATCGGGCCCCAGAAGCGCTCCTTGAAGGCCGGTCCAGGGCCCCATTCGGCCCCTCGCCAAAAAGGACTACGGTTCGGGAAGGTGGAGGGCCGCCCGCATGACCTGACGGATCCGGGCGACCTCCCCGCCGGTCCAAAGGGAAAGGGCCAAGGCCCCTTGTTCGGCCAAAAGCGCTCGCCCGTCCTGGGCCTCGAGGCCTTGAGCCCGGGCCAGGTGGACCAAGGGACTGCCCCGGGAAAGATCGGCGTAGGCGAGGTCGAGGATATAGGGACGACCCCGAACATCCACCCAATCGTCCAGGGCGGTTCGGGCCAAGGTGTGATCCCCTGGGAGGGCCGAGACCACCAGGGTCGCATCGGCGATCCGGCTGAGGCCCATGGCCTGGCCCCGGGCCAGGGTGGCCACCGCCGGGGCACCTCGCCGGGCGGTGACCGAAATCGATCCTGCCCCCGCCCGGGCCAAAGCCCACGCCGCGGCCCGGGCGGCTCCGCCCGATCCCAGGATCTGGACCCGATTGAGGGTCCCGGGCGGCAAGTGTTCGAGCAGGCGGAGGAGCCCGGGGCCGTCGGTGTTGTCGCCCTGCAGCCACCCTTCGGAGGCGAAGCTGATGGTGTTGACCGCGCCGATCTCTTGGGCGGTGGTCGAAGACCGGGCGCAGCGCTCCAAGGCCAGCGCTTTATAGGGAATGGTGACGTTGCAGCCGATGGCCCCCAAGGTTCGCAGCGCCGAAAGCGCCCCCTCGAAGTCGCCGGGCGTTGGGGCGTTGACCGGGATGTACGCCAAATCCAGCCCCAAGGCTTGGGCGGCGGCGCCGTGGATCAGCGGGGACAAAGAGGCCGAGACGTCGCCGCCGATCACTGCCAAAAGACGCCTCATGAAGGCGGCTCCCCGGGCAAGGACTCGAGGGCACTCCGGGCTTGGCTGACGTCGAAGTTGAGCTGGGCTTTGAGGGCATCGAGCCCCGCAAAGCGGAGCTCCGGCCGCAGATAAGCGCAAAGTTCGATCCGCAAGCGACGACCGTAGAGGTCACCTTGGAAGTCAAAGAGGAAGGTCTCGATGGTCGGTCGTTCACCAGCGAAGGTCGGGCGCCGCCCGATGTTGGTGACGCCGTGGAGGGCCGGCTCCAATCCGTCGCCCTCGAAGAGCCGGACCCGAGTGGCGTAGACCCCGAAGCCGGGGAGGAGTTCGGCCTCGGGCAACAAGTTGGCGGTGGGGAAGCCGATGGTGCGGCCCCGCCGATCACCTTCGACGACCGTACCGGTCAAGGCGTGGCGATGTCCAAGGAGCCGCTCCGCCCCCGGCAGATCGCCGGCCAAGAGGCGCTCCCTGACCCGGGTGCTGGAGATCGGTCGGCCCTCTTGTTCCACGGGGGCGACGATCTCCACCTGAAAGCCGTGGCGAACTCCTGCGTTGATCAGGTGTTCGGTGTCGCCCCGCCGTCCTTTTCCGTAGGCGAAGTTGAAGCCGACCACCACGTGCCGCGGGGCCAGACGAAGGAGGTAATCTTCGATGAACTGGTCCCGATCGACCTCGGAGAAGGAGAGGTCAAAGGGCTCGACCAACACATGATCCAAGCCGTAGCCGAACATCACCCGGGCCCGCTCCTCGACCCCCATCAAGGTTGGGGCGGCCACCGCCGGCGCCAACACCTTGGTCGGGTGCGGGTGGAAGGTGTAGCCAAGGGACGGGACCTGGTGCTGACGAGCCGCGGCGATGGCCCGGCCGATCAAGGCCTGGTGTCCCAGGTGCACGCCGTCGAAGGCCCCCAAGGTCAACGCACAACCGGGCAACACCTCCGGGAGTGATCGGGCGCCATGGATCACCGGCACGGCCGGCGAAGTTAGCCCGAATCCGCATCCGGCCCAAGCGTTCCTCACCATCCCCTGTTACCCTCGGAGTGTGGCTCCGCTCCTGCTCGCGGCCCTGATCGGCGCCAATCCAGGGTGGCCACCTCCCGCCGACCTCGAGCCGGAGAGTTACGCCCTCCCCGTCCATCAACCCGACGATCCCGGATACGCCCCGGGCCCTCGATGTCAGGGCCAACGAGGCCTCTACTCCTTTCGCCCTGCTTGCCTCACGGGCGTGGGCCCCGAAGGACCAAGCGCCACCGGCAGCTCGATCGATCGGGCCTGGGCCCTGACCACCGGCCGACCCGACGTGGTGATCGCCGTGGTGGGCTCGGGGGTCGACCTGGCGGATCCGGAGTTGGTCGGTCGGTACCTGCTCAACCCGGGTGAGCTGTCGCCGCCTCAGCGGGGTGGGGAAGAGGACTTCGATCCCAACGGCGACGGGGTCTTTACGGTCCTCGACTACACCAGCGCCACCGGCACCACGGCGCCGACGATCGATCGGGTCCTCGATCTTCGCCTGCTGGCGCGGGCCGATCGGGGTGACGTCGACGGCAACGGGCTCCTCGATCCTCGAGATCTGATCGCGATCTTCGCCGACGGCAGGGACGATGACGGCAACGGGTGGGTCGATGATCTCGTCGGCTACAACTTCTACGCAGGGGACCCGGTCCCCTCGGGGGAGGCCAGCGCCTTGGCCTCGACGATCGGGGCCGCAGCCAACGACGGTCGCAAGTTGGCCGGCGTTTGTCCCCGTTGTGGGATCTTGCCCCTCTTGGTTTCGCCCGGCGCGGTGGCCCGGGCCGACGTGATGGCCGAGGCGGTCCGCTACGCCCGTTCCCGAGGTGTGGTGGTCTTGGCCAGTGAGGTGGCGGTCCTCACCGACAGCCCGGCCTTGGTGGCGGCGGTGACCGAGGCCCAGGATCAACTTTCGATCGTGGTCGGCCGCGGACGGTTGGGCGGGCGCCAGAGCCCATGGCCGGCCACGCTGGACGTGTTGCGGATCGGAAGTGTGGGGTTGGATCGGCGGGCGCCCGAAGGCGCCACGGCGATCGCCTGGCCTGATCCCCGCTCCGGTGAAGCCGCGGAGTTGGCCTTGATGGCGCCGGCACCGCCCGGGCCCGAGGCGATCGGCTTGGCCGCGGGGGTGTTGGGGCTGCTCCACGCGGCGGCACTGGACGCCGGTCCTGGCCCGACCCGAAGTTTGTCGGCACCCGAGGCCCGGGGCGTGTTGTTGGCCACCGCCAGCGATCTGGTGGGCGCGCCGCGGACCGGGGCGGGATGGGATCGGCGAACCGGCGCCGGACGGATCGAGGCCGCTGCGGCCGTCGCGGCGGTGCGGAGTGGTCGCCTGCCACCTTCGGTCGAGTTTTTGTCGCCGTCTGGCCGAGTGACCTTTGATCCGAGCCCGGGGACTCCGGTGGAGGTCGAGATCCGGGTGACCAACCCGGGGGGCCAGGCCCTCAGTTACCAAGTGGAGAGTGCGCCCGGCCAAGATCCGAGCCCGGATCAGTGGTCGAGTTTGGCCAGCGGCACCCTGCTCAGCGGTGGCCCCATGGAGGTGTCGGCGTTGTTGCCCACCGTGGGCTTGTCGGCGGATCCGACGGCACCCTGGTCAGAGACGGCCGACGGCGCCATCACTTTGCGGGCTACGGTCCGGGCCGACGGCGGCGGCGTGCAAGAACAGCGGCGGGTGATCTTCCTGCATCGAGATCTCGATCTGTGGCCGGCCTTTCCGCTCGGCCTGGGGGCTTCGGTGTGGGGGCCCCCGCGGATCGGCGAAGACGGCGCGATCTGGTTGGGCACCGGGACCGGTCAGCTGCTGCGGGTCGACGCCAAGGGGCTGGTGAACTTGGTGGCCCAGGCCGACCAAGCGATCTTGAGCGCGCCGTCCCTGGGATCGGACGGGCGGTGGTCGATGTTGGACGAGGGCGCGGTGCTCCATGACCCAAGTGGCCCCCGATCGACCTCGGTGCAGAGCTCCAGCGTGGCGCCGGGAGGTCAAACCACGGCGCCGGTGCTGATCGATCTGGACGGAGACGGCCTGCCCGAACACGTCGTGGCCCGGGCCGATGGACACCTCTTGATCTTTGGCGCCAGCGGGCCCGCCCAGGTCGACGTACGGCTGGATGGCCCGGCCGGGACCCCAGCGGTGGGTGACCTGGACGGCGATGGGCGGCCGGAGTTGGTGGTGGCCACCGCCAACCGGCTTCACTTCCTCGACGCAAAAGGAGCGGCTTTTGCCGAGCCGCTGGTGTTGCCCAAGGCCCCTGGAGCCGCCGACCGCCACGCCGCCTACCTGCCCTCCCCCGCCTTGGCGGATCTGGACGACGATGGGCGGCTGGACGTGGCCTTGGTCCTCGCCGGCCTAGGGCCGATGTTGGTTTATGGGGGAGATCTGCGGGTGCGGGTGGAGTTGGACCTTCTATTGAGTGGAACGCGTTGGAGCGCCACCCACCAGCAGTTGGCCGTCGCCGACCTGGACGCCGACGATCGGCTGGAGCTGCTCTTTTTGATCCACGACCTGGACGATCCGGAAAAGGAACCCGGGACCGAAAGAGCCCTGGCCCTGGCCGCGTTGCACGCCGACGGCAGCTGGTTGCCCGGTTTCCCTCGGCCGGTTCCCGACGGCAGCGCCCTCGACTTTACGGTGGTTGATCTCGACGGTGATCGTCGGCCCGAGGTGGTGATCCCCGGGACCGAGTCCCTGATGGCCTTGGCCTACGACGGTTCGGTGGTGCGCCGCTTCCCCAAGCTGGTGGGCGCCCCTTTGGCCGGACCGCCGGCGGTGGGCGATCTGGACGGGGACGGCCTGCTGGAGCTGGCGGCGGCCACCGTCGAGGGCCAACTTTTTGTCTGGCGCACCCGGGGGCCGGCGGCGGAGCGGATCCCGTGGGCCGGCTTTCACCACGATCAGGCGGCCACCGGCAACCTCGCCCAGTCGACGCGGCTGCGGCGGGTCAACCCACCCACCAGCACCTGCGCTTGCAGCAGCAGCGAAGAAGGACGGGGCCCGGACATGACGCCGATCATGCTGCTGCTGGGCCTCGCCCAGATCCGCCGGCGACGGGTAGACTGAAGATATGCGCGTGCGGCCCCTGGAGCTCTTTTTGATCACCGTGACCAGCGCGATCACCATCACCTTGGCCTTGGGATGTGGCCCGGGACCGGAGCCGGTCGAGACCGACTGCGAAGAGGGCACCACGCCCGGGCAGCCCGCGGTCAACCTGGGCACCCGCCAAGACGATCGCTTCGTGGCCTTCAGCGGCGAGTCCAGCCCCCTCGCCCTCCACAGCGGCGCCCAAGGCGGACAACACGTGTACGTCTCGACCCAACTCTACGCCGGCAAGTCGGGCCGTTTTCGGGAGCGCCTGTTCCTGAAGGACGGCACCAAAGAGTTGGGCCAAGGCCAGGCGACCGTCGAGGCTTGCGACGAAGGTTGGACCGTCAGCCACCAGATCACCCTGTTCATCGACACCGCAACCACCACCGGTGGCTTGTTGACGGTGGAGACCTACGAGATCGACGAGTCGGGCTTGATGCGAGGCCCAAAGATCGAAGCCTCGGCACTCATCCGCATCAGCCGATGAGCCCGAGGCTTCGCGGTCCAAAGACCGGATCTGGCGTGCCCAGGGGCCGCCGACCTTGATCAGCCGAGGTTCGGGACCTTGCCCTGAAGGAAAAACGCGATCACCAGCGCGAAGAGCACCAGCGACTCGGTCATGGCCAGCGCGATGATCATCGGGGTCTGGACCTTGGGGGCCGACTGGGGGTTGCGGGCGATGCCTTCGAGGGCGGTCGCCGCGGTCCGGGCCTGGCTGAGGGCGCCGCCGAGGGTGCCCACGCACATGCAGATACCAGCGGCCATGGCGGTCATGCCGATGGCGCCGGCCTTGTCAGCCGCGTCCTGCGCGAACGCCGGCACAGCCAAGAGGAGGAGGGTGATGGTGGAGCTGAGGGTGACGAAAAACTTCTTCATGACTTCCTGACCTCGGTCGATACCGCCCCCGCGCCGTTTGCTCACGCCGCGCGCCTCTACTCTCTCTTCCCCATCTACGCCGTTGCGTAGCGGGAGCGAGCCCGGAGATCGGTCGACTCAGTTCTGGTTTTAGTGCGCCGCCGCGTGTTCGCCGTGCCCGTGCTCATGGCCGTGGCCATGACCGTGCGCGGCCTCGTGGTGCGCAATGTTCTGCTCGACTTCGCCGAGATACACGCAGGAGAGCAAGGTGAAAATGAAGGTCTGCACCAGCGCCACAAACAACCCAAGGCCGATGAACGGGATGGGCAGCAGCAGCGGGAAGATGCCGACGAACACCGAAAGCACCAAGTGGTCACCGGCGATGTTGCAGAGCAGACGGATGGCCAAGCTGATCGGCCGAACCGTGTGCGAGATCAACTCGACGGGCAGGAACAACGGCGCCAGGAACCAGCCCCAGGGCTCACCGACCGGGTTGGCCATGTGGGCGAGGTGCCCAAAGCCCAACTTCGAGAAGGCGTAGTAGTTGTAATAGAGGAAGGTGATGGTCCCGCAGGCGAAGGTGGTGTTGAAGCTTTCGGTCGGCGGCAAGAAGCCAGGGATCAGCCCGAGCAGGTTGGAGAAGAGGATGAACGCCGCCAAGCTGCCGATGATCCAGAAGTGACGGAGCGCCGCCTCCCGGGACATGGTCGCCTGCATGACGTTCAGCAGGCCGTCCATCGCCAACTCGACGATGGTCCGGGAGGTCAACTTGGCCTCGGGGAGGATGTCGCCCTTGGCCTTGTTCAGCCCCGATCGCGCCGACAAGGCGAACAACAACATCAGCAAGAAGACCAAAAACATGGCCGCGACGTGTTGAGCGTGGATCGGATCGTGGAACAAAAAGCCTGGCCCGAGGCTATCCAGCCAATGCTGGAGGGCATCAAAGCCGGGGATGAAGTTGAGCCAGGACTGTCCGTGGGGCATGCCGCGTGGTCTCTCCGGGCGCCGACCTAACCTGAATCGGAGCCGTTGTCTTCGGTTTCTTCACGGATCCGAGCCGCTTCTTGGTCCATGGCCGCCAGGCCCTCCTTAGAGGTGGATCCCCGACTCAGGCCAACGATGAGGCCGGTCAGGCCCACGGCGATGCCGATCAGGATCCCCAACCCAGAAAACCGCTGGAGGGACCACCACAGCAGGCCCCCGACCACCGCCAACTTCACCACCAAGATCAGGGTGAAGACCGACTTCTTGGCCACCGAGGTGTCCTGATCCATCAGCCGCCCCACCAGGTAGACCAACCCTGCCCCATCGAGGACCACCAGGGCCCCACCGACCAAGACCCCCAGGACGTGGGCCTCACCGAAGGCAAAAAAGACGATCGCCCCGGCCAAGGCCAAAACCAAGGCGGCGGTGGAGAGGCCATATCGGAGCAGGACGCGGGTCAACATCAGGGCTGTGGGGGAGGAGGCGGGTCGTCATCCCCCGAACGGGCGGCCCGAAGCAATGACCGAAAACCAGCGATCGATCCCAGGATGATCCCGAGGAGGGCCAACCAGGGATCGGTGCCCAACTTGCCGTCGGCCCAGTGGCCGAGCATCAGACAACCGATCACCGCGACGGCGAGTTCGATGCCAACGGTGCTGGCCCGGGTCCAAGCCCGACCAGGGATGGGGTCCTTGGCGTCGATGACCCATCAGGGACCGCTGGGGCCCCCGGGGTCAAGTTCACCAGTGGATCTGACCGACCTCCAAGGTGTCGAGCCAGTCGAGGAAACGGCCGACGTCCTCTCCCCGAAAGATCGCGCCGTGTTGGGGGCAGATCATGTTGGGTTGGAGCGCCCGAACCTTCTTCACCCAGGACTGGAGCGCCGGCCGAGAGGGCATCCAACGCAGGTGGAAGCCGCGCATGTATTCCACGTGTTTGGCGAAGTCCTCCACGTAGAAGTTGTATTCGTGATCCGGCAACAAGGCCGCGCCGATGTCCCCCGAAAAGAGGATCTTGGCCGTCGGATCCCACACCGAAAAATTCCCGGAGGAGTGGCAATAGTGGGCGGGGATCAGCTCGACCCGCCGTTTCTTCGGCCCGATGGTCAAGGTCATGCCCTCGTCCGGCACGGGCAAGATGTCGGCGTCGCGGCCCATGGCGAAGTGGGCCAAAAACGAGCGCCACAACCAGCTGGCGTAGGCCTTCACGCCGGGACAGAGATCCAGCCACATCGGCAACGACGAGATGATGTCGGGATCTTGGTGGCTGGCGAACAGCGCTTCGATCTGGTGGGTGTCGAAGTGCCGGGTCATGGCCGACAACACCTCCGGGAACACCTCGATGCCGCCGGGATCCAGGATCAACGCCTTGCCGTCCGAGAGGATCACGTATTCGTTGGTGTCGATCACCGAGTCCCGCTTGTTGGGATCTCGTCCGAAGGCCAACCAACGGTGGCCGTCCTCGTCGAAGAGGGTCTCGCTACGCATGACTGTCGATCCTTTCGGCCAGGTCGCGAACCAAAACCTCACCACGGGTTTCGATCCGTTGGAGCTCGGCCAATCGCTCTTCGAGCAGGTCCAAGGTGCTGCCGATCTCGGCGGTGAAGCTGCCGAAGCCATCCGACTCTTTGGGCAGGTGGGCCACCTCGATCCGGAGGCAGCTGGCCAGGTAGCGGCTGCTCCGAGCGATGGTCTTCAGCTCCTGCAGACGTTCATCGATGTCGGCGAAGATCTGTCGGGCCTCGTCGATCCGCTGGGACACCTCCCGCAAGGTGGCTTGACAACGTGCTCCGACGACGGCGGCGCCGCGCACGTGGTGTTCTTCGAGCAGCTGCACCAACCGCTCCAGGTCTCGGTCGGTGGTGAAGTCCGAGTTGGCCAGGGCCTGGAGTCGAACCCGCGCCTCCTCCGGTAGACCCGACTCGGCCATCCGCAACAACGCCCGGGTCAGCAGGTAGTAGACCCGGATCCGGTTGGTGGAGTCGGCGGTCACCCGGGCCAAACGACGACAAAGTTGTTCGATCTCTTTGACGGCGGGGCCGATCTTTTTCGGCAAGGTGGAGAGGAACTCGGTCAGGGCGATCAAGGGGCGGCCGGCGATCCCGTCGAGCTGGGCCGCCCGCACCACCCCGTTGTGGGCCAACAACTCGATGTTGAAGGAGGCACCGGCCAAAGGCGCCGCCACGTTCTGGACATCGACGCAGACCCCGAAGACCAGGTTGACCTTCCGGTTGCAGTCGAAGAGGGCGTCCAGCATCGCCCCGTAGAATCGGCCGAATCTCGGGGACTTGAGGGTCGCCCCCTTACGCAACCGAACCGTAACCCCTCAGAAATCGTCCCACTCCTCCGCGGGAGACCCGAATCAAGCCTCAGGGGCAGGTGTTGGGCGCCCCCGGCGTGCCGAGGTCGATCCCGGAGGGGGTGTTCGCTGGGCACCAACGGGTGCCGAGATCGTTCGCGTTCGAGTCGATCGCCGACTCGGCGAGCTGGATGGCCCGGCCGTTGACCGAACGGGGCCATTCGGCGGTTGTGCCGTAGGCCACCCGATCGATCAGGACCCCGGCCCCGGTGCTGAGGGTCAGCTCGTCGGCCCGGTTGTTGAGCACCACCCGGCCGTAGGGCACACACCCGGCCGGTCCCAGCGCGGCGCTCCGACAAAAGACGGTGCGGGAGCCGGGGGCCACTACCAAAGGCGCGAGGGGGACATCGACCTCGGGACCGCTCGCCAAGATCACCCCGGTGAGGTCCAGTCGATCGGCGGTGCGGTTGACCACCTCGAACCACTCGGCGCCGGGCTCCGCCCCCAGTGGGTTGTACATCAGCTCGCTGATCACCAGATCGCCCGGGCCCGGCCCTCGAATTGGGGCCACCACCTGGAGCACCAGATCATCCCGATCGTCGTAGGCCCCCGCGGTGCACGGCGCGGCCGAACCTTGGTAGCGGAAGGCGGCGCGGATCACCGGGCTTTCGCCGCTGCCCAAGGTGAAGGTGGTCGACAAGGTTTGGAGGCCGGCTTGGGTCGGCGCCAAAGTCCCGAGCAGGATCCAGCTCGGCTGCTGGGCGTCGTCGGCGTAGTAAAGATCGAGGAAGTCGCTGGTGTAGCCGGCGTAGGCCCAGACCACCACGTCGATCCGAGCGGCGTTGCCTCGGGTGAGGAGCCCCCCGTCCAGGCTGCTCACGGTGATCCGATCGATCGACTCGTCGGAGTGGAAGGCGCCGCTGGTGCCGTCGGCGCAGGCGCCGAACAAGGTGTTGGGGGCCCGGATCTCGCTGGAACCACGACCTTCGGCGCGCCGCCACGAATCGCAGCGGGGTCCAGGCTCAAAACAGCGGGGCACCTGGAGGGCCGGATCCCAGCTGGCGACGTGGGGGACCTGGTTGACCACCCAAACTTCAGCCCGAGCCACGCGCACGTGGCGGCCACCGTCGATCGCGACCGCCTCGAGGAGGTAGGGGCCGTCGGCCACGGTGTGGGTGTCCCAAAGGTAGCTGACGGTGCCGGTCCCGGTGGTGAGGAGTTGCCCACCCAATCGCAACATGATTGCAGGTGCACCCCGGTCGTCGCTGGCGGCGACCCGGATCGTGGTGGTGCCCGCCAAGGTCTGCCCATCGTTTGGCGCCAACAACTCCACCTGGGGGCTCTGGTTGTCACCGGCAGGGTCGATGAAGCCCGCCTGCAACAAGACGTTGGGTGACCCCGGCCCCGGGTCGCTCAAGCGAAAGGCGGCGCCGTTTTCCACCAAGGTGTCCCGGACGGCCGCCGGATCGGCGCTGGGGTTGGCGGCGAGGTATCGGGCGATCACGCCAGCCACGTGAGGCGTGGCCATCGAGGTGCCGCTGATCGTCGCGGTAGCGACCTCCGAGGTGTACCAGGGGGCCACGATGTCGAGGCCGGGGGCGAAGAGATCGACGCAGGCCCCGAAGTTGGAGAACCAGGCCCGGCTGTCGTCGCTGGCGCTGGCGCCGACGGTGATCGCGGTGGGGGTCGAGGCCGGTGAACTGCCACAAGCGTCGGCGTTGTCGTTCCCCGCGGCCACCGCGTAGACCACGCCACTTTCGATGGAACGGGCCACCGCTTGATCGAGGGAAGGAGAGGCCCCACCGCCTAGGCTCATGTTGGCCACCGCCGGCGAAACCGCGTTGGCGGTGACCCAATCGACGCCAGCGATCACCCCCGCGATGGTGCCGCTGCCGTCGCAGCCCAACACGCGCACCGCTACGACCTGGGCTCCTTTGGCCACGCCGTAGCGGGTGCCCGCCGCGGTGCCCGCCACGTGGGTGCCGTGGCCGTTGCAGTCGGTTGAACCTCGCCCATCGTCGATGCTGCTGAACCCGGCCGAGGCGCGCCCGCCGAAGTCCTGGTGTTCGATGAACACGCCGGTGTCGATGACGTAGATGCGAACGCCGCTACCGTCGCCTTCGTAGCGATAGTCGCCACTCAGTGGGAGCGCCGCCTGATCGATCCGATCCAGCCCCCAAGGTGCGGGTTGTTGGGTCAGGTTGGCCGCCACTCGTCCGTCTTCTTCCACCCGCAGCACCCGGGGATCGCGGCTGAGGGCCTCGGCGTCTTCTCGGGCCATGCGGGCCGCGAAGCCGATCACCGCGTGTTGGTATTGGTGTTCGACGACGGCCGCGTATTCGGCCGCGACCCCTTCGGCCGCACCAGGGGTGGCCAGCTCGTCCAAGACGACGATGTATTGCCCCGGCACCGGATCGATCGCCGCGACCACGTTGCCTTGGTCTTCGGCGCGGTCGGCACACGCCACCAAAAGGAGCCCGATCGTGGAGAGGACTTGGATTCGCATTTCACCGAGCGATTACGTCGGCGCTTGCGCATTCCTCCCCTGTTTTTGCGAGCCAAACGAAGGTTGTGGCGTCTGGTGATCTGGACAGTGACTGCAGACGCCGACAGTTGTGGCTCAACTCACTCCCACTTGGGGCGCGGAGGTGGGTGAAAGGTCACTCCGGGGTGCGGAGCTCTCGCCAGTGGGCCGGCAGGTTGAGCTGTTTGGCCAACGCCTCGAGCTTGGCCAGGTCGCTGACCCCGTTGACCAACAACTTGAGGCGCAGGTCCGGAGGCAGGTGCGGGTTCCAAACCGACGGTCGCTGCCAGTCCAAGGGCGCCACCGAACCCCAGAGGAAGTCCGGTTCACCCTTGAGCCACCCTTCGTTGATGATCCGCCCCTGGGCGTCGAGCTGATGCCAGACCGCAAAGGTCGAGTAGCTGCTGGAGACCCCTTGCCGGAACAACATGCGATCGCCGTCTTGCCGAACCAGAGGACCATAGACGCCAGTGAGTGCGCCTTTGTTGACCCAGCTGGGGCGATGGGCGCCGTGTTCGATCACCGTCTCCAGGCTGGTGATGTGCCGCGCGCCGTTGGAGATCGACGGGCCTTTGCTGGCGTCGGTCGCGTACACGCCGTTCATTCGGGAGACCATCGAGATGAAGTCCGAGGGGCGGATGTCGCTTTGGGTCTCGCCGCTGATGCTTTGGACGTGCTCAGCCGGCACCACCTTGGTCGAGCCGTCGGGGAGGCGCACCGCCAGCTCTCCGTAGAGCGGTCGATCATGACTGGGGCGGTACACCCGCTGTTCACCTTCTTGAGGCAAACCTTCGAAGGACAGGGCTTGGGTCAAGGTGCCGGTGCCCTTGGTGTTGTAGCTGGAGCCTGGCGAGGTCTTGTACTCGACCTCCACCTTGCCTTCGGGCAGCTCTCGGATCGCGACCACCAAACGAGCGTCGATCCGGGTGGTGGTGCCGGGCGCAACGGTCAAGCCGATGGTCCCGGGGAAGGGGTGATCGGGGGTGGCCGACACGGTGATCACGTCGGCGTGATCCCGAGTGGTCCGGCGGCCCGGCTCGTGTTGATAACCTTCGATGGTGCCGACGATGGTCGAGCCGTCGTCGAGCCGCACCGTCAAAGGGTCACGGCCAAAGCGGAAGCCGGCGTAGGCCTGCATCGCCACCAGGCCTTCGATGTCGGCGTCGAGGATCTTCTGCGCCTCCTCTTTGGTGAACTCGATGATCTGGCCGTCGCCGCCGGTGACCCGGACGATCGGGGCGTCGAGCTGCGGGATCCCGTAGCTCGCCTTGTAGACGCCCTGGGCGGTGTTGACGTTGCAGTAGCCCCAGTAGCTCATGTCCAGGTTGGCCGCGGCCCGGCCGTCGCCTTTGACCCGCCCGGAGTTGTTGAGGATCAGGCCCGTCACCTCGTTCGGTGGGACCTCGCTGCCGTCGGGCTTGAAGAACCGGGCCGACCAGGACACGGGCGCCCCGTCTTGGCCCAGCTGGATCTCCCGCTCGACCCGCAGCTCCGTCTTGTTGGAGTCCACGACCTGGATGCGATCTCCCATGGCGGGGCTGTTGTTGAAGGCGATCCCGAAGGCGTCGATGGCGTCGATCGGGAACTCGAAGCCGTCCTTGGGCTTGAGGTTGGCGATCTCTCGGTCCCCCGGGAACAACAACACGCCCCAGTTGGCGCCGCTGGTGGCGAAGGGGCGCGACTCGGAGAAGGTGCCGACCTTCTTGTGACCCGACTCTTCGCCGACCATGAAGTTGAGCACCGTTTTGGTCTCGAAGGCCGAGGCCCGCGGGGCCAAGCCGGCCGCGGCGCGATAGAGATCCACCTTGGCCATCGGGCCCGCAAGGCTCCCGTCCATGGAGAAGTAGTTCACCGGCGTGTTGGTGTTGGCGTTCGGGAACGAGACTTTAAATTCGTTGGGATCGAGCCCGAGACGAATGGACTCGACGGCACTCCAGCCGGCGCCGTTGAAGTCTTGTTGCCCGAGTTGGGCCCAAAACGGCGTCTTGCTGAGGCGTTCGGTCAACAGATCCAAGGCCCCTTCGGTGGTGTCGAGTTGGCCGTGGTGACGGATCGCCGCGACGTAGTCGGCGTAGAGGCTCAACACCCGCCGACTCTTTTCGGTGGTGTCCACCGCCGGATCTTCGAAGTAGCTGCGGCGATCGGTGTATTCGGCCCAAAACATGTTGCCCAAGGTGCGGACCAAGGGACCGGTGAGTTCGGTGTACGAGTGGCGCGAGACGCCCTTGGTGAGGGCCAGGTCTCCCGCCTTGACCGGCGTCTGGCCGACCGTCGGCTGGACCACGTCGACCGGCAGGCCAAAGGCCTTCTGCAGCTCGGGGCGCGCGTTCTGCTCGATGAAGGCGCCGTAGTGGGGGTGCTCGAGCAAAAACTTCACGAAGGAGCGGGCGGCCGGGGAGACCTCGGCCCGGGGATCGGCGCGCCCGTGGAGGTCGTGGGCCAAGGCGTACTCTTTGAGCTTGGCGACCCCAGCCAGGCTCAACTCGAACTCACCTTGGTTGGTCAGGCCTTCTTCCGCGGTGCTGGAGCGCTCCCAGAACATCTTGAAGAGGCCATATTCGGTGAAGCGCGCCGGATCGAAGCGCTCTTGGACCTCGAGGCGGGTTTCGATCCGAGTCATCTCCCGGGCCTCTTGGGCCTGAGCGGGAGCCGCCACCATCAGCGCGCCGACGACCGCCGGGAAGACCGCCCGGGACAGGCCACCGAAGAAGGCCGCCACCCGCTGGCTGAGGTTGGGCCGCTGCGCCGTGATGGCGCGGACCGGCAACGTGACCTGCCCAGGTTCAGCGATAAGTTCATTGCGGAGCGCCGGACGGCGATTCGCTTGGGTCACCTCCGAAGGTGCCCCTCCCAAGCCAGCGAGGGGGGACGTGACGCGAGTGCGAAAGTGAATGGACACGGAAGCTTATCGGTGTAGGTGTATGTCGGTTGCTTGCATCTCGACCGACCAGTCCTGGACCAAGGGTCCACCCGAGCGCGTCCGGCCAGAGATCCCCTAGGGCGAGTCCTGAGGCGGCGAATGGCAGGCCCAGGCCGGGGGCGGATGGGGCCGCTGCAGGGTGATCCGGCTGTAGATCCCGGGCTCCGGCGCGCCCGGCCGAACGCCGACCGACACCACCTTGGCGTCGGACATCACCACCAGGTGATGCAGGCGTTCGGCGCCCACCAGGGGCGGCGCGCTCCCCGAGCCGAAACAGACCCCTCCCGGCTCGAGGGTTTGGTGCTGAAACGCCGTGGAGCCGTTTTCGCCGGCGATCACCAGCCCGCCTTGAAAGGGGAAGAGGGCCAACACCTTGTCGGTGACCTGGGTCAGGAGTTCGCCGGCGCCTTGGGACCATCGATAGACCCCGCCATTCCAGTTGCCGATGTAGATCGAGCCGTCGGTGTCACGCACCAAGGCCGTCGCCTCGGAGGCGTCGCCGTAGTCCACCAGCCCGGGCGTGGCCAGACCGGTGCCTTGATCGAGATCCACGTAGCGACGCAGCCCCAGCCCGACGAACCCGGAGACCCACCACTCCGCGGGCCCCGCCACGGCCAAGCCCACTCGCCGCGGCAGATCCGCCTCTGGGGTTGTCGTGCCGGTGGCCACCAGTCGCCACACTTCTTGGCGAGAGTTGTAGTAGGCGAGGCTCCCGCAGCGACCGGCCGCCAGCAGCTCGACGTGGGTGTCGTCGGCGACCCCGACCAGCGCCAGGTCGTTGTCGAAGAGCAACTCCCCACTCAGCTGATGCTCGATGCAGGGCCCAAATCCAGGCGCCTTTTGCGGGAGGCGACGGCTCCGCCACGTATCACCGGAGGGCTCCAACACCCCCACCTCACCGTCGGTCCCGAGCCAATAGGCGCGCCGCCGTGGTCGATCGGACCAGAGCGCCACAAAATGAACGTCCGGGAAGTTCGCGACGACCGAAAGACGATCGCCGACCTCATGGATCACCGTGTGCCCCCCATGATCGGCGACCAACAGGTGGGTATCATCGAGGAGCCCCACCGCGGCGATGGGTGTGTTGAATTCGAGCTGATCCTGGACGGTGGCCGCCTCGAAGCTCCAGCACTCGCTGGGAAGGAGCGGATAACTCGGGACCAGGGGCCGCGCCGCGACGGGCTCCGGTGAAGAGCTCCAGCCTTCACCTTCATCAAAGCGCAACCACCTCGAGGGCGTGGGCGCTGCCTTCTGCCGCGGACCCCGGAGCACCTCGCCGATGCCGAAGGTGGTCAACGGGCAGTCGTAGATCAGCAGATCCAGGGGGCCCGCCCACGGGGCGGCCAAGGTAAACGGTTGGTGGCTCTCTTGGCCGAGGATCGGCAACACCGGAGCCTCGTCGAGCAAGGGCGGGATCAGCAGCGCCTCTTGAGCGCCGAGCTCGGGGGGCAAGCTGACGACTCGGCTGGGCTCGAGGCAGGCGGTGAGCCCGAGGGCGGTGACGATCCACCGACGCCGCATCCAACTTCAACTTTCAGCGATCAGCGGCGCGGGAACAAGGTGCGCTGCCCCATGTTCACCCGAAGCTGCGGGCCCAAAAGCGGATCATCGCCAACAAGGCCGGCCCTGCAGTTTCAGTGCGCAAGGTGTATGGCCCAAGATGCGCTCGTTGGAATCCGGCGCTGACCGCGGCCTCTACTTCGTCGGGCTCCAGCCCTCCTTCGGGTCCAATCAAGACCTCGAGGGTCCGGGGCGTAACCGCGGAGTCTCCCAGCGCCTGGGCCAAGTCTTGGCCCTGGTCCAGCGCCAACACCAAAGAACGTTCGGCCCGCGGTGAGGTCCACACCTCGGTCAAGGGTCGAAGTTCGTCGATCACCGGTCGGTGACCCCGGCCCGACACCCGCACCGCGTCATCGGCGATGGTGCGCCAACGTTCGACCCGGCCCTCCCCTCGTGGCACCGAACGTTCGGTGTGCACCGGCACGATCCGGGCGACGCCCAGCTCCGTCGCTTGCCGCACCACCGTGTCCATCTTTTCCCCCTTGCCGAGGGCCTGGAACAACGTGATCGCCGGGGGCGGCGGGGGCGGGAGCGGCTGGAGTTCGTCGACCGACAACTCCACCTGGTGGCGAGTGAAGGCCAACACCTGAGCGACGGCCCGTTGACCGGCGCCGTCGTAGAGCCACACCTCGGCCCCCACCTTCAGGCGCAAGACGTCCTTCGCGTAGTGGGCGTCCGCCCCCTCCAATTTGATGGTGCCGGTGGTCAAGGCCCCGGCGGCCACCACCAAGCGGCGCATCTCAGCCCCGGGGCGCGGTGAAGTCGATCCGCACCCACTCCTCTTTTTGCACGATCCGTCGCCCGCCGAGGCCTGCGGCTTCGTAGGCCCGGGCCACGTCTTCGGCTTGGGTCGCCAAGATCCCCGAAAGGACCAGGTGCCCACCGGGCGCCACCCGCTTCGACAAGGCCGGCGCCATCTCCTCCAGCGGGCCCGCCAAGATGTTGGCGACCACCAGCGGGAAACGATCTTTCATGAAGGCCACGTCGCTGCTGCTCAGGCGCAGCTTGGGGAGCAGCCCGTTCACTTCGGCGTTTTCGCGGGCGACCCGGAGGGCGTCCGGATCGTTGTCGGTGGCCACCGCGGCTTCCGCGCCGAGCAACAAGGCACCCAAGGCCAAGATGCCGGTCCCGGTGCCGACGTCGAGGACCGGGCCCGACGAGGCCAACTCCACGATCCGCTCCAGGCACAAGGCGGTGGTGGCGTGGAGCCCCGTGCCGAAGGCCATCGAAGGATCGATCCGCAGGACCTTTTGGGCTTGGGCCGGGGCCTCCAACCAAGAGGGCACGATCCACAGGGGCCCAAACCCGATCGGGTGAAAGTGTTGGCGCCAGTGTTCGGCCCAGTCCACGGGCTCGTAGGTCTGGAGCGCGACCTCGGCGCTCGGGAGCTCCAGCTCGCCCAGGAGCTCTTGGACCGCCGCGATCAGGCCGTCGGGCGCGACCTCGGGGGGAAAAGCGGCGATCAGGGTGATGGGCCGGCGTTCGTCTTTGGTCTCCAGGCCCCCGGCGCCCAGCTCGAACAAGGCCCCGGAGAGGGCGTCGAGCCGGTCGTCTTCGGGGCCGACCTCAGTGGCCAAGGTCACCACCACGCCGTGCCATTGGGGGTCGGTCATCGGATCCTCACTTGAAGGTCGCCAGCGGCTGACGCGGCGGCAAGAAGTCGAACTCGGAGCGGAGTTGGCCCACCACCGGGCCGTCCAGGCTGCGGGTCAAGGTGGCGGTGAAGGAACCTTGCACGTGTTCGTCGACGCCCGTGTCTTCCCCTTCGGCGGCCAAGACCAAGTCGTTGAGGACCAAGGTGCCGATCGCCGGGAAACTCGGCTGGTCCGGGCAGGTCAGGTACAGGCTGAAGGAGGCGTTGAGTTCATCTTGCCCCAGGCCCACCGGCAAGCGGAGCGCTTGGCTCTGATCGGCCCGCACCAAACGATCCCGGGCTGGATCCAAGACCAAAAGGCCCCGATCGACGAGCTCCTGCAGCGGCACCCGAATGGAGAGGCCGTCGGTCTCTTCGAGGCGCACCTGGTGATCGTAGACCTGCAGGTAGATCACCCCCAGGTACCGTTCGGTCGCCAGCCACCCCGCGTCGTAGCGGAGCAACTTCAACGAGTCGTTGACCTCACCGATCGGGCACTCGGGTGGATCGAAGCGGGCCTCGACGTAGCCGGTGCCTTCGTCGCCGACGCAGGCGGCGCTAACGAGCAGCAACCACGGAGCGCACCACCCGATCAAAACGGATGATCTGCCGCGCGACCTCGCGGATCTGCTGGCTGGTGACCCCGGCGATTCGATCCGCATAACGTGCATGGGCATCATATCCGAACCCGTAACATTCGTTGAGCGCCATGGTGGCGGCCCGGGCGCTCATCCTTTGCAGCGAGATCTCGTGGGCGCCAATCAAATAACGCTGGGCCCGGGAAAGTTCGGGGGCGGTCACCTCGGTCTCCAAGATCTTCTCGAGCTCGGCCCGCATGCCCCGTTCGGCGGTGTCGACCTTGTCGTTGCTGGTCCCGATGTAGACCGCAAAATACCCGGGATCCAGGCCGTCCAAGGAAAACGCGCTAACCGAATAGGCCAGGGACTGCTTGTCCCGGAGCTCCAGGAACAGGCGCCCGGACTGGCCGCCGAGCACACTCGACAACACCTCGAGGGCGTAGCGCCGCTCGTCGTTCATGGCGACGCCGAGGAAACCGAGGACCAAGTGGGCCTGCTCCTTTTCCTTGGCGTAGTGGGCGTCTTTGGGTGCGGTCGGGGCCACCGGGACCGCCGGGCGCACGATGGTCCGGGCGTCCACGTGCCGTTGCCGCGTTCCGATCCGGGACTCGATCAACTTGATGGTGCGATCGACGTCGACCGCCCCCACCACCGAGATCGTCAACCGATCCGGCGCCAGCTGGCTGTGGAAAGCCGAGACCAGCTGCTCCCGGGTCAGGCCCTTCACCGACTCGGCGGTGCCTTGGGTCGGCATCGCGTAGGGGTGTTGGCCGTAGAGGGCCTCGGCGAAGCGATCGAAGGCGATGGCGCTCAGGTTGTCCTGCCGGGCAGCGATGTCCTCCAGCTGGTTCTTCCGCTCCTTCTCGATCTCCAGCACCGGGAAGGCGGGCTCGAGCAGACAAGAGGAGAAGAGCTCGAAGCCCCGCTCCCAGCTGTCCCGCAAAAACTCACCCCGGAGGCCGAGGGAGTTGCGGCCGGCCTGGCCGCTGATCCCGCCGGCCATGGCGTCGGTCTCTTCGATGATCTGCTCGGCCGAGTACTTTTCGGTGCCGCGACAGACCAGCTCACCGACCAACTGGCTGATGCCGTTGTCGCTGGGTTGTTCGGCCAAGAGCCCACCGGTCGCGGCGGCCCGGATGCTGACGATCGGCACCCCTCGGTCTTCCCGAACCAACAGCGTGGCGCCGTTGCTGAGTTTGGTCTTGGCCACCTGCAAGGCGCCCAAGGTGAAGCGGGGCCGCTCGTGTTCGGCCTCCAACTTGGCGTGGACCGCCTTGGCGATGGCCTGGACCTTGGCTTCGGTCATCTGGCCTTCGTGGGCGGTGGGGAGCAGGGTGGCCACGCTGAAGGCCTCGGGCCGCAGGTACTTCTTGGCGACCCGCTTGACGTCCTCGGGGGTCACCTCTTTGACCTTGGCGTAGTAGAGATCTTCGAAGGCCACGCTGCCCGCGACCAACTCGAAGTAGCCGATCTTGCGGGCGATGCCCTGGACGGTCTCCTTTTGGTAGACCGCGTCGGACAAGATGATGGTCTTGGCCTTGTCGAGTTCGGCCCGCTCCGGCTCCTCGTAACAGAGGCGCCAGGTCTCCTCGAGCAACGCCGTAAAGGCCTCTTCGATCTTTTCGCCGTGGATCTGAGCGCCCACCACCAAAAGGCCGGGATCTTGGGGCGTATACGAGTAGGCGTAGCAGTCGTTGACCAACTCCCGCTCCCGCTTGAGGCGACGGAACAGGCGAGAACTTTCGCCCGTGCCCAGCAAGATCGAGAGCACATCGAGGGCCGGGGTGTCTTCGTCGGCCAGGTTGGTGCCGTGCCAGGCCACGCCCAGGTGGGTCTCTTGGATGTCCTGGGACTTCACCACCGATCGCAAGCCAGCTTGCACCGGCTCTTTGGCCCGCACCCGATCCGGGAGCGCGCCGGCGTTGCGATCGCTCTCGAAGAGCTTTTCGGCTCGGGCCACTACGTCGTCGGCCGAGACGTCCCCGACCACCACCAGGCACATGTTTCGGGGCTGGTACCAACGTTTGTAGAAGTCGACGATCATCGAGCGGGTGAAGCTCTTGACCGTGTCCACGTAGCCGATCACCGGCCGGAAGTAGGGATGGGCGTCATAGGCGGCCCGGAACAACATTTCGCTGGCCACGCGGGAGGGCGTGTCGTTGCCGCGGCGGAGTTCCTCGAGCACCACCTCCAGCTCTCGACCCAACTCGTCGCTGTCGAAGGACGAGTGTTGGACCGCGTCGGCCAAGATGTCCAAGGCCACCGGCAACTCTCGGCTGGCGATGGTCACGTGGTAGACGGTCTGGTCGAAGCTGGTCCAGGCGTTGATGTCGCCGCCGGCAGCCTCCACGTCAGCCGCGATCTCGCCAACCTTTCGGCGTTCGGTGCCCTTGAACAACATGTGCTCGTGGACGTGAGCGATGCCCGCCTCTTCCGGTCGTTCGTCGGCCGAGCCCACCCGGACCCAGACCTGAGCCGCCACCACCTTGGAGGCGTGGTTCTCTTCGACGATGACCCGTAGGCCGTTCTTGAGCGTGGTCTCCAACATCCTTCGCAGCAAACCGGGGGTCTGGGGGCCGGGTCAAGGCCTGGAGGCGGGAATATCGGGCTATCGAGGGGCCGCACATCGCCCAGGATCGGCCGCCGGGAGGCGGGTCTGGATGTTCTCGGGCTTCCCGTAGATCGTCCACCGCAGCTGAAACTGCTCCCAAGGGCCCTGGTGCTCGAGAAATGCCGACAAACGAGCCCCGCAGGCGCTCAAGATCCGATCCCGCGCCGCTCGCGCCTCACCCGGCTTGCCCTGACGAGCGATCGCCAGATCGAAGGGTAAAGACAGCCGGATGTGCTCCCGGCGTTGGTTCTCCAGCCCGGCGATCCCGACCCCCGACTCGGCGTCGGCCACCGCCAGCAGGGCCCGCTCCCGCTGGGAAAGTTCGGCTCGGCGGCGATCGAGCTGCTCTCGATGTCCCTGGCTCCGGAGCTGTTGGACCTCGGCCTTTTTGGCCTGCCCCCGGGCCGCGGCGATCTTGGCGAAGCGCACGTACGGATCGAGGTCCGGTGGGCGCTTCTGCAGCAACTCATGGGTCATGGCCTCGGCCCGCTCCAGGTTCCCTTCCTTGATCAGGACGTCGATCAACGCGGCCCGATGCCGCAGGGAGCTCGGATCTTCGCGGAGATGGGCCTCGGCTTCGGCCAAGTCTTTGGCGGCCTCCACCCCCGGCGGCAAGGCCTTGCCCAAAAGGGGCTGTAGGCCCACCGCGGGGCGTTCGGCCCGGCGCACCACCGCCCCGGTTCGCCCGGCCTTTTGCAAGGCAACTTGCAAACGTTCGCCGAGCTCCGACGAAAGCGGCGAGAGGATCCGCTCCACCTCCAGGGCCAACCGGGCCGCCGGATCAGGAGCCCAAGCCGGATCCAAGGCCGAGGCTTTTTTGAGGGCCCGGCTCAGCAGCCGATCCGCGGTTTCGGCCTGACCTTCGGCGCTGAAGGCCAACGCCGCCAAAAACAGGGTCTCGGGTTCGGCGTCTTCAGCCTCGGCGGCCTTGGCCAAGATCTCCCGGGCCCGCCCCAGGCCCCCCGGATCTCCTTGTTCGGCCATGGCCCGATACGCCGCCAGCCGCGGGGCCTTCAACAAACCTCGGGCCGCCCGTCGATCTCCGGCGGTGAGGTGGATCAGCCCGGCCAAGGCGTCGTGGTCGGCCGGGTCCAGCCCTGCCCCCGACAAGGTCGACAACGCCGCGCTCTTTTTCCCGGCCAAGGCGGCTTCGGTGGCGTCGAGCAGGAGCTCAGGCCGAACTTGGACACACAAGGCCCCCAGCAACGCCGCCGCGGGGCCGAAGCTCACGGGCTCACCGAGAGGTAACCACCCTGCCCCACTTCCAGCCCGCTGCCGGTGGCCCGGGCCAACTCGTTGGGTACCGTCCAGGTCTGGCCTCGGGGGTTGATCAAGGTGATCCGGTAACGGCCGATCGGGGCCGGGATCGGCGTGGTCGGGGCGGCCTGGGTCACCGCAAAGGGCACGAACTGGACCTGGATTCGGCTGGCCAAGGCGGTGACGTTGACCTGGGTGGGGTCGCCAGCGGGGAAGCCGAGGGGCGCAAACTGAGCGGGGTTGATGATCCCCACCATCCGCACCCCGGCCGGATCCAATCCTTCGCCGCTGTCGGCCAACTTCTCGGCGACCACGATCGGGAAAAGATCTCGGACGCCGTCGCCGTTGCGATCGTCGGCCAGGCCATCGGCGTCGAGATCGACCCAGCGGATCGGGAACACGCCGTTGGTGGTCAAGACGTCAGTGGTCGCGACCAAGGCGTCGAGCTGCACCGTCACCGAACCGGTCGAAGGCAAGATCGGCTGGTTGGGGCTCATGGCGTAGGCCGGACGATCGGTGGCGTAGGCGGCGGCGTCGATGATGCTGACCGTGATCCCGGCGGTGACCCCGGCCAAGGCATCGACCACTACCTCTTGCAAGGTACCTTGCGGAAGCAAAAGGTAACCGCCGCCCAGATCACCGGCGTCGGGTTGGTTGCGGGTGTCGAACCAGGGCACGAAGTTGTCGTTGGCGTCGAGGAAGGCCCGGACCTCGTAGCGCCCCGTCGGCAGGCCCCGCAGCAGGTATTCGGCGGTGCCCGCGTTGAAGTTGGCCTTGGAGATGATTGCGTTGGCCACGGGTCGCCCGTTGCCGAGGGGTGGCGGCGGCCGGGTCCGATCGAAGGCCAAGACCACCACCTGAAAGTCACCGGCCGGGGGCGCCGAGAGGAGCTGGATGGTGCCGCCGATCCCACCTCCGGGCAGGGGCGCGGGGCTGAGCTCCACCACCTGGGATTGGGTGGGATCGGCGTTGAGGGTGCCACTTCGCCCCAACACCACGTCCAGGTTGTTGGGGACCGACCAGGTCTGCCCCGTGACCGAAAGGAGGTTGACTCGATACCGTCCGGCGGGCGGCGCGATCCGCAAGCCACCTTGCGAAAAGTCCAAGGCCACCGGCGGCAAGATCACCGAAAAGCTGGTGGTCGGAACCGCCGGGGCACCTCGGCCAAAAGCCGCCAAAAACGGGAGCGGATCGATGATCCCCGGGATGACGATCCGGGCTGGATCATCGGGCGCCGTCGCCGCCGGGCCCACGTCGACCATCTTGGTCAGGAGCACCCTGGGCAAAAGGTCGGGCAGGTTGTCGCCCTCTTGATCGGTGCCGGCGAGGGCCACCGGGATCAACGAACCTTCGGAGATCCCGATCCGCGGGATCCCTTGGCTGCTGACTTCGATTCGGGCCGGCAGGCCGATGGCTGGGAAGGTGGTGTTCGCGCCCAACTTGAAGGCCGGCCGATCGAAGTCGAGGGGACGATCGATCACCAGGTTAACGGCGTCGAGGGGCACCCCCATCACCCGGGCCGCGGTCGGGACCGAGGTCAACAGATCCCCCTTGCTGGGTTGGGCGACCAGGTCCACCAGCGGCGAAAAGTCCGAGTCCTTGTCGGCCAAGGCGGCGATCAAGTAGTCGCCGTCGGGCAGGCCCCTCAAGGTGTAACGCCCGGCCCGGCCGGTGCCGACCGGAGTGAAGGCGGCCCGGTTGAGGCTGGCCAAGGCCACCGGGCGACCGGTGCCCGCAGGCGGCGGCGGATCTTGGGCGCGAAAGGCGAAGACGTAGACCTCGCTGTCGGCGGGATCGCTGACCTCGACTTGGCCGCTGATGCTGCCGGTCGGCCGTACGCCGCCTTCGATCATCTGGACGTAGACCGACTGAGTGGGATCCGGCCCCCCTTCGGGTTGGATCCGATCGAGGCCGTTGGGGACTTGCCAGGTCTGGCCGGTCCCGCTGATCACCACCGTTTCGTATTGGCCGGCCGGGATCTCGGGCAAAAAACGATCGCCGGTGGCGCTGCGTTCGACCGCCACCGGCGGCACGATCAACTCCAAGGTGTCGACCACCGCCGCGCCGGCCCGCTCCAAGGTGTCCAGGTACGGGAAGGGGTTGAGGATCGCCGGCACCAACACCGTGCCGGGATATTCGGCGCTCGGGACCCGCCGCAACACCACCCGGGGGTACAGATCGGGCAGGTGATCGCCGTTTTGATCGTCGGTGACACCATCCCCGTTGTCGTCGACGAAGGTGATCAAGAACTTGGTGCAGGCCGGCGACAAGGAGAGGCGTGGCCGTTCGATGGGGTGAGACTCCAGCACCAAGGTCCGGGGGGTGGTGAAGGGCAAGGTGAAGGTGGTGGTGGAGGTGATGGCAAAAGCGGGCCGATCGACCGGGATGGTGCGGCCCAAGGAGATGGTGACCTGCGAGGTCTCCCGATCGTTTTGAACCTCGACCTCCAAAAAGTCCCCGGTTTCGGGGTCCACGTGGCCCCCGCCGACGTCGCCCGCGGTCGGCTGAGCCAAAAGATCGACGGTCGGCACGAAGTCCGAGTCGGCGTCGAGGAAGGCCCGGAGTTGATAACGCCCGGCGGGCACGGTGGGCATGGTGTACGGCACCGCGTAGAGGCCGCTGGCGTCGGGGGCCCCCACGTCGAAGATCTTGGCTTCGGGGATCACGATGAAACTCACCGGCCCGGAGGTGCCGGTCGGCGGCGGCAGTCGATCCGCCGCGAACAAGGTGATGACCACGTTGCCCTTGGCCGGGGCCGGCGTACAGGGGTCGTTGCTGACCGCGGCCGGCCGATAAAGTACGGTGCCGGTGATGATCCCGGTCCGGGGTTCGTATTCGTTGATGTTGGGGCCGTCGCAGCCGAACACGACCCCGAGCCCGATGGTGAAGAGTACCGAGGCGCGCATCTAGAACCTCGCCGTGACCTGACCCAAAAGCCGGGCCTCGAGCTGGTTGCCGTAAGGATGTTCGCGGTGCCGTAGATCGCCGAAGTCGAGGAGGTTGGTCCCGGAGACCGCCACCTCCAGTTGATCGTCGAGCAATCGATAACCGATGCGGCCCATGACCAACACCGAGCTGGGCAGCGGCAAGGGTTCGGCGTCGAAGCCGGTGGCCGAGTTGGGATCGTAGTCGGGCTCGACCCAACGTTGGGAGCTGGTGAAGTGGACCGACAGGCCGAGATCGAGCCCCACCCGGGTCCGCAGCTGACCCCAGAAGGTCAACTTGTGGATCGGAGAGTCGGTGAAGCGATCGCCCGAGTCCTGATCGAAGATGTATTGGGCCGCGTAGCTGCCGCCGAGATCCACGCCGTCGATCGGATAAACGCGGGCCGAAAGTTCCCCACCCAAGGCCAAAAACACCCGGGGATCGTTGATGTAGAAGGAGTTTGCCGCCACGTAGGCGCCCAGGTCCGGGCGGAAGACCTGCTCGATGCCGGTCGCCTGCAGCGGCGTGCGGCTGATCAGATCGCTGACCCGGTTCAGGTAGACCACCGCCTCCAGCTCGCCGAAGTCAGCGTCGAAGCGGTAGCCCAGATCGAAGGTGGTGATCGCCTCGGGATCCAGCCCCGATTGGCCGCCGATCAAGGTCACCGCCACGCCGGGTTGAGGAGAGCTGATCGCCAGATCCAGGTAGGTCTCGGCCATGGTCG
This sequence comes from Deltaproteobacteria bacterium, assembly GCA_016703535.1. Taxonomy (GTDB): domain Bacteria; phylum Myxococcota; class Kuafuiibacteriia; order Kuafuiibacteriales; family Kuafuiibacteriaceae; genus Kuafuiibacterium; species Kuafuiibacterium phototrophicum. The sequence goes on along the minus strand of JADJBV010000002.1, from coordinate 1,811,014 downwards.
GGGTCCGGAAGGCGGTGCCGATGGACAAACGTAGGGCCTGGCGAGGGGCCGGCTTCCAGATCACCGCCGCCCGCGGTGAACCCAAGGGACCGACGATCGGGTGGAGATCCAGGCGCCCCGACACCAAGAGGCTGATGGTCTCGTTGAGCTTCCAGGAGTCCTGGAAAAACAGGGCGAAGTGGTTTTCGGTCTGGGGGCCCGAGAGGTAGTCCCAGTCGATGAACTTGTGGCGGAACTCGCCGCCGACCACGATCGAGTGGGTGCCGAAGAGCTCGAGTTCGGGGCGAAACACCGGCTCCACCGAAACCAGGTCGAAGCGCACCGTCGAGCCCAGATCGTCGGTGCCCACCCGATAAAACTCGGGGGTCGAGGTCAGGCGCTGGCGGTTCCAGAAGGCCCGCAAGGAAACCAGATCGGTGTCGACGCCGCCCCGGACGTTGTACTCCTGGCCATCGGTGGCCTGGTTGCGCAAGGAGGCGACGCCGTAAAACTCGGAGAAGCCGCTCCGGGCCCCCGCTCCGAGGTAAGCGCGGCTGGTGTCGCTGAAGTTGTATTCGGCTTGGCCATCGAAGCGGGCCACCTCCAGCGACTTCTCGGGGTCGGCGACGTTGGTGGTGTAGTCGACCCGCTGGGGATCGAACTCCAGCTCGTATTTGTCGGCCCGTTCGAAGCCGGCTGACACCCGCACCCCCACCGGCCCTTTGTTCATGCCGTATTGGTAGGCGCTGTCGACGCGACGGCCGTTGCCGCCGCCGAGTTGGGCGGTGGAGCCCCGGATGTCGGCGGGGCGTTTGGTGATGATGTTGATGATGCCGGTATAGGCATAAGCGCCGTAGATCGCCGAACCCGGGCCCCGCACCACCTCGACCCGCTCGATGTCGAGCAGGTCGATGGTGAAGGTCCGCCACTGGGTGCCGCCCAAGAAGTCGGCGTAGGCGGTGCGGCCGTCGATCAACACCAAGATCTTGTTGGCGATGCGGCGGTTGAAGCCGCGCATGGCCACGTTATAATCAGTATATGACATCGCCATCACGTCCATGCCCGGCACCCGGCGCAAGAGGTCCGGGAGGGTCCGGGCCCCGGAGAGGCGGATGTCTTCTTCGGTGAGGATGGTGACGGCGTTCGGCGCGTCGATCGGCGACTGAGCCCGGCGAGACGCGGTGATCACCACCTCGTCGTAGACCTCGCCACCTTTGGCCTCGAGGGTCACGGCGGTGCTGGTCGGCACCTCGGCCAAGGGGGTGGTCTCGACCACCACGGTCGCCGGCGGCGGAGGGGGCGGCGGCTCCTCGACCGGCGGCGGCGGCGAGGACAAGGCACCCTCTTGTTTGAGGCGACCGATGATCAACTCCGCCAACTTCTCCAGCTGCTCTTCGCTGACCCCGTTGGCTGGCGGCGGTGGATCTTCGCTGTCCCGATCTTTGCCCCGTTTTTTGGGCGGTGGTGGTGGCGGCGGCGGCGGCGGTGAGGCCCGACGCCGGGGCGGTTCGACCCGGGCCACCCGATCGTCGCGTTTTTTGCCTTCTAGGGCCGCGATGCGGGCCTCGACCCGGCTCGAGTCTTTGGGCCGCGACTCCAGGTACAAGCGGTAGGAGGCCAAGGCGCGGGCCGAGTCACCGCCGTCTTCATACGCTCGGGCCAAGTTGAAGAGGATGTTGGGGTGGGGCCGCTCGTCGTAGGCGCGCTGCAGGAGCGCCGCCCCCTCCAAGTGGCGTTGGGCCCGGATCGCCGCCATCCCTTGATCGACCAGGTTGCGCAGGCGCCGCCGCTCTTCCAGCTCGGCCATGGTGGAGCGGACCTTCGCCGCGTCGGGCGGATCGGTGGCCAGGTATCGCTCGAAGTAGTCGGTCGCCTGGTCCAGCTCTCCCAAAGAGGCGTAGGCCCGCCCGATGTTGAACAACACGTTGCGGTGGGGACGGATCTCGTAGGCTTTGGTGAGCAGGTCGATGCCCTCTCGATATCGACCGGCCTCCAGCGCCGCCATCCCTTGTTGGAAGTAGCGGCGAGCGTCGGCCTTGGAGTCGGCGTGGGCCCAACGCGTCGTCAACGTCGACAGGACCAACACGAGCGCGAGCGAAAGCAGAAAGCGCATGGGGCGACGCGGAACTTAGTACGGATTCTCTTTGTAGTCCTCTTCCGGACCACGGGCGGGCGGAGGAGGAGGTGGGGTGGCGCGTTTGGCGGTGGCCAGCTTGGCGCGGACCGACACCTCGTTGCCCGCGATCTGTCGGGTCTCGACGACATCCTGAAAGCCGTCTTTTTTGAAGAGGAACTCGTGAGGGATCCCCGCAGCGGGCAGCTGGACCTGCAAAGGGGTGGTGCCCAAGTTGACGCCCCGATCGAAGACCTCGGCCCCGCTGGGCTCCGACTCGAGGTGGACCCGGGTCAACTTCGGGGGCGCCAACTCGGGGTCGGCGGCCTCGGGGACTGGGGCCTGGGAGTTGGCACCGTTGGGCTTGGGCATGGCCACCACGTAGGCCAACACGCCCAACATCACCACGAAGGCCGCGCCCGCCACGACCGGCGCGGCGGTCACCAGCCGGTTGACGCTTTGAGCCTTGCGCTTCTTCAGCACCGCGCCGCTGCCGGTGTCATCGGTGCCGTGGGTTTCGGCGAAGGCCGCCTCCCGAGTGGGCGGGCCCGAGGCCAAAGGAGGCACCGGCAACACCGACGGCCGCTCCGAACTTTTGGCGCCGTGGACCCGGGGCCGAATGCTGACGGTGCCGGTCGGCGGGATGGTGCCCCGAGGGCGTTTGATCAAGGCGCCGACCTCGGAAGGGTCGATGTCGATGCCGGTCATGCTGGCGGCGCTGACGCCGGTGATCAGCCGGGACACGTCCTTCATTCGGGCCAACAAGGTGGCCATCGACTCGAAGCGGTCATCCCGATGTTTGGCCAACATCTGGTGGATCATCGCCTCCAGCTCGGGCGGGACTTGTACGCCGTAGGAAGCGAAGGTTGGAACCGGCTCGTTGACGTGTTTGTAGATCACCTCGACGCTGGTGGCGCCGGTGAAGGGCGGCTTGCCGGTCGCCATCTGGAACATCAACACGCCCAAGGAGTAGATGTCGGTCCGGGGATCGAGGGGCGTGCCTTGGATCTGCTCCGGCGACATGTATTTGGGTGAACCCAAGAACATGCCGGCCTTGGTGAGTTCGGTCTCGATCGGCGGCGGCGTCACCGGATCTTCGGGCATGTGATCGACCACGTTGCCCGGCGGCGTAAAGAGCTTGACCAGGCCGAAGTCGAGCACCTTCACGAAGTCGGCGTCGTCCCCTTCTTCGAGGAGCAAGATGTTCCCGGGCTTGAGATCCCGATGGATGATCCCTTTGGTGTGCGCCTCCCGGAGGGCCCGGCAGATCTGCATGCCGATGTAGAGGGTCCGTTCGGCGGACAACGGCGCGTCGCTGGCGATGACCTTGCTGAGGGGCAGGCCCTTCAGCAGCTCCATGACGATGAACAACTCGCCCCGCTCCGACTCGCCATAGTCGAACACGGTGATGGTGTTGGGGTGGGAGAGGCGCGCCGCCGAGGCCGCTTCCAGAAAAAAGCGCCGGACGAACTGCGGGTCCTTCTTCTGGAACTCGGGGTTGAGGATCTTCACCGCGACCGGGCGATTGAGGGGGAACTGGGTGCCCTTGTAGACCCGCCCCATCCCTCCTTTGCCCACCAGCCGATCCAAGCGGTAACGACCGGCCAAGGTCTCGCCGATCCGGGGATCCTGAAGGTTGACGGCGGGCAACGGTTCGGGCGCGGCGATCCCGTCCTCTTCTTCCGAGATCGAGGACACCGAAGGGACCGGCGGAGGCACCGACCGGCCAAATTTGTCGGGCTTTCGCGACATCAAAGAAGACCGGGCGCCAGCAGAAAGGTGGCACGATTTGCGGAACCGGGGCAAATCGCGGGCCGCGAATCACCGACGGACCAAAGTGCGGGCCAATCCGTGATGTTGGCTGGGGCCTACAGCCATGTTCAGACCGATCGGTCAGGGCAGAGGCGACGGGCCCGCACCTTCGCTACCCGTTGGTAACATGAGCCTCGAAGGGGGTAGCAGATGCCCCGAAAAACGTCGGGGCCAGGGTTGGCGCGGAACCTGCGCAAGGGCCCTTTTACATGATCACCGTCGATGCCAACGAAGCCGTCGCCGACGTCGCTTACCGCCTGAACGAAGTCATCGCCATCTACCCGATCACCCCCGCCTCGGCGATGGGTGAACACGCCGACGCCTGGGCCGCCCACCGACGCCCCAACCTGTACGGCAACGTGCCCGAGGTGATCGAGATGCAGTCCGAAGGTGGCGCGGCCGGCACGGTGCACGGCGCCCTCACCGCGGGTGGCCTCTCCACCACCTTCACCGCCTCCCAAGGCCTGCTCTTGATGATCCCCAACCTCTACAAGATCGCCGGCGAACTCACGCCCTTCGTGCTCCACGTGGCGGCCCGCAGCTTGGCCACCCACGCCTTGTCGATCTTCGGCGATCACTCGGACGTCTACGCGGCCCGGGCCACCGGAATGGCGATGTTGTGTTCGGCCAACGTGCAAGAGGCCCAAGATCTGGCGGCGGTCTCGCACTTCACCAGCCTGCGGAGCCGGATCCCGTTCCTCCACTTCTTCGACGGCTTCCGCACCTCCCACGAGCTCAACAAGATCGAGCCGCTTTCGGACGAAGATCTCTTGTCCCTCTTGCGACCCGAGCTGGTCGCGGCCCACCGGGCCCGGGCCTTGTCGCCGGATCACCCGCAGATCCGAGGCACGGCCCAGAACCCCGACACCTTCTTCCAAGCCCGGGAGGCGATCTCGCCCTACTACGCGGCGTTGCCCGGCTTGCTGGAGGAGGAGCTGGCGCGCTTCGGGGATCGCACCGGCCGCCGCTACGGTTTGGTCGAATACAGCGGTCACCCCCAGGCCGAGCGGGTGGTGATCTTGATGGGCTCGGGCGCCGACTGCGCCGCCGAAACCGCCGAATACCTGGCGGCCCGGGGTGAAAAGGTGGGCGCCCTGAAGATCCGCTTGTTCCGCCCCCTGCCGGCGGCCGCGGTTTTGGCGGCCTTGCCCAATACGGTGAAGAGCATCGCGGTGTTGGATCGAACCAAAGAGCCCGGCGCCACCGGCGAGCCCCTCTACCAGGAGATCTTGGCCCTTTTGGTGCGGGCCCATATGCAAGGTAACTTGCAATTCAACCTACCCAAGTTGGTCGGCGGGCGTTATGGCCTGTCGAGCAAAGAGTTCACCCCGGGTATGGTCAAGGGCATCTTTGACGAGCTGGCCAAACCGGCGCCCAAAGACGGCTTCACCATCGGCATCGTCGACGACATCTCCCGGAGCTCCCTGGACTACGACGACCAGTTCGACCTGGAGGGCGACGACGTGGTTCGGTGCCTGTTCTACGGTTTGGGCGCCGACGGCACGGTGGGCGCCAACAAGAGCTCGATCCAGATCATCGGCGAAGGCACCGATCACCAGGTCCAGGCCTACTTCGTCTACGACTCCAAGAAGTCCGGCGCGATCACCGTCTCTCACCTGCGCTTCGGCAAACACCGGCTGCGGGCGCCCTACCTGATCCAGCGGGCCTCCTTCGTGGCGGTCCACCAGTGGCAGTTCCTCGATCGCTACGACGTCTTGGAGCGGGCCGCCGACGGCGCGGTCTTGCTGCTCAACTCGATCTACAAACCCGAGGAGGTGTTCCAGCGGCTGCCCGAAGAGCTGCAGCAAGGTATCTTGCAAAAGAAGCTGAAGTTGTGGGTGATCGACGCCCACCAGGTCGCCAAAAACGCGGGCATGGGCGGACGGATCAACACCGTGATGCAGACCTGCTTCTTCGCGATCTCGGGCGTGTTGCCCAAAGACGAGGCCATCGCCCAGATCAAACGTTCCATCGAAAAGAGCTACAAAAAGCGGGGCGAAACGGTGGTGAAGATGAACCACGCCGCCGTCGACGCCACCTTGGCCCACCTCCATCCGGTCCAGCTGCCGAGTGAGGTCCAGCCGAGTCACCGCCGCCCGCCGGCCGTCCCCCCTGCCGCCCCCGACTTCGTGCAGCGGGTGACCGCGGTGATGATCGCCAACCAAGGCGACAAGTTGCCGGTCAGCGCCTTCCCCCCCGACGGCGCTTGGCCCACCGGCACCGCCCGTTGGGAGAAGCGGACCATCGCCCAGTCGATCCCGGTCTGGGACAGCAAGGTCTGCATCCAATGCAACAAGTGTGCGTTGGTCTGCCCCCACGCGGCGATCCGGGCCAAGGTCTATCCGCAAGACAACTTGCAATCCGCGCCGGACGGTTTCAAGTCGGTCCCCTTCAAGGGCAAAGAACACCAAGGTTGGGGCTACACCATCCAGGTCGCGCCCGAAGACTGCACCGGCTGCACCTTGTGTGTGGAGGTCTGCCCGGCCAAGGACAAGTCCAACCCCCGGCACAAGGCCCTGGAGATGGCGCCTTTGCCAGAGCTCCTGGAAGCCGAACGCCCGCGCTACGACTTCTTCTTGGATCTGCCGGAGGTCGATCGCAGCAAGCTGGAGATCAACCTCAAGAGCAGCCAATTCCTACAACCGCTCTTCGAGTATTCGGGCGCCTGTTCGGGCTGCGGTGAGACGCCGTACCTGAAGTTGTTGACCCAGCTGTATGGCGACCGACTGTTGATCGCCAACGCCACCGGGTGTTCGTCGATCTACGGCGGCAACCTGCCGACCACCCCGTACACCACCAACGCCGAAGGCCGGGGCCCGGCCTGGAGCAACTCCTTGTTCGAGGACAACGCCGAGTTCGGCTTGGGGATCCGGCTGGCGGTGGACCGGCTGCACGTGAGGGCCAATGACCTGGTCAAGGCGCTGGCCCCTCAGCTGCCGGGCAACTTGGTCGAAGGTCTGCTCGGAGCCTTGCCCGAAGGTGAAGCGGGGTTGGCGACTCGCCGAGCCCAGATCGCGGCCCTCCGGGTGGCCTTGTTGGGACGGGACGATCCGGCCTCGGTGGAGCTGATCGGCATGTCCGAACACCTGGCGCCAAGGAGCGTGTGGATCGTAGGCGGTGACGGCTGGGCCTACGACATCGGCTACGGCGGCCTGGATCATGTCTTGGCGTCGGGCAAGAAGGTGAACGTCTTGGTCCTCGACACCGAGGTCTACTCCAACACCGGCGGCCAACAGTCGAAGGCCACCTCCTTGGGCGCGATCGCCAAGTTCGCCGCCGAAGGGAAGGCGCGCCCCAAAAAGGACCTCGGCATGTTGGCCATGGCCCACGGCGACGTCTACGTGGCCCACGTGGCCTTTGGCGCCAAGGATCAGCAGACGGTGAAGGCCTTTATGGAGGCCGAATCTTATCCGGGCACCTCGTTGATCATCGCCTACAGCCACTGCATCGCCCACGGCTACGATTTGGCCCAAGGCATCAGCCAGCAGAAGTTGGCGGTCGACAGCGGTTATTGGCCGCTCTACCGCTACGACCCACGGAAGATCGAAAAACAAGAGCCGGCCTTGATGTTGGACTCGGGCCCGCCGACGGCCCGGCTCTCCGACTTCGCCTACAACGAGTCGCGCTTCCGGCTGCTCCTGGAGAGTGACCCGGCGAGGGCCAAGATGTTGTTGGCCCGGGCCGAGACCGATCGAGACCAACGTTACGCGCTCTATGAGCGCTTGGCCCAGGGAGGGCCCAAGTGATGGACCTGCGCACCCGTTATCTGGGGTTGGAGCTGAAGAACCCGCTGATCGCCGGCGCCTCGCCGATCACCCACGAGCTCGACGTGGCCCGTCGGCTGGAAGATCACGGCGCCGCGGCGATCGTGATGCACTCCTTGTTCGAGGAGCAGATCGAGCGGAGCGAACGTTCCCGGCACCACCACCTCTCGGCCTGGGAGGACACCCACGCCGAGGCCCGCTCCTACTTGCCCGAACCTTCGCGTTATCTGTTCGGGCCCGACGCCTATTTGGAGCAGCTGCGGAGATTGCGGGGGGCGGTGAACATCCCGGTGATCGCCTCTTTGAATGGGGTGTCCGAGGGGGGTTGGGTTCACTACGCCAAGTTGATGGAGGACGCGGGGGCCCACGCCCTCGAGCTCAACGTGTACTACGTGGCCACCGATCCCAACGAAAGTGGGGCCGAGGTCGAGGCCCGCTACTTGAGGGTGTTGATGGCGATCCGGGCCGAGGTCTCGATCCCCATCGCCATCAAGTTGTCGCCCTTCTTTTCAGCGCCGGTGCGGATGGCCAAGGAGTTCGGCGAAGCCGGGGCCCAAGGCCTGGTGTTGTTCAACCGTTTTTATCAGCCCGATCTGGATCTCGAAGGCCTGGGTGTCCGACCAACCCTAGGACCGGCAGGCCCCGACGTGTTGTTGTTGCGGCTGCGCTGGTTGGCGGCGGTTTATGGCCACACCAAGGCCGATCTGGCGGCCACCGGCGGCGTGCAGAGCGGACGCGACGCCCTCAAGGCCTTGATGGCCGGCGCCAACGCGGTCCAGCTGGCGACCGCCATCCTGCACCACGGCCCCGCCCACTTGGGTAAGGTCTTGGCCGAGGTCAAGGAGTTTGGCGAAACCCACGAGTACGAGTCGATCTCCCAGATGATCGGGAGCCTCAGCCTGGCCCGTTGCCCGGATCCCGCGGCCTACGAACGGGCCAACTACGTCAAGACGCTCCAGTCCTGGCGCCACGGCACCTTCCACGCCTGAAACTCCAACGGGGGCGTCGGCCTGCCGCGTGCCCCCCCACCCAGAGGGCCGTTGCGCCTCGTTGGCCCACTTGGAGTGGTTCGCAGCGCTCTGGACTGTCGGTCTCCAACGAAGCGTACGGCCGGTCTCTCCGCTCAGAATCCTTGGCCTTTTCGCTCGGCTTTCAGCAGATCCACCCACACCTGAATACCAATCGTTCTGCGGACTTGGGCCTCGATGGAGGACACAACCAACGGACGTGGCCTCCGATACTGAAAGGCGTTCGATGGAGGCCCAGGAGGGCCTCTGCGAGCCCTGGGGAGAGTGGATGATCGACCGCCTTGGAAACCTGGACCTGAGCGCCTTGATGCTCCGCCTGCAAGCCCAAGGCGACACCTCGGCGGCCGCCGGCGGAGAGCCGAGCCTTGATCCGGCGACCTTGCCGAAGGGGCTCCAGGACTTCATCGCTCAGAACCCCGACACGTTCGAAGGGATGATCGACACCAAGGCGGAGTACGACGCGCTCCTCGGGGCGGTGCAGTCGGGAGCCAACGGGCAAGCCACCTTGCCGAGCGGCGCCGCCAACCCGCTGGCCGGGATGAACGCCGAAGACATCATCTCGCTCCTGAGCCAGCTGCTCCAGCGCGCCAACCCCAACAACAACGCCGGCAACGGCGGCGGCAACGGTGGTGGCGGCGGAGGGGGCGGCGGCAATGGCTTTGGTCGAGCCCTCGGGAACCTCTCGGCGGGCAACAACGGCGGCTTCAGCGGCTCACCCCAACGGACCAGCTGGAATCCGACCGCGACCCGAGGCGCCGGGAACGACGCCCAGACGACGACCCGAGATGCAGCCGCGACCTCGGAGGGGCCGGCGCCGGTGGCGACCGCGGCTCAGGCTCAAAACGTCGAAGAGATGAAGGCGCGCACTCCGGCCGATCTGCGGGCCCGGGCCGAGGCGGTCGATCCGTCCCAGATCCCGCACTACGAAAAACGTTCGCCCGAGGTGCAGTGGGCGGCTCGGGTGGCGGTCGCGATGGGCCTACAGGTCACCGACCACACCGACGGTCACCCCGGCGACGGGATCCACTCCAACTCTTCGCACCACTACGACGAAAACTCGGCGGACGGTCAGATCCACGCGGTCGACATCGGGGGCGATCACGCCACCATGGGCCGCTTCTTCGACACCATGGCCCAGATCAACCCGGGCCGAGAGCTCTTCTTCGATCCCCGGGGTGGGCTCAAGAACGGCGAGTCGATCGGCGCGATCGGCGGCCACGGCAACCACGTCCACTACGCGGCGTAGGCCCGGGGCTCAGGTGGCCTCGCCCATCACGATCCGGGCGTCGTCGAGTTCACCACGCTGAAGGGCGTCACGGCCGGCGACCAGCAAAATTTCGGTCTCGAACCAGGGCGAACCGTCGCCCAACACTTCACCGAAGAACCGCAACAAGATCACGTCCTTCTTGCGGCTGTAGCGCTTGAGCTTGCCGCTGGAGAACCGCGGCCCATCGAGCAGGCCGTCGAAGTCTGCCGGGCGCATCCCATGTTTTTTCAGCAGGCGTTGGATCCGCTTCTCGATCGGGTCGTCGAAGGCGCGGAAGCCTCCGTTCGGATCGGGGAAGACCACCGTTGGGAAGAACTCGAGTGACTTCTCCTCGAACACGCCCCCGGCGTCCGCGAGGCCCGCCGGCGGCGACTGCACGACCAAGTTGGTGCCTCGCTCGACGTGGGTGCGCGCCTTGTGCGCCATCGGATCGTACTCGATGGGCAACATAAAAAATGACACCAGCCCGCGGCCGGGGAGGACGCCGTGGGGATCGTGGGGCGCCATCTCGGCCAGGTTGAGTTGGGCGATCAACGCCAGCGGTTCGATCGCGCCGTCGCTCCAAAGGTTTTTGGCCGTCGGCCACTCGAAGCCCACCTCGGCGTGAGGGCGGCCACCCAACTTCGAGCCGCCGAGGGTCGCCTTTTTTCGGGTCGCCTTGACGCCGATGACCTGTCGCATCTCTTTGACCAGCTGGGCTCCCGTGAGCCCGTCGTCGCCGGCGTCGTCGAACTCGAGCGCCGTCAGGTCCACGCTGAGCGCATTGACCCTTTGGGCCCAACCTTCAATCGACATGGGCAGGGCCCCTCAAGAGCTCTCGCTGGGCCCGCAAGACGCCCTTGATCATCAACATCATGGTCTCGTCGGGGGAGATCTGATCCTCGAAGTCCTTCAAAGGGAAAAGCGCGACCGAGGTGTTCTTGTCGTCGGGCTCCTGGGGGATGTGGGCGGGCGGATAACCGGCCTGCATCAAGATGAAGTTGGCGATCTGGCGGGCCAGGCGGCCGTTGGCGTCCATGAAGGGGTGGATCGAGACGATCAACTGGCGGGCTTGAGCGGCGAGGATCACCGGGTGTTCGGTGTCCCGGTTCTTCTTGAACCAGGTGCAGAAGTGCTCGAGCATCTCCATCTTGCTCGAGCCCGGGATGAAGCTGTCGCTGGGATCCAGCTTCTTTTTCCCCGACTTGGTGAAGGTGTACATGTAGTTGATGTCGTCGCTGCCCAGCAAGTTGGTGGTGAAGCTGTAGGCCCGAGGTTGGTTGTGCAGGATCCGAGGCCCCTCACTGCCCAGCAGTCGTTGTTCGATCTCGAGGATGTCCTGGACCACCAGCACCTTTCGACGGCCCGCCAGCGACTCCACGTAACGAGCGGCCAGGTTCCAGGCTTCGATGTCCGACTTCTTGCGGATGTTGCGCTGGTCCTTCTTGGGCGCGGCCTCCAGCTTGAGGCTTTCGCCCGCGGGTGATCGACTGAGCCCAGACCAGGGCCCGAGTTGATCCTTTTGGGCATCGATCTTGGCCAGGCCCTTCTCGATCTGTTCGAGGCTCGCCGCTGAAGGTTTGCGGCGCCACAAAAGCAGCAGTCGCTCGGCCGAGAGCGCCGGGAAGTTGTCGCTGTTGGCGATGCGCACGGCGAAGTACTGCTGGCTCGGGTTCTTGAGGTACTTGGAGTAAAGAGCCGCTCGCTCGCCGAAAGTCTCCGGTTCATCGGAGGCCAACTCGGCGTTGATCGCTTGGTATCGAGCCTTCAGCCCGGCGTTGAACTGTTTGCCGCTGAGCTCGGGCGTGCCTTGAAGGCTGGCGATCGACCTGCCGCTCGGCGAGGCCTTGGCCCGTGGACCTCTTCCGATCGGGAGGGGCTCCGCCGGGTTCAACAGGAGGTTCCGCGGGCTCATCCCGTTGACCCCCAGGCCCCGGCCAAAGCCGTCGGTGGGGCCGGGACGCTTGCGGGAGCGCACCTCGACGATCGAGGGCGCCTGAGGAGCACGTTCGGCGAGGGGATGAGGCGATCGGAGCTGGAGTTCGTTCATGAACATGCCTGCATCGGCAGGCCCGGGCTGGTTGTTGCGACTAACGCCATGAAATCCGCGGCTTTCAGGTTGATCGGACAGAAAAATGTCGGGCGCAGCCAACACCTCGTGGAGACAAACTGTCGCCGGGTGCGGTGGCGGTGAGACGGCCTGTCCCGAGGACCACCCTGGGCCGGAGCTCCGGCGCCACGGCACGGCGGGTGCAAATTCGGCGGTCCGATGCTGACCGACCTGAGCCCCCTCCCCGAGAGTTTAGTTTCGTTTTGGTTGGCGCTGTTCGCCCCGGCGCCCCTGGAGCCCATCGAGTTCCCGCCACCGGCGATCGGTCCCGAAGCTCCGCCTCGGCGCTCGACGGTCGACGACTTTGCGGTCTTCGCCACGCCCCCTTGGCCCCCACCCTTTCCACCCGACCCGATCGATGAGTCCTGCGCCAGCATCGATAGCTGCTACTGGTTGGGCCCAGGGACTCGGATCGTCCCATCGTTCGAGAAGGGGCGTGCAGACGGGTTCAAGCTCTTCGGCATCCGGCCCAACTCGCTCTACGCCAAGGTTGGCCTCAAGAACGGCGACGTGGTGGTGCGGATCAACGGCTTCTCAATCACGAACCCCGATGAAGCCTTGGCGGCGTACGACAAGCTCAGGGACGCCAAAACTTTCCGCATCGAGCTGCGGCGCCAGGGACGGCCCAAACGCCTGACCTACCGGCTCCCGCGTTGAGGCGGCCAGCGACTTGCGCGCCACCCGGGTCCTCCCGCACCCTGGCCGCCATGTCCGTGATCTATCCCCTCGAAGGGGGCTGCGACTGCCGCCGGGTGCGCTACCGGATGACGAGCGCGCCGATGTTCGTGCACTGCTGCCACTGCCGTTGGTGCCAACGAGAGACGGGGGCGTCCTTCGCGCTCAACGCCATGATCGAGTCCGATCGGGTGGAGCTGTTGGCCGAGGTGCCGCTGCTGGTGCACACCCCTTCCCACAGCGGGCGGGGGCAACTCATCGCCCGGTGCCCCCACTGCCACGTGGCGGTGTGGAGCCACTACAGCGCCGGGCCGATCATCAACTTCGTGCGGGTCGGCACCCTGGATGATCCGGACCTCTTGCCGCCGGACGTGCACATCTTCACCGAGAGCAAACAACCGTGGGTGGTGTTGCCGCCGGGTGCCCTGGCCGTGCCCGAGTTCTACGTGCGCAAAGAGGTCTGGCCGAAGGAGAGCTTGGACCGCCTGGAGGCGCTGGGCCCGAAGATCAAGGCCTACCAAGCGGCCCGGGCGGCAGCGGCCGGCTGAAATCTCCGGGCGGCTTCAGGCGAGGACGTTGGCGCGCGTTTGCTTCTTGGGGCGCAGCGTATGGTGCCGTACTTCGCCGTCGTTGCCCAAGACCTCGAGCTTCAGGCCCTCTTTGCCCAAAGAGACCGCCATAAAACCGAGCTCATCCGCCGAATATTGGGTCTCGAGGCCGGCGCCGGTTCGGCGCGCTTCGGCCGCGGCGCCGCTGACCACGAACAAGATCCCATCGTCGTTCTCCAACACCTGCAGATCGTGTTCGTGGCCCCCGGCGTAGAGATCGACGCCGCCGAGCTGGGGCAACACCAACTCTCGAACGTGGGCCTGGCTCCCGTGCAGGCCGTAGGAGTAGAGCGGGTGATGGCCGATGACCACCCGGTAGTCGGCCTTGGACTTTTGCAACCTAGCTTGCAACCACTCCCGCTGGGCGTCGTCCGAGCCCAAGACGGTGGTGTCCAGGACGAAGAAATCGGCCGAACGCCCGCCGAAGCGGTAGGAAAACTGGTAGTAGCGGCTGGGCATCACCAGCTGATCGTCGGCGGCGGCCACCTTCGTCCACGCGTCCGGATCACCGGCGCCCTCCGAGTTGGCCCAGTCGTGGTTGCCCAAGCTTAGGTAAAGCCGCTCCAACCCCGCGTAGGGCCGCTGCACCAGGGCCTCCACCCCGGGATCCTGGGGCCCCTGGATCCCGTGGGGATAAACGACGTCGCCGGTGTGGATCGCGAAGTGACAACCGCGCTCTCGGTAGACCTGGGTCAGGCCCCGGGCCACCGCGACCTGTCCCTCGCCGCCGTCGCCCGAATCACCGAACAGCAGAAAGCGGAGTTCCGGGCTCGGCACCCGGATCGGCGGCAACACCACCCCGCCGGCGCTCAGGTGTTCGGGCAGGGCCCACTCGCCGTGGGCGTCCATGACCACCTTCGCTCCGGTGGGCTGCGAGTGTTCGTGGGGCGCCCGCTCCCGGCGGATCTCAACGATTGACGGTTCGGGGGCCCGGGCCAGGTCCTTCAGCCACGGCAACTCCAGGGGCGAAACCAGCTCGGCCTCGGCTTTTTTTCGGACCGCGGCCACCCCGGCCGCGTCCAGCTCGGCCGCGCTGACGATCACCCGGCCCGCGTAGCTGAAGGCCCCGTGGGCCATGGGCGCACCCTCGCCGAGGAAACGACGGGGCACGACCACCACCCGCACCTGGTCACCGCGGCTCGGCAGGATCATCAGGTTGTAGCGGCCCCGGCAGAGGGGCTCGGCCTCCAGGCGTCGGACCAGCTCGGCGGTCCAGCGCTGCACCGCGGGGGCCCGCCCTTCGAGCAAGATGCCTTGCATCAGCCCCAAGGCGTAGCGGCTGATCTTCAGGCCCGGGCTCCTGCGCAAGACAACTTGCGGAAGCCGCCCCTCCTCCAGCGCCCGCTGAAGCGGCAGACGTTCGGTGGTGAGCTGCCAGTGCCAATGAAACTGGGTGTTGCCGGCCAAGCCGTTGAAGTGCAGCGTCACCGGCGGCTCGCGCCCGGCCCAGCGCGACAACTCCAACATCCGCCCCAGGTCCGCGAGGGCGGCGCCCTGGGGCCGGTGGTCGGTCGACCGCACCACCAGGTGGAGCCCATCGGCCGGGACGTACGCCGAAGTGTTGGGCAAGAAGGAGTAGCCGCGCCACCTCAGGTTGGGCACGCCGTCCGGCGGGGGCTGACACAGGGAACAACCATCCGTACCCGCGTCATGGCGCTGCAGCGCCACCTTCGCTCGAGCCGGGAAGAGATCGACCTCCAGCTCTCCATCGATGATCCGTTGGTGGCCTGCGGCCCAGGTGGGCCCGTTCCGATGTTGGGCCCCTCGCAAGCGAGCCAGGGCCTCCGGCAGCTGAGCGTCCCGCAGCCCCTCGCCGGGCGCGAAGCCGCGAAAAGACGCGGGGCGCTCCTCGGAGGGCGGCTTCGAGTCCACCGCCGGTGGCTGTGGTCCAAGGTAAACCCTTGAGCCACCTTGGCGCACACGCATCCCTAGGCTTATCGTCCCGTCTCCGGAGGAGTTTCGTGACTGTTTGACACCGTTTGCCTGGCAACGTACCGCCGCCCGGACATGGCACGGATCCTCTCGTGGTTTTTCGGCTTCTTGGTCCTCCCGGCGACGGCCTTCGCCGAACCCCTGATCCTGAAGGACCCCAAAGGGGATGACCGGGGTTGGGGGAAGTTGAGCTACCCGACCGGCGCCGAATACACCCGGGGCGCCTTCGATCTGGTGGGCGTGTCGATCCGGGAAGACGGCGACGACGTGGTCTTCGAAGTCGAGTTGGCCGCCGACCTCACCGATCCCTGGAAGTCCAAAGACTGGGGCGGCAACGGCTTCAGCCTCCAGTTCGTGCAGGTCTACCTGGACCTCGACGGCAAAAAACGCTCCGGCGAAAAGAAGGGCGTCCCGGGATCTTGGGTCGAGTTCGGGCCCGATCAGTACTGGGACAAGGTGGTGTTGATCTCACCCCAACCCAACTCGAAGGTCGAAGGTGAGGTCGGAGCCAAGGCGCCCTACCTGAAGAACAAGGTGGTGTTGCCGAGCCGCACCGAAGCCAGGAAACGAACGATCGTGGCGCGGGTGCCGGCCAGCGCCCTCGGCGGCAAACCTCAGAAGAGCTGGGGCGTGCAGGTGCTCATGCTCAGCAACGAAGGGTTCCCGGCGAAAGAGGACATCCTGGCCCGCAAGGTCAACGAGATCGAAGGTGAACACCGCTTCGGCGGCGGCTGCGACGGCTTCGGCGATCCGCAGGTCACCGATCTCCTGGCCGGGCCCGCCCAAGGCGCCGACGCCGAAGGCCCCGCGCAAGAGAAGTTGCTCTCGGGCTACACCTGCGCCGACGAACCCAAGGGCGCCAAGTTGGTCCAACTCCCCTTCGTTCGGCTCTGAGGCGCGGTGATGAAGACGCTTTTTGTGTTGTGGGCCTTGGCCCAGACCGGAACCTCGACCGCGCCCCCCGACGGTGACGCCCCACCCTTCACCGACGCCCAGCTCGACTGGCTCGAGTCGATGAAGGAGCAGCTGCGGGAAGAGGCCCAAAGTTCGGGCGGCGGGGCGCCGGCCAGCGCCCCCAGCGGAGTTTCGGCGTCGGCGTTGGAGCTGAAGGCCGAGGCCTATACCAAGTGGCTCTTCCGCAACAACACCAGCCAAGGTTGTGTCACCTACGGCAACCCGCACCCCTCGGGCGACAACTTCGCCGGCGACAACGGCGCCTGCCCCGAGTTGGCCTTGACCATCATCGGGCGGCCCACCGCCAAGATCGAGGGCAGCTTCCGCATTCAGAGCCGCTACGGCCAACAGTTCGCCGACTACTTCGAAAACGGCGATCTCCGCGACATCCCCGACGCCTCCTCCGAAAGCCTGGGCCAAAACCACTCGGCGCCGCTGCAGCTGCGCGGGATCTACGTGCGGGTGGCTCAGCCGGTGCCCTACGTGGACTGGTTTTTGGCGGGCTCCTCGGACCTCGGGATGTTCGATCCCTTCACGGTCGGCCGGGTGCGTTTTATCGAACGCTTCAACGCCAAGGGCCTCTTCCTCCAGACCTCCCTCGGCGAATACGCCAAGCTCTTGTTGGCCCGGATCGCGTTGTCGAAGTTGTACGGCACCGCGAACTACAACTCGCTGGAAGATCCGCTGCTCACCAACCCGTTCTGGGCCCGGGACGCGGTCTACGCCTTTTCCCTCGGCACCTTGCCCGCCCTGGCCGATCGCTTCAGCCTGACGGTCAACGGCAGCGTGGTCCTGGACGAAGAAGCGGATCGGGACGATCCCGACGCCCCCGGCTCCACCAACACCAACGATCCCCAGGACGGGATCACCGCCGCGGCGCCCCGGTTTTTGGGCATGAACGGCAGCGTCACCGCCAACCTCACCGGCTTCGACGCCTTCCGAGCCAAGTTGATCTTGGCCTTGTCGCACAACGCCCCGAGCGAAGAGTACGTCAGCAACATCGCCTTGGGTGGGTTGGGCTTCTCCAACGTGGTCTACGACACCAACACCGACCTGGCCGCCATCGGCCGCTTCGAGTTGGTCGATCTGTTCGGCGAAGGTTCGGCGCTCAAGCTCGAGTACTTCAACATCGGCGCCAACTTCAACGCGGTGGTCGGCTCCCGGCGCGAAGAGGACGTGTTGTTGACCGACGGCTTTTTGGAGGGCGGCCAACTGCCGACCCTCAACCTGGCCAACGAGTTGATCGACTTCAACGACAAGTTCTACGAGTCGTGTGTGGGCTGGCACGGCGGCACCTTGGTGGCCGAAACCACCGGCGACTTCCTGGACTTCACCGCCGAGGGGACCTTCCTGACCTACAACACCAACCTCCAAGACCGGAACATGGACCTCTACCCGGGCTTCGGCGGCTTCACCGGCTACACCGACACCCAACTTTTTTCGTACGCCAACACCAACGATCGAGGCCGGGATCCGCGGACGGTGTATGCGCGCAACCAAGATCGCTTGAGCGCCATCGGCATGGCCAAGGTGCGGCTCAAGCCCGATCTGTGGCGCGGCGCCGAGATCAACCTGAAGCTGAAGTACATCTTCGACAAGGACGGCCGGGACGCGGACCTCGAGGAGGACGACTACCAAGGCAACCTCTTGATGGGTGACCTGAACCTCGGCGGCCAGCTCCTCGATCAGCTGAGCGGCAACGTCGGCCTGTCCCTCGACTCCTGGAGTGAAGACGGACGGAGCGGCACCTACGCCGGCGGCCGGGCCAACTTCGTGGACTACCGCACCTTGCGCCTGCGGCCTTACCTCGGCTTCCGCTACTCCTTGGGCGCCTTGTCGGCGGGGTACCACCTGGAGCTGGTCACCAAAAACGTGACCACCAGCGATCCGGTGTTGGACGCCAGCATCGGCCCCGTGATCCGGAGCGTCGGCTGGATCGCGGCCCAGTTCTAGAACTCCGCCCCAGGCCTATGGCTCCACGGCACGAGGCCTGCGGCCGGGCACTAACTTCCGTCTTTGACGCCAAAAAACCGCTTGGCCAAAAGCTCCTGAACCCGGGCCCGCAGGTCTTGAGCGGAGATCGGCTTCTCGAGGTAGGGCTCGGGGATGCTGCGCAGGAACTCGATCGCCCCCACCGTCGTGGCCCCCGCGGCGACGAACAACATCTGACGAGCCTGCTCGGGGCGATGGGCCAAGACCCACTCGTAGAACTCGCGGCTCGAGTGTCTCGCCATCATCAGATCCGCCACGATGACGTCGAAGTGTTCGCCGGTCTGGAGCCGCTGCTGCGCTTCCAAGCTGCTGCTGGCGGTGACCACCTCGTGGGTGTCCGATAAGAAGCGGCGCATGGCGTTGAGGCTCAAGGCCTCCTCATCGACGATCAAGATCTTGGCCCGGGCCTCGGGCGGCGTCCCCACCACATCCCCCGGGGGAGCGGCGGGCAACACGACCCGAAACGTCGTCCCTTCTCCGAGTACACTCTCGACAGTGAGTTCACCTTCCGCCGAACCGATGATGCCGTGGACGATCGCCAGCCCCAGGCCCGTGCCTTGCCCCACCGCCTTGGTGGTGTAGAAGGGATCGAAGATCCGAGAGAGGAGCTCTGGCGGGATGCCCACCCCCTGGTCGGTCACCCGGAGTTCGACCCTGCCGTCCTCCCGGAGCCGATGGTCCAGCTCAATTTTTCGACGCTCCGGTGGGACGGTCTGGACCGCCTGGACCGCGTTGGAGAGCAGCTGCAAAAGCACCTGCGCCAAGCGAGTCTCTTCCAGCGCCACTTTGGGCACCGGCGTGCCGATCCGAGACAACATCGCGTTGGAGGCGTCGAGGGCGGGGCTGATGACCTTCGCGGCCCAGCCGACCGAACGTTCCACATCGGCGATGCCCGGCTCGGATCGCCCGGCGAACATGCCCAGTTCGTGGACGATCCGCTTGATCCGCGTGACCCCGTCGACGGCACCCTCCAGCAACCCGTCCACTTCTTTCATCCAGGTCCGGGCCTGCTCCGGATCGGCCTCACTCAGCGTTCCTCGGGCGAGCTCCAGGCTGATCAAGACCACGGCCAGGGGGTTGTTGATCCCGTGGGCCATCCCTCCGGCCAAGGTCGCCAAGGAAGCCAAGCGATCGGTGAGCTGCATCCGCCGCTGGGCCTTGTGCTCCTCGGTGATGTCCCGAAAAACAACCACCGCACCGACGGTCGCGCCGCCATCCACGATTGGGGCGGTGGTGTCGACGATCTTCCGTTGGGCCCCAGCTCTCGGGACCAGGGTACCGGTGATCTCGACGCTGCGACCCCTCCCGAGGGCCTCCTGAATCGGGCTGATCGTGGTGACCTTCCCACCCGAGTCCAGCAGCTGGAGGACCTGTTCGATGGGGAGGCCGTCGGCCTCTTCGCTCCGCCACCCAGTCAGGCTTTCTGCAACGGGGTTCATGAAGGCGATGTGTCCACGAGCGTCGGTGGAGATCACCGCGTCGGAGATGGACTGGAGGGTGGTCGCGAACCACCGCTCTCGCTCTTTGAGCCGGCGATCCATCTGGTGTTTGTAGAGCGACACCTCGATGGTGGTGCGGAGTTCATCGGTGCGCACCGGCTTCACCAGGTAGCCATGGGGCCCAACGGACGCGGCCCGGCTCAACGTGTCGGCGTCTGAATAGGCGGTGAGGAACACCACCGGGACGTCGAAGCCGTCTCGCAACGCCCGAGCACACTCGATCCCGTCGAGATCACCCGGCAGGTGGATATCCATCAAGACCAGATCGGGGCAGTGTTCGCTCGCCGTTCGGAGGGCTTCCGCAGAAGACCCCGCCACCTCTGGGCAGTCGTAGCCCAAGCGCTGCAGGGTCAGCTGGAGATCGCGCGCAACGATGCGCTCGTCTTCCACCACCAAAACTCTTCGCTCATTCATCGGTCCCTCGATGCGCTTTCCGAGACAGAAGGACCGGAGCGCACCCCGTCCAAGCTGAACGACTAAGGTCCCAAAGCCGGCCCCCAGTGAAGGGTGGTCCGAGGTGTCTTTGGCAGGATGGTCGGGTCGGACGCTAGCACAGTTGGACCTTCAGTGTGCTGAAGCTTCAGTCCTATGGTTCCGTGCCGACGCACAGACCGGTAGACTCCGCGGCGGCGATGACCAGGTTTGGCTTTTGGTCCTAGATGACAACGCGAACGGCCGCGGTGAGCGAAGGTCGATTCCGTGGCTTTTGATCCTTCCGTGGGTGGGCGGGTGCCTCGGCCTCGTGGGGTTGCGGGCGGGCTGGTACGGGATCGAGCTGAGCGTTGCCCTCCTGACCGTGGCAACAGGCCTCACCGCTTGGGGCTTTTGGCGGCGTCATGGGGCGTCCCGGGACGGGCAAGCCAACGTCGTCACCGAACGTCGGACTCTGCAGGAGGCCATGACCCGCTCCGAGGCCAACTTCCGAGTGCTCTCCCAACACGTCCCCTTTGGGATCATGGTGGTGGCCGAGGGTACGGTCCGTTACGTCAACCCGGCCCTCACCACCATGCTTGGAAGAAGTGTGGCGAAAGGCGACAGCATCCAAGGGTTAATCGACCAACACCTCCATCCTGAGGATCGAACCCGAGGGACGCCGTTCCATTCTTCCCCCGATGACGACGCCCGCGCCCCGGTGACCGAGTTGCTCCGGATCCAGCGAGGCAACGGAGACGCGATGGCCGTGGAGGTGAGCCGGGCCTCGATCACCTACGATGACGCGCCCGCCTCCTTGGTCAGCGTCCACGACGTGAGCGAACGGGAGCGGCTGCAGGCCTTGCGACGAGAGGTCGAGAGATCCCTTCGCGAGTCTCTTCGAGAAAAGGAGACCCTGCTCAAGGAGATCCATCACCGGATCAAGAATAACCTCCAGCTGATCGCCAGCCTGCTCAACCTCCAAAGTGACCGCGTTTCAGATCCGTCGAGCCGCGATGCCTTCATCGAAACTCGGGCCCGGATCTTCGCCATCGCCCGCCTGCACGAGCACATCTATCAGAGCCAAGATCTGGACCGCATCGACATGGGCCCGTACCTGAGGGGCCTCATCGAAGACCTCCGCCACGCCCAAGGTCGACCGACCGCGGTCGAGATCGAGTGTCGAGCCGACGGCCACTATTTCCCGATGAACGCGGCCATCCCGGTGGGCCTCATCGTCTCCGAGCTGGTGACCAACGCCCTCAAACACGCCTTCCCGAACCCCACCGTCGCGCCACCTCGAATTGCGGTGGAGTTGAGCGAGGCGGAGAGGGTTGGGTTCTTGCGCGTCGAGGACAACGGCGTGGGCGCCCCCGATTTGGGACGGATCGAAGACTCCGGCTCGATCGGCATGTTGATCATCGCCAGCCTGACCCAACAACTGAACGGTAAAGTTTCGGTCGACGGGCACAAAGGATTTCGGGTGGCCGTGGAGTTCCCGGTCCGGTCCGCCGGTTTGACCGATGGCCGGGTCCCAGCGGTATCCTGATCCGTATGCGAAGGCTGATCTGGGCCCTGGTCGCGGCAAACCACCTGGCCTGCCCAGGGAGCGGCGATCCCGACCTCGACGCCGGCCCGGGGGATGGCGGCACCGTCGATCCCTGTGGGGCCGTCGACGCCAGCCTCGGCGTTTGTGACCCGGTGATCGGCGGAGGCTGCAGCGTCGGTGAGGCCTGCGGTTGGTCGGTCGATCCCGACCAAGGCCAATGCCGCTGCAGCTCCGGCACCGCCGCCTTGGGCGCTTCCTGCACCTACCGACAGGTGAGTTGTGCGGCGGGTTTGGCGTGTTTACCGCTCCGGCCCGGTGAAGGCGCCGAGTGTTGGCAGGTCTGCGATCAACGGGCCTCCGTGCCGTGTGCGCGCCTCAACGAAGCCGACCCGGGCACCGCCTACGAGTGTTTCCCGGTAGGCCTGGAGTCGGACGGGCCGGTCAGTCAGCGGTACGGCGTCTGCTTCGCCCTCGGGACCCGCTGCGATCCCTTGGACGATCGTTGCCCAGCCGCAGAGGTCTGCACCTTGTACGGCACCGTCCCGGCCTGTGGTCCCCGAGGCACCCGCGGCATCGGTGAAGGTTGTGAAGACGAAGGCTGCGCCCGCGGTGGCCTCTGCGTCACCTTGCAGGACCAAAACGGCATGCCCTATCCGCGCCAGTGTTATCAGACCTGCGAGTTGGCCCGCCCCAACTGTACCTTGGGCACCTGCGCCGATGTCGGCTTGGCCTTCGGGCTGTGCCTGTGATCGCCGGCAAACCTCGACCCCCGCGTTGACGGGCCCGGCGGGCCTGGGCTCCGGTAGAGGGACCATGCGCGTTTGGCCCCTATTCTTGTGCCTCTACGGTTGCGGCACGGTGGTGCCCTCCCTCGCCTACCGCTCCCAAGAAGCCGTCCCCAAAGTCCCGGTCCGAGTGAAGGTGGCGGTGGAGCTGGTGCCGGCGGTGAAGGTCGTGGACGCCGACTTTCACGAAGAGCTGGAGCGCGCCGACGATCCCCTGCTCGGTCAGTCGCTGAAGGACGCGGTCGAGCGGGATCTGGAGGAGAACGGGCCGTTTTCGGTGGACCCTTTGGCCCCGGACGCGACGTTGCACCTGTTGGTCGAGGCCAGCGCCCGGGGTGATGACACCGCTTGGGGTTGGGTGCCGCCGTTTTTTCTCCCCGTTTTTGGGCTGCCAACCTACAGCCGCTGGATCTCGGTGACCATCCGGGCCGAGCTACGGCACGACAGCGGGGTGGTGTTGGCCGACGCCGCCGCCCGGGCCCAGTGTCGGCGGTTCACCGGCCTCTACTACGGGGGTGAGATCGATCTTTCTTGCGCGACTCAGCCGGTGTTGGAGGAGCTGCGGGCCCGCCTGTCGGAGAAGAGCGAACGGGTCCTGACCGTATTGGCCCGTTTGCCGAGGCCTCCGTTGCCGCCGCCGACTTGGGCTCCCGGCACCGGCCCGGTGTTGGCGGTCTTCGACTTCGAAGGAGACGTGGGTTTGGCCGAACCGTTGCCCGGCGAGTTGGCGGGTTACCTGGCCACCCGCTTGGCCGAACGCCTCGGCTATCGGGTGGTGCCCCGTGATCAACTGAGGGCTCGATTGTTGTCGGAGAAGCAACAATCATTTCGGGCCTGTTACGACAGCAGCTGCCAGATCGAGTTGGGCCGAGCCTTGGCGGCTCAAAAGACGGTGGCCACCCGGGTGTTGCGGGCCGGCGAGATCTGCGCCCTGACCACCACCTTCTACGATCTCGGCACCGAAACCACCGAACGCGCCACCTCGGTCAAGACCACTTGTGATCCGGACGCGCTGCTCGGCGGCGTCGATCAGGTGGTGGCCCAGCTGGTCGCGGGGAGCTAACGGGCCAAAGCCAACACCGTGGCCTCGGGCGGCGCCGCCTCCAGATCGGTGGTGGCCGGAGTCTGGGGTTGGGGCAAGCGATTCCAGGCGTCGAGGGCCGCGACCTTGTAGGCCTCAGCCAGGGTCGGGTAGTTGAAGATGCTCTCCACCAAGTAGTCCAGGGTGCCGCCCAAGGCGATCACCGACTGGCCGATGTGGATCAGTTCGGTCGCGCCTTCACCCAGGATGTGGACGCCCAAGATCTTGCGATCCCCGAGGCTCACCAAAAGCTTCAACATCCCGCTCTCCAGGCCCAAGATCTGGCCCCGGGCCAGCTCCCGAAAGCGCGAGACCCCGACCTCGTAAGGGACACCTTTGTCCCGCAGCTGCTCTTCGGTGGCGCCGACCATACTTATCTCTGGCACCGCGTAGATGCCGAAGGGGAAAAGTTCGGCGGCCCGATGTTCGCCGTGGCGGAAGGCAAAACAAGCGGCCAAACGGCCTTGCTCCATGGAGGTCGAGGCCAGGCTGGGGAAGCCGATCACGTCGCCGGCCGCGTAGATGTGGGGTTGGCTAGTGCGGAACTTGGCGTCCACCGTCAGCCGGCCGCGGCTGTCGGCGGCCAGGCCCGCGGCCTCCAGGTTGAGCTCGGCGGTGGCGCCGACTCGACCCGCGGCGAACAAGACCACCTCGGAGCGGAGATACCGTCCGCTGACCAAACGAGTCGTGACCTTCCCGTCCGGGTCCCGGGAGATGCCGGCCACCCGTTCGCCCAGACGTAAGGCCACCCCTCGATCACGCAACGTGTGGGTGAGCTCGGCGGTGATCTCCTTGTCGAGGAAGTCGAGCAAGGTCTCTCGTTCGTCGACCAAGGAGATCCGCACGTCCAGGGCCTGGAACATCGAGGCGTACTCCAGGCCGATCACCCCCGAGCCGACGACGGTCATGGTCCGGGGCAACTTTTCGAGCTTGAGGATCCCGTCGCTGTCGATCACCTGGCGATCGTCGAAGGGGATGTGGGTGGGACGATAGGGATGGGTCCCGGTCGCGATCAGGATCCGCTCCGCCTCCAGGTCCAACATCGACCCGGTTTGGGTGCGGACCTGAACCTGGTGAGCGGAGACGAACCGGGCGTCGCCCTCCAAGAGCTCGACGCCGTTGCGCAGCAGCTGATCCCGAATGACGTCCACCTCGCGGCTGACGGTGTGCTCCAGCCGGTGGAGGAGATCGTCGATGGTCAGCTCTTGTCGTTCCCGGTGGCCCTGGCCGTAAAAGCTCCTTTGCCGAACGCCAGAGAGGTAAAGCACGGCCTCCCGGAGGGTCTTACTGGGGATGGTGCCGGTGTGCACCGACACCCCGCCGACGCTGGTGCGTTTTTCCACCAACACCGTCCGTTTGCCGAGCTTGGCGGCCTGGATGGCGCCGCGTAGCCCCGCCGGACCACTGCCGATGACCAAAAATTCGATAGGTCGCATGGGGCTCGACCCGATCCCTTCGGCCAACCGCTGGGGATCTTGAGGTAAGGCCCGGGTCCCCACCGGCGCAGATCCGGCGCAGAACGAGGCCGGGTCGCCCAAGGCCCACCCAGGGGGCCTCCCCCAGCGCGCCTCAGTGGATGTGGGGTGAGCTGGGAGGTCCGACCGCACGTGACCGTGCAGCGTGGGCCTGAGCTTCTGCCAGGCGGTGTGGCTCAGCTCCGGGCCGGGCCGTCTTGACCCATGGACTGCACCAAAACCTCGCGTTCGCCTTTGGGCCCCATGGCCGGGCCCACGATGCCTTGGATCTCCATCATCTCGACCATCCGGGCGGCCCGGTTGTAGCCAACCCGGAGGCGCCGCTGGATCGCCGAGATCGAACACTTTTTGGTCTCGGTGACGATCTTCACCGCCAGATCGTAGTGTTCGTCCATCTCCTCGGGTTCGATGCCCCCTTCGCCGTCACCGTCGTCGTCCCGGCGCTGGAGGATGGTCGGGTCGTACTTGGGCTTGGCCTGCTTCTTCCAGAACTCCACGACCCGCTCGACCTCGTCCTCCGAGACGTAGCCGCCGTGGATGCGTTCGGCGGTGGGCGCCGCCACGCTGAGGAACAAGCTGTCGCCCATGCCGAGCAAGTTTTCGGCGCCCGGGCTGTTGAGCACCGTCGACGAGTCGTGCCGGCTGCTCACCCGGAAGGAGAGCCGGGAGGGGAAGTTGTTCTTGATCACGCCGGTGATCACGTCGGTCGACGGACGTTGGGTGGCGAGCAACACGTGGATGCCCGCCGCTCGAGCCTTTTGGGCCAAGCGCTGCACCGACATCTCCACGTCCCTGGGCGCCACACACATCAGATCGGCGAACTCGTCGATCAACACCACGATGTACGGCAAGGGCTCGGGGATCTCTTGGTTCGGCCACGGATCGTGGATCCGACCGTGTTCCTCAACGGCCTCCGGCGGTTCAGAGAGCGCCTGCCCTTCCTCCACCACCTCGGGTTCAACGGCGGTGGCCTGGAGTCGGGCCAGCTGACCTTGTTTGGCGCGGTGTTCTTTGAGCCGCTCCAGCCGTTTGTTGAAGCCCTCCAGGTCGCGGACCTTCATGTCCGACAACATCTGGTAACGCCGCTCCATCTCATCAACCGCCCACTGAAGCGCCAAGGACGCTTTGCGCGGGTCGGTGACCACCGGCAACAACAAGTGCGGGATGTCTTCGTACAAAGACAACTCCAGCATCTTCGGGTCGACCATGATGAACTTCACCTGATCCGGGGTCGCCTTGTAGAGGATCGACAAGATCATGGTGTTGATGCTGACCGACTTGCCGGAGCCGGTGGTGCCGGCGATCAACAGGTGAGGCATCTTCCGCAGGTCACGACACTGCACGTCGCCTTCGGCGTCTTTGCCGAGGGCCATGGTGAGGAGTGACTTCGACTTCTTGAAGGTGTCGTGGGCGATGACCTCCTTCAGGTAGACGTTTTCGCGCTTGTCGTTGGGGAGCTCGATGCCCACCACACCGCGGCCCGGGATCGGCGCCACGATGCGGACCCGCACCGCCTCCATCGACATCGCGATGTCGTCCGAGAGGCTGGCGATCTTGGCGACCTTTACGCCTGGGGCCGGCTGGTATTCGTAGGTGGTCACCACCGGGCCGGGGCGGATCGCGGTGATCTTGCCTTCGACGCCGTAGGTCTTGAGCTTCTCTTCCAGCCGGGTGGCCTTGGCCCGCAACAACTCGCCGTCGACCGGAATGGGCGCCTCACCTTCGTAGTCGAGGAGGTTCAACGGAGGCAGCTGATAAACCGGCTTTTCCGGCTCGAGGGGCAAGGCAGGTTGCACCGCTTCGTCCTCGAAGTGGGCCTCCACCACCTTACGTTCGTGGATCAAGGGGCCGTTGGCGTCGGGTTCGGTGTCGGGCTCCTGCTCGACCTTGGCGACCCGGGGCGGCTGGGACTGGCGATCGATGGCCGAGATGACCTCCGCCGGATCGTCGGTCTCCTCCTCTTCGGCCTCGAGCTCCGGATCCGAGTCTTCGGCGATCGAACGATCCAAGGCTGGCATCGACTCGTCGTCGAAGGCCGCCGGACCCGGCACCCCCGTCGCGAGCTGCTCCCGGGCCTCCGGAGGTGACGCCAACGCCTCGAGCACCGCGGCCGGATCTTCGGTGGGTTCGGGCAAAAACGCGGCGGCCTTGGCGGCCTCTTCGGCGGCTTGTAGCGCCTCTTCGGCGGCCAGACGTTCCTTCTCTTCCCGCTCCTTTTGGAGGCGTTCTTTGACCTCCAGCCCGGCGATCCGCTTCAGCGCCTTCTCCTCGGCTCGCGCCGTGGCCTTGAGGGTGGCGAGGCGCGCCTTGTCCTCCAGCTCCAACTTCAGGGCCTGCTCTTTGGCCTCTTGCTCCAGCTTGGCTTGGGCCCGTTGGGCCCGGGCCGCTTCGTAGAGTTCCTCTTCGCGTTGCCGTTCGATCAGCCGGGCTTCCCGGGCCACCTTGGCCCGCCCCACCGCCGACATCACCGACAACTTGAGGAATCCAAGTCCGTCGGACAAGGCCGCCGAAAAAGAGAGATCCGAGATCCCGATGACGCCGAACATCACCAAGGCCACCGCCGAAAGGGCGGCGCCGGCCGGGCCCACCACCCGTCGGGCCGCGTCCCCGAGGACGGCGCCGATCGCCCCACCCGCCGGTTGTCCCAAGATCTCCGCGCCGCCGGCGACCAAATGGGCCAACACGGTGGCCCCGGCCATGATGCCGAGACCCGAAAGCAACGAGAGCAAACTCGGCACCCGCAGTCGGCCGAGCAAGGTCGCGCCCGCCAAACCCAAGGCGACCAACCCCGCCAAATATCCGACGACGCCGATACCGCCCAAGATCAGCCGAGCGAAGGTCGAGCCCACCGGGCCCACCAAGTTGCCATCGCCGCTGCGATCACCGGGATCGAAGCTGAAGAGCGCAAAACAGAGGCCCAAGGCCAAGAGCAACATGCCCACGCCCAAGGCCTCGAGCTTGCGGCTCGGCAACGCGTCGCCGGAGTGTGCACGAACGGGCCGCTGGCTCTCGTTCGGTGCTTCGGAGGTCTTTTTTTTGCCCTTCTTCGCCATGGGTGAGCAGGACCCACCTTGGGGCCGGACGGGATTACGGTCAAAAAACCGGCCCCAGACTTCCCGGCCCTCCCTTGGGCTCGCGGTCCAGGAAACGCCGACCGTGGATCCGGATGGGTATCCCGCAAGCCAATGAAGAGACTGGGTTTTTTACCCTTTTTCGGTCGGGAGCTCTGGCCGCCCCGTTCCGGCCCTTCAATAAGGATTGTCTTTGTAGCCCTCGGGGGCGGGCGCGGGGGCCGCCGAGGGTGGAGCTGAGGCGGGGGCTTCGGCCGGGCGACGCTCCGGCCCCCAGCCGATCCAAGCGCCCAAGGTGATCGCGACGGCCAAAAAGGCCAAGGCCAGATACACCCAAGGCCCACGGGACGCGACCGGGGGCTCGACCAACAAGGTGCTGGGTTCAGCGAAGGGCCGCTCTTCGGGCTCGGCGGTGGCGCCGTCGAGGTCCACCAAGACCGGCAGTGAAGGGATGGAGAAGGTTTCGGTGCCGTAACTTTCGTCGGTCTCCAGGCGCCAGACCCGCTTCAGATCGACCAACAACTCGTCGACGGTTTGATAACGGAGGTTGCGGTGGCGATCGAGGCACCGGCGCACGATCTGCTCGAGGTGATCGGGCACCACCACCTCGGGCGCGACCTCACGGATGGTGGGCACCGGCTTCAACACCTGGGCCGTCACCAGCTCGACCAGGCCCTCGTCCTCGAAGGGCAAGCGGCCGGTCAACATCTGGAACATCATCACGCCGAAAGAGTAGATGTCCGCCCGGGAGTCGATGGCCTCCCCCACCGCCTGCTCCGGCGCCATGTAGCCCGGCGTGCCCATCAACGATCCGGCGGTGGTCAAGGCCTCATCGGTGAAGGCGCCTTCGACCTCGCCGTGATCCGGTGAAAAGAGCTTGAGCAAACCGAAGTCGAGGACCTTCACGAAGTCGAAGCCGTCTTCGTCGGGCCGCACCATGATGTTGGCCGGCTTCAGATCCCGGTGCACCACCCCGTGGTTGTGGGCCTTGCGGAGCGCCCGCGCCACTTGGATGGAGATCGCCAAAGCCCGGGACACCGGCAGCGGGCCGAGGGTGCGCATCACCTCGGAGAGCGGCGCCCCCGGGATGTGCTCCATCGCCATGAAGACGTCGCCGTTGTCGGTCTCACCGTAGTCGTAGACCGCCACGACGTTGGGGTGGTTGAGCCGGGCCACCACCGCCGCTTCCCTCACGAAGCGCTTTCGGAAACGTTCGGCGTTGCCATCGACCTCCGACGACAACACCTTGATCGCCACCTCCCGGCCCCCGGGTTGTTGGGTGGCGCGGTAGATCTGGCCCATCGAGCCGCCGCCGAGCCGACCGGTGACCTTGTACCGACCCGCCAAGATCGAGCCCGGCCACACCGAGGTCGCCCGAGGTAAACTGGGGACCGCCCGCAATCGCGCTGGTGAACCGCTCCCGCTCATCCCTGCCCAACGTCGTACGCGCCGGCAGACAAAAGTTTCCCGGGATCGGGCGCAGAAACAATGGCCGGTGTGCAAGCTAGCTTGCAAACCCGAGTCTCACCTCCTGCGCCGTTGAGCCACTTGGGGCGTTCCCCAAGCGAAGAGGGCTCGACAGTTCGCGGCTCAAGTGCTCCGATGGCCTCCGGATTTTCGGCCCATGCACCAATTTGGTGGTGCCGAGCGTTAAAGGACGAAGCCCATGCTGACGACCTACGGATGTGCCCTGCTGTTGACCCTAGCCGGCGCCGGTAAACCCGAGGGCGCCGCCCCGTCGAAGCCGGTCGCCAAAACTGCCACCAAAGCCACGCCCAAGGCCGCCGCCGCCAAAGACGAGGTGACGGTGTTGGTCGATCTGGTCCAGCACTACTACGAGGGCATCAAGGACTACACCGCCGACTTCATCCAGACCTACCGGAAGATCGCCCTCTCCCAGGAGACCGAGTCCCGGGGCACCTTGCAGCTGAAGCGGCCCGGCTTGGTGCGGTGGGCCTATCAAAAGCCCGTCGAGAAGTTGTGGGTCGTGGACGGCAAGAAGTTGTACGTCGCCGATCCCGAGTTCGAACAGGTGTTCGTCGATCCGAACTTCCGCTCGGCCGAGATCTCCAGCTCGATCCGCTTCCTCTGGGGTGAAGGCAAGTTGACCGACACCTTCGAGGTCAAGGTGATCGACGGCAAAACCGTGGGCGCCGCGGCCGGGCTGAAGGCCCTGGAGATGTTGCCGAAGACCGGCGCCAACTACGCGAAGTTGGTCTTGGTGGTGGAGCCCACCACCGGTGAGGTGAAGGAGTCGGTGATCTTCGAGACCGCCGGCAACACCAACCGCTTCAAGTTTTTGGAGCCGCGCCTCAACACCGGCCTCAAAGAGGACCTCTTCACGTACACCCCACCCGCCGGGTGGGAGGTCATCTACCGCTGACGGCCCGCGGCAACGCCCGAGACTGAGGGCGCGCGTGGGCCGCGCAGACCGCCGCCAAGTGATAAGGCGACATCGGCTCGGTCGCGCCGGACTCGGCGACCTCCAAGAAGGCCGCGAAGATCGGCCGACGTTTGGGCTCTTCGGCCAAGGCCGCTTCGGCCCGCATCAACTTGGGGTGAACTTGGGACGAAGGTGCCGGCGCGTGGGTCGAACGGACCACCACCGGCGCGGGCCGGGCCGGGGCCCACACGGCGATCAGGCGTTGAGCCGCCACCACCACCGCCCGATGATCCGCGGGGCCACTCACCAAAACCCGGGCGTAGTTTTCCAGAGCCGCCGCCCGACGAGGTTCGATGGTGGCATCGTCGATCGAGGAGACCGCCAAGATGCGAAGCAGGGCCACCCGCTCCCGAGCCGAAAGCCCAGGGAGCTGGGGTGCTTCGGTGTGGGCCGCCACCATGAGTTGGGCACGCTGCCACGACCGGCGGTCCGTCGGCAACGGTCCAACGGCGGCGGGTTGACTCCCAGGGACCTTCCAGCCTGAGTGGCGGTATGGTCGCCAAGTCCGCGCAAACCTTCGAGGTCAAGAACCCGTCCACCGGGGTGGTCCTCACCGAACTCCCCGTTTTTGGCCCCGACCAGGTCCAAGCCGAGGTCACTCGGGCCCGGGCCGCCGGCCGAAGCTGGGCCGAAAAGACGGTCGCCCAACGTTGCGCCGCCTTGTGGCCGGTGACCCAAGCGATCGCTCGCCGCACCGATGAGCTGGTCGAGACCATCCACCAAGAGAACGGCAAGGTCGGCATGGACGCACTGAGCCTCGACGTCGGGGCCTCACTTTTGGTGATGAACTATTTCCTGGAGAACGCCCCGCGGATCTTGGCCGACGAGCCGATCCGTTTGGCGACCGCTCGCCACCGGGCCAGCTACCTCACCTACCGACCCAAGGGGCTGATCGGCATCATCACCCCCTGGAACTTTCCGTTTTTCATGCCCGCCGCCGACGTCTCCATGGCGTTGATCGCCGGCAGCGCGGTGGTGCTCAAACCTTCGGAGGTCACGCCCCTGTCGGCCTTGTTGCTGAAGAAGTGTTACGACGAAGCCGGCGTCGATCCCGATCTCTTCCGAGTCGTCACCGGCCTGGGGCCCACCGGCGCCGCCTTGATCGAGGCTCAACCGGATCACCTGGTCTTCACCGGCGCGGTCGCGACCGGTCGGCGAGTGGGGGTGGCCTGCGCCGAACGCCTGATCCCGTACACCTTGGAGTTGGGCGGCAAGGCGCCGGCGGTGGTGCTCGAGGACGCGGACCTCGATCGGGCCAGCAACGCCATCGTCTGGGGTGGCTTCGCCAACTCGGGCCAGATCTGCGCGTCGGTGGAGCGGGTCTACGCGGTGGAGCCGGTTTATGAGGCCCTGGTGCAGAAGGTCACCGACGCCACCCAAAAGTTGTCGGTCGGAGAAAAGGGTGAGGTCGGCAGCCTGACCTGGCCGCGCCAACGGGAGATCGTCGAGGCCCTGGTGGCCGACGCCAAACAAAAAGGGGCCCGGGTGATGGTCGGTGGCCATCGCACCGGGGACCCGGCCGGCCTGTATTATTCGCCGACCGTGTTGGCCGACTGCGATCACTCGATGGAGGTGATGAAGGCCGAGATCTTCGGCCCGGTGGTGCCGATGATGAAGGTCAAAGACGCCGAAGAGGCTCTTCGTTTGGCCAATGACTCCCACCTCGGCTTGGCCGGTTACCTCTTCACCAAAGACAAAGAACAGGCCCGCCACTTCGCCGAACGGCTCGAGGTCGGATCGGTGATGGTCAACGACGTCTTGTCCTGCGCGGGTGTGCCCGAGATGCCCTGGGGCGGGATCAAACACTCCGGCCTGGGGGTGGTGCGCAGCGATCGAGGCCTGAAGGAGCTCAGCCACGCGCGCCACATCAACATGGATCGGGTGCCGCCCCTCGAGCGTGATCCGTATTGGTATCCGTACACCCCGCCCCGGCAGAAGCGGATCCGAGCGGCCCTGAAGCGGCTGTTCGACGACTCCTTGGGCGGGAAGTTGCTCCGCAAGCTCCTGGCCTGAGGCGCCGGTTGTTCTGGGAGGCCCGCCCCACCGCCGACGTCAGCGCAATCGCGTCAACACCACGTAACGGCGGCCGTGGGCGTCGACGTATTCTTCGCGAGTTTCTTGGGCAGTGGCCAACGCCGGCTGGAGCGGGCCGTGGGGGCCCCAGGTCTCTCGCTGCAAAGCGAGGCGCTCTTCGTAGCGCACCATCAAGAACAAGAGACCGCCGATCAAGAGCAGGGACCAAGCCTGAGCGTAGAAGCCAACCGCGATGAAGATCAGGCCAAAACCTCGGGAGATCCAGGCCGCGACGTGGGTCGCCCGCAGGTTGCCCAAACGGGACGACAACACGGCCCGGAAGATCCGGCCACCATCCAGCGGCAAGGCCGGGATCAGGTTGAAGATCGCCATGCCCAAGTTGACCGCCGCCGCGTAGGCCAACAGATCGACGGGCCTTGGCATCCCGAACTCCAGGTGCGCGTCAAAGGCGAAGGCCAAGAGGCCGGTCACCAAGGCGAGGGCAAAAGACACCGCCGGACCCGCCGCGGCGATCAGGGCCTCGTGGCTCGGCCGACGAGGCATCGACTTCATCAAGGCCATGCCGCCCAAGAGGTGCAGATCGATCGACGCGATGCCGATGCCGAAGCGCTGGGCGACCAAGGCGTGGCCCAACTCGTGGAGCAGGACCGAGCCAAACAAGACCACCGCCGCCGGCACCCCCAGCCAGCCGAAGCGCACGACGGAGATCACGCACATCGCCAGCAGGGTGACGTGAAGCCGCACGGGGATTCCCCGAATACGAGCCACCGTCATGGAGCCGAACATCTTGTACAAGGGTACCTCGCTCTCGACCTTCCGGCATGGTGAACGCCGGAGCGCACCTTGCCCACTCCAGGAATCGGTCGATTCTGGGCCGATCTGAGGGCTCCTCCGTCGGGGACGGGCCCAAACGCTGGGAAAGGGGCCCGAATCAAAGGTTTCGGGGTAGAGTCCCTTGAAGATGGCCAGCGGCCTTCGCCAGCTCTGGGTAGGTGTGGGGCTCCTCCTGTATGGGTGCGGGGGAGACGTCCTGCTGGATGCCCCCGAGCCGCGCCCCAGCCCCGACGGGGGCGTCATCCGGCGCCCCGAAAACCTGACCCGACTAAGGGAGGACTTCGACAACCTCCACCTGGTGGAGTCGACCGAACCGGGCGAGGTGGTCGACGTCAACCGAGGCATCGCCTCCCTGCCGACCTACACCTTCCCGATCATCGAAGGGTTCGGCATCAGCAACTACGACGAAAACTTGGTGGTGAACGACCTCCTGGAGGCCCAGGTGATCCACGTGGCACCGGGCGCAACCTTGGAGGTGCCAGACTCGGTCGAGCTCCGGGCCGCGTTGACCATCACCGTCCAAGGCACCATCCGGGCCGGCGCCGGTGGCGTGATCTTGGCCGCTCAAGAGGGCATCTTCATCGAGCCCGGAGCCCTGATCGAAAGTGATGGCCCGGTGACGCTCCTGCTGGGCAGCCCCGAAGGTGAGATCCGGATCGACGGTGACATCTCCACTTGGGCCCGGACCAACAACAAAGAACGCCCCAACCTCGAGGTCATCGGCCGAGGACAACTCACCGTCGGAGGCCAACTGTTGACCTTCGCTGAACCCGGACAACAGAGCGGCGACGTTCGCCTCAACTTCTACGGAGACGTGGTGGTCACCGGGCGCGCGGCCCGGATCGCCGCCACCGCCCAGGCCGGCGCGATCCCGGGGGTGGTGCGGATCTTCTCGGAGGCCAACCTCAAGATCGCCGAGGGTTCGATCGGCACCGGCTTCAACTACGACTCCATCGACGGCAGCCAAGGCGGCGCGCTGGAGCTCCGGGCCAACACCATCGAGCTCAACAGCGGCGGCAACGTCGTGGCGGGCCGGACCATCGAAGCCGGCGGCGATCTGCAGCTCACCGCCCAAGAGCGGATCGAGGTCGGCGACGGCTGCTTGGTGCAGGCCGGCGGCGGCGCCAAAGGCGGCAGCACCGTGGTCCGCACCAAAGATCTGGTGCTCAAGGGCAGCAGCCGAGTGGCCGGGGGCACCGGGGAACGCCAGGGTGGTGGTTTGGGCGTCGAAGCCGCCAGTCGGATCTTCGTGGATGGGCCCGGCACCTTGGCCGCCGGGGATGCGGCCTGCGGCGATGGTGGCCACGCCTCCTTCGTCACCGGCGGCCTCTTTCACGCGACGGGTGGCGCGGTGGTGCGGGGCGGCGACGCCGACATCAGCGGCCGTTGCAGCCGCGGCAGCCCAGGCGGCGACGTGATCTTGCAGGCGGCCAGCATCGTGGGCCTCGAGACCGGGGCCCGAGGCGGCGCCGGCCAACCGGCGGGGCGGGTGATTCGCAACGAAACCACCGTGGCCCTGACCAACCCCGATCTCAGCCTCGGCAGCTCGGGCCGAATTTTGTCGAAGGTGGTCGATCGGGGTGAGGCCGCGGTCGGCAAGCGGCCCCTCTTGCTGGACTTCGGCGGCGAGACCCCGCTCGGCACCAGCATCACCGTTCGCCTCTGCGGCGTGGCCAACCTCGACGATCCATTTTTGGATTGGCGGGACGTGACCGAACCCGAAGGTGAACCGCTAGAGGCCTTCCGCCAGGCCCGCTACTTCCGTTATCGGGTGGAGCTGCACGGCCGGGCCTTCGACACGCCAGTGCTCGACTACTTCGAGATCGACTTGGATCCCGCCGAATAGAGCAACCGCTCCAGCAGCCTCAACCCCTCCAGGAGTCGTGGACCGGGGCGTAACAACGAGCCGAGCGGAACCGCGTGCACCCGCCCCGCCCGCACCGCCGGCAAGTCGGTGAAGCGGGCCCAAGGTGCGGCCCCCACGCCGTGGGCTTCGGTCGCGTCCAAGATCACCTCGGGGGCCCCTCTGACCAGCGCTTCCGCCGAATATTGGGGGTAGGCCGATCCGGTCTGCACCAAGTTCTGAGCGCCCAAGACCTCGAGCATGGTGTCGGCGAAGCTGCCGGGGCCGGCCAAGATCAGCGGCTCGTAGCCGTAGACGACCGCGACCTTGGGCCCGCTACGACCGACCCGGGCTTCTTCGATGCGACGCAGCTCGGCCACCAGCTCGGCCTCGAGGCGGACGGCGGCCTTGGCACCTTCCCCCGGGAAGAGGGCTCCCACCACCCGGATCGCCACGAAGACGTCGGCGAAGGTGTTGCCCGGCACCACGTAGACCGGCACGCCCAGGCGGGCCAGCCGATCCAAGGCGGGGCGGTTGCCTTGGTTGGGCAC
Source organism: Deltaproteobacteria bacterium (assembly GCA_016703535.1). GTDB lineage: Bacteria > Myxococcota > Kuafuiibacteriia > Kuafuiibacteriales > Kuafuiibacteriaceae > Kuafuiibacterium > Kuafuiibacterium phototrophicum. Next base: position 1,775,225 of record JADJBV010000002.1, on the reverse strand, counting down.
CGCCAACACCAGGTCCGGGCGTAGGCCGACGATCGCCTCCACGTTGGGATCGAGGAAGCCGCCGACCCGAGGCAACTTCTCCACCCCCGCGGGGTAGTCGTCATAACGGGAGACCGCCACCACCCGATCGTAGAGCCCGAGGCCGTAGAGGAGTTCGGTCAAGCTGGGCGCCACCGTCACCACCCGAGCGATCACCTTGGGCCGGGCCGACGAAAGCCACTGGGGCGGCACGCTGGGCGGATCATCGACCGGGGAGCCCAAGGCCAAAAGTGCGATGCAAGCCAAGTTAGGCACTAGGGCCCCATCACCTTTCTCAACTCGAGGGGCGTGATCGAGGAGCCAGGACCAAAGAGCAGGAAGAGGTCGGGGCCCGTGAAGTCGACGCCAATTCTCCCGGGGCGACGGGCCACCACCTGGAGCCCGGAGAACACGGGCCGGCCGGGGCCCACCAAAAACGGCTCGAAAAAAGGTGGAGGGTTGAGCTGGCCGGTCCGCAGGTCCAGGACGTGGAGGCGATCGGTGTTGAAAGAAGGTACGGCCACCAGCCCTCCATCGAGCTCGATCATCCGGAAGATGCTGTCGACCTCTTCGTCGTTCACCAAAAGTTCGGTGGGGTCGCCGGATCCGAAGCGGGGGATCCGTCGCAAGATTGGACGAGCCAACGAGCCGACCCACAAGGATTCTTCACTCAAGACCGCGGTCCCGGCGCCAAAGTCCGCGAGGTCAAAACGCTCCACCACCCGGTCGGTCATCGGATCGTAGACCACCACCCCACCCGGCGTCCGCACCTCGACCCGATCACCTCGGGGATCCAAGACGCCGCTGGCCACCACCAAGATCCGGCCGTCCGGCAAGGCCCGTAGCTCTTGCGGGTTGTGGAACGGCAAGAGGGTGCGCCTCGGGTTGTCGGGATCGTCGAGGGCCCACGAAACCAAGGTCGGCGGCAGCTGGACCGGCCCACGGCTCCCCAAACGAACCGAGATCACGCCGGTGTACGCCGCGTAGATCCGGCCGCCCAACACCAACACCGGCTGGGGCGTGATCAGCGGATAACGCAGGACCGAAGCCTCGGCGGTGCCGTCTTCGTCCACGTCTCGCGGTTCGAGGAGGGGCCAAGCTTTGGCCAACTCCACCGGGCCGCCCGGCCGATAGATCACCGGCGGCCGAGCCCGATTCACCAGGTCGAGCCGCTGCACTTCGCCGCTCGCGTAAGCGCTGACCACCACCTCGGTCCCTTCGGGATCGACCGGCGCCGCGAACCAGGGGTTGGCGCGATCCAGAAATCGGCCGCTGTCGGGTTGGAGGCCCTGCTCCAGATCGATCGCGCTCACCGCGTGATCACCGGAGCGGACCAGGGCCCCAAAGGGTGCGTGTTTGGGGCCGACGATCACCAGATCGTTGGGCGTGAGCCCGGCCCCGCCCAAACCTTCGAGTAAGGCCGCGGCCCGGGCCACCTCCGGATCCCGGACCCGCAAGCCGACCGTGGGCTCACCGGCCCGAGTGATCGCCCAGTCCCCGTCCACCGCGGGAGTTGCGATCCGAAAGCGGCCGTGAGCGTCGGGGGTGGCCTGGGTGATCCTCACGCCATCACGCTCCACCCCTACCGGCGCCGGGCCGATCGCCGCGCCGTCGAAGCCACCGATCAAGATCTCCGTCGCCGACCGGGTCGCGTAGATCCGCTCCAGGCGCAGGCTCGGGTGTTCGGGCACCGCGGGCTCGGGGGACCAGACCACCGCCGGCTCGGCGCACGCGAAGCCCAAGAGGGCCAACCCACAAGCGACCCTTTTCATGTGGCTTCTCCTTCGGTGGCGATGCGGAGGGTGATCAACCAGGTGCGCCCCGGCAACGGGATGCGCTGCACCGAGGTCAAGCTGCGATCATCGAAGAGGTTGAGGACCGAAGCGGCGACGCTGAAGTGTTCGACCGGCGCCAAGATCAAGCTGGCGTCCGCCCGTAGGTAAGCCGGGACCACGTTTTCATCGGTGGGTCGCAGCGTCACGAAGGTCGAAGAAAAAGCGCGAGCGCTCAGGCCCAGCTCGAAGGGCCCCCAGGCCAGATCCACGGCGCCGGCACCCGCGAACCGGGGTTGGGTCGGCAAAGGCGCAGAAGTCGCCTCCAACTCGGCCTCGAGCCAAGCGCCGCTGAGTTCGGTGCCCAAAGCCACCGGCCCGAGTTCGGTCTGGTACCGAAGTTCGGCCTCCAACCCCAGGGCCCGGGCCGCGCCCAAGTTTTCGGGACGGACCGCAAAGGCGTTGCGGTTCAGGTAGAGGATCGTCTCCTCGAGCCGACGCCCAAAAGCCGTGAGCCCCAAACGAAGGCCGCCCTCTTCCACCCCCAACCCCACCTCCACCTCCCACGCCGACTCGGGCAAAAGCTCGGGGTTGCCGACGTAGCCGGCCTCGGGTGGATGGTACAACTCGTCCAGGCTGGGCAGGCGCGCCGATCGAGAGACCCCGGCTCGGAGCGACCAACCTTCGGCCCAGGCGTAGTCCACGCCCAAACGCGGCAACACCAGGGCCGGTTGTTGTCCGGCGGCCTCGATCCGCAGACCAACGAAGCCCAACACCGGGCCCCACACCAGGTGATCGGCCAACGACACCACCCCCCGAGGCCGGGTTGGCACGTCATATACTGAAGATATGGCCTGTTCGGCCGCCCCCCGGAGCTCCAGGGACCAGCGCTGATGTTCTCCCAAAGTGGCGCGGCCTCCCACCTCGGCGCCGACCGACATGAAGCGGGTGTTGCTGAGCAGGTCCTGGGCCGAGTCTTGGTAGTCCAGCTCCAGGTAGTGCACGTCCAGTCCAAGCTGGGTGCGGATCGCCCCCAGCCGGGCCGCGGCGGTGGTCCGGGCCAACAGGGACCGTTGGTCTTCCTGTGCGGTGAAACTTTCGCCGGGGGTGTCGGCCAGGCCCGGTACGCCCGCCGCTCGTTGGGTGCCGGCCGCCAAGAAGCTCCAGTCCACCCCACCACTTTGTTCGGACATCGACACGAAGGCGGCGGCCCTTTGGCTTTGGTTGTTGGGCCGCACCCTGGCCCGTTCGGGCAGGCCGGGGAGTTGGGACAGGTACGGGAAGTTGCCGGCGGTGGCGGACCACGACGCACCGACCGAAACCGGCGCCAAGGAGGCGGTCCCCATCACCGATCGGCTGTCGAAGGCGCCGAGGCTGGCGGTCACCGATCGGCGAAGGCCAAGGCTGGGGCCCCGGGTGCGCAGCGACAAAGCCCCGGTCAAGGCGCCTTCGCCAAAGGTCGCGCCCTGACCACCCCGGTAAACAGTGACGCCCTCCAGCAGCTCCGCCGGGAAGAGCCCGAGATCGATCCCGCCCGCGAACGGCGAACGCAGCACCACGCCGTCGATCATCACCGCCGCTTGGGCCGGTGATCCGCCCCGCAAGGTCAGCCGTTTTTGCGCCAGGGGCCCACCCAGGTCGAGGACCCGGGCCCCGGCCACCGCGTCCACCAAAGCGCCGACCTCTTCGCCCCGTCGCCGGGCTCGGGCGATCCGAGCGCTCGAAAGTTCGGTGCGAGTGGCGGTGGGATCCTGCGGGCCCGGCGTGACGCGATCCCGGACCTCGACCTGGTAGGTCACGCTGCTGGTGCGGACGGGCGCCGCCTCGGCGGATGTTGCGCCGAGGAAAAAAAGGATGGCCACCCCGACGGGCCTTGGGCTGTGGGCCGCCACGAGACCACCCTCCCAATCCCGGGGAGGAGCGTCGTCTTCGCGTGCGGGTCGGTCTCCTGGCTTCGAGGATCCAGCCGCGACCCCCTTCCCCGCTCAAAAAGAGCGAGTGGGTGATTGGTCGGGCCTGCCCCCAGTTGCCCAGGAGCGCCTCGTTACAGTGGCGGGTCCGCGCCGGACTTGAACCGGCTTCCCTGGGTGGCCTCGGGCCCACCCCCCCGCACGCGCGAACCCGATGGTGGTCCGATCAATGGAGGGGGCCTGTCAACCCGGCCGGCCCCGGATCAGGGGAAGTTGCTCTTGTTGTCCAGGGCCTCGCTGACCGTGTACGCCGTGACGCCCAAGGCCAAGCCCGCGACGACCTGGATCCAGGGCAGGTTTTCGTCGTCACCGAACAACAAGGTGCCCAGCCCCATCACCAAACCCGCGCCCATCATGCTGTAGCCGAGGGGCGCGATCGCCGGACCGCCGCCGTTGGGCGACCGCTGTAGGTCCACTTCGTCGGCATCGTTGGCGTAACCAAAGCGGGTCCAGAGCGGATCGGTCAGACAAGCGCCGGCGTTGGAGAAGCACACCTCCTTACCGGCGGGGTCCGCCAGGATCCCGTGGACGAGGAAGGCGGTGCCGACCGCAAAGAGGGCGCCGCCGAACAACTCCACCGCCAGGTTGCTCACCGGGATCAGGCTGTTGGGCGCGGCCTCGAAGACCGGCGTCACCAAGGTGATCTCGTTGGACTTCACCTCGACGGTCTGCTCCCAGGGCCTGACGTCGTCGTTGCCGCTGAGCCCGATCTTGTTGTTGCCGAGGCGAACGCCCTTGAGCCGGGTGATGCCGGCGGGCGCGGTCACGCCGGCCTGGATGGTGTCGTTGACGGTGACGCTCAGGGGCCCGACGTTGGTCTTGATGTCCACCATCCCGTAGGGCTGCCAGTGTTTGGTCTTCTCTAGAGCGTCGCGGAAGTCTCGCTCGAACAGCCGAATGATGAACTGGCTGGCGTCTTCGCTGGTGCCAACTTTCGCGGGTTCGGGCCGCGCCAAGAGGGCCCGTTCGATGATCTTGGCCTCGACCTCGTCCGGGGCTCGATTGCTCATCTTGTCGATCAGATCGATCGCCGTCCCGACGTCGATCAGCGCCGCCGAGACCAGCTCTTCGTCGCCATCGTCGGAGGGCCGGGCCGCCACCACCAGCAGCAGATCGCGGCGCGAGCGGTCGTCATCATCGCCGGCCGCGGCCGCCGCCCGTCGGGCCCGCTGAGTTGCGTCGATGCGCTCGACGAAACACTTCACTGGGGTGGTCAAGGCCGCACATTCGGTGATCTCGGCGTCGGTCAGGGATCGGGGCTCGAGGTCCGTGGTGTTGCTGGCGGCGACGCTCACGAACTTGAGCATGTCGGTGCTCGAGGCGTAGCGACCCTTCTTTTGCGGATAATAAACGCAGAGCGACAACGGCTGCCGATCGACGACACGCAGCTCCTTCGCGGGATCTTCGGCCCAGGCGGGGGCGGCCAAGAACGGCGAACCCCCGATGATCGTAGAGAAAATGAGGCCAAAGGAGGTCCAGGTCCGGGGCACGATGACCCAATGCTAGACGAACACCCGGATCACTGGAAATATCCCCCTTGAAGTGGGCGAGCCCACCGCATCCCACTCGGCCTTCGTGGTGATCCACGGTCCGGGCCACAACGGGACCAACCTGGTCTTGAGGGAGGGCATTACCTCCTTCGGCCGACTCCCGGCCAATGACGTCATCCTGTTAGGGGATCTGGTGAGCCGTCATCACACCCGGATCACCTTCTTCGAGGGCCGGGCGACGCTCCAGGACCTGGGTTCCCACAACGGCTCTTGGGTGAATGGGGAACGGGTGAACACCCGCGTGCTCAAGGACGGTGACGTCTGCCGGATCGGAAACTTCCGGCTCGACTTCCACCCGGGTCTGCCCTCCGAACAACACCCCGCCGGCTTCGAAGAGACGACCGCCGCCGAAGAAGCCCGTCGTTCGGGCATGAAGGCCCAGGTCCTACCCACCGCCCATGGGAGCTCGCGGCCCGACCTCGACGCCGGCAGCCGTTCGGCGATCCTCCAGCAGCTCGAGCAGGCCCGAAGTGGGCACGACCAACAGGCCAAGGCCCTCCACCTGCTGGTGCGGGCCACCGACGCCTTGTCTCGAAGCCAGGATCTCGACGGCTACTTGGCCGCGATGTTGGGCCTGGCCTTGGAGCAAACCGGCGCCGAGTTGGTCGCCTACCTGGAGGGCGGCCAAGGTCCCTTGGTGGTGGTCGCCGCCCGAGGCGCAAAGGGCCCCCTTTCAGATCCCAACGTCGCGACCAGCGTGGTCGCGTGGGTCATCACCAAAAACTTCGAGGTGATGAGCGACGACGTGGCCAAAGATCTGCGCTTCCCGCAGGCCGCCAAACAAGCGGGCGGAAAAAACGCGGTGATCTGCGCGCCGATCGCCAGCGGTGAACGGGCCCTGGGTGCACTCTACGCCGCCCGGGCCAAGCCCTTCGTCGACGAAGATCTGGACGCCGTCACCGCCATCGCTCACCTGACCAGCGCCGGGATCGCGCGCAGCCGGGCGGTCAGCGGCCAGGCTGGTTACGCCAGCCTGTTGGCCCCGGAGCTTCGGGCTTTGGCCCAAGGCGGCCCCCCTCGACCGGGCTTGGAGGGGGTCAACGGCACCTTGGTTTCGGTCGACGTGCCGGGCCTGGGCGCCGCCGCCGAGCGGATCGACCTGGAGGTCATGGAGCGGGCGGTCAACGCCGTGGTCAGCGCCGCCGGCGACCTGGCCCAGCGGCACCGGGCCTGGTTGTTGCCCACCGGCGGGACCGAACTCCGCCTCTTGTTCCCGGCCGGGAACACCCCCGGCCAAGACGCCCTCCGAGGGGTGGCCGGCGCCTGGGACCTCCGGGCCGCCACCGACCCACTCCTTCAACGCCTCCCCGCCACCATGCCCCGGCGGGTTCGAGTCGGAATTGCCTCGGGCTGGATGTTGACCGGCATCGCTGGCCACCACGACCGCATGGCCTACCTGGTGATGGGAGGCACACTGGAGGCCGCCATCGCCCTGCAGGCCGCCGCCGCACCGGGTGGAATCCTCCTCGATCAGTCGACTTACGCCCAGGTCCAGGATCACTACGACGCACGCCGGGTCCAGGCCGGGCCGCCGGCTGATGCGTTGATCGCCTACGAGCTGAGCGGGAAGCGGGCGTCGGCCGGTCGACCGCGCAGCGGATAGACCCACCGCAACACCGGGGGCCCTGCCAGCCCAGGGGGGCATTGAGTATGATGGAGAGGCCCCGCCAGGAAGGCACGTAGGCACCGGCATTGATTGGAACCGAGGCAGAGACCAGAGCGCTCCCCGTTTTGGAGCGGTACGTGGTGTTCGATCGCCTGGCGACCGGCGGCATGGCCTCGATCTACTTGGCCCAACGCCGGGGATCGGATCAGGTCTGCATCATCAAGGTCCTTCACGATCACCTGGCCAAGGACCCGGTGGTCGGCAATCGCTTCCTGCGGGAGGCCCAGGTCGCCTCTCTCCTCGATCATCCCCATATCGCGCGGCTGACCGACGCCGGCTGGGATCGAGGCCAGTTCTACCTGGCGATGGAGTACATCGCCGGCCAAGACCTGGAGACCATGATGTTCAAGCTCATGGAGCAACGTCGCATGTTGCCCCCCGAGCTTTCGGCGACGGTCGGGCTGCAGGTCCTCGACGGCCTCTCTTACGCCCACGACTACCGAGACTCCGAAGGTCAACATCTGCAGATCGTGCACCGCGATCTTTCGCCGCGGAACGTGATGGTCACCTACGCGGGTGACGTGAAGATCATCGACTTCGGCTTGGCCCGAACCAACCTCGGCGACTTTCGAACCGCCCCGGGTATGGTGCTCGGCACCCTGCGCTACATGTCGCCGGAACAGGCGGTGGCCGAGCCGGTGGATCTGCGCTCCGATCTCTACTCTTGGTCGGTGGTGCTTTATGAGGCCCTGAGCGGCCGCCCCTTGGTGATGGGCGCCAACGCGCAAGAGATCTTGCACATGGTGGTGACCCAGACGCCGCCGCCGATCAGCGATCGCAACCCCAACCTCCCGAAGGCGCTGGACGCCGTGTTCACCAAAGCCCTGAACAAGGGCCGTGAAGATCGTTATCCGTCGGCCCGGGCCCTGCGCGAGGCCTTGGCCACCGCGGCGCCCCTGCTCTTTGCGCCGGCCGACGCCATCGGCGACTTCGTCTCCGGCATGTACGCCGCCGAAAAGGCGAAGGCCGAGGAGTTGTTGGCCAAGGCCCAGTCCGGCGAATACACCCAGGAGCCCACTCGGGTCGGCGAATCACCCGAGTTCGAGGCGACCCGGGCCGGGGTGCCCAACGCCCAGGCCGAGGTCGGTCCCGCCTTCGAGCCCACCCGCTTTGGCTTGCCCGCCCCCACGCCGAGCCGGGCCGCTTCGACCCTGCTCCTCGATCCGGCCTCCAACCCCGACGCGGCCACTCGGATCCGGCCCGATCCGGCGGCCTCCTGGGGTTCGGTCAACGTTCGCCCCGTTCGCAGCCGCCAAGGGTGGGCGATCGGTGGCGCCGCGGTGGTGTTGGGGTTGGCGGTCTCAGCCTTGGGCTACGGCTACCTCAACCAACCCGAGACGCCGACGGTCAAGATCATCGAGGGTGCGCCGCCCGGGGTCTCGCCGAGCACGCCAGAGGTGACGGTGCGGGTGGTGGCCCAAGGGGCGAACGATCCCTCACCGTCTTCCTCGCCGATCGAAGAACGCCCGCCGTCGGACGCCAAAGAAGGGGCCACCAAGGTGCGACCCAAACGAACGACGCCGAGCCGCACCGACGCGACGCCCACGGCGCCGCCCCCCGTTGAACGGCCCCGGCCCAACAAAGCCGTCGAACCTCCGGAGGAGCGGGAGGCGAGCCAAACGACCGTCGAAGAGTGCCTCCTGACCTTGCGGAGTGAGGAGAGCCGCTCAACGGTTAGGAGTTGCATCACCAACCAGAAGAACACGGTGATGGGCGCGCCCAACTGGGAGGGCTGCATGACCACCTGCCGCGCCGCCAAGCGGAGCGACAAGTGAGCCTGGGCCGCCGCCTCTTCGACGTAGCCCGGGCCGAGCTGCGACATCAGGCACGGAGGCTCGGATCCGACGCCGAGGCGCAAGCGCCCGCGCCAGATCCCGATCACTCGCCTTCACCTCGACAGCCGGAGCCGGTGGTGGAGCCTGGCCTTCCGCCCGAGATCCAAAGGTACTACGCCAACCTGGAGTTGCCCGTCGGGGCGCCCCTCGAGGAGGTCAAGGGCGCCTACAAGCGGCTGATGCGGCGTTACCACCCGGACCTGCACCAACAAGATCCTGAACGAGCCCAGGCCGCCACCCGCCTGGCCCAAGCGCTGCGTTCGGCCTACGACGGCCTGGTGGCCTATTTGTCGCTCAAAGGTTGAGCGTCGACCGGCACGATGAAGGCCCGCACCGGGGGCCCGAGTTCGATGGTGCCCGCCTCCAAGTTTCCGACCAGGCCGCGGCCTTCGGCCCGGAAGTTTTGCCCCTCGAGCACAACCGGTTGATCGGTGGTGATGGTCCCGGCTTGGCCTTCGTAGACCAGCCGTTCGGTCCGCACCACCCGACCTTGGGGATCGGCCAGCCGTACCGCCCCCTCCAAGATGACGCGTTTTGGCCCCAGCTCGGAGGTGGCCCGATCCGCGACCAGCTCGGCTTCGGGGATCAGCGGCCCGTCCTTACGGTAGAGTTCGCTCTTGACCCGCTCTCCGGTCACGACGCCGGCGGCCCGATCCAGCTCGGCCCGTTCGACCACCGTGCGGTCCCGGAGTTGGTCCTTGGCGAAGCGATCGATGACCACCCCTCGCAGCTCGACCTGACGACGGGCGATCGGCACCGCGGTGACCGGCGGCGGATCACAGGCGCTCAGGAGGAGCCCGCCCACCAGTCCGGCAATCACCAACCGCACCCGGGGATCTGAAGGCCCTGGGCGACAATGGGCAAGCCGGAAACGCCCGAGATTTGGCGCTCGATCGACCTCGGCGGTATGGTCGGGTGGTGACCCCCGAACGTCAGCTGGGTCGGCTCTACAGCCGGTCGCCCCTGCTCTTTCGGGTCTTCGACCGAATCGCGGAGTTGTCGGGGAGCGACACCACCATCTTGATCCAGGGTGAAACCGGCACCGGCAAAGAGTTGGCGGCCGAAGCGCTGCACGAACACAGCGCCCGCCAAAGTGGCCCGTACATCGTCGTGGATTGCGCCTCGATCCCGCGGGAGCTGATCGAGGCCGAACTTTTTGGTCACGAAAAAGGGGCCTTCACCGGGGCGATCGAGGCCCGGGCCGGCGCCTTCGAGGCCGGCTCTGGGGGCACGGTCTTCATCGACGAGATCGGCGAGTTGCCTTTGGATCTCCAGCCGCGGCTCCTGCGGGTGTTGGAGAAGCGCGAGGTGCGGCGGGTCGGCAGCCAAAAGTTAATCAACGTCGACGTCCGGGTGGTGGCCGCGACCAACCGGGATCTGCGGCGAGAGGTCGATGAAGGTCGCTTCCGCCAAGACCTCTACTTTCGGCTCGACGTGGTGCGGGTCCAGATCCCGGCCCTGCGAGAGCGCCCCGAAGACGTGCTCTTTTTGGCCGAAAAGTTCCTGGACGACACCTTTGGACCGGGCGGCATGTCGATCAAAGAGGAGACCAAAAGGAAGCTCCTCACCCACTCATGGCCCGGCAACGTCCGGGAGCTCCGCAACGTCATCGAGCGGGGCGCCGCCATGTCGGATCGGGATCTGCGTCTGCCCGAGGACTTCGGGAGCTCCTTGTTGCTCGACGCGCCCGACGGCCTGGCCCCGGGATCGGGCGTGGGCCTCGGCGAAGACGACCACCCCTCAGGCGCCGCGCCACCCTACTCGGATGGGAACCAAACCCGCCCACTTTGGGAGGGGAAAAACTTCAAGGATGGGCGAGACGCGGTGTTGGCGGACTTTGAGCGGGGCTACGTCACCGCCCTCCTCGAGGCCCACCAAGGCAACGTCTCGGCGGCAGCCCGGGCGGCCGGGATCCACCGGAACATCCTCCATCGCTTGATCGCCCGCTACCGGTTAGCCTCCAAGAAGTGAAGAGCCGGATCACCCTCCGCCAGCAGCTGTTGGTGGCGCTGGTCGTGCCGGCGACCATGGCGTTGATCGCGGTGGCTTGGTTTGCGGTGGCCCGGGCCCGGCACGCGCTGGATCAGGCCTTGGGCGAACGACTGTTGGTGGTGGCGCAAGCGGCCGGTCCCTTGGTGGGCCCGCGGATCGCGGCCCTGGAAGCCGGCGATGACGAAACTCGCACCAAAAAAAACGCGCTGGCCAAGCTGGAGAGCCTCCGGGAGGCGACCCGCTCGGCGCGGATCGTGGTGGGCCTCCTGGACGACGGCACGGCGCTCCTCGACACCAAAGAGGAGCTGAAGATCGGCGACGCCTATACCCGGGCCCGCTTCGATCGCCACGAGCTCTCCTTGGTGAAGCAGAAGCAGACCGCCGCCACGGTGCTTTTTGATGGGCCCGACGGGCGGCCCTACAAAAGCGGCTATGCGCCCCTCTACGATGACGACGGGTTGGTGGTGGCCTTTGTGGTCGTCGAGGCGCCGGCGAGTTACGAGGAGGCCCTCACCACCCTGCGCAACTCCCTCTTGGTCGCGGTGGGGTTGGCCTTGGTGATCTTGATGGTGTCGGCCCGCAGCATCGCCCGGCGGGTTTCGGTCCCCCTTTCGGCGCTTTCGGCGGCGGCCGAGCGGATCGGCCGAGGAGAACTTTCGACCCAGGTGCCGACCGAAGGCCCGGAGGAAGCGGCGGTTTTGGGCGAGACCATGGGGCAAATGGCGGCGTCGCTGAAGGCCCGGGACGAAGAGCTGCAGCTGATGTTGGCGGGCATCGCCCACGAGGTCCGAAACCCCCTCGGCGGAATCGAACTTTTTGGCGGTCTGCTCAAAGAAGATCTGGAGTCGAGCGATCCGCGCCGCAAACACGTCGAGAAGATCCTCAGGGAACTTTCGGTGTTGGCCAAGGTGGTCAACGACTTCCTCGATTTCGCCCGAAAACGAGAGCCGGATCCGCGGCCCACCAAGATCAAGGACCTCTACGAAGAGGTGTTGGGGGTCGCCGGCAAAGACGCCCACGACAAAGGCGTGCGCCTGCTGCAAGAGACGCCCCCCGAGCTGGAGGTCTCCCTGGATCCCGACACCATCAAGCGGGCCTTGTTGAACCTGGTCCGCAACGGCATCCAGGCCGCCCCCGCCAGCAACGGCCAGGTCGAGTTGTGGGCCGGCCGCAAAGACGGTGAGGTGGTGCTGGAGGTCCGGGACAACGGGCCGGGGGTTCCCGAGGACAAACGAGCCGAAATTTGGCGGCCTTTTTACACCACCAAACAAAAAGGAACCGGCCTGGGGTTGGCCTTGGTCAAGAAGACCATCCTGGCCCACCGAGGGCAGATCGAGGTCGCCGAACGGGAAGGCGGCGGGGCGCGCTTTGTCATTCGCCTCCCGGTCGAGTTAGAACGGTCGGCGAACGATGGCGAACGTCCTGGTCATTGACGACAACGACACCCTCCGGGAAGGCGTGGTGGTGGTCTGCGAACGCCTGGGCCACCAGGTCACCGAAGCCCCCAGCGGCGATCGGGGGGTCGAGCTCTTTTCGCCCGGCGCCTTCGACCTGGTGTTGACCGACCTGAAGATGGACGGCCTCGACGGCATCGGCGTGCTCAAGGCGGTGAAGGCCAAAGACCCCGAGGTGGCGGTCATGATCATCACCGCCTACGCCACCATCGAGACGGCGGTCGAGGCCATCAAGTTGGGCGCCTTCGACTACGTGGAGAAGCCGTTTTCGCCAGACGCCTTGCGGATCAAGGTCAACCGGGCCCTCGAGTACAAGTCACTGCAGGGACAAAAAGCCCGATTGGAGGCCACCAACGAGGTCTTGTCCGGAGCCCGGGATCATCGCCCCGCCCCGGCCTCGGGCTTCGAGGGCATGATCGGCGAAAGTGGGCCGATGCGTCGGGTCTTTCAGCTGATCGAAAAGATCGGGCCCTCCGAGACCAACGTGCACGTCGGCGGTGAGTCGGGCACCGGCAAAGAGCTGGTGGCGACCGCCATCCATCAGCGCAGCAAGCGGGCCGCCGGGCCGCTGATCAAGGTCAACTGCGGGGCGATCCCCGAGACCCTCTTGGAGAGTGAACTTTTTGGCCACGAGCGGGGCGCCTTCACCGGGGCCATCAAGAAGAAGTTGGGTCGCTTCGAGTTGGCCGACGGCGGCACGATCTTTTTGGACGAGGTCGCCGAACTTTCGATGGCGATGCAGGTGAAGTTGCTTCGGGTGTTGCAGGAGAAGGAGATCGATCGGGTCGGCGGCGAACGGCCGGTCCGGGTCGACGTCCGGGTGATCTCCGCGACCAACCGGGATCTCAAGGCCGAAGTCGACGCTGGCCGCTTCCGCGAAGACCTCTACTACCGCCTCCACGTGGTGCCGATCGCCCTGCCCCCTTTGCGGGAGCGGACCGACGACATCATCCCCTTGGCCCGGCACTTCTTGGGGAAGCTGAAGAAGCGCACCAACTCGGAGGTGGTCGAGCTCTCGAGAGAGGTCGAGGCCCACCTCTTGGCCTACCATTACCCCGGTAACGTGCGAGAGCTGGAGAACATCATCGAACAAGCGATGGTCTTCGCGACGCCACCTTCGATCGAGCTGGAAGATTTGCCTCCCCAAGTTTCGGGCGCCAAGCCCAAAGAGGACGGGCTCTTTCGCCTCCCGGGCGGGGACGTGGGCCTCAACGAACTCCTCGAGGCCGCGGAACGCCAGATGATCTTGGCCGCCTACGATCGGGCCGGCGGGGTCAAGACCCGCACCGCCGAGATCCTGAAGATCAAGACCAGCGCCCTCTATTACAAGCTGGAGAAATACGGGATCGGCACGGTGGCCGGCCGCAACCTGGAGGAGCCCGAAGCCCCACCCAGCGACTGAGCGCGCCCTTGCGCCTGGCCGCAAGACACTCCCCCCCGCGGCGCCGCTAGACTCGGCGAATGCCGATAAAAACGCGGACCATCTCGTCTGCACCGGTCTTGCCGGAAACGCCCGGGCCAGGGCGTTCATTGCTGGTGCGGCTCTCCGAAAACCGAGCCCTCAGCCGGTTCTTGAAGATCTTCGCGGGCGCCAGCATCTTCGTGAACAGCTTCGGCCCCAACCGGAGCCGCCCGAAGATCGATCTCCCGCTCCCCAAACCCACCACCAAAGAAGGCCGCAGCGCCGCCGAGGCCCGGCTCCTCGCCTTGAACAACCCCACAAACGTCGTTTATCCCGGGAGCCTGCTCGGCGTGGGCCCCGCCAAAAATCCGGCGATCCGGGCGGCCAAGGAGCGGCTGCAGGCCCGGGCGGGCGACGGGATCTCGGCCGAGGATCTGGCCTTGGTGGGGCGGGCCCTCGAGGCTGAGTTTGGCCCGGAAAAGGCGGGTTTTGGCCTGCGCCGCGCCGTGGCCGAACGAACGGGTCAACTCGACGAAGGGGCGATCACTTGGCTGCAGAACAGTCACGCCAGCATGGGTCGGCAGGTGGCGATCCTCGAGCACGTCTTGACCTCTCACCTCGCCAAGGCCCGCCTGATCGACGTCAACTTCGACGGTCAACTCAACGGCGGCGACGTGGCCTGGAACAAAGGCGCCGACGGGCGGGTCAACGTGCAGCAGATCTCCCAGGCGATGGCCGATCGGGTGCGGGTCGGCGCGGCGGTGGTCAGCGCCTGCCTGGAGATGCACCAGGCCCAACACGAATTTGCGATCGCCCCTCGGCAAAAATTCAGCTCCGAGTTCTGGCGGCGAGACGGCCAGCTCAGCCGCTACGCGACTTTTCACCTGAAGCCCGGGGCCAAGGCCTCCTCCGCGATGAACGACGTCTTCGTGAACCCAGACGCGTATCGCTTCGAGTGCGCCACCGCTTTGGTGTTGGTCTACTATCGAGCGATCCAGAAGCTGATCGGCGACTCGGACTTCGATCGCCTGATGGGGGATCTGAAGATCGGCCCTTGGGAGTACGAAGCGGACCTGCAGCGCTTTTTGATGGCCAGCGGTCGAGGGGACCAACCGGCGACCGAAGCCCGAGCCCAGGAGCTCAAGTTCGGCGAATACACGTACACCAAAAATTGGGCGGTCTCGTGGTGGGGGTGGGCCAAGGGGTGCCAGGGCCAAAACCAGATTCGGCTGGACGAGGACCTCTACTACGCCCACTCCTACGCGCTGGTCGGCCAAGGCGACATCGTGGCCCGAGAAAACGGAGCCCGGGTTCTGGGCGCCAAGACCTCCGCCTCCATGACCGACCGGCAACAAAGACTGAACCCCCAGCTCCTGGCCGAGGACCAGGAGCGGTGACCGGCAACCACCCGGGAATACTCGCGAAACCGTGGTTTCTGGGCGACGCCCCTCAGACTTCTGAGCCGATCGGCCGCCCCGACCCCCCAAAACCCGCCTGATCTCCGCTTGCGCCCCCCGGAACGAGGCTTGCTAACCTAGAGTCCCGTGGGCGCAGCCGCACACAGCCGATCGGTGGGAGCCCTGGTGCTCACCCTGATCACCTTGGCCGCAGGCAACGCCCCGGCCCAAGAGCTCGCCCTCCCCCAACTGCAAGCCCAGGTCGGCACCTTGGTCTCCCGCTGGGAAGACGCGGAACGGACCTTGGCCCACACCCGCAGCGAACAAGCCGCCCTCGAACACCGGATCGCCGCGCTGAAGCGGCTCGAGACCAACCGCCCCCTCTCCACCACCAACGAGCTGGACAACCTCTTGCGGGATTCGGTGCAAGCCGACGCCGGCCTGCGCCGGGACCTGGCGATCGAAGCCGAACGTCGACGGGCCGCCATCGAGGGGATCAAGGCGGCGGTGGCGCGCATCGATCAAGAGATCCGTCGACTGGTCCCGGCCCTCAAGACCGGCGCCATCGAGGCCCGGACCCAAGCGGCCCGCCGTTTGGCCACCCTCAAGGACGCTCGAGACGATCTCAAGCTGGAGCTAGCGAGCCTGAAGGACAACGAGGGCACTCGCAAGGCGTGGGCCCGCTACGAAGTGGCCATCGAGCCCTTGGACGGGCCGAGTGAGCTCAACGAAAAGGCCGACTTTGTCGAAGACACCCGAGACAAGATCCAAGAGAAGCGGAGCGCCTTGGCGGCGTTGATCCGGGAGGCGGTGGAGGAGCAACAGCTGGCCCAGGCCGCTCGCGACTTCGCCACCGACGTCACCATCTTCGACGAAGAGAGCCGCACCGGGCGAGTGCAACGTCGGGGTGGTGGGGCGACAGGCGCCCTCGCCGAACGCGGCGGCAACACCGCGGCCTTCGAGAATAACAACCAAGTCCCTGCGGCGCCGGTCACCGCCTCTCCACCTCCGGAGGGCGAAGCGCCGCCCGCCCGGGGCAACGGCGATCCCGTCGACGGCTTCAGCGATGGGCTCGGTGCGGTTGGGCAACCGGCCACGCCCCCCGTCAGTCCGCCGCCCCCGACGAACAACGTCACCCAGGTGCCGACGACCGCGGGCACCAACAACGTCGGCGCCGCCCTGCCGATCAGCAAGGACCTGAACCCTTCGGTGTTGTTGAGCCTGCGGATCGAAGAGTTGGCGGCCAAAGGGGTCGACCTCGCGACCCTGGAGCGGCTGGTGACCGAACTGCAGCGGCTCGATGGACACCTGGCCCAACAGGCCAAGCAGATCCGGGCCCGAGCCAAACAACTCGAGGTCGATGAAGCCAAAGCTCTGGGCCGTACCCGTTAGCGCGGACGTTCGGCCCGGTGGATCAGTCGGTGGGCATCAAGGTCCACCAGGTGTCCCGGCCCTCCGAGTTGATGGCCGAAAACACGGCCCCGTCGCCGAGAGCGCTGATGGTCATCATCTCTCGAATATCGGGGTGGGTGATGAGGCAAGAGCTACCATCGACGTATTCGGCGATGAAGCCACCTTTGGTGGTCGCGACGTAGGTGCTCCGGAAGGGCGCCAGATCGAGCACGTTGGCCTGACCCTTTCCGGGCAAGGCGGTGAAGGTCTGGCCGTTGTAGGCGATCAGATCTCCGCCCGGGACCTCGGCCAAGATCGCCTTGCCCTGATGTTCGACCACCGCGTCAAAGCCGATGACCAGCTTGGGCGGGCTGGTGGTACGAACCTGGCCACCTCGCAAACGGTAGACATAAGCGGAGCCCGAGGTCGCGGCGACGGTGTCGTCGGGGCCCAAACTGGCGATCCCCCCCTGGGCCACATCGATGCCGTCGATCTCGATCCGGGCGACCTCGGCCGGCGGACCCGGAGCTACTCGAGTCCAGGCCCCAGTCCCCGAAAAGGCATAAACCTGGGGATCCTCGCCGGGCTCTACCGCGACCCACTTGACCGGCAGCTCAGCGATCGATCCGGTGGCGACGACCTCGTAGCGCAAGGGATCAACTTCGATCCGGGCCACGATGTTGGTGCCGACCGCGAACAACTTCCCGTCGGAAGAAACGCCCGCCGCGCTCGCTTCAGGGATCACCGGATCACTCCGCTCCAGCACCTGCCCGTCCCGGTCGAGCAAGGCCAGACCATGAGGGCCCATGGCGATGGCTCGGCCATCGGGGAGGGCCAGCGGCCGCCGAATGGCGAAGCCGTCCAGGGCCTCGATCTTTTGGATCTCGAAGGGTGTGCAGCCCGAAGGCCTCGGCAAACGAAAGGCGGCGACCGCCTCCGGCAGCGGGGTCACCGGGGCCCAATCGGAGAGCTCTCCGCCCTGGTAGCGGGCCTGCAGGACCAACTCGGGGGCCACCGAGCGATTGGGTTCGGGAGCGCTGGCGATCTCACCGCTGCTCAACCCCAACGCGGAGAGGGTCTCCACGAAGCCGAGGGCGTAGAGGATCCCGTCTTGGCCTTTCCGAAAGGGCGCGTCGAGTTCAAGGACGGGCCGGGTCCCAAGATCCACCGCTCGGGCCTCGGGGCCGCCCGGGCCGCTGAGCAAAAAGACCACCGAACGACTGCCTCCGAGATCCGGGTACGGCGCAAACAGCTGGGGTTCGCTGCACGCCGCCAGCAGAACAGCGACCCAGGCCCAAACGCGCCCCATCGAGGCCCAGCCTAGGCGGCCAAGTGGTCCGAGGTCGAGGGTCAAAACGAGGCCCCTGGTCGCAAGGATAACGAGGGACTAGTCTCGGCGGCATGGGGTGGCTGCTGCTGCTGGCGAGCGCCCTGAGCTCCACCAGCACCTTGGCCGTGGACCCACCGAACCGAGGGAGGGTGGAGCTGCGCGTCGCGACCGGCGCCGAATGGGACACCAACGCCCGTCGTTCGGTGGCCGGCGCTGACACCGACCCGGCGGCCAACGCGGCGCGGCCGGCGGTGGTGGTCTCCGACGGCTTGATGCGCCTGCTCCTCGACGCCAGCGGACAGTTTCAGCTGGGCGACCGGCACCTCCTGGCCTTGGGCTACACCATGGGGGCCAAACGTTTCTTCGCCGAGGGCACCGAAGATCTCTGGGCCCACGATCTGGGCCTCTCCACTCGCCATCAGCTGGCGTCGATCTTCAGCGCCGGGCTTTCGGCCAACCTGCGGGCCAGCCGGATCCGCAACGGGAGCCGCGACTACTGGCTCGGGATGAGCGGAGTGCAAGCTGAGTTGACACCGCTGGATCAGCTCAGCTTCGACCTGGTGGCCAGCTACCTCTGGTTCGGCTTTCGCAGCGACGACCACTTCGACTACGGCGGACCACGGGCCGGCGTGGGGGCGACCTATCGACCGATCCCCCGCCTGGCCATCTCGCTGCACGGCGACCTGATCTACCGGCGTTACGCCGGCAATGGCCTGGTGGTGGCGACCGCCACTTTGCCCAACCCGGACGGCAGCTTCCCACGGCTCCCTTACCCCATCTACTGCGAGACTCCTGGAGAGTTGCCCGACAACTACACCTGTACGCCGCGGCTCCGGCGCGACACCGAGGTGCAGCTGGCCGCCGGCGTCACCTATCGGGGCGGGATCTTGGTCGGTGGCCAATACCTGCTGCGACGCCAACGTTCGACCTCGGAGCTGGAGAACGTCGATCGGCACCGGCTCACGCTTTTTGGGACCGTGGGCTTGCCGCTGGACCTGACGCTTTCGGGCTTGGCGGCGCTGCAGATCAACACCGGCGCCTCTTTGACCGACAACCGATTTTTGGCCGAAGACGACGAAAACCAGAACAGCTTGCAACTTCAGTTGCGGCGGCCGCTCTTCGAGGGGCTGTCGATCGAAGCGCGTTACGCCCTCTTCGCCAACCAGTTCAGCACCGCGGCCGCCAACTTCGTGCGACACACGGTGTACCTCGGCGTCAGCTATCGAGTCGGGTTGTTGGATGGTGCCTTGGATGATGGATCTTGAAGGGCAGATGTCGATGGGACCGATGATTCGGGCGCTCGCCGGCTTGTTGGCGGTGGTGCTGCTGTTGGCCGGCCCCGCGGCCCGGGCCGACGACACCCACTACCGGGACTATCCGTTGGGCGGCCGGGCGGTGGGCCTAGGGGGGGCCTTCACCGGTCTGGCCGACGATCCGAGCGGCATCTACTACAACCCGGCGGGCCTGGTGGACGTCAAACAGGGCAACGTCCAGATCTCCACCAACCTCTACGGCTTCGAGGTCGCCGACACTTTTTTGGCCGCGGTCGATCGGGTCACCGACTTCGACACCGTGGTCACCGAACTCAACATCATCCCCTCATCGGCCAGCTTCACCAGCTCGCTGCAGACCGACGAGGCCACCGGGCGTTCGATCACCACTTACGGCTTGGGCGTCTTCGTGCCGTCCTATCGCAACACCAGCGCCCGCACCTTGAGTGACCTGGCGCCGATCGGCGGTCTGCCCGGCTGCGACCGTTTGGCCTACCAACGCACCTTGCTCGACCGGACCTTTTGGTTTGGAGGCGCCATCGCCCACCGCTTGGACGACACCTGGAGCGTGGGCGCCAGCGGCTTTTTGGCCTACCGCACCTTGAGGGATCAAGAGAGCACCACCTGTTCGGCCGGGGATGCTTCGAGCAGCACCACCTTCGCCACCGCCGAGACCAACCTCAACCTGGCGGTCGCCGCCTTGATCTTGTCCTTTGGGATCAAGGCCGATCTGGGGGACGGCTGGACCGTGGGCTTGACCGTCACCAGCCCCAGCATCCGAGCCTTCGACTACGCCGACCTGCGCGTGACCCGTACCGCCGCCGACCCCGTGCAGGGCCAAAGCGAGTTTTTTCAGCGAGAGTTGGACGGGCTGAGCGCCAACACCAAATACGGCACCGGCATTCGCTTGGGCGGGGCCTACGTGCTCGAACATTCGTCGACCTTCACCGCTGACCTCGATTTTTACGCCGGCACCTCCTACGAACTCTTCCGGGTGCCGCCGGATCAAAGGAAGGTGCGAGACGCCTTGACCTTGACCTCCCGCATTGAGCGGGACCCGGTGTTGAACTTCGCGGTGGGCGCCGAACACTTGCTGATGCCCAAGTTGTCGGTGTCGGGAGGCCTCTTTACCAACTTCACCTCCGCGCCCGCGATCCCCGGTGAGGTCGGGGACAGCTTTGCGGTCGACCACCTGCCGTCGGTGCACGCCTTCGGCGCCGCCACCGTCGTGGGTTGGTTCACCGAACACACCTTAACTCGGATCGGCCTGGTCATGAGCTACGGCGACGGCAGCGACGTGGTGCCGCGCTACGCCGGGATCAACGGCTTGGGTGCCCAGACCGACTTCGTGAAGGTCGACTACAGCCGCCTCTTCGCCTTCGCCTTCGTCTCCTCGACCGTTCGATTTTGAGCGGGTCGAAGTTCAGTCGACCAAAAACACCACCGGACCGGTCTTCCTGGCCTCTTCGATCTTGCGGGCGCAAACGTCCATGCTCTGTTCGTCGGCGCATCGCACTTCGACCGGCGTCGGCGGCGGCGGAGCCCCCTTTTTAGGCTTCTTTTTGGGCTTGGGCGGAGCCTTGAGCAACAGCGGCAGTTCTCTCAACTTTGCCCCCGAACCCATCACCAGCAGGTGGACGGTCCGCATCTCGGCCTCCCGGGCCCCGCGGAACAGCTCGTTCAAGTAGAGGGCGGGTGCCTTGCCGGCGATCGCCACCCGCAAGTGCCCGACGTTCTTTTTTGCCTGAGGCTGGTACATGCCGACCATCTGGTTGGTGGCGTTGAAGTACTGCTGGGCCGAATAAAGCTCTCGCAAAGCCCCTCGTTTGGTGCGCTGGGCGTCGGGCGCGGGTCGGTCACCTTCGAAGGTGATCCGCTCCATGTTCTCGATGGTGATCACGCCCCGCCGCACCAGGGCCAGGCAACCGATCGGCTGGGGCGTTTCACCTTCGGCCTGCGGGAGCGGATCGACGAAGCCCTCCAGCCCTTCAATGACGTAGGTGAGGCCCTTCTCCGCGTCTTGAGCCGCCGCCTGAAAGTCTCGGGCACAACCGACGAGGAACTGATCGTCTTTGGGGTCCCGTTCGAAGCGGCGCAGATCGGCGCAACGTTGGCCGACGTCGGCGTAAAGTTGCCGGGTCAAGGCCTTGACCCATTGGCCCTTCGCGACCGTGGGGTGATGGGGCTGGCGGTGGCGCACCGCCCGTTCGGCGTAAGGTTCGATCGGCTCGCCCGATTTCGGGGGAATACGAAAGGCCTGGCCCCCCAGCTGCGCCAACGCTTGGTCCTGAGGGGGCCCAAACGGCATGCGCCCGACCGCGTTGGCTTGGGCGACCAACTCCTTGAGTTCGGCCTTCGACCAGGAAGGGACCTCCCCCGAAGCGGCGGTCAGGAGGCAAAAGAGCGGGAGGAAAGCCGCCATCGGCCGGATTGTAACCGACTCGGGCCGCATCCGGGTGATAGACGTGGGTCATGTCGGAAATCGTCATTTTGGGGGCCGGGATCATCGGTTCGGCGATCGCGCGGGAGTTGTTACGACGGCGTATCCCCGTGACCCTGCTCGAAAAGGCGGTCCCCGGCGCCGAGTCCTCCAGCGCCGCCGCCGGCATGTTGGCGCCCCAACTGGAGGCCCACTCCCCGAGTGATCCCGCCACGGCCCTCGGCCTCTACAGCCGCAGCCTCTACCGCGCCTTCACCACCGAGTTGGAGGCCGAAAGTGGGGTCCACGTCGCGCATCACGTCGACGGGGGCTTGGCGTTGGCCACCGGTGAAGCCGAACTCGAGCAAAAGGCCCAGGCCTTCGCTTGGCAACACGAACAAGGCCTGCGCTGGGAGCGCCTTTCGGCCGATCAACTCCACGAACGGGTGCCTGGTTTGCGCCCTGATCTCCCCGGGGGCCTCTATTTCCCCGACGAAGGGCAGATCGAACCCCGAGCCTTGATGCGGGCCTTGTCCGTGGCCAACCAGCGGGCCGGGGTGCGGATCAAAAGCGGCCAAGCGGTGAAGGAGGTGGTGATCGAAAGCGGCAAGGTGGTGGGCCTGGAGCTGGAAGGTTCGGGGCGCCTCAGCGCCGACCGGGTGATCGTGGCGGCCGGCGCCTGGTCGGGCCAAGTGCCGGGCGTCAAGGCGCCTTCGATCGAGCCGGTGCGTGGACAGATGTTGGCGATCTCGGGTGACCCGGGCGTGTTGCCCTTCCTCCACACGCCCTCGGGTTATGTGGTGCCGCGCCGCGACGGCCGAGTTTTGGTGGGCTCGACCGCCGAGCGGGTCGGCTACGACAAACAAGTGACCACCACCGGGCTGAAGAAGTTGCTCGACACCGCCCTCTCCTGGATGCCGATCTTGGCCGACCGACCGGTGCTCGAGACCTGGGCGGGGTTACGGCCGGGCACCCCCGACGGCGCACCGCTCTTGGGCGCCACCGAGGTCGAAGGCCTGTATTTGGCTTCGGGCCACTTCCGAAACGGCATCTTGCAGGCCCCGGCCACCGCGGTGTTGTTGGCCGATCTGGTCACCGGGCGCACCCCGTCCCTGGACCTTAGGCCCTATCGACCGAATAGATTCCACTGAGTGGATTCTATTCAGTACACGATATTCAGTGGTGACAGTATTGGCAGGCCCCGGCCACACTCCCGGCCAGGTAGTAGTTGGGTGGGTCTTTGGCGGCCGAAGAGCGGGCGGCGTTCAAGTCCCGGCGAAAGGCCGGCAGGTTGGTGTCCAAGATCGGGTGGTTGCCGGCCTTGCCCGGGCCCTCCAGCTCGGCGGTCGCGGCGATCATCGCGTCCAGGTGCAGGAGCACTTGCGGCTGAGGGGCGGGCGCGTCGGCCCGGAGCAGGGCCTCCAGGGCCACCACCTCTTTGGCGATCCGGTCCATCGCGGTCCGGACCTCTTGTTTCTCCAGGTAGTGAAAGTCGCGGCCGTAGGTGACCTGCCGGAGGGCGCCGCCCTCGGTCGAGGTGCACGCGCAGAAGAGGAGGCCCAGGGCCCAGGCGTTTCGCACGGGCCGAGCCTACAACGAAGTGGGAGCGCTGGCACGACCAGCGGGAGGACTTAGGTCGAGAAGCTGGAGCCGCAGCCGCAGGTCGACTTGGCGGTCGGGTTGTTGAACTTGAACCCGGCGCCGGAGATCCCCATGACGTAGTCGATGGTGGTGCCTTCGAGGTGCATCGCCGAGATCGGATCGACGAAGACCTTGAGGCCGCCGATGACCATCTCGAAGTCGCCGGCCCGGGGCTTGTCGTCGAAGTCGAGGCCGTACTGGAAGCCGGAGCAACCACCGCCCTGCACGTAGACCCGAAGCCCGTGGCCGACCAACTTCTCGGCGTCCATGGCTTCCTTCACCATCTCGATCGCCTTGGCGGTCAGGATGATCGGCGCCTCTTCATCGGGTCCCAGGACCACGTGCTCGAGGGGAGGGGTGTTGAGGGCGACGGTCGCAGTCATGGCGCCGAGTTTACCCACCGTTCCCCGACCCGACAAGCCCAACTCCGCCCCAGGCCCCACCCCAAACCGCCCGTCGACGCAAAACGCGACGGGAAATCCCGAAAAGGCCGCGTTGAACCGCGAACTTGGGGCCCTTATTCCGCCGCTTTTTGGGGGACCTCGGGCCGCAACTCGAGGTGGTCCCGGGCCCCCAACTCCACCTCGATCAGGCCCTTTTTGCCCGGACGCCCCCGGCTGGGACGGAGGGCCGGGGCCCCAGGCAGGAGCCGCACGGTCAGGGGCGCCGCACTTTTCCCGGTCTCCAAGATCAACACCCGGCCTTTGAGGAGCGGCAGCCGTCCGTGGATCAAGGCCACGATCGGCTGGCCGGGCTGGGCCTGCACCTTGGTCTCGACCCCATCCAGGCTGAGGGTGGTGGTGCCGCTTTGGACCTCCAGTTGATCGAGGCCAAAAAGCGCCAACTCGTGCCCGATCCGCTCCAGCTCCGAAGCCTGCAACCCACCGCTCCGATCTTGGTCGGCCAAGGCGAACAAGGCGGCCTGACGTTCACGCCCGGTGACCACCACCTCAACCAACACCTCGAGCACCAAACCCGCCGGCTCCAACATCAAGGTGCGACGGATCTGACCTTGGTGGGCCGAGGCCTCGCCGAACCCCCAGAGGCTCAGCCCCAGGATCAACAAGGCAGAGGCGCAAGTGCCTCGATGCACTAGTGGTGCCCGTGACCGCAGTCGAAGAGGGCGAAGATCTTCACCAAGGCGGGCACGCCGGTCAGATCGCTCTTTTTGGCCGAACAGCGCGGTTCACTTTGGGCTTTGAGGGCCCGCCGGGCCACGCCGGGGGCCTTCCAACCGTCGCCTTCCAGATCCACGAAGATCGGGTTGGTGAAGGCGTAGGGCTTGGCGACGGTGACCTCCGAAGGTTTGAGGGCGCCGAAGGGGCTGAGGCTAAAGCCAAAGGCGCTGGCGATGGAGCCCAAGGCGTCGCTGACCTGGATCGAGGGGACCTCTCGCGGCGTGACCATCGGGAACATCGACTCCTCGCCCAAGACCTCGGCCAAGATCCATCCCTCCTCCCGAGCGTCGATGGTTTGGGTGATCTTGCCCAAGGTTTCGTTGGTCCCATCCAAGGTGACGACGTTTTCGCCGTTGTAGATCAGGTTGACCCGGTTGATCTTCACCCAGGCCGCGGTCTGGATGTCGAGCTCCACGGTGATCTTGCCGTCCTTGGGGATCACCACCTCACCCATTCCGCAAGTTTCCTTGCCGAGGGGTTGGTTGGCCCGCCGATCAAAACAACGGCCATCGCCAGTGACCTTGATCTTCACGAAGGGGCCGTTGGTCGGGAGCACCTGGCCGGCCTTGATCGCCGCCACCACTTCACCTTCGTCGATCAGGCCCGGACGTTCATCGCTGACCGGGAAGAAGGTGCGGGGGGTGCCGGGCTCGTCTTCGGGGCCGTGGGTGTCGCTGTTGCCCATGGCGGTGTAGACGTTGCCCCGATCGAGCAAGGTGAACCAGTCGTCCATGCCGCCCGGATAAGCGACCTTGCCGTTTTCATCGCGCAAAACAGTGCCCGCCGGCGGGATCACGTCGGGCAAGGGACCTTCGGGGAGGACCTCGGGCACCCGGTAGTGGCGCAACAACTCGTAGCGTTTGGCGTTGAAGACCTCGATGGCGTCGAAGTCGTAGGAGAAGTTCTCCGGGCCGAACTCGGGGCCCTCGGGCGCCAGGAGCAGGCTGTCCTCCGCCTCGGCCTCACCGGTGTCGGGGTTGAAGTTGTAGTCGTTGAAGTAGCCGAGGATCGTGTCCCGGGGGTGGTTGACCTGGATGATGGTCCGATCGCCGCCCAAGCTGCCCCGGGCCCGTAGGTCGGCGAAGATGTCTTTGGGCGGGCGGCCCGACCACTCGAAGGCGCCTTTGGTGATCCGGCCGGCCTCGTAGTTGAGGGGGAAGGCGTTGAAGTGGCCGACCTCCAAGGTGGTCATCTCCAGGCCGATCATCCCCTGCACCCAACGCTCCAGGCCTTGAGAGGAGATCGCTCGAGTATAATCGGTGACGAAGTTGTGATCGCTGGAGCAGGCCAGATCCACACCTTCACACGCGACGTGGGCCACCCGATCTTCCAGGCCCATGAAGGAGTCGACCGAGTTGAGGGCGTGGAGGTGGAAGTCGCCCGAGGCCCAGCCGGTGGTGTCGATGGCGCGCTTCAGGACGCCGTCGACCTGGGCGATCTGCCGCTCCTTGACCTCCAGATCCTGTTCCCAAACGTCGTATTCGAAGCCGCGAGAGCAGAACGCCCGATATTTGCCGGGTCGAACGGTGGCGGTGGCCTGGCCGTTGGGGGCCAAGATCACGTCTTCGATGTAGCGCCGAGTGAGCGGCGCCGGACCATCGGGGATGAGGTCCACCGGCCGGGCCCGATCGCCCAACTTGAGCTCGTACAAAAACTCCCAAGCCGGAAAGCCGGTGGCGTTGGCGGCGTAGGTGCCGACCAAACTGCACTTGCTGGGCAACAGTTGGCCGTCTTCGCCGGTGAGGCGGATGGCCACGGTGCCGGGTGACGGCAAGAAGATCTCCACGCCGGTCTTTTGGCCCGCCACCACCTCGAAGGGCACCGGATCGGTCGGGAAACGGCCGGGCGCCAAGACCCGGTAGGTGTAGCGGCCGGGCGCGTAGGTCCCGTAGAAGTTGCCGTTTTGATCGGTGGTGTGTTGGTTGTAAGGGCTGCCGCTGGCGTCGAAGGTCAACACCGAAACCTCGGCTTCTGGTGCCTGGTTGTGGCGCTCCTTGACCCAACCGCCGAACTGCCCGGTCTCGATCCCGCGGATCTCGTGGACCACGTCCCGGATCGAGGAGACGTCGCCGTTGCCGACCATGAAGTACTTCTTGAAGCTGAAGGACTCGCCGCGGCTGAGGGTCTTGGGCGCCGCGCCGTAGAAGGCGCCGGTGAACGATGAAGCAAGGAACGGGATCAAGAGATCGCTGGGCTGGCGGCCGGCGTAAGCGGCGCGGCTCACCAAGGAGTCCTCGGGATCGACGATGCCGCTCATGAAGCCGTACGAGATCCCGGGGCCACGGGTGGCCAAAAACGGGGTCAAGAGGCCGGGCAGCTGGGGCAACTTGCTCCCCCGTTTGTAGATCTTCTCGAGGGTGAAGCGGATGTCGAAGCCCGCCCCCTCGGAAAAGACGTCGTTGCCGGCGCCAAAGAGGATCACGTCTCCGGTCGGGAAGACGAAGTCCACGTCGCCCCCGACCAGCTGGGCCACGCCCTCGTCGGGCAGGTTCACGATCTCTTCGCCACCGTTGGTGATGGTGGTGGTGATCTCGACCCAACGTTTGCCGGGCTGGAGGCGATAGACGTTCTTGAAGAGCAACTTGTCGGACTTCACCAAGACGTCGTTGATCCGCTTGGCCAAAAACACAAAGTCGGCGGCCGAGCCGTTGACCTCGATCTGGGCCGACTCGTCGTCGTTCTGCTTGAGCTCGATCCGGTTCGGCTTCATGGCCTTCAGGAACAAGGCTGGGAAAAGTTCGCTGAAGTTGTCGCGACCGGTGCCGCCGTTGGAGTCCCCGACCACCGAAGGGCGCTGGAGGTCAGCGTCGATCAATGAACCGCCGTAGATGCCGAAGCCCCGGGAGTAGCCGTCCCCTTGGATGATCAAGCGGATCTGATCGTTGGCCATCAGATAGTCGCCCACGTCGCCCAAGGCGCCGGGACCACCGATCAGATCGGCGCGGCTCTGGATCTGCTTGACCGTAACCCGGTGCCCGTCGGCGCAGCTCCCCGCCACCACCAAACCCAAGGTGGCCAAGCTCGTGGCGACGCCACCCAATACGTACGGCTTCTTCATGATCGTCTCCCGCTCAGAAGATGTACTGAACCATGGCGGTCAGGCGGTTGTTGTCCACCTTGGCCTGCTCTTGGGCCAAGGTCCCGTTGAGCATGAGGCGCACCGGCAGCGACTCGGTCTGATAACCGAGGCCGATGGTGTGTTCGATGATTTGATCGTTGTCCTGATCGTCTCGGGTGTTGGGATCCAAAAAGGCGAAGCGGTAGCCGAACCAGGCGCCCCACAAGGTGTAGCTCCACTGCACGTGGGCCCCGAGGGAGTTCTGATCGGGCGCGCCGGTGGTGCTGTACAGCTTGTTCTGGAAGAGCAGCTGGCCCTGGATGGACATCCCGAAGAAGCTGGCCAACAACGAGATCTCCGAACCTTTGACCTCTTCGTCGGTCAGGTTGGGGATCTCGCCCCGGGTCCGGCTGTCGGTGAAGCCGGCGACGTTCAGCTGCACCCACTGGCCGTAGTAGGCCGAAACTCGGGCAAAAGCGGCGGGACGATCGTTGTCGTTGAAGGCCAGATCGACGGTGCGGCCGTTGGTGAGGGCCAAGGCATAACCCAAATCGAAGCCGTCTTCGGTGAGGCCCAGGTGGTCTTGGTGGACCATCACGCCGAGCTGTCGATCTTGGCTGAGGCCTTCGGTTTCGTTGCCTTGGGTCGCCAACACGCCCCGAGACTCGACCGGCTGATCGATGAAGGTCCGGAGCGCCGTCACCTCCAGCTCGCCGAGATCGTAAGGCGCCTTGAAGCGGCCGGCGGTGATCAACGCGAAGCGGGACAGGTCATAACGCAGGAAAGTGTCCCGGGGGCGTATGGTGAAGGTCCCGTTGGGTGCGTTGATGTCCTCCCGTTCGCCGAAGGCCGCCTCCATGGCGACGAAGGCCATGAGCGGCCCGCGCCGAGCGCTCATGCCGATGCGGGCGTTGCCCAACTTGAAGCCGTCGTTGCGGCCGATGTACTCGTTGTCGTTTTCGGTGATCTCTCCGAGGACCCGGAAGTAGCCGTTCCAGATGAACTCGACGCCTCCCGCTTCGGCGCTGAGGCCGCCGCTGCCGAGTTGGCTTTCGTCGACCCGAAACTGACCGGAGTTCTTCAGGCCCTGCTCTTTTTTGACCGGCGCCGGCTCAGTGGGTGGCGTTTTGTTCGGGTCCTTCGGCTGCGGATCCACCTTGGGTTCGTCCACGCCACCTTCGGGGGTGTTGCGCTTCATGCCGTCGTCGACCCCACCGGTCGGAGGCTTGGCCCGAGGCATGCCGTCATCGACGCCGCCTTCGGGCATCGGCGCGCGGCGCAAGGGGCCCCCGTCTTCGGGCATCAACACCGCGGTCGAGGTGTCGGTTTGGGCGACGGCCGCGATGGGCCAAAGGCCGAAGGTGATGGGGGTGAGCAGGGCAACGAGTTTGGATGATCTCATGTTGGGTAAGGATCTCAGGGGTCGAGTGCAGGCAGGGGCGGATCGTAGGCCGCCGCGGGCGCGTCGATGCCGAGCAAGGCGGCGATCGTCGGCGCCACTCGGGTCATATCCATCGGTCGGGGATCTCGGCCCGGGCGCACCCCGGGGCCCGCCAAGATCACCGGCACGGTCATGTCGTAGCCGTACGGCGAGCCGTGGCCGGTGCCAACTCCAATTCCGTTGGCGCCGACGCCGTCGAGGAGCTCATAGGGGCGGTGCAGCAACAGGAGGTCACCCCCTCGCCCCGGATAGTAGGACCTTCGGAAATACACCGCATAAGGCGCCGGAAACTGGTCCAGATCAGCGGCCGCCTTGGCCTCGAGCACCCCCGGGAGGCCCGCCAAAGCCGCCGCCGCCCGTCGGGCCAAGGCCGTTCGATCGACCTTGGGATCGGTGGGGCTCAAGAAGACCCGGGGCGGATCGAGATCCAAGGTCCGGGCCCGTTCGAGGGCCGGCGCCTTGGGATCGGCCAGGGCCCGATCCATGGCCTCCACCAAAGGACGGGGCGGGATCCGGAGGGTGCGTACGCCCAACTTGGCCGTCTCTTCAGGGGTCGGCATCACCCCGTGATCCGCCGAAACCACGTAGAGCACCCGGCCCGCCAACTGCCGATCCAAACGCTGGATCAAGCGGGCCACCTGTCGATCCACCCGCAACAACAGATCGAGCACCTCCTGCGA
Organism: Deltaproteobacteria bacterium; assembly: GCA_016703535.1. Taxonomy (GTDB): domain Bacteria; phylum Myxococcota; class Kuafuiibacteriia; order Kuafuiibacteriales; family Kuafuiibacteriaceae; genus Kuafuiibacterium; species Kuafuiibacterium phototrophicum. The sequence continues at coordinate 1,745,759 of JADJBV010000002.1, read as the reverse complement.
GTGGGTGCCCCAAGAGTGCCCCGCGTAGTCGGTGCTGCTGACGCCGATGGCCAGGTAGTCGGTGGTGGCGTGGCGACCGAGCTGCTCTTTTTCGAGGGCCAACTCGGCCAAGGTGAAGGTGTCCTCGATCGCCGCCGGCGAACCGCGATACCGATCCCACCACTCGAGATCTCCGGAGTTCAGCCCCTGGCCCAAGGTCCGGGGGAAGGTGTGCCCCAAACCCGGCACCCGCTCTTCAGTTTCGGTGTCGTCGGGCCCAGCATATTTTGAATAGAACGCGGGATCGTCGACGAGCCGCGCCCAGGGCCGCCCGAAGGCCACCTTGGGCCCCAGGGAGAGGGCCGCGCCTTGGAACCAAGCCGGCGTGGGGCCGTGGCCCGGCCAACGACCGGTGACGAAACGCCCCTCTTTTTCTTCGTACCAAATGGCCAAGGTGGGGGCCCGGCCCGCCATCAGGATCGACGCCCGATCCTTGATCGCCACCGACACCACCCGGCTTTCGCCGTTGCTAAAGACGCGCAGAGTGTCGGCCAGGTTGGGCACCTCGAGGTGTTGGGGGCTCTTGCCGTGCAGTGGATCGCTGACGCAGTTGATCTCGGCGCCGCTGTGCGGTTCGTACCAAACGTTGCCGGCGATCCCGTGGACCTCGGGCCAAGCGCCGGTCGCCAAAGTGGCGTGGCCGGGGCCGGTTTCAGTGTTGGCGTAGCCGTAGATCCCGCGAGGGTAGTAGGCGCCACGGGCGATCAACCGCTTCAGCCCACCGTCGGGCAAGGCCGCTTGATAACGGCCCAAGGTGTAGGATCCGAGTTGATCGATCGTCAGCTGCACCACCAACGCGATCCGCGGCTCTTGAGCGGGCGCAGCCGCCAACAACGCGATCAGGCTGGTGGTCCAAAGTCCCATCGGCGCGCATCTTGTGCGGCCCACGCCCCATCCGCAAGTGCCTTGGTCTTGGGGTCCCGGATGGGCAAAGCCCATCCACCCCTCTACGCGAGCCTGGGCTCGCTGCGCGCTCTGCTTGCGGCGCCTAGTGAGGGGGCCGCGTCACCTTGGCCCGGCCGAGCACCCGCGAAAACGGCAGCGGTTGGTCGCCACGAAACGGCGGAACCCTCAAGGCCTCGACCACCCGCGCGACACACGCCCACGCCGGCAAGGTCTGGAGCTCCCGCGGGTCCACACGAACTTCACGCACGCGCCCATTGGGCGTCACACGAAAGCGCAAGGTCACGTCGACCTCGTGTTGGGCCTTCTTCTTGGCCGAACGTTGGGTCTGGCAAGCGTCGAGCTGGGGCTTGAGCGCGTCCAGAGCTTGTTCGACCTGGGCCGCGTCCAGCGCTGGCAAAACCTCACCCGAGACCACCGCCGCCACCTGATCGAGGGCACAACGAGGCCGCCCCTCTTCCCAGGTGCAGGGGACTTTGGCCTCCCGCAACAGGCCCCGGGGCCGGCCCCAGACCTGCACCCAAAGTTGCTCCAGCTTGTCGTCGAAGCTCAGCTCGATGACCTGGTGCACGTCGAGCATCGCCGCCACTTCACTCGGGCACTGATGGCCGTTGTCGGCGCAGACGGCGGCGCGCCTCTCCCGGGAGTAGACCTGGACCTCACGCCCCGCGGCCTGGTGGATCACTTCGGCCAACTCCTTGGTGGCCCGCAGGAAGGTCGGATCTTGGGGCGGCGCGGTCGGGCCCCACACCGGCATGATCACCACCTTGTCTTCGGCGTAGACCAACGACGGCAGGAAAAAGCTCAAGACCAGGGCAACTCGCACCCCGCCCGGATAACGTGCCCGATCCTAGAGGTCGAGCGGAACTCGCAGCTTCACCGGCTTGCCCTCGAAGGGGCCGACCCACATCCGCTCCATGCCTTTGCGCAAACAAGCGCCCAAGCGGGAGCGGGCCACTGAAGCCGGCGCGATCGACTTCACCCGGACCTCGCCGTTGGGGCGGGCCTCCAGCTCCATGTCGACCCGGCCATAAACCCGCTCCAAAGCAGGCACCTCGTCCTCTTCGGCCACACAATCGCCGACGATCCGGGAGTGGGCCCGCAAGGCCGCGGTGAAGTCGACGTCCAAGGCGCGGCGAGGCCGAAGGCCACTGACGACGGCGTCGCTCAAGTTGGGGCAGATCCAGACCTCACCCTTGGGACCTGGACCGCAAGTTGACTTGCCGACCGCCCAAGCCCCGGGTGTGCCGCGCAAAAAGTGCGTCACCCACAAGGTCTTCTGATCCGCCTCCAGATCCAGCACCACCACCCGGTCGACACCGAACTGGGCCGAGACATCGATGGGCTCGGGTGTCGCGGTGGCGCCCGTGGGACGGACGGCCTCGGCGGGCGCGGGCCGGACCTCCCAACCTTTTTTCGTCAGCTCCAGCAGCGCCGCTTGTTCGAGCTCCGCCAACAACAACGGCGGCACGCCACAAGGATCGGGGCACACCAGGGCGAACAACAACGCGACCGGGGCCCCCACCAAGTCAGGATAGGCGAGGTGTCTACGGGTGTCGAATCGGCACCTGGGAATCAGCGTGGCGTCAGGGGGCCGAGGCCAAGGTCCGAAGCCGGGCCTCCAACGCCACCCTCGCCGCCCGTTTGCCGTCCCCGTCTTCGGCTTGGCGCCAAAGTCGGATCTCCTCCACCAACTTCGCCAACTCGGGCGTGCCCCGGGCCGAGTTCAGCCGACCGGCGGTGAGCTCCAGCTGGGCCCAGGACTCCTCACTCGCCACCAACCCCGGCGGATCTGGCGGCTGTTGCGCCTGCCAGTTGCGCCACCAGGCCGCGCCGGTCAACGCGGCCGCCAAAAGCAGGGCGGTGCTCAACAAGGCCACCGGTGCGGCCTTGGGCGACGACGGCGTGTTGGCGACGACGGTATGATCGGTGGTCTGAGGTTCGGGGGTGACCGGACGATGGGCCCGCACCAGCGGCACGGTGTCCGCCTCTTGGGCGGGCAGGTTGGATCGCGACACAAAAACTTGGGTCGGCCCCGACTCTTGCGGGAGCTCCGAGATGGTCAGGCCCAACAAGGAGTCGATCTCGTCTTTGCGCTCTTGCCGGGTGGTGCCAAAAAGCTGCTCGAGCAAACTCACCACGGTCCGTCGGGCGCCGCCCCGGCCCGCGATCTCCACCAACGCCAGGTGCAGCTCCCGGGCGCTTTCGTAGCGATCGTTTTTGTTCGGCGAGAGGGCCCGCTCCACGATCAGATCGAGGGCCTTCGGCACGTCGGGGCGAAAGCTGGAGGGCGGCGAAAACTTCGGCCGGATCGAGGCCTCGAGCATGTTCGGCAGCGGCCCGGGCGGGATGTAGTTGCGCAGCGCCAACATCTCGAAGAGCACCACCCCCATGGCGTAGACGTCGGCCCGGGCGTCGACCCGTTCACCCCGGGCCTGTTCGGGCGCCATGTAGCCGACCGATCCCATCACCACGCCGGTTTTGGTCTTCCAGCTCTGAAGTTTGGAGCGGCCCAAGCCGAGATCGATGATCCGGATCCGGCCGTCGTCGCCGACCATCAGGTTTTTGGGCGAAAGATCCCGATGCACGATCTCCAAGGGGCGGCCCTTCTTGTCTCGGGCTTCGTGGAGCGCCTGCAGGCCTTCCAAGGCGCCGCCCACCAACTCGAGCACCGCCGCGATCGAGGCGTGACGCCCCGAAGCGATCACCTGCTCGAGGACCTTGGTCAGCGGCCAACCCGGCACGTATTCGAGGGCGATGTAGAGCACCTCACCGACCTGGCCCGCGTCCCTCACCTGCGCGACGTAGGGGCTGTCGACGCTGATCACCACCTCGGCCTCGTGGCGAAACCGCTGCACGAAGGACTTGCGATCGGTGAGCTCGGGCCGGAGCTGCTTGACGACCACCGGGGTGATCGGGCCGGGCGCCAGATCCAGGGGGCGAGCCAGGTGCACCTGGCCCATGGCGCCACCGCCGAGGGGCCTGAGGAGGAGGTAGGGCCCAAACGGCCGCGGCCTGAAGCCCTCCCCACCCACCGGTCGGCAGTCTACCTAGGAGTCAGAAGGATGGGAGGACCTGGAGGGCAGGAGCGGTAAAAATGTGTGATGGCCGTCACAAACGCGCCCAAACCGCACCGCGTCAAGTATCCTATCTAGGCCCATTGGCTTGACCTTCCGAATGGTCAGGCGCAAAACGGGCCGCTGGGACGGACGGGGATGTCTAATCCATACATCGACCGACAACGCTGGGCACTCTTGGTGTGTGACGTTTTGGCGTTTTTGCTCGCCTTCGTGGTGGCGATGCACCTGCGCTTCGACGCCCACCTCTCCTTCTTCGAGCCGGGTTATCCGCCATGGGAGCCCATGCTCCAGTCGCTGCCGATCATGTTCGGCGTGTGGTTGGCGGTCCTGGCGACCTCCGGGCTCTACCGGGTCCAGCGCCGCCGCTTCTTCATGGAGTTCGCCGGGCTGGTCCAGTCCCTCCTGATCTTGTCCGGGATCCTGTTGTCCCTGACCTTCTTCTACCGCGGGTTCAGCTACTCCCGTGGTTTTGCCATCCTGTTCATGCCCCTCTTGTTGGGCTTCACCTTCTTCACTCGGACCGCCTTCCGGGTGGTGCGGGCCCGCATCGAGTCGATCGAAGACCACCGCAACCGGGTGCTTTTGGTCGGCGCTTCGCCGGTGGCCAAACACCTGTGGGGCCTGTCGGAGGCGGGCGAGTGCCGCTTGGACGTGGTGGGCCTGTTGGAAGACCGCTACACCAAAGGCAGCCAGGTGGAGGGCGTGCCGATCTTGGGGAGCCCCAACGACTTGGTGGCCCTGGCGGCCGAACACAAGGTGCGCGGGGTGATCGTCACCAACGGCAAACTCGACGAGCAGACCCAACTCGAGCTGATGGAGACCTGCCTGGCCGCCAACCTGGAGTGGAGCTTGGTCCCCAGCGCCTACGAGTTGATGCTCGACCGGGCCCAGATCGACGAGGTCGCCGGTGTGCCTTTGCTCGGCATCCGCCGCTCCAACATTCGAGGCGGCAACCGGGTGGTGAAGCGGGGCTTCGACATCGTGGTCGCGACCTTGATGTTGGTGCTGCTGTCGCCGCTGATGGCCCTGGTCGCCTTGTTGATCAAGCTGAGCAGCAAGGGCCCGGTGCTCTTCACCCAGATGCGGGTCGGCGAAAACGGCGAGGCCTTCCGCTTCCTCAAGTTCCGCTCGATGCACGTCAACAACGACGACCGCATCCACCGCGAATACACCCAGAAGTTGATCACCGAAGGGGCCGCCGCCGGCGCCGACAAAAACGGCGTGGTCTACAAGATCCAAAAAGACCCGCGCCTGATCCCCATCGGCTCGTTCATCCGCAAGTACTCCATCGACGAGCTCCCCCAGCTGATCAACGTGCTCAAGGGCGACATGTCCCTGATCGGCCCTCGCCCCCCGATCCCCTACGAGGTCGAGGTCTACCGCGGCTGGCACAAGCGGCGCTTCGAAGGACCACCCGGCATCACCGGCCTCTGGCAGGTCTCGGGCCGCAACCGCCTGAGCTTCGACGAGATGGTGAAGCTGGACATCGAATACCTGGAGAACTGGTCCTTCACTCGGGACCTGAAGATCCTCTGGCGCACCGCCGGCGTCGTCCTCTTCGACAAGGCGTATTAGCCAGGACTGGGCGCCGTCCGCGCGTCATTCGCTGGGGCGGCCAAGATCCCGAGGGTGCACCAGTAGAGCATCGAGACCTGGGCGTGGTGGGTCACCACGTGGGTCATCCCCAGGAGCGCAAAGTAGGACTGGGTGAAGATGGCAAACTGCTGAAGCGCCGTCAGGTTGCCCGCTTTCAGGCTGCGAAAAGCGGTGCGAAAGGCCAGCGCCAGGGCGGCGAGGTAACAAACACCCCCCAGGAGACCGGTCTCAACGAGGACGTTGAGGTAAAGGTTGTGGGCGTCGAGGAGGGTGCCCCGCCCGTCCCAGGTTTTGGAGAGCAGGACCCGGTACTGGCCATGACCAACGCCCCAAATCGGGTGGTCGCGAAACACGTTCCACGCGGCGTCAAAGATGTGAGCGCGAATTGAGACGTCCTCCCAGACCCTCGCCGCCAAGGCGGGTCGCACCACCCCAACCACCGCTGCGAGGGCCACCACCACTCCAACGCCGAGGATCGAGGTCACGATCCGTCGGCGCGAAGACAGCCGCGACACCACCAGCGCCAACAGAAATGCAGCCAAGGCCGCCCGGGCGTGGGCAAACAGGAGGGCCGTGGTGATGACGCCGGCGGCCGCCCACTGGCCGAGATCGCTCCATCGCCGACCGGTGCGTACGATGAGGAACAAGCCGACGGCGGGAAATCCGAGATGGGCGAACTTCAACCGGTTGTAGAGCAGCCCGGTGGCGCAACGAACCTGGCCGATCTTCCCGGGCACCCAGATCTGGGGGGAGTTGGGGTTCTTGAGGAACCAGCGATCGATCGGGAGGGCGCCGAAGGTCACCTGGGCCAAGCCCACGATCCCGTTCAGCAACATCACCCCGAGGATCGCCGCCCAAACTCGCGCCAGAACTTTGGAGGTCGCAGTCGCATAGCCAAAACGACCAACCATAAAGGCCAGCGCCAAGAGCGGACGCAACACATCTTCGCTCGAGGAGGGGTGACCTTCGACGGCGGCGCGGATCACGCCCAGCCATCCCGACACCGCCCACCCGGCGATCAACCCTTCGATCCAACCGAAACGGGGCCAGTCTTCTCGCGGTGCGGCGAGCCAAAGGCCCACCAACGCGACCACCAGCGCCACCTCGGCGGGCCCCTCGAAGCAGAACAGGAGTCCCGCGAAGGCGACGAGTCCATGCTCCAGCATTTTTTGGGGCACCCGAGCGGGCACGGTAGCTGATGGTGTGGGCGCCACCAAGGCAAGTCCCGTTGACACCCTGAAACACCCAAGCTACCCGGAGCGCCCGATGTGGCCGAGCCCAAGACCGGTCGAAGAGTGGTCAATCCTGGACCACGTCGATCTTTGGGTCTCGTCCTGGATGGTCCTGTTGGGGTTGATGGTGGCGGGCGGTCTGGCCGGTCTCGCCTCCGGGGGCGCGGGCGGGGCCCAGGCAACGGCTTTGCTCCGAATTGGTGAGGTGTACAAGCCCGCCGAAGAACCCGAGCAAATCGTGACTCGGGTGGGTTCCCGCCCATTTTTGGAAGCCCTGGTTCGGGCCCACCCCGACCAGCTTGGATCGAACCCCGATGCGGTCCGGGTGACGGCGGCAGTGGCCAGCCCTCGGCTCCTTCGCCTCGAAGCTGATGCCCCAAACCCCGAAATGGCCAAGGCCGTCGTGGAGTTGACGGCCGCCCGACTTGGCCGCGATCACGAAGCCGTCCTCAGCTATTACCGCGCCCGAGCGAAGGCCCGGCTAGTAGAGATCGAAGAGCTGCGGACAAGCATGAATGCCTTGTTGGTGGCGAAGGACGATCGCGTGTCCCTGGGAAAAGAGACCACCGAACCTGAGACCCTGATGGAGCGCTCAAACTCGCTCCTGACGGAACAACTCTCGTTGGGGCTGAGAGCGGACCCAGCCATCTGGGGCGGGACCGAATTGCTCGACGCGCCGTCGGTCCAGGTCGGCGGCGGCGGCTTCCGCAGGGCGGCGGCCGGAGCCGCGGGGGGGCTCGGAGTGGGTATCCTCCTCTCCTACTACCTCCACCACCTTCGCCGCCGCAGGCCCCAAACCTCTAGCCCGCGAGAGCCCGTTCCCTCGGCGCCAGGTTGAACATGGCCTCCCCGACGGGCCTCACCCAGGATCCGCACGTCGAAGCGCCTCGGGCCGAGCTGGGCCCGATGATCGCGGTCCTCGGCGCCGGCGCGGGCGCCGTCGTGCTGACGGGCCTATGGCCCGGGCCGGTGGCAATCGCCGTCTGGACCCTCGCCTTTGCCCTCGCGGGGCTGAGGTGGCCAGTGGCGATGTTGGTGATCTACGCCATCCTCGAGCCGTTCCAGCGTTTCCTGGTGAGCGGCCCCGAAGCTTGGCCTCGTTATTTCGACGAAGGCGTGATGCTCACCTTTTCGGTGTTGGTCCTCGGGCGTGAGTTCTTTCGCCGTCCAGCGGCCGTCTTTCGGGACCCGTTCCTTTGGACTGGTCTTGGTTTCATCGCTCTTGGCCTGGCCTCCGCCCGTCTGAACCAAGTGCCGTTGATCAACGCGGGGGCCGGGATGTTCGTGACCCTCGATTACTTCGCCTGGTTCCTTGCGCTCCGTTACTTGCGGTTGCCGGGACGAGCGGTCAAGGCCGTCACCTTCACCTGGGTGCTTGGGGGGCTGGTCACCATCAGCGCGGCCCTGATCCAAAAACTGGGCGGGCCCACCTTCAAGTTCGGCTGGCAGATGATGATCGAGGAGCACGGGGTGCGGCGCGTCTCGGCCCTCTTCGAGCACCCCAATGACGTCGGTTTTTTCCTGCTGTTGCCCCTCTGCATCGGCGTGGGCTGGCTGCTTGCCAACCAACGCTCCTGGTGGCCGTGGTTGGTGGTCCTGATGGCCATCGGAGGCTCAGCGGTCGCCGTGTCCCGTTCAACCTTCCTCGCCCTCGCGGTGGTTGGGCTTGCCAGCCTGTTGTTGATCGATCGCCGCCACTGGAGCCGAGTCCTGCCAGCGGTCGTAGCGGTTTCGCTGGTCGCAGCGATCGCGGCAGGCCCCGGCGTCAAGGCACGGATCGCAAAAGTGCGGGCCGAAAACGGTGACGCGAGGTTGAGCTACCTACGAGCCGCCGTTCCCATCGTGTTGTCGTCTCCTGCCCTCGGCGTGGGCCCGGGGACCTTCGGCGGCGAGGTCGCCTTTCGCTTCGGGTCCGAGGTCTATCGAAAATACGATATTCAATTCACCGACGACTGGAGGACCGTCGACAACTTTTGGGTGCACCTGATCGTGGAGTCGGGAGCCCTGGGGACCGCGGCTTTCCTCCTGATCCTGGTGTTGGCGACACTAAGAGCTCGGGGCCAGCTCTCCACCGAAACTGATCCCTGGCGCCGGGCCGGCCTGATGGGGGTACCGCTTCTAGTCGGCGCCTATTGCGCCCTGGGAACGGCCGCGAATGTATTTGAGGCGAACGCCCATGCCGGCCCCCTTTGGATGACCTTGGGCATGCTCCTTTGGGCCGGCCAACGCTCGACCAAACAACCCTCGCCAACTTCCGTCGCTTGAGCGACCTTCCCTGGGCCCGCGCCCATGGCGAGTCTCCGATCCAATCTCCTGATCTCCACGGCGGCGATGGTGCTGGTGGGGCTGATTCGCCCTGGCTTCAACGCCTTCGTGACCCGTGCCTTCGGAGCCGAGGTCAATGGTCGGGCGGCCACGGTGGTAGCCCTCCTCTTTTTGGCTTCCCTCCCCGCTACCGCTGCCCTTCCGACGGTGATGGTCCGTCATGTGTCCCGTTCTTTGGGGGAAGGCGCAAAGGACGCGGCCCGCGCCTTCGCGGCCTTGACGTATCGGTTCGCGACCGGGTTCGCGATCTTTGGCGCGATTGGAGCGGGGATCTATGGTCACTTCGCCCTGAGTCGGCCGCTCTCAGTCCTGGAGATCCTGGTCCTGGGTGCGGGGCTCTTCGGCTACACCTATTGGCGACTCGGCCGCATCTTGTTGCTCGCGATCGGGAAGGCGTTCGCCAGCCTCTGGGCCGACGTCGCGTCGGTGCTGGTGATGTTCCTGTTCCTGGTCACCTGTTGGGGGCTGGGTTGGCCGACGATCGCGGTGGCCGGTGTACCCCTCGTATATGTGGCCTTCAGCTTGTTCACGGCGAAGGTGGTTTGGTCCGAGATCCGCGGGGGCGTGGTCTCGCCCCAGATGCGAACCACCTTCCACCGGTTTCACTCCCTGCTCTTCTTGGGTTCAACTTCCAGCCTTGCTGCCCGAGAGGTCGCCCTCCTCCTCCTCGAAGCGCAGGTCGATGCCGCGGTCCTTGGAGAACTGAGCCTGAGCCTTTCGCTCCTCTTGGCCTTGGCGCTTGCGCCACGGATCATCGAGGTCCCGCTGGTGCACGAGCTCGCCTCTTTGGGAGGCGGCGCCCAGATCGATCGGCAACGCCTGCTCACCGAAAAGGGTCTCCACTGGCTTTCGGTCTTTAGCCTCGCCGCGGGTTTTGGCCTCGCGATCGTGGCGCGCCCGCTCCTGTCGATCATCGGCAACGTGAGCTCTGACGTGGTCGTGCTCTCGTTTTCCTTTTTGACCTTGGGCTTCATGTTGGAAATGTTGATGGCGCCAGTGATGAACTTCCTGGTGGCCGAGGCGCCCCCTTCGGTGATGACCGTCTGTGGGTTGGCATCGTTGAGCGTCGCGGGTGTTTGGTGGCTGACGCCTTGGGGCCGCGGAGTGCTAGGCGTGATGATCGGCTTGGCCGCTTCTTTTGTGGTCAAGGCGCTGATCGCCGCCTACTACGCGCGTTCCCGCTTTGGGCTCCACCTGCTGGAGAACCCGATTGAGAAGGTCACAGTATCGCTGTTGGGCGGTGGGTTCATGTGGATGGTCCAGACTGAACGGGTCCCGGCCTGGGCGGGCTTTTTGGTCTTCGAACTCCTCACGGTCATCCTCTTCCGGCGAGCCCTGCGGGACATCTTCAGGTCAGTGTTGCGGCGCCCCGGGCCGGCTCTGACTTCTCCTTGACCTTCCGACCTCGGCGGACCAAAGAGAGGCGATGAACTGGGTGGACAAGCCAAAGACAGCCCTCTTTGGCCTCCTTCGCCGCGGGGTGATGGGCCTGCGCAGCACTGGGATTCAGCGACGATGGCCGCTACGACAGGTCTACCCGATCATCTTCCAGCGCTTGAAGCCGACCGAAGCCGACGTCCTGGGTCATCACCTCTACCTAGACGCTCGGGACTCGCTGAAGTTGTCCCTTTTTGGAGTGTACGAACCTTTCGAGACCTCACTGCTCGAACGCTACGTCCGCCCGGGCGACGTGGTCCTCGATATCGGCGCCAATATTGGCTACTACACCCTGCTCTTGGCGCGGCTGGTCGGGCCGACCGGGACGGTGCACGCCTTCGAACCCGAGCCCTCCAACTTCGCCCTGCTCGAGAAGAACGTCCGCACCAACGGCTACCAGAACGTCGTGCTCCACCAGGCGGCGGTGGGCGAGGTCAGCGGCTCGACCCAGCTGTTTTTGTCGGAGACGAACCTCGGAGATCACCAACTTGGCGGCGCCGGCAACGGGCGACGGGCGGTCGAGGTTCGGCAGGTGAACATCGACGAGGTGTTGACCGCTGAAGAGCGGCCGATCACCTTCGTAAAGCTCGACATCCAAGGGGCCGAGACCGGCGCCATCCGAGGGATGGAGCGGGCCCTGAGGCGCGCTGGGCGCCTGACCATCTTCACCGAGTTGTGGCCCGAGGGCCTCCGCCGTTGTGGTTCGGATGCCGAAACTTACCTTGGGTTGCTCCAGTCCCACGCCCTAACGTTGTACGAGGTCGATGAAGATCGGGGTGAACTCCGGCCCTTCGATCCGGGAAACCTCCTTCGGACCATCGCCGCGGCGCCTTTGGGTGACGCCAACCTGGTCGCTCACCGCCCTGGCCCCGCCTAACACCCTCGGCCTCGGTGAAGTGCGGCCCGGACTTCTACTTGAGGGGCCACGGAGCTTGTGCCAAGGGAGGCCCATGCCTCTCAAGGACGTAACGCTCGGCGAAGGGGTGATGATCTTTCAGCCCGAGCTGGTGAACCTCTACGGCTGCAGCATCGGCGAAGGTACCAAGGTCGGGGCCTTCGTGGAGATCCAGAAGAAGGCCTTCATCGGCGCGCGCTGCAAGATCTCCTCCCACACCTTCATCTGCGAAGGCGTGACCATCGAGGACGAGGTCTTCATCGGCCACGGCGTGATGTTCACCAACGTGTTGGTGCCGCGGGCGGCTCGGCCGGACGGATCGATGCGCACCGAAAAGGACTGGACCTGCATCCCGACCACCGTCAAGAAGGGCGCCTCCATCGGCTCGGGTGCGGTGATCGTCTGCGGCGTGACCATCGGGGAACGGGCCCTGGTCGGCGCCGGGGCGGTGGTCACCAAAGACGTCCCCGCCAACGCGGTGGTCGCCGGATGCCCGGCCCGCATGATCCGGGACGTCCGAGAGCTGGAGCAAGGTTGATTCCGCCCCAGGGCGCCCCTCACCCGGGTTCCCAGGCCCCGCCTCTGCTGGCACAATCTCGGGGTGCCGGCCTCTTCCGGATGGCGCCTCGCCCGCTGTAGCGCGCTGCTTTGGACGGCGGCTTGCTCCGAGAGCGCCGCCTGGTTGCCCCTCCCCGGCTTGGCCGGCAACACCCAACTGTTGATCGTGGGCGGCGCGGATCCGAAGGCGTTGATCAACCCCCGTTTCCCGCTGCCCCTCGAGCTCGAAGAAGACACCCAACTCTACGCTTTGGGCTTCGAGGAGAGCGCCGACGTTTTGGGGCTATTGCAAGGTAACTTGCAACCGCGCAACCCGCCGCCCGGGGCCGGAGAGAGCCCCTGCGCCGAGTTGGCCGAAAACATCCTGGTCTCCTCCACCGACAACCCGGGTGCGGGCTGGTCCCCGAGTGAGGCCAGCAGTGTGCCTCCGGGCTTCGTGTGCCAGCGGACGCCGCGGCCCGACGAACAGTGCCTGAACTTTCAGGAATTCGACCGGGTGATCGTCTCGACCACTACCGCGGGGCTTGGGATCTTCGAGCTGCTCGACCCGGATCGGGCGCTGTTGACCTTGGATGATCGGCGGGCCTTCGTGGTGACCCGCGGCGAGGCCACCCGACTTCCCGGGCTCGAGTCCCAGCTGGAGGCCGCCAACTTTACGCCTATTTCCTCGTGGTTCGAGGCGCCCGGGGTTTGGTGGTTGGCCGGGACCTTGGGGTCGTTGGCCAGACTGGAGCTCGACGGCGAAAGTTACCGCTTGAGCATGGTCCTCGGGCGGACCTTGCCCGACGACGGCAAACTCCCGATGGACCCGACCCGGGCCTACGAAAACATCACCTCCTTGGGCGGCCGGCTGGTCGCGGGCGGCGTGGAGCTGTACGCCCTCACCGACCGTCGTAAGGTCCTGCACAAGGGGCCCACCGATCCGGGCTGGACGGTGCACGCGCCCGCCGAGCCCCCCACGTCGAGCTACGGCTACACCAGCCTGGCGGTGCTGGAGAACGGGCTGGCCCTGGGGACCTTCGTGGCCGACCGGGGGGTGGCCCTCTACGACAATGGCGAAGATCCTCCGGTGGTCCGCTTGCGGGACCCAACGTCCAACGATCGCCGCTGCGAGTTCGTGTTGCCCGACGGCGACGGATTTCTGGCGGCCTTCCCTTCACCCAACCTGTTCATCCAACCCGCCGAGCTCTACCGCCTGAAGGATCGGGTCTGGTCCCCGGCCGGCTTCTTCACGCCCAGCGACGACAGCCTGTTGACCGCGGTCCGGCTCGACGACAGCCTCTTGGTCGCGCTGACCAACGGCAACTTCACCCTCTTCCCCACCGCCCCCAACTGCGCCCTGGCCCGGATCTCCGACAACGGCCCGGACGTCATCCGCATCCCCAAACCCGGCGAGTTGGCCTTCGTGCAGCGGATCCAGACCGACGATCAGATCGAGGTCTATTGGCAACGTTTTCGGCGCTTCCCGTAGGCGCGATCTCCACTTGGCCGGCCGCGCCGCTCGTGTCAGACGCACCCCGATGCCCCAGAAGAACGTAAAGCTCGGCGAAGGCGTGCAGATCTTCCACCCCGACCTGGTCAACCTCTACGGCTGCACCATCGGTGACGGCACCAAGGTCGGCACCTTCGTGGAGATCCAAAAAAACGCCACCATCGGCGCCCGCTGCAAGATCTCCTCTCACACCTTCATCTGCGAAGGCGTGACCATCGAGGACGAAGTTTTTATCGGCCACGGCGTGATGTTCACCAACGACCGGGTCCCTCGGGCCACGGCTTCAGGTGGGGCGCTCCAGACCGAAAAGGACTGGGTGGTGGTCCCGACGGTGGTCAAGAAGGGCGCCTCCATCGGCAGCGGGGCCACGATCCTGTGTGGCCTCACCATCGGCGAACGAGCGTTGGTTGGCGCTGGCGCGGTGGTCACCAAAGATGTCCCGCCCGACACGGTGGTGGCAGGCGTGCCGGCCAAGCCCATGGGCAAGGTGAAGGATCTCGAGTCCCGCTGAGCCACCGATGATCGCGGGGGCCCAAGGCGAACGTGCCCATCGGGCGGTGTGCTACGCCTTCGCCGCGTCCCTGGCCCTGTTCGAAGGGCCGGCCCAGATCTCCTGTGTGTTGGTGTTGTTGGCGGCAATCGCCACCGGCCGGGCCCGGTCTTGGCGCCCCGGATGGTTCGAGCTCGGCGTCGTCCTGTGGTGGTTGGCGGGTGTACCGGGCCTCTTCGTCTTGAACGTTCGGCCGTCCTCCGGTGAGTTGACGCGCCCCCTGATGGCGCTGGCGGCCTTGGTCGGCGCCTGGTCATTGAACACCGACGATGAACCACTGCTCGGCCGCTTGGCCTGGATCTTCGGCGGCTGCCTGGCCCTCAACGGCGCCTACGGTCTGCTCCAGCTCGGCTTTGGGCCCTTCCCTTGGGACTCACTGTTCCTCAAGAACCCCCAGTCAGGCCAGATCTGGATCCCCAACCGCGTCTACCACGAGCTCGCCGCCAGCGGCCTCTACTACAACCGCCTGAAGTTGGCCCACGTGGGCCTCACCGGCTTGGCCCTCTTCGGCCTGGTGCTGGTGCAAAAGGGCGTGAGCGAACGGACACGCCGGGCGGCGGGCCTCGGCCTGTTGGTGTTGGGCGGCGGCGTGCTCTACACCTACGCGCGGATGGCGTTGGTTGGCCTGGCAGGGGGAGGCCTCACCTTGGCGGCCCTCAGCGCCCGCGCCAAAACCGTGCTCAAGGTCGCCGCCGCCGGAGTGGCCCTGGTCGGCCTCGTGCTCCTCACCGAATACGGGCGAAGCCGCTTCCTCACCATCTCCGAAGACGGTCAGCTCCGCCTGGGACTATTCCGCGCCGGCTGGCGCCTCTTCCTCGAGCATCCGCTGTTCGGCGTGGGCCACGGCGCTTACGGCCTCACGGTGGGTCCCTATCTCCCCGCCGGCGCCTCGGGCGTGCACCTGACGTCTCCCCACAACCAATGGCTCCAGGTCCTGGCCGAGACGGGCCTCGTCGGCTTCCTTGGCTTCGTCCTCGCGACGACCACCGCCTGGTGGCGAGCTTTGCAAGTTGTCTTGCACTCGGGGCCCGGCCCAGCGCTCCTCCACCGCTTCGTCTTGGTGAGCATGGTCGGCCTGCTGATCACCGGCCTGACCCACAGCACCCTCCACCACCCGACGGTGGCCCTGCTCTATTGGTCGCTCGCCGGGATCGCGGTGTCGGCTCGACGTCGGTAGAGCGGACTCTCCAGGAGGCGACGGGTGAAGATCGCGGTCCCCTCGGCGGTGAAGTGGCTGGGATCGCGCCACAACCTGGCCTCGTAGAGGCCCTCGAGGGGCAAGATCAGCGGCGTGCCGTAGCGCCCCAGCACCTCCAGATAACGTTGATTGGGGATCAGGCCGTTCCGCCCGGGGACGAAGAGGAAGTAGAGTTCGACACCCTTGTCGCGACACAACTTGGACACGCGACCCAAAAAGCGCTCGGGGATCCGACGGGTCGAGTCCGGATCGACCTCGTAGCGAGCGGCCTCACCCGCGATGCTGGCCTGAAAGCGCGCTTGCTCCTCGGGGGTGTTGGAGGTCTGGAGGTGCTCGAGGCTCTCATCCCAGTGGCGGTAGTGGAAGGCGTCGAATGGCCCGTACCAGGCCCTTCGGAACCCGAGGTAATAGCTCCGGACCATCGCGCTCAGATAGTAGGCAACCAGGTCCGAGAGGAGGCGCTTTGGCTGGTTGTTGGCGAACAGGGCCCAGGGGAGTCCAGGTCCCGCCAGAGCTCCAGCGGCGGGTCGTCGATCGCCCCGAGGAACCGGGAATAGGGGTGGGCATCCTCCTCCTCGACGTGAAAGATCTCCACGACCAAACGTTTGATCGGCTTGGCGTTGAGTAAGTCCCGGATCACCACCCACCGAGCTTGGCGGCCGTGCCAGTTGGTGCCGAGGTTGATCGGCTGATCCTCAGGAAAGGCCCGGGCGATCGTGGCGGTGTCGACCGCGGTCCACACCCGGGAGGTGCCGACGAAGGCCGTGCCGATGGGAAACCGCGGCTCGTAGATGGCCTGGCCCACCCAGCGATAGTTGTCCGAGTCCAGGTTGTATTTGAGCCGCGGATCGAGCTCGAACCAGATGACCGACCCGAGGCCAAACAGCAGCACGTAGGCGAGGACACGTCGCAGCATCGGGACCTCAGAACTGGAAGTAGATGAACGCCCGTCGAGCCATGGCTGCGTCGGTGTTGGCGTACAGCACCACGCCGAGGAGCACCACCGCGGCGCCCTGGACCGGAGCCGGGAGGCGCGCGAAGGCCCGCCAAGCCACCTCGATCCGCGGCTCGACCAAGATGTGCAGTAGGATTGCCAAGCCGAGGATCAGCACAACGGTCGGCGCGACCCCCGCCAAACTCGGGGCCCCCTGGGAAAGGCCGTGAAGGTAGCTGAGGGCGTCGGGCAAGGTTTGGGCGCGGAAGAAGATCCAAGCCGCGGTGACGAAGTGGAAGGTCAGGACCGCGCCCAAGCCCCGACGCAGCAAAGAGCTGGAGGCGGGAGCCCCCCCTCGAAGCCGCCGCACCAATCGCTCGGCCACGAAGGCCGCGCCGTGGAGCGCCCCCCAGATGATGAAGTTGTAGGAGGCGCCGTGCCACAAGCCCGAGAGCAAGAAGACGGCCAACGAAGCGAAGATCCAGCGGCCCAGCCCACCCCGATTGCCCCCCAAGGGCACGTAAACGTAGTCCCGGAACCAGGCCCCCAAGGTTACGTGCCAACGCCTCCAAAACTCTCCCACACTCGAAGACAGATAGGGCGCGGCGAAGTTCTTGGGAAAGTCGTAGCCCAACAACTTACCGCAACCGATGGCGATGTCCGAATATCCGGAGAAGTCACAGAAGATCTGGAACGCGTAGGCGTACGCGCCCATCCACAGAACCCCGGGGAGCTGGGTGCCGGGTGACGCGAAGGCCGGGTCGACTAGGGCGGCGCCCAGAGTGTCGGCGACCACCACCTTCTTGAACAAGCCCAAGAGGATCAGGAAAAGCGCCGACTCACGTTGGTTCTTGTAGTCGTCGGCGAGCTGGGGGAGGAGCTCAGCGGCCCGTACGATCGGTCCGGCCACCAACTGCGGGAACAGGGTCACGAAGCACAGGAACCGGGGCAAGCTGGGGTCGGGCCGAAGTTCGCGCCGATAGACGTCGAGCGTGTAACTCATCGACTGAAAGGTGTAGAACGAGATCCCCACTGGGAGCAGCACCTCGATCGGCGCAAAAGGAGGCATGCGCCCAGCCCACGCAAAGAGGTCGTTCAGCGTCGAGATCGCGAAGTTGGTGTACTTGAAGTAACCCAGGAGGCCCAGGTTCGCGCACACCGAGGCAACGATGATCGCCTTGCGCAGCTTTGGATCTTCGGTCCCGCTCAAGAAGCGAGCCAAGAAGAAGTCGAGGATCGCGGTGACGAAGAGGAGCGGCAGCAGCCGGACATTCCACCATCCGTAGAAGACGCAGCTGGCGACCAGCAGCATCCAGACCTTGGCTCGTTTGCTCGGGAGGAGCCGGTCGAGGAGGAGCACCGTCAGGAGGAACGGCACGAAGATCGGCTCCGCGAAGTTCATGCGGCCGGCGGATGCTTCCACGGGCGAGGAACCCCGTCGAGCCCAATCTGCCTCGGAGCGGCCTCGCCCTTGCCCAAGAGTGTCAGGCTGGACCGGACGCCGCCGAACGACCCGAAACTTCGATTCCGACCTCGGGCTTGGGCTGGGACCGAGGGACCGCCGCAAATAGGAGAGGCATCAGGTAAGCCGCGACGCGTAGCGCATGGGAGTAGCGCCACTCGAACTGAAAGAGAAAGAAGCCTAGGAAGTTCGCACCGACAAAAGCGATCCAAATAACCTCGAGCGGCGCGGTTGCTCGTCCGCCTTGAACGACCCGTACGAAGGCCGCGAACGTCACGAGCACAAAGAGGCCGAGCAGGATGGAGCCTTCCATCGCCAAGGAGGAGTACCGCGACAGATCTCCCCAAGGCGCGCCGAACCACAGCCAATCGAGGTTGGCCCACTTGAAGCGGGCCCAGGCGAGCGGGCGAGTCACCGCGGTCATCAGCGCCAGCTTCTTCACCAGGGAAGGCCTCAGGTCGGCACGGTTGGCGCGTACCAGCTCGCAGAGGTCCGGATCGGCGTGGCAGGCCGCGTTGCCGCTATGGTGAAAGGTTGGGAGCTGCTCGTCAGCGACGAAGGCCCAGTTCGTCAGCTGGTCAAAGTTGGTGAGGCTCGGGCTCCCGAACTCAGCCAGGCGATAGACCCGCCAGGGGACCGTGATCGCCTGGGCCGACAACGCCACGGTAAACAGGGCAACGGCCCAGGGCGCTCGGGGGCCTCCCGCCCCTTTTCGATTTCGATACCAGGACCAGACCGAACCGGCGGCCCCGATCAGGAGCAGCGGATGGAGCAGGACAAACTCGAAGTAAGGGCGAGTTAACGCCGCGGCCCCGAAGGCAACTCCAGAGAGGGCCAAGCCCCTGCGCGACGGGGCGGCGCGAGCCAGGACCGCAAGGCCAAAGATGAACAGGGCGGTCGATACGGACTCGCTCATCAACGTACCAAGCCCGAAGTTGAAGGTCGCGAGATGAGGTGCCACCCACCAAAGACCAACGGTGTACAGACCGGCCAACCACTGGGCGCGGCCATAAAACGACCAGCAGATCGCGGCCAAAGCCAACGCCCACAGGAAGACCGAGATCACGGTCAGCGCTGCGAGGTGCGCTTCTCCACCCGTCGCCCAAAGCGCAAGCGCCGAAACCAGCGCTTGGCCCGGGGGCCAAAGCCTCGCATACGCCCAATCAAATCGTCCCTCCTCGATGAGAACTTTTCCCGCCCATAGATAGGCCGCGAGATCGGCGCCCCGGTATTCCTCACCTGGGGCCCCAAGATAACGGGAGAGGATCGCCGAGGCCGGAACGTGAGGCCCGATCCCTCGAATCCCTTCCGCGGCGCCGGGCTCGAGGCGAAGCACCTCGGGAAGTGGGCGAGAAGCTGCCAGCCCGGTCAACATGGCGATGAGGACCACCGGACCGACGCGGTTGATGTGAGGACTCATGGGCATCGACGCCTCACGGATCCGGATACGGGTCGCCTCAGGCCAGACACCGCTCCACCACTTGCAAGACACCTTGCGCTCTTCTCGTCAGCGGAAACTCATTCACGATGCGGGCCCGGGCCGCCTCTCCCCGGGGTGCGTCCAAGGCGCGCCGCAGCGCCTGGGCCGTGCCCTCGGCGTCGCCGTAGCGGACGTATTCTGCGACCGGGCCCGCGACCTCGGGGATCGCGGCCTCTTTGGTGACCACCGGCGTGGCGCCGGCCAACATGGCCTCGGCCAGGGCCAGGCCGAAGCCCTCGTGGGCGCTGAGTTGGCAATACACCGTGGCCCTCCGCATCTCTTCGATGAGTTCGGCCTCTGACAAGAAACCTCGGAACTCGACGTTGGGGGGCGCCATCGCTTTGAGGCGGGCGATCGCCTTCGCTTCTTTGTGGGGGCCGGTGTGGATGAAGGGAACGTCGGGCAACAACGCCGCGGCCCGGACGAAGGTGTCCAGGCCCTTGTACGGGATGTACTCCTCGGTCACCAAAGAGCAGGTCAACACCCGGCGCTCCTTTGGAGTGTCGCCGGGGGTGATCGCGTTGGGGTCCAGGCCGTGGGGGATGAAGTGGACCTTCTCGGGCGGCACGCCAAAGTCCCGGAGCACCTGAGCCCGGGAGAACTCGGCGTTGGCGATGATCTCGGTGGCGAAGTGCAAGTTGAGTTGCGGGAGGTACTTCCGCCAGGGGTGATATCGCAGGCCGTAGCGGATCGAAGGCACGTCGGCCACGTCGTAGCCGCCGGTGATCATCACCGAGGGCTTTCGGAAGAGCTGGGCCAAGGCCAGGCCGGCGGTGCCAGTCAGGTCGCCCCACCAGAAGTAGACCAGGTCAGCACGGGCCGCGGCCACCAGGAGGCGGCGGAAGGTCTGCAAGTCGCCTTGCATGTGGACGTCGTCCACCTGGTAGCGGGTGCTGAGGATCGCCCGGTCGTCCTGGATGAAGCGGGCGAAGGGTGAGTCCCGGTAAAGATAGAGGATCCGCTTCATCGCGACGCCCGGAACCAGGCCACTTCCGCCGGGGTGAGGCAAGCCCAAGCCCTCCCGTGACCCCTCGGTTTCTTGAGGGCGAACCGAGGGGCGCGAGCGCGCTCACGGGCGGTTTTGCCTTGACCGAGCCCGGCTGCGACTCGATAGAACCGGGCTGGACGGGCCCTCGCCACGGGGCGGGTTGCTCGTCCGATCGATGAGCAATGCCAAGGTAACCCTCGGGATGATCGGTTGTGGCTACTGGGGCCCCAACCTGTTGCGCAACTACGCGGAGCTGGAAGGCTGTCGCGTGAAGGCGGTGGCCGACCGGGCCGAAGACCGCCGGCGTTATATTCAAAAGAATTACCCGGAGGTGGCGACGCCGTTGGACGGGGCCGAGATCCTGAAGGACCCGGAGATCCAAGCGGTGATCGTGGCGACCCCGGCCGCCAGCCACGCCCAGCTGGTGGAAGAGGCGCTCAACGCCGGCAAAGACGTCTTCGTCGAGAAGCCCCTGGCGATGAACACCGACGACGCGGTGCGCCTGTGCCGATTGGCCGACGAAAAAGGCCGGATCCTGATGGTCGGCCACACCTTCCTCTACAACGCGGCGGTCCGGGACCTGAAGAAGCGGATCGACTCGGGCGAGGTCGGCAAGGTCCACTACCTGTATAGCCAGCGCCTCAACCTCGGCATCGTGCGGAGCGACGTCAACGCCTCCTGGAACCTGGCGCCCCACGACGTCTCGATCTCCAACTACCTGCTCAACGCCGCGCCCATTCGGGTCTCGGCCAACGGCGTGCGGGCGCTGCAACCCGAGGCCGCCCGGCTCGAGGACGTGGTCTTCATGTCCCTCACCTACCCGAACGACGTGGTGATGCACACCCACGTGTCGTGGCTGGATCCGCGGAAGGTCCGGACCCTGACGGTGGTCGGTGACAAGCGGATGATCGTCTACGACGACGTCGCCGCCGACAAACTCTACATCTACGATCGCGGCATCACCCGCGGCGAAAAGGTCATCGAGGAGCAGCCCTCGGACTTCGCGCGCTTCAAGATGATCACCCGGGCCGGCGACCTGACCATCCCGAACCTGCGCCTGCCCGAGCCCCTTTCGGTGGAGTGCGCTCACTTCGTGGAGTGCGTCGCCCAACGGAAGACGCCGCTGACCGACGGCTGGTCCGGCGTCGCTGTCACCGCGGCCCTGGAGGCCGCCGACCGCTCCCTCGCCGCCGGGGGTGCCCCGGTCGAGATCGTCATCCCCAAGAAAGGTTAGAACGACAATGTCCGCCAACACCCCCGACACCATCCCCTTCGTCGACCTGGTCGCCCAGTACCGGCGTTACCAGAGCGAGTTCGACGCGGCGTGGCGCAACACCGTCGAAAACTCGGCCTTCATCGGCGGCCCGGCGCTCCAGCGCTTCGAGAAGGCCTTCGCCGAACTCTGCGGCGCCAAGATCTGCGTGGGCGTGGCCAACGGCACCGACGCCATCACCTTGGTGTTGCGGGCCATGGGCATCGGCGCGGGCGACGAGGTCATCGTCCCGGCCCACACCTTCATCGCCACCAGCGAGGCGGTGACCAACGCCGGCGCCAAGGTGGTCTTCGTCGACGTCGATCCGGTCCACACCTTGATGGACCCGACCAAGATCGAAGCCAAGATCACCAAAAACACCAAGGCGATCATCCCGGTCCATATGTACGGCCAACTCGCCGACATGCAGGCCATCTTGCCGATCGCCCAAAAGCACGGCCTGAAGGTCATTGAAGACTCGGCCCAAGGCCACGCCGCCATCGAACACGGCAAGCGGGCCGGCAACTTCGGTGACGCGGCGACGTTTTCGTTCTACCCGGGCAAAAACCTGGGCGCCTACGGCGACGGCGGCGCGGTGACCACCAACGACGCGGCCTTGGCCGACAAGATCCGTCGTTTGGCCAACCACGGCCGGGCCGACAAGTTTGGCCACCAGATCGAGGGCGTGAACTCGCGCCTGGACGGCCTGCAGGCGGCGATCCTGGAGGTCAAACTCCGCTACCTGGAGACCTGGAGCGCCGAACGCCGAGCCGCGGCCAAACGCTACAACGAGATGTTCGCGGGCGTGGCTGGGGTGGTGACGCCCAAGACCCGCACCGAAGGCGCCCACGTGTTCCACCTCTACGTGATTCAGGTGGCGAACCGAGACGCGCTGCGGGAGCACCTGACCGCCAAGAACATCCAAAGCGGCATCCACTACCCGATCGCGCTGCACGAGCTGGAGGCCTACAAGTACCTGGGCCACCAGCCCTCGGACTTCCCGGTGGCGTCCCACTACTGCAAGAACATCGTGTCTTTGCCGATCTACCCGGAGATCACCGAAGGGCAGCAGCAGCGGGTGGTTGAGGCCGTAAAGCAGTTTGTGGGGCAGGCCCGATGAAAGCGGCGGTCGTCGGCGCGGGCTACTGGGGCCCGAACCTGATCCGGAGTTTGGTCAGCCAACGCAGCCTGGAAGGCGTGGTGGTCTGCGACAAGGATCCGAAGCGCCTGGAGCTGATCAAGACCCGCTTCCCGAGCGTGGACGTCAGCACGGACTTGGACCACGTCTTGTCGGACCGGGCGGTGGAGGCGGTGTTGATCGCCACGCCGATCTCCACCCACGGCCCCCTGGGCAAACGGGCGCTCCAGGCCAAAAAACACGTCTTCATCGAGAAGCCCCTGGCCGGCAGCAAGGCCGAGGCCGAGATGTTGGTGGAGTTGGCCGAACGCAACGATCGGGTGCTGATGGTGGGCCACACCTTCGAATATTCGCCGCCGGTCCAAAAGACTCGGGCGGTGATCGAGGCCGGAGACCTCGGCAAGATCTACTTCATCTCGATGATGCGGGTGAACTTGGGCCTGCACCAGCGGGACATGTCGGTGATCTGGGACCTGGCGCCCCACGACTTCTCGATCTTGTTCTACTGGCTGCGCGAGACCCCGGAGATGATCTCGGCCTTCGGTCGGGACTGCGTGCAGAAGAACATCCCGGACGTCGCCTTCATCAACGTGCGGTTCCCCAGCGGCGTCATCGCCAACCTGGAGGTCGCGTGGCTGGCGCCGTCCAAGCTGCGGCGCACGGCGATCGTCGGCGAAAAGAAGATGTTGGTCTACGATGACACCGAAAACATCGAGAAGGTGAAGATCTACGACCAAGGTGTGAACTTCAAGGACCCCGAGTCCTTCGGCGAGTTCCAGCTCTCGTACCGGACCGGCGACATCGTCAGCCCCCGGATCAGCTCGGCCGAACCGCTGATGAACGAGATGGAGCACTTCCTCGACTGCATCCGCACCGGCAAGACCCCCTCGAGCGACGGCCGCTCCGGCCTGCGGGTGGTCGAAGCCCTGGAAGCCGCCGAAACCGCCCTCAAGACCGGCAACCCGGTCCACCTCAGCCCCAAATCCTAGGCTGTTTCGGCGGAGCGCCCTCGCCCCGGCGATGCCTAGTGTCCCGTCCGGGAAGTTCGATCATGTTCCCGCGAAGGATTTTTCGTCGCTGATCGACGCGATCCGGAGGGAGTTGGGTTGCCCCCAATGACCGAGGAGCCCGAAAGGGCGGCCGCAGGCCGCGCGTCGAGCAGCGGCGAAAAGGACGAGCGCGAACGTGATCCGAACTTCCCGGACGAGACACTCGGGCCTCAAGGCCCCGACTTGCGAGTGTCGGCCCCCACCAAGCGGATCAGGTATTCGGTGTGCAGCACCGGCATATGGGACGCCTCGATCGCGACCAGGAACTTCAGGTGGTCGGGGTCGGCCTCACCGAACCTCTCCATGTGGATCGTGTCCTGGAAGGGTGCGGTCAGGATCTCGTCGTAGAGCACGCTCGTGCCTTGATCGGTCTCGAGCTCGATCCGGACCTCACGGGGCCCGCTGCCTTTGCTGAAGAACTGGAACACCAGGGTTTGGGGGCGAGTCAGGTCGAACTCGGGCCGGTTGGGGATCAGGCCCACGGGGCCGGCTTCGGTCTGACCATAAAGGCGGATCGTCCCGAGTTCACCGTCCGAGGGGACGGGCGCGGGCGCCGGGGTGCTCCAGAGGGCCACCAAGGCCACCAGGCCCGCCAAACCGACCCCGACCAGGGAACCGGCGATCCACCCCTGCCGCGACATGGGTCCGGGGGTGCCATACCCCGGCAAGCCGGACAAGGTGTGGTGATTTTGCGACACCTCGCGACAGCCGTGTCCGAAGCCCTCTCGAGTGCCCGGGGGTCGCCACGGGCAACCCTTGGAGATCACTTGCTCCGCCTCCCGGGCCCCCCCGGCCCCGGAGTTTGCGTAGGGCAAGGTGCGGCCCCCCCAACGCTCTAACTCCTGTTCCTGCTGTTTTTTCTACATCTCCTGCTCGCGTTGCTCTCGGGGGGGCCTTTTTTTCCTTCTTTTCGCCCCGCAAACCGGGGATGAGCCAACCTGCCGATGTGCGGTTTCGTCGCGGTGTTCCTGCCGGGTCGGGCCGAGGTCGAGCCCGGGCTCCTCGACCGCATGACCGACGCCATGGCCCACCGAGGGCCTGACGGTCGCGGCACCCATCGGGCGCCCGGAGTGGGCCTGGGCCACCGCCGCTTGGCGATCATCGATCTCGAGGGCGGACATCAGCCCCTCTTCAGCGGCGATCGTTGGGCCACCGTCTTCAACGGCGAGGTCTACAACTACCAGCGGATCAAGCCGAACTTGCCCGGGCCTTGGCAGACGAACTCGGACACCGAGGTGTTGTTGCGGGCCTACGAAACCGGCGGCCTCTCGGGACTGCAGCCCTTGGTCGGCATGTGGGGCGTGGCCATCTGGGACGCCCAAAAACACGAGCTGGTGGTGATCCGGGATCGGCTCGGCGTCAAGCCGGTCTACTACGCGGAGTTGGCCGGCGGCGGGGTGGCCTTCGCTTCGGAGCTGCGGGCGCTCCTCGAACACCCGGGGGTCGATCGGCGTTTGGATCCGGACGGCCTGGCCCAGCTCCTCACCTATCGCTACGTGCCGGCGCCCCGCACCCTGTACCGGGGCATCAAGAAGTTGCTCCCCGGGCACGCGGCCTTCGCTTCGCAAGCTGGCTTGCGCTTCGAGCGGTACTGGGACGTCCGGCCGGCGCCCACTCCACGCACCGACGCCGAGGCCGAGTTGGCCTTCCTCGAGGCCTTCGACGACGCCATACGCCTACGTATGGTGAGCGACGTGCCGGTGGGCATCTTCCTGTCGGGGGGTATGGACTCGGCGGCGGTGCTGCAAGGGATGGGCAAAAGTGGGGTCCACGCCTTCACCATCGGCTTCGCCGACAACGCCCGGGATGACGAGTTGGCCTACGCCCAAGAAACGGCCCAACTCTACGGGGCCGTGCATCACTCCTTGACCATCGGGCCCGCCGACTACGCGGCCTACTTCGATCGCTACGCGGCCCAGCTGGAAGAGCCGGTGCTCAACGACTCGGCGATGGCGACCCACTTCCTCTCCGAGTTGGCCCGGCGCCACGTAAAAGTGGTGCTTTCGGGCCAAGGCGCCGATGAACCCTTGGCCGGCTACGATCGTTATCGGGGCGAGCTCCTCTCGACCGCCTTTCGACGCTTGCGGGTCCCGGGCCTCTTGACGCCGATGTTGGAGCGAACGCCGGGCGTGCCCGAAAAGTTGAAGCGCGGCTTTCGCTCCTTGGGCACCGCCGATCCGATCGATCGAGCGCTCCGGATCTACGCGGTCTTTCAAGAGGAAGAAAAAGCCCAGCTGCTCCGGCCGAACCTGGAGCCGAAGGATGACGTCCGGGCGCCGGTGGCCCGCCTCCACCAAGAGGTGCCCCACCTTTCGCCGCTCGGCCGCATGCTCTACACCGACACCCGGCTGTGGCTGGTGGACGATCTGTTGTTGGTCGCCGACAAGTTGTCGATGGCCCACGGCCTGGAGCTGCGGGTGCCGTTCCTCGATCACCGGCTGGTCGAGCTGGTGGAGTCGATGAGCGATGACCAGAAGCTCCGGATCACCCGCCGCGGCTTCGTCAGCAAACGGGTGCACCGGGCCGCCATGGCTCGGCGTTTGCCGGCCCAGGTGTTGACCCGCAAAAAACGCGGCTTCAACAACCCGATGGACACCTGGCTAAGGCGCGAGCTCCAGCCCCTGGTCGCCTCCCGCCTCACCGACGGCGACTCGCCGATCCACGAGTGGCTGGATCGGGGGGCGATCCGCGCCCTGGTCGACGCCCACCAGTCCGGTCGCCGCGACGCCCGCCGGCAGCTCTTTTTGCTGCTGACCTTGGACAGTTGGGCCCGGCAACGCCCGTGAGCCCCCGAACGCCGCGGAAGGGCCGGCCCGGAGTGGATTTTCGGGCTTTTGCCGGGCTATCCTACCCGCTGCCGATGCGGCGTCTTTGGGTCCTACCCCTCTTCGGATTGTTTTTGGCGCCGGCCCCGGCCCACGCCGAGGAATGGCCGGCGGCGATCAAGGGCCTGAAGGTCGTGATCCCCGAGGCCAAGGGCAAAAAGGCCGACGGCAAGTCCCAGCTTTCGGGCGCCTTGCGGCGGACCATGACCGAAGCGGTGGGTCCCTTGGTCCCCAGCCGAGCCCTCGAAAAGGCCCAGAAAAACCTCAAACAAAAGAACACCTTCGAGGCGGCGGCTTTGGCGGCGGCGGGCAAAGAGGCCGGCGCTCAATACGTGTTGGCCGTGGAGATCACCAAAAAGAAGTGGCTCTACACAGCCCAGGCGCTGCTGATCAACACCGAAACCGGCCAGGTCCAGATGGACTTCCGCTCTCAGTTCTACAAGCCCGGGGCCGAGGCTGGGGATCGGGGCACTCGGATCGCCAAACGGGCCATCGAAAAGTTGGCGGAGTTGGGCGCCTCGGGTGGCACCTCGACGGGCCCGGTCGCCCAACAGGACCCGCCCCCTTCGGGCCTCGACGAAAAACTCGATGATCCGCCGCCGCCGGTGACGGATGAAAAGTTGCCCGATGAACCGCCCCCCGAGGCGCCGCCACCCCCGGTCGAGGAGCCCCCGCCGCCGGTGGTCGCCGAAAACGATCCCCCTCCCCCTCCGCCGGTGGAGCTGCCCCCTCCTCCTCCGCCAGCGGTGGCCCCGCCGCCGAGCAACAACTCCGCCAACACCACTCAGACCGTCGTGACGCCGATCAACCCGGCCGACGAGCCCGAGCTCTTCCGATTTTCGATCACCGCCGGTTCGGGCCTTTTGCGGACCTACGGCCTCTCTTCGGCGGCGGTCGACACCTCCAACCTGTCGTTCAGCATGAAGCCGAGCGGGCTCTTCGCCGCTGACGCAGAGTTGGTCGCGCCCGGCGTGCCGATCGCCGTTGCCCTCCGGGGCGCCTTCCGACCCATACGCTACGAGACGTCCATCTTGGGCAGCGTCAGCAACCCCAGCGGCAGCTTGCTCGATGTCTCTGGCATGTTCGGCTTTCACGTGACCTTGGCCGGCACCGGTCGCACCCGCTACAAGTTGATCCCGGCGGTCGGGGCCCGTCTGTCGATGGCCAACGTCGCCGAACACCCGGGGAACACGGTGTTGGGCTCGACCGCCTTGGCCACCGTCGGCGGCTTGGGCTTGCGACTGCCCTTCAACGACGTGCTCGAGGTCTCCTTCGCGGTCGACGGGGGCCTGATCCTCTCCTACAGCGAACGTCCCTTCACCACGGGCAGCAGCGGCGCCGGCTTCACGATCGGCGGGGACCTGGGGGCGCGGATCTGGATCTCGGACTCCGTTGCCATCGCCTTCGACAACCGCTTCAACCTGGACCGGGTCACCTTCGAAGGTTCACCCACCCGCCAGCTGCCCGAAGACGAGACGGGCCAACTCAGCAACGCCAGCGTCTCCATCCGCGATCTGCGGTCGTCGATCGGCATCGCGCTCCGACTCTGAGGCGAAAACCAGCGCGTGCGGGTCGAGGTCCAAAGCGCGCTGATCGGAGCGTTCGTCACCGTGGCGGTGATGACCGGCATGTTGCTGCGCCTGCGCCGGCGACGAAGTGACCTGCTTTTTGCCGTCTTCTGCGTCACCCTGGTGGCCTGGTTTTTGGCCTTTTTTCTGCGGGGAACCTTCGGCGACGACCCGTGGCTGCGGGTCGAGTTGGCGATCGCGGCTTTGGTGCCGGCCGCGATGGTCCGGCTCTTCGTGGATCTGTTGCCCTGGACCGCCCGGCCCACCCTGCGGAACGTGGCCTACCCGACCTCGGTGTTGTTCGCGCTGGCGGCCCTTTCGCCGATCGGAGATCTCGAGATCGTCCAGGCATCGGTTGGGGTCTACGTCGGGGTGATCGTCTTGGCCTCGGCCCGCCGGATGATCGCCGCCGGTGACCTGGGCCAAGGCACCGTGGAACACGCCCGGCGTCGGTACCTGGCCTTCGCCGCGGTGGTGGTCACCTTGATGGCCATCTTGGGTGAACTCCCGCCGATCCGCGGCAGCTTCACCGCGATCAGCCACCTGACGGTGATGCTCTACGTCTTCTTCCTGTCGCAAGTTATCTTGCGGGACCGCCTCCTGGACCTCAACGAGTTCGTGGGTCGGATGGCGGTGTTGGCCATCTTGGCGGTGCTCTTCGCCGGCATCTCGGCCCTGTTGATCAGCCTGGGCAACAACGCCTCGTCTCGGCTCTTCAACGCGGTGGTCGGCGTGATCATCTTGTTGACCCTGTACGATCCGCTCAAGGATCGGCTGGAGACCAAGGTCGTCGAGCTGTTCTTCCGGGAGCGTTATCGCTTCATCCAGGTGCTGGAAGACCTGCGCCGCCGCATGCAACACGGCGTGCTCGATCCGGCCAAGATGAGCCAGATCGTCTCCGACACCCTCTACGACTCCCGCCGGGCCACCCACGTGGCGGTGTATCTCTTGGAGCCGATGGGCAACAGCTTTCGGGTCCACGCCTACCGCGGGCCGGAGCCCTCCTCCCGGGTCGACGCCCGGGAGTTGCCGGAGCTTTGGCACGCCATCCAGCAGAACCGTGCCCCGATCTTGGCCGAACAGCTGGCCGGCGGCAAAGAGCAGGCCCCGGACGCCGCCACCAAACGGGACCTGATCGACGCGATGCGCGCGGTCAGCGCCGATATGTTGTTCCCATTTGTCTCGGGTGAGTCGGTGTTGGGTTTTTTGGCGCTGCGGGACGATCGTTCGGTCGAGCCTTATTCCACCGCCGAGATCGCCGGGCTGATGAAGATCGCCGAAACCGCCGCCACGGTGATCTGGAACTCCAAGTTGGCCGAACGCCTGCGGGAGCGTGAACGTTTGGCGGCGATCGGCTCGATGGCCGCCGGCTTGGCCCACGAGATCCGCAACCCGCTGGGCGCGATCAAGGGCGCCGCCGAATACCTGGATCCGAGCGCCTACCAAAAGCAGGAGCAAGGGGAGCTGCTCCAGGTGATCATCGACGAGACCAACCGCCTGAACTCGGTGGTGTCTCAGTTCCTGGACTACGCCCGGCCCTTCCGGGCCAACCTCCAGGCCACCGACGTCAACGAACTCCTCAAGAAGACCGCCAAGTTGTTGGAGGCCCAAAAGGGCGAACAATCCGGAGGCCTGATCCTGGATTTGGACGACCGGCTACCGACGATCACCGCCGACAGCGAGCAGATCAAGCAGGTGTTGATCAACCTGATCATCAACGGGCGGGAGGCTTCCCAAGGGAGCGGCAAAGACGTCACGGTCGCCACCCGCTATTTGCCGGAGCGGGGGCTGATCGAGGTGCGGATCAAAGATCAGGGCGTGGGCATTCCGCCCGAAGACCTGGAGAAGATCTTCATCCCCTTCTTCACCACCAAACCCCAGGGCACCGGCTTGGGATTGGCGGTCTGTCAGCGGATCGTGATGAACCACAACGGCATCATCTACCCCGAGTCCAAGGTGGGGGCCGGGACCGAGTTTGTGATTCAGCTCCCGGTGCAGCCGAAGGAGTTGATCTCCACCACCGGCAGCTTCTCCCGGCCGCGGGCAGGGTCCAAGGTCAGCCCTTCGGTGGACCTGCCGGCACCGCCGCCCGCCCCCAAATCCGAGGGCTGAGCGGCCCGGGGTCCCGCCCGGAGATCAGACGATCGGCACGCAGCGGCAGTTGACCTCGTCGCAGGTCTCGTTGGCGTTGCAGCCGCCGCAGTCGGCGGGGCAGAAGCACTCGCAAGAGTTGTTCGGATCGCAGACCGCGCGATTCGGGCAGGCCGTGTCGCAGGCCTCGCCACACTCACACTGGCAAGAGGTCTGGTTGCACTGGGTCCCATCCGGACAACCGCCGCAGTCGGCTGGGCAGGCGCAGGCGCAGTCCTGAGCCGGGTCACAGGTGGCCGCACCAGGGCAGGCCGCGTCACAGGCCGGCGTGCAGGCGCAGTCACAGGTGGAGGTGTTGCAGACGGTGTTGCCGGTGCAGCTGCCGCCGCAATCGCTGGGGCACTGGCAGTTGCAGGCCGCCGTGTTGCACTCCAGGTTGGTGCCGGCACAAGCGCCGCCGCAGTCGGCGCCACACTCGCATTGGCAAGTGGCCTGATTGCAGGTCGTGCCCGGGCCACAAGCGCCGCCGCAGTCCGGCGCACACTCACACTGACAGGTGGCCTGGTTGCAGACCGTGCCCGGCCCGCACTGGCCGTTGCAGTCGGCGCCGCAAACACACGCACAGTTGGCGTCGCAGACCTGGTTGGCGCCGCAGGCGTTGCAGATGGCCTGGTCACAGGTGCAGATGCCCAGCTGGGGATCGCAGATCTGGTTGGCCAAACAACCGCCGCAGGGCTCTACTGGAGGGCGCCAGTTGCGGTAGCTGATCACCACCAGGTCACCCTGGGTGGGGCGGAAACCAAAGCCGCGGAAGAAGATCGAGTTGGACGAGGCGTCGTAGTCGAAGCCATTGTCCTTGTCCCGAGGGACGTCGGGGTAGATGGCGGTGATCACGCCGCCGACGTCGCGGAAGACGCCAACTTTGATGGTCGAAGAGATGGGCGCCGAGTCCAAGGTGAACTGAGAAGCCGCGCCCGCGATGGCGTCGACGATCGCCTGGAGCGCCGCGCCCGGGTTGTCGGTGCACGGCGTGTAGAAGGCGCCGCCGGTGGCGTTGACCACCTCGACGTAACCGCGGCCCGGCTCATTGGCCGCCTGGCTGCCTGGCTGCGGGCAAGCGTAGCCGGTGCAGGAGGTGGTGCCGTTGGGCACGATGACCTGACCAAAGGCCACGCCCTGGTTCATGGTGATCTGGTCGGCGTAGGTCTGCACGATGCCGTCGATGCAGGACTGCTGGGGCGCGGTCGGGACCGTGCTGCACACCGCGTTGGCGTTGTTGGTGTAGTAGTCGCGGACGCCGGTGTCGCAAGACGGCGCGTAGTTGAAGCAGTTTTGGCTGTTGGCGCCGTTCCGCAGGGTCAACTCTTGGGCGAACTCGTCGGAGATGTAGACCACCGCCAAGGTGGCGCCGTCCCGCAAACGCCGCGGGTCTTCGACGCCGGCCGCGGTCCGGGGCAGGGCCCGGGTGATCGCCCGAGAAGCGGCGTCCAGGCCAAACTCACAGCCATCGTTGCCGCTGGTGTCGAGCAGGTAGCTGGCGAAGAGGCTGGGATCTCGGACGAAGCCGGTGCCCCGGAGGTTGCCGTTGTTGGCGGGCTGGGCGAAGGCGTTTTGGGTGTGGGGGACCACGCCCATGCGGAAGTCGACGCCGTTGTTGGTGAGCGCAGTGACGATCAAGGAGGCCGCGGTCGAGATCCGGCCTCGGTCATCGTCGGTCGAGCCCGAGATGTCCGCCATCCAGATGAAGTCGGCGACCGATTGGCCCTGGGCGAAGATCGGATCGCAGTCTTTGCCCCGCCGCGCGTCGGCCAAAGCCAAGGCGCTGCCGTTGGTCAGGTCGGCCAAGATCAGGCTGCGGTTGTCGGCCACGTCGTCGAAGGCCGCCCGGTTCATCACGCCGCCGACCACGATCAACTCGGGGGGCGTGGTGCGGATCAAGATCTCGTAGCTGAGGGTGTATTGGTTCCCTGCGGCGCCGGTGTTGGTCGGCAAACCGGTGAAGTCACCGGCCGGTAGACCCGTGAACAAACGGACCACGGCGTTGCGCACCTCGGCCGGGTTCAGCGTACCGGCGGCGACATTGAGGTCGACCACGTTGGACACCGAAGCCTCGAAGCCGTCGTGGGTGGTGACGCCACGACCCGAGATGCGGAGCGCGTAGGTCAGGTTTTGGGCCGCCGCGCCCGTCGACAAACGGGCCGAAACTCCGTTGCTCTGGTTGGCCACGGTGGCTTGGCCTGCCAACAGGGGCATCCGCAGGACGAAGCCCGACAAGGCGCTGGCCCCATCATCGAGGGCGGCCGCGGCGACGTTGGAGTTGTTCACCGTCGCCGCCGTGTAGGTGAAGGACTGTTCGCTGGCGATGGTCCAAGCCGACGGCCCCCCGATGTTGAAGTTGACGACCTTCAGGTTGGCGTCGCCGCAGATCTGGGTGATCGCTGGGCCGGTGCCGGTCGGTGGATCGTTGGGGTCCAAAGGATCGAAGCCCGAGAGGACCTCGTCGCCATCGGGCACGCCGTCGTTGTCGGTGTCCGCGTCACCGGGATCGGTTTCGCCCGCGTCGACCCGGCCGTTTTGGTTGCCGTCTTCCACGCCGTCGGGCAGCCCGTCGCCGTCGGTGTCGATGTCCAACGGGTTGGTCATGGTGGTCGGATCCTGATCCGTCGGCTGATTGCCCGGGCAGTTGCTCCCGGGGATCACGGCGGTGCGGCCCAACTCGACGCCATCGGTGATGCCGTCGCCGTCGGTATCTTCGACCAGCGGGCTGGTGCCAAAGACGTTCAGTTCGTCACCGTCGCTGACGCCGTCACAGTCGGTGTCCGGGGTCCGGGGGTTGATCTCGAAGGGTTCGGAGATCCCGTTGTGGTTGGTGTCTTCGCCGCCATCGCCCACGCCATCGCCGTCGGTGTCGCCGTTGCGGGGATCGGTCTCCCCCGCCTCGAACTGGCCGTTGCGGTTGGCGTCCTCGACGCCGTCGGCGATCAAGTCGCCGTCGCTGTCCCGCCGGTTCGGGTGGGTTTCGGTCCCGTCGCGTACGCCGTCTTGATTGGCGTCCTCGATCGCGTCGGGTAGGCCATCGCCGTCGCTGTCCGGGCTGCGCGGGTTGGACTCGTCAGCGCCCACCGCGCCGTCGCGGTTCAGGTCCTCGAGGCCGTCGTCGATGCCGTCGTTGTCGCTGTCGGCCCGGGTGGGATCGGTGGTGGACGCCGGATCGGCGTCGGCGGTGATCGCACATGCGGTGCCCGCCACCGGTCCGGAGCGCCCAACCTCACGACCATCGGGGATGCCGTCACCGTCGCTGTCCGGGTTGCTGGGGCTGGTCTTGCCGCCGCCCGGGTAGATGATCGAAAACTCCTCCGCGTCGGACAACCCGTCGCAGTCCGAGTCCAACATCGCGTTGTTCGGGTTGTTGGGGTTGGGTCCGCCATCGATCGGCCCTGTGCCACCATCGGCGTCGGCGCCTCCGTCCACACCGAGATCGACGGTCCCCATATCGCCGGCGTCGGCGCCGCTGTCCTCGGGATCGACGCCGCTGTCGAAGCCGGTGTCGGGATCGGTCACCCCGGTGTCCACGTTCGGGTTACCGGGCGGCGACTCGTCACAGCTGCAGGCATGGCCCACGAGCGCAAGACAGAGCGCGTAAGTTAGGGGGAGGAGTCGGCGCTGGGCAGTCTTCATGGGGCGTCCAAGAGTCTATAGTCGACTACCACGGGGCCTGGCTGCACCGCCAATTCGGCCTTTCTTCCGCATGAAGAAGGCGCGGAGGTGTCAGTGGGTGGTCGTGGCGGGGGCCGAGTCCGACTCGGTCGCCTTGGAGCGGGCCTGCTTCATCAGCCGCTCGGCCCGGGGACGGGCCGCGACCTCGACGGCGGACCTGGCTTGGGCCGCGTAACGCTCCGCCGGGCCATATTGGCCGCAGGCGTAGAGGATTTCGGCGGCCTCGAGGAGAGCCCAGCCCCATTCGGGGGTGCTTTTGGCCAAGGCGACACCCCGTTCAGCGAGTTTGGCCGCACCCGCCAGGTTGCCGCCCTCCAGCTGTTGGCGCGCCAAACCCAAGGTGGCCCGGGCCGGGCTGGTTGTCGCCTGGCGCTTGTCGGCGCTCGGGGCAGGACTCGCCGGGCGGGCGGCCGCGGCCCTTGCCACCTTGGCAGGCGGCTCGGCCACGGCCCCGGCGCCTTCGCTGGCCCCAAGGGGCGGGGGGGCGGGGGCCGCCGCCGCTGGCGCAACCGGAGCCTCCGGATCGGGGCTGTCTTTGGGCATGGCCGCGACCATGTCGCCGAAGTTGTCATCGGCGTCGGCCTCGGCGCCGCCCTTCTCTCCCCGTGGGCGCTCCTCTTCCAAGCGGAGGGTGGCCTCCCGTTTCGGAGCCGGTGCCTCGTCCGACTTTTTGGCCTCTTCGACCGGGGCATCAAAACGAGCCACCACCCGATCGCTGCGGTATTCTCCCCCACCGCCTCCGCCTCGAGCCCCGTCGCTGCCAGCCACGGGTCCCCCGGGCAAACCTCCGGCTGGGGCCCGCTCTCGATCTTTGGCTTGTCGCTCCCAGCCGTCCATCTCCTTGGCCAGGGTCTTCGCGACTTTGCGCTTTTGTTCGGCCTGATCGTCGAGGCGAACGTTGGTCGCCTCGGCCTTGCCGCTGGCGACACCCTCCGCCGCCCGCTCGTCCTGGAAGGCCAACTCCGAGGGCGGCGCGACGGGCTCCACTTCGGCGGACTTTTCGGTCGGCGCCGGCGCCTGGTTGACCCGGGCCGGGGCGGCCTCCAGCGCCACGCTCGGCGCGTCGTGGGTCGGCTCCTTCATCTGGGGCAACACCAAAAACGCGCCGACGATGGCGGCGGTGCCGGCGGCGACCAACCCGATCGCCGGGCCACGAAGGAACTTGCGGACTCGTCCCAGCCAAGACGCGCCTTCATTTTCGGCGGCGGCCTGGCGGGCGTAAGCGAGGATCTTGGCGTCGAGGTGAGGCGATGGATCTTCGGCGGGGAGCCCTTCGCGGAGCACACTCAGCGTGGACTCGAAGGAGGCGAGCTCTTCGGCCATCGACGGGTCGTCGGTGAGCAAACGCTGGAAGGTTTGCTCCTCGTTCGGCGACAGCTCGTCGTACACGTGGTCGACGAGGCGATGGTCTTCTCGGTTGCTCACGTTCTGCTCCTGATCTCCTTCAGACCTCTCCTTGGTGAATGCCTTGGGCCGCCAGCGCGGTGCGCAGGTGTTCCAGGGCGTAGCGCATGCGGCTCTTTACGGTGTTTTCGGGAACCTGAACCACCTGCGCGATGTCCTTGAACGGCATCCCTGCATATTCTCTCATCACGAAGACCTCTCGCTGCTCCTCGGGCAAGGCCGCGATCGCCGCCGCGAGCTTGGCCCGCAGCCGATTCGACTCCGCCCCTCGATCGGGGGTCACGGCCTCGTGGTCGGCGACCCGTTCTCCCAGCGATGGTCCGTCCTCCTCACCCTCCTTCAACGACTGATCGAGAGAAGCGGTCTTGCGATAGGACGCTTTCCGGATCGCGTCGATGCAGTGGTTTCTCGCTACGGTATACAACCAGGTCGTGAATTTAGCCTGTCTTTCCCAGTCTTTAGCGGATCGAACGATCCGGAGAAACACCTCTTGGGTCGCGTCTTCGGCGGCGGCCCGATCGGCCAACATCCGGAGGCAGAAGTTGTAGACGCCTTTTTTGTGCCGGCCGAGGAGGGACTCGAAGGCCCGGGCATCACCGGCCTTGAAGCGCCCCATCAAGGCGGCGTCCTCCCGATCCCGAGCCTCGGGATCGGCCGCCGACGTTTTCGCGGGCGGGGCGGTGGCCTCCTTTTGGGCCCCAACAGATCGGCTGCCGGTGCTGCTCACAACTCGTCCATCAACTCGTCGGCCGTGATCAGGCCTTTCTTCAAGAGCAGTCGGCCGATCGCCAACACCAGCTGCACCCGCTCGACCGAAGACAAAGACTCCCCTTGGCTCAAAGCGGCGACCAGCGCCCGGGCCTCGGCGCGGACCTGATCCTTGGCGGGGGCAGGGGCCGACGGCACCGACATCGCCTCGGCTTTGCCCGTCGGCACGAAGGTGCTCTGGAGCGCCGACAACACCGAGCTGCGATCGACAGCGTCCTGAGAGGGCGTTGGATCTTCGATGGGCGGTTCGATCGGCCGCTTCGCCTCCGCGGGTCGCGACACTTTGGCCGCCGCCCGGGTGGCTGGATCGCTGCGCGAAGGCCGGGGCAACTCGGAAGACGCCGGCACCGCCATCGCCTCGATCCGAGGGTTGGTCGGCTCGTCTTCGTGGGGGCGCAGCGGCGATCGCACCGGCTCGGGCCGATTGGACTCGTCGAAGAGCCGAGTGGGCGCCGGCAAAGGTATCGGCTCGGAGTTGGTGTCGGCGGGCTTCGGCGAGTCCTCCATCAAGGAGGCCAAGCTGGAGGGCGCGATGACGGGCATCGCGTTGTTGTCGGAGTCGGGCGGCAGATCGAGGGAGGCGGTCGGAGATTCGGTGTCGGCGGTGTCGCGCTCCGCCTCATTGGGATCGGGGGGCAACAGGCCCACGGGCACCGGCGGTTCGGAGCGTCGCTTCGGTTCCGCGACGTCCAGCTCTTCCGCCTCCAAGACTGGGAGCTCCTCCGACAAGGGATCGAGGGCGACCTCTTCGATCGCTTGGATCGGATCCTCACCGTCCTTTACGGCGTCGTCGGCCGTCGTCGGCAAGCCCCGGAGGCGCACCACCTCCGGCGTGCTGGGGATGTCGCCCGAGCCCGCCAGGGGCCGGACCTCTTGCCCTCGGGATGCCGCCGGCAGCGGCGGCGGAAGGAACTCGCCCTTCTCCCAGTCGATCGCCGGGATGATCCCGGTCCGCTCCAGACCCACCGGGACGTCGGCCATCTTCGGGCCATCGAAGGGGTGGGGTTGTTCGTCCATCTCGACCGGCAACTCCAGCGCCCAAGAATCGCTGGCCCAGGAGCGACGAGTGCCCGCGCCGATCGAAGCGGAGTGGCGGGGGATCTCAACCGACCGCATGGTCTCCCGGCGCAACTCGGCGGCGTTGATCTCCGAAAGCTCCAGCTGACTGGTCTTGATGTCTTCGCCCTCGTCGACCTCGATCCGGGCTCCGGACTCGGCCAACAACGCCGCGAAGGACAACTTGCGCCCGGGCTCCGCGGGGACGGCCCGTGGTTCGGCGCCCCGACTCGCCTTGGGCAGGCCCGTCGAGGGGGCGGCCCTCGCAGCGTTAGGCTCTTCGGGGCGGCGCAGCTCCTCCAAAAAGACTGGACCCTCCACGGGCTCGTCGAGGACGATGTCGGCCAGAGCGGCCTCGGTGGTGACCGGATCGCTGTCGGAGCGCGTCGGTCCGCTGGCCGAACCCGAAGGCGAACCCAAGGCCCCCACCACCACCACCCCATCCCGAGCCGAACTCGGGTCGGGGCGATCCCAATCTTTGACCGCCAAGTCCCATTCTAGGTGGGCCGCGGTGCCCGGCTGGGCCGTGGCCTCGTCATCGCTGGGAAAGACATCGACCCGGGTGCTCACCGAGTCCGGCGGATCGAGCTCCGATGGGAAGACCAGATCACTCACCGGTGGAGGCTTGGCGACCCGGGGTGGCTCGGGGCGGTTGGGGCGAAGCAGGGGCGCTTCACGCTGCAGCTCGGCCACGAACAGCTGCTGCAGCTCGGGCGGGCGCGGTGAGTCGATCAAGGTCGGGCGATAGAGATCGGCGGCCGGGCTGGGCGTCACCGGGACCCCCCGCACCACCGGCGGCACCTGCTCCGGGGGCACCAGGGCCGCCAAAGGTTGGGGCGACAACACCGACGACGTCGGCTTGGCCTTGGGAGGTGGGGCCGATCGATTGGGGGGTGGCCCGATCGCTGAATCCCCGCGCCGCGGCGGGGGCGCTCCGGGCGTCGATTTGCTGGCCGCGGGCGTGGGCGCGGCCCTGCTGACCGGCGCTGGCAACCCACCCCCGATCCGGGCCGGCGAAGGGGTGGCCTTGGCCGGGGCCGGCGCCGCCGCGCTGGGCAAGGCGGCGGGGCGATTTCGATAGTGCTCCTCGATGGCCCCATCGATTTCGGTGGCGGTCCCCATCAACACCCGTACCTGGCGACCGGTCAGCCGCTGCACTTCACCGATGGCCTCGGTGTCGAGGGGATCGACCATCACCAGGTACAAAAGTTCGGCGCTGTTGGTGCGCTTGATCGCGATCGGCAGCACGCCATACTTGCTGGCGACCGACGCCGGCAGGAGGCCCACCACCCGATCGTGGATCCGCATGCCGGCCAAGGCGATGGCCTCCAGGCCCAACTTGGTGGAGACCGACTTGGCCAGCCGCTCTTCGTCGATCAGCCGCCGATCCGCCAAGATCTTGGGCAAACGACGACCGCTGGTTCGGGCCTCGGCGACCGCCGATTGAGCGGCCTCGTCTTCGAGGAGGCGCATCTCGACCAGGAGATCGGCGAGGCGGCTCTTCTCCTGCTTGGACGCCATCCGCTCACCGTGATCCGATCAGCCGGAGGTACTCGTCCCGAGACAACACGCCCTTTTCGATCAAGAGCTCGAGCATCACCCGGATCGCCTTCTGCTGCTGTCGCTGGGCGCCCTCGAGGCGCTGCAACAACTCGAGGGCTGCGCCCGGCGGGGGCCCGGCGGGGCTGGCCGGCCCAAGGCCACCGGCGCCATAGGGCGGCGGCAAGCTGGGCGGGTTGGAGTAGGCGCCGAAGCCCCCCGGATCCGGGGGCAAAGTTGCGGCCTCCTCCGGCATGAACCCGGGCGGGCTGGAGGCCAAGTCCGGCACGTCGATGGCCGCGGGATACGACGGGGCGCCGCCCTTCAGGTGCCGCCCGATCTGCTCGATGATCTGGTGTTCGCCGGCCAACGTGGTCTGGATCCGCATCCCGGTCTTGAAGCGGATCTCGTCGATCGCCTGCACGTTGGTGGGATCGGCGGTGGCGATGGTCAACACCCGCTTTTCGGCGTCGTAGTGTTCGGGGCACAGGGCGTTGGCGGTGGCGAACTGGGCGTCGAGTTTATCGAGCAAGGCCGCCGGCACGTTCATGTTCTGGAAGGTCGCCCGGGGGATGCCGAGCTGTTTGCTGAGGGCCTTCACCAAGAGGTCCTCGGACACGAAGTTCATGTCGACCAAGATCTTGCCGAGACGTCCCCCCCACCGCTGCTGCTCGGCGAGGGCCGCCTTCAGCTTGACCTCGTCGAGAACACCGGCCCGAACGAGCAGCTCGCCCAACCTGATCTTGGTCGCCATCCAGGAGCGAGGAACCTTACCGCGCTTCTTGGCCAGGTCGCTACTTCCCGGCCGAGCCCGGGATTTGGGCTGACCGACCCTACCTTACCTGAACACCCGGCGAGTCCAGCGCCTCCAGAGGAACC
This sequence comes from Deltaproteobacteria bacterium, assembly GCA_016703535.1. GTDB lineage: Bacteria > Myxococcota > Kuafuiibacteriia > Kuafuiibacteriales > Kuafuiibacteriaceae > Kuafuiibacterium > Kuafuiibacterium phototrophicum. The sequence goes on along the minus strand of JADJBV010000002.1, from coordinate 1,706,304 downwards.
CCGGCCGGGGGGGTGATTCGGAAGAGGGTCGGATCCAGCGCCACATCGACCTGAGCCTTGGTCAGCTTGATGGTCACGTCGAAGTCCCGGCCCGGCAACTTCACCACGATCTCCTGGGGCATTTCCCGGCCGTCGGCCGATCCTTCGGGGACCGCGAAGTCGCCGAAGTCGACGGTCACCCGGTCGTTGCCTTCGCTGTCGAGGAGCGCCAGGCGCCGAACCATCTTGGCCACCGGATCGACCAACAGCTGAGCCCGTTCGCCGTGGGTCCCGGCCAAGTGCAGGCGCCACAAACCGCCCTCGGCGGCTTCGACCTGGGTGGCGTGGAAGCGGTCGCCGCTGGGAACGCCGCCGAGCAGGACGTCCACCACCTCCTCGGGATAAAGCGGCAGCGGCAACAGGCGGGCGATGTTTTCGGGCGTCGCCGGGCCCTCCCGGAGCCGATCCCCCGAGAGCAACCAGAGCCGGGCCCCATCACAGGCCATCACGTCGACGGGCTGCTCAAAGGGCGAAAGGGTCTCGATGCGGAAGTGGCCTGGACGTTCGCCCAAGATCACCGCCTTGAGCCGCACCCGACCCTTTTCTCCAAAGTAAGTGACCCGACCTTCGGCGCGCAGGCTGCTCTTGCCGGCGCCGGCGGCCCGCAGCTCCGACAACACCACCTCGGGGACCGGCATCGCCGTCACCTCGGGCGGGCGGACCTCGGCCGGTCGACAGGCCGACGCGAGACAACAGCCGACGGCGATCCACAACTTACTTCCCAACCCGTCCCCCTTCGCGCACGGCCCGTCCGAGCCCCGCGATCCGCGGATCCCGGGGCGCCAACCGCCGTGCCCTCTCCCAATAACGGGCGGCGGCCTCCAGCTCACCCCGCTTGACCGCCACCACACCCCGAGCGGCGAGGGCCGTCGGTGAGCCGGGGTCCAAGGCCAGGGCCTCGGAGGCGAGGCGTTCAGCGTCGACCAGGGCTTCGCCTTGCTGGGCCAGGTGGGTGGCGAGAGCGGCCTTGGCCAGGGCCGAGGCGGGCCAACGTTTTTCGGCCCGACGTAAGGCCTCCAGGGCCGGTTCACCCCGGCCGCGCTGCAGCTCGAGTTCACTCAGGGCGACCAAGGCCTCGGCGGTCCCGGCGGCCAAGAGCCGCTGGGCGGCCTCCTCCAGTTGTCCGAGGGCCCAAAAAGTCCGGGCCTCGGCGAGCTGAACGATCGGATCGCCCCGGGCGGTGGGGGTCAGCTGGGTCAGGGCTTCGGCGCCCCGCCCCCTCGCGTGGCGCACCGCCAGCCAGGTCGCGAGCAAGCGGGGATCGGCGGGGGCCACGGCCAAGGCGGGCTGCAACGCCAACTCGGCCCGTTCGGCGCGACCTTGCTCGAGCAAGATGGCCGCGGCCTCGGCCCGGGCCTCCAGGTGTCGCGGATCGTCGGAGCTGATCAGCTCCAGCGACCCCAAGGCCTCGGCCAGGCCCCCGAGCGCCCGTTGGGATCGGACCAGCTCGAAGCGGACCTCGGTGTCGCCGGGTTGAGCGGCCAGGGCCCGCACCAACAACGGCACGGCCCGTTCGTAGCGGCCTTCTTGGGCGTAGAGCAGCCCCGCCCGACGCGCGCCGGTGCCCTGATCGCCTTGGCGTTCGAGGCGAGCCAACCAACGCGCGGCCCGTTCTTCTTGGCCGACCCACAACTCGGCCCGGGCCGCGGCCAACAGGGCTCGTTCATCTTGCGGAGAAACTTCGATGACCGCCCGCAGACGTTCGGCCGCTTCTTCGTCGCGATCGAGCCGGTGATAGACCTCGGCCAACGCCGCGATCACGTCGCCGCGCCGATCGTCTCGGCTCGCGGCCCGCTCCAACGCCACCGCCGCCGCCGCGAAGGCGTGGCGCTCCAGCTCGACTCGGGCCAGGCCCAACAGAGGCTCGACCGCTTGGGGGGCACGTTCGGCGGCGCGCTTCAATACTTTGGCGGCCTCGGGCAAGCGGCGTTGACGGAGCAAGAGGTCGGCGTACAGCGTCACCGCTTCCAGATCACCCGGGTGCCGATCCACCACCCGCTTCAGCGTCGACTCGGCGACCTGGGTCGCGCCCCGGGCCAACGCCACTTGGGCCTCGAAGCGGAGCGCCTCGGGAGCGCCCGGCGCCAACTTCTTGGCCTCCCCGACCAGCCGTTCAGCACGATCCAAACGACGGGCCTCGAGCAGCGCCGATCCCAGTCGCAGGGTCAGGTAGAGGGACTCCTGATCGTAGACCCGCGCCAACTTCAGCTCCTCGATGGCGCGTTCGGGTTGGCCGGCCGACAAGGCCAGCTCGGCCCGCATCGCGTGGTGATAGGCCTGCGCGCTGATGTAACGGCCGCTGCCCCGGGCGCGCGAATCCCCACGCCCCGGGGGCCGACCGTCCGCGGGTCCAGCCCAAGCAGCGTTTCCCGCGGCCCCGAGGGTCGCGATCAACACCAACATCGGGCGTCCCTGGCGCATCCGATCGTCGACGGTAGCACCCGCTCGGTGCTTTGACACGGGTTCCGGGCTTTCCTATGCTCCGCCCGGCCGCCAATGCCCAAGCTCGCTACGCTCCTGCTCCTCCTCGGCCTCGCGGCCGCCGTACCGGCCCTCGGGCAGACGCCAGACATCCCGGAAGCGCCTCGGCCGCCCCCGGCCGCGGAGAAAGAAACGCCGCCGCCCACCGAAGCCCCGAGCAACCCCGGGACGACGGCGCCGGCGCTCACCGCCGCGCCCCCCGAGGCCACCAACACCCAGGCCCCCGCCGCTGCGGCGCCCAAACCCGAAGCGGCCGCCAAGCCCGCCCGAGCCGGGGGACGTTTGGCCGTCAACCCCGAAGGCAACACCGGCCTCTTGCGGGTGGCCGCCGCCGAAAGTGTGGCGCCCAAGCTGATCCGCCTGAGCTTTGCGCTCCAGTGGTTCACCGCCGGCAGCGTGTTCGGCCCCGACGATGGTGCCACTCGGGTCGGCGCCATCTTGGGCATCTCCGGATCGCCGACCGACTACCTCGAGTTATGGCTCAACGTCCGGGCCAACTCGACGGCCAACGACCTGACCACCCCCACCTTGCTCCAATCCCAAGGTGACCTCTCGATCGGCGTCAAAGGATTTTACCCGGTCGCCAAGATCGCCAGCGTCGGCGTCGACGCGCAAGCCACCTTGCTCTCGGGGATCGGCGGCACCAGCTTCGATCTCTCCAGCACCGAACTGCGCTTGCGGGCCCTGTTGACCTCCGATCTGATGAAGGCCACCGAAAAGATCCCGGTCCGGGCCCACCTCAACGCCGGCATCACCTTCGACAACTCCAACCAACTGTTGGGCGACGGCCAACGGCTCACCAACGCCGAGCGGTTTGCGCTCGGGGTCGGTGACTTCCACCGCTTCGGGTTGTGGTTGGGCGTCGAGGTCCCGCTGGCCTACGTCACGCCATATATTGAATATGTGGCCGAAGTGCCCCTCGGTTATCGGGCGACGCCCGGGGTGGTGATCAGCGGCCAACCGCTCCGCCCCGCTCAGACCACGCCGACCTTCACCGACGCCCTGGCTTTGCCGGCGATCACCCGGGTCATGCCCCAGCGTTTGACCCCGGGCATCCGGGTCACGGCGATCCCCAAGTTGACCTTGGATCTGGCGGTGGAGGTGGGGCTGACGCCGGACATCGCGACCGGCGTGGTGGCGGTGCCGCCCTACAACGTCTGGCTCTTCGCGTCCTACCCGCTCGATCCCTTCAACGAGGTCCAGGCCAAGGGCCCAGTGGGCCCGCCGATCGCGGTGCCGGTGATCATCCCCGAGGCGGTTGCGCCCGCGCCCAGCACCGGGAAGTTGACGGGGTTGGTGAAAGACCAGTCGACCAACAAAGCCGTCGAAGGTGCGGTGATCGCCTTCGATCGTTCGCCGCCGGTGGCCACCGCCGCCAGCGGCCGCTTCGAGTCTCTGCCGATCGAGCCGGGCCCGCTCTCGATCACCGTCAAGAAGGACGGCTACGAACCCGGCTCCACCAAGCTGGACCTCGCCGCCGGCGACGCCCCGGAGATCGAGGTGGCCCTGGTTCCTTCGATCAAGGAAGGCATGATCAAGGGCCGGGTCGTCGACGACAAAGACAAGCCGGTGCCAAACGCGCCGGTCGAGCTCAGCGGCGCCAGCACCAAAGCGGTCACCACCAACGAAAGTGGTGCCTTTGAGATCAAGGTCCCGGCCGGCAAGTACACGGTGGCCGTCGAAGATCCCCAGTACCTCAAGAAGTCGAAGGACGTGGATCTGGCCGGCGGCGCGACCTATTCGGTCGAGCTGATGGTCAGGAAGCGCCCGAAGGAGTCGGTGGTCGAGGTCAAGGGCGATCGGATCTTGGTCAAGAAGGCGGTCCACTTCGTCACCGGTGAGGCGCGTCTGGCGCCCGATGCCTCGGCGCTCCTCGACGCGGTGGTCGACGTGATGGTGGCCAACAAGTCGATCAAGGTCCGCATCGAGGGCCACACCGACAACGTCGGCGCCGAAGACGCCAACCTCAACTTGTCCAAGGCGCGGGCCGAAGCGGTGGCCAACTATCTGGCCGAACAAGGCATCGACAAGGGCCGGCTCTCCAGCGAGGGCTACGGGCCTAACCGGCCGATCGCCCCCAACCTCACGCGGGTCGGCCGAGAGCAGAACCGCCGCGTCGAGTTCATCATCGTGGAGCAGTGAAGTGAGCGACGATCTGCATGGCAGCAAAGGGAAGAAGGCCGGCCCGGAGCTGGAGCCTCGGGTCTATCCGCTCTGGAACCGGCCGCCGACCGGCAAGGTGTTGATCGTCGAGCCCGATCTCGACGTCGCCCGGGCCCTGGAGGTTCGGCTGGCCCGTGACGGCCACGAGGTGGTGTTGACCGACTCGGGGAAGTCGGCGCTCGAGGCCAGCCGTCGGACCGCCTTCGACGTGGCCTTGATCGAGCGCCGCCTCAGCGACATGTCGGGCCTGGATGTCATCGCGGCCTTGAAGGCGATCCTCGATCCCTTCGAGGCCTTGTTGTTGACCAGCGAGCCGACCATCGAGCTGTACCTGGACGCGATCGAACGGGGCGCCTACGACCTGGTGGCCAAGCCCTTCCCGCACCTGAAGCCCGTGACCTGGAAGGTGAAACACGCGGTGGCCAAGGTGCACGCCGAACGGGACCGGACCGAGTTGGCGCGGCTGCTCCACGCTCAGACCCGGGACATGGCCGAACGGGAAGTGGAGGCCGAGATGCGCCACCACGACGAGCCCGAAGAAGAGGCTCCGCTCGGGCTCGACCTGGACAGCATGGTCGGCACCGACCCCTTGACCGGCTTGGCCAATCGGCGAGCCGCCGACGATCGCTTCCGCAAAGAGACGGCGCGAGCGCTCCGCTACGATCGGCCGCTGACCGTGGCCTTGGCCAGCGTCGACGAGCTGGAGACCGTGATCGAACGTTTTGGCCGGGAGGTCGCCGACGGCGTGCTCCGGGGCATCGCTCAGATGTTCACCGGCATGATCCGGGACGTGGACTTTTTGGCCCGGCGCGAAGGCGGCGAGTTCTTTTTCCTCTTCCCCGAGACGCCCAAAGAAAACGGCTTCATCGTCCTCGATCGGATCCGGCTCAAGTTGGCCCAGACTCAGTTCAGCGAGACGCTCCAAGATCACGCCCTCGGTGAGTTCAAGTTGACCGCCAGCTTTGGCGTCGCCGGCCTGCCGACCGACACCATGAACGCCGACATCTTGCGAGACGCCGCCGAAGCCGCCTTGGCCCGGGCCAAGGCCTCGGGCAATCGCGTGGTGTTGTTCGACAACACCATGGTCCGCCGGTCTTGAAGCTGGAGTTCGCCCTCCCGGCCGACTTCCACTTGGGCCGGACCGTGCACTCCCACGGCTTCATCGACACCGTGCCCTTCGCCTGGGACGAGGCCACCTCCACACTGAGCCGGATCGATCGGCTGACGCCCAAAGGCCCGCCCAAGTTGGTTCGGCTCAAACAGTCGCGCCGCACGCTGGTGGTCGAGGTCGACGGCGCCACCAAGATCCCCGAGGCCTACCAGCGCCGGATCCGGCGCATGTTGCAGCTCCACTTGGATCTGCGTCCCTTCCACCGTTCGGTCGGCGGCTGGATCGCCAAAGGCAAATACGGCCGAGTCCTGCGGGCCGGTGAACTCTACGAAGATCTGGTCAAGGCGATCTGCGGCACCAACATCCTGTGGAAGCAGGCGGTGAAGTGCATCGCCAAGATCGGCGAATTTGGGCCGCTGCACCGGGCCTCGGGCCGACGCGCCTTCCCCAGCCCGACCGAAATGCTCCTGGTCGGGGAACAACGCCTCCGGGACCACGCCCGGGTGGGTTATCGGGCCCAAGCGATCTTGGAACTCTCCAAGCGGGTGGCGAGCGGCGAGCTGGACCTCGAGGCGATCGAGGCCGCGGCTTTGACCGAAAGCGGCGACCAGATCCGAAAGCGCCTGACGGCCCTGCGCGGCATCGGCCCCTCCACCGCCTGTTATTTGGCCTCCTTTTTGGGCAAGTTCGACCGCCCCTCCATCGACTCGGCGGTTTTGGCCTTCGCGGAGGTCCGGCTCTTCGAGGGGCGACGCCCGAGCGTGCGGGAGGTCGAGGCCCATTTTCAGCAGTACGGGGAGTGGCAAGGCCTGGTCAGCTGGTGGGAAGTCTGGCGGAACTACACCGAACGGGATGGGCGCGAACTTCACGCTCCCTGACATCCCGATCACGGTCGGGATCAGCGAATCAAAATCTCTAGTCTTGACGGGGCCTGGCCCAGGCGTTGCTTAGGGGGCATGGCTCCCTCAACTGCCCGCTTCCTCTTCCTTGGCCTCGCCGGCACCTTCGTGGCCTGCGGCGGCTCCTCCGACGGCGGAGAAGGTGATCTCGGTAAGGTCCGCTTCTCCTTGGTCAGCAACTACTCGGACAACAGCGATCTCAGCGCGCCGGTCGCGACGGGCCGCCCGATCTTCGTGGCCCTCCAACGCCCCAAGGACGGCTTCTTGGACGACGAGACCTTCGTGAACTTGACGCTCCAGGTGCAGCGCTCCGACGGCTCCGAGGTGGAGTCGGTCTGGCCGATGGGCTTTGCCCAGTACGGCGTGATGCTCGAAGAGGCCGGCGCCTACCGGTTGGTGGCCATGGATGGCGGCCAGCGGATCGATCGGATCGAGATCAAGGCCGACGATCTCACGGGCATCGAGTTGTCGCGGCGGGTCTTCGTGACCACCTCCTACGAATCGGCGGGCAGGAGCTGCACCAAACTCGAGGAGGTCCAGGGCATCGAAAACGTGACCCTCCACCAGAACCAGCGGATCGAAGTGGCCGTCCTGCCGAAAAACGGCGGCAGCCAAAACCTCCTCGGCCTCTTGGCCCTGACCGCCCGGGGCCCGAGCTCGGTGATGTTGGACGCCCAGATCTTGGGCCAGGGTCGCTTGGCCAACAGCTTCATCATCAAACCCGACGGCCCCCTCCCCTCCCAGATCGACCTGACCATCACCGAGGAGGAGGCGGGCCTGAGCATCCCGGTCAGCGTCAAAGCCAAGGACGTCGACTTCGTCCTCGACTGCACCCAGTGAAGGCAATTCAAGGGTTTACGCCTTATCCGGCCTGACTGTCAGATTCGTCCCCGGCATATTTGACACTGTAATATAACAGTGTCATGGTGGCCCTCGTGAACGGCGAGGGCAAAGAAGAGCGCTTCACCATCGAAGTGCTAGAGGCGGCGGCCCAAGAGGCCCTGGCCCAGGGCTACGACGGCCCCAAAACCGGCAAGGTCCGGGCTTTCCCCGACCTCCGAACCCTCCGCTACTACACGACCCTGGGCCTCCTGGATCGGCCCGCCGAGCTCCGGGGCCGGACCGCCTACTACGGGCGCCGGCACCTCCTCCAGGTGGTGGCCATCAAGCGGCTCCAGGCCCAGGGCCGGACCCTCGGCGACATCCAGGCTCAGCTCACCGGGCAAAGCGACGCGGCCCTGGAGGCCTTGGCCCAACTCCCCGCCGACCTCTCGTTGACCCCCGCGGCCATGCCCGAAAGGCCGGAGCCCCCCCGTCGTGAGGCTTCGTTCTGGGCTTCGGTGCCGGCCGCCGAGACCCAGGCCGAGACCCGCCCGTTGGCAGCTGCACCCGAGGCCGTGACCCCCGAGGCGGACCTGCTCGGGATCACGCTCGGCGACGGGGCCCACCTCTTGTTCCGACCCAACCGAACACTCGACGCCGAAGAGGCCGAGGCGCTGCGCGACGCAGCCGCCCCTCTGTTGGCGCTCATGGCGAGCCGCGGACTTTGGTCCCCTGGCCGACCGAAGGGAGATGACTGAAATGATGGCGCTGGATCTGCTGACTCAAGATGAACTTCGACGCTGCGATCGGGACGGCACCGATGGCTTTGGGGGCCTGAGCACTGAACGAGGGATGTTGCCGCTGAAGGTGATGGACGTGCGGGCCAAGATCGCTGGCCTGATCGCGACCACCGAGGTCCGCCAGTCCTACGTCAACAACCTGGGCACGCCGCTGGAGGCGACCTACATCTTCCCGCTCCCAGATCGGGCCGCCGTCACCCGTTTTGTGATGGAGGTGGCCGGCCGAGTGGTCGAAGGTGTGATCAAGGAACGAGGCCAGGCGCGCCGCGACTACGATCGGGCCATCGCCCAGGGCCAACGGGCCGCGATCACCGAAGAGGAGCGCTCCGGCGTCTTCACCATGCGGGTCGGCAACATCATGCCCGGCGAAACCGCGACCGTAACACTCACGCTCACCGGCCCGCTCCCGTACGACGAAGGTGAGGCGACCTTCCGTTTCCCGTTGGTGGTCGCACCTCGTTACATCCCTGGCAAACCGCTGGGAGGTGACGACGTGGGTGATGGGGTCGCCGCCGACACTGATCAAGTGCCGGACGCCTCGCGGATCACACCGCCGGTGTTGTTGCCCGGTTATCCGTACCCGGTGCGTTTGTCCCTGGAGGTCGAGCTTCAGCAAGGGGTGCTCGCCGCCCGGGATCTGAAGAGCAGCCTGCACACCATCGTCGATCAACGTGACGCCTCGGGCCGCATCGCTCGGGTGCACGTGGTCCCCGGTGAACGGCTCAACCGGGACTTCATCTTGCGCTTCGGCTACGGCAACGACGCGATCGGCACCAGCTTGGAGCTGCAGCCTGACGCGCCGGGCGCCAGCGAAGGCACCTTCCTGTTGACCTTGGTGCCGCCGGTCGGATTGTCCCGGAGCACCAAACCTCGGGAGGTGATCTTCGTGTTGGATCGCTCCGGCAGCATGGGCGGCTGGAAGATGGTGGCGGCCCGTCGCGCCGTGGCTCGGATGGTGGACTCCTTGTCGGAGAAGGACGCCTTCAACGTCTACGCCTTCGATGATCAGATCGAGACGCCGAGCGCCTTCAGCACCACCGCATTGGTGGCGGCCAGCAATCGGAATCGCTTCCAGGCGATCGAGTTTTTGGCCAAGGTCGACGCCCGGGGCGGCACCGAAATGCAGGAGCCTTTGGTGCGGGCGGCCCACGCCCTGGCCGGCGGCTATCAAGACCGGGAGCGGGTGATGGTGTTGATCACCGACGGCCAGGTCGGCAACGAAGATCAGATCCTGCGGAGCCTGGAGCCCAACCTGAAGAACGTGAAGGTCTTCGCTTTGGGTATCGATCGTTCGGTGAACGAGGCCTTCTTGAAGCGGCTCTCCAACTTGGGCGGCGGGCTCTTCGAGTTGGTCGAGTCCGAAGATCGGCTGGACGAGGTGATGGACCGGATGCACCGCCGGATCGGGACGCCAGTGGTCACCGAAACCGCGCTTCTGCCGAGTGGCCTGGAGATCCAGACCGACTCGGTGGTGCCGCGGCGGTTGCCCGATCTGTTCGCCGGCGCGCCGGTGTTGATCAGCGGCCGTTACCGGGGCCAAGCGAAGGGGCACCTGGAGGTGCAAGGCCGGGACGCCAGCAACGGGCGCTGGTCGACCACCATCCAAGCCCACGCCGTGGACAACCCGGGCGTCACCGCGGTTTGGGCCCGGGGCCAGGTGCGGGAGCTGGAGGACCTCTTCGTGGTGAAGGGGGGCGGTGGTGAGCTGGAGAAGAAGATCGTCGCCACCTCCATTCGCTTCGGCGTGTTGTGCCGGTTCACCGCGTTTTTGGCGGTCGACAAGGAGCGGGTCAACCTGAGCGGAAATATGCAGCGGGTCACCCAAGCCGTGGAGAGCCCCGATGGTTGGGCCAAAGGTGGTGGAGGGCCGACGTTGGCCAAGGCGAGCGCCGCGGCCCCGAGCCGTCGGATGGCGGCGGCCGCCCCGGCGATGGACTACGAATCCCGGCCGATGGCGAGTGGAGCCGCCTTCGAGATGGCGGACGAAGACGCGGTGGGCGGGGAGTTCGAGGGGATGGATCTGGGAGACGCCCAGCGCTCGCTCCCACCTCCGGCCCCGGCGGGTCGGCCGATGGGCAAGCCGGCACCGATGCTGGGCCGGGCCTCGGCGGCTCCGGAGCGAGCCAAAGAGAAGAAGCGTTCCCTGATCCGCGATGAGGCGGGCGCGCTGCCCGCGCCGATCGAAGCCAAAGAGGAGCTGGAGCGGCTGGCGGAGTGGGTGAAGGTCCAGCAGGCCCAAGGCCCCGCCGAGTGGCCGAACGCCTTCCCGGATCTGGTGGTCGATCTGGATCGACTGGCCAGCGCCTTGTCCGAAAGCGGCAAGCCGGCGGAGGAGCGCTTGGGTGAACGGGCCCAAGAGTTGTTGGCCGCGGCCCGGGCCGTGATGGCCGGGCGGAAGTTCGAGGAGGTGGAGGTGCGAGGCCTCCTGGCGCGATTGGCCGCCTTCCTCGACGAGGTCAGCAAGGCCCAAGGTGGAGGCGGATTTTTCCAGCGGCTCGGCAGCTTCTGGAAGTCCTGAGGGCGGCGGAGGGCGGCGGCGCGTAGGCGCAGGTGGGGCGTCCAGCCTCGAATTGTTGGTTCGAGGCTGGCGTCCACCTCTCGCATGACACTCCAATCAGACAGTTTTTGTCGGGCCCACCCCTGAACTTCGGGCGGCTCCCACGAAGCTGTTTTTGGCACGAAGAAGATCCCGCGAAATCAGGCAACGTCGCGGAGGCCCACTCCGATATCCCAAAACGTCTGGGCCCATGTTTGAGCCCTCGGAAGGAGTCGATTCGATGAGCAGACTAACTGGCCTGGTTCAAGGCTACCGGGATCGAGATCAACTGACGGGCATGATCCGCTCCGCGGGGACGATTCCGGAGGGGCTCAGCAGGACCGAGCTCATGAACGCCCAGACGCGGCGCGAACAACGGGAGTTCATGGCGGGGGAGATCACTAGACTGGTGGGGAGTTATGGCCCTCTGGAGACGGGTGAACTCGCGCACGCCGCGGAGCTGATGCGTAGGACGAGGTGATCGGTGGGAGCGCTCGACTACATCCGAGAGGTGGCGAAGCTCCCCGCGCAGCAACGGGAAGTATTGATCCCTTTGATCGCTTGGCAGCTCTCCCGTGAGAACCCGGGATTTGACCTCGGGCCTGAGCTGAACGGGGTCGTCGACGAGTTCCTCGCCAGCCTGGGGACGGAGCGAGCGCTGATGGAGGACCGCTTGAAAAAGCGGCTGCGGGACGCAGGCATCAGCGAGGTGTTGCTGCGAGAGCTGCAGACCGCAGCGAAGCTCCCCGCCCTGAAGAGTGCCCTCTTTGAGCAGCGACAACGACCGGGGCCGGGGCAGGTCGGGGGCAACCTGGCGGCCGTGAACCTCCGGGTGAGGAACAGATGAGAGTCGCCCAGGGGATCGGTGCTTCGCAGCCGCCCGTGACCACGCAGGATCTGAGTGCTCTGCCCGTCGTCGTTGGGATCTTCGTACAGAAGATGATGGACCAGCCCGCCCAACGGTCGATCATTCGGGACAAGCTGGCCGACTACGTTCTCCGGGAGTCTCAGGGCTCCATGTCCATCGGCGCTGCCCGTACACTCAATAGAATCCTGGCTGACCTCGAGCTCGCCCCGGTTCGGGTGCCCGAGGCCGCTGCGGTGGGGCCCTTGGAGGAGATGGTGCGTCAACACCGGTCGATCGATCAGGTGTGGGACGGTACTCGATATCTCCCGATGCCTGAAGCCGACCGGGTGGCGCGGGAATGGGCGATGAACCAGGTCATCAGCGAAATTAAGAACCTGGGGGTGCCCTTCCCTAGCCTGACCGAGCGGGAACAATACGAGGCCCGGGAGATCCTGTCGCGAGCGCTCCGCGCCCTGGGGCCCTCACCGACCGTTTGACGCACCGGGAACTTTCGGAGCGGCTCGGCAGCTCCTGGAAGTCCTGATATGACGGGCGGGTGTTGACTCGCCCCCTCGCCCAAACTGGCCGAACCGTAAGCGCCATCGGCCTCGGCGCGATGCCCCTGTCGATTCAGGGGCGCCCCGATGAGGCGATCGCGGTCCGGGTGATCCACGCGGCCCTCGACGCCGGCATGACCTTGATCGACACCGCCGACGTCTATTGCCTCGACGACGATGAATTGGGCCACAACGAACGGCTGATCCAGAAGGCACTTTCGGAGCGGAAGGATCGAGATCAGATCTTGATCGCCACCAAGGGTGGGCTGATGCGGCCCAAAGGGGCCTGGGTCAGCAACGGTCGCCCCGCCCACTTGAAGCAGGCCTGCGAGCGATCACTCAAGGCCTTGGGTGTCGAGGTCATCGATCTCTATCAACTCCACGCCCCCGACTCTCGGGTCCCTTTCGCCGAAAGTATTGGCGCCCTGGCGGAGCTGCAGCAACAAGGCAAGATCCGCTGGATCGGCCTGTCCAACGTGGGGGTCACCGAGCTGGAGATCGCCAAGAAGTTGGTGACGGTGGTCAGCGTCCAGAACCGGCTCAACCCCTTTGACGCCAGCCCAATCGTCGACGGCGTGGTGCGGTATTGCCACCAGGCTGGCATCACCTTCTTGCCCCACAGCCCGGTCGGCGGGCACCGGGGCCACGGCCGCGTCGCGGAAGATCCGGTCTTGACCCAGCTCTCCCAAAAACACGGGGCGACGCCGCAGCAGATCTGTTTGGCTTGGCTGCTCGCGATGTCCCCGGTGATGGTGCCCATCCCGGGGGCCAGCAAAGTGGCCAGCGTCGAAAGCAGCGCCCGGGCGCCGACCATCACCCTCGACGCCGAGGACAAGAAGGCCTTGATCGCCCGCTTCCCTTGGCCCGGCCTGAGCTGAGCCCAAGCCGGGCCACTCGTTATATTTAGTAGAACGAGATATGCGGGTGGTCCATGTGGTTGGCGGTCGGGCTGCCCCGATCGGCCATCCGCTGCCACTGCCAGTTTGTCCGAGGAGACGCGATCTGCTGTTGGTAGATCACGTACTTCACCCCGAGCCGCTGGTGATCCTGACGGAACCTCTCAGCGACCCGGCGCCCCATGGCCGTGTCCCGGTTGGTCATCACGTCGATGGCGTTGCCGTGGGGGTGATCGGAGCGACCGGCGCGGTGCCCCAAGCCGCCGATGGTGCCGCGGAAGCCCATCTCCCGGACCACCCGGGCGCCATTGGCGGCGTTCTGTCGTAGGCCGTTGGGGATGCCGGTTTCGTTGCGGGTCCGAGGCCCCTCGTTGGCCGGAGCCCGGGTCCGGGGCCGATCGTGGGTCCGGTGCGCCAAGCTGCGGTTGTTGACCCGGCGAGGGCTGCGGGCCCTCCGGGCCGCTGGATCTTGCCCGCTGCCCGGCCCCGCGCCCGCGTTCTCGCCGCTGAGGTTGCCCAAGTTTTGGCCGGCGCCATTCATCGCCACTTGGCTCATCATCCCTGCCAGGCCTTGGAGCAGGTTGCCCAGGTCGGCTCCCCCGGTCCCTCCGTTTTGGGCGCCGGCGTTTTTTTGGTCCTTGCGCCCCACGCCCTGGGACAAGGCCTCTGCCAAGAGCTGCGCCATCTCCTGGCTGCTCGGCATCTGGAAGGACGTTCCACCGAGACCAAGAGGCCCCAGGGACTGTTGGTTCATGCCATAACTGTCGGCGGCCCCGAGGCTCGCGAGTTGAAGGGGGTTGGCCGTTTGGTCCCCTGGGTTGTTCTGTCCCAAATTCCCGAGCGGCAGGCTCCAACCCGGGAAACTCGTGCCAGCAAATGAACGTAGCGCGGGATTAAATGTCAGCATGGGTCGAGCGACCTCCTATCGCTCCAACGCGGTTTCGCTTTTGGTAGAGCAAGGGCCTTGCCAAGTGAGCAGGCCTGCATCGAGGTCGTGTCCCACTGGGGGGCCCACGTCTCGGCCCGTGCCAAAGGCAGCACAGGCCCTGGCCGTCATCGGGCCGACCGACGAAGAGTGGGTCAGCCTGCGGACAACTCGGTGCGCTTCGACAACCAAGCCAAGGTGCGACGAACGACCTCCGCCGGATCCACTTTGGAGAAGGTGTGATCGGCGCCGGGGAAAAGTTCGAAGGTGGCCTGGTCACCCAAACGGGCCAAGACTGGGCCCAGGCGAGGCATCTCGGCCAAGGCGTCCCGATCGCCCTGCACGAACAACATCGGCACCCGGAGCCCGTAGAGGTGTTGGTCTCGGAGTTGTTCCGGCTTCTTCTCCGAGTGGAGTGGGTAGCTGAGGAAGATCAGGCCGGACATCTCCGCGCCCTCGGCCGCCAACATCGAGGCGACCCGTCCCCCCATCGATCGCCCGCCCAGGTAGAGGTGGCGAGGCGGAGATTGCAAGTTAGCTTGCACTTCGAGGACGGTCGCCCGAGCGGCCGCCACCAAACTCGGCATCCGGTCGGGCATCTTTCGGCCCGCAATTCGGTAAGGGAAGCGGGCTCGGCAGGCGGTACCACCCGCGTCGGCGAAGGCTCGAGCCAACTCCTTGAGCAACGGTTGATCGATGTCGCCGCCGGCGCCGTGCCAGAGGATCAGCAAGTCCTGGGCGTGGGCACCTTCGCCGGTGGGCGGGTGCAGCACGAAAGGAGCCTGGTTCATGGGGCCCAGGTCTCGTCCCACCCAAGATCGACCCGAGGGCCGGAAGGGCGTGGATCACCCTCGAAGTCTTGGTCGGGCGCAGGGCCACCGCCGCTGGTGGTGCCCGCGGGATCGCCAGCGTCCCGGGCCGGAGAGGCCTTGCCCAAGCGATAGTCCCCGCCCACCAGCTGCGGATCACCGGCGAGGTTGCCGGCGCCAGCGGTCACGGCCTGGAGCAACGAATAGGTAGCCGAACAGGCGGGGCTGACGCCGCTGCCGCCTTGGCCTTGGTTGCCGCGGAGGATCAGGTTGTGGAGGGCGACCACACCTTGGCAATGTACGCCGGCCGCGGCGCTGCTGGTGTCGGCGAAGTTGTCGACGATGGTCAGGTTGCTGACCCGGGATCCGGGATCGGGCCGGTCCAAGCGCAAGGCCCCCAGGCTGCTCCCGACCGTGCCGTTGGCGACCAAAAGCAGGTTGCCCAAGTTGCAGAGAGATTGTTGGCAATCGACGCCGCCGGCGGCGTGCCCTTCGACGCGGCCGCCCTCAAACTCCAGGCGGCTGCCAGGTTCGGCCAGGAGGCCTTGGCCCAAGGACGGCCCAAGCAAGATCTTCACCAAACGAGCGGCGGCGCCAGTTCGCAAGACAACTTGCGAAATACTGAAGCCCTCCAGGTGGGCCTGTTGTCCGGCGTTGTCGATCTCCAAGACCCCAGCGACTTCGGCCCCACCTTGCCCATAGAGGCGGCGGCCGTCGGTCAGGGGCCCGGTGGGGGCGGCGTAGATCCCGGCCCGGACCACCACGGTGGCGGGCGGCCCGAGCAGCGCTTCGTCGAGGCGGCAGTAGGGGGCGGTGGAGGTGCCGGTGCCGGGCCCCGGGCAGGCGCTGGCGTCGACCCACACCACCCCGCCGCCGGGTTCACAACGGCTCGGTTCTCCGAAGCAAAGTTGTCCGGCCTCGGGTTGGCAAAGTTCGTCGCAGCCGTCGCCATTGCCGCGGTTGCGATCGTCGCAGCCTTCGGTCGGCAGGACCCGACCGTCGCCGCAGTTGGCCCGACACACGGTGGGCGTGCTGGTGCTGCTGCAGGCCCAACCGGGTTCGATCCGGCAAAAGTCCGAACATCCATCCCCCAACTCTGCGTCGCCGTCGTCGCAGGTCTCCTCTTCTCGGAGCAAGCCGTCTCCACACACCGCCCCGCAGATCGACGGTTCACCGCTGCAGCCGTAGCCACTTTCGCCGCCGCAGGTCCCGGAGCAGCCGTCGCCGGGGACCTGGTTGTCGTCGTCGCAGAACTCGAAGCCGCGGATCAGGCCGTCCCCACAGATGGCCCGACAATCCGAGAGGTGGTTGGGGTTCAAGGTGGTGCAGGTGAAGCCGAGCTCGGGCCGGCATTGGGGGTCGCAGCCATCGCCGGGCAACAGATTGGCGTCGTCGCAGAGTTCAGTGCCTCGCAAGATCCCGTCACCGCAGATCGAGGAACATTGGCTGGGCGCCCCCTGGTCACAGCGGTAGCCGAACTCCACCTGGCAGCTGCCGGAGCAGCCGTCCCCGGAGCTCAGGGCACCGTCATCGCAGCCCTCCCGGGGCTCGAGCTGACCGTTGCCGCAGGTCGGGTCACAACGGGAGGGTTGACCGCTGCAGGCGTAGCCGACCTCGACGCCGCACAGCGGGGTGCAGCCATCTCCCGGCAAAAGGTTGGCGTCGTCACAAGCCTCCCCAGCCCGGATCAGCCCATCACCGCAGAGGGGCACACACACCGAAGGCACGCCAACACAGGTGAAGCCGGGTTCGGTCGTACATGCGCCGTCGCAGCCGTCGCCGCTGGCCACGTTCTGATCGTCGCAGGTCTCCTGAGCGACCCGGAGGCCGTCGCCACACTGGGCGGCACACAAGGAGGGGCTCCCGCGGCACTGATGGCCGGGTTCGATGGTGCAGCTGGGATCACAACCATCGCCCGCCACGACCCCGCCGTCGTCGCAGAGCTCTCCGGGATCGAGCTGGCCATCACCGCAAGTTGGGTTGCAAACCGACGGTTCACCTTGGCAGACCCAACCGGGCTCCAAGCGGCAGTCTGGATCGCAGCCATCGTTGGCGTCCGGCCCCCCGTCGTCGCAGGTTTCGTTGCCGCGCAAGACGCCGTCGCCGCAGTTGGGTTGGCAGCCGCTGATCGCGCAGTCCCAGCCGTCCTCCACTTGGCAGAGCGGATCACAACCGTCGCCGGGATCGTGGTTTTGGTCGTCGCAGGCCTCCAGGCCGGCCCGGATCCCGTCGCCGCAGCGGGCCTGGCAGGCGGACGGTTCGCCGGCGCAAGTGAAGCCGTCCTCGAACCCACACACCGGCGTGCAGCCGTCACCGCTCCGCAGGTTGCCGTCGTCGCAAAGTTCACCTTCGTCGAGGAGGCCGTCGCCGCAACTTTGGCGACAAAGTGATGGCACCTGCACGCAGGCCCACCCCGCCTCCAACTGGCAGGCCGAGTCGCAGCCATCCCCGGCGGTTTCGCCGCCGTCGTCGCAGGCCTCGCCGAAGCCCAAGCGGCCGTCGCCGCAGCGGCTGAGGTACGGCATGGCCAAACCCAAGGTGGAGCGGCCGCTCCCCAAGACGATGGCGCCGCTGGCCCGGGCGACCGGGGCGTCGCCGATCCAAGCCGTGGCGACGACCTCGACCCGGGCGCCGATCCAACGCGCCGGCAGGGCCCGTTCGTAACGCACGATGGATCCGGTGTTGGGGGTGATGGGGGCCTGTTCGGTCCACTCCAAGTTGGTGTCGATGGAGAGTTGATCGATCGGCCCCACCTCCCGGCGGTCGACCTCGATGATCAGGGTGGGGCCGGCGGTGGGTTCGGGCTGAAAGCTACAGCCGCCGCCCGCGAACGCCAGGCTCCAGAGGACCCAGCGGCGGGCCCAAGTTCGGCAGGGCCGGCTCACCTCTCGGGTTATAGCAGCGGCCTAGTTTTGGGTCTCCTCCACGGCCAAGGAGAGGCGGCGGGAGGTCAGGTCCAGGTCCAGCACCACCGCCGAGAGCTCATCGCCAATGTCGGTCTTCCGCAGTCGCTCCTTGGCGCTATCGCTGACCAACGGTCCAGTGGCGTGGACCAGGCCCTCCAGGCCCTGCTCGATCTCGATAAAGCAGCCGAAGTCGGTCTTGCTGACCACCATGCCCCGAACTTTGGTGCCGGGCGGATATTTGGTCTTGGCCTGGACCCAGGGATCATCCTCGATCTGGCGAAGTCCCAGGGAGAGCTTTTGGGCCTTTTTGTCGAAGCGCAACACCTTCAACGTCAGCGCTTGTCCGACCTTCACCGCTTCGCTGGGGTGGGTGATTTTGCCCCAGGAGATGTCGCTGATGTGGAGCAGCCCCTCGACCGGTCCGAGATCGACGAAGGCGCCAAAGTCGGCCAGGCGCACCACCGTCCCTTCGACGATCGAGCCGATGCGGAGCCGGTCCAAGGTCTTGTCCCGTTCGGCCTCGAGCAGCGCGCGGCGCGACAACACCACGTTGGTGCGGGCCCGATCGTAGCGGATGATCTTGAAGTCCAGGGTCTGGCCCAACACCTCTTCCGGATCTTTGGGCGCGCGCAAGGCAACTTGCGAAGCCGGCAAAAAGGCCTTGATGCCGATGTCGACCGCATAACCGCCGGGCATCTCGCCCACGACGTCACCTTGCAGCGTTTGATTGGACTCGTAGGCCCGCTCGATCCGCTCGAGGAGCGCCAGCCGGTCGGCCATGTCTTTGCTGACCAGGTAACGACCTGGTTCGGCTTGGTGCTCGACGTACACCGAGATCGCATCGCCGACGCCGACCGTGACCGTGTCACTGCCACGGGAGATCAACTCCCGGCGCGGCACCAGGCCTTCGCCCACCCCCGGCAAGTTGACCACCACGTGGTTTTCGCTGAGCTCCTTGACCGACGCCTCTAAAACTCGCCCCTCGGGCGCCACGACCACTTCTTCCATCGGGCCGATCCATGGCCGGCTTCTCGGCCCTAGGCAACCGGTTTGGACGGCCCCGGCCCCGCTTCCAGGTCCTGGAGCAGGGCCTCGGGCACCCCCAAGGAGAGCAACGGCAGCCTCAGATCGGCCGGGATCTGAGCCCGCAGCGCCAAGGGGGCCGAGGTCATCGGGTGGGGGAAGGCGATGGCCAGGGCGTGGAGGGCCAAGCGGTGCAGGCCGTGTTGTTCGCGAAAGAGCCGGTTGTGTTCGCCGTGGCCGTAACGCACGTCGCCGATCAAGGGATGGCTGAGGTGTTTGAGGTGCCGACGGATCTGATGCAGGCGCCCGGTCCGGGGCCAGACCTCGAGGAGCGCATAACGTTCGGTCGCGAAGCGCAGGGCGACGTCGGTCACCGCGGGCACCCGTTCGCCGCCGTCTTTGTTGGGGATCGGATAGTCGATGTGGAGCTCGGGCGCCGGCACGCCGCGACAGAGGGCCAAGTAGGTCTTCTGCACTTCACCCTGCTCGAAACGTTTGGCCATCGCCGCCGCCACCACCGAGTCCAAGGCGAAGACCAACACGCCGCTGGTCGGGCGATCCAGGCGATGGACCGGGTACACGTGTTGGCCGAGCCGGTTGCGGAGCAGGGTCATGGCGACCACCCGGTCGTCGCCCCAACCCCGGTGAACCAGCAGCCCCGCGGGTTTGGCCACCACACAGAGGTGTTCGTCCCGATAGAGCTCCGGCATGTCGTAGCGCGGATCCAAGGCGCCGGACGGTAGCATGTGGCCCGGGCTTGGTTATACTGAAACGATGACCGGCGAAGGATGGCGACAAAAGGCCGGGGTCACCTTTGTGGACGCCTTCTTTCGCGGCTTGGCCGGCGCCGGCCGACTCCACCCGCGCTCCCGCCCCGAAGCCCACGGGCTCGAGGTGATCCGCGACCTGCCCTACACCCAAAGCGGCCGGTCCCATCACCTGCTCGACGTGTACCGGCCAATCCACCGGGAAGGCCCGCTGCGTACGGTGCTCTACGTGCACGGCGGCGGCTTTCGGATCCTCTCCAAGGAGAGCCACTGGTTGATGGGCCTGGCCTACGCCAAGGCCGGCGCGGTGGTCTTCAACATCAACTATCGCCTCGCGCCCGCGGATCCCTTCCCGGCGGCGATCGAAGACGTGTGTTCGGCCTATCAGTTCGTGCTCGATCACGCGGCCCGCTTCGGTGGTGATCCGTCGCGTTTGGTCCTGGCTGGCGAGTCGGCCGGGGCCAACTTGATCACCGCCTTGACCATCGCCCTCACCTACCCCAGGCCCGAGCCCTTCGCGGCGGCGGCCTTCGAGCGAGGTGTCTTGCCGAAGGCGGTGTTACCGGCCTGTGGGATCTTCCAGGTCACCGACCCCGGGCGCTTCGAGCGGCGCCGCAAGATCAACGGCTTCGTCCGGGATCGGATCCACGAGGTCACCCGGGTCTATCTGCCCCCGCACCTGCCCCGGACCCCCGAGGCCTTGGCCTTGGCCGATCCGCTGCCGTTCCTGGAGACCGGACCCCGGCCCGAACGCCCGCTGCCGCCCTTCTTTTTACCGGTGGGCACCAAAGACGTGTTGCTCGACGACACCCGGCGGCTGGCGGTGGCCCTCCAACGCCAAGGGGCCCGGGCCGAAGCTCGTTATTATCCGGGCGGGATCCACGCCTTTCACGCCTTCGTTTGGCAAAAAGAGGCCAAGCGTTGTTGGCAAGATAGCTTGCACTTCACGGCCCGGGAGGCTTGAGACCCAGGTCGTGCCGGTAGGGCTCGATCAACTTCTTGAAGCCTTCGCTCCAGGGCTGAGGTTTGCGGCTCACCGGATCGATCTTGACCACCACCCGGGTGCCGGTCGCGTAGTCCACGTCTTCGTCGAGGGGCAGGGCCCGAAAGCCGAAGGTCAGGCTGGTGGTGCCCAACTTCTCGACCCAAACCCGGACCCGAAGTTGGCCCGTGCCCTGGACCGGCCGGATGTACTCGACGTGGTTGGCCCGGACCAGGTGGAAGTGGTCGGGGTGGGTCTCGGGGGTCAAGGTCCCGGTCGGCGCCAAGGTGCGAAGGAAGGCGCCGATGGTGCGCTCGAAGAGCAACACGTATCGGGCGTTGTGGAGGATCTGGAAGGCGTCCAGATCGTCGAAGTAGACCGCGTGGACCGTCTCGAAGAAGCGCATGACCCGGCGGAGCATCCTGGCGGTCGCACAAAGGATCAAGTCGTGCTTAGCTCCCCGGGTGAACAAGCTGAAGAACAAGACGATCGTGATCAGCGGGGCCAGCCGCGGGATTGGCCTGACCATGGCCCTGCGCTTCGCCAAAGACGGGGCCAACATCGCGATCTTGGCCAAGACCACCGAACCCAACCCCAAGTTGCCGGGCACCATCTACAGCGCCGCCGAGGAGATCAAGGCCGCCGGGGGCCAGGCATTGCCCTTGGTCTGCGACATCCGCAACGAGGACCAGATCGCCGAGGCGGTTCAAAAGACGGTCGCCACCTTCGGGGGGATCGACATCCTGATCAACAACGCCAGCGCCATCAGCCTGACCACCACCGTGGCCACGCCGATGAAGCGCTACGATCTGATGCACCAGATCAACACCCGGGGCACCTTCGCCTGCTCCCAGGCCTGCATCCCGCACCTGATGAAGGCCTCCAACCCGCACATCCTCAACAACTCGCCGCCGCTGAACATGAACCCCAAGTGGTTCAAGAACCACGTGGCCTACACCATGGCCAAATACGGCATGAGCATGTGTGTGCTCGGCATGGCCGAGGAGCTCCGTGAGGACGGCATCGCGGTCAACGCCTTGTGGCCCCGGACCGCCATCGCCACCTCGGCGATCAAGATGTTGGGCGGTGACGAGATGATGGCCGCCTCGCGCAAGCCCGAGATCATGGCCGACGCCGCCTACGCGATCTTGACCCGCAACAGCCGAGAGTGCACCGGCAACTTCTTCCTCGACGAAGAGGTCTTGCGCCAAGAAGGCATCACCGATCTGACGCCCTACGCGATCGATCCCAACGCCGTTTTGGCCCCCGACTTCTTCCTCGACTGAAACACCACCAACGCGAAGATCCAGGCCACGTCGAGGCCACCCCGGTCGTAGGTGCTCCGGCAGCCGCACTCGGGCTGGGCCGCGGGCGTGTCCGGTGGGCCAACGAAGCCAACATCCGAGGCGTCGGCAAGACCAGCGTCGACCCCACTCCCGGAGTCCGTGATCCCGAGGTCATCGAGGCTCGCCGCGTCGGGCTGCACGCCGGCGTCGAGCTCCGGTTGGCACCCGAGGGGCCCCGGGGTCACCTCGAAGTCGAAGCCTCGCCAACCTTTGGGACGGTGTTTGCTCGCGGGGGTCCCGTCGTCGCCGACCTGGGCCACCGCCAAGAGCTGGGCGGATCCCAAGGCGGACAAACACAGCTCGATCGGGGTGCCCGTCGACTCGGCGATCAGGCGGCCATCGAGGAAAAGACGCAGCGCCGAGATCGGTCGATCCAGCGGATCCGTGACCTCGACGCGGACCGGCTGATCTCCGGCGACCCGGGCCCCGGCGCTGAGCCCGGTGATGTTGACCACCGGGCGCACGGCGTAGGGCGCGGCCATCGGATCGCCGAGCACCAGGTTGTGCCAATAAGCGAAGGGCAAGTAGCGGAAGTAGACCTCACCCAGGCTCGCGCCTTCGACGTAGTCGACGCTCAGATCCCGATCCGGGAAGACGTTGTTCAAGGGTTCGTCGGTGGTGCCGTGGACCCCGGCCACCCCCAAGGTGACCCAACGGGCGATCGAAACCTGGACCTCGTTGGCGGGGGCCTCGAAGTTGGGCGGCAGCGCCCCGAAGGAGGTCAGGTTGTCGACCAGAGCCCCGGGCAAAAACGTGTTGCCTTCGATGGTGGCGCCGAGGCCCGCGGTGCCAACGAAGTAGGAGGCCAAACTTCGGCCGCTCAGGTTGGCGTCGAAGGGCACCCGAGTGGCGGTCTGACCGAGGGCGGTCAAGGCGGCGATGGCGCCGTCGTAGTCTTGGTCCCGGACGCCTCGGGCGGGATCGGCGCCGTTCATGAAGAGGTGTTCAGCGGCGGCGCCGCCCAAGGCTTCGGCGGTGGTCGCGCTGGCGATCAAGCGGGCCGCGTCTTCATCACTTCGTCCATGGAGCATGGTGACCAACCGAGGGCGATGGACGAAGCCGCGAAACTCCCGGGACCACCCGGGCTCGAAGGGCCCTTGCCGCAAAAAGCCGTTGGGGAGGCGGGCGCCATAACAAGTATTGCCGCCGCCGCAATTGACCGGCTGGCCCGGGGCCATGCCGAGGACCTCACCGCCGGTGGAGGTGGTGGTCTGATGGAGCGCCGCCGCCGCCGCGAAGGAGACCCGGGTGGTGCCGGTCGCGATCGGTACGGTCACCCGGAGCGGCAAGCCCCGCACCAACACCACGGCCTCGATGCGACCGTTGTCGTCGCCCAGGCAGGCCGCGACGGCCCGGACGAAGCCGCGGCGGAACTCGGACAAGGAGATGGTGTCGGTGGCCGGCAAATCGACCGGGCACACCTGGCTCCGCGGGATCTGACGCGTAGCCCGATAACGTTCGGCCAAGGCCAGGCTGCCCGGCACGTTGCGGTTGGGCACCACCACCACCGAGTCGGGCCCGGGCACGGCCCACGCCGACCCGCCGCTCGCGGTGAAGGCAAAAAAGAGCACCCCCAGGAGGAGGCACCCCCGGCTCCGACGGCCATGTTCCACGGCAATCCAGGTTCGTTTCACGGAGCCTCCAACAGATCGATGCCCACCGACTGCCGCAGCGACTCCCGGGCCACCTCGAGATCGAAGCGGGTCTGGATGACGCTGAGCTGAGCCCGAAGGTACGCGTTTTCGGCGGCCCGGAGCTCGACCGCGGTGTTTTTGCCTTGGCCGAACAAGGCTCGGACCAAACGGATCGCGTCCAAGGCGGTGCGCAGGGAGGACTGGGCCAACTCGAAAGACTGGAGCTGCAACGCCAGGTTCTCGAGCCGATCTTGAACCTCGGAGAGGACCACCCGCTCCCGCTCTTGGTAGTCGGCCTCAGCCTTCAGGATCTGGAGCTCGACCTCGTCGACGTCGGCGTTGGTCCCCAAACCCCGAAACAAGTTCCAGCGGACCGTCAGATCAAGGCCGGCGTAGAAGTTGTCCGTGGGATCGGCGTAGGCCCGATCGGGGCGGCGACTGAAGCGGGTGTAGGTGCCGCCAACCGAAACGTTGGGGAAATAGTCGGAGGCCACGATGGTCCGGTTTTTATCGAGGAATTGGAGCTGGGCCCGGGACAAGGCCAACTCGGGCCGGTGTTCTTGGGCGGCGGCCTCGGCGACGGCCTTCCCCGGGATCTGGAGCGGCGCCGTGGTGGTGGCGGTGTTGATGCTGGCCGGCAAGATCAACTCGAAGGGTGTGTCGGCGGGCCGGGCCAAGGCCAAGTTGAAGGTCCGGGCCGCCCGACGTTGGGTGAAGACGCGGCGGGCCAAGGTCAGGCGATCTTCGGCCAAGTTGCGTTCGGCGTTGGCCGCGTCTTGGGCGCTGCCTTGCCCACTCTTGATCAACTCCCGGGCCCGTTCGGCTTGAGTGGTGCTCGCCGCAACCCGCTCCTCGAAGGCCTCGACCCCTCGTTTGGCCGATTCGTGATCGAAGAAGGCCCGCACCACCTGGAGGCGCAAGTTGTTCTGCACCAAACGCAAGGCAGCTTGCCGTTGGGCCTCGAGGTCGTCGACTCGGGAGAGGACCGCCCACCATCGACCGCCATCCCAGATCAGCTGGCGGGCCGTCAGGGTGTTGCGAAAGAGCGGATCCAGGTAGTTGTTGGTGACTTGGATCTCGTTGTAGCCGTTGACGTCCTTATTGTTCAACGGCACCCGCTGTTCGATCAGCGGCTCGACCGCCCAGTTGCCCAAGGTTTGGACGGTGAGATCCACCCGCGGCAGGACGTTGGCCAAGGCCCGGGCCCGCTCCACGTCGATCAACAAGAGATCGGCCTTGGCCTTGACCACCTCCCGATCTTGGGACTGGGCAATTTGGATCGCCTCCTCGAGGGTCAGGGGCGCCGCCGCCAGGCCAAGGAACAGGGCCGGAAGGAACACACCCCAACTTCCCTGGAGGGGCGACTCGGATCAAGATGAGCCGGTGGATTCCGGCCAAGAGCGCCCTCCCCCGGGTCCGGTCGAGGCAGGCCTCTTGTCCCTCTGGGATCGGCATCGAAGGGCTTGGCGACGCCTCTGTTCACCCAGTTTGGTGGCCGAGTTGAGGTTGAGGGCCCAGTTCGATCTGGAGCTGCTGTCGCCCTGGGAGATCGCTCAAAAGATCCCCGCCGGGACGATCCCGGACTGCGAACGTTGCACCAACTCCTGTTGTGTCGGCCTGGAGAACTTGGTCTCGCTGCGTTTGGTGGACGTGGCCTCCTTGATCGATCTGGGCCGCACCGATCTAATCCAAGTGAAAAAACCCAAGTTCCCTCCGGAGATGGTGGAGCTGCGGCCTCACCTGGCGACCCTGGCCGAATCGACGCTGTTTCGGGCCCTGCCGGTGATGCGGCAGGTCGGGAGCCGGCGGGCCTGCGCGGCCTTGGGCCCGGATCGGCGCTGCACCATTCACCCGCGATGGCCGACCTCCTGTGAACGTTTTCCGTATTCACTGTCGGCGGTGCGACGGACCGTGGAGTGGGGCCAACGTTGTGAGTTTCAGCAGCAGGCCCCCGAACATCGGGCCCGCGGTGAGCAACTTTTTAGGGCGGCCCTTTCGGCCTACAACGAACGGATCAAGGACGCCGTCTTGTTGCACCACGCGCTGCCCGAGCTGCATCGCTTGGGGTTGGGGGCCTTCTTGACCGCGCCGGACGCCGATCCCTTCGAGCCGCCCGCGTCGCTGCCGATCTTGGGCTAAAAGCCGCCCTGGTATCCGAGGCCAACCTGGCCTTGGCCATCGATCATCGGCACCAGGCCCGATCCCCCGGACACCGGCGTGGCCTTCGGGTTGTCGAGGAAATACAGGAGGCCGCCGATCCCGAAGATCACCGCGCCGCCGATCAAGGTGCCGGTGGACACCGCGTAGAGTTGAGAACGTCCGTCCCGAAGCTCCACGTATTCGTCTCGTTCGGCGATGGTCAGGTTGTCCTGTTCGTTGTCCCGTTGTCGGATCAACTCTCGGGCCCGGCCTTCCACCGCCAGACCCGCCAAAAACAGGGCCCCGGAGCCGAGCAACAAGGCCCCGCCGGTGCCCAAAAAGGCGTAAGAGACGCTCCGTTGGGTGGTGGTCTCCAGGTTGGCCACCAAAGAGACGGCCTCCCCTCGACCAAGCTCCAGCTCTCGAGAGTAAGGTTCACGCCCGACTTGGCTCACCACCACGTAGTGGCGCCCAGGCGGCAACTCCAGGGGGCGAAGCAAAGGCGTGATCCCCATCGGGCGCCCATCGATGTTGACCTCCGAGTCGTCGGGGGCGCTGACGGTCATCCGGGCCGGCTGCTCCTTGAGGGTCACCTCGGCCACCACCAAACGCCCCGGGACCGCCACCGCCTTCACCTTTTCGCTGGCGTGACCCGGCGCTTCGACCTCCACCGTGTGTTCACCGGCGGTGACCTCCTTGATCAGCGGCACCTCACTTTTGGGGCCATCATCGATCCGGGCCACGGCGCCGGGCGTCCGAGAGCTGACCATCAACTGGGTCTCGGCCCGGGGGCCTTCACCTTGGGGGGTGGGCCGCACCGACGCGAGCAGAGGTTCAAGGGCCGACAGGTGGGAGACCGAGTCGTCCCGGCGAGATCCCTTCGGGGCTTCGGTCAGATACCGCCGATAAAGTTCGACGGCCCGCTGCAGGTGTTCGCCGCGACGATCGACGAAGTACTGGAGCCGAAAACACTGGGCCAAGGAGAAGGTGATGGCCGGGTTGGGCACCAACTCCAAGGCCTGCTGAAAGGCCCGGGCGGCCTCCAGGTAATAACCAGCGCCGTAGGCTTGTTGACCGGCGTCGAAGAGGGTGCGGGCTTCGGTGGTCGGGTCCGCGGAGGCCGGGGCCGCCCACAACAAGAGGCTGAAGACCAAAGCGGCTCTCATGGTCGAGCGCCTCCGTCGACTTCGTCCTTGAGGTTCGGGATCACCTCGCGCCGCGGTTGCCACACCGCCAGACCTTCGGCGCTGCCCACCAACAGCTCCTCCACGCCATCTCGATCGAGATCGGTCGCCAACAAGCTGATCGGCTGCTGGCCCCCTTGGCTGAAGATCGGGGTCTCGGACAACACCGGAGCGTCGGGCCAGCCGTCGCTGAGGTACACCGAACGATCGACCAACAGGGCCACCTCCAGCTCCGGATCGGCGTCGGCGTTGAGGGCGGCGGCGGCCCGCACCACCCGCCCCACCGGCACTGTAACCGCACGGGCCACACTGTAACCGCAGCTGCCGAGTGGGTCTCTCAAGATGACCGCCACTCCACCGGGCGACTCGGCGCTGCCCCGCCCCGCGAAGGGCATGATCAGGTCGAGGTCCTGGTCCCGGTCGACGTCGGCCAGCTGGAGCGGACGGACCGCCTGAGGCACCAAGGAGTCGGCGCCCCGCTGCACACGGCTGGGGAAGGCGCAGGTCCGACCTCCGTCGGGGGACAGGGGCGTGTAGAGGCAGATCTGGGGCGTCACCGGATCTTCGCAGTCGACGTCGCCCTCCACCGAGATCAAGCTGCCGCCGGCGGCGTTGGGATCCAGCGGGCCGGCCACCGAAACCAAACAACTCCGGTTGCCTTCGGCGGGGTCGATCGCGCAGAGGCCGCTGGCCTCATCCACCCTAAGATCTTCGGGCCGGAGGTTGCCGTCGGCCGCCCGAAAGAGCCCGTAGGCCCGACCGCCGTCGCTTTCGCCGCTGCCGACGAAGACCAGGTCGGCCCGCCGATCTTCACCGGCGAAGGCCCCGATCGCCACCGACGCGGGGTCGAGGCGGCTCTGATCCGGGGTTTGGGTGAAGAGCGGCGCGAACATGCGCCGACTGGCCATCCCTTGCACCAAGGCCAAGGCGTCCACCAAGGAAGGGTTCTTGGAGCTGCTGACGCCCAAGGCCAGATCGGTCCGGGCGTCGGTCTCGATCACGCTGCCAAACCCCAAAAGGCCCGGCTCGACCGAGCGGATGGCGGCCAGTTGGCCCATATCGACCGGCCGGGTGATGCCCAGGGCCGGACCCCCGTAGATCACTTGGAGGATTGAGCCGACCGCGTCTTCCTCCACGAAGACCAGGTCGTCGGTGCCATCGCCGTCGAAGTCCCCGGTGCGGAGGAGGCGGATCCGCCCCGATACTGTGAAGTTGAAGTCGTTGAAGCGTTCATCGCCGGCGTTGAGCAACACCGAGACCACGTTGCTCTTGGGCTCGAGGGCCGCCACGTCGAGCAGCCCGTCGCCGTCGTAGTCACCGGTGGTCGCCTCCGACCAAAGGCCGGGGCTGGGGTAGGCCAAACAGGCTTGGCCTTCGAAGCCGCCCACCACCCGGCGACCTTGGCGGCTCAGGTAGATGCCATCGGACAACACCAGATCGGCGCCCAGCTCCTCGTCGAGCGGGGCCGAGGTCAACAAGCTGCGAGGCTCCTGCGGCAGCGGGGCCTGACAACCGAGGGAGGAGAGCTGACGGAGGTCCGGCACCGTCGACCACTCGAGGCCTACGTTGGGGCGAGGGCCAAAGGCGATCCGGGGGCCGTCGTCGGTCGCCAAATACACGTCGAGCTCGCGATCACCGTCGACGTCGGCGAACTGGGCGGGCCCGTTCACTCGGGCCGGGCCCAGCGGGATCACCGCCGGATCTCCGAGGCGATAGCGAGCATCGCGGCAGCTGGTCTGGTTGGGGTTGAGGAGCTGGACGCTCGGCACCAGCACCCGGGTGGCCCCCGGCAGGGCCACCAAGATCTCGCTGCGGCGATCACCGTCGAGGTCGCGGAGCGGGATGGCGCCGGTCAACTCGACCAGGGATTGGAACGGCTGCTCGAAGAGGAAAACATCAGGCTCGACCAGGTCATCGGGGAAGGCGACGAAGGCCACCGTCCCGCCTTGGTCGCTGGCGCCGACCGCAACGAACAAGGGCCGACTGCCAAAACACGGGGGCCCCACCTCCGGGAGCAGGGTCCGCAGGTCGATCGGCTCTTCCCCCAAAACCGGCCGCGTATAGAGCTGGGGCGCGAGGCTCCGGGCCGCTTGACCGTAGAGCACGTCGAGGCCCGAGATGATCGGCACCACCAGATCGGCGCGTCCATCGCCGTTGAGATCACCCGCGGCGGCAGGTCCTCGTCGCAGGGCGGTCCGCTGTGGTTGGCCCGCTACGAAGGACAACGAGCCGTCGCCGTAGACGACCTCCAAGGTGTCGCCGTCACCGCCGTGGACATCGAGCCAACCGTCGCCGTCGAAGTCGGCGACGCCGATGGTGGTGGCGCCGAGCGGCGTTTCGCTGACCCGGGCGGCGAGGCTCCAGTCGGCGTGGCGGCAGATCTGGTCTTGGCCACACTGCCAGCCCAAGGGACAGTCGGCGCCCGCTAGTGCCGGATCGCAGACCAAACGACAGGCCAAGGCGCCTTCGTTGGCCGCACCACACCGCAGCGGTCGATCCCGCAGGGCCCGGGGGATGAAGAGATCACAAGACTCGTTGGCCTCGATGACGCCGTTGCCGCACTGTTCGACTGGCAACTCGGGCAACGGCGAACAAGCCAGGGCCAAAAGCACGGGGCTGAACCACCTCACGGCGACTCCCAAGCCGGGACCTCCAGATCGTCTCGGCCGGGACGAGCGCCTTCCTTCTTGAGGCGTCCCTTGCCGCGGCCGATGACCCCGATCTTCCTGAGCTCGACGGCGATGGTGCCGCTGGCGACGGGAACCAAGGGGCGTTCGACCTCGGCGAAGCCAGGGGCGCGGAAGCGCAAGACCACCGGCGTGCCGGCCACCAACTCCAGCCGCAGCGGCAGCCGGCCCAAGACGACACCATTGTTGTCCACCACCTCCGCGCCTCGAGGGCGACCGTTGAAGTGGACCTGCACCTTGGCCGGGGTCGGCGGTGGCGGTGAGTCGATCTCTTCCGGTTCCTGGCGAGCGGGCACCGGTTTCGGGACGGCCAAGGCCGTGACCTCGGCGACCGGCGCACTCCGGGGAAAAAAGCGCATCCCCGCGGTGACCGTCAGGGCCAAAACCACCACCGCGCCGATCAAGACCGGGGTGGTGTTCTTCGGCTTGGCCAAAGCCGGACCATCAAGCGCCGGGGCCAGGGTCGCGGCGGCCAGGACCGGTTGAGACCCGGAGAACGGTCGGGTGCTGGGGAAGTTGCCCGAACGCACCACCGGATCTCCGGTTTGGGACAAGGTCACCTCAAAGCCCGCGGCTCGGGCCGCCTCCTCCAAGCTGCGCACCGCCGCTTGTAGGCTGGACGGGCGCCGTTCGGGATCCTTCTCCAACATCGCCAAAAGCGGAGCGTCGAAGTGAGGCGACAACTCGGGTTGGATCTCCGAGGGCCGGGGGGGCCGTTCGGACAAGTGCTTCATCAGCAGCTCGACTACGTTGTTGCCCCGGAAGGGCAGTCGGCCGGTGAGGAGCTGAAAGCTGACCACCCCAAAGGCGTAGATGTCGGTGCGGTGATCGACGTCCGGCCCCTGGCATTGTTCGGGCGACATGTAGTCGGGCGTACCCACCGCCGCGCCCGTGGCGGTCTGGTGTTGGCGCGGCAGATCGTCGGTCATCAACTTGGCGATGCCGAAGTCGAGCAACTTGGGGAACCAGGTCCCGTCCCGATCTTTGGCCAAAAAGACGTTGGCCGGCTTGAGATCCCGATGGGCGATGCCGGCGGCGTGGGCCGCGTCCAAGGCTCGGCCCAAGCCGCGCAAGATCCCGAGGAGTTCGGGCACCTCGAGGCGCCCACCTCGAGAGGCCACGTAGGTGTTGAGGGGCTCACCGTCGAGCAGCTCCATCACGTGGTAGTGGCGGCCATCTGGGAGTTGGCCGAAGGAGAAGATGTCGATGATGTTCTGATGGCGGATCTGGTTGACCGCCCGGGCCTCGGCGATAAAGCGGGAGACCACCATCGGGTCGGCCGAATATTTGCGGCTGAGGACCTTCACCGCCACCAACTTGCCGATCAGCGGCTGAACCCCTTGGTAGACGTCGCCGAAGGTGCCGGCGCCGATCTTGTGTTCGATCACGTATTCGCCAACCTTGCTGCCTCGGGCCAGGTCAGGGTCGAGGGTGATCACCCCGGGGATCAGGGTGGACCCGTCCTTGGGACAGTGGGCCTGATCCTCGGAATAGGTCGATTGGCACTGGGGGCAAGTGGCCATGATCTCGGTCGCGTCTTCCTCCTGGTACCTACCACGGCACCCGATCGGGCGAAACGAAGCGACCGCGGCCACCACGTGTCCTCTCCAACCAAAAGACCAAGGAGGTAGTTGCGGAAGCGAAGTCGTTTTTTGGCGACAGGGTCCTTACCTTGCCCCCACGCCGGGCTCGGCGTTAACCAGGAACATGGGTTCCCTGTGGTGGTGTACCGCCCTGCTCCTCGCCGCGCCGACCGACGAGGCCCGGCTGATCGGCCAGTGGGGCTTGGGGGGTCAGCCGTTTTTGGTCCTGAGCGCCAAGGGGCAAGGGACCATGGACGGCGAACCGATGCGTTGGTCGGTCGTGAGCGGCAAGTTGGTCCTCTCGGACGGCGAAGAGTCGGAGCAGGTCGCCTATCGCTTGGAGGGCGATCGCTTGACCCTCGATCTCGAAGGCACCGCCCTCACCTTGGAGCGGCTCGGCAAGGCCGACGCCTCCCCAAAGCCCTCGAGCCCCCCCACATCCCCCAACCCGTCCCCATCCCAGGAGCCCCTGGCCCAACTCCTGGTGTCTTCGCCGTGGTGTTCCTTCTCCTATTCGAACGGGACCACCCGGACCTCCCGAGTGTTGTTTTTGCCGGATGGCACTTGGTCGGTCGGCGCCAACCGAGAGACCCAATGGTCCGGGCAAAACGGCAGCCTCTACGGCCAAAACTCGAGCGGGGGGGCCGGACGTTGGGCGGTGAAGGGCGGTCAACTCCTGATGAGCGCGCCGCCCGAAACTCCGGAGCTGACGCCGGTGGCGACGACGGTAACCAAAAACTCCAACGGTTATCCGATCGTGACCGCCGACGGCAAAGAGTACTCCCAGTGCCAGTGAACCCTCAGCCGCTGGGCGGGTCCACCAAGGTCCCGCCCTGGATCACTGAATAACGACCAGCCCGATCGCTCGGCACGATACTCAATACACGGCCCGGATGAGGGCCCACGATCGTGCCGTTGGGGATGGCCCGGCCGGGCGCCAAAAACACGTCGGGGCCGAGGAAAACGCCGTGGCCCAAGGCCGCGCCCAAGATCCGGTGTTGGACCTCGACCAGCCGATCGCCGTCTTTTACTCGGATCGGGCCGCCCGGGTTGAGATCCATCGGTGTGGCCCGGGGGGTCAGCACCACCCGGCGACCGGTGACACACAACTGCATGCTCATGCCCAAGCTGCCTTCCGCCAGGCCCACCGATCCGTAGATCGAAGCGATCTTGCTGACGTAACAGCCGGGGCCGATCACTGAATAAGCGACGTTGGCCCGCTCTTCGATGGTGGCCTTTTCGCCGACCAACACCCCGCGCAAGAAGGCTTGCGCCCCCACCCGGGCCCCCGGGCCGATCATGCAGCCCTCGAGGCGAGCGCTGGGGTGGACGTCGGCGGTGGCGTGGATCCGGTTGGCCGAACTCAAGACCCGCCACAACAACTTGCCGCGCCCCGGCCAAGGCGGGAGGGCCCGCAGCAGGAGGGCCGCGGTGAACCACGGTTTGGTGATCACCTCGTCGATCCAGCGGATCTGGACGGACAGGCGGTTGGCCTCGAGCAGGTGCAGCCAATGGCGGACGTGAAAGACCACGCTGCTGGTCAAAGGGTGCGGCCAGATCAGGCTGGGGCTGACGTGGTGGGGCACCGGAACTTCCAGGATGCGCTCCCGATAGATCACCTGCAGCGGCGAGGCCGCCGAGGCCGGGCCCGCGGGATAACCGAAGAAGCGGAACAAGACGTGGGGTGATCGGCGCTCGAAGTCCTGGAGATCGCCGAACTGCCGCACGAAGGTGGAGTCTTCGGGCAAGGCCAGCTGCACGGCCTCTGCTGGGCGGCCCCGCCAAAGGTGCAGGAAACTCTTCAACACCCGGCGAGTGAAGTAGACGTTGTCGTAGGTGACCAAACGCGGAGCGTCGGTCGGCACGTCCTCCAACCGCTCAACCTCGACCATGGTCAGGCCAAAACGTTTGAAGAGGCGGCGCTGGATCTGGTGCAGCGCTTCGTTGCCGATCGGCAAGTCCCGGGCGAGCTCGCCGAAGGGCTCGATGCGTTGACCCGAGGCGACGACGTAGGCGCGCATCGAGGCTCAGGAGAGGCGGCGCACCATCTCGGCGAAGTGTCGGGTCGCCGCAAACTTCAGGAGCGGCAGCTGGACGTGGCGTTCGTCGGCGCCGCCGGCGAGTTGGCGCAAGGTGTCCAAGGTGACGGCGATGGAGGCGCTGGCGACCATCCCCGCGCGTTCGGCGGTTCGAAGTACCGCGTCCCGCTCTACGGCCAAGGATCGACGGTTCGGATCGTCGAGCCAGCGAGCCACCAACTCCACCAACCGAGCCCGATCGGCCGGGGGCACCTGCTTGTCGAGCAACTTGCCCCGACGTTTGGCCTGCTTCGGATCGACGAAGTGTTTTTCGGCCTCGTCCAACTTGGCGAAGCCCACCAGGGCCTCCTTCAAGACCTCGAGAGGGATGATGGCCAAGGCCAAGGCCCGGGGCCGCAGCAGGGACAAGGATCGGCCCATCAGGAACCGCAGCTGTTCGGGCGAATGTTGTTGGGCCCTGGGCAAAGACACCACCAAGGCCGCTTGTTGATCGACCAAGGTCGGCTGAATGGCGGCCGCGGCTTCATCGCGGACGTAGACCGGCGGCGGCTCCATGCCCAAAACCCGGACCGCAAAACCAAGGGGCCGGGTCACGTGGATCCCGAGGCCGGCGGCGCCCACCAGATCCCGTTTTTTGGGCCGCGGTTCGGGCAGGGACTCTTGCAGCGCCTTGACCAGGTTGAGGCCCAAGCTGGTGAAGAAGGGCTCCAGCACCGACTGCTCCTCGGGAGCCAGCGGGATGTCGATGGGCTGCAGCGTGTTGATCATCTGGGTCGTCAGCGGCGACGGCGCGTGCCCGTTGTGGGCCGGCAGCGGCAGGAGTTCGCCGCCCCAAGCCTGGATCAACTCGCCCGTCACCCGGGCCAACTCCCCTTCACCGGCCTTGTTCCGGAGCGCCCGGAGCTGGGCCAAAGCCTCCAGATCTCCGGGTCGATCTTCGACGATCTCCGACCAGGCGAAGATCGCCTCCTTGATCAGGCTGTCCCGAGGCGTGAGTTCGGTGGCCTGGGTCAACAGGCGCGCGTGTTCCTCTCGGTGCAGCCCATCTTTGGGCGCCAACTCCCGCAGGCGTCGGCTGGGGCCCAAGGCCCGATCGATGGCGTTGAGGCGAAAGCGATAAAGATCGATCGCTTGGCCAAAGAGGGCC
Source organism: Deltaproteobacteria bacterium (assembly GCA_016703535.1). Taxonomy (GTDB): domain Bacteria; phylum Myxococcota; class Kuafuiibacteriia; order Kuafuiibacteriales; family Kuafuiibacteriaceae; genus Kuafuiibacterium; species Kuafuiibacterium phototrophicum. The sequence continues at coordinate 1,671,982 of JADJBV010000002.1, read as the reverse complement.
ATGGCCCGCTCCCGGGGATAAGCAGCGTCGGCCGCGGCGGCCGGATCTTCCAAGAGGGCGGTGGCGGCTCGCTCCAGCAGGTGGGCCAGCTCGGCCAAGTCACCGTCGAACTCCAACATCACCGCCGCGTCGCCCAAAGCGGCTTCGTGGGCCGGGACGATCTCCAGCGCCTCGACCAGGTGTTTTTTGGCGCGCCCCCGCTCCCGATGGGCGCCGGTCAAGATCCGGGAGGCCCGCACCAAAAGATCGGCCCGCACTCGGCCCGTCGACATCCGGGCCGCGGTGACCAAGGCGTCGGCCGCGGCCGCCGGATCTCCGGTCTCCTCCCGATAACGGGACAACCAGTCGGCGACCTCCAGATCACCCGGGGCGTAGGACTGGGCCTCGGCCAACATCGCGCAAGCCCGGGCCGGATCTTGGCCTTGATCGCCGAGCAGCCGCCCGGCGCGGAAGAGGAAGTTGCGCTTTTCGACGCCGTCGACGGCCCGGACCGAAAGGCGCTTCAGGCACTCGGCGGCCTCGAAGGGATCGCCACTTTCGGCCAAAACCTCGGCCAAAAGCGCCAAGGTCTCGGGGTTGCCGTCTTCCAGCTGGTTGGCCCGTTTGGCCAAACGCGCCGAGGCCTCCACGTCGCCCATCGCGCGTTTGGCCTGGGCCATGCGCAGGTACACCGGCGCCCGTTCCCGCGGGGCCAACCGGGCCTCGTGGTGCAGGATCAGGTTGGCGCCGAGTTGGTACACCCGATCCCAGGCGCTTTGGGCGACCAACAACACACCCAGGCGATCGAGGCCCACCCGGTCGGTCGGGCGCCGCAAGAGGACCTGTTCATAAGCGCTGGCGGCCCGGTCGGCGTGGCCGATCTGTTCGGCGGCCCGGGCCGACTCCAGGTAAAGGTGGGCCGCCCGCTCCGGATCGGCCAACCCCACCGCGGCTGCCTCGAGGTGGGGATAAGCCTCGGCGTAGAGCTCTCGGGCCAAGAGCAAAAGGCCGACCTTGGCTTCGGTCTCAGGATCTTCAGGCTCGTGGTGCAGCGCCCTTTCGTAGTGTTCGAGGGCCCGGCGATCATCGCCGAGCTGCTCTTGGGCCAGGCGCCCGGCCCGACGCCACAACTCGGCCTGGTCCCTTTCCGCTTCGGTGAGGCTGGCCGCGTGGGCCGCCAGATCATGGGCCCGAACGAAGTCCTCTTCCCGCTCGGCGATGTCCAGCAGGGCCAAGATCGCGGCCAAACAACCGGGATCGGCCTCGTAGGCCAACTCGTATTCGGAGCGGGCCGCGTCGGCCCCAGCGCCATGGGCCTCCAAGAGGCCACCGATCCGCACCAGAGCCGCCGCTCGTTCGGCGCCCCGGGTCAACTCGGCCAAGCGGCGCAAGGCGGCGATCGCCGAGGCGTGGCCGCCGCGACGTTCTTCCATCTCGGCCAAGAGCAACAGCGCCGCCCGGTGTTCGGGGGCGTCGGCCAAGGCCTGCTCCAAGGCCATGATGGCGCCGCCCAGATCCAAGGCCTCGGCCCGCAGCTCAGCGATGGCCACCAACACCTGGGCCCGAGCCTCGGGATCGGTCTCGATGCCGGACTTCTTCTCCAGGATCTCGAGGACCCCGGGCCAATCACCCCGGGTTCGCCGCAGCTTTTCGATCCGGCTCAGGACCTCGAGATCCCGGGGCGCCTCGGCGCTGGCGGCGGCCAAGACGTCCAAGGCCAACTCGGGATCTTCCAGCTCTTCTTCGGCGATGGTCGCGATCCGCAGCTGAAGCGGCGTACGAGCCGACAAACTCTTCAGCACCTCAACTCGGCGCAGCGCCATGTCGACGTACTCACGCCAGCGGTGGTGCCGTTCGTACAAGCCTTCCAGGGCCTCGATCAGCGCTGGATCTCGAGAGCGCTCCTCTAGGCCCGCCCGCAACATCTGCTCGGCGGCCTCCAGATCATCGAGCTGCTCCAACAATACGCGAGCGATCCGCTCCCGCATCGCCGCCCGTTCGTCGCCCTCCAGCCGATCGAGTTGGCTGCCCAAAAAGCCGACCAGCTCGGCCCACAGGCCATAACGTTCGAAGAGATCTTCGGCCCGGAGGCGAGCGTCTTCTTGATCGGGGGCCCGCCGCACCAGCTCGACCAAAATCGCCGCGGCCCGCACCGGGTCGGCCAACTTGGTCTCCACCACGGTGGCGGCCCGGATCACGAAAGAGGCCGCGTCGGTCGGCGTCGGCAGGCGATCGAGCCGCCCGGCCAAGGCGATGGCCATGTCGTCGTAGCGGCCAGCCTGATCGAGCACCGACATCCAGCGGCCAAACACGGCGTCGTCGTGGCCGAGCTGTTGATCGAGCCGCGCAAAGCGCCCCACGGCCGCCGATACGTCCCGCAGATCTTCCAGCTCCACCGAAGCGAGCTGCAGGCCGTAACGACGTTGTTGCTCCTTGGGCAGGGGCGCGACCAACTTCTCGAGCGTCGAGATCAAGAGCGGATAACCTTGCGCCTCCCGGCCCAAACGTAAGGTGGCGTCGAGCCGTTCGCTGGTCGGATCCAGCTCGACCAAACGCACCTGGCTGAAGAAGGCCCGCTCCTGATCACCCTGCTCCTCGTGGAGCTTCACCAAGGCGACCAACAACTCCAAGATCCGCGGGCGATCGGCTTTTTGGGTGGCCTCCTCCAGCTCCTGCTCCAAGCGGGAGATCGGATCGGAGGGGGCCTCGGCGCTCACCGCGTCCGAAACCGGCGGCGGCGGCGGCGGCAGGGCCATGGCCTCCAGGTTGGGGACCGACACCGGCGACTCGATCAGGATCATGTCCGAGTCGCCCGGACCGATGGCCATGGTCTCGTCTTCTTCGATCGGCTCGGGGCGGGTCTCGACGGAAGGTGCACCTTCCCCCAAGGCCAGATCGGCCAACATCTCGGGCGAAGGTGGGGCCCAGTTGGTCTCGCTTTCGGGCCCAAAGCCGTGGCCCACGAAGTCGGTCGGGGACTCGTGGTTGCCGGTGGCCACCGCCGATACGCCCACCTGCTCGAGGTCTCGCTCCAGATCGTCGCCGACCTGCTCCTTCGCTTCTGGATGATCGGGTACCACGGCCAAGATCCTGCGGTAGGCTTCCACGGCCAACCGGGGCTCGTCGAGCGAATCTCGGCGGAGCTTGGCCAGCCGGAGCAGGATCGGCACCGACTCGGGCATGCCCTCCAGCTCTTCGGCGTCCATCTCCAAAAGGCGCACGATCTTCCGGTGATCTTCGGCCTTTTCGTGGATCCGATGCAGCCGGCGCCGGGCCTCCTTGTGGAGAGGTTCGTCGTCCAAGATGGCCCAGTAGACTCGGATCGCCTCGGACTCTCGTTCCAGGACGTTGGCGTAGAGGTGCCCCAACTTCAGCCGCAGATAGGTCTTGAGCAGGGTGTTGTCGGTCTCCCGGGACACCCGCTCGTAGGTCTCGGCCACCGCCGAGAGATCCCCGCTGACCAAACCGAGGCGCATCACCTCGTCGAGCAGCTCCCGATCTTCAGGCGAGTGCTTGAGGGCTCGGTTGAGGGCCATCATCGCCCGGGGCACGTCGTCCAGCTCCGACTCGTAGATCCGGGCCAACTCCCGCTCCAGGCGCACCCGATGCGGGCCGATCCGCCGATCTGCCGCCGACTCCTCCAGCACCTTGGCCAACTCGTCGAAGCGCTGCCGCTCCCGAAAGACGTCTTCGATCTCCGACAAGATCTCCGGGTTGCCGCCGTCGTCGGCCAAGGCCGCCCGCAGATAGGCCAAGGCCCGCTGGTCGTCCTTGAGCGGCCCCAGGTGGAGTTCGGCCAGCCGCAGCGACAACGCCGCCCGCACCCGGGGATCGTCCTGGTGCATGATCAGGTCGCCGATCACCACCGCCACTTCGTCGACCCGATCGGTGCGATCGCCCAGATCTTGGAGCCGGCTGATGATCCGGATGTTCCGGGGCGACAGCCGCGCCGCCTTCAAGATCTCGTCGAAGGCCGCCCGATCGTCGAGCAGCCGCTCGCTCAAGATCTCGGCCACGTAGAGGTGCAAGGTGGTGCGTTCGCCGTCGTCTCGGGAGTCCCTCTGGCGTTGCCGGTAGAGCTCCACCAGCTCGGTCCAGCGGTTGAGATCGTGGAACAAAAGCCCCAGCGAAAAGAGGGCCCGCTTGTGATCGGGCCGGGCCGCCAAGACCCGCTGGTAGGCCCGGGCCGCCGCCTCCAGGTCCTCCAGCTTCTCTTCCGAGACCAAGGCCGACTCGACCAGGCTGTCCACCGCCGGCTCGACCCGATCGAGGCCGATCAGCGCCTCACCCCGGAGCCGCAGGCCCTCGGCCAGGCCCCGAAAGTCCCCGAGTTGTTGGGCCCGCCGGCGCAGCGCGACCACCGCGTCCTGGGAGGCTGGATCGCGGCGCACCGCCTCGAGCTCTTCCTCCAGACTGGCCAAAGCCCGAGCACGGTACCCGAGGTCCCGGCCGGGCAACAGCCCACCCCGGGGTAAGCACCGTGCTCGATCCACGCTGGGGTTGGGGGGCCTGTTTCAGCGGACTTTCCGGGCTTTTTGCGGGGGCCGCCCTTGGCCCGGCGCCCACCGGTCGGTTATCTGCGGGGCCATGTGGGCGAGCGCCATCGGCAGGCTCCGCTTGATCGGCCTGGTGGAGGGCGTCTCCTACTTGGTGCTCCTCTTCATCGCCATGCCCCTCAAGTACCTCGCCGGCTACCCCTTGGCGGTGAAGGTGGTCGGCTGGGCCCACGGCGCCCTGTTCGTCGCTTTTTGCCTCGCTTTGGCCCAGGTTTTCTTCCAACACCGGTGGCCGCTGCTCAAGGGCATCAAGGCCTTCATCGCTTCCCTGGTGCCCCTCGGGACCTTCTTCCTCGATCGTTCACTCAAAGAAGAGGACGCTCAGGCCCACGACCGGCCGGCTTGACCCCCACCCCGGGCCCTTGCATAACCAATCGGATATGCAAGCGAGCCACCTCGACGCAACCTTCGCCGCGTTGTCCGATCCCACCCGGCGCGCGATCTTGGCCCGGCTGACCTTGGGCGAAGCTTCGGTCACCGAGTTGGCCGAGCCGTTCCAGATGAGCCAGCCGGCGATCTCCAAACACCTCAAGGTGCTGGAGCGGGCCGGCCTGGTGGCCCGGGGCCGAGACCGCCAACGTCGCCCGTGCCGCTTGCGGGCCGAACCTCTGGCCCAAGCGACCGAGTGGCTCGAGGCCTACCGCCAACACTGGGAACAGAACTTCGACGCCCTCGAGGGCCTGCTCAAGGAGCTCAAAGACGCTCCGCGCAAGAAGGCCGGGACGACCCGAAGCAAAGCCCGCAAGAAGCGGCCCGCTAGGTAACCTTGGGGGAGCTTGGCCGTTGGGCCAAAAGCTCTTCCAAAGCGTCGAAGCTTTCGGCCACCCCTTCGATGGCGGGGAACTTCAGCACCATGGCCCGGGCCTCGGCCGACGCGTAACGCACGATCTGCCTGACGGTGGTGCGGCCCGCTTCTTCGCTGAGCTCGACCGTCGCGACCGCGTCGCCCGGGTACCAAGGGTCGTCGAACAACTCCTTGGCCACCAAACGTTCGTGGGGGACCAGCTCGAGGTAGGTCTGGGTCATGCCCATGCTGCGGCCTTCGGAGGAACGCCAGACATAACGGGCCTGGCCGCCCACCCTCAGATCCAGCTCACAGACGGCGAGCTCCCATCCCCCTCGGACCCCCAACCAGCGCTTGAGGAGTTCGGGCTTGGTCCAGGCGTCGTAGACCAAGCGGCGGGGCGCATCAAAGGTTCGCGTCATGACGATCTCTTGGTCGCCCTGGGTGGTGAGGGTCATCTTGCCGTAGTTTTTCATGGGCACTCCATAGCTGTTTGGTTTAATAACCTTTTGGTTGGATAACGGATCCCCCTCGACTCGTCAAGGCACCCGATCCTAAAGCGGGGTTGTGTTGCCCGCTGGCCGCCGCTTCTACTTCGATGCCCTGGGGACCGATCCGCTCCAGGCGATCCGGACCCAGGCCCGCCTCGCCGATGAGCCCGGGCCCGATCCGGCTCAGCTCGCGGCGGACGAGGTCCTGTTGCGGGTACGGGCCGCCAACGTCGGGTGGGTCGATCTGTTGATGGCCAGCGGCCAATACCAACACGTCCCGACCCTGCCCTACACCCCCGGCCTCGAGTTCAGCGGTGAGGTGGTGGCCACCGGCCCTGGCGTCGAGCGCTGGAAGGTCGGTGACCGAGTGATCGCCGACGGTCTCTTGACCGGCCCCCGATCGTTGGGCGCCCACCGCGGCCAAGGAGGTTTCGCCAGCTACGCCCGGGCTCCGGCCGAGGCGTTGATCCCGCTGCCGGAAGGCTACAACTTCGATCAAGGGGCCTGCCTGTTGGGCGGCGCCGAAACCGCCTATCACGCGCTGGTCACCCGGGGCCGCCTCCAGGCCGGAGAGACCGCGTTGATCTTGGGCGCCACCGGCTCCACCGGCCTTTCGGCGGTGGCCCTGGCCAAACACCTGGGCGCCCGGGTGATCGCCGTCGGTCGCAGCCTGGAGAAGTTGGCGGCGGCCCAACACCAAGGCGCCGATCACCTGGTGGCTCTGGGCCCCAACTCGCCGCCCCTCAAAGAGCAAGTCAAGTTGCACACTGAAGGCCGGGGCGCTGAGCTGATCTACGATCCGGTCGGTGGCCCCTTGTCGGTGGAGGCGCTGCGGGCCGCCGCTTTTGGCGCACGTTTTATTGTCGTCGGCTGGGCATCCACGCCCACCGCGGGCCGAGGTGAACACCAACCCAATCAGCTGCCGACCAACCTGATCTTGATGAAGAGCCTGGACGTGCTCGGCTCGCCAGCGGCGATCTCGGCCCACAAAGATCCGGCGATGCGGGCGGCCCGCCTCTCGGCGATCTTAGCGGCCGCGCCGGCCCTTCGGCCTCACGTCGACGTCACCTTCCCTATGGCTCAGGCTCAAGAGGCCTTGGAGGCCAAGTGGTCCGGGCGTCACCCGGGCAACGTCGTGCTCCACCCGAACGAGTGATCAAGCCAAAGCGACGAACACCGCTTGTACGTCGTCGTCGCCGTCGACGGCCTCCAGGAAGGCTTCGACCTGGGCCCGCTTGTCGCCCTCGGGAGCGGCCGGATTTTTGGCCTTCCAGATCAACTTCGCGGAAGTGACGGTCCAGCCCCGCTCCGACAGGGCCTTGGCGACCTTATCGAGATCGGTTGGGCCCGTGTAGAAGGTGACGGTGCCGTCCTCGTCGGGCGGATCCAACTCATTGGCGCCGGCCTCGATCGCCTCTTCTTCGGGATCGAGCCCGGGGCGGGAAGGCGCCGTCGCTTCCACCGCACCCAGTCGATCGAAGTCCCAGCTAACCGAACCGTTGCCGCCCAGCTGTCCGCCTCCCTTGTTGAACAAGGTGCGGATGTTGGTGGCGGTGCGGTTTTTGTTGTCGGTCAGGCACTCGACGATCACCGCCACCTGATGGGGCGCAAAACCTTCGTAGACCACGGTGTCAAACTGATCGGCGGCGCCCGCGTCTTGTCCCGAACCTTTTTTGATCGCCCGCTCCAAGGTGTCTCGGGCCATCGAGGCCTTCTTGGCCGCTTCGACCGCCATCCGCAGGCGCGGGTTCATCGCCGGATCGGCACCGGCCCGAGCCGCGATCGTCAGCTCCTTGACCAACTTGCCCATGACCCGGCCCTTGGCGTTGGCCGCCAACTCCCGGTGTTTTTGTTTCCACTGCGCGCCCATCGACCGAACTCACTCGAAGGCGGCGATGCCGGTGACTTCGCGGCCGATGATCAGCGTGTGGATGTCGTGGGTACCTTCGTAGGTGTAGACCGACTCCAGGTTGGTCATGTGTCGGAACACCGGGTATTCGTCGGCGATCCCGTTGGCGCCCAAGACCTCCCGGGCGGTCCGAGCGATCTCCAAGGCCATGCGCACGTTGTTGCGTTTGGCCAAGCTGACCTGCACCGGCTTGTGTTTGCCGGCGTCCTTGAGGCGGCCGAGCTGGAGCACCAACAGCTGGGCCTGGACGATGCGGCTGATCATCTCGGCCAACTTGTCCTGCACCAGCTGGAAGCTGGCGATGGGCTTGCCGAACTGGATGCGCTCCTTCGAATAGTCGAGGGCCGCCTTGTAGCAGGCGATGCCAGCGCCGACCGCACCCCAAGCGATGCCGTAGCGCGCTTGGTTGAGGCAGCCGAGGGGACCCTTGAGTCCGCTCACGCCCTCCAGCAGGTTGGCGGCGGGCACCCGGACCTCGTCGAAGACCAAGCCGCTGGTGACCGAAGCCCGCAGCGAAAACTTGCCCTCCACGTCGTAGGTGCTGAAGCCCTTCGACCCCTTCTCAACGATGAAGCCCCGGATGTTGGCGGCCTCGTTGCCGCCGACCTTGGCCCAGACGATGGCCAGATCGGAGACCGAGCCGTTGGTGATCCACAACTTTTCACCGGACAAGACGTAGTGGTCGCCGTCTTTGACCGCCTTGGTGATCATGCCGCCCGGATCCGAGCCGTAGTCCGGTTCGGTGAGGCCGAAGCAGCCGATCAACTCACCGGACGCCATCTTGGGGAGAAAGCGCTCTTTCTGGCGTTCGTTGCCGTAGGCCCAGATCGGGTACATGGCCAAGGAGCCCTGCACCGAACAGAAGGAGCGTAGGCCCGAGTCGCCCCGCTCCAGCTCTTCCATGGCCAGGCCGTAGGTCACCGCCGAGAGGCCGGGACAGCCGTAGCCCTTGAGGCTGGTGCCGAGCAGGCCCATCTCGCCCAGCTCCTTCGACATCTCGGTCGGGAAGGTGCCGTTTCGGTGGTGGTCCCGGATGACCGGCAGGAAGCGGTCGTCGACCCAGCGGGCGACGTTGTCTCGAACCAGGCGCTCGTCGTCCGAGAGGAGCCCGTCGATGTTGTAGAGATCGGTCCCGTGAAACGGTTCGGCCATCGGCCCGGAAGCTAGGCCATCCTTCGGTTATGGTCGACCGTCAGGCGCCCTGGGTCGCCCAATAAGGGTATACGCCAATCCAACCCGTGCGAGCGGTCATGAAGGAGCGGCCCTCCGGGGGCGGGTGGTAAAGCAAACATGATGCGCTTTGCCCAGTCGCTCCTCCTGCTGTCCGCCGCCGCCTGCTCGCCGATCGTCGAGCAAGGTTCTCTGGTGATCACCGCCTTGGAGTTGGGGGAGGTCGAGAGCGACACGGTCTTGGCGCCAGGGCTGGAGGTCGAGGTCCACCTCTACGAAAACCTCAGCTCGGGCAAACGTTTTATCGGCTGCGCCGGGCCAGATACCGGCCTGGGTGGGGTCACCGGCGGTCGGGCCCGTTACACCCTCAACGCCTACTTCCTGCACCCGAGCGGCGGCGATCGGACCGTGTCGATCGATGACCTGACCGGCACCGACTACTTCGTGGTGGTCAGCGAAGACGACGAGGCCTCCTGCCCGGCCGAACAAGACGCCACCGTCAACACGCCGATCCTCGACGATCAAGACGACCTGATCGGCCAGAGCCAGACCTTCACCAAGTCGGCCTTGAGCGCTGGCGTGAAGTTGTCATTTTCGCCGGTGTTGGAGCTGCAGATGGCCCCCTCGACGAGCGACTCCGGTCCCTGAGGCGTCGGCCGCCTGCGCAAGTTAGGTTGCATCGCGTAGCCCGCTACGCAGCCCTCCCCGACAAAAACCGCTGCCGCTCGGGCCCCGAGCCCTTGGCACGTTCCTTTCAAAGGGGGACGCGCCAGGAGGCCTAATGTCCACATCGACCGCAAACGCTGACGCGCCCACCGGCGCAGCGGCGTTCGCATCCGCAGCGGCGCCGCCGTTGCCTCGTGTTCTTCCGCTTTGGATGCCTTGGGTTCAGACCACCGCCGCGGTCACCACCTTCACCTTGGTGGTGTACTTGGTGCACTTCGGCTTCGCCGCTCACTTCGGTGATCCGCTGGGCTACCTGATCGCCATCCTCAAACCGCTGGCCCTGACCTTACCGGCGTTCCTCTTGTTGCGGGTCGTCTTGCACGGAGAAGACTGGACGGTGGAGCTAACGCGCCTCTCCGAAAGTGCGCGTTTGGCCGCCTTGAGCAGCGCCGGTTTTGCCCCGGTGATCTGGTTTTATCTGCTCACCTCACCGACGCCGACCTTCCCGATCATCGCCTCGCTCTTCGGCGCCCTCGCCTTTTGGCTGCCGTTTGGCCTCGACGTGATCCGCCGTTCGCCGAAGTCCACCCGCCTTTGGGCCTTGGGGTGGGTGGCCTTGATGTGGACCGGCAGCGCCGGGGCGGTGTTGATCCACTTGGCCGGTGAGCTGGAGCGAAGTGCACTGGCCGTCGTGATCGGAGGCGCCGGGTGATCAGTCTATTGAAGCGAATCGACGAGCTGCTCCGTCCCAAATCCGAAGAGGCGGGTTCGGCCCCCGAACGTTTGGGGCTCGATCTGGTCATCACCGCCATCGGTCTCTTCGCCTTCGGGATGGTCATCCCGACCGGCGTTGACCCCCTCTTTCGGGGCCTGGTTGGGCTCAAGTTGGCGGCCGCGTTTTTACTGACCTTCGTGGTGATCTTGGGTCCCCTCTACGCGCTGCAACGTTTTTTCGAGGTGGAGGTCCCCTTCGCCAAGATCATCGGCGCCTTCGCGCGGCACTTGGCCTTAGGCGGGATCTTCGCGGCGGCCTTGGCCGGGGTCTACGGCCTCTTGCGCCGCGGTGAACCTCAGTTCGACGGCGTGGTGGCCCTCAGCTGCATCATCGGCTTGATCGGCGCGGTGTTGGCGTGTCGGCGACGCGGGCAGGTGTGGTTGCCCAAGGTCCCCGCCTCCTTGGCGGTGATCCTCTTCTTGTCGGTGTTGGCCCAAAGTGCGTGGGCTTTTCGACCCTACCTGGACCCGGGAGGGCCCACCCTCTTCGCTTCCCGCACCGAGTGGTTGACCGGCCAAGAACGCCAAGGACTGGAGCACTTGATTCGGCACTTCAAAGAGCAGGCCAAGCCAAGGCCGGGCCCATGAGCATCACCTTCAGCGCCATGGCCTACCTGGTGGTCGGCCTGGCGGTGGTGTTGGGGTTGCGGCAAAGCGGCCGGCTCACGGGCCACTCCAGCTTGATCCTGGCGTGGTTGTTTTGGCCGGCCTACCTGCCGGTGTGCCTGAGCCCCGAAGGTTCACCGACGACGACCGGTCCCCCGACCTTCACCCAGCTGGCCCAACGGCTGAAGGAGCTGCCCCTGGAGCCGGTCCGGCGGGAGGAGTACGGCCAAACGTTGGGGCGGATCGAGCAGGCCCTCCTGGCCCGAGAGGCCGAGCTGTTGCGGCTGGAAGAGGTCAGGGCCCGCCTCCACGCCCTCGGCGCCCAAGTAGGCCGGGAGCAACAGCCGGTGATCACCACCGAACTCACCCGGGTGGAGACCGCCCGAGCCCGTTTGGCCGCCGACGTGGCCCAAGCCCGGGCCCAGGTGGTGGCCTTAGCGGTGCGGCTGGAGATCTTGGCGGTGCGGGCCCCCAAAGAGCCGTTCCTCGATCACCTGAACGCCTTTGAGGAAGATCTCGATCGGCTGCTCAGCGCCCAAGAAGAGGTGGAGCGCCTAGGTTGAGGGCGGGGCCTTGCGCTCGGGAGCGGCTCCGCCCATCTTTCCCTCGGGATGGGGCTGCTCGTCGAGGCGCGGCTGGGCCGAGGTCGGCTGCTCGAGACCTTCGCGGCTCGGCTCGACGAACGGGCGGTGGTGATCAAGCGGCCCCGCCCCGAGCTGGTGCGGGCACCGGGCTTCGGCGCCGCCTTGGCCGCCTGGGGTGAAAGCCAACAAGAGCTCACCCACCCCAACTTGGTGGCGGTGTTGGGTGTAGAGCAAACCATCGACGGGCCGGTGGTGGTGCAGCAGCGGATCGACGGCGCAACCTTGGGGGCGGTCGAGAAGGCCCTGACCCGCAGGAAACGAGGATTTCAGCCGGCGATGGCGCTGATGATCATCCGCGACGTGGGACGGGCCCTGCAGTACCTGCAACAACAGGGGCGTTGTCACGGCGGCCTCGATCCGCAAGATGTCTTGCTCGGCTACGACGGCCGCGCCTGGCTGAGTGATCCCGGGTTGTCGGCGTTGGAAGAACAAACCGCCGGCGCCATCGAGCCGAGCAGCGGACTTTCGCCTTACCAAGGCGAACCCGAGGCCTCTTTCGCCGGCGACATCTACGCGGCGGGCCTCTTGTTGCTGGAGATGTTGCTCGGTCAGCCCCTGTGGACCAAAGAGAAGATGAACGTGACCGCGGCCCTGGCCGCCTTCAAGGACTTCACGAGCATCGGCCAGGCTCAGCCCCAGCTGACCGAACGGCTGCTCCAGCTCTTGGGCGGGTGCCTCAAGCCGGCGCCGAGTGAACGGATCACCGCCGAGGTTTTGGTCGCCGCCACCGAACACATCATCGCCGAACAAGCGTTGCCGGCCAGCCCCGACGCTTTGGGGGAGTTGGTCCGGGCCGCCGTGCCCCCACCCGAAGCCGCCGACGCGCCGACCATGATGGTGAGCCCCAGCGAAACCGAAGCGTTGGCCCAGGCTCACGCCTTAAGAGTGGAGCGCATGGAAGGTGCCTCCCTGGCGGTCGATCCGGAGCTGGAGGCCAAGGTGTTGACCCGCGCCGGGCGCCCGCCCTCCAACCCCGTGGCCACGCCCCTCCCGATGGCGGTGTTGACCGCCCCCCGGCACGCCTCGGTGCCCCCCGCCGCCCCCAGCCTGCGGCGCGAACAAGAGGTGCCCAACGTTCACCGGGTGGCCAAACAAGCCCAGGAGCAGTTCCAGCTCGGCATGCGCCGAGAGATCTTGTGGGCCGGGGCCGGCGTCTTGTTGGTGTTGATCTTGGGCTTGTACTTCGGCACCGGATCCGACGACCCGCCCATCCGGTTGATCTTGGGCTCCGAGCCCGTGGGTGCCGCGGTGTTCGCGGACGGCAAGCTGATCGGCATCACGCCCCTGGATCAGACCATCCCCTTGGACGGCATGGTGAAGTTGCGCTTCGAGCTGGAGGGCTACGAACCCCACGGCCTCTCGATCGGCACCGAAGCCGGCGAGATCCGCTACGACGCCAAGCTCAAGCCCGTCGCGCCCCAATAAACTGGACGACGGGGCGAGACAACTTGCGCCACCGCTGCGTACACCCCCAAGCCGAAGGTGAGGGCTGACCGATAGGAGTTGGGGAGGGCGCTCGGATCAACACCACCAGCACCGTGATCCGAGTGAAGAGGGCATCAGCCCCGGCGCTCGGGACGCTCGATCGCTGCAGATCCGAGGTTTGGAGAATCGGGCCGAAGCTTCCGGATCACCGACGGCGGCGGGGTTCGGGCGGCGGCGGCGGCGGGATCGGCTCCAGGTTCACCTGCTGGATCTCGGGCAGATCGTTCCGGGTCGCGTAGGTCCGCTCGAAGGGCACGAAACCTTCGGCCTCGATCCGCACCTTGACGTTTCCGGTCTCGGGCAAGGTGTCGAGCTGCACCGAACGGCCATTCCCGACCTCACTCCCGTTCACCAGGACCTTCGCGTCGGTGGAGATGTCGAAGCGTGGGCTGATCCGATCGAGCTGGACCTTGAGGGTGTAGGTCCGCAGCCGGCCGATGCTGTCGGTGATCTCTCGGGCGGTCGGGCGGTAGCCGGGGGCCCGGAACTCCAAGAGGTGGCCCAACTCCGGCGCCACCCGCAGCTCGATCGGAGTGACGCCGATCGGCTCGGCGCTGTGGTCAATGAAGACCTGCACGCCGCTCGGATCCGAGTCGAGCTTGAGCTTGGGCCAAGCCAGTTGCGTATAGGAGTAGGTGTAGTAGCCGCCCAAGATGGTGCCGACCAACAACACCCCGATCGCCGCCAAGAGCAGCCAACTCCGAGCCTCAGAGGCCGCGCCCGGCTGCACATAGGGCTGGGGCCCGGGCGGCTGAGAGACGGAGTGGGTCGCCCGGGCCGGGACGTAGGCCGGCTGCGGAGGGTTGGCGACGGTGGGCCCGCTGGGTGCTTGTTTGCGGGAGGCGACCGCCCGTCGCGCCGCCGCGTCGTCGGACCAATCCAAAGAGTTGGCGTCCAGTTGTCCCGCCATCCAGCGGCCGGTCTGGGCACCCACGTCCAGGTCAGGGGTCAAAGGGCCGGTCGCCACCACCGGGCGCTCCTCGACCTTCGGCCCGGCGCCACCGACTCGCTTCTCCTTGACCGGCCGCGCCACCGGACGTTCGGCCGAAGATGCGGAGGCGAGCAGATCGGCGGCGTTCCGCAGCTCCTGCGGATGCATCGGCGTCGAGCCATCGGTCTTGGCCGCCAGCTGGGGACCGTCGGCGCCCATCACGATCCGGATCGGCGCCTGGAATGGCGCGGGCGGGGGAGCTTGCGCCGGATCGGGCACGCCGTAGGCCCCGGTCTGGAGCGAGTCCTTGACCAGGTTGTCCATCTCGTCTTGTTCGAAGCTGCGGCCCGGTTTTTTGGGGGGCGCCGACTCGTCGCGCATCAACTTGGCGGGCGCTTTTTTGCTCTGGAGTTCGGCCCGCAAGGCAGCTTGCACTTGGTTCGCGTCCAGGCCGTCGAGCAAAGTGGCGTCGCCGCCTGGCTCGTACCCTCCCGGCCCTCCGCCGCCCGGGATGATGGTGGCGGCGTCGAGATCGTCGTAACCGCCGCCGGGGGCCAAGGTGACCACCCCGGGCGTGGCCTTGCCCTTTTGCCGATCGATCGCCTCCCAATCGGGCACCGCCATCCCCGCCACGGTCTTGGAGTCGTCGGTGACCGCTGGCATGGCCATGGTGGGCGCCGCCGCCTCTTCGGAGTAGCCGACGATGGTCGCGCCGTCTTCATCGGCGGGCCGGGGATCGATGGGACGATCGATCACCTCTTCGTCGTAAGCCCGGTCGTCCCGGCGGGCGGCGGGTGACTTGCTCTTGGCGGTCCGAGCCGCGGCCTTGCCGTCCAAGACCAGCTCGATGCCGGCCTCGGGGGCGCTGACCGCCTCGTATCCCATGGTCCGGTTTTCCACGGGCACCGAATAGGCCATGGTCTTCGAGTCGTCGGCCTGAGCGCTGTCGCTGCGAACCAGCGGCAGATCGGTCGACTCGTAAGCGCCTCGAGCCTCGTCGAGGGGCGCCTCTTCCAGCTCGTCCTGAGCCTGCTTGACCTGCTTGAGCGAAAGTTGTTCGTCGGTCTCGATCTCGACGTTGGTCGGCACCTCGGGCGTCGGCTCGAAGTGGCTCTGAGGCGTGATCCGCTCGAGATCCGCGGGCGTCGGCATATCGCCGATCGAGTCCTCGATCTTCGGCCCGAGCAACTTGGCCTTGGCCTCCCGCACCTGATCCGCCGAGACCTTGCGCAGCTCCCCGGTGAGCGAAATTGCGCCTTCGGCCCGGGCCGGATCTTGGCTCATCTCCTCCCGGGCCTTCTTCAGGAGGTGGGAAAGTGACTCCCTGGAGACCGGCTCTTCGAAGACCTCGGGGGCCACCTCGCGGATCTGCTGGGCCACCCGCTGGGCGCCGTCTTTGGACTCGCGCCGCCAGGTCGGGTTCTTGAGCAAGACGTCTTGCAACGCGTCCCCCAAGGCCGCCGCTGAGGCCCAACGCAGCTCGACCTTGGGCTCCAAGGCCTTGAGCACGATGGCGTCCAGCTCCGGCGGGACCTCGGGGTTGAGGCGCGAAGGCGGAACGATGTCCTTCGACTCGAAGCGATGGATGGCTTCCATCACCGAGGCGCCGGCGACCGGGTGTTGGCCCGAGACCATCAGGTAAATGACGACGCCGGCGCAGAAGATGTCGGCCCGAGCGTCGATCTGCTCGTAGCGCACCATCTCGGGCGCCATGTAGCCGAACTTGCCCTTGAGCACGCCGGCTTGAGTTTGGTGGATGCGGCCCCGGGCCCGAGCGATGCCGAAGTCGGTCAACTTCACTTCGCCCTGGATCGACAGGAGGATGTTGGCCGGGGTGACGTCTCGGTGGACGATGTTGAGCGGCTCACCCGCGTGGTTCATGCGGGTATGGGCGTACTTGAGGGCCCGGCACAGTTCGGTGGCGACGTAGAGGCCGTAGGGGACAGGGAGCTTGCGCTTTTGGGCGTAGAGCGACTCCATCATCCGCTCCACCGTGATCCCCTGCACATACTCCATTGCGATGTAGTAGGTGCCCTGATCCTCCGCGAGATCGAGGACCGAAACCACGTTCTGGTGGTTCAGGAACATCGAGATGTTGGCTTCATCCACCAGCATGTCGACGAAGGTCCGGTCGACCGCCAACTCTTCACGTAGGACCTTGAGCGCGACGTAGGGACCGAAGCCGACGGGGCCAGGTTTGGCCGCCAGGTACACCTCGCCCATGCCTCCGGTGGCCAGGCGTTTGAGGAGGCTGTAGCGCCCTAGCGAGTCACCGACCTCGGGCACCGGCGGAGTATCCAGCGGGCCGGGGCCGAGGTCCAGCCGATTTGAGGTCGGGTAGGAGGTTCTCCGACCACTCTAAGTATGGGAGGCGGGGAGCCGGGCGTCGACGGCGGCCAAGGCCTGGGCCAGGACTTGGTCGGGGGGGGCCCGCCCGTCGACCACCACCACCCCCGGGAACCCCAAAAAAACCTCGCGGATCCGGGCCAAAGCCTGCTGACCTTCGAAGTCGTCCGGGCCCGATCCCCGGGTCTCCCGGATCCGGGTCACCGCCAGGTCGGCCGGGACGTCCACCACCAAGAGGAGGTCGGGCCGGGGCGCGATCGCCTCGGACAAGGTGAGGAGCCGAGCCCGGTCCAAGCCCCGCTCCCCCTGGTAGGCCACGGTCGAGAAGTAGCTCCGATCCTGGATGACCACCGCCCCCCGCTCCAGGGCCGGCCGGACCAAGGTCCGCACGTGGCCCTGCCGATCCTGATGAAAGAGCTGAAACTCCTCCTCGGGGCTGACGGTGTTTCGCCCCTGGGCGGCCAAGGCGCGGATTTGGCGGCCGTAGGGCCCGTCGGTCGGCTCCCGGGTGTTCACGACCTCGTGGCCCCGGGCGGCGAGCACCTGGGCCAGGGCCTTGGCCAAGGTGGACTTGCCGCTGCCGTCGACCCCTTCGAGCACCAAAAGGAACCCGCGGCGCATGGCCTGGGAACTGAGCATGGCGTCCCTCGTTTGGCTACGCCGATCCGGTGGGCGTTATACTCGCGAGAAGTGCTCGGCCCGGCGCTCCTCTTGGCCTTGTTCGGCGCCGACGGCTCCGATCGACCTTTCGTGCAGATCTTGGCCAGCTCCGGCGCGGTCGACGGCCCGGCCGAAGGTGGGATCGTGGCGCCCCGCTGGGAGCAGGTGCGGATCGAGCTCAAGGTGGAGAACCGGCTCGAGGCCGAGGTCCACGATCTCGAGTTGGAGGTGGCCTTGGTTTCGGCCGGTGGCACCGAAGCGATCCCGGGCTGGACGTTCAAGGAGCTGGTCAACGAAGCGCCGCTGCCTGCCGAAGACACGACCTATCTCAAGATCCAACGGGAGCTGCCGGCCCGTCGGAGCTCGCCGCCCGCCGACGAGATCGCCTACCGAGTGCGGATCTTGAGTTATCGAGTGACTCCGCCGGATCTGGAGACCGCCCTGCGGCTGTTGGGCAGCGCCGCCGAAAGTGATCAACGGGCCGCGCTCCGCAGCTTCGAGAAGGCCGAAGGGGACGATCCCGAGGCGATCGCCAAGGTGGCCGACGAGTTGGGCTTGGCCTTGAGCGCCCTGCCCTTGAGCCAAGGTCCCTCCGAGGCGCTGCGCCTGCTCTTGGCGATCCGGGCCTTGGGCAGCGTCGGCTCGACCCGGCACGCGCCACTTTTGTTGGCCCTCCCAGATCGACTGGATCGAGCCGCTTGGGGTCGAGCGGTGATCGAGTTGGCCCAGCGGATGGTCGCGGCCTCGGAGCCCGAAGAGCCCCGGCTCCGGGTCCTGCCGAGTTGGGCCCGGGAGCCCTCCGCCCTTTTGACGGTGCGGGCCCAAGACGCGATCGAAGACGCGGTGCGGGACGCGGTCTTGAGGATGGGTGATCCGGCCGTGCCCGCGTTGTTGGAGGCGGCCCACACCCCTGGGTCCCCAGAGCGACAGGCCCGGGCCGAGCGGCTGCTCCACTCTTTGGGCCGGGGCACGGTGCGCTCCCAGCTCAGCATCCAAGATCGGGAGGCCCGGCTTTTGGTGATCAACGTCCTCGGTCAACTTGGTGGGCCCGGGGTGGTGCCAAACTTGGCCGAGCTCCTGAGGAGCCGAGATCAAGAACAACGAGAGGCCGCGATGTCGGCGTTGTTGGCCTTGGGGGCGGCGGCGATCGATCCCTTGGTGGACAACTTGGGTGGGCCCGACGACCGGGCGGTGCTCGAGACCTTGGCCCGCCTCGGCCAAGATCATCCGGAGGCGGTGCAAAAAGCGGCGCTCCGTTTTGGGGTGGGGCCCGAACCCAAAGAGGCGCTGGGCAACCTGCTCGGCCGCTTGTTCGATCGGCTGCGGACCGCGCGGCGCGCCAAGATGGTGGCTCAGATCGATCGGGCCTTGGAGTTGGGGCGGGAGGGCAGCTACACCGAAGCCTTCGCGCAGCTCGATCAAGTGTTCAGCCAAGATCCAGCGTTGTACGGCAGTTATTCGGTGCCGATCGCCGACCTTTACATGAGCCGGGCTCGCCGCCTGTATTCCAGCGGCGACTACGAGGCGGCGGTGTTGACCATCCGCACCGGCCTCGGCGTACACCACACCGAGGCGGCCCAGCGGCTGCTGAGGGACGCGCACCTGGCCTTGGCCCGTGGATTTTTGGAGTTGGGAGATCTGGAGCGGGCCACCACGGCCTTGGCCGAACTGGACCCCGATCAAGGAGACCAAGACGCGCGGCTGTTGGAAGCCCGGCTCCTCTCCTTGCGCGCGGCCCAAGCCATGGAGGCGGGAGATCAAGGCAAGGCCCGGACCCTCCTCGATCGCGCCCGTTCCCTCAACCCCTTCGACACCGAGCTGGTCTTGCTGGATCGCCGCCTGGCCCTTCGAGAAAACGTGGCGATCCTGGCGGTGTTGGGCCTGTCCGTCCCGGCGTTGGTGTTGGTGTTGGTGTTGTCGGTGCGCCGCCGGATCGAAAAGGCCAAGTTGTTGCGGCTGGAGCGGGCGATCGATCGGTCTTGAGGCTCAAGGCGGGCTGAGCTCCAAGCGTTGATCCCCAGCCACGTTCCGCACCGACCAGGTCGTGCCGTCGGGCCACTGGGCGATCACTTGATCGGCGCCATCCCACAAGCCGAGGCCAAACCGCACCGAAACTTCGTTCTGAGAGCCCCGGGATGAGCCGCTGGTCAGGTCGCGGAACTGAAGCAACTCGCCGGTGCGCACCCCGATCCGGGCGCTGATCCCGCCGCGATCGCCGCCGGGCCCTCGCGGGATCACCACCTCCAAAAAGTGGTGCCCGCCCCGATCGGTCTCGTTGCGAAAGAGCCCGATCCGAGAGCCGTCGGTGGTGGCAACCACCACGTCGGTCAGGCCATCCCGATCGTAGTCGGCGAAGGCGGCGGCCACGTTGTGGGCCGCGTTGTCGTCGAGCACGTCTGGGTGATCGACCTCGATCCGATCGAAGCGGGGCCCGTCGGTAGAGCCCAAGTTGTGAAAGACCAGGTGAGGGAGGTGATCTTCTTGGGCCACGAAGAGATCGGCCCAACCGTCCAGGTCCAGATCTTCGAAGGCCACCCCCCAGCCGGTTTCGCCGCCGGTGCCGGCGGACTCGGTGAGATCCACGAAGGTGCCGTCCCCGTTGTTTCGGAGCAGCGGGTTGTTGCCGATGTTAATGACGTAGGTGTCGAGGTCGCCGTCGTGATCGAGATCGGCCGAGTCGATGCCCATCGGGTGGGTGATGGAGACCCGATCCAAGCCGGCGCTGGTGGTGACGTCCACCCACCGAGCTTGTTGGTTCTTGAGCAACACCTTTGAGCCTCGATCGTTCCAGATCCAGAGGTCTTGATCCCCGTCGTTGTCGTAGTCGGAGAAGAGGACCGCACAAGGGTTGCCGGCGGCGTGGGCGAAGACGCCGGTGGCGACGCTGACGTCCTCGAAGGTGCCGTCACCTTGGTTGCGCAAGAGGTAGGCGTAGGGCTCGGGCAAAGTTTTGGAGGCCGACACCAGGTCCAACCAACCATCCCCGTCGTAGTCGCCGAAGGAGACGATCTTGCTCTTGCCGTCGCTGACCAAGGCCGGGTTGGAGGCGGGACCGCCGGCCAAAGCCAAGGTGGTCACGTCTTCGAAGCGTCCACCTTCATTGCGCAACAGGCGATCGGTGGGTTGAGCGCCCAAGTACAGATCGAGATCTCCGTCCCGATCGTAGTCACCGGCCGCTACTGAATATAAATCGAGCTCCCCGAGCGCGCTGATCCCGCCGGGCCCGGTGAAGTCCTCGAAGGTCCCGTCGCCGCGGTTGAGATAATAGGCCGAGGCTCGAAAGCGGGTGGTGTCGACCCGACGCCCGTTGGCCACGAAGAGGTCCGGATATCCGTCGTGGTTGAGATCGACCAAGGCGACGCCGACCCCGTGGGTGTTGCCGTGCCCCACCACCGGGGCCAGCCCGGCGGCTTCGGTGCGATCGACCATCCGAATCCAGCCGGCGGCCGGCCCGGTGCCAAGTTGAGGGGAGTGACCCAGGTCTGGCCCAGCGCTCCGATCGATCGGGGCCCAAAAGGGCTGGCCGCCCAGATCGGGGGGGAGCACCTCGGCGCAGGCGCTGAGCAACCAACAATAGGCCCAAGGTCGTTTCACCGTCGGCATTTTGGTCCGGGCCGCGCACCTTTGTCGAACCCGCAGTAGAATGGGGAGGTGGGTGCGCGACTGGTCCTCCTTCGGCTGGCCCTCGGGATCAGCGGTGGGGTGGCCTGTCAGCGGACCGTGGCGGTGCCGGCGTTCGAGGTGCCGGTCGGCACTCAAGCGGTGACCATCGCCCGACAAACCGCGGACGGCGCCGAGATCTGGGCCGCCACTTGGCCGGCCTCCAGCTTCGGCTTCGATGGCGACGGTGACGGTGAGCTTGAGCTCATGGCCTGGCGGTGTTCCGTCGAGCACCTGGGCTTGATCGAGGGACGACAATCACTGCGGGAAGAGCCGGCCGGGCCGGATCTGCTCCCCGATCCGGCGGGGCGTTGGCGGAGCCGCTTCAGCGGATCGGAAGCGGCCCCTTGGGCGGCGGCCGACGACCAAGCCCGCCTCGAGGTCTGGCAGCGGCTCACGGTCTCCAACGACAACCGCTGCCTGGCGGGGCAAGGCCGCTTCGTCCCGCGCCCGGTGGTCATCCAAGAGCCTCGAGGTCGACCGACCTTTTCGGTGCGCCTCGACGATCGGCGGATCATGATCGGCGCCCGAAGCCGCGACGGCGAAGACCGGAGCGTCGGGATCATCGTGGAGCGGAGCGGCGCCTACGAGATCATCGACTTGGGCGCCCCCCTCAAGGTCGCGGCCTTCTATTCGGACGAGGGAGACCTGTGGCTCTTCGATCGCCAGTCCACGTTGAGCCGCGGCCCCCTCGATGGGCCATACACGCCCGTGGCCACCGCCAAAGATCTCTTCGGAGAGCCCGACTACGCCTCCATGGACGGCGCCCGAGGCGGCGCGCCCTTCGAGCTCTTCGTCAACACCTCCTCCGCCGGCCGGGCCTCGCGACGGTTTGGGCGCTTCGATGGCGAGCGCTGGGAGGTGCTCGCCGGGCTCTACTTCGATCAGCTCTTCATCCCCTCGGTCGCTTGGATCGGGCCGGGACAAGCGATCGGCCTGGGGGCGGGCGACGTGAACAACCAAACGGTCCGTTATGATCGCGGCACGGTCCGCCGGGACCGCCTGCCCGGCAGCAACGCCGGCGCCGCCTCGATCCGGTACCTGCCGCGTTTGGGGCCGGTGGTGGGTCGGGATGACGGCGAACTCAACCTCTTCGAGGACGGAGAGTGGGTGCCCCTGGGTGGGGTGCGGGACACGGTCTACACCCGAAGTTTGGCCCCGGTCGGCGACGGCCTGATCTTCTCCACCGGGACCGAGATCAACTTCCTGGAGTACCGTTATGGCCAATATTATCCGGCCCTGGGGACCTGCCCGCTCCAGGAACTCACCGACTACGCGGCCGGGATCATGACGGCTTTTGGCGATGGATCGGTGTTGGCCGTGACCTTGGCCGACTTCGAGGCCCCGGTGGAGCCGGTGATCCTGGAGCTGCAGGTGCCGCCCCACGCCTGTTCTGCCGTAGAACCCTGAGCCAAGTGTAGGTTGACAGGTTGACGCCCCCCGCCTCACCTTCGGCCGGTCTGTTTCACCCTCATTCAGCTCCGGCGTCCCTTCCTTGATGCGGGCACCGTCGAGCGTAGGTCTCATGTCCGTTCGTTCTTTTACCGAGCTTTCACTTCTCGAACCGATCCAGCGTGCCGTCCAAAAGAAGGGCTACGAGACGCCGACGCCCATCCAGGCTCAGGCGATCCCGCACCTCCTCGAAGGCCGCGACCTCTTGGGCATCGCCCAAACCGGCACCGGCAAAACCGCCGCCTTCGCGTTGCCGATGATCCAACACCTCAGCAGCAAGGGCCAACCGGCGCTCAAGAACGCGCCTCGGGCCTTGATCCTGACGCCCACCCGGGAGCTCGCCGCTCAGATCGGCCAGAGCTTCAAGGACTACGGCACCTTCCTCAAGGTCCGTCACGCCGTGATCTACGGCGGCGTCGGCCAACAACCTCAAGTGGATGCCTTGCGGCGCGGCGTCGACGTGTTGATCGCCACCCCGGGCCGTCTGCTCGATCTGATGCAGCAGCGGCACATCAGCCTGCAGGCCCTGGAGATCTTCGTCCTCGATGAGGCCGACCGGATGCTCGACATGGGCTTCATCCACGACGTGAAGCGGGTGATCGCGGCGATCCCCAAAAAACGTCAGACCCTCTTCTTTTCGGCGACCATGCCGCCCGAGATCAGCAAGTTGGCCGACAGCATCTTGACCAACCCGGTCAAGGTCGAGGTCACGCCGCCGGCGACCACCGTCGAGCGCATCGAGCAGCGGGTCCTGTTCGTGGACAAGGGCAACAAGACCGCCTTGTTGACCGAGCTGTTGAAAGACCAGGCGATCGAACGATCTTTGGTCTTCACCCGCACCAAACACGGCGCCAACCGGGTTGCGGAACAGCTCAAGAAGAAGGGCATCGAGGCCGAGGCCATCCACGGCAACAAGAGCCAGTCCGCCCGGGAGCGGGCTTTGGCGGGCTTCAAGGCCGGCAAAGTGCGGGTTCTGGTGGCCACCGACATCGCGGCTCGTGGCATCGACGTCCCTGGCATCACCCACGTGATCAACTTCGACTTGCCCAACGTGCCCGAGAGCTACGTGCACCGCATCGGCCGCACCGCCCGGGCCGGCAAAGGTGGCTTCGCGATCAGCTTCTGTGATCACGAGGAGCGGGCCTACCTGCGGGACATCGAGCGGGTGACTCGCCAGAAGGTGCCGGTGATCGAAGACCACCCCTTCCGGTCCAGCAACAACCGCCCGGCCGAGGCCAAACCTCAGCCGGCGTCCCGACCGCCACCGCCCAACCGGCACCGCCAGTCTCGCTTCCGTCCTCGCCAAAGCGCCGGCCACGGCTGAGCCGATCGGCCCCGATACCAGGCGGGTTGGATCCTCGGCCCAGATGGCCCGCTAAACTCCGGAACCGGCCCTGAGCCCCTCAGCCCCCGGGCACGAAGCCGTTGCCGTCGGTGTCGACGTAGACCGGGTTGGTGAAGCTCAAGCTGCTGTCCGCGAAGGGTGTGTTGTTCCCTCCTCGGACCTCCAGTTCGTAGTGGGCGTCGGCGGTGGGGGTCGCGGTGACGGTGCCCAAAAAGCGGATCGCCGGATCACCGGGGTCGGCGTCGGCGGGCGTGACCGTCCGCGTGACCAGCGGTCGCCCGTTTTCGAAGACCGTAAACGCCTCGACGCTGATGTGGGACGCGGCCGCGATCTTCACCTCGAGCTGAAGTGGTCCGCTGGCCGCCAAGGTCTCGCCCTGTTCGGCCCGAACCCCACCCTTTTGGGCGGTCAACCACGCGAAGGGCCCGAGCATCGCGGTCACCCGGCCTTCCCGGACGCTCTGCCAAACCGCCGAAAGATCCAAGGTCCCCACCGGTCCGCCGGGGCCCTTGATCAAGGTGCGGGCGTAGCCGGGCCCCGACAAGGGGCTGTGGCTGTCCGACACGCCCACCGCGGTGATCTTCTTGCCGTGGGCGGTCAGGTTGAAGAAGTCCTCCTGCACCCGCGGGTAGTCGCCGACCCGCTTTCCATTCAGTAGCTCGACGGTTTGTACGTCGGGCCAAGGTTTGTCGGTCGCGGCGGTGAGCGGATCGAGCCCCAAATATCCGAAGACCCCCTGCCCGTCCCGGGGGTGGTTGATCTGGACGATCTGAGCGCCAGCGCCCCGCAAGGCCTCAGCCACCTCGTGGGGATCGAGCATCCGGATGAAGCGATCGGCCTGGTACACCGCCCAAGACGGGCTCCAGTAGGACTCCCGCTCCTGGGTCAAACGCAGCGGCCAACCGTTCATGTGGCCGTAGAGCATCGACATCTCGGTGCCGACCACCGACTGCAACTTGTCTTGCAGACCCAAGGCCCGCAGGGTGGGGCCGTAGTCGGTCAACGCGTCGTGATCGGTCGCGACCATCACCTCCAAACCTTCGGCGATGCCACCCAAGGCCCGCAGCCGCTTGCTGGCTGCGCTGTCGACGCTGCGGGTGGAGTGCAGGTGGAAGTCGGCGCTGATCCAAGGCCCCAACTCCACCACCTTCACCAGCCGGGCCTCGACCTGGGTCGTGCGATCGGCGGTGACGGTCAGGTTTTGGGCGTAGAGCTGGTGGGCCGGACCCCGGGAGGCCCACAAGGTGTAGTCACCGGCGGGCATAAAAAAGCGTTCGGTCGGCTCGAGGTAGGTCTGGAACTGAAAGCCGCTGGGGAAGGGGCGATCGTGCCCCGGCGCCACAAAAACTCGCACTGGGGTCGGGCCCAACTCTACGCCGAGCCGATCGATCTCCAAGGAGCGGACCTCCACCACCCCCAGGCCACTGAGCCGGTGGTCCACCACCAAGGGGCCCTCGCCCGGCGGCACCTCCAGCCCAAACCGTTCGACCGAACGGCCTTGCAGCGATAACTCCACTGAATATATTCCATTCGGTAGCTGAAAGAGGGCCTGGCCCGAGACGTCGGGTTTGACGGCGGTCCACACTCGGCGGGGCGCGGCGCTGGAGCTGACGGTCATCACCACCTGCAAAAGAGGAACGTCCAGCTCGGCCGCTTTGGTGAGGTTGAGGGTGACCGGCCGCCCGGGTAGAGGCTGCTCCTGATCCCGGCGCACGATCTCCAGGGCGCTCTCCACGTCGCCCCGGGCCCCTACGCCCACTCGATACCGTTCTTCGATGGTGGCGTTGGCCAAAAACGGCACGCCCCGGGGCCCGATCGGCACCACCTCGGCCTGAGCCAAGATCACCTGAACCGGGGGCCCCTGCCGATAGAGCACCCAGCTGGTCGGCGAGTCGTGGGCGGCCGACGCCAAAAACGGCTGAGCGCCACCGGCCTGATCTTCGTCGGACCCAAAACCTTCGACGAAGATCTCGCTCTGATCGCCCCGGATCATCACCAGGCCGCAAGCGATCTCGCGGCTGACGGTCTTCATCAGATCCTTGGCCCGGATGATGATCTCCAGGCTGTCGCGGTCGGGCTCCAACACGTAGTCGACGGTCAACTGAACCTGCAGCGGGTCCCGGGCGATGATCGCGTCGAGGACTGGGATCCCGGCGTCGTCGCCGACAAAACGCAAGATCCCCGGCCCGCCACTGCGCCCGTCGGAGACGACCTCCACCGAACTCGGTCGAAAGGCCCGCAGATCGCAGTGCACGAACAGCTGCTGCAAGCGATCGTCGGCGGGTGCAGCCGCCGGGCCGGCCAGATCGATCAGGCCGCCGCCGTAGATGCCCCAGCCGGTGGAAGAGGCCGCGTCTTCGATCAAAAATCGAGCGCGACCGTTCTCCAGGAGGTAGTCGCCGACCCGCCCGGTGGCCCCCACGCCGTCGATCAGCTCGACCTCGCTGGTGATCTTACGGACCAAAGTGGGGCCACTCGGACCCGCTTCTTCGCTGCAGGCGAAGGCAACCATCAGGGCCAAGCCCAGCTCAATCTTCGCGGATGTACGTGCCACTTTGTCCTCCGGTCTTCATCTGCAGCTGGAGCCGCTCGATGACCACACCCCGTTCGTACTTTTTGACCATGTCGTAGAGCGACAAGGCAGCGGCGGCGGCGGCGGTCATGGCCTCCATCTCCACCCCGGTCAGCCCGCGGCACTCGGCCCGAGCCTCGACATAGACCCCACCTTCGTGGAGCCGGGGTTCGATCTTGACCGCCACGTGGGTCAACGCGATGGGGTGGGCCAGCGGGATCAGGTCCGCAGCCCGTTTTGCGCCCATGATCCCGGCGATCCGGGCCACCGCAAAGGCGTCGCCTTTTTTGATCGCGCCCGCCTCCAGGAGCTGCAGCGTGTCACCGGACATCCGCACGAAGGCCTCGGCCACCGCAACCCGGTGGGTCACGTCTTTGCCGCCAACATCGACCATCCGGGCGGCGCCGTGTTCGTCCAGGTGAGGCAACTTGGCGCTCGCCTCCTGCTTCGCCTTGGATTTTTTGGCCTTGGCCATGGCCCCGACTCTGGTGTGGGCCGCCCGCGAATGCAACGGGCGAGTCAGCCTGGTCCTGGAGCCTGAAAGAGCAGCACGGCCTTCTTGATCGCCTCGGTGGTGCCCACCAGGTAGACCCGATCGCCGGGCCCAAAAGCGAGGTGGGGATCCGGATCCTCCCGCAGGCGGTCGCCCTGACGCACCCCCACCACCAACGCACCGGTGGTGCTGCGCAGGCGCAGGCCCACCGGAGAGGCCCCGGCGGCGGGGCTACCGTCCTTCACCAAGACGCTCTCGATCTTCAGCTCATCCAGGCCCCGCACGTCGGGCAATACCGCCCGGGGTAAGGTCTGCTTGCGTTCACTGGTCTGGGTCTCGCGACGCACGCCGTGGATCAGGTCCTCGATCTCATTGCGCGGCATCTCGATGACCCGCAACATCCGGGCGATCACCTCGATGGCGCCTTCGACCTCTTCGGCCACCACGTCCCGGGCGCCCAGGCGCAACAGACCCGGCGCCTCCAACAGGTAACGGGTCCGCATCAAGATCGGGACCTCGGGCGCCACCCGGCGGGCCGTGTCCACGACCCGGGCCGCGGCCTGGGGATCGTTCATCAACAAGACCAAGAGGCGAGCTTCGGCCAAATGCGCGTGGCCGATCGCCTCCTGGCTGGTCGCGTCGCCGTAGTAGACCGGCAGGCCCAAGGCCTTGCCCGCTTGGACGTTGTCGGCGTTGAGCTCCAACACCACAAAGGGCACCCCGGAGGCTTGCAGGCTGCGAGCCGCGTGTTTGCCGGCCAAACCGTAGCCCACGATCACCACGTGATCCCGCAGCTCACTCACGCCTTGGTCGGCCTCGTCGATGCTGCGCACCCCGATCAAACGTTCCAGCGGCGCCAACAGCCGTTCGCCGGCGGTGATGTGGGGTGCGGCCCGGACCAACAGGGGCGTGAGGAACATGCTGGCGATGCCGGCCGCGAAGATCGGCGACATCTCGGCTTTGGTGATCACGCCGTGGTCTTCGGCGAGGCGCGCCAAGACGAAGCCGAACTCACCAAACTGGGCCAGGCCCACGCCCGCCAACCAAGCGACCCGGGACGGAAAACGCATGGCCATCGCCGCCATCGTCGCCAAGAGCCCCTTGACCAACACGAAGCCAGCCAAAAATCCGCTGACCAACCACGGGTGTTCGAGGACCACCCGGGGCTCGAACAACATCCCGAGGGAAACGAAGAAGACGCTGACCAAGGTGTCCCTGAGCGGCAAGATGTCGCCCATCGCCCGGTGGCTGTATTCGGTGTCGGCGACGACCATGCCGCCCAAAAACGCGCCCAAGGCCAAGGACAAGCCGACCATCGAGGTCAACCACGCCGTGCCGATGCACAAGCCCAAGATCGCGAGGAGGAAGACCTCTCGGCTCCGGCTGGCGTCGACCAAACCCAACAGGCGCGGCACCACAAAACGCGAGAGGGTCACGGTGACCACCACCACCAAAGCCGCCTTGCCGATCGCCAAGCCGACCTGCACCGCGGCCTCTCCCGCCGGTCCACCCCCGGCCAACAGCGGTACGATCAAGACCATCGGCACCACGCAGAGGTCCTGGAAGATCAGGGTGCCGACGATGATCCGGCCGTGGGGTGCGTCCAACTCTCGGCGTTCGCCCAAGGCCCTGAGCACGATCGCCGTGGACGACAAGGCAAAAACGAAGCCGTAGAGGATGCCCTTTTCAACGCTCTGGCCGAGGCCGATGGCCACCCCGGCGGTGACCAAGGTCGTCAACCCAACTTGCAAAATCCCGCCGAGGGCAACTTGCCCGAAGATGTGGCGCAGCCGAGCCAAGGAGAACTCGAGGCCGATCGAAAAGAGCAGCAGCACCACCCCGACCTCGGCCAAGACCTCGATGGCGTGGACCGAGGTCACCAAGCCGAGGCCAAAGGGGCCGAGCAGGGCCCCCGCCAGGAGGAGGCCGGCCACCGTCGGGAGCCGAAGCCGGGAGAGCACCAAGGTGACCGCCACGGCCAGCGCCATGACGATCGCCAGCTCATCGAGGAAGGGGACGTGACCCATAAAGGTGGTGGCCCGAGTGCCTGAGCAGCCAAGCGTATCGCACGCTTAAGCCCACCCGTCGACTTGGGCCCGGCCCAGCCTGACGCGGTGTGTCGCACTTTATCCCACGTCAGCGGGAGGATGCCACCTCTCCACACCCGACTCCTATTGTTTGGGGTGATGCTCCGAAGACTGTCCCTGGTGGTGTTCGCTCCCCTGGCCTGGGCCTGTGCCGAACCCGAGTTCGACGCGACCCGCCGGGTGCCCGAACGCGGCACCTTGGGTGAAGAGATCTACGGACTCTTGGCGAGGGACTACGAACGAGACAACCCACGCCAAGCCCAAGGCTTCGCGCTGGAGAGGGACGACTTCGTCTACGCCGTCGATCACCTGCTGCCGCCCGACGAGCTCGAGTACACCCAAGAGTTTTTGGTGAAGTTGTTGCCGCTCCAAGACGACGGCACGGTGCCCGAAACCACCCGCAAGTTGGCGGCGGCGGCGGAGCGCCTCTCCGAAGACGAAGGTGCACTCCGCTCCTTGGCGGCGATCGGACAACGCAAAGGTTACGTGGACCTTCAGCACGAAGAGGCCTTGGTGCGGCGCATCGGCCGCTTCCCGCGTTACCGGGAGCTGAGCCGGGCCTTGATCGATCTGGCCCTCAGCCACGATGGGCGAGACGAAACCGGCCGGCCCGACGTCAGGGAGAGTGACCTCCTCTCGCGGCTGCAAGCCCAACTCTCCAAGCGGCTCAGCGAGGTGGAGATCTCCGAAGACGCCGAACGAGACATCGTGCTCCTCGCCGATCTGTTGATGACCGAAGATCCCCGCTTCGCGACCGGCCCGACGCCGACCGTGGAGGTGGTGGCCCGGGATCCGCGGGGGGTGGCCCAGGTGAAGATCGCCGCCCCCGGCGCGATGCCAGCGCCCTTCGTCGACACCTCACCCCGAGATGGTCGGGCCGACGTCGACGCCATCGGTCGCTTCGTGGACAACGGGGGCCGCCCGGTGGAGTTGCCGCCCTTCGGCACCGAAGGATCCCGGGACACCGCGGGCCGGGCCTTGGACGGCGTCACGCCGGTCTACCAATACGTGGCCCTGGAGCAGACCCTCTTGGCCAGCCTGCTCCGCACCAGCCGCGACCTGATCGATCGCGAGGTGCCGATGAAGGCCCTCCGCACCTTCGACGTGGTGCTCGGCGAACGCACCGCCGAGGGGCTCTACGATCAGAACGACAGCCCGCTGTTGGATCTGGTGCACGGCCTGGGTGCGGCCGCGGACCTCCGGGAGTTGCCGGATCTGATCGAGCTGCTGCACATCCTGGTCGATCAACACGAAGGCACGATGATGTGGATGATGTTGGAGGCCCAAGATCAGTTCGACATCGCCGACTCTTATCCGGTGGCGCTCCGGGCCAACCACCGGATGTTGAGCCAGACCGTCAACTGGGCCCAGAAGATCCTGGCGGTCCCGGGGCTCGCCGAAGATCTGATCGACGCCCTCCAAGATCCGGCGGCGGGCGGCTTGCCCCAGGCCGGCATCACCTTGATGTCTCACAAGAAGGAGCGGATCACCGAAGCCGCGGTGCGAAACGGCACGGTCTTCGACACCTTGGTCGATCCGGCCCGGCCGGACATCCGCGAAAACCAAAGCCTGCAGCAGCGGCTGTTCCACCTGATCTACGACACCAAAGGTGTACGCTACACGCCCGAGCTGATCGGCATCCCGATCGGCTTCGTCTTCGAGATCGACGACCTCGCCGAGTTCTACATGTTGTCGGTGATCGGCCAGGCCGAGATCCCGTCTTTGGTTTCGACCATCACCGGCCTCTCCACCCGGCCCACCCCGGAGGAGTTGGCGGTCTTCATCAACACCGATCAAGCCTTTGGGAACCCGGTCGGCAAGGAGGGCTTCGAGGTCAAGGAGAACGACGGCGACACCCTCTTTGCGGCCACCGAAAGTGGGATGATCGACTCGCTGCGGCCGCTGATCCAGGTCTTTTATGCCCACGGCCAGCTGGAGCTGCTCTTCGAGCTCTTCGAGATCCTCCACTTCAACTGGGCCTCCGAAAGCAGCGACTACCAAGATCGGGCCGCCACCCAACCTCGTTATTCGTACCTGACCGGCATCGCCCGTTATCAGCCGATGTTGATCGAGATCTTCCGGGACACCCGGATGTACGACGGCATGCGCAAGATGTTGGACGAGACCGAGCTGGTCCGCACCCGGGGCGGCCGCGCGGCCCACCCCTTGTTGCTGCAGATGGCCCGTCGCCTCTTGGCCAAAGACCCGGCGCTCCGGACCCGGAACGGCGCACGAGAGGTGACCATCAAGGGTGAACGGCTAACGCCCCTGTCGCCCTTCGATCTGGTGAGGCACGCCCTGGATCGGCTGGATCAGCGGGTGCGGCGCCAGTCCCAGACCAAACGGGAGTGGGATGAGATCGTCGACGTGGCCTACGACCTGTTCCTCAAGGCCGAACGCACGGGGCCCGAAACTGGGCAACTGGAGAACCGGGAGGCGCTGCCGACCGCCCTCATCTTGCTCGACTTCTTGCACGGCCGAGTGGCTCGGCAGGTCAACACGCCCAACTTCTCGACCTGGGTCAAAGAGGACATGTTGGCGGCGGCCACCGACGCCCTGACCGCACCCGAGCTGCCGATGATGATCGATCTGGCCTACGAGTTGGAGCTCACCCCCGAGGTCGAAGACCCGCTCTTTGCCTTGCGGGACGAACTTTTGGCCGAAGGTGATGGCTTCGCGGATCTGTTGGTGACCATCGGCGACGGCACCCAAGCCGCCAAAGACGCCAGCTTGGCGGTGGGGTTCGTGCAGTACCTGGGTAAGGAGCTGGATCCGCAGCAGCTCAACCTCTGGCACTGCCTGACCACCGCCAAACGTTCCCTGGAGATCGATCCAGACGAACACCTCTTGGAGGTGGCGAGGCGTGGTTTGGATCCCCGGCCGGGTGGTGGCTTGGCCTTGTATGGCCTGCTCGAGGCCGCAGAGCAGGTCCAACGTAGAGATCCGCTGGAGACCGGCCCACTCTTGGCCGACGACTGGCGCAAGATCACCGCCAAGATCTCCACCTTCTTGCTCGACCAGGAGCACGGCCTGGAGAAGTTCTATTCGCTGGTACGAGGCCGCAAAGGTCCTCCGGAGGCCCAGCCATGAATCGCAAGTTGTCTTGCATTTTGGTCGGTGCCCTCTCCCTCTCGGCCCAAGCCGCCTGGGCCGGTGGCCTGGCCTTGCCGACCCGCGGGGTCCGGGCCTTGTCCTTGGCCGGCGCCTTCGTGGCCGGCGCTGAAGAGGCCAACGCTCTTTGGTACAACCCGTCGCGGCTGGATCAGACCTCGGTGGCCTTCGAGTTGGGCGCGGTGGAGACCTCGGCGACCTTCACCCCGCCGGACGGGACCTCGGTCTCCAACAGCGCCACGCCGCTGCTCAACCCGACCTTGGGCGCGATCTTTCGGGTCAACGACACGCTCTCTTTGGCCCTGGGCGCCTACGCCCCCTATTCGGGCCAGCTGGCCTTCCCCGAAGACGGGCCCCAACGTTATTCGCTGACCGCCAACGACCACACCACCTTGTTGGTCCTCCACGTCGCCGCCGCGGTGCGTTTGGGGCGCCTGCGTTTGGGCGCCGGGATCCAAAACGTGATGGCCCACGTCAAACAGCGATCCGTCCTGTCCAGCTACACCGGACTCTTCGGCGCCCCCGACGATCCGACCTTGGACACCTTGAGCAACTTGGATCTCAACGATCCGTTCACCTTGAGCGCCAACGCCGGGGCCAGCTTCGAGGCCGGACCCTTCACCTTCGGCTTGGCGCTGCAGCTCCCGTATACGGTCTCGGGCGACGCCAAGTTCCAGGTGCGGCTTGGCGAAAGTGTGTTCCTCGATCCGGTGGTGGTCGAAGGTGACTCGGCCCGCTTCGAGTTGCCCTTCCCCTTGATGGTTCGGGCCGGCGTGTTGTGGCGCGCGACCCCCGATCTGAAGATCGAGTTGGCCGCCAACTTCGAGAACTGGTCGGTGCAAGAGGAGCTGGTCGTCGATCCCACCGGCCGCATCCGCCTGCGCAACGTGCCCGGGATCGGCGACTACCAACTGGGCCCGCTGGTGATCCCCCGGCAGATGCAGGACACCTGGTCTTTCCACTTGGGCTCCGACTTTGCGGTGTGGGAAGGCCTGCACCTTCGGGGCGGTGGTTTCTACGAGACCGCGGGCTTCACCGACGCCACGACCAATGTGTCCCAGCTGGACGGCACCAAGTTGGGCTTGGCCCTGGGCGCCAGTTACCAGCTCGGGAACTTCCGCTTCGACCTGGCCGCCAGCCGGATCTTCCAGGTCACCCGGGACGTCACCAACAGCGATGTGCGCCAGCTCAATCCTACCAACCCCGAACAAGCGCTGGTGGTCGGCAATGGCCGCTACGAAGCCGGGTATTGGGTCGGCGGAATCGGCATCGCCTGGTTGTTGGACGTCTGACTTCGCTCCCGGATTTCGGGTAGGCTTTGGGACGTGCGCGGGATCTTCGGATCGGCCTTGGCCTTGGCCTTCACCTTCGGCTCCAACCTGGCCTCGGCCTATGAGTGTACGCCGGTCCGCGACGTCCGCCCGGCCCTGACCCAAGCGTGGACCAGCCGCTGCATCCCCTACTTTCTCAACGACACCGGCGCCCTGCTCGCGACCTCGGATCGGCCGGCCTTGATCGCCCAGAGCTGGCGGGTGTGGACCGACCAAAACTGCACCGACCTGGAGCTGCGGGATCGGGGCACCACCTTGGAGACCCCCGGCTTCGACCCCGACTCCTCACGCAACCGCAACGTCATCTACTCGGCCCAAGACGCCAGCGAACTCGACGAATACTTCAGCGATCGAGATCAGCTGGCCGTCACCCTCACCTCGCACTCGGTCGCGACCGGCGAGATCTTCGACGCCGACATCGTCTTCAACGACGTCCGCTTCAACTTCGCCGACGTCACCAGCGAGATCGCCTGCGTGGGGCAAAACGAACGGCCCTACGACCTGCGCAACACCTTGATCCACGAGATGGGCCACTTCATCGGCTTCGATCACGACACCGATCCCGAGTCGACGATGTTGGCCAACGCCCAACCCTGCGAGATCCAAAAGCGCACGTTGACCTCCGAAAACAAAAGAGGCGTCTGCGAGGTCTACCCGAGCGGCCAAGACACCGCGACCTGCGCGCCCCCCGCCGGCGGCTACGACACCAGCTCCGCCCTCAACAAATTCCGCAACCGCTGCGACCTCGACTTCGATGAAGGCGACGGCTCCGCCTGCTCCTGCCGCGACACCCAATCCAAAGCCGGCGTGACCATCGGCGCCTTGATGCCGCTGGTCGGCCTCTTCATGTTGCTGCGCCAACGCCGCAAAAAACGCCCCCCCGGCCTCCACCCCAAACGATCCAAGTCCACCTGAGTCAGCTGGACTGGCGGCGACCCAAAGGACGCAAACCGAAGGTGCGCAGCGACCAGCGGGAGCGTAGACGGGTGGGCCGGCTTTGCCGGACCGGGACCCGCTTACCGGAAGATGAACTTCAAGACTTCTTCGGAGATCATGAACTCGTCCCCGTCCTTGATCTTCTCTTTCTGAATCTTCACGCCGTCCTTCCACACGCCGTTGGCCGAGCCCAAATCCTCGATGTACAGCTCGCCGTTTTCTCGGCAAATCCCGCTGTGCTGACGCGAGACCTTGGAGGAAGGGATCACCAAGTCGCAGGTCCGGCTGCGGCCGATGATGAAGGTGTCTTTGTCGATCTTGTGCATGTCGCCGGCGCTGTTGACCACGTAGAGGGTCTTGCGGGCCTTTTCGGGCGCGCTGCGCGGGTTGGACGGGCCAGCGCTGCCACCACCACCTTGGTTTTTGGGCGAGCGCACGGGCTTTTCTTCGGCGACCGGCGGCGGCGGCGTGGGCTTCGGGTTGTTGACCACGACACCCGGGCCCACTTTGGGATTGGGGACCTCGGCTTCTTTGGCCATCGGCGTGAGGAAGTTGAAGCGCCGGGCCATCTCATAGATCGCCTGATTGACGACCGCGTGCCGGTCCGTGCCACAGTCCTCCGCGATCCGGGTGAGACAGTCCCAGAGGTGATCCGCGATATCCAGCTCCCGACGCGTGCGTTTGGCCATTCAGCGCGCGAGGTTAGCGAAAACGACAACCATGTCAATGTTCCGTCCCCGCTGCTTGGTCTTCCTGACCGCCAACCTGTGGCTTGGCTGCTTCCCGGGCGAGATCCGCGACCGACACGCGGCGGTGGTCGACGACTACCAACCGACCCCATTTTTGAGCCCCGATCAGCCATTCCTGGATCCGGAGCGGGCCCTGGGACCCCCGGATGGGCGCACCGTGGCCCTGGGTCGGGACGCCAGCCTCGTCCTGCGCTTCTTTCGGGAAATCCCTGATGCCCCTGGACCGGATCTGCGGATCTACGAGGTCGGGGACGACGGCGCCCGGGCCCGGATCGCCCTCTCCTCCGACGGTGACCGCTTCATCGAGCTGGACCTGTTGGCCGGTGGCGGCAGCACCGAGATCGATCTGGCCAACACCGGTGAGGTGGGGGTGACCTTCGTGCGCGTCCGGGGCCTCGACGACTTGGGCCTCGAGCCCGGCTTCGATCTGGACGCGGTCGAGGCACTCCATTGAATAGAACAGCGCCGGTCGGGCCCCAGGATCTTTCGGTCTACGTGCACTTCCCGTGGTGCGAAAAGAAGTGCCCGTACTGCGACTTCAATTCTCACACCGGCGAACACGACGACCGACGTTACGCCGAGGCCATCTTGCGGGAGCTCGCCGTCCGCGGCCCCGCCTACCAAGGACGGGCGCCAGGCCTGCGGTCGATCTTCTTCGGCGGCGGCACCCCCAGCCTTTGGGCCCCCGCCGAGGTGGGCCGGGTGATCGCCGCGCTCCGCGACACCTTTGGCCTGTTGCCCGACGCCGAGCTGACCTTGGAGGCCAACCCGGGCACGGTGCACGAGGGCCACTTCGAGGCTTACGCCCTCGCCGGGATCAACCGCTTTTCCCTGGGCGTGCAGAGCTTTCGCGACGAAGAGCTGTTGGCCTTGGGCCGCATCCACGACGCCGACGCCGCCGAGCGGGGCATCAAGTTGGCCCAGGGCACCGGCGCCCGAGTTTCCTTCGATCTGATCTACGGCCTCCACGGGCAGTCGACGGCGGACGTCATCTATTCAGTAGAACGTGCCTTGTCCCTGCGCACCGATCACCTCTCGGCCTACACCTTGACCATCGAACCCGACACCTTGCTCGGCCGACGCACCAAACTGGGCCTCTACACGCCGATGGACGACGACCAACAGGCGGAGTTGATCAGCTTGGTCGCCGAACGTCTGGGCGGCGCGGGCCTGGTCCGCTACGAGGTCTCGAACTTCGCGCGGCCGGGCCACGAGTCCCGCCACAACCTGCTCTACTGGCACGGCGGCGCGTACCTGGGGCTGGGCGCGGGGGCCCACAGTTACCTGCCCGCCTCGGATCTGAGCTCGGCCGAACGACGGGAGGCGGTGAAGTTGCCCGCCGACTACTTGGTGGCCGCCGAGGCTGGCGAGTTCCCCTCGCGCTTTACGGAGCGGCTGGACCGGCGAGGCCTGCTCAAGGACCGACTGATGGTCGCGCTCCGCACCCGCTTCGGCCTGGATCCCCTGGCCCTCGACCAGGAGCTGAACGCTGGCGGCGTGTTGGCGCGTTCGCTGGAGGAGGTGGCCGGCGCCTTTTTGCGCCAAGGTTGGCTGGCCCGGCAGGGCTCCCACCTGGTTCCGACCGATCTCGGCTTCCTCTACAACGACGCGATCGCCCGGCGGATGATGCAGGTGGCCGACGAGGTCGCTTGACAGGCGATCCTTATGCTCCCTTGAATGGAACGCAGGTGGCGATCACGGACCAAGACCTCTCGGAGCGTCAGCGCGAGATCCTGACCGCGATCATCGAGGAGTTCATCGCGACCGCCGAACCCATCGGCTCTCGCACCTTGACCAAAAGCCGATCCCTCGATCTGTCGCCCGCGACCGTGCGAAACGCGATGGCCGATCTGGAGGAGCATGGCCTCTTGGCCGCCCCCCACGCCCAGGCGGGCCGGATCCCCACCGTGGCCGCCTTTCGTTTTTACGTGGAGCGCCTGGCCCAACGGGGTCGCATCACGGCCCGGGAGCGGGAGCTGATCCAAGCGATCACCCAAGGCCAACCGGGAGAAGGCCGGGACCTCGCCGGCATCCTGCGGGAGGCTGGGCGGGTGTTGTCGACGGTCAGCCGTCACGCCGCCTTGGTGCTGATGCCGCCGCTCGAGGAAGTGATCTTCCAGCACATCGAGTTCTTGCCGGTGCGGGAAAAGACGGTGCTCGGCGTGTTCGTCGCCAAAAGTGGTTTGGTGCAGCACCGCTTGATCGAGGTGACCTTCCCCCTCGATCGGGACGAGTTGACCCGAATGTCCAACTATCTCAGCTCGGTGTTGGGCGGCCGCACCCTGGCCGAGGTCCGGGCCGGGATCCTGCGGGAGATGACCGACGAACGGACCCAGGCCGATCAGATGATGCGCCACGCCCTCTACTTGGGGCAGCGGACCATTCAGCCCATCGAACACGAGGTGATGTTGGAGGGGAGCGGAACATCCTCGAGCAACCCGAGTTCGCCGACATCGAGAAGATGCGGAAGTTGCTCCGGGCCTTCGAAGAGAAGACCTTGTTGCTCCGCCTCCTGGACGCCGCCGCCCACAACCCGATCGGGGCCCAAGCCGCCGCTTCCGCCGAAACCTCGGTGGTGCTCGGCAGCGAAACTTCCCTGCGGGATCTCAAGGATCTCGCCGCCGTGACGGCCACTTACGCGGGCGACGAAGGGCCGGCCGGCCGGGTCGGGATCATCGGCCCCACCCGAATGGACTATGCCCGGGTGATCCCTTTGGTGGAGCTGACGGCCGAGGCCCTGACCCAGACCTTGTCGTCCGAACCTACCCCTCGCTCCGGAACCGAAAAAGAGTAGCCCCGGGAAGGACTTGAACCTCGGGAGGCTCCGTGCGAGCGTACCGCCGTGCCTGAGGAAAAGACCGCCAATCAGGGGCAAAACGTGCCCGTAGCGGACACCCCGGAGATCGCAGAAGCCATGAAAGAGGCCATGGCTGCGCTGGACCAAAAGCAGCGCCCCCAGGCGGAGGCCCCGACTCGGGACGCCGCCGACGTGGTGACCGAGGCGATGATCAAAGCCAAACACGAGCTCGAGGCGGTTTTGGAGCAAACGAAGAAGGAAACGGAGCACTTCCGCGACAAGTGGATGCGCGCCGCCGCGGACCTGGAGAACTACAAGAAGCGGGCCTCCAAGGAGCGGGACGAGGTCGCCAAGTTCGCCAACGAGAAGTTGCTGAAGGATTTCTTGCCGATCGTCGACGACGTGGATCGGGCCCTGGCGAGTTTGTTGGCCCAGCCCAACGATCCGACCGCCCAGATCCTGATCGACGGCGTGAAGATGGTCCAAAAGAAGTTCATCTCCCAGCTCGAAAAACACCAGGTGGTGGCCTTCGAATCCGAGGGTGAGGTCTTCGACCCAGCCCGCCATGAGGCCGTCCAGCAGATCAACTCGCCGGTCCCAGCCGGCAAGGTGGTCACCCAGCTCCAACGGGGTTTCCTGATCCACGATCGGTTGTTGCGACCGGCCATGGTGGTGGTCTCCCTCGGACCCGGATCGGGCCCTTCGGCGTAACAGCCGACCGGCCTCGAGCAACCTAAGGATCCAGAGTCATGAGTAAGATCATCGGCATCGACCTGGGCACCACCAACTCCTGTGTCTCCGTGATGGACGGCGGCGAGGCGGTGGTCATCCCCAACTCGGAAGGCAGCCGCACCACCCCCTCGATGGTGGCGTTCACCGAAGGTGGCGAACGTTTGGTGGGCCAGATCGCCAAACGCCAGGCGGTCACCAACGCCAGCAACACCATCTTTTCGGTCAAGCGCTTCATCGGTCGCCGCTTCGACGCGCCCGAGGTGAAGCAGGACATGTCCAAGGCTTCTTACTCCGTGGTTTCGGCCGACAACGGCGAGGCCTGGGTCAAGATCCGGGACAAGGCTTATTCGCCGCAGGAAATTTCGGCGATGATCCTGATGAAGATGAAGGAGACCGCCGAGGACTACCTCGGTGAAGAGGTCACCGAAGCGGTGATCACCGTCCCCGCCTACTTCAACGACGCCCAGCGTCAAGCAACCAAAGACGCGGGCAAGATCGCCGGCCTCAACGTCCAGCGCATCATCAACGAACCGACGGCGGCCGCCTTGGCCTACGGCCTCGAGAAGAAGGAAAACGTCCGGGTTGCGGTCTACGACTTGGGCGGCGGCACCTTCGATATTTCGATCCTCGAGCTGGGCGACGGCGTGTTCGAGGTCAAGGCGACCAACGGCGACACCCACCTGGGCGGCGACGACTTCGACCTGGAGATCATCAACTACTTCTCGGACCGCTTCTCCAAAGAGAACGCCGGCGCCGATCTGCGGCGAGACAAGATGGCGCTCCAGCGCCTCAAGGAAGCGGCCGAAAAGGCCAAACACGAGCTTTCGTCTTCGACCGAAACCGACATCAACCTGCCGTTCATCATGGCGGACGCGACGGGTCCCAAACACCTCAACACCACCTTGAGCCGGCAAGAGCTCGAGAAGTTGGTGGAGCCCTTGGTGCAGCGGTCCTTGGGGCCCTGCATGCAAGCGCTCAAAGACGCCAACCTGGCCAAAAACCAGATCGACGAGGTGTTGTTGGTCGGCGGTCAGACCCGGATGCCGCGGATCATCCAGGTGGTGCGGGACTTCTTCGACAAAGAGCCCAACAAGAAGGTCAACCCGGACGAAGTGGTCGCCATCGGCGCGGCCATTCAGGGCGGCGTGCTCAAGGGCGAGGTCAAGGACGTGCTCCTCCTCGACGTGAACCCGCTCTCCTTGGGCGTCGAGACCGCCGGCGGCGTCTTCACGCCAATCATCACCCGCAACACCACCATCCCGGCCAAGAAGTCGATGGTCTTCTCGACGGCCCAAGACAACCAGCCGATCGTCGACGTCCACGTGCTCCAGGGCGAACGCCCGATGGCCGAGGACAACAAGACCTTGGGTCGCTTCCAACTGGTGGGCATTCCGCCGGCGCCCCGTGGTGTTCCCCAGATCGAAGTGACCTTCGACATCGACGCCAACGGCATCGTGCACGTGTCCGCCAAGGACTTGGGCACCGGCAAACAGCAGAACATCAAGATCATCGCCTCGTCGGGCCTCAACGAGTCCGAGATCGAGCGGATGGTCAAAGAGGCCGAAAACGCCAAAGGCGACGACGTCAAGAAGAAGCAGCTGGCCGACCTGCGCAACATGGCGGACGGCCTGATGTACACGACTGAAAAGTCCCTCGAGGAGTACTCCTCGATGCTGACCCCCGATGACATTCAGGACATCAAAGAAGACTTGGCCGGCCTGAAGGTGATCTACGACTCCAACGACGTCGAGAAGATCAAGGCCGCGATCCACCGGCTCGAAGGCTCGTCGCACCGGATCGCCGAGGCCATGTACAAAGAAGCCTTGGACGACCAATGAGCATTCGCTGCGCCATCGTCGGTGCCACCGGCCTGGCTGGACAACAATTCCTCGCGGCGCTGCTTCGGCATCCATTTTTGGAGGTCGCGGCCTTGGCCGCCTCGGAGCGCTCCGCGGGCAAGACCTTGCGGGAGGCGGTCACCCTCTCGTCGGGTTTGGTCGGTTGGTACGTCGACGAAGCGGCCCTCCACCACTTCGGCGGCATGAAGGTGGTCGACGCCAAAAACTTGGATCTGGCGGGCGTCGACCTGGTTTTTTCGGCGGTGGAGTCGGAGCCGGCCCTCGAGCTGGAGCCCAAATACGCTGAAAATGTGCCGGTGATCTCGGCGGCCTCGGCCTTCCGCTACGAAGCCGACGTCCCCTTGATCATCCCGGCGGTGAACGGAGACCACGCCGAGCTGATCCGCTGGCAAAAAGAGCGGCGAAACTGGAAGGGGTTTATCGTCCCCATCCCCAACTGCACCACCACCGGGATGGCCATCGCCTTGGCGCCGCTGCACCAGCAGTTTGGCGTCGAGAAGGTGATGATGACCTCGCTGCAAGCGGTCAGCGGCGCCGGTCGTTCCCCGGGCGTGATCGGCCTGGACATCATCGACAACGTCATCCCCCACATCAAAAACGAGGAGGAGAAGGTCGAAAAAGAGACCAAGAAGATCCTCGGTTCACTTTCGGGCAAGGGGATCGAGCCGGCCAAGGTCCAGGTCTCGGCGACCTGCACCCGGGTTGCGGTGCTGGAGGGCCACACCGAAACCGTGTCGGTGTCGCTCCAGAAGCGCTGCGAGCTGGAGGAGGTCAAGGCGGCGATGCGGGCCTTCGGCAAGGGCCTGAACCCCGGCACTCACCCCTCGGCGCCCAAAAACTGGATCACCCTCCACGACGATCCCTTCCGACCTCAGCCCCGCCGGGATCGGGACGCCGAAGACGGCATGACCACCAGCGTCGGCCGCCTGCGGAAAGAGACGGTGTTGAGCGACAACGGCGTCAAGTTCGTGCTGGTGTCCCACAATACCAAGATGGGTGCCGCCCAAGGGGCCATCCTGGTGGCCGAGGACCTCAAGGTCCGGGGCTGGTTGTAGCCTCAACCCCTCACCTGCATTCGAGGATCGGGTGAGCCTGCCGGACGATCGGCGGCTGGGCGAGCCGATCCCGCTCGCGTTCAATCCAAGGCGTGGAGCCGATGTTGCCCTTGCCCGCCCGGGTGGTCGTGGTCTCCTTTCGCTTTCGCCCCAACCCCGACGACATCCACGGCGGGCAAGACGCCTTCGTCCATGACCTGGTGCGGGAGCTCAAAGAGCGCGGCACCACGGTCGAGGTGGTCACCTTTCGGGGCAAAGACGACGCGCCCCAAGCGATCTGCGACGGCGCTCGAGTGCACCTCCTCGAAACTCGGCACTCTCCGTTGTTGACGGCCCACGAGGCCCATCGTCAGGGCACCTGGCAACTCCTGGAGGTGATGGAGGCCTATTCGGACGCGGTCGAGCGTTTTTTGTCCGAGCTGCGGGCCCGCTGGCGGGGGCCCTTGTTGTTGCTCAACCAAGACATCGGCGAGGCCCGTTGGGTGCGGAGCGCCCGCTTGGCCGGCGACACCATCGTCACCTTCGCCCACGTCTTCTTCTCTGAGTTTGCGCTGGAAGATCTGACCTTGGCCGAGCTGGAGCGCATGCACCGGGTGGCTCGGTTCCCGCTGCCCATGTTGGCCTTCGGTCGCTTGTTGTTGTCGCGGCCCGACGCGCGCCGGCAGCTGGAGCGCACCGCTCGGTACTTTCGTCGGCCCGAGTTGGGGCGCCTTTTACCGGGGCCCGCCCGGGCCGCCTTGGCGGGTGAACGGGCCGCCTTTGTCGACGCTCAACACGTGTTGTTTCCGTCGGCGGTGATGCGACAAAAAGTGGCGGCGACCTATCCGCGCCCGGATCCGAACGCCTGGTCTTTGGCACCCTGGGGCGTCCACCTGACACCCCCGGCCGAAGATCAGGTGGCCCAGACCGCGGCGGCCCTAGGGATCGGCGACGACGATCAGGTTTTGGTGACCATGAGCCGCCTTTCGCCGGACAAACGACTCGATCGGCTCCTCGAGGCGGTCCGTCTTTTGGAGCTGCGAGCTCCGGAGTTGGCGGAGCGGCTGGTGTTGGTGATCTGCGGCCGGCCCAGCTTCTTCCAAGACGAAAGCTACGCCCGGGGCCTCTACGCCCAAGCGGCCCAGTTGAAGTGCGCCAAGGTGGTGTTCCCGGGCTTTTTACGGGGTGGGGCCCGGACCGCCCACCTCTTGTTGGCCGGCCTCGGACCCGAGGGACCACAGGCGTTCGACCTGGCCACCCCGGGGCGGCGCGGTCGGTTCGTTCAGATCGGCCGTTACGAAGCGTTTGGCTTGGGCATCGCCGAGGCCTTGTCCTTGGGGATCCCGGTGATCACCAGCGACACCGACGGCGCTCGGGAGATCTTGGATCGGGAGCGCTGTCCAGAGGCCCACGCCGCCGCCGAGATCGTGCGCCCCATGGGAGACGAAAGCTTCGAGTTGGCGCTCAGCCGGAGCATCGAACGGACTCTGGGTGACGATCGTCAGCTGGGTGCGGCTCGGGCGGCCCGAACGGTGGGAGCACACTTCCGTTGGGAGTCGACGCTCCAACACCTGGCCAAGACCTTGACCCCGGCCTCCTCGGGCCGACCCCGCCTCGGCTCTCGAGCGGGGCGCTGAGCGCGCCCTTCGCTCAGCCTCCCCGGGCTTCGATCAGCAACTTCTTGAGCGCGGCCTCGTCGGCCAACTTGACGCCGCCGCGGATCGAGCCCGCGAAGGCCTCGGGGCCCTCCAGGGGCGAGGCGTCGTTGAGGGTGGTGGTGTTGCAGAGGCCCAGACCTCCCCGAGCTGCGCCCGAGGCATCATGGAAGTGGAGCACGAGGG
Organism: Deltaproteobacteria bacterium; assembly: GCA_016703535.1. Lineage (GTDB taxonomy): Bacteria > Myxococcota > Kuafuiibacteriia > Kuafuiibacteriales > Kuafuiibacteriaceae > Kuafuiibacterium > Kuafuiibacterium phototrophicum. The sequence goes on along the minus strand of JADJBV010000002.1, from coordinate 1,628,982 downwards.
TGTCGGGGCAACGTCGTCGCGGGCCGTTCGGGATCTGCTGAAGATCGATCGCCGAAAGCGCGGCGGCGACCTTGGCCGGATCACTCAGGCTGTACTTCTTGGCCGCCGCGGCTTCACCCAAGTTGCGTTCTTCGATCTCGATCTTGGCGACGGTGCCAACCAAGGTGAAGATCGAGTCCTTGCTGACCGGCTCCGTGGTGTCGCCTTCGACCCGAGCCGGAGCGCTGGTGGGCGAAGGAGCGGTCGGCGCCGGCGGAGGGGCGCTGGGCGCTTCGCTCTTGGCGCAGGCCAAGGACAACAGGGTGACCGAACAGATCAAGGTTCCACGCATGAAGCGCCTGTACCGGGAGCAGGGCGGTGAGGCAAGGCGTAGCCCGTAGCGGCTAACGAAGGGCCGAGTCCTCGTAGCGACGCAAGACCGTCTCGACGTAGAGACGGGTCTCTTTGAAGGGCGGGACGCCGCCGTGTTTTTTCACGGCCGAAGGGCCCGCGTTGTAAGCGGCGATCGCCAACTTCAAGGAGCCGAAGGTGTCGTACATCTTTCGCAGGTAACGGCTGCCACCCAAGATGTTGTCCCGGGGATCGTGGGCGTCGGTGACGCCGACCTCTTTGGCGGTGCCGGGCATCAGCTGCATCAGGCCCCGGGCCCCGGTGCGAGAGACCGCGTCCGGTCGATATCCCGACTCGGTCCGGATCACCGCGTCGATCAAGGCCACCGGCAGGCCGGTCAGGCGGGAGGCCTCCTCCAGGTGAGGGCGGACCGCGCCATAGTTGAGGCGGCTTTTGCCCAAGGTGGCGAAGGGCGCCTCTTCTCCTTGGGCTTCCGGGACCCGACCGGTCAGCAAGATGTCCAAGGCCTCGTCCTTGTCGTAGTCGACGAAGTCTTCGTAGCCGGCGATGATCTCGTCGCCCATGATCTCCTGGGCAAACTGGAGGGCCTCGCCGATGTCCGAGGCGAAGGCCACCCTCGGGACAACCCCGATAAGCAGCACTAGGTAAACCGCGGGCTTCATCGCCGATCTGGTTTTCGGCGCCAAACCGCCAAAGTTGCGTAGACTCGTCGGCGCGTGACGCGCACCAGCCTGGTCCGTCTGAGCCAACGGGACGCGGCGGCGGCCTTCGCCTTGGCCGAACGGGATCCTGATCGCTGCACCTTCATCGCGGGTTGGATCCATGACGGTGGCCTCTCGGACTCGCCGCGAGTCCCTCGGGGTTGGTTGCTTGGTGAGATGGACGGTACCCAACTTTTGGGCCTGCTCTACCTCTCGGACAGCGGCATCTTGGTGCCGGCGGTCAACACCCAGGTGGGCATCGACGAGGTGATCGCCTTCGGCCAACGGCAACCGGACGTGGTCCGGGTGATCGTCGGCGAACGCAACTTGGTCGAGACGATCTGGAGTGGCCTGGAGCGCCGCGGTGCCCGAGCGCGCCTGGTCCGGGATCAACTGGCCTTCGCCATCCAGGCCGGGGACCTCCGCTCCGACTCGGCCTTGAGCCTCGAGCGCGCCACCGAAAACGACCTGGACGAGGTGGTGCACGCCTCGGCCGCGATGGCGAGAGAAGAGGCCCGAGACGATCCCGAGGGCCGCAACCCGCACCTGTTTCGCATGAGGATCTTGGAGCGGGTCCGCCGGGGCCGAGACTTCCTCCATCGAGACCTCGCCGGTCACCTGGACTTCAAGGCCAACGTCTCGGCCCTGTCGTCGGTGGGCGGGCAGATCGAAGGCATCTACACCCTGCCCGAAGTCCGTCGCCGGGGCCTGGGCAAAGCGGGCACCGCGACGATCACCCGTTGGGTCCTCTCCCAGTGTGGGCGGGCCTTCTTGTTGGTCAACGAAGACAACGATCCGGCCCGAGCGCTTTATGAGTCCCTCGGTTATCGCCAGGTCGGCATCAGCCGCACCCTCTTCGTCGCCCCTTGAGATCGAGCCCAAAAGCCGCCGTTCCATAGCGACCCGGGGCCCCATGCGAGCTCAGCGGAGTCGCTCCAAGGCGTCGTTCAGGCGATCGTCATCGAGCAGGCCTTCGGCCAAGAGCACCGAGGCCAAGAGGCGCAACACGTATCGTTGAGTCTCCTGCGTCTGATCTTCGTCGGCGATAAACCGCAACAGGAGATCCCGAGCGACCGTCGACTTCGCAGGCCCCACCAAAAGATCGGCGGTGGTGGGTGGCCGCATCGTCACTTCGTCGGTGCCCTGCAGCTCCGGATCTTCGGCGATCTCCACGTCCTCCGAAGCATCGGGCAGATCTTCGGGCGGCCCGAGGGCCGAAAGATCTCCGCTGGCCTCAGGGCCCTCGGCCGGACCCCCAAACTCCACGCTCTCCTCGAGGGGGGCGGACTCCGGGATGGTGGTCGGCAGGCCGGACACACCCGCGACCTCCGCCATCCTCAGGAAGTCTGCCACGGGAGTCAGCCGCATCGAGGCCCCGTCCGCGTCGGCCAGTTGAAGGGGCGCGGCCGGTTCGGCTGGGACCTCTTCCCCGGTGTCGAGGAGGGCCGACCGTTCGGGCAGATCGATCGGTCGATGCAGGAACTCGCCGGCCCCATCGCCGTATTCGCCGGCCTCGGGTTGGAACGGCGGTGCGCTCGGTTCGGAGTCCAAGGCCTCGACGTCGGCGGCCGAAACCTCGGGCAGCGGATCGAGGAGCCGCACGGGATCTTCGAGGAAAGGTGCTTGGGCCAAGGCCTCGAGTTCCCGATCGGTCTCGGGCCCCGCCGACGAGGGCAACTCTTCGATCGCGGCCACCTCTGGATCGTCGACGAACGGCGGTGGGTTCGCCGCGACCGGCGCCGAGCTGCTGTGAGGGTTGGGATCGTCGAGGAGGTCTCCCCAACTCGAGCCCGCCGAAAGACCGAAGGCCGGCAAGGAGCCGGTGGAGGGGGAGCTGCTCGAAGTTGGAGGGGGCGCCGCGACGAAGGGGGCACTGGAGGATCGCTCCGGGGTGGTGGCGGGCCCAGGCGACGGATACGCCGGCGCACTTTTGCTGAGCGGCGGCGACTCTCGGTGGGGCTCGGGCTGAGGGGGTGCGGTCAACATCGGCGGCGGCGACCAGCCTCGTGCGGCCGGCATCGGCGCCGGGGTCAAGAGCGGCAGATCGGCGGACTCGCCCAGGGGCTCACCATCCACCACCTCTTCGTCGGCCAGGATCGGCTCCTGACTCTGGACGTTGCGCGCTGGCGGCAACAGCTCGTCGGCAAAGGTGAGGGACTCGGGAGAAGCTTCGGATCCATCAAAGAACGCCAGCGGATCGGGCACCGCGGCGACGGGCGTCAACTCCATCGGCGGCGGCGGCTCCATATCCTCCGAGGTGAGGTCGAGGGGCAGATCGAAGCTGCCAGGGGCCTCGGGCGCCAGATCCTTGGTGCCCAAACGGATGGGCTCCAACTCGTGGGGTGGCTCCGGCGGCGAAAGATCACCGCCGGTCCAACGGGAAGGATCGGCGATGGCCAGATCACCGGTCGATTTGAGGATCGCCGGCGGCATGCTGGGGGCGGCCATCGGCCTTTGCCGCGGGGCCTCGCCGGAGCGCAAGACCGCTTGTTCGAGGGCGTTGAAGATGTCGCCGGTGCTGGAGTGGGCATGCAACCCCGCGACGTTGGCGCCAGCGTTGGGCGGGCCCGAGGTCGCGGGGGCGACCGGCGCCGAACCTCGGGGCGCGGCCAACGGTTTGCCTTGCAGCACCGGGATGCCGCTGGGCACCGGCGCTCCTCGGATGGTCTCCCGAGACGTCGCCCCCCGATCCGAAGGTGTGCCCGGCCGATAGTGCCGCGCCAAGGCGAGCTCCATCTCGGTCTCACCGGCCAACATCCAACGCACCCGAGTGGTCGGTGGGATCACCGTGCGGATCGCCTGCAGGGCCCGCTTGTCCAGCGGATCCGAGGTGGCCACGTAGAGGCACTCGCCCGAGTCCTCTCGTTGTCGGGCGATCGGGAGCACCTTGTGCCGAAAGGCCATCTCCGGCGGCACCAGGGCCAAGACCCGCTCGTGGACCGGGGTCATGATCGGATCACACGCTTCGATCCCCAGCTGCCGCGACAAGGCGTGGACCAACCGGTCCTCGGAGATCACGCCAGCGTCGATCAAGATCTTGCCGAGTCGTTTGCCGCTGCGGCCTTGGGCCTCCAGCGCCGACTTCAGCTGCGTTTGGTCGATGAATCCCATCTCGACCAACAGCTGCCCGAGGGGCTGCTGTCCACTGGAGACCATAGGCTCTGGGAGCCTAGCCCGAATCGGCGGTCAGATCACGATCCCTGCCGAACCGGCAATCGCCCGGGTGTTTCCGCCTGATTCGTGGGTTTCGAGGCTCGTTATGGCCCTGAGCACCGACTCGGGCGTACACGGGATCGCCAGCGTCACCTCGGCCCCGGGCCGAAAAGCGTCGATCGCCCGCCGCAACGCCGACACCACCCCGATGGCCAACATCAGCGGTGGCTCCCCGACCGCCTTGCTCCCGTGGACCACGTCGGCCTGGGGTGCGCCGGTGAGCAGGGCGACCCGAAAGTCCCGCGGCGCATCGCCCGCGGTCGGGATCTTGTAGGTGTCGGGGGAGTGGGTCAGCAGGCGCCCCTGGGCGTCGACCACCAGCTCTTCGGTCGTCAACCACCCCAGTCCCTGGATAAAACCGCCCTCGATCTGCCCCACGTCGATGGTCGGCACCAAAGAGTCGCCCACGTCGTGCAGGATGTCGACCCGCCGCACCTTGTGTTCCCCGGTCAGGCCGCTGACCTCCACCTCCACCACCGCCGCGCCGTAAGCGAAGTAGTGGAACGGTTTGCCGCGGCCGATCGCGGGATCGTAGCGGATGTCGGGGGTCCGGTAATATCCCGTCGCCGACAGCGAGATCTGCCGAGCGTAGGCGACGGCGGCCAACTCCCCGAAGGAGACGCTGCGGCCCCCTCCGCGAACGGTCCCTCCCTGATAGGAGAGGTCCTCGGCCTCGCCGATCCCAAGCAGGCTCCGGGCCACCGGCGACAAACGTTCACGCAGGGTCTCGCAGGCCAACTTGACGGCGGCGCCGTTGAGGTCGGCCCCGGAAGAGGCCGCGGTGGCCGAGGTGTTGGGCACCTTGTCGGTGGCGGTTGTCATCACCCGCACCTGCTCCACCAAAAGTCCCAGCTCGTGGGCCGCGATGGCGCGGATCTTGGTCTGGAGCCCCTGCCCCATCTCGGTGCCGCCGTGGTTCACCTGGACCGAACCGTCGGCGTAGATCAACACCAGCGCCCCCGCTTGGTTGAGCATGCTGTGGGTAAAAGAGATCCCAAACTTCACCGGCTGAAACGCCAAACCCCGTTTTTGGTACCGGGAAGTTTGGTTGTAAGCCGCCACCTCGGCGAGTCGATTTTGGTAGTCGGCGCTGAGCAACAACTCCCGATGGATCCGGTCCAGGCGGCAGTCCTTGACCTCTTGATCGTACGGCGTGCGATCCCGGGGCGCCGGGCCGTAGTAGTTCCGGGCCCGGATCTCGGCCGAGTCCAGGCCCAAGGCCAAAGCGGCCCGCTCCAAGATCACCTCGATGACCGCCACCCCTTGAGGCCCACCAAACCCGCGAAACGCCGTGTTGGAGGGCTGGTGGGTCCGACAGACCCGCCCGCTGAAGTGCAGGTTGGGCAGGTAGTAGGCGTTGTCCAAGTGAAAGAGGCAACGATCCAAGATCGCCCGGGAGAGATCCAGGCTCCAGCCACCGTCCGAGTGGGTCTCCACCCAAAGGCCGGTGATCTTCCCGTCCCGATCGAAGCCACACCGATATTTTGAATGGAACGGGTGGCGCTTGCCCGTCTGGGTCATGTCCTGATCGCGGTTGAGCCAAACCTTGACCGGTCGACGAGTGGCGCCCGCCCCCAAGGCCGCCAGGGCCGCGAAGTGGGCCCCTTGGGTCTCTTTGCCACCGAAGCCGCCGCCCATCCGGGGGGTCTCGACCACCACTTGGTGCCGGGCCAGCCCCATGATCTCGGCGACCTTGGCCTGGACCTCCGACGGGTGTTGGGTCGAGGACCAGACCCGATAACCACCCTCTTCTTCGGGCACCACCAGCGCCACCTGGGTCTCCAGGTAGAAGTGGTCTTGGGCGCCGGTCTCCACCTCCCCTTCGAGGACCAAGGCCGAAGATTGCAAGGCAACTTGCACATCGCCGCGGCGGATCAGGTGGGGTTGGGTCAAGTAGGACCCGGCGGCCATCGCCTCCTTCAGGCTCAGGATCGCCGGCAAAGGCTGATATTCGGCGACGATCGCCGCCTGGGCCCGGCGGGCCTGGGCCAAGGACTCGGCCACGATCAAGGCCACGTGTTGCCCGACGCAGTGCACGGTGTCGGTGGCGAGCAGCGGCTCGTCCTTGCCGACCGGCGCGATGTCGTTGTGCCCCGGGATGTCGGCGGCGGTCAAAACCGCGTGGACCCCCGGCAGGGCCCGGGCCGCGCTGACGTCCAGGCGTAGGATCTTGCCGTGGGCCACCGGGGAGACGTAGACCAAGCCGTGCAACATCCCCCGAGGCGGCGGCAGATCGTCGACGTAAAGGGCCTCACCGTTGGCGTGGCGATGACCACTTTCGTGTAAGGCGGGGCGGTGCAGAGGAGAGTTCATCGGCGGGCCTCCGGGGGCGTGACCGTGCCGATCGGGCGAGTCGGCAACTGGGGGAGCGGCTGCTGCTCGGTCTCCAACCAAAACCCGAGCAACAGGTTTTGGGCCACCACCCGGCGATACCAAGCGGAGCCCCGGTGATCCGAGAGGGGCTGAAAGTCCCGCTCCAGCTCGGCGGCGGCCCGGCGAACGTTCTCTTCAGTATATGGTTGACCCCGCAACGCCGCTTCGGTGCGGGGGGCCCGGCACGGCGTGGCGGCCATCCCGCCGTAGGCCAAACGCAGGTCCTCGACGCGCCCGGTCGGATCGAGGCGCAGCCAAAAACTGGCCGACACGGTGCTGATGTCCAGCTCTTGTCGTTTGCTGACCTTGTACGCGGCGGCCCGGATCCCCGGCTCCAAGGCGGGCACGATCACCTCACTCAGGAGTTCACCCGGGCCGAGGGCGGTCTTTCGGTAGCCCAAGAAGAAGTCGCTGAGGGGCAGGCGACGGGAGCCGGCGCGGCCGGTCAACACCACCTCGGCCCCGAGGGCCAACAACACCGGCGCCAGATCTCCGATCGGGGAGGCGGTGACCAAGTTGCCGCCCAAAGTGCCCCGGTTCTTGATCGGCCGAGCCGCGAAGAAGCGCAACATTCGGTGGAGCGGCGGCAGGTGGAGTTCGGCGTAGTCCTCGAGATCCGCCAACAAGGTCATGGCGCCCAGGTGGTGGTGCCCGGCCTGCGCCCGGCACCCGCGCAGTTCGCTCAGGCCCTCCAGGCCACACAAAAGCGGCGGCTCGGCGAAACGTTTGGTGATCTCCAGGCCAAGGTCGGTGGCGCCGGCGACCAAGCGGATCCCGGGGAATTGGGCCTGGATCGCCCAGAGCTCTTCGAGGCGGGTCGGCAGGAAAAACCGCTGCCCGCCCTGCTCCCCGGACCAGCTGCGCCGCTGGGCCTCGGCCTTCTCGAGCGCGGCCCGAAAGCGATCGCTCGGGCGGAGGCCGGCCACCGCCTGGGCCGCCTCCCGGATCGGGCGGTAGCCGGTGCAGCGGCAGAGGTTGCCCGCCAGCTGATCGTCCAGGCGTTCGGGGCGATCGAGATCGGTCCGGTAACAGGCCTCGAAGAGGGACATGACGAAGCCGGGGGTGCAGTAGCCACACTGGGATCCCAGACGCTCGACCAAGGCCGCGGGCGCGGGGTGCACCGGACCGTTCGGTTCACTCAGCCCTTCGATGGTGACCACCTGCCGGCCATGGATCGTCGGGAGCAGCACCAAGCAGCTGTTGATCGCCCGCCAGGTCGGGCCCTTCGGCGCGTCGGGATCAAGGATGGCGACGGTGCAGGCGCCGCAGTCCCCCTCGGCGCAGCCCTCTTTGGTGCCGGTGCGGCCGGTGGCGCGGAGGTATTGGAGGAGGGTCGTGGTGGGTCCGAAGCCTTCGGGGGAAGTTCGGGCGCCATTCAGCGTAAACTCGAGTCCATACATGGGGCTTGGAGTTCGACCGCTAGCAGCTCTCAGGCTACAGTCGCAAGCAGGCCGGCGGCTGTTGGCGGGGTTTACCCACCGTTCCGCCAAATGTAGTTTTGTGTATCATATTTCTCACCAGATGTGGCACCCTGGACCGAAGGAAAGGACAGGGGATAGGGACCTAGAATGATGACCCCGGAAATCGAGCGCACGATCATTCACTACTATCCGCAGCGAGCCCTGGTCAGTCCACTCGACAATGACGAGATCAACTGGGACTACGACTCGGACTACAGCACCCTCAAGGGGGTCCTTCGGGATCTGAAGACAGTCGATCCCGACCTGCGCCCCGGCACCCGGGGCCGCTACGACATCTCCGAAGAGATCGTCATGTTCAACGAGCTCCGCGTGCAGCTCTCCTATATCGGCCCCTTCGCCGCCCTCAACTACGGGCTGGGCCAAGACCTGGACGAAGACACCCGAGAGCGGATCGAACGCATCGAGAAGATCCTCGAAAAACACGGCCTGGTTTTGTTGGCCGAAGACGAGTTGGACGAAAGCGTGCCGTGGATCCAGCCCAGCGCCGCCACCGTCTGGCACTGCCTGTTCGTGCACCCGGAGGCCTGAGCACTATGACCTTCGAGATCAAGGGCAAGAAGTCCCACGGCATTGAGGGACTTGGACGTGTCGTCGACGCGCCCTTGGTCTTTGGTGAAAAGGCCCTGGAGCCGGCCCACCTGATGAAGTTGGCCGAAGGTTTGGCCAAAGGTTTTCCGGATCGGATCTTCGGGACCGAAACCGGGCGCCAGTCGGCCGAGTGGTTGGCCAAGGAGCTGCGGCGCGCGGGGATCCAGCCCGGGGTCGGCAACAGCTACCTGCAGGAGTTCGACTACAAGATCGGCGATGAACAATGGCCGGGCCAAAACGTGGTCGGGGTGTTGCGCGGCAGCGATCCGCTGCTGCGGGACGAATACGTGATCGTCTCGGCCCACCACGACTCCCAAGAAGGCACCCTGATCGGCGCCAACGACAACGCCAGCGGCTGCGCCTTGGTGTTGGCTTTGGCCCAGGCCTTCTCGAGGAACCCGCCCAAACGTTCGATCCTCTTCGTCACCTTCGACGGCGAAGAGGCCCTGAAGTTCCAGGGCAAAAACCAGCCGGGCCGCCGCGGGTCCAAGATCTACGCCGCCAACCCGGTGGTGCCGCTCAAGCAGACCGCTTTGATGGTCAACGCCGACATGATCGGCCAACCGCACCTCGAGGGAGGGCCCCGCAACGAGGTCTATCAGTGGTCCAGCCGAGATCACTTCGCCAAGGGCGTGCTGAAGCGGGCCGCCGAACGCGCCACCGCCAAGGGTGACGTCGCCGTCGACGGTTATCCCGAGCAACACCCTCAGGCCCAGATGTTCACCACCGACGCCGAACCCCTCTATCGAGTGGGCGTGCCGATCGTGAACTTCCTGTCGGGCCGAGACCTGGACAACCACCAGCCCCAAGACGACATGACCCGGCTGATCCCGGAGCGAATGGCCCAATACGCGCGCCTCGCTTACGAGTGTGTCGTCGAGGCCGCCAACCACCCCGAGTCCCTCGGGCAGCTCAAGATCCAGCCGGGCGGCTTCATGCCGAGTTACCCGCTGATCAAACACCTGAAGTCGGCGGGCTCTTCGGTGATCGAAGAAGAGGCGCTGCGGCTAAACGATCTGTCGGTTCGCTTGCCCGAGCTCCGGCAGGTGGCTCAGCGGCTGGTCAAGGAGCTGACGAGCCCGGAGATCACCGCTCGAGCGGGCGTGGACTGGAAGGCGCTGCAAGGCGACGAAGTCTCCTTGATCAAAGAGCCGGTGCTCCACGGGCTCCGGACGCTGCGAGCCGGTTTGGTCGAACAACACCGAGAGATCGACAAAAACGACGTCGAGGCCCGGCGACCGCTCCAAGATCGCCTGGTGGCCTTGGGTGGCCTGGAGGACGTGCTGCAAGGCGCGATCTACCTGACCAAACTCAAGAACAAAGGTGACTACTACCTGCAGCAGATCCCGGCCCGGCTGGGCGAGATCCTCCGGGGCGCCAAGGCCCTGGGGTTGGACGCTCACCTCGACGGGGTGGTCCTGCACAAGGACGTGGTCGCGTTTTCGGCGCAAGTGAACGCGGACCGAGCGGTCTTCGTGGCCCGAGAGACGCTCTGGGGTCTGGGAGAGGCGGTGTCCTCGGCGGCGGCGGGCATCCTGAGGCCCAACCAACCGGTGTCGGCGACGCGGGATCCCAAGGTCCAGTCGGAGGACCTCGACGGGCTGAAGAAGCAGCTGATCCGTGCTGGTGAAGCGTTGGTGGCCGATCCCCACGCCAACCGGCGAATGTTCCTCGTGCAAGTTATGTTGCACCAGCAGCTCAACGGGTTGAACAAGGCCGACGCCAAGTGGGTCGCCCAGTTCCAAGACCGAAACGCCTTCGTCGACTTCACCGCTTTGATCCCCGAGCTGAAGTTGCCCGAGGCCCAGGGCGCGGACCTGTTGGCCAAAGCCCAGGCTCTGCAAGATGGCTTGCAAACGCCGGCGGCGGCGCGGCTGCTGCTCTCGTTTTACGGGGCGTTGACCGCCTCGGTGTTCGGCGAGCCGGCCAAGGCAAAAAACCTGGAAGACCTGCGGCGCTTGGCCAGCAAGAAGGGCTTGAGTGAAGCCTTTGATCAGGCCCTGGCGGCCCAAGAAGATCGAGTCAGCCAGGCCGCCCGGGCCTCCGACGCCCCCGAGCTGCAGCGCTTGAACGACCTGGCGGATCTGGTGGCCGGCAGCCTCAGCTTGGCCCGCTGCTTCGACTCGTTTCGAGGGTTCCTCAAGCCAGAGGTCGGTCTAGGTGAAGTGCAGGAGCGGTTGGTGGCGGTGCGCGACGCGACCCTGAAGTTGCCCGGCACCGAAGACGCCCGAGTCGAGCTGGACTTCTGGATCCGCTGGATCGGCGAATATGTCCCCTACGAGGCCGACGCCAAAGCCCAGAGCAAACGACGAGAGGCCGGCGCCGAAAAAACCGCGGTCGCCTTGTCTCGTTTGTGGCCGGAGATCGCCGAGGTTTTGGGTGATCGGCTGCCGGTCGACGAAGATGATCGCCTGAGCTCGAGCAAGGTAAAAAGGGCGGTGGAGACGAAGATGGAGCGGGTTTGGGCGGGTGCAAAAGACCCCGAACTCGAGGCGGTGGCTGCGGCCATCGCGCCGTACTTCGCCGCCAGCGCCGCGATCGCCACGCTGAAAAAGCAGCCTTCGCCGAAAGCGCAGGCAACGCTGGATGAGTCGCTGCCGAAGCTCAAAGAGATGTTGGGTCGCGAGTCCTTGGTGCCCTTGATGAGGGCCGTGCACGAGCTCGAGCAGGCTCAAGGTCACGGTGGTCTTTTGCTGAATCAGAAGGAGCGGGGAGCCCCGCTCGCAGTGACGGCGCTCGGCGCCCCGCAACGAGGTATGGAATGACCTTCATCCGCGACCTAGCCCGGAGTCGGATCCTGACTCGTCAGGCCGAACAGGTCGACGCCCCCAGGGGTGAACCAACCCTCAGCGTCGGTCGCCTGCCAGACGTGGCCTCGGGCGGCCGGCCGGCCCCCACGAAGAAGTCCCCCGGGCTTTCGGGCGCGCTCATGCGGCAGAGCGTTGCGGATCTCTATGCCTCGGGTGAACGCCTCGGGCTGAGCCTGATGATGCTCTCGCGACACATCGGGTCGTTTGCGTCTTTGAAGGCCGATCTCGACGCCTTTTCCGCCGCCCTGGAGAAGCCGGCGATGCTCCGGCGCCCCACGGATCGCCTGCTCTTCGAGCAACTCCCAGCGCGACTGTTGAGCGCACTCGGCCCTGGCCTCGCGGCCCTCGATCCCACCAGCGCCGCCGGCGCCATCCGGGAGGTCATGAAGCAGGCCCAGATCATGATCGAGGCTGGCAACGCGCCCAGCCGTGAGCAGATCCGCGGCATGGAGCGGGTTGCCCAGACGGCCGGTGAGCTGGGCTCGAGTGAGATGGGTGAAGACCTGGCGTGGGCGATGGCGCTCTTCGCCAAGGTCGGTGACCCCACCGTACTGCGGGCCGCGACCGAAGCCACTCTCGGCGCGGCCGGCGCCCTGGACCAAGCGGCCGGTAGCAAAAGCGCCAACTTGCGGTTGGTGATCACCACCGCCCTGGGGGCCGCCAGCGGGAAGGACCCCGCGGAGGAGGCCAAGAAGGCGGCGGGACGGGAGAAGTTCAGCGACGGACAGCTGAAGATCGCCGCCGACGTCGGCGCCAAAGCCCAAGCCACCAAGAACCAGTACGACCAGAAGGCGGCCCAGGCCGCGCAGCAGATCCCCGCCCAACAGCAAGCCTTCTTGCAAAACGTGGAGGCCAAGAAGGGCCAGGGTCTGGAGCCCGAACACGAACGGCAACTCCGCGGCTTGGCGGATCGCGCCATGGGTGAGTTGTCACCTGAGACTCAGCTGGCTTGGTTCCAGAACGTCAACGCGAACGCCGCCCATGGGCAGGGGACCTTCCGGGCGATCGCCGCCGGGCTCCTCGAGCTCTACGCTGGCGCCCACCAGATGCCCGCCGAGGTCGGGGCCCAGGTCGCCCAAACCTTGGTTCAGATCGGGCAACGGGGAGTGGATCCGGAGGCCCTGGTGGCCCTCGCCACCGAACACCTTGGATGGGTCAAGCCCGTCGAGGCGCCGGCGACACTGGCGCTGATCAACAACGTGCTGGCGGCCCTCTCGGAGCCGGCCCGGCAGCGGGTCCTCGGGATGGAAGGCGTAGAGCTGGACGGCTCGAGCGGTCTGACCTCCCTCGCCAACAGCTTCGCAGGGCTGACCGAACGCTACGCTCGTCGCGACGGCCCCCTGACCACCTTGCAGGCCGCGATTGAAAACGCGCAGCACGAACACGCGCTGACGCAAGTGCTGAAGAACGGCGCCCGCTTCGCCGCCGCGATCCCGGACATCGAACATGGCGGGATCGTCGCCCTGCTCCGTGACGCCTTCCCGGGAGACCTGCAGAGCGTCACCGCCGCGGGACAAGACTTGGCGGTGTTGGCGGCCGCGCATCCGACGTTGCCCGCCGACAGCTTGGGCCGCTTCATCAGCGCGGCTGCCGGCGCCAACAAGCCGGTTGAGGCTTGGCTCCCCGAGCTTGAGGCTTTCTTCAAGAACGCCCGCGGCAACAAGAACCACATCCGCAACTTGCGGACCCTGATGGCCCTCGCCGAAAGCGTGGGCGTCAGCGCGGTGAACTTGGTGACCGCCCTCCAGGGCGCCAAGTTGTCGCCCCAGATCCTCTGCCGGACCGTCGAAGCCATCTTGATGGACACCGGCTACACCCCGCCCAAGGAGTACTTGGAGAAGGTGATCGGCAGCCTCGCTGAGGGCAAAAGTGTACTGAGCGACATCGAAGCTCGTCAGAACCTGAAGCTGATGAAGGAGCTCAACCTCGACCAGCTCCTCCAGGGCGCCAAGGGCGTCAAGGTGACCAAGGCCGGCTTGGAAGAGGTGCAGGAGGGCGCCGCCAACTTCTTCCGGACCGCGGCCGCCAACGCCGGCGAGGTCCCCAAAGAGTTGGTGACCGGCCTGCTCCGCTACACCCTCGAAGGTCGCGTCCAGGCCTTCCGGTATGCGACCCCGCAAGCCGAAAAACACCTAGCCTGTCTGACGCCGGCTCAACGTCAAAAGTGGATGGAGCCGGTGACCATGAACCACGTTCGGTTCACGGGCGCAGGCAAGAAGGCCTTCGACGAACGGATCAGTGAGAGCGCCAAGCTGGGCGAGCTGGTCTACAGCCGCGCCGTCGAGGCCTGGGGCCCCCTCGCCGACCTGGAGGCCAAACACGCCGGCCTGGTCGAGCAGCTCCGACAGATCGACAAGAACAACCGAGCGGCCCGGCGGCCTATCGCAGCGCAAATGACCGGCCTGCCCGCCAAGATCGAGACCCTCCGCTGGGCCAAAAAGGTCGCCGAAATGACCCCGGGGAACATGACCCCCGAGAAGTTCCAGCGCCTGGCCAACGACATCCCGACGATCAAGAAGCGCTTGGGCGCCCACGCCGAGGCCGCTTTGGATCAGCTGGTCTGGACCTTGCGGCTGAGCGACATCCAGTACTCGGAGGTGACCACCACCGACAACCCGAGCCTGACCACGATGTTCAACCTGATCCAAAAGGGCGGGACCTGCATCGCTGGGAGTGTGGGCCCCCTTTGGGCCTACATCGTGGACGCGAACAAAAAGTACATGGTCACCGCGGGGGCGGCCGGCGAGCAGCGACGCGTGATCATGCGCCTGGTCGAGCGCCAGGACGCCGGCCACGTGGGTCAACCCATGTTGATCCTGGAGCGCACCTATCCGGACCGGACCGACTCGGAAGAGCGCCAACGCCTGATCGAGCACATGGTCCGCCGAGCCGCCGACATGGGCGTCGCCTGCGGGTTCGCCACCGAATATTATTGGGACGCCAGCAAGACCGGTCGAGCGGGCATCGCTGACATGAACAAGGTGATCGAAGACCTTTGCCGCCGCTATGGGACGGTGGCCGAGCACAAGATCATGTCGGCGACCAACCGAGCCAGCAACCTCAAGTCGGAGTACTTGGACTCCGCGCCGCCCAATGGGGCCGCGGGGGCGGGCGTGGTGGGTGTTCGCACCCAAAACCAACAAGTCGACAAGGTCTTCGAGAACAAGTTCGTGGTGTTGACGCCGGAGCGTTAGCTCCGACCTCGGCCGACACAGAGTCAGAAAAAGGGATCGTCGCCATGAGTGAAGGAAGCAACAGGATCGGGAATCGAAATGGCCCCGTCACGATCAACGCCCCGGGCGAAGTTGGTGCCAAGGCGAAGGTCAAGGCGCAGCCAAAGGTTGGCGTCTTGCAACCCGAGTTGCGCGGGATCACCAAGGCCGAGATCGCTCGCCTCGGCGGCGGCCAGGTCAAGGAGCGGCCGGTGCGAGTCCGTTTTGCGCCCAGCCCAACCGGTCACCTTCACATCGGTGGCGCCCGGACCGCGTTGATGAACTTTCTCTTCGCCAAAAAGATGGGCGGCGAGTTCGTGCTCCGCATCGAGGACACGGACCAAATGCGCTCCAAGCCCGAGTTCACCGAAGGCATCTTGGAGAGCCTCAAGATGTTGGGCATGAACTGGGACGGCCAGCCGATCTTCCAGTCTCAGCGCAGCGACCTCTACAACGGGGCCATCGATCGCCTGATCAAGGAAGGGAAGGCCTACGCGGACCCGCAGGGCAGCGGCGCGATCTTCTTCAAGATGCCGCCCGAGGCGACCATCTACGTGCCGGACCGGATCAAGGGCAACGTGCCGATCAACGTGGCCAACGCCGACGGCGTCTCCGACTACGTGATCCGGCGCTCCGACGGGTCCCCGACCTTCCTCTTCGCCAACGTCTTCGACGACGGCGATCAAGGCATCACCCACATCCTCCGGGGTGACGATCACTTGGGCAACGCGGCCCGGCAGATCCCGCTGTTCCGCGCCCTCGGCTTCGAAGTGCCGGAGTTCTACCACATGCCCCTGATCCACGGGGACCCGGAGGTGCTCAAGCCGGCCTACAAGGACGAGCAGGGCGTGGAGCACAAGGCGGTCTACAAGCCCGGCGGCAAGCTCAGCAAACGCCACGGCGCGGTGTGGGTCGGTGAGTACATCAACCTCGGTTATTCGCCGAACGTCTTGATGAACCACTTCGCTCGGATGGGCATGCACTACGAGACCGATCAGACCCAGTCGATCGAAGATCTGGCTCGACAGTTCGACCCGCTGAACATGTCCAAATCCCGTTCGGTGTTGGGCGTCGAGGCCCTCAACCGCCGGATGATGTTCGCCATCAAGAAGACCGACAACCAGGAGCTGGTGGCCGAACTGCAGCGCCGGATCGGTGATCCGGAGTTGCTCAAGGCTCACCTGGAAGACCCCGGCACCGAAAAGCGGGACGGCTTCTTCGCCCGGACCGGCATCACCGCCGCCGAAGCGAAGAAGCTGCTGGAGGGCGTGACCCCAGCGATGTTGGAGGCGGTCGCCGACGGCGCCAAGGCCCGGACCGCCAACTACGGCGAGATCGTGGACCTCTTGGTGTTGCTCCGGGCCGAGCCCAACTACCAGGCCGAAGAGAAGGCCGTGTACGCCGGCGCGCCGATGAAGAAGCTGATGAACAAGCTGAAGGGCGAGCTGGAGGCGCTCCCCGCCAACAAGTGGACCCTCAAGACCCTGGACAAGACGCTCCAGGACTTCAACGACGGCAACAACGCCAAGTACACCCAATACGGGCAGAGCCTGCGCTGGATGTTGACTGGCATGACCACCGGCGTCCCGCTCCACAACACCCTGGCCCTCCTGGGCCGCGAAGAGAGCCTTCGCCGCCTCGGCGAGATCTTGGGCTGAAAGCAGCGTTCAAATCATGGCGACCACTCCCATCGGCAAACTCCAGGTCCGGGTCCCTGACCTGGCCGACACCAAGGTGATCCTCGATCAGCAGGTGGCGGCCGCCAAAGCCCAGACCGCCAAGGCGGAGTGGGACACCGGGCTCCAGATGGGGGAACGGGGTGTCGGTGAGGCCTGGGACAAGGCCACCAAAAAAGGATGGGGTCGCAACGAGGCTCTCCAGGATTTGGTGAAAGACGTCGCGCCGCAACTGTTGCCAGAGCTCCAGGCCGCCTGGAAGGAACAACAGCGCCTCGCGACCGTCGTCGCCTCCTTCGAGGGCCTCTGCCAGATGTTGTCGGTGGGCGCCAACCGGACCGATCACGCCCTCTCCCGGAGCGGCCGCGGCCTCCAGCTCGAGGCGCGCCTGCAGATGCAGGAACGGGTCGCGACGGTGGAGAAGGCGATCGTCGCGGCGGGCCCTGAGGTCCAGAACCAGCTCCCGCTCAAGCAGCTCGAGCTGCTCAAGTCCAACCTGGGCGAGCAGATCAAGGCCTTGGAGCGCAAGGGCATCGGCGCGGTGGAGCCGACCCTCTTGGCCGGCGACGTAGCCACCCTGAAGCAGGCCGCCGGAGCCTTGGCCCGTGCCATCGATCGGCCGGATCTGCGCGCCGGCCTGCAAGCCGCTGGCGAACGCGCGGAAGATCCGGGCCGTTTTTTGCGGTTGTTGGGCGGGTTGGCGATGTTGGCCGACCAGGCGTCTTCGGCCCCCGACTACGCGACGACCGGCGCCGGCTGGCACTACCCCAACACCCGAATCCACTATCGCCAGCGCAAGCAGAGCCCCGAGGTCTTGTACGTCGCCGAACAACGGCGCCTGGAGACCCAGACCGGCATCGGCAAGTTGGCCGAGGGGATCATCGCCGCCGACAAGCCCGACTTGGTCCTGGAGAAGGGCCTGGTCACCCGGTTCTTGTCGGAGATCGGCGTGTCGGGCAAACAAGCCGCGGCCTGGGAGGCGAACGCGGTCGGCATCACCGACGCGCTGGCGCACGAGCTGCTGCTGCCGCTGCGGGCCTTGAACGAGACGATCCCGGCGATGGAGTCCAAACACCGCGGTCAAGGGCCTCGCTTCGAGAAGGCCGTGGGCGACATCACCCAAGCGGTGGTCGAGGGTCGCTACCGGGAGTGGCGATACCAGCACGACATCAGCCAGGAGCAGATGAAGCCCCTGGGCGCCGAACGTCAGCCGGCCTGGATGGGCGCCAACGTCTCCATCGAGGCGGCGGGTAGCCACGGCGGGCAACTCAAGACCCGGGAAGAAGACGGGCTCGACCTGTTCTGGCTCACCAAGATCGGCGGCCCCAGCCACGGCTTCGACTACGGCGGTCACTGCCTCTTGCCGCTGCTCTCCAACGCTCGCACCAAGGCGATCGTGGTGGAGGACTCCAAGTGGCCCGACCACCCCGCGGGGCGCGCCTACCTGCGCCTCTTGTCCACCCCCGATGGGCGCCCGTTCCTCTACTTGGAGCCGACCCAGAGAGACTTCACCCATCAGAGGGTCTTCCTCGATACCCGAGACCAGCCGGTGGGGCAGGAGTTCCAGCAGGTCTTGTTGGAGCACGCCTTGGCCAAGGCCCGGCTCTTGGGCGTGCCCCTTTCGGTGGACCACAACCTGGAGGGCGCGGCCCGCAGGTTGGGCGCCGCCGGCCACAAGCAGGCCGAACCTCGGTACTTCCTGGCGCCGAGCGCCGGCGTGCTCGAGGCCTCCGACACGTTGACCAACCGCCACGACTGGCCCCAGTTCGAGGGCGAGGTGGTCCACCCCACGCCTCGCTTTTGGATCGAAGCCGAGGGAAAATAGTCCATGGCGATCCACCAAGCGGACCTCCTCGCCTCAAAGAAGGCCAACGATCGCGTCGATCGTAAGGCGATCGAAGGTTATCTGCAGGGTCAAGGCACCCTCGCGGAGGGCTTGGGCCTGGCGCCGGAGAACATCTTGAGCCTTCGGCGCCAAGCGCTGGCCCTCCTCGAGGCGGGCAAGTGGCAGCGGGCCATCGACGTGGTGCTCGGGTTGGTCGCGCTGGGCAACGTCCACCCCGCCGATCCCGGGATCCTCGCCCGCTGCTACACGGAGCTTGGCCAACCCGAGTTGGCCCGGGCCTGTGCTGAACACGCGGACGCTCTGATCGAAGCCCTGGGGCTGGGCCCTGAGTTGAGCTTGGACGAACCGACTCCGGAGGGTCGCTGAATCGATGGAGCGGATCACGCATCGCGGCCAAGAGGTCCAGTTCGGCGGGGAAAAAGAGTACCGCCTCCAGAAGCTCGAGGCCGGGAGCAAACTCGAGCCCACCACCCCCGCCGCCTGGGAGCCGAAGTTGCTCCGCAACCTCTCGGCCGATCTCTTCAAGGCCGGTGAGGTCAAGCCGGCCGAGCAGCTCGCCTGGTCCGACCTCAACGACAAAGGCAAAGCCCAATACGCCCTGGCCTACAAGGCGGCCCACGGCGACTTCCCGGTCATCCGCGTCGCGCCGAACCCGGACTACGCGAAGATCACCTGGGAGAACAACGGGTGGATCGAGGTCGTCTCCAATCCCTTCGACGCGGCCGGCCTGAACAAGTTCCTCAAGAACTATGGCTGGGGCCACGTGCACACCAGCTTCATGCGGGGTGCACCGCCGCCCGAACAAAAGCAGATCCTCTTTTGGGTCGGGATGGCCAACGTCTGGTCCTTCCTCAACTCGCTGGAAGAGCGGGGGGCCTCGGGCAACGGTGAAGACGCCTGGCGCTTCGACGTCAAGGGCCTGTCGTTGCCGACCGAAGAACACTTGGATCGCTGGGCCCAAGTTTTGGGCGGCAAAAACAAGGTCGCCACCGCCTTCTCCAAACACTGCATCATCAACATCCGCGGCAACGGCAAGCAGTACGGGCACCCCGATCGGATCGGCATGGAGACCCGGGGTGGTCAGACCGAAGAAAAACGCCGGATGTTGGACTCGTTGATCAACGGCCTCCAAAACGGCCACTGGGGCGCCCAACCGATCGAACGCGGCGCCAACGGCTTCCGCTTGGTGCGGCTGGGGGCCGATCTGACCCACGACAAGAAGGGCTCGGCCCTGCAGCCATCCTCCTTGCCCAGCGACTTCAAGACCCTGGTCAAAGAGAACTTACAGCGTAAGCCGGTCGAGGGCCTAACCGCCGCGGACGCGGATCGGCTCTACGACTTCATGAAGGCCGCGACCTTGGGCAAGGGCCACGTCGAAGCCCGCATCGGTCGTTTCGATCAGCGGGGCTGTTTGCCGCTCCTCAACTACGAAGCCCTGCCCTGGCTGAGCGACGAAGATCGGGATCGGGTGAACAAGGCGCGGTCCAAGTTTTTGCTGGGCCTGAGCGACCTGCAGAAGGCGGGTGGGGCCAACAGTGGCACGGCGATCGCCAAGTTGATCGCGACCTGGGCCAAAGAGGCCAAGTTGGCCGAGTCGATCGGCCGATGGTTGGACGGGCCCGCCGGCCGAATCCAGGTGATCGGTCGTGAAGAAGAAGCCCCCGCCAAAGCCGCGGCGCCGGCCGAACCGGCGACGGCGGTCGATCACCCGGCGGAGGTCGAAGCCCCACCTGCAGTCGCGGCCCAAGCCGAGGTTGTCTCCGAGGCCCCGGTCGTGGCGCGGGCCGAGCCGGTCTCCGTCCCCCCAGAGGCGGTGGCGATGGAGGTGGAAGAGGTCCGTTTGGAGGCCCCCGCCGAGGCCCTGCTCGGGGAGGTGTTGCCGCCGCTGGATCTGGGCCCGGCCACCAGCTCCGTGGATCGGGCGCGGCCCGTCGAAGCATCCCTTTTTGCGCCGGCTTCTTTGGGGGCTCGTCGCACCGCCGCCGAGTGGGCCAAGGCCTTGGAGGGTGCGGCCGCAGATCCGAACAAGTTCGATCAGACTCTGCGGAGTTTGGAGCAGGAGCTCTCCACCGATCGAGAGTTGGCCCAACGTCTGTCCGAACACGACGCCCAACTGCAAGGCCGCCTCAAGAGGCTGGCGCCCCTCCGCACCTCTCGGGTGGGCCGTTTGCTCTTCGGCACTGCCCAAGAACGAGAGTTGGCGGCGGTCGGCACCAACCGGGTCAAGGCCGACACGACCCAACGGCAAGAGCTGCTCCGCGATAAAGCGGCGACCATGCTCAAGGCCAAGTTGCCGAAGGCGCTGTGGGGCTACTTGGAGCTCGATCAGGACCTCGCCGGCGCCAACAAGTCCCCACGACTCCTCCGCAAGGTCGAAGAAGGGGTCCAGTTCAAGGGTTATGAGAAGTTCGGCTCGGTACAGGGATCGGCGCAGCAACGGGAGGTCTACACCTTCTTCGTGCGAAGCAACCGGGCCGATCAAGAGAAGGTGCCGGGGCCCAAGTGGGATCTGCCGGGCTTTCATGGCACCTATTTCGCCGCCGAAGGTCACTTCCGGATCCACCAGTACCAACACCTCAACCTGCCACGGGGGACCGCCGCCGAGGTGATCGCCGACCAGCTGCGCCTGGTGGCCCAGCCGACCGACCTCAAGAAGTTGAGCCTGGGCGACATCAGCAACGGCGCGACCCTCGATGCCTTTGTCCGATTTACGGCGAGCGGAGAACGAGAGCTGCGGCCCGACCCGGCTTTTGCCAACACACCGTTGCACCTCACCTTGAGCAAGGCCTTGGCCTCCATGGGGCTCCGGATCGCGGAGGTGGTGCCCAAGCTGAAGCAGGACTTCTTGGGCGCCCGCTTGTCGCTGGAGTTGAGGTTGGCGCCGAAAGACGCGCCATGAGCAGCCGCGAGTTTGGGGTGCTCCGCGAAGAGAATGCGGATCTGTTGACCGTCGGGCGGGTAATGGGGGGCCTCAGCGATCTGGGCCTGACCCAAAACAACGGCGGTGACTCGGGCTTGTTGATCTTGGCGGTGGGGACCGGCCCTGGGGACCCGACCGAACTGCTGGAGGCGGCCCGACGCCACCAAGACGGGCAGGGTCGAGTGTTGATCATCGCTCACCCGGCGGGCTTGCCTCGGGCCGAGGAGCTCAGCCGTCAGCTCGGCGCCGACTACGCCTTGGCGGGTGCGGTCGACGGCTTTCGATTTCGTCGGCCGGGTGCGGTCGGCGTGGGTGAATCGGCGGCGGAGTTGACCCAATTTTTGGGACACGTCACCGCCGGCGTCTAGCCTTTCAGGCCGCCCGGCGCGCCGCACTTTTGCGCAGGATCAAGGTGAGGTCTCCAAACTCGTGGCTGAGCAGGCCCTCTTGCGCGGCCCGCACGTTCGCCAAGGCCAAACGTTCAGGGGCCGCGAAGGTGTGGAGCAACTCGTAGTGGCTTTCGCCGGGGACGTGCATGCCAGTCAGGAGATCGGTGACCACCGTCCGCCGATCCGCGGGTCCCAGCCGGAGCTCCGTGATGCCCGCGGCCCGACCCAATCGGGCGCTGCTCTCCAGGGCCCGCACCACGCTGGTCCCGACCGCCAGCACCCGCTTCCCCCGAGCCTGGGCCCGGGCCACCTTGCTTGAAGTAGCGGCCGGGACCTCGAACTGCTCCGGTAGCGGCAACCGTCGATCGAGGGCCGGGTCACCGGTCGAGCTCAACCCGGCGGCGTGGGTCAACCAAGCGAGTTCAATCCCGCGCCGACGCAGGGCCAAGAAGGTGGCCAAGGTGAAGGCCCGCCCGGCCGACGGCATCTCGAAGGCCACCGGCCGAGCGCCGTAGCTGTTCTGCACCGACCAGAGGGCCAAGGGATCTCGGTGGTAGGCGTATTGGATCGGTCGGCCCTCGGCGTAGAGCGCCTTCCACCAGGCCCCACCCTCGAGCGAAAACCGCAGCTCCACCAAACGCGGTGATCGAGGGTCCACCGCCAAAATCTCGGCCTCCATGGTGGCGAGTCGAAGTACGGTGCCGGCCCGGACCAAGGGTGGCGGTGGGCGGTCTTCGGTGCGCTGTCGCCAAGAACCAGGGCCGAACAACACCGCCCAATAACCGCGGGGGCTCGCGCTCGCCAGGCGAAGTTCGAGGGGGATCGGCCCCAGTTGGGCGCGCAATGAGGCCGGCAAGGTCGCAGCGTCGTTGAGCACCAACAAATCTCCGGGATCGAGCAAGGCTGGCAGCTCGGAGAAGCTGCAGGTGCGTCGGACGCCCTCGTCGGGATCAAGCACCAAAAGCCGCACCGCGGATCGATCCCGAGCGGTCTGGGCGGGCGCCAAGGTGACGTCGTTCATGATCGCACCTCACTCAACACGACGCGCCCGCCGCTGGGCCAACGGGCTGGCGCCTCGATCACCTGGACCAAGCGAGCTGCCACCTGGATTGGGTCCGGGAGTTGGGTGCGATCGGCCTCCGGCATGGCGGCCTGGTGCATCGCGGTGTCCATCTCCCCCGGATCGATCGCCAGAACCCGGACCCCGGCCTCGGCCAACTCGGCGGCCCAGGTTCGAGACAGGTGATCGAGGGCCGCCTTGCTGACGCCGTAAGCCCCCCAACGGGGATAGGCCTGGATCGCGGCGTCGGAGCTGACGTGGAGCACCAGGCCTCGCCCCACCAGCGCCATGTGCCCGGCGAGAGCTTTGGTCAGCCGGAAGGGCCCGACCAAATTGACCTCCAAGGTGTGGAGCAGGTCTTCACATTCGGTGTCCATCAAGAGCCGCAGGGGCGTGGGTCCCAAGGTGCTGGCGTTGTGCACCAACACCTCGATCGGCCCGATCAACGCCGCGGCCTGCCCGGCCAAGGGATAGATGGCCTCCTGGTCACCCAGATCGGCGACCACCCCATGGGCCACCCCACCCTCCTCCCGGATCTCTTGCACCACTCGATCGAGGGCTTCTTGCCCCCGGGCCACCAACACCACCCGATGCCCCCGCCGCGCCAAGCTGCGCCCCAAGGCTCGCCCCAGCCCTTGGCTGCCCCCGGTGATCAGCACATTTTTGCCTTCCATCGTCGTTCCTCCTCGTTGAGGACACTGTAGAGAGGGTGGCTCAGGAAGTAGCGAGATTGACGATAGATTAGCCAAGGGCCATTTTGTCGGCCATGCCCTCCACCATCGCCCAAAACCTCGGCGAAAACCTGCGCCGCCTCCGGGAACAACGGGGCCTCTCCCAACACCAGATCGCCCGCTTGGCCAAGTTGCCGCGGCCGACCTGGTCCACCCTGGAGTCGGGGGACGCCAACCCAACCCTGGCGGTGTTGCTCAAGGTGGCCTCGGCCCTCCAGGTGCGCCTCGAGGAGCTCCTGGGTCCACCTCACGCCGGCGCTCAACTTTATCCGGCCGCCACCCTGCCCACCCGAGAGCGAGGTCTGGCCAAAATTCGGCGCCTCTTACCGGAGGCCCTGCCAGGGTTGGAGATCGAACGCTTCGAGCTGCCGGTCGGCGCCCACTTCGGCGGGATCCCACACACGCCTGGCACCCGCGAATACCTGACCGCGGAACAAGGAGAGCTGGAGTTGACGGTCAGCGGCGCTCACTTTCGCCTGGGCCCGGGCGACGTGGTGGTCTTTCGCGGCGATCAACGCCACGGCTACCGCAACTTGGGGAGCAAGCTGGCGGTTGCCTATTCGGTGGTGGTCTTCGCGCCGGTGCCCTGAGCGGCGCTCGCGGCAGGCTCACGCAACAAGGCCGCCTCCAACTCGGGACGAAGGTCGACCCCGTAGGCCTTGCGGATCTGCTCGGCGATTCCCAGCTGGATCTCGAGGGACAAACTCCGCATCGCCAACGGCTCTTGGGGATCTTTGAGTCGCCGAGCCGCCACCACCAGCGCCGCAAAAAGCCCAGCCATATAAACGTCGACCAAAAGCAGGTCCTTGTCCCGGCCGTCGAAGAAGGGCTGGCCCATCTTGCGCAGCAGGGCCTTCTTCCGCCCTTGATCCTGGAAGTTGATCTCCAAGGTCCGGTGGTCGGGCAACTTGTCCCGCTCCAGGGGCTTGGCCTTGACGCCCGGGATCTGGCCGGTGCGGGCCCGATGGATGAAGTGTTTGTCGCTCTCCACGCTCGACCCGTGAATGACCACCACCGCCCCGGATGGGACGCTGCGCAGCGCGGTCTCGTTGATCAGGTTGGGGCGGCCAGCGGCGGTGAAGTAGAGCGAGCCCGGCGGCAAGGCGCCGTCCTCTTGGGCCAACACCACCTCGGTGAAGCCGTCGGCTTTGGCCTGGGCCAAACGTTTTGGATCCCGATCGACGATCACCACCTGGCGAAAACCTTCTCGCTTGAGAGCCCGGGCGATCCCCGGTCCCACGCTGTCGCCATAACCGATCACCACCGCGGTCTGTGCCGACGGCGGCGCGGCCTTCGACTCGCGCTGCAGCTCCAACTCCCGGGCCACCACCCAATCCCCGAGGGGCCGTGACTCGCTGAGTTTTTTGATCAAGGCGTCGGCCAAACTTTCGACCAAAAACCGGAGCTGGGGCTGATCGCGCAAGAAGTTGAGCCCACTTTGGGTGAAGGCCACGTAGCCGGTACGGACCTCGGGGTAGGCCTGGGCGGCGTCGTGGAGCGATCGAGCGCTGGCGTAACCTTCACCCAACACCAACAACGGCTGCTTCCGTCGGCGCGCCTCCGCCAAGCTGCGCTCCATGTTCTTTTCAAGGACCTTGGCCTGGGCCTCGGGAGAGCGCCAAGCGTCGCGGTAAGAAGGATCCACCCGGGCCGCCGAACGTTGCATGGTCGCCACCGCCAAGGGGCTGGTCGAAACTCCTTTGCTGGCGTCGACCTCATAGTGGGAGAGGCCAAAACGCTCCATGGTAGAAAGCAGCTGGGCGAACGACGGCAGCGCGTGGGAACGGAGCCGCACCACCAGCTCCCGGAAGGTCGAGTGATCGAGCAGCCCCTGGGCCTGCATCCACTCGACGGTGCCGGACAAGGCGGGGAGCGCGCCCAACTCGTGTTGTTGATCTTGCGCCGCGGCCACCTTGAGGCCGTAGACCTGATCTTGCCCGAGTCGCATCAGGACTCCCTGGGCCACCTCGGGCGTCGCGTTGAGGGCCGAGGCGCCGTTCTCTTTGGCGACCTCCAAGTACACCTCTCGAACACTCGGGAAGGTCTTTTCGATGGCCCGGGCCAGGCCCTCGGGATCGGCGGCGCCTACGAAAGCCGCCAAGAGGACCTCCCGGCTGGCCGCTTGATGTTGGGCCGTCAGCTCTTTTTTGCGGGCCCCCTTGAGGTCGCCGGACTTGAGGGCCTCGTCGATCCCCAAGAGTCGCACCAGCTCTCGGGTGGCGCCCTTGAGCACGTCGCTCAACATTGGCCCCTGACCATAACTGCCGGGCTGGTGGTTCCAGGCCTCGTTGGCCAAGAGGCGGGTGTAGTAGATCGCGAACCACTCGGGCCCCAGCTCTTCGGCCCGTAGGCTGGTGTTGGCTTTGGCCTCGACCTCCTTCAAGCGCTCCAAGTTTTCGCGGATGAACCGCACCATCTGGGCTCGACCCTCGAAGGGCACGGGTGGGCCCTGGGACAGGGTCTCGATCACCGCCCGATGGCGGAGGGCGTTGTGGGCCACCAGACGGCCCAGCTCGTCGTCGAGCTGCGAAAGATCCGAACGGCGGATGGTGCCGCCCTTGGACTGGACGAAGGCCTGGAGCTTCTCCAGAGAAGCTCGGGCATTGGCAGGCAAGCCATCTTTTTTGGAGAGGGCGTGGAGCAAAGAGAAGGTGCTCGGCGTCTTGGGCGCTTGACCGATCACCGCGGCTCCTTGGGTAAGGTGGTGTCGTCGTCGAGGAGGCCCGGGGCCTTGGCCGCGTGCGAAAGGCCGAGGCGACGGGGCAAGGTCGCCGCCACCAGCTCTTCGGTGCGACGTAACACCAAAGCCCGGCCCGGCTCGACCCACCCGGCGGCCTCGAAGGTCTGTAGGACCCGGATGATCGAGCGCTTCACCGAGCCGACCTCGCGAGCCAGACGATCGAGGGACAAGGGGACCTGCAGCGCCACGCCATCCCGGGTGGGGGTCCCAAACACCTCGGCGTAAGAGAGCAAGACGTTGGCGACGCGCCCCGGGAGCCCGCTGAAGACGTTGTGGCGATCGGCGTCGATCGTATAGACGAACTGGGACGCCAGCCCGCCCAACCAACCCAAACAAACGCCGTGATCTTCCAGCAGCACCTGGCGGACGATCGCCCACGGCACTCGGGCCACCCAACCATCGACCAACAGCTCGACCGATTGGCCGTTCTGCGTTTGACCGCTGATCAACTCGACGTCGCCGAAGTGGTTGGGGGCCGCCATGATCTTGGGCGTAAACTGTCGGCCGTCGTCGACCGAGTGGAAGATCCGAACCGCACCCTCGAGCACGAAGGTGACGTAGATCGGTGGGGCACCTTCTTCGAGCAACAACTCGCCGCGCCGGCCACCGAGGAGCTCCGCGCCCGCGATCAGCCGCTCGATCGAGGACGCTTGGGCCTGCGCAAAAAGCGGATAGTTGGCCAAGCGCTGGGTTGCCCGGCGACGATGATCTTCGAGGAGTGGTTCCATCGGCGATCCGTCGACCATCTTCGGCGCACCGCGCCTTGGGTTGCTACTGTCGGCGCCGACGAACGTCCGGTGTCCAATGTCACCGATGTTTGGGGCCTACGACCGGCGCCGGCCCAAAGTGGGGTCGCCGATCGATCAAAGGCTCAATAACTACATATACTTACACGAGCACACAGCATTCACGAAGCGCCGCCGAAAACCTCTTCAGGCGGCCGCAACCCAAACCCGCGGCCCTTCAAAAAGAGGAGACACAATCATGAGCGCGACCATTCACAGCATCCCCGCCCCGACCCTGACCTACGATTGCCTGAAGCCCAACCTGGACAAGGGCGTCACCCGGAAGATGGACAGCCAGATGTGGGGCCCCGGCAGCGAAACACCGGGGCTCACCACCAAAGACGAATACGCGAACCGGCTGCCCGCCGAGGCGCTGAAGGGCGTCGGCAAGGCCACCGCCAAACGATTGCAGCGGTTGGGCCTGAAGGACGTGGCCTCGGTGGCTTACGCCGCCCGGGAACAAGTGGTGGCCGCCGGCGCCACCGCCGCTCAACGGGCCACCTTGGGACGGGTCCACGACGCGCTCCGGGTCTGCACGGGCGACGTCTGGATCATGGAAGGGCGATGAAGATGAGCGAGCCCTCAACGAACCCTTGGCCCAGCGGCTGGACGATGGAGCGACGAGAGGTCGTCTACGTGCACGCCGCTGAGCCGACCCTGGCGGCGCCCCTCGCCGGCCCCCGGGCGGCGAAGGCGGTGGGCGAACGACCATCGGCGGTGATCGCCATCGTCAGGACTTCGACCCGCTTGCGAAGCGCAAAGGAGGCGTTGAGTGAGGCTTTGCTCGGCTTGACCAAGGCGGCGCCCGGCTTCGTCACCACCGAAAGCAAAGAAGTGCCCTTGCCTGACGGCTCGACGGGGCACTTGTTTTTTGTGCGATTGGAGCCGGCGCCCGGACATGTCGCGCTCCAGCTCCACCTGGCGAGGCTCGACGGGAGCGAGCTGGTGCACGGCACCGCGACGGTCGACGTGCGGGAGCAACGGCAACTGCCGGGGCTGGAGCGGTTGCTCTCGCGATTGGTATTGGAAGAGTGAAGAGAGCCTGCGGGCTCAGAGGCAGCTGCAGATCAAGATGATGCAGGCGGCGGCGGGGTTGAGCACGCAGTCTTGGCCGGTGATGGCGTTGCAGGACTCGTAGCACTTTTTGGTGCCGGGTGAGGTGACCAGCTCTCGGCAGGTTGCGCCGGCGGGGCACTCGGCGTCGGTGGCGCAGGAGCCGCAGAGGCCACCGGTGGCGAACTCACACATGTGGCTCGCGTTGCAGACGCCACCCGGGCAGTCGGCGGCGTCGCGGCAGCCGGGCGCGCAGGTGCCGGGGTTGCTGGTCAGGTTGCAGTAGTTGCCGGCCTGACAGTCGGTGTCCAAGGTGCAACCGCCGGCGGGCTGACAGGTCAAGGTGGTGGTGTTGCAGATCTCGTTGACCGCGCAGAGGGACGGCGTGTTGACGCAGTTTTGGCCGACGCAGCGGCCCGCCTCGCAGATCTGCGGAGCGGTGCATTCGGTCCCCAAAGGACAGGGCACGCCGTTGATGCAGTAGCCGGTGCTGGGGCTGCCCGCCTGGGTGTCGCAGACCAAACCGAGGGCCGCACACTGCGTGTCGCTGGTGCAGGCGACCGTGTTTTGGCAGGTCTTCGGGCTGCTCGAGACCAGGCAGTACTTTTGGTTGAAGGTGCCACCGGTCCAGCAGTCTTGATCGGCCTGGCACTGATCGGGGCGAGCGCGGCACACGCCGGGAGGTGCACCCTGGATGTCGCAAGTGCAGGCGCCGCCGGCACAACCCGGGCGGCTTTCACAGTCGGGGTCGTTGAAGCAACCGGCGCCGCCGCCAAAACACTGGCCGGTCGCGCCGTTGCACTCCGGGCGATCGTTGGGGCAGTCGGCGGGGGAGCGGCAGCGGGACGGCGGCGGGCAACAGGTGTTGTCCTTGCAGACCAGGTCGTTGGCGCACTCGTTGCGATCGGCACAGCTGCCGGTGCAGGCGGTGGCATCGGCCGGGCCCGCGTCGGGGTTGGAGGCGATGTCGACACAGGTGAAGTCGAACTGGCAGGTTTTGCCGGCGCCACACTGGCCGGCGCGGCCGTCACATTCGACGCAGAACTTTCGGCTCTGGTGGCAGACCTTGCTGTCGGCCGTACACTCGGTGTCGTTGTCGCAGTTGGTCACTTGGGTGCACACGCCAGCGACACAAACACCTTCGCCGTTGCACTCGGAGCTGGTGGTGCAGGTCCGAATGGTCACGCCGCTGTCGTTGCGATTGACCGGCGTGCCTCCTTGATCCCGGCAGCCGACGAAGAGGGCGCCCAAACAGAGGGCGAAGGCCCATGAAGTCGATGACTTGACCGTACAGTCCATGCGGTGGCGACTCTCCCGCGTCCCGGGCCCTTTGACATCGGATACTCGTCGGGTCGCGGGTTCGGCCCCGCCGTCCGACCGGTGGTCAGGGGTAAGACCGACGTTCACTCGGCCCGGGTCAGGGCCAAGACCAGCACCGCCCCCGCGCCCCCGGCCCGCAAAGCCGCGGCGGCGGCCTGGGCGGTGGCCCCGGTGGTGATCACGTCGTCGACCAGGAGCACCCGGCGCCCCGCCAGCGCCTGGGCTTCGGGGCCCAGGCCGATGGCCCCCACCAGGTTCTCCAGGCGCCCCGCCCGATCGAGCCCGACCTGGGGTGGCACCTCTTTGGTCCGACTCAAGGCCCGAACTTTCACCGGCAAGCCCAGGCCCCGGAGCAGCTCTCGGGCTTGGTTGTAGCCCCGGTCCCGGAGCCGCCCTGGAGAACACGGCACCGGCACCGCCAGATCGATGGGCCCGAACTCCGGCAAGACAACTTGCATGGCCTCGCCCAAGGGCCGGCCCAGCTCCGGGTGATCGTGGAACTTCAGGTGTTGCACCGCCAGCGCCGCCGGCCCGCCGTGGAGCCACAAGGCCCCGGCCCGATCGGCGCCGGGGATCACGAAGGGTGGGGCCGGCTCCAAAGCCTCCTTGCAGAGCTCACAAAAAGGTTCACGCCCGGGGACACCACAGGCCGCGCACACCGGAGGGAACACCACCTCGAGGAAGGAGCGGAGGAACTTCACGCTGGCCGGCTCCGCAGGCTCATTTGTGGTAGGGCTCGCCGCGCAAGATGGTCCCCGCCCGATAAAGTTGTTCGGTGAGGAGCAGCCGGGCGAAGCGATGAGGCAAGGTCAGGCGCGACAAGGACCAACGTTCCTTGGCCTCCTTGAGGAACTGGGGATCGAGGCCGCTCGGCCCGCCGATGGCAAACGCCAGACTTTTTAGACCGTCGTTTTGGGCCCGCCGCAGCCGTTCGGCCAACTCCAGGGAAGAGTGCTCTTTGCCGCGTTCGTCGAGGAGGATCAGGTGGTCGCCATCTTGGAGTGCGTCCCTGAGGCGTTGGGCCTCCTCTTGTTTCACCCGCTCTACGGGCGCGTTTTTGAGCGGCGTCTCTTTGACCTCCACCAGCTCGGTCGGGAAGTAGTGACCCAACCGCTCGCGATACTCCTCCGCCGCCAACACCAGCGGGTCATGACGATCGCGACCCACGATCAAAAAACGCAGCCGCACCGGCGGAGCTTCTCGGGTCGGCGGCGACCACGCAAGCGAAGGATCGGCGTGAAACCGTGGGCGCCCAGCCCTAACCCGGGGCCAGCCCGGGTCGAGGCCGCACCTCGGGTACGTTGGCCGCGGGCCCGTGGATCGGCGCCATCGTGGGCGACGGTGTTCAACACCCAACAGGGTGCCCGCAAAAACGACGCCGCGGTTGAACTTGTTCCCTCGGCCGGCGTACAGGACGGTGTGCACGTTCGGGTGATCGGGCTGTTGGCCTTGTTGGGGTGCGCCTGCAACGGCTGCCCAGAAAAGACCGCGCCGCCCCCACCCCCGCTGGCCGGGACCGCGGACGACGGCAGCAACGTGCGCCCGGTCTACGCCCCCCCAACCGGCCCCATCCCGGCCTTGGTCAGCCGGACCTGTCGAGCGCTCCACCTGGTCCCCAAACAACGCAAGGCCGCTTGCTGCGGCGAGTCCTTGGGCATCGAGATGACCGGGGCCTGCGAGCAGACCTTGGCTTCGGCCGTCGCCGATGGGGCGGTGCGCTTGGAAGAGGCGAAGGTCGGAGCCTGCGAGGCGGCGATCGAAGAGCGGTACCAAGGCTGCGAGTGGATGGGGCCCAGCTGGCAAGAGTTGCCGCCGGCCTGCCGGGGCCTGATCGGCGGAACGAAGGAGCCCGGCGCCGCCTGTCGGTCTTCGCTTGAATGTATCGGGGAGCTCCGCTGCCACGGCGCCGGGCCCACCGATCAAGGCCGCTGCGGCCCTGCGGCCCCAGTCGGGAGTTTGTGCGGCACTGCGGTCGACGCGCTGGCGGTCTACACCCGACAAGACGACTACGAACGCACCCACCCCTCCTGCGCCGCCGGTTATTGCGATCGAAACCGCTGCCAGGCGGCGATCCCAGTGGGCCAGGCGTGTCTCTCCACGCCTCAGTGTGGCCCAGGGGCCCGTTGTGCGGATCGGGTCTGCGCGGCCGGTGAACGCGGCGCGGCCGGTGAAGGTTGCAGCGGCGGCGACTGTCAACTTGGCTTGCGTTGTGTCCAAAGCCGATGCCTCGCGCCCAAACCCAAAGGGGAGGTCTGTGAGGTGGTGGCCGAGTGCCAGGGGAGTTGCCTCTTGGATGACGGCGGCGCTAGCGGCGTGTGCGGGATGAGCTGCGACACGGCCCCCGTCCTGAAACGCCTGAGCCCGCCCATCCGTCCCAAAGAGGCCCCATGAAGAAGTTCCTCGAAGGTTGGTCGGCGATGCTCGCCACCGTGATCAAGGGCCCGGGACACCTCTCCACCGAGTGGCGCGAAGCGGCCAAAACCGGGGCCGCGGGGATCCCGGAGGCCCTGCAAACCTACGCCGGCAAGCTCCGCACCCAGGCCTACGCGGTGACCGACTACGATCACCAGGCCCTGCGCAACGCCGGCCTCGACGACGAACAGATCTACGAGTTGACGGTGGCCGCCGCCATCGGCGCCGCCGACGAACGCCGGGCCGCCTTCGTGCGCCTTTGGGAGGAGTCATGAGGTTGAAGAGCTTGAGCCGGGGCCAAAGCTTGAAGGCCAAGGTGTTGCTGAAGGTCATCGGCTGGAGTTCGCGCCGGGAGCCCTTGGGCGTGATCAAGACCTTGCTCCACCGGCCCCGCTTCTTCGCCGGCGCCTACAATCAACTGCTCCAGGAGACGATGCGAGGCCCGTCGCGCTGGTCGGTGGGAGAACGGGAGCTCTTCGCGACCTTCACCTCCCACCTCAACCAGTGCCGCTTTTGAACGCGGATCCACGGCGCGGTCGCGTCGTCCCAGCTCGGTGACTCCCTGACCCAGGCGGTTTTGGCCGATTGGCGCACCGCCCCCGTTTCGCCCGAGCTGCGGGCGATGTTGGGATTTTTGGAGCGCCTGGCCCAAGACCCAGCAGGCCTCGGCCCGGCCGATCTCCAGCCGTTGTTCGCGGTTGGCCTCGACCGAACCGCGATCGAAGAGGCCGTGCAAGTTCACTTGCTCTTTCAGATCATCACCCGGATCGCCGATGGCCTGGGCTTTGAGCTCCCCGAACCTGCGGCCTGCCAACACAGCGCCCAAATGTTGCTGAAGCGAGGCTACGTACTTTAACGCCGGGACCGGGCCCACCCCGGGTGTTAAGCTTGGCCCATGGCGACCACCTTTCGTGTGGATTCGGTGAAGCCGGAGTTGTCTCGGCTCGCCACCCGCACCCTGACCCAGGCCATCACCCACTCCACTGGCAGGGGCCCCTTGGCGACCAGCCCTGAGTTGACCTTGGTCGAGCCGAGCTCGGGCCTTCACCCCCTGGTGCAGGCGGTGCACTTGGCCTTCTCCGAACATCGCCCCTTGGTGTGGTCACCGGACCACGTCTGGCTGACCCTCGCCCAAGGCTTCGCGCTCCACGTCGAAGAAAACGCCGAAGCCTTGCGAGATCGCTTCGTGCGGCACCAAGGCCGAGCGCCGATCGCAGTGCCGGTGATGTCCCTGCCCGGAGGCGCCGAAGAGTGGGCGGCGGTGGTGAACAACTTCGGTCAAGCCCTCGAAGCCCACGTCGGGCCGGGCCTGCACCACCTCTTCACCTGCACCTTCAGCACCACCACTCAGACCGAACGGATCGCCAGCCAGGTGGTGATGATGAGCGCCTTTCGTCGGTACTTCGACTACCAGCTGAGGTGCATCTGCGGGATCCCGGAGATCACCCTGGAGGGCACAGTGGCGGACTGGGCCGAGCTGCGGCGGCGCGCCGAGGTCTTGGCCGAATACGAGCTGGAGTGGTGGGTCCGTGGCCTGCGTCCGATCTTGGCCAAGTTCGAGGCCACCGCCGCGGGTCGACCCGATCCGGACTTTTGGGAGTGCATCTACAAGCCCAAGGAGGTCTACGGCGGTGAGGTGACCACCGGCTGGTTGATGCGTCTGTTCCCGTACCTTCAACCCGAAAGTGGCCTGACCTATCGGAACCCGATGGTCTTGGCGGCCGAGCCGGGCGACACCCGGGATTCCTGGATCGGATCCGGCCTGGCCGCCGAGTCGGCGCCCCTCGGCCTGAGCTCCGCCTCCTTGCGGGTCCAGGGGGTCAAAGATCTCCAACAGGTGTCGCTGTACGGAGGGCTGGTGGGGGTCCAACAACTCCCGAACGGGGCCCTGCGCCCCGCGGCCGCTTGGGCGGTGGCCGCGCCGACGCCGATGGCCACCCTACTCCAGCAGATCGATCAACACGCCCCCCGGCCCAAGCCGACCTCCTTGGAGCTGCGGGGCCACGGCTTCCCAGCGGCGTTGATCGAACTCTACGATCACTGCGATGGCGCGGTGCTCTTCGGGCGATGGGACCTCCTGCGCCGTCAAGACCTCCAGGTGGTGGTCGGTTCCTTCGAGGACGGGTTCTACGGCCGAACCCCTGGCGCCCCCCAGGCTGAAAGTTACGAACCGGACCGGTCCATTCCGGTGCTGCCCTTCTGCGCCTTGCAGGACGATCCTCGCTACTTCGCGCTTTATGAAGGGGATGAACTTCAAGTGGTGTTGATCGATCCCCGTCGCCGCCAGACCATCGACGAGTTGTTGGTGGTAGAGGGCGGAGTGCAAGTTGTGTTGACAAAGATCTTCGAAAACCGGGGCGAAAACTGGCTCAACGAGATCACCGGTTCATCCCTCTACCACCACCTCCCCCACTACCACTCTTACCTACGTCCCCAGGTCCTCGACCCCAGCGGTCCTCCACCTCTGGACCTCGACCGCCGGGAGTTGGAGCAGCTCATCCTTCGTCTGGCCGCCGGTGAGGCCACCTCGGCCCAACGGGAGGGCTGGTGGGCCATGCTCCAAAGCGCCACCGGCACCGATGAGCGCTACGAAGACCTCTTCGGCCGTCGGATCTTCCGCCGGAAGCCCACGCCCTTCGAGATCATGGAGCGCCTGGGCCTCCGACCCAGCGACGACTAGCAGGGGCCGCTTGGGGCCCGCTCAACGAACTTCGATGTCTTGAACCGCTCGGTCGATCGCGTCGAGGATCGACTCTTCGGCGCAGCGCTCACGGACGGTGGTCGCGCGTTCGGCGATCTCCTGGGAGAGATCGTAGAGCACGATCCCGACGACGCAGGTCTCTCCGGCCCGGATCAAGCGCGGCGACAGAGACTTTTGGGCCGCGAGGGCCCGGCCCAGCTCGATGCGGCAGGCCTCGTCGTAACACTCCCGATAACTTTCGGCCTTCTGCTGGACGATCAGCTGTCGAAGGTCGGACCGAGGCACGAGGCCGTAGCTTCCCGAAAGCGCCACCCGAGTGGCCAAGTAGTCGCTGAGGGCCTCGAGAGTCGGAGCATCGAAGCCGGATCCCTCACCCTCGAGATCGAAGACCGCGACGATGGTCCGGGCCCGCGTCGTTTGGGGAGGCTCCTTCTTCGCGGCCAGCTCCGCCGCCGCTCGTTTCTCTCGCTCGGCGATCACTTTTCCCCAAAAGTCGGAGTGACGGGTGCTCTTCACCTCCCGGGCCGACTCTTCGCGGCTCATGAAGCGATCCTGGTGGCTGGTGATCTCGCCCGGGGGCCGACGCGGACCCGGCTGCACCATGCAGGCGGAGAGGAACAACATCAGCAACATGGGCAGCGCTCGCACCGCGGTCATCCTACGCTGCTCCAGCGGCAATGCTCCGCTGTGAGCGCCGTCTCGCCGTCGGTTCGGGTGGCGGCGCCGGCCCCTTGTTGGCCCACATCTTGGATGGTACGGCCGGAGATGGCCCGCACCTTGCCCTTTTTCGGCCCAAAACCACGGATTTTCGGCCTCGCCTGCGCCTTGGCCCTCAGCTCTTTGATGGCCTGCGGCGAAGAAAACTCTCCCACGCCCGATGCGGGCCCCGGCATGGACGCGCAGCCTTCGGACCTGGGCACCGACGGTGGCCTCCTGGATGCGGGCGGCGACGGCGGCGCAAACGACGCACAGGTCCGGGACGTGGGTCCCTTGGATCCCCGGCCTTCGGTGGTGCGATCCGTCGACTCGTCGACCAGCGGCTGGGCCTTGGGCACCTTGCGCCGAGTTGCGTTGGTGGACCTCGCGGGCGGCGGGTTGGGGCTCGACGACGTGGTGTGGACCAACGGCGTGCCCGGCACCTTGCCGGACGTCGGTGCCTTGTTCGTGACCGCAGCGACGGTGCCCGACGCACTTTATGCCGAAGGTGCTCGGCGGCGCGTGCCGGTGATCCAGTGGCCCCAAGACGATCCCGAGCTGTTGGCCTTGGTGGGCCGAGAGGTGGTGGTGCGGGCCCGCCCCATCTTCTGGATCGGCGCGATCACCCCTCACGCCCACCGCAGCGACGTGCACGTCACCGACGTGACTGGCTTCCTCGAGCCCGAGGAGCGGACCTTGATCACCCGAGCCCGGAGCCGCCCTCACCTGGCGCCGAGTGAGGCGGTGATCATCCCCCGGCCCCTCGAGCTCTGCGCGGTGGGTCAAGAGTTCGTTTCGGCGTGGACCCTCCATCACGCCGACCCTCACCTGTCGGTCACTCCGCGGCGCCTGCGCTTCACCCGCAATACCCACGAGTCGCTGCTGGATCGGGTGGAGCTCCGCTACCGAAACGGCGATCAACTCCACGCCCAATCCGGGCCCTTCGACAGCTTGCCCGACTACAACTACGTCGAAGACAGCGACGCCCGCCAGCACACCTGGCGCGCCACCGACGGCCCACACCAGTGGAGCTTCTGGTTTTCGGGGCAGGAGCTGAGCGATCACCTGGCGCCTGGCAACCTACCGCTGGTGTTGCTCGACGAGCTCAACCTGCGCCTGGATCTGAGCCACCCGGCCAACCTGGACGATCCCGGCGCCGACTTCCCACAAGAGCGCCAATCGATCGAGTTGTGGCCCTGTCACGCCTTGGGGCGACGGGCACCGGTGCTCCGAGAGGTGGTGCTCCCCGGTCGCGGCACCGGGCGCTACACCGTCGACATGGGGG
Source organism: Deltaproteobacteria bacterium (assembly GCA_016703535.1). Taxonomy (GTDB): domain Bacteria; phylum Myxococcota; class Kuafuiibacteriia; order Kuafuiibacteriales; family Kuafuiibacteriaceae; genus Kuafuiibacterium; species Kuafuiibacterium phototrophicum. The sequence goes on along the minus strand of JADJBV010000002.1, from coordinate 1,592,639 downwards.
GCCTGATGTCTCGGGAGTACTTCACGACGCCGATCACCGAGGCCCGCGGGCTGGAGCTCACCGGTCTGTTCCCCACGCCGTTGATCGTGACCAGCTCGTTGGCCTTCACCGCCTCGGTCGAACACCACAACTTCGCCGAACACCTGATCGTGGAGCCGACCCTGGATCCCGGCCTGCCCGAGCTCACCCGAGCCGCCTTACAGGCCGCCGACGTGAAGTTGATCTACCTCCGCGTCGAATCGAGTTTCTCCGAGTTGCCCGGTACGGTCACCCGGATCCAACTCCGGGGCGCCGACGGAACCTGGCGTGCACCTTGAGCTGTCTGCGGCGCCTTGGCCGGCCGGTAGGGCCACCTCGTCACCGGGGGGCCAGGAGGTCGTCCAAGGTCTCCAGCCGGGCTTGGATCTGATCTCGGGCCGTACGAAAGCGGGTCAACATCTCTTCCCGCGGGATCGACGGGTCCTTGCTCGCGGGATCGGCGATGGGCCAATGGAGCCGTCGGGCCTTCCCCAAAAACACCGGGCAGACCTCCTCGGCGCACAAGGTGATGACCGTCCCGACCGTGGTCGGATCGATGGTCTGGACCGACTTAGAGTGGTGGACGCTGAGATCCACGCCGAGCTCGGCCATGACCTCGATCGCGTACGAGTTGACCTTGGAGGGTTCGCTGCCGGCGCTCTGGACGCCGATCCGATCTCCGAAGAGCTTCCGGGCCAGCCCCTCGGCCATCTGGCTGCGGGCGGAGTTGGCGACACAAAGGAAGAGGAGGTTGTTGGGGGTGCTCATGGATCAAGCCCTGCTGCTGGGGGCGTTCGGGACGCGGGCACCAGCCCCTGCGGCCTCGAGCGTCGGATTTGGGAAATAACGTCGTTGGGCCCACAAGGACACGTGGACCAATCCGATCAACACCGGGACCTCGACGAGGGGCCCGATGACCGCGGCGAAGGCCGCGCCACTGTGGATTCCGAAGCTGGCGATGGCCACCGCGATCGCCAACTCGAAGTTGTTGGAGGCCGCGGTGAAGGAGAGGGTCGCCGACTGTTTGTAGTCCGCGCCCACCCGCTTGCTCAAGAAGAAGGACACCCCAAACATGACCACGAAGTAGATCAGGAGCGGCACCGCGATCCGCAGGACGTCGAGGGGCAACCCGACGATGGCCTCGCCCTTGAGCGAAAACATCAGCACGATGGTGAACAACAACGACACCAAGGTCACGGGGCTGATGCGAGGAATGAAGACCTTTTCGTACCAGTCCCGGCCTTTGGCGCCGACCAAGATCCGCCGGGTCAAGAAGCCAGCCGCGAAGGGGATGCCGAGGTAAATGGCCACACTTTTGGCGATCTCGCCGATCGTGATGTCGACGACCACCCCCTCCAGCCCCAACCAAGTCGGTAACAGGGTGGCGAAGAAATAGGCATATACTGAAAAGAACAGCACCTGGAAGATCGAGTTGAAGGCCACGAGACCGGCGCAATATTCGGTGTCACCTTTGGCGAGATCGTTCCAGACGATGACCATGGCGATGCACCGCGCCAGGCCAATCAGGATCAGCCCCAACATGTACTCCGGCTTGTCCCGCAAGAAGATCACCGCGAGGGTGAACATCAAGATCGGCCCGATGATCCAGTTCTGCACCAACGACAAGCCCAGGACCCGCTTGTTGCGGAAGACCAGGCCCAGCTCTTCGTACCGGACCTTGGCCAGCGGCGGGTACATCATCAACACCAAGCCGATGGCGATCGGGATCGAGGTCGTCCCCACGCTCATCGCGTCGAGGGCCGCGGGGATCCCGGGTGCCAAGGTGCCCAAGGCGACCCCCAGCGCCATCGCCAAGAAGATCCACAAGGTCAGGTAGCGGTCGAGGAAGGACAACCGCCCGGCGAGTCCTGCGTCTGTTTTGCTCATACTGCTCCTCGGTCCGCCGAGCCCGGCCCTAGAGCCGAAGCTCCGCCGATGGGCCGGCCTGCTGACGGTCTGCGTTGTTCGTGAAGCCCACGCTCCATGGCTCGAGCACCAGGTGGGGCGAATGGCCCTGGAGCTCCCGCAGGTGGGTCGCCTCGTTCGCCCGGCGAGCCCGCAAGATGGGATCGCTCACGGCGAGGGGCGTTAGGCTTTGGTTTACCACCCAGGCGAAGGGCTTGATGTCGGCCCGGGCGAGATCCCGCTCGAGCTGCATGGCCTCATGGATCGGGGTGGCCTCGGGGAGGACCACCAAAAGCACGTGGGTGAAGTTCCCGTCCCGCAGGCGCGGCAAGAGCTGCTTCACCGCCTCGGGGCTGCCGCTGGGCTTCTTGAGCACCTCTCGGTGATAGGCCTCGGCGGCGTCGAGCAGCAGCAAGGTGTGACCGGTGGGCGCGGTGTCGATGACCACAAATCGCTCCGCGCCTTGGGCCACGGTGTCGGCGAAGGCCCGGAACACCGCGATCTCCTCGGTGCAAGGGCTGCGGAGATCTTCGGCGAGGAGCGCCCGCCCCTGAACGTCCAAGCCAGCACCGGCGGTCGCCATGACCTCTTCGGTGTAGCGACGGGTCTCGAGGGCCGGGTCGATGCGGGTGATCCGAAGGTCGGTGGCCCCGCCGCTCAACTCTCGGGCCGCCGCTTCCACGTGGGCCGCCGGATCGGTGGTGGTCAAGGTGACGCTGAGACCTCGACGGGACAAGGCGCTGGCGACTCGAGCGGCGACGGTGGTCTTGCCGACGCCTCCTTTGCCCATGGTCATCACCACCCCGCGGCCGCGTTGGGCGATCTGATCCACCAGCTGATCGAGGCCTTCGGTGTTCAGGATTGGAGCCAGAACGATCGGTGGTGGGTGCGCCAGGCCACCTTGGCCCCCCAACTGACGAAGGGCCTCGATCCCGACCAACCCGAAGGGCAAGAGCGGGACCTCGATCCGCGGCAAATTTTGCAGCCCCTCCGGGATCGCGCCCAACGACGCCTTGCCCCGGGCCTCCATGGCCAAGGCCGTAACGTCGGCCCGATCCTGAGCCTGAAAGACCCCGTTGATCAGCAGGCGAAGGTTGGCGACCCCGAGGTGGGCGAGTTCGGCCCGGGTGCGTTCGGCCTCCCTTAGCGACGTCACCTCCGGTCGCGCCACCAAAATTAGGGTGGTCTGTTGGGCGTCGCGGAGGGCCACGTTCGAAGCGGCGTAGAGCGCCCTTTGGGCGTCGAGGCCCGAGAGGGGGCCCAAGCACGAAGTGCCACCCACGTTGGTGTCGATGAAGTTCGACCACGCCGCCGGCAACTCCAGCAGGCGCAGCGTGTGCCCGGTCGGAGCGGTGTCGAAGATGACGTGATCAAAAGCCGAGGTCACCTGGGGATCGCCGAGGAGCTTCGAGAACTCGTCGAAGGACGTGATCTCGACGGTGCAGGCGCCCGAAAGTTGCTCCTCCATGCTGGTGATCGCCGCCGCCGGGAGCACCCCCCGATAGGGACCGACCACCCGCTCCCGATAGTCGTGGGCGGCTTGTTCGGGGTTGATGTTGAGCGCCGACAATCCGGGCACCGACGGCACCGGCGTCGGCTTCGAGGACAAACCTACGCCAAGGACCTCATCCAGGTTGGAGGCCGGATCGGTGCTCACCAACAGGACCCGAAGGCCCCGGTCGGCCAGGCCGATCGCCGTCGCGCAAGCCGCCGAAGTCTTCCCGACGCCACCCTTGCCCGTGAAGAAGAGGATTCGGGTTGGGTTTTGGATCAAGGTCGACATGGCGAACTCCTTCAGCAGCAGCCCGACTTGTCCGAGGAGGAGTCCTTGGCGGTGGCCGGTCCGCAACACCCGGTTGATGCCGTCTTGGGCGCGTCCTCGAAGGAGCCGAGGCCAGCCCAGGCCGCGAGTTGGGCCCGGCTGGGATACACACCGCTGCTCTTGACCTGACCGTCCACCTGGATGAGCGGGAGGCTCGCTTCTCCCTTGTCCTCCAGCGCGGATCTCACCGAGGTGTCGTCGACGAAGGCCGCCGGTTGTTGGGAGAGGTTGAAGCGTTGCACCAAAACCCCCTGGCTCTTGAGCCAGTCGAGGTCGGCGGCGAAGCGGACCAGCTGAGCGTCGACCGAAGGACCGCAGATTCCGGTCGAACAACACATCGCTGGATCGAAGACCCGAAAGGTGGTCGCCAGGGCCGGTTTTTCATCGTTAATGATCGATAACCTATTCATGGAATACCCCCATCATGAACCAAAACTTAGGCGACTCCTGAGAGCCAGCCGGAGTTTTGATCCTCACCTCATCGTAAAATAACGATTGACCCGGCGTCGCTGGGAGTCAAGCCCCGCCGCCCTCTAAACCGCCGAGGGGCCCCGAGCCCGACCTACTTCTTGAGGGCTCGGTTGTAGGCGACCGCGGCCTTCACCAAGGACTTGAAGGCCCGGGCGTCAACCCGCTCGCCCTCGCGGAGGTCCAGCGCCCGGCGGGTGTTGCCTTCCAGGCTGGAGTTGAAGAGCGCCTTCGGATCCGGGAGGCTGGCGCCCCGAGCGAAGGTCAACTTGACGACAGCCTTGTAGGCCTCGCCGGTGCAGAGGATCCCGTGGTCGGACCACACTGGAGTGCCGCCCCACTTCACCTCTTCGATCGCTTCAGGGGCCGCCTCCAAGATCAAGGCCCGCATCTTGGCCAAGGTCTCACCGCGCCAACCCGAGAGCGCCTCGATCCGTTGATCGATCAACGAGGAGGCCGATGAAGCGGCGACCTTGGTGTTGGGTTGGGGGCTCATTTTGGCGATGGCCTTGGGCTTCACCTTGCTGGGCTTCTTCTGGCTGGGCTTCTTCTTGCGAACGACGGGGGTCATGCTCGTGGTGCTCCGGGTAGGGAGCCGCATTTGTTCCGCGCCCAGTTCCCCCGGTCAACCGCGGCGTTTTGGGGCACCCCGCCCAGCTGGAGTCCGCAAATCACCGGGACCGCCCCTGCGACTTGAGGTAGCCTCCCCGCCGCGTGGAGATACTTTCCGATCCCGACACCTGGATGGCGCTCCTGACCTTGACCGGCATGGAGATCATCTTGGGCATCGACAACGTGGTGTTCATCGCCATCCTGACCAGCCGCCTTCCGGGCAGCCGCCAGGAATCGGCCCGCCGGGTCGGCTTGGCCCTGGCGACCTTCACCCGTTTGGGCCTGCTCTTCAGCGTGTCTTGGATGATGGGCCTGACCGAACCCCTGTTCAGCATCTTGGGCAAAGGATTTTCGGGGCGTGATCTGATCCTGCTCGGCGGCGGCCTGTTTTTGGTGGGCAAAGCCACCTTCGAGATCCACGAGAAGATCGAGGCTTCGGCCTTGCCGGCCGACAAAGTGGTGGGCAAGGCGACCTTCTCGGCGGTCATCGCTCAGATCTTGGTGGTGGACCTGATCTTCTCCTTGGACTCGGTGATCACCGCGGTCGGCATGGCCAACAGCGTCTGGATCATGGCGGTGGCCACCGTCTTGGCCATCGGCGTGATGATCGTGTTCGCGGGTACGGTGTCGGCCTTCATCGATCGGCACCCGACCATGAAGGTCCTGGCCCTCTCCTTCTTGATCTTGATCGGCGTGATGTTGACCGCCGAAGGCCTGGGCCAACACATCAGCAAGGGCTACATCTACTTCGCCATGGCGTTTTCGCTCGGCGTCGAGATGATCAACCTGCGGATGCGGAAGGGGCACACCTCGCCGAAAGTCGGCTGAGCTCGAGGGCCGCCGCGATCGGGAAGTGCAGGCCCAAACGCCGGGCTTCGCGGAGCAACTCACACCCGCCTCGATCCCCAACCGCCAAGCGGATCGCACCTTGGTGAAAGAGCAACAGCGGATCTCGGGTGCCGTGGGTGGTCGCTCGTTCGATCGCGGCCTTGGCCTCTTGGAGCGCGCCGGTGCGGTACAAGGCCCAAGCGTGGGCGTCGTGGGTGTACGGTTCACCGCGGATCTGCAACTCCGCTTGCGCCGTGGACAAGGCCTGTTCCGGCGCTTCATCGCGGGCCGCCAAAAACGCGGCCCAAACTCGGCCCTCGCCGTGTTCACCGAGCCGCTTCACCTTGGCGTAGGCCAACTTTGCCTCGTCGACTCGACCGGCTTGAGTCAAAGTGTCGCCATGCAGCCATGCGGTTTCGGCCAAAGCCGACAACAAAAAAGATCGGCCCGCCAGCTCGGCCGATTCCTCGAACTTGCCTTGAGCCAAACGTACCCGGGCCAGCCCCGCCAGGGCCGCCGGGTGATCGCGGAAGGTGTCGAGCGCCCGCAAAAAGCCGGCCTCAGCGGCCTCCAGGTTCCCTTCGACGAGGAAGATCTTGGCGGCCTCGACGGTCACCCAGGCCAGGGGTTCGGTGTCTTTGCTCCCCTGCCCCGCGTCCATCGCTAGCCGGTAGAGTTGTTTGGCGCCCACGTTGTCGCCGGCCAAAAAACGCAGGTGGGCCGCCCGGGAATAAGACGGCAGCCCCGGGCGGAGGTTGATCATCTGTTGGGTCACCTCCTTGGCGGCCGCGAAGTCCCCCAACTCGAGGAGCGCGTCGCTCAGGTTGCCGAGGGCCATCAGATCGTCCGGGTCCTTGGCCAAGGCTCGGCGCGCCAGGTCTCGGGCGTCGGCGAAGCGGTGGGCGTTCATCAACACCAAGGCCCTCAGGTCGAGGCCCAGCGGGTGTTCGGGTCGAAGCTCCAAAGCGACGTCGGCACAGGCGTCGGCGTTGGCGTAGAAGCCGGGATCGGCGGCTTGTCGGGCCTTTTGGATCCAGGTGCGGCCGAGCAAGATCCAGGCGTCGTGTTTGTCGGGTTGGCGCCGGACCAACTCCTGCAGCTCCAGGATCCTGGCCTCGATCGGCCCCTGGCCGGGCGGGGTTTGCAAGGCAAGTTGACGGAGCCCACCCAGCTGGGGCCCGGCCGGGCTCGTCGCCGGTTTTGGTGGCGAGGCCTGATCGGGCGTCCCGGGCCGATCACAGGCCAGGACCAAAAAGAGGAAGACCAACGGAGGTCGCGTCAGGGCCATGGTGCCTTGGGTACGTAGGGCGGCCCCACCTGGATCCCTCAAAAACGGCGAGGGCCCCGGGCGGTTTTGCTCCGCCCGAGGCCCAGCCCAACCCGCAGTTTCTTACGAATTACGGGGTCGGCGTGCCGTGGCCCTCATCGAAGCCCTGGTGGGGCAGCGGGAGGAAGGGAAACTCGTTGAGGAACGCCTTGTCGTTGTAGTCAACCCCATCGGCGATGGCCAACTGGCCACCGGCCAAGATCACCGACAACAGGACGTCGGTCACGTCGGCCTGCTCCTGGTTCGGCTGGGCGCCGCCGACCAAAGGACGACCGTTCGGGAAGCCCGAGTCGACGCCGAGGTCCAAGCGCAACACGTCACCGGTCACGTTCAGGCCGATGTTGTGGGCGTTGGCGGTCGGGATGTTCTTCAGGTTGATGATCTCGATGATGTCCAAGCGGTTCGACTTGAAGGGCGTCGGATCGACGCCGAGGGCCGCGTAGATGCCGACCGCCTCCGCGTCGCGCACCACCACCGGGTTGAGGAAATAAGCGCCGAAGTTGGGCACGTCGTTCCGCGGGTGGGTCCGGTTGTACTTGTCCTTGTCCTGGAGGCCGATCAAGGCCTCGTTCACCAGCGGGATGCCCAGGCGCGAGACCTGGATCCAACGACCGGCGCCTTCCACGCCGCCGTCGGCACGGAGCACCTGGATCTTCTGGCGGCTCGAGGAGGCCCAGATGCCCAAGGTGTTGGCGTCGCTCACGCCGTTCGGGATCTGACCGTTGCTGGAGAGCAAGGTGGTCGGGACCTCGAGGGCGATGGTGTGGGTGTTGTAGCCGGAGACGCCGTCTTGAGCGGTGCCCTTCGCGCGCAGGTTGGCCAGGTCGAAGATGCCGCCGAGGTCCACGTAGAAGCCGTCGTCTCGGGGGCCCGCCCAAACCTTGCCCTCGTTGGGGCCCATGTTGTGGGTGAAGCTGGCGGCGAAGGCGTCATCGTATTCGGTCTGAGGTGCGTTGCCCTTCTGCACCACCGTAAAGGTCCGGGGGCCGATGCGGGTCGGGGCCACCTTGATGTTTTCGGCGATCTTCACCGGCGCGGCCCGGCCCACCTTCTTCCAAATCGAATAGGTCTGGCTCTGGCCGGTGAGCTGGGAGAAAAACTCCTTGCCGCCGAAGAGCGGCGCGTTCAGATCCGAAGGATCTTGGTAGTTGATCGACGAGGTCTTGAACTCGAAGGTGTAGGTCACCGCGTCGTTCAAGTTTTGGTTGCCCCGGGCGATGTGAATTTCGTAGCGCACGTCGTCGGAGAACTTGTGGAAGTTGGGGCCACCGGCCGGCTCTTCCAGCGGGATCCAGTTGGCCACGATGTACACCTTGTCGCGGCTGCCCGGCTTGACCCAGGCGTAGAGGTCGGTGTTGTCGGCGGCCGGATCTTCGGCGATCAGCGGCGCTTCTCGGTGGCTGGAGGCGAAGACCGGTTGAGCGCTGGTGAGGGCCAAGCCGGCCAGCGCGATGCTGAGTTTCTTTTGCGTGTTCATGGGTAACTTTCCTTGTCGAGCTTGAGGAGTCGGTTCAGCGACCGCGCAGCACGTAGACCGCGCCACCGCTGGGCTTGCTCTTTTTGCCGTCGGCGTTGGCCCAGGCGTAAACGTTCGCCTGGTGGGCCCGGTGCAGGCCGGCCGACTCGATGTTCTGGGCGATCCCGTCGTCGAAGGTGACCACCAGGTTGTCGGCGAGGGTCACGCGGTAGACCATCGAAGTGGCCTTTTCGGGCTGAAATCCCGAGACGTAGAGGGCCGAACCGTCGAGTTCCAGCGCGATGCCGGCGGGGAAGCCCAAGGCCATCTCCCCGGCGATCACCGTGGCGGTCCCGTTTTCGATCCGCACCACCGCGCCCGAGCCGTCGATCGCCGCTTGGCTATCGGCGACGTAGATCGTGCCGTTGTTGGCCACCGCCAGACCACTCGGGTCCGAAAGTGGCGCACCCGCGTGAACCACCGTCGCGGCCCCACCCGAGGCCTCCAGGCGGAAGACCGCTGGCTGCCCCTGATCATTCAGGCCCGTGAAGTAGAGGACGTCGGCGCCGTTTTCCTGAACCAGGTCGAGGCTCCGAGGCCGGGTGCCCTCGGATCCGGTCAAAGAGGTCGGCACCCCGCCGCCCGAAGGCATGGCGAAGATCCGTCCTCGAACTTCGGTCTCACCGTCAGCGCTCAGGTCGGCCACGTAGATCGTGCCGCCGTCGACGCTGGTGACCAGACTGAAGGGTGCCTCCAGCGGATCACCGCTGTGCAGTTTGGTGGGCGAGCCCCCCGCGGCGTCGACCGCAAAAACCGCCGGAGCGCTGTCTTCGGTCAAAGCCGTGAAGTAGATCTTGTCCGCGGTCGGTGAAGGCGTGCCATCGAAGGGAGACCAAAAGGTCTCGCTGGTGGTGGCGATCGCGCTGACCGAGGTGATCGGTGGCCCCGCCGGTGGTGGCGGCGGGGTTGGCTCGAGGTTGTCGTTTTTGCTGCAGCCAGATGCCGCGGCGCCGATCAGCGCCACGACCTGGAGCGGCCTTCGGCCCAAGGGCCATCGCAGGGTCATGAATCCTCCATGAAGCCCGACCAGGTCGGCACTTCGTGGCGGAGGTACGTCGGGGGAGGTGGAGAGGATCCCGCCGCCGTCGCATTCCTTGCGGTGGTCAGTCGGTGATCATCGCGGCCAGCTGGTGGGCCCGGGCCTTGTCCAGCCTTTGCCCGGAGATCCAGATCAGCTCCTCGAGGCGATCCGATTCTCCTGAGCCCGGCCGCTCCGAGCCCAAAAGCGCCCGGGCCGAGGCCGGTGTGACCAACAACACACGGGCCACGTCGTGATAAACGCTGACGCCGCCGAGGTTGGCCAGGGCCTCGGGCGAGTCGTCCAGCCAGTCTCTGGAAGAGCGGGCCCCTTCGTCGACGGCCGCCGCCAGGCGTTGGGCCCGAGCTCCGTCGATGATCCCGAGCGACTCACCACTTCGGATCAAGGCCAAGCAGGTTTCACTCTCCACCTCGACCTGCTGGAGCAATGACACCGGGATCGCGCCGGGTCCGACCGCACCCGGGCCGCTCAACATCTCGGCGTAGCTGCGCCCCAATCCGTACCAGAACCCGCTTGGGTACTTCATGAACCAGGCGGCGCCGCCCTGCATCTGTTGGGTCGAGTCGGCCAGATCGTGGATCAAGGAGATCAAGGTCAGGGGCGGTTGGGGCGGGTGGATCAAGCGACGTTCACCGGTCGCGGGATCGACAAACTCGTTGCCCCACCAACCGTTGTGCCCGTTGATCAGATCTTCGATGAAACGGCTGGAGCCCCGGCCGTGGTGCACGATGCAAAGATCGATGGCCTCGGCGACCTCGGGCGACAGGGCACCGCTCGGCAAACGTGTCGCCCCCTGGAGCGCCCGACGGGTCCGCTCCCCCAGGTGGTTGAGCCCGACGATCTGGGCCATGGTGGTCATCGCCGGGACGATCTGTCCGGCGGCGTCTTTGACCGCCCAACGATCGGTACGCAGCGGCTCGCCCAGGGCCTTGTTGAGGTCATGGATGAAGCCGGCCTCGAGGGCCACGGTCAACACCGGGGCCGCGACCCCGGCCCGTAGGCCGTAGTGGAGTACGTTTTCGTTTTGGGCCCGCACGTGGCCCGCGTTCTGCGGATCGGTGGCCGCCCCGACCCGAGCTTGGATCAAGGTTTCGGTCAAGAAGCGGTGCGCTTCGAAGGAGACGGTGTTTGGATCGATCAGGCCCCGGTCGGCCAAGATGCGGAAGAGATCGAGGTTGCGGCGGCGCCACTCGAGCACCGTGTAGTTGGCGACGTCGTCGTCGAGCAACTCGGCGATCGAACGTTCCGAAGTGGCGTCGGCCTCCGCCATCCCCAGGAGCCTAACATAGGGCGAAAAAACGGCCGAAATTCAGGGCCAGGCGAGCCGAAGGGCGATCCCAACACCCGCGATCCCCAGGGCCCAGCGGGCCGGCCCAGCGCCCCGCTCCCCCAACCGACGCGAGAGCCCGAGCCCCAGGCCAAAGGTCAGGACCCATACCAAAAGTTGGCCCAAGGTCGCGGCCAGCCCGGACCACCCCTGGCCGGCCCCCAAGGAAAGGCCCGCACCCAACACCACCACCCGCCCCACCCAACGGGCCCAGGGTGCACTCCGTTCCCAAAATGCCCCAGCGGCCCCTACCAGCAGCGGGAGGACCCAAACCGGCGCCGCCAGCCCCCACACCCCAGCGACCAAGCCCCCCAACAACAACAAACCCCAGGCCCAAACCCCGCCGCCCAGGAGGCCCAAGCCCAAGCCCAGGAGCAACCCGGCCGGACGCAAGCCAACTTGCAATCCGTTCTGCAAGCCAACTTGCACTTCTTCCGCGAAGGTCGGCGCCGCCAAGGTCGCGTCGAACACCGGCGCTGCGGGCCCGAAGATGTGGCTCAACTCTTGAGCGCCGGCCTTCACCACCGCGACCGACACATGGGGTGGCTCCAGCTCGGGCAGGTACTCGACCTGGAGTCGAAAGTGGCTGAGCGGGCCGGCGCACTTGAAGGCCAGTTGAAAGTGGAGTTCGTCGACGGGTTCACCCCGGCCGGTGACTTGGGTGGGCCGATCCAGGCGGCAACCCTCGAGGCGAGTCCCGGCTTCGATCCGGGCGCTCAAGGTCGAGGTCCCGGCCCGCAGCTCGGCGCCCGAGAGGCGTTGATCCCGATCGGCGTCCAGCCCGGCCACCGCCGCGGTCACGTCGTGGGCCGCGAAGCTCAGCGAAAGTTCGGCCCGATCCCCTCGCACCGTCCAGGCGCCGAAGCTCTTGCTTGTCCCGTGGGCCGCGGCCAACGACGGAAAAAGCAAGGCCCCGCCGAACACCCAGGCCCACCACCCCTTCATCCGCGGCAGTTCCCGAGGGCCGCGCCGACCTCGGCAGCGCCGAAATCTTTGAGCCCCAGGGCCCGCACCTCTTTGCCGAGTTTGTTCGCCTCGGCGCACCGGCCCTCTTGGGCTTGGGCCTTGGCCCACCGCAACAAGGACACACCCAGGTTCTGGCGAATGGTGGGCTCACCGGGGCTCAACTTGTCAGCGGCGCGGATCAGGGACACCGCCTCCGCGAAGTCTCCGCCTTCGAGGCGCACCTTGGCCCGCTCCAGAAAACAACGGACCTGGGCCTTGATCGGGAAAGCCGCCTTGGCGTCGAGGACCAAGATCTCTTCTAGGAAGGGCCGAGCTTCTTCGCAGCGCACCTGCTGCACCAGCGGCACCGCCAGTTGCTCCAACACCGCCACCAGGTTGTGGCGCGCCGTCGTGTCACCCGGAAAACGCCGCACCGCGTCCCGGTACACCTCGGCCGCGCCGCCAAAATCGTGGGCGTCGATCCGCTGGTTGCCGACCAGATGAATCACCCGGAGCCGATCATCACGGGTGGCTTGAGCGTCGACCCCCGGCAGGCCCTCGAGCCGCTCCACGAACCCCAGGCTTTGGGTGTAGTCGCCTCTTTTGGCGTAGCTGAAGGCCGCCAAACGTAAGGCCGAGATCCGGTTCTGCTCCAGGGTCTGCTTGAGGCCCGCGTCCCCCGGTCCGAGCTGCTCCTTGAGGGCCAACTCGATGGCCTCCACCGCCAACTCGAACTTCTGCGCCGAGATCCGAAGCCGAGCCACCTCCGATAAAGCAAAGGCCCGCAGCCCCAGCCGATCGGTGGGCGCCATGCCCGAGGCCGCGGCGTCGCCCGCCAAAGACAAAAGTGCCTGTTCGTCGCCCCGTTGGGCCTCTCGGTTGATCAGCCGTTCGGCCGCGGCCCGCAGGTTTTGGAACACGGCGCTCCGGATCCTCGGGTGTTGGGGATCGAGGGCCGCTGCCGCCTTGAGCGTGCGGTAGGCCCGAGGGATCCGCTCGGGATCTTCGGAGCCCACGTCATCGGCGGCCAGCTGGGACAACAAGGCGGCCCGTTGATCGCGCAAGATGCGCCGCATCTCCTCGTCGCTGGCCGTCGCTTCACCGCGTTCGAAGAGCCTCTCGGCCCGCTCCAGCTCCCCCGCCTCTTGAGCGATGGAGGCCCGGTTGACGTACATGGTGCCGATCAACACCGGCGTCCCGACCACCGCCCCTTTGTCCGAGACCAAGGCCCGGGCCCCGTCGATCATCGGGCCGGCGACGTTCTCCAAGATCCGCGCCTCTTGTTGAGCGTCGGGATCGAAGCCGGACGAAGAGGTGGTCTCGACCACCACCCGCCGCAGCGCCCCACCGGCCACGACCGACAACAGGGAGCGGGCGTGGGTAGGCAGGAGCTGAGCCGCGACGTTCAACTTCAGGCGTTCCGCCAAGACGTTGTAGACCACCGAAGCCGACACGCAGTTGTAGCGGCGGCGCTCCAGGATCTCGGCCAAGGTGGTGGCCCGAGCGTCGTATTCGCCAAAGGGCCCGCCCTTTTGGTGGAGGGCCGTCAACAACAGCCGGGCCCTTTCGGTCTCGTCCGGCACCGCCGCCAGCTGGGCGACGATCGGTCCCACCAGCTGTTCGAAGTTCTGGCGCGCCTTGTTGAGTTGGGCCGGGGTCTCGAAGCCGCTGGCCACCAAGGCGGCGTCGGTCGCGTCGTTGACCACCGCGGTGGGGGCGGCGGTCGGTGTCGGGGCGGGGGCGGGTTCGGCGGGCGTGGCACACCCCGTCACCCAGATCCCCAAGGCCCAACCCCACAACGACGAACGCACCGGGGCATGCTCGCAACGGTCGCGCCCGGCGTAAAGAAGGCCGACGTGGTTGTTTCGCCCGACGCGCTGGGAGGTTATGCTCCCGCCCCGTCCGCCGGCCCGAGCCCCCATGCGCTCCGCGCTCCCTGCCATACTTATCTTTCGGATCCTGACGCCCTTGGCGATGGGGGTCGTGTTGGAGGGGAACCTTTGGGCCCAACCGGGGCGCCCCGGGATCTCGGCGCGTTTTGTCCCGCTGTCGGCCACCGTCGGTGAGGCGGTCCAGGTCGAACTTGAGGTCGAAGATCCGAGCGGGACCATTCAAAACGCCACCATCGAGCTGCTGCGGGATGAACGAGAGGGCTGGATCTCACGGCAAGCCGTCCACCGCCAAGGTCCAGGCCCCACCCAGCTCTGGTCCGGCACCTACACCAGCACCACCGTTTGGGCCCCAGGAGGACTCGGGGTTCGCCAGCCGGAGCGGCTTTTGGTGCGGGCCAAACTCTACGGGCGGCGCGGCGGCTTGATCTTGTCGTTGGGGGAGCTCGATCCGTTGGAGGTCGACGTCTTGACCCCCGCCGAAGCTCAGGCCCGCAGCCGAGTTTTGGCGGCGACCGCACCCGAAGAAGATCCACTGCGTCTGGTGGGCTACGCCGGCGTTGAAGGTCGAGCCGGCACCAGCGCCCGGGCCCGGGCCTTGATCGGCGTGGGTGGCAACCTGACGCCGCGCCTCGAGTTGTTGATCTACGTGTTGGTGGGGCCCCGGGGCAGTCCCCCGAGTCGCCTGGACGAAGGTGGACCTTTGACCTTGGGCTTCGAGGGATCACTGCGGGCCTTCACCCGGCCCCCGGGCTCCGGCGAATGGACCTTGTTCCTCGAGCCGTTTCTGGGCGCCGATCTGCGACTGCCTGGCTTCGATCCCGGCCTCGGCTTGCGGGCTGGCATCGAGTGGCCCCTGGGCCGATCGGTTGAGTTGGAGGTCGCGCTCGGCGGTGGCCTCTACCGTTTTGCGGTCACCGGCGACGATCCCTTCTTCGGCGTGAGCGGCGGCCTGCGGGTGGGGCTGCGCTTCGGCGGTGAACGGCCCGAGGTGGAGGCCCGGTGAAGCGGGCGCTCCTTTTGTTCCTCCTGCTGTTCGGCGCTTGTCAGCCGACGGTCTACGACTCCGAAGGTAAGCCGATCACCTTGGGGCGTTTTCGACTTCGCACCTTTCCCAAAGGCGCCAAGGTTTGGGTCAACGATGAGTTCAAGGTGGAGCGCACGCCCGCCACCTTGGTATTGCCAGCCGGGACGTATCAGCTGCGCCTGCAGGCGCCCGGTGCGGAGCCTCTGCTTCACCAGATCACCGTCGAGGCCGGCAAGTCGAAGGAGTTGAGCCTGCGGATCCCACCGTCTCCTCCGTCCATGTTGCGGGTCTTGTCCGACGTGGTGGCGGCCGAGGTCCGGGTGAACGGCTACCGGCGAGGTGACACGCCCTTGATCGGCGCGCCGACCACCCCGGGTTGGGTCGATCTGACGGTGACCGCGGGCAACCAAGCCAAGTCGACTCGTTTTCGCCTGGGCGTCGGTGAAACCAAGACGATCGAGGTCTTCTTTGGCGACGTCGAGTGCAGCGCCGAACTCCCGACCCAGGCCCCACCCGTGCTTCAGTCCTTGCCCAAAGCCCGGGGACTCTTAACCTTGGGCGTCAGCCCGAAGAGTGTGGTCAGCGACGATGAAGGTCGGGTGTTGGGGACCGCGCCGTTGGTAGAGGTGCCGATGGATCCCGGCGAACACCAGCTGGTGTTGCGCTCATCGGATGGGCGTTATGAACGACACGTGACCATTGAGATCGACGAAGAGACGCCAGCGGTCTACCGCTTCCAGCTGACCGGCGACGACGAAGTGTTGGGCTGGCGACCCGACGCCGGTCCGCGGTGACCACCCACACGTTCCCACCACAACCGGCCCCACATTGCCTTCCCCTCGGAAGACCGGTATCCCACCTTAGTTCATGGACCTGGTGTTCAGGAAGGGCAGCCAGACCCTGCTGCATTTGCGGGTGGAACGCCCCGAGGTCTGCATCGGAAGCCACGGGACCAACGACGTGGTGGTGCCGGATCCGAGCGTGCCCGAGGTGGCGGCCCTCCTGGTGGACCGGGGCGCCAACCGCTTTCGCCTGCGGGACCTGACCGGCGGCAAGATCCAGGTGAACGGTCGCCCCCTGGAGGGCGACGAACACGAGGTCGCCGAAGGAGACGCCATCACCCTCGGCCCCTACCAGCTGGTGCTCGAGGCCGAAGATCTGGCGCGCAAACGTTTCGGCCAAACTCGGGTGTTGACCGAACGGAGCGGCGGCCAAGGGGTGGCGGTGTTGGATCTCGACGGTCGGCGATTTCAGCTGGATCCGAAGCGGCCCTTCAACATCGGTGGCCACGACGACAACGACCTGCAGATCAAGGATCCCTTCGCGTCCTCCTTTCACTGCCGCCTGCTCTTTCGGGAGGGGCGCTGGTTTTTGGCGGATCTCGAGTCGACCAACGGCACCACAGTCAACGGCCTGCGGGTCAAGGAGGCGGAGTTGCCAGTGCCCGCCACCATCAAGCTCGGCCAGGTGGCGCTGCAGTTCAACGTCGAGCTCCCCAACCAACAACACGACGGCACGCCGGTGGTGTTCCACGGCATGGTGGCGGCCAGCGAGCCGATGCGGCGGGTCTTCGCCACCATCCAACGTTTTGCGGCCGCCAAAGAGCCGGTGTTGATCCAGGGCGCCTCCGGCTCGGGCAAAGAGCTGGTGGCTCGGGCCATCCACGACGAATCCGCTCGGGCCCCCGCCCCTTACTTGGCCCTCAACTGCGGCGCCTTCACCGCCGGCCTGATCGAAAGTGAACTTTTTGGGCACAGCCGCGGCGCCTTCACCGGAGCGGTGGCGGACAAGGTCGGCGCCTTCGAAGCGACCCAGGGCGGGACCCTCTTCCTCGACGAGATCGGCGAGTTGCCGCTGGATCTGCAACCTAAGTTGCTCCGAGTCCTGGAGTCTCACGTGGTGCGTCGGGTGGGCGGCACCAAAGAGATCCGGGTCGACACCCGGGTCATCGCCGCCACCCACCGGGATCTCGAGGAGCTGGTTCGGCAAGGGCGCTTCCGGGCCGACCTCTTTCACCGGCTCTTCGTGTTGACCATGCGGATCCCGCCGCTTTCAGAGCGGAGCGACGACATCTTGCCGCTGGCCCGCCACTTCCTCACCAGCCAAGCGCCTGAGGCCCTGGAGTTGTTGCCAGACGCCGAAGCCGAGCTGCTGGACTACACCTGGCCCGGCAACGTGCGGGAGCTGCGCAACGTGATGGTCCGGACCATCTTGATGCGGACCGGCCCGCGGATCGGCGCCGGAGAGCTGCGCTTCGCCCGAGACGCCTTCACCAGCCGGTCTCAAGACGCGCGCCAAGCCGTCCGCCACCTGGATGAGAACGATCGCAACGAGCTGTTGGACGCGCTGAAACAGGCCAAGGGCAACCGGGCCGAGGCCGCCCGGATCTTGGGGCTCTCCAAGAGCACCTTTCACGACCGGCTGAAACGGCTGGGCATCCCGCTCAAAAAAGAGGGGAAAGACGGCGACCGCGACGAGGGCTGAACATGGACGACTTCTTCGTGGCGCTCGGGATCTTGTTGGCCTTGGCCTTCATGATCATGCCGATCGTTTCGGTGGTCTTGGCCTTCCGGGCCCGCCGCCGGATCTCGGAGCTGGAGCTGTTCAAGCGGGACGCCGAAGACAAGCTCGAGTGGTTGTACGCGGAGCAGAAGAAGCTGCAGGACCGCTGGAACGAGCTGAAGAGCCGCCCGTCGGCGCCGGCCGCGGATCTCGCCCCACCACCGGTCGTCGCCCCTGTCGAAGAACCCGCGACGCGGCCCGAAGCGCCGGCGTCGGTGGCTCCCCCCGTTGCAGCCCGGGATGAGGCCCCGACCCTCCCTCCCCACGCCCCGGCCACTCCTCCGCCCCCACGAGCGCCGCCGCCGCCGGAGCCGACCCCGGTGCCCAAAGCCCCGGCCCGGCCGCTGGAGCAGAGCGTGGCCACCTGGTTCACGCGGATCGGCGCCGGCGCCTTGTTGTTGGGCGCCTTGTACTTCTTCAAATACGCCGCCGACAACGAGTGGATCGGCCCGATGGGGCGGGTGTTGATCGGCGCCGTTTTGGGCGTCGCCATCTTGGTGGTCGCCGAGGTGATCCGGCCCCGCACCAAAGAGGCCTTCGTCCACGCGTTGATCGGCGTGGGCCTGGCGGTGCTCTACGTCTCCACTTGGGCCAGCTCGTCGCTCTACCAGCTGGTGCCGACCGAGGTGGCCTTCGTCGCCAACACGGTGATCGTCGGTTTGGGCGCGGCCCTCTCCTTTCGCCACAAGGGAGAAGCCATCTTGGTGTTGGTGGCCGTGGCCGGCTTCCTCAACCCGGTGTTGCTCTCGACGGGGGTTGATCGCCCCTTGGCCCTCTTCGCCTATCTTTTGTTGCTGACCAGCGGCGTGCTCTACGTCGCGGTCCACCACGGCTTCCGGGTCGCCCTTTTGCTCTCCATCTTGGGCGTGGCGGTGATCTACGCCGGTTGGTACGAGAAGTACTTTCAGACCTTCGATCACCGAGGCCAAGGATACGCCGACCTCCCCGATCACGAGCTGGTCGGCGCCTACTTGGAGCTGAGCGCCCGGATCGTGCCGCTGGTCTTCAGCGCGCTGTTTTTGGCCCAGTGGTTGGCGACCGCCTTCTTGTTGCGCCGTCGGGGCCAGCGGACCGCCTGGGTGAAGCCAGTGGCGGTGTTGGGCCTGGTCTTGGCCCACCTGGCGGTGACCTCTTTGTTGATCGATCGGCCGGTGCCTTTGGGGCTTGGGGTGGTGGCCTTGGGCGCGGCCAGCATCTTCAGCCTGACCGCACTCGAGGCCAAAGGTTTGCTCCTGATCCCGATGTTGGCGGTGTTCTTCTTGCTGCTGACCCACACCGCGGCCCGAGACAATCAAGAGCAGCTCGGGCTCCTCTATCTGGTGGGGGCCTGGAGTGGCCTCTACGTGATCGCCTTCTTGCGGGATCAAGCGGGGCGCTTCACCGAACCTTCACCCAGCGACGCTCGACGGGCCTGGGCGGCCCTGGCGGCTTTTCAGGTGTTGGCCTTGCCGCTGCTTTTGCCGCCACCCCACGAGCTGAACCTGGCGGCCGCCGGGGCGGTGACGGTGGCCGGATTGTTGGTGGCGCTGATCGCGGCCCGGGGTCGTTTGGTCGGCATGGCGATCGGGAGTTTGGTCTTCGGCACGTTGTTGTTGTTGATGACCGCCTTCATCGGCGACGACTCGGTGACCTTGGCGCCGCCGCCGGCCTGGGAACCTTGGTTTTTGGTGATCGCCGGAGTCCACGCCCTGGGGCACCTGGCCGCGGTCGCCTTCATCTCCTTGCGACAAGCGGGCCCGTCCCCCGCGACGGTGTTGGGGACCACCTTGCCCGGCCTGACCTTCCTGCTCTTGGTGCTGATCAGCACCTCCGAGGAGGTGCCCACCTTGCGGGCGATCTTGACCGCGGTGGTCGGCGCCGGCGATCTGCTCTTGGCCTTGGCCTACGCCCGGAGGGGCCCGGCCTTTCAGCTCCACACCTCGGCCTTGGCCGCTTTGGCCCTGGGCCTCTTTGCGCCCGCGCTGGCGTTTGGGTTTTCGGGCGTGACCATCACGGTCTTGTGGGCCGCCCTGTTTGTGGTCGCCTTCTTTTTGGCCCATCGCACCCGCTCGCCTCTTTGGTTGGTGGTGGCCTTGTTGTTGGTGCTCGCCACGGGCCTGCGGGTCCTGGCCATCGACATCGGCGAGACCCAAGCCGCCTTGGCCGCCTGGAACGGATCGGCCGGCCGCTTTGGGATCTACGAGCTGCCGGTGTTCTTCAACGCCCGGGCCTACGCCCTCTTGGGCACCGGCCTGGCGTGTTTGATCGCGGCCTTGGTGGTCTCACGGCCGGTGACCCAAACTGCGCCCGGCGAAGTCGCCCCAGGCAACCTCCGGCTGGTGGCGGCGCTTTTGGCGATCGCCGGCTACGGGGCCTTGACCACCCTCTTGATCTCCGAAGTTCGGGGGGCCCTGGTCGACCTGCCCCCCGCGCCCCCCTTCGTGCTCGATTGGGAGGAACATTCGGCCTTCATGATCCTGGTGTACCAGGCCAAGTCGGAGGCCGCGGGTATGGTGAACATGTCGACCACCATGATCTTGGCCCTGGTCGCGATCTTGCTGCTTTCGGCGGGCTTCGCGCTCAAGGACCCCTTCCATCGGTACCTGGGGCTGGTGGTCTTTTTGGCGACGATCGGTAAGCTGGTGCTCTGGGACGTGTGGAACTTGCCGCGCATCTACCAAGTGGGGGTGTTGACCGTGGTTGGAGTTCTCTTGTTGGGCTCAGGCTTCTTGTACGCTCGCTTGAAGGTGCTCTTCACGACCCCCGAAGTGCCCCCTCCGCCCCAACCGTCGGGCCCGGGCCCCAGCGGCGCCGCCCTTGGGTTGTTGTGGTTGGTGTTGGCCTGGCCGGACGGCGCCTGGGCGGTCCCCCAAACCGCGTTGGTGGCCACCGAAAAGTTCGAGCAGCGGGCGGCGATCCAAAACGTTGGGGGGGCGGGTGACTATCGAGCGACCTTCGACGCCGAGCTCTACGCGGCGAGCAAAACCGAGGCCCTCTTCGCCGATCTGCGGATCGCCGACGCCGACGGGCGTGAGGTGCCGTATTTCATCGAGGCCAGCCCGGCGGTCGCTCAGTCGGCGTGGACCAGCGGCACGATGTACGATCCAGGCGTCTACGGTGAAGAAGGGTATCGGGCGACCTTCGAGTTGCCCGAGGGCCAGGAACATTGCCTGGTGCGTTTGGCCTTGAGCGGCAGCTCCGACTACCTGCGCCGCACCATCATCGAGACCGGCGCTGGCCCCAACGATCTCACCCAGGTGGCCAAGGGCGCGGTCGTATATTCAATATCGGGACGAGGCACCGCCGAAGACAACGAACTCCGCTATCCGCTCTCCATGGCCCGCTACGTGCGGATCACCTTGTTGCCGGATCCCGACGCGCGCCTGACCACCATCGAAGGCGCCCAGTTCGGTTGCCGGCAGCCCGAGCCCCTTTTGCCCACCCGCACCATCCCGCTCAAGATCGTGGAGCAGACCCAGGACGCGGAACAGAAGACCTCGACCTGGATCTTGGACGCCGGGATGGAGGGCGTACCCATCGAGTCCTTGCGCTTCGAGATCGGGACCCCCGAGTTGGCGCGACGAATTGAGGTGTCGGCCTCATCCTTCAAGAACGCTTGGCCGTCGGTGGCCAGCGGGGTGTTGTTCCGGGTCAGCGGCAACCCGGAGCGGGTGGAGCGCCTTTCGCTCAACGTCGGGACGGTGCGCAAACGTTGGTGGAAGTTGACGGTGTGGGATCGGGACGACGCGCCGCTGGATTTGACCAGCGTTACCGGGGTGCGGCGCGAAGATCTGCTGATCTTCAGGGCCAACAGCCGAGCCCCGTTCACCTTGTACGTGGGCGATCCGCGGGGGACGGCGCCGTACTACGAACTCGAGTCTCTGCTGGATCGACGCCGAGATCTGCCGGCCTTGCCGACCGCTGGGGTGGGTCCCTTGGAGCCCAACCCAAACCTCGGCAACGCCCCCGATCGAAGTGATCTGCCGGTCACCGAACGTTATCGAACGGCGATCGGCTGGGGGCTGGCCGTGGTCTTGTTGGGCCTGTCGGTGTGGGCGGTGCGAGTCTTGCGCCGCCCGTCGGGGCCTACTTCTTGATCTTGGAGAGGGCGCGCTCTTTGGCCTTGCGACCACGCTTCTTGGCCAAGCGCTGCTCCGGAGTCTGCTTCTTGGCGGCGTCGGCGTAGGTCATCTTGGTCATGTCGAACAAGCGGGCCTTGGTGTAGCCGTCGAGGATCTTCTGGAAGGCAGCGTCGGCGGTGAGGCCGGCCTTCTTCCGCGAATCGACGATGTGAGCGAGCATCTTTTCCCGGGTGCCGAACTTCTCGCGGACCTTCTGCTCGACCTGGTAGAGGCGCACCAACTTCTTGTTGGGCAGGCCCATGAGCCGGGACTTGACCTGCTCGGGGGTGGAGTCGCCGTGTTGTTTGTCGACCATACCGACCAGCTGCTCGACCAGCTTGGCCCGGCTTTCGAAGTTCTTCTTCACCGATTGGTGGGGGGTAGAAGCCATGACTTTTTCCTTTCGCGGACCGGCTCTAGGCCGGCATAGCGGAGGGGCGTGAGGTAACCGCTGCTCCGGCTCGCAGCAAGCGTTTTGTCGTCGGCGCCCGCGAGCGCCCCTTGGCCGACCGCGTCAGGAGCCGTCGAAGCTTGAACCTCCTGTGTTGTTGAGGGGTTGGGGCGGCGCTCCTTTTTACGGGTTTACACTCCTCCGGATCGAAGGGGGCGATTTCCGAGATCCTGGGGCCGGCGAGTTGAGCCGCTTCGCCTGGGTCCCGTACTATCAAAGCTCAATGACTGCGCAGAGATCGGCCCTGCTCCTCACGCTGCTTTCGGCCTGCACCGGCGCGACGCCGGCGAACGAGTTTCGAGCGCCGGACCCGGATCTGATCACGGTGTTCTTCCCGATCTACGACGGCACCGTCTACGGGCGCGGCCTGCCCGGCGCCATGCCCGATTCGGCCCTGCCCTTCGTTCGAATCGACTCGGCCTTGAGCAACACCACCGAAATCGCGCCGGTCCGGGCCGACGGCTCCTTCGACTTCGACCTGTTGGCGGCGGCCGACGACACCTTGGAGCTTCGCGGCATCAGCGACGCCTCCAAGACCGCGCTGGTCGGTCCCAGCACCTTCTTCAAGGTGCCCCGCACCAGGTTCAACACCGAAGAATACACCTGCTGCCTCCGGGCCCAAGCGACCGACGGCTACTGCGAGTCCACCTTCGACCGAGATGAGCGGATCCGGAACAACCGGGACTGCCCCGAGGTGCTCAGCGGCCTCGGCACGCCCTGCACGGGGGACAACGATTGTGGGGTGCTCGAGACCGAACTGGTGCTGATCAACCGCACTGGGATCACCGTGACCCCTCCGAATGAAAAGGGTCAGGTGGAGGTTAGCGGAACGGTGAGCGAAAATGCCTTGGTCACCCTGGAGAACCGTCAGCTGAACGGCGTCGGGATCCGTTCGCGGATCGTGCGCAGCGCCCGGATCTCTTCGGACAACGGGGTCTTCCGGTTCCCCAACGTCACCGCTCAAGGCGACGACGAGCTGGTGATGCAAGTCCACTTGCTGAACGGCTACAAGTCGGCGCCCACCAGCTTCAAGGTCCCGGACGCCGAGATGGTCGGGGTCGACGTGTTGGGGGCCGAGGCTTGGGAAGGCGCCAGCGTGCTCCGCAACGGCTTCCGCGGCACCGTCGCCGTCTACATCGCGCCGTATGGGAAGGACAACCGCGGGATCTGCCCGGACTCCACCGGCGGTCCCGCGACCTGTTACTCCGGCGGGTTGACCCATGAGATGGTCGAGTTCATCACCGAAGGTGAAGCGCCGACCATCGACGAGGTGGCCGCGACGCCGCGAGTGACGACCCCGGTGCCGAGCCAGCCGGGGCTCGAATACAACCGGGGTTGGGACGGGGACGTCCGGGCCTCCAGCCAAGACCTGGTGATCGTCCTCGACATGTCGGGCGCCGCGGCCGCGGTCGATACCACCGGCGCCCGCTTCGACCAGGTGCGCACCTTGATCCAGGAGCTGCGCGCTCGGGACCGGGTCGGGGTGGTGTTGTTCGGCGGCGACAAGACGCAAGGTTTCGGCGGCAGCGTCTCCTGGGACGACCCCGCGGCCGGCGGCAACGCCAAAGTTGCGGTGATCGGCCTTCGTTGGCTTGGTGTCCCCGAGGCTGAGGTCGGCCGCTCTCCCATCGCGCTTCGTGGTCAAGGGGAACGGCAGGTCTTGCTCGACGAGCTGATGGCCTTGGACGACATGCACGCGGTCGACGACGGCGCGGACCTGGCCGACGGCCTGCGTTCGGCCGTGGACATGTTGAAGCAAGGAAACTCGGTCAACGGTCGCATCGCGGTGATCGCCGCGACCAAGCAGGACTCGCCCCAGGCCAAGCTCGACCCGACGATGGGGATCTACGACTCGGATCACATCTCGGAGCTGATCGGCTTGACCCAGGCGATCCCACGGTTGGGCCAGGCGGGTGTGCCGATCACGCTGATCGACATCAACCCCATGGAGCCCGCCAATGACCGGATCGCCGAAGAGGTGGTCGCCTTCTCCGGCAGCCCAGGGGACGGGACCACCACCGAAATTGGCATCGAAAACCTGGAGGCGGCGCTGGAGGAGCTGCGACGGACGATCGCCGGCAGCTTCATCCTGCTCTACGACATGTGTGTGCCCAAGAAGGTGGGCAAACGCGGATCCTTGGAGTTCCGCCTGCGAGTGAAGTTGCCCTACGAGGATCCCGCGACCGGGCCGCGACAGGTGACCTTGGTTTCGCCACCCCTCGGCGAAAAGCCGTATAAATTTACGATCAAGGTCGATGGTTCGGACGGTGGCTGTCGTCCCAACGACGTAAATTGCCCCATGGAAGCTTGCGACGAATGAACGACGTCCCTCGAGGAGTCCCGATGCATCTGAGAGTTATCACGCTCGCGATCGCCTGTTTGGCCCTCGCCTTCGGTGGATGGGAGGTCAGCCACCTGCGCGCCGGGCAAACGGGCGCCGGGCTCACCGAGGTCCTGGTCGCGGCGGGAGGTGAGCCAGGCTTCATCTCGGGCGGTGAGGTCCAGTCCGACGATCGCAGCTACCGCCTCTCGGCGCTTTCGGTGTTCTCCAACGTCGCCCTCCACGTGAAGGACAACTACGTCGATCCCGAGCGGATCAAACCGAAGGACATGTTGGTGGCCGCCCTCGAGGAGATCGAGCGGCAGGTCGCCGAGGTGTTGGTCGAAGATCTGGGCAACGGCAAGGTTCGGGTCCGAGTCGTCGATCAAGAGCTGGTGGTCACCGTCGATGACGTGGAGAGCCTCTGGGAGATCAACCTGAAGTTGCGGGAGGTCTTCCGCTTCTTCGAACAACACCTGCCCCCGCAAAAGGACATCCGCTCGATCGAATACGCGGCCATCAACGGGGCCCTCTCCACCCTCGATCCCCACTCGGTGTTGCTCAAACCCGAGGCCTTCGCCGAGATGAAGACCTCCACCAAAGGTGAGTTCGGCGGCCTGGGCATCGTGATCTCGGTGCGGGACGCCAAGTTGACCATCATCTCGCCCCTCGACGGCACCCCGGCCTCCCGGGCCAGCCTGAAGGCCGGCGACGTCATCTCCCGGATCGGAGACGTCTCGACCGTTTCGATGCCCATCGAAGAGGCGGTGCGGATGTTGCGCGGGCCCGAAGGCTCCAAGGTGGTGATCTGGATCGAACGCAAGGGCTGGCCCGAGGCGCGCAAGTTCAACCTGATGCGGGAACGGATCAAGATCGAGTCGGTCGAGGGCAAGTTGCTCACCGACGGGGTCGGCTACATCAAGATCAAGAACTTCCAGCAGAACACCGGCAAAGATCTGGAGGACAAGCTCGACGTGTTGGCCAAAGAGGCCGGCGGCAAGCTCAAGGGGGTAGTCATCGACCTCCGCAACAACCCGGGCGGCCTGCTCGAACAAGCGATTCGGGTCAGCGACAAGTTCCTGACCTCGGGCGACATCGTGACCACCGTCGGCTACGGCAACAAGTTGAGGGAGCCGAAGCGGGCCCGTTGGTCGGGCACCGAGTCGGAGTTGCCGGTCGCGGTGTTGGTCAACCAAGGTTCGGCCTCGGCTTCGGAGATCGTGGCCGGCGCGCTCAAGAACTTGGATCGGGCGGTGGTGATCGGTGAGCGGACCTTCGGCAAAGGTTCGGTGCAGGTGCTCTACGACTTCGCCGACAACTCGGCCCTCAAGTTGACCATCGCCCAGTACCTGACGCCTGGCGGCATCTCGATCCAGAACGAAGGGGTGGTGCCGGACATCGGCCTGAAGAACGTGCAGATCGACGAAAAGCGCGTGCGCCTGTTCTTCGAGCCCGAAGGGCACCGGGAGAGCGCCCTCGAAAAACACCTCGACAAGGCGGGACAACCGGGGAACGGCGAACAACGGCCGACCTACTCCTTGACCTTCCTGAAGGACGACAAACAAGAGCTGGAAGAAGAGCCGGCCGACGACGAAGCGCCCCGGGACCCGGGCTTCGAAGAGGACTATCCGATCCGCTTCGCCCGGGAGTTCCTGCTGGCGGTCGGTGGCCCGGCCCGCAGCAAGATGGTCCAAGACGGCAAAGACTTCTTGGAGAAACGTCGGGTGGTGGAGGAGGCCCGGGTCGTGGAGCGCATGAAGGCGCTTTCGGTCGACTGGGCCCCGGCGCCGGCCGCCGAGGCGGGAGTGCCCCCCAAGGTCGAAGCGACCCTGGTGCTGACGGCCAGCAAAAACGGCCAACCCCGGCCGAACGCCGTTCCCAATCAGGTGGAGGCCGGCGACGAAGTGAAGGTCGAGGCCACCGTCAAGAACGTCGGGTCCACGCCGGTCTACCGGCTACGGGGCGTGCTCGACACGGAAAATCCCGCGTTTTTGGGGCGTGAGTTCCTCTACGGGCGCCTCGGGCCGGGCGAAAGCAAGACCTTCAGCGTCACCACCCGGATCCCACGAGAGGCCGCCTCTCGCAGCGATCTGGTCCGCTTGAAGTTGGACACCGATCAAGGTGCGGTCAGCGAAGAACAGGCCTTGGCGGTGGTCACCCGCTACGTGCCGCACCCGCAGTTCTCCTACGCCTACTCCATCGACGACAGCAAACGTGGCAACGGCGATGGCTTGCTCGACGTCGGTGAAGGGGTCGACTTCGTGGTGCTGGTCAGCAACACCGGCCCCGGCGACGCCGACGACGTCTCCCTGCGGTTGAAGAGCGCCGCCGAAGGGGACCTGTTCCTCGAGCGCGGGCGGGTGACGATCGGGGCGATCAAGAGCGGCGAAACGCGAGCTGGGCGTTTGGCCTTCAACGTCCCGAAGCAGCAGAGCGGCCGGGAGAACTTGCCCCTGGAGCTCACCATCTACGACGCGGGCACCACCGAGTGGTTGGAGGATCAGTTTGGTTTGATCGCCGCCAAGGGGGGCGGCGAACGGGCCACGGCCAAAAAGAACGGCGTCACCCTCAAGAAGGACACGCCGATCTACGGCGGCGCGAGTGACTCGGCGCCGGTCCTGTCGATGGGCAAAAAGGGGATGAAGTTCGCGAGCAACCGGAGGACGGGTGAGTTCGTCGAGGTGAGCCTGGTCGACGAGGCCTCCGGCTGGGTCAAGGCCAGCGAGGTCAACACCGGCGGCAAGGTCAAGGCGCCGCCCAAGTTGAGCTACGTCCCGCTGCGGCGGCCCCCGAGCATCGAGCTGTCCAGTGACCTCGGCAGCCGAGTGGTGGACACCGACACCGTGGACCTCAGCGGCAGCATCTCCGCCCGCAGCCTCCGGGACATGTACGTCTTGCTCAACGACGAGAAGGTCCACTTCGCGACGGGCCCGACCGCGTCGGCCGCGCAGGAAGGTCCCATCCCCAACGACGCCGCGGTCAACATGCCCTTCAAGCTGGAGCTGAAGCTGAAGGAGGGCCTGAACAAGGTGTTGGTGGTCGCACGGCTGGACGAGAAGGTCGTGACCTACCGCAGCCTCTTCGTGACCCGTCGCTCTTTGGCGGCGGTGGCGGAGCGGGCCGAACCGGCCAAGACCAAAGTTAAGCGTTGAGCATCTCGGGGTGGGCCAGGGTCTTGTGCCAGAGCCGGTCGATGAGGCCCCAGTCTTCTCGCCGCAAGACCCGGGCGGTCACGCCGGTTGCGCTCCATTGTACGACCACGTCCCGGATCCAATACCGCTCGCCGTTGAATTGGTGATCTCGAGAGGCGCGGAAACGTAGGGCCAAGCCGCCGGCGACGTCAGCCTCAGCGTCCAACAACTCGAGCTCGGCCCGCGCCAACACCCGATCCAGGAACACCTGGTGACGCTCTGGGCTCCCGCTCGGGTAGGAGGCGGCGATGGCCTCCTTGGCCAAAGAGGCAAAACGTTCGTAGAGGCCGGGGTTTCGGGTCAACGTTCGGATCGCCTCCAGCGCCAGCTTGGGCGGGCGTGGGAACGCGGGCCGCCGCGGCGCCGCCTGTTGGTGCTCCTGCACCTCTTGGTCGGGCAACATCGCAAAGGGCGTGGCCGCCAGGCTCCCGTCAGCGCCCACCCGCACCAGGGTCGCGGCCGCCGGCAACCCGACCATCGGCCGCTTTTTGCCTCGCAGCGGATCGAACTCGTTCCAGGGATCGAGGCCGTTTTTGATCCCTTCGTGGCTGACCAGAAAATAGCGGTATCTTTCGGTGGTCCGCAGGAAAGGAAACGACGGCAGCGGGATCCGCACGGGCACCGCCCCCTTGGGGAGGGCCTGGGACAAACTCTTGATCGGGCGAAAGTCGAAGTGCCCCTTGGCCCAACGATGCCACAACGCCAACGACTGGCCGAGGCGCGCTTCACTGCCGGGTGTCATCTGCAAGTCGGGTTGCAGCGCGGTCAGCCCGCGCAGATACACCTGCGCCAAGAAGCGTTCGGCCCGGGGCTCGAACACCAGCCCCCCACGATCCGGCCGGCCCAAAAGTTCGGCGACGGCCCGAAGTTGGGTGTAGGTCGGGCTCTTCGGGAGCGCCTTGATCACCTCCGCTTCGGTCAGAGGCGCCTTGGCCACCTCCGGGTCGAAGGGCGGGTGCAGAGGACTTAACAGGGCGCTGAGCTTGGTCATCGGCGATCCGGGACGCTCCGAGGTCTCCGATGGTTGTCGGCGGCTTGGACCACCGGTCGCTTGCGCCGCGGTGATAGCCAGCCCTCGGTTATACTCCGGTCGTGACGGCGTCGCTCAAACCCCCGCCGAGGCCTGTCCACCTCCGACCCCGCGGGCCTTGGGTGGCCATGGTGGTGGGCCTCTCCTGCGCCGAAGGCGGCATCGATCCCAACCTCACCCCGGCCGACCTGATCCTCCCCCACCGGAGTAAGCCCGAGGTGGTGGTGCTCCCCGAAGGCCTGACGGTGCGGGCCGCCACCTTCAACCTCCACGGCGGCTCCGAGGCCACCGCTCAGCAGCTGGGCACCTTCTTGGCCGGGCTGTCGCTGGACGTGGTGGCGCTGCAGGAGACGCCCCGGGCATTGGGGGTGGAGATCGCCGCCGTCGCCGGATTTTCTGCGGTGGAAGGGGACGGGCAGCTGCTTTTGGCCAAGGCGCCGCTGTGGGCCTTCGAGCGCATCGAGGTCCTGACCCGGAGCTTCGTCCGGGCCCGGCTGATGCATCAGGGGGTGGAGTTTTCGGTCTATTCGGCCCACTTGGGGTGGAACGCCGAAGGTGACGTTCAGTGCCGGCTCTTCCGACAACACCTAGACGCCGATCCGGTGCCCTATCAGCTGGTGCTCGGCGACTTCAACGACGAACACGGCTCGACCCAGATCGGGATCTTGGACGAGGCCTACCAAGAGGCGAGCGAAAAGGTCGGGCTTTATCCAGGCCAGCGGATCTCGTGGCCGGCCACCGGCTTCGACGGTGGCGAAGGTTCCCAGCTGATCGATCTGATCTTTTTTCCCCGGTCGCTCGGGGTGATCGTCAAGGAGCACCAGGTGTTGAACACCCGGCCGGTGCTCTCGGATCACAAGCCGGTTTGGGTGGAGCTGCTTTATCCGCCGGTGGGCCAAACTTTCATGGCCGATCCCTACGCCGCCCAACGACAACGTCAGTCCCCGATCACCGGCCCCAACCTGCTGAGCAACCCTGGCGCCGAAGAGGGGTTGGTCGGCTGGACCGTCAAAGGCGACGCTCGGGCCGAAGCCGATCGTGAAGAACAACGCCCCTTCGAGGGCCAACGTTTTTTCACCGGCGCCCCCAACCTCCCGGCGGACGCCCTCCCCGTCTCTTCGATCGCCCAAGAGGTCGACCTTTCTTCGTACGCCGCCGCGATCGACGCCAAAGGGGCCTATTTGGTCGCGGCGGGTGTTTTGACCACCGGCTACAGCCTGGACATCGATGGGGAGATCCGCAGCAACCGGGTTCGGCCCTACGATGACGGCGAGCTGATCTTCGAGGTCCTGGATCCCAACGGAGCGGTCTTGGCCAGGCAAAGTTCAGCCCGCCGCGACACCCTGAGTTACCGAAAATATGAGGGCCTTCTGCCCATCCCGGTCGGGGCTCGCCGGGCCCGCTTGCGATTCCTCAGCCACAGGAAGGCCAACAACGGCCAAAGCAACGACGCGATCGCCGACGCCTTGTCCTTGGCGGTCGCCACCGAACTTGCGCCCCACCTTCGACTTTTTGGGAACCGGATCTCGGAGGGCGACGCAGAACACCTGGAGCCCCGGGGCGAAGGTCCCGGCTTTCGGGCCCACCCGGACCTGACCGCTTTGGGGGTGATGATCTTCCCGCCTTGGGCCTATTCGGGTGAAGGGCATTTTGTCGCCGGCGAGCCCCTGGGTCAGGTGCCGACGCCCGGCGCCCGGCTCGAACGTTCGATCGACCTCTCCGGGTTGGAGGCCTGGCTAGACGCCGACGAACTGGCCCTCCGCTTTGGCGGTTACGGCCGAACCTTCCGGGCCGAAAGTGAGCTGCGGATCCAGCTGGAGCTCTTCGACGCCGACGGCGAAATTTGGGGCGCGATCCCCCTGGCCCCAGTTTGGGAGCCCGAGTGGACCCACTTCGAGGGGTTGGTGAAGATCCCCAAAGGCACGTCGGGGGCCCGGCTGGTGGTGGAGGCCGACGTGCCCGAAGGCGAGTGGGTCTTCGTCGACGAACTCTACGCTTATCCGGAGCTGCGCCCGACGCTGCCGTGACGGGGCGGCGGGATCAGTCCCAGCGGGACGAGAGGCTGAGGGTCGGCTCGCCGTAGAGCAACTCCAGGTCCGAGCCGCTGGGGTTGCGCACGGTCTCGATCCGCAGCAACCACTCGCCGTTGACGCTTTCGTCCCCCGGCACTCCGACCGGCAAGCGAACTTGCACTTCACCTGACCTCTGACCCAACAAGGCCTCGACGCCGCTGCGGCCCAGGGCCGGTCCGTCGAAGAACACCTGGGTGGTGCGGTAGATCGGGTTGGCCAAGGACAACCGCACCCGGGTGAAGTCACTGCTGTTGAGGATGCCCTCGAACACCGCCTCCTCGGGCACCGTCGCCAGGCCCGAGACCATGATCGGGTGTTCGCTCACGCCCCGACGCGGCAGGGGCATGCTGGCCGGGAAGTTGAAGCGGCCGAACATCCAGATGGGACGGCAGAGACCGTCGCCGCCGGTCCCGATGGTGGAGCAACGCAGACCTTCGGCCAAGGGGCAGGGGTTGGCGGCGGAACAATCGGAATCGAGGCGGGGCGTCTCGGACACTCGGGCCACACACTTACCGGGAGCGATGTGGCCGAGGAGCTCACCGGTGGTGTCGTCGTAGCTGTTCACCACCCCGTTGCAGCTCAAGCCCGCCGCGCAGTTGTCGTTGCTTTGGCAGGGGCCCCAGGCCGGGCCCTGGGGGATGCGGCAGCCGAGTTGAGCGGGTGTGCTGGCGTCGTAGAGATCTCCGTCCTGAATGCGGGTCACCAAGGTGGTGGTGCCGAAGGCGAAGATCGCGCCGTAGGAGTTGTCGCCGGCGCCGTATTCGAAGGCGCTGTAGGGCTGGCCGCTGGTGCCCTCCCACAGGTCGAGTTGGTTGACCTCCCCTTGATCGACCCGCTCGAAGGCCTCCGCCAAGGTGGTCACGTCGTTGTGAGACGACTGCTGCACCGCCAAGATCACCTGCTGAGCCGTCAGGCTGTCGGTCACGTCGGCCAACACCAAGGTGCGGCGGGGGGTGGTGACCAGGTTGAAGCGGGGGCTGCGGATCTCTCGGTAGGTGGAGCCAAAGACGCAGTCATAACGGGGGCGGAGCACCTCTCCGCAGGGCCGCACGAAGTCCCGATCGAAGCGCTCGAAGCAGGTCTCTTCACCTTGGCAGCGGCAATAGGGCAGGTTGCTGTTGAAGCCGCAGAGGGCGTCGAACATCGGCCCGGTCAGGTCCCCTTCTTCGGTGCAGTACTGGAGGGCCTCCAGGGGCAACACCGGGCCCCGCTCGGGATCCGATTCGGCGCTTTCTTGTTGCAGGGCGATGCAGTTGGCGATCTCCGACTCCAGGTTGGGTTCACACACCGAAACCGGTTCGGTCGGCAGACAACGCAGGACCGCCTGATAGTCGCCGCAGTCGCCGGCTTCGCCCGACCCCGCCAAACAAGCCGAAACCGCCGGGTCACAGCTGGCCCGGGGGAACGGCGAGGCCGCAGTGGTCAAGGCCAGGCCGTCGACCACCAGCTCGAGGTTGGCGCGCTTCACCATCCGGCTGCTGCCCAAGGTGGCGGAGAAGACCAGGCCGGTGGGCCGAGCGTAGAGTGCGGTCACCTGGGCCGGGGTGAGCTCGAAGTGGAAGTTGCGCCCGTCGCTGGAGCGCCCCGAAACCACGCCCAAGGCGGGGTGTTCGAGCTGCACCGATCCAGCGGCGGTGCCCCGAGGCGCCGAGATCCGCAGGCGATACGCGAGGGGCGCCGGGCCCCCCGACCAACGGGGCGTCAGCTCGGGCAACACGAAGAGCCGACGATCGCCGCTGAAGCCGGTCAGGCGACCCAACAGGCGGAACTGGGCCTCGTACGAACGTTCCCGTCCTTCGGAGGCCTCGATGCCGAGGAAAACAGGCGCCCCGGACAGGACGGCGTGGACCGATCCCGCGTCCGACAAGGCGAGATCGAAGCGCCGGGCGCTCAGCAGAGCGGTCTGGCCGACAGCGCCATCTTGGGTGTTGGCCTGAACCGCGCCGAGGTTTTTGCTGACCCTTATCCGCCACCCCAAGGCCCCGGTTTCGGCGTCCCGGAGCTCGGGGCGTGGATCCATCCAGAGGGTCAGGCCCGAGGCCTGGGCCCGGAGTTGGCCGGCCGCTTCGTCGGTGTCGCCGATGACCTCACCTTCCGGGGCGCCACAGGCGGCCAAGGCCGACAGGGCAAGCGATCCGAAGAGGGGGATGACACGACGCAGCAACATGGGTGCGGAGGTAGCCCCAACGCCCTGCACCGATCAAGCGACAAAGACCTACGCAACGAAATTCGCCCGAATTTCAATAATATCCACCTCAACTTGTCACCGACGCAGCCAGCACGCTCCGAAACCGACGTGTGCCAAAAGCCACCGCCCTCTCTCAGACCCTTCCTTACGTTCCTGCTTTCCGAAGCGGTTTGGCGGCCAGCTGCTTTTCGGTGAAGGGGGCCCAACAGGCGATCCGCTCCTGGCAGGTCGGCTTTTGAAAGCAAGCCGCGGCGGCCTCGGCGTCGCTGCGCAACACCTGAGGCGTCGGTCGATCCTTGGACCAGGCCGCACACCGCTCTTTGCGGGCCGAGAAGTCCCCGGCGCCATCGACGGCGATCTCCGAGAGACACATCTTCACCATCTCCGCCCGATCGACCGCGGCGAAGCGGGCTTGGTGGCGCTTTCGCAGGTCGACCATGGCGCTGCAAAAGTCCTCTTTGCACTCCAGCTGTTTCGGCAGGCTGGTGGCGCAGACCTCCAGCAGCTCGGGTGCGCTCAAGTAGGGGGCGGCCGGCGGTGCGGCCGACGCCGAGTGGGCATAGAGGCAGGGAATGACGGCGAACAAATAAACCAGGCGCTTCATCGGTGAGTCTCCTTGGCCGCGGGCCCCAAAGGCCCCGGGATTTGTCGAGGAGAACGCGGCCTCAGCCGGCCCGTGACAAAAAAAGGAGAGGGGTGGGGATCAGGTCCCGCAGAAGGTCCGGTAGCCGAACTGATCCTGGCCCGGGGCTTCGGCCAAATCGGCGGCCTCGGCTTGTTCGCGGTAGGGATCGGCCAACACCGAAAGCAAACGAAAGAACGGGGCCCGATCCCCTTCGGTGGCCGCGGTGATCATCGCCTCGACCTGGTGGTTCCGGGGGATGAAGGCCGGGTTGACCGACCCCATCAAGGCCACCTGCTCTTCGACCGGGCGTTCGTCGAGGGCCAGGCGACGGCGCCAGCGCTCCAGCCACTCTCGAAGGGGGGCCGGCTCTGAGAACAAACGCACCACCTTGGTGTCGTCGCCGAGGAGCACGTTCGCCAGCCCGCGAAAACACAAGGTGTAGTCGACCCGCTGTTCGGCCATCGGCGCCAACAGGCCCAGGGCCAACTCCAGGTCTCCGTCCCGTTCGGTCATCAGCCCCAGTTTTTTCCGGAGTTCAGCGGCGTAATGGGCGTTGAAGCGCCCCGAATAGGACTCGAGGTGTTCGGTCAAAACGGCTTCGGCCCGGTCCTCATCGGGATCCACCGTGGGCAACAGGGCCTCGGCCAAGCGGGTCAAGTTCCACAGGGCGATCCGGGGCTGGTTCCCGAAGGCGTAGCGCCCTTGTTCGTCGATGGAGCTGAAGGTGCGCGAAGGATGATAGGCATCCAAAAACGCGCAGGGCCCGTAGTCGATGGTCTCACCGGCGATGGAACAGTTGTCGGTGTTCATCACGCCGTGCACGAAGCCGAGGGCCATCCAACGGGCCACCAGCTTGGCCTGGGCCCCGATCACCTGATCGAGCAAAGCCACCGCCGGGCCCGCGGGCGTGGGCGCCTCGGGGTAGTGGCGGGCCAAGGCGTAGCGCGTCAGCTCGACGATCGCCTGGGAATCCCGCCGGGCCGCGAAGTACTCGAAGGTCCCGATCCGCAGATGACTGGACGCGACCCGGGTCAAGATCGCGCCCGGCAGCGGCGTCTCCCTCCGCACGACCTCCCCGGTGGTGACCGCGGCCAAGCTGCGAGTGGTGGGCACCCCCAAAGCCGCCATCGCCTCGCTGACCAGATACTCCCGCAGCACCGGGCCCAAGGCGGCCCGGCCATCACCCCCTCGGGAAAATCGGGTGCGCCCCGAGCCCTTGAGCTGGATGTCCCGTCGTCGCCCATCTCGATCGACGACCTCTCCGAGCAAGATGGCCCGGCCGTCCCCGAGTTGGGGGACGAAGTGACCGAACTGATGCCCAGCGTAGGCCAAGGCGAGGGGTGAGGTCCCCTCGAGCACTCGATTGCCGGCCAACAACGCCACACCCTCGGGTGAGGCCAGCCCCTCGGGAGACACGCCCAGCTGCTCCGCCAAGGCCTGGTTCACCACGATCAACCCGGGATGGGAAACCGGGGTGAGCGCGACCCGCTGGTAGAAGTGTTCGGGAAGCCGGGCGTAGCTGGTGTCGAAGTGAAAGGGCATCGATCAGTGTTTCTTTTTTCCAGCCTTTTTCCCGGGCTTTTTGCCGGTTTTGCCGGGTTTTTTGTGTTCCCCTTTGGTTTTTGGGGGCGTCGAACCCTTCTTGGCGCCTGACCAATGTTCCAGGGCCTGGGCCATCGCCGCCTTGGCCGGGCCAAACCGCGTGGGATCTGCCATCCGTTCGGTCAACACCTTCGCATGCTGATCGTCGAGCAGCGCCAGGCACTCCTCGGCCTCGGGCAACTCGGCGACGCTCAGCAGGTACCGATAGAAGTCCTGGAGCTCCGAAAAAAGTTCCGGCACCAGCTCAGGCCCGACGCTCACCGCCCGAGGGAACTCCTCCATCAAGAGCTGCTCCATCGCCTCGGCCCCCATCGACAACACGCTGGTCCCAAAGGTCGCGCCGTTCATCTGGAACAGGAGCGGCAACCAGTTCACCCGCTGGCGCCCCTCGGCCTCGGGAGACTCGAGGAACAGAGCCAACAGCTCCTCCTCCAGCTCCGCGTAGGCCTCCAGATCCGGCTCCTCTTCTTCGGCTTCGGACTCCAGCTCGAACAGGGCGTCGAGGACCGCCTCGACGGTCACCTCTCCCGGATCGTCGGCTGGGCTGCGAATGATCACCTCGACGGTGCCGGTGGCGCTCGCGACCGAAATGGAGCGCTCGACTTGCTCTTTGGCCTGCCAAGCCTTTTCGGCCGCCCGATCCCCCGCGAGTTGGGTCAGAGCCAACAACAAGACCTCGGCGTAGGCCAACTCGGCCGCGTCCACCGCCCGAGGTTCCAGGTGGCTGGAGAGCCCGATCAGCTGGGGATAACTGCGGTCGTCGGCCAAAGGCCAACGGTGTTGGACCAGGGCCTGCTCTTCGTCGGGCGAAAGCAGGTCCCGTTCCCTAAACGCGAAGATCATGTGGGGCGGGTACTCGAGCTGGGCCTCGCTGGCTTCGGCCTCGCAGGCGCCGATGTAGCGATCGAGGTCGGCCGGGCTATCGAGGAAGATCAACCCTGGGGACGCCTCTTCGCGCCCGGTCATCAGGACCAGGCGATCGTTCCGCTCGAAGGCCGGGACATCCACCGAAAACCAAGACGCCGGCTCTGGGATCCGCTGCAGGGGCTTAGCCCGGGCAAAAAACGCGGCCGCGCCGAAGAAGCTACGGATCGCCGCCGGCTCGAGGCCAGCCTCCAGGTACCCCGGCAACGAAGGCCCCTCGTCGCCTTCATCACCTCGGCCCAGATCTTCTTTCATGGCCTCGGCCAGCTCCGCCAGCTCCGGGGTCGGGGCCCGCAGGATCTCCAGCTCGGGGTGGGACGCCATCAACACCTGGGCCAGGTCCGCCGGGGCCACTCGGATCCGGGACGGCGTCCGGGGGGGGCCCACCAGGGGCGACAACATCACCCGCCGGAGCACCTCACCGGCCTGGGCCACGGTGGTGCCCCGCTCTCCGGTCTCCTGGCCGACCAACAAGCCGGTGTCGAGCTCCAACCACACCAACACCTCGACCTCGAACGTCGTACCTTGAGGGCCAGGTGCTTTGACCTCGACCACCCCGCCGATCCACTCCGAGTCCTTCGACTTCTTCTTGGCCATGTCTTCGTTGCTCCCGCTCTCCGGTCGATCCAATGCGGGTCCCGGGGCAAGCGCAAAAGAAGGCTTTAGGCGCTGCGAACGGCGACCCGAGCCCGGGTCTTCGGCGCGGTGAGCTCCCGGATCGCGTCTTTGGCCACCCAACGTGCGGCCCGCGCCTCGGGGCTCCGGGGATCTCGGCGTTCAGCCTCAGCGAGGATCCGCTCGGCACACGCCAAGGCCTGGCCGTGCAGCACCAAGTTGCGTTTGCCGATCCCGCGCAGGGCCCAGTTGACCGACTTCTTGACGAAGTTTCGCTCATCAAAGGCGCCCCGAACGATCAACGGGAACAACTTGGAGAAGGCCGCGTCCTTGGCCTGTTTGTCGTGGGTCGCCAGGCCCGCCATCATG
Source organism: Deltaproteobacteria bacterium (assembly GCA_016703535.1). Classification (GTDB taxonomy): domain Bacteria; phylum Myxococcota; class Kuafuiibacteriia; order Kuafuiibacteriales; family Kuafuiibacteriaceae; genus Kuafuiibacterium; species Kuafuiibacterium phototrophicum. The sequence continues at coordinate 1,555,867 of JADJBV010000002.1, read as the reverse complement.
GAAAAGGCCGCCCGCTTGACCCACTCCTCCTCCCGGCCCGCCCACGCCTTGGCCTTGATCCAAGCGAAGGGGCCTTCGCCGGACCGGGACCACAAGATCGTCGCTTGGTCGCACAGATCCCAAGAATTGAAGTCCAAGGCCCAGGCCTCCATCTGGGCCTCGTTCACCTGGGCTGGATCGTCGACGAAGCAGGCCAGGAGCCGGGCCTCGTGTTGGCCCGTGGCCCATAGGGCTTGGGCCAAGAGGTGATCCCGCTTCCAACGCCGGGCCAACTTGCGCAACACCACCACCGACACCCCAAAGGCGTGTTCGACGTTGATGCCAAAGCGGGCCATGCCGGCTCGATTGCCTTCGCTGCCGAGGCTCGACAGCTCGGCCAAGATCTCAGCGACCCGGGGATCCGAAGGTTTGGAGCGACGAACTCGCTTTTTCGAGGCCACGGCCGATCCTTCGAACTTCAACCGGGCTGGAGCAAGGCCTTGATGGTCCCGTAGCTGCCTTCACCCACCGAACCGACCCGCACACAACGCAAGTTACCTTGCGGATCGACCAAGGCGTGGATCGGGATGGCCGAGTTTTGATCGACCCCCAGGCTCTCCAGGAAACCGGCGAGATCGGCCTCGCCGCGCAGCCAACGGATCCGACCCGGGTACGAATGAGCGAGGGCCTTCTCCAAAGCCGCGCCGTCGGTGTCGACGCTCCACAACTCGAAGCGGAGCGGGATCCCTTCTTGGTTCAAGGTCTCACGCCAACGATCGAGGAGCGGCATCTCGGCCACACACGGCCCACACCAGGTGGCCCACAGGTTCACCCAGGTCCATCCTTGCTCAGGCCCCTTGGGGCCCGGCGACGGCCGGGGCAAGGCCACCTCCGGGGGCGCCTTCCAGGCCCGGGCGCCCTCGCCGCTCTTCGGGAAGACGCGCTCACAGAAGGACTCGGCGGCCTTCACCTGGGCGGTGTCCTGCTTCACCGACTGAAACCGCGCCGGGGCCGGGCCCTTGGGCGCCTCGTCGCACCCCAACAGCAAACACAGGGGCAGGATGAACTTCAGATCGCGCAATCGATCCACGCCACGAAGGCGCTCCGGTTGATCTCTTTGGCGGTACATTCAGTAGAACGACTGCGCTGCCAGGCGCAAAACTCGGCGGAGAGCTGGGCGTATTCTTCGCCCAACCAAAGCAAGCCCACCTGGCTGCGGAAGTCGGGATCTTTGGCGGTGATGTGGTTGAGCACCGCTTCGGCCCGGGCCTGGGACAACTCTTGGTTGTGGGTCGGGTTGCCGTCGGCGCTGGCCCGGGACACCACGAAGAAGAAGCTGGCGCCCTTTTGCTCCGACCACGCCGAGTCGACGGACCCTTGGGCCCCTGGATCGAGATCGGTCTGATCGGCGTCGAACTGGATGATCTTGGCCCGGTGCGAAAGGGGCCCGAAGAGGGCGTTGAAGTCGTCGCCGGACATCTGGGCCACCGAACGGGCGTCGGCGGGTTTACAACCCCGCCCACCTTCCTGGATGAGGCCGCAGGCCCCGGCCACCCGCCGCAAGATCTGCTTGAGCTTGGGCGTGCAATATTCGTCTTCGCTGGCCGAGGCGATGGCCACGCCGGCCGAAGCTTCGGGCGCCTCCGCCAAGGCCGAGGCCGCCGAACGCAGCCAGATCACCACCAAGATCGCCGGGAGCAAGATGGCCCCGACCATCAACAACAGGCTGGTCGCTCGGGTGTTCATTTTTTCCCTCCTTGCTTTTCGATCATCGCGGTCAAGGTGTACTCGAGGCCGAGATCGGTGTCTTCGTCGCAGACTCGGCGGTTGCCCACGAAGAGCTGGGGGGTCAACACCGGGATGGCGTTGTTCACGCCCCACCGCAGGCTCTTGTTGAGCTTCTGCTTGATCGCCGGCGTGCCGAGGCAACCCTTCACCTCCGGGAACTCCTTGGCCAGGCGCTCCCGCACCGGTCCGTCGCCGTCTTTGGCGGCCTTGGTCAGCTCCTCTTGGTGGAGGAACGCCCAATCAAGCACGGTTCGGCCCTTCTCCCGGAGGCACAACATCGCCTCGCTGACCGCACAGGCGCCGGGGTGGAGGGACTGCTTCACCATCCAGTTGCAGGACGCGTCGAGCGGAAACAACACCGCCGACAAATCCATCTTGTCGTAGAGGCCACTTTTCTCGAGGCGTTCGTCGAAGCCCTTGCAGGCCGGGCAGAGCGGATCGAGGACCGCGATGCTGCGGACCCCGCCTTTTCTGGGCTGGAGCGGCACCAGGATGTTGTTGGGATCGTCGCCGCGCACCAGGGCGCTGCAGCCCTCGGCCGACTTGGGGGTCGTCGGGGCGAAGCCCACGTAGATCACGGTCAAGAAGGCGACGTAACCCACTCCTTGGAAGAACCAGCCCAGGTACTTGGGCATCGGATCCTCCAGCTCCTCGTCGGCTTGGGTTTTGCTGTAAGCGAAGATCGCCGCGCCCAGGGCCCCGAAGGAGGTCAAGTAGATGCCGGCGCAGACCTTACAGAGGGCGTCGATCTCGAAGGCTGAGATGTAGCCGTAGATCAGGCTCATCAACACCGGCAGCACCGTGGCCGCGATCAGGTAACGGGCTTTGGTGCGGGTGCCTTGCCGGGACAAGGCCAGGTCGGCGCCCCGGTAGGCCAGGTACGCGAACACGGCCATCGACAAGAGGCTGATCGGCAAACCGCCCCACAGGCTGGTGCGGAACATCGAGCTGTACGGGCTCATCATCACGGTGCGGCAGCCGCTTTCGCCCAGTTCGGTCCCCGCCCCCGGGATGAAGGAGCAGTGGATCGAGTGCATCTGCCGATCGAGGTGTTGGATGAAGTCCCGGGTGGAGACCGCCGAAAAGGCCGCCCCCAAAAACCCGAGGCCCGCCACCACCCAGGCGCCGATCCGGTGGGCGTTGTCGCCGTTGTCAAAGTCCGGCGAGTACCCGTCGGGCCGCTCGTCGTCGAAGCTCATGGACATCGACGCGGAAGTTGACGCCATAGTATGGGGGAACGCAAGCGCGTGCGGTGCGGGTCGATCACCACCTCCTTGGCCCTGCTTTTGGCCTGCTCCAGCTGTGGCCCCCGGGCCCCAGTTCGGGCGCCGGTCCGGGTGTTGCTCCCCTTTCAAACCGGGAAGGCCATGACCACCGCGGTGGCCGCCGCCAACGCTGAGCTCCCGGAGGGACAGCGATTTGCCCTCACCGGCGCCCACCCGACCGCGGGGGTGGTGATCGAACGTTATACCCGGGCCGATGGCCTGGAGTTGGTGCTCTTCCCCGATCCCTCGGCGACCGGCCAGGTGTTGGAGTTGTGGTGGCCGATCGGCTGGTGCAGCACACCCCTCGATCACCAGTTGGTCGTGCCCAAAGACCTCCCGAGTCTCCAGGCCATGGACCAGCTCGGCGCACGGGTGAACGTCGAGATCGGCTGTGAGCGGAGCGTGCGGCGGTGGTGGCTGCCCCTGGGCCCGCGGAGCTTGGCCAGGGCATTGGCCCTGGAGGCGGAGTGGAGCGGCCGCACCGGCGCCCTGGAGGTGCACCCCCGGGATCGGCTCCAATGGTCCATGGCCCAGGCCGCGGATCGGGCGCTGCTGGAGCGGACGGGCGCCAAAACTCCCGACCCCAAGGGGCCGAACCGCCCCGCCCTGGTGTTTTGGACTGGGCCGATCGATCGGCAAGTTGGCTTGCAATCGGTCGGTGCCTTTGGCACCGGCGAGCCCACCTCCGCGCCCTGGAGTTTGCCCGTCGGCAACGTCGATCGACGCCTTTTTGTGGACTCTCCCGCCTCGACCTTGCTCCGCTTGTCCTGGCGGATCGAGGAGCGCGATCCCCTGGATCGATGGGCGCTGGAGGCGGTGGGTTTGGTCTTGACCGACGGCCAAGAGAGCCGGCTGGGCCGAAGGTTGGGCGGGACGTCGGGCAGTGGCTTGGGCGCCGCGGTCACCTCTCGGGTCGGGCCCAGGGCCGGGGCGCTGGAGCTCGAGATCTTGGTGGCGTTGGAGAACACGGCGACCTCCAGCCAAGCCATGACCGCGATCGAGTCGGAGCTGCGGGCGATCGGGGCTGGACAAACCACCGGCCTAGAGTTGGAGCGGGCCCGGGTCGCGCTCAGGCAGCGACACCTAAGCGCCTTGGCTTCGATCACCGGCCGAGGGGGCAAGATCGCCGAGGTGTTGTTCGGCGCCGGCGAGCTCGATCACCTGGAGCTGGGCCTGAACTACTTGGATGAGTTGCCCGAGACCGCCCTGCGCCAGGTGGTCGCCCAGGGCATCGGGGCGAGTCGACCGACGGTGGTGTTGGCCCGGCCCCCACCCGCTCCGAAGGTGGAAGTGAGGCCACGCCCATGATCCCCTTACTTTGGTGGTTGGTGGCCGCGCCCCAGTGTCAGGCCCTGGCCGGAGGGGGCGAACTCTGCGCGGTCGAGACCGGGGTCGTTCCTTGGGTGGAGGTGGCGGTGGGCTTCAAGATCCCCGCCGATCCCCCCGGAAAAGCGGGCCTGGCGCTGGCGGGGCAAGCCGCGGCGGCGATCAACCTCCCTCGACTGCCGCCCGGCTGGACCTTGGGGCTCAGCGAGGCCGGCCTGGTTTTGCAAGGTGGCTTGCACCCGGCGAACCTCGAGACCGAACTCGAGCCGCTGCTGACGGCCTTCGTGCGGCGCTTCGATCGGCCCGCCGCCGAACTTGCGGTGGCCCGAGCGGTGGAGCTGCGACGTCAACTCCTCGACCAGGACCCGACCCTGGCCCGCTTCGAGCTGGAGCGGGCCCTCTACGGGGGTCGGCCCACCGGGGTCGATCGTTACGGGCAAGCCGCCGAGCTGGTGGCGGTGTCCGCCGACGAGCTGTTGGCCTGGCAACGGAGGGTGATCTGCAAGCAGAACCTGCACCTGGTGGTGGCGGGTCCGGTGCCGAACGAAGTGCAAGTTAGGTTGACAAGCCTGTCTCGCGATCTCCCCGAGTGTGCGGCCGCGACCAAAACCCCTTCGATGGGCCCGCCGCCGCCGACCCTCGACCTGATGGTCATCGACAAGCCCGAACGTTCGGTGGCCACCTTGGCGATCGGGGCACGATTGGGCCTGGGCCCGTCGCCGGCGGCTTGGGCGGTGGCGGCCGCGTGTTTGTCGGGCCGGGCCGGGCTCCTCGGGGCGTCGGTGGACGGTGCGCCGATCCGCGCCGAGGTCCTGGGGCCCCCCAACGCCCCCAGCCTCTTGATCTTGGCAAAGACCCCCACCCCGGCCGCGTTGTTGAGCACCCTCCTGCCGGCCCTTTCGCGGCCTCCGAAGTTGGACGCGGCGGCGATCCAACGGGCCCGGACCTTGGCCGCCAGCGACGCCGCGGCGGCCCTTCGGGATCCGTCCCACCTCGCCCGCACGGTGTTGAACGCCCGGCTTTGGGGCCGGCCCGCCGAAGAACCGGGCGAGTTGTCGGCGGCGATCTTGGCCCTGGAAGATCCGGCGATCGAGGCGGCGGTCCGGGCCCTGATGGTGCCCCCCAAAGCGTTGGTGGTGGTGACCAGCGCCGAGGCCCGCCGGGTCCAAGAGTTGGGTCGGACGCCAGGCGTGCGGCGCACGGTGGTCGTCGGTTATGACACCCGCTGAAACTCGGGCGTTTGGTCCTACCCTCCATAGAACCTCGGTCTAACGGGTGGTAGCCTCGGCCGGTGAGCGGTGCCCCTCCTGAGGACGACGCCACGGTCCGGGCGCGCCTTTTGCGCCGCAACCAGAAGTTGACCTCGCTCCTGGAGGTGACCACCGCCCTGACCCGGGAGCGACACCTGGACGTGCTCCTCGATCTGATCTTGGCCGAGTCGACCAAAACGGTGGACGCCGATCGGGGTTCACTTTTTATCATCGATCGCGATCGGACCCACCTGCTCAGCAAGATCGCCTTGGGTGAACGAGAGATGATCCGAATGCCGATGGGCCGGGGCATCGCCGGGCACGTGGCCGAGACCGGGCGGCCCCTGAACATCCCGGACGCCTACGCGGATCCGCGCTTCAACCCGACCATCGACAAGACCACCGGTTATCACACCCACTCGATCCTCTGCGTGCCGATGTTGGGCAGCCGGGGAGTCCCGGTGGGGGTGGTGCAGGCCCTCAACCACCAAGACGGTCCCTTCACCGCCGAAGACGAAGAGCTGTTGATGGCCTTCGGCGCCAACGCCGCGGCGGCGATCGAAAACGCCAACCTCTATGAAGAGATCGAGCGGCTCTTCGAGGGCTTCGTGCAGGCCAGCGTCACCGCCATCGAGTCCCGGGATCCAACCACCGCCGGTCACTCGGGCCGGGTCGCCGATCTTTCGGTGAGCCTGCTGCAGAGCCTGGAGCGATCGACCGGCGCTTACCGAGACCTGCGCTTTTCGCCGGTGGAGGAGCGGGAGCTGCGGTACGCGGCCCTGCTGCACGACTTTGGCAAGGTCGGCGTCCGCGAACACGTGTTGCTCAAGGCCAACAAGTTGTTCCCGGCCCAACTCCAACGGGTCGAGGCCCGCTTCGAAGAGGCCCGACGGGCCGCCGAGGTGGAGGCGCTCCGGGAAGAGCTGGCGTTGTTGCGGGAGCGCGGTGACGCCGCGAAGATCGAACGCACCCAGGCCGAACTTCGAACCCGCCTCAGCCAACTGGACGAATTGCTCGACTTCATTCGGCGCTGCAACCAACCCACGGTGCTCGAACAAGGTGGCTTCGAGCGGCTCTCGGAGATCAAGGGCCTGCGTTACCTGAACTCCCGGGGCCAGCCCCAGCCGCTCCTGGAAGACGACGAGTGCGCCAACCTCTCGATCGGTCGCGGCAGCCTCAACGTCGACGAACGCCGAGAGATCGAGAGCCACGTCACCCACACCTATCGATTCCTCAAGACCATCCCCTGGACCAAAGATCTGGCCCGGGTGCCGGAGATCGCCCACGGTCACCACGAGAAGTTGGGTGGCCGAGGTTATCCGCTGGGTGTGCCGGCCAAAGAGCTCCCGGTCCAAACTCGGATCATGACCATCGCCGACATCTACGACGCCCTCACCGCCGCCGATCGACCCTACAAAAAGGCGATGCCCGCCGAACGGGCCCTGGACATCTTGGGCGCTGAGGTGAAGGCCGGGGCCCTCGATCCGGAGCTCTACTCGATCTTTGTCGACGCCAAGGTATATTTGCGCGCCTTCGGCCTGCCGGTGCCCTGATCCATGTTGTCGTTGCTCCTCACCTTGGTCGCGGCCGATCCCGCCGCGGGCGCCTGTCCCACCCTGAAGAAGGACACCAAGGTCCTTTTGGTGGTGGTGCCGATCGACCCGGCCCTGGAGCGCCACCGGGCCCCCATGGATCGGGCGGTGCGGAAGGCGGTGGCCAACGAACTGCGCCTGATGCCCTCCGCCGCTTCGGCCCGAGCCCTCAACGCCGAAGGTGGCCAAGAGGCCCGAGAGAAGGTGGTCCTCGACGCTCGGGTGCAGATGCAGCGCGCCGAAGATCGCTTCCGGGAGCTCGACGACGAGGTGGCGCTGTCGATCATCGCCAACGTCACCAGCAAGTTGGCGGCGGCCCAACAAGAGACCGAGGCGATCGAGTTGTCTTCGAAGGCCCACCTGTTGGCCGGCGCGATCTATCTGGCCCGGGATCGGGTGGACGCGGCCCGGCAGCGGCTGCGAAGGGCCTTGGATCTCGAGCCCAACTTGCAGCCGGCCTCCGATCGTTTTTCGCCGCGTTTGGTGGCCGAGGTGGCGGCGGTGCGGGCCGCCGAAAACCTGCGCCCGGTCGGACGGCTTTTGGTGAAGAGCGGCACGCCGGGCGTACAAGGTGAGGTGTTCTTGGACGGCCGATCGATCGGCACCACGCCGGTGACCTTGGACGCGGTGGGCGCGGGTCGACGGCTCTTGCGGGTCAGCGCGCCCGGGCGCCTCAGCTACGCGACCACCGTGGAGATCGCGCCCGCCAAAGACGTGGAGTTGGCCGCCCCCCTCGATCCCGATCAGGAGATCGGAAACATCCGGGCCTTGGCCTTGGCGATCCGCTCCGGCGGTGAGCTGGGTTCGGCCCTCAAGTTGTTGGAGCGTCGCGGGGACGCGGACAAGGTGTTGCTCGCCGAGCTGGGTTTGGCCTCGACCTTGAGCCCCACCGGGACCCCGACGGTGGCCATCACCTTCCACCTGGCGGGCTTCGGCCGCACCCACACCGAAAGCCCAAGCCCCACCGCGTTGCGACAGACGCTGAACCGGCTCCTGCGTTGTGAAGTCGACGCCCCCCACTCCGTGGGCCTGGCCCCTTCGATGTTGGGAGAGGGAAGTTGGGCCACCACCCTCGAGCCGATCCCCGAGGCCCGGGGCTTTTGGGAGCAGCCCTGGTTTTGGGCGGTGTGTGGGATCGCGACCCTCGGCCTGACTGGCGCTCTGGTCGCGACCCGGGCCGCCCAAGGGCCCCCGGAAGCGGTCGACGTCACCCTCTCGACCCGGCCCTAAACGGGACGAATCCCCGTTTCCCCTGCCCCAGCGGCCAGATACGAGGTTCTTGACGCCCGTCACCCGGGTGGCTAAGAATCCGCCGCGTTTGGCAGCCACCCCCCTGAGGTGGCTAAACCAAATCCAATTCCAAAATAGGAACGAGGGCTTACAATGTCGAAATTTCGTCCACTGCACGATCGCCTGCTGGTGAAGCGGGTCCAAGCCGAAGAGAAGTCGAAGGGGGGCATCATCATCCCCGACTCGGCCAAGGAGAAGCCGATCGAGGGCGAAGTGATCGCCGTCGGCAACGGCAAGATCCTCGATGATGGCAAGGTCCGCGGCCTGGAAGTGAAGCCGGGCAACCGGATCCTCTTCGGCAAATACACGGGCACCGAGATCAAGGTCGACGGCGTCGAACACGTCATCCTCCGCGAGGACGAAGTCCTCGGGATCCTCGACTGACCCACCCAGGAAAACGGAGCAAATCACATGGCAGCCAAAGAGATTCACTACGACATGCACGCTCGGGCCGAGATCGCCCGGGGCGTCAACATCCTCGCCAACACCGTCAAGGTGACCCTCGGCCCCAAGGGCCGCAACGTGGTCATCGAGAAGTCGTTCGGCGCTCCCCTGGTCACCAAGGACGGCGTCACCGTCGCCAAGGAGATCGAGCTCGAGAACAAGTTCGAGAACATGGGCGCTCAGATGGTCAAGGAAGTTGCTTCCAAGACCTCTGACAAGGCCGGCGACGGCACCACCACCGCCACCGTACTCGCTCAGGCGATCTACACCGAAGGCCTCAAGCTGGTCGCGGCCGGTCACGATCCGATGGATCTGAAGCGCGGCCTCGAGTGGGGTGTGGTCCAGATGGTCGCCGAGCTGAAGAAGCTCGCCAAGGAGTGCAAGACCAAGAAGGACATCGCGGCGGTCGGCACCATCTCGGCCAACGGCGACACCACCATCGGCGAGATCATCGCCGAGGCGATGGACAAGGTCGGCAAGGACGGCGTGATCACCGTCGAAGAGGCCAAGAGCCTCGAGACCAACCTCGACTTCGTCGAAGGTATGCAGTTCGACCGCGGCTACCTCAGCCCGTACTTCGTGACCGACGCGGAGCGGATGATGGTGGAGCTCGACAACCCCTTCATCCTCCTTAACGAGAAGAAGATCTCGTCGATGAAGGACATGCTCCCCCTCCTCGAGCAGGTGGCGAAGAGCGGTCGCCCGCTGTTGATCATCGCCGAGGACGTGGACGGTGAGGCCTTGGCCACCTTGGTGGTCAACAAGCTGCGCGGCACGCTCCACGTGTGTGCGGTCAAGGCGCCGGGCTTCGGTGATCGTCGTAAGGCGATGCTCGAAGACATCGCCACCCTCACCGGTGGCCAGGTGGTCAGCGAGGATCTCGGCGTGAAGCTCGAGAACATCACCCTCAAGGACCTCGGCACCGCCAAGCACATCACGGTGGACAAGGACAACACCACCATCGTCGACGGCGCGGGCAAGGACGCGGACCTCAAGGCCCGCATCAAGCAGATCAAGGCCCAGGTCGAAGAGACCAGCTCCGACTACGATCGCGAAAAGCTCCAGGAGCGGCTCGCCAAGTTGGTCGGCGGCGTCGCGGTGATCAACGTCGGTGCGGCCACCGAAGTTGAGATGAAGGAGAAGAAGGCTCGCGTGGAAGACGCGATGCACGCCACTCGCGCGGCCCGCGAAGAAGGCATCGTCCCCGGCGGCGGTGTCGCTTTGGTGCGGGCTCGTTCGGTGCTCAAGGGCGCCAAGTTGGCCAGCGAAAGCCAGAACGCGGGCGTCAACCTGCTGTTCCGGGCGACCGAAGAGCCCCTCCGCCAGATCGCGGTCAACGCGGGCCAAGAAGGCTCCGTGGTCCTCGACAAGGTGGCCAGCGGCACCGGCGCCTTCGGCTTCAACGCGGCCAAGGAGGTCTACGAAGACCTCGAGGCCAACGGCGTGATCGACCCGACCAAGGTTGTTCGCACCGCCCTCGAGAACGCCTCCAGCGTGGCGTCTTTGCTCCTGACCACCGACGCGCTCATCGCGGAGCGCCCCAAGAAGGAGTCGGCCGGCGGCGGCGGCGCACCTGACATGGGCGGCATGGGTGGAATGGGCGGCATGGGCGGCATGGGCGGTATGGACTTCTAAGAAGTCTCGGGCCCTGCGGTTCGAGGAGAGCCTCGCTTCGGTTTCGGCCGGGGCGGGGCTCTTCGCTTTTTAGGCGCCTTGGTGGGCGGCGTTCAACGCCACTTGACCTGCATCCGATCGTCCACCACCCGCCAGGCCTCGCCGAGGAGCGCGGCCAGCTGCTGGGCCACCGGGTCGGGCTGCTGCGACAAATAGGGGACCAAAACTTCGGCCACCGCGCCAAGCCCCTTCGCTTCGTGCATCGCCCGGTGCATGCCCGAGATCTCCGAAGGATCGGCGTAGTTGGGTCGGCCGGACGCGTCGTAGAAGGCCTTGGCTGGGCTGGCCTGGAGCGCCAACAAGGTGTGGCCTGCTCGCTGCACCGCCAGCTGGAGCGCCAGTTCGGCCTGGTTGCGGGTCTTGGCCAACTGCGGGAGGGCAGCCGCCAGGGCGCCGGCGCTCCCGCTGCGGATCTGATCGGCCTCGGGGGCCTCGGAGACCCACGCTTGATCGACCTTGGAGCCCGGGTTCCGTAGGGCCGCAAAAAGTTCGGGCCGCTTGATCTGGCGCCCCAAGTAGTCCTGGAGCGCGGCGTCGACGTCGGGGGCAGCCGGGCCCGCGTCCACCAAGGTCCAGACGTACTTCTTGATGGTGCTGGAGTCGAAGCTGGTGACCTCGGGCGGAACCGCCTTCAGGTCGTTCATCAGGCCCCAACGATCGAGGGCGCTCATCACCTGGACGATGGACATGGGCAACTCCGGCCGAGGCGTCAGCGGAACAGCTGCCGGACCACTTCCGGCGGCAGGATGTGGCGCAAGGCGCTGTCGATCACCATGTGTTCGGGCCCGGCCTTGATCATGGCGATGGCCGCGTCTTGGGTCACCAAGGCCGCCGCCGCTTTGGGATCGAGGAAGCGGAGGTTGCGGGCCGCGTAGATGGCGCCGCTGTCCTGCAAAGAAAAGTAGGCGTTCCAGCCTTCGGGAGAGAGGATCATCGTTCAGCTCCTTTGCTTCAGACGAAGCGGTTCCGAGGGGCCGACCGCTCCAAGCGGTCTGAGCCGGATTGGGTCAACGCGGGCAGAAGTTCGGTCACCAGGCCGATCAGCTCCCGAGCGGGTTGGACGAAGCCACCCCGGGTCTCCAGCTGAGCGGCGGTGAAGGCCACCTGGCGGAGCACGCTGCGAAACGTCGGCCGGTGGGCGTAGGCCCGGAGGTCTTGGGCCAGGGCCCGTCGCCCGGCGGGGGTGAGGACCAGCTGCTCTTGGTCCAAGGTCAGGCGGCTCGAGACCAACTCGGCGACGCGACGGGCTTCGGTTTCGGTGAGTGCGGACTGATTACCCACAGCATCCTCCAGACACCTACATGTATCGGAGGGGAGGCGGCCGTGTTGCTAGATCTTCAGTCCTATCAGATAGTTGTATGGTCCACCCATCACCCTGTCCGGTCAGCCTGGACCTTCCGGTACAACGTGAGGAGCTCGGGCACGGCGGCGCCCTCCCAAGAGAAGTCGGACAGGGCGGCGTTTCGGAGCAGCGGCTCCTTGGTGGCCTCGTCACTTTGGTACCAGGCCAGGGCCCGATCAAAGGCCTCGTTGAGGTCGTCCTTGAACTTGAAGCCGTTGCCCTTGCCGGTCGCCGGATCCCAATCCTGAATGCTCTCGTCCAGGCCACCGACCGCCCGCACGATCGGCATGGTCAGGTACCGGAGCGAATACATCTGGGGCAGTCCACAAGGTTCGAATCGGGACGGCATCAAGAAGAGATCACTGCCGGCGTAGATCTGGTGTTCGGTCTCCACGGTGAAGCGCGGCGCGATGGCCACCCGATCTGGGTAACGCTGGATCAAGGCCTCGACCTGCTGGCGGATCTGCGGATCACCATCGCCCGAGATCACGAACTGGACGTTTTTGCCGGCCTGCATCGAGCCGTCGATGGTCTTGACGATGTCGTCGAAGCCCTTCTGTTCGGTCAGGCGCGCCACCACCCCCACCAGCGCCGCGCCCGGGATCTCGGGCAAAGCAAAGCGGCGGAGGAGCTCCGTTTTGCAAGCTGCCTTGCCACTTCGATCGGCGAAGCTGAAGTGGTGGGTGATCAACGGATCCCGCTCCGAGCTCCACACTTGGTGATCGATGCCGTTGAGGCTGCCGTACAACTTACCGCGTGCGTCCAGGCCCCGGAGCACACCGTGCAAACCTTCGCCCTTCTCTTCGGTGAGGATCTCTTGCTTGTAGCGACGGCTTACGGTGGTCGCAGCGTCGGCGGTGGTCAGACCCAACTTGAGGAGGTTGACGTCGCCATAAAACTCGGCCGGGCCCGTGGGGTAGTAGAGGCCTTGGTCTTTGAAGCGCATGTTTTGGAGCTGATCGGACCCAAAACGACCCTGATAGGCGCCGCCCAAGTTGTGCACCTGGAGCACGGTGGCGGTGTCGGCGAATTTGGGTTCTTGCCGCAGGTACACGGCGCCCGCGGCGGTGTGGGCGTCGTTGAGGTGGACCACGTCGGGTCGTTCATCGCCCAAGATCAACCGCAGCGCTTCGGGGATCGAGGCGCTGAAGAAGTCGTAGCGAGCCGCGTTGTCGGCGTAGTCCCCGGGGTCGCCGTAGATGCCGCGCCGGTCCTTGGAGAAATAGGTGTCGCTCTCCAGGAACCAATATTCGACCCCGTCCCGCAGATCTTGCTTGAGCCCAAAGCCTTCGTTGCCCTTGGGTCCGGGCACCGAACCGATCCGATCGGTGTGGGTCAGCTGGGCGGGGTCAATGACCTGGTGCCGCGGCGAAAGCACGACCACCCGGTGACCGGCCTGGGCCATGGCCCGAGCCATCTCGGGGATCACGTTGGAGAGGCCGCCGGTGCCGCTGTACGGCTTCACCTCCATCGAGGCCAAGACGATGGTCATGCGCTGGGCCTTTTCGATCTGGCCGATGGCCAAACGCGCGGCGCGTCCGACCTCACCCGGTTCGCCGCCGAACTTGACCAATGACGGGAACACTTCGGGTCCGGCGGTGCGCCCCAGGCGCCCGAGGAGGTTCACCTTCAGCGAAGGCGCCGCTTGGGGATCGAGGAGGATCGCCAAGGAGGCGGCGCTTTGGCGTTGGGCAGCCTCGCGGAGGGTCAAGTCGGGCGGGACCTCGGCCTCGAGGAGGACCTTTTCGGGCACCCGCTGGCGCCGCAGATAGGTGGTGAGTTCACTTCGCAGGGTCTCGTCGCGGATCGGATCGGCGCCGATCCGGAAGAGATCGAGGCCCGCGGTGCGGCGCAGGCGCTTGACCAAGGTCGGGGGCAGAGCCCCTCGCTCCAGCCGATCGATCTCGGCCATGGTCACGGTCTCCACCTGCTTCGGTCGCGACAGGGCCCCGTGTTGTTTGAGCTCGGTGACCGCCGCGTACATGGCGCGCAGGCTCTCGGCGGCGTCGGCGGCCAACTTTCGGGCCACCACCTCCACGTCCAGAGCCCTCACCTCACCATGGCGTTGGGCCAAGGACACCAAAGCGCTGAGGGCGGCCTTGCTCGCCTTGGGATCGAAGTGATCCGCCGAGAGGGCCGCGCTGGCCAACACTTGAGAGGTCCGTCCGGAGGCCCGGGCCTTGGGCCCAAAGACCCGGCGGGCGTGCCAAAGATCGGTGGAGCCGACGGGGGTTTTGGTGCTCTTCACGACACACCCCCGGTGGCCGCGTCGACCAAGCGGGCGGTCATCCACTCGAGGAGTTCGGTGCGGCCGTAGACCTTGAGGCGCTGGGACCTGAGGGCTCGAGGCACATCGAGCTTCTTCTTGGCGAAGGCTAAAAGATCGGCGCTGACGAAGCTGAGGGTGAGATCGACGTCGTCGACGATCCCGTCCATGACCTCGAGGCCCGCAGGCGAACATCGGTAGGCCAGATCGCAGTCGGGGCGATCGACGATCACGAACTGAATGACCGCTTTCGGCAACGCTGGCCGCTGGGCGCTCCGCAACAAGGCCGGCAGGACCTCACGGAGATAAGAGGACGGATCGAGTTCGAGGATTGGATTCGCGAGCACGGTTTCAACCTGCCCCACTCGGAGTGGACCTGGGGCGTTGAGGTTATCGGCTGGCGGCACCATCTGGACCGGAAAAGGGCCCCCGGGGCGTCGGCTTTGGACAACCCCACCGTGGATCCCCGGCCGTCGGCCTAGGGCTTACTTGGGTATGGCCGGCAGGCTACGGGTGAAAGTATGGGCGTTCGGTCGGAAACAACGCGGCCCGGACGAAGTCGCGCCAGGGGGCCGGGGCCGCGTCCCCAAGCACGATCAGGCCCATGGCCAAGAGCATGCCCCGCATGCGGAGCGTCCGGCCCCGGGCGAAGGCCTCCAGGCGCTCCGGGTGTTGAGCGAACTGGGGATCGGCCAGAATGGCCTTCAGAGCTTCGGCCAAGGTCGGGTCGACGCTCAAGACGGCCGGCGGGCTGCCCGCCCGGATCTGCAAGCTGTCTTGCACCCAACGGAACTCGCCGAGCTGCTCGGGCAGCACCTTCTGGGCCTGCTCGACCAACGGTGGAGCGGCGCCGTCGGAAGCTCCGACCAGAACCTGGAATAGGCCAAGCGCCTCGGGGTCACCCGCGACCGCGTGTTGGATGGCCTCCGGCAACTTCCCGTGGTGAAGCGAGCGGTAGGCCTTGAAGGTCGAGCCATCGTCGGGGTTCGGTGGCCCTTCGATCGCCAGTAGCCTCTCGGCCACCGGGCTCGGCGTCGAACGCTGGACCTTGAGCTCGTGGCCTTCACGTTCTGCGACCCGAACCGTGCGTAGGAGCTCAACGGTGGCCCTGTCGAACATGATGCCGGTCGAAGGTGAGTTCAACACGATCTCCAGGGCCACCACCGCCTCTTGATATCGCCCCCGGGCCGCGAGTTCGTCGGCGGCGGCCCAGCTGAACCAGGGATGGTCCGGCACCTGTTCCCACACCGAAAAGAGGCTGCGGGTCACCTCTTCCCGATCGTCTTGGCAGCGGAGGGAGAGGTACAACAGATCGAGATCCCGGGGATTGGCTCGAGCCAACTCTCCGCGGGCGACACAGTCTTGGGCCTTCTCTTCAGGCGGCAGGAGATCGTGCACCGCCCGCTTGAACGCCACCATCGGGCCCCCTTCGGCGGCCCGTCGCCGCAAGATGTCCATTCGATCCGGGAGCTCCTCCGCGAGGGCGATCCACGTCCCCAGGTCGTGGGCCCCCTCACCGTCGTGGGCCAGGTGGGTTCGCAAAAAGGCCCGCCGCTGTTCGGGGTCGTTCAAGCCCTGGAGTTGGGTCGCGGGTGAGTGGGGCGAAAGAAACTCGAGGACGGTGCGACGTTCGGTCTGGCCAGCCTTGACCTTCACCGAAGTGGGGGGCGCCTCAAACAACACGTCCTGCCCCGCCACGAACCAGCGAGGCGCACCCAAAAACCGTGGCGGCAACTCCCGCGCGTGTTCGCCGTATACCGCCGTCCACTCGACGAAGGTCCCGGCTTGTCCAACGTTGTAGACCGAGTCCGAAAATCCCCCCGGGAGTTCGACGTCGAGGCCTTCGATCGCGGGACCTGCTCCCCCAGGGAGCCGACGAAAGGCCGCGAGGTGGGCGCGCTCCACTCCGCTGAGCGACAACGATCGAACACTCCGAGCCGGGACGATCAGCTCCTCTTCATCCACCTTCACCAACACCGGGATCTCCAGGCCGTTGGCCACGTGGATGGTGGCCGCTCCGATGGTGCCGCCCACGAACAAGGCGGGCGCCAAGAGCCCCACCGCGGCGCCCGCCCGGAGGAGCCCAGGGCCCAGGCCATCCGCGATCTGGAAACGATCCCACCAGCTGAGCTTCTTTTGGCGCTCGCGCTCTTGCCCAAAGGCACAACTTGCGTAGCGAGGCGGTGCGCGCCCCGGGCCGGGGGACTCGGCGATCGGCTCGCCCGCGGTCAAGACGTCGGCGACCTGCACCTCCGCCTCGAGGAGCGTCTCCAAGATCGCGTGATTGAGCGCCCGCAGGTCATCCAGCGCACCGCGGACCCAGCCGTCGACCACCTGCAGCCAATCCCCCAGGTTCTCAGCGCTGGGCATCGGCAAGCCCAACTTCTGCTTGAGCGTCGGGGTGCCGCCGACCTCGTCGACCCTTCGCTGGATGGCCTCGGGCAACAGCAGCTGGCTCTGCTGGTGGAAGACCTCCTCCAGCACCCGCTGCAGATCCTCGGAGGTCCCCAACACCCGGGCCCGTTCGGCGTCCGAAACTCGTCCGTCCAAGGTGACCACGTCGATCACGTGCTGAAGGGCACCGTAAACATCGGCCAAGTTGCGAAGGGTGTGGGTGCTGTAGTGGAGCAACTCACCCAGGCTCAAAAGGTAGGCGGGCCAACCGGCGCCGAGCAGTTGGGCGGCCGCGAGGTGGGCCGTCCGACAAGTTCGATCGTGGGCGATGATCCGTCGTTCGACCTCCAGGCGTTCGTTCTTGACGGACGCGATGACCGCAGCGAGTTCGCGCCGACGGATCTCCTGGCCACGGTATCGAATGACCCCGCCCGGTGCGGTCAAGACGCCATCCGCGAGCCCCTCCAACATCCGTTCTTCTTCCCGGCGCTCCCGATAGTCCTTGAGCTCCTGCTTGATCGACGGTGGATACAAACCGTCCAAGGCCGAAAGCACCAACGTCCGATCCAGCGACAGCGGCGGTCCGTAGAGTTCGGCCGCGGCCCGGTGATGGCCGGCCACCGAACGTCCCAGGTAGACGCCCCGATACCGCGGATCCAAGGAGCGCCCGCCATAACGTCGGGCCAAGCGCTCCTCCAACGTCGTGTCGGGTGGATCCTTGGCGGGCACCCCCTCCTTTTGGGTGAGCGCTTCCTTGATCATCCCCCGGGTCACGTCTTGGCGGAGTTGTTCGGGACGCGCGAAGAGCAACCACGCCGGTCGCGGATCCAGGGCCGACGGAAGATAAACCGCCTTGGCGTGATCTTCTCGCTCCCGGTTGGGCGGGTGGGTCAGCCACATTCGGGGCGGGTGGGCCAAGGTGTCGTCAAAGACCCGCTGTTCGGCGCTTTGAGGGCGAGACGGGGTCATGCCGAGCTCGGGCTGGTCCAAGATGCGGCGCAGGTGATCCAACACCAGGGTCTGCAGGTGAAATAGATCCGAGATCGGCCGGCCCGCGTTGAGCTCCTCGATGGCAAATCCCAGCGCTTCCTCCCATGCCTCGTCGGCGGGGCCGAGGCGGTGCAGGGCGTGCACCAAACTGTCGCTGCCGCTCACCGAAACCGCGATCCGATCGGCCTGCAACTCCATCTCTCGGCCCAACGCCCGATCCGCCAAGACCACCAACCGAAAGGCCGAGTCGAGGACCGCTCGGATCGCCCAGACGAAGACCCGCATGATCCAGCCGATCCAGGCGATGCGCAGGTCGATCCCCGACAACACTCGGAGGGCGTCGTCGAAGAAGCCCCGAGACAAGATCACGTGACCGGTCGCTTGTTGGGCCACGTAGACCCACCGCCCCACCGCCATACTTCGTTGGGCGAAGTGACCATACTCGTGAGCCACCACCGCCTTCAGCTCGTCGAGGGTGAGCACGTTGATCAGCCCCAAACCCAGGTTGAGGTTTTTGCGCGAGGGCCAAAGGAGGTTGAGTAAGGACACGTCGTAGAACACGCTGGCGTTGACCCCGGCCGTCACGAGGACCCGATAGGGCCGCGGCGCCCCGGTCTCGTCGGCCAACCGATCGAGGAAGGCGAAGAGCAGGGGCTCGTCGGCGCGCTTCAGCTCAAGTTGGCTGCCCGGGGGTGATCCGGTCTTCACCACGAACAGGCCCCGGACCAAAAAGGCCAAGAAAAGTGCCGCCGGCAAGGAGGTGAAGAGGGCAGCCCAGACGTTGCCAC
Source organism: Deltaproteobacteria bacterium (assembly GCA_016703535.1). GTDB lineage: Bacteria > Myxococcota > Kuafuiibacteriia > Kuafuiibacteriales > Kuafuiibacteriaceae > Kuafuiibacterium > Kuafuiibacterium phototrophicum. The sequence goes on along the minus strand of JADJBV010000002.1, from coordinate 1,537,479 downwards.
CGTGGATCAGAGCGCGGCCCAACAAACGATAGACGACCCACGCCAAATAGCCGGTCAGTCCGAGATAGAGGCCTACAAACGCGAGGAGGCCAAGGGAAGCCAACCAGACGTGGCGGCGATACAGCGGCGATGCTTCGGTCAACCCCGGTGGCGGTGAGTGAGGCGACGAAGGGAAATAGGTTGCGAGTTCGGCGGGCCCCACGCCCGAGGATACTGGAGCAATACTTGGATTGGTTCAATCGAGGAGGGTCAGGTGATGAAAGAGGCCGAGGAGTTGGGCCTCGTCGAGGGACTCTTTGGTCTGGGGTGAAAAGCGCCACCCCCGCTTCCCGATCAACTCTAGGCGACCGCTCTCTTCCAGGGTGCGGAGGGCTCGGCCCACCGACTTTTCGGCCGAGTCGGTCATCAGCGCCAGGCTTTCATAGATCGGCAACTCACCCTCTCCGGTCGGGTGGTGTTCCTTGAGGATCCACAAGAGGCGATCTTCGAGGGGCTGGGACAAATACGCGGCGAAGCGGCTGGCCCGGGCCGAACGCCGCAGCAGATCGGTGGTCCACACCTCACGCAGATGCGGGTCGGCCCAGGCCGTGTCGAGGTCAGTGGTCATGAAGCAGAGCAGATGCGCCCGTTCGACGGATCGAGCCGACTCTTGGGAGACCGGGCAACCCGCCAAAAGATCTCGATCCCCGAACAACGCTGGCGGCGACAGGATCCCGGTGGTGCGCCGATTGGCGTCGTCGCCGACGAACAGCCGCACCAACCCTGAGACCAAGAGGTAGACCTCGGTCAGCGGATCCTGTTCGCCGTAGATCAGCTGATCGGGCCGAGTGATCAGGGCTCGTCCGCGATGGGCCTCGACGATGGCCTCGAGGCCTACCGAAGATGCAGGTCCGCCGACCAGCCCGTGGAGCGCTGAGGCCAACACCCAGCAGAGGGGCTACTTTGCCCCGGCCAGTGGGTCAACCGGGAGGCTTCGAGGGCCGGGATCGGCTGGGAGTACCGGGGTTTGGCCAGGATTGGCCAGGTCGCTTTTGCTCGAGGGCCCCGGCGATTGCTTGCGTCGCGGCGCAAGTCGCGGCCCTCGCAAGGTGGGGCCCGTCTTGGTAAACCTAGGCGCGGTGGGCACCAAGATCATCGCCTACGGGGGCATGGAGCACCTGGACCCCCGGCGTTTTGTGCCCCAGCCCGCCGAACGGACGGTGCGCCACAACTTCCATCGCCTCGAGTCCGACCGCTTCCTGAAGGGTGATCAAGGCTTTTGGGAGGTCAGCTACCAGCTCCAACACCCGAACCCCAATCCGTGGCGCGGGCACACCCGAGAGGAGTTGACCCAAAGTTTGGACCGGGCCTTGGCCGACGCGGGCCTGAACGAGGTGATCCGCGGCCGCAAGGTCGACTTCGTCGCCGCCGAGCTGACCCGGGTGTTGGTGCACTTGGAGATGGGGCCACTCCCCGGCGCGGACGATCAGGAGATCTATCGACGTTTGGCCGCAGCTTGGCCCCACGATCAGATCCCGTTGCCCCCGATGGTGCTGAAGGTCGCCCTCCCCGATCAGGCGGGTGGCGGCGACCTTCAGGGGCAAACCGGCTTCGAAGCGCTGCGGGCGATCTTCAAACGCCGCAACAACGGCTACGTGGACGTCGACGTCGGCGTCTTGGGGCGTGAGCAACAAAACACCCTCGCCGACTGGTCCAAGGCCGTGACCCCCGGCGGCCAGCGGCGGGCCCCTGCCCTGCAGCTCTTGGCCTTGTTCGGCTCGGATCCGAACCTCTCCACCGAAGGGGGACGACGTACGATCGCCGCCCTCCAAAAACTAGGCCTCTACTCTCAAGTCTGGAACGAAGGCCTGGACCTCCTGGCTGGCCGCTTTGCGCCGGATCGGCTGAGCCGCTCGATGTTCCTCTACAACGGGCACCCCACCTTCGCGATGACCACCCTGGTCCCCACGCTCAAGGCCTTCGGCGTGGCCAAGAGCAACCTTTGGTTGTCGCAGAACTCGGGCACCCGCGAGGCGCTGGAGATCATCAAGATCCAGCGGCCCACCGCGATCCACGCCGAACGCAACTTCGGCATCAAACAAGAGAACGGGCTCCGCCCCAAGGTGCCCACCATCGCTCAGCTCCTCGATATCCGGCTGCGCATGCCCCAAGAAGACTGGGACACCCACCACCTGATCGTCGACAAGTTGGGCCCCTGGATCCAGACCCTGGGCAACGGCATCCCCCGGCCCGTCGTCGAAGGACGGATCCGAGGCATCATCCACAACCGCGACGATCTCGACGCCATCGCTCGGCACCAAGGCCTGCTTTGGGGCGTGGACTTCGCCAACAGCCAGGTGAAGAAGTTGGAGGCCACCTTCATCGGCGAACAGTTCGCCTTGATGGGGGCCCGGGAGGCCCGCCAAAAGGGCTGGGGCCGGATCGGCGATCTGCCGGTGGTGATCAACGGCTTTGGGCTCCTGGGGGAACAAGCGGCGATGGCCTTGGTGCGGTTGGGGATGCCCCCGGAGCGGATCGAGGTGCGGGATCTGGATCCGGCGGCCTTGGCTCGGGCCGAAGCGGCGGGGTTTGGTGTGGAGTCGAAGGTCCACGATCGAGCGGTGGTGATCAACGCAACGCCAGGCGAAGGGTTTGGTGCGAACACGGCCCGGGGGTTCGGCCGGGATCTGATCGTGTTGTCGATGACCTCCGGCGGCAAGGGCGTCGATCTCCCCGGCCTCAAACACCTGTCCGAGGTGAAGGACGTGCCAGTGACCCGGGCCAGCCAAAAGCCGATCCAAGATCTTGATCTGACTTTACGCCTCGGCAAAGAAGAGCCGGTGCAGATCCGCCTGATCGCCGAAGGTTGGCCGCCCAACCTGGTCGACGAGATGTGGGCCGATCGTTATCAGGTGACCAGCCTCGGCGTTTCGGGGGCGACCCTCTTGGCCTCCGAACTGACGGAGCCGGGCATCGTGCCCTTCGATCCGCAGCTCGACCATGGGCTGATCGCCCTGGCCGAACGACGTGGCCTGCTGCAGCTCCGGCCGCTGGAGGCTCGGCCCGGCGAAGATCCGGCCGACCTGCGGGCTGACCTCGACGCCTTTCGACCCTCATGAACACCGCCGTCGATCTGATCGGCTTGTTGGCGCGGCACCCGGTTTTTGCGGGGCTCGATCGAGAGGCCCTCACCCGAGTCGTCAAGGAGTCGACCGAAGTTCACCTCGATGATCAAGAGGTGCTCTACGTCAGCGGCGAACGGGCCGATCGGATCTTCGTGTTGTTGTCGGGGGCGCTCCAGATCGAATATCCGCTGGCCGGCACGACCCGCGGCAAGGTGACGGCGGTGTTGTTGGCTCCGGGTTTTTTGGGCGAGTGCCAGGTGTTCAACGAGCGCACCTGGAGCGGCACGGGCGTGGCGGTCACCACCTTGATCGCGCTGTCGATCCGCACCGCCCGGTTCCTCAGCCTGATCGAGGCCTACCCGATCTTGACCCAGTCGCTCTACTTCGAGCTGACGGCCCGTTTCCTCTACGCCATCGAGACCTGGCGCCACGAACCCAGCCACAAGCCCGAGCTGCAAGTGGCGCGTTACCTCTTGGCTCGCGGCGAAGTCCTGTCCACCTTGGGGCGCAGCGCTCGAGTGCTCTCGATCAAGCAAGTGGACCTGGCCCGGGCGACCGGCCTGCGCCCCGAGACCGTCAACCGGATCCTCTCCAAGTGGGCCAAAGACGGCTGGATCCACAAGGCCGACGTTGGCCTGGAGTTGCGGGCGGTGGAGGCCTTGGTCGCCTTGACCCAAGAGACCCCCACTCCGCCCTTGATCCAGGTCTGTCGGGTCCCTCGTCCGCCAACTCAGTGACGGGTCGGCCCCGGCTCGCCGTAGTCGGTTTGGAAGCTGGCTTCGATCAAGTGAAGCAGGTCGCCGATGGTCAAGATCGCCACCCGCCAGCGCTCCGGATCTTCGGCCAACAAGGACAAGGACAACACCGCCAGCCGAGTGCAAGCCTCCTTGCGGCGCGTCCTCGGCAAACGCAACACCGCCGAACGTAGTTGGGGCGCCAGTCCCTGTCGGTTGAGCAACGCCTTGGTGATCTCTTCGACCAGCTCGCTTTCGTTGGGTCGGCTCATGGCGACTCAAGCCTCGGGCTGCCCCGCGCGGAGCCGCGCGATCCGTTCGCTGTTGTCCAAGTTCCAGTGGAACTCACACCACGGCAGCGGCAAGGAGACCCGGCTTTTGGCCACCGGCGCCTTGGGCCCCGCGACGTCTTCGTCGTGCACCACGTACAAGGCCAGCTTGGCCGTGTCCTGGGGCAGCTGAGTGAGATCGAGTCGGCCTTCCCCCCCCGGGCCGATGTCCACCTGGCCCAGGACCGCACCCATCCGTTCACACTTGTCGATCGGCACCAAGGAGACCCGGGCTCCTTCGGGCGCCTTCACCACCAGCTCCTTCAGCTCTCGTTTGGTGTGGACCTTAAACTTGGCCCCGGCCTCACGGGTGATGGCGAAGGGCCGCTCCACCGCGTCGAAGGCCGCCGAGACCCCGGCGGCCGCGTTTTCGTAGGCGCCGAAGGTGACGTTGCGGGCGAAGTGCCGCCAGAGGATCTGGTTCATGGCCTCCAGCTCTTTGGGCGTATGGGCCGGCGCCGCGTCGGCCATGGCCCGGATCTGGAGCAGGAGTGGATCACCGTCCTTGGCCTCGAGATCGGTGGCGGCGATCCGCTTGGCCAGGTCCGCCAGGTCCACCCCTTTGTGTTCCCCTTGGATTTGATCAGCGGGGACCGACGGGAAGTCGAAGCCCGACTTGGCCATCTCCGCCGGCTCCAGGGGACGCGTCAGCTGATGAAAGAGCGGCACCATGCCCTGCTCTTTGGGGTGCAGCCGTTGAGCGCCGCTGCTGTCGACCCACTTCTTCAACCAAGTGCCTTCGTATTCGTCGGCGAAGCGGTTGCCCTGGGTGTTTCGATGTTCGTAGCAGCCGTTCCGATCCATGTTGAGCTGATCGGCCCGGCCGACGAAGCCGATCCAATCTTCGGGCGCGACGTTGCTGGCGCCGGGCAACAAGCGGTTGATGACCTCGTGTGGAACCTTAAAACCCATGACCATGACCTCCGAGTGGCGCCGCCCTCGCTGGAGCCGCCGCGCCGAACTTGGAGTGGATATCGGTGGGGTACGAGGAGGTGGTGTCCGGTCGGACGAGCACCTACATCTTGATCACGATCAAGCCCGGAGGCAGGACCCGAAAACAACGTAAAAACAAGGACTTCAGAGGGAGGTCTGGACCGACTGCAGCCGCCAGCCTTGGCCATTGGCGCAGGCCCCGACCAGGTCTGCACCCGGGCCGATCATCCGCCCTCGATCGAGCCGAACCACATACCCCGGGACCATCGAAAACAGCGGCTCGGTGGCCTCCAACCAAAAGCGGCTCACGTCGGAGTTGGAGCTCAAGGCGCCCGCCAACTGCAAGCCAACTTGCGCATCGATGGTGGAGATCTGATCGAGCTTCGAGGCACCCCGGCGAAACAAGAAACCGGTGACCGACCCCACCGATCGGCTCTGGGAGATGATCACGTTGGTGATGGCACCCAGGTCTTCGCCAACGATAAAGCCGATCGCTCCGCCCTCGACCTCCACGTCCCGGGCGATCACTGAACCCGGGCCGATGCTGAGGCCGGTGGGGGCGCCGCTGATCCGCACCCTTTGCAGGAGGATCTCACACCCCGGGCACACCGCCCGGACGACCCCTCGTTCGGTGCGATCGGGTGGCACCGGATCACGGACGACGACGTCGGTCACCACCCCATCGGTCACGAAGTCGCCGAAGGTCAGGCCCCGGGAATCGGCGATGGACTCGAAGCGGTGGACCCGGACCTCAGCGACGCCCGAAATTCGGAGGCCGGCGGCGTCGTATTGGTTGTCCCGAGTGGCGACGGTTTCGGCCGAACGCACGTCGGAGAGTTCGGTGGCGCCGCTCATGGGACACGGTTGTCCGCCCAGGTATTCGGCGATCTCGAAGCCCAGGTGGCTGGAACCTCGCACCAAACCCCGCTCCAGCCGGTGACGATCGGATCCAGGGCAACGAAGCATGATCCCGCCCGAACGCGCCCGACTTCGAGCTGGGCCCGAGACCTCCACGTCGCTGGCCCTCAAGCGGCCACCGTCGACCACCAAACCAGACGCCGCGAAGCCCTCGACCCGCAGGTCACGGACCGTCAGCGAAGAGTCTCTTGAATAGATGCTGAAGTTGGTGGCGCCCTGATCCACCGAGGCGACGACGCTGACGTTGTCCACGGTCAAGAAGGCACCGTCACGACCGGCGATCGCGGTTGCAGAAAACTCCTGGAGCGCGACCTGCTTCAAGACCGCGGTGCTGGTCTCGACCGTCACTTGCTCGACGAAACCAACGATCGCCGACCGTCGGGCCTGCAGGCGGCCGCCGTTTTGGATGAAGATGGCGCGGGAAGAGGTGCCCACCAGCGCCACCGCGTCTAGCTCCAGGGCGGGTCCATCCACGTTGATGGCGGTGGAGATCCCTGGCCCTACCCTGGTGGTCAATCGCTCCCACCGGGCCGGCCTTCGAACCAAGGTCCCGGCCTCCAACCGCAGCGTCGTTCGTTCAGCGCAGGCCCCGATCAAGGTGAGCCCCCCCAGCCGCTGGGGAGCCACGTGTTCCCCCGGCAACAGGCCAATCACCACCGCTCCGGCTCCTTCGGCTTCGGTGATCAGCCCAAACGGTGCCGCCAAGGATCCGTCGCCTTCGACCGCACCTTCGGCCACCCAATGGGTCACCTCGGCCGGCCAGGCGTTGTCTTCGCAAGGCCCGAGAGCTTCACAGTCGCCCCGGCGAGAGAGGTAATAACGACCACTCGGGCAAGGGGGCCGTTCGATCGCGCAATCGGTGAGATCGGTACAACCGGTGGGCCAAGCCGCGGGCATCGGCGCGGCGGGGGCGGGGGGCATCTCCAGCACTTCGGCCGGCATACACACGGTGCTTTCGTCGACCTCGTGGATCGCCCCACCCGCTTGGCGACAACGGACGGCGTCGAAGATCGGCCCCACCAGGCGGCGGGGCTCCTCGTCCACCTCCACCAGGGGCGTCGAAGTGTCACCGGGGCCAAAGATCCAACTTGGCTTCGGCAACACTCGACCGACCCGACCACAGGCCTCCCCTTCGGCGCCGAACAAGCGATCGCTGGGCAGCTGCAAACTCTCGAGATCCAGCGGGTACCCGTAGGCGCGAAAGTCCCCGTCGGCGAAGGTCAAGGGCAACGCACCCGCGGGTGACACCGCCCGCACCTGCCCCTCTTGAAAGGGGTGCGGTGCCATCACCAGGGCCCCGAGGCCTTCCCGTTCGGGCCAAACAAAACCACCGGGCTCGAGGCAACCCGCCACCACCAGGGCCAAGGCCCCGGTCGCGGCGGCGTTCTTCACCACCCCACCGCGTAGACCGAGATGGCGACGTGGGCCACCAACATCACGAACATCACGATCGAGACGCCGATGTGCAGGCCCCGCCACTGGGCCAACATCCGCTTGGTCAGGCCGTAGAACTGCTGGCGCCGCTCGATCACCGATCGACGGCTCATCAGCTTGATGGTGGTGCGGCGCAGCTTGGCGTTCCGCATCTGGCCCATGGTCTTGAAGCGCAGCGCAAACTCGGCCGACACTCGCTCGATCTCGGAGGTGAAGAGGAACCAAAGGAACTGGGCCCCGCCCATCTCTTGGTTGTTCCGCTCCTCCCGTTGTTTGGTCTTCTCCTGGGCCTTGAGGAACTGGGAAAGCACGTTGGCGCTCATGGTCATGGAGGCCCACTGATCGGCCACCGCCTGGATACCTTCGTCGAGCTTCTTCTTCTCCCGTTCGGTGTTGGCCTCCATCTTGGGGATGGCGGTGTAGAGGAAACGTCCAACCAAACCGGTGACGACGATCAAGAAGGTGGCCCACCACAAGGAGACCACCAAGGTCCGCTCCATGATGTTCCAGATGTGAAGGTCGGTGTGGAGCAAGGACAACACCGGGCCGGCCAAGCCAAAGACCACGTGGAAGTCGAACCAGGTCTTGGAGCTGCCGATCTTGCGCAGGCCCGGCACGTGGAGGCGCAAAGTGTAGAGGGCCGAGAGCACCATCATGCCGCCGCCCAGGTAACCCATCCAGCGCCCGAAGCCGGTGACCGGCGTGTAGTTGAGCAGCAGGGTGGCCGCGACCTGGGGCCCACTGACTAGGCCGACCAAGGGGCGCCAGATCGACCAGGAGGGCTCGAGTTTTCGCGCCACGAACTCCCAGGCACACGCCAAGACCCCGATGGTCGAGAGCACGAAGAGGATCTGCATCCCCCAGACCCCTTGTACGCGGGTGGTCTGGGCGTAGCCCAAGTTGAAGGGTTCGGGCTCAAAGTAACGATCGGCCCGATCGATCAACCCGCCGTCGCGGCGGAACAGGGCTCGGGGATCGATCTGGATGATGGCCCCGGTGGGACAGGCGGTGATGCAGGCCATGTCGGCGTAGCCGAAGCAGTGGTCACACTTGTTGGCGATGCGTTTGGCCTTCTTCTTCTTCTCCACCGCCTCTTCGCCCTTGGCGATCATGGTGCCGGGCTTGTCATCTTTGCTCCGCTTCACCAACTGCACCAGGTCGGGCGCGGGCGCCTCGTCCTTGATGTCCACCATCTTGATCGCCTCGTGGGGGCAAGCTTTGGCGCACTTGGTGCACCCCACGCAGTTGTCGTAGACGATCACCTCCGAGTCCTTGTCGTAGCCGATCGCGTCGAAGTTGCAGACGTCGATGCAGCGGGCGTCGGAGCAGGTGCGGCAGTTGAGGGTGAACTGGATCAGGCCGGTGCGGGGCCCGAACCGTTCGATCCGCGAGATGCCGTGTCGATCTTCGCAGCCCTTCACGCACTCATCGCAGTCGATGCACTTGTCGGTCTGGATGATCTTGATGGCCTTGGCGTACTCGAAGCCTTGTTTGACGTAGAGATCGAGCAGGTCCGCCCGATCGTCGAGCTTGAGTAAGGTCTGGCGGTAGTAGGACTCCTCGGCCTGGATCTCGACCGCCTCCTTCACCTTGGGGAGGTTCTTCAGGATCCGATCCATCTCCGCTTTGGGGAGCTGGAGCATGGCCACGTGCACGCAGGTGAAGAGGGCCATGTCGTACTTCTGGCCGTCGCCGCCTCGGGCGTACTCCACGTGTTCGTTGGTGTAGAAGTCACCGACGTCGAAGAGCGTGACCACCCGCTTGGCGATCTGCATGGTGGGCGTGACCCGCTTTTTGGGGTTGGGCGGGCCCTTGGGTACGGTGCCTTGGGTGAACTCGGCGAAGGCCACCTGGCCCTTGAGCAAGAAGTAATAACAGGGCGCCTCGTCCCCTTCGCCGGCCCGAGGGACAATTCGGTCTTGGGGGATGCGGACGATCTTGGCGACCTTGCCGATCTGGGCCGCCTCTCCGTCGGTCAAGCCGCGGAACATCGGCAGGCGCCGCAAGCCGGCCACTGGATCGTCGCTGACATCACCGTAACTCGCCGGGGTCTCGACCGGGCGTAGCTGGTGGCCAGGAGGCGCGCTCATTTTTTCCTCAGCAACTTTTCGGCTTCGGTCTTGAGTTCACCGGGCGAAGCCAGGCGCAGGAACTTCTCCAGCTCCTTTTTGCCTTTTTTGTTCTTCTTTTCGTGCCAGTGGGCGCCCAAGTAGTAGTGAGCCTCGGGCGGCACCTCTTCGCTCTTCAGGGCCTCTTGGAGCAGGGCCACGCCCCGTTTTTCGTTGCGCGCGAGTTCGGCCCGTCCCAGGTACATCATGCTGATCGGCCCCATCTTGGGGAGTTCGGTGAGGGGCGCCGCCAACTTGGGGTCCCGCTCCACCGCGTGTCGATAGGTGACCATGGCGGCTTCGGGCCTTTGCAAGCGGTGTTGCACTTCACCCAAGGTCAAGTAGGGCCCCGCGCCCCGCACCTTGAGGGCCACCACCTGCTCCAAAGGACGTAAGGCGCCCTCGTAGTCGCCCCGCACCAAACGGGCCGAGCCCAGGAGCTGGAGGGCCTCGGGCACCACCAGGTTCTCGCGCTCGAAGCTCTCCAACACCTCCAAGGCCTCGATGGTCTTCTCTTCGGCCAACAATGCCTTGGCCAAAGTGAGGCGCCCGGCCAGGCTCTTCGGATCTTGGCCGATGGCCTCCTTGAGCACCCCAACCGCACGGCCGTACTCTTTTTTGGCCAAGAAGATCCGGCCTTCGAGGAGGCGAGAGGCCTCGCTGGAGCGCAGGGCCGTGGCCTCCGAGACCAACCCCGAGGCCTCGTCCAACTTGCCGGCGGCCAACCGTTGGTGCCCGAGAGCGACCAGGTTGGCGGACTCCAGCGCCTTCTGCAGCTCGGGCCCATCCAAGGACTCGGCGAGTTCGGCGTAGGTCTGTTCGGGGAAAAGTTCACCGTCCGGCGTAAAGCGGATCAACTCGAAGGCGCCATACACCAGGCTGAGGCTCCCGAAGGGCGTGGTCACTTCGGGGAACTTGCTGCCGCTCTTGTCGACGCCCTTCTCCAAACGCTTGGCCTCGGCCTGGATATCGAGCCGGAGGCCACTGCGCTCCAAAAACGCCGCTCGGGCCAGGCCGATCCGGTGTTGATCGTTCTGCACCTCGAGCTCCAGCGCCCGGGCGTAGTGTTTACGGGCCCGCTCGTAGTCGCCGACCGCCAAAAAGGCGCCAGCCACGGCGCTACGGAACAGGGCACTTTCGGGGAAGGCGGCGTCGGCCTTGGAGAGCTCGTCGATGCCGTCTTGCACCTGGCCCTTCGCCAACTTGGGAACCGCAAAGGCCAAGGCCGCGCGCCCCGCTTCATCCTTGGCGACCTCGGGGATCTCGTCCCGGACCAGGCCCGCCAAGGTGGCGACCGCGTTGTCGGGGTTGGGATCTTCGCCGGTCACCGACGCCAAGACGTACCGTTCGATCGCCGCCTCGACGTCGAGGGGGTGGTGTTCCCGCAGCTGTTCGTAGGTCTCGAAGGCCGGGCCGTAGGATGGTCGGTTGGCGTGCCAACGGGCCAACTCGAGGAGCGTGGCCCGGTGTTTGGGGTTGAGGGCGTAGGCCCGGTAGAAGGACTCGAGGGCCTGGGTGTCCTTGCCGTCGGCCGACAGGACCCGCCCCTTCAGCAACCAAAACTTGGGAGACTCGGCGTGGCCGGCCTCCAGCAGCTCCAGATCGGCGTAGAGCGCCTTTCGATCGACGGCGGCCGACGACAACAGCACCCGAGCGGCCACCAACTCCAAGGAGGGGTGAGCGCCGGATTGCGCCTTCAAGGCCTGCAGCGCCGCAGCCCGGTCTTTGGGGTTCCGGCCAAAGTCGACGAATCGACGGGCGTTCACCTCGGCGAGGGCGCCGGCCAAGGTCACCGCCAACCCGGGATTGCCCCGCGAAAGTTCGTCGATCTGCTCTTCTACTGAATAGAGTGAGGCCAAGCCACCTTTGTCCAGATCGGTGGCGACCCCCTTCAGCTCTTCTCGGGCCACCTCCAGGCCCGGGCCCGCTCGAGTGACCATCAGGCTGTAGCCGACCACCAAGGCCGTCGCCGACAACACGGTCATCACCGCAACTCGTACCCAAGTGCCGAAGCGCTCCGAGGTGCGCACCACTTGTCCGGCCGGGCCGGCGTTGAGGTTGGGGCCCTCGTCGTCTTCTTTGCCTTTGAGCTTGGCCCGGACCGGCGCCTTGCCTTCGGGCGCGGGGGCCGCGGCGCCCCCAGGGGCAGCGGGCGCCGACTCCACCCCACCGGCCGGGGCCGGGTGCGGCGCCGAGACCGCCGATTTTTGACCAAACAAGGCCCAAAGCGCTTCGTCGACCATCCGGGTCGCGACCGGGCCCACCGCTTTGTTGCTCGGTTTTTCCGCGGGCGGGGCCTCGGGCGCCGACTTGGCGGCGGCCTTCGCCGGCTTCTCCTCGGCGGGCTTTTCTGGGGCGGGGGCCGGGTTCGACGGGCTCTTTTGGGCCTTAGCCTTCGGCTCCTCCTTGGGGGGATCGGGCACCAACTTCGGCCCGGTGGCCCGGGGGGCCGGCGCCGGATCGGCCGGAGGCGGGGGCGGCGGGGCCTTGGGGGCCGAGGTCGGCTTGGGTCGCTCCGAGGTGGTGGAGCTGCGGGCCTTGGGCGGCACGCCGTCGACGGTCTCTTCGCCCGCGCCAAAGTCGTTGCCCGCGTCGGGCACCGCGGGCGGCAGCGGTGCGTCGCCCCGCTTCATCATCTGGCTGTATTCGGCGGCGCTCCCTCCCATCTTGGCCTTCTTGGGCCGCTCGGGGGGCAGCGGGTTTTGGGTGGCGTAGGCCGTCGGCTCGTCTCGACCGTCGGAGTCGGCCTGGACCCGGCGCGGGGGCGGCAGCTCCCCTTGGGCGTTGGGTTTGGGGATCGGCGCGGCGTAGGCGGTGGGTTCGCCTTCTTGATCATCCCCGCCGGGCAAAGCGTCGAGGGCCGCGCCCAACTTCTTGCCGGCCCTGAGCTGTTTCAGGGCGTCGGGATCGAAGACCGTGTGCTCCGAGCCCGGGGCCGGCCCCCCTCCATCCTCCGATGGCTCACCATCGGTCCAGGGACTGCCCTGATCGGGCACCTGTTCGGCCCCAAACACCGGGAGGGCTTCACCCGCCGCCTCGGCCTTGGCCATCTTGCGGGCGGTCTTCAGGAGCTCGCTGTACTCCGGTTCTTTGGGGGCCAACTTGACCGCGTGGCTGAGGAACTGGACCGCCCGCTTGGCCAGCCCCCGCTTGAGGAGGATCCGGCCCATCAGGCCCAGGGCCCGGGGGTTCTCTTGATCGATGATCAAGGCCCGTTTGATCTGCTCCAGGGCCTCTTTGACGTGATCTTGTTCGGCCTCGGCCACCGCCAAAGCCAGGCGCCCGGCCACCGAATCGGGGTGGGTCAAAAGGCCCCGCTGGGCCACGGCGGCGCCCTCGGCGAACTGCCCGAGCCGATTGTGCTCCTCCGCCAGGGTGACGAAGGCGAGGGAGCGGGGATCGTCCTCGAGGTGCTTCTTGAGCGCGGCCAGGCGCTCGTGGTCCCTATGGCTCGTCTCGGACATCCCTTAAATCGGGGCCATGCTACCCTCCGAGTTGAACCCAAGGGAAGGGTCCGAGATAATCCGAGGCCAGCGTGACGGTTAAGCAGTTCGAGATCTTGGAGATGATCGCCAAGGGCGGCATGGCGGAGGTCTTCCGAGCGAAGACCTCTGGTGTGCAGGGTTTCGAGAAGGAGGTGTGCGTCAAGAAGATCCTCCCGCACCTCACCGAAGACGACAGCTTCGTCGAGATGTTCGTCAACGAGGCCAAGCTGGCCGCCACCCTCAGCTACGCCAACATCGTGCACGTCCATGACCTGTGCCGCTCGGCCGCGGGCGAGTTCTTCATCGTCATGGAGTACGTGCACGGCAAAGATCTGTCGGACGTCATCCGGGCCGCCCAGCTGGCGGGGCGAGAGGTGCCGGTCGATATCGCCATCCACGTGGGCCGGGAGATGTTGAAGGGCCTGTATTACGCCCACAACAAGACCGATCCCGAGGGCGCGCCCCTCAACATCATCCACCGGGACATCAGCCCCCACAACGTCCTGGTCTCCTTCATGGGTGAGGTGAAGCTCACCGACTTCGGCATCGCCAAGGCGTCGTCGATCATGAACAAGACCGCGGTCGGCATCCTCAAAGGCAAATACGGCTACATGTCGCCGGAGCAGGCGCGCGGTCAGCCCCTCGATCACCGGAGCGACGTCTTCAATACCGGGATCGTGCTCTACGAGTTGTTGGTCGGGGAACGTTGTTTCGCCGGCTCCTCCGACTTCTCGACGTTGAACTTGATGCGCAACGCCGAGGTCACGCCCCCCACCAAGATCAACGCCAAGTTGCCCAAGGAGATGGAGGCGATCATCCTCAAGGCCCTCTCCAAGGACAAAAAGGACCGCTTCCAAGACGGGGTCGAGTTCGAAAAGGCGCTGGCCACCTACGCCAAACAGAGCGGGCAGCTGGCCACGGCCACCGAACTGGGCGAGTTCATGCGCAGCCTCTTCGCCAACGGGCTGGAGAAGAAGCCGAACGTGCCCACCGGGATCCTCAACCTGGCGTCGGTGGCCGATCCCAACGCGATCCCGGCTGGGCCCGTCGCCAAAGCCGAGAAGGCTGAAAAGGCTGAAAAAGCCGACAAAAAAGGCAAGCCGACCGTCGACGTCAAGGCCCCGGCCGAGGCCGCGCCCGCTTCGACCAAGGCGGTCCCTCGCCCGGAGGTCGCCAAAGCCGAAGCGCAGAAGTCGGGCGAAGCGCCGAAGCCAGCCGAGGCCAAAGAGGAGCCCAAGAAGGAGCGGAAGCCCGCCAAGGTCAAGGCCGACAAGGACGCCGGCGGTGGCGAAGACGCCCCCAAAAAGAAGGGCCAAAGCGACGGGCCGAAGCGGCCGGTGGGTCGCAAAGATCTGCGCCCGGGCCTGACCCGGATCCAGCAGATGCAGAGCAACGTCCAGCCCCGGACCATGCTCAAAGCGATCAGCATCTTGAGCGTCGCCTTGGTGACCGGCCTGGGGATCGGTTGGTTCAGGGCCGGGCAGATCGGGCGGCAGTCGGCCTTCCGGGATTTGGAGAAGGGCGCCGTCGGCAGCAAGAAGTTGGTGACCCTCTTTTTGGAGACCGATCCGCCAGGGGCCAGCGTCCGCTTCGACGGCATCGAGCTGTCGAGCCGCACGCCCTTGACCATCGAGCGCGATCGGGACGGTGACCTCCACACCATGGTCATCACCAAAGACGGCTTCAAGTCGGCGAGCCGTTCCCTCAAGTACGGGCCGGGTGCGCTGACCTACTTCAAGGAGCGCCTCGAAGGGGACCCGGGCAAGCTGGAGGTCGAGACCGAACCCGCCGGCTTGAGCGTCAAGATCGACGGCGAAGACGCGGGCAAGACGCCGCTCTTCAAGCCGCTCGCGGCGGGCCGGCACCAAGTGGAGATCGGCGGCGGTGATCGGGCCACCGTGCAGTTGGAGGTCGACGTGGCGGTGGGCAAGACCACCACCGTTCATCGGGTGGTGCCCGACAAAGACTCCAGCGCCAGCTTGAGCCTGCGCTCGACCCCCCGGGCCCGGGTCTACATCGACGGCAAGGCCACGCCCCACTACACCAACGGACCCGAGATCACCTTGCCCCCGGGGGTCGAACACACCATCGGCCTGCGCCTCGATCCGCGAAAAGATCGACAGCAGCTGACCGTCAACCTCAAGAAGGGCGAACGACGCGCGCTCTACTTCGATCTCGGCGATTCCTGAGCCCAAGATGGAGCGGCTCTACCAGGACCAGGAGGTGAACGTGCGGCTCCGTGGCCTCGACGGCTCGGCCGGCGTGCGGATCCACCTGGAGCACCAAAGTGGCGCCGCCTTGATCGTCCCCTCTTGTGCCCGGGAGATCGTCGAAGGCGCCGCGGTGTTCCGCCTGACGGGCTTCGACGGGGTCCAGTTTACGGTGACGGTCGATCCCGGCGGCGATCATCTTTGGTTGCGCACCAGCGGGCCGTCCTTACTCCTCGGGGGCCAACGGGAACGAAAGGTCCCCCGAGGGCCCGATCCCGAGCCGCAAAACCGCGGGATCCGGGTCACCGGAGACGAGTCGACCATGCCCATCCCGGTCGACGACTGAGTTCTCCTGGCGCTGCCCTTGGTTCCGTCGTAGCTTGCCCGCCCGATGAAAAACGAACGCTCCGTTGAGCTCCTCAAGCGGGCCCAGGCCGTCATCCCCGGCGGCGTCAACAGCCCCGTCCGCGCCTTCAAAGGGGTGGGCGGCACCCCGCTGTTCATGAACCGAGCCCAGGGCGCGTATTTATGGGACGTCGACGGCAATCGTTATATTGATTATATCGGTTCCTGGGGCCCGATGATCCTCGGCCACGCCGAGCCGAGTGTGGTCGAGGCCGCCAAGTTGGCCATCGAACGGAGCAGCAGCTTTGGCGCGCCCACCGAAGGTGAGGTCCGGATCGCCGAGTTGATCACCAAGCGGGTGCCTTCGGTGGAGATGATCCGCCTGGTCTCCTCCGGCACCGAAGCCACCATGAGCGCCATCCGGGTAGCCCGGGGCTTCACCGGCCGAGACGGCATCGTCAAGTTCGACGGCTGTTACCACGGCCACGCCGACTACCTCTTGGTGAAGGCCGGCTCGGGCGTCGCGACCTTTGATCTGCCGGACTCCCCCGGCGTGCCCGCCGACTTCGCCAAACACACCCACACCCTGCCCTTCAACGACGTGCCCGCTTTGGAGGCCTTGTTCGCCGCCAAGGGCACCGAACTGGCGGCGCTGATCCTCGAGCCCATCGTGGGAAACATGGGCCTGATCCCCCCGGATCCAGGCTTTTTGCAGGCCCTGCGAGACATCACCCAAAAACACGGCACGGTGTTGATCTTCGACGAGGTGATGACCGGCTTCCGGGTCCACCCCGCGGGCGCCCAAGGGCTGTACGGGATCACGCCGGACCTCTCCTGCTTCGGCAAGATCATCGGCGGCGGCATGCCGATGGGCGCCTACGGCGGCCGCGCCGAGATCATGAAGAACGTGGCCCCGGCCGGGAAGATCTACCAGGCCGGCACCTTGTCCGGGAACCCGTGTGCGGTGGCCGCCGGCATGCGCACCCTGGACACCTTGGCCGCACCAGGCCTCTACGAAAAGTTGGAGAAGGCCTGCGCCCGCCTGGAAGAGGGTTTGGTCAAGGCCTTGGCCAGCACCGGCCACTCGGGGCGGGTGCAGCGGGTCGGCTCGATGATGACCCTCTTCTTCAACGACGGCTCACCACTTCGGAACTTCGCCGACGTGAAGAAGTGCGATCACCAGAAGTTCGCGGCCTTCTTCCACCAGATGTTGGGCCGCGGCATTTACCTGCCGCCTTCGGGCTACGAGGCGGCCTTCGTCTCCATGGCCCACACCCACGAGGACATCGACCGCACCATCGAGGCGGCCCGGGCCTCCCTCGAAGCCCTCAAGTAGCCGCTGCCCCCTCGTGTGGGGCAAGATGGGCCCACCATGACCGGGCGCCCCCTCGCCGACGCTGAACTAAGAGCCATCACGGATCGGACCGTCGGACACTACGACCGCTCGGCGCGATCGTTCGAGGAGGCGACGCGAGACCATGACGTCTCCCAAAACACAGCGGCGCTCCTCGAGGCGATCGAGGGCCCGCCCCCTTTCGTGATCCTCGACCTGGGTTGTGGGCCCGGCCGGGACCTGGCGTTCTTTCGAGACCGCGGCCATGAGGCCGTCGGCCTGGACGCCTCCGAGCGCTTCGTCGACATGGCCCGAGCCGCGACCGGCTGCGAGGTCCTGCATCAGAGTTTCCTGGCGCTTTTGCTCCCCAAGGCCCGCTTCGACGGGATCTACGCCAACGCCTCGCTCTTTCACGTGCCCACCCAAGAGCTCCCCCGGGTGCTCGCTGAACTCCGTCAAGCGCTGAAGCCTAGGGGCGTCTTCTTCTCGTCCAACCCGCACGGCGACAACACCGAAGGTTGGTCCGGCGATCGCTACGGCGCCCACCACACCCTGGAGCGCTGGCGAAAACACGTCACCGCCGCCGGCTTCACCGAACTTTCCCACTACTATCGCCCCGCCGGAAAACCTCGGGCCCAGCAGCCATGGCTCGCCACCGTCTGGCGCGCCGTCTGAAGGCCTAGAGATCGGCCTGGAACTCGAGGAGCCCCAAAAACCAGCGACCGGCCTGGGGGTACGGGAACGAGGTGCTGCCCCCTTGGTGCCAGCGCTGATCGAGCAGGTTGTAGACGTTCACCGAAAATCCGAGGCCTTGGAAGTAGACGTCCCGAAGCCGGAGGCCCGTGTGCACCAACACCACGTCGGGCTCGACGTTTTGAAGGTTGGCCAACGCGTCGGGGCGATTGGTCGAGACCCGCTGGATCGGCGACTGGCGGGAGCCAATGTGCTGGAGGCGTAGGTTGATCCAAGTGTTGGAGAGGAAGCTGGTGGGCGCAAAAGGCTTCACCGGATTCAGATCCAAGGTCAGGTTTCCGTAGAACATGGGCACGTTCCACACTCGGCCATTGGTCTGGCCCTGGTTGACCACCGCCCGCTGCGAATCCGGATCGAAGGCGGTGTACTCCTCCACCGAAACGACCTGGAACCAGGTGTAGTTGGCCCAGACCCGATACCAGTCGCCGAGGAAGGTGATCTCGCCCTCCAAGGTGGTGGAGTCGAGGCGCCCCGCGTTGTTGTAGAACGGCGTTCCTGAACCCACGACCGCGTCAGGGACCCGGTAGATGCCGTCTCGCAGCCCGTTGAAGGAGAAGTTCACCGAGGTCGTGAGGGCGTTGTCCAAAAACCGCATGGTCGGCGTGACCTGGAAGGACCGGAGTTTTTCGGGGCGAAGGTCGAAAGCGCCCGCGTAGGTCGGGAGGCTGTTGTAGCGGTACCAGTAGGGGCTGTCGACGAACGCGTCGGCGTAGGTCAACTTGATGTCGAAGCTGCTGGTGGGCGTGATGATCACCGAAGCCCGGGGGCTGAACACGGAGACGTCATCGACCTCCGGGGGTTCCACCAGCGGGAACTGATCGTTGTTGCGTCGAGTTTTGTAGTCGAAGCGGCCGCCGACGTTGGCGATGGCGAAGTCCGAGATCCGCTGCTTGACCTGCACGAAGGCTGAATAGCTGGACTCGCGGCCTTGGAGGAGGACTCGGCTTCGGTTTCGATCGTTGAAGACGAGGAGTTCTCCGTCGGTGCCCGCGGGCAGATCGCTGTCGAGGAGTTCGGTGGTGTCGAGGTGGACACCGAGGAGCACGTTGCCCGAACCGACGCCCGGGATCTGGTAGTCGTAGCGGGCCTGAATGATCCCATAAAACGCGTCCTCGACCCAGTTGAGGAAGATCGAGTTGGTGGCGTTGCTGGCCAACAAGCCCTCCACCGAAGAGTGGTCGTAGCCAAGATCGGCGCTCAGGGTCAGCGTGGAGTCAAAGACGTGGGACCAGCCCGCCGCCAAGTTGGTGGAGCGCATGCCCAAGCCCGGGCCGACGCCCTGAAAGGTTCGCAGCGCCGACTGGTTGTAGATGTCACCGGTCCGTCCACCGGAAGAGAAAGACTCGGTCAACTTGTCGAAGCGACTCTGGGCGACCAAACTCAGGTCCTTGTTTCGATAACGAAGGCCGACGTCGTAGTTGGCCGGGAGCTTGACGCCCTCGATGTACGCGGTCCCTCCGGTGGGCACCTCGGTGGTGAGGTTGCCGACCAGATGATCAGCGGCGGCGATGTTGTAGGGCTCGCCGCGGGCGCGGTAGGCGCTGCCATAAACGACCAAGTCGTGGTTGCGGCCGAGCTGTTTTCCGTAGGTCATCTCCCCTTTGATCTGGCCATGGTCACCGCCGCCCACCCGCATCGAGAGCCCATCGGTGGCGCTGCCCGCTTTGGTGATGATGTTGACCACCGCGGTGAGCGCCGCGTTGCCGTAGACCGAAGATCCTGGCCCCCGCAGCACCTCGATTTGGGCGACCTTGTCGGGGTTGATGCTGATGCCAAACCCCGGCGCTGCGGCCAGGTAGGCGCGCTGATTGAGGCGCCGTCCGTCGACCATGATCAGAATCTTCTGTTGAGAAGAGGCGTAGATGCCCCGCATCGCGACGTTGTACTCGTTGTGATCGACCACCAAGGTCATGCCCGGCACATAGTTGACCAGCACGTCCCGCAACGTTCGGGCGCCGATCGCCCGAATCATCTCGCTGGTAATGACGGTGACCGGCACCGGTGCTTCTCGGAGCGGTTCCTTCTGCAGCGAGGCCGACTCGACGGTGAGCTCCAGGAGGCCCGCCAGATCGAGCTGCTCCAGGGCTTCTTCTTCGGTCTCCCCGAGGGGAGCGCTGGGGTCGAGTTCGGGTTCGGGTTCGACGGCCTCCGGTGCGGTCTCTTCGATCTCTTGAGCCCCAACGGGTGAGGCCGACAGGAAGATTGCGAACAACGAACACCACGCGGGACCGCGGCGAGGGACGGGGAACTGGGGCATGAACGGTAACTCCTTCGGAGATAACACGGACGTTACTCGACGATCCGACCCACGCGGGCCAACTCGCTCTCGTTGAGTTTGAGGCGCTTCCGCGCGATGTCGACCGCCAGAACGGTCTCGACCGACACCGGGAGCTCAACGCGGCGGCCGTCGCTCTTCCAGTCCCGGGCCGCCAGATCCAGGATGATGTTGGCCGCCTGAAGCCCGATGGCTCGGTGATCCGGCAGCACCGCAAACGTGCCAAAGTCAAAGTCCGCCGAAAGGAGGGATCCGACGTTGACGATCACCGGCGTCCAGCTACGGCGCAGCTCGGGGAGCCAGCCATCCCGGAGCGTACGCTGGTCCAGGAGTCGGTTGTCGTTCAGCACCCAGATGGCGTCCACCGCGGACTTGTCGCTGAGCTGAGCCAGGGCCCGCTGCACTTCGCTCGGACCTTCACTCTTGATCGGGATGCCCACCAACTCGAACTGCTCCACCAGGGCCAGCTCACGTTGCTCCGCGATGAAGTTCTCGAACTCCGGTCGGTAAATGACGCCCACCCGGCGAATCGGGTCGTTCACCAAGGCCCGCAGGTTGACCAAGCTGGTGACCAGCGGAACCTCATAGGCGACAGCCGTCAGGTTGGTGATGCCGACCGAGGTGCGATCCACGAAGGAGGTGAGCACCGCAACCGCGGGCGGGAATTGGGAACCCTTCTTGAGCGCTTGGTAACGACGGTACAGGCGTACGGTTGGGTTGTTCATCAGCACCACCGCGACGGGTTTGGTCTCTCGAATGATCGAGTCCAATCCGGAAGGGGTGGTGTCCTTCTCCACGTAGCGGGGGATCAGGTCGAAATCCCGCTCCAACTCCTGGTTCAGGCCCTCGAGGACCAAGTCCGCAGCGGCGGCACGGGGCAGGAGCACCAAGATCGGAGTTTTGCTGCCGCGACTGAGGCGACGTTCATTGCTGGCAGATCGTTCGGTGCCGTCAGTTCGCGCCAAGCGACAGCCGAAGAGTGGAGCGGCCAGCAGCAGGACCAAGGCCCAGCGGCTGGTGATTCCGAAATTGAAAGGATTGGACCTCACCGCTTCACCCATTTTCCTGTTCCCATACCGGCGTTGGCCTCGCTGCTCAGATCCGCCAATCGCGACTCGATGGAGTTGCCTCGCGATTCCGAAAGGACCGCCAAGGCCAACAGGCGCGGGGTGCTCACGAGCGGCTGTGAGGAGAGATCCAAGCGAGTCCTCGACTTGAGGCGACTCAACTCGGCGGTGGGCACGATGACCAAGTTGGCCTGCTTGAACTGGAGCAGCGAAAGAAGATCGTCGATCTTGGCGACGGTTCGGACTCGAGGCGCCTTATCTAGGCCCAACAAGCCGGCGACGGTCGTTTCGGTCTCGCTGCGGGGCCCTTCGGCGACCGTTCCGATGGTGAGGTTGGTCCACTGAGCCCGGGGCGGCACTTTACCAATGGCCACCAGTTCACTGGCGACCTCGGCGCTCCCGATCTGGGCCTCGAGTCGCGGCGGGAGTCCCGAACCTTTGAGCAACGAACCCGGCCCCAGGACGGCGTCCGGTTTTTCAGTGGCCAACTGAGTCTCCAGCTCTTTCCAACGACCGAAGCTTCGCACTTGGACGTCGCCCAAGCTCGACTTCAGGCCGGTGACCACCCGACTCCCGCCGAAGGAGGAGGGAACAAAAACATACAACAGGGGTCCGCCCTCTTTGGGCTTCGGAGGCAGGACCGGGGGCGGCGTCTTCTTGTCGTCCAGCGCCTGTCGCTCGATCAACCCAACCAGGTCGAGCTGACCACGACCGTCGACGTCGACCGGATCGGCGGGGGGCTTGGGGGGGACCACCGTCGGATCTGGCGAGCGCTCCACTTTCGTCGCGTCGACCATGGCCGATGGCGCAACGTTCGCCTCCCGACTCAAGTCGGCGTCCACCGATTCTATGCCGCCGGCCACCAGGTTGACCTGACGTTCCAGCAACACCCGCTCACCGAGCTGGATCCGAACTTGATGACGCCCAGCCTCCAGATCCATCTTGGCCGGAGTCAGGTCACGGGCTTGTCCATCGACGAAGATGGTGAGGCCCGGGGGTTGGGTCGTCACCAAGAGCTTGGCCGGGGTGGGATCTTCTTTGGCCGCCGGTGGTGGACGGCTCGGGCGGGCATCACGGACCGCTCGCCGCGCCGTCCGGGTCGACGGGGCCGGCGGGGGTGGCGGCGGGGCCGGCTCCGGGGCCTCGACGGCCGCTTGTTCCCGGCGATCCCGGAGCGAACGGGCCAGCGCGATCAACTCTTTGGCGTCGGAGGGGCCTTGGGCGAGTTGTTCAGAGTTGAGAAAGTGGACGATCGCGTCGTCGAAGCGCTCTTCGGTGAGCGCCTTGATCCCGTCGGCCCGCGCTTGGCCCGAGGCGTCCAGCGTCTTGGGGGGTGGGGCAGGCCGGGGCGGATCCGCCTTGGGTTCTACGGTTTTGGTCGCAACCAAAGGTGCAGGGGCCCGCAGCAGCTTGAAGACAGCGGTCCCGATTCCGATGCCGAGGAGCGCCGCGATCACGATGACCCAAACGCGCGCCCTCGCGGTGTCTTGCTGTTCCTCCATTAATTTCGACCTAACCTTCGACGACCATCCAGAACACCAGGGTCCCTAAAATTGCAGCGAACATGACCAGCAGCGGGAGCCAGGTCGACCAGGCCGAGCCGCTGGGGCGCCCGAGCTCATTCACCGAGCCCATCGACGAAACCCGGGGCGTGTCCGAGTGGGCAGCGCTCGGGACGCGACGAGGTTGGAGTAACTCACGGGTGGTGGGAGGGGGCTCGTCGCTTTCGGCGAGTCGCGCCAGTTCTTCGAACTCCTGGTCCCGGAGCTCGGGCAGATCTTCGCTCTCCCCATTGATCGTGGCCGCCCTGATGGAGGGGATCGAGGCGGAGAGCGGTCGGGGGTCTCGCACCGGCTGGTTGCTCATCGAGGTGACGATCTGCGCCAACTGCCGCTGGGCCCCGGCGTTCGTGAAGGGCTCCAGGGCCCGGGCCAGCTCGTCTCCCGTCGGATAACGCTTGTCCCGATCGCGGATCAGCGCCCGAAGCACCACCTGGTCCAGCTCCGGCGGTACCGCCTCGTTGAAGGTCGAGGGTGGCAACACCTTGGCCGCATGGACCGCGGCGACCGTCGCCGCCAAGGTCTTGCGGCTGAAGAGGCGACGGTTGGTCAGCGCTTCGTAGAGCACCACCCCAAGACTGAAGATGTCCGAGCGATGGTCGATGGGCTCGCCGCGAATCTGCTCAGGAGACATGTACGCATACTTGCCTTTGACCACGCCGACCTTGGTGACCGAAGGGGCCTCCAACACCTTGACGATGCCGAAGTCGGTCAACTTGACCGCGCCGTCGTTGGACAGAAGGATGTTGCTGGGCGAAACGTCCCGATGGACCAGCCCGACCTGGTGCCCATCGAGATCCACGCCCCTTCGCAAGTACTCGAGGGCCTCGGCGACTTGACCCGCCACGAACGCGACCGCGGAGACGGGCAACAGGCTCTT
Source organism: Deltaproteobacteria bacterium (assembly GCA_016703535.1). Classification (GTDB taxonomy): domain Bacteria; phylum Myxococcota; class Kuafuiibacteriia; order Kuafuiibacteriales; family Kuafuiibacteriaceae; genus Kuafuiibacterium; species Kuafuiibacterium phototrophicum. The sequence goes on along the minus strand of JADJBV010000002.1, from coordinate 1,514,012 downwards.
GGCGCGATGAATTGAGGAAAGCAGGGCGGAGAGGGCCAGGCCATCGACCCATTCCATCGTCATGTAGTAGTCGCTGCCACGCTGCCCGAGGTCGAAGACCTGGACGATGTTGGGGTGGTGCAAGAGGGCCGCGAGCCGGGCTTCCCTGAGGAGCAAATCCGAAATCTCCCGGCCTTCCGAGAAGTCCGGCTTGAGGAGCTTCAAGGCACAGGGCTTTTCGAATCCACCCGGCCCGACGCTGGACACCAGGTAGATGGTCGCCATTCCTCCTTCGCCGATGCGACGGACGACCCGGTACTTGCCGATCTGTGCGCCACTTCCGAGTTCGCCCGCGGTCAAAACTTCTCCTCCGGAGAGATCTCCCGCTAACGCTCCGTGGCCGTCGGGTCAATCCAACTACGGGTGATGCGCTCGATGTATGGAAGGTCCTGTCAGGTTCAGTAGACACATCCTTTCAGAATCAGAGGTCGATCCAATGGATTGTCGAGACCCCAATGGTATGACATCGAAAGCGCGAGGAGTGATTCGGCGGTGACCGGAGATATCGAAGCGCTCGCGAAAGCGGCGGAGCAGGAACCCGAGGACGCCTGGGCGTGGCTGCGTTTGGCCCGGGCCTTCTTGCGCCAGGGCACACCCGTGGCGGCCCGGCATGTCCTCGATCGGGCGATCGATAACGCCCTCGATGAGGCTCCATTTTACGTGGAGCTGGGTGAGGTCTTGTTGGGCCTCGAGGAGCTGGACCAGGCCGGCAGCGCGCTGCGTCGAGCCGCCCAGCTCGCCCCGGGCGAAACCGCGGCAGAGGTTCGCTTGGCCGAACTGCTGTTCCGCCAGGGCGCGTACGAAGAAGGCATCGCCGGCCTGGAGGCCGCCCTCCAGCGGCGGCCCCGATCGAGTGAACTCCTCGCCCTCTTGGCTCAGGGTAGGATGCAGCTGGGCCACTTTCAGGCAGCCCAGGCTGCGGCAGAACCCGCCCTCCAGACCGCGACCCCGGAGACTCGAGGCCTACGTCGACGCCTACTCGCACACATCCACCTCGCTCAAGGAAACGTGCCCGAAGTCGTGGCGCTCCTGCGGCTACAACACGCCGAGCAGCTGGCGTCCTTCGCCGATCTCCTCGACCTGGCCGCCGCGCTCCTGAAGTCATCCTCGAGCAGCGAAGCGGAGGCCCTCTTGCGGACCCTCGCCGAACACCAAGGTCAATCCAGCGACCTAGAGCTGCGCTTTGCCCAGCTCACGTCCCAGTGCCAAGCGATCGAGGTGGCGTTGCCTCGCCTCGAACGACTCGCACGCCTTGATCCCAGCGCTCCGATTCTCTCCGCCTTGGGCAGCGCCTTGGTGCAGGCCGAACGATATCTCGAGGCGCTGGCGCCCCTGCGGCAGAGCCTCGATCTCACCCCTGGCGCACCTCAGGCGCTCCACGACCTGGGTCGAGCCTTGCTCCGGCTCGGTGCTCACCGCGAAGCGAGCACGCACCTCGTCCAGGCGGCTTCGTTGCTGCCCGACAACGATCGGGTCAGGGCCGATCTGGCCGAGGCCTTGGTCACCCCCTCCACCCAGCGACAGATGGGTTTGGTGGGAGACCTCAGCTTGTTCACCGTGTCGGATCTGCTCCAGCTCCTCTCCCAGCTGCGCAGCACCGGTCGCCTCGACATCGTGACCCCTCGGGGTCGAACGGTCCTGTTGTTGGTGGGTGGGCGGATCCTGGATGCCCAAAACGACCGGATCGAGCCGATGCTCCCGGCTTTGGAAGGGCTGGGCAAGGAAGCGCGTGATCGCCTCAACCAGCTCTCCCCCCAAGCCCGGAGCCAAGAGCTGGAGTTGGTCGGTGCTTTTCGGGACACCAGCCCCGAGCTGTTGCGCGCCCTGGGTCAGCTCTTGTTGGAGCGGACCCTCCGATGCCTCGGACCCGAGCTCGATGGGCGGCAGGGACAGGCCACCTTTACGCCGGCGACCAGTGAGGTGGAGGTCGACCCGAGCCTCCTGATCGCGGTGGAACACGCGGTGCTCGAGGCCTCCCGTCGAGGCGACGAGGCCCGCAGCCAGACCCCGACGCCCGGCACCACCTGAAGTTCGTCTTGGCACGAAGGCTTGCCGAAATTCGGTTGAGCGCGCATGAGGTCGATCCATGGGGCAGACTCGCTTCACGGATCCAACGGGAGGGGTCCCACTCCCCGACCTGCCCGCCTCGGCGTTGCGGGCCGTGCTTCGAGAGGGCTACTCGGGGGCGGACCTCAAGCGAGACCTGATCGCCGGATTTTTGGTCGGGGTGATCTCCATTCCCCTCGCGATGGCGCTGGCGATCGCGGTCGGCGCCACGCCGCAGCAAGGTTTGTATACGGTCATCGTCGCCGGCTTCATCACGCCCCTCCTCGGAGGCTCGCGACTGCAGGTGGTGGGCCCCACCGCGGCCTTCATCGTGGTCCTCGCGCCCCTGTACGCCGAACACGGCCTCGGTGGCCTGTTGATCTCGGGTGTACTCGCGGGGCTGATGTTGCTCGCCTTTGGTCTTTTGCGTCTTGGAAAGATGATCGAATACATCCCCTTTCCCGTCACCACCGGGTTCACGGCGGGCATCGCGGTGGTGATCGCGTTCCTGCAACTCAAAGATCTCTTCGGCCTCCAGCTGGCCACCTCACCCCAACATTTTTCCGAGCGCTTCATGGCGATGTGGGAGGCCCGTGGCACGGCCAAGCTCCACGAGGTGGCGATCGGCGGCATGACCCTCCTGGTGCTCCTGATCCCCCGGATGCCCGAGCGCTACCTGAAGCGACTCCCAAGGGCGATCACCCGGGTACCGGCGCCGCTCCTGGCGCTGCCGATTGGGGCGCTGCTCGCCCTGGCCCTCTCTTGGTGGTGGCCGGGTCTACAGGTCGAGACCATCGGAACCCGCTTCCACACCGTCATCGATGGCGTCACCGTCCAAGGCATCCCGCGCAGCCTGCCGTCTCTTGTTTGGCCGTGGGACGCGCCGGGCGTCGATGGCGCGCCGGTGGGCCTGTCGCTCCAGGTCATTCGCCAGTTGGTGCCCAGCGCTTTTACCATCGCGGTCTTGGCGGCGATCGAGTCTCTGCTCTCCGCAGTGGTGGCCGACGGAATGGCCCGGACTCGGCACGATCCCGACTCGGAGCTCATCGCCTTGGGGATCGGCAACCTCCTCACCCCGTTTTTTGGCGGGATCCCGGCGACCGGGGCCATGGCGCGTACGGCCTCCAACTTCAAGTTCGGTGGCCGGTCTCCGATCTCGGCGATGACCCACGCCGTGACCGTGCTGCTGGCCATCGTGATCCTGGCGCCGGCCCTTCAGTACCTGCCGATGACCAGCCTGGCGGCGCTCCTCTTGATCATCGCGTGGAACATGTCGGAGGTGGAGCACTTCCTCCACACGATGAAGGTGGCACCGAGGAGCGACGTGGCGGTCTTGCTCACCTGCTTCTTCCTCACCGTGGTCTTCGACATGATCATCGCGGTGACCGCCGGCGTCCTCCTGGCCTCACTGTTGTTCATCCGCCGTATGGCGCGGACCACCACCGGCACCATCGCTCAGGATCACTCGGACCTGCCGGGGCCGCTCCCGCCGGGTGTCGTGCTCTACGATCTGGTGGGCCCGCTCTTCTTCGGCGCGGCTGAAAGGGCGATGGGTGCCATTCGGGCGATCGACAGCAAAGTGAAGGTGGTCGTCTTCAACATGGAGCAGGTGCTCGGAATCGACGTCACCGGGTTGGTCGCCTTGGAAGGCGTCCTCGAGGAGATGGCGCACCACCACATCAAGGTCATCGTCTGCAACGTGCCGCCCCCGGTCCAAGAGCTCTTCGATCGGGCCGGGCTCCACTCGATCCCGGGGCGCTTGGCCTTCTGCGGCAGCTTCGGCCAGGTCTACGAACTTTTAGGGGCCAAACACGAGCGCTACGAGCGGAAGGGCAACGGCCCGCTGCGCGTCCACGTGCTCACGCGCCACAAGTTGTCGGTCCGGAACCCCAAAAACATGGGCTGATCAAGGCCTTGGAGACCATTGACCTTCCTGTGACAGACCGCCCGCCCCTCTCCTGCGTTGAATGGGGGCATGACGATCTTCAAAACCCTCCGCACCCTCTCCCTCTCGGCCGCTTTGGTGGCCGCCCCCTTCACCTTGGCCATCGCTGGCGACAACACCGGCGCCAAAGCTGGACCCTCCGCGCCCGCTCCAAAAGACGCCGCCAAATTTACGCCGGCGGTGACCCCCAAACCTCTGTCGAGTCAGGTCAATAAAGGCCTGGCGTGGTTGCTGGAGCACCAACTGCCCAACGGCGGCTGGGGCCAAGGTGAAGAATCGGTCGGCATGGGCCAAGGCATGGAGGCCTTGAAGGACAAGGGCAACGTGGCCGACACCTGCATGGCGGCCTTGGCGGTGATCCGATCCGGCAGCACCCCTTCGAGCGGCCCGCACGCCAAAGCGGTCAGTAAGGCCCTCACCTTTGTGCTCAGCGAGATCGAGAAGTCCGACGCCGACAGCTTGGCGGTCACCGACATCCGTGGCACCCGGGTGCAAGGCAAGATCGGCCCCTACGTGGACACCTTCATGAGCGCCAACCTGTTGGCCGAAACCAAGGGCAAGATCGAAGATCCCGCCTTGGCCCGCCGCCACGCCAGCGCCTTGGCCAAGGTGCTGCGCAAGATCGAGAAGAACCAACGCCAAGACGGATCCTTCGAGGGCCAGGCCTGGGCCCCGGTCTTGAGCCAAGCGATGGCCGCCAAAGGCCTCAACAAGGCCGCTCAAGCGGGCGAAAGGGTCTCGGGCGAAGCGCTGAAGCGGACCGAAGGTTACGCCCAAGGCCAGTTTGACTCGGGAAAAAAGGCCTTTTCAGGCGAAGGTGGCGCTGGCGTGAACCTCTACTCGGCGGCGGCCAGCAGCGGCGCCTTGTCGGACTCGGCCAACACCCGAGCCATCGAGGAGCAGGTGCTGCGCGAAGAGGTCAAAAACGCCAAGAACGACAAGGAGCGGAAACAGGCCGAGGCGCGGCTGAAGGATCACGATGACGCCCGAACGGTGCGCAACAACGTGCAAGGAGCCCTGGTGGAGAAGTTGGCCGATCCCAGCTTCGTCAGCGGCTTCGGCAACAACGGCGGTGAAGAGTTCCTCTCGTACATGTTGGTCAGCGAAAGTCTGGTCACCAAGGGTGGAAAAGAGTGGGCCGACTGGGACAAGTCGATGACCGCCAACCTCAACCGCGTGCAGAACCCCGACGGCAGCTGGACCGGGCACCACTGCATCACGGGCCGGACCTTCGTGACCGCCTCGGCCTTGTTGGTCTTGACCGCCGATCGGGCCCCGGTGCCCCTGGCGGCCCAGCTCAAGAAGGGCTGAAAGTTCGGAATCGCGGTAGAGGTGGAGGGTGCGTTTTGTCGGGCTCTCCACCTGCCTCTTGATCGCCTGCGCCCACGCGCCCTCTCCAGTGGCGGCGCCGGGTGCGGCCGATCTCGCGCTCCAAAAGGCCGCTGACTTCCTGCTGGCCGAACAGAGTCCCGACGGGGCCTTTCGCTCCAAGAAGTACCAAGCCCTGGCCGACGGCCGGGCCCTGACGCCGATGGTGTTGTCGACCTTGTTGTTCGCGGCGAAACGTCCGGGCTTGGAAGTGGCCTACCAAAAGGGCGCCGACTTCGTGGCCAGCCTGGTGAAAGACGATGGCACCCTTGACGAAGGGCCCTACGGCCTAGAGTACCCGGTCTACACCTTGAGTTTGTCCATCTTGGTGTTGAGTGTGCCGGTCAACCAACGACACTTTGGCAAGCGCGACGTCCTGCTCGACGCCTTGGAGTTGCGGCAGCTGGACGAAGCCAACGGTTGGTCCGCCGCGGATCTCGCCTACGGAGGCTTTGGCTATTTCCCGACCCGGCCGGTGCGCCCCGAAAACAACCCACCCGACGAGCTGTTGACCTCCAACCTGACCAGCACCACTTTTTCGGTCGGCGCTTTGTTGTTGGGGGGACGAGGGCTGGAGGAGCCGCGCTTCGGCAAGGCCCGGACCTTCGTGGAGAAGTGTCAGAACTTCCACGAGCCGCCCCGAGGCCCCTTCGACGACGGCGGCTTCTTTCACACGCCCAACGACGAGGTGCCCAACAAGGCCGGCGCCCTGGACGGACACTTCCGATCGTACGGCACCACCACCGCCGACGGGGTGCGGGCCTTGTTGCGCCTGGGTGTGCCCCGGAGCTCACCTCGGGTGCAGGCGGCCAGCGAGTGGCTACGCGGCCACTTCGATCCGGAGAAGGTGCCCGGCGACTATCCGCCGGATCGAGAGGTGTTCCGAGACTCAGGCTACTACTATTGGACCTGGACCGTGGCCCACGCGCTGATGCAGCTCGGACCTCAGGCCCTCACCGATCCCCGGACCCACAACTGGCCCGAACGTCTGACCGAAGCTTTGCTCAAACGTCAGCGCCCCGACGGGAGCTTCATCAACTCGGCCAGCGATCTGCGGGAGGACGATCCTCTGGTGGCCACTTCCTTGGCGGCGGCGGCGTTGTCGGTCGCGCGAATGGTGCGGGCCGACCACTTGACCACCGCGATCCCCATGGAGCAAGCCGAAGGCGCGCAGTGAACGCGAACGAAGAGGGGTGGGCCGGCCTTGCCGGACCGGGACCCCAAGGCTCAGCAAGCCGAAGGCGCGCAGTGAGCAACGCGAACGAAGAGGGGTGGGCCGGCTTCGCCGGACCGGGACCCCAAGCCCTCAACACCGGGAGTTGCGGACCCTCCGCAAGCTGGATTGCACGCTCGCCTTCAGGCCGAGGAGCTGCTTCTTTTCGTCTTGGTTGTTGAGGTGCCAGTCGGTGGTCGCCAGCCGCTCGTCGATGGCCACGGTTTGGGCCAACAGGCGCACCTCGACGTCGGTGATCTGGGCCAAAAACCCGAGGCGCCAGGGCCCGGTGAACAGGCTGTCGAAGGTCGGTTCACCTGAGGCGGCGGCAGCTCGGTTGAGGTCCCGTTGGGCGAGGAGCCCCACCGCGTCGGTCGCCTCGGTGGAGCGGGGCGGGCCTTCTCCGGGTGTCAAGACGGCCCCGGCACAAGGGAAAGTGTTGAGCTCACCCTCGTAAGCGATGATCCGATCGTAGAGCTGGTGCAGCAGCCGGAGCTCCCGTTTCAGGACCGCTTTTTGGTCCAAGGTGTTGAGGTTCCAGCGGGTCCCGGCGATGCGCTGCTCCAGCTGATCGATGGCCACCACCACCTCGGCCTTGGCGTTGGAGGCCTGGGCAGGCCTGGCCAGCAGCAACAGGGTGAGGACCCCGATGAAACCTAGGATCCGCATGACGTAGGAAGTATGGCGGATGGGAGGCGAGGCGTCGACCGTCCTATGACAGTCGGATGTCCCACCGTCCGCGACGCGTCGGCAAGTGGCCCGTCGCCCTCGCCTTTTTTCTCTGGCACTGCGACAGCGAACGCCTGACCGGCGGCGAGTGTAGCACCGCCCAAGACTGCACCAGCGGCGAGGTCTGCGTCAGCGGGCGTTGCCAAAAGCCGAACCCGATCGGCTGCAGCGGCGATGAAGACTGTGAGCTCAGCGAGCGGTGTGACCTGAACATCGCCCAATGTGTGCCGATCGCCCTCGACGCCGGCCCGGATGACACCGGCAGCACTCCCGACTCGGGCGTACACGACAGTGGGTTGATCGAAGACCTGGGCTTCGAGGCCGACGCGACCCCGATGGACGCGATCGTCATCGACACCGGCGTGGTCGACAGCGGCGTATTGGACACCGGCGTCATCGACACCGGCGTTATCGACACCGGGATCGTGGACACTGGAGTGATCGACACCGGCGTGGTGGACACGGGTGTGGTCGACACCGGAATCGTGGACACGGGCGTCGTCGACGTCGGCTTCCCCGACAGCGGCTTGCCTCCGCCCTGCAACCTGGACGCGGACTGCAACAACGCCAACCTGATCTGCGTGGCCACGGTCTGCACCTTACGTTGTGACGCTCCGGGCGCCGCCGCCTGCCCAGGCGCCGAGGTGTGCAGCGCCGCCACCGGCCGTTGTGCCCCGGGCAACTTGCCCCTCGGCGGTGACTGCGCCTTCGACGCCCAGTGCACCACCGGACTCTGTTTGGGCCTGAACATCGGCGCCACCTCTTATTCGATCTGCACCTCGGCCTGCGGCGCCGGCAGCCACTGCCCGCTCAACTTCAGCTGCAGTGAGGTCAGCGGCATGAACTTCTGCCTCGGCGAAAACTTGAGCACCCCACCGGGCACCTACGACACCATCGCCGGCGGCTTCTGCAGCTCCACGGTCAACACCTGCCAGAGCGGCTGGTGCAACACCGCCGGCAACCAGTGCATCGAGACCTGCTCTCGGGACGCCGACTGCCCGGCCTTCGGCGGTCAGTGCTGGACCTTCACCCAGGGTTCGGGCGCCACCACCACCTACGATCACCTCTGCTTTGCCGCCGGCGGCACCACGGTGACCGGTGGGCTCTGCGCCCTGAACGACAGCTGCGAAAGCGGCGTGTGTGATCGCTACGAAGGGACCTGCGCGGCCCACTGCTGCTCGGACCTGGATTGCCCGGGGACTCAGACCTGCGCCGAATACGATCTGGACGCGACCCACACCGTCAAGATCTGCATCCCTCGCACCCCCACCGCGGGCACTGGCGCTTTGGGCAGCACCTGCACCACCTTCGCCCAGTGTGAAAGTGAGGTCTGTGTGCCCACGGATTTGGGCGACCCCGCCAGCGTACGCCGTTGTTCGACCCTCTGCTGTCGAGACGCGGACTGCGCGGCGGCCTTGCCTCTCGGAGGTCGTTGTGTGCCGGCGGCCGGCGCCTTGGCCAACACCATCGTCGGCGTCTGTCAGCCCAACTGAGAGAACTTCAGGGCCGCTCCAGCCAGGTGGTGATGGCGAACTGGGCGTCGAAGGCGTTCTGCAAGACGAACAAATTGCCCGGGAAATAGGCCATATCCCGGACCTGGGCCAAGGGCGCGCTGGGCTCGAGGCGATAACAAGCGCCGCAGGCTCCTTCGCTGCGGACATCGACACCGTCGATCCCGGCGATGGCGACCTCGTCGCCGCGGATCGCCGCCGCCACCGGCTCGGCGGGTAATGGGCAGTCCCACTCGAGCCAGGGCCCCTGACCTGAAGATGCTCCGATCAACGCTCGTTCACCGTCCACCGCCACCATCCGCCCCGCTCCCGCGGCGATCTTCGAACCCGGGAGGTCTTGCCGCTCCCGCAAGCGACCATCGGTGAGCTCGAGCGGCCACGCTTTGGCGCCGACCAAAAAGAGCCGGCCCGGCTCGGTCCAGACCAGGTCGAAGGCCTCGTCTTCTGGGACCTCCACGCCGTTGGTGAAGGTGCGGGTGACGGCGGTGGTGCCGCTGATGGTCATCTGCACCAACTCATCCCTCAGGATGTCGATCGAATAGTAGGTAGGGACCCCGGCTTCGAAGCCACCCGCCAAGCCTCGCAGGGCGGGTCGATCGGAGCGGGCAAAGTCGAAGACCGCCGGCGCAGGAAAACGAACCAAGGCCGAAGGAGAGCCCGCGGTCAGGCCGACCAAGCCGTCAAAGCCGACCGCCCCCTTGGCGTCGAAGAGGACGATCTCTTGGCCCTCATCGCCGGAGCTCATGTCCCGACCAAACACCGAGACGCCCCAGTTGGGCACGAACATGGCGGCAATTTCAGCGTCGAGGGCGATCACCCGAGGCCGGCCGCCGGCGATCCGGGCGCCATATCCGCCGTGAAAGCCGCGGACCGAAGGCGCCTCGGCCTCTACGATCGGGACCTGCCCGCCGATGCCCGAGAGGTGGCGAGGTACCTCGATGCTGTCGAGCTCCCGAAGCAAAAGCCGACGAGCGACCACCGCGCCGGTCGGCAACTTTGCCCCGGGCCTGAGGTCCAAAGAGCCGGGGGCCCAACCATAACGTTCGAGTGGGCAAGGATAACCGACGAAGGTCACCGTGGTGGCGCTGGTCACCAAGGTGAAGTCCTGTAAGGCCCCCGAGTCGGGCGCGATCCGCACCGCGTGGGCTTCAAACTGATCCGGGCGACCCGCGCCCCGATCGACCAAGACCACCCCTCCTTCGGCGCCGGGCAGGAGGATCTCGAAGTCCAGGGCCGGGGTCTCGATGCAGGCCGACGTCGAGGCCAGGAGGAGGAGCGCAGCTCTCACAGCTCGTAGAGGGCGTGATATTTTTGGCGCAGGTAACCGAGGAAACTCTCGATCTCCAACGGGCCGCCCACCGCGTCGGCCACGATCTGCTGAGCGGAGGCGGTGAAACCTCGCCGGTGAATGTTGGCCCGCAGCCAACCGAGGAGCGGCGCAAAGTTGCCCTTGGCCACGTCATCCCAGAGGCCCGGGTGATGTCGTTCGTAAGCGTGCACCAGCTGGGCCGCGTAGAGGTTGCCCAAGGTGTAGGTCGGGAAGTAGCCGATGGCGCCCCAAGCCCAGTGGATGTCTTGCATGCATCCTTCGGCGTCGTGGGTCGGCGTTACGCCCAACACCTCTTTCATCTTGGCGTTCCAGGCGGCCGGGAGCTCAGCCACCTTGAGGTCGCCGCTCAGCAGCGCCTGCTCCAGCTCGAAGCGCACGATGATGTGCAGGTTGTAGGTGACCTCGTCGGCTTCGACCCGCACCAAACTCGGCTCGACCACGTTGATGGCCCGATGAAAGGCCTCGAGATCCACCTTGGCCAGTTGGGTCGGGAAAGAGGCCTTGAGCATCGGCAGGTAGTGCCCCCAAAAGGCCCGGCTCCGACCGATCTGATTTTCCCACAACCGCGACTGGCTCTCGTGGATGCCCATGCTGGGGGCCGCCGCCAAGGTGGTGCGGTCGTGATCCCGGGCGAAGCCTTGTTCGTAGAGGCCGTGACCACACTCGTGGATGGTGGAGAAGATCGCCGAGCTGGGGTTGTCCTCGAAGATCCGGGTCGTGACCCGCACGTCCGAAGGGGCGGCGGCCGAGGTGAAGGGGTGGCTGGAGCGATCTTGCCGCCCCCGCTCCAGGTCGAAGCCCAGATCCCGCAACAACAACATCGTGAAGTCCCACTGCTTCTGATCATCGTAACGTTGGGAGAGGAAGCTGGTGTCGGGGCGGCGACCTCGGGCGGCGATGCGCTCGACCAATGGCACCAAGCCGGCCCGGAGCTGGGCGAACAAGGGGCGTAAGGTCGCCACCGTCATCTCCGGTTCGTATTCGTCCAGGAGGGCGTCGTATTTGACGCCGGTGGTGCTCCCCAGGGCGTCGGCCTTCTGAGCGAGCAAACGCAACACCTCACTCAGCTCCTTCTCCATCAGCGAAAAATTTCGCTCCTTCTTGGCCTTCTGCCAGGCCTCGAGGGCCGTCGAGCGGGCCTCGGCGAAGGCCTTGACCAAGGACTCGGGCACCTTGACCGCCAGGTTCCGCTGCCGCTCGAGGCGTTTGGCCATCAGGTGTTGTTCGGCGGTGAGGGCCCCATCGGCGAGGGCCCCTTGGATCTGATCCCCCAGGGCCGGATCGACCAGGCGTTGATGTCGCAAGGCCTCGACGGTACCCGTCTGGCGCCCTCGAGCCGGGCGAGCACCGCTGGGCGCGTAGGTCTCTTCGTCCCAAGAGAGGAGCCCCAGGACCCCTTCCAGGTCTTTGAGTTCGAACATCCTGGCCCACAGAGGCGCGTGCCGATCGGTCATCGCCGGCAGTGTGGCGTCCGCTTACGGCCGAGGCAAGACGGCCCGCCGTTGCCGCAGCACAAAAAGGGCTGAAATCGCGGCGACCAGGCCGGTCAGGGCCAACACTCGAGCCGCACCGTCCTCCAGTTCGATCATCGTGAACAAAGTGGCCGCCGCGTTGTTGACGGCGTGGGCGCAGATGGGGGCCCACAAAGAGCCGGTCAGGACCGATACCCCCCCCAGGTATAGACCCAACAGGGCCGCCGCCGGGCTTTGGACTGGATCCAGGTGAAAGAAGCCAAAGGCCACCGAGCTGGTGAGCAAGCCATGGGTCAGGCCCGAGAGGCGGGTCAGGCGGCGCAGCAGGTAACCCCGGAAAAAGAGCTCCTCGCCCACGCCCGGAAAAAATCCCAGGGCCAAGGCCGCCACCAACTTGCCGGACAACGGCAAGGCCGAGAGTTTTTGCTGAAGTTCGGCCAAGGCCCCCACCTCGGACCAGCCCAGCCGTTGAATCAGCCCATCCAAGAAGAAGCTGGCCCCGAGGACGCCCAAGCTGGCCACCAAAAGTTCGAGGGGCACCGGCCGGGACCCGAGGCCGAGCCGGGCCACCACCTTCGGCAGGCCCGCCGCCCCGACCACGCCCGAATAGAGGAACGCCAAGCTGCTCAACACCACGGCCGCCACCAGGACGCTGAGCAAGAGGTGCCGCACTTCGCCGCCCCCCAAAAACGGTCGGGCCACCGCCAAGACCAAAAACCCGCTCAACATGGCGAAGAAGGCGAAGAAGGTGCCGAGATAAATGAAGACGATCGCCCGCCCGCCGCGGCTCATACCGGCTCGACCACCGTCACCCGGGTGACCCGCAGGCCCTTCTCTTCCAACCGGGCCTTCAAGGCCTCGACGTTGCCGTTGAGCTGCCAGTAGATCTCTCGATCCGGCGGCACCAAGGTGGCCTCCACCTCACCGTCGCCAACCTGAATTCGCAGCTCGGTGCCAGCGAAGAACTCATCCTTCAGCGTGACCCGAACCTCGGTATGGCCGTTGGGCGATTCGCCGATCATCAGGCCATCGGCCATGGTCCGGAGCAGCTCGTCGAGGTCCGCGGGCTCGGCCTTTCGAATGGGCACCCGCGGCGCCGGAAAAAAAGTGCCCGGCACCGGCGGCGGTTTGGGGCTGGCGTTGCCGTAGGGGACAGCCTCGGGGGTACCGAGCAACGCCCGCATCTTGGGATAACTGCGCTCTTTGCTGGGCGGCCGAGGGGCCCGATGGGCGGTGGCGTTCACCCCCGGACGCCGTTGCACCTGAACGGGCGCCCCCAAGTTGAACTTGGGGCTGGCGGTCGGCGTGACCTCAACCCACAGATCCGGAGCGGTTTTGGGCGGCGAAAGTGGAGGATCTTGGAGGGCCCGCTCGACCGCGGTCGGTTCGGCGCTTTCGATCCAATCGGGGATCGGATCCTCCTCATCACCTTCACTCATGGCTCACCGCTTGGGGGGCGGGGGCGGGCCCGGGCGGCGGCTGCGCACCACCGCGGTCGAGGCGGCTCGACCGTCGGCCAACTCCAGATCGGCGCTGGGATCCGGGGCTTCGGTGCCTTCGGTGGTTTCAGTCGCCTGCACCACCGTGGGCGCGGCCACCACCTCGGGCAAAGGCCGCGGATCTTCGGCCCACAACAAGATGGTGCCTTGGGAGTAGACCTCTTTGCTCGGGAAGGCCTTGTAGATGCCCTCCAGCACGTCGTCGATGGAGGCCGAACGTTCGCCGATCTCGTCGCGGGTCATCCGATCGAAGACGTCGTCGAAGGCGCTCGGGACCTCCTTGCGAGCTTGGGAGGGCAACGGCGAGCGACGGCCCGGCAACTTGCCGGTCAACATCTCGTAGAAGAGCATGCCCAAGCCGTAGACGTCGGCGGCCGGGGTCAGGCCCTGGTGATCGCCGCGGCCCGGCTGCAAACGCTCCGGCGCCAAATAACCGACCGTGCCACCCCCGACCAACACCGGCGTCTGGCCGCTGTCGTCGGCCCGATCGGTGATCTTGGCGATGCCAAAGTCGCTGAGCTTGACGTTGCCCTGGCCGTCGAAGAGCACGTTTTCGGGCTTGAGCCCCAAGTGCAAGACACCTTGCGCATGGGCGTAGCGCAGGGCGTAACAGACCTGGATCAACACCCGCACCGCGATGCCCAGATCCAGGCGACCTTCGGCCTCCCTGACCAAACGCTGGCGGAGGTTGCCGCCGGTGGCCAACTCCATGACGAAGTAGGGGTGCTCGCGCTCCGGGTTTTGGTCGATGATCTGGATGATGTTGGGGTGCACCAGACCCGCGTGGGTCTCGACCGTGGTCCGCAAGCGCCGCACGATCTCGTCGCGCCGCAGGTAACTCGCGAACTGGAAGATGGAGCGGGCCTCCTTGATGGCCATCCGCCGCCCCAGGCTCACGTGTTGGCCGCGATACACCGTGCCGACCGTGCCTGAGCCGATGGCCTCACCCCGGCGATAACGGCGATCCAACACGTCGTCCAAGGCGGCGGGCCGATCGGTCTGAGACGGCACCAAGGTGGGGCGCAGACTGCGGGCGCCGGAGCTCTCCAAGACCGGGCCGGCCTCGTTGCGCGGTAAACTCCTGGACGGGGCCTGGGGCACCGGCGCGGGCGCCGAGGTCGCCACGGTGGTCGAGCCCAACTCCTTGGCGAAGTGGCGGGAGAGCCGGGCGTGGAACTCGGCGTCGTCCAGGTCTTGGGCGACCAGGCCGCCGCCCTCCGAGACCTCCACCAGGTTGGCCAGCTGGTCGATCCGTACGTAACCGTACTTGTTCAAGAAGGCACAGTAGTCGGCGAAGCTCAGGGAGATCGACGGATCCAGGACCCGTTCGGCTTCGGTCAGCCGGACCCGCTCTCCAAAGAGGTCGGATCGTTGCAGGGTTCGCAGGATGAACCTGGCCTCTTCGACGAGGACTTCGTGGGTCAACTGGGCTCCCGGACGGCGCATGGGGCCCGGATACTACCCTGGCCCCGGCGCGTGTGTTAGGGACAAAAGACGGCCGGCACCAAGATGGCCACCACCGACAGCGAGAATCTCTACGCCGTCCTGGGCGTGACGAGCACTGCGACCCAAGCGGAGATCCAGACCGCCTACAAGCAGCGCGCTCGGGAGCTCCACCCCGACGTCAACAAGGCCCCGGACGCCGAAGAGAAATTCAAACAGCTGGCGGCGGCCTACGCCATCCTGAAGGACGAACAGCGACGGGCCCGGTACGACGCCTTCGGCTTCTCCGACGGTCGGCGCCCGAGCGGCAACAGTGAACCCCGCCGCCCTCCCCGCCCCCCCAAACCTCCTGGCGGGCGAGCCCGGTCCGGCTTTTCCCCGCGGGACTTCGGCTTCGGCGACGTCAACTTCGAGGACGTGAAGGTCGGCAACGACGACCTCAACAACCCCTTCGACTTTTTCCTCCGGAGGGAACGGAGCAAGCGCAAGAAGGAACGGGAGGTCCAGCTGGCGATCACCCTGGAGCACGCCTACCTGGGCACCACCTTAAACGTGGTCCTCGACGTGCCCGACGAAAACGGCCGCACCGAAACCCGCAAGATCCGCCTCAAGATCCCGGCCGGCGCCAAAGAAGGCGACCGGATGAAGCTCAAAGAGCCCGACGTCACCGTGGTCTTGACCATCGAACCCCACCCCAACTTCGAACTCGACGGCCGCGACCTGACCACCAACCTGGACATCACGCCGTGGGAAGCGGCCCTGGGCAGTTCGGTGGAGATGGCCACCCCCGGCGGCCCCGTGAAGGTGCGGATCCCCGAGGGCACCTCCAGCGGCGTGAAGTTGCGCCTGCGTGGCCAAGGCCTGCCCGTGAAGCCCGGCAAAGACGGAGCCCCCGGTGATCTCTACGTCAAGGTCAAGGTCGTCGTGCCGACCAAACTCAGCGCCAAAGAGCGAGATCTCCTGGAGCAGCTGCAAGCGGTCAGCGAGTTCAATCCCCGCAAAGCGACGTAGTACCTCAACGGGCTGCTAGCGCTCAGGCAGGCCATATTCGGCGTTGTCGATGAACCGAACGCCTCGCAACAGCGCCCGCACCTCGGGCACCTCACCGCGGATCCGAAACACCACCTCGTTGTGGCGGAACCAGCCGTTCAGCAGGTGGGCGTCGCTGGCCGGTAAGAGGTCCAGGCCGTAGCCTGCGTTTTCGATCTCGAAGTTTTCGAGCCACAGCTGCACCGGGCTGTTGCCGAGTTCGCCGGCCAAGTGCACCGCGGCCCCCGCTTCGCCGCGGCGGGTGAACTCCTCGATCTTCGCCTCCTGGATCCGAACCTGCACCCGCGGCCCCCGCAGCGCCAGGCCGTGAGGCGTCGCGTGGCGGAGGCAGACCCGCTCCACCTTGAGGTCCGAGTCGCGTCCGATCGACATCGCCTCATCTCCGCTCCGTTCGATCCGCAGGTCCCGCAGCTCGGCCACGAGCGGGAACTCCTGCCCCGGGTTGGGCCCGGTCCCTTTTCCGGTCAACCCATCGTCTGCGCTGTCGGTGATCTCCCAGCGATCACCTTGGAGTTCGCCCGTGGAGAGGTGCACGCCCTGGCCGCGGGTCTGCCGAACCACCAGATCCTCGAGGACCGCCAGGGTGCAGGAGAGCGTCATGGCGACGCCCGCGTTGTCCAAGAGGAAAAGCCGCCGGCCAGTGAAGGTGGTGATCGCCTGACTGCAGCGGGGGGTGTCGCTGAAGATCGTCAGGCCGCCAAAACCAGCTTCGCCGCGCTGACCGCTCGACTCGATCACCAGATCGGAGAGCTCGAGGTTGCCTCCGTTCACCAAGATCCCGACCGCGCGGAAGTTTCGTAGGTCGATCCCTTGGGCCACCAGCCGGCCGTCGACCAGCTCAACCCCGATCCGCCCTTCTTGGAGGTCGAGTTGCTCCAACGTCAACGCCCCGCCGAGCTGGCGGATCGCCACCTCGTAGCCGCGAAAGGAGGAGCGCCGCACCACCACCTGGGCCTGATCTTGGATTCGCAAGCCAACTTGCATTTCTCCTCCGACCCAAGCGACGTCCTCGAGCTGGAGTTGGGCCCCACCCAAGGCGCTGGGCCCGGGCCCCCGCCAGGAAACGCCCACCAAGGACAAGGCCCCCCAAACGCTGACCGTGGTGGTGGCGACGACCCCGCTCCCTCGGAGGGTCAAAGAACCCAAGGCCTGGACCGTGACCGGCCCCTCGATCAAGACCCTCTCGCCCACCACCACCACACCGTCGTCGACGTTGAGCGGCCCCGCGATGCTGAGACCCTCGAGGTTCACGGCGCCGCTGGGCCACGCTGAAGGTGTGGTCAAGGTCGTTGCCTCGGGGCAGGCCCCCTGGACGTAGAGCCCGCTCGGCGCCGGCCCCACCCACTGGTGATCGCCTCGAGAAAGGACCAGGTGGTCGCCGGTGCCCGACGCCGCAAGAGCCGTTGCCAGATCCGGATGGACCCGCTCCATCGGTACCCCGCCGGGATCCGGTCCGACGTAACGATGGGTTGGCCCGGTGGGCAAGGGCTCCCGGTAGCGCCCGGCGCCGCACGCGGCGATCGGCGCGCAGCTCGGTGCACTCGGCAGGGCCAGCGCAAAGGCCTGACAGGCCTCGACGGCGACGTGACAACGATCGGGGGTGGTGGTGGCAGACTCGCTCTCCTCCAGGATCCACCCAGGTGGGCAGGGGGTCAGGACCGGGAGGGCCGGCGGAGCAGGCGCGATCGGCTCGGCGGCGACCTCGCAGTCAACGCAGGCGAGGTCACCGGGGTCCGGCCCGTAGCAGCGGCCACTCTGCACGCACAAAGTCGGCGACGTCAGGGGCAGACGGAAGTTGGTGACCTCTTCGGGCAGTGGGGTGAGCTCTCGCCAATCGGAGCCCACCGTCGACAGCTCCAGGACCGAAATCGGCGTGGGCAGCGGACTGCCGCTGGGCGTGTCCGTGACCGGGAACTCTGGGATGAGCTCCAGCTGTTCGGGCGCCTCCCGCAGGAGGGCCAACCACACCCGGCGTTCGGCGCCGCGCACGAAGCTGCGGACGATCAACCCATCGGGCGTCGTGGCGGTGACCCGAGGAGCACCCCCGCCCAACTCGAAGACCAAGATGGTCGCGGCCCCTTCGACGTCCGGCAGGGGCAAGGCTTCGTTCGAAGTGCAGGCGACTGCCCAGGCCGAGGTTGCCGCCGACCAGAGCCAAGCTCGTCCACGCCGCACGCGGAAACAGGATAGGGGCAAGGGGATAGTGCCGCAACCGCGGCCGAAGGCGGGGCCTACGCCAAGACGGCGTGCTCCACCCGCTCGGCATCGGCCATGGTGGCCAGGACCTCGGCGAAACGCCGGGTCGCCTGGGCCAACACCTGATGTAGGCCGCTCGGCGCGTAGAGGACCCCAAGCACGTCTTGCGCTTGATCGTCGAGTTTGGTCGCCATCGAATCCTTCACCGGATTGGCGCAGGCGACGTCATCGGGGAGCCGCGACACCAACAGCAGATCTTCCAGCTCGATGGTCTGGCCCGCCGCGTTGAACACGTACACCTCACCGGGCTTGCCGCGCCGCAGTCGAAACTGGTGGGCACCGGCGCGCCGTAAGTCGATCAAGGAGATGGGCAACAACGACTCCAAGGAGACCAGGTTGTTGGCGTCGACCAGGTTGTTGATCCGCGGGAAACGAGCCTCTTTGGCGGCGTTGACCAGGTATTCGCTGGCCGGCTTGCCCCGGCCGGTCGGCTTGTAGCGCCCGTGCCGCAGCAGATCCCGCACCAACTTGGTGGGGGCCTCGAGGTCGGTCCGCAGGGCGGCCGCGGCGATCGCCTGATCCAAAGTTTGGCTCAAGGCCGGACCTGCCGGGGCCACTCGACACCCCCGGGCCACCACCAGCCCGGCGACCAGCCCCTCGACCTGACTTTCGATCTCGATCCCGTCCAGCGTCACCATTGAGCCTGAAGAGCGCAGCGGGTGCGGCTCGTCAAGCATCGGGGCCCGTGGCAGACTCGCGCCGATGTCGGATCCCTCGGACCTAGCCCTCACCGCCGCCCGCTCGGCCCTGGCGGAGCTGGAGTTGGGCCAAACCAAAAGTGCGGCTTGGTACGGCCTGTGGGCCTTGGAGCGCAACCCAACTTGCGGTTTGGCCTGGGCGGTTTTGTCGCGGATCGTCCTGGAGGTCACCCAAGATCCGCTGGCGACCTTGGCCACCCAACGTGCCCTCCGCTTGGGCTTGCCCGATCCGGAGCGGGCCGAGGTGGAGCGCTTTCACCGGATCGATCTGTGGACTCGGGGGCTGTTGGCCCACGACTCGGGCCAGCCACTTTTGCCGGTGCACGCCTTCGAACACCCCGAACACTTCCGGGAGACCAACCGCCTTGCAACCTGGCTTGCAAACGAGACCGGGGCCTGGGCCGACGACGACGGGGCAGCACGGGCCTTGACCCGCTTGGCCGCCTCTTTGGCCGACGCCTGGGTGGTGCCCGACGACGTGGACCAACCGCTTCGAGATCCGGCGCCCTGGAAACCGACCGCCGCCTTCTTGCGTTGGAGCCAGGCCGATCCGGCGCCGAAGGCCCGATCCACTTCGACGCCCGCCGCCGAAGAGAAGGTGGTGGTGCTCTCGGATCACTGGATGGAGCAGTCGATCATGAGCCTGGGCGCCCAGAGTTCCTTCGATCTGGCCCTGGAACGCGCCCAAGAGTGGGCTCAACTTCGTCCCGACAAGGTGAGGCCCAAAGCGGCTTTGGTGCGGGTGCTCCACGCCCAACGTGCGGTGGCCGAACGTGATCAAGCGGTGGAGGCGCTCCTCGGCTTGGGGACCCGGGACCTGAACGAGCTGGAAGAAGCGCGCCTCGCTTTGGGAGAGCTGGAGCTTTGGGGACCTCAGGTCCGCCTGCTCGATCAGATGAACCGAGTGGCGCCGGGGCACCCGGTGATCTTGACCAACCGTGGAGTGGCGTTGCTTCAGCTGGGCCGTGAAGAAGAAGGAGCGCAGGATCTGGAGGCCGCCTTGGTTGCCGATCCGGATCACGGCCCGGCCTTGGCCAACTTGGGCCTGCAGCGGATGAAAGACGACGAATACGTGGCGGCCCGGCGCCTCCTGGAGCGGGCGGTGGTGGTCGCGCCCGACCAAGCTCAGGTCCGGGTGTATCTGGCGGCCTGCAAGAACAACCAAGACGATCGAGCGGGCGCGATGGTGGAGTTGGAGAAGGCGCTGGAGCTGGAGCCGAGCCACGCCCAGGCCCGTCAGTTGCTGGAGGAGCTGAGGGCCAGGGGGCCGGTGGCCAAAGCTTAGGCTCGGAGTTCAGCTCTTCACGTCGAAGGGCACGACCAACACGGGCCGAGTGGCCTCGTTGAGGACTCGGGTGGCGGTCGAGCCGATCATCATCCGGTGCCAGGCGCTGTGGCCGCTGGTGCCGATGACGACCAGATCGGGGTTGGTCATCTGGGCCACGTCCAAGATCACCTGGGACGCGGGCGCTTTGGCCATGACCTCGACCTTCACGTCGACGCCGGGGTGGGGGACTTTGTCGATGATCGCCTGGATGCGTTGGGCGTGTTGTTCGCCGTAACGTTGGATCTCTTCTTTGGAGATGTACCGCGGCAACACGTCGTGTTCGTTGGGCGAGACCAACGGGTATTCGTAGAGCGACAACACCGTCACCTCACCGCCCGGAGCGGTCAGCCCCACCGCGTGGGCCAAGATCTTCTCCGAGATCGGCGACAGGTCCAAAGCCGCCATCACCCGCTTGAATGGCAGCTGGGCCGGCCGATTTTCCCCGACCACTAAGATCGGACAGTGGGACGCTCGCACCAAACCGCTGGCGGCGCTGCCCAAGAAGGTGCGCTTGAAGGTGCCGTAGCCGTGGCTGGCGACGATCACCAGATCCGCCTTTACCTCTTCGGCGGCTTTGGCCAACTCACGCCCAAGGACCCCGAGGCGCGCGTGGCGGGTCACCTCGACACCGGGCAGGTCGACCTTGATCGCGTCGAGGTTGCGCTTGGCCTCGGCCAGGCCCTGCTCGAAGATCCGCTCGATCTCCCAGTCCGCGAACGGATACGCCAGACCACTCGAGCTGCCGCCGGTCTGCACCACGTGTTCGAAGTGGATCCGCTTGGAGCCGACCGCCTTGGCCAGATCCATCGCCGCCTGATGCGCCACCGCGGCGAGAGGAGAGAAGTCAGTGGCCGTAAGCAGCGTCTTGTAGTCGGTCATATTTCGCCTCCGCCCTCTGTAGGGCAGCAATTGGTGCGCCAGGCCGGTGGTCGTTCTCCCGACCCCTTTCACGCACCACCAGGTAACCTCTCTCTCCAACAAGCTACGCGCAAGTATCATTCGGGTGACCCGCTGATCGGGGGGCTGGGGGCCTTCCCAGGTGGCACAGGACTTGAGACGGTTCAGGCCATGAACCTCCCAAAGCGCATCCTCGTCCCCGTTGACCTCTCCCCGTGCTCCCGGACGGCGCTGAACTACGCGATCGCCCTGGCCCGCCCCTTGGGCGCCTCGATCGACGTGCTCAACACCTTCGAGACCCCGCCGATGGTCGCACCCGATCTGGTGATCAACGTGCCCGGCCAGACGCCCCAGACCGTGGACGCCTGGGTCGCCGCGGAAGCCAAGAAGGGCCTGGACACCTTCCTGGCGGAGATCTTCAAGCCCGAAGGCCTGGTGATCCGCGCCCACACCGAACCCGGCGCCCCTCGGCCGGTGATCTTGTCCTACGCCGAAAAGCACCTGATCGATCTGATCGTGATGGGCACCCACGGCCGGACCGGTGTCTCCCACCTCGTGATGGGCAGCGTCGCCGAAGGCATCGTGCGGACCGCGCCGGTCCCGGTGCTGACCGTTCGGCACACCGGCAAGTAGGCGGCTCAGACGAGGCGCGCGGAGCGGATCCGATCGAGTTTCGGGAAGTTGGGCGACAGATAGGCGTCGCCCTCTTTGACGATCCGGCTCTGGTGCGGGCCTTGCCCACCCGGCGGGCCTTCACCATATTCTGAATAGAATCGCTCGGCCACGCTCAGGTCTTGTACCCGACCAAACGGCGCAAAGCCCATGGCGTCCAGGCGCGAGTTGTCACGCAGGCTGAGGAACACCTGGGTGGTGCGGGCGTCTTTGCCCGAGGTCGCGAAGCAGATCGTCCCCCGCTCGTTTTTGGCCCGCACCGGATCGTCGGGGATGCGGGCGTCGCGCCAGACCTTGTTCACCCGCGGATCGCCGTGTAGGCCAAACTGCGCCACAAACCCCGGCACCACCCGGAAGAGCGCCACGCCGTCGTAGAAGCCGCGCTGGACCAACTCGTAGAAGCGATCGGCGCCCCGGGGGGCCCAGGCCCGATCGACCTCGATGGCGATGAGACCGGCGGTGGTGTCGAGGTGCACCCGATATTGGGGAGGAGCGGTGGGCGAAGCTGGAGGATCGAGCAGGCTGGGCGCGCTCACCGGGTGAGCTTGTCAGGGGCCGGCCCGGGGCTCAAGCGGTGCGGGTGGGACGCCGATAGGGTTGTTTGACCAGGTCCAGGCCACACTGGAGCCCTTCACACCAGTCGAGGAACTTGTTCACCATGGCGCGGCCCTTGAACATGGCGCCGTGTTGGGGCGCGATGATCTCCACGTCGAGTTGTCGGGCCATCGCCACCCAAGCCCGAAGGGCGGCGTTGCCGGCCATGTAACGCTGGTGGAAGCCGAGCATGTACGGAACGTGGGCTTCGAAGTCGGGCACCACGTTGTAGTCCACGCCGATCCCCGCGCCGAGGTCCCCGGTAAAGAGGACCTTGGAGGTGGGATCGTAGATCTGACAGTTGCCCGGCGAGTGGAGGAAGTGGGCTGGCAAGATCTCGATCGGCGCGCCGTTGAGATCAAGGATGAGGCCGTCGTCCGGGATGCCGCGTAGACGCTTCTCCAGCAAGCGATCGATGCCGTAGTGGGGCAAAAAGCGCACCCAAAGCCGCGATACATAGGCATCTGCCTTAGTATCCATCAGCCAGGCGTTGAGTGAGGTGCCGATGTCGGGATCTTGGTGAGAGAGGAAGATGTAGCGGAGTTGCCCATCCCCCAGCCGCAACATGGTCTCGGCGTAGACGTCCGGGTACACCTTGGGGCCGCCCGGATCCAAGATCAGCCCCGCGCCGTCGTGGACGATCAGGTACTGGTTGGCCTGCACCGAAAGGCCCCGCCCAAAGTCGTGGAGCAAGACCACCCGATGCCCGTTGTTCTCGAACAACACGTTGCCGACCTTGGCGGCCAAGGCGGTGTCCTCGGAGGCGGTGGGTTCATCGGCGGCCAAGGCCCGGGCGTCGAGCATGGTCGCCGGGCCGTGCCGAGGTTCCTTGCGGAGCCGCACCACCTGGGTCGCCTCGTGTTTTTTCGCGGGGTGCAGATCGACGGTGTCGATCTCCTCGGGCTCCTCCGGCAGGTCGATCGGCTTCGGTGATCCCAGGACCACCCGAAAGCGGGCCAAGATCTCCTTGTCTTCGTCGAGCAAGGCCCGTTCGGCCAAGACGAACAAGACGGTCTCTTCGCGGCGGATGTGGCTGCGCACCAAGTCCGAGTGCGACCGTACGCTCGAGATCACCCGGGCCACCGCCCCTGGTTCACCCCGGCCCGCCGCCTCCAAGCTGTGCCGCGCCGCCCGCACAAAGGCCCGGGCCAGCCGGTGCTCCTTCTCCATCACCCGAATCGGCCCGGCCGCCATTTCGCCCAACCGCGCCGCCAACGCCGGGAAGAGCACCTCCTCCTCCTTGCGCTCATGTTGGCCTTCGTACACCGCCTCGAAGAACGACAACGGCGCCGCCAACCCCGCCTTGTCGAAGGGCTCCAGGCTCGCCACCGCCTGTTCCAGCATCAACTCGACCCTTCGATGCTCCTCTCGGAGCTCCTGCACCGCCTTCATAGTGTGGAGAGCCCTAAGCAAGCCCAATGCCTCCCCACGATCGCTCCTTTCGGCCCCCCAACGGCGGCCCCCGGGAACGTCCCCCCGCCCCCGGTCACCTCGAGGTAATGCCCGCCCCCCAGCCCCCTTGACGCTGTCCCACCCCGATGGCAACGTGCCCCCAGTCCAAGCGGGACTAACTCAGTTGGTAGAGTGCAACCTTCCCAAGGTTGAAGTCGCGAGTTCGAGTCTCGTGTCCCGCTCTCCTCGCTTCGCTCGTCGGCGTGACACGCGCCTCGGTCTGACGACCCCGATTCCCGTTGGGAATCGGGCTTCTTAGATCGAGTCTCGTGTTTTGCCCCTCCTCCGCCGTCGCCGGATTTCGACTCGCTTCGCTCGTCGGTTTCGTGGGGGGGATGTTGGCCTCCCCCGGTTGCTCCCCCGGTTTTGGGCGCGCCGTGGAGCTCCCGGATGGTGCTGTGGGCGAGCCCAATGCTCCGAACACCGTCTTGCCCGCTTCGGATCGCTCGGCGGCGCCCACCGGCGCGTAGTGCCGATGCATCTCTTCGGTGAGGTGCCCGGCGATCGCCATCGACACTGCGGATCCCAGCTCGCGCCGGTAGAGGAGCGCCGCCGTGCGACGCAGCCCGTGGGGTGTGAGCCTGGGGATCTTCAGCTCGGCGGCGATCCGATCGATGGGCTTGTCGAGGTGCGAGCGGGCTCTGAATCCGCCCGTGGCACTTGGGAAGGCGAGGCCTGAGCCTCGCTGCTTCTCGTTGTGCCCGGCCCACTCGGCCCGCACCGCCTCCCAGACCCACTCGACCAGCGGCACCACGTCCCTCGCGGTCCGGGATCGCTTCACGCCTTCGACGATCTCGTTGGCCGAGATCCGTCGCCGCGCCACGATCACGCCCCGTTCGGGCTCGAAGTCCTCGCGCCGAAGCGCCAGGGCCGTCGACATCCTGAGGCCGGTCGTCACCAAGGTGCCGATGAACGCCAGGTGTTGAGGTTCCTCCTCACGCACCTTCGCCAGAAACACCGCCAGCGTCTTTGGATCTTCGATGAGGTTGGGCGCGTCTTCGGTGATCCGGGTGTCGTCCACGCGGAGCCCCTCGACCCGCTTGCCCACTTCGATCCCGGCGTCCCCGAGGATCGCCCGCAGCATCACCAGCCACGGGTTCACCGTGGAGCTGGCGTACCGCTCGCCCAGCCAATCCCGCCACGCCTCGATGGTTCGACGATCCAGCGCCTCGATGGGCCGCTCCCCCAAGGTCGGCACGATCACCCGCTCGATCGCGTGGGTGTACCGCTCCCGGGTGTTCGGCGTCAGCCGAGGGCTCCCGTCCTTCCGACGCTGCGACAGCCGCAACTTCAACCAATCCCTGGCCACATCCGCGACGGTCCGCGAAGGCCCGAAAGTCGGCGCTGGCCCCGTCGACGCGACAGCGACGCCCCGAAGTTCGGCTTCCATCGCCGCCCTCAAGTCCGCCGCCTCTGCCACGCTCGCTGCAAGCACGATCCGCTCCCGTTCCTTCTCTCGACCCGTCAACGGGTCCTGCACATACACGCGGAGTCGGTACTGACCGTGCCCAAGGCTGCTCACGCCTCGAACCGCGGTCGGTCGCCCGCCCCGCCATTTTCCTTTCGCCATCATTCGCTCCCTTCTTCTGGGAGCGCTGCCGCGAATATCGTGCGGCCCGACGCTCCATCATTGCAAGCAGGTCTGAACGCCGAAAAAAGGCCCGGTTGTGGGCACCACGCCCCGCCACCGCCAACTCGCCGCGGGCCACCAAGGACCGGACCCCGCTGACGGTGCGGAGCCCGAGGATCCGAGCAACCTCGGCCGCATCGACCAGCTCAGACAACAGCTCCCCGGCCCGGAGAGGGATCGTGTGTTCGTGCATGGGACCCTCCTTCGAAAGCCGCTCACTTCAGCGCCGGTTGGGCCGCGGATCGCCGCCGCCGAGATCGGCGATCAATGCGTCGACGATCGCGTCGGCGCTCCCTGGGCCGTCACGCCCTGCGAAGGCCCTGAGCAAGTGATAGGCAACCGTGGCCCGGTCGTCCTCCTTGAGCCGCGATTCGCCGAGGGCTTCAAGGCGCCCGAGGAGCCGTGCCGCTCGGGCGTGGGACAATCGCAATCGCGTGGGAGGGCGCTGGGCCCGCTGCTCCTGGGAACTCTTTGCCGGGGGCTCGCCGCCAAGCACCGCGGTCAAACGAACGCGCAGTGCCTCATCCGAGGCCGAAGAGAGCCGCGCCAGCTCGTTGAGCACCCGGAAGGTGAACCGTCGGTCCCGATCCGCGGCCCATGCGGCCCGAACATCGTCAGGCAGGACCCGATAGAACCGGATCAAGTTCTGGACGTAGTGGGTGCTCCGCCCGACCGCCTGGGCGATCTCACTCGCCGAGGTCCGCCGCCGCCCGTTGAGGCCTCGGCTCAGCTCGTACAGGTACCGGCAGGTCTCGAAGGTCGACGGGTCCTCACGCTGGAAGTTCTCCACCAGCCGGATCAGATCCGCGTCCTCGGCCTCCACCCGCTTGGCGAGGATCGCCCGGAACCCGAACCGCTCCCGGAATAGGAGCATTGCCAGCGCCCGCCGGTAGCCGGCCGCCAAGCAATAACGGCCGCCCTCGACAAAGACGAGCACCGGAGCGAGCTGCCCGACCCGAGCCATCGACTCGGCCAACTCCTCCAGCCCCGCCCGATCCACCGCTCGCAGGTTGTCTGCGTCCCCGACCTCGAGCTGCTCGAGAGGCAACGCGAACACCTCGCCCACCACCGGCCCAGCCACCACACTCATGGAGCACCCCCTTTGACTGGGTGTACCCAGGAGGTCTGCCAAAACGTGTCAGAGCACCCGACCTGGCACTCCGGCCGCCTGGTGTGCGACCTTCTAGGGCCCGCCATGGCGCTCTGGCAGGCCCGCTCGTCGGGACCAGGCGCGAGGTGGTGCGGCGCGCGTGCGGTCCCTCGGGAGCCCATCTGGGGAATTCACCGAGGGTCCATGGTGTCAGACGTGTACCGCTGGAATCTCCGCTGTTCGGTGTGCGCCAAGACCAAACCGGAGCGTCCGCGCGCCGGTCGAGGGGCCCCAGCTCCGCCAGCATTCATTGGGAACTCCAAGCTCCAGCGTCAACGAACCGAGGAGCAAGGCGAGTCGGACTCCGAGCACTCCGCAAGCGGCCACGACAGGATTCGAACCCGCGACGTATGGATCCCGTGAGCCTCCGTGGCGGCCCAGGGTCGCGACGCCCTCCTGGATTAGGCGAGCTTGGGTGGGATGGTAGCCGTGCCGAACTCGGTGGCGAGTTGGAGATCGAGGGCCCGCTCCTTACCAACCATGCCCCAGCTCACCGCTCCCGCATCTCGACCGCGCGCCAATCAGTGTGGGGTGGTTTCGCCACCGACGGGAAGGGCCAACACCGCCGCATTGAACGAGCCCTTCGGTAGGGCGATCGGGCTCTCGACCTCGAGGGCCTCGTCGCCAACCTCGACGTTCAGCGCTGTCAGAGTGCTGCGCGCGTTCCCCAACAGCAGGTCGAGCTTCTTCTGCGCCTTGCGGATCTCGTCGCTGATTCCGTCGACGTTCTTGCGGATGTTCTCGCTGTGCTTCTCCATCTTCTCTAGGCGGGCCAGCTCATCCTCGATGCGTTTCTCGATGTCGCGCAGGGCATTGATGTCGCCCTCGTTGCCGACGGTCTTGGTGCGAGTAACGAGGCCGACGCCGAGCAGCACCGCCGCATGAAGGTATGCATCCGTAGACGGGTCCTGGTCATCCCACAGGACGAGCACGTTGTTGCCGTAACGGGCGAAGCGCGGGAATACGTCGCTGGCGTGCGACCGCGCCATAACGAAGACGCCCGCCGCCGCGTCGCGGTTCTTGCGGGCGGCGTCGAGTTCGTCGAGCGCCCTCTGGACCGAGTAGCTCGCGTCGCGCTTGGCTTCGAAGACCACGCCCGCACCAGCGAACGCGCTCTCCTGGGTGAAGCGCACCACGGCGTCACCCTTCTTGCTGCGGCCCATGCCCGCCGTGGCACCGGTGGCTTCGAACACACACGGGGCCCCCTGCGTCGCGCTCCGCACGAAGGCGATCACCGCGTCTTCGAACACCAGCCCGCCGCGCGTGGTCCTCAGCTCCTGCGTACGCTTGGTCTCGATGCGCACGAGCGCCTCGCGCACCTCCTTCTCGAACTGCACCTGCCGTTCTTCCTGGCGCTTCACCAGAACGAGCTGAGAGACCGACTGCTCTTGCAACAACTTCGACAGGCTGGTCTTCAGCATCGCCATCGGTGAGGCCGGATCCTCGGGATTCACAGCGGACAAGACCGCACGCCGCGATCGCTCCGTCTCGCGCACCAGGCGACTCAGGAGCGACTGCTCGTCGTTGGCGTCGAGCGCGGCGAGGGCCGCCGAGAGCTGTCGCTGGCGATCCTCGTCGGCGCCCTTCAGCTCCTCGCGCAAGCTCTTGAGGAAACGCGCCACCGCCCCGTCCTCGGCAAGCGGATCGAGCGCACGAACCAGCTCGGCGTGGCCCTCGCCCATGACGGCGCGGAGCTGCGCTTCGAGCACCTTCACGAGGCCGGTGCTGTCGGTGGGGGAGAGCTTCTTGAAGAGCGGGCTGGTCTCGCCCACCTGCTTGGCCAGCGTCTCGGCAAGCACGCTACCCTGCGTGCCGAGAAACTTCTGGAGCTGCCGCGCCAGGACGCCCTGATCGTCGACGAACGCCGAGAGGCGCTGCGTGACCTGGCCATCCTCCGGGTCGAAGAAGCGCGTGAGCACCGCTCCGATCGTCTGCTGTTGCTGCTCGACGTAGACTTTGAGCTGCTTGTCGATATCGCCGAGGAGCGCCGTGCCGACGTCCTTCAGCTTCGACTCTTGGGCCGCCTGGTGAGCGTTGGAAAGGGCGCGCAGTCCGATGGCCCACGCGTCGTGCGCGAGTTGGTCGCGCGCGGGCTCTTCGAGATCGCCGAACAGCGCGATGCTGTCAGGGCGTCGATCCCGCAGGTCGAGGGCCACCTCCTCGGCGGCGCAGATCACGGAGGCTGAGAGAGGCTGGAGCGGATTGGACTTCGTCATGATGACTTGCCTCTTTGCAGCCCTCGCGCCAACCTGCCGGGACCGTCCCGGCACCTCGTCGTCGCCTCTTTCCGAGGCCTTACGGCTCTCCATGCGACAAGACCTCTTGTTGTAGCGTAAGCCTTCTTGTATCTTCCTCGCGTGCGTAGGGTCCTGGTCGCTTGGCTCGGCAAGACCGACCTAAGGGCGCCCGACGAGAGTGAGTCGGTGGGCCTCGGGCCGATCGCGCAGGCGCTGGACAGCAGGCAATTCGACGAGGCCTTCCTCCTTTCCGACTACGCCGACAAGCTCGTCCAGCCCTACCTCAAGTGGCTCAAAGGCAGGACAAAGACGCGCGTCGAGGTCCTGCCGCACAAGCTCTCAGGCCCGACCAACTTTGGTGAGATCTACGAGGCCGCGGTGCGCGGTGTGGAGCACGCCCTCGGCAAGGCCAAGGACGCGCAGCTCTCTTTTCACCTCTCGCCCGGCACGCCCGCGATGGGCGCGGTGTGGGTCATCCTCGGCAAGACCCGCTTTCCCGCTGAGCTCATCGAGTCGTCGCGGGAACACGGCGTTCGCACTGCCTCGGTGCCCTTCGACCTCTCCGCCGAGTTCCTGCCGGACCTTTTGCGGGAGCAGGACGAACGCCTGAAGCACATCGCCACCGGCGCCCCCCCCGAGGCGCCGGAGTTCGCCGACATCATCCACAAGAGCCGCGTGATGAGTCGGCTCATCGAGCGGGCCCGCCGCGTCGCTGTCCGCAGCGTACCGGTCCTCATCGAGGGCGAGTCAGGTACCGGCAAGGAGCTGCTCGCCCGAGCGATCCACCGGGCCAGCCCCCGCCGCGACAGGACCTTCATCGCCGTCAACTGCGGCGCCATTCCTCCCGATCTGGTCGAGTCGGAGCTGTTCGGCCACAAGAAGGGCTCCTTCACGGGTGCCAACGCGGATCGCAAGGGCCACTTCAGGGAGGCTGACGGCGGCACTCTCTTCCTCGACGAGCTGGGCGAGCTGCCTGGTCCGGCGCAGGTGAAGCTGCTGCGCGCCATTCAAGAGGGCGAGATCGTGCCCCTCGGCGAGAGCAAGCCGGTGAAGGTCGACGTACGCATCGTCGCCGCCACCAACCGCACGCTGACCGAGGAGATCGCCTCGGGTCGGTTCCGGGAAGACCTCTTCTACCGACTCGCCGTGGCCGTCTTGAAGCTCCCGCCGCTGCGCGAGCGCCAGGGCGACATGGGCATGCTCATCGACCACCTGCTCGTCCAGGTAAACCACGAGGCCCGAAGCGAGCCTGGCTTCAAAGAGAAGAAACTTTCCGCTGGCGCAAAGAACCTTCTTCTCTCGCACCCCTGGCCGGGCAACGTGCGCGAGCTGGGCAACACCCTGCGCCGCGCCGCCATCTGGAGCGATGGTGCCGACATCTCCTCGGAGGACGTCCGCGAAGCGCTGCTTCCAGTGGCCAAGAGCACCCGACCGGAGGTGCTCGGGCGGCCCCTCGGCGGCGGCTTCAACCTCCGAGACTTATTGAAAGAAGTTGCGCACCACTACCTCGAGCGCGCCATGGACGAGGCGCACGGCAACAAGACAAGGGCGTCGGAGCTCGTGGGCCTTCCGAGCTACCAGACGTTGACGAACTGGCTGAAGACCTACGAGGTGCAGGAGTGATGGCACGAAGCTTGATTAAGCGGAGTCGACAGCGATGAGTCGCAACGAAAAACAGACCTGCCGAGAGCTCATCGAGCCCGCCCTCAAGGAGGCGGGTTGGAGCTGGGATGCTCAGGTCGAGATCGGGCCTGGTCGGGTGAACCTGACTGGCGCCTCGATGTACGACGACTCCCAGCGAATCGTCGCCGACTACGTGCTGCGCCTCTGGAAGATGCCACTCGCCATCCTAGAGGCGAAGGCTGAGGGCGAAGACGCCGCCGACGGGATCCAGCAAGCCGCCCGCTATGCGAAGCGCCTGGGCCTGCGCTTCTCCATCTCGAGCAACGGCCGCCACTACATCGTCACCGACAACAAGACCGGCGACTACGAGACCTACGACAAGCCGCCGAGCCCCGGCGACATCCTTCACCTGCTCGGCAGAAATATCGTCTGGGAGGAGTGGCGTCCGGTCTTCGAGGCGCCCTGGTACGAGGACCAAGTCACGAGACGCAAGGTCCGCCCCTACCAGGAGATGGCGATCTTCGAGTCGCTGTACCGCTTCTCCCAGGGAGAGAAGCGCGTGCTGCTGCTCATGGCGACGGGCACCGGCAAGACGTTCACCGTCTTCCAGCTGGCGTGGAAGCTGCTCGCCGGCAGCGTCCTGAAGAACAACCGGATCCTCTTCCTCACGGACCGCAATAGCCTCAAGGACCAGGCCTATCGTGCGTTCGCGGCCTTCGACTCCCGCGAACGTGTCGTCATCGACAAGGACACCGTTGCCCGCGGCGAGCACACCGTCGGGAAGATCTACTTCGCCAACTACCAGAACCTCGACGAGGACTACCAGGGCAAGAAGATCTACGAGCACTTCGCCCCGGACTTCTTCGATGTGGTCGTCGTCGACGAGTGCCATCGCTCTGCATTTGGCGATTGGTTCGGCGTCTTGGAGCACTTTGGAAACGCGTTCCAGCTCGGCCTCACCGCGACCCCGCGGGAGATCGATCAGAGTGGCCGCGAACTCACAGAAGAGGAACTCCGGCGAGACACCTTCGTGTACTTCACAGGGCGTCCGGACGGGGAGCCCGCCTACACCTACTCCCTCAAGCAGGCCATCGATGACGGCTTCCTCGTGCCGTACCTGCTCGAGGAACGGATCAGCAACGTCGACGACGAGGGATATACCGGCCCGGACGGTCGTCACTACACGACCAAGAACTTCGAGCGCGACATCCGTCTTCCCGAACGGACGCGGCTCATCGCCGAGGACCTCTGGCAGACCCTCGGCAAGTACCAGCTCACCGACGAGAAGAGCATCATCTTCTGCGTCGACGACACCCATGCTGCCTTCATGGCCGCCGAGCTGCGTCGACTGAGCGGAGACCAGGACTACGCCGCTCGCATCACCCGCTCCGAGCGCAACTCACACCAGCTCGAACGCAACTTCGCCGAGGTCGGGCGAGCCAAACCGCGTGTGGCAGTTACCGTTGACTTGCTGACCACCGGATTCGACGCCCCCGACGTGAAGAACATCGTCTTCGCGCGGCCGCTGCTGAGCTCCATTCTCTACAAGCAGATGAAGGGGCGCGGAACCCGGCTCTGCGACGACATCGACAAGCGCTACTTCACCATCTTCGACTACGTCGGCGCCTCCCAGCTCGAGGACAGCGAGTTCGAAGGCCACCCGGCGAACGTCCAGAAGCCAAAGCCCTCGTCCAAGCCGAAGAAGAAGACCGGCGAGCCGGTTGAGAAGCCGGTCGGCGACGGCATCAAGGTCTTCATCGCCCGCGAGGAGCGCTACGTCTGCCTCGCCGACGGCAGGAAGATTCCCTTCGATGAGTACCGAGAGCAGTCGAAGGAGATCATTCGCGGCATCGCGCCAGCGAGTCTCTCCGACCTGCTGAAGATCTGGATCGACAAGACCACGCGCCGCGACTTGCGCACGGAGCTCAAGGACCGCGACGTCCACGTGGCTGCCTTCCGCCATTTCCTTGGGCTCGATGCGACCGACGACGTCGACATCCTCGCCAAGGTTGGATTTGACTTGGTGCGCGTTCCGAGCCGCCATGACCGCGTGACTCGTTTCTGGGATCAAGACGACGCCTGGTTGCTCGCTCAGCTCAAGGAGCAGGCGCTTGCAGCGGAGAAGCGCGTCAAGGCGCCGTTCTGGCAGACTAGCCTCGACCACTACGCGCTCTACGGTATCGACGATCTGGAGCAGGGCTCGACCTACAGCGCCCCGCAGTTCACCAACCAGTTCGGGAGCTTCAGCAGCCTGCTACAGCGCTACGGCGGCCCGGCGGCCCTCAAGGATGACCTCGAGGCCGTGAAGCAACACCTCTACATCCCGATGGCCGCATAGAAGGAATCACGAATGGCGACGCAGAAGAACGGCAACGGCAGGGCGGAGCATAGACGGCAGGAAGTCCAGCAGGCCGTCAAGAACGCCTCTGACCAGCTCAACAGTGATGGCGTCACTCCGCGTGACTACGTGGAGCAGCTCGCCTGGCTGTTCTTCCTCAAGGCGTTCGATGAGGCTGAGGCGCGCCACGATCAAGAGGCGAGCTTCGACGACAATGCGTATACGCGCCGCATCGAGGGCGACTACCGCTGGTCCGTCTGGTCGAGCTGGACCAACAAGCCCGACGCCATGCTCGAGTTCGTCGACGGCAAGCTCTGGCACTACCTGCAGAGCTTCGGCACGACTCCAGAGACGAAGCAGTTCGCCAACGACCCGATCGCCGAGCGGTTCCGGCGCATTTTCTCGACCGTCCGCAACCACTCCCGCCGCGGAGCCAGCTTCGCTCGGGTTGTTCAGCAGGTGAACCGCCTGCACTTCTCCGACGAGACCGACGTGATCGTCCTGTCTGAGCTCTACGAAGACCTTCTCAAGCGCGTAGCCAGCGACTCGGCTGGCTATGCCGGTGAGTTCTACACGCAGCGCCACGTCATCCGGGCGATGGTGGCCGTGGTGGAGCCGAAGATCGGGGATCGCATCTACGACCCCTGCTTCGGTACGGCCGGCTTCCTCGCAGAGTCCGCCGAGTACGTTCGAGGGAACTCGGGCTCTCTGAGCGGCAAGGACCTGGACGCGCTGAACCGGAAGACCTTCTTCGGTGTCGAGCTCAAGCCGCTGACCTACCTCCTCGGCATCATGAACATGATCCTGCACCGCATCGAGGGTGCGAACCTCGAGCAGGCCAACACCCTGGAGCTGCACTCGGCCAACGTGTCCGAGAAGCACAAGTATGACGTCATCCTCTCGAACCCACCCTATGGTGGGAAGCTGGCCCGCGAGCTCCAGACCAACTTCACGATCCACTCCGGCGCCACCGAAATCCTCTTTCTCCAGCACATCAT
This sequence comes from Deltaproteobacteria bacterium, assembly GCA_016703535.1. GTDB lineage: Bacteria > Myxococcota > Kuafuiibacteriia > Kuafuiibacteriales > Kuafuiibacteriaceae > Kuafuiibacterium > Kuafuiibacterium phototrophicum. The sequence goes on along the minus strand of JADJBV010000002.1, from coordinate 1,480,495 downwards.
GGCGAACCTCAAGAAGGGCGGCCGCGCTGCGGTGATCGTCCCTGAGGGCGTGCTCTTCCGGGGCGGCCCCGACGCGAAGGTCCGCGAGCGACTTCTGAACGAGTTTGACGTTCACACCGTTCTCTCCCTTCCCGCGGGTTGCTTCCTGCCCTACACGGGTGTGAAGACCAACGTGCTCTTTTTCGACCGCCGCGAAGACGCCAAGAGCACGAGGAGTGTCTGGTTCTACGAGCTGACGAACGATGGCTTCGAGTTGAAGCAGACGAGGCGACCAATCCAAGGAGACCAGCTTCCAGATTTCGTTTCGAAGCAGAAGAAGCGAGCAAAGAGCGAGCGCTCTTGGACGGTCCCAGCGATCGATCTGGCGAAGCGTAACTTCGACCTCTCGGCGCGGAATCCAAACAGACCTCAGGACGCGGAGCACAAGCCCGCGCTCGAGTTGGTGCAGTCCATCCGGGCCAAGGAGGAACGGGTACTCGCGCTCCTCGGCGAGCTCGAGACGCTCCTAGAGGAGCAACCGTGAGTCAGCGCCTAAACGTGTCTCTCGGCGAGGTCTGCACGATCGAGTCAGCCCTTGTTGACCCCACGCAGGTTGAGCATCGCTCACGGCCACATGTGGGCGGTGCAAATATCGTCTCCAACACCGGACAGCTCGTTGAGCTCAAGACCGCCCAAGAAGAAGAGCTGATCAGCGGCAAGTTTCTCTTCACTGACGCTGACGTGCTGTACAGCAAGATACGTCCATATCTGCGCAAGGTCGCTCTTCCGTCGTTTGCGGGGCTGTGCAGCGCAGATATCTACCCGCTTCGCCCGCATGCTGACCACCTTGATCGAGAGTACCTTTACTACCTCCTCTTGTCCGACGAGTTCACAGAGTACGCCGTTGGCGTCTCGAATCGCGCCGGCATGCCGAAGGTGAATCGAGAGCAGCTATTCGAGTTCAAGTTTCGGATCCCAACCATTGTGGAGCAACGACGCGTCACTCGCGTCGTACGCGAGTGTCTAGACCGCGTTGATGAAGCTCGCGAGTTGCGAGCCCTGTCCAAGGTCGAGGCGAAGGCGCTTGAACTGGCGATGTTCCAGGACTTCGTCATGCGAGGCATGGACCAGCACAGCTGGCCGACAGTGGCTCTCGGAGACATCACGTGCTCAAGCAAGTACGGAACTTCTGCCAAGGCCTTTTCCGACGCAGTCGGCTGTCCTGTCCTGCGCATGAGTAACATCGTCGGCGGATACCTGGATTTGTCCGATCTGAAATACGTGCAGCTACCAGAGGCCGAACAAGCGAAGTACCTGCTGCAGCGCGGGGACATCCTGATCAACCGCACTAACAGCTTGGAGCTGGTGGGCAAGGCGGCCACGTTCGATAGCGATGAAGGTGAGTGGATCTACGCGTCGTACTTGGTACGGATTCGCGTGGACAGCTCTCGTGCTGTTCCTGAATACGTCACTGCAGTGATCAATAGCCGCATAGGTCGGGAGTTCGTTCTACGCACGGCACGCCGCGCGATCGGGATGGTGAACATCAACGCGAAGGAGATGGAGAAGTTCCCCATTCCCTTGCCGCCAGTATCCGTCCAGAGAGCATTCGTGGAACGCCTCGCCGAGGTTCGGCTTGCCGCGGAGGAGATTCGGTCTGGTCTGGCTCTGAAGGACCCGGAGTTGCTCCGATCAGCGGTACTCCGAAAAGCATTTGCCGGCGAACTCTGAGGAAGGAGAGGTGGATCGTTCCGTGAAGACGCGCTCTGTCATCCACCCCACGCCTCAGCTGGCGGCGGTGCTGCAAGGGTTACTCGAGCGAGCGCGCAGCGGCGCCTCTCTTGGCGGTGCCGTGAATGAGGTGGTCGCTCCTCTGGCTGGGCTCCTCGTCCTTCGATGGGCCGCCTTCTTGGAGGCAGAAACGGAGGCAGTGTCTGCCTTCAACGACACGCCGTTCTCGCCGGTTCTTCCAGAGTCCCTCCGTCAGCTCTCGTGGACTGGTGCTCACGACCTCGCATCGCGTCTGAGCAAGAGTCTGGCCGAGATCAGCCAGCGGCACGAGGCCACGGCAGGTCGGTACGTTGGAGCAGTGGCGCCCACCGTGTTGCACTGCGCCGAGCGCAGCCAAGAGATCTTCGCTGCCCTCGTGGAGTGGGTGGCGGGTCTGGCCTTTGAATCGGCTGAGGGGCGCGATGCCGCCGCTTCGGCCTTCGACGATGTGCTCGCCAAGGTCGTTGAGGGTCAGGGGAAGTTCGGGGGCGAGTTCACGACCCCGCGCCAGGTCATCGACCTCATGGTGGAGTTGGTCGATCCGAAGCCTGGGGATCGCGTCTACGACCCCTGCTTCGGCGTCGGCGGGCTGCTCGTTGAAGCCGCCCGGCGACTCCGCAAAGCCGTGGCCAGCGAGTCTCCCCGGCGCTGGGGTGAGGTGCGCGACAACGGCATCTTCGGCGTCGAGATCAACGCGGCGTCGTTTGTCATCGGGCTGTGCCGCGTGGTCCTCGCGGGCATCGACAAGCCCGGCCTCGAGCTCGGAGACGCCCTTGAGCGTCCGCTGCCGCGGAACCGGGCGGTGGAGGGATTCGACTGCATATTGGCCGCACCGCCGTGGGGCGGTCGCCTTTCCGATGCGAGAGCCCGACAGTATCCGGTCCCCGCGGGTGGCGTGGATAACCTCTTCCTCCAGCACGTGATGGCTCACCTGCGACCGGGGGGACGCGCTGTTGTCGCCCTGCCTGAGGGCACTCTCTTCCGCACGGGTCCCGATCGCCAGGTACGAAAGGCGCTGCTGGACGAGTATCGCGTCGACGGCATCATCGCGCTGCCCGAGGGCGCCTTCGCACCATGCACCGCCATCCCCTCGAGCCTTGTTGTCTTCCGCCGCGAGGCGCCTCGTTCCAACGTACGCTTCGTCACCGTCCCGGCAAAGGTGTGGGGCGCCTCCATGGGCGGCGGGTTCGGCGATGGGGACGGCTATGGCTTTGGCAACGGCGACGGGAGTGGGTCAGGTGACGGAACAGGCTACGGAGCAGGCAGCGGAGATGGCAGCGGCTTCGGCGATGGGACGGGCTACGGCTACGGCGCGGGAGACGGAAGCGGGTCCGGTGACGGGACCGGTTCGGGCGCGGGGCGCCAGGACGGCCTTTCTCCAAGCGACCCTGCGCCGAGCTTGATCCGCGACCTCCCCGCGCTCATCCGGCGGGAGCGAGCGGAGTTTCTCGGGGCTTCTTCCGGCGTGGAATCGTGGGACGTGGACGTTGCCGCACTCGCGGCGCGCGACTACGAGCTTCTCGCGAAGCACACAGGAGCGGACGAGCTAGAGGCCACTCTCGAGCGCGTCATCGCTGCAGACGCGACTATCAAAGTCGTCCCACTCCAGGAGGTGGCCGACCTTGCGCTCGGCGTGTCCTACGACAAGACGGTCACCTCGACCAACCAGAAGGAGGAAGGGACGGTGGGCCTCCTGCGGGTCGGCGACTTCTCCGACCTCGGTGCCAAGGCGCCGAGCATGCGGCTCACCCAAGAAGGCGCCACGCGGTTGAAGCAGAGCCAGCTTCTTCGCGCTGGCGACGTCGCGGTCACCCTCTCGGGGACCGTCGGTAAGACAGCGGTCATCACCGATGCGGCCGGCACCGTGGGGGCAGCTGCGGCGAAGAGCGTGGCGGTTATCCGATGCAAAGCGGACGTGCAGGCGTCCTTCTTGGCCGCTCTCCTCAGGTCGCCTACATACCAGTCGTGGATGCACGGACACGCCCGCGGCGTGACGATCCAGCACCTATCGGTGCGAACGCTCGGAAACATGCCGGTGCCGTTGTCGCCGATCGCGATCCAGGACGCGGTCCTTCGGACTCTGGAACCACGGGGCGATGCCCTTTCGCTCCTTCTCAGATTTGCGGCGGGCGGCACCTCCGACCCGATAGCTGCGTGGCTTGAGCGACCCGGCGTGGTCTCTCTCCTGTCCGAGAAGGCCCCGCGGGCGGATGTCGCCCGTGTGCTCTCCGCTGCGGGCCAGGAGCTTCAGGAGCTTCGCCCCCTTCGGAATCGCGTGGCGCACAGCAAGGGGCCTGAGCTGCCCGAGGTGGTCACGCGTTGGCTGCTCGCTGTCGTCGATGCAGGACCCGTCCTGGTGGGCATCGACACAGTGCCCGAAGGAGCCCCGCGTGTCGCGGCGCTCGAATTGTCGAAGAGCCGCCTGGAGACCGCGCGACGCGCGCTCGGCTTCGATGATGACGAAGGGCAATCCGCGCAAGGGTCACGGTCCCGCTCTGGATCCGGCTCGGGGCAGCACACGCGGTCGCGCTCGCATTCTCGATCGAGCCTGCTCGTCGCGCGCTTGCGAAGTCTGATGGCTGTGCTGGATCATCTTGTCGACGCGGCGACGAGCGAGCTGCTGGGACCCGCCAAGCTTCGGTTGAGAACTGAGCCCGCAGAGGTGGTTGTGGGGGTACCAACCGAGGTCCGGCTTGATCTCGACAACGCATCAACCTCCGGGCTCCGTGCAGTTCGGGTTTCAACCGACCCTGATGTCGGGAGCGGCAGCGCGGCCTATGTGGCAGAGGGCAGCGCGATGCGCGTCCCGCTCACTCTCCACGCGACCGATGCGAGTCGGCCTCTTGAGATCCGGGTGCGATGGGAGGCCATGCGCCTGGATGGCGCACCCGTGCGCGGCGGCGAGACCATCGAGATCCTCGTGCGGTCCACCCGCCAGGCCGTCCTTGCCGGTGACCTTGGACCGAGTCCTTACATCGTCGGCAACCCGGTCGACCGGGAGGACATGTTCTACGGCCGCGCCGACGTGATCGAGCGCATCCGCCGACAGCTGGGCTCCGAGGCCAACGCCAACGTCATCCTCCTGGAGGGAAACCGTCGGACCGGCAAGACCTCAGTACTCCGACAGCTGCAGAAGAAGGACGCACTGCCGGGCTGGATAGCGGTCTACTGCTCCTTCCAGGATGCCGAGGGAGACGAGTCGCGGGCCGGCATCACAACGCAGAACGTCTACCGGCTGATGGCGCGAACGCTTGGATGGGCACTCTTCGATGCGGGGGTGCGCACCTGGCTGCCTGGTGAGCCCAAACCCGCAGGTCAGCGGCCCTTCAAGGTCGAGTTCCGCGCCGCCCTCGATCACGCCTTCGCCGGGCCGCATCCATTCGAAACCTTCGAGGAGTACCTGGCAGCGGCACTGGAGGCGGCGCGGCCTCGACGCGTGCTCCTCATGCTCGATGAGTTCGACAAGCTGCAGGAGGGCATCGACAGCGGAGTGACGAGCCCCCAGGTGCCTGAGAACATCCGACACCTGCTGCAGCACCATGCGGGACTGTCGGCGATTCTCACTGGCTCTCGTCGGCTGAAGCGGCTTCGAGAGGAGTACTGGTCCGCTCTCTTCGGGCTTGGCTACCGCATCGGAATCAGCGCGCTTCCGCTGGCGGATGCGCAGCGGCTCGTGACCGAGCCCGTTGTGGAGCGTCTCAGCTACCTGCCGGCAGCACGAGATCGCCTCGTGGAGCTCTGTGCTCGGCAGCCGTTCCTGGTCCAATCCCTCTGCAACCGCGTCTTCGAGAAGGCGGCCGAGGCCAAGGAACGAACGATCACCCTGGCCGCCGTGAACGAAGCCGCTGCCGAGATGGTGCGTGAGAACGAGCACTTTCGGACCCTGTGGGACTACGCGCAAACCCACCGTCGACGCTTGCTGCTCGCGCTGTGCGAGCGCCTCGCTGACGGACCGGACCCAGTGAACCTCGAGTTGTTCTCAACTCAGCTAGAGAGCGCCGGGGTTCACGTCGATCTCGACAGCCAGATCGGCGATGACCTGGAGTACCTGCGAGAGTTGGAGCTGATCGAGTTCGACAAGAGCTACCGAGGGGGCACCTACAGGATCGCCATACCGCTGCTGGGAATGTGGATCAGGATGTCGATCGACTTCGACGGGGCGGCAGCTCGGGCACGCGAGGAAGCACAGGAGGCGCACGCATGAACCACCCGTACCAGGTGATGGGCACTACAGTGCCGAAGATGCTCGGCCGGCGGCGCCTCATCGAGCAGATCGAACGCCATGTTCTGAAGCCATCGCCCGACCACGTCCAGATCGTTGGGCCGACCCTGTTCGGGAAATCCGTTCTGCTAGCGGCGCTCGCCGCACGTCATGAGCCCGGGAACGCACACTACCTGACCGCCACCTATGCTGATCTTCGGCATGCACCGCCTGCCGACGACTCAGCTTTTCGCCGGCGGTTTGCCGAAGTGGTGAAGGCGGCGCTCGCTCGGGTACTTCCCGAGGTCGCGGACTACATTGACCTCAAGGACAGTGGCTTGCATGAGCTGCTCGACCTGTCATTTCAGGAATTGGAGCAGAAGAAGGCTCGGCTGCTCGTCGTTCTCGATGGCTTCGACCACGTCCTGGCAGGCTCTGGCATCACTCGCACGCTGTGGGACCAGCTGCGCTCGCTGGCCCAGAAGTCGAGCTTGCGACTGGTGACTGGAAGCCGGCAGCCGCTTCGCGAACTCTGCAAGACCGAGGAGTCGCGAACCTCAGACTTGTGGGAGATCTTCTACGACACGCCGATCGTTGTCGGGCCGTTCGTTCAGGATGACTGGGATGATGTTTTGGCACCGCTGACAACGGCCGGGGTGTCCGTTGACTCCTCGGCGCGCAAGGAGCTGATGAACTGGTCGGGTGGGGTTCCGGTTCTCACGGCTGCGCTTCTTGAGCGCCTCGCCAGCACAGTTCACGACGGACAGACGTTGTCCAAGTCAGACGTCGATCGAGTTGCCGCTGAGATGTTGGAGCGTCCCCCTGCCCATCTGCAACAGCTATGGGAGGACTGCAACGTTGAGCTGCGCGGTGACCTCGCTGCGATCGGCGAGAGCGACGGCATTCCCCTTTCGGACTTGCCTGCCCCGAGGCAGCGCGCGATCGACGGGCGCGGCTACGGCGCGCCTTCCGGCAACAGGATGCGGTCGGCGTGTCGGCTCATGGCGAGGTATGCGCCAGAGCAAGGTCCGGCAGTGGCGGATCTCAAACGGTTGTTCGGGACTGCAACCGACTACCTGGCGAACGTTGAAGGATTTCTAGAGCTTCGCGTTGGGCATCTGGCGTCCCAGGCTGCCGATCCGCAACTCCTCACCTATCTGAGGCACTCCATTCGCGACGTCGCGGGCTCGCCCGAGATGAGCCTCGTGGCCATCAGGAGCCTGGTGCAGCGGGCCCTCCAGCTCATCTGGGCGAAGGAACTTGGAGCGAGCAGGACCTTGCCAGACGACTGGATCACCGAGTGGCAGCACGGAGGTGCCAAAGCACGATGGCTCGACGGAAGTAAGCGCGTGCCGTCGGGAGACGGCGAGCAGATGTACGCGCTCGATTTGCTCACCGGCAAGAAGCTGGGCTTCAACTTCATCGACAGGAAGGGGAAGGCACTGACGAAGTCGACGTTCCTGCTGCTCGACAGCCTGCAATCGATCGGCGACTTCGGCCAGCACCTGAAGGACTATCCAGAGTGTCCGCCAACAACGAGCTTCGCGGTGGCCGTTATCGGCAACGCCATCGAGTTCGTGTCAGGGCTCACGAAGGACTTGGCGTGAAGGAATGCTCGAGGGAGGGTCTCAGAGAGTCGAGGCCTTCGCTGCCTCGGTGCCCTGCCTCGCAAGGCCCCAGTCGGGGTCCGCCCCGCTCGTGGTCTGGCCAGCGGGGAAATGTATCCAGGCCACTCCCATGCTCCCATCACCTGGCGGTGGCCTCGAACGCGGCCCGCGCTCATGTTAAATGAGAGAATACGGGGCGCAGGAGGGGGAAGCGGATGCAGGTCACGGACGCGCGCCAATCTTGGCGTTGGCTCGCATTTTGGTTGTTCGGGTTTCTGGGGAGCTGTGCGCCCCAACCGGGCAGCGTGTCGGTTCGATTCGAATGGGCCTCGACGCCACCGACCGAACAGGAGCGGGCGTCCCTTTGGGCGCACGTTTTCGTGGAGGAGGGCAGCGAGACGGAGTTCGGCCGAGGGGCCATCCTCGGAACTGCGGTGGCATCCCTGGTCGCAGAGACCCAGCTGACTCTGGACAAGATCCCGAACGGCACCAACCGCGTCTTCATCGTAGAGATCCGCAACGGTCCGGACCGCGCTGCCTCCGATGTACGGTACTTTGGCCGTTCGGAATCGTTCGAGCTTGCGCCCGGCCAAGACCTCGAGGTGGGCGTGGCGCTGCGCTTGTCACCAACGCCTCAGATCCCGAGCAGCGCCGGCCTGAGCATCATCGAGGCATCCGCCGACGGGGTCGTTGCCACCACGGCGGTGACGCTGCGTTTGGTTGCCGCCAACGCGACCCTGATCAGCGTGGCCAAAGACCTTGGGTTCACCAAGGGGGTCAGCCAAACCAACGCCGCGGAGACCCGGGTCGCCGAGGATCCCTCGGGGGGCTCCGTGTTCGAGATCCCCGGGCTGAACCTGGACGACGGTCTCTGTACAGGGGCGTGCCCCGACGGCCTCCGCACCGTCTTTGTGCAGGTCAGCAACGACGCCGGGTACGCGTCAGCAGTTCAGAGCATCACGGTACGGCTCGACCGTACGGCTCCATCGCTGATCGACGCCGCCTTCTCCCCGCCCATCGCGCGGCGAGGCACCACCGCCTTCCTGTCGTTGAACTTTGATGAGCCCGTCGCCGAAGCAGAGAGCCTTGAGCTACTCTGGGAGGGCGCGGACCCGGGGTTCCGGTTCGATCGGCAGTCGGGTCTCAGCCAAGTCTTCAGCCTCTCCGTCGATGCGGCACTGGGGGATCCCTCGTTCTTACTTCGGGGGATCGCAGTCAAGGACCGCTACGGCAATGCCGCCACCCTCCAGGGCGATCCTTTCCCAATCAAGTTCGAGGTCGACGCCACCTCCATTGTCCTGAGCGGCCTCGCGGTCAGCCCCACCCGGGTCAACGAAACGGGCCTCATCGAGGTTCAGGTCAGTCTCGATGAGCTCCCGCAGGAAGCGACGGTAGTGATCGGCGACATCGTGTTGCCCGCGGACTCCTGCCAATTGAGCGGCAGCGCCCCGCAGGTGCTGCTGCGCTGTGCGTACGCCATGACCGGGCTTGAGGTCCCGCTGGGCTTCGATGTTCCTCAGCCGGTGGTGGTGGAGGTCGCCGATGCCGCTGGCAACCGGAGTTCTGACGGGGCGACCGTGAGCTTTGACTTCAGAGACCCGGGACTCACTTCAGTCGTGCAAAGCTACGTGCCCAGCCCATCCAGCCCTTTGCCTATCGTCGACGAGGTGGCGGCAGGGACAACGATCGTCGTCGACGCGATCGCCGACGAACTCCTCGACCCCGCGCGGCCGCCGACGATGTGGGCCACCAGCGCCTCGTCCACGCTGACCTTCACCTTGCGCACGGTCGACGGTGCGAGAATGCGCTTCGAGGCTGTCGTTGGCGGCGACTATTCCGATGGGGAGCTAGAGCTGATGGTTGCCCTGACCGACATGGCGGGAAACGAGGGGGATGTGCGGACCGGTCAATTGGTGCCGATCCGAACCTCCACGCCGACGTTGGTGATCCAGCAGTCCCAGATCCGCTTCCTCCGATCTCCGTGGGGCTTCGATGCGCCTCAACAAGTGGATGGGCAAACCTTGCCGGCTGGACCGAGCTTCCAAATCGTAGCTCGGCATGGAGTCCAGCCATCAGCCCCGTTTTCCTTCGTGGATGGGAGACCGATGAGGGAACTGCGATTCTGGTCCGCCAGCGACCGAACCGGAGGGCTCGGTCGGGTGTCGACGAGGACGTCGCAAGCTTGGGCCCCGATATCGCTTGCGGATGTGGATGTACCCTTTGCGTTCGTCAGTGGTGTAGACGCTGCCGGCAACGAGTCGGAGCCCCTGAGGGTCGAGGAGACACTGCTTGTCGCGACACCACGGGCGTTGGGAGTCCGCGCCAACCCCAATCGGCTCACAGCGCTGATTCGACCCAATCCTGTCGTCAGTCTCCCCACTCAGGATGGGGTCATCACCGTCGACCTCGGACAGGATCCACGCGTGCTGTCGTCGGACGGTGAAGCTCTTGTCCATTCCACCGAACGACTTTGGCGCCGACGCGAAACAACGACTCGTCCGCCAGACCGCCTCTCGGCGCAGGTGGTCTACGAGACGGGTCGGGGTAGACTCGTGGTCCATGGCGGCGTCCTGCAGAGCGAGTCGGGTTCTGGTGTTCGACAGGATATATGGGTATTCGACGGGGAAGAGTTTGTAGAACTATACCCATTGCAGTCTCCATCAAACCCCGCGGCGATGATCTACGACCCTATCCGCGGGCGTTCTCTTGCGCTTTCCAAGCCTGGAGGGAGCACGCCAGATTCCCTTTGGGAGTTTGATGGCGCCAATTGGCAGCAGCTGCTTCCCGCACCCACCGTTGGATTGCCTCGGTCGCTCTTTGATCCGGCGACTGGATCGGTTTTGTTCTTCTCCTCGGAACCTTCGACTCCGGCTTCGGCGCAGATCTGGGTATGGGATGGTGTTGGGTTTCATCGAGCACTGTCGGACGCGAACCCCGCAGTCTTTGCAGGGACCTTCCGTGAACGGCCGTTTGGGTGCGGCGGTAGCCCGCTTGTAACCTACGAATGGATCAACGAGACTTGGGTTCCCGTTCCCTCAGGAGGCACACCGCCAACAACCTGTCTGGGTTCGTCTGCGTACGATCCCGTTCGAGACGTCACCGTTCTTGTGAACAGCCATGGGACGTGGGAATGGGACGGTACGAACTGGACGCTGGCTGGAGTGAACGACTTGATTGGCTCAAGCCCAACGGTCGTGTTTGATGCTAGGAGAAGGAAGGTACTTGCCTACACTCGCTCGGTCTTCAATCATGGGAGGCTACTCGAGTGGACTGGCTCTACCTGGATCGATAAAACTCCTTCGAGCCTACCCGTATATCCGCCCACCTATCGAGTCGTAGCTCAGTTTCATCCCCAATCGGGGCAGCACCTTCTGCTTGCTGACTGTGATCCATCTCCATGCAGCACACTCTGGGCGTGGAATGGGATTGGGTGGCGTTCCGTTGCTCCGCCTACTGGCGTCGTTGCGGCCGCGGGCCTGCTGGCCTACGACCCTTCGACAGAACGGGTTCTTATTGTCGACGACGCGACCGGCCGCCTATACGGCTGGGACGGATTAATGTGGACGCCACTAACCAACTCGACCTTCCCTCCTTTGTTCCTGCAATCTCCGACCAGCGCGCGACGCATGGCCTTCGACGAGGCGCGCGGAGTTCTAGTGGTAGCCTGGAGTGAGCCTTCGTTTTCGTTCATCCCCGTTCCTTTGCACGTTACGGAGTGGCGTTCGGCAGGCTGGGTGGATGTCTCCTCCGATCTCATGCCGTGTGCGGGGAGCTTGGGACCGCGGTCCTGCAACCTAAGGGATTTTGGACTCGCATACGACGCATCAAGCGGCTACGTTGTGATTGATGGTGGCGGTAGCCCGGTGACCCATACCGGCGCAACGTATGCATGGTCTGGCTCCGAGTGGAGTACACTAAGCAATCCCAGTTACTCGATTCTCAACGCAAGTCTAGTCTGGGATTCCGACCGTTCTCGCCTGGTTCGTTTCGGTGGTAGGCCGGGTGACAGCCAGGTCTGCGCTCAGGGGGGTGGTGTAGTATGTTCCGACCTCCGGGAGTTTGTGAATGGTGCGTTCACGTTGGTGGGGACGCGTCGTCAAGTCCCGCGCTCCTCTCATGCTGCGAGCTATGACACTGTGGCGAACCATATGTTCGTTTTCGGTGGAGTTACATCCCAGGACTTTGAATCTTTCAACTCGTCCGCCGATGTCTTTGAGTTGTATTCTGAGTCATCGCGAAGGCCAGCAATGCAGTTTGATCTGGACCTACGAGCAGCGGGCGTTGCGCGGGATGGCGTCGATGCGATCAGCGTCACAGCCTTCGGTGCGGGCCAGGGAACTCCTTTCGATGAGGTATCTGGGCAGGGAGCGTCGCTACAGGCTTGGGTACCCTTTCCATTCGCAGGCGTGGCCGGACCCGGATGGGTCACAGTTGGGGAGAACCTAGCGGCGATTAATAGCCCTCCCGCCGAAGTCGGGCCTGGGGGAATCTTGACTTGGTCGGCTCCGACTAGCACCGAGGCGCGCGCCGTGGTTTCGGACTCCGCGGTCCACTTTCAAGTAGTTACCAGGGAAGGGTCCGGAGTAGACGTACAGGAACGGGAAGCCAGGCTCGCACTTGATGCGATATGGGCCGAGGTGCTCTATCACTAAAGTAAATGCGCCCGGAGTCTCTTGGCGGAAGGGCGAGCAGCGGTGGCTCCTTGTCGTTGTGCTACTCATTCACCTGCTCCGATACCTAAGAGGATCTATGTCGTGGAGTTTAAACCATCGATACAGCTGGTTGCGATGCTGACCAAGTTCATTGGCTAGCGCTGCGACGTTGCCACGTAGGCGTCGGAGGGCCTCTTCCAGGTCCTCCTTTGGCGGAGCGGCGTTGGCGTTCGCCAGGCCCTCGCTAGTACCCGTGGCGGCTCGCCGCACGGCGGGCGGAAGCATGCTAAGCCTGACGCGGTCCACCTCCCCAAGGAAGACCCGAATCGACTCCGCGGCCTGCTGGAGTTCCCGGACGTTCTTCGGCCAATCGTAGAGCAGAAGGGCCTCCGCGGCCTCGAGTTCGATCGTTGGTTTGGAAGGCAGGAGGAAGAGGCGGAACAGAGGGAGGATCTCCTCGCGACGCTGATCGAGGCCCGGTAGCTCGAGACGCAGAACCGCGATGCGGGCTAAGAGATCGGCACGGAATCTGCCGCCCTTCTCGAGGGCCTCCAGGTCTTGGTGGGTCGCCGCGATGACGCGCACATCCACGTCGATCTCCCGGTCGCTGCCTACCGGGCGGATCTTCCGTTCCTGCAGGGCGCGGAGCAACGCTGGCTGCTGCTCGAGAGGCAGCTCGGCGATCTCGTCGAGGAAGAGGGTGCCGCCATGGGCTTCCGCGAAGAGGCCTTTGCGAGCCTCCGCGGCGTTGGAGAATGCGCCTCGCACATGCCCGAACAGCTCGCTCGCGACCAACTCGCTCGGAAGGGTTGCGGCGTTGAGAGTGACGAGCGGCCCCTTGCGTCCAGATTGCTCGTGGATCCGGCGAGCGAGGTTCTCCTTGCCCGAACCGGTGGGCCCGTGAATCAACACCGGTCTTTGGCTCTTGGCCGCCTTGCCCGCCAGCAACTCGACGTACGCCCTCGCGAGGGAGACCTTCGGGTCTGCGGTCTCGGGCGATTCGATGTCCTCAAGGCCCGGGACCCGCTCCGCACCGCGGTCGAGCTCGCTGAGCACAAACAATGAGGCGCCGGCCCGAATGACGCTTCCGCCGCGGAACGTAGTCGGATTCCACTCGCTTGCCGTTGAAGAACGTCCCGTTCTTGCTGTTGAGATCGCTCAGGCGAAGGACGTCGAACTCGGGGATGTGAGTGAGCTCGGCGTGGCTGCGGCTCATCTCGGTGTCGGTGGGGACGTCGAAGCCGCCTCCGCTCGGCTCTCGCCCGAGCACCAAGCGTCGACCACTCCCTGGGGGCACCATAAAGCGGGCGGGTGACCCGCCGCCGGACCAGACCAGGGTCAGTCGGCGAGGCCTGGTCGTGCCATCGGCCGGACGAACGGGGCTCGTCGTCGCGGTGGTCACCGGAGGCCGCTTGGCCATGACCTCACCGCCCCTTCCCTGGCCGCATACGAAAGTTGAGTTCTCGACCTGATGAGTACTCCACATCAAGGTCGGCAAAGACCTTTTGGCGGGCGGCGGCCTCCAGGATCTGGAGCTTGAGCTGCTCCACTCCGTAGGCGGCGGTGTATCGGAGATCGAGTTCGAGGCGCTCACCCCCGAAGGAACGCTCCTTCACGTCCTTCGTCCCGGGGATTTTTCTCAAGAGGTCGATCGCCTTGGTGGCTTCGTTCCGGTAGCTCTTGATGCCGTAGATTTTGACAGAATAGGGAACGCCGTTGCGGAGGCTCTCGTCCCACCAGGACGTGATGCTCTTGAGCAAACCTTGGACCGATCCTGGGGCCACGCGCGAGACCGCTCGGATCCGAAGATCGGCTTCGCTGAAGCAGTTACCTGGGCTCGGACCGCTCTCCTTACTGCTGGCGACCACCGCGGCCGTCGACACATCCAGCGCCCGCACCGACAGCTCGGCGAGCCCGTGGTGCTCACCTTGATGGAGATCGTTGAAGCTCGTGTGGCGAATTCGGGCCACCCCGGTCACGACATACTCGGCGCCTCGCTCCATCGCGAACTTGGCGGCCTTGTTGTTGTCGTCGATGATGTCCGAGAATACCTGAGCTTCTTCCCTCCTCAGCTTCTCGACGTGCGCCTGGTCGACGAGATCGAACCCTCGCGCGAGGAACTCGCCCTCCAGGATGGCCTGGAGCGTGGGCTCTTCTACGGGAGTGACCTTCCCCTGCTGATCCGTGTACTCCTCCTTCACCAGGAACATCACCTTGGGGAAGCGCGCCCAGCGGAGCTGCCTGGCCAAGAGAACGATCTCTCGAAGCAACGCCCGGTTTTGGACCCGCACTCGCATCACGACTTTGAACGTCGCGCCGTCGCGCCAGTGGCGTAGCACCTCGCGCCGCTCCACGAAGCCCTCCGCGCGAGACTCGAGGCGGGTGCGGACTTCTTGGACGAACTTCTCGGCGTTGTCGCGAAGCTCAGAGATGCTCTGATCCGTCATCATCGTCTTGATGTGGACGCCGGCCGCGGTCTCGACGGCCTGCCGTTCGGCATCGCGCTCCGCCTCGCGCCGCGCGGTCGCCTCATCCCCGTCTCGGACCGTGCCCCATCCCTCGACTTCGACCACGGCCGAGGACAGAAGGAGACCGTCTTTCTGGACGACCATGGACTCGGGGCACTTGGCTTCGAGCTTCCAGAGCCGAAGCTCGGCGGCTTGTCGGTGAACGCAGGCGCCACAGGCCTCGACGAAGCGGCGGAACGCTGCGGCGGCGGCGACGCAGCGACCCTCGGTCTGCTCGAGGGCGGAGGCGAGGTTGAAGAGCCGCTCGACCTTGGGCTCCACTGAGTAGGCACATTCGTAGGCGCGGGCCGCGCCGGTGAAGTCGCCCGCCTTGAACGATGCCTGAGCGGCCTGATCCAGGATCGACGCGTTCGTCTCCTGGCATGGGGGATTGGCTTCTGCCGGCACGGACGGATCCGCAGCCTCAGCGATCGACGGGTCCATCTTGGCCGGCACGGAATTCGGTGGCGTCGGCGCGGCGGGCGGGGCCGAGGCCTGGGCCGGCGCCGGAGTCGGACCTTGAGGCGCAGCAGACGCGGCGCAGCCGGTGATGAGCAGAGCGACCAGGAGGAACTGGGCAGGCGGCATGGCGCACCTCGGAGCAAGGGAGGGGCCAGAGCCATGCGAGGGGGGCCGACAACAGATTGTCGGCATGCCCTGTGACAGCCACCTGTCACACTGCACCGAACCGCGTTGACTTGAGTCCCTCATGGGCAGATCACCCCCGATTCGGGGTTGCAGACCGTGAGGTCTGTGGGGCTGGGCCCCGCCTTTCGCTTGGGCTGTGTCCGAACGGGTGGTGGAGCCGCGATCTCCGGCAGGGAGGCGTCGGGGGCGATCGCCTTCTCTGTTCCGCTCCCGCGGGTAGGGAGCCGTGCATGTTCCGGGGCCTCCGCCTGGGGCGGCCGCCCAAGCTGAGGTGTGGACGGATACAGCGCGCCGAGGCCCAGAGCGGCTGCTCCCGCTGCGGCGGCCCCGACGACCAGCAGCCACCCAACGGGTACCCGGGTCGGGCGCGGTGCGGGGTGACTCGCCTGGTCCTTGGTGATCGTGGGCTCAACCCGCGGTGGTTCGACCTTCTTCGTTGGTGGGGTGGTCGCGACGTCGGACCCGGTCGGCGGCGACTCCAACCTGATGAGCGTGTCAGCGACGCTGTCGGCCATGTCGACGGGATCGCCCGGCGAGGCGGGAGAGAGTGAGGCATCGACGACTGTCCGCACGCTGTCGGCCGCCGCTCCTGCGCCCATCCTGTCTGCGATCTGCTCGAGTTCGTTCCGAAGCGCGATCGCATTGCGAGGGCGGGCCTCGGGATCCTTGGCGAGCATTCGCAGCACCAAATCCTCCACGGGGCTCGGGATGCGCGCGGCTGGGTGGCGGGCAGACGGAGGTACCGGCGCATCCCGAACGTGTTTCAACATCACGCCGACCGCGCTGTCGGAGGTAAACGGTACCACTCCCGTGAGGCACTCGTAGGCGACCACCCCCATGCTGTAGACGTCGCTGCTGCCGTTCAGAGGGTGGTTCTGGGCCTGCTCGGGAGACATGTAGGCCGGCGTGCCAATGGTCGCGTTGGTGTGAGTCAGCTTGGGCTGCTCGGCGAGCTTGGCGATGCCGAAGTCGAGGACCTTCACTTGCTCACGGCCCCCCACCGACTCGATGAAGATGTTCGCGGGTTTCAGGTCCCGGTGCACGATTTCCCGCTCGTGGGCTTCGACCAACGACTCGGTGATCTGCCGAAGGAAGTGGAGTAACCGCGGTACCTTCAACGGCCCGTCCCTCACCACGTCCGCGAGGGAACGGCCGGAGAGCAACTCGGTGACCAGGTACAACGTCTCTGGCTCGCCCGGGATGCGTCCGAAGTCGATCAGTTTGACCGTGTAGGGACTACGCAGCGTGGCGATGACCTGCGCCTCGATCTCGAACCGAACCTTTGCGGTCTCGAGCGCTTCGCCCTCAAGGGAGAGCACCTTGATCGCCACGTCTCGCCGCACGCTGAGCTGGTGGCCGCGGTAGACCCGGCCCATTCCGCCTCGGCCGATCTCCTGGTCGACGCGGTAGCGGCCATCCAGGACGCTGCCGATCAGCGAACCTCGAGGTGGATTGGAGCCCTCCCAGCCCATCTGAGTCAGGGAGGCTATGGCACTCCCTACTCCCCGGCAACGCGGCTCCCCGTCTGTCATGTGGGTGTCGCGTCCACAGACGCGAAATCGGAGGTCGCCTGCGTCGGGCTATTGACCGTCCTGCGGAGGCATGGCGGGCTCGAAGCTTCAGGGGGTGGGTATGTTTGGGCTGGTCCCCGTTGTCTTGATTGGCTTGGCCATCGTTTCGGATCCTGGCCCAACTTCTGGCGCGCGCTCCGTCCTTGTACTCGAACTTAGAGCCTCCGGCGTTGACCAGGCCACCGCCCGCATCCTGACCGAAGGCGTCTCGGGCGCGCTGGCACAGCGGGCGAACCTAAAGGTTGTCACGCCCAAGGACATACAGAGCGTCGTTGAGGTGGAGAAGACCCGTCAACTCTTGGGTTGCCAGGACGACCTGGCCTGCATCGCACAGCTCACGGCGGCATCCAACACAGACCTGGTGGTTTCGGGCTCGGTCGGGCTGGTCGGTCGCAGCAACGTACTGAGCCTGGTGTTGATCGACGCCAAACGGGCCGAGCCCATCAGCCGGGCAAGTGAGAGCGGCACCCTACAAGAACTCAGCGCGCGGGCAGGAGAGGTGGCGAGCCGTCTCTTCGGCGCGAAGGAGGAAGGGAAGCGGCCAGCCTTTCGCCTGAACCAGGGCCAGAAGATGTCCTTTGCGGTGTTGGACCTCGAGCCGGCCGGCGTCGACCCCGCCGCCGCCAAGAACCTCACCCAGGTCCTGGGCGTCGAGATCAAGCGCGTCGAGGGCGCGACGGTGATCAGCCGTGATGACCTCGAAGCCATCATCCAGAAGGACAAGCTCGACCAACTGCTCGGGAAGGATTGCGACACGGCCTGCGTCGCGGAGATTGGTGGTGCCCTTGGGGTTGATCGACTGGTGGTGGGTACCGTCGGGAAGCTGAACGGCACCTACACGATCGCGCTTCGCTTGATCGACCCGCTCCGGGTTGTCGTCGACAACCGGGTGACCGAGGCGTTCCAGGGCCCAGAGGAGCAACTTCTGCGGGCCGTGCTCCAGGCGGCGCGCCAGCTCCTGGGCGTATTGGACCCTGGTGCCGGTTCGATCGCGGTCAGCAGCCCCCAGACCGAGGCCGCGGTCTGGGTGGACAGCAAGCTCCTCGGCGTGTTGCCCATGCCGCCCACTGACAACTTCACCAGCGGTCGCCACGCGATTCGCGTCTCCAGGGAGGGATTTCTGGACTGGCACTCCGAGATCTATGTTGATCCCAACGAGACCAGTGCCGTCTACGCGGACCTCATCGAGGCCCCCCAAGCCTGGTACGAACACTGGTGGGTCTGGGCGATCGCCGGGACCGTGGTCGTGGGTGCCGGAACCGCAGCCATCCTGGCGACCCAGAGTTCCCCAGAGACCGGCCGGGGCGTCGTAACGATACCCCTCTCGGTGCCTTGACCGGCGGGTACCTCGGGCTCTGCCCGTGTCAGCGTGACAGGCCGGTGTCACACCAAGCAGCGGATTCCAGCTGAGGTGACGGGACGCCTAAGCGGGCCCACGCCTTGCTCTTCTACGGTTCCAGGCCCGCTGAACAGCGCGCCAAAGAAGGGGACCGAAACCATGAGAGACCGAGAAGACCTGAACCGACGATTCACGTACCTGGCCGCCCTGGCCGCATGCATTGCCACGTCGGCCTGTGAGCTGTTGGGGACCGAGGCGGATTCGCCCACGAACCCGCCGATGGTGGATGGGGGTGCCGTTGAGGAGCCTCGAGCCGACGGTGGAACGAGCAGCCCCGATGCCGGCCACGTCACCTCCTGCCTGGAGGCGCTGCCGCTTGATTGGCCTGAGCCTGAGAGCCCCTACGACCGAAGCGAAGAGCTGGGGGTCGAGGATGGTCAGGAGGGGGCAACCCGGTTCTCTTGCGTCCGAACGAAGCACGACGTCCTGCGGGACCACGACTCGATCCTCGGGCTCGGGGACGCCTATGCGGATCTCCGCCCTGGCATCGTGCTGCAAGGCGAGGCGTTCCGGCGGGGGGTCATCAACCCGATGCCGCTCCGTCGCGCGCCCGCGACGCTGGCCATCGACCTCGGGATCGACAACCCTGTTCGGCGCGTCGAGGCCCCGAGCAGCGCGAGCCTGCAGCAGGCGGTGAGCGAACTGCAGCGCCGTGCCGACGCCGCCCTTGGGAACCTGCCGGTGTTGCCTGCTCGGTTCTCTTACACCAACGAGGTGGTTTCCTCCTACGAGGAGGCGGTGCTCGCGTTGGGAGCGAGCTTCAGCTTCTCCGGAGGCCTTGGCTCCGCGGGATTCGACAGCGAGTTCTCGACCTCGCGCTCGCGGTTGGCCACGACCGTGGTCGTCAAACTGTTCCAGCCCATGTACACCATCAGCTTCGCTGACGACGAGATCGCTCGGGATGTGGACTTCTTCGCGGCGGATCTCAGCGCTTCCGACCTCGACGCCCAATGTATGGCCGGATCGATCGGGCCCAACAATCCTCCGGTCTTTGTGAAGTCGGTGACCTACGGGCGGATCGTGGTGTTCAGCTTCACGACCACCGAGGTGATCAACGCGCAGGAACTCAAGCTCCTCATCCAGGGGTCGTTCCTGGGCTTCCGCGGCGAAGCCGACGCCCAGAGCCGCTACCAGTCGATCGCCTCTCAAGCGTCGATCAAGGTCCTCGCGATGGGGGGCTCTCAGGATGACGCGATGGAGGCGATCCGCACCGGCGACTACAACCTCTTCTTCACCCCGGCGCCGGCGACGACGGCCGTGCCGCTGTCCTACCGCGTGAACTACCTCCGTGGAACCCGGCCCACTGCTCGGATCGCCTCGACGCTTTCGTACGTCTCCGAGTCCTGCAGCTTCGAGGACTGCGTGGACGTCACGACCGCCAATGACTGGGACCTGGTGGTCCACCAGGGCAACGGCGGCAACCACGCCCCGCTCAACACCGGTATCGACATCCAACCGAACGATGGCCTGACCCTGACCGCCAACGGAAGCATCTGGGCTGGCGTCGCGTTCACGGGCTGCAATGGGCCGTCGGGTTGGGACAGCTACGCCGACGGGAACTTCCCGCTCCCTGGCGCCCACGTCTTCAGCTTGATCGGGCGAGTGGGCAGCAGCGGCTGGCAGGAGATCGGCAATGGACGCAGCTTCCCCAACACCTCGTGGATGGGCACGCTGGAACTGGCCACTAACGACAACGACCCGATCTCCGGCGATGACTGCGGCACCGGGTTCCACGTGCGGGTGTCCCGAACCCGGACCACCTGCGAGTGGCAGGCCCGCTGATCCTCGCGGCACGCCCGAGCTTGGGGCCTGACTCTTGCGCGGGTTGCGGGCCCGAGGGCTGCGGAATAGCTGCGGCCTCGGGCAAAGCCGAAGGGCCCGCTCCCGCATCATCCTTTGTTCGCCCGCCACGCTGCCCAGTACTTCCTCATCCGCTCAGCCGCCGCCTTCCTCGCCGCCGGGCTCCAGTTGCGCTTGGCCTTGGGCTTGTCTCCCCCCTTGGTTCGCCCACCGCGCCTCTTGGGCGCCGCGCCTCCAAGTTCCAGGGCCCGCTCCAGAGCCTGGATCTTTTCATCGAGTTGGTCCCGCTCATCGCGGAGTTCACGGAGGGCCCGGGAGAGGGCCTCGAAGGTGTTGGCCATGGTGGTCGGCTACGACACCTGGCGCTCAAAGTCTCCCGTGGAGTGGCTCGGGCGGGCGGAGGAGGACGGCGGAGTTTGACGCCCCCTCCAAGGCTCACGCCGCTTGCTGCCATGATGGGAAGGACCGGTGTACGCTCCCACCGTTGGCCTCCTGGGCGCATGTGGAGAAGACGACGGTCGGACCGACCCATACCTCCGGATTGGACCAGCTCCATGGCGAGGTCTGCGATGCGTTGGCCGAAGTCGGCCGACTCGGGATCGCATGGGAATCCAGTCGCTTCCGGGACTACGCACAACGGTTGACCACGGGCCTGACAACGACCAGCGACGAGGACCGCTTGCTCCTAACGGAGTCGGTTGGCCAAAGTCGCCTGCTCGTGCGCTCCCGGAGGATATGGTCGGTCGTCCAACCGGAGGCCCTTGTGAGGAGTCTGCGTCGCGTATTCCTCGCCACCGCCCCTCGAATATCGCCAAGCGGAGAGTCCCGCGGCGACGATCCCGCTCGCAACGCCCTATTTGAGTTGGTCACCGCCATGGTCCTTGAGGATCGCGGGTTTGCGGTGGAACTCACGGCGAACAGGACCGATGTGCGCGCCACCAGCGCGCGCCTAGATCTCCGCGTCGAATGTAAGCGCGCAGTAGGTCGCGACACCCTCCGGCGGAACCTCAATGAGGCTTCTTCGCAGCTCCGTCAACACGAGGAGATCGGCACGAGCGGTGTCATCGCGATCGCCGTGGACAGGTTCTCTCGCCTGAGCGAGCCCTCAGCGCGTTTCGGAACCACCGAGGAAGTTGATCAGATCATCCACGAGGAGGCCCACAGCTGGTCGAGGAACCTCCAAGAGATGATCCAATCGAGGAGGAATCCGCTGAAGCTGTACCCCGATGCTCGAGCGGTCCTCTTTGTGCCAGTGCCAGCGATTCTGATCGAGGGCCAGAAACCGAGCTTCTATCAGCCCGAGTGGCTCCTCGCTTTTCCCGCTCTTTTTCAAGGGGACCCCCGCAATGAGCCGTTCTGGGGGCGCTTGGATGCGATGCTGGAAGCAGGAACGGTTGTGCCATGAGCGACGCACCGACGTTGGCTACGCAGCGCCGACTGTTTCCTTGGTGCGGTAGGGCTTGAAACAGCCCGCTGCTTGGCCTACCGCCCCGAGATCCGCCGGCGCACCGCTACGACGTAGGCCTGAGTTTCTGCGGGCCACCTGTTGGGGTCATCCGCCGCTCGCCGCGGTCCCGCGTTGTAGGCCGCCAGGGCCCGGCCAATGGTACCGAAGCGGTCGAGGAGGGCCCGAAGGTAGCGAGCGCCAGCTCTCACGTTCTCGGCTGGGTCCCACGGATCGACCCCCAAGTCCGAAGCAGTGCCAGGCATCAGCTGCATGAGACCGATCGCGCCTGCCTGGCTCACTGCGTCTGCCCTCCATCGGGACTCCACCTGGATCACGGCGGCGATGACCTCGGCAGGGACCCCGGCCTCCCTCGCTGCGCTCCAGACGATCGGTCGGCCCCATGATGGCGCTCCCGCCTCCCAGGCCCGGCTCGACCACAGGCGCCCGATCTCGCCCCACCACGTTGGTGCCGGCCGCGAGACTCGCATGCGAGTCTCGCCCGCGCCCACGGCCACCATGACGAAGACGCCCGTTGCGACGCCCTTCAGGACGTCCACCGACGGGCCTCTCCCTGCTCGGGCGCAGACTCTTGCCGATTTGCTTCCCCCGAGCCGGCCCGGTCCTGGGCGCGAAGGGCCCGCCGCGCGGCGCGGGTCACCCCGGCGACCGCCCTTAGTGTCGCCTTCAGTTGACGAGCTGCACCCCGAAGCACCTGGCGCTCGTCACGCCGGAGGCCTCGGCTGGTTCGCCTCGGGGCGTGACGGATCTTCTCGACTCTGCGTTTCGCCTCCATACCGCAACCCTCCTTCTGTGATCTCCACGGCCAGCTCCACTGGGGCCGGGCCATGCCGGTTCTTGCGCACTCGGAGCCTCCCTGGCTCGCCTTGCACGGGCGCCCGGCTCATCTCCATCAAGACGTCGACGTCGTGCTCGAGCCCCAGCGTCCCAGAGGCTTCGCCGTCGCGGTTGACGTGGCCGATGACCAGGACGATCAACTTCGATCGCCGGGCCAATCCCACCAGCGCCTCGACCGCATGGAGGAGCTGTCCGTTCGACCCGGCAGCCCCCGCGACCTCGGGCGTGCGCAAGCGGTGGATCGAGTCGATCACCACCAACCCCACGCCCGCGGGCACGTCCGCGATCTCCTCGACCTCACCCACCTCCCCAATCAGCACCCGCCCCACCGCCGCTCCAACCTCACCAAGCCGCCCCACGCGCATGCGGACCGCCGAGGCCGACTCTTCGGCCACCGCGTAGAGCGCCGGGATCCGGGTTGCGAGTTCCAAGGCCAACGTACTCTTGCCGCACCCGGGAGGCCCTGACAGTAAGTATACGCAACCCGGAACCCACCCACCGCCGAGCAACTCATCGAGCTCCCGCACTCCGCACGCGACCCGCGACACCTCGGCACACGAAACCTCGGAGAGCCGCTGCCACCGCTGAATGGTGCCCCAGCGCTTGCAGTAGGGGCAGCGGGGCTCCTTGGCTGCAACTTCCCTTGCACAGGCTTGGCACTTCACGGCTTGCCCTTCCCGATACTCTCGACGAGCTGGGGCAATATGGCCACGCCCACGTCGATCAACTTGTCCATTCGCTGCTGACGGGCGGCGTCGAGCATCATCACCCGTTCGGTCTCCAGCGACTCGACCCGGCTGTCGCGTAGGGTGCGGATCGCGGCCTCGTGGGTCTCGGCCAAGGTGCCGAAGTGGGCCGAGAGGCCTTGGACCATGTTGCCCATGGCGGCCAGGCACGCGGGCACCACTTGGCTGATGACCCGGTTCTGGTTGTCGATGTGCTCGAGGAGGAGGCGCATCGAGTTTCGGTCCTCGAAGCGCTCGGGCTCGTGCATGGGCGCGGGTGGGCGCACCAAGAAGGAACGCGAAGGGTGGGGGCCGGGGCCGTCGTTCAAGGCTTGGAGCAGGAACGAGCCGCCGGCGTCGCCAGCGTTGCCCTTGGCGTCGTCGTAGATCGCCTCGGCGGCGGCTTTGTCGGCCGGGTAGCGGTCGACGAGCGACCGATCTTGCGACTCGCGTCGGTAGAGCTCGAAGCCCTTGTAGCCGGCGGTGACCTGCCGGTGGACCCAGGTGGCGATCGGGTTGTCTTCGGCCATGACGTCCTCCTTGTTGCTCAAAGCGCGAGTTCGAAGACCGCGCGGGCGTCCGCCCAGTCCACCGAGCCCGGGTTGGTGATCACAAAATCGCTGGCGCCGGGTGGGACCAGCGCGGGGCCAAGATCGAGCGAGGCCTCGGCCAACACCGTGGCGCCGGGGCCCAACCACATGACGCGGGCCGCGCCCGTCGGTGCGCGCGCAAGCCACAAGGTCCGGGCGAAGGCGGGCAGTTCGAATGGCGCCGAAGACCCAAGCCCCGGAACCGCCCCGAGGTGCACCGCCCGCACGGGCGCCATTCCGCCCGTCGTTCCCTCGACGGAAGCCGAAGCCCTCACCTTGGCCGCCGGGGGCCGCGCCTGGCCACCGCCTCGATTCTGGAGCGTCACGATCACCCGAGACGCCGCGAGGCCAAGCACCTGGCCGCGCCCGAGATCGATCCACGCGCGATGCGCCGAGCCCTGAGCTGTGCCCCACTCAAGGAGCGCCTCGACCTCGCTCGCCTCGCCTTCATCTCGCACCGGCTCCAGTGCCAGGGTCACCAGCGAAGGCCGGTCCCCCTCGAGCGTGACATCCAAGGCCCGCACCGAACCCGGGTGCGGGACCAGTCCTTGCCATCCCCAACACGAACCCTTGGTGAACGCCGCCGCCATGTTCGCCTCCCACTCCACTCCCGCGGAGGTCCGCGCCTGGGCCCCATCCCCTCGAACGCCCACTCCCAGGCGCGGACCTCCGCCTCCCTCACACCCGCTCAGCGCCGAACAAGAAGTCGGCGTCGGCGGGCATCGCTGCGTCGTCGAAGATCCGCACCTGGATCGTCGCGCCGCCCACGTCGGCCAGCTGGGCCGAGCGGAACGTGTCCTTGTTCAGGATGGTCACGCTCAGGTGATAGGCCTCGGCGCGTACCGGCTTGTCGGCGGGGAATCGAAGGTTGTAGACCCCGTCGCTGGCCCGCTCCACCGCCACCACTCCTTGTTTGCGCTTGGCCTCGCCCGTGGCACCGAGCACCCAGGCCGAGATGTCCATTCGATTGTTCCGCATAGTCACTCCTCCCTCGCCCTCCGCGGGCCTCAGACGTTCACCGAAGGCGTCACCGAACGGATGAGAGCCATGGCCTTCTCACCGCCGGGCAGCGCGTACTTTCCGATTTGGGCTAAGGCCCGCGGGTCGCCTTTGCTCGCACCGTCGGCGATGGCCATGGCCGCGCGTACGGCGGCATAGCCCGCAGCCGCGACCGGCCCGACCCCTGGGATGAACGACGCAACGCCCATCATCGCGCCGAACACCGGCGAGCGAACGACCTTGCCCACGGTCTTCACCGCCTTCTGGACGCCGCGCTTCACCGCCTTCAGCACCTTGGTCACGCCCACCGCCCGTGCGACGCGTTTGGCAGTGTCCCAGGCTTGGTTCCACGCCTTCTTCACGAAGCCGAAGAAGCCGACCTCATCCTTGGGCGCGCCCTCGCGCTTCAGTCGCTGCTCCACCAACAGCTGCGCCACCGCGTGGGCCAGCGGTTGGAGCGGCACCTGCGCAAAGATCGGCAGACGCCCGATCAAGGTGTCGACCGTCGCCGCGCCCACGTAGGAGTCGGTCTCGGGATCGTAGGCCACATGTACCCTGGTCATGTTCGTTCTCCTTCCTGCGCCTCAGAACTTGGGCGCGTACTCCACGAAGCCCTTGCCGGAGATCGGCGGGAGCGACTCGCCGGTGTACCAACGCACCGCCCCCGCCGATCGTGGGCCGTACACGCCATCGACGCCGAGGCCTGCGGTCTTCTGGAACTCGGCGAGCAAGTTCCGATCGTAGGCTCGGCCGCGACGCTTCAAGTCCGCGGCGAAGGCCTTGGCCAACTCCGCGGCCCGATCGAGGCGGCCTGTGTCCTTCACCACCGGCCCCGGTGGTGCGCCGCCCGCGGGACCCGGCAGCGGCGGACCTTGATCCCTGGACGTCGGCTCCGCGGGCGGCGCAGCCCTCGGCGCGGGCCCGCGGTCCACCGCGGTCGGAGGCCGCGCCGTAGGAGCCTCGGCCAGTGAGGTCCCGCTGGGCCCGGGGGCTCGCCCCGGCAAGGGCGCATGAGGCGATGGCGCACCCGGACCCTGAGCCCGCGAACCCGGCGCCTGTTCGAGGACCGCGGGCCGCGCCGCACGGGGCGCCGCCCGAGGAACGGCCGGCGCCTTGGGCCTCGGCGCCGTCCGCCGAGGAGGCGCTGCGGGCACCACGGTTGGGGCCGGCACGGGCGCAGGGCTCGGCGGCAACACCAACGGCGCCGCCGGGGGTGGAGGCAGATCGAAGGGCCGGGGGCCTGCGGGCCCATTCGCCGCGGCCTCCGCGGCTCCGTCCTTACCTTTCGAGAGCATTCGCCCGAGCGCGAGCAGCGCCGAAGCGATGAGGATTGGCTCAGTCATGACGTGACCTCCCTTCCCGCCTCCCCAACCGTGCGCATCTCCCCGTCGAGCCGTTCAGGACTCGCCTCCTCATGACGCCGCCTCCTTCCCCATCCCAAGCTTCTTGCTCGGGTCCTCGGCCCCCTTCGGCCCCTTCACCAAGATGTGGAACAGGCGTCCGCCCTTGGGCGTAGTGGCCCATCGAACGATGAGCCCCACCGGCCGCACCTTCTTGAAGACCAGGTACGCCGCGAGGTACGCGGCCAGATCCTCGCAGTCGCCCCCGCCGTCCTTCAGGATCTTGGGGATCGACTTCCACTGCTCGGTGTTCTTCTCCCGCGTGTACTTGATCCCCGCCTTGTAAGGGTGGGGCGTGTTCGGGTTGTGCTCGAGGTAGTCGAGGTTGCACTCGACGAGGGCCCTCAGGAGCATGGTCAACACCTTGGCAGAGCGTTTGGGCGGCACATGCTCGAGCAGGCCCCCATCGAAGAGCACCCTCATGACATCACCTCACTTCACCTTCGAGCCCTTGAACGACGCATAGAACGCGTGCGGATCCGGCGTCCGATTCCGCACCCGGACGATGATCTGCTGACTCGTTTGACCCGTCCGAGTCCGCAGCGCGTTGAGGATCGCCTCACCCGTGAACTGCGACGCCGGGATCGGCCCTGAGTTCACGAACAAGGAGTCGGTTCCGATCTTGATATCCAAGATCAGAAAGTCCCGAGCGCTCTCGTCGTCCACCACGAGCGCCTCGGGCCGGAACGGTTTCTGCGGTTCCCCAACGATGTCGATGTCCGCGTTGCCCGCCACCAAGCCGCCGTTCGACCCGTCGCGGTAGATCGCCAAGTACGCCGTCTCGGTCTCGGCCCCATCGATCTTTCGTTCCAACGCCATCGGCGAACCTCCGCCACCTCGCGCAGCAAGCGCCTGGTTCGCCATTCGCGCCGCACTCCGCTGCACCACCTGCCGAAGCTGAGCCTGGGTGACCGTCCGTCGCGGGGTGACCGCCGGCCTTCGCACTTGGGCTGCGGGCGCCGCCCCGATGATGTCGATCTCGGCCCCGACATCATCCAGGTCCTCGCCCACGTCATCCCCGGCGATCTCGATCTCTCCGGCAATGCCGCTATTCACCAAGGCCCGCGCCAACGCCAAGTCATCCTGGCTGACCGGAGCCCCCACCAAATCACCCGAAATCATGGTCTCCAACTCGTCCATGGCCACACCTCCACCTCTCCGGCTCAACGCCGTCCGTACTGGTCCAACACGTTCGATGCCTGAGCGTAGGGATCTGCACCCACGCCCTCGTCTTCACCCGCCGCCTCGTAGTTGGGCGGCGCCTCGTAGTAGGCTGCGTATCCGTTCCCAACCTGCGCCGGCTCCGGCTCGTACGCGGGCGCGGGCGCGTACGCCGGGGCTCGTGCCACCGCCGGCAACGATGGGTACTGCGGCCCCACCGCCAGGGCCGGATACGCCGCGCCGACCTCAGCCCCTGAAGGCGGAGGCTTGGACGTCGCCAACCCCGCCTGGAAGCCGAGCCGTGCCGTGTACGCCGCGACCGCCCCAACCCCAACGGCCAGGACCTCCTCGGTGTGCTTCCCCGCCGACCCGGTCATCGCCAGCGCGCCGCAAGCCGCCCCCACCGCGAGCTCGAACGGCACGCCGAGAATCGTCTTCCCTTCCGGCCCACCCCAGTGCGCCGACAACCGCGCCGCCAAGTAGCTCGCGCCCCCGACCGCCGCCACGGTCTGGGCCTGCCCAACGCCACTCTCGATCGATCCCCGATACCGCCCCAGCGCCGTCCGAGCCCGCTCCAGCGCCTGAGCCCGATAGACATCCACCCCCATCGCGACCTCCTCAAGGACCACCACCGGTCCTCATGAGGTCCACTCTCCAAAGACCTGTGACAAATCCGGTCAGAGGTCGTAGGTGCCTGACACCATTCGCCCCGCGCGCAGTTTGGTTCGGCCGCGTTCGGTGGGCGGAACCGTTTACCCAAAAGGTGAGCCAGCGGGGCCCGTCCTTTCGTACCCGGTGATCCTCGCCGACGGATGCCGGAACCCGGCTCAAGAATCCCAACCACGGGGAGGTGGGCCAAAAGGCGTGACCTCCTAGACGATACGTGGAAACCTCCAACCGGTCTGAGAGAACCTCGAACCGGATAGTGTCACCCAGGCTCCCGGTCAGATCTGTTACCGAGGCTCCGTTCGTACCCGCCGAACGTCTGGCGCCCGGACGAATCCGGACGAATCCGGACGAATCCGGACGAATCCGGACGAATCCGGACGAATCCGGACGATCTTACTTACGGGTTCCCCAAAATGCCCACACTGGTGAGTTGGCATGTTCGCTGCTAAGGGCGAGTGGCATGTTTCGTCCCATCATCATAAGATTCCTACCTGCGTTGGTCGCAGTGGCGGCCTGCGCGGACGCCGAAATCGAGGGTGTCGCAGAGCAGGGGGCCGAAACGGTGGCGTCGCCCACCGGGCTGAACGCGCCACCCAACAGCACCAGCGGAAGTGTCCAAGTCAGGTGGAACGCCAGTACGACTCCAGGGGTCGACAAGTACGAACTGTCCCAAAGGTTGGGCGAAGGCGCATGGACCACGGCCTACTCGGGCACGGCGAAGTCGGCCCTCGTGCGGCTCCGACTGGATGGAACGTGGACGTTCCGGGTGAGGGCCTGCAAGCTCGGAAGCTGCAGTCTTTGGACCCCTACCATCCCCGTCGTGCTCAAGCTGACGTTCCCCGACTACCTTGGAACCACCTGCGACGCGATCACCGAGGCCCTGCCCAACCAGGACAATATCGGCGCGATTCGCGGGGAGGCCGCGGTTTCCGGTGGATCTGCCGGCTACAGCATTCCAATTCAAGCCGCACCCGGACGTCGCGGTCTTGAGCCGTCGATCAGCCTGAGCTACGGGAGCGGCGCTGGCACCGGAATCTCGGGCACCGGTTGGGGGGTCGCGGGCCTTTCCCGTATCAGTCGCTGCGATCAGACGGTTGCCCAAGATGGCCGCTACCGGCGCATCAGCTATTCCACCGAGGATCGGTTCTGCCTCGATGGCCAGCGCCTCTTCGTTACTTCAGGGTGGTATGGCGCGGATGGATCGACCTACCGTACCGAACTTGAGTCGTTCCGAAGGGTCACCCTTCGTGGCGCGGCATTCGACCTCAACTCCTACTTCGAGGTCGAGTCAAAGGACGGCCTTGTCAGCTACTACGGCGCCTATGGAGGCAGCAGCAACGCCATCGAGACGGCACGCGGCCTTGTCCCTGCCGTGTGGTGGATCCGATCCCTGCGGGATCGTCAATCCAACTCGGTGGGCTTTGACTACCAAATGCTGGGAGGCCAGTTCCTCCCAGAAAAGATCGAGTACACGGGCACCGGTGCCACTCGAGGCGATCGCCGGATCCGGTTCGAGTTCGAAACCCGACCGGACCCCACCACGACCTACCATCTCACGTCCGCGTCCCCCAACACTCAGCGCCTGAAGGCGATCACCTCCGAGGTCGGGGCGCAGGTGGTCCGTCGGTACGAGCTTGCGTACGCAACCAGCCGCGCCACGGGACGTTCTCTCCTGACGTCCGTCACCGAGTGCACAGCGACACCCTGCAGCACCACCAACAGCTTGCCGCCGACGACCTTCAAGTATCAAGACGCTCCCGCGACCTACTCAACAATCGACTTTCCCAATGGCGCCACTCAGTTGGCCTCGATGAAACCTGGCGCCGATTTCGATGGCGATGGGCAAATCGAGGTGTTTCGTAGCCTGAGGGCCGAGCCCTGGGGCGGTGCCCTGACCGAGACCCGTGTCTTCTTCTCAAGCGGCCTATCTGAGGACATCACAGGCGGTGTATGGTCGGATGGGTTCGAGCGTATCATCCATGCTTCGGGCAACAGTGATCTCGACGCCGATGGTCGCGCCGACTGGTTCGGCACGCGCAACGGGATGTTCGTGGTGCGGAGCCGAGGTGGTGAGATCGGAACGGATCTCCCGGCCCCGGATGGCTCATCCGGCATCCTTGGGGACCTCGACGGTTCGGGCCTGGTCGATCTGCTGCTGTACGACGCTGGTAACTGGACCATCCACTTTCAATGCCCGCGGCTCAGTGATGGCCGCTTCTCTTTCTGCCGGCACCAACCGTTCCCGTTGCCCGCGGACATGAGTCCGAAGTCACTGCAGGACTTCGATGGGGATGGCAATGTTGATATTCTCGTCGACTGGAGCGGCGCTCAACCTGAGCCCTCGAAGCGAACCCCGCCGATGTCAGCACGTATCGCGTTCACTCGCCTGGTGCCCGGAGGGGTGACCTTTGACTTCCATGAGTTCGGGGACCCTTGGCTTCAGGGGCCATCTGGGAGCCTTGCCGAGAAGTCGGACCGGGGCATTGGCGACTTCAACGGCGACGGCCTTTCCGATCTCTATCACCTTCGCGACGTCAACGGCGCGACTGAACTCGACGTGTATGTGAACAACGGGTGGCCGTTCGGGGTCGCCACCAACCTTGGGCCGATCGCGATCGACCGCCGGCACCGAGACGATGTGAAGGTCGTCGATCAGGACGGGGACGGGCGGGACGAGTTGATGATTCCGACTCGCCTCAAGTCTCCGTGGTGTTATCTGGACGCGCCCGATACGGAGCCACTTGATTACTGTTCAACGCTAGGAGCGGCCAACAACTTCACGACCAGTGGTGCACCCCACCACCTCGACCACTCGATCTACGAGTGGGACGCGGTCGACATCGAGGAGGGGTCGACCGGCTTGCAGCAGGTCCGGCGCACAACGACCCTCGAATTTCCGCTCGGGCGCGGGCACCTCAGCGACTACTTTGGGGACGGCCTTACCGACGCGGCCTTTCCGACAGCCAACCTTTACAGGGTGGCCACTGGACCGACGCCAGTGGGAGGCACACCCCCAGTTCCCGTTCCGCTCGGGCGGTACGTGGGGAGCTTCCAGTCGACGAATCAGCTCGGCTGGAGGATCTCGAGGAACCAGGGGCCCACGCCCGACCTCATGACCGAGGTCAAGGACGGCCTAGACGTGACGACAACCTGGTCGTATGCGTCCTTGTCCTCCACTGGAGTGGCCGGTTGTACCTCGCCTGCCGGGTTGCCCTTCTACAAGGCCAACTACGCGGCGGTGGCAGACGGCGAGCACTTCCTCTTCAACTCGTCCATGGTCGTTGCCGCCCGAATGGAGCAGAGCAACGGCATCGGAGGCAACAACGCCACCTGCTACCGCTACGAAGACGCGATGGCGAACAACAGGGGTCGCGGCTTTCTTGGCTTCCGCAAGATCGTCGAAGAACAGGCCATCGGCGACGGCGCGGATCTCCGCACCACCCGAACCTATCGGCAGCAATTCCCATTCCTCGGCGTGGAAGAGGATTCCCAGATCCACCTGGCCTCGGACCCGACAACCGCGCTGCCCCTTGAACGCCAGGAGTCCGAGTGGCGGACGAACTGCGTCAACGATGCGGACCCGGCCACTCCCGGCCAATACTGCTTCAACTACCCCTACCGCACCGTGGCAACGAAGCGCGACCTCTCGACCCGGCAGATCCTTGGCACGACGACAACGATCAATGGCTTCAACCCGGGCAACGATCTGGCCTACGGGAACATGAGCCTCCAGACGGCGACGACCGACGACTCCACGACCCGTCATGTTGCGTCGACCTCTTACGTCTACGACTACTCCGATGTCGCAAGTTGGTGGATCGGCAAGCTGACGAGGGAGGAGACCTCGGTCAGTTCCGTTGAGTACCTCGTGAGTCCGACCATGGCCCTGGCTTCAGCTCCGGAGAACAGCCCGAAGGCTCAAGTCGTGACTCATAGCTACTACCCTGCGAACCACGCCACATGGGCGCGACTCGCGCTGACCGACAACATCCAGCCGGGTTCTCCAACGGAGCAGTCCTCGGTGACCGTTTCCAGTTACGATGCCTACGGCAACCCGTTGACCAAGACGGTCACTGGAGTCGGGGCGTCGGGTCGCACCGAGGCGATCACCTACACCACGGACGGCTACTTCCCCGCGAGCACAACCAACGCGATGGGGCACGTTTCCCGGTTGACGGTCGATCCCGAGACTGGATCCCCCCTCACCCAAACGGACGCCAATGGTCTGGTGACCACGGCGACCTACGATGCCTTCGGTCGGCAGTTGACGGGTCTCGCTCCAGGTCAGCGCACGATGAACCAGCGGACCGTCTCCTGCGCGAACTCCGGCGATTGTCCGGCCCTCGCAAAGATGAAGACGGTCGTTCAACGGGACGGGTCCCCGAAGCAGGAGCGGTTCCTGGACCAATTGGGTCGGGTCGTGGAGGAGCGCCTCACGGCGTTTCAGTCCAGCCAAAAAGTAATAACCGCCCGAGCGTTCGATCGCCGCGGGCGCATGATCCGGCAAAGCGAGCCAAGCTTTACGCTGGGAGGCCAGTACTTCACCGAATGGAAGAACTTCGACGCACTGGGGCGGCCCGGCCAGAAGATCGTGGACCGGTCGGGATTTACCGACCGGCTCGGCAGGAGCGATCCTTCGTTCCTGACCGAGTACTTCTACAATGGCCTCGAGACAGACATCGTCATCGAGGGACGAATCAACGCCTCCCGCACCTACAACATCCGCAACCAGCTTATTGAGACCGTTGACCCTCAAGGGTTCAGAACGCAGTACCGCTATGACGGCAACGGCAAGCCGATCCTGATTCAGGACACAGCGGGCAACCAGTTACGCAACCAATTCGATAGTCTGGGCCGGAAGGTCGCTGCTGCGGACCCTGATCGCGGCAATTGGTCCTTCGTCTACAACGGGATCGGCCAGATGACGCGGCAGACCGATGGGAATGGCATCGCTACCTCCTACCTCTACGACGTTCTCGGAAGGCCCACGGATCGACGAGTCTCGCTGGTGACCGAAGCCAAGTGGTCCTACGACGTGAGCGGGAAAGGGCTGCTCCACGAGGAGTGGAGGTTGGATTCGGCGGGCGCCAAGGTCCACTCCAAGGTGGTCAGCTACGACCCGGTGAAGCGCCCGATCAAGACCGCGGTCAGCTTCGGCGGCGCCACCTACGAGGTCGAGCAGGCCTACAACTGCTACGGCTCGGTTCGAGGCCTGGAGTATCCCAACGGAGAGGCGATCGAACTGGAATACACCCCCTACGGCTACCTTCGCCTCGAGCGCGACCCCTTGACGGTGCTAGCAAGCCAAGGCGTCTACCGAGAGGTGCTGAAGGAAAACGCTCGAGGCCAGATCGAGGACGAGCGCTTCGGAAACGGGCTCTTTGGTCACTACGAGTTTCACGGCCCAACCGGACAGATGAAGCGTTCTTGCGTAGGCCGCGACTCGATGTGCACGGATGCGCGCCAGGATCTCTACTACGAATACCAAGACGGCTTCGGGAACCTCACAAAGCGGAGCAAGAAGCTTCCCGTGGGCAGCGCCGTGACTTTCGTTTCCGAGGACCTATTCTACGACGACCTCCAGAGGCTCGACAGCACGACTCGAACGTGGGTGGGCGGGGGCCTCGCGCCCGTAACCGTCGACTACGCGTACGACGCGCTAGGAAATCTGACGCTGAAGAACGACTACTCGAGCCTCACGACCTTCGGCGCTGCAGGGCGACGGAATTCGGCGACCGCTGGGCCTCACGCGATCCTGTCGTTCCAGCGCATCGCGGGTGGCGTGGTCAGCGATTTCTCATACGATGGCAATGGGAACCAGATCGCCGGGGACGGCAGGGTCCTTACCTACACCCACTTCAACAAGCCGAAGACGATCACGCAGAGCGGCATGACGACCATCTTCCGCTACGGCGCAGGGGACGACCGCTACCAGCAAGACGCCCCAGGTGAGGTCACCAAATACGTCGAGGGTGTTTATGAAGAGCTCACCTCCGGTGGGTTCACGACGCAGAAGGCGTACCTGGGAGGGAGCGTCATCGTCAGCCGATCTGGGGGAACGAGGACCATCAAGTACCTCCACACCGATCGCTCGGCATCCTTGGAGACGGTGACAGATGCGCTTGGGAACTTGGTCGAGTCTCACGCGTTCGACCCGTTCGGGATGCCACGGAACTCGCGGTGGGAGAGCCAACAGGGCCTCCTCCACTCGGGAGAGTACACCAGCGAGGCCACAACGAGAGGTTTCACGGGTCATGAGCACTTGGATCTCCATCGGCTCATCCACATGGGGGGCCGGGCCTACGATCCAGCGCTGGGACGGTTCCTCTCCGTCGATCCGGTGATCACCAATCCGGCCAACGCCCAGACACTCAATCCATATACTTACGTTCTCAACAACCCACTCGCCGGACTTGATCCCTCAGGCTATGAGGATCGCTTCACGGTGAAGCGGCAGATTCTGGAGACCACCGCGGCATCGGAACTCGGACCGGCCGGCACCACACTTCAGCGATTCACCATCAAGGACAGTACCGACGGTAAAACATACACGCTGACCGTGAGCATGGCCAACGGCGCCGTCTCGCTTGAGACCAACGGCCAGAAGGTCGATCTCTCCAACACAAACTCGGCGTCGAGACGGGAGGTCGCCAAGTACAAGAACTTGGGTCGCCAGCTTTACGTTGCCTCCCGCGCGGCCCGGCAGCGCGCCGAGGGCTATCCTGCGGAAGAGCGCACCAAGCACCTCCTCGCCGGCCACGGAACGGTCCTCGCTGCCGGGCCGGTGGTGATGGCGGTTGGGGCGGAGGTCCTAGGCGCCGCGAGCTACAAGCTCCTTCAGCAGTTCTTGGTCACGAGGGCAGGACAATTTCTCGCCCAATCCGGACCGGACTTGATCGCGGGCGTCCTCGGCTTTCCGCAGGGAGCCCTTCCCGCGATGCCCGTCGCGGTGGGCGCGGGCGGCGCGATGATGGCCAACGTCGCCGACGAGCTTGCAGACGACGTCGTTCGGGTAGCCGGATCTGCTGGTGAGAGACTCGCCGCGAAGGCCGGCGCGGAGTATTCGAGGTTCGTTGACGGTGGGGGTGTGCTTGGCTCAGTGGACACTGACGGCGTCCTAACCTTCGCTATCGAACGAGGCAAAAGCGTATCGGGCAGCGAACTCTTCTCCGGTATGATGGAGTCGATCGGTTCAAGAGTCACATCCATTCAGGGAAATTGGACGTACGGGACCAACCTTGCGCGAGTCAACGAGCTGACAGCCTCTGGAGTTCCGCTGTCCCAAGCGGTACAACAAACCTGGACCGCAGGCCGTGCGAAAGCCTTCGGATTTGGGCAGGCCGCGGTCGAAGTCGCCGAAGGCGGTCCGGGGGCTTACCAGCGAGTGGTAGCTCGCTTCTCGAGGTAGAAACATGACTGAGGCAGAGCTATTGGCTTGGATGCGAAGCGTCTACGAACAAGGGCTTAGGCCGTCGGGGTTGGCGGCGGAGATCGTGGCCCTAAACCACGGCCCGGCGCTCGCGCAAAGACTGCGCATCATCGATCTATTCCGACGGGCTTTTGCGCTAGAGCTATCAGAAGCCAGTGGAATTGGTGCGGCGCCTGTCTTCGGAGACGGTTCTTCCGACCCATCGTTGGTTGACAGGCGACTCGGGGAAGCGATCAACAAGATGCGCCCTGTGTGGAGCCAATTGCCTTTCAGCAATCGGGACCCAGCGAACTAGAAAATTGATCGGGCGGGCGGTATCGGTACGCGCGACGCGGAGTCGTTCTTCCGGGTTTGTTGTGCCGCGGTAAACCATGGAAGCAGTTTTGATAGTTGTCCCAAAACGCTATGAGCCCACCTTCTTGGTGCGCCTTCAAGGTCTCGACCAGGCAGTTGCCCTCTCGGGCGGCGGGGTCGTGGTTGAGGCAAGGGGAGCCCGGGTCTACGTTAGGCGAGATGAGAGCATCCCCAACGAACTCGATTTGGAAGACCGTAGGCGATACGCAACATCCGGCGACCAGGCCGCATTCTACTCCGTGGAGTTTGCAGATATTGGCTTGTGCCGATTGGTCCTGGAGACGATCGCCGATGACCCCACTTTGGTTGTCGACAACGATCACGGCCTTGTCCTAAACGGAGCCGAGTTTGTGCGACTCCTGCGCACCCGAGGGGATTGGGACTGGCGCCTTGGTGCGGATCACTGAGTCGAGGCCACAACCGCAGCTCGCGGCGCCGTGCCTTTGCGCGTCCCCGGTTCTCCCCCGGTTCCGCGCAACAATCGGGGACAGCTGGCAGCGCTCCCAAACGGTCATGTCGCTAACTTACCGGTCACTCCTCGGGTCTCGTTCCTTTCCCAAGGTTGAAGTCGCGAGTTCGAGTCTCGTGTCCCGCTCTCGTCGCTTCGCTCCTCCGCGTGACACGCGCCTCGGTCTGACGACCCCGATTCCCTTGGGAATCGGGCTTCTTAGATCGAGTCTCGTGTTTTGCCCCTTCTGGGCCGATGGCGGATTCCGGCTCGCTTCGCTCGCGGTTTTCGTGAGGGTGGAGGTCGGCCTCCCCCGGTTTTGGGCAACGACCGGGGACCATCTCGGTCAGAACTGGAAGCTCGCGACCGGGCGCACCGGCACGGTCAGTGGCCGCGGCCCGCCACGTCGGTCGACCGCTCCCACCGAAGAGGACGGCCGCTCAATTTCCCGCAGGTGGCAACCTCATCCACGTCGCTAGAGCTCTTGCCGAAGTAGTGGGCAAGGTATCGTGAAGGATCGGAGAATCCTCTGCCGAAGGACTTGAAAGCGAACGTCGGGGACCTGGTGGTGCTTGAGATGCGGGGCGGGAAGGTCGTTCCGATGGTTGTTCTTGGGCACTTCGGGCGGATGGGCTACGCCCTCGGCATCTGTTTGGGGGAGGTAAGAAGAGAGCAGCTGTCGTCGAGATGGAGACCCTCGCGCGTCTGCCCTCTCTCGGTATTTGCTGAGCCCAAGCCGGGTGCCTCCTGGGAGATCGTACGCATGGATGCGGGTCTGGAAGGGATGTTCCGAGTTCCTCTCGCCTACTTCCCCGAGGCCGAATGGTCGGAAGGCAGCAATGGGTTTGGTTGCGTGGAGGACGCACAAGGGACCGTAAGGGCAGCAACGGAGGAAGAGGCGCGCGACTTTCTTGCCTGGAACCCGCCGGGCGCTCCCAATGGCTATTTTCTTGAAGACGACCTTCGGCGCTTCGTGGCCGAGCTCAGTCGGAAGGCGGCGAGTCGCAACTGAAGGGTACGTTGATGTGGCACGACCTCCGCGGGCCTGCGATTCGTGTTTGCCAGTCGTGGTGTAGAGGAAGCACGCTCTATCCCTGCCATGATTTTGCTCCCTCGCGCGCGGCAGCTCTCGCTCCTGCTGCTGCTGGCCGGGTGTTCTTGCGAAGGACCAACACCTCCGTCGCGTCGTTGCGACCTCGGATCCTCCGAGCTCGACGCCACGACCGACGCCACGGTTCGCGAGTCCTTTGGTGGCCAACCGCTCCTTTGCCGCAGTGGCTGGTGCTGGGAGCATCCGAGACTCCAAAGCAACGGGTTCCTGGACGCGTGGGGCGGTGAGGGCGAGGTCTGGCTGAGCGGCGAGTACGGGACCCTTCTACGTTGGTCGGGCGGAAGCTGGAGCCTCCTGGAGACGGGGACGAGAATTCCACTTCGGGCGATCGGCGGCGGCAGCCGTGGGGACATCTGGACGATCGCCGACTCTGGGGATGCGCTTCATTGGAATGGAACGGCACTCGAGCAGATCGATGCCTTTAAGGTGGGCGGCGCCGCGGGGCTTTGGGTCAGCCCCGAGGGCGACGTTTGGTTCGCGTCCGCTCAAACGTCCGGCTTTAGGGATCCGGCGACGGGGCGGATCGAGGCGAACGTGGGCCCCGGGGCGGTCGACATCTCGGGCAACGCTTCGGCCGTCTATTTGGCGGCAGGTGGTGCTTCACGTCGGCCTCTCTCCGGCGGTCGTTTCGATCTCCTCGACTACGATCGCGGCATCAGCGCGATTGATGCGAGTTCGGAGAATAGCGTCTGGGCAGCATCGCCGGGTCGCTCGGGCCTATCCGCGGACAGAGCGGTGAGCGAGGTTGTCCGCTTCGAGGTTGACGGCGTTCACGTCGTCCCTGTTCCAGAACAGTTCGGTCGCGAAGAGCCCGTATCAGTGGTCGTTCCCAACCTCGATGAGGCATGGGTTGCGACCTCGAACGCCGTCTATCGCGGTGATGGGTGTCGATTCGTTCAGGCGCCCACCGACGACGCGACCTTCTTATCGGCCATCGCTTCCGGTGGACCGGGTGATCTGTGGATCGGCGGCGAAACAGGGGCGCTCGGCCGGTGGCTCGGAGACCGCTTCGAGATTTGGAACCCCGGGTACGCGGGGGCCAACTCGGATCAATCGACCACCTTCTCCTTTGGTTGGGGGTCGGTCGTGGATGGCTGGGCCGTCGGAAGACGCGAAGACGGAGCTATGTTGAGTGTTCGGTGGCGCGCGAGTCGGGGCTGGGCCGCGGAACCGATCGCGACGGCCTCGATCGCTTTGACCGACGCACGAGCGGCTTGGTCAACGACCGACGCGTTCGTGTTGGTCGGAGACGATGATGGTCCGGCGACGTCCTCTCGCCTCTTTCGGTGGGAAGGCCGCGAGTGGGAGACGCGCTCGACACCACTGCGAGCAGAGGCCGGCTATGAGACTTCGAGTGGTGAGGTCTTCATCGTTGGTGGGCGTCAATGGGCGGTGCACCACAACGGCGCATGGGAGCTTGGCACCAGCGGTTCGCTGCCCCTGTCGGGGATCCGTGGCCTCTGGGGCCCGGATCGCCTCCGATCCTGGGTCGTGGCGGATGACGGCGTCGCCGCGTGGGATGGGGCAACCTGGCAGGTCGTCACCTCGGCCCCTCAGCTTGCGGTTCATGGGACCAGCAGCCAAGACGTCTGGACGGGCGGAAGTGGGGGCCAACTCAACCATTGGGATGGTTCATCGTGGTCGACGTTCCCGATCTCCGGGTTGCCCACGAGCCCTTTGGAAGCCATCGTATTGAGCGTGTACGCCGTGTCGACTTCGGAGGCCTACGCGGTGGTCTCCAGCGCCGACATCCCCGAGCGACGTTCGGATCTCGCCCAATGGAACGGTACAGACTGGTCCATCGTCGATGGGCTGAGCCCGCGGCTCGCTGCGGTCACCGGCAATGGCGCCGACGTTTTGTTGTTGGGCAGCCGGGCTTCGATCATCGGGCGTGGACTGGATCGACAACCGTAGCGGTTGCCGCGCAGCCTAGTTGATCCCCGTGCGGTGCCTCCGTTTTGGGCGCGATGACACCCTTGAGGCGTGAACCGATGGGTGATCCTGGCCTTCGCCTTGAACTAAGCAATGCCTTGAGCGAAACGCCGGCCGGCCCCCACACTTGGCGTCACAGTGGTGTCAAAAACAGGGTATCGGGGCCGGATTCAGGGTCGCAATCGAGCGTGCTCCATGCGACTGCGGAGGTCTGGTCGAGGCCGACCAGCGTCGGATCTGGGTACGAAGAGCACCTCCCAGGGGGCTCTTCCTCGCTAAGCAGGCGGGTGGAGGCGGCGTCAAAGACCAGAATTCCAGGCATTCCCGTGGAGACGAGGCGACTGCCTAGGAAACCAGCCCCAGTGTTGAAGGCCCCCACCGCGAAGGAGCGAACGGCCAAGTGGCTGTCATAGTCGAAGGCGACCAGGACGCTTGAATCGTAGGAGCTGAGGCACGGCGCGATGATGCTCAAACCATCGGGGGCGAGGCTGACGTCTGGGCAGCCATTGCCGCGGGGCTCGGTGGTCCAAAGCTCTTGCCGGATAAGACCGGATTCGATCGCGAAGCTCTGGAAGTATCCACCCCGGTCGGACACGACCCCGCGGCCACGGTCAGGGTCAAAGGCGAGGGAGTCACCTATGGCGGCGTCGAAGTTCCAGCGTCCGGCCGACCCACCGGGATCGAGGAGTTCGATGGCCAGACCAGCGGGGCGAGTTTCCTCCAGCAGAACCAGGATGGAGTCTGGAGAAGCGGTCGCCAGGTCAATGGGCGATCCGTTGACTGGGATCGTACTGATGGTACTCCCGAGGACGTCGATCCAGGCAACGGTGTTGATGAGGGGCAACAACACCCAGAGGCGGGTCCCGTCGGCGTTCAGGAGGATGTTTCCGGGGGACGAAGGGAGCTGCCAGCTGTCAGCGATGGATCCGTCGCTGACGTTGAAGAGGCGCACTTGGTTGGCCGTTCCTCCCACCGCCACGAAGCCCCAGGTCCCGCACAACGGCGCGACCGATTGTACGTACCGCACCTCCCGGGTGATGGAGACCGCAGGGCGGGGTGCAGGATCGGGGCATCCGGGGAGCGGGGCTGGCGTGTTTCGAACCCGAAAGGGAAGCACCGCCGGGTCACTCGCCAGGAATCCGTCACTTACGACGAGGGTGGCCTGACCTGGTCCGATGGCGTCCGCCGTCAGGTTCGGCGCGATCGCGTCAAGGCGGTCCAGGTGCCCGATTCGGGAGGGTTCGACCTTCCATTGGAAGAAGAGGTCGTCGCCGTCGGGGTCCGAGCTCCGACTTCCATCAAGTGCCCGCGTTTCACCCGGCCCCATGAGGAAGAAGGAACCCACCTCAGCGACTGGGGGCGCGTTCCCGTCTCGCACGAGGGCGTCACGTTCGACGACGCCCTGAGCGCCGAATTGGTCCGTAACCCGGAGCACCAGATGAAAGGCGCCGGTGCGGCCAGGAACAACTGCGGCGATTGAACTCGTGTTGCTACCGGTGAACTCTGCCCCGGCCGATCCGTCCACGCTCCATTCATAGGACAACGCGTCCCCCTCTGGATCCCACCGAGCCGATCGCCGAGAAGCGCCACGTCGACCCCCGGGGTCCGCTGCGAGGGCCTGAGATCGCGGCGATGGGCGCCCCGTTGAAGACGTCCAGAGTTCGAGTTGCGGTCGCGACGACCCCCGCCGTGCCAAGGACTTGAAGGCGTACGGCCACCAGACCAACGCCCTCGGGCCGCCAGGACACGATCGGCTCAGCGGTGGAGCGGGTTTGGACCGCGCCAAGAGCTTCGAACTGCCATGAGAAGCCACTCACCGCGGGCGGGTTCTCCGACTCGCCTTTCAACACGACCTCTTGGCCAACATGCACGCGATTCGGCCCGCTGATGGTCCAGGGCGCCGTAGGTTGAAGGAGTATCTCCGGCTCCTCGCAGCCGCTGCACATCACCAAAAGGATGCCGACTTTGGACAGCCGCCTGCCTACTTGTCCTCTCAACGTCGACATCACTGCGAGCCCGAGCGCAGTCTGCCCCACAGGATTTCGGGCGTCCAGCGGGCCTCGACGGCCTGCTGAGAGGCGGCGCCGAAGTGGACGTCCTCGGTGAAATCGGAAATTAGTGATGACAAAGTCTATTCGGTCCATCAATTGGGGACGGCCCTGTGCGCCAACGTAAATGGGACAGAAGTGATCCGGTGAAATTTCGGCTCGCCGCAGTCACCGGAAATGGCGCCTACGTTTTGCACCTGGGAAGCCGCGGCTCGATCATCGGTCGCGGACTGAATCGACGACCGTAGCTATTTACCGCGCCCCCTGGTTGTTCCTCCCGGATCCCTCATTTCTGGGCGACGGCAACACTCCAGGTGCCGAGTCGAGTCCAAGCGGGTGGACGTCCTCGAGCGCGTCGTGACCGCCCTCCCGAACACCCGCCGGCGCCCGAGACCGGGCCCAGCTCTCTGGGGTGGGGCTTGCGGCGTCGGTTGCAGGTCTCGGAAGGTCGTGCTAGATACTGAACCATATGGCTCAGTATTCTCGGGCCCGCCTCGATGCGTCATTCGCCGCGCTTTCGGACGCGACCCGACGGGGCGTTCTCGAGCAGCTCGGGCGCTCCGACGCCTCCATCACCGCCTTGGCCGACAAGTTCCACATGACCCTGACCGGCATGAAAAAACACGTCGGGGTCTTGGAGCAGGCGGGGCTCGTGGCCACGGAGAAGGTCGGGCGCGTCCGGACCTGTAGGCTGGGTCCTCGCCGCCTCGAGGAAGAAGTGGAGTGGCTCGAGCGATACCGCCAGCTCTGGGACACCCGCTTCGACGAACTGGATCACGTTGTAGCCGAGCTGAAGCAGAGAGAGATGCTCAGCCCACCGAAGAAGAGAAAGTGAGCCCACCCATGAACGACCGCACGACGATGGAACGAAAGTCCGAGCGTGAGCTGGTCATCGCCCGAACCATCAACGGCCCAGCCCGCCTGGTCTTCGAGGCCTGGACCACGCCTGAGCTGTTCAAGCGCTGGTGGGTCCCCAAGTCGATCGGCATCTCGATGCTCTCCTGCGAGCTCGACGTTCGGACCGGTGGCCACTACCGCTTGGTCTACGGCCACGGAGACATGGAGCCCATGGCCTTCTTCGGCCGCTACCTCGAGGTCGTGCCCCCCTCACGTTTGGTGTGGACCAACGAAGAAGCGGGCGGCGGAGCTCCCATCACGACCGTGACCTTCGAGGACCTCGGAGGCAAGACCAGGCTGGTCATGCACGAGCTCTATCCCTCCAAGGAGGCCCTCGACGCTTGCCTGGCCTCCGGAGAGAAGAGCTGCGTGGAGGAGACCTTTGGACAGCTGGAGGAGGTCCTCGCCCTCCCCGCCAAGGCCCCACTCCAGGCCCATTAGCCGAGCCGCTCCCTCGTCCGGCCCGCGCGTGCCCGCAGCGAGGAACCGGTCCTCGTTCCCCGTCAGCGCCAGGTCTTGATCGCGAAGCCGGATAGACGTCGGGCATCGTCGGTGTCCGTGCACTCGCCGCTCCGCTCCCAGTCTTCGCTCAGCCCGTTCCCAAACATGAAGTTCCCGGCGCGCCGGGTTTTGCCGCGGCCCACGCGGGTGACCTGTCCCTCGTGAACAAACTCGGCCTCGAGCGAATGGGACACACCGCAGTCACTCCCGGTCGAGCCGCAGACCGGATCCGGGACATAACGGACCTCAACGCCCGGAGGAAGGTCGCGGCCTTCCAGGTTGGGGACGCGACTCCAATAGGCTGCAAAGATGTCTTGGGGAGCGCCGGGCTCCGCCAAGACGAGGAGCATGGACTCCACCCCAAAGCCGACCGTGTTGAGGGCCAACCGCACGTGCACGAACTCACCAACCTCGAGTTCGGGCAAGTGGGTGATCGAAAACGACCCGCCGACGGCCACCGATGACGTCAGGACCAGTCGGGGCGACTTTGACTTCACCATCCTTGGGCCATCGATCATTGACCGGGGAGGTGTTCCCGGAATCATCGGGGCAATCGAAAATTCATGCTCGGGCTCAACGCAGTGGTTCGGTGGATTGCAGCCGACCAGGCTCATCAGGGCGGCGAGCGTTGATGGAACGAGGATCGAGCGTCGCACGAGTGTGGGCCTTTCTTCGGAGATGTCGTCGGCCCTCGGAATGTACGCCCCGTTGCGGTCGGCGGCAACGCGCTGGAGGTGCCCAACGTTCCCTCCTCGGGCGGAAGGCATACATCGCCCGTCAACCATTACCGCGTTGTTAGGCCGCTTAGAGGCGCGGCCGCCTTGATCACGAGCGACGTCGGCGCGTGCATCAGCGGTGCGTATTCCCCGCATGCCGAGTTTTCTGGTTCGCC
Source organism: Deltaproteobacteria bacterium (assembly GCA_016703535.1). Lineage (GTDB taxonomy): Bacteria > Myxococcota > Kuafuiibacteriia > Kuafuiibacteriales > Kuafuiibacteriaceae > Kuafuiibacterium > Kuafuiibacterium phototrophicum. Next base: position 1,436,903 of record JADJBV010000002.1, on the reverse strand, counting down.
TCGACGACCCGAGCCCCCGGACAGGTGGTGAAGTGGCGACAACCTGTCTGAAGCCGGGGACACCGTGTGGCCGAAGAAGCTGGGGCTCGACTCTTCGTGGGAGTTCGTCGAGTCGCGCCCGGAGGCAGCGCCTGCCTCAACGTCCGATTGAGCCTGACTCCGAGCGAAACCGCACCTCGAGCGCGGCCAGCTCATCGGCGATTGCGCCAGGAATTGCGGGGTGCCGTACTTTCACCAGCTGCTCGAGGTCGAACACGGTGTCGGTGTAGTCGAACGGCTCTTTCATTCGCACCTGGTCTTCGAGTGCGATGACTCGCTCGACCTTCTCCCGGTCGAAATAGATGCGATCGTGAAAGGTGATGGGCTCTCCTGGAATCCCGGGAATCTCCTCCATCGCGACCGTGTACCCATTGATGGTCGGGTCCAGGTCCCACACATCGGTGTACTCGACGTATTCGCCCTTTTTATCGCGGCCGAGCGTGGCGATGAACTTCCCCAGCGGCCCCGCCCAATGGGCATCGTGTCGACCTTCGCCGATGATCTCTGGGTGAAAGCCGTAGGGGCGAAAGAAGCGATCTTCGTCGATGAAGAAGGTCTGGGTTTCCTCTTCGCCGGCGCGCTTTCGCCCCAACTCGGCGCGCACCACCCAGTTCACCAGTCGTTCCTTCTGGCCCGGGTTGTCGAAGCGGAAGTACTCCTGGTCGACCCGCGCGCAGTCCACTGGCGTGTGCTCGGCGATCGCGATGGTTCCGTAAGGCTGTGGTTTGCCCAGATACAACGACCAGGCGTCCTCACGCGGGTGAGGCACGATGGGGCGAGGTGTCGCTCCAAACACCACGGCCTTCGCCTGGTTCCACACGTCGACGCGGTAGGAATACGGCGCAATCTGGTTGTAAATGTTGTCGCTCAGAAATCCATGGGCGCGCTTGCGTTGGAACTCGGTGATTCCATGTTCGGCGAGCTCGGCCTTCTGACGTCGGATGTTGTCCGCGCGCGCCTGCTCCGTCGCGCCACAGGCGAGCCTGGAGGGCGCCGAAGTGCTGGTCGGCTGCGGATCCGGATGGGCTTCGGTGCCCCTGAAGTCCGAGGATTCGAGGGAGGGGGCGCCGGCCGCGAGGGCTTGACCAAAGCCGAAACCCAACGAAGCCACGACGCCGAAGGCCGCCTTCCGGAGCAGACCTGCGAAGGCGCCCAGGCCCTCCGTACGATCGCCGAGCTTCGTGGCCTTGGGGAAAAGGTTGTTCGAAGGGAGGGGCCGCTCGGCAACGGCCACGTTCTTCTTGGGCGGGCTCAGCTGGACCGTAGGTCCAAAGCTTGCGTTGCCGAGGCCTAGCCGAACCTTCATCTCGCCAGATTGTCGGTCCTGGGAGGCGCGGAGTGTGGTGCCATTGCGCCGGCGGGTCTCAATCCGGCCCACCATCTCGATGGATGAAGGTCCCCGGCCATCTGACCATCACGGAAACCAAGACGTGGTCGAAACGTCGGTCGACCCCGGGGGCGCGATAGGCCACCACCGAGGCGATCAGAGAGCACATCGCCCAAGCTCGTGCTACGTTCTACCCGTGCGCGCTTGGGCCGTCCGCCTCATTTGCTCTGCCCTTCTGCTCACGGCCTGCGCAACTTCGAAGCCGGTCTCCTCGGGCCTGCGTGCGGTTGGTCCAGGTCTAGACTCCTGCGACACTCCGGATCAGGCGGTCGAGTCCGTTTGCACGTGTCAGGCCGACGCAGACTGCAATGAACGACCCGGCGGGGCCTGCGTCGCGGGGTCGTGGGGTCGTGGGTATCCACCTGAGGGCACCTTCATCAGCCAAACGTGCGCGTACGCGGGCTGCGCGGCGGACTCCGACTGCGTCGCTGGTCAAGCGTGCGTTCGCGATCCGAACATCGCGGCGCTCAAGATCGCCCGCTGTGTCTCTGCGACCTGTTCCAACGACGCGGACTGCCTACGAGAGGACGGCGCCGAGGGTCACTGTCGAAGGTTGAGCACCCGGTCCTACGACTACACGCCCGAGGTTCACTGCGTGTATCCGGACAGCGCTTGTGATCCGGATGGGGGCCGCCTGTGTCCTGCTCACGGCGAGGACCCGGGCGTCTGTGTCTTCCAAGCCGGCGAGCCCACCTGTCAGCAAGATCCCGGTCCGGTGCCCTGACCGCTGGATGCTCAGCTCAACGCGCCTGGACACGGCGGTGTCGGGCCGCTCCGCCCGGCACGGGCCGCCCCGCGGCCGCGGGCTGAGCAACGGCAATTTTAGCCATGAATGACGACGTCCTGTGCGCGGGCGAATCTCGTGAGCAACAGGTCATTGGCTTCCGTTTGGGTGCTCGATGCCACGCTGGGGCGGACCGTAGAGGGAGGCATCCGGGCGAGACGTCGTGGTCCTGGGCCACTCCATCGACCAGGAGCATCTGAGCGCGAGCCAACGCCAGACCGTTGAAGAAGAGCTGGAGGTCACCCGGGCTTTGGCCACGCCCGACCGACCGACTTCGATCCGGGCCCGGTTGCGGGCTCCGTTCAGTGGGAGCCGTCACAAACGCGACGCCCTTTGACCATTGGCGCTGGCGCGTGGGACTCGACCGGCCATGAAACTCGCAGTCACCTCGGCCACTCCTATCGTCGTGCGCTTGATCTTCGTCGGCGCGTTCTCCTGCTTGGGGGCGATCGGCTGCGGGAGTTCGGCCGAAGACAGCGCCGCCTGTCGGCAGTTGGAGAGCGCCTTTTGCAGCACGGATCAGTCCTGCGACGCCACGTCCCCGTGCAGCTTCAAGTGCGAGTCCTTGGACCCGCCGCGAGACGAGGCGGTGTTGCAGACCTGCGCCGACGCGTACGCCGCGATCCCTTTGCCGGACAAGACGCAGGAGCCGGTCGCTCACGCGGGCGCTTGCTCGATGCGCTCGCTGAAGGCGGTCGAGTGCACGACGCTGTTTCTCCCTGAGTGACCCGAGTGATCTTGGCTCCGCGACCGGTCGCTGGCACCATCCCCCGCCGTGACCACTTGCCCTGGCTGCACCTGGCCGATGACCATCTATCAACACGCTGGCGTCGAGCTCGATCAGTGCGAACGGTGCCAAGGCACCTTCCTCGACCGCGGTGAGTCCGCGGTGTTGACCGAAGGGACCGTCGACCCTCGCAACTGGGCCAAGGAGCACTTCGTGGTGGCACGAGGGCCCACCCAGCGGGCTTGTCCCCGAGGCCACGGCGCGATGATCGCCCATGACCTCCAACATGAAGACAAGAACATCGAGCTCGACCTATGCGCCCAGTGCGGCGGCCTCTACTTGGATCGAGACGAGGGGGGCAAGGTCCGGGCCTTGGTGGCCGAGGCCCAAAAACACGCCCAAGACAAGGAATCCGGGACCCTTCGGCCCGGCGTCAAACACTACCTCTTCCAGCTGTTCACCGGCTTTCCCGCCGAGGTCTGGAACCCGGTCAAGCGAACGCCGCGCACCGTCTACGCGTTGTTGGTGACGTTGGCAGCGCTTTACCTGTTCGAGATCGTCCTGAACATCAGGATGCCCGGCGAGTGGGAAATTTATGGAATGGCGGTGCCCGCAGATCTCCTCCAGGGCCAGCGCCCGTGGACCCTCCTCACCTACGGCTTCCTTCACGGCTCACCCTCCCACTTGCTCGGCAACCTCTACTTTCTCTGGGTGTTCGGCGACAACGTCGAGGACGTCCTCGGCACCTCCAAGTTCCTATTGATCTACCTGGCCGCTCTGCTCTTGGGCGGCCTCGGACACATCCTCTTCAACCTCGACTCCACGGTACCCTTGGTAGGAGCCTCCGGCGCCATCGCCGGCCTGATGGGCGCCTATGTGGTGCTCTTCCCCAAAGTGAAGTTGTGGATCGTGTTGTTCTTCGTCCGCTTCCGGATCGGCGTGATCTGGTATCTCGGCTTCTGGCTTGGGTTCCAGGTGCTGATGGCGGCGCTGGGCGGCCAAGGCGTGGCCTGGTGGGCCCACATCGGCGGCTTCATCGCCGGTGCGGCCCTGGGGTGGTGGGTGCGCCCCGCCCACTGGCACCAGACCCCGATCGCGGTCTGAGGTGCTCACGCGGGGTGCTATTGCTCCGACTTGAACTTGTTCCAAGCCTCAACGTCGAGGTCCGGTGGGGGCGTGAGGATCCCCTCGTCGTAGAGGTAATTGATGGGGCGGAACAAAAAGGTGCCCTCCTCCGCGCCGGCCACGAAGATCCCGATGACTTTGTCCGTGGCCAGGGGTGTGCCCGGGAGCAGATGGATCCCCAAAGGTGCGGGCACTGAGTAAAGTCGTTGTGCGGAGATCTCGTCGTCGCTGAGTCCCAACCACTCTGCCACCTTGAGGGTGGGGCTCTCACGCCTCCGCGACACCCGGGCCTTCGTCGATCCATTGACCTTCGTGAAATCTCCGAGCGGCAAGCCAGTGTAACGGAAGCGCGGATCGACGGTGACCTGCACAAACCCTCCGCGTGGGGCCAACACCCGCTCCGGTCGTAGGTCCAGCGCCCGAGACGGCTCCCAGATTGACCACCGCTGGTTCGAAGCGCACCGCGCATCGGTCGGAAACAAGAAGCTTTGATCTTGAAGGACCAAACCTCCGAGCTTCAACCCCGGACCGCACGACAAGTGGACATCGTGACTTCCGAACACCGCCTGCCTAGGGTCCACTCGAGGTGACTCCAGCGCCTCCAGTTGTGCGTTGAGCTTCAGCAAAGAGGCGGCGACGAGGAGGCCCCCTCCCCAAACCACGATCCGCAGGATGGTCTTGAAGGTCTTGATTCCCGTCTCTGTCGACGGCTCCGACCACAGAGCCTTCGGCACCGGAGGGAAGGGGAGCGGTGTTGCAGCCTCTCGAGCCGGAGTCGGTGACTTCACCTTCTGCCACGCCAGCTCGACCGTCGATGGCTCGGACGTGGAGGGCGGAACTTCGCCGGGCGCAACCTTCGGCAGCGGAGTCGGCGTCCTCGCGGGTACTGAAGCTGGCGCCCCAAGGGCGGAGCGTCCCAAGGTGATCGCCAAGCCCACGCCCAGCAGCTCACCCATGGTGTCGCCCAAGGCCCAACCGATGGACCCCATGAGTGCGGTCCCGCTGATGCTCCCCCCCATTCCGCCCACCAGCCCCAATGCCTCGATGCGCAGGCCGGCCAACGCGCTCTCCTCGAGAGTGGGTTGGGCGCCAGCCCGACGTTCAATCCACCGTTGAGTAAAGGTGACCGCCAGAAACTGCCCGATGGAGGCGATCAGCGGACCGAAGGTCGGGGTCAGCAGGATCGGGACCGCCGCCGATGCGGTCATGGGCCCCTTCATGGAGGTTGGCAAAGGGCTCAGGAGAATGCTGAACACCGTGGCCAAGCTGATCGCCAGCCCCTCCAGCCCGTTGAGTTCTAGCGCGGCAAGCCAAGGAGAGATCGACCGAACCTGGGGTCTCAGCTCGGCGACCAACTCCGCCGTCGCCACCGCAACGACGACCGAGACGCCGAGGATCCGGACGAAGGCGAGACGTCGGCCCCACTCGCTGTCCTTTGGAATAGGGTCGTCCGGTCGGGTAACTTGCTCTGGTGCCTGACCGGCGATGCGGAGGTTCAGGGCCAGAGCCCCCAACACGACCAATAACCCCGTCCATTGGACCAAGCTGATGCGGCCGGCCAACGCCAGGTTCACCAACGTGAGGATCGCTATCGATCCCAGGATCCACGCCGGCGTGAAGAGGAGCCGCCGCACCTCCTTGGCTTCGGTCCGCGGGATCCGGTGGGTGACCAAGTCGACGACGCCACTCTCCAAAGCCGGGACCACCACGGCTAGGAACTGACGGCTCGTCCACAGTGCGATCAGACCAATGAAGGTCATCGACACCAACACCTGAGCTCGCGGGAAGGTACGGAGCGCCTCATTCAAGGGTCGGGTCAAAGCCCTCGGCAACGCCAAGGTTATGCCACCTACACAGAAGGCGACGCTGAGCAGGAGGAGCAAGCGAAGAAGCGTCGCGTGGTGGTCCGCCTTGAGGGTCGACCAGACCGGTTGCCCATCCCGACCATCGAGAAGGAGCTGACCGCCCTTCTTCCCGCGGAAGGACCAAAATGGCGCGTACACGGCCTCGGTCGTGACCGACTCGAGCCAATTGGCCTCCGGGGGCGAACTCGGGGGACCATCGACCCACTCTTCGAAGGGTACGGGCCGCAGGGTGCTCAACGGGTCGACTGGGTCGAGAGCAGGCCGTAGGGACGTGGGCTCGAAGGGCACCCAGAGGAGCTGAGGTTGCTCCAGATCGGGGACCGGCCGATGTCGTCGACGAGCGGCGATGGCCAACTCTCGGCTGACCTTCAGCGGTACATGGCGAGTCGGAGGGGTCACGGCGTCGTCCTGGCAGGCCCGTGTTTGTCGCAGACCCAGACCGATCCTTCGTGGAGCTTGAAATTTCCCCCGTAGGGACACGTGGGCGGTGCCCCTCCAGCACTGGCGGCCCGGCACTCCAAGACCTCGGTCAGGTCGACGCCACCCAACGCTGAGTTCAAGGTGAGAAGCGGGCCAATCTGGCTCGAGGTGTCGAGCCAACCCGAGAGGGCCAGCAGCGAAAGGAGGAAGAAGAACCCAAGCGGTCGCTTCACCTGTTGGCTCCCGAAGGCCAAACGCCACTCGAACCGTGGCCAAAGCGGCTCGTCACTGGATCTGGGCTTTAGGCGCCAAGCGACCAGTAGGATCATCAGGAGGATCACCTTCTGGAGGAGCCCGATCAGTGGATCGAGGGGCAACATGGAGTTCAGAACTGCCACGGCTTGGGCCTCGCCGAAAGACCGAGAGGTGGGAGTTGGTGTGCCGCCTTGAGTTAGGTCAGAGGCCGGCGATCCAGTCGCGCAGGATAACTTGCAGTGCACCCTGGTGCTCTTCGATATCCTCGGCGCTGGTCACTCGCAGGCGAGCGCGTTCTTCACCCAACCACTCCAGTCGCCCCTTGGGATCTCGGATCTGAGGCCGCTTCTTGCCGCTGGCTTTGGCGCCGCGGTGCAAGATGAGTTGCAGGTCGGAGGTGCGGAGGTGGTAGGTGGCGAAGTGTTGTTGGTCGAGGTGGAAGCTGGGGGCGTTCCACTTGATCTCTTCACCGATCCGCGGATTCACGCCGAGGATCAGGTCTCTTAGCACCTTCGCCTCGACCTTCCGGGGGTGCTCGAGGGTGCGAAGGAAGTCACCGACGGTGGCGCCGGGATCAGGAGCGGGCTTGGTTTTGGGGCGGGGCTTTGGGGGGGCAGCCCGCTTCGACGACGACGTCTTTTTGGTGGCCACGACGCGGGTTCAGAGGCCGGCCCGGGCGCCGGCGTCGATCAGGTGTTCGACGGCGGTCTTGGCCTCTTGTCGGATCTCGGCGGCTTCGGTGCCGTCGGTGGCGATGCGGCCCAGGAGCGGCACGGCCTCGGGGTGGTAACCTTGGCCGACGAAGCGGATGACCTCGAGGCGATGGGCCAGGCCCTTGTTGGGTAGGTCGGCCAACAAGAACGGAACCACCTTGTTGCGGTAGGGCTCGAGCTCCGCCACCTGAGCGGGCGCTTCGGCGTAGAAGTTGAGCACCCGCTTTTCGGGGGCCGGTCCCAAAGAGAAGGCGAAGGCGCAGGCCATCACGGGGATGGTGCTGACCAAAGGAATGACAGCCTTGCGATCGACGAGGCGCTTGCTCATCAGTGGATCGAACGTCCCTTCTCTGCCCCGAACTTCCGTTGGCTGGATCGGGCGCCGTCCGGGTGTACGCCAGATCGGCGGATCCCACAAGTTTTCGGCCTATTTTTCCCGATCCCGCCAGGGTGGGAGCGAGCCGGATCACGCCCGGAGGGCCCTCAATCGAAGACGCCGTGGACGAAGGCCCCTTCAGATCCAAAGTACAACCACAACCGACGGCCATCGGCGGTTTCGGCGATGGTGTACTCCCGCTCCACCGGGGCTTCGGTCCACCACTCGGCCTCCAGCCGCTCCCGGGCAAAGAGGTTCACCAAGGGCAGGCGTTGGCCTCGCCACAACAGGACCCCTTCATCCAGGCCGGTCGGGGCCAACAAGGTGGCCGACTCGGGTTGTTCGAGGAGCTCCAGGGGCCGGGGTGGCACCGGCGGCAGAGGGTCGACCCGGGGGGCCGCCGGCTTGGGCCAATGGGTGGTCGGCAACTCGACCCGGGTCTCGACCGCCTCGGGCGCCAACGGCAAGGCAACTTGCAAACTGCCGTCGACCACCGGCAAGGGGCTGGGGCTCCGGGGGGCCGGCTCCGGCGCCGGCGGTAAGGCCGCGCTCAAGCGAACGGGCTTTTTGGTGGCGGGCGGCAACAAGGCCTTCTCCAGATCGAAGGGCCGACTCTTCCACGCGCCTTCGGGCCGGTGCCGATCCAAGATCTCCGGAGAAAACACCGCGTGTTCGCCGAGGGCCGCCTGGAGCCGACCGACCAACTCCCCCACTTCTTCCAGCTGCTTTTGGTGGTTGTTGAAGAGATCGAGCTGGGCCCCTCGATCCGGCGCGGTCCCCAAGGCCTCGACGCTGACCGCCCGCACCGCCCCCGGCAAGGATCCGCCCAACTTCTCTTTGGTGATGTTGAAGAAGGTGGCCGCCTTCCGGGTGGGCCGGGCCAAACTCAAGGTCAAAGGCACCACCAGCTTGGAGCTCGCCTCCCGCACCGCGTCGGCGGAGATCTTGCGCGACAGATCGGGCTCCACCACAAACCGCAACAACAAGGAGGTGGCCGCCAGGTTGCGCGCGTCCAGCCGCGCCTCCAGGTGACCGTAGATCCTGCGGAGCACGAACAACATCGGCTCCAGGTCTTCGACCACACTCTCGAGATCCAGCTCCTCGACGATCCGGGACGGCGGCGTAAAGGTGCGGAGTGGCCGATCCAAACGAGCCTGGGCCCGAGCCGCGAGCAACACCCCGGCCTCCCCAAAACGGCTGCCCAGCTGGGCCTCGGGCAAACTCGAGAGCCGCCCGATCTCTTCGATGCCCAACAACTTGAGCGAGGCCAACGCTTCGGTCAGCCGCTCCTTCAGCCGCCCCTCGGGATCGTCCCGCAGATCGGTCCAGCGCAACGCCGACAACGGCAAACGCGACAAGGCCGCGGCCTCTCCACCCACCGGCACCACCTGCACCGGCGGCAGGGTGGGCTGCTTTTTGCCGCGTTTTTTGGGGGGTGCCACCGGCCGCGAGAGGTGTTCGGCCAGGGTGCGGCCCGTGTCCGGATCCCGGGTGATCACCACCGACACCCGGTGACCGGCCTCGAGCAACACCTTGGTGATCGCCAAAGCGATGGCTTCTTCGCCCTCGCCGGCCCACTTCTTCAGCACCCGCCGGCTCCGGCCGATCTCCACGTAGGCGAGATCGGGCAAGGCCAACTCCACGTGGGGACCAAAACCGAGCAAAAGCTCCGCCGCCCGAGAGAGCCGCTTGGCCTCCAGGCTCAGATCCCGGGCCTTGAGCTCCAGCTCCGGCAGCCGTGCTTTGGCTTCGCTGGGGCTCATGCCCGGCCGCACGCCCCGGCGCCGGGCTTCTTCGGTCACCGCCACCAAGATCGGTCGGCCTCGCAACTCGCCCTGCACCGCCCGGGCGGGGCTCAGATCCTCGAAGACCACCTCCAAAGGCAGGGCCGGGAAGTGGACCGCCGCGAGCCTCCGTGGGACCATACGGATGTTCAGTATCCACGCCCGACCCGGGCGCGGCAAGCTCCCCGGGTGGAGTGGAGTTCGGTCCTGGAGCTGGCCCTGTGGGGCCTGGGGATCTGGGCGCTCCTCCATATCATTCGGTTCTTCTTGGTCTTCCAGGGGGTCCTGAAGACCGAGATCCGGCGGGTCCAGCCGGTCACCATCGACCCCGCGGAGATCCCGCCCGACCTGCGCCAGCCCCTGGAAGTGGGCGCCCAAAGGCTGGAGGCCCTCGGCTTTCACCGCCTGGGGGCGATGACGAGTGAACGTGCCGAGGTCGGGAAGGAGCCCCAGACCGCCAACTACGGCCTGGCCTTCCTCCACGAGGCCACCGGCGCCACCGCCTTGTTGGGCTTGGCGGATGAGCTCGAACCTTCCGATCCCTTCACCGTCCAGTTCGCGACCCGCACCGACGATGGGCGTTGTGTATTGACCGGCAACGCGATGGCCCACCTGGTGATCGCGCCTCACCCGACAGCGATCCTGCAGGATCCGCTGGCCCTGGACCTCAGCGCCCAGTGGGAGGCCCACCAAAGACGTTGCACCGAAGAAGGCCTAGGCCCAGGCCGGCCCCTCAGCCTGGAGGAGCTGACCGAAGCGACCGGTCAACTCGTCTGGGACAGCATCGACAACGCCCTCACCTTGAGGCGGATCCGCGAGACCCAACCCGGGCACTACATCTTGCCGTGGGGACCGGCCCTACGTTTTGCCGCCCAGATCGTGCGCAGTGGTGACGCCCTGGCCCGCTACAAATCGGCGCGTCACCAACACGCCGAACGGACTCAGGCCTTGTTGGAGTTGCCGATCACCGTGGTCGCCGAGGCCTATCGTCGTCAAAAGAAGCTCTTGTCTCGGCAAACGCCGCGCAACTTCTTGGGCTGGATGTTCGCGGCGACGGGCCTGCTCTTCTTGATCTCTTTTGTGTCGATCACCGGCGGTTGGGCCGGCGCCTTGTTGTTGCTCTTGGTGGTCTTGTTCCACGAGCTCGGCCACTTCTTGGCGATGCGGGCCTGTGGCTTCGCGGACACCACCATCTTTTTCCTGCCGTTTTTGGGGGCGGCGACCACCGGCAAAAAAGACGACGCCACCGCCTCCGAGGAGATGATCGTGCTGTTGGCCGGCCCGGTGCCGGGGTTGTTGCTCGGCCTGTTGTTGTCGGCGATGCCCGGCCCGCGCCACCCGCTGCTGGAGCTGGTGATCACCACCTTGATCGCCCTGAATGTGCTCAACCTCTTGCCGATCTATCCCTTCGACGGCGGCCGCATCGTGCACCTGTTGTTGTTCGGGCGGACGGTGTTCAGCGATGTCTTCTTTCAGCTGCTCGGCGCGGGCCTGTTGTTGTTGGCGGCTTGGGGCGCGGGCACCGGGATCATGTTGGTGCCGGCGGCCTTTATCGTCTTGGCCTTGCCGACCGTGGTCCGCACCGCCCGGATCGCCCAACGGGTCGATCGAACGGAGCGGCGAGAAGAGGCGGTGCTGAGCGCCATCCGTCAGGTGCTCGGCGAAAACTTGGCCTTTGGCCAACAGGTGAACTTGGCCCGGGCGGTGGAAAAACGTTTGGGCGGTCGACCGGCGGGGCTCTTCGGCACCTTGGCCTGGGGCACGGTCTACGGCGCGATCGTCACCTTCGGGACCTTGGGTGCGGTGACCCACCTCTTTCGGCCCGCAACTCCACCCGAGCTGGCGTGGCCCGAAGATCCGTCCCACCCGCTGCGCGAACATCGGTGTTCGGATCCGGCTCCGGACTTGGCGCCCACCGAACAAGAGTTGGCCTTGTTGCGGCTGAGCTGCGTGGGTCCCAAAGACGTACGCCAAAGGTTGGACGATCAGATCGACGCTTACCTCGAGGCCCCTCGGACCCTCTGGGTCCCGCCGCCTTGGTTGCCCGAACTCGCCACCGACGACGCCACCCTCCGCAATCGCCGCACCTTCGTGGAGGTGATCCGTCGCCGGCAGAAGTTGCGCAACGACGAGCTTTCGGCCGGCAACTTCCTGCGGATGCGCTACGAGGCTTGGCGACACACGCCCGAGGAGCTGGAGGCCAAGATGATCGAACGCAGCCGCGATCGTCTGGCCGAGCTCGAGCAGCTGGCCGAGGAAGAAGGCCTGGAGCCCGAGATCGCCCGAGTGATGTTGCTCCACTTCCAACCTCAACCCGGTCGCGTCGACCCGCCCGATCGCCTGTGGGTCCCTCTGGGCGGCCCGGCCCTGCCTGCCACCACCAGCACCGTGGCCCTCCCCGCAGGGGTCAGCCGTTGGGCCGTGAAGTTCGGTTTTTCCTCGGAACAAGAGGAGCGGTTGGAGCTCTTGTTGGCGCCCCAGGAGCCCGAGCGGGCCCGGGCCGAGCTGCTGGCCTGGTTGTGTCGGGTGGGGTGTTCCCAGGTCTATTGGGCTCCACGGTAAATACACCAACCAAATCAGACACTTACACAACCGATCGCCGACGTTACAGCCCAGGCGGAAAGCCGCGCTAAGATCGGCCGCCGATGGTCCAGGCCGGTACCCAGCTCGGACCCTACCGCCTGCAGCGGCGCATCGGCTCGGGGGGCATGGCCGAGGTCTTTTTGGCCCAGCGGATCGGGGCCGAAGGTTTTTCGCGCACCGTCGCCATCAAGACCATCTTGGCCTTGGGCGCCGAAGAAGAAGGCATCGGTCTCTTCCTCGACGAGGCCCGAGTGGCGGCGTCGCTGCAACACGCGGCGATCGTTCAGACCCTGGATCTCGGCTACGAAAACGAGACCCTCTTCATCGTGATGGAGTACATCGCGGGGCCTTCTCTTTCGCGGATCTTGCGAGAGATGAAGAAGCAAGAGCGCTTCCTGCCCTGGCAGATGGTGGCCCACTTGGGAGCCCGGGTCGCGTCGGCGCTGGACTTCGCCTACAACCGCGCCACCACCGAAGGTGGCGAGGCACTCCGCCTCATCCACCGGGACATTTCGCCTCAGAACATCATGTTGACCCGGGACGGCGTGGTGAAGTTGACCGACTTCGGCGTCGCTCGGGCCTCGATCCAAACCCACAAAACTCGGACCGGTCAGGTCCGCGGCAAGGCGGCGTACATGGCGCCCGAACAGGTGCGGGCCAAAGGGCTGGACGGCCGCACCGACGTGTTCGCCTTGGGCCTGGTGATCTATGAGGCCCTGACCTCGACCCGGGCCTACCAACGCCAGACCGACATCATGTCGATGCGGGCGATCTTGACCGATCCGGTGAAGCCGATCCGGGAGCTCAACCCGGCGGTGCCGCCGAAGGTGGTCGAGGTGGTGATGCGGGCTTTGGAGAAGAGCCCGGACGCTCGTTATCAGACCGCCGGGGACTTTGAGGTCGCGCTCAAGGAGGCCTACCGCCAGACCTCGGAGGCGGTGATCGAAAACGACATCCGAAAGCTCCTAGTAGAGTTGTTCGGGACACCCGACGTCTATTCAGTAGAAGACGGCCCGGCGGTCGAGGCCTGGCAGCCCACCATGGCCCAGGCCGAAGCCCAAGAGCCCCAAAAATTGGGCGGCAAGTTGTCGCCAAAGATCGCCGAGATGCTCAAGGAGCAGACCCCGGCCCAAGGCCCGCGCCCCCGGGAGGCTTCGGTGCCCTTGGCGACCTTGGCCGGATCGTTGACGCCGGACGAACCTCCTCCCGGCCACACGCCCGCGCCCACCCCCAGCGGCGTCGAGGCGCCCTTCAGCATGCCTGGGGTGCCCAACCCCAGCCTCACCACCTACGGGAGCAGCGGCCACGCCAACACGGTCTACACCGGCCTGCACGCCCAGCAACGATCGTGGTTGTTGAAGTTGGGCCTGCCGCTGTTGGCGGTGTTGTTCGGGGCCCTGGCCTTCATCGGTTATCAGATCCTCACCAAAGAGACGAAGATGAGCGGCGCAGTGGTGGGCCAACCGGGCGCAACTCAACAGGCTGAAGAGCCCTCGGCCCAACCGGGCGTGGCGCCGGTGCCGACCCGGGCAGCCCCGCCGCCCCCTCCCCCGCCCGCGATCGTCAACCGAGTTGAACCTCCGGCCCGGACCGCGACCGCTGATCCCCCGCCCAAACGGCTGAGGGAGCCGCCCACCAAAGAGGCCCGGGAGCCCCCGCCAAACGAACCTCCCAGGGCTCCGCAAGCCAACTTGCAAAAGCGGGCCTTGAACGCCCGCAACATCGCCAACGATAAGGGCGAAGAGGACTTGGCCCGGCGCCTCCGCTCTTTGGTGATCGACCTGGGCCAGCGGGAGCCGACCGACGAAGACCGCCGTTTGGTGGCCGACGCCGAAAAGAAGTTGGGGATCTGAACTTCACTTCCCACAAACGGGGGCGGTGGGGTCAGACGGGCATGCCGCAGCGACGTTTGTTACCCCTCCCACTGGTCCTGGGGTTGGCCCTCTTGGCCTGTTCCCAGCCGGATCAAGGGCTGGTGCCCCCCAAAACAGGGACTCCGGTGGTGGAGCGGCCCCTTTTGCCCTGTAAAAACGCCCCTTGGTGTTGGGAACGGGGGAGGCCTTTGGTGTTGGCCCCGGGTGACCCGCTGGTGGCCTTCGGGCCCGAGGGCAAGTTTCTGCGCTGGGTCGGCGACCAGTGGGTCGATCAGTCGGTGCCCACCGGGTTGACCTTGACCTCGGTACAGGTCGGCCCCGACGAGACCTGGGTCAGCGATGAACAAGGCGGCAGTTGGCGTTGGGCGGGCCAAGGTTGGGAGGCCCAACAAAGTGTGGTGCCGATCGCCAAGGTCTTTGGCGCCCCCGACGGGAGCCTTTGGGCCTTGAGCGCCGGGACCTCGAGTGGTCATGGCCAGTCGAGCGGCGGCAAGTTGCTGCGATTCCGCGAGGTGTGGGTCGAGTCGATCCCAACGCCGGAGTTTTGCCTGGGCGGCAGCTATTTGGCCCTGGAACGAAGCGAAATTTGGGCCGCCGGTTTGACCTGCGACGCGGAGGGCACGGTCAACGCGGTGGAGGTGCGGCGTTGGGCCGACGGCGTTTGGACCCTGGTGGGCGCGCCGATCCCTGAACAAGGTTGGTACCCGACCCTGTCGCGGGTTGGAGGACAAGTGCAGGTCGAGGCGACCGGGCTGTTCGGCTGGAATGGCGCGAGTTGGCAAACCGTCGAGCGGACGATCCATCCCCAAAACTTGGGCATCGAGGATGAGGCGTTGTGGGACGGCGAAGGGTACACGGTGGTCCCACGGGACCTCGGCTGTGAACAAGCGGTGGGCGGGATCTTGAACACCGCCTTCTGCACGGGCCAGGGCCAGATCCACATGAAGGTCCGGGCCTCGTGGGTGCCGACCTTGGAGGACACCTACCAGCAGACCCAAACGGCCGATCGACTGAACGTGGTCCCCACCCGCTTGTGGGCCGGCGGCGACACCCGCGTGGCTTGGGCCGCGGGCCCCGACGATGTGTACCGGGCTCGCCGGCATTCGGCAGTCCTCGAGCACTACGACGGTCAAAGCTGGAGCGCCGCTCACCAAGCCCCCTCGGCGATCGTCGCGATCCGCGGCGGCGGCGCCGACGATCTGTGGTTCGCCAGCGAAGAAGGGCCGGTGCACTTCGATGGGCAAACCTACGAATCACGGCCGGTCCCCGAATTTGACCTGACCTGGGGGCGCGTCGCGCTTTTGGCGTGGCCGGGCGAACAGGCGCTCTACAGCAACGGTCCGGTCCTCTATCGCTGGCAGGGCGAGTGGACCGAAGTCTACCGCACACCCGAGAACTGGTACGTCGACGCGATCGGCGGCCCTGCGCCCGACGACCTTTGGATGGCGATCCGGGAAGCCGGACGCTCCAACAACGCCCAACTTTTCCACTTCGATGGGAAGACCTGGACCCCGGGCGAAAGTGGCGCCTGGGCCGGATCGATCATCGCCAGCGATGGGGTCGAGACCTGGCTCCACCGCCGAGGCCGCGTGGACCGCTTGGACGCACCGGGGCCGAACATTCCCACCCCTTCGGAGTTCTGGTCCGAGCTGGTGGTGACGACGAAAGAGTTGTGGTTGGTGGCCGACGGCCAAGCCGCCCGCAGCCCGCGCTGAGTCAAGGGCAGAGGGCGGGATCCCGGGCGCTGCAGAAGGACGGGTCCACGTCTTCGCCGCCGCTGACCACCACCGCCGCGGTGACGGCGGCGCCGACCACCAACACCCCGCCGATGCCCAAGATCCACGGCCACACCGAACCTTCGTCTTCGGGGCGGGCCAGGGCCTGCAAGTTGAGTTGCAAAGCGGCCTGCCCGTTGCGCTCGACGTTGGCGCTGCCAGTGGCCGAACTCCAGCCGTCTTTGCTGGCAGCGACCTGATAGGTCCCGGGCAAGAGGAAGCCCACCTTCCCGACCGGCGACAAACCGACGATCCGCTCGTTGATCCGGACCTGGGCGCCGGGTTCGTTGATGTCGATCTGCAGCTGGCCAAAAGGGTCCCAGCGATCTTTGGGGACCGAAGCTTGGATCCGGGCTGGGATCGCGTCGAGGAAGGTCTGGGTGCCGCCCAACTCGTCCACCGCTTCGCCGACCACACTCAAGGTCTTGAGATCGATCAGCCGAGCGCCCAAAAGCCGGAGATCGTCTTGGTTGCTGGCGGTCAAGACCAAGAGGTAACGAGCGTCGACGGTGCCCGAAAGCAGGCGGGCAAAACAGCGTGGGTCACCCTTGCACTGGGCCAGCTCTTTTTGCAGTGACCCCTTGCGGGTCAGGAGTTCGTCCATGGAGACGATCTCGGCGTGCATGTGGGCCTCGACGCTTTGGCGGGCCCGCTCTTGGAAGGCGACCAAGGGCGGTAGGGCCCGCCCCACGCGGATGGTCAAGATGGTGACCCGATCCGGCTCGACCGGCGCCAGGCCCGGCACCCGAGTTTGGGCCTGGCCGCGGCTCGAACCCAACAACAAGGTGGCCGTCAACAGCCAGCGGAGGGTGGACCGACCCACGCCGCCATCCGACCAAGCTTCGGCCTGAAGCGCAAGCGGGTGGTGCCGGTTCCGATGACCGCCGGACCTTGCTAAGCTGGCCCCCGTGTCGAGTAGGACGTTGAGGTGGGCCCACTGGGGGCTGGTGGGGTGGGCCCTGGCCGCGCTCCAGGCTTGTGGTTCGGCCGGCGCGATCATCGCCACCGAAGATCTGGGTGAGGCTGACCTGAAGGTGATGATCACCCGCAGCGATCAGCGTGAAAACATCACGGTGTTGGCCGCCGATGCGCCCTTCATCTACCGACAAGAACCGCTCCTCGACGTCTTCGATCGAGGTGGGCAGCTGCGAGTCATCGTGGTCGGGTTGCGCAGCCAAGACCTTCGCGCCGCCTACCCCAACCTCCCGGATCGGCCGCCCGCCGAGCTGGCCCAACAGCTGGTGCCCCGGCTGGGGCCGATCGGAGGTGGCCTGTACCCTCCCCCCACGCCAACCAAGGTGTTGGCGACCACCGTTTTGGCCGACTCCAACGCCGCCTTGGAGTACCAAAACACGGACCTGGCGACCCTCGGGGACGAGGCGGCCTTTGGTTTTGCTTTGCCGGGGGATCTCTTGTGCCCACCGATCGGGGCCCAGTTCCGGGTCTTCGATCGCGACGACCCGACCAAAACCTGCGTCTTTCGCCGAGACTCCCAGTGCACCTGGCGCCGCCAAGGCCAATGCCCCAACGACCAGGTGATCTTCGGCGTTCAGCTCCCGGCCGAACGTTCGATCTTCCAGCTCCCGGACGGGGTCCTGGTGTTGCCGACCGGGGAACGTTGCCAGCCGATCGCGGCCCGGCAGAGCCCGATCTTCGGCGAGACCCGGGCTTGGCGTTGTGGCGATCAGGAGTTGGGCGCCCAAGAACAAAGTTCGGCGTCGACCCTGCCCTACGTCACGGTCAACCGAGAAGATCTGCGGACCGCCACCCTCTTTGCTCCGGGGACTCGGGGCACCTACCTGGCCCTGGGCCCGACCAACTTCGCCCGGCTCAAGGTCTCCAGCGGGCGCGCCGACCTCGAGACCCTGGTGGTCCTGGGGGTCGACTCGGGGGCCAACGCCCGCTCCCTGACCCGGGTCGACGAGACCCGCGTGCGTTTGAACAACACCTTCAACAGCCAGGTCGTGGAGGGGATGTGTCTTTCGGTCGGCGGGGACCATTATCGGATCCAGGGCGTGGAGGACTCGGGGGGTGGCACCCGTGACCAGCTGGTCCTGAGCCGGCCCGTCGCTGCTTTTTCGCCCACCGTCTCCTGGAACATCTACGGCGATCCGTCCCAGGGCACCTCCAGCTCTCCAACCTTTGAGTTGCCGAGCGGCGCGGGGACCGCGACCCGCTTGAGCGCCGATGGCGCGGACCGGCTGGTGATCTCGACCAGCCAAGGCACCTTCGACACCCTGCCGATCCGTTCCTTCAACCGAAGGTTTCACTACGAGTGCGCCTACCCGGTCGTGCAACCTCCCGACCGGAGCGGCGAGGCGGTCGCGGGCTCCACCGGCTACTTGGCGCTGGCGCCCGACCGCTTGCTGGTCCAAGGCGCCGACGGCGTCGTCAGCCGCACCATCCCCTTGGGAGAGACGCTCCCGGCCGGGGCCCGGATCCTGCGGCTCGATGAAGATTACCTAGCGGTTGCGGTCCTGGGCTCCACCCGGGTGATCGTGGTGGGACCGACGGATCAGGTGAGCGGTTATGACCTCCCCGGCGCCTTGATCGGGATGGCGGTACACCAGTTCGCCCCTTCACCGCGGTCCGAACTCTACGCCCTGTACCAACCGAACGACTCCTCCGCCGAGCTGCGGCTCTTGGCCTTGGCCACCCAACAGGAGCGGCGATATCTGGTGCCGCCCTTCGACGAAAGCGCCAACCCCGCCGACGCCAGGATCCGGATCGAGGCCGAGGCCTTCTACGACAAAAACGGCCGGCTGCTGGTGGCCTACGGGCAAGGCAAACACACTGGGGCGATCGATCTATTGAGTGGATTGTCGGTGGCCTTCCGGATGGGGGACGAAGCCCGCTCCCAGGTCACCTTCCTGGACGATCTGGGCACCAGCGGTTGGGCCCTGTCCTCCGGCTCCACCACCTCGGCCGTCTTTCGCCTCCCCTGAGGTCCGACGATGAACGACACCCTCACCTTCGCTGAGTCCCCACCCGCCGTCCGGGCCAAGGTCCGAGGCCGCTTGCCGGTGATCAGGAAACCTGGCCTCTCCTTTGGGCCAGAGATCCCGCGCTGGTGGCTGCACAACAACCCGGTGTTGACCCACGCCGCCAATGGCCTCCACTTGGTCTTCCCCGAGGGCGAGCGGTTCTTCATCCGCAGCGTCAAACACTACCTGGAGCAGCTGGACGATCCCCAGCTGGTGGCCCGCTGCCGCGCCTTCTTCGGCCAAGAGGCCCGCCACGGTCAGGAGCACGAAAAGAGCTTCGAGATGTTGCGGGGCCAGGGCTACCACGTCGACCGCTTCCTCGAGTTCTACGAACAACGGGCCCTGCCGACGATCGAGGCCGCCATCTCACCGGCCCTGCGCCTGTCGGTCACGGTGGCCCTCGAACACTTGACCGCCACCTTGGGAGAAGCGGCGCTCAGCGACGACTTCTTGGACGGCGCCCACCCCGAGCTGGAGCGCCTCCTGCGCTGGCACGCCTGCGAAGAGATCGAACACAAGTCGGTGGCCTTCGACGTCTATCAAGAGGTCGATGGCCGCTACACCGTGCGGATCGCCGGCATGGTGTTGGGGATGACGGCGCTGATGGCCTTTTGGACCTTGGCCTCCCGGATGTTGTTGGCCGAAGAACGTGCGACCACCAAGGACCAGTGGCGTGGCTACCGGGCCCAGGCCCGCTCGCTGCGGGGGGGCCACATCGGTCGACTCTTCCGCAGGGCCTTCGTCGACTACCTGGATCCCAACTTCCACCCGGACCAAAACGACAACCTGGGCCTGGCCGAAAGTTATCTCCAGCGGGCAGGCCTCAGTCCCTAACTCCGGCGCCCGATCACTTTTGCCGGCACGCCGCCCACGATCGCCCCGGCTGGGACGTCTTGGGTGACCACCGCCCCCATCGCAACCACTGCGTGGTCGCTGATGGTCACGCCGTCGGTCACGCCGGCGTTGGCGCCGATCCAGACGTCGGCGCCGACGCGGATCCCCCGGGAACGAACCGGTTGTTCGCGGATCAGGCGGTCGGCGGCCAGGCCGTGATCAAAGGCGTAGAGGGTGGCCGAGGTGGCGATGCGGGTGTCGTCGCCGATCACGATGCCGGCGGCGCCGCCGTCCAAGCTGGCCCGGGCGTTGATGCTGACGTTTTTGCCCAGGATCAGCGGGCCGTGCAGGAAGGCCTGGGCGGCGATCGCGGCGCCGTCCCCGATCACCACGGTGCGGCCCGGTTCGGCGAAGATCTGGGCCTCGGGCGACACAAAACACCCGCGACCGATCTGCACGGTCTCCAAGGATGTCAACTCAGCTTGCACTTCGGCTTGCCAGGCTTCGGCCCAGGCTCGGTGTTCGGGCTTGAGGGAAAAATAGAGCCAAGGCATCCAAGAGAGGCGGCGCTGGTGTTGGGCCCGATAACGTTCGGTCACGTTTCCTCTCCCAAACGTAGGCCCCGGGGATCGACCCGCACCGACAACAACACGCAGCCGGTCTCGACGGCCAAGCGGGCGGCCAGGTCCGGGTCGGACGCGAACAACACTGCCACGTCCCCCCCGCCGGCCCCGCTCGGTTTGGCGGCGCCCCCTTCTTCTTGGGCCCGGCGCATCAACTCGGCGGTCCGGTGGGTGACGATCGGGACCCCGGCGTCGGCGCCCAGGCCAGCCAAGGCCCGGCCGTAACGGGACACCACCGACAAGAAGTTCGGCGCGTCTTGTCGCCGCCAGGCGTCTAGGCCCTGTTCACTCAACTCGAGGAGGACCTTTTGCCAACTCAACCAGGCCTCGGCCCGCTCCACCGCCTCGACCATTCGCGCGGTCGAGGCGCTTTGACCGGTGTAGAGCACCGAAAGCGTCAGGCCCGGGATCTCCGTGGGGAGAACTTCGACCGGCGCCGGCTGGCGGGCCGTGGCGATCACCCCGCCGTAAAAGGAGGCGGCCACGTCGACGCCGCTCCCCACCCCTCCGGCCGCGTCTCGATGCCCCTCGAGGGCCACTTGAAAGGTCCGTTCGTCGTCTTGCCCCAGGGACAAGGCCGCGGTCACCACCGCCACCGCCGCCGAAGATCCCAGGCCCAACTTTTGGCCGTGTTCGTCGAGGAAGGCCCGGGTGTCGATCTCCGGGAGCTCGGGTCGGCCACCTTCCCGCTTGGCCCGGGCCAAGACCGCCTCGACCACCGCTGAAGGCGGCATGGGCCCCCCAGGTGCCCCCACCGCGCGGCGATCCACCGCCGCCACCAGGGCCGGTCCGCCCGCCAACACGGCGTAGTCGCCGAGCAAGACCAGCTTGCCGGGCGCCGACGCTTTCACGGGGTGATCTCCAGCTGGGCCGCCGCCCCCGGCCCCGAGGTCAACACCTCGGCCAACCCCGGGAGCTGGGCGAAGTGCGCCGCGATCCGCGACACCTCACTCGGAGGGGTGAAGGCGACCACGTGGGGTCCGGCGTCGATGGTAAAAAACACCGGCGTTCCGCTCTGGCGCAAGCTGCGCACGGCCTCGATGGCCAATAGCGTGGGCGGGCGAAAGTAGAGCACCCCGGGCCGAGCGGCCATGGCGTCGGCGTGCATCGCCAAGCAGTTGCCTTCGACCAACAAGGCCAGATGGTCCCAGTCCCCGGATTGCAAGGCAACTTGCACTTCGCCGAGGTCCCGCTCAACCAGCTGCAACCAAGCCGCGTGATAGGGGCTGGTGGCCCGGGTGTGTTCCATGCCGTCAGTGGAGCCGATCTTTTTGGCTTCGGCTTGGGCCACGGCGATCACCGCGTGCATGGGGCAATCGGCGGCCAGCGGTTCGGCGTAAGCGTCGCTGCCGTCGGCGTGGGCCCCGGCGTTCATGCGGACGAAGCCACCAAAGATGGAACGGGCCGCGCTCCCCGAGCCGCGCCGGGCCAAGATCGAGCGGGCCTTGTCGCTGAGCTCCACCTCGAAGGCCGCGGGCACCGCCACCGCCAAGGCCGCAAAAGCTGAGGCCGAAGACGCCAACCCCGCGGCGGTGGGGAACTCGTTGTGGCTGACCACTCGGATCCGTTCGCTGCGGCCGAGGGGGCCTCGCACCAGATCGGCGAAGCGGCTGATCCGGGAGAGGGCCTTGCCGCTTTGGGGCTGGCCGTCGATCAAGAGTTCGTCGTTTGGGCCGTCGTGGAGTTCGACGGAGGTGCGGGTGCGCAGCCGATCCAAGGTGAGGGACAGGCTGCCGGCGGCCGGCAAGTTGAGGGTGGCGTCCCGCTTCCCCCAGTATTTCACCAACGCGAGGTTGGCCCGGGCGGTTGCGGTGGCCATCAATCCTCCTCTTCCTCGCGCTGGCTGCGCTTGGGCCGGAAGCTGGCCTTGAGTTGTTTTTTGCGCAGGCGAATGGAGGTCGGCGTCACCTCGATCAACTCGTCTTCGTCGATATACTCAATAGCGCCCTCGAGGGTGATCTTGCGGGGCGTCGAGATGATGATGTTTTCGTCTTTGCCCGCGGCCCGGATGTTGGTGAGCTTCTTCTCCCGGCAGCAGTTGACGTCGAGGTCGTTCTCTCGGCTGTGTTCGCCGATGATCATGCCCTCGTAGACCTCGGTGCCCGGCGGGATGAACAACTTCCCCCGAGGCTGGAGGTTGTAGATGGCGTAGGGCGTGGTCTTGCCGACCCGGTCCGAGACCATGGCGCCGTTGGGGCGGCGCGCCACCAAGCCCACGTAGGGGGCCCAGCCGTCGAACAGTGTATTCAATAGACCGGTGCCCCGGGTGTCGGTCAGGAACTCGGAGCGGAAGCCGATCAGACCACGGGAGGGGATGCGGAACTTGATGCGCACCCGACCGCTGCCCGGGTTGTGCATGTCGAGCATCGAACCTCGGCGATCCGAGAGCTTCTGGGTCACGACGCCGATGTAATCCTCGGGGATGTCGACGGTGGCCAACTCCATCGGCTCGTGGGGCTTGCCGTCGATGTCCTTGACGACCACCTCGGGCTTGCTGAGCTGCACCTCGTAACCTTCGCGGCGCATGGTCTCGACCAACACCGCGAGCTGGAGTTCACCGCGGCCCGCGACCTCGAACTGCTCCGGGGTCTCGCCGTCCTTGACCCGGATCGCCACGTTGGCCTTGGCGGCCTTGATCAAGCGATCGCGGATCTGCCGGGAGGTGACGTATTTGCCTTCTTTGCCGGCGAAGGGGGAGTTGTTGACCAAAAAGGTCATGCGCAAGGTCGGCGGATCGACCTCGATGCGCGGCAAGGCCGGGGTGTCGGCGTCGGCGGTGAAGGTGTCGCCGATCTCCACCTCGTCGATGCCGGCAATGGCCATGATGTCGCCGGCCTCGACCTCCTCGACCTCTTTCCGCTTCAGGCCTTCGAAGGTGTAGAGGCGCTGGGCCTTGAACGATTTGGTGCCGGTTTTGCCGCGGAGGAACAGCGTCTGGTTGCGCTTGACCGCACCGGCCACCACTCGGCCGATCGCCACCCGACCCACGTAGTCGTCGTATTCGGTGTTGGCGATCAAGACCTGGAGCGGCTCGGCGAGTTCGGCCTTCGGGCCCGGCAGGAACTCCAGGATGGCGTCGAAGAGGGGCCGCAGATCTTTGGACTCGTCGCCCAGGTTCTTGAAGGCCACTCCTTGCCGGCCGATCGCGTAGATCACCGGGAAGTCGAGGGCCGCGTCGTCGCCGCCGAGATCGATGAAGAGATCGTAGACCTCGTCGAGCACCTCTTTGGGGCGCGCGTCGGCCCGATCGATCTTGTTGATCACCACGATCGGCTTGAGCCCAGCCTCGAAGGCCTTGCTCAACACGAAGCGGGTCTGAGGCAAGGGGCCTTCCGCGGCGTCGACCAGCAACAAGATGCCGTCGGCCAACTTGAGCACCCGCTCGACCTCACCACCGAAGTCGGCGTGGCCGGGCGTGTCCAAGATGTTGAGCTTGACGCCCTTGTAGGTGACCGCGGTGTTCTTCGCGAGGATGGTGATGCCTCGCTCCCGCTCTTGGTCGTTGGAGTCCATGACCCGCTCGACCCGAGCTTCGTTATCTCGATAGATGCCCGACTGACCGAGCATGGCGTCGACCAGAGTGGTCTTGCCGTGGTCGATGTGGGCCACGATGGCAAAGTTGCGGATGTTCTCGCGGCGCGTCATAGGGGCGAAGTCGCGCGCTTGTCCCCTCCGGCGCTGGTTTCGTCAACGGCTACGCGGCGCTCGGTGAACCCCTAGTCCGGGCGAAACTCCAGCTCGAGGAGATAAATGCGGGTGCCCCGGGGGCTGGACTGGCCCTCCTCCCAGGAGATGTCGCCGAGCTCCAAAGGGGAGGTGTAGTTGGCGACCAAAAACTGGTGGGGACCGAGGCGCTTCACCGAGGCGAAGGCGGTGTCGCCGGTTCCCGGAAGGTCCTGGACGAACACGACCTTGCGAGCCACTTTGTCGATCTTGTACAGGGCGGTCCGTTTGGGCCGGGACCAGTACTCCAGGGCGTAGACCCGGCGCTGGTTGGTCAGGTCCAGATCGTCCCGGCCCAGGTCGTAAGGGCCACCGACATCCCGGCGAGCGAGCAAAAAAACGTCCTCCCCGTGCCGAAACATCTCGGGCGAATCGTAGCGTTCGGGATCCGACTGGCTGGGGCAACGCCAATCCGACGGGTCATCGGGCGGCGCGTAGCAAAGGTGGCTGCCAAAGCCGGTCGCGTCGCCGTCCTCGTTGCGGGTCAAGAACCACGCCGATCCGTCGACGTCGAACTCGAAGGCCACCTCGGACGCTCCCCCCAGATAAGACACCGGACGAGCCGCGTTGACCGGTTCCCAGTCGACGCCGTTGGACGACTTCTGAAAATACACCTCGATGGCGCTGTCGCCCGTCCCGTAGTGATTGCCGGCGTAGCTGGTCAGGTAGGCCAAGCCGTTCCGCACCTTCAGATCCCAAGGCACCTCACCGTCACGCCCGCCCCGTTCGGGTGCGGTCCAGTTGGCCAGATCTCGTCTTTCGATCCGCCAAAGGTGCCGCGGATCGAAGGAGGTCGCCTGATCTCCACCTTGGAAGAAATAGAGCCAGACGCGGCCATTCATGGACAAAAGCCGTGGCTCACGCACGTCGCTGCCCAAGGCGATGGTGGCCTCCCAATCCCAACTTTCTCCTTGGTTGAGGGACGAGACCACCTGCATCTTCACGTCCGGTCCGGCGAAGTGGGTGGGGCCTTGGCGCCAGGCCATGAACAAGCGGTCTTCATGGAAGACGATGTCGACGTTGTTGTTGGAGGGTTCGTAGCCGACCTTGGCCGGGAGGGTCGGCGAATGCACCACGAAGCGAGGCTCTTTGACCTCCAGCACGTAAGGGCGGCTCGGATCGATGTTGTAGTCGGCCGGATCGTCGCTGACCGCGTCGCCGCGACAGGCGCTGGCCCAAAGGCCGCACAACCCCAAGATCAGACCAAGGCGCGTCACCCCTTGATGTTGAGAAAGTGCGGCGCCGAGGTCAACCTGGCCTGGGATCAAAGCAGGCCGGCCCGACGCCGAATCCACCACTCGCTGGCCGCCAAGCCGAGCAAGACCGTCAAGGCGAAGAAAGTATCCCAGACGGGAATGCGCCGGGTCCGATCGACCTCCAACCGGCGGGCGTCCTTGATGTCCAGCTCGGGCAGGTTGTCGTCGATGTCCACGTAGGCACCGCCGGAGGCCTCGGCCAAAGCCTTGAGCACCTCGGGCCGGGGGAAGGTCGCCTCCAACTCCACGTCCGAGGCCTCGACGATCACCGGCTCTTCGGCCTTGCCCAAGTTTTCGCCCTCGAGATCGGCGCTGGCCCGGATCACGTAGGTCCCGGGGGGCACGTCGGGGAAGTTGATCATCGCGCCCCCTTCGGGGCCGGTCACGGCCTGCGCGGTGCCGGCCGGGCCATCTTTGCCGCCGTCCACTGGGACCAAGACCGCGTTGACCTTGGCCCCAGGTAGGCCCCGGAAGTCCGGGCCAAGCACTTGCACCTCGGCGATCACCGGCTCTCCCAACGGCACCGCCGAACGATCGGCCTTGACCCGAACCCGAGCCAACTCCGGATCTCGGATCAACCATCGCAAGGAGTTGCCCCAGAAGCGATCGAACTCTCGGCCGGCGCCGCCTTCACCCACCGCCAAAAATCGCCAGAACCAGAGGCTGTCGGTGGTGACCGCCATGGTGCGACCGCCGCCGATCTCGCGAACGGCCACCAAAGGCGGGTTGCCCGGCAGGCCCGGGTGTTCGAGCAGCACCTGAGCGCCCGGCGCCGCCCCCAAAGAGGCGTTGAAGCCGGCCAACGGCGGCAACCGGCGGAACACCGCGTCGGGCGGCTCCCCGGGCTCACCGATCCGGGTGATCGGGTGGCGCCGTCCTTCTTTGGTCAGGCGCGGCCGAAACTCAGCGGTGTCGAAGGGTGAAGAACCGCCCAACATGAGCGGCAAAACCTCGGCGATCGGCGTGTCGGCGTAAGCGCCGTCTTCGAAGCCGAAGTCGCCGCCGATCATCAAGAAGCTGCCGCCCTTCTGCACGTAGTCCCGGACGTTCCGCAGGTAGTGGGCCATCTTGTACGGGCGGTAGTTGAAGTTCTGGTAGATGACGACATCGAAGGACGGCAGTTCGGTGGTGAACAGATCGTTCACCGGGAAAGGGATCAGGGCCAACTCCTCTTGGCTGGCCTTCTGTTCGTCGGTGGTCGACCGCAAGATGAAGAAGGAGATCAGGTCCACGTTGGGGTTGCGCTTCAACAACTCCCGCAAAAAGCGCTCGTCCCAAGAGGGCCGGCCCGCCACCTGCAGCACCCGGATCCGATCCCGGATCACCTTGAGCACCAGGCTCCGTTGGTTGTTGCTCTCGACCACCTCGTTGCTTTGGACCGGCACCGAGATCTGAAACACCTGCTTGCCGATGGTCCGCGGCTTGAACTCGAAGGAGACCCGGGCCGTGCCCCCCGCGAAGGTGACCGGCTTGCTCTGCAGCACCTGGCCGTCCTGCTTCAAGGTGGCGACCACGTCGTCCAGGCCCAGCCCCCGCTCCTCCAGCTCGACCTCGATGTTGACGGTGTTGTGGAGGAAGGCGAAGTCGTCGGCCAAAACCCGGCGAATGGCCAGGTCGGGCGCCGCCGAACCCTCGGGGAAGCCGACCGCGTAGATGGGCACCCCCAACTTGGCGGCCTTCTTGCGGGCCGCGTCGGGGGTCAGGCCTTCGGTGTCGACGCCGTCGGAGTAGAGGATGATCGCGCCCAACTCTTGGCCCACCGATTGGCCGGCGATTTCGGTCAGGGCCCGGGAAAGATCGGTGTGGCCCTCGTCGGCGGGCAAGGGATCAGGGAAGCGCTCGAGGAGGTGGGACCGTTCGCCGAAGGTGAAGGGCTGAATGGTGGCCCGCTCCGCCAAAGCCGCGAAAGCCGGTTGGCTGGCGGCCAGGTGTTCGGCCACCGCTTCGGCCCGGGTGCCGTCTTGGGTGGCCAAGCTCATGGATCGGGAGGCGTCCACCGCCACCGCGATCCGGGTCCGGACCCGAGACACGGCCCGCAGTTCGATCGCGGGTTGGAGCAAGAGGGCCAACACCCAAAACGCAGCCAGGGCTCGGAGCGCCAAGAGCAAGATCCGCTTGGGCAAAGCCAGGCGCGTCAGGCCCAAGGCGCTGGCGACGATGGCCACCACCAAGGCGGTCCCCAAGGTGAGTTGGGCCCAGGTCGGCAGGCTGGTGGTCGCCACCAGGCGCCAGTCGTTGTACGCGCCGGCGCCCGCGTCGGGGGCCAGGTAACGCACCAAAAACTCAACGGGACCGGTCATGGGATCATTGCCGCCGCTTCAAGATGAACGGCAGGTGCACCAGGTCATCTTTGTAGTCGAGGCAAAGGGCGTACATCATCAGGTTGATGCCCAAACGAAAGGCCATCTCCCGCTGACGTTCCCCGCCCGGGGTCACCTCGTGTTCCCAACGCCCGAAGGCGTCCCGGGCCCAGGCACCGCCCAGGTCGTTTTGGCTGTAGACCACCGCGTAGCGTTTTTCGATGGTGATGCCCTCCAGGTAGGGGACCCGCAAGATCCGCCCGGCCTGGTGATCCACTAAATAGAAGGTTTTGAATATAACGTGGTCGTTGGCGATGTTGGCCAGGGGTTGCCGCGGCAAGATCCGGGCGAGCTCCCGCCGGACGCCGGTGTCGAAGGTCCCGCCGGGTTCGGCGTCGGCGTTGTCGATCAACAGGGTGCCGCCGTAGGTCAGGTGACGGCGGAGGCGCCGCACCGCTTCTTCGGAGAGGCTGGGGAAGGCGCCGGCGCCGCTCCAATATAAGAACGGGTAGCGGAAGAGGTCGGGGCCCGTGGCCTGGACCGGCCGGGGCTCGAGGTCGACCTCGATGCTGGTCCGCTGGCCCACCTCCCACAGCAGGCGGCGCAGGGCGGTGGGCCGGGTGTTCCAGCCGCCGCCGGTGTCCAGCTGACCGACCCGCAAGTCGGAAGGGCCCGCCGCCCCCATCAGGGCGGGCGCGCCGAGGAGCAAGGCCGCCCCCTCCCGGAGGAGCTCTCGCCGGTTTCTCTGCCGCACCTTCACCAGAACCCCCGGGCCGGCGGAGCTTATCCCAGCCCCCACCTCGACGGGAGGCGAAACCGTGTTATCCCAGGGCGCGTACCACCACCATGAAGCGTTTCCTCCTCCCCCTTCCCCTCCTCTTGGCCTGCGGCGGCAGCGACTCGGGCGCCGATCCCAACGCCACCATGGTCCCCGTGGGCAACGCCGGCACCATGCTCGCCGCCACCAAAGAGGGCATCAACGCCTTTATCGCCACCAACGAACATCGGAGCTGGATCAAGGAGCCGGCGCCCCACGAGTCGAGCGGCCCCCACGGGATGGTCCAGTCCTTCTTCAACGACAAGTACCGAGCCGCCCGGCAGAGCGGGACCTACCCGATGCCGGTGGGCGCCACCTCGGTGAAGGAGCTCTTCGACGGCACCACCCTCGACGGCTGGGCCGTGGGCATCAAGACCAAGGCCGGTGAGGGCGCCGACACCTGGACCTGGTACGAGAGCTTCGTCGACGAGTTGCCGGAGGTGAAGTACTTCGGCGTCGCCAACCCGACCTGCGAAGGTTGCCACGAAGGTGGTGCCAGCAAAGACCGCAGCCTTACGCCGACCGTCCCCTGAGCCCGAAGGCCGAGCGAAACTCGAGCCTCCACTTGGATAACGAGCCGGCGCACCCTAGCGCCACGCAGGGGCCACACAAACGTCTGGGCTTGATCGCAGTCCCCAGGTTGGCTTGCGGGCGACCGCGTCTTACAAAGACTTCGGGTGGCGGGTGCACTTGGAAGGTGGGTTTCCTCCCTCGCCCTTTGGGCCGCGGGCTGCCACGCGACCGAAAGTATTCCTTGGCCCGAGGTCCCGAGCCAAAGCCGCTCCATACTGCTGGTGTCTCTGGCCGATGAACCAAAGGTCGTGGCCTTCGATCGGACGGATCCGACCGCGATGAGTGTACCCTCGGGGCCTTTGTGGATGCTCTTCATCGCTCATGCCCTGCCCGAGCTGGCGCTGCAGGAGGGTGAGTTAACCTTGGGGGGTGCCCGAGCGCTGCCGGACGCTTTGGCGACCTTCGAGTTGGTTGACGGTCGATGGGAGCGCGGAGCTCCGGACGCACCCGATCCTCGGCTAGACACGGTGCGGCTGGCCGAACCCACCCGAGCCGCGTGCTTGGCCGCCTCGGGGTGTTACGGCCTGAGCCCGGCTCCGGACACCTGCCGGCTCCCCTGCCCTTGCCCTGAGACCCCATTGGCCACGGAACCTTACCCGGTACTGGAGTGTCGCCTGCCGACGCCTCGAACGCCGCCGTGTTATCGCCCGGTCGGTACCCTCAGCGGCCTGGTGCCGCCGGGAGCCAACGTCACTTTAGGATCCATCAGCGTGGAGGGCCCGCGGTGGTGGCTCTACTTCTCGAGCTCCCACTTCGAGCCGCCGCTCGAACGCGCGGCTCGAGTCGTGATCGATTCGAACCTTGTCGTCCAACCGGCGACCTTGGAGCGGGTCCTGTTGGGGCTCGGGTCCCGCGAAGTGGCACGGCCCTGGGTCCGAGCCGACGGCCTCGAGCTTTGGTTCGAGAGCACCACCTCCACGGACACCGAAGTTCCCACCGAGGCCTGGATCGCCAGCCGCGCCCGTTGGAGCCAGCCCTTCTTGCGTCCCCGTCCGGTCTCGCCGATCAACACCGCGCCCGTGTTGTCGCCCCTGATCCTGGCGGACTACCGGACGCTTCTCTACCGCTCTCTCACCAACGGAGTCCTGGCGGTGACCCGCAGCTCCACCATCGCTGGAACCGTCGAGGATCGGATGGACCTCTCTGCCTTCAGCATCGCCCCCAACGAAGGGGCTGCCGGCCTGACCTTGGGCTGTGATCGTCAGTCGATCCTCTATCACCGGACCAACCTGGCGGCCTTCGATCAACGGTTGGTGCTCGCGTCCCTCGGGTCCTTCGTCCCGCTGATGTTGGACAACACCGGGGAACTCAGAGACGACCAAGGACGACCGTTGGATCCCGGTGACTTTGTCGGAGGTCACCTGGAGACTCCGGACTGCCGCCACCTGTTGGTGTCGTCGGGGAGTGAGGTGCGGATCTTCGAGGCAACGGCCTGCCCCTAAGAGGGGAACTCAGCCGGCGGGGGTGAAGACGATCGGGTAGGCCACGAAGACGCTGCCGCCTTCGGGCTTGGGGAAGCGCCAGTATTTGGCCCGGCCCTTGATGCAGCTGACCACGTCGGCGCTCTTCAGGCTCGAGTCCTCGAACTCGATGTTGGCGGTGCGGCCGTCCTCGAGGATCTCGAAGCGGATGACCACCTTGCCCGACAAGGTCCGATCGCGTTTGAGGGCACTTTCGTAGCAGTCCCGGAGCGCCTTCAGGTTGCGCTTCATGACGCCGGAGATCTCGGCCTGAGAGAGTTCACCGTCGACCTCGGGGGCCTCGGCCCGGGCGTCGCCGCGGACCGCGGTTTCGGTTTTGGTGCCCGAGTTGACGCTGCCGCCACCTTCGGTGCTGAGGTCGCCGATGCCAACGCCGGTGCCGGAGCCGCCGCCGCGGGTGCCGGTCTGGCCGCCCGAGGAGGCGATGTCCACGCCCTGGATGCCCGAAAACGCGTCACCCAAGCTGCCGACCGCTCCGCCACCTTCGGCGAAGACGTCGTTGAGGGCGCCGTCGCTTTTGCCGTTGGAGCCGAGGACCTTGAGGAGGCCCTTGCCCGCGACCGCCTTGGAGATGGCCTCTTTTCGGGCCCGAGCGGCGGCCTCGGCGTCGACCGGCCCAGTGTCCTTGGCCTTGGCCTTCTTGCCGGTGTCCTTGTTTTCGTCCTTGGGCTTCTCTTTGTTTTCGTCCTTGCCCTTTTCGGCGCCGGCTTCGGCGAGCTCCTCTTTGGGAGGTTCGGGGGCCCGGTCCGGCATGATCAACCGTTGGAAGCTCTGGTCGATCTGCTCGATGGAGGTCGGCTCGATGTACGGCTGGTTTCGGGCGTAGGCCACCAAGGAGATCTCGAAGATCGCCACCAACACGAAGATGGCCGTGAACTGGCCGTCGATGTTCTGGAGCAGCGAACCCTTGATCTCGGCGGGCAACACCGGGATCGCCGGTGAAGACTGGAGCGCCTTGAACTGGAAGAGGACGGTGATGTCGCCGATGACCACCTTGCCGCGGCTGGCGTCGGTCAACTTGACCGCGTCCGAGTCACCCCGCTTGATGATCTTGTTCTGCTGCTTCAGCTGGTTGAAGTCGGCGGCGCTGGTGCCGTCCAGCTGGATGCGCCCCTCCATCCCCGAGCTGAAGCGCAAGAAGTAGTCTTTGCCGTCGTAGTCGAACAGGTCGAAGCTCTTCGGGAGCGCGTCGGAGGCGACGGAGAACATCGCCTTCTCGTGCGTGCCGAGCGAAACGGTCTCCCGCTTCTTGAGCTCCCGCTCGTCGACGATCTTCCCTTTTTGGACGATGCCGATGCGCAGGACCTTCGGTCCCGTGCCCTCGCCGTCTTCAGTCTGCTTGGACGCGCTCATGTCAGTTGGTCACCCGTGATGTTGGTTCGGTTCCAGGTTCTTCGCTAGAAGGGGGCCCGGTCGACCGACTTGATGATCTTCGGCACAAAGCTGTTCTTCAGCTCGAGGCCTTCGAAATTGAGGTTGGATCGCTGGAGGATGTAGAACGCCTGAGGCTTCTGGATCCGACCCTCGATACGGGTTTCTGCGATCCGAATCACCTTTCGGGCCCGTTTGGCCTGGGCAAACGCCGGGTTCACCTGGGTACAAACCAGCCCGAGCCCGACCAACACCGCCCACCATCGCTTCCCCATACGCATTGCTCTCACTCCTCGGCGAACCTTCGCTCCAACGTACCAGCGGTCCAAACGATCACTTCGGCGCGCCGGGGCCGTCGTCACCCGCGGGAGCCTTCGGGGCATCCCCGGGCCCAGCCTCACCTTTGGGCGCTTCGGCCGGCTTGGGCGCGTCGCCGCCCTTCGGTGCGTCGCCGGGGGCGGCCTCACCCTTCGGCTCTTTGGCGGCTTTGTCGGCGGCCTTTTTGGCCTCCCGAACCTTACGACGCTCTTCGGCTTCCATGGCCCGCTGCTCCCGCACCAGCCCGCGATCGGCCTCGGCGATGTAACCTTCGGTCCGCTTCTTGTCGTCGTTGCTGATCTCTCGGACCTTGCTCAGATAGTCGCTGAGATAAGTCTTGGCGTTCTCCCAGCGCTTCAGGCGATCGACCCCGGAGAGCAGGTTGTCCAAATGCAGCACGCCCAGGTTGTAGATCACCTCGGTGGCGGCCGGATCGAGCTGACTGGCCTTCTTATAGGCCTGCTCCGCCTCCTGGTACTGCTTGTTCCCTTTGTACGCGTTGCCCAGGTTGATGTAGGCGCTCGCGAAGTCTGGGTACAAAGCCAAGGCCCGCTTCAGCGCGGTGATCGCCGCTTCGTAGTCGTGGGTCTCCACGAACAGGGCGCCCAAGTTGTTGAGGGCCTCGGGGAGATCGTCCCGGAGCTCGGTGGCCTTCTTGAAGGCCTCCACCGCTTCGGTCTTTTTGTCCCGGGCCAAATACACGAAGCCCAGGTTGCTCCAGACCTCGGCTTCGTTCGGGTTGATCTGACGGGCCCGGTCCAAAACGGTGGTCGCCAACTCGTGTTGACCGCGGCGGAAGAAGACCGTGGCCAAGTTGAGGAGCGCGCCCACGTTCCGTTCGTCGGCCTTGAGGATCTTCTTGGCCTCCTTTTCGGCGGCCTCCATCTTGTTGCCTGACAACCAGACCGAGGTCAGCCGGTTGCGCAAGGTCAGGTCCGCCGGGTGTTGGCGGATGGCCTCCATCAACACCTCTTCGGCCCGATCGGGGTTGCTCTGGCGCACCGAAAGGTTGGCCAAGTTCTCCACCGCCGCAAAATAACGGGAGTTGGCCTTGATCGCCGCCCGGTACTGGTTGGCGGCGTTGCTGTAGTCACCGAGGCGTTCGTAGATCACGCCGGCGTTGTAGTAGGCCGCCGCGAAGCCCGGGTCGGCGTTGGCCGCCGCCAAAAACTTGTCGATCGCCTGCTTCGGGTTGTCGTTGGCGACCCGTAGGCCGTCGAGCAACTCGCGCTTGGCGGTCGCGTTGGGCTGATAAGCGGGCGTCGAAGCCGGGGCCGCGGTGGCGCCGGCTTCGGGAACGGTCGTCGACGCCGAAGCGAGGGTGGCCGACTCGCCGGGCTTGGCCTCTTCGGCCTTGGCGGCGGGGGTCTCTTCGGCCGCCAGACCTTGTTTGTCGGTGGCGATCTCGGGCGTCTCTCCGCCCGCCGCGACCGGAGGCGTCTCACCTTCGGGGGTCTGTTTGCCACCACAGGCGGCCAACACCAAACCGAGGGACAAGATTAGGCGCTTCATCACTCACCTCCCTGGGCGGTCCGAGCCCCGCCGGGCGAAGGCGCCTGGGCGTCGGGTTTGGGGCCCGCCGCCGGGGCCGGCTCCAGGGTGTCGAGGGGGTGGCCCGAGATGTTGTTGCTCTGCATCCGAGGTTTGCCCGCCTTCTGGATCGGGAACTCGGTCGGCGCGTATTTGTTCAGGCCTTCCAGGATCCGCTGGGTCCACTCGTTGGTGACCCGGGTCCGGCGGGCTTCTTCGAAGGCCTTTCGGTAGGCGGCCTCGGCCTTGCGCTCCAGCACCGCAGCTTTGTCTTCCAGCTGAGCCTTATATTCGTTGGCCAACTCTTCGTTGCTCTGGAACTCCTTCGGGATCGGCGCCGAAAAGAGCGCGTCGGCGAAGCGTTCGTAGCTGTGGCCGATCCGATAGGACGAGGCCAAGGTCTGCTCGACCCGCTTGTACTTGAAGATCCCGCCGTAGGTCTTTTCGACCGCCTGCTGGGCCTTGGCCTTTTCGGTCAGGGCCTTCACTTGGGCCTTGCCGGTGCCGGTGATCTGCATGCCGTCGTAGCGCTCGAACTCGTCCTCCGCGAGCTCGAAGGCACACCCGGCCGCGTGGCCGCCGGCCTCCCCTTGAATGGACAAGCTCCGCCGGTTGAACTCGGCGACGCAGGTCTTGTAGGCGGCCAGGGCCTTTTGGTCGGCGTTCCGGGCGGCGTTGGCGTCGCCGATCTTCTTGTAGGCGTGGATGATCCGCTCCTTCTCGGAGCCGGCGCCTTTGTAGCGGTTGATGAAGTCCTCGAGGGTGCTGACCATCTCGGGCCAGGCCTTCATCTTTTCGTAGACCAAGGCCGATCGGAAGAAGACGTCACCTGCGTCGTCGCGCTTGGGGAAGGTCTGGGCGTACCGTTTGAAGGCCTCGGCGGCCTGCTGGTACTGCTGCATGTTCTCCAGCACCACCGCCACGTTGTAGAGGGCGTCGGCCCGGTTCTCCGAGTCCGGATACCGTTCGACCAGCTGGGTGTAGCTCTGGATCGCCTGGGGGAAGTCGAAGCCCTTTTCGGCGTTGATACCGACGCGGAACAAGGCCTTCGGCGCGATCTCCGACTTCGGATATTGGTCGTAGATCCGCTGGTACATCTTGGAGGCGGTGTCGAAGCGGTTGACCTTTTCGTAGGCGACCGCCGCGTTGTAGAGGGCCTTGTCGGCGAACTCGTGGGTCGGGTTGTCGTCGACCAGCCGCACGTAGGTGTTGGCGGCCTCCTCGTATTTGCCTTCGGCGTCGTACTTTTCGGCCTGCTTGAACTGGGCGCCGACCCGGAAGGTCTTGAGGCCACCGATGAAGTCATCCTTGGCCTTGGGATCCGACTTGGGATCGGTGTTCTTCTGGGCCACCTCGATCAGGCGCTGGGACCACTTCTCGACCGCGGCCCAGTCTTCGACCGCCAAATAACTTTCGATGATCAAGTTGGACGCGTAGCGGGCCACGTCGGTGCCCGGTCGTTCGGCCACGATCTGCTCGAAGCGCTTCCTGGCCTCGTCCATCTGGTCGTGCCGGTAGAAGATCTCGCCAGCCCGATATTGGACGGCGCCGGTGCGTTCGGTGTTTGGCAACAACTTGCTGTAGCGATCCGAAGCTTCGATGAGTTGGTTGCGGATCGGCGCGATGGCCTTGGGCTCCATGGTCTTGCCCTTGCGTTGTTGGGCGGTCAAAAGCGGGTAGTCCTCGACCTGCTTGCTGGCCACCGAACGCTCCACCTCTTTTTCGTAGGTGATCACCGCGGACAGGGCCGCCGCCTCCAGGTGTTTGTTGTCCACCTTGGAGTCCCGGACCTTGTCGTACTGAGCGGCCGCCTTCAGGTAGTCGCCCGAGTAGAAGAGACACTCGGCCAAGAAGAACTCGAAGTCGTAGGAGTTTTTTCCCTCGGGGAAGCGGGCCAGGTACTGCTGATAGGCCGTCGCCGCCGCCACGTAGGACTCTTTGGCTTCGGTCATCTTGTTGGCCTGTTTGTAGGCCTGGGCCTGCTGGTGCCGGAAGATCGCCGCCGAATACAGGGACCGTTCGGTGAGCGACTCGGCCAAGGTGATGGCCTCTCGGTCGCCCTTGTTGGCCTCGTACCACGGTGAGCCCTTGCTGTAGTCCGCGACCAGGACCTCGCGGGCCTTGGTAGCCTTGTCGAAGTCACGCAGCTGCTCGTGGGCCCGGACGATCTTCTCTTGGGCCTCGGGGTTGTAGGGCGCGTTCGGGTACTTCTTGATGGTGTAGGCCAAGACCTCGACCGCCAGGTCGTAGCGGGTCTGGTCGAAGAGGATCTCGCCGTATCGCTTCCACAACTCGCCGGTGTAGTCCTTGGACTCGATCGGCTCGAGCACCGCCCGGGCCTTCTCCAAGCCGCCCCACTCCTCGTCGGCAAGGGACAACGCAATATACTGAATAGCTTCAGCCCGCAGCTCGGAGCCGGTGACGCCGGTGGCCTTCTTCTGAGCGTCGGCGTAGTCCACCAGTTCGATGAAGCTCTTGACCGCCGGATCGAAGCGGTCGAGCCGGTAGTAGGTCCAAGCGATCTTGTAGAGGGCCTTGTCGAAGTACGGGCTGTCCGGGAAGGCCCGCACGTTGGAGTAAGCTTCGATGGCCTTCTCCAAGGTCGCGACGTCGGCGCCGTCGAAGTAGATCTCGCCGATTCGGGTCCAGACCTCGGCCAGGAACTTGCTATCCGGGTGTTTGGTGACCAGGTCCTGGAAGGCGGCCAAGGCGTTTTCGGTCTGGCCCTGTTCGCCGTAGCAATAACCGAGCAGATAACGAGCCGCATCCGCCAGCCGGTAGTCCGGGAAGCGGTTCAGCAAGTCCTGGTGAATTCCGATGGTCTTTTCGTAGCTGGGTTCGGGCGGCGGCGGTTCGGTCTCTCGTTCGCCGCGTTCATAAGCGGCCAACTCGGCCTCGTAGCCCTTGGAGGTGGTCAGGTAGTCGTCGCTCGACTTCTCGAAGTAGAGCTCGGCCAAGCGGAACATCGCGTCCGGGCTGTAGGCCGGATCGTTGGGGTACTTCTTCAGGAACTCTTCGAAACGAGCGATGGCCTCGAGGCGTCGGGTCCGCTCTTGTTCCTCCAGCTCCATGATCGAGCGATCGTACTGAGCGGCCAAGAGGTCCTTCTGCTCATCGTACTTCTCGCGGATCAGGGCCCGCATGTCGGCGGCGAAGGAGTCGGCGCCCTGCTCGTAGTAGGCCGTGTCCCGGGCCCGAGCTTCGATCTCTTGATCTTGGTTCTGCGGCGCGTCGACCTCGGCGGCGGTCGGCGGCTTCGGGGGCCGAGATTCGCCCTCAGGGATCTGGACCCCCGCACCTTCGCTGGCGACCGTGCCGGTGGTGGTTTGGGCCACGGCGTTCGCCGACCAGGCCAGGCTCAAGGCCAAGGTTGCGGCCACAAGGGCTGGTGCCCGATTTGCCCCGCTCATCATCGTCACTCTTTCAGCACGTCGGCGAAGTCGGTCTCGAGCTCCGTCGCACGGTCTTGGGCCTGTTTCAGCATCGCGTTGACCTTGTCGGTCTCGGCCTGCTTGCGCGCCCAGGCCACGTCGATGATCCCGACGTCCGCCTTGAGCACCAGGTTCTTGAACTGCTCACCCACCGAGCTCAAGGAGCGCGTCGCGACCGGACCGACCAGCCGATCGCTCTCCCCGGTCAACCCGCTGTGTTCGCCGTTGTAGCGCTCCAGCTTGGCCACTTCTTCGGCGATGCCGCGGCGCAGCTGGGCGACCTCGTCTTTGACGTTTTCTTCCAGGGAGCCCTGGAGCTGGCGCAGATCGTCGGTGATGCTGGTCAGCGCCACCCGCTGCTGATCGATGCGGGCCAACACGCCCTGCAGTTCACCTTGGGCTCGACCCCGGTGGCTGCGGAGCAGGGCCTGCTCTTCGGCTTGGGCCTGGGCGAACTGACCCTTGAGGGCGTCGAGGCCCGTGCGCCCGCCGTCCCCTTCGATCAGATCGGCGGCCTTCCGGATTTCGGTCTCCAGGCCGTCCAACTCTTGCTCCATGGCGATCAGCTGCGTCCGGCCCTCTTCGAGTTGGCCTT
The DNA here is from genome assembly GCA_016703535.1 of Deltaproteobacteria bacterium. Taxonomy (GTDB): domain Bacteria; phylum Myxococcota; class Kuafuiibacteriia; order Kuafuiibacteriales; family Kuafuiibacteriaceae; genus Kuafuiibacterium; species Kuafuiibacterium phototrophicum. Next base: position 1,399,360 of record JADJBV010000002.1, on the reverse strand, counting down.
CGGTCCTCTGGATCTCGTCGGCGTTGAGTTTGCTGCGGTTGTCCCGGAGCCAAAGTTCGATGGCCACCAGCTGGGCCCGCATCGACGAAAGCCGGTAGGTCAACTTGTGGGCTTGGCGACCCGCGCCCAAGTAGGCGTCCTTGAGCACGTCCCGGTTGGCGTCGACCGCTTCGCTGCTCTTGGGGAGCTGCTCGATCTGCACCTCGAGTTGGGTGGCCCGAGTGTGGGCGGCTTCGATCGCGGCCCGTTCGCTGGCGGAGATGGCGGGATAAACAATGTCCCGCTCGAGCCGGATCAGGCGGCGATGACCGTCGATGGCTCGGTTCTCCACCGAAAGCGCCTTGGACCGGGCCGAACGGAGCCCCGGGAACATGTTGAAGCGTTGTTCGCCCCGAAGCGCCTCTTCCAAGGTGTCCACCAGCTCCCGGCTTTCGGCCAGGTACTTCTTGCTGTCGGCCAGGTCTTGTTCCATGGCCACCGCCCGCTCCAGCTCCTCTTCCTCGAGGGCCCAGTTGAGGGCCACCTTGGGCAAGAGATCTTGAGGCGCGATGCGGGCCAGGTCGTCCGAGACCAGCTGATCGAAGAAGGCCTTCGGGTCGTTGCTCCGATCGATCATCTCCAGCAGCTTGTCCCGAGCGCCACCGTAACGATCGACGATGCCCTGGAAGGTGTCGTAGGCGGTTTCGGGGGCGCCGAGGCGGATCTGCAAGTTACCTTGCAGAATGCTGGCCTGAGGAAAAAGCCGCGAGGTCGGCGCGGTGGCCATCAGGAGTTCGGTGGCCTGGAGCGCACGAGTATAGGACTTGCGCTGCTCCTCGAGATCTTGGGTCTGGTTGGCCGCCGTGACGTGGGCCCAGGCCACCTCGTACAACATGTCGCCGAAGTAGACCGAGGTCTGAGAGATCTCTTGGTAGGCGTCGGCGCTTTTGCCCACGTCGCCCAGCTCTTGATAAAGCCGTCCCAAAGAGAGGTGGGTCAACTCCCGCAAGGTCAGGTGCTCCGCCGAGCCGCCGATCCGCACCAAGGTCTCGTCGAACTGCTTGAGGGCCTCTTGGTAGCGGCCCATCTTCACTAGCGAAACGCCGGCGTAATACGCGGCGGGGCCCGAAACCTGGGCGCCGGCCGGAACACTCCGGAACTGCTCATAGGCGCGCATCTGCTTGGACGCGTCGTCGCCGGCGCTGCGGAACAACATCTTGCCGTAGATGTAGTCGACGTCGGGGCGGCTCAAGGTGCCGGCCTGACGGAGGGCCGCGATGTAACGATCGACCTCTTCGTAGCGGTTGGTGTCGCTGGCGATCTGGAGCAAGCCCAGGACGATGTCCTTGAGGCGATCGCCGGTGGAGCGCGGCAAGATCTCTTCGTAGTAGGTGCGGGCGCCCGAGTAGTTCTTGGACTTGCGCAAAGACTCGGCCAGCAAAAACACGCAGTCTGGGTAACGCGCGTGGCCTTTGCTCACGTCGTCCTCGACCACGTCGAGCAACACGATCGAGGCCCGCAAGAAGTCGCCGAGCAGGTAGTGGATCTCGGCCTCCCGCAGCCGTCGTTCCACCCGTCCCACCTTGGGACCGCGGGTGATGCCGTATCCGGTGCGGACCGTGTCCACGTCGGTCTTCATGATGGCGATGTCGCTGTCGAGCTGGTTGGCGACCGAGGTCGCTTCCTCCAGGCTCGGGGGATCGTCTTGGGCTCCGGCGACAGCCGGTGTCAGCAGCAAAGCCGCCGACATAAAATAGTGCGCGCGCATCGAGCCCCCCTCAGTTGTTGGCGGGTGAAGCCGCCTGGGCTTCACCACCACCCGCCGCCGCCACGTCCGCTTTGACCTCGATGTCGTAGCGCACCTGCGGCCGATCCTTGAGGTCGGTCGTAAAGCCGCCCTTTTCATAGGCCACCACCTTGACCGTGGTGACCTTGCCCTCTTCGGCGGTGAACGCTTGGCTCGACTTGATCTTGAAGGTGTAGCCCTTCAGGTAGCTGAAGACGCCGTAGCCGTTGCCGCGGAAGAGCAAATACACCGAAAGGTTGTGGTTGCCCGGCACGATGCTGGCGTTGAACAGCTCGATCTGTTCCTGCTCATCCAGGCCCCCTTCGGTGTCGGTCTTGTTGTAGAGCGGCGCGCCGTCGAGGGCATAACTGGCCTGCTCCAGCGTAAAAGAAGAGCCCATCTCGTTTCGGTGGATCACCACCGCCTTGGCCCCGGGAGATCACCCCGTTCAGCACGGTCTCCCGCAGGAGGATCAGCCGCGCCTTGCTGCGGAAGATTCGCTCTTTGAGATCGTTGACCCGTTCTTCCAAGCCCCGGAGCTTGATCGCGTAGTCCGAGTCTTCGACGGTCTTGGCCGGGGCACTTTGTTCTGGGGGCATCACGACCCCTTCGGTGGCAGGCGGCGGCGCATCGGGCGTCGCCTCGGGGTTCTGGGCCCAAGCGCTCGGGGCAATGGTGAGCGCCATGAGGCTGAGCAGGAACCAACTGATACGGATCATCACGACTCCTCGGTACGTCGACCTAACGCGCTCCGGCGCAGGGTTGTCAGGCCGGTCGCGGCACGAATGTCAGGGTTCGGGGAAGCCGTCAATGGACCCTCCCGAAACCTGTCGTGCCGCGGACTTGGCGGTGTGTCCCCCTTCGACGGCGTGCCGGACGACCCTAGCACCCTTCGGGGCGAATCATAAGGCGAGGGCCTGGAGAATCCGCGGGGCGAGTAGCTCAGCCCTCCACCGCGTAAGGCCTTGAACCTCATTAAGTTTTTCGATCTGTTCCGGCGGAAGTTCGGCGATCCGCTCGAGGGCGCTGCTCGGGAGGAGGACGCCGGGGTCCATGGCGAGGGCCTGGGCCCACTCGCTTCGGGCCGCCCGGAGTTTGTCGGTCCGTTTTTGGACCTCGGCCGAAGGACGGGCGGGCCGGCTCCCGGACACGGGGCGGGGCGGGCTTTCGCTGATGCCGCGGGCCATGACCTCGAGCAGCACACGGTGGTCGATCCATTTCGGCACGCCTTTGACGGACTTGAGATCGACGGGCGTAAGCGGGCCAAGATCGGCGAGTTGGGCCAACGCCAAGAGGAGCTCATTTCGGATTACCCTGAATGGCGGCACGTCGTCGGCCATCGCCCGCTGCTCGCGCCATCCATAGAGTGCCCGGAGGGCCCCCGTACCTTTGATCCCCAGGGCCTTCGACCCCTTTATTTTTCGGAAGCTCTCCGGATCGAAGACCCGGGCCTTCAGCTCCCGATCGAGGAGCAGGGCACACTCCTCCTCCAACCAGGGGTAACGCCCGAGATCTTGGAGCCGGGACTCGAGCCGGGCCGAAAGGGCCAAGAGGTCCCGGGTGTCCTGCCGGGCGTAGTCGAGCTGGGCCCGGGTCAAAGGCCGTTGTCCCCAGTCGGAGCGCTGCTCCTTCTTGTCGATGACGATGCCGAGCTCCGACTCCATCAGGTTTTTCAGGCCGATCAGCGGCAGGCCCAGGAGTTGAGCGGCGATCGAGGTGTCGACCACTTTGCCGAGGCGCAGCTGGAAGGAGTGTTTGAGGGAACGGACGTCGTAGTCGGCGCCATGGATGACCAAGGTCCGAGAGGCGTCGGACAACAAAGCCCGGATCGGATCGGGCAAGCCATGTTCCAGCGGATCCAAGAAGTAGTCGGCGTTTTCCGTAGAAAACTGCAGCAGGCAGACCTTCTCGTAGTAGCGATGGAAAGGATCGGACTCGGTGTCGACGGCGAGGCGCGGGGCCTGGCTCAAGTCGCGCAGGTGTTCAGAAAATTCCGCGGTGCCCGGATCCAAGTAGTGAAGGGGCCGCGGGTCACCTTCGTCCACGGGGAGGGGTTGTCGACGGGGCCTGGTCCCCGGTCAAGCCACGTACTATCGATTTCGTCGATGTTGCTGCGGTTGACCCTCGGTTTGCTCTTCACTGGGTTGGGGCCGGTCTTGGCCTGGGCGGGCGGGCCCGAGCCGGCGCCGCTGCCGCGCACCGCTCAAGGGATGAAGGGGGTCGTCGCCAGCGCCCATCCTTTGGCCTCGGCCGCCGGCATCCAGGTGTTGGAGGCGGGCGGCAACGCCATCGACGCGGCGGTGGCCACGGCCTACGCGCTGGCGGTGGTCGAGCCCTATTCGGCGGGCATCGGCGGCGGCGGCTTTTTACTCACCTACGATCCCAAGACCCAAAAAGCTCAGGTGGTCGACTACCGAGAGGTGGCGCCCAAGAAGGCCCACCGGGATCTGTATTTGGTCGACGGCAAGGTGGATCCCAAGAAGAGCTTGGACGGGATCTTCGCGGTGGCCGTGCCGGGTATGGTGCCGGGCCTGGCGGAGGCTCAAGCCCGCTTCGGGAAGTTGAAGTTGAAGCAGGTGTTGGGGCCGGCGATCGCCCTCGCGGAGCAGGGATTTTTGGTCTACCCGACCTTCCGAGAGGCCAGCCAATATCGGCTCGAGGCCCTCCTGGCCCACCCCGAAGCGGCCAAGACCTTCCTCAAGGATGGGCAACCGTACCCGGTGGGGGAACGGCTGCGGCAGCCGGTGTTGGCCAAGACGCTGAAGGAGCTGGCCCGGGTCGGTCCCAAGTTGTTCACCACCGGTCGCGCGGCCCGGGCGATCGTCAAAGAGAGTCAGCGGCTCGGTGGCCTTTTGACCTTGGAAGATCTGGCAAACTTCAAGCCGCGGCTGCGGGAGCCGTTGGTCGGGGACTATCGCGGCTACACCATCTTGACCATGCCGCCGCCGTCTTCGGGCGGCACCCATCTATTGCAGATGTTGGAGCTGCTGGAGTTGGAGCGGGCCAAGGTGGGGCGCCGAGATGATCTGGGTGTCGCCGACGTACACTTTCAGACCGAGATCATGCGCCGGGCCTACGCCGATCGGGCGGAGTACATGGGGGACCCGGCCTTCGTGAAGGTGCCGATCGCCACCCTCTTGTCGCCCGAATATTTGGGGCGGCGCTTCGCGACCATCGATCCCGAAAAGGCCAGCTCCAGCGCCAGCACCCCGGCCGGTCCAATCGAGAGCCCCGACACCACCCACCTGACGGTGATCGACGCCGATGGTCGGGTGGTCTCTTTGACCCAGACGGTGAACACCGGCTTCGGCTCGGCGGTGGTGGTGCCCGAGGTCGGCGTCGTGCTCAACAACGAGATGGACGACTTTTCGGCAGCCCCCGGCGTGCCCAACGCCTTTGGTTTGGTGGGCGGTGAAGCCAACAGCGTCCAGCCCGGCAAGATCCCGCTGTCGTCCATGACCCCGACCATCGTGCTCGAGAAGGGCCAGGTCCGGCTGGCGGTGGGAGCCCCGGGCGGCTCGACGATCATCACTACCGTTTTGCAAGTTATCTTGCATGTCGTGGATCGGAAGTTGAGCGTGGCCGAAGCGGTCGCGGCGCCGCGCCTGCACATGCAGTGGCAGCCCGATCAGCTGCGCATCGAACCCGGCGCCTTGTCGCCCGAGGTGAAGAAGGGCCTGGAGCAGCGGGGGCACAAGGTGGTGGAGAAGGGCCAGTGGGGCAACGCCACCGCCATCGAGGTCCGACCCGACGGCCTGCGGGTCGGGGTGGCCGATCCCCGGGGTGATGGCGCCGCCGACGCCCAGTAGATCTCCCTGACGAAAACGCCCGTCATCAACGACGGCCGACGAACAAGACCCCTTCGCCGCCGCCCACCACCACCAGCTGGGGCGTGACCACCCCCCTGGTAGCCGGGGTCCACAAGGCCCTGAGCCCCTCGCTGCCGGATGGGCGGTGCATCACGCCGTCTTCATCGAAGAACGCATGACCATCGCCGTCTTCCAGGATCGTCTGGAGCGGCCTGGCGGCGATCGGCGCCAAGATCAACTTGGGTTGGGGTGCAGCGTTGCCTTCGGAGTAGACGGTGACCACCCCTCGGCCGTCGCCGGAGTTGGCGGTGATCCAAGCCCGATCCGGGCAGGCCATCACCAGATCACCGTAGGTCACCGAAGGAGCGTCGGGGGAAAAGGCCTCGAAGTGATCGCCGACCCCGCGGAAAAGCCGGCCTTCGTCGCTGGCGGCCCAGACCACCCCACCTCGCTGGGCCATAAAAACTCGAAACAGATCTCCCGGCCCCCCCGGCTCGAAGGTGTAGGGGAGTTCGGTTCGGGCGCCCGCGACGGTGCGGATCATCCGGCCTCGGCGATCGACGTGGACGAAGGCGTCGGGGGCCGAATACGCCACGGCGACCGCCTCCACCCTGGGCTCGAGCCACTCGAAGGACTCGATCACTTGATCGAAGTTCAACCGCGCCATCCCTTGGCGTTCGGCCACCAGCAGGCTTCGCCCCAGGCCGGGCCACGACTCGTCCACGGCCGCCCCGGTGATCAAGAGCGAGGCCGGGACCAGGCCGTTGGGATCGGGGATGGTGCGGGTGCCGCTCGCTTCGACCACTCGCAGGCGGCCCCCCTGACTGACGGCGATGACCCGTTCGCCATCGACCAACAAGGAGATGATGGCGCCGAGCCGTGGATCGGCTTGGCCGTGGATCTTGCGCAGGTCGTCGAGGCCGGTCCCCCAATAACCGCCGGCGCCCTGATCGGCGCCGAAAAAGGTCCCCTGTTCCAAGCGGGAGAGGTCTTGGATCGGGGTGCTCCAGGGAGGTTCAGCGGCACTCGCTGTCACCTGGCCCAAGGCATCGAGGGTCAGGTACTGGCCGACCTCGCCGGCCTGCAGCCACGCGAAAAAGCCGTCGCCCTGGGCCACGACGCCGAAACAACCGCTGTTGAGCTCGAGGTTCGCGTAGGTGATCTCCATTCGGCTGAAGTCCACGGCGCCGTTCGCCGCGTACGGGACCGACACGATGGCCCGGCCTTGGGGCTCAAGGCGAGCGCAGCCAACCGCCCGCTGGGCTCCGAAGCGAACACGGCTCCAGTCTCGGACCTCGTGTTGCCGGCCCTGGTACAAAAAGAAGCCCTGGACCGTGCTGAACAAGAAGGCATCGTTGGGCCGAAGTTGAGTGAAGATCCCTCGCGACAAGTAGGCGTGCACCACCCCGTCCTCCCGGACCTCGACGCCCAGGAGCCGATCGTCTTGGGGCACGTCCAAGAACTCGGCGACACACTGGCTCCCGTCTTCGGCGCAGCGGAACAACTTGGTGAAGGCGTCGGTGACCATCCGGGTGACACCTCCGGCAAAGAGGCGGCGGTGGGGATCAGCTTCGGGGCGACGCAACACCTCGATCCGTGCGGTGCTGGGCAGGCTGAGGGGCGTGGCCTGCCAGCCGTCGCCGACCCGTTCCAAGCGGTGAAGGGAAGACTCGAGGAAGGGCCGGGCGGGGTCCTTGCGGCTGACCACCAAGGCGCCGTCGGCGGCGATGGTGCTGGCCAGGGGCGGGGCGTCGGAGGGCAAGGGATCGACGAATCGTTCGGCCTGGCCCGTCGCGGCGTCGTAGTGAAAGATCTGCCCCGGTAAAAAACCATAGAGGTGGCCGGCGGCCCGATCCGTCAGGGCCCGCAGCGGCAAGGCGGCCTCCGGGTGGTCATCGAGCCGCAGGTCCAGACCGTCGAGGGACCGGGACGGGAAGTCGTCACAGGCACAAGGGCCGGTTCGGGTCAGCGCCAAAACGCCCCGCAATCGAGCCAGCGCCGCGCTTTCGGGGGAGGCCTCCACCAACCCCCGGCCTTCGCCCACGAACAGCCGCCCCGGCGCGTCTTTGGGGATGGGGCACCGATCGCCGGGCAAAAGGGCCTGGGGCCAAGTGCGGCTCGGGGCCAGGCAACGCCCACAACCTTCGCCGGTCGATTCACTCTGGAGTTGGGCCCGAACCTGTTGGCCCCGCTCGCCCGCGAGTGAACCCACCCCATCGAAGAGTCCACCCGCCGGGATGGTGAAGAAGGCGACCTCTTCCACCCCGATCAGCTCGAAGGACAGGGGCCCATCGAGGAGCCCGGTGAGGCCCACCCGCAGCTCACCGCTTTGATCCAACGCCACGTAAGCGACCTGTTCGTCAGGGCCGATCTCGAGCGGCAAGGTCGGGTTGGAGCAGCCCAGCCACCCCAAGGCCCATACCGTCCAACCGCGCCGCATCGAGGCCCATCTTCCTCGGGTTCCCGGCTCGGTGAAAGGGAACGCCGGGCCTTTGACCCACCAGCGGCCCCTTGCCCAACCACCGGCGAGGCGGATAGCTGGGAGGTCCATGAGCACCCGGAAGTTGGAGGGCCCCGTCGGCGCCCGGGTCGTGGGTGAGCTGCCGCCCCTCCCTCAGGGCCAGTCGGTCGAGCAACGCTCCACCGCCCTCCCCCTCGGGCCCGTGGAGTTTTTGGGATCGGCCACTCCCCCCGGGACCTTGCCGGCCGCGGGCCAGACCACCCAATCCTACTTGGACCGCAAGAACTTCCAGCGAAAGAGCCAGGAGGTGTTGGCCGCGGAGTTCAAGGCCCTCCTCGGGGCTTGGCCCAAAGACACGCCCCCTGGCGTCACCCCGGAGGCCTTCGCCCAGCAGGCCGAGGCCTTGGATGCCTACAAGGCGAACTTGTGGTCGGCCCTCGGGACCCCCAAAAACGCCGACCTCGTTCGCCAGCTGGTGTCGGACCTCAACGTGCTCCACGGAAAAGGGGGCCACACCGAAAACGTCATCGCCACCACCTTGGCCTTGGTCGCTGATCCAAAGGTGAACGCCGAGCTGGGCCTGCAAGATCCCCAATCGCGCCGGGACGCCGCACAACGCCTGACCCAGGCCGCCACGTGGCTCAACCTCTGCGACGCCGAGATCCCGGTCGGGATCTTGGGTGCACCTCGCCGGCTCACCGATGAAGAGACCACTCGTTACGTGAAGCCAAGGGCGGAGCGTTCGGCGGCCCTGCTCCAGGGACTTTTGCTGGCGGGCCCCGACGTCGTTTTGTTGGTCCACCAGCACCGCGGCGGACCGGATCGCCCCCTCCTGGCCCAGCTCCTCGACCTGGCCGATCAAGCCGCGGCCATGGGGGCCAAGCCGTTTTTTCAGAAGGACGGTCGGGTCGACGGCGAAAAACTGGGCGCCGCCTTGCGCGGCAACGCCGAAAAGGCCGGCCTCCAGGGCGGGCTGGTCGAGGCCGTGGTCGGCGCCATCCACGGCGGTGCCATGGACGCCGCCCTCAAGAAGGCCCGGGCGCAGGATCTCTGGGTCCGCTGATCCCCGGACTCAGTCGCTCAAGACTTCTCCGTTGATTCGCACGCTGCCGTCGACGTCGGAGAGCAAAAACACCCCGAGGGAGAGCAGCGCCAGCCCGACGCCGCCGGTGACGCCGCCGAGCAGCAGGAAGTTGTCCCGCCCTTCACCGCTGCTCAGGGCCCCCCCGAGCAAAAAGCCAGCGCCCCAGAGGATGAGCCCACCACCGCCGATGCTGATCCACCCACCGGCGAAGGCTCGATCCCGGTTCGGGAACTCGACCTCGATGTCGGAGTCTTGCAGCAGCGGAAAGGTCGGCGACACGGCGAAGTTGGGCCCCGCCACCCGATACCCCGGGCCCGCCGGGACCGATCGATCACACGGGGCTTGGCAGATCGGCTCGAACTTGGGGCGCGACGGATCCGGGCGCCGCTCCAGCCAGCTGTGGGGCGGCGCCAGACGCACGGTGACCGAGCCTGGCCCGGAAGGGAGCGGATCGTTTGCAGCGACGCTCGTGCTGCTCGTCGCGATGAGCCAACACCAGACCAAGGGCCCCATCGGATGGACGATAACACCAGTCCCACCGGGTGGTGATCGTGAAGCTCAAGGCGCCCGCGGGGAGGGCTCTTGGCAAGGTTGAGGTCCTCGCCAAAAACGGAGGAAGGCTCGCAGGTACGGGGGCCGGACCCGGGTCGGATCGTCGAAGTGCGGCAGGTGAATCCAGGGGACCTTGGGGTGCTGGTGGTGGGCCAGGTGCCAGTTGAAGTTGAGCAAGAGGGCCGCGTAGAGCGGGTGGGCCAGAAGGTTGTGGGCGCCGTCGAGGGTCTGCCGGGGCGAGGCGGCGTGGGTCACGTATTGTTGGCAGGACCAGTTGATGCCATACATTGAGTATAAGGTCACATAGGTCAACGCGTTGAGCTCCAAGGCGTAGATCAGGGCCCCGTGGATCAAGAGCATCCCCAAGGCTTCGCCTCGGATCCGACGCAAGAAGCTGCGAGGCACACCGTTGATCATCGCCGAGGCCGAGGTGGCCCGTTGGATGATGTCCAGGCGCGCGAAGCCCGGCACCAAGAGGAACAGGCAGGTGGTGATCGGCACCAAGACCCAAAAGCCGCCGAGGTAGTTGAAGTAGAAGAAGGCCCGCTTTTTGAGGAGATTTTCGCCCGGGTAATAGAGGTCGAACATCTCGGCGTCGCTGCGATTGCGGCGGTGATGGCCCAGGTGACAGGCCCGCAGGAAGGTGAAGGCGCCGCCGAAGAAGACGCCGAGCAGGACGCCCAGCCGATCGTTCCAACGCGGGTCCGGGTGGAGCACCAAGTGTTCGGCCTCGTGAAGTAATGAATAGAGCGGCAAATACAGGAACGAAAAACACAGGCCATAGGCCAACAACGCTGGGCCCGACTCGGCGCGGGAGGCCAAGACCTGCAGCCCGGTGCCCCCGGTGATCAACGCCGAGATCAAGAGCAGGTTCAGGCGCGCGGGTGGTCGAACTTCAGGCGCCATGCGTCGTTCCTTTGGATCGGAAGGCGAACCCGCTGGCGGCCGCCGCGACCCCCACCCCGGCGACCACGTCCACCAGGAAGTGTTGCTTCACCGTCAGGGTGGACAAGGTGATCGCCACCGCCCAGATCATCCAGCCGAAGTGACGGCGCCTCAACCGCAGCCCGACGATCATCGTGGAGGCCACGTGGATGCTCGGGAAGGTGTTCCCGGGCGCGTCGGACCCGTACATATTCGCGTAGACCGGCCGCCAGAACGGCGAGATCTCGCTCAACGACGGGCGAGGATAGTGGGCCGTGAAGAGGATGAAGCCGACATAACAACAGACGTTGGCGACCAACAACGCCACGAACAAACGCACGAAGTCGTCGGCCTCGGACACCCAGGCCGCGACCAACAGCAACCCGTAGAAGCTGAAGTACACGACGATGGTCCACGGCAAAAACGGGATCGCAAAGTCGAGGCGAGTCGAGAGATCGTAGCGAGGGGTCAGGTGATCATTGAGCGCCCAATAGATCACCATGGTGCCTCCTCCGACCACCAAGGTCGTCAAGATCCGGCCGAGGAAATGGCCGTTCAGGCGCTGGAGCCAGGGGGGCACGCCAGTGGTCGTCTAGCACCGCTGATGCCGGCGTGATAGGCGCCCCAGATGGCCCCCCGGGTGTTGATCGTGACCGGGAGCCTTCTGACCGCGGACGAACCTTCGTTGTGGTCGGCCCTCGGCAAACAGCTCGGCGCGCTCCGGTCTGGCAGCGGGGCTTGGCTGGATCTGCAGGCCAAACTCGACCTCGGCGAACGGTTGATCGGGATGCGGCTCGAGCGAACGAGCCACCGTTATCGTCGCGCCTCCTATCGGGCCACCGTCGATCGTTATTTGGCGCCCCTCGAGGACCTGGAGGGCCCGGAGTTGACCGAGGTCGCCTTGGCGACCTTGCTCGATCGGGAAGGCCTCGAGTTTGACGCCGCCACCTACGCGGAGCTCTACGCGGATCCGGATCGTCGGGCCCAACTCCTGGATCGCAACGACGTGGTCTTTGCCTCCAGCACCCTCCTGCGGGACCTGGGCGAGGTGACGCCGATGTTGGCGATGCTCCGTCGGCCGGGCAACAAGGTGGTCGTCGGAGGGGCGCTGGCGGGCCTGCTCCATCGGCAGTGGGTCGACGACGTCGGCGCGGACTTGTTGGCGGTCGGTTACGGCGAACTTTTGGTCCCGGCCTTGGCGGCTTGGATCCGGTCCAACTTCACCGAACTTTCCCCGCCGCTCGGGGGCCGCCTCGAGGTCCGCGGGAACATGGTGGTGGTCCACTCGGGCACCCCGGAAGGCCGCAGCCTCGATCACCTCCCCACCCCCGACTGGGGGCTGGCCGAACGTTATCATCGACGCCGTTATCGCCTGGTGAAGTACGAGTCGGTGCGCGGCTGCCCGTATCGCTGCGAGTTCTGCAACTATCCCTTCCTCTTCGACGACACTCGCTTTCGCTACCGCTCCGCCGAGCAGATCGACGCGGACTGGCAGGTGCTCGAGGCCGGCGGCGCCGAATACGTCAGCTGTTTGGACAGCCTGTTCACGATGCCGCGGCGACGCCTCAAGGAGTTGTGCAGCCGGCTGGTCGCGCGCCACAGCCGACTCAAGTGGATCTGCTACGCCCGGGCCGACGATCTGGCGGACGCCGACACCGCCCAACGGATGGCGGAAGCGGGCTGCGTCCAGGTCCACATCGGGATCGAGTCCGGCAGCCAGGCGGTGCTCGACGCCATGAACAAGGTGGTGACCGTCGAGGCCAACCACCAGGCCGTCGAAAACTGTCGTCGCTTCGGGATCACCAGCTTCGCGACCTTGATCGTCGGCTTCCCGGGCTCGACCTTGGCCGATGAAGAGGCGACCTTGGCCTTCCTGCGGGCTTCACCGCCGGACCTCCACTACTTGGCGGCCTTCAACACCCGCTTCGAGGGGGTCCCCATTCTTTCGGCCGAACGCCGGGCCGCCACCGGCTTGGTGGTTCAGCCGGCGGGGCGCTCGGGTCAGCCCTACTGGCGGCACCAGACCATGTCCTGCACCGAGGTCGGGTCGATCCTGCGGGAACACAGCCGGGCGGTGCGCCTCGAACGTCGTTCCCTGGATGGCGGCCTCTTTTTGGCCAACAGCCTGCGTTTTCGGCCCGAAGATCGGGCGGCGCTGCTGGAGTTTCAGCGGGACGCGGCGGTGCACCACCCCTGGTTGGCCGGGGCGGTCGGCCAACTCCAGCGCTGGATCCAGGGGCGTCTCGAGTTGGACGTGGAGCGGGTCCTGGCCGAGCCAAGCCGCGTCTTTACGCTGGACCACGGGGGTAGCGGCGTCCAAGGTGTCCCGAATGCGCATCCCTGACAGCCTCGAGAGCCTGGTGAGCGAAGGCATCATCACCGAGGTGGTACGGCCGCTGATGAGCGGCAAAGAAGCGCAGGTGTACCTGGTCGAGTCGGGCGGAGAACTTCGGGTCGCCAAGATCTACAAAGACGCGATCAACCGGAGCTTCAAACACCGCGCCGAATACACCGAAGGTCGAGGGACCCGAAGTTCGAGGGACGCCCGGGCCATCCAAAAGCGCAGCAAATATGGGCGGGCCATGGACGAAGAGGCCTGGCGTTCGGCCGAGGTCGACGTCATCTATCGGCTCCGCAGCGCGGGTGTGCGCGTGCCGGAGCCGTTTCAGTTCGTCGACGGCGTCTTGATCATGGAGTTGGTGAAGGACGCCTACGGTAACCCGGCCCCTCGCCTGGGAGACGTGGACCTGGGCCCGGTCGAAGCTCGGCGGGTGTTCGATCAACTCCTTCGGGAGACGGTCCGGATGTTGTGCGCCGACGTGGTGCACGGCGATCTTTCGTCGTTCAACGTGCTGATCGACGCGGCGGGCCCAGTGATCATCGACTTTCCTCAGTCGGTGGATGCGTCCAAAAACCAGACCGCCCGGGAGCTGTTGGTCCGGGACGTGGACAACCTGACCCACTTCCTGTCGCGCTACGAGCCAGCCATGCGGAATCGGCCCTACGGTCAAGAGATCTGGGCCGCCTACGAGACCAACGAGCTCACCCCAGACACCGTCCTCACCGGGACCTGGCGTCCGGCCCAACGAGAGGTGAACACCAACGCCATGCTCGATGAGTTGGCCGAGGTCGAGTTCGATGAGGTTCGCCGCAGGGCCTCTCGAGGGCTGGCACCCATCGGCAAAAAAGGCAGCTCGCCGACGAACCGTCCGCCGATGACCCCGGGCGGGGCCCGTCCGGCCCATGCACAAGGCCCAGCCGGGCGAGGTCCAGCGCCGCGGGGCCACGGGGGACGTGACCAAGGCGGGCGAAATCCGGCGGCCCAAGGCCACGGGGGACGAGACCAGGTGGCCCGCGGCCACGGGGCACCCGTCCAAGCCCGAGGCCACGGGGGACGAGACCAGTCGGCACCCGGGCAGGCGGCCCGAAGCCAGGCGGCCAGCGGCCAGGCGGCCCGAGATCAGGGCGGGCGAAGCCACGCAGGCCGAGGCCAAGCCGCACCAGGCCAGGCGGCGCGAGGCCCCGGTCCGCGAGAGCAACCACGACCTGGGCCACGCCACGGGCGGCTGCAGGAGCAGCGAGCTCCGGTGGTGGAGCGAGGCCGGGTCGCGGGACAACAGGTTCGGGCCCACGCCGCGGTCAACGTGGCATCTACCGGAGGTGACCCGCGCCGCGATCAGCGGCCCCAACTCGGCGGCGAAGTCCGGGGCGACGGTCAACGCAGCGAAGCCTCCCGAGGCGACACGCCCCGAGGCGACGGGCCCCCGCCACGGCGGCGACGGCGACGACGCGGCGGCGGCGGTCCTTCGCCCAAAGTCTGGACCCCCAGCTGAGTCGTTCTGCAAGCCAGCTTGCAGTTTAGGTTCGACCTAAAAACGCCGAACCCAAATGACGTCCAGTCCCCCTTCACCTCGGTCGCCGTAGCGCGACTCCATGATCCACCCACGGCCGAGGCGGAATTGGAGGACACCTTCACTGGTGTTTTCGTCTTCTTCGGCGTCGAAGACGTGGTCGTATCCGACAAAGATGCGTTGGGTGAGCCACTTGCCCACTGAAACCCGGGACACCGCGGCGCCGTCTTCGATCTCGACGTTGATGGTGTCTAGGGGGAGCGCGTCCTGGATGCGGGTCTGGAGCGCTCCGGCCAAGGCGCTGGCGGCGGCGCCGCTGGCCCGGTCTTGAACACTGGCCGTCGACTCGGCCCCCGGATCGGCGCCGAGCAAAAAGAGCAGGAGTTGGCCTTCGTCGTAGATCGCCGGGTTGGAGGAGAGGCTCAGCTCCGGCTTGCTGGGGGTGCCGCTGACCCGAACCGTGGCGATCGCGGTCCCCAGGTCTCGCCCGATCTCGAGGGCGATCTCCGGTTCGTCGCTGCCACCAAAGGCCAGGTCGGCCCGACGGATCTCCCAACGACGGCCAAACAACACGATCCAGCCGTCTTCGATGGACAACCGGCCCGCGCTCTCGAGGGCGCCACTTTGCTGCGTAAAACGCAGGTCCGCCCCCACCAGCGCGTCGATCTCCCGGCCCCGGATCGGGATCTTCTCCTGAGTTTTGATGGTGATGTTCACCGGCAACTGTTTGGCGGGGCCCGCGTCGCCCATCAGGTCCTCCCGACGCTCTTCGTCGAGATAAACGACATCTTCGAAGGCGCCGATGTCCCGCAAGGTGTCGGAGCTGCCGTTGGGGACCTCGATCCGAGCCTCCTCCACCAACACGTCGACCTTCAGCTCATCCCCCAGCGCGATCGTGGTGCGCACTTTGCTGTCGAGCACCGCCAGCCGCGGCCCCAATGACAACGGGACCTCGACCGTCTCCAGGGTGATGATGGCCTTGCCGCGATCGATGGCCTCGGCCTGAGCCTCGGCCCGGGCCGAGATCTTCCCGTCCCCCGAACGCCCCTCCAAGGTGAACACCAGCTGTTCGCCATCGAGGGTCGCGACCAGTTGGCTGGCCTCGATCGGCGGCACCGGCGGGGAGAGGGCCAGCCCAAAGTTGGCGACCGTCGCCTTCCCCTTGGCGATGGGCTGAGCCCGGGTCCCGACCAAGGAGAGGTCGGCGTCGAGGACCCCGCTGAGCCCGCCGACGAAGTCCTGACCCACCAGCAGGGCCGAGAGGAAGTCGATCCGCAGAGCCTCGGCCTGGAGCTTGGCGTTCACTGGCGTGTCCTCACCTTGGAGCCCAAGTTCACCTCGGAACATCAGCTCACCTCCTTCGGTGGCGTTGGCCTTGGCTTGGGCGCTGAGTTGCTGCGGATCGAGGTTCACATCGACCCAAAAGCGCTCGAACGATTGGCCTCGGACGTTCACTTTCCCGGCGTCGAGGTGGAGGTGGGCGTCATAACGGGCCAAGGTCCCGGCGAAGGCGGCGGTCGCGCTGATGGTCCCTTGCACCGGGATCCCGAGGCCCAGCGCTTCGGTCAACGCCTCGAGGGGCAACACCTCGAGGGTGGCCCGGGCCTGGAGTTCCTCGGTGTCGAGCTTCTGTTGGAGTTGTCCGAGGTCGGCGGTCCCGATCGCGACTGAAGCGCTGGCGACCAGCACCGGCCGATCCGCTCGATAGACGCCAAGCTCCATTTCGGTCCGCTCGGCCCCGGCGACCAAGTAGAGCTGCACGTCGCCGAATTTTGGCCGGGCCCTCAGGCCAAGCCCCCGCAAGGCAACTTGCCCTTCGATCGAGGTGAGGCCCGCCGCACCCGCCAGCTCGGCGTTCACCGTACCTTGCAGCGGGAAACGGCGACCACTCAGGCGATCGAGGGTGGCGAGGTCGAGGGTGGTGGTCACCAGCCGGACGTCCCGGATGGCGCCCAAACCCAGCGCTTGCCAAGCCGCGGGATCGTAGAGGTCGACCGGGGCTTGGCCATGGGCGTTGAGGGTCACGCCGCCGAACTTTTGGGCGGTGGCCTCGACGTCGAGCCCCAGGACTCGGCCGTCGAGGCTGGCGGCGATGGTCGCGGTGATCGGCGGGGCCCCCTCCAGCCAGTGAATATCCTTAGCAAAACCAATGGCTTGTCCCATGGTTTTACCCTGATGGCGGTCCAGTTTTCCCCGGAGCGTGATCTCTCCCCCGAGCCGATCCGGCTTCGGTCGCTCCTGCAGCAACGAAGGATCGGCGGGCGAAAGTTGGTTCAAGATCGCGAGGGGCAGCTGGGAGACCTCGAAGCGAAGTTCGGCGTCGGCCAGACGCAACACCTCGCTTGGGTCCTGGCGGATCTGTTGGCTCCCCGCCTGCAACTCGAGGGTCACTGAGGTCAAAGGCTGATCACCGATGGCCAACACGCCCCAGGCTCGGCTTTGGGACTCCAGGATCGAGGCGTCGAGGCGAACTTCGATCGGGCCGGGGAGCTGGGGCTGGCGGAGCTCACGGACCAACACCTGAACGTCGACCTTGGCCAACCCTGGGGTGCCTTCGATCGATCCGTCGGCGCGACCACTCAGGGAGGTGGAAGGAGGCAAGACCTCCTCGAGCCGGATCCCCCGCAGCTCCGCCTCGAGGCGGGTGATGGCGCCCAGCCCGAGCCGACGCCACGCGGCGACGTCGAAGGTCTGAGCCGGCGCCCGGCCTTCGAGCCACACCGCGACCTGGCCGGCGGCCTTCGATCCGGCGGTGATCGAGGCCGTCATCGTTCGTCCCACCAGGGTCAAGCGCCCTCGCCCATCGATGGGCCCACCGAAGCCTCCTCGGTACCCATCGATCGCCAGCTCGACGCCGGCGCGGGTCAGGGCGTTGCGCTCCGGCTGCAGCTCGAAGTCACCGTCGGCGCGGATCACCGCCTCTCGAAGCCCAGCGCCGGGTCCACCACCTTCACCCCACACAAGCCCGTGAAGATCGGTGACCACCCGAGCGCGCAACGCCCGCAGGTCCCCTTCGGCGCTGACGGTGGCCGAAAGAGAACCTTGGATCGGCGCAAAACCCAAGGAAGCTGCGGCCAAGTCCGGGACCTGGATCCAAGCTTGGAGATCCTCGAGCTGAAGCGGCGACGGCCGCAGCGCCGCGTCGAGCCGGACCGTGCTGGGGCCGCTGTCCACCTGGGCTTGGGCCTGAACCCGGCCGGTGTCGGCGACGGCCGAAAGCACCAGGTGAACCGGCTGGGCGGCGACCTCGGCCAGGGGCTGGATGAGGCCGGTGGTGGTGAGCTTGACCTCACCGGTCATGGTCTCGGGGCGAAGATCACCGAAGTTCCCGACCAGCTCGAGATCCAGGGCTCCGGGCGGGGCCTGTTCGAAGAGCGCCGCGGGGTCGAGCTCCGTGGCCGAAAGCCGCACCGCCAAGCTCGAAAAGTTGTGGGTGGTGGTGGCGCTGGCGACCACCGCTTGACCACCGATCAGCCCCTTCACTCCAAACCGCCAAGGCGTCACTGAACCGCGGTGGAGGAGCGAGGCCTGCACCGAAACTTCAGCTTGGAGCCCGGGCACCCCGAAGATCCTCTGCCACGCTTCACGATCGACGAAGAGCTCGGCGGCGCCGTCGAGGGTCACCGGATCCAAGCCGAGGGCCAAACGCCCATCCTTGATGCGACTTCGGCCGTCGATGGTGGCTTGAGAATTGGTGACCTCGAGGTGCCGGGTGACATCCCCAGCGACGGCGGCGTGGGCGATGACCTCGAGGGACGGGTCCTCGAGGTGCGCCTCGAAGTGTTCCAGGACCCCGTCCAAGGTGGTGCCGACCAACTCGGCCCGGGCCCGGACCTTGATCCG
The DNA here is from genome assembly GCA_016703535.1 of Deltaproteobacteria bacterium. Taxonomy (GTDB): domain Bacteria; phylum Myxococcota; class Kuafuiibacteriia; order Kuafuiibacteriales; family Kuafuiibacteriaceae; genus Kuafuiibacterium; species Kuafuiibacterium phototrophicum. Next base: position 1,381,071 of record JADJBV010000002.1, on the reverse strand, counting down.
ATCGACGCTGAGGGTGCTGCCGTCGGCGTGCAGCAAAAACCGGCCGTCCTCGAGGTGAAAGGCGCCCACCCGGATGATCCAGGGCGCCGCGCTCGAGGTCTCGGTGGGGCTGGGTTCGGTGGGCTCGACCAGCCCCCCCAGGTTGGCCTCCCCGTCTTTGACCACCACCCACACCAAAGGCGCGTCGATGGAGACCTCGCTGGCCTCGAGGCGCCGATCGAGGAGTGGCCTCAAGGCCAGCTTGACCTCGATCCTTTGGGCGGTGATCGCGGCCCGATCGGCGGCGTCGGTGAGCACCACCTCGTGGAGGATCAGGTGGGTGGGCAACCATCCTTCGATCCCTCCGATCTCAACTTTGCCGACCAGAACTCCATCGAGGATCGACTCGACCTGATCGGCGAGGAGCCGCAGGCCCCAAGGGGTCTGAAGGCCCAAAAACAGGCCGATCGGGAGGAGGAACAAGACCACCCCGATCCCGAGGAGCACCCGAACCCAAAGCCGCCGACGAGGTTTCATCAGAACGCCTCGCCGAGGCTCAAGTGCAGCGCAAAACGATCGTTGGGATCGGGCTCGTTGCCTCCGGTGCGGTTGAGTCGAAAGCCGATGTCGGCCCGCACCGGCCCCACTGGGGTGTCGTAGCGCAGGCCACCGCCCAAGGCGTAGTGCAGGCGGGTGGCCTCCAGCTCGGAGAGCCGTTCGGTGACGTCGGCGCCGTCGAGGAAGACCACCAAACTCAACAACCGCGACAGCACCGGGAAGAGGCCGATCCGGACCTCGGCGTTGAGCTCGAGAGAGACCTCACCCCCGACCGGGATCAGGTCGCCGTCCGCCTCGACCACAAAAGGTGAAAGGCGTTGGCGCCCAAAACCTCGCTGGCTTTCGGGGCCGCCGGCGAAGAGCCGCTGGGTCACCGGCAAAGAGCCGAGGCCGAGCAGCCGGGCCCCCACCCGGGCCCGGGCCGCGGCGACGATCCGGGACGAAAGCGGAAAATAACCGCGCACCTCGGGGAGGAGCTTGAGATAGGAGCGAGCGTCGCCCGAGAGCACCCGGCCCAGCTCGAACCGCAACCGCAGGTAGACGCCGCGAGTCGTGGCGCTGGGATCGTCCCGGCCATCGTAGGTCACGGTCGGCTCCAGCGAGAAAAAACTCAGCGGGTTGTCGAGGCCGATGTTGCCGGCGATCTCCTCCACCTCGGGTTCGATCCGCAAAAAACTCTGGAATCGATATTGAGTACCGATCGAGGCGGTCAGGCGATCGTCCAGGAAGAGGCGCCCCACGGTAAACCTCGCAGTGGGACCTTGGTGCGAATAGGCGGGGATTTCGGTCAGCGCATATTGCAGCGCGACCGTCGCCCTCAAGAGCGGCCAGATGAAGTCTTCCCGGTCCAGGGCCGCCTCGGCGTCGACGTTCCAACCCACGAACCCGCCATTGGGCAATAGGGCCAGGCCCGGCTTGACCTCGGCGCGTAGGGTGCTCTTTCCGTCGAGGAAGCTGCGATGGGCGTAACCGAGGCGACCACGGACCTCGTAAAACAGCCGCTGAACACCAAAACCGGCGCCCAGCCGGACCTCGTGGCGAAGTCCCTCGGAGGCGCGGACGGTGAGATCGAGGATTGGGGTCCGGGCGGTGCGATCCCAGGTGTAGCGGACGTCCCCCAGCAATCCGGTGAGGTTGATCCGCTGCCGGGTCCGCTCGAGTTGGTCGGGATCAAAGCGGTCCCCCGTGGTGAAGTTGAGGCGATTGAGGACCAAACTTTCGTCGACCCTCTCCAGGCCCTCGATGGTGATCTTGCCGAAGTAGGCGATCGGACCAGAATCTACTGAATATATCACGTTCGCCGAGGCTCGATCGCGATCGATCTCCAGCCGGCTCTCGACGGCGACGTAGGCGTAACCGCGGCGAAAGAGCCGAGCCTTGATCCGTTCGGCGCCGGCCAGGTAGGCCCGATAGTCGACCGGTTCACCGAGCTCCAAGCCGGCCAGGAGGGCCAAAGAACGATCGTCCAACTCGGGTTCGTCGACGCCGCCTTCGACCCGCACCGACTCGAGGATCGACGGCGCACCTTCGTCGACCCGATAGGTGATCGTGACCTCGTCTTCGCTCAAGCTGACGACGTCCGCCTCCAGCACCTTGGCCGAAAAGAAGCCGCGCTCTTTGTAGGTGGTCTCGATGCGCCGCTGGTCGAGCTGCAGCTCGAGGGGCCGAAAGTCAGCCTCGGTCTCGAAGATCAACCCAGACGGCGGGCGGTTCGCGATCCCCTCCATCAGCTCGTCCCCGTCCACCTGGCGGTTGCCCAGCACCTGGGCGTTCACGATCGAACGACGAGGGAGCCCACCCCCGCTGCAGGCGGTCAGGCCCAAAAGGAGCCAAGTTGTCCACCCGGCCCGACGCCGCACACCCACCCCATACTGCAACTCCGGTTCCGCGGCCGCGCCAAACGACGACGGGGCCCACTGGCGCCTTTTGCCGCGCAGAATGGGGCGAAAGCGGGGCGAGTTGCCCCACGCCCGACGAGTTGCCCCCCGCCCGGGTGCCAGCTAGTGTCCCGTCCGGGAAGTTCGATCATGTTCCCGCGAAGGATTTTTCGTCGCTGATCGACGCGCTCCGGAGGGAGTTGGGTTGCCCCCAATGACCGAGGAGCCCGAAAGGGCGGCCGCAGGCCGCGCGTCGAGCAGCGGCGAAAAGGACGAGCGCGAACGTGATCCGAACTTTCCGGACGGGACACTAGGGCTGTGCCCATGGTCTGGCTCGTGTTGTTGCTGGCGGGTTTGCTGGAGGTGGTCTGGGCCCTGGGGCTCAAGGCCACCGACGGTTTTACCAAACTTGGGCCCAGCGTCCTCACCGGGACCGCCATCGTCGCCAGCATGGTCCTCTTGGCCCAGGCGGCCCGGACGTTGCCGATCGGGACGGCCTACGCGGTTTGGGTGGGGATCGGCGCGGCCGGCGCGGCGATCGGCGGGGTGGTGTTGTACGAGGAGGCCATGCCGCCTTTGCGCGCGGCGTTCCTGGGGCTTTTGGTCTTGTCGATCGTGGGGCTCAAGTTGACCACCCCGGCCTGAGCGGCGATCCCTCCCGGGCGGGTTGGCGGCGCCGGCCCGGCCTGGTACCAGGTGGGGGATGAGTTCTTGGCTCCTCCTGGCCCTTTTGGCCGCGCCGCCTGACGCCTCCGGTATTCAGTGGATCCACGACGACTGGGCCGCCGCCGAAAAGCGGGCCAAGGCCGAAAAGAAGGGGATCGCCGTCGATGTTTGGGCAACCTGGTGCCACACCTGTTTGTCGATGAAGAGCACCATCTTGACCCAGGCGCCGCTGGCGGCGGTCAAAGACCAGCTGGTGTGGTTGGCCCTCGACTACGACCTCCCGAAAAACGCGGCGTTCTTCGACAAGTATCCGGTCGGCGCCTTCCCGACGTTTATGGTGATCGACGGCGCGAGCGGAGCGGTCAACGGGCGCTGGATGGGCTCTGGCACCCCGGCGGAGATGGCCGCGTTCTTCGGCGCCTCCGCCAAGGGCGGGATCAAGGCCCTGGAGGCTTCCCAGCGGGCCTTGGCCAAACAAGACTACGCCGAGGCCTTGAAGTTGAGTGAGCTGGCCCTCAAGGCCGAAGGCCTGGACGCCGCCACCCAAACTCGGCTTTTGCTCGGGTGGATCGAGGCCCTCTCCCACATCAACCCCAAGTTGTGCGCGACCCAAGGGGCGGGGCGGATCCGGGACGTGGATCGGAGCGCTCAAGGGATCGACTTCGTGGCGGTGGTCGCCGACTGCGCGAACGCGTTGTCGCCGGCGGAGAAGAAGCCGGTGTTGACCCAGGTCCGGGACCAACTGGCGGCGGTGTTGGCCGATCCGAAACTCGAGGTCTCGGCCGACGATCGTTCGGGGGCCTACGCGACCTTGACCGACGCCCAAGAGTCCTTGGGAGACACGGCGGGCGCCAATGCAAGCCGGGTTGCGAGGTTGGCCATCCTGGAGGCCGCCGCCAAGGCCGCGAAGAGCCCCGTCGAGCGGAGCGCCTACGACGATCACCGCAACCAGCTCTACCAGGCCCTGGGCCGCTACGCCGACGCCGAGGCCATGTTGATGGCCTCCGAAAAGGACCTGCCCAAGGACTTCAACCCACCTTGGCGTTTGGCCAACGTGTACCTCAAGCAGAAGAAGCTGGAGCCGGGGTTGTTGGCCATCGACCGGGCCTTGGCCCGCGGATATGGCGGCCGAAAGTTGCGCCTCTACACCACCAAGATCGATCTGCTCCTCGAAGGCAAACGCATCAAAGAGGCCGCGGCGACCTTGGCCGCGGCCCGGGCCGAGCTGAAGACGCTCCCGGCCAGCGTGGTGAGGCCTTATTGGGTCGAAGAGCTGGAGGGCCGAGCCAAAAAGGTCGAGGCCGAAAGCGCGACGCCCAAGGGATGAACGCTGCGCCACCTCGGGGTCTGGAGCGGGTCCTCGGCTTCATCGAGCGGGCCGGCAACCGACTCCCCAACCCGGCCACCCTCTTCTTCTTGTTCGCGGCGGCGGTCGTCGGCATTTCGGCCGTCGCCGAACGGGTGAACTTGTCCGCGGTCCACCCGGTCTCGGGCGACACCATCTCGGCGATCAGCCTGCTCAACGTCCGAGGCCTGCATCGGATCCTGACCACCACGGTCTCCAACTTCACCGGCTTTGCGCCCCTCGGCACGGTGTTGGTCGCGATGTTGGGGATCGCGGTGGCCGAAGGCGCGGGGTTGGTCTCGGCGGCCCTGCGGGTGGTTCTGATCCGGCGCCCGCCTTGGTTGTTGACGTCCTCCGTGATCTTGGCCGGCCTCTTGGCCCATGTGGGTGGGGACGTCGGCTTCGTGTTGGTGATCCCGCTGGCGGGGGCGGCCTTTCAGGCGGCCGGTCGTTCGCCCTTGGCGGGGCTGGCGGCGGCTTTTGCCGGGGTTTCGGGGGGATTTTCGGCCAACGTCTTGATCGGCACCTTGGATCCACTCTTGGCCGGCCTCACCGAAAGTGCGGCCCGGATCATCGACCCGACCTATTCGGTCAACGCCCTCTGCAACTACTACTTCATGGCGAGCTCGGCGTTCTTGATCGTCGCGGTCGGCACCTGGGTCACCGAACGCATCACCTTGCCTCGTTTCCCGGCGCCCAGCGGCGCGGTCGAGGCCGAAGGAAAACTCAGCGCCTCCGAACGTCGAGGCCTCAAGGCCGCGGCCCTCGCCCTGCTGGCGTTCGGGGCGATCCTGCTCGCCGGCACCCTGCCCGCCGACGGCTTTTTGCGGGACCCCAACACCGGCAGCCTGATCCAGTCGCCGTTGATCTCCGGGATCGTCACGGTGATCTTCGTGGGCGGCGTGATCGCCGGCCTGGCCTACGGCGTCGCCGCCGGCACCATCAAAAACGACGAAGAGGTGGTCGGCGCCATGAGCCGAGCCATGGCCACCATGGGCCCCTACCTGGTGATGGCCTTCTTCGCCTCCCAGTTCATCGCCTACTTCAACGCCACCAACCTGGGCTTGATCGCGGCCATCCGCGGCGCGGCGCTCCTCAAGGCCTCGGGCCTGGGCGGCATGAGCGTGATGCTCCTGCTGATCGCCTTGAGCGCCGGCATCAACATCCTGATCGCCAGCTCTTCGGCCAAGTGGGCGATCATGGCGCCGGTCTTCGTGCCGATGTTGATGTTGCTCGGCCATTCGCCAGAGCTGGTGCAGGCCACCTATCGGATCGGCGACAGCTTCGCCAACGTGGTCACCCCGCTGATGCCGTATTTCCCGCTGATCGTCAGCTACTACCGAAAGTATGCGCCCGAAGCCGGCGTGGGCACGGTGATCGCCTCGATGGTCCCTTATTCGGTGGGCTTCGCGGTGGTGTGGACGGTGTGGCTCCTGATCTGGATGGCCCTGGGCCTGCCGCTCGGCCCCGGGGCGGGCCTGGGCTACGCAGGCTAGGCCCGTCGCGAAGCGTCCTCAACCGCGCCTGAGGCGCTCACTGAGGTGATCGAGTCGCTCCCTTGCGCAACGGGTGGAGTCACTCCGGATAGAGCAAGTGCGGTCGGCGCCGCTCCACGAAGGCGGCTTCGTCGGCGCGGAAAGTATCGAGCACCTCGGCGGCGGTGGCGCCACTTTCGATCAACAGACGAGGGCCCGGACTCCCGTAGAGCAGGTCGATGGCCAGGCGATCGCTGACGTATTCGTAGCGTTCGGTGCGCCACTCGAAGGCCAAAGGTGCAAGTTGTCTTGCGGCCACCAACAAGGCGGTGGTCAGGCGCAAGGAGTGGGCGCGCCAGGGATCGGTGACGTGGACCTGGAGCGCCCCACAGGTTTGTTTGGCGTGTTTCTGGAAGGTTGGCTTGATCACCGTGGGTCGCAGCAAAAATCCGGGGCCCACAAAAGGTTCGGCCATTTCGGCCCAGGCGTTGCCGTCCAAGTAGGGCGCGCCGCACAACTCGAAGGGTCGGGTGGTGCCCCGGCCTTCACTGAGGTTGGTGCCCTCGAGCAGACACTGGCCCGGGTAGATCCAGGCGGTGTCCAAGGTGGGCATGTTGGGCGACGGCATGACCCAGGGCAGGCCGGTGTCGGCGAAGCTCAGGTTGCGGCGCCAGCCCTCCATCTTCACGATCTCCAGCTCGACGTCCCACCCTTGTTGGGCCCGGACGTAGAGCGCGTATTCACCCAAGGTGAGGCCGTGACGGATCGCCATGTCGAAGGCCCCGACGAAGGAGTGGTAACTCTTGTCGATCCGCGGGCCCTCGACGTCTTCGGCCCGGCCGCCCAGCGGGTTGGGCCGATCGAGCACCATGATCTTGAGGCCGGTGCCGCTGGCGGTGCGCATGGCGTAGGCCATGGTGGCGGCGTAGGTGTAGTAGCGGGCGCCCACGTCTTGCAGGTCCACCACCAGGACATCCAAACCCTCGAGCATGGTTTTGGTCGGCGCCAAAGAGGCCTCGGCCGACCCATATAGTGAATATATGGCAGCCCCGGTCAGCGGGTCCCGCTCCTCCTCCCCTTCGACGATCTCCATGTCTTGGGCGGCGCCGGTGATGCCGTGTTCGGGGCCAAAGAGCTTGACCAACTTGACCCCGGCCTCGTGCATCAGCGGCAACACGTGCCGGATCTGGCGATCGACCGAGGCTTGGTGAGCCAAAAGCCCAACTTTTAAGCCTTCCAGCCGAGCAAAACCTTCGGCGACCAAGAGATCGAGGCCGGTGTGGGTGCGGGCGCTCATGCCCCTCCCCTAACACGGGGGGAACCTGGCGCCGACCACCGGTGTCGAGGCTGTATGGTGTTCCGCAGCTTCTTCTTCCTTTGCCTCCTGGCCAGCCCGGCCTGGGCGGCGAGCAGTCAAAGTGAAGCGCCCTACTTCCAGTTACCGACGGGCGCCCAGTTACCGCTCGAGGAGTCCCGGGCCGAGATCGGGATCGTGGGGCCGGTGGCCCGGGTCCAGGTCACCCAGACCTACGTCAACCAAGGCCCCACCGCCATCGAGGCGGTCTACGTGTTCCCGGCCTCCACCCAAGCCGCGGTCCACGGGATGCGGATGACCATCGGCGCCCGGACCATCGAGGCCCAGATCCAAAAGCGCGACCAGGCCCGGGCCGACTACGAAGAGGCCAAGGCCCAAGGACAAACCGCCAGCCTGCTGGAGCAAGAGCGGCCCAACGTCTTCACCATGAACGTCGCCAACATCTTGCCCGGCGATCGGATCCAGGTGGTGCTGGACTACAGCGAGTTGATCGTCCCCACCGACGGCGTCTACGAGTTGGTCTATCCGGCGGTGGTCGGGCCTCGCTACAGCGGCGCGGGGGAGGCGTGGGCCCAAAACCCCCACTCGGGGAGCGGCGCCGCGCCAAGTTATCGCTTCGGGGTGCGGGCCAAGATCGAGTCGGGCCTGCCTTTGGCCGCGGTGTCTTGCCCGTCCCACCCGGTGACGCCGAACTTCAGCTCCGCCCGTGGTGCGGTGATCGAGCTCAACGATCCGAGCAGCGGCGATCGGGACTTCGTCTTGCGCTATCGCTTGGCTCAAGGCGCCATCGAAGGTGGACTTTCGATCTTCCCGAGCGGTGATGGCGGGTACTTCTTGCTCCAGCTGGAGCCGCCGGCCCGGGTCGCGCCGGAGCAGATCTTGCCTCGGGAGTACCTCTTCGTCGTCGACGTCTCGGGTTCGATGAGCGGCTTTCCGCTCGAGTCGTCCAAGACCCTGATCCGCAACTTGTTGGGGCGGCTCCGGCCGACCGATCGCTTCAATATATTGCTCTTCGCCGGCGGCAGCCGCGTGTTGTCGCCGGCGAGCCTGCCGGTGACGCCCGGCAACCTGCAGCGGGCCCTGGAGTTGGTCGATCAACAAGGGGGCGGCGGCGGGACCGAGCTGCTCCCGGCCCTCTCCCGGGCCTTGGCCTTGCCGCGCTCCAAAGAGGCCAGCAGCACCGCGATCGTCTTGATCACCGACGGCTACGTCACCGTCGAGCGAGAGGCCTTGGAGCTGATCCAGAAGAACCTGGGGCGCGCCAACCTCTTCACCTTCGGCATCGGCAGCTCGGTGAACCGGTACCTGATCGAGGCCTTGGCTCGGGCCGGTTTGGGCGAACCTTTTGTGGTGCTCGACCAAGCCGCGGCCCCCGACGCCGCCGAACGCCTGATCCGCTACGTGGAGTCGCCGGTGCTCACCCAGGTCACGGTGGAGGCCCAGGGATTTTTGGCCCAGGACCTGGAGCCGGCGGTGTTGCCCGATCTGTACGCGGCGCGTCCCTTGGTCCTGCTCGGGCGTTACCGTGGCCCCGCTAGCGGGCGACTGGTGGTGCGCGGTCAGACGCCGAACGGCCCCTTCGAACAGATCATTCGGGTCAGCGACGCGGTGCCCAGCGACGATCAAGCGGTGCTCCGGACCTTGTGGGCCCGAAAGCGGGTCGAGCGCCTGAGCGATCTGGCCGGCGCTCAAAGTGATGAGGGGTTGGTCGCCGAGGTGACGAAGCTCGGCCTCGAGCACCGGATCATGACCGCCCACACAAGCTTCGTGGCCGTCGACTCGGCGCGCCGGAACCGCGGCGCTTCGACGACCGTACGCCAAGTCCTGCCGACGCCCGCGGGGGTGAGCCACGGCCAGGTCTTTGGCGCCAACGGGCTGGGCTCGGGCGCGGGCTACGGTGGCCTCGGGCTCCGCGGCACCGGCGTGGGGGGTGGGGGACGAGGCCTCGGCACCATGGGTGGAGTCGGGGCCTCGGGATCCGCCAGCTTTGGGGGCAAGGCGGGCAAGCGAGACATCAACGTGCAACAAGGTTCGCCGTTGGTGATGGGCTCCTTGAACAAGGACCAGATCCGCCCGGTGATCCAGCGGCATCGGGCCAAGTTCGCCTACTGCTACGAGAGGGCCCTGCTCCGGCAGCCGGAGCTCAGCGGCAAGGTGGTGCTGCGATTTGTCATCGCGGGTGACGGGAAGGTGCAGCAGGTCGAGATCGACGCTAGCTCCACCCTCAAAAACACGGACGTCGAAGACTGCTTGATGAAAGCCGCCCGCCTGATGAGGTTCCCAGCACCCACTGGGGGCGGGATCGTGGTCGTGAAGTACCCCTTCCTCTTCCGGCCCAGCGGGACTTGAACCCACCGCTTCTCTTCACCGCCCTAGAAGCTGAAGTTGTAGGTGTCCTCGTAGAGCACCGCGATCGGCACCCGATCCTTGACCGTCGGATCCAGGTTGCCTCGGAGTTCGACCTCTCTCAAAAAGTACATCGGGAAGGTCCGGAACAAGAGCCGATAGGTCGCGGTGTAAGTGCCCGCCGGAAGATCCGCGAGGTTAATCTCCCGATCTTCAGCGCTGTCTGGCGCGAGCAGGTAGTTGATGGCCGAGGTCGCCTGCCACAACCCAGTGACCGAACGCGCGGGGCGGGTCGAGTTCGGATCTTGGGTCGTGACGTCTTCGATCATCTTCTGACCGTAGAAGATCAGCTGGGGATCGGTACCCGGTTGGTTGGTGTGGCGCGGATCGTTATCGCGCAGGTCACCCCGTGAGTCGAGGGTGCCGGTCTCGAAGACCACCTGCCCGCCGGCATCCCGCACGATCAGCTCTACCCAGAGCTGACGATCCGCGGTGGCACCCGACGGGATGGCGTGCCCCGCCTCGTTCTTGAGGTGGATCTTGAACTTCTTCTCGGTGGGTTCGAGCTGAGCCGTCGCCTTCAGGCCGCTCCGCAAGAGCTCGATGGTCAACCCCAGGGCTTCGTCGTGCCCGGGGAAGTCGGACAACAAGGGCACGTCCACCCCAACAAAGGTGTGGCGGTGCACCTCCCGGGTCGGGCCGTCTTTGGCGGCTTGGCCTTGGTAGGCGGGCATGTGGCAGTCCTGGCAGGTCTTGCCGCCCGGCCCGTTGAAGCTGCTGGCCTCCCACTCCGGGAAGGTCTCCTCCAACCGGACACCGTTGAAGTTGGTGACCGCGTGGCACATGCCGCACACCCGCGACTCGTGGTGCAGCGGGCTGTAGGTCGAGGCGTGTTTGGTGTTCTGGACCGGATCTTCGATGGTCGCTCGGCGCACCCCGTTCGGCGTGTAGACCCCTCGGGCGTTCACCGGCTCGATGACGTCGGTGATCGAATGGCAGACGTCGCAGGAGACACCCTTTTGGGCGACCGCCCCCATGTTGCGCGTGTCCTGCTTCCAGCGGTTGTCGCTGGCGTCGAGGTACACCGGCGCGGTCCCGAGGGCCGCCGCCACCGGGGCGTGGCACTGGACACAAAAGTCCCCAAGTTGGCCGTCGGTGTTGCTCTGGCCCCACTCGGCCAAGCCGTGGAACACGGGGTCGGTGGCGGAGTAGGCATGCATCGAGGTCTGCCACTCGGCGACGTGCTGCGGGTGACATTCGGCGCATTCGGTCTCGGGATCTTCGAAGACCAGGTCGACGTCTTGGCGCGCCCGCAAGAGCTCGGGCAGGGTCCCGCTGATCTCGGGTTCGTTGCAGGCCGACGCTCCAACCATGATGGCGACCCAACGGGCCGCCATCGGCGACTTGGTGCTCATCGTCGTGCACCCTCCTGGATCCAGGTCTCGATCAACTTCTGATAATACGGGTCCAGCTCCTGGCTGACGGAGGGCATGGCCTCTCCTTCGCCGACCCCAGGGCCCACCAGCTTCCGCACCAAAAAACTCCGCGCCGGGTCCTCGGGCTTCACGATCAACCAGCCGTTGGCCTTGGCGACCGGGTTCTTGGACCCGACGTTGACCATCTGATCGTAGCTGACCTGGGCGTTGGAGAGGTCCAGGTCTCCACCTCGGGTGACCCGATCGTGGCAGGCCGAGGTGGCGCAGCCGGGGGTGAAGACGTGTTGTTGGATCGCGTCGAGGGTCGGGGGCAGCTCACCCAACCCCTCGTTGGCGTCGCCGCCACAGCCGACCAGGAACAGCCCCCAGGTGAAGAAGAGGAGCAGGGCCGGTGGCCCGAATGCTCGCGGGTTCCCCATCGCCACCCAAGGGTGACGGATTTTCGGGGGACGTGACAACATCGTTACGGTTGATTCCGGCCATGGCCCACCCTATCCTGGCCGCCCGTGCCCGGAAGACGACTACGGTTAGGGATCTTCCTAGGTTTGGGGGTGGTTCAAGGGGCCTGTTCGGCCGAAACCACGATCACGACCGAGGGGTGCCGGAGTTGCCACGAGCCCGAGGCCCGGCCCGCCGACCACCTGGAGATCGCCCACGCCTCGGTGGCCCTCACCTGCACCGACTGCCACGGCGGGCGCGCCGAGGGCCAGACGATCGCCGAAGCCCACGTGCTGCGACCCGCCCAGGCCGTCAGCCTTCGCGCCAGCAGCCGCGATGAACTCGCGAAGCTCGAGAAGGCCTACGTCCAGTTCGTCAACCCCAGCCACCCGATCGCCGCTCCGGCCGGCTGCGGCTCGGGGAGCCCACAGTCGCCGGGCTTCGCGGGCTGTCACCAAAGTGTGGTGGATCGATCGCGCTTTTCGGTCCACGCCACCAACGTTGGCCTGACGATGATCCCCCGCTTCGACGCCAACCTGATCAACCTCCGGCCCCCGACGGTTGGCGTCGTCGGCGTCACCAACGACAGCTTCCAGCCGTCGATCGCGCCGCGCTACACCTATCGAGGGCTCTCGGCTTTGCCGTTGCCCGATCTACGAGAGGCCGCGGCCAGCGACCCCCGCCCCTACCTCGATCTCGCGCTCAGCAAGGCCTGCACCGGCTGTCACCTCTCGGTCGCCGGCGCGGTCGACGAAACCACCGCCCACCGCGGGAGCGGCTGCGCGTCCTGCCACGTCCCCTACGCTCCCGACGGCGTCAGCCTCAGCAAGGATCCGTTGATCGAGCGGACGCCGGGACACCTGGAGCGGCACGAGATCGGGCGCACCCCTTCGGACGTGGCCTGCGAACGATGCCACGCGACCTCGGCGCGCATCGGGCCCTCCTTCCGCGGTTGGCGAGAGGCTTCGGCGGCCGACGCCCCCGGCGTGGCGAAGAGTGAGGTGCCCGGCTTCAACCGGCCGGCCGGCGCCTACGTGGTCGACGAAGATCCCACCAACCGCTTCGACGAGACCCCACCCGACGTCCACCAGGCCGCGGGGATGACCTGCTCGGACTGCCACTTTGGTCGAGACGTGCACGGCACCGGACACCTCGAGGCCAACATGGGTCGGGAGACCGGGATCGAGTGTGAAGACTGCCACGGGACCTTCGACACCCCCGCCATGGCCGACGAAAGCGGCGCGTTCCGCAGCACCGGCGGCGATCCGCTGGCCCGGCTCCAGCTCGAAGGCGGGCGGGTGGTGTTCAAGTCCGCAGATGGGCGCACCCGGGAGGTGGTTCAGGTCTCGGAGGTCGGCGGCAACGAAAACTTCGTCGGCTCCCACGACTCGGCGAGCCACGCCGAACTCGAGTGTTACGCCTGCCACAACGGCTGGATGCAAAACTACTATCGGGTCGACCGGATCCTCGACCTTCGGGCCGTGAGCCGAAGCCCCCTCGACGGCGCCCAGTCCCCCGGGCAGGTCAGGGACGTGAACCAAGTGGTCGCGATCGACCGCCTCCACTTGGGGATCAACGTCGACGGGCGGATCGGCACCTTCATGGTCCGCAACGAACTGCTGACGGTCCTCGCCCCCTGTCAGCTCGATGAGCCGGGCTGCGAATTGCCGGAGGGTGAGGTGGTCCCGCGCCGCGTGTGGGTCGACGGCTGGTTCGGACGCAGCTCCGAACAACGCCCGGGCCTCTCTTGGTCACCGGTCTTTCAGCACACCGTGCCCGACAGCAGCCGAGCTCGGGCCTGCTCGGCCTGCCACCCGACGGCCTCGGGCGCCAACCTGGCCCAGGTGCGCGGCGTTTATGGCTTCGGCACCGGCGAGTTCTTCGCGACCCACCCGATCACCCAAGAGCGCGTCGACCTCACCCGGATGATCGGGCCGGCCGGCACGTCATCGGTCGCGATCGGGACCTTGTTGGCCAAGCCGGTCCCCTTCGAGCGGATCCAGCGGGCCCTGGCGGTGCAAGCGCCGCGGTAAGGAGCGGCCACCTTGGAACGGAGCGCCCGGGATCCCAGGTCTTGACCGGGTCCGCTCGGCGGGTGAAGACCCCGGGCGATGGCCGCCCAAATCATCGACGGAAAGGCCGTCGCCCAACGCCTCCGCGGCGAGATCAAGACCAAGGTCGCCGACCTCGTGGCCCACATCGGCGTCGCGCCCCACCTGGTGGTGGTTTTGGCCAGCGACGATCCGGCGAGTGCGGTCTACGTGCGCAACAAGGGCAAGGCCGCCGAAGAGGTCGGGATCCGGAGCACCCAACACACGTTGCCCGCGAACACCGAAAAAGCGGCGCTTTTGGAGCTTATCCAAAAGCTCAACGCCGATCCGGACGTGGACGGGATCTTGGTCCAGCTCCCGGTGCCCAAACAACACGACACCGAAGCCCTGATCCGGGCCCTGGATCCGGCCAAAGACGTGGACGGCCTCCACCCGCTCAACGCCGGCCTGTTGTCCCGAGGCGACGAGTCGGGCCTCATCCCCTGCACGCCCAAAGGCTGCATCAAGCTGATCGAGTCGGCGGGCGTGGACCTCGCCGGCAAACACGCGGTGGTCTTGGGACGCTCCCGTTTGGTGGGGCGGCCGGTGGCGGACCTTCTATTGAATAGAAACGCCACCGTCACCACCTGCCACTCGCGAACCAAAGACCTCGCCCAAGAGGTCGGGCGCGCCGACGTGTTGATCGCCGCCATCGGCAAAGAAGAGCTGGTGAAGGGCTCCTGGGTGAAGTTTGGCGCCACGGTCATCGACGTCGGCATCAACCGCAACCCCGCCGGCAAGTTGACCGGCGACGTGGCCTTCCCGGGCGCCGCCGAACGGGCCGCCGCCATCACCCCGGTCCCGGGCGGCGTCGGCCCGATGACCATCGCCTGCCTCCTAGAGAACACCTTGATCGCCGCGACCCGGCGGAGAGTGATGAGATGAGCGTAGAGAAGTTGCAGCGCACCCCGCTTTACCCGGTCCACGTCGCCGCCAAGGCCAAGCTGGTGCCCTTCGCCGGCTGGGAGATGCCGGTCCAATATTCGGGCGTGGTGGATGAACACACCACGGTCCGGAAGGCGGTGGGCCTCTTCGACGTCTCTCACATGGGAGAGGTCGAGTTCCGGGGCCCCAAGGCCTTGGAGACGGTCAACCGGATCATCACCAACGACCTGACCAAGGTCGCCGACTCGCAGGCCCTCTACACCGCCATGTGCCGACCCGACGGCGGCATCGTTGACGATCTGGTGGTCTACCGCTTTTCGGCGGAGCGGATCTTCATCTGCGTCAACGCCGGCAACCGGGCCAAAGACTACGCCTGGATGGTGGAGCAGGCCGGCGGAGCCTGTGAGGTCATCAACCGGAGCGACGAGTTCGCCCAGATCGCCGTGCAAGGCCCGAAGGGCCCGGAGTTGGTGCAGCGGTTGACCAATGCCCCCCTCGAGAAGGTGGGGCGTTATTGGTTCACCACCGGCCAGGTGGCCGGCAAAGAGGCGATCATCGCCCGCACCGGCTACACCGGCGAAGACGGCTTCGAGCTCTACTTGAAGAGCGAAGACGGCGTGGCGGTGTGGAACGCGCTCCTCGAGAAGGGCCAAGACCTGGGCGTCAAGCCCGCGGGCCTCGGCGCCCGGGACTCGCTGCGCCTCGAGTACTGCATGGCCCTCTACGGCAACGACATCGACGACAACACCAACCCCCTGGAGGCGGGCCTCGGGTGGGTGGTGAAGTTGGCCAAGCCCGACTTCGTGGGCAAGGCGGCCTTGGAGGCGGTCAAAGCGGGCGGGCTCAAGCGCAAGTTGGTGCCCTTCGAGGTCACCGGCCGGGGCATCGCGCGCCACGGTTATCCGATCGCCAAGGAGGGTCAGACCGTCGGCACCGTCACCAGCGGCACCATGGGCCCATCGGTCGACAAGGCCATTGGCCTGGGTTACGTGCCCGCGGCCCTTTCGGCGGTGGGCAGCACCTTTGACGTGATCATCCGGGACAAGCCGGTGGCGGCGGTCGTCGTGGAGCGACCTTTCCTCAAAAAATGAGCTGGAAAACGGCCTTGATCACCGGCGGCTCCACCGGCATCGGACTGGAGTTGGCCAAGGCCTTGGCCAAACGCGGCACCAAGGTGGTGATCTGCGGGCGACGGCAATCCCAGCTCGACGAAGCCGTTAAGGAGATCGGCGAAAACGGCAGCGCCATCCAGTGTGATGTCGCCGATCCGGCGGCGGTGCAGCGCATGGTCGACGAAGCCCACCAACGCCTGGGCAGCTTGGAGCTGGTGATCGCCAACGCCGGCATCGGCGGCGACAAGCCGGCGGCGCGGCTCAAGATCGAGGACATCGTCCCCATGCTCCAGATCAACGTGATCGGGGCCTGCGCCACCATCACCGCAGCGATCCCGCACCTGTTGGCCCAAGGGGGCGGGCACCTGGTCGGCATCACCAGCGTCGCGGGTTACCGGGGCCTGCCGACCAGCGGCGCCTACTCGGCCTCCAAGGCGGCCTTTTCGACCTTCCTGGAGTCGGTGCGGGTCGATCTATTCAAGCGAAACGTCAAGGTCAGCGACGTCCGCCCCGGCTTCATCGAGACGCCGCTCACCGCCAAGAACAAGTTCCCGATGCCCTTCTTGATGCCCGCCGATCGGGCCGCCCAGAAGATCCTGGGAGCCTTGGCCTCGGGCCGCCGGGTCTACGCGTTTCCCTGGCCCATGTGGATGTTGATCAAGGTGGTGACGATGGTCCCCGGCTGGCTCTACGACCGGCTCGGCGGCAGCGTGGACTTCCGAAAGGACGCTTGACGCTGAACGCGCCCGAATCGAGTATCCGGGCCGCGCGCGGCGCAACTACGCACCATGGACAAGCACTACCCCGACGACCTCTTGTACACGAAGGAGCACGAGTGGTGCCGCGTAAAAGGCGACACCGCGATCATCGGCATCACCTGGCACGCCCAGGACGCCCTCGGCGACGTGGTCTTCTGTGAACTCCCGCGGTCAACGAGACCATCAGCATCGGCCAGCCTTTTGGCGTGGTCGAGTCGGTCAAGGCCGTCTCGGATCTCTACGCGCCGGTCAGCGGCACGGTGCTCGAGCGCAACGACGACCTGGTCGAGGCGCCCGAAGGCCTCAACGAAGACTGCTACGACGAAGGCTGGATGTTGAAGGTCAAGTTGACCGACCCGAGTGAGGTGGCCCAGCTCCTCAAGCAAGCCGATTACGTGGCCTTCCTCGAGTCCCAGGCCGAGTAGTCTCCCCCGACTATCTCCCGAGGGTGCCGGTGACGAAGGTCGGCCGGCCCCTAACCGCGGCACGAGCATTGGCAGAGGAAGCCGCCCGGACCACCTCGAGCCTGACAGTGAGACGGCGCGCAGTAGCCGTTCTCGAAGCTGACGGTCCCGCTCGGTCGGAAGAAGTCGTGCCGGCAGTAGTAGCCCTCTTCGGTGCGGCAGTTGCTGTCGACCTGGAACTCCTTCAGGCAGGCGCCGATGTCCTCCCGGGGAAACTGGCCCGGGGTCGCGCCGGAGGGGCAGTCAGCCCGGACCAGGCGCGGCGGCACGAAGGGCTCGCCGGGCAACACGCAATGGTCCACGCAGTAACCGCCGGCCCAATTTTCGGCGGTCGGGACGCAGGCCTGGGGATAGGGACCGATGTAGGGGCTGGAGTTCGACTGGCAGTCGGCGCCACCCTCACAAGGCCCCCCGATCGGCGACAGCGGAGTGCCGACACTCGCCCGTGACCGTGCAACTTCACCGAAGCCGATACTCGCATGGCCTGGAGCTGGGCACACTTCCTGATCGGCCCACGGGTTCGCCGCCCGTGAGTGCCTTTCGCCGCGCACGGTTTTTTGCCACACTCCTGTCGCCCATGCCGCGAGCTTGGGACACCACTGGGGACTTTGATGACGTCGAGACTAGCGATCCCAAACAACCACGAGGAGCGCTGCGCCCGCGACCTACGTTCGATCGCTACGGCGGGGACCCTGACGTCCGCCCGGTGGCGAGCGCTGGTCACGCTGTCGGCGGGCATCGCCGCCTGCTCCGGGTCCGTCGATCGAGACGGTCGCGTCTTCACGCCACGCGACGCGATGCCGTTGCCCGACGCTGGGTTCGTCGATTCGACCGTTGGTGATCCCGACTCAGGCGCGGTGGACGGCAGCGGCGATGACGTCGGTCCCGAAGACGGCGGCCCAGATGACAGCGGTGCCGAAGACGCGGGTGGGTTTCCGGATGCCACGAGCTCACCGGACGCGACTCCGACCGACGCCGGCTCCTGCGTGCAGGCGCGCCTCTTGTTCTCGGACGACTTCGAGGGCGGGACCTACCAGCGCTGGACGAGCCAGCAGTACGACTTCGACCCGGAGCCCTGCAACTCAGCGATGATCGGCACTGAACGATCGCGAAGCCCCACCCGGTCGAGCAAGAGCATCGTGAGCTGCGCGAAAAACGGCGACAGTCACCGGGGTTACGGCGGCGTGCAGTTCAGCGGCGACACCCCTCTCGGCGGATACACGAACACCGGGAGCGGGATCAACGCACCGAACGGTGTCGTGACCACCTTCTGGGGCTGGCTCGAGGTCCCCTACACCTTCGGCAACGGTGTTTGGTTCAGCTACTTCACCGTGGAGGGCGCCTGCAACTGGAGCGAGCCGGTGATCACGCTGGCGCTGGCGGACCCCCTCAACCAAGTCGAATCGGTGCACATTCCATTGAATGGAGGGACGCTCAACTACGCGCCCAACGCGCCGCGCTGGCCCGTCGGTCAATGGGTTAGGACCACCGTCTACGTCAACTACCTCGCCGGAGAGATGCGCGTCTGGATGGACGGAGCGAAGGTGTTCGACGCCTCGTTTTCACGCACGACCCGCACCATGTGCCAGTTTCACTGGGGCCTCTACGCAAGCCCGAACAACACCGACCTCACCTACTACGAGGACGACATCACGCTGTACAAGCTGCTCGAGCCGCTGAGCGACACCAGCACTGAACCTTGGTTGGGAGAGCAGATCCCGGTCTGCCCCTGAGTTCACCAGCCCCCGCGCAGGCGTTTGTACTCCGCGAAGTCAGTAGGCCTCGAGCAGCCAGGCCCTCCAGCAGTCTCGCCGGTTCTTCGGGAACTGCACCTCGACGTTGGTGAGGAAGACCTCGTCACCCTCCATCCTGTGACTTCAAGGCGCCGCGTCCGGGTACTGGCGAGCGTCGTCGTTGTTCGGACGCGTCCATGGCTACCCTCGGCGCGGCATCTTCGCTCTGGGAGCCGGTGCAGCCTGCCTGAGCGACCACTCGCCCATTGCTCTGGCGATGGTTGGGGTGCTGGTCTTCGCCGTTGCGGTGGATGAACCGGAAGGCCGGCAGCCCCGACTATCGCCCCTGGGTGCCGGTGGCGAAGATCGCCCGGCCCCCCGCGGTGTAGATCACCACGTTGCCGTCGTCCTGCACCGCCAAGGTTGCGCCCGGGTTCCCGTGGGTGCCGGTGCTCCACAAGGCCCGACCGCCCGGCCCGTACAACACCAGGTTGCCGTCGCCCTGCATCACCAAGAGGTCGGTGTCGCGCCCGTGGGTGGCGGTGTTCCACAAGGCCCGACCGGTGAAGTTGTTGTAGAGCACCACGTTGCCGTCTCCTTGGTGCACGAAGGTGTAGCCGCCACCGCAGGAGGTCACGCCTTGGTTGGGGACCAGCCCCGCGTTGATCCCCAGGGCGCCACACCCCGCGGGCGGCGGTTGCACCGGAGGTTGGGTCGGCGGCGGTTGGGTCGGCGGTTGGCTGCCGCCTCGGGCGATGGCCCGCATCTCTTCCAGGCGGGCCCGCATCCGATCGCCGGGGCAGGCGGTCTGTTGGTAGGGCTGCTGGCCGTGGCCCTTGATCCGATCGGCGTTGATCGGGATGCCGAAGCGGTTGGCCAACACCGCCACCGCGTGGGCCGTACCTTGGACGATCGCGTTCGGCGGTTCGGCGCCCCCCAAGCCGTTGCAGGCCGAAGACGAATCAAAACACCCGACCAAAACGATGCCGATGTTGCCGCCGTTATAGTTGCCGCTGTGTCCGCCGACCGCACTCACGTCTCGGGCCTCCCAGACTCGACCGTCGGCGGTAACGAAGAAGTGATAACCGACGTCGCAATAACCGCGGCCGTCCATGTGATAGGCCTGGGTCTGACGCAACAACGGCTCGTAGGCGCCCCGGGAGCTGCGGGCACTGGCGGTGTGGTGGATGGCCATCCGCTCCTTGGGTCGATCGTTGCTGAAACAACGTCGAGGCCGGGCACCCCAAGCCGATCGGGGCAAGATCCCGGCGGCGGCCAAGTCGGCGCTGAGGCCTCGGGAGGTGGTGTCCACGCTGGCGGCGTCATCCAAGGTCGCCGGATCGGGGGTGGAGGCGCTGTAGGTCAACACTGCGATCCGCTCGGCGTCTTGGGCCGGCACCCGGATCTGGACCGCACTCGCGGCCTCCGGCAGATCGGCCCGAGCCACGCTCAGCTCTTCTTCGTGGAAGATCGTCACCAGCGGGATCCAGGCGCCGGGACCGTCCGCACCTTGCGCCCGGACCTCGATCGGCGTCGGGTGCCCCGACTCGGCCAAGGTCAACATCAACGCCACCCGGGTGCCGGGCTCCTCCAGCTCGAGGAGCGGCGAGACGTAGTGGCCTTCATCGAGGGGGAACTCGGTCATCACCCGGGGACCCGTGACGGTCACCTCGGGCCCGTGGCCATCGTGGGCCGGTTCGCCGATCGCGCCCGGCGCACACGCCGCCGCGCCCGACATCAAGAGGAGCAGGGTCCTTGGTCGCATGAATGCCTCCATGCCCGGACCATGCGGGCCCGCACCCGACGCTGAAAAGACGCGGGAAGGCCGCCTGTGATGTCTCGGCCACATGCTCCCTTGACCAGGCTCGACCCGAGGCTCAGGGGAAGATCATGAGCGAGCCCGTGCGGTTCTACTTCGACTACATCTCCCCATACGCCTATGTGGCGTGGACCCAAATCCACACCATCGCCGCCCGACACGGACGAACGGTGGCGCCGATCCCGGTGTTGTTCGCCGCGCTGCTCAACCACCACGGCCAAAAAGGGCCCGCCGAGATCCCGGCCAAACGCATCTACACCTTCAAGGACGCCTATCGAAAGGCGCACCGCTACGGCCTGCCACCGCTGGAGGCCCCGCCTAGCCACCCGTTCAACCCGTTGTTGGCGCTGCGGGTCAGCACTTTGCCTTTGGACCTCGAGGTGCAGCGACGGATCATCGACGCCTTCTACGCCGCGACCTGGGCCGGTGGTGGAGGCGTGGAGACCCCGGAAGCCGTGTCGCGGATCTTGAGCGGCCTAGGGCTCGACGCCCCAGCGCTCCTCGAACAAGCCGAGAGCCTCCCCAACAAGGCTGCCCTCCGAGCTCAAACCGAAGCCGCGATCAAGGAGCAGGTCTTTGGCGTGCCGACGATGATCGCCGACGGTGAACTTTTTTGGGGCGTCGACGCCTTGCCGTCCCTCGAAGATCGGCTGCTCGGCCAAGATCCGGTGCCGCCCGGGGTGGGCGAACGTTGGCGCCACCTCCCCGCCACCGCGTCTCGCCTCTGAGCCCGGTCGGGCCTGACTTCCTTCCCGGCCGCGCCAGGCGCACCATGGGCCCATGAGGGGGGCCTGGTCGTGCACCTTGCTGATCGCCTGCAGCCCCAGTTCGGTTGAGCTCCACGTGCCGCCTCGGGACGGGACCTCGGCGATCGTGGTCGCGGTCGGGGCCAACGGCGGCGCTCAGACCTTGGCCACCGACTTCACCGCTGAAAAGGCCCTCGCGCTGGACCTGGACGGGGACGCGAACCTTCAGCTTTATGTGGCCTACTACGAGTGTTCCTTGGCGTGGTTGGGGGTGCCGCCGGCCGGCGCCCAGCTCAGCCCCGACGGAAGCCTGCACCCCTGGACCCGGGCTCAGGCGGTGTGGGCCGCGACCGAAGCGCCGGGGACCGAAGCCACCTGGAGAGAGTTGACCGCACCCGATCCCGAGCTGGAGCGGCTTCGGTTGACCGAACCTCGGGCCGACGCCCGCTGTGAAGCACTGGTGGCCGAGCGGATCCCGCTCCCGGGCACCGAGGTCGACGCCCGGGTCACCTTCGCCATCGCCCTCGACGATGAGCGGGCCCTCTTCGGCTTCGATCGGCCGGTGCCCCCGGTGATCGTCGAGCGGGGCGGTACCACCCTCAGCGCCTTACCGGCGGTGCCTTACCTCGCGGGGGTCCGATCCGAATCCGGCGAGTTGTTCATCGTGACCACCACCGGGGCGGCCTACCGTGGTGACCTGGCCCGGGGCTTCGTCCCGGCTGGCAACCTGGTCCTCCCACCGGCCCTAGCGCCCCCTTTCGGCGGACGGCTGGTGGTGTCCCGGCCCGAAGAGCCCTTCGAACTTTACCTCTATTCGATCACCAGCGCCCTGGAACGTTACGACGGCGAACGATGGGAGGTGGTGGCCGAGACCGAGGGGGCCAGCACCGACGGGGCGATCGATCTGTTGCGGCTTGGCCCCGCGGAGCTTTTGGTGGTGCCGGGCAACAACCAAGAGATCTTCTTCTACCAAAACGGCAACCTGCGCCCCGAGATCCCCCGGATCGGGGACAAAACTCGCTCGGCGGGGTTGGTGCCAGGTTTTGGGCCCTTGGCCGGCACCGAGTTCGGTCGGATCTTTGAGCGCAGGCGCCCGGGTGATTGGCAGGAGCTCAGCAGGAGCGGCCTCGAACACGACGCCCGGGCTTTTGCGCCCTTCGGCAACGGCTTCATCACCGGCGGCGGTTTCGGCGGCTTGACCGTCCAATACCACCCTGAACAAGCGGCCTACTGCCCTCTCGACGAGTCGATCGCCATCGAGTTCATCGAACTTTTGCCGATGGGGCCCGACCTTTTGGCCGCACCCCGCCGCAAAGACGGTGGGCACCTGGACGCGGTCTGGTTGCACCGTCCCAAGCCCTTCCCGATGATTCCGTGCCGTTAAAACACGGCGCGGAGGGCGTTGGCGATCAAGCCGAGCAGCAACAAGGAGGACAGAAAAAAGAGCGCGAAGCGGACCTGGATCTTGTTGATCAGCGCTTGCAGCAGGCTGTGCACCACCCGCAGCCCAACGTAACCCCAGGCGAGCTGCAAGTTCACGCCGTCGCCTTGGCCGAGGAGCGCCAAGCTCAAGGTGATCGCGTAGAAGAGCGTCGGTTGCTCCATCAGGTGGTTGTAGTTGTCGGCTTTCCAGCGCACCGAAGCAGGCAGCTGGTTCATCTGCTCACCTCGAGGGGCCGTCGGGTCCAACTTCATGCGCATCGCGAACATCGCCGGGAGGCGGGTCGCGTACATCCAGGCCCACATCACCATGGACCATGCGACCAAAACGACGACCGGCGCGAGGATCGGGCTATTCACTTGCCGAAGCCTATCAAAGGACTGGGCCTGGCAGGAACGGCGGCCCACTTGGGGAGCCGACACTCATCCACGACGAAGGAGCGCTCGAAGTCGGGCAGGAACAGGGCCCGCGCCCAGGCCTGGGCCACTTCGGGGCTGTCCACCAGGACCCCGATCTCTCGCGAGTGTCGCCAGGAC
Source organism: Deltaproteobacteria bacterium (assembly GCA_016703535.1). Classification (GTDB taxonomy): domain Bacteria; phylum Myxococcota; class Kuafuiibacteriia; order Kuafuiibacteriales; family Kuafuiibacteriaceae; genus Kuafuiibacterium; species Kuafuiibacterium phototrophicum. Next base: position 1,358,052 of record JADJBV010000002.1, on the reverse strand, counting down.
TGGGTGTCCATGTTTTTGGAGGTCACCAGCACCAACTCATCGTCGATCCAGACGGCCTTCACATGGGTCGCGTGAGGGCCGTTGCCCTCCACCGCTTTGGTCCCGTCGTGGCTGTACCAGCGGATCTGCAGCCGCTCGCAGGCGTCGGTCACGCCCCGCCTCTGCAGATCCTGATAAAGTTCAGCCACCACCTCTTCGTTGGTCCCACCCTGTCCGGGGGCCGACTGGCCGAAGTCTTCATAACCACGCCCCATCAACACCTGCACTCGGCGCCCCTCGAGCACGGCTTGGGTCAGGCTCTCGACCACCACCTGGTCGTTCAGGTTGGGGGTCATGATCCGGATCAGCTGCCCAATGCGAAAGGCCTCCAAAATGCCTTGGGCGAGAGGGTTCTGGATCTCGTTGGTGTCGAAGGGGTTGTTCTCGGGAGGTTTGCCGAGCACCAACATCGGCACCTCCAGGCGCCGCGGGACTTTCGGCAGCGGTTGGACCAGGTGCCTGATCCGATCGGGGCGGTCCAGGCAGTCCTGTCGCCGTTCGCCCGGATGGCCCTTGACCGTACGGATCCGCGGATATTCGGTCCCGCAGGTCCAGACTTCACCGCTCAGCCAAGCGTGATCGAAGTCGGAGAGGAGCCCACGGGCCACCGCGCCGTGAAGGACAAAGCCGGCGTCATGTTCGCCGTCGTCGAAGTTGTCGTTGTGGTTGGCGTTGGCCCCAGTGACCACCGCGACCACGCCGTCCACCACCAGGGACTTGGAGTGGAGTGAACCCACCAACGAGTGGCGGTGGGCCGCGACCTCGACCCGCACTCGACGGGGATCCAACGCCAACGCTCGCACTGCCTTTTCGATGCCCCGCATCACTTGGGACGTCGGGCCGTTCCCGTTGAGGCCGGAGTCCATCGTGTCGATCAGCAACCGCACCACGACCGGCGGCCCCTCCGGCGACAAGCGCCGATTCTGGTTGAGCCGGGAGATGGCGGCGAAGAGCTCCTTCGCGGGATCCGATTCGGCGTGCCAGGCGAAGGTCTGGAAGGCGACGTCGTATCGAGCGTTTTCGATCAGGTGCCCCATGGTGCGGAAGACCTGTTGTGGCTCGATCGCCACCGTGTGATCCGCGACGTTGGCCGAGACCGCCATCCACTCGGCCGAGACGGTTCCTCGGTGAGCTCGAGGCACCACCTTGAGCATGATCTGGCGGAACTTTTCGCTCGCGCCGGCGGGGATGGTCGGGAGCCGATGAAGGTCACGGCGAAGACTCGCCGGTGTGGAGACGACGACCTGCGGTGCGGCGGCGCCATCGAGGGTTCGTGAGTCCAACCCAGCCCCGATCCCCGGCGGCGAGAACAACAACACCGCCCCCAACAACACCCCCGCCCAAGACCGGTGATGCCCGCTGTCGCTTCCAGCCACCGACTGCGCCACCGTGGCGCGATGTGCTCGATGGAGCGGACGGATCACCTCCCCCGCCGCGAGCTCTGGGGCGCCCGCATGCACCGGGCCCGCCTGCTCGCTCGTCGCGAATGGCCCTGCTTTTACCGGGGATGAGGCGCCGCCCTTCGGGTTCGGGCTGAACCAGCGGCCTTCTCGGGTGGTGGGGTGGGCACGCCTGAACATGGCCGGATGTTCGGCGCCCCAAGGTCAATGTTGCCAGCCGGCCGCCGGAGTTGGCCCGAGCCAACACCCCACGAGCCAGGATTTGTTCACCGTCGTTGGATCCGCTCCAGGGTCGGCGGCACCAACGGCGAGTGACGCTTCAAGTAGGCCTCGAAGGCCTCGATGTCCGGTGGGCCGTTCCGCAGATCTTCGCCAGCCGCCAAGACACCCCGCTGGGCCATGAAGCTGTTCACCGCGATCCGATATTTGGCCTTACGATCGAGCGGCTGCCCGGCGATCTGCACCGAGGCGACCTCGACGTGTTGACCATCGGGGGCCTCGGGATCCCAGCGATAACGCAGGGTGTGAGAGACCTGGCTGAAGCGCGGAGCCGAACCTCCCTCCCACTGGTTCTCCAAAAACTGGAGCAGTTGATCACCGGTCAAAGTTAAGGTCACCACCGTGTTGCCGAAGGGTTGGACCGCAAACAACTCGCCGTAAGTGACCAGGCCGTCTTCCGACTCTTCGCCGCTTTTGGTGAAGTCCAAGCCGGTCCGAATTCCGCCCGAGTTCATGAAGGCGAGCACCGCGCCTCCGTTTTCGGGGGCCGCGGTCGCTTCCAGCTGAGCGTCGGCGATCAGGTTGCCCAAGGCCGACTCACCGGCCAGGTTGGGGCGTTTGTTGATCTCGGCTTTGATGTGCCCCACCACCCGGTTGGCGATCGGCGCCGCCAACAGTTGATAACGGTCCACCAAAGCCTCGACCGGCGGCTCACCGGGTCGATCCTGGGTGACGATGTGGTTGTGGGCCTCGGCCGAAAGGACCTGATGGGTCGCCGGATCCAGGCGCAGATCGATCTGGGTGTAGAGCCGGCCGTAGCAGCCCGCGCTGGTCACCACCCGGCCGCCGATCCGACAGTTGTAGGCCTGGTGGGTGTGGCCGGTGACCACCACGTCGACCTCGGGGTGGAGGCGCTCCAAGATCGGCAGGAGCGGGCCCGACATCCCTTCACACTGATCGTAGTTGCCTTTGGGGAGCCCACCTTCGTGGAGCACCACCACGATCGCCCGGACCTCTTTGGCCAACAGCTCGGGGACCAAGGCGTTCACCGAGTCGGCCTCGTCGGCGAAGGCGAGATCGGCGACCGTCGGCGGCGTCACCCCGGGCGTGTCTTCCAAGGTGAGGCCGATGAAGGCCACCGGCACCCCGCCCATCTCCCGGATCGAATAGGGTGGGAAGATGGTCTCCTTTTCTTGAGCCCGCCGCACGTTGGCCGCCAAAAACTCGAAGCGTGCGCCCTCGAAGGGTTGGCTGCCTCGACAACCATCGACCGGGTGGCACCCGCCCTGCTTCATCCGGAGGAGCTCATTGAGCCCCTCATCGAACTCGTGGTTGCCCACACCCAAGATGTCGAGGCCCATCAGGTTCATGGCCTCGATGGTCGGCTCATCGTGAAAAAGCGCCGACATCAGCGGGCTGGCGCCGATCAGATCCCCCGCCGCGACGACCACCGTGTTGGGCTGAGCGGCCTTGACGAAGGCCAAGTGCGCCGCCAGGACCGCGGCCCCACCGGCCTGGACCTCACCGTCGGGGGTGTGGACCCCGTCGCTCGGAGCCTGCAAGTAGCCGTGGAAGTCGTTGATCGCCAAGATGGTGGCCGAAACCGGACCGGCGGGGCCACGATGGGCACAACCAGCCAAGGCGAACACGATCAGGGCCCGGGGTGCCGGACGCATGGAGCAAAGTGATAGCGAAGGTGCGAGGTCCCGTCACCTCCCCTTTCACCGGAGCGTCCTAGATCGGGAACCCACAGCCCGAACGGGCCGCGGCCGCTCGGGTGCCCTGATCGGCCCCGCAGTAGCCCTGACTCACGAAGGTTGCCCCAGGGATGGTGTCGGTGAAGCAACGGCAGTTGTATTCGGTGCCACCCGCTTGGCTGGCCTCACACTCGACCCGGTGGCGGCCGCTGCACTGCCACTCCTGGTTGCAGCCGTCGGTCCCGGATTCGATGGGAAAGTTGGCGCACGCCGGCGCTGACTTGAGGCAGTAGTAGTCGGGATCTTGCCCGCTGCTGCTCTGGGAGCCGCAGAGCCCTTGGTTGCAGGCCAGGCCCAACACACAGGCCTGAGAGCCGGTGCAGCTTTCGCCTCGGGCCCGACGCGGTTGGCAAGTTAGGTTGCAATAGCGATCCCCCCCGCACCCCGACTCACCCCCTTCGGTGACCACACAGCTGGCGCCGTCGGCCAAGGGCGCGCCGCAGTGGCCCACGTACCGAACACCGGTGTTGGTGGCTTCGGTCCGATCGACGATGCAAGTCAGGTTGCCTTGGCAGGCCCGGCTGAAGGTGAGATCCCGATCGGTGTGGGAGCAGTCGGCGCCGCTGGCCAAGGTCCCCCGGAGCGGCGGGGCGTGGGCCCGGGCCAAACAGCTGTCTTGCTCGACCTCCAAGGCCCGATAAAAGTCGGGCAAAGCGGCCTGGTCGATGACCATGGCGCCGTCGGAGATCGCCTCCACACCCAGGAGTTGTCGGACACAACGGGGGCTCTCATCGTTTACGCAGAGGGCCACCGTGTCGTAGATCCGCGCCGGCTGATCACAACAGACCTCGCTCACCTCACAGATCCGCTGATAAAACCCCTGGCAAAACGCGGTGACCTGTTCGGTCGGCGTTTGGGGCGGGTTCGGCACGCCGCCATCTCGGGCGGCCAGGTCACCGACGTCGGCCCGCTGTTCGCAGGCCCCCATCAACAGGAACAGAACCAGGGTCAAAGTTCGCATCTGGCCCTTCATTGGGGCGCTCCTTTGGGATCCGTCGAAGAAAGTGCACGGGCCACCGCCTCCACCACCGGGCGGAAGATGCTCTCGGGATATCGCCGTCGGAAGGGTTCGATGGCCGCTCGGGCTTCGGTGGTCCGTCCCGCGGCGTAGAGGGCCCGGATCTCCAAGGCGTCCCGCTCTTCGGCCCAACGACCGCTGGGCGCGACCTCCTTGGCCAAACGCAGGGCCTCCAAGGCCTCGGCCGCGTCCCGCCGAGCCAAGGCGCTCCGAGCCCGCTCGAGGAGCGCCCGCTCCCGGGAGCCCACAGCGGCCGGAGCAGGCCGGGGCGCCGCGACGCTGGCGGTGATGATCCGCTCGATGGTCACGGTGGTGGTCACCACCCGCTCGGGCCCCGGCACCGTCACCACCACCCGCTCGATCACCGGCGCACGGAGCTGGGCGTGAAGCACCGCGCCGCCCACCCCACCCACCACCAAGGCCACCGCCACCGGCAACCACGCCACCCCTTGGGCCCCGGCCACACTCGCCGCGGCCCCGCTCGGCCCCGACGAAGGTGCCCCCAGCTCAGGCCCGGGTAAGGTGGTGATCGAGGTCTGGAGTTGGGACCACACCTGATCCGCCACCGCCGGATCGACGTCCGGGGCCTCCCGTTCGGCCTGCAGCAACCCCTCGAGGCCTGGGGTCCAGGGCGGGAGCTCGGATTCGCTCATGAGGGCTCCTTGGCGGCCAAGCGGCGCACCACCTTGCTGAAGGTGTCTCGGGCCACCCGCAATCTTGAATATACGGTATTGAGTGGAATTCCCAAGGCCGCCGCGATCTCCGGGGCCGCTTGGCCCTCCAGCTCGTGGGCCACAAAAACCGCCCGTTTTTCCAGATCCAACTTCTCCAGGGCCAACTCGACCAAACGTTGGGCTTCGGCCCGCTCCAGTCGGAGCAGGGCGTTGTCGCTGCTGTCCACCGGCTCGGGCCCTTCCTCGAGCCGCTCCCGTTGGGTCGAAAAACGGCGGGATCGGTCGGCCGCCACCCGATAGGCGATGCCAAACAGCCAAGGTTTGATCGGCCGCCCCCGCTCGAAGTCCGGCAGGCGCCGGTGCACCACCATAAAAACGTCGTGGGTGACGTCCGGTAGATCCCGGGCCGGCACCCCCAATCGTCGCAGGGTCCGGTAACAATACTGAAAGTGCTCCCGGTAGATCGCGTGCAGATCTGCCGACACCTCCACGCCCGGGAGATTGGGCCAGCCCGGCCGATCCGTCATCCGATCGTTGGGACTTCGTCGTGCGGCGCTCCAATTGCCGGGCGCTTGCTCCGATGCTATGGGGTTTCCATGAAAGTACGCTGGCTATGGCTGGCCTTTGCTGCGCTGGGCTGTGGGTCCGAGACTTCGCCGCCCTCCACGCCCTCGGTCGACTCCGGAACAGACGCCGGCGACCTCGCACCTGATCTTGGCGCGCCTCCCGATCTTGGTCCTTCGAATCCCGACAGCGGCGTGCCCCCCGACCTCGGCGTAGCGGACAGCGGGATCGTCGACGGCGGGACCCTCATTGATGCGGTGCCGCTCTTAGCGGCCGCCCAGTGTGCGCACGACGTCCGCTGTGCTCCGGCCAGCCTCGCGGCCTTCGGGATGGATGAGGCGGACTGCGTCGCCCTCGCCACGGAGTCGATCGGCGCCAACCTCAGCGCGATGAACGAGGGCGTCGCCGCTGGGCGAGTGACCTTTGATCCCGTTGGACTGGTGGGCTGCTTGGACCGACTCCAGAACGCCGACTGCGATCTGGGGCTGGAGCCGGCGCTTTCCCAATGCCGCGCGTTTTTGGTGGGCAACCGCACCAACGGCCAGGGGTGTCGAATCGACCATGAGTGCCAGCCGACCGCTTACTGCGAGACCGGCGCATCCGCCGAAGGCTGCGTGTGGTCTCCGCTGTTCAACCAACTGGTCCCCTTCCTCTGCCTAAACCGAGCCAACGCCTGTGGATCCTGCACGCCGTATGCTTTTCGGAACGCGCCCTGCTACAGCAATCAGGCCTGCGCCCCTGACTCGGTTTGCCGCAACATCGGCACCACTCAGGCCCCCAACTTCCGCTGCCTGCCGGCCGACCTGGAGGTAGACGAACCCTGCGGACCGACGATCGGGCGCTGCCGCCATTTCTTGCAGTGCGTCGGCCCGGATGGCGTCGGGACCTGCCAACGACTGGCACGCCTCGATGAAACCTGCGACAACACCGGCGTCACGGCTCCGCCCTGCTTCGGTCCGTTGAACCTTCGCTGCAACGAACAGGTCGACATCTGCGTTCAGGGACCGGCGATCGCTGCGCCCGGCGAAAGCTGCAACGCCTCTCGGGTCTGCCCCCTGCAACATGGGTGTTCCAACGGGACGTGCCGACCGCTGCCCGGAGTCGGGCAGCCATGTTCCAGCGGCCAGTGTGGGCCAGGCGCGTCGTGCACCAACGGCGTGTGCACCGGGCCCACTCCGAGCGGAGGCAACTGCGACGACTGGGGCCGGTGCGAGATCGGCGACGGTTGTCGAGGGCCCGAGGGCCAACAACCAATGTGCGCTCCACTCGGGTGGGAGAGCTGCCCTTAAGGACGAGCAATCTCGGGCGGACTTCTAAGGTTCGTAGCTGAAGCCGAGGGTCAACAAGCCGGAGAGCGGGGGCTGCCGCCAGATCTCTTGGCCGCCGACCACCAACACCACCCGGGTGATCGCCGCGTCGGCCTCGGCGTTCAGCTCCAGGCTGGCCCCAGAACGCCCGAGGGGCAGCCGATATCCCAACCTCGCCCCGGCGATCACCAGCGGTTTGGTGGCGGTGCGGCTGGGCTCCAGCTCTTCTCCTTGGGCGTAAAAAGCGCCGGCACCAAAGGCCGCGCACAAGGACCAAAAGCCCGCGCCAACGGGGAAGTCGTAGCAGGGATAAAGTTCGGCATACACCGCCAGGGCCGAGGCGTCGGCCCGAGGCCCCACCTCGACCGCACCGGCCGCCGTGGCCCGGACGTGCAGATCCAGCTCGAAGCGCCCGACCTGATAGGTGACCCCAACCCCAAAGTTGGCCGTCGGCGCCGGCACCAGCCCCAAGCTCAGCCCGACCTCGAGCCCGAGGCGAAGTTGCCGCTCCAGGGGCACGTCGATGGAGACGGTGCCGGTCTCCACCCGCCCCGACCGCGGCGGTGCCCGGGCGACGATCACCGGCGGCGGCGGCGGCGGTGGCGGTGGGGGCGGCCGAAGTTCGGCGACCGGGGCCCGGTGTTCACCGAGCGGATCCAACGCCAAGGCGATGGCCAGCGCCATCTCCTCGACCAACTCCCGACAGACGTTGCGATGTGCCCCTTTGCGCCAGAGCCCGGGCTTCTGATCCCCGTCTTGGATCCGCAAAAGCCCCTCGAGCACCTTGGCGGTGGGCACGATGCGCGCCGAGATCCGCACCTCCGAGTCGGCCACGAAAGGATCAAAGCCCAAGTGGGCCGCAACTTGATCGACCAGGTGGGTGACCGGCGGACAAACGTCAGGCGCAAAATACTCCAGGCTCGCCGAAGGCCTTGCCGCCAGGAGGAGGAGCCACCACACGCGGGCGGAGGTTAGGCCGAAAGCGAAGTTCAGCGAAAGAGGTTGAGGGGCCCGCGGGACTGCATCACCACCACAAACTGGAAGCTGAAGCGGATGTTACCATCGGCGTCGGCCAAGGCCGGCGGCGGGTTGGGGAAAGGTTCGGCCATCCGGAAGGCCTGGACCGCCACGTGATCCAAAAACTCGACCCCCGAGGTCTGCTCGATCCGCACGTCCTCCAGGCGGCCCTCCCGGTTCAGCTGCACCTGGAGCAAGGTGGCCCGATCCCGCACGCCGTAGATGTTGCCGGTCGGATCACGCCGCCGATATTCGCGGTAGACCTGGTCTTCCCAGAAGGTCGCGACGCTGTCCCGCACTCGGTAGAAGAAGGTCGCGTACTTGAACTCTTTGGTGTTGAGGAAGGTGCCTTCACCCTCGGGCACGCCCTCCACGTAGTCCCGAGACGGCGAGCCGCTGATCCGGGCCACGGTGCCCAAGGTCGGCCGCAACGCCGCCAAAGAGGGCAGGCTCTTTTGTTCGGGCGCGTTGAGATCGCCCTTTTTGCCGCCACCGCCGCCCCCAGCGATCGACTCGTTGCCTTCGCCCAGCTGCAACACCAACTTGTCCGAGTTGCCGCGCAAGGCCTCGCTGCCATCTCGGTTGGAGAGCCGGTGGGCCTGACCCGGCAGATCCGACATCTTCAGGGCCACCGAGTCGCGCCGCACCAGGTCGGGCACCTCGAGCACAAACTGCGTGTCACCTTTGCTCGGCCCACCCTGGGCCTTGTTGGGCTCGCCCGGCTGATCGGCCTCCAAGCCGTCACCTTTGACGGTCAGGCCCGGCGTCGGGATCGCTTGCTCCGGTGAACCTTGCCGCTCTTGGGTCTGCAGCTTGTTGGTCACCCGCTTCATGCTCGAATCGCGCTGATCCGGCCGGGCGACGCTCTCCTTCTCCACCCTCGCGTTGTATTTGCTGAGGTACTTGGCCTCGGGGTTGGCCGAGTCGTCGGCGGTCGGCGGGACCTCGACGATCTGGCCGTTGAGCTTCTCTTCGACCTTCGGCTCGGCCTTCTTCTCTTCGGCCGGCTTGGGCGGCGGCGTCTTTTCGGAGAGCGCGGGGCCGCCGTTGATGGTCGGCGTCATCTTGCGCTTGGCCTGTTTGGCGGCGTTGAGGCTCCTCGACCACTGTTCGGGCGATAGGCGGACGACCTTCACGGGACCGGGGGTCGACTTGGCGAAGAGCTCATCGACCCAATTTTTCAGCGGGAACGCGACGCTGGCGTGAACGAGGGCGGCGACCAGGAACGACCCGGTCAACACCCACCCATCACGTTGATGCCAGCGGCGGCGCATTTCCTCTTCCGATCAGTTAGAGTAGCAACCGCGGCCCCGGGCCGGCAACTCGACCCCCCGCGGAGAGCCCGTGCACAGCGTCCAGCAACAACCCTTTCCCACTCTTCCGCAACCGCGTCGGAATGGGTCCTTGTTCCTGCTCTCTTTTATCCTGACCGCGTGTCCGGGCACCGGCGCCACCCCGATGTCGATCGCCGAGGTGATCGTCGACGGTGATCCGACCACCTTGGAGGTGACCTTGGACATCCGGGGCCGGGGCTTTGGCCTGGGCCAGGTCAACTACGACCTCTCGGAAGGCACCGGGGTCGCTCAGGATCCCGAGCTGAAGGCCCGCTTCTACAACAAGGGGGGCCTGAGCCGGACCTTTGAACGGGACGCCCTGATGTTGATGTCGCCCCAGCGGCTCCTCCTCCCCCTCGACCTGAGCCAACCCCTGCCCTTGGGCGTCTACTTCGTGGAGCTCACCGACGGGCGAGGCCAAACCGCCACCTCCGAACCCCTCTTCGAGCTCAAGGTGGTCGGGGATGGGGGCGTGGAGGACACAGGCTTACCCCGACCCGATGGCGGTCCTTTGGACGCCACCCCGGACCTCGGCTTTCCGGACGGAGGCCTGCCCGACGCCCAACCGGAAGACCTCGGCTTTCCGGACTCAGGCATGCCCCCGGACTCGGGGTTGGGGCCCTTCGTCGGCGCGTATGGCTGGCGGGCCGAGGTGCGGGTCAGCTCCACGGTCCCCGCCGTGGCCGGCACGACCATCAAGGTCTCGATCCCTCACCTTTCGCTGATGAACGCGGGTCAGGCCCAGGCGGCCGCGGGTGACCTGACGCTCTACCAAGGTGCAAGCCAACTTGCATTTCAGTGGGACGACGGGACCCGGGTTGGCACCAACGATCTGGCGATGATCGCGCGTTTGGCCGCGGATCTGCCAGCCAACGGTGATCCGGCCAGCCCTCTGGTGCTCTACTTCGGCGATCCGGCGGCGACCAACACGCCCAGCGACTCGGTCTTTGAACTGGCCCTGCGCTTCACCGCCCCGGTGGCCCCGGTCAACTCGGGCAACGGCAACGCCTGGCACGTCGCCGATTTTTGGGGCCACTGCCCCTTCGATCGGACCGTCGCCGGGGGCCAAGCCGCCTTCAACGGCGCCTACTGCAACGGCGACTTCGCCGACTTCATCCGAGGTACCTTGGGCACCCCCCGAGTCACCACCATCACCGTGCCGCCGCCCGCCAACACGGTCTACGCCGCCAGCCTGTTTTTGGCGGGTCGGATGATCGATGGGCCCCTCGACATCCTCTATTTGGCCCACGGCCCGGTGAACAACAACTTCGCCGGGGCCCTCAGCTTTCCGACCGCGACCTATACCGGTTTTGCGCCCAACGGCAGCCTGACCTTCGAGGAGACCACCGGGAACAACCGGACCGAAGACGGCTGGCGGATGGACCCCGTCAACTACCAGGAGTGGTCCCGGGCCGAGGTCCGCTTCAGCCCCGCCATCGACCAGCCCTCCTTCCAGTTCCGCTACATTTCGCTCAACAACGAGCAGGGCGGAAACAGCTTCGTGGCCCTCGACGACTTCTGGATCCGCCGGGCCCTGGAGCCCGACTTCGGGGTAACGCTAGGCCCCACCGAACCCAGAAATCCTTGACTGGCCCGATGGCCCCGGTGTTTGGTCCCCGGTCTTAGGTCCCGGAAACAACATCGCGGCGCCTGCCTCCGAAGGATTTGGAGGTGAGCCTACCCGGTGCCGGGCCTCAATAAACTCCAAGGGAGAAACAAACAGATGGCGTTCAGGATGATGATGCTCGGCAAGAAGCTGGGAATGACCCAGATCTTCGTCGAGGGTGAGCGCATCCCGGTGACCGTGCTCGAGCTCGGGCCCAACACCGTGGTGCAGAAGAAGACCAAAGACAGCAAAGACGGCTACAACTCCGTGCAGCTGGGCTTCGGCGACAAAGACCACAAGAAGGCCAACAAGGCGATGGCCGGCCACTTCAAGCGGGCCGACCAGAAGCCCAAGTGGGTCCTCAAGGAGCTGCGGATCGACGACGACGCGAAGATCAACGACTTCCAGGTCGGCCAAGAGATCAAGGCCGACATCTTCAAGGAAGGCGAGTTCATCGACGTCGCGGGCATCACCAAGGGCAAGGGCTACCAGGGCGTCATGCGGCGCCACCACATGAAGGGCGCCAAAAACGCCACCCACGGTACCCACGAATACCGCCGCCACATCGGCTCCATCGGTTGCCGCACCACCCCGGGTGAAGTGCACAAGGGCAAGCGCATGGCCGGCCACATGGGCGCGGTCCGCCGCACCACCCAAAACGTGCGCGTCGCCAAGATCATGCTCGATAAGAACGTGCTTTTGGTTCGCGGCTCGGTGCCGGGCCCGATCAACGGCTACGTGATGGTCTTCCAGGCTCGCAAGAAGCTCGGCAAGATCGGCAAGGTCACCCGCTCCGTCGAGACCTGATCCCGGTCTCCTGAGCGCCCGCCATGACGCGGTACAATCGCCGCGATCGCTACTACCAAAAAGCCAAGGACGATCAGTACGCGGCGCGTTCGGTCTACAAGCTCGAAGAGATCGACCGCCGCCATCGCCTCATCAAACAGGGCCACAACCTGGTCGACCTGGGCTCTTCGCCGGGCTCCTGGCTCCAGTACCTGTCCAAAGCGGTCGGCAAAAAAGGCGTGATCGTCGGCTACGACCTGGTGGAGCCAAGCGTCAACCCCGGCCCCCAAGCCCGCACCTTCGTGGCCAGCGTCGACGAGTTGACGCCGGAGCGAGTGCAAGCTGACTTGCAAAAGGCACGGCAGGAGATCGTGGGCCTGAGCGGGGCGCCGTTGGTCGACGGGCTGGTCTCGGACATGGCGCCCAAGTTGACCGGGGTGCGGGACGCCGATCAGGTGAAGTCGGTGGGCCTGGCGACTCAAGCGCTGCTGCTGGCCGAAGCGCTGGTGCGGCCCGAGGGGTACTTCGTGGCCAAGTTGTTCCAGGGCCGAGAGATCGACGAGCTGGTCCTGGGCGTAAAGCGGGTCTTCGCCGAGGTGAAGATGCTCAAGCCCGAGGCCACCCGGGACGGCAGCCGGGAGGCCTTCATCATTGGCCGCAGCCGGCGGCCCCTCGCCTAAGGGCGCCCTTTGACGCCGCTGATCCCACCGCCACCGGAAAAAGGTTGGCCTCGTTGGGTCCCGGGCCTGTGGGTCGCGCGCCACTATCAAAAGGCCTGGTTGGGCAAAGATCTGGGCGCTGGCCTGGTGCTGAGCGCCCTTTTGGTGCCCGCCGGCATGGGCTACGCCGAGGCCGCGGGGCTTCCGCCGATCCACGGGCTCTACGCCACGATCATCCCGCTGTTGGCCTACGCGATCTTCGGTCCCTCTCGGATCATGGTGATCGGGCCTGACTCGGCGTTGGCGGCGTTGATCGCGGGCGCGATCGGCGGGCTGGCCGCGGGGGACTCGGAGCGGGCGGTGGCCTTGGCTTCGCTGTTGGCGATCCTGACCGGGCTGATGTCGGTGGGCGCTGGCCTCGGTCGCCTCGGTTTTGTCACCGAACTCCTCAGCAAGCCGGTGCGCGTGGGCTACATGAACGGCATCGCGCTGACGGTGTTGATCAGCCAACTCCCGAAGTTGCTCGGCAGTCGGACCCATGGCGACAACCTGTTCGTGCAAGTCGGCGCCTTGGTGTCGTCCGTCGCCCGCGGTGAGGTCGACCTTCCGACGACGGCCCTCGGCGTCGGGGCCCTGGTGGTGATCATGGTGCTTCGATCCGTGGCGCCCAAGGTGCCCGGGATCTTGGTCGCGGTGGTCGTGACGACGGCGTTGGTGCAATTTGTCGGACCCTTCGGCGGTGTGACGGTGGTCGGGGCGGTGCCTCGGGGCCTGCCTTGGCCGAACCTGCCAGCGGTGGAGTTGGCCGACGCCGGGGGGCTGATGATGAGCGCCTTGGGCATCGCGCTGATCGCCTTCACCGACACCAGCGTGATGTCCCGGGCCTTCGCGGCCCGCTACGGAGAGCGGGTCGATCCCAACCGAGAGCTCTTGGGTTTGGGGATGGCCAACTTGGCGGCCGGCTTCTTCCGCGGTTTTCCGATCTGCAGCAGCTCCTCTCGCACCCCGGTGGCCGAGTCGGCGGGTTCCCAAACGCAGCTCACCGGCGTCGTGGGGGCCCTGGTGATCACCGCCTTGTTGGTGGCGGCCCCTGGCCTAACGACCCACCTGCCCACCGCGGCCTTGGCGGCGGTGGTGATCGCCGCGGTGCTGCGGATCTTTGACCTTTCAGCCTTGGTCCTCTTTTATCGAGTGCGGCGCACCGACTTTTGGCTGTCGATCATGGCCTTCACCGCGGTCGCGGCCTTGGGCGTGATCCCCGGGATCGGCTTGGCGGTGACCATGTCGATCTTGGACTTCTTGCGCCGCGCCTGGCGGCCCCACGACGCGATCCTGGGGCGCGCGCCAGGGGTCAAGGGCTACCACGATCTACGCCGTTATCCGGAGGCTCGGCAGATCCCGGGCCTCTTGCTCTTCCGCTGGGACGCCCCTTTGTTCTTCGCCAACGCCGACAGCTTTCGACAGCGAGTCCTGGAGATCGTGGCCGCCGCTCCGACCCCTGTGCGTTGGGTGGTGATCGCCGCGGAGCCGATCACCGACGTGGACACCACCGCCGCCGAGATGCTCCAGGAGCTGGACCGAACCTTGGCCGCCCAAGGGGTAGAGTTGGCCTTCGCCGAACTCAAAGATCCGGTGAAGGATCGGCTGCGACGTTATGGCCTGCACAAGTCCATCGGCGGCGAATATTTTTTCCCGACCTTGGGGGTGGCGGTGAAGGCGTTTTTGGCCCAACACCCGGTCGAGTGGATCGACTGGGAACAGGGCGGCGAAGGCTGAGCCCCCCGACGGCCCCAAAGACCCCAACCATGGGGGGACAATTGAGCCCGCCCGCGCCGTGGAGCCTTCGTCAAAGGAATGGTGCACCACGCCACCATGGCGCAGACCCGCCGCCCCCTCTTCCTCGTCGACCGATATTCGATGGGCATGCTGCACTTAACGCCCTCGCACAGGTCCCCTCGGATCGTAGGCTCGACCAACGTTGAGTCCAGGTCGCCTCAAGGCCACGCCGCGATGGCGCTCCCGCCGGAGCGACCTCGGCCAAAGTTCGTCCAGTGCACCAAACCAACGACCCCCTCCACCTGCCTTGGCTTCTTGCCGAGGGCGCTGGCGGGTGTGGTGCTCGGCGCCAGTTTGGGGCTGACTGGTTGTGGCGTAGGCCAAGGACCGCTCTCCGAGGCCGAGTTCAAGGAGGCCCTGGCGAGCAACGGCGATCAAGCCAAGGTGGTCGAGGCGCTCTTCGCCGATCCGGAGTTCAAAGCGATGTGGCGATATGTCGCCGATTGCCCGACCGATCGACCGAAGAACCTGGGCCCGGTGACCCTGAAGACCTTTGACCGCGTCGGACGAGATGGGGTCCCGTTTTTTGGTACCTGGTCCGAGAGCACCCGCACCCTCTCGATCAACCCGGACCACCCCGCCAACGAGGACAACCCACAGGAGCTGGTGGACACCACCACCCACGAGCTGATCCACGCCATCAACGATCTCGAATACCAGTGCACGCAGGCGGGCGCGCCCCCTTCACCTTTGGGCCAGGTCGGCGAAGCAAGCACCCCTCGGGTAGCGACGGTCCGCGGCACCCCCGCCGACGCAGAACACCTGAGGGACGTGGGCCCGGCCGCCAGCGAGGCCTGCACCGAATACCTCGACCTCAACGCTGAGGCTCAATCTCTAATCGCCCGGATCGTCCGCCGAAACATCCAGACGACCGGAATCGGACGCCCAACCCTGACCTTCGGGAACCTGGCGATGCGAGAGGATCCGGCGAAGCTCCAAGCGTTCCAAGCGTGCCGCGATCAGGCCTGCAGCCTGCCCGACGCCGATGACCGGCGAGAGGGAGTCGCCGAGTGTCAGGCGGCGGCGGTCCCGCCGCTCCAGCGGTAACTGACTAGGGAGGCGCAGGGCTCACCCCATGGGTGAACCCGGTACACATCACCCAGGCCGCTCGAGGTTCCGGGTCGACAGGCTCCGGAGTTCGGCCCCACAGTGCGCCGTGGTCAAGGTGCTGGCGGCCTTCATGGTGGTCTACCTCGTCTGGGGCTCGACCTACTTCGCCTTGGCCCGGGGCGTCGAGACGATCCCACCGCTGGTGTTGGGCGCGATCCGCTATTCGATCGCGGGCCTGGTCATGGTCGGCATCGGCTTCTCGCGGGGTGCGGCCCGGCCCAATTGGTCCCACGTCGGCGGCGCGGCGTTGATCGGCTTCCTCTACTTCTTGTGCGGCAACGGCGGCGTCACCTGGGCCGAGGCCGATGGCTTGGGTTCAGGGGCGGCGGCCTTGTTGTGCGCGACCTCTCCGCTGTTGACCGCGATCATCGCGGCCATGTTGCCGGGTCAATCGCGGCCAGGGTGGCGAGCGGGCTTGGGCCTGCTCTTGGGCTTCGCCGGTGTGGTCGTTTTGGTGTTGCCCAACGCGGGCGACAGCGTGGCGGTGGCCACCGGCACTCAGACCTTGGCGGTGTTGTTCGCGTCCTTCGCTTGGTCCTTCGGCGCGGTGATCGCCCCCCGCTTGGCCCGCCCCGAGTCGATCTCGATCTGGGTCGGCTTGCAGATGTTGGTCGGCGGTGCCTGGATGACCGCTGGGGCGGCGGTGACCGGGGAGCTGCGAGATTTTTCGCCCAACGCGATCAGCGGCCCATCCTTGATCGCCCTGATCTACCTAATCGTCTTTGGGTCCTTGCTGACCTTTTCGGCGTTCAACTATCTGCTGCAGGTGGTCGGCCCCACCCGAACCTCCACCTACGCCTACGTGAACCCGGTGGTGGCCATGGCCTTGGGCTGGGCCTTCGGCGGCGAAATGATCGGGAAGAGCGCGTGGCTGGCGATGGTGCTGATCTTGGTCGGCGTCGGCGTCACTCAGTGGGACAGCATGCGGGTCAAGGACGCACCCGCGCCCAAAGGGGCCGTCTTGGCGAGCGATTGAGTCGGCGAGCCCCTGCGTAGAACAAGGCGGCGGAGAGCCAAAGCCAAAGTTCAGGGCCCGCGCCGGAGCTGGTCTCACAACCACAACCACTCGCGGCGGGTGGCGCTTCACCCGAAAGCCCGGTGTCAGCCGGGGCGGCGGCGTCTGCAAGTTGTCCTGCATCAGCGATCGCGCCGTCGACACCCCCATCGATCGGCGACTGGGTCCCCGAGTCCGCGGCCCCGGCGTCGACGCCGGCGTCCACCGGCATGCAGAGTTCGGCGGTGAACTCACACTGTTCGTCCTCACAACCCCAGGTCCCGGTGCAGCCCGGGATCGGTGACGGCCGACCCGCGCAGTCGGCGGCGGCTTGGCACTCGGGCGGGAGCACACACTCGCAGTACCAACCCAAGGGGTTGAGCGAAGGATGTTGGCAGGTCGGGGTCCCCTGGCAGCTGGTCAAGAGATCTTCGCAGGCCCGATCGGTGGCGCAGGCGATCAGGCTCCCGGAGCCCGGCCCGCAGGCATAACGGCAGGCGTTTTTTTCGCAAGCCCAGCCCCCGCCAGGGCACCCGTGGGTCGGCGCCGGACCGCAGTCGCTGGCCTGTTGGCAAGCCGGCGCGACGGCGTCGCCGTAGCTGAACTGATCCAACACCTCACCCGCCAGGCCCCGGAGCTGGATGGTCGCCTTGGGTCCGTCGATATCGACGGTGGCGTATCCGAGCCGGCTTTCGCCCCAGATGATGGTGTGATCCGAGGTGGTCCGAGGCCCCAAGGTTTCGTAGAGCGGCGCTCCACCTCCACCGTGGATCACGTAGGGGATGCCGTTTTCGGCGAAGCCTCGTTCGCCGTAGTGATCGTGGCCCGAGAAGATCACGTCGATCCCGGCGGTGGCCAGGTCGGGCAGCCATTGTCGCAACCAGAAGTTGCCGTTGCGTCCGACCTTGCTGGAGTACGGGCCCTGGTGAATGAACAAGAAGCGGTGCTCGATTCCGGCCGTGCGGGTGGCCAAAACCTCCTCCAGCCAAGCCTCTTGGTCTCCGGCGAGGAATGAGACCGTGTAGAGGTTGTCGGCCTCGACGTTGATCACGATCAGCTCCACGTTGCCGTAGAGGACCCGATAAAAACCTTCTTCGTTGGAGGCCGGCGCTTGATCGGTGGGCAACACGAAGATCCTCCGCGTCACGTCCCAGTTGTTGATCACCGTCTCGTGGTTGCCGATGGCCATGTAGAGGGGTGTTTGAGCCAAAAACGGGTTCGCAACCGGGAAAAACTCGTCCCAGTCCCCCTCATCTTGACCGCTCGACACCAGATCTCCGGTGTTGATCGCGAAGGAGGAGCGCGGCGTGTCGGCCATTAGCGCGTTGACCACCTGTTGGTGTTGAGCCGGCGAAGAGCGGTTGTCCCCGTAGACGATGAAGCGAAACGGCGAGCCCGCGGCCGGGGGCAACAAGAAGGACCCGGCGTGGACCGTCCCACCCACCTCGAGTTCGTAGCGGATTTCGGTGCCGGGCGGGCCCAAGGCCGAGAGCCCAGTGAGGCGGAGCTCGTGGTGGGTGGCGGCGGCGCCGGTGTTGACGGTCTGACCGCTGGGCGCCCCGACCCCGTATCGAACCACGCCGGTGCTGGGGCTTGGGCTCTCATAGACCAAGGTGATCTCGTCGGGCTTGGGGCTCTGGAGGAGGGGACCGCGAAACACCCCCTGGGCCAGGGCGGGCCCCGGGAGGCCTAGGATCAAGCACCATACCAAGACGCGCACCCGCCGAAGTTCCTTCGCCGCCGGGGGCAGGGGCAATCGGAAGGCCGGCGCCTGGACGGCGGTCCAGCCCTAGTTCGCAGGGACTCCCCGTAAGGGCCCAATCGCGCCCGGCGGGTGGGAAGCCGACTTCGCAGGCCGCGTCGACGGAGCGCCGGTCCCACGTGAGGGCGACCACCTCCTCGGCTGGAGCGCCCGCCCGCGTGGCCTGGCACGGCGTTGGCTAAACAGCCGCGACAAGATGCGACGAGCCCCCTGGTTGGCCTCCCTCACCAGCGTCGCGGTCGGCGCCTTGGCCACCTTGGTCGACCTGGTGGTCCTGGGCGTGGCGGTCGAACAGCTGGGCGTGGATCCGCGGATCGCCAACGTCCCCGCCCTGCTGTTCGGCCTTTTGGTGCAGTTCTTCGGCAACAAGTTCTGGGCCTTTCAAGATCACTCCCGGGCTTGGTTTCGCCAGGGCAGCGCCTTCCTGATGGTCGAAGCCGGCGCCCTCCTGTTGAGCGCCACCCTCTTTCACCTGGTCGTCGGTAGCCAACTCCTCCCGTACCTGCCGGCCCGCTTGCTGGTGCAGGCGCTGGTCTACGTCGGCTTCAGCATGCCGCTCTGGAGACGGATCTTCCGGGAAGGGAACACCTCGTGAGCCCACTGTTGCTCTTGGCCTATCTGCTCGCTGCCGTCACCACCACTTGGGTGTTGGTGGGCCTGGTCGCGATCTTGTGGTTGGTGGCCCGCTCCGAGGCTCAACTCGGGCCCCCAGTGCCGGTGACGGTGCTCAAGCCATTGGCCGGCGCCGGCCCGGATCTGCAAGCCAACTTGCAATCCTTCTTCGAACAGCGGCACCCCCACTTCCAGCTGATCTTTGGGGTCGAGCGCCAAGACGATCCGGCGATCCCGGTGGTCCAGGCCCTCATGCGCCGTTACCCCCAGGTCAACGCCCGTTTGGTGATCGAAGAAGGGGCCGTGGCCCAGAACCCCAAGGTCTCCAACCTGCTCAAGATGTTGGCCACCGCCCGACACGACCTGCTGTTGATCAGCGACGCCGGGGTCCGGGCCGGGCCTCATTACCTGAGTGACTTGGTGGAGACCAAACTTCGCACCGGCGCCGGTCTGGTGACCAACACCTTCGTCGGGGTCGGCGAAACGTCTTTGGGCGCCGCCTTGGAGAACGTGCAACTCAACGGCTTCGTGGCCGCGGGTGCGGCGGTGCCGACCTTGTTCGCGGACGCGGCGGTGGTCGGCAAGTCGATGTTCTTCTCTCGACGGGAGCTGGAGGACTTGGGCGGCCTGCGCCGGGTGGCCGACCTGCTCGCCGAAGACTTCGTGATCGGCAAGATGTTCCAACACGCCGGCCGATCGGTGCACCTGGGCCGAGAGATCCTGCTCAGCGTCAACGGCTCGGTGACGTTGCGGGCCGCCCTCGATCGCCAGCTGCGTTGGTCGATGTTGCGCTTCCGGCTCCGGCCCTGGGCGTATTTGCTCGAGCCTCTGACCTCACCGCTGGTGATGGCGGCGCTGCTCAGCGGCGTCTTCGGCCCGACGGCGTGGGTTTGGGGCCTGGCCCTGTTGGGGGTGCGAGATGTGGTCCAGTGGATCGCCTTGCGCGGTTTGGGCCGGGTGCACCTGCCGCTGCTCCTGGCGCCGGGGCGAGAGTTGTTGATGTTGGGGGTCTGGTTGGCCACGCCCTTCGTCAAACACGTCGCCTGGCGGGGGCATCGGGTCCGACTCGGCGCCGGCACCCTGGTCTACGCCACGCGGCCTTGATCCTCGGGGCGTAGCTCAGGCCGCCACGAACTGGTGTTCGACCAAGCGGCGATAGAGCCCATCCCCTTCGGCCATCAAGGAGCGGTGATCGCCGAGCTGGACCACCTTACCGGCCTCGACCACCGCGACCCGGTCGGCGCCCTTCACCGTCGAGAGCCGGTGGGCGATCACCAAGGTGGTGCGTCCCGCCTGCAGACGGGCCAAGGCCTCCTTCACCAGGTGTTCACTTTCGGCGTCCAAGGCCGAGGTCGCCTCGTCCAAGATCAAGATCGAGGGGTTCTTGAGGAGGGCCCGGGCGATCGCCACCCGCTGCTTTTGTCCGCCCGAGAGCTGGACACCCCGTTCGCCCACTTGGGTCTGGAGGCCCTCCGGGAAACGTTGAACAAAGTCCCAAGCGTTGGCGGCCCGGGCCGCGGCCTCGACCTCGGCTTCGTTGGCCTCGGGCCGACCGTAGCGGATGTTCTCCAAGATCGACGACGACAGCAGGGTCGGCTCCTGGGACACCACCCCGATCTGTTTTCGCAACCAAGTTGCATCCAGCTCCTTGAGGTCGTGACCATCCAAGGTGACCTTGCCAAGGTTGGGGTCGTAAAGCCGCTGCACCAAAGCGGCGACCGTACTTTTTCCGCTCCCGGAAGGCCCGACCAAGGCCATCACCTTCCCTGGCTCCAAGGCCAGGCTCAGTCGATCCAACACCACCACGTCGGGGCGGGATGGATAACGGAGCTCTACGCCTTCTAGGGCCACCCGGCCTTCGACCTTCTCCAGGGTGCGGCCCCCGTGGAGCGGGATCTGGGGGGTTCGATCGATCAAAGCGAAGACCCGATCGGCGGCGCCGGCGGCCCGCATGAAGTCGGTGAAGAGGTCTCCCAAGGCGCCGATCGAAAAGGCGACGGTCAAGGTGTAGAGGATAAAGGAGGTGAGTTCACCCGGGCTCATCTCGCCGCCCACCACCAAACGGCCGCCGTACCAGAGCACCAACGCGACCGAGCTGTACCCGGCCATCGAAGCGCCCCCGCTAAAATAGGCGACGTTGCGGATCCGAATTTTGGTGACCTCGAAGGAGGCCTGGACCGCGCGCCGATAACGTTCGGCCTCGGCGTCTTCTTGAGTGAAGGCCCGGACCGTGCGGATGGCGCCGATGGTCTCTTCGGCGACGTGACCCGCTTGAGCCAAGGCGTCTTGGGCCCGCTGAGACAACTTGCGGACCCTGCGCCCGTAGGCGACCGCGCCCAACGCCACCGGCGGCACCACCGCCAACATCAGCCCGGTCAAGATCGGCGAGATGTAAAAGAGCAAGCCGATGCCGCCCAAGGCCATCGCCAAGTGGCGCAGCCCCATCGACACGTTGACGCTGACCGCGTTCTGCAGGACGCCCGCGTCGGCGGCCAAACGGCTCATGAGTTCACCGGTGGTGCGTTCGTCGAAGAAGCCGATCTCTTGATGCACGATACGTTGGTAGAGCTGAGCCCTCAGCCGAGTGACGATCCGTTCGCCCGAGGTGGTGAAGAGGTAATAACGAAAGCTCCCGGCCACCGCCTGGAGCACGAAGATCCCGACCATCCCCAAGGCGGCCCGATCGAGATCCCCGGGATCTCCGGCCCCCAAAGCCCGATCCATGATGATCCGGATGGCCTGGGGGTAGAGCAACATCATGCCGCTCCCGATCATCAAGAAGAAGGTGCCGAGGGTCAGGGCTCGCCACTCGCTCTTGGCCAAAGAGATCAGGCGGGTGATGCGGGCCGAGGCGGGAACGTCGCTCACGAGGGTCCATACCTCGCCCCCCCATCGCTGGCGAGCCGCGCCTGGGCGACCCGGCCAATCCAGACCATCGGGCTTGCAGGGCCGAGTGTTTTGCCTCAGGTTGCGACGGTGACGCGGGCCTGGTGGCTGGCGGGGCTCCTCCTCGCCGGGTGCAGCGAAAGTGCGGGCGCGCCGGGCTCGGGCCTGGCCCGGGTGCAAAACGCCGGCGTGCTCCGTTGGGGCGGCGACATTCAAGGGGGTGAACCTTACGTCTCCGAAGATCCGGAGCAGCCGGGGAAGTTGATCGGCTTCGAGGTCGAGATCGCCGACGCCTTGGCCAAAGAGTTGGGCGTCAAGGCGGAGTTTGTGCAGAGCGACTGGTCGAGCCTGGTGCCTTCCTTGGAGCGCGGGACCTTCGACGTGATCATGAACGGCCTGGAGGTGACGCCGGCCCGGGTGGGGGCGGTCGCCTTTACGCGGCCGTATTATGTGTTCGCCGAGCAACTGGTGGTGCGGCGAGGAGAAGCCAAACCCCAGACCTTGGCCGAACTGCGCGGCAAAAAGGTCGGCACCTTGGCCAACTCTTTGGCGTGGGAGCTGCTGCGTCAGGCCCAGGTGGAGGTCGTGCCTTATGAAGGCGTCGAGGAGCCCTATCAAGATCTGCAGCACGGGCGCCTCGACGCGGTGTTGCTCGACGACGTGATCGCCGGCCGCTACGGCTTGGTGAAGCAAGCCCTGGAGTTGGCCAGCGAACCCGCCATCGGGCACTACGCCATTGGCTTACGCCCTGCGGATCAAGATCTGCGGCGGGCCTTGGATCAGGCGCTCCAAAAGTTGGCCGAGTCGGGGGAGCTGCGCCGCATCCTCGATCGCTGGCGCCTCGATGGACCGCGTCAAGCGCGCCTTTTGACCTGGACCGATCGAGACACCGAACAGATGGTCGGCCCGACCAAAACCGCCGCACTGAACAGCGGCCACCTGGTCTTGTTCCTGGAAGGTGCGGCCGTGACCTTGTTGGTGTCGGTTTCGGCCATGATCTTGGCCATCTCCTTGGGCCTGACCTTGGCCTTGGTGCGCCGCTACGGGCCGCGGCCGGCCGCGCTTTTGGCCCAACTCTACGTGGAGCTCTTTCGGGGCACGCCGGTGTTGCTTCAGCTTTACGTGATCTACTTCGGGCTCTCCAACCTGTCCGAACACCTGCGTTTGGCGGCCATGCCCGCCGCGATCTTGGGGCTGGGGCTCAACTACGCCGCCTACGAGGCCGAGATCTATCGAGCCGGGATGGAGGCGGTGCCCCCCGGTCAGCTAGAAGCCGCCCAGGCCTTGGGTATGCCCACCAAAATGGCGCTGCGGCGGATCGTGGTGCCCCAGGCCCTGCGCTTCGCCTTGCCCGGCGTGACCAACGACTTCATCGCCCTCCTCAAGGACAGCTCTTTGGTTTCGGTGATCACCGTGGTCGAGTTGACCAAACGTATGACCATCACCGCGGTCGATCTGCGGAGCTGGTTGATCCCGGGCCTGCTCTGCGCCGGCCTTTACCTGGGCATGAGTTATCCGTTGTCGCGGCTTTCGGCCTGGCTCGAAGATCGGATCGGAGACCACCAGTGATCCGGGTTCAAGGCCTCACCAAAAAATACGGCGCCCGCACGGTGATCCAGGATCTCTCCTTCGAGGTCCCTTCCGGGCAAGTGGTCGCCTTGGTCGGGCCCTCGGGCGGCGGCAAAAGCACCTTGATCCGCTGCCTGCACGGCCTCGAGCCCTTCGATGGCGGCCAGATCGAGATCGATCAAGCCACCTTGTCGCCCGGTGCCCTGGGCGGCAACCACCACGCCCTCCACGCGATCCGAAGGGTAGCGGGCTTCGTCTTTCAGCAGTGGCACCTCTTCAGCCACATGTCGGCTTTGGCCAACGTGATGGAGGCGCCGGTCCAGGTGAAGCAAGAGCCCCGAGCCCAAGCCGAGGCCAAAGCTCGGGCCTTGCTCGAGAAGGTCGGGATGGGCCACCGAGTGGACGCCATGCCCCGCCGTCTTTCGGGGGGAGAACAACAACGGGTCGCCATCGCAAGGGCCTTGGCCATGGAGCCGACGGTGTTGTTCCTCGACGAACCGACCTCGGCCCTGGATCCCCAGCGCGTCGGCGATCTGGTGGACCTCTTGCGGCAGCTGGCCAAAGAAGGCCTGACCTTGTTGACCGTGACCCACGATCTCCGCTTCGCCGCTCAACTTTGTGGGCGCGCCCTGATCTTCGCCGAAGGCCAAATCGTGGAGGACGGACCGCCCGCCCAGGTGCTCAAAGACCCACAAGATCCCCGGGCCCGGGCCTTCCTCGATCTGGAAGAGGGCTGAGCCCGACGAAGCTCAGGCCAACTTGAGCAAACAGACGCCGCCCAGCATCAGGCCGACCGCCACCACCCGCCACCCACCGATGTGCTCCCGAAGGGCCACCGCGCCGATCACCAACGCGAACAACATGCTGGTCTCCCGCAGGGCCGCCACGGTGGCCACCGGCGCCTGGGTCATGGACCAGACGTAGAGCAGATAGGATCCGTTCGAGAGCCACGGCCCGAAGATCGCGACCTTCCATTCGGTCCGGAGCACCTGACCCAAGTTTCGGCGACGCACCTGGGTCACCGCCATAAAAAGGGAGCTACAAACCGCGATGGTCCCCGCGTAGGCCAAGGGGTGGGCCGCCAGCCTTGCACCTTGGGCATCGAGGAGCGCCGAGGTCGCGTTCAGCGCCGCGGCGGTCGCGGCGAGGCCGAGGCCTTTGGTGGTCATGGTCTTGGAGCGCCGGGCCGACTCCCAGGCCACCAAAAGTAGGCCCAAGGCCACCGCCACCACCCCCGCGACCCCACCCCTCGAAGGGGTCTCGTGAAAGACCGGGATCGCCGCCAACACCAGGGCCACCGGGATCAGCCCCCGGACCAGCGGATAAGCGACCGCAAAGTCCCCGTGCCGGTAGGCCGCCGTCAGGATCAAGGCCGAGCTGGTGCTGAGCCCCACCGTCCCGGCAATAAAGGGCCACGCCGCGCTCGAAGGCAGCCCCACCCACAAGAGCACGCAGACGTAGGGCAGGCCGGATCCCAAACTCAAGGCAACGATGGCGCTCCCCGGATCGGGCCGCGACTTCACCCACGCGTTCCAACTCGCGTGCATGCTCGCGCTGACGAGCATGGCCAGGAAAACCGTCCACTCCACCCCGACACCCAGTCACTGACGACGACGATCGGGCCGCGCTCAGGTCGAGCTGACGGTCCCTCGAAGTTGCTTTCGGACCTTCTTCGAGAAGGTTTTGGTGCAGTCGCCATGGCTCGCTTCGTAGGCCACGATCTCGTTGAGCAAGCGGGTTTTGGTCTCGGCCGAAATCATGCTGCACTCTTTGATCTCGCCCGCGAGGATCACGCCCTCTTTGGTCCAAGGTGCGGTGTGTTTTTTCGCCTGCTCCGCCTCTTTGGCGCTCTGGGCCGCCATCGGCCCACGCCCTTGCGCCGACTTGGTCTTGGTCACGTCCCGAGGCCCGTAGTCCTCCATCTTCCGGCCCGATCCGTGGCAACTCGGACAGGTTTTGGTCGCTCCGAACGCGTTCCCAATGCGGCCGTCGCCGCCGCACATCACACAAGACTCGTCGGATCGGTCGTACATGGGAGGGGAGCATACCGCCGGTCGGCCCGGCGTGGATCCCTGGCGCCAACCCGTGGCCGCCCCTCGGCTATTTCCTTCGGCCGGGGATGAAGCAGCCGCTCCACAGCGGGCCGTGCCACCCGCCCTTGACGGTTCCCGGCCGGGCAATAAGGGAGGAGGCACATGAAGGTTTGTATCATTGGTGCGTCTGGGAAGCTGGGACGATACATGGTGCAACACGCGCTCGACCGGGGCCACGAGGTCGTCGGCGTCTGCCGCGAAAAAAGCGTAGCCAAGCTCGACGCGTTCAAAGATCGAATCACGATCATCCCCGGCGCGACGAACGATCGGGAAGTCATCAAGCGGGCGGTCGAAGGCTGCGATGGTGTATTGACGGTGTTGGTTCCTTGGGGCCTGCAGCAATATTCTTCGGGAACCGCTCAGGCCGTCCTCGACTACGCACGTCCTGGAGCCCGGCTCGTGTTCTCCTGCGGCTGGCACATCACCCGCGACGGGCAAGACGTCTACTCGCCAGCCTTCAAAGCGGTCGTCGTGGTGTTCGGCTGGGTGGCTCGAACCTTGCGCTTCGCGGAGCTCGACGATCAGGTCGAAGCTTGTCGCCGGATCTTCGAAAGTGGCACACGCTGGACCGTGGTCCGCGGAAGTGATCTCGAAGAGGGCGAAAGTCGAGGCCTACCCGTGTGGAGCCGACACGTCGGCGATCCCGTATTGAAGAGCAACATCACGCGACGCACGGACTTCGCTTTGTTCATGGTCGCTGCGCTCGAGAACGACGCGCTGATCCGCGAAGCGCCGGCGATCGTCGACTGCCAATCTCCTTCGGCGCTGGCCCACGCGGCGGCTTGATCGAGCGTGGCGCCGCCCCTGCCCCGTGGTGACGGTGAAAGGCTCACCGAGCACGACAAAAGCGATGAGTTCGGCCAGGGGAAGGTATTGACCGTCGGACCGAGCCCACCTAACCTGGCCCATGTCGTTCGGACGCTCCGTTTTGGTGGTTTTGTTGGGGTGGGCCGTTCCCGGGAGTGCCTTCGCTCAGGACTTTCAGTATCTCCGGACCGCAACGACGAGCCTCACGATCGTTCAGTCGGGCGCCTACAACAGTGATCGGGGTGTGGTCTCGATGTTCGCCTTCAATGGGGCGGGCCAAGAGTTCACGATCGATGGGATCCCGAACGGCACGACCATGTCCGCGCCGCCGACGGCTTCGGGGACCCTCGACGGGGCCGACTATGATCCGCTGACGCAGCGGGTGCTCTTGTTGACCCAGAACTGCTTGCTCACCGAGGTCGACGCCACCACCTATACGTCTCTCTCCACCGCCAACCTGAGCGGATCCTCCATCTGCGCGGGCCTGGCCTTGGGTCGTGACAATCGGCTGTACGTCCTGAGTTATGGGACCAACGAGGTCGTGAGCTACGTGCGATCGGGATCGGTGAGCGTCGGCCGTTTTTCGCTGGCTCCCCTCGGCATCAGCGGCGCCGACGGCATCGCCCGGATCTACGGCAGCAATCGATTTGTCGTCGTCAGCAGCACGCTGAACACGGCGGCCGTCGTGACCAGCACGGGCGGTGTCGTGCGCACCGCCTCCCCCATCGGGATGCCACCGCTCGAAGGCCGCACGATCACGGTCCTGGACGGTCTGACCGGGATCTGCGCCAACAGCCATGTTTGGGTCTGCCAGGGTTACGGATCCCGCTGCCTCGACTTTCAACCCGTGACCGGCGATCAAAATCGGTGCGGCTGCCATGAACCCCAAGGGCTCATCACTTGTGGTGGGACGGCTCCGATCTGCGACGACGCGACCAACCTTTGCCGCCCCTGTCAGGCCGGCGACTGCCAAGCACCAACTTCGATTTGCGATCCGGTCTCCGGGGCTTGTGTGGAGCCTCCGACCGACGCCGGGGTCGCGCTCGACGCCATGGTCGCCGATGCCGCGCCGATGGACGCCGTGGTCACGGACACTGGTGCCGCGGACCGCGGAGCGGCCGACACCGGCAGCGGGTTCGATGCGGGCACCCCCGCTGACGCACAAGCCTCCACCGATACCGGACCGAACGTGGTCGACGCTGGGCTCATCCCCGAAAACGAAGATGGGTGCGGCTGCAGCGCGGCCCCTCGAGCCACGCCCGGGCTCAGCGGCGCCCTCGCGTTTTGGGTGGGGATCGGCGTGGCGCTGGGGGTTCGTCGACGGCGATCCGCGGCCTGAAGTTCGCTCACCCCCGGCCCAGCCGCTTTTGGGTGGCGGCCCCGATCTCGCCGATCACCTTCCGCACCCAAGTGATGGCCGGATCGTCCTCGACCGCACTTCGCCACAACAACTCGAGGGGTGTGGAGTCGAAGCGAAAGGGCACCGGCGCGGTCTTCAGCTTGGGGTGCCGGCGCAAGACATCTTGCGCGACCAACTTGGGCACGGTGGCCACCAGGCGACTGCCTTCGACCACCCCACCGATGGTCTGAAAGGACGGCACCGACACCCGCACCTTTCGCTGGAGCCCGAGCAGGTCCTCGACCACGCCGCGTAGGTCGCCGTTGTAGGAGACGATCACGTGCTCCTGTTCGAGGTACGAGGGTACAGTCAGCCGCCCCAGACGCAGCCGCCGAGGATCGTAGAGCACCACAAAACCACCGAGGAGGAGGGCCTCTCGGCGGACACCGGCGGGGAGCTCGTCGGCCACCGTCACCGCCAGATCGACCGAAGCGTTGGCCAAGGCGGGCCCCACCGTGCGGAACTGCACCGGCAAGACGATCAGCCGGAGCTGCGGGGCCTCGACCTCCAAGCGGTGCAAGAGAGGTTGCAACAACCACAGGTCGCTGCTGTCCGAGAGCCCGAGGCGAATCGTGCGATCGCTGGTCCGGAGGTCGAAGGCCGCCGGGGAACGGGCGGCCTGCACCAGGGCCTCCAGGTGGGGCCGAGCGTGATCCAACAGCCGTTGACCGCGGGTGGTGAGGACCAGGCCGCGGCCGGCCCTGGCGTAGAGGGGCGCACCGACCGCGGCGGTGAGGCGGCGGAGGGCGGCGCTGACCGCGGGCTGGGTGAGGTAGAGGCGGCTGGCGGCGGCGGTGACCGATCCACTTTCGGCGACCACCACAAAAACACGGAGCAGGTTGAGGTCCAGGTCTCTTTCATAACCTTGGTTCATGGATGGTATACATCCTATTCACTGGATTGATGACTGGGAAGGCTTAAGCTGGCCCCCATGAATCAAAAACACCCTCCCCTCCCCCTCGGCCGCCACGGGCCGCAGGTCTTTCCGATCGGCCTCGGCGCTATGGGCATGTCGGGCATGTACGGCCCTAGCGACGAGGCCGAGAGCATCCGTACGCTGCAGGCCGCCATCGAGCGAGGCGTGACGCTGATCGACACCGGCGACTTCTATGGCATGGGCCACAACGAGCTCTTGATCGGGAAGGCCATCGCTGGCCGCCGCGATCGGGTCCAGCTGTCGGTGAAGTTTGGCGCGCTCCGATCTCCCGACTGCGGTTGGGGCGGCGTCGACAACCGACCGGTGGCCCTGCGCAACTTCCTCGCCTATTCGCTGAAGCGCCTGGGCGTGGACTACGTGGACATCTATCGGCCGGCGCGGCTCGATCCTTCGGTCCCCATCGAAGACACCATCGGCGCCATCGCCGACTTGGTGAAGGCGGGTTACGTCCGGCACATCGGCCTCTCCGAGGTCGGCGCCGAGACCATCCGTCGCGCCCACCTTGTGCACCCGATCGCCGATCTGCAGATCGAATATTCACTCGCCAGCCGCGGCCCCGAGCAGAAGATCTTCCCGACCCTGCGGGAGCTCGGGATCTCAGCGACCCTCTACGGCGTGCTCTCCCGGGGGCTCCTCTCGGGCAGCAAACCCAATGGCCCCACCGACTTTCGCGCTTACCTGCCGCGCTTCGCCGACGGACAAAAGCCCCAAAACGAAGGGGTGGTGGCGGGCCTGGCCCGGATCGCCAAGGCCAAAAACCTGACCCCGGCCCAGCTGGCGATCGGCTGGGTGCGACGACGAACCCCCGAGTTTTTGCCGGTGGTCGGCGCCCGCACCGTGGCTCAACTCAACGACGCGTTGGGCGCGCTGGAGCACCCCCTCGACGACGCGACCATGGCGGAGATCGAGGCCTTGGGCGGCGTCACCGGCGAACGTTATCAGGCCGAGCAGATGCGGCACCTGGACAGCGAACGTTGAGCATTACCGCGCTGGTCTGCGGCGGCGCGACGTGAGCTCGGGCGCCCCAGCCTGGCGTTTGGCTCCAACCTTCATCGCCGTCTTGAGCCCCGGACCGAGGAGCTGAGCCCGAAAGGCCGCCACCGCCGGGTCGAGCCGGTCCAGGCCCCGATGCACCAACCGCAAGGTGCGCCGCACCGGGGTCCGTCGATCCGGGTGCTCCACCAAAACCCCCGCCTTCAGCTCCGGCGCCACCATGATCCGGCTGATCAAGGCCACGCCGAGCCCCAACAACACGTAGGCCCGCACCGACTCGAGGGATCCCAACTCCATCGCCACGTCGGCGTCGGGGAAGTGGCGCTCCAGCAGGCTGCGGGTGCTGGTGCCGCGAGGGACCGAAATGAAGGGCGCGGTTTTGGGATCGAGGCCCGGGGCGCCGACCAAAACCAGCTCGTCCACCACCCAACGTTCGCCGCTTTTTTCGGGGACGATGGCCAGATCGATGGCCCCGGTCCGGAGGGCCTCCAAGGCTGGCCCCGGCGCGAGATCACGCAGCACAAAACGAACCCCTGGGTGGAGGCGACGAAACTCGGCGACGGGGCCCGGCAGGTAGTGGGCACAGGCGGTCGAACCCGCGCCGATCCGCACCTCACCGCCCTCGAGCCCGAGGATCTGCCGCACCGCTCGAGCGCCCTCCTGGAGCGCCGCCGCCGCCGCTTGAGCCCGGGGCAACAAGGCCGCGCCGGCGGTGGTCAACTCGGCGCCGTGGCGCCCCCGATGAAACAAGCGGGCCCCCAGCTGCTGCTCGAGGCGCTGGATGGCGGCGGTCAAGGCCGGCTGGGAGAGACCGGCCCGACGGGCGGCGGCGGTGAAGGTGTGGTGTTCGGCGACCAACAAAAACGGGCGGAGTTCATCCATAGACGGAGCTGATGATAACGCTAAAAACAATCGATTGGACGAATACAAAGTCCGGGGCCCATCTTCACCCCATGATCGCGCTGCTGGGGGTGCTGGCCGGCCTGTTGACCACCGTGGCCGGACTCGGGGGCGGCGTGTTGTTGGTCCTGGCCTTGAGCGCCCTCTCCTCACCCCAAGATGCCTTGGCCGCGACCGCCCCCGCCCTTTTGGTGGGCAACCTGCATCGGGCCTGGTTGTACCGGGGGGCCCTCGACCGACGAACCGCCCGAACCTTCGCCGAAGGGGCCTTGCCCGGCAGCCTGGTTGGAGGGTGGGTGGCGGCCTGGTTGCCGACCTGGGCCTTGTCGACCTTGATGATCGTCGGCGTGGCCTTGGCCCTCCTTCGAGCCTTGGGCTGGATCAAGACCGAGATCCCTGACGGCGCCTTGCGCCCCGCCGCAGCGGGGATCGGCGCCTTGGCGGCGACTTCGGGCGGAGCCGCGGGCCTCGCAGGTGGCCTGCTCCTGGCCCGGGGCCTGAAGGGCGAAACCTACGTGGCCACCGCGTCGATCGCCGCGGTTTCACTCCACCTGGGCCGAATGGTGGCCTACGCCAGCGCCGGGCTGTTCACCGAGGAGTTGGTGGTCCAGGCCGGGATCTTGGCGGCGACCATCGGCCTGGGCAACCTCTTGGGCCTGCGGATCCGGGCCTGGTTGCCGCAGGCGATCACCGAGCGGGCCGAGGTCGGGGCCCTGATCTTGGCCTGCGGCTTGGCCCTCGCCGGCCCCTTCACCTCTTGAGCCCAGACGTGGCCGACACCCCGGTATAACCCCGCGAGTTTTGGGCCGAAAACTCGGAGATCTTGGGCTTGACCCGCTGCCACGGGCCTTCTAGACCGAGCGCGGCATGGCGACCCTGCGCGACCTCCGTAAGCGGCTCAAAGCGGTCAACAACACCCAGAAGATCACCAAGGCCATGAAGATGATCGCGGCCTCCAAGCTGCGTCGCGCCCAACAGGCGATCCTTCAGGCCCGTCCTTACGCCCTGCGCATGCAAGAGGTCTTGGGGCACGTGGTGTCCCGGGCCGAGGTCGAGAGCCACCCGCTGCTGGCGGTGCGCCCGCCCCGGAAGGTCCAGCTGGTGGTGATGACCTCCAACCGCGGCCTCTGCGGTGGCTTCAACAGCACCATCCTGCGCAGCGCCGAACGTTTCATCGCCGAAAACCGGCCGCACCTCGAAGAGCTCCAGGTCTCCACCATCGGACGCAAGGCTCGGGATCACTTCCGCCGCAAGGGCATCTCGATCCAGCAGAGCTGGGAGAACGTCTGGGAGCAGCTGGAGTTCGAACGGGCGGTGGAGATCGCCAACGACCTGGCGGCCCGCTTCAAGTCCGGAGAGCTGGACGCGGTGTACCTGCTCTACAACGAGTTCAAGAGCGCCATCTCCCAGAACCAGACCATCATGCAGCTGTTGCCCATCCAGCCCATCGAAGACTGGATGGAGCGGCAGGCCAAGATCGGCGAGCTGGCGGCCATCTCCGGCAACGCCGAGGCTTCCCAAGGTGCGGTGCGCCCGCTGGTGATGCCCACCCAAAAGAGCGGGTGGCAACCTCAGACCGCGAGCGAACAAGAGGCCTACGGCTACGAACACCTCTTCGAGCCCAGCCGCCAAGAAGTGTTGGAGGCCCTCTTGCCTCAACACTTGGCCATTCAGATCTGGCGCGCGCTCCTCGAGTCGAACGCGGCCCTCTACGGCGCCCAAATGAGCGCCATGGACGCGGCCTCCCGCAACGCCAAGGAGCTGTTCGGCAAGTTGACCATCAAGGCCAACCGCGTGCGTCAGGCCAGCATCACCACCGAGCTGATGGAGATCGTCTCCGGCGCCGAGTCCCTCAAGGGCTGACCCCGTTGGGCGCTCCCGGCGTCGGGGTGGCCCGAGAGACCAACTCCTCGCTGCCGTCTCGTTGGCGCGCGTAGCTGCGGCCCACCGGCGCGTCTCCTTCACTCCAGTCCAGGACATCGATGCGGGTGCCGTCGGGCCCGAACACGGCCAACACCTCTCCCGCGCCCAAGCGGAAGCCGCCGCTGGGGAGCTCGATCAACAGGTGGGCACCGGGCGCCAACACCCCGGGGCCCAACTGGGCTCGACGCCGCGGATCCTGGGGATGGTCGGAGTAGCTGAGGCCGTCGAGCGAAATGGGCCGGTCGGAGCGGTTGTAAAGCTCGAACCAGTCGTGGGGTCGGCCAGCCGCGGCGACCTCGTTGATCACCAGCCCGTCGTAGGCACCGGTCGGTTCAGCCGGTGTGAACTCGAAGGTGGGCTCACAGGCGAAGAGGAGCAGCAAGGAAGGAGCGAAGGTGATCTTCATGGCCAACCTCGCGCCCACTCCGCTCCGATCCCTTCTCGAAGGCAACGAAACCCACGGGGCAGCGCCGCAAGTTCACCCGAGCGCCATGATCGAGACGCGTCGTCTCCACGCCGAAGGTAGGGTCGTTGGATCCAGGGTCCTGCGAAAGTCACCATCTCGTCGTTTGCCTGGCCACGACGCGGCGCCACACGCTGGCGTCCGTGCGAGGCGGGTGGCTGCTCGGAGTGCTCTTTTGGGGGTGTGGGGTCGCCACCCCTCTCCCGAGTGGCCCTTCCGATCCGATCCCGCGCCCTTCGCCGCTGGGCCGGACACTTTGTGAGTCGATGGTCGACTGCGGTGAAGGGGAACGTTGTGTCGCCGGGATCTGCGAGGTGCCGCTTGATGCACCCGACGTTGGTTCGTTCGCGGACGCCTCGGGTGCACCGGACGCGGAACTCCCGCTCGACGGATCCATCCCAGACGCGACCGCTGCCGACGTGGAGGGCGGTGACCTTGCGCTCCCCGCCGACGCCGGCACGAAGGATCTCGGCCAGACATCGCCGGACTCAGGACCTTTCGACGCGGGCATTTTGGATTCAGGCATTTTGGACTCGGGAACGCCGGCGCCGCAGTTTGTGTTCGACGGCCTGAGCCTGGTGAACTTGGAGCAACCCGACGACCAGCGCTTTTTAATCCCGGCCGGCACCTCGTTGGGCGCCGGCGAGTCCTTGGTGTTGGTGCGTTCCGCAGAGCGCAACGAGCTGGAGGTCGCGGTCGGACCGCTGCCGAGCGCGGTTCAGGTGATCTCCACCGGGGCCACCAGCGTCGGCGCGCCGATCATCAACGGGGGCGAGTCCTTCCAGCTGGAGGACGGCGCCGGCCAGGTCATGGATGGTCCGACACCGGTGGGCCAAGTGGGTGGAGGATACCAACGTACGGGCCCCGGAGCCGGTGACTTCCAGCCGGTGATCGATCCGGTCCCCGGAACCAGCCCCGGGCTGCCGCCTCACCCCACGCCCCGGATCGTCGCTTGGTCCGATCGCACTGGCACCGGCCAGTTTCGCTTCGAGTGGGTCGAGCTCCGCTACGATCCCTGAGCACCCGCGATCCGCAGCGGCCGAAGCAGCGGGGTCTTTTTGTGCTGGTGGGCCTCCATCCGCACCAAGATGTTGGCCAAGGCGGCGATGGCGGCCTCCAGGTAAGGACCCTTGTTGAGCATCACACACTCGGCCCGCTCCGACATGGCGGCGTCGGTGATCTCGGCCCGGGAGGCCCGCCCGGTTTTGGCCAAGGACTCCAAGACCTGGGTCGCCCAGATCACCGGGACGTGGGCCGCCTCGCTAACCCACAACAACTCTTCTTGAACTTCGGCCAGCCGATCGAAGCCACACTCGACCGCCAAATCACCCCGAGCGATCATCAAGGCCACTCGATCGTGCCGTAACCCCTCGAGCAAGATCGGTCCGACGTTTTCGAAGCCGGACCGGGTCTCGATCTTCAGGATCACGCCCAACTTTTCGCCGGCGCCGCGGAGGGCCAACTCGCTCAACAAAACGCCCACGTCCTGGGGAGTGCGCACAAAAGAAAGGCTGACCAGATCCGCGTGTTCGACGGCAAAATCCAACGCCTCGAGATCGGCCGACGAAAGGCAGGGCAGATCGATGGGCGACTGCGGGAGGTTGATCCCCTTTTCGGGCCCCAAGGTCGCTCCGGGCGGGGCACTCAAGACTCGGATCCGCAAGCCAACTTGCAGCACCTCCTCGACGATCCCCTCGATCTTCCCGTCGTCAAAGGCGATGGGGTGGCCCACCTTGACGCCGGCCAGGGCGGCCCCCGCCAGACAGCCGATCTCCCCGGAAGATCCCCGGGGGACCTCGGCGTCCCGGCGCAGCAAAAACGACTCGCCGACCGTGACCGCCAAAGAACCCGAACGCACCGGCAGGTCCCCGATCACGCCGGTCAACTTGAGGTGGTCCTTCGGCCCGCCGGCCCTCGTCAGCGCGAGCCCCGGCACCAAGTAGGTGGTGCGGTCGAAGGCGACCAGGGCCCGATCCACCTCGACCGCCAGCACCCGGAGCGTTCGGCGTCGGCCTCTCGCATCTCGCAGGTGGACTTCGTTGCCGGGGCTAAGGGCCTGCAAAAGGGCCACGTCCACCGGGATCTCCGGGCGCCCATCCTTGGGGACCCCCAGGGAACGCACCAACCAGGCCCGGACGGGATCCAAAGGGCGGCCCAGCTCGTCTTTGGCGACCCGCAACTTCAGGACCGGTTCACGCTGGAGCAAAGGCCCGGTGCGGATCTTGGGTCCCGCCAGATCGACGACGACCTTCAGCGGTCGATCGAGCTGGGCCGCGGCGAGGCGGAGGTGACGGATCATCTGCTGCCAGTCGGCGGGTCGATCGTGGGCGGTGTTGATCCGCGCCAGCTGCATCCCGGCCCGCAAATAACGTTCGGCCAACCCGGGATCCCGGGCCAATTCGCTGGGCATGGTCACCATGATCCGGGTGTTGCGGCCGTGACCGCGGGGCCCCAGGGTGCGGAGCGAACGAACCTCGAGGGCCTCGGAGGGTCCGGGCTGACCGGACAACTCCGGCGGCAGCGCGGGGAGTTGGTGGTCCAGGAGCGCATCGACCAACACCCCCACCGCTTGCAGGCTCCGGAGGACGTGGGCCTCACTTCGCCCCAAGGAAGACAAACCCAAGGCCTGCAACTCCGCTTGCAGTGGGCGAAGTTCTTGCCGGCGAAGCGCGTAGTAGTGGACCAGGTTTTGGCCGCTGGGCCGGGCCTCGGGGCTCATGCGATCGAGCTCTGCCTGGGCGTCACCTTCGGCCCGCTTCAACGCCGCTCGCAGCTCGTGCAACCTAACTTGCAGAGCGGCCAGGCGCACGGCGATGGGTTCCCCAAGGACTGGTGACATGTCGGTGAGGATCCGGTGGCGCAGGGCCCTTGGACAAGCAACGTCTTGATGGCACCCACGGCGCCGCTCGACCCGACGTTACCGAACCGGGAGGGGCGCTTCGGCGGTGCCCAACTCGAAGAGGACCCCGTCCCAGGGATCGAGGATATGGACGATCACCTCGACCGGGCCGGGCGCGGCGAAGAGGGGCATCGAGACCTGATCCAACTCGGTCGGCTCGAAGTCGGCCGAGACCCAACGGGGTTGGCCCTTCACGCGGACAAACACGCGGAGGTGATCGGCGAGGTTCTGAGGATCGGTCAGGGTCAGCGGGAGCCGCAGCTGATCTTTGCTCCGCTGGGGCCGCCCCAGGGCCACCAGAAGGCGCCGCCGCTCCGAAGGTGACTCGGCGGCCTTGGCCAAACAACCTTTGAGGCTCTCCTGGCTCACCGGCGGCAGCTGAAAGCGAGGCTCCAGCGTCAACAAGACCTCGAAGGCCTTCCGGCAGCGCTCCTGATCGCCGAGCAGGGACTCGATCATCGCCTTGAGTCGGTAATTTTCGAGCAGCTGGCGGCGGCAGTTGCCACGTCGCATGTGGGCTTGGTGGATGTCGGCCAAGGCGGCTTGGGGCCGGGACCCCTCGATGGCCACCCGGGCCTGCTCCAGGGCCGAGTTGTGCCGGCACTCTCCGGGGACGGCGCCCCACCAAAGGGGTGCCAAGGTGGCCAATAGGACGGGGATCCCCATCGATCTTGGATCTTGGGGGGCTCGGGCCCAGAAGAGAAGTGGGGGAAGAGCGGTCCCGCCCCCCTGGGTGACCTGCAGCGGTTCGAGTAGATTCACCCGAATGGGCCTGGTGGTGTGGATCGGGCTGCTGAGTTGGGCCGCGCCCAACGCCGAGATCGACGGGCCCCACGGCAGCCCTCCCCCCACCGTGTTGGTCTTGCCCTTCGAGGGCGACACCTTGGGTGATCTCGATCGGGGCGGCGCCCTGGCCCGTCAAGTGCGCCGCTTGCTGCACAACTCGGGTGAGGTGCAGGTCTTTCATCGCCAGCAGCTACCGCCGGTGGAAGAGCGGCTCCGAACGAACCTCGCCAACTTCGCGCCCGAAGCCCGGGCCCGGGCCCTCGGAGAACGTCTGGGCGCCGATTGGGTGATCTCGGGGCGGCTCGAACACGGACCCGAAGGATTGAGTTTGATCCTGACCCGCACCGCGGTCCTGGAGATCGAGGCCCGTTCTTTGACCGTGGACGGCAGCGGCCTGGGCGCGTTGTGGGCCCACTTGCCCGAGCGACTCTCCGAGTTGTTGCCCGCCGCCGCGCCTGGTCTCCCGACTGGGGTTGGTGCCCCCTTGACCCCTCAACGGGAGCGGGCGCTGCTCCACTTGGCGGCCTGTGAGCGGCGAATGGAGCGCCAGGCCCTGGGTTTTCGGGCGCCGGCCCTTCGGCGGGAGGAAGGGTTGGAGGAGGCCGAGGTCCATTGTCGGGCCGCCCAACGGGCCGATCCCCGCTGGAGTGAACCGCACGGCGAGCTGGCGCTGCTGGCGGCCTGGCGAGGCGAAAAGACGATGGCCCGCCAAGCGCTGCAACGGGCCGACAAGTCCGATCCCGGGGCCCAACTGGCGGCGGTGTACCTCCACGAGGCCGCGCCGGCCTTGATCGCGGCGTTGACGGCCCAGGTGGAGGCCGAGCCCGGCACGTTTTGGTGGCGAGAGTTGTTGGCCGACGCCCAACTAGCCCAAGGCCAGTGGCCCGAAGCGCAAGTTACCTTGCAATCGGCTCACCGGGCCGCCCGCCGTCAGCCAGGGATCTTGCGCCGCTTGGGGGAGGTCGCGATCCGGATGGGTGAGGTGGAGGAAGGCCTGGAGTTGACCGAACGGGCCCTGCGCCTTTCGCCCGAAGATCCCGAGCTGTTGTTGGCGATGGCCGAAGGCCTGGAGGCCGCCGATCGCCCCGATGAAGCGGAGTTGACGTTGGAGCGTTGTTCGGGTCCTCCGGAGCTGGAGGCCCAGGCCCACCTGCTCCGGGCCCGGCTCGCGGAGAAGAAGGGAGCCACCGGCGCCATCGAGGCCGAGTTGGAGGCCGTGTTGGCGGCGGATCCCCAGCTCTGGCGCGCCCGCGGCGAAGCTCGTTACGCCTTGGCCCGGCTCTACGACCGATCCGGCGACGGCGCCCGGGCCGAGGCCCAGTGGGAGGCGGCGGCCCGAGGCGGCTACTTGGATCTTGCTGCGGGGAGTGGGATCGAAGGGCCACAGTTCCGCGCCTTACGCGTTCGTTTGGCCACGCTTCAAGGGAAGAGCCGTCGCGCCCCCGCCTTCGTCGCCCCACTCCCGGTCGATCCGGCCACCGGACGGCTACGCGGGCCAGGCGCCG
Organism: Deltaproteobacteria bacterium; assembly: GCA_016703535.1. Lineage (GTDB taxonomy): Bacteria > Myxococcota > Kuafuiibacteriia > Kuafuiibacteriales > Kuafuiibacteriaceae > Kuafuiibacterium > Kuafuiibacterium phototrophicum. The sequence goes on along the minus strand of JADJBV010000002.1, from coordinate 1,320,198 downwards.
CCAGGGTTCGGGCTCGCTTCTGAGCCGATCGAGTGCTCTAATCGCGCCACTTCGGTCATGACCGGCGAGTCGGGCATCACCCACGTCTTGGACGTCTCCGAACTTCGGGAGGTGCAGCGCCAACGCGTGTACCTCCTGCGGGTGGCCCAACCTGGGCGGCCCGAGACCCTGGAGCGAGTGACGGTGCCGGTGTTGCGGGTCGGCACCCACCCCGGCAACGGCGTGGTGCTCCACGATGAAACCGTCAGCCGGATCCACTTCGAGATCTTGGCTCAAGACGATGGCTTCCGGATCCGGGACCTAGGTTCGACCAACGGCACCTACGTCGACGGCTACAAGGTGTTCGACGCCTACCTCAAGCCCAGCGCGCGGATCCGGGCGGGCTCGACTCAACTCTACTTCGAGCTCCAGGACGAAGAGAGTGAACTGCCGCTTTCGGTCCGAGAGGCCTTTGGGGGTTTGGTCGGAAAAAGCCGACCCATGCGGGAAATGTTCCTGCAGCTCGAGCAAGTGGCGGCCACCGATCTCACCATCTTGATCCAAGGTGAAAGTGGCACCGGCAAAGAGCTGATCGCCGAGGCGATCCATCAAGAGAGTGATCGTTCGGGCGGGCCTTTTGTGGTCTTCGACTGTTCGGCGGTGCCAGCGAGCCTGATGGAGAGTGAACTCTTCGGGCACGAAAAAGGCGCCTTCACCGGGGCCGATCAGCGGCGGGCCGGCTGCCTCGAAGAAGCCGATGGCGGCACGCTGTTCCTCGACGAGATCGGCGAACTCCCGCTGGAGCTGCAACCCAAGTTGCTGCGAGCCGTGGAGAAGCGAGAAGCCCGCCCGCTGGGCGGCACCAAACCCAAGCAGGTGGATGTTCGGGTGGTCGCCGCCACCCACCGTGATCTCTCGAGCGCCGTCAACGGCGGCACCTTCCGCGCCGACCTCTACTATCGCTTGGCGGTGGTGACGGTGCGGGTGCCTCCACTCCGGGATCGTTTGGAGGACCTCCCCCTTTTGGCCGAGGCCCTGCTGAAACGCACCATGCCCAGCGGCCCGGCCATGGACGAGCTGCTCTCGATCTTGGGGCGTGATGGTTGGCGGCGCTTGGGGCAACGCCCTTGGCCGGGCAACGTGCGGGAGCTGCGCAACTTCGTGGAGCAGGCCGCGGCCATGGGCCCCACCGCCGTCACCCGCTTGTTGGGGCGCAGCGAAGACGACACCGATCCCCCCGCGGCGATCCCGGCTCGCGCCAACTTGCCCCCGCTGATCGAAGAGCCCACCGAACGCCTCGACAGCCGCGAAGACGATCGCCTGCCGCTGGTGTTGGAGATCGATCTCGCTTCGCCCCTGCTCGACCAAAAACGCGAGGCCGCCGATCGCTTCGAGCGGGCCTACCTGAAGGCGATTCAGAACCGGTACCCCAACAACCTCAGCCGGGCCGCCGAAGGTTCGGGCCTGGATCGCTCCTACTACAAACGGCTGCTCAAAAAACACCAGTTGTAGCGGACGTTTACGCTCACACTAGGGTAGTTGCGTGGGACTCGCCGTCCCGCCGTTGAGGGTGCGCCCCTGGGACCAGAAGGCCCGCCGCGGCCCGGGTGGACCGGCCGTCCCCCTCCTGAGCCCCGGATCACGCGGGGCCCCAGGTGGCACGAAGGCTGCTCTTGGGTCCCCTGCGCCCGTCGACCCCCGTCGAGGTCACGGCGCAGAGGACACCGAAGATGATGAGCGCGTGGAACAAAGGTCGAGCGTGGTGGTTGAGTGGGTTGGTGTTGGCCGGTTGTGCGGCCGAGGTCGGCCCCGAAGGTGTGGACCAGGCGGCGGCGACTCCGCCCCGGCCAGACCTGGCGATCACTCGGTTGGTCGGGCCCCCCGCCACCACCGGGAACTTCACGGCGGAACTTCAGGCCTGCAACCGCGGGCAAGCGCCGGCGCCGTCGAGCAACGCCAACGTCTACGTCTCGCGGGATCGGCGGATCATCGGCCTGGGCCAACAAGGCATGGATCCCTTCGCGGGCTCCTTGTTCGTCCCGCCCCTCAGCCCGGGGCAGTGTGCGACCGTCACGGGATCGCTCTTCGTGTCGGTGCCGACCGAAGGGCCCTACTACTTGGCCGCCAACATCGATGAACCTTCGTCGATCGCCGAGTCCAACGAACGCAACAACCAGTTCATCGGCCTCCTGATGGGCATCGGCTTCCGCTCTGACCTGATCGTCTCGTCGGTGAGTGGCCCGGCCAGCACCACCGGCGAGTTGGTGGCGACGGTGCGGGTGTGCAACCAAGGCACTCAACCGAGTGGGCCCAACCAGGCCAACGTCTACCTCTCCTTGGACACCCTCTTGCGGGGCGTGGTCGCCTACCCGACCAGCGCCGATCCGCTGTTGGGCCAGGTGCCGGTCGCGCCGCTCCAACCGGGCCAGTGCCAAAACGCCTCCCAGACTTTTTGGGCTCCGGTGCCCGGCCCCGGCGCTTATTATCTGGCGGCCTTCGTCGACGAACACCGAAGTGAACCCGAGCTCAACGACAACAACAACAGCTTGATCGGTGGCCTGATGGGCCTCGGCTTTGGCGCCGACCTGGTGGTCGACGCGATCGTCGGTCCTGCCAGCAGCAACGGCCCGCTGTCGGTCGACGTCCGGGTGTGCAACCGCGGCACCAACCACAGCGCCCCCCAAACCGCTCACCTCTACCTGTCGGCCGACAACCGAATCCAAGGGGTCTTTGAGTTGCCCACCACGCCCGATCGTTTGGTGGCCCCGGTCCAGATCCCTTCCTTGGCTCCGGGTCGCTGCGCCACGGGTGAAGCCAATGGCCACTCGCCCTTCCCTCAAGGCGTCTACTACCTGGGCGCGATCATCGACGAGATGAACAACGAACCCGAACTCATCGAGTCCAACAACCGGCTCACGGGCAACCTGATCGGCCTCGGCAACGGGCCCGACTTGGTGGTCGACTCGATCACCGGCCCCGCCTCCAGCAACGGCAACTTCGATCTCACCGTCCGGATCTGCAACCAGGGCACCGGGCCTTCGAGCAACGCCGACGTGGCCCTCTACCTGACCGCCGACACCACCTTGGACACCAGCCAGACCCCCTGGGCCGATCCGTTTTTGGGGATGGCGACGGTTTCGCCGCTCCAGCCCGGTCAATGCGGCGACGCCACCCGCAACGTCTTCGCCCCGGTGCCGCAGAACGGCGCCTACTACTTGGCGGCGGTGGCCGACCCCTTCTTGTCCGTCCCCGAGTTGATCGAGTCGAACAACCGGCGGATCGGCGGCCTGATCGGCCTCGGCTTTGCCCCCGACCTGATCGTCACTCAGATCGACGCCCCCGCCAGCACCCAAGGTGAACTTTCGATCTCGGCGCGGATCTGCAACCAGGGAACCAGCGACAGCGGCAACACCGACTTGGCCATCTACCTGTCGTCGGACGAGATCTTGGAGGGGCTAAACCAACCTTGGCCCGGCGACAACTTCGCTGGGACCGTGCCGGTGCCCCCCTTGAGCCCGGGCCAGTGCAGCACCCTCAGCCAGCTGCTCTACGCCCCGGTCTTCCAGAACGGCGCCTTCTTGATCTTGGGCCAACTCGATCCGTGGAACACTCAGCCCGAGCTGATCGAGTCCAACAACACCTTCGTCGGCCCCCAGATCGGCGCGGGCTTCGGCCCCGACCTGGTGATCCGGGCTCTTGACGCGCCTGCCAGCACCCAGAACAACTTTTCGGCGACCCTGACGGTGTGCAACCAAGGCACCACCCCCAGCAACCCGGCCGAGGTGCTCGCTTACCTGTCCAGCGATGAGGTGATCGAAGTGGCCGGCCCCGGTCCCAGCGACGACGCGATGATCGGTCAGGTTTCGGTCGACTCGCTCCAGCCGGGCCAGTGCGTCCGGGTCCAAGGTGACTTCAACGCCTTCGTGTTCGGAGGCCCGGGCGCCTACCACCTCGGCGCGGTGATCGACCCGTTCAACAACCAACCCGAGTTGATCGAGACCAACAACACCTTCCTGGCCGGCTTGATCGGCGTGGGCCCAGGCAGTGACCTGGTGGTCCACAGCCTGATCACCCCCGCCAGCGCTCAACCCGGGACCCCCGTGAACGTGACGGCCCGGATCTGCAACCAAGGCACCCAGATGTCCGGCCCCAGCCAGGTCGCGATCTTCGCCTCGCGGGATCGAACCATCAGCACCATTAACCAACTTTCACCCGACGACTTCTTCGCCGGGATGTTGGAGACCCCGAACCTCGACGCGGGCGCGTGCGCCAACAGCGTGGGTGCCCTGAGCTTCTTCCCGATCCAAGGGGATGGGGCCTACTACGTCGCGGCCCGGGTCGATGAGTTCAACAACGAGCTGGAGCTGATCGAGAGCAACAACCTCTTCATCGGCGAGCCGATCGGCGTGGGCCAGGGTCCCGACCTGGTGGCGACCATGATCACCGCGCCGGCCACCAGCAACGGTGCCTTCGAGGCCACCATCCGTCTCTGCAACCAAGGCACTCAACCCGCCTGGGCCGGCGACGTGGCCCTTTACCTGTCGACCGACACGGTGATCGACACCAACCCCAGCCCCTTCAACACCGATGGCTTGGCCGGTCTCTTCCACTACGACAACCTGCAACCGGGGCAATGCGCCAACCGGACCGAACAGGTCTTCGCTGGGGTCCCCACCTTGGGCGAACACTACTTGGCGGCGGTCGTTGATCCTTGGGGCGCTACCCCCGAACTGCGGGAGGACAACAACCTGTACGTGGGCGGCATCATCGGCCTCGGCAACGGGCCGGACTTGGTGATCCAGAACCTGAGCGGCCCCAGCAGCAGCAACGGGCCCCTCAACGTCTCCGCTCGGATCTGCAACCAAGGCAACACGGGCAGCCCCACCTCGGAGCTGGCCATCTATCTCTCGAACGACACGGTGGTTGAAGGTGTGCAGAACCCGTGGCCAGGGGATCCGTTTGCCGGGACCATCTCGGTGCCGGAGCTGATGGTCGGCGAGTGCCGGACCGTCAACCAAGAGCTCTACGCCCCCTTTGCGAACCAAGGCGCTTACTACCTGATCGGCGTGATCGATCAGTTCGGCAACGTCAGCGAGTTGGTGGAGAGCAACAACACCTTGGTCGGCGCTTTGGTCGGGTTGGGCAGCGGCTCGGACTTGGTCGTCACTCAACTGACGGGCCCGGCCTCGACCTTCGGCAACTTCCAGGGCGCGGCCCGGGTCTGCAACCAGGGCACGACCAGCAGCGGCCCCACCACCGTGTTGATCTACCTCTCCGCCGATCAGGTGCTCGATCCGGTCAGCGGCAATCCGGCCCAGGCCGACCACGTCGCCGGTGAACTCCAGGTCCCGCACCTGCAAGCCGGTCAGTGCGTCGACACCCAGGGTGAACTGCAGGCCTTTGGGCTTTCAGGGCCGGGAGCCTACTACCTGGCGGGCCAGGTCGACCCTTGGGGTTCGGAGCTCGAGCTGATCGAAAGCAACAACACCTTGTTCGGCGCTTTGATCGGCGTGGGACCGGGGGCCGATCTGGTGGTCACGGCGATCACCGCACCCGGCTCGGCCAACGGCAACTTCAACGCCAGCGCCCGGGTCTGCAATCAAGGCACGACGCCCTCCAGCCCGAACCAGGTCAACTTCTACTTGTCCCGGGATCAGATCGTGGTAGCCAGCGGCGCGCCGGTCTTCGAGGACACCTTCCTTGGCCAGTTGCCGGTGCCGAACCTGCAGGCCGGTGAGTGTCGGACCGTGGAAGGTGAACTCAGCGCCTTTGCCTTCGACGGCGACGGCGCCTACTACCTCGGCACGATCATCGACGAGTGGCAGAGTGAACCCGAGCTGGTCGAGGGCAACAACACCTTCGTCGGTGGGTTGATCGGCGTGGGCTTCGGGCCGGATCTGGTCATCCGTTCGGTGACCGGCCCGGCTTCCACCAACGGCCCGGTGTCGGTGACGGCCCGGGTCTGCAACCAGGGCACGGCTCAGGCGAGCCCCGGCGCGGTGGCGGTTCACTTGTCGCTCGACGGAACCTTGGAGCAAACGCCTCCCGCAAATGACCCCTTCTTGGGCACCTTGAACCACGGCTCGCTCAACGCCGGCCAGTGCCAGAACGTCACCGCGGAGCTCTTCGCCCCGATCTTCCAGAACGGGCCCTACTTCCTGGTCGGGGTGGCCGATCCCACCGCCAGCCAAAACGAGCTGATCGAGTCGAACAACGTCCACTTCGGTCAGGTGATCGGCGTGGGCAACGGCCCCGATTTGGTGGTGACGGCCCTCGAAGGCCCGGCCAGCACCACGGGTGAGTTGCCGGTGACGGTCACGATCTGCAACCAAGGCAACCAACCGAGCGCCTCGGGTGAAGCCGGGATCTTCCTCTCCACCGATCAAGTGTTGGATGGAATGCAGAACCCGTGGCCGGGTGACGCCTTCGCCGGCACCATCAACTTTGCGCCCCTGGCTCCGGGCGATTGCCAGGTGGTCAGCCAACAACTTTATGCGCCGGTGTTCTCGAGCGGGGCCCACTACCTCTTGGCTCAGGTCGATCCTTGGCAGAACCAAGCGGAGCTGCAAGAGGCCAACAACCTCTTCGTCGGCGCGTTGATCGGCGTGGGTTTTGGGCCGGACCTGGTGGTGACCCAATTCGACGCGCCGGCCTCGACCTTTGGCTCCTTCCAGGGGACCTTGACGGTCTGCAACCAAGGCACGATGGGCAGCGGCCCCAGCGAAGCGACGATCTACGTCTCCACCGACGAGGTGATCGAAGGCGCCGGCTCGAACCCAGCTTTGGGGGACAACTTCGCCGGCATCATCTCCTTCCCGAGCCTTGCGCCGGGCCAGTGCACGTCGGTCACCCAGGACTTGTATGCGGCGGTGTTCGGGCCGGGCGGCGCCTTCTACCTTGGGGTTTTGGTCGACGAGTGGAACAACGTGCCGGAGCTGCTGGAGGGCAACAACACCTTCGTGGGCGGACAATTGGGCATCGGCCCGGGTGCGGATCTGATCGTGACCCAGGTGGTCGCGCCGGCCACCACCAACGGGCCGTTTTCACCTTCGGTCACCGTGTGCAACCAAGGCACGACCCACGCCGGCCCGAACCAGGTCTCGATGTACCTCAGCGCCGATGAAGAGCTGGTGACCTTCGCCGACAACCAACCGGGCTCGGAGGACTTCTTCGCCGGGATCATCCAGACGCCGGACCTGGCGCCCGGGAGCTGCAGCACCGTCAGCCAGCCGCTGTGGGTGGGTGGTCCCTTCGGCACCTACCAAGTGGGTGCGGTGGTCGATGAGTTCGGCAACGAGCCGGAGCTGATCGAGGGCAACAACCGCGGGTTCTACGGGACCATCGAGCTGCTCCCTTAGGGCCGGGGCACTAAGCCTTGACCAGACCTCCGGGGTTTTTAATAGTCGTCGACTGATGCACGATCTGCGGGACGTCGGCGGCACCCCCGGAGGCCTGGGCCTCTTCATCATCGGCCTCTTCCTGGCCGGGCTCGGCGCGTACCTCTTCCTCGACCGGGTCACCGTCAGCAGCGGCTATTGGTCCTTCTTCGGATCGGCCGGCTCGTCCTTCGGTATCACCTTGATCCCGGTGATGATCGGGGTGGCGATGTTGTTCTACGACGGCGGTTCGGTCCTCGGCTGGATCCTCTTCGTTGGTGGGCTGATGGCGATCATGGCTGGCCTCTTGGCCAACCTCCACGTCCACTTCCACTCCACCTCCTTGGTCAGCACCTTGATCATGACTGGCCTGATGGCCGCGGGGATCGGGTTGATCATCCGCTCCACTCGGCCGGTCCAGCGGGCCGAACGTTCGGGTCGTTGAGGCCTCGACGCCAGGCTCAGGGATCCAGGCGCAACACCTTGAGTTCGGCGATGTTGACCCGCTGAAACGGGGCGGCCCCGCCGGTGCCGCCGGTGTAGCGGGCGTAGTGATCAAAGGCCGACATGTTGACCGCCCGGGTGTCGTCGTCGATCACCACCCGATAACTGCGATCGGCCCGCAACTCGACGGGCAAAAACGACGAGTTCCGCCACTCGGACCAAACGCCGAGTTGGGGGAGCGGGAGGTAGCCGCTGGCCACCATGGTGCCGGCCGGGAGCTCCACCACCTGCACACGCTTCACGGCCGCGGTGATCCCGGTGTTGATCGGGCCCGAGCCGTTTCCGTACAGGAGCTGCACCAGGTGACGACCGCCGCCGTCGGGGGTGAAGTTGGGGAGGGTCAAGGAGTGGCCCGGATCCCCCCAAGCCTCGTAGTGGAGCCGGCCGTGGTTGTTGACCAAGGTGCCGCCGACCGCGGTCAACTGATCGGCCGTGAAGGTCCGGATCCGTTGGTACGCCACCCCCCACCAGCAGGAGGGCGCGGCCCGCTGAGAGACCAGGCCGGTCGCCAGGTAGCGGAGTTGAGCGGTGTAGCAGAGGCTGGGGGAAACAACGGTGGTGCCGGGGTCGATCCATTCAGTAGAATGCCCTGGGAGCCCCGAGGCCACCACCACGCCATCTCTCAAGACGTCGTAGGTCACTCGAGTGGGATCGGCCCCGTTGTGGGAGAGCGGGATCTGGAGGCCGGCGGGCAGCGCGGTGATGGCGCCGACGGTGGGCGGTTTGGGGCCGTAGAGCTCCTCGGCCCCGAAGGTGTCCACCCGGTGGAGGGGGCGGCCCGGCTCTGGGACGTCCAGGAGCTCCAAGGTCACCCGCCCACCGGCGACCTGATCGGGGCTGAGCCAGTCGGTCCCGACCTCCGTTCCATTCAATAGAACGCGGCCGAGCTGATAAGCGCCGGCCCGATCGGGGGTGGGCCCCGGCAACAAGAGCTCCACGTCGAAGCGCCGGCCCCGAAACTGGAGTTGGTGGAGCAGCACCCGATCGCCGAGTTGTCCCCGCCAAGCCCGCGGCAAATAGGGCCGAAAGCGGATCCCGGCCGAGTTCGTCTCTTTGCCCAACAAGGTCTGCTCGATGAGCGAAAGGAACCCGCCGACCGACCACAGTTGCCGCTCCGAGTGCACCACCGGGCCCGACCAGGCGCCGTCCAAGAAGAAGGCGCGGCCGGTGGTCATCTCCAGGTTCTCCACGTGGCTGAGCTGAAGTGCTGCGCCCCGGAGCAGGGACTCGGCGGCGGCGGTCACCACCCGATCGTGGCGAACCTTGGCGCCGGCTCGGGCCAAGTAGGCGGTGACGAAGGGCCAGATCGCCCGGTTGTGGTAGATGGCGGTTTCGGGTTGGGAGGGCCAGATCACCGGCGGCCCAAACGGCAAAAAAGGCTGGGCCGACAAGGCGCCGGCGGGGTCCGACCCCAAGCCGGCCAAGACATAAAGGGCGGTGGCCAAGGCGTCTTGCCGGGCCACTGGGGCGGGATCCAAGGTCGACGGCAAAAACGCGGCCGGGGCGCCCCCGGGGTTGTCGAAGTGACGCCCGATCGCACTTCGCAGCGCCGCGGCCCGAGCCGACCAGGTGGCGGCCTCGGGCGATTGCACCTCGAGCAGGAGTTCACTCACGGTCTCGAGGAGGACCAAGTGCAGGACGTTGGTGGAGAGGGCGAACGACGCGCCGATCTGGGCCGGATCGTTGGCGGTCCAGGGCGGATAACTCTGCTCACGCCAGTCGAGGAAGCTGCTCTCTCCCCGATAAAGTCCGCGGACCGAATCAAAGGCCACCACCCGATCATGTTCGGCAGTGTTGATCATCGCCAAAAGCCAGCGATCCCGGGAGGTGCTGCGTAGCGGCTCCTCGAGTTCGGCCAACAACGCCCGGGCGGCGAAGGCCCAGACCACCCGATCGGTGGAGATCGGATAACTGCCGCCGGTGCCGGTGTCCTGAATGATCTGGAGGTCACCGCCGCCACGCCGCTCCGAAAGTTTGAGCTCGAGGGAACTCAAGAGCCGCGCCGGATCCAAGGCCGCGAGGCCCAACTCGCCGGCGAAGGCCGTGTCCCGGGTCCAGACCCACTTCCAGAGGCGCCCGGTCTCGAAACAACCCGGCGGCGCGCAGGTGAAGGGCGCACCGTTGAGGAAGGCGCCGTCTTGGATCTGGGCCACCGAAGCTTCAGCCGCTTCGGCCACCGCCAAGGCATACACCGCGTCCCAGATGGGGCTGCCGGTGCGCAAACGGGGTCGGTCGGCAGGTTCGTTCACCTCCCGGATCGGACCGCGGCGAGGTTCCCGAAGGGAGGCGGTGGTCTCGAGGCGATAGGTGCGGCGGCAGTCGTTCTCCGCGATGATCTGGACGGTGGCCATCTCCGGGGCCATCCCAACCGCGCTGGGCCCACTCAGCCCCGGATCTCCGCAGGGGTCAGCGTCGAGTGGGATCACGTCGGGAGAAAAGCCGGCGTCGGGTTCACTGCCGTCTAACTCGGGTTCAGCATCGACAGATCCTCGGTCTTCGCTGCCTTGATCGGTCACCCCGGCGTCCGCCTGGGGGGTGCCCAGATCCAAGGCCCGGACCTCGGGCCGATCGCAGGCGCTGGTCATCCACAACGGGAAGAGAGCCCAGATCCAAGGAACGCGCCCCATGGCCCTCAATAACGTGCGGTGACGTTGAACATGAGCTGGCTGGAGTCCCGATCCAAAAACTCGATCCGCCGGGCGCCGTCGGCCCGGACCACATCGTCACCCGTGTAGAGCAACGCGGTGAAGGCCAAAAACGGGTACGGCGCGTAGACGCCATAAAGGGACCAACCGTAGGACTGCTTCCAGCGGACCTGTTCGCTCGAGTCCCGGGCCGCGTACCGCAAGCGGTAGATCGAGCTGAGGTCGGCGCCGACCGTGATGAAGCCGAAGCGCTCCGACTCCAGCAGGTTGTATTCGGCCGCCACACTGCCCGCCATCAGCAGTTGGGTGAGGGGCGGTGCCCCAGGCCCAGCGCCTTCGGCGTATTGGGCGACTTGATAGCGACCGATCAGGTCCACGCCGAAATACAGCCGATCCACCAGGTTGATCCGGGCCCGCTCCAGGAGCTCCGGCACCAGGTAGATGTCATTGGCCTGACTGCGCCGGGAGGTCGGCAAATAGAAGCCGGCCCGGTGGGTCAAGGACAGGTCGTGATCGCCCAGGGCCGGCAGCGGCACCTTGAGGGTCTGGTTGTAGTTCAGCGCCAACTGCAGGTCGTTGAAGAGGAAGCCGGACTCCCCTTCTTCGGCCACAAAACGTTGGTTGAGGCTCAAGGAGCCAAACAAAGACAGGCCCGGGAGCAACCCATAACCGCCTCGGATCGCGTAGACCATGAGTCGGTCGTTGGCCGGGTCTTCGTCGCTGACCGCCAACATCCGCAGCTCCAAGCTGCCGCTGACGAACCAGTGGCGATCGTCGCTGCTGCCGGACTCGCCGATGTTGCGCACCAGCTGAGACTTCTGCGGATCCTTCTCCTTTTCCACCGCCGCCGCTGCGGGGGGCGTGGGGGCCGACGGTTCCTCAACCGGCGCCGGGGGCGGAGCCTCAACCACCGGAGCCGGCGGGGCCGGAACCTCGGGCGGAGGAGCCTCGACCGCCGGGGCCGGAGCTTCGACCGCCGGGGCCGGAGCTGGGGCCGCCGGGGTCTGAGTCTCGACCGCGTCAGGTTCGGTGGGCGGTGGCACCGGCGCCAACGCCGGCCCACCCGGGGTGGCCACCGTCGAGGTGGTGGTCACGTCCTGAGCCCCCGCACGGGCGGGAGCCAGGAGCGCCACCAGGACTATCGGGGAGAGCCAAGCTGCCCGCATCGCTCAGAACCCGACGAAGTTGTTGTAGTACTCGTAGTACGCCAGCAGGATCTTGAGGCCGTAGTTGTCCTCGTCCGGGTTGGCCTCTCCATTCAGTGTATCGTTGTACTCCTTCAGGAACTGGAAGCTGACCGGGCTGCGGGAGCGCCCCGCCACCAAGTGCCAAGCCCGGTCGGCCATGAAGGTGTAGACGAACTCCTCGCCGTCCTTGACGAAGGTCTGGCTGATGTTGCCCGCAGCAACCGCCTGATCGAAGCCTTCTTGCCCGATCGCCTCCACCAGCTCGGCCTCGTTTTCGTAGCGGCTGATGGCGATGCGCTCCTTGAGCTCGATCTTGCTGACCAGGTCCGAGTTGGTCACCGAGGCGAAGAGCCCGATGGCGTAATAACGGAACCAGGGGAAGGTGTCGTAGTTGCTGCCCAACATGTCATCGAGCACCCGCTGCGAAAGAGCGGTGTTCGGATCGCCGAAGGGCGCGTCGTAGAGCGACACGTAGGTGTAGACGTCGGGGTTGTAGTCGTACACCTCCTGCAGATCCATGAAGGCGAAGGTGGTGAACAACTTGTCGATGATGATCCCCAGCTGCAGGATGTCGCCGTAGAACGGGTCGTATTTGGTCTGGTAGTCCCGGAAGCTGGACGGCTGGTTGATCACCGCGTCGTAGAAGGCCATGGTCATCCCGACCGCCGCCTGGATGTCGTTGTAGAAGTCCATGGCGATCTCGGTGTATTCGGGATCGGTCAACACCTCGCCGCCCGACACCTGATCCAACTTCTTGAGCGTGTCCTGCACGCCGCCACCACCCCAGTCGAAGATCGCCAGGTACCACATGCGCAGCAGCGGATAGATGCTGCCGTAGACGCTGTTCACGTAGGTGGACGTGTCCCAGAAGGTGCGGAAGGCCCGCTTGTTCCGGATCTCGTACAACCAGTCGTAACGTTCGATGGCGTTGAGCACGATCTGAGAAGGCGTGATGCCCAGGTCGTGGGCCGCGCAGAGCGGCGAACGGAAGCGGTGTTCGTCGGTGCAGTACAGGAAGTCCTGCTGCAGCATGGCGGTCTTGACGTCGCTGGTGCCGTAGATCCACTTCAGCGCCGCCTGATCGTAGCCACCCCAACCCTTGGGCGTAGCGGCCTCCTCGGGTGAATAGACGTAGTCCATCACCGAGGCCGAGACCTCTCCCTCCTCCATGTGTTTGGCGTCGACGCTGCCGTAGAAGTTGTGACGCAAGCCCAGGTTGTGGCCGAACTCGTGGACCGCCACGTGGTGGACCACCGCCTCGATGATCCGCTCCTGGTACTGCTCGTCCGACTCCCACTTGCCGCCGACACAACGGCGAGCCGCGCCGGTGATGGCGCTGATCGCGTCGTTGGGCTCGAAGACGTAGATGTTCTTTCGGGCCAACATCATCTCTTTGGCGAACTCCAATTGGTCGTGGTTCTTGCGCCAGACCCGGAAGTCCTCCGCCAACTTCTGCTGCGCGTCGATGCCGCCCTTGCTGTAGAGCGACACGCCTTGGAAGGGGTCCTGGTTGTTGAGGATCGAGGTCATCGAGCTCTGGAACTCTCGCTCCTTGGCCAACATCCCGCCGAAGTCGGCGATCGGGAGTTTGGCGCTCGGCTGGTAGACGTACTGGTTCCAGAGCGGCTCGGCGTAGCGGTATTCGCCGAGGGTCCGGTGGTACTGCTCGAGGAACGCGTCCCGGCCCCGCTGGGGTTCGGGCAAAAACGCGTCGGTGGCGTCGTCGGTGGGGCCCGGTTCGGGCACGTTCATCACCCGGCGCATCTCCTGGAAGAGGGTCGAGCGCAGGCGCACCGACTTGTCGCCGTTGGTGATGGTGTCGCCTTCATTGCAGGCGATCTCTTCCCAAGGCTTGGTGTCGTCCGGCTTGCCCGAGGCGCCGTTGGTCTCCAGGTAGTCCTGGATCAGGAAGCGATACCAATCCATGCCGATGTTGTAGAGGTTGAGGTTGGCGCTGATGGTCTCACCGGTCCGCGGATCCGACGCCGAAGGCCCGTAGCCCAAGAGACCCCGGGTGGTCTCGATGTCCTGGTGCCACACCACGAAGCTGTAGCGAAGGTCGCCGAAGTGGCGCACGACGCCGCCGTCATCGAAGTTCTTGAAGTCGATGCGCAGCTTGGCGCCCGAGTCCGCCAAGATCTGGTTGGTCTCAGCCTTGATCTCGTCGAACATCGGCAAAAAGCGCTGCGGGAACCCTTCGTGGAAGTAGAACACCACCGGGTCGGTCCGATCCGGGTTGAAGCGCTGCACCAAGCTCTTGGCGTCCATCAGGCCGGTTTCGGGATCGATGAAGGTCTGCAGGCGCTGGAACACGCCGTACTGCTTGTTCTCCGGGGCCTTTTCGTCGAGTTGCCAGACCTGGAAGTTGCTGGGGCCCGGGCGATAAAAGGAGAAGCGGTACTGGATGGTCGCGGTGCCGACCCCGTTGGCCAAGGACACCAAGTCCCAGCAGCCGCCGAAGAAGGTGATCGCCTTCAGGGTGTAGTTCACCTCGAGCACGAAGCTCAGGTACTGGTCGTTTTCGTCCCACTCGAAGCTGCCGGGCACCATGTGGGCGCTCTGCATCCGGGCGCAGTCGGCCAGGTAGTCACCGTAGAACCAACCGAAGTTGACCACGGGATCGAGTGAAGTCCGCTCCCAGTCGACCTTAAACTTCTGGCGCCTCATCCAAGGCTCCTCGAAGTTCTCCTCGAGGAAGTTGGTCCGTTCGCCGTCCAGGCTTTCGCGCAACTTCACGTCGACGTGGCCGCCGGTGAACTCCAACATCACCCGGTCGGTCGTGGTGGCCAGGTCGTCGTTGGGGTTGTTGGGGTCGTCGTTTTGTAGGCGCCGTCCGTCCACCATCTGGAGGGCGTTCTCCATGAAGCGGAACTTGATATACTGAGTATCGCTCTCCAAGCCGGGGAAGGCGTAGTCACCCACCACGTTGGGGGCGCTGGCCTTGACCACCGTCACCTTGAAGAGCCAACCGTCGTCGGTCGCGCCTTCGCCCAACTTGGGGTTGGCCTTGGTCAAGTTGGTCTTGTCCAAGTAGACGCTCTCGTCGAGCAGGCCGTTGCGCACCGGCCGGTGGTCCACACAAGCGGCCAAGGTGGCCGCGCCGAGGATCGAAAGCTGAACTTTGCCGAAGATTTTCATGTTCATCGACCTCAACGCCAAACCGAAGCCGACACGGCCCGCCCCGCGACCACCACCAGGCGCTGGCGGTACTTGAGGGAGGTGATGTCATCCAGGACGTTGCCGTTGGCCGAGCGGTTGAACACCAGCTCGCAGTCGGCGTAGGTGGCCTGCGGAACACTCCGCGACCAGTCGCTGACCATCTGGGCCACGTTGTCGCCATACTGAATGGGGAGGCCAGGGCAGAGCTCCATGGTCCCCTTGAAGGTGCCGAGATCCACCCGCCCGATCAGGCCGTCTTGTTCGACGTAGACGGTGGCGAAGGTCTCTTTGCCGTAGAGGTGGACCACGTCGGCCGGCACCCACTCGAAGCGTTGGCCACGGATCTGGCGTTGGTAGCCGTTCATGTCCTGCACCGGGCTGCCCGAGACGGTCAGCTCCAGGTCTTCGGTGGAGCCATTGGCCAGGGGCTTCTTCAAGGTCACCTCGAGGGTGTCGAGTTGCCGATTGAAGGAGCGGACCACCACTCCGTCGCCGCCGAGGCCGAGGGGGTGGGCGTCCGAGGCCGCCAAGGCCAGATCGAAGTAGGGCTTGCTGGCGATCTCGGCGACCGCGTTGAAGGCCTCGTCGACCCGGTTGAAGCCCCGCTCCACGAAGATCGCGGTGATGGCCCCGAAGTTGAGGCTGTACTGGACCTGGATCCGGTAGGGCACGCCGCCGTGTTTGAAGTTGGCGATGCCGATGCACCAACGTTGATCGTCGGTGGTGCGGAAGACCTTGAACGCGTCGGGGCCTTCGGACTCGCCGTGGCTGAAGGCCTGGAGCACCGCGTCCACGAAGGGTTCGAGCAGATAGACCGGGTTGCTGACCCGGGGATCGACCACCGCCCGTTGGGCCGGGGTCAACGCGGTGTATTGGGCGACGACCGCGGCCACGATCTCCTCGACCCAGTTGGAGTCGGCGGTGGAGCCGCGGATCTCGCCGATCCGAGTGGGGGTGTTGTTCAGGCCGAAGGGGATGACCAGCGGCATGGTGACCAAGGGGTGGGTGGCCGGATCGATGCCGCCCGCCGGATCGATGGCGTCGAGGAGCCGCTGCCGCAGGCCCGCCAAATAGGCGGTCGCCAAGTTGCGGGGTTGGTATTCGGCCACCGGCGCCTGGAGCGACCGGGTGAAGTTGAAGGCGTAGAGCCGATCGTCATCGGAGGGCCGCTCCCGATCCCGGAAGACGGGTTGGGTGCTGACATCCCGGAGGAAGGCCAGATCCAAGCCGGCGAAGGAGACCAACACCGAGTCGCGACCGTCTTCGGTCTCGTATTGGGCCCGGGCCAAGGTGCGTTCGTCACCGGCGTCCACGCAGCGCTGGCGGAAGGTGCCGAAGGTGGGCTGTTCATCCAGGTTGATGGTGCAGCTGGCCTTGGTTTCGCTCTGGAAGCTGAAGGCCATGGTCGACGAGCCCGGCGCACCAAAGTTGATCTGGGCCCGCAGCTCGAAGGGCGAGACCCGGACCGGCTGCACGTAGACCTCGAGGATCTGGCCTTCGGGTGAAAAGACCAAGATCACGCCGGTGTCGTCCATGCGGATGGCGGTGTCTTGAGGCGTGGTGTCGGCGCCGCTCAGGTAGAGCAGGTCGCACAACTTGGAGGCCACGCAGTCGAAGTCGGCCGGGAAGGGGCCGGCCTCGAAGTACGTCTCCCGGATCATCTTGTAGATCGAGGTGACGTTCTTGTTGTTCAGCCACGCGTTGGTGCGGTTCGCTTGGTCGGCGCGGCTGGTGTACTGGTCCAACTCCCGTTCGCCGATCTTGACCCGGGCCCGAGGCGTGATGTCGATGTCGATCTCCTGGCCGCCTTCGGTGAAGGAGCCCTTGAGTTTGCCCAGGTACTGCTGGGTCGCGTCGATCAACTCCACCAGCCGAGTCTCTTCGTTGAAGAAGACGATCACCTCGTTGGTCGGACCCCAAGTGAAGGCGTTCGAGTAGACCCCGGTCGGATCGCAGAACTTGCCTTCGGAGGGGCTGCCCAAAAGATCATCGGCGTAGAGGGCGCTGCCGTCGGCGTTCCGCAAGGGGACACCACCGATCGACACGTCGGGGACGATCGGCTGCACGACCATCCGCTGCACGACCGCCGCGTTCTCCTCGTTGGAGCAGAACTGAGCCCGAGCCACGTTGTCGGCGCCGCCCAAGCTGCCGTAGGGCTTGGTGCCGTCCGGCGTAAAAAACCGACCGGGCTTCTGCCCGTTCTGCGCCGCCTGTTGGGCGGGATCGGCCTCGTTGGGCGTGAAGATCAAGTCGGGACCGTCCTCGCAAGCGGCGGTCAGGAGCGTCAGGGTCATGAAGGCGCGGAACTGGTCGCGCATCTGGAAGTGCCTCCCCCTCGCGGCGGCGTGCCGCGTGGTATGGCGCGGAGGCAAATCACGGAGGGCATCCTTGGGGCAAGCGCGTGACCTTCGGTCGGCGAAATTTAGGTAGGACTTATGCCTACCTCGTCTAGGTCTCGGAGATCCCCGGGCGTTTCCGATGGACGACTGGACCGCTGGTCTGCGTTACCAACCGATCGCCAAGGTAGGCGCAACTCGTGCAGTGTCGGCGGCCGCATGTTCGTTTCTGCACGACTTCCGCTCCTCTTCGTCGCCGGCTGGACCGCCGGGCTCCTCGCCTGTGATGAGGCCGAGCTCGATCCGACCCCGACCCAAGACGCCGGCATCCCGGTGTTGGATCTCGGCCTGCCCGACGACGCGGGCCAGCTCCCCGAGGATGGAGGCGTCTCGATCGACGCGGAACCCAAACGAGGCTTGGGCGTCCTCGGCTACGAGAGCCACGACATCGCCCAGGTCGAGCTCCATGAGATCAGCGGCGTCGGTGGACTTCGCGTGCCGCGGGACCTGGACTTCAACCCGAGCGGCGATGGCGAGTTGTGGGTCGTGAACCGGGCCGACGACTCGACGGTGACCTACTTCAAGGCCGGTACGCCGGAGCAAACCGCCGAAAAGCGCATTGATAGCTTCGCGCTCCACTTCATGGAGGAGGTGTCGAGCATCGCCTTCGGCGCGCCGAGCGACGAATTCGGGCACACCTTCGGCACCTGCCAGGAGTCGCGCAACACCTACAACAACTCCCAGCGGCAAAACGACTTCATGGGCCCGTCTTTGTGGCCGTCGCGGATGGACATCTACTCCTATCCCAACCCGGACGCGGTCCGAGATCTTGGCTACGATTTGGGAAGCCACCTGGACATGCTCCACCAGTCGCCGCTCTGCATGGGCATCGCCTGGGATCACGACAACGTGTACTGGACCTTCGACGGCCTGACCGGGACCATCTCGCGCTACGACTTCCAGGCCGACCACGGCGTGGGCTACGACGATCACTCGGACGGGATCATCGGCCGCTACGTCGACGCCCAGGTCTTGCGGGTGGCCGACGTCCCCTCCCACCTCGAGCTCGATCGCGCCACCGGCAAGTTGTACATCGCCGACACCGGCAACGCCCGGATCGCGGTGCTCGACACGACCAGCGGCACCCGGGGCCGGACCCTGCGAGGCTTCGAGCCCGGCGTCGACTTCCACGAAGTGACCGGCGCGACCTTCACCACCTTGGTTGACGGCGTGGGCGGCGAGTTGACCCACCCCTCGGGGATCGTGATGGTCGGCGACATCCTCTACGTCACCGACAACGCCACCTCCCGGATCAGCGCCTTCGACAAGAACACCGGCGCCCGCTTGGACTACTTGAACGTCGGCGTCGGCGCCGGCGCCCTGATGGGCATCACCGCCGACCCCGAAGGCCGTCTCTACATCGTAGACGCCGTGACCAACAAGGTCTGGCGCATCGCAGCCCTGCCCGAGTGAGGCGCTTCTTGGACGGCCGCTCCTAGTCTCTAGGGAAGATGTGCAAGTTTGCCTGCGGTTGAGCGGGGGTGTCCGCCTTTGCCCTGTCCCTGCTCCTGGTAGCCACCCCTTGGCGGGAGTTCGCGCCGGGCCTCGAATACGTCGCCCTTCCCTACGGTGATCCGACCCAGGTCGCCGATCCGCGGCTCCA
This sequence comes from Deltaproteobacteria bacterium, assembly GCA_016703535.1. Classification (GTDB taxonomy): domain Bacteria; phylum Myxococcota; class Kuafuiibacteriia; order Kuafuiibacteriales; family Kuafuiibacteriaceae; genus Kuafuiibacterium; species Kuafuiibacterium phototrophicum. Next base: position 1,301,349 of record JADJBV010000002.1, on the reverse strand, counting down.
CGTGGTGCGCTTCGATCCCCAGCGAATGAGCCTCAAACCGGTCGTGGCCGCCCTGGAGGACGGGCAAAAGCGCACCGCCGCCCAGTGGGCCGAACGTGAAGGCCTGGCGGTGGCCATCAACCTGGGGATGTTCGAACTCGACCACTCGAGCAACGTCGGCCACCTGCGGATCGGCGAACAGCAGCTCCAGCCGCGCTGGCACGCCGGACATCGATCGACGTTGGTGTGGTGCCCAAAGCGACCCGTGCAGATCGTCGATCTGGATCCGCCGGGTGAACGTCCCGACTTCGCGCGGTGTGAGTGGGTCATCCAGAACCTCCGGGTGCTCAAAGGCGAAGGGACCAACGTGTGGCCCAAGCGGAATCAACGTTGGAGTGAAGCGGCGATCGGGCAAGATCGAGCCGGCCGGATCCATCTGATCTTCACCCGGGCGCCTCGGACCATGCACGAGTTCGCCGAGTTCCTCCGCAAGGAACTGGACCTGGTGCGGGCGATGCACGTGGAGGGTGGCCCCGAAGCCAGCCTCTCGATCCACACGCCCGAGCTCCACCTGGATCTGGCGGGCAGCTACGAAACCGGCTTCAACGAAAACGACCACAACGATCGCCAGTGGCCGATCCCCAACGTGCTCGGAGTTCAGCGAACTGAGGTGGTCACCCGGCCGTAGCGGCTTCGGTAAGCGGCGGGGTCAAGCCGGTGCGGCGCACGAAGCGGGCATGCGGAAGGCCGATGAATCCTCGTCGCCCATCAACGACCCCGGAGGTAGCCGGATCGGCCTCCACGCCCCAGGGTAACGGTGGGTTCGGCGAAGAGCCGCGTGGGCCGCTATTCGTCGCCGAATCGAAGTTCTTCGAGGGCTTCTTCACGCAGGGCGGCCAGAGCGGGGCGCAGCGTCGCCGGCAGGCCAGCTTCGATGGCGAGATAGCCACCTTCGTCGACGAGCTTGAGGAGAGCGACGACGTCGGCTCGATCTTGCACCCGTCCAGAGAGGATCTTCAGCTCTGTCAGCGGGCCCAGGCCCACGAACCCAGGATCGGCGACGCTCGCCGAAATTAAATCCGGCGCGGGAAACCGAGCAGAGGCCGCCCGTGGAACGAGATCTCCCTCGACCAAGAAGTCCACCTGCACACCGGTCGGCGTGTGGACAAGGCGCTTCGGCTCTTTTTTTTCGAACGCGAACCTTGCGAGATACGGCTCGATCTTCAAGAGCCCATCGCGGCCCACGAGGACGTCGACGTCGCGCGTAAAACGCAGATAGCCGTGATGAACCACGGCGAGTCCGCCGACGATCTTGTAGGCGACGCCGGCGGCAACCAGGAGCGCGCGGACAGCGGGGAGGGCCTCGTCCGAGGCCGGCAAGTTCGGTGTCACCGGCTGAGCGAACCTCCTTAGGAGCGCCAGCGTCGCGGCCGTCCGGTCCATGGAGCCAGGCTACCACATCAGTGGGGGCCCGGTTCACCGCCCTGGCCAGGTCCGACTCACCGCTCTGCAACCGAAGGGAGGGGGCTCAAGCTCAAGCGAAGAGCCCTGCGAGGCCGCCGGTGACCTCGCCAAAGGTGTCGCCCATATATCCGGCGCCTTGCATCGCGGAGATCAAGGCGCTGCCGGGGTGGGCCCGTTGGGCGTCGAGGTGTTGGCCGGGGCGCAAACCACCGGCTCTCCCGCCGATGAGCAACACCATGTTCTCCACCGAGTGGGTCTGGTCGGCGCTGGCCCCATCGTTGAGTTGGGTGCCGTGGCCGCCCTCGGGCATAAAAACCGCGACCGTGTTGTCCAGCAGGTTGCCGCCGCCTTCGGCGGTCTCCTTCAACCTCCGCAGCAGGTGAGTATAGGCCAACAAGTGCCAGCGCAGGTTGGTGCTGATGGCGAACTGGCCTCGGTTGTCAGCGTCTCCGTTGTGCCCGGTCTCGTGCAGGTCGGCTCGGATGGGCAGGCCCAAGGCCGAGCTGGTCGGGAACACGTTCATGTGGGACTGGAAGGTGGTGATCTGGAGCGTGGCCGCCCGAGTCAGGTCGCAGGTGAAGGCCATGTGGATCAGATCGGCGAAGAGCTCGGCCCGTTCGGTCTCTTGGCTGTAGCCGGTGTTGGTGCCGATCGAGCCCGAGTCGGAGCCAGCGTTGTCGCCGCCGATCGCCGGATCGGGGCCGGGGTCGGGCAAGATCCGGCAGGTGCCGGCTGCGGGCGGTTGAATCATCTGGGCCCGCTGCTCGAGCGCCCGGATCTCATCGAAGTGGCGCTCGAGACGGACTCGATCGGCGGCGCTGACCTTCTGGAGCAAACGATCGCGTTTGCCCAACACCACGTCGAGCACGCTGATCCGGGCCCGACGGTTGAAGTCGAACCGGGCGGCGTCGGCCGAGTCCGGCGGCGTAAAGCCGGAGAACAAGGACTGGACCGCCACCTGGGGTCGGTCCTGGGCCTCGATGCGACCCGCGTTCCCAGCGCCGCGGTACGAGATGTACTGGCGCCCGGCGTAGCTGGACCCGCTGAGGTACCAAGAAGGTTGGGCCCGATACACCAAGGAGTCGAAGCGGGTGCGGCCGGCGTTGAGCTGCGCGATCACCTGGTCCGAGGTGATGCCGTTGGCCCGGAACTCGGCGGCCGTCGAGCGGACCCCGGACAACAACGGGGAGGCGCCGCCGCCGTGAAAGTCGCGATACGCGCCGCCCAAGGGGACCGCCGTCGCCGCCGGATCGGTCGCGTTGAAGGGGATGCGGAGGTTGGAGACGATCGAAAGATCGCCGAGGAGGTTGGCCGCCGCCAGATCCTGCAATGGCGTGGTCGGGGTGTAGCCCCGGCCGGTCTGGACCGGCGCGATGAAGTGCCCCTCTTCGGTGACGTTGGTGCCCCGGATCCGGCTCCGGTTTTTGGCCCACCCGTCGCCGCCGATCGACTGGCCCGCGAAGAGGAGCACAAAACGCCGAGGGATCGGCATCCCTTGTGCGTAGGCGGTGCCGTTGCCGTTCAACATGCACTCGAGCACCGGCAGGCCCACGGCCGCACCACCGATGCCGCGCAACAAGGTGCGTCGATCGAGTCGGAACGCCATGATCAGTTCCCTTCCCGCTTCAGGCCAAAAGGTTCGCTGGCCACGTAGCTGAGGATCCAATCGCCGAAGCGATATTGTTGAGCCTGAAAGTCCCCGTAGAGTTGGTTCAGGTAGTTGCGTTCACCGATCGCCGGGACCCGCCCCAAGGCGAAGGTGGCGTATTGCTGGACCACACACTTTTGGATCTGTTCGGTGTCCAACAACTTCTGGGCGAGGTCCGCTGGGCCCGAAAACGGCCCTCCCCCCGGCAAGGCGCCTTGCCCGTCGATCACGCACTCGGGCAGGCCTTCGTCGTGGGTGCGCAGCCGGCCGGCGATGTCGAACTGCTCCAGGCCCCAACCGATCGGGTCCATCTGGTTGTGGCAGTTGGCGCAACTTTCGATCTCCACGTGGGCTTGGTAGCGAGCCTTTTTGCAGGTCTCATCGGCGTTGCCCGGCGGCTGATCGGCGACGACCGTGGGTGGTGGCCGCAAGATGGGCAAACACATCAAGCGAGTGCGGATGAAGATGCCGCGTTGGGTGGGGCTGGTGTCGGTGAACTTGCTGAAGGCCGCCATCACGCTGCCGTGGGACAAGATGCCGGCCCGTCCTTGCCCAGCGCCGTAAGGCACCCAACCGGCGGCGCCGCTGGGCGCGGGCAAGCCGTAGTGGGCGGCGAGCATGCCGTCGACCCAAGTCTCTGGGCTGCGGAAAAGTTCGGTGTAGCTGGCCTGATCTTCGAAGATCACCTTGTCGAGCAAGGCGCTGGTTTCGGCGTTGAAGGCCCGGACCAGCTCGGCGCTGTGAGGGATGGCGCGGTACCCGAGCCATTGGGCGTGGAACCGGTGGAGCTGGGCCTTGGCCCGATCGTCCTCGAACATTCGGGCGGCGGCGGTGCGGCGGCCGGCGGCCGAGTCGAGCACCCCGGCGGCGGCGTCGGCGTAGAGCGCGTCATCCGGGCTCGAGCCCCAGATCAAATAACTCATGCGGGTGGCCAACTCGTAGGGGTTGAGCTGCACGATGCCCGGCATGGCGGCGGGGGTGCCGACCTCGATGCGGTAGAGCACCTCCGGATCTTGGAGGAAGGCCCGCAGCACCAACCCGGCGGCAGTGTAGAAGTCGTGGGGCACGTCCGGCGCGTTTTCGGTCGCGTAGCTGATCAGCGCTACGTACGGGTCAGCCTCGTTCAGCTCCAAGGGCCTGCGCAACAACTTGGGCCCGATCGACTCCACGAACTGCCGCAAACAAGCCTCGTCTCCCGGTCCACTCGGGCGGCATGGGATCAGCCGATCGCGACGGGCGACGTCGGCCATGGCCCGATCGGCGACGTCGGCGGCCAAAACCTCCAACGAGGCGATCAGGTTTTCGGAGGCGACCTGCAGCGTGTAGTCGTTGTCGTAGGGAGAGAACTCGTCTTCAGCCAACCAACGTACGGCCGGGCGTTGATCGTCGCCGAGCACGTCGCGCAAAGTTTGATCGAGTTCCGCCTGGGAGAGCCGGCGCGCCACTTGTTCGGCGGCCACGAAGGGTGCGGTGGGGTCGGGCGCCACGCCACCGTCTGCCCGGGTGTCGGGGCCCGGCGGTGGTTGACCGGGTGCCAAGGCCCCGGTTGGATCGCCCACTTGACCTTGGCAGGCGGTCAACACCGTCACGGCCAGCCCCACTCGCACGCGCATGGTCTCGGCAAGATATCACGAGGCCCGCTGATCCAGCGCCAGGAGCGGTGATAAGATCGGGATCGTGCGGCGTTTGCCGGGGATGACAGTCGCCACCACCTTGGGGTGGTCGGTCGCCATCGGCGTAGTCGGATGTGCGGAAGAAGAACCGATCCTGCTCCCAGCCGCGCCCGGGATCTCGGCGACGGTGGTGGTGATCGAGGCCGAAGGGCGCCTCACCGCCGAGGCCCTCGAAGGCGACGGCGAAGGCCGGGCCCTCCCGATCGGTCTCGGGGACGAGTGGGTCGCCGATATTCTCCGGTACGAGCGGCCCCTGAACGCCTTGGCCCTGGTCGCCGGGCCCCTGACGGCGGCCTTGCCCGGGGCGGCCTCTCGCGCCCTCCCCAACTTCGATGAGGCGATCGAGGTCCGGGTGGTCGACGGAGAGAGCCTGGGATTTCAGTCGATCTTCGAGTTGGGCGGGCCCTCGGCGCGCTTCCGCCTACCGGTCGCTGATCTGACATCGTGTTTGGAAGCCGGCGGTTGTTTGGATGGGGAGGACGTACCGCGGTGTTTGAGCCCCTGCCCCGAGCCCACGCCACCGGGTGCCCCCGCCGACGCCGCGCCGCCTCAGGCCCCGGAGCCTCCCCAACTCTTGCCGTGTGCCCCGGGTTGGTCGGAGCACCCGAACGCCGAACCCGCCCGCTGTGAGCCGCCAGCTCGTCAGGCCTGTTTGCCAGGCACGGTCCAGTGGCAGCAATCTACTCAATGTACGGCAATTGGCAGCTGCCCGCCCGATCAATTTTTGCCCGGGATCCCCAGCCAAGCCCTCCACGTCGATCCCAACGGCGGTGGTGGAGACGGCTCGGCCCAAGCCCCCTTCGCCACCCTGGACGAGGCCCTTTTGCGCGCGACCGCGGGGGCGACCATCAGCTTGGCGAGGGGCACCTACGCCGGGCCGGTGTTGAGCCGGGCGGTCAAGGTGGTGGGCGCCTGCGCCGCCGAAACCGTAATCCAAGGTGAGGTGCTGATCGATTCGCAAGTTGTCTTGCAAAACCTCTCCGGCCAAGGCCCGTGGACCATCACCGCCTCCGCCCGGGCCCTGCTGTTGGACGTGGAGTTGGCCGGGCCCTCCGCCAAGCTGCACGTCGACGGCCGCCTGGAGGCGAGGCGCATCGTCCTTCTCGGTTCGACCGACGATGGGCTGGTGTTGGAGCCCGGCGCCCAGGCCCTCATCGAAGGCCTGGTCGGCCGCGAACTTTCGCCCAGCGGCCTGCGGCTCACCACCGCGTCGGCCACCATCAGCGAGCTGGTCCTCGAACAACTCCCAGGCCCCGAATCCGCGGTGCGGCTCGACGACGGAGCGCACCTCACGCTTCACCAAGCGGCCTTGTGGAGCACCTCCTATCGTGGCCTCGAGCTGCAAGGCGGATCGACGATGGTGGCGCAAGGACTCCTGATCCGGGACACCCTCCCCGAAGCCGGGATCGGCGGGGTGGCGATCCTGGTCGGGGACCGCTCGCACCTGGGGCTGGAGCGGGCTGTGCTGAGCGGCAACCGGGTGGCCGGGGTCTTGGTCCAAGGGCGAGCCCAGGCCGAACTTCGGGACCTGGTGGTCGAGGACACCAAGGCCCGGCTCGAGGATCAACTCGACGGTCAGGGGCTGATCGTGTCGTCGGGCGCACGCGTTCACCTGGAACGAAGTTGGCTCCGGGCCAACACTCAACAGGGGATCCTGGTGAGAGATCTGGAGACCCACGCCACCTTTCGAGATCTCACCATCGTGGACACGCGCCCCCGGGAGAGCGAGCAGACCCTGGGGGTCGGCCTGTACCTGACCGAAGGTGCCCAGGCCGTGGCGCAGCGAGTTTTGCTGAGCAACAACGTCGATCGCGGGATCTCGGTGCACGACGGCGCCACGCTGCGCGGACAAGACCTGAAGGTAGACGGCGTGGAATCCGAACACCAAAGTGGCGAACGAGGAATGGGCCTGTGGGTCGCCAGCACCGCCACCGTCGCCCTGGAGCGCTTCGAGGCCGACAACACCCACCGAGCCTGCATCGAACACTCCTCCGCGGGGGCCTCCCGCTTCGTGGACATCACTTGCCGCCGCAACCAACCCACGCCGGCCGAGGAGCGCGAGACCGCGGGCCTCTACTTACGGGCCGGGACCTTGAGCTTCACTCGGGTGGTCCTCGAGGATCACGTTGACCTGGGCATCTTGGTCGAAGGCCTAGGTACGGTGGTCACCGCCGACGATCTGTCGGTCCGACGTTGTAGTGGTCGTGGCGTGGCCCTGAGCTTGGCCGGAGAGATCCGAGGCACCCGCTGGCGGTTGGAGGACAACGGTACGGGCGGCTTGGATCTCCAGGGGGACGCCCGCCTCGACGTCAGCGAAGTGATCGTCGAAGGCAGCGGAGACTCGGCCGATCGTTCCGGGATCGGCGTTTTGGTCGAGTTCTCCCGACTTCACCTGGAGCGCTTCCGCATCGTCGACAACCAGAGCTTCGGCCTCAGCTTCGGCAGCGGCGGCCTCTTGCTGGAGGACGGGCTGATCGCCGGACACAGGGTTGGACTGATCTTCACGGTGTCCGACGTCGACCCGGGCCCGCTCCTCCGGCGGGTGGCCTTCCGGGACAACGACAGCGCCATCGGCCGCTGAATGCCTCGGGGGGTGCAGGGGCCCTACATCGAGGCGTCTTGGATCAACCACCAGCGCCCGGCCCGCTCCTCGAAGACGATCAAGGTCAGGCCTTCAGCGGTCGGCTTTTTTTCCCAACTCAAGCGCCAACGGGCCGCGACGCTGACCGCTTTGCCGCCGGGCAGAACCTTCACCTCCAGAGGTTCGATCGCCAAGGTGCCCATGCCGCTCCGATCGCCGCCGTACTTCTTGAGATAACGCTCCAGCACCGCGGCCCGGCCTCGGGTGACGCCGGAAGGAGAGAGGAACAAGGCGTCCTCGGCGTAGGCCGCACAAAAAGCCGGCAGATCACCCCGGTTCCAGGCGGCGACCTGCGCTTCGATCAAGGCCGCCGGTCCAGGTGCCGCTGCCAACAAGGTCAAGGCGAAGAGTAAAAGGCTCATGCCTAAAAGATCATGCCTGAGCCAAGGCCGAGCCCAAAGCCTCCCTCAACGACACCTCATCAAACGCCGCCGCCTCTCCGATCACCACCACGACGCTCTCCGTGCCCTCCGCCGGGCCCAAGGTCTCGACGTGGACCCGCCGCCCCACGCAGTTGAGGGCCAGCCGATCACCAGGCCGCTCCTTGACCAAAATGACCCCTTTTTCCCGGACGATCCCGGTCGGCAGCCCCTCGATCACCTGGACCAACTTCTTGAAGTCGAAGGGGCGATCACTCCGAAACAGGAGCGAACGATAACCGAGGGCCTCCAGGTCATGGCCATGCACGTGGGGGGGGACCCGGTCCGCGGGCCACGCCGACAACCCGAGCAAAACCTCGGCCGGCACCTGGGCCCGGACCGCCTCGATCACCCGGGCCTTGGGCAACCTTTGCCGCACCGCCGCCTTGATCACCTCGACGCGCTCGGAGGAGACCAGATCGACCTTGTTGAGCACCACCAGATCCGAAGCCAGCACCTGATCTCGGGCCAAAGGTTGGCCCTTCAGATCGTCGAAGGGGAAGCGGGTCGCGTCCACCACCGCCACGATCCCGTCGAGGCGCAAGTTGCCTTGCTTTTGCAGTTGAAAAAAAACCTCCGCCAAGGGGCCGGGGTTGCTCAGGCCGCTGGCCTCGACCAAGAGGTGTTCGGGGCGAGGGGTGCGCTCCAGGACCGCTAACACCGACTTTTGCAAGTCACCTTGCATCGTGCAGCAGATGCAGCCGTTGGCCAGGCTGATCACGCCTTCGCTGGTGCCGACGATCAACTCGGCGTCGATGTTGATCTCGCCGAAGTCGTTGACCAACACCCCGATCTTGCGATCGGCGGCGGTCTTCAACAGGTGGTTGACCAAGGTGGTCTTCCCGGCGCCGAGGAAGCCGGTGAGGATGGTGACCGGGATCTTCATGAGCCGTGCAGGTGATTGACGGCGGCCACCGCCCAAGTCAGGTAGGCCAAGGTCAAGCTGGCGACCAACGCCGGCTCCAAGAACCGATCATAAAAGCGGAAGAAACCAGCCCACCGCGAAGCGCCTTGGGCCAAGGTGGACAAGGCGTGGTGCCGGATTCGGCCGGCGCGCCAAGGATCCACGTCTTGTTCGGGCAGTTGAGCCAGGGCCTGGAGCACGGGATCCGGCGAATTCTGATCGGTGCTCATGGGCTCCTCACTTTCTGGCCTTCGGCCGCGCTCAAGATCTCTTCTACCATGTCCCGAGCCCGCTTGAGCCGCTGGCGCAAGGCCTCGGGGCTCAGGCTCAACACCTGGGCCGCTTCGGCGAGGGTCAAGCCGTCCACCCCCACCAACAACAACACCTCCCGATATTTGATCGGCAAGCGGCCCAAGGCCTCTTCCAGTCGGCGCCCGGTCTCACCCGCGGCGGCCAGATCGAAGGGTGAGGTCCCGTCGGGGGCGATCCCTTTGGGTGGAGTCAGGGCCGTCAGCCGATCCAGATCCACCAGGACCCAACGGCGGTGCGACAAATAGAGGTTGCGGGCCACGGTATAGAGCCAAGCCCGCAATTGGGTGTCGGGCGTCAGGCGCCGAGCGTTTTTGGCCAAGCGGATCCAGGTCTCCTGCAGCAGATCCTCGGCCAGGTCCCGGCGCCGGGTCAGGCGCAACAAGAAGCCGAAGAGCCGCGCTCGATACATGGTGTAGGCCCGATCGAAGGCGGTGGCCTCACCCCGGCGCAAGCCCTCGACCAGCCCCTCCTCGCCCTCCACCACCCCCACAACGCGCCGGACCGGCCGCCGTGACAACCAAATTTTTCGTCACGCCCGCCCGGGGACCGCGTTGTGCTGAGCGACCGGGGCAGGCCATGCAAGGCACCTTGCGCGCCGCATCGTGCTGCTCCAAGGAGAGGGTGATGATCGAGTTCTTCAAGGCCGGTGGCTTTCCGATGTTCGTGGTCTTGTTTTTGGGGCTGGCGGCCTTGATCGCCGCGGGGCTCTTCGCCTTTCGGCCCGACGAAGGCCGGGTCGGTACCATCCGGGCCCTGTCGACCTCCACCGGCTTTTCGGTGTTGGCCGCGGTCGCCGCCGACCTGGCGACGGTCTGCTACACGGTCGCCAGCAACCCCGAGTTTTCGAAGAGCGACGAGCTCCACTTGATCGTGCTGATGGGCATCGCCGAGTCCCTGACCCCGGCGATCATGGGCTGCACCATGTTGGCCCTGGTGTGGATGATGGTCGCCGTCGGCCACCGGCGCCTGGCCGCCTCCGGGCTCTGAACCCTGGGGCGAAGTCTCCGGGAGACCGGGTGTACCCTCCGGATCCAGGGGATCTCGGCGTGTCGGCGCCCACTTGGAAGATCCCAGGCGGCTCGGGCGTCGGACAAGGTGGGAATCGCCGGTTGTCCCTTGTCCCTCTTGCCGACGGGCTGGTAGGGGATCGGGTCCCGGCGTCCGGAGGGTCCATGTCCAGAGCTTTCGCGTCCTTGGCCATTGCGCTTGCCCTTTGCTCCACCCCCGCCTGGGCGGGCCAGCCGGGTCCCGAAAAGCCGGTGAAGACCTTCGTCAACGCGATCAGGTATGGGAAGGACGACCTGGCCCTCAAACAAGTTGATGGCGAGTCCCAAGGTCAGCTGCTGCTCGGAGCCGCCTGGGCCCAAGGCACCGCCGACCAGAAGCTCGAGTTCATCAAGCTCTTCCACAAGATCTTTCAGGCCGCCGCCTTCCCGAAGCTGCGGGACAACCTTCAGAAGATCGAGACCATCCTCTACAACGTGCCCAAGCCCGAGGGCGCCTACACGATGTTGACCTCGACCTTGGTGGTGCTCCACCCGATGAAGAAGGAAGAGATCAAGGTCCACTACCTGCTGTCGGGCAACAAGGCCGGCTACCGACTGGTGGACGTGACCTTCGAAGGCGATCAGTCCCTGCTCACCAACGTCCGCACCGAACAGGTCGAGCCGCTCCTCAAAGAAGGCGGCTGGCCCAACCTGCTGACTCAGATGCGCACGCGGGTGGCTGAGCTCGACGCCCGCAACTAGCCGCGGTCGATGAAGACGCTGATCCTCAAGCTCTGGATCCGGCTCCTCCTCGAGCGCCCGGGCACAGTCTTGCTCTTGATGGTGGCGTTGGCCGGGGCCTCGATCTTGGCCGCCTCGCGCCTGACCCTGGACACCAACCAGCTCAACCTCCTGGATCAAGACCTCCGCCAGGTCACCGACGTCCAGCGGGTGACCGACATGTCGGGCGGCGCCGGGTACCTGATCCTGGCTTTGCGCGGTCAAGATCCGGTGAAGCTCAAGGCGGTCGCCGACGAAGTGGTCAAGGAGCTTTCGGTCGACCCCGAGATACGGGAGGCCAATGCCAAGATCGACACCAGCTTCTTCCGCAAAAACGCGGCGATGTTCATGGCCACCGCCGATCTCGAGGAGGTGCGGCGGCGGGTGATGACCAAGCTGCGGGACGTCGCCAAGAGGGCCAGCCCCTTCTTCTTCGAGATCAAGAAGAGCGAACCCGTAAAGCTGGACCTCGACGACATCCTGGCCAAGTACCAAAAGGTCGGCAAAAAGGACCTCAACGACGACTACTACCTGAGCCAGGACCACCAGATGGTGCTGGTGATGATCAAGCCGCGCTGGGACTCGAACCAGCTGCAAAAGACCGCCGACCTGGTGAAGCGCCTGCGGGCGCAGCTGACCCAACAGCAAACGGGCGGCCTCAGCCTGGTCGAGGACTACAACGAAGCGCCGGCCAGCGATCCGCAGGTGATCGAGTTCGGCTTCACCGGCACCTACCAGACCAACTACGACGACTCCAACGACATCAGCCGCTCCTTGCCCCCGGTCAGCGGCATCGCGTTTTTGGGCGTGTTGATCACCCTCCTCGCCTTCTTCCGCCGGCAGTTCATGATGATCTTGCTGATGGTGTTGGGGATGTTGTTCGGCATGGCCTTCACCTTCGGCTTCGCTTGGGCCGCGATCGGCCAGCTCAACATCATCACCGGCATCTTGGGCGGGATCTTGATGGGCTTCGGCATCGACTTCGGGATCCACTTCGCCTACCGGCTGCGCATCGAGTTGACCCGAGGCCTGTCGCTGCCAGCGGCGGTGGAACAAACGGTGAGCAACTCGGGCCCAGCGGCCTTCGCCTCGGCGGCGGGGACGGGCGCGGCCTTCTTTTCGCTGGTGTTCTCCGAGTTCCGAGGCTTCTCGGAGTTTGGGCTCCTGGCCGGCGTCGGGACCTTTGTGGTCGGCGCCTCCCTTTACCTGTTCGTGCCTGCGGTGTTGCTCTTTTTGGAGAAGTTGATGCCCGGCCTGCCGCGCCGCCTCCTGGGCACGACCGGCGTCGAAGAACACGCGGCCCCCCGACCCCACCGGGAGATGAAGCGCCCGGGGCTGATCTTGGGCGTGGCCAGCGCGGTCACCTTGGCGATCGCCGCCTTCGCCCCCACCGTCACCTTCGAATACAACACCCGGGCCCTGATGATCGAAGGGCAAGCTTCGGTGCGCCTCCAAGACGAGATCCGGGACCGCTTCGCGATCTCCTCCGATCCGGTCGCAATATACTCAAAAGATTTGGCTCAAGCCGAAGAGGTCTACCGACTCTTCGAGCCCAAGGACCCGAAGCGCTTCTCCACCGTGGACCAGGTGCTCTCGATCCACTCCTTTTTGCCGCCGACCGAACAACAAGCCCGGAACGCGGCGGTTTTGACGGCGTGGAAAGAAGAGCTGGCCACCGTGGACACCAGCAAGATCCCGGACGACTTTCGCGATCGTTGGCAGCAGCTCCAGACCTTCTTGGAGGGCTCGCCGTTTGGCATGAGTGACCTGCCGCCCCACCTGACCGCGATGGTCACTCACCTGCCCAGCGCCAAGCCCGAAAACCACGGCTACCTGACCTACGTCTACGCGGGTGTCGATCTGTGGGACGGCCTGATGATGCTCAAGTTCGCCGACCAGGTGGAGAACCTGAGCGCACCTTCGGGACAGGAGTACCACGCGGCGGGGTTGCCCATCTTGATGGCCAAGCTGGCGCGCATCGTACTCCACGACGGACGCACCACGGTGGCGATGACCGCGGTGATGTTGATCTTGATCATGATGTTGGATCTGCGCTCGGCCAGGGACGCGGCGATCGCCTTGTTGCCGCTGGGGCTGGGCATGGCCGTGATGTTGGGGTTGGTGGCCTTGGCCGGCTTCCGGCTCAACTTCATGAACATCATCGTCTTCCCGATCATCCTCGGGTACGGCGTCAGCCACGGCGTGTACCTGCTCCACCGCTTCCGCGAAGGGGTGGGCCCGATGGAGGCCTTGCGTTCGGTGGGCACCGCGGTCGCCTGCTCCACCTTGACGTCCCTGGCGGGTTGGGGCGCTCTGTTCTTCGCGGCCCACAAAGGGCTGCAGTCGATGGGGATCGTCGCCTGTTTTGGCATGGCGGCGACCTTGGTCGTCTCCTTCACCGTGATGTTGCCGGTGCTGGAGTTGCTCCATCAGCGGCGGCGGGCCAAGACCCTGGTCGAGGCCGACGCATCAGGCCTCGGGGAGACGCGTGCGTAGGATCGTCGGCTGGTTATTGTTGTGGGGCGCGACGGCCTGCGGAGTGGTGCGCCATAGCGAAACGCGCGCCGACTACCAAAGCGCCGATCGCACTCAAACCGTCCGCATCGGCGTGCACGTCCACCCTTTGCCCGACGGACGACAAGACGTCGGCGAGTTGTGGGCGACCATCGCGCAGCGCTACACCAACCACCACCGGGACTTCATCGCCAAGGAGGCGGTCGCCACCGCCACGGTCACGCCGGCTTGCCACGACGATCTCGAGGGCCTGTTGGTGATCACCCCTTCGGTGCGAGCGGTTGGAGACGGGTTCGAGGTGGAGGCCTCGGCCCGCCTGACCCGGTGCCGCGACGGCGAGACGGTGTGGACGGCCCAGGGCGGCGGCTCGTTTCCCTCCCGAGACGAGACCGTGCTCGAAGTCACCCGGCGGTACGGCGAGGAGCTGGGGCCGTCGGTGGAGCCCTACGTGGCCCCCAGCTTCCACGTGCTCCGGGCCCTGCTGGACACCTTGCCCGAACCCCAGCTCCCCTCGGAAGATGCGGTCCTAGAAAAAATCGAGCTTGCGGATTAGCCCCCGCCAGCCTTCATATGGCGCGGCGATCCGCGGGGCGCCCTGAAGCGTACCCAAGGACGACGGAGATCCGCGGGCATGGCCGAATTCGACATCGACCGGTTCATCGAACTATCGGGCGCAGTGGCTTTGGACGACTTGGATTGGGCCACCTGTCGCAAGATCGGGGTCACCGACTCCGAGGAGCGGATCCTCCGCTACATGGGCGACACCGAAACCCACACGATCCTCTACATGAAGGATCTTTTGGGGGGGCACAGCGCCAAAGACCCCGCCATCACCAACTTCCTTTCGGTTTGGGTGTTCGAGGAGCTCTGGCACGGCCGGGCCATCTCGCGGCTCTTGCGGGAGTGCGGCCGCCCCGAAGAAGCGGATCGCTACACCAAGGTCACCAAAGGCGCGTCGGTGCGTGAGGCCATCGAGATGGTGCTCTCTCAGGCCACGGTCTACCTGACCCCGCGTTTTATCGCGGGCCACATGGCCTGGGGCGCCATCAACGAGCTCACCGCTGGGGCCGCCTACCGAGCCCTGGAGAACCGCACCGAAAATCCGGTGTTGGCCGAGCTCCTGCGGCGCATCGTCAAACAAGAGCGGAAACACTTCGCCTTCTATTATACTCAAGCGAAGAAGCGGCTCGAGGGTGACCCCAAGGCCCAGAAGTTGACCAGCTTCATCCTGCGCAACTTCTGGACGGTGGTCGGCTCGGGCGTGGGGGGCTGGGACAACCTGTCCTTCATCGCGGCCTCCTTGTTCTCCGACGAAAACGGCAAGATCCCGCTGCGGGAGGCCGAGGCCACCATCAACGAGCTCCCGGGCCTGGAGTGGTTCCATCTGTTGACCCAACAGGTCGACCAGCTGGCCAAAAAGCACATCAAGGAACACGGCCCGGTGCCCGCCTGGGGCAAGGCGCTCCCCACCGCCCACGTGCCCGAACCCGCGATCGCCTAGGCCCCCGGCCAAAATCGCCCAAAATTCGGGAAAACGCGGCTCACCACCGAGCTGTCGGGCCTGACCGTCAGGGGAGACCGCGCTCTGGTCCCCGACCGGCATTCAGGTTCAAATGTGGGCGTATGGTTAGAAAAGTCGGAGACTCCGGAACGTCGGTCGAGGCGCTGGGCGCTCCGGTGATCGAGGCCCCTTCGGCCAAGATCCCTCCGTCGCCGACTTTGGAGACCCCCGACGCGCCGGTCCGGCCTCACCAACTCCGCCGCCCCGAGACCGCCCCCAAAGGTTCGGCGAGCTGGGCTCAAAAAGCGCAAGTTATCTTGCAGAAGTTCCGGGCCCCGGTCGCGGCCGCCTTGTTGGGAGCCACCGGCCTGCCCTTCGCGGGTGGCGCTCTGGCTCAAACCGTCCCCAACGACGTGGTCGCGCCGATCACCATCCCCGTCGGCCCCACCGGGGTGATGGCCTGGGAACCCGGGCCGGTCCAGCTCAGCGGCGTGTGGCAGACCGATCTGGCCGAACGTTGGCGGACGATGGTGGCCCAACAGCGCCAATACGCCGCGGCCCAGCCGAATGACCCGGTGATCCACCGGGACCTCCTGCAGCTCGAGGCCTTGGTCGCCAAGGTCGATCGCCTCTTCCAAAAGGAACTCCCGCCCAACCTGTTGGGCGACCTGGAGCACCTGGAGCAGAAGTTGCGCAGCGCCCGCCCGGGCCAACTCGAGCTCACCTTGGATCGCAGCTGGGCCACCCTGCCCTCCCTGAAGCTCCCGGAGCTCAACGGTTCGGCGCTGCGGATCGACCCGCCCCGGGTGGACGCGCCCGACAGCCGCCGTTTGGTCGGCTCACCTCAGGGGCTGCGGCAGCTGCTCCTCGACTCGCCCACCCACTTCCCGGCCCAAGCGCAAGTTGTCTTGCAGGCCTACCGCCAGCTGCTGGGCAACGCCGATCGGGCCTTGGAGCGTTATCCGGACTTTCAGCTCCGGACCCGGACGCCTTTGGCCTATCGGGCCGATGGCGCGACCCTGTTGATCCCCCCGGGCGCCCGGCTGGTACACGAAGACGGGCAACTTCGGATCGAAGCGCCAAACCTGTTTTGGCAAAAAGACGGCCTGACCCTGGTGGCCGATCGAGGTTCGATCAACCTGGGCCAAAACCTGGACGGTCTGGTGGCCGAACGGATCGACGCCTCGGGCCGCAACTGGTCAGCCCAGCTCAGCGGCACCACCTTGGGGATCTCTCGAGGCAGCGGCATCGGGTTGATCCAGGCCAAAGAGGCCCAGATCGATCTGGTCAACGGCACCGCCCAACTCACGGACGGTCAGCTGCTCATCGGTCCGACCGGCGACGCGAGCCTGATGGCCCGACACCTGGTCTACCGCGACGATCGCTTTCAGTTGGACGTGGCTGGCCTACGGGCGTCCCAAACCCGCACCGGCACCAACGCCCAGGCGGATCGACTCCACCTCACCGAGGCCGGGACCTTGATCCGGGGCGAACGGCTGACGCTCCAGTTCGATGATCAGCAGACCCGAGTGACCGCCGGAGCCCTGGAGATCCTGAGCGGCCGCACCCAACTGACCGGCACCGAGGTGGTCTTGACCACCCAACGGCTCCCGGGCGGCGGACAAAACCTGAGCTTGAGTGGCCAACAGTTCCGCCTGGCCAACGGCGACAACGTGATCTCGGGTGATGGCCAAGCTCAACTCGAGCTGAGCTTGGACAAAAACGGCCAACTCCGGAGCGGGCGCGTCCAGGGCGGCACCGTGGAGCTCTTGACCGGTGAACACCGGGCTCGCCTGGAGGGGGGCGACCTCCAAGTTGCTCTGGACGACAAAGGCAACTTGCGGAGCCTGGAGAGCACCAGCCGCCGCACCGTGGTCACCGGCGGCAACTTCCAAGTGGACGGCGAGACCACCCGGCTTTCGGCCCACTTCGACGCCCAAGGGCGCCTCCAAGATCTGAGCGCGGGCGGCGCGGCCGTAAATTGGTCCGGGCCCGGCGGAGGGCTCCGCACCCAAAACGGGGCGATCACCGGCCGCTTTCAAAACGGCCTGCTCTCTCAGCTGACGGCCGAAGCCTCCCAGGCCCACTGGGTGGGGAACGACGGCACCAAGGTCGACGCCCAACGTGGGCGATTGGATCTTTCACTCCACGACAACGGCGCCCTCTCGGAGATCAAGCTCGGGTCCGGCAGCCTCTCGGCCGAGTTGAGCAGCGGCCAAACGTTGCAGCTCAGCGAAGGCCAAGGCCAACTCCAGCTCCGTCCTGACGGCACCTTGGAGAAGGTCGAAGGTCGCAGCGCCCAACTGACGATCGACGACGGCGCCGAACAACTGCGCCTGAGTGGCCTCAAGTTCGGAGCAACCTTTGACGCCGCCGGGCACCTGGAGCGGGCCCACGGCGAGGCCAGTCAACTCCGCTTGCAGCGCGGCGACGGGACCTTTTTGGGCACCGGCAAGGTCCGCCTCGACGTGTTGGCCCGGGGCGGCGCGCTGGAGCGGATCGGGCTGTACGGCGAAGACGTCGAATACCGGGGGTCCTTGGGCAACTTGAGCGCGGCCCAAGGTCGGCTGGAGTTGGCCCTTTTGCCCAATGGCCAGCTGCAGGAGGCCCAGTTCAACGTCCGGGAGCTGAAGGGCCAAGGGAGGTTCGGCGACCTGGCCATCGGCGGCGAAGGTTGGCTGAAGGCGAAGTTCAACGCCGATGGCAGCCAGCTGAGCGAACTGAGCGGCCACGCCGATCGGCTGACCTGGAACAAAGGTGATCAGGCCCTGGCCCTGATCACCGGCGACCTGGCCTTGACCATGGACGGAGATCGGATCCGGAGCGCCGAGGCTCAGATCAACTCCGGCAGCTACCGCGGCGCCTTCGGAGCCATGACCTTGGCCAACGGCAGCCGCTTGCGCCTCGACTACCTCGCCGACGGCCGCACCACCGTGGACGGTCAAGTGGGCCGCCTCGATCTGGCCAAAGACGGCGGTCAACTTGTCTTGCAAGGAGGGCGGGTCAGCGGTGAACTCGCCGCCGACGGCACCGCCCAGCGGCTCTTGTTGGGGGCCGCCCAACTCAACTATCAGGGCCGGGCCGAAGGTGACCACCCGCTGGCGATCGATCTGGCCGGGCCCCAGGTCGTCTTGTCCACCTTGGCCGCGGGGGGCCAGCAGCTCGAGGTACAAAGTGGCGCGGGCCACTTCCAAGTCGACGGACACCGGGTCGCGCTGGACGGCCTGAGTGGCCTGACCTTGGCCACCACCCCCACCGGTGAGGTCGACGCCTTCGCGGCTCGTTTCCCGGGCGCCCTCGACTTCCACCAAAAGGACGGCGAACTTTCGGTGCTGACCCGGGGCCTGGGCGCCAGCTACCAACGAGAAGGCAGCGAACTTCGCCTCGACTTCCAGTCCGCCGACGTGGCCCTCCGGAGCCAGGGCCTCAACGCCCGCATCGAAGGGGCCGAGGCCCTCCTCAATGAAGGCCAGCTGAACGTACGAATCGACAAGGCCCAGGTGTTGCGCACCTTGGGTGAACAGCTGGACGTCCAAGTGGAGGCCGTGACCCTCCAGGTGGCCCGTGGATCGCAAGGTGGCTTGCAAAGCCTGGACGTGTCTTTGGGCCGAATGGACGCCCACATCTCGGGCATGGACGTCTGGGTGCGGACGCCCCTGGGTGAGGCGGTGCGCCTCCACGTCGGCACCGACGCCGAAGGCCGGACCATCAAGGAGGCCTTCCTGCAGATCCCGGAGGGCGGCGAACTCCGGCTCAAACGGGACGATCTGGACCTGCGTCTGGGCGGCCAGCGGATCTCCTTCGACCACGGAGAGGACGGGAGCTACCGGCTGCGCGGCGAAAGCCTCGACATCCAAGCGGTCACCAAAAGCGCGACCGTGTCGGTCACTGGCGGCGACGCCCAGGTCAACCTGGATCCCGCCACCGGTCGGCTGGTGATCGATCACATCCGCGGCACCCGGGTCGACGTCTTGGCCGGGGGGCAAGAGGTGCAGCTCGACGTCAAGAGCTCGAACGGTTTATGTTCCGGATGACCAAGCTGGAAGGGGGCGCCACCGGGGCCGCCCTCCACTTGATCCCGGTCGATGATGGCTCGCGCCTGACCGCCGAGATCCGCGCCGAGTTGGGAGGCGTGCCGGTTTCGGTCCAGCTCCAGAACCTCCACGAGCTGAAGGCGATCGGCCAACTTTCTCTCAACCAGGTCCAGGTTTATGTCGGCGATCCCAGCGGCCAAGGCCAGGTGAAGTTGGGCGTCGGGCCCCTAGAGCTCAAAGGTTCGGCGGTCGAGGTGATCGGCCGTTACCACCCCCACGATCCGGGACGGCTCACCGAAAGCCTGCACCAGTTCTTGACCACCAACGGTAGCCGCCTCTTTTCGGGGGTCAACTTCGAGAGCGACGGGGTGTTGCGCCTCGGCACCGATCGGGACGGCCTGAACGGCGAACTGGCGGTGATCTTGCCGCGTCAGTACGCCTTGCCGGGTTATCGGATGGAGCTCACCCCCAACCCCAGCGACGCCGTGGGCCTGATCGGGACCGTCGGATATCGACACGAAGACGTGACCGCCAGCTTGTTCGCGGGCCTGGTGCCCGGCTCCCACTTGACCATGAACCTCAACCAAGGTTCGGCCACCTTCGCGGGCCTGCCGCTGCCCAAACGGGGTGATCTGCCCACCACCGCCATCGGCGGCTTGCGGCTGGATCTGGATCAGGTGAAGGGCGGCAAGTTGGGGATGATCGGCGGGGCCTATTTGAACCCCGCGGGTTTGGCCAACAGCCCTTGGATCAAGGAAGACCGTCCTTATGGCGGCTTCGTCGGGCTGGAGTACCAACGAGGCAACCTCAGCCTCGGCGCCTCCGCGACCGTCGACGTCGATCGCAAAGGCAAGGCCGAGTTGGGCGCGGTGATCTTCACCTTGGGCGTCAGCTTCTGAGTGATCAACCGTCGGCGGGGCGACGCGCGTAGACCCGCAGGTTGCTCCCACCAAAGATCAGCGCCACCAGCGCCCCCCAAGGAACGTCGAGGGGCATCATCCCAAAAAAGGCCGCTCGGATGGCCCGCTCCCGCAGGCTGGTGCCGCCGCCAAACAGCACCTCGGTGAAGTTGCGAACCCCCAAGGTGAACAAGAGGCTGCCCGCCCACTCGCCCGGGAACCAGGGCCGACGGACCCGCACCACCTCGAGCCCCGCCTGCTCGAACAGGGTCACCAAAGTCTGGGGCCGATAGTGATAGAGGTGGGTCGGCGGCATCAGGTACATCCAGCTCGGCCCGAAGATCTTGGTGGCCAGGCTGGGCGTCGGCGTCTCCACCATCACGATCCCGCCGGGCGCCACCACTCGCCGCATCTCCTTCAGCTCCGCCAAAGGATCGTAGACGTGCTCCAGGTAGTGCCAGGCGGTGACCAGATCGAAGGAGCCCTCCGGATAGTTTTGAGTGCGCAGCTCGTTGACGTCGATGTCCAGCCCGTGGATGCGCCGGGCGAACTCGGCGGTTTTGGCCGAGAAGTCGACGCCTCGGACCACCATGCGACCCAGGTCCCGCGCGTACCGGGCAAAGGCGCCGAGGCCGGCGCCGACGTCGAGCAGTCGTTTGCCGACCGGGCTGCCGAAGCCGATCCGATCGAGGCCCCGCAAGAAGCCCAGGGCCCGCACCCGCCCCGAACCAAAGGCCCGTTTGCCCCCTTGGGTCTGGCGCTCCAGCCGAGTCAGGAATTGATCGGTGTAGTAGCCGCGATAGTAGGGGCCGATCGCCTCCGGGCCCGGGCGGGGATCCAAGATCAACGCCCGACAGTCGGAGCAACGTTGGTAACTCCACCGCTCTTCGGTGACGGTGAAGAACTGGTCTTTGGCGTTGGCGACGGCCGGGACCAGCTTCGCATCGGGGTGGGCCGGACAACGCGGCGCGGGCAAAGAGCTCACCGGGTCGGACGCTGCCCGTGCCCACCGCTGGGGGTCAAGGGGCGGCGCCGTCGGCCGAGGCGGACACGGCGGGCGCACGGGGCGAGCTCGGATCTTCGACTCCGAGGCGCCGCCGCAAAGAGAAGTTGAGGCCGGCCGCGAGGAGGCCCGCCGCCGCACAGGCCGCCCACAACCACTCGGGCCCGGCCTGGGTCAACAACAGCCCTCCGAGGGGTGGAGCGATCGCCGTGGCGGTCGCGTACACCCCTTGAAAGCTGCCAAAATACCGGGCCCGTAGCTCGGGCGGCGCGAAGTCACTGACCATCGAAAACTTGAAGGCGGCGTGGATGATCTCGCCCAAGGTCCAGATCGCCACCGACACCGCAAATCCCGGCACCCCTACGGCCCAGGCGGTCAAACCGAACCCCAGCGCGACCAAAACGTCGCCGACCGAAACGGTGAGGGCTCGGTTGAAGCGCCCCAACCCCGCGGTCAACGCCAGCTGCAGCACCACGATCATCACGCCGTTGAGCGACATGACCCGACCATAGTGTTCCACGCCCAAGCCTCGAGCGTTCATCTGTAGCGGCAAGGTGGAGAGGGCTTGGTGAAAGACCATTCCGGTCAAGAAGGTGGCCGCGGCGAAGCGGAGGAAGGCCCGGTTGGCCAAGACGTGGCTCCAGCCGCCGCCCGCCTCAACCACCCCGGGCCGATCCACGACGGCCGGCCGGGTCTCCTTGATGAAGATGGCGATGATCAAGACAAAGCTCAAGGAGGCCACCGCGTCGGCGATGAACAACCAACCGTAGTTGTGTTGCGCCAACACGCCTCCCACGCCGCTGGCCAAGGCGAAGCCCAGGTTGCCGGCCGCGTACATCAAGCTGTAGCCGGTCGGTCGATCCTCGGGCGGCACCAGATCGGACATCATGGCGCTGGCCGCCGGCCGATAACAGGCGACGCCGACGCTGAAGCACACCACGTTGATCAAGATCGCCACCGGAGAGGTCAGCTGCGACAAGACGGTGACCAACACCGCCGCCGCCAACAGGCCGCCGATCATCGCCGGCCGCCGACCGTAACGATCGGCGATCACCCCGCCCAACACCGCGCCCAACAATTGGCCAACGCCGTGTGCGCCCAAGGCCAAGGTGGCGAAGGTCGGCCCCAGGCCCAGGTGGACCGAGAGGTAGAGGGTCAAAAACGGGATGACCATCATCCCGGCGCTGACCACAAAAGAGCCCACGCAGAGGACGTGGACGGCGGGTGGAAGCCTGAGGAAAGCCCCCATGGCGACGACAACTCGATTCTTCCCGAAGTGGGCCGAGGCCCAAAGGAGCGCGGATGATGACGTCGGAGTTTAAGGCTGTAAATCGAAATGACGCGTGGCGCCGAACCGTCGGCCAAGTGCTTGCTGTGACGCGGAGTTCGGCCCAGCCCTTCCGCCCGTGATCGTATGGGAGCGGCAGATCGAGGGTCCTAGAGTAGCCCATGGGACTGGGGTTCGAGGATGACGTGACCCAACCAACGGGCTTCGGCCCCCCTCGCCGCTTGCGGAGCGCACTTTTGGTGCCCTTTGCCATCGCCGCCTGCAGCACCGATGAGCCGCTCGATCAAAAGGTCGACGATCCGATCGCCGCGTTGAGCGCCACACCCAGCCGAGGTGTCGCGCCCTTCGAAGTCGTCTTCGACGCCAGCCAAAGCCGGGACCCGGCCTTCCCGACCGCCAGCTTGGTGGGGCGCTTCGACTTCGACGGCGACGGCAACTACGACGCCGACGCGGTCGACCTCAAGGGCACCCACCGCTACGAAACCGCCGGGACTTACGTGGCCAAGGTGTTGATCACCTCGACGGAAGGTCGCACTGCGTTCGCCACCACTTCGATCGAGGTCATCGCCAACACGGCCCCCACCGCCGCCCTCAGCTACTCACCCGGCGACGGCAACGCCCCTTTGGGGGTCAACTTCGACGCCAGCGGCAGCAACGATCCCGATCAGGACGCCGCCACCTTGGAGGTGCGCTTCGACTTCGAAGGGGATGGCACCTTCGACACTGAATACGCCGCCGCCAAACTCGGGAGCCACACCTTCAACACCGCCGGAGAATATTTCCCGACGGTCGAGGTCCGGGATCGGGCGGGGGCCATCGGCACCTTCCGGGCTCAGGCGCCGTTGGTGATCCGCTTCGGCGCCAACCTGGCCGCCGACACCAACCGGGACGGCAAGATCGACGACGCCGACGAGCTCGACGAGGACAGCTGGACCGAAGCCCACGGGGCCCTCTTTTTGGCCAACCTGGACGACGACGACAACAACGGTCGGCAGGACGCCCGAGACACGGCGGTTAATGGCAATGAAGACGTCCGGGACCTGGTGCCGGTGATCATCCGCCGCCACGGGGGCGTCGTCGATGGCCGAGACACCGCCACTTTGAGCCTGGAGCCGGCCGGCGCCAAAAACAACGTCCGCGTTTTTCTGCAGAGCGGCGGCCGCTTGGCGTCGTTGATCTCACCTGAAGGCAACGCTCAGGTCACCATCGCCCCCAACGATCTGTTGGCGGGTGATCTGCAACTCTACGTGGAGGGCCTCAACACCCGCACCGCGGTCTGGGATGGTCGCGCCAACCTCCGGCTGGCGATCACCGTGGACGGACAGCTGCAAGAAGACGTGGTGAGCCTGCGCGTGGCGCCGGTGATCTTCACCGACAACCTGCAAGAGGCCCGAGCGCTCTTCGTGATGCGGATCTCGGACCGACGCCTCGGAGAAAACTTGGCCTTCGCCGACGTCCTCCGGAGTGACCTCCCCAACGGCGTCGAGTTGATCGAGGCCGATCAGTACGTCTTCGGCGGCGATCGCTGGATCCAGGACAACATGCAAGCCGGCTATCAGTTGATCGTCGGCCCCGGCGGGACGGTGCTGGAGATGCCGACCTTCGCCCAGCTGCAGCGCCCCACCGGACAAGGCGGGCTCGAGGCCTACGTGCCTGAGGCCTTTTTGGCCCCGGATCGCGGCTATTTTTACCCGGGCCGCAGCCGCGACACCTCCCTCAACTACGGCGGCAACCTGGAGGTGATGGCCCCCTTCGAAAACAGCGAGGTCTCCTATCCGCTCGGGCGCCTGGTGATCGGCGGCGGCAACCTGGGCACTTTGGGTGGAGTGGCCTTCGAAGATCACATGGGTGAGGTGCAGCGGAATTGGCTCAACGCCCAAGGCGTCCAAGGCCCCGCGGTGGAGATCAGCAGCGAGTGGTTGGCGGTCGGGCACATCGACGAGACCTTCCAGATCGTCCCTTATCCCCAGGCCGCGACGGGGGCCAAGCCGTACAAGGTCGTCTACGCTTCACCCAACTTGGCGCGGCAGCTGTTGCTCGAGGTGCAAAGCGCAGGCGGTGGCAACCGCGCCGTCTTCGCCGGCCGCCAGACCCAAACCACCGTCGACGCCATCTTGGAGGACCCGGCCCTGATGGCCCTCAACGACGCGGCCCAGGCGCGCCTCGACACCAACAAAGCGATCTTGAAGGCCGAACTCGACCTGAAGGACGAGGACTTCGTCGAGGTCCCGGTGATGTTCGAGGGCTTCGACTTCGATGGCCTGGACCTGGTGGCGGCCCTCAACCCGGGCATCCAGAACTTGGTCACCACCAACAACACCCTCTTCGTCCCAGATCCCGAAGGCCCCATCGGCGCTGACGGCAAAGATGTTTGGCGGAAGAGCGCCGACGCCACCCTCTCGGGCTTGGGCGTGGAGCCGATCTTCGTGGACGTCTTCGACAGCTATCACCTGAACCTCGGCGAGGCCCACTGCGGCACCAACGTATTGGCCGTGCCCTATTCCACCCCCTGGTGGACCGCGGCGGTCGGTCCCCGGAACCGCTGAGGAGGCGCGCCATGAACCAGACCAAAGTGATCCTGACCGCTCTTCTCCTCCTCGGTTCGACGCCCGCTTGGGCCGCCCCGGCCTCTTCATTGGATCGGCTGATCGCCCGGGCCCACGATCTCCGGGGTCCTCAGTTCCTACAGTTGGGTGAGGAGCTGGAGGCCCTCGGCCCCGAGGCCAAAGCCGATCTTCGACGAAAGGTGAACGACCTCCGCTTCACCGCTGACGGTTGGAGGCGTGACCTGGACGTCGTGATGTTGGACGTCTTGGTGCACCGCCCGACCGAGGTCGGCCGCTTGGACGGACTCTCCGGCTTGGAACCTCGGGTCTACTTGAGCAACCGTCGCCCCGAACCTTCGGTGGGGACTGAACTCAAGGCGATGAAGTTGGACCCGGCGGTGTTGTTTTTGGCCCACTATCAGACCGCCGAGCTCTACCGCTTCGCCGAACGCGGCCAATACCCGGCCGCCCTCAGCGACGAGGTGCAAGCTAACTTGCGAAAGTCCGAGTTGCGGGCCTTGCGGCACGGCCTCTTGATCGCCCTGGGCGCCAGTGGTCACCCGGCGGCGGCCCGGACCTTGGCCGAGGTGGCTTTGGATCGACGGCAGGACGAGGCGACCCGTGGCCTGGCCGCGGCCCACCTGGGCCAGACCCGAGAGGTGGCGGTGGCTCTGCCGGCCCTGCAAAAGGTGCTCGAGGAGCCCAAGGCCTCAACCCGGATCGTGACCAGCGCCCTGGCGGGGTTGGGTCACCTGCGGACCGAAGAGTCGCGGCAGCTCCTCGTCGCTTACACCCGAGCTCGTCACACCCAGGAGGTGCGCCAGTCGGCCATCGCCGGGCTGGGGACCTTGGGCAGCGCGTGGGTGGCGGCCGCCCAGCCGACCACCGACGGCGTGGCGCTTCGGGCGCGGACCGCCGACGTTTTGGTCGATCTCCTGCTTTCGCCCGAGGGCGCCGCGGTTGAGGTCCACCTCCTGGAGGCCCTGACCCGCACCGGTGAACCCCAGAGCTTGGCGCGCCTTGTCGCCGCTCGAGATGGCGCCACCGACGAGGGCGTGCGCGCGCGAGCCCAACGGGCCTCGGCCCGGCTCGAGTTGGCCTTGGCCCGCCAGCGGTAGAGTTCAAGCCGAACTAAGGGATAAAAAACTCCTGCGCTTCATTGGCGGCGGTCTCGGGGTTGTCGCGGACTGAGATCTTGATCCGGTAGGTGCCGCCTGAGGCCGCCACCTCGAGGGCACAGTCGCCGTTGAGGGGTTCAGCGTAGGCCCGATCGAAGACGTCGAAGCCGGCCTGGGCCACGCTGGCACCGCCGATCCGCGACGGGCCGATCTCCGCCTTGCCTTCTTTCAGATAGCCGCTCACCTCGTCGGACTCGAAGCTCCCATAGGCACCGGTGACCTTCAGGTGGCGGTCCGTGTTGAGCTGCATGATCCCGCCGACCGAAAGGTTCGGCATACCGGGTCCGCCCTGGCCGATGCTGAACTGATGAGGACCGGTCGGACCGGCTTCGGGGTTCATGTTCGTCAGGTTCACGTTGAGCATGGTCTCCCGGGTGCCATCCTGGTCGAGATCCGCGCTGATGAGTCCACTTTGCCCGTTCCCCACCTGCGTGAGCGTGACCCCATCGGCGGAGCCGGTCATGACCGCAATCGCCAGCCGCTGCCCAGCCTCGACGTAGCCGTCGGTGTGGGCGATGACCTCCTCTTCAAGGAAACGCTGCAGCAGGCCGGCGGTGCCGGAGAGCCGCGGCGCCGGCGGGTTGGAACCGGAAGGCCGATCGTCGTCTGGGGTCCGAGGCCCACAAGCGAAGACCCCGGCCGCCCAGACCAAAACGACAAAATATCCTGCCCGTCGCCACTGAGTTGGTTTCATTGCTCCTCGATCCCCACGAGAACCTCGAAGTTGGACGGGGAGCCGGCCGCGGGTCAATCCAGGCCACGTTTCGTTGCAAAGGTGGGGCAGCGCACAACTTCTGTTTTGAGCGGAGGCCCTGGATTTGGGGGGCGCGGCGGGCCGGTCGGACCTGGAAGCGAAGCGCCAGTCTGGGTTAAGACGAAACGTCATGCGTGCGCCCCGGGTCCTGGCTTGTGTGTTCGC
This sequence comes from Deltaproteobacteria bacterium, assembly GCA_016703535.1. GTDB lineage: Bacteria > Myxococcota > Kuafuiibacteriia > Kuafuiibacteriales > Kuafuiibacteriaceae > Kuafuiibacterium > Kuafuiibacterium phototrophicum. The sequence continues at coordinate 1,274,661 of JADJBV010000002.1, read as the reverse complement.
GCTCAGCGGCTGCATCCGGAGCACCTCAGATATCCCAGCGCCCGGTGAGGGCGCCTTCATCTCGGGTTCGGTCGTGGAGCCGGATCTGGTCGGTGGCGGCTTTCGGGCCGCCGACGGCGCGGTGATCCAGGTGATCGGGGCCTCGAGTTCCCGGGCCGTCGATGAACGTGGCTTCTTTCAGCTGGAGCGATTGCCTTTGGCGCGGCTGGAGCTGGCGATCAGCCGACGGGCGGGCGACGGCCAAGGCGAGGCGTCCTTGCTCCTGCCGCCGATCACCCCCAAGGTGGACGGCCAGACCATCAACCTTGGTGAAGTTCGCTTGGCCGGCACCGGAACCCTGGAGGGCCGGGCCTACGGTGCCGGGCAACCGCCGGTCCCCCTGGGCGGCGCCTTGGCGGTGGTCACCAAAACCGGGTTCAAGGGGGTCAGCGAAGACAATGGCAACTACCTGATCCCCGGCTTGCCCGAGGGCGACCTGGAAGTTGTAGTGTTTGCAGCAGGTTACCGCCCCGGCCGGGTGGGTGGAGCCCACTCCACCGCCAATGTCGTGACCCGCCTCCGGGACGTGATCCTCACCCCCAGCACCAGCAGCGTCTCCACCAACGTCCGCGGGGTGGCTCGGCTCTTCGACAACGAGGACGCCAGCGGCATCGGGGTGCAGCTGATCGACGAACAGGATCCAACCCGGGCGCTGACCACCCAAACGGACGCGGCCGGGAACTTCGTGGTCTCGGCTTTGGTCGGCGTCTATCGGGTGCGCTTCGACAAGGCCGGTTATCGCGCCGTCGAGATCAAGAGTGTGGCGGTCCTCGAAGAAGGCGTCTTGGGCCTACTGCCAGCAACTTTGTACGCCGATCTCCCGGGCGATCGGGATGGGGACGGCATCCCCGACGACGAAGATCCCGATCGAGACAACGATGGCTGCGAAGACGGCGCAGATGACTTCCCCGACGACCCGTTCTCCTGCATCGACACCGACGGCGATGGCTTGGCGGACGAGCTGGACATCGACGACGACAACGATCAGCTGACCGACGCCGAAGAAGTCTCACCGGGCCGCGACGGCTTCGTCACCGATCCCCTCCGGCCCGACACCGACGGCGACAGCTTCAGCGACGGCGAAGATCTCTGCCCCGAGATCTCGACCCCCACCAACGTCGCAGACAGCTGCGTCGATCCGGACGTCGATCAGCCGATCCCCACCATCACCAGCCTGAGCCCACGGGCCGGTGGCCCGGGCACCGCGGTCTTGATCACCGGAACCAACTTCCGCCCCAACCCCTTCGACAACCTGGTCCGCTTCGGCACGTCGGTCCCGGTGCAGGTCGAGTCGGCCGCCAGGGAGAGCCTCTTGGTCCTGGTGCCGATGGACGCTCAGACCGGCACGGTGACGGTGATCAGCGGCGTTCGCCAGGCCCAGGCCGGCGGCTTCTGTTTCCTCCCCGCGCCCCAGGTGGTGGCCTTGTCCCAAGACGTCGCTCGTCCCGGCAACCGGATCCGGATCTTCGGGCGCCACTTCAGCTCCCCCGCCTGTCGCCCGGGCGGCCCAGCGAATTTGCAAGTTAGGTTGCAAGGCCCGGGTGCCACGCCGATCTTGGTCACCACCGTTTCGCCCGTCACTCAAACCACCTACAACAACGAGCGGCTCGAGACCTTCACCTTCGACGTCCCCCAAGACGCCGCCACAGGAGCGGTGCGGGTCGAGACCAGCGACGGAGACAGCGGCGCGGGTCAGCCGCTCACCATCGAAGGCCGCCCGGTCATCGACAACGTGGCGCCGGCTCGGCCCATCCCGGGCGCGCCGCTGACCATCTACGGCGCCGGCTTCTCCACCGACGATCAACCCCTGCTCCCCTCGGGCCTCCCTCAAGTGCCCACCGTGCAGTTGCCCGGCGTCGCCCAACCGATCCGCCCGCTGCGCTTCGACGATCGCAGCCTGGAGCTGGACGTCCCGACGACCGCCACCGATGGCACCCTGACCGTACTCCACCCCGCGGGCATCGCCACCTTCCCCTTCGTGACGGTCCCGGGCCGCGCCGTGGTGGACGTGGTGCCCTCCTTGGCCCGACGGGGCGAGGAGGTGAGCGTGGTCGGCCGAGATCTCGGCACCGCAACCCGGGTGGAGTTTGGGGGAGTGGCGGGCACTTTGGGCCTGGTGTCGCAGAGCGCCGTTACGGTCACCGTTCCACCCGGGGCGACCGCCGGCCCACCGGTGGTCTTTTTCGCCGACAGCTCCTCGGTGGCCTCACCCCGTCCCCTGCGGCTGCTCTCGAGCCGGATCCTCCCGACCAGCATCATCCCCAGCACCGCCCTGGAGATCCCGGTCCCCACCATCCTCTACGGCGGAGTGTCGGGAGACTTCCGGGCCTTCGACAGTGGATTGGGGGTGGACGTGGGCCCACTCATCAACCTGAGGGCCTTGGGCAACAACGCCCTCTTCGTCGCGGCGCCGGGCGGGGATCGGGCCCTCATTTCGGCCACCACCAACCCCCGAGGCATCGTGGTGTTGTCCCTCCCGGACTTTGGCGCGATCGGCACCTGCGCCACCTTGGGCTGGAGGTTTGGCGAACCCCGGCCGACCTTCGATCCGATCGAGCGGGCAGCCTATGTCTTTGCGCCGGACGTCAGCGCGGTCGCCAACCGCACCGCGTTGGCCCGGGTCGACCTGGACACCGGCACCTGTGAACTCTTTGACCTGTCGACCCAGACCCTGGGGAACATCATCGCCGGCGTTTGGACCGGCCCGGGGCGGCTGTTGGTGGCCATGCGAAACGGGATGGGCATCTTGGATGTAGGGCCCGGCTCACCGACCTACGGCACCTTCCTCGAGACCACCCCCAGCCCAGTCGGGGGAGCCAGCCTGACCAACGTGAGTGGGGTGGTCCGTTCGCCGATCGGGGGGCGGGTGTGGCTCCTCGATTCGGCCGGCCTCTTGGAGGTCGAGCCGCGGGCGTTGTTTGTCTTGCGCACGGTGCCAGGCTTTGGCGTCGCCCATTGGGCCCAGACCGCGGATCGACGCTTCATCTTGTCCGGTGGGCGAATCGCAGACCTGGAGCGAGGGGTGATGTTGGTCGACGACCTCACCCCCATTCAACCGGTCGCCGTTCACCCGAGCGAAACCGTGTTCTTCCGGCCCTCCAACCCCGGAGGGGTGGAGCGCCTCGACCTCGAGGAGTGAAGTCATGTTGGGACTCCGGGAACGCCTCTGCTTCGAGCTCAGCCGCCGGCTGATGACGCCGCCCGATCAGCGGCAGAGCAACATGGGTACCTACCTCGACTGGCGAGAGGACTCACTCCGGGCCAGCTGGTCCCGCTTCTCCGACGCGGAGGTGATCGGCAAAGACCTCCTCGACTTCGGGTGTGGCTACGGCAACCTCAGCTTCTTTTTGGCCAAAAAAGGCGCCCGGCGGGTGGTCGGGATCGATCTCGGTCCCGAGGCCATCGAGTCCAACCGCCGTCGGATCCCGGAGGTGGCGCTGCCGCCCGGCACGTCGATCGAGTTTGTGGTCGGCAAGGTCGACGGCATCCCTCTGCCCGATCAATCCTTCGACACCATCACCGCCTTCGACTGTTTGGAGCACGTGATGAGCCCGGAGCGCGTGCTGAAAGACTGGTTCCGAGTGTTGCGGCCGGGCGGCAAGGTGTTGATCGAGTGGTTCCCTTTTCGGGGCCCCTGGGGACCACACATGGAGGCCTTGATCCCGGTGCCCTGGGCCCACGTGGTCTTCGGCGAACGGGCCATGTTCAGGGCGGCCCAGCGGATCTACGCCTTGCCGGATTTCCAGCCCCGGGCCTGGGATCTGGATCCGAACGGCCAAAAGTTGCCGAACAAGTGGTTGGCCTGGGAGTCGTTCAAGGAGCAGGGCTACGTCAACCAGCTCAGCGTCGATGGCTTTCGGGGACTGGCCGAAGGGACCGGCTTTTTGGTGCCGCGTTTTGAGGCCCACGGCTTCTCCAGCGCCCCGGCCCGCAAGCTGGTCAGCCAGGCTCTGCTCAACCTGCCCAAGGTCGGCGAATACTTCACCTCCTACGTTTTGGTCGAGCTGCAGCGTCCATGAGATGGGGCGCGGCCTTCTTCGGTCTTTGGGTGGCCTGTGCGGCGGAGCCCATGACGGACGACGCCGGCTCCGCTTCGCCCGACCTGGGCCACCTGGAACCCGAAGCGGGCGTCACCGATGCCTTCGAGGACGCCGAGATCTCCGACGCCGGCGAGATCGACGCCGAAGACGCCAGGGTCGACGACGCCGACAGCACCCCTCACGACGCCGGCCCCGATGCCGCCTTCGAGCCCTGCGGCCCGCCGGGTGGCGCTTGTGAACGCGCCGCCGACTGCCAGCCGGATCTACCTCCGCCGACCAACTGCGAAACGTGCGTGCGCTACAATCGGAGCCTGTGCGCCAGCGGCGCTTGTCGCGCTCCGCCGATCTTGGACGGCACCGATCTCTACAATGTGGTGGTCACCTTGGCGCCAGGCCTGCCCCCGCTGGAGAGCTTCTCGACCTTCGCGATCGCCGCCGCCACCGCCGGCGGTGCGCCGCTCCGCTGCCAGGACCTGCGCGACAATCCGGGCCTCCTGAACAACACCTGCCTCAACGTGCTCGAATCTCGGGCCTACACCCTGGGGCAAAGTGGTCAGTCTTTTGCGGTCGGTTTCGTCGGTTTTCCCGGCGGCGAACGGACGCTCTTTTTGATCCGCGGACACACCGAGGTCCAGGCCCGGGGCGCGCCGGTGGCCAGCAGCTGCACCGAAGTCGACGTGGGCCTGCCCTCCGGTCAAGGGCCGTACTTCATCGCCGGAGAGACGTTAGGCAACTAGAGAGCCCTGCACTAGGCCGAAGGTTGGGCGGCGGGTTCGGCCATCTGTTGCAGCTTCGCCTTGTGCAGGTTGAAGCTGTCCAACATAAAGCCCATCTTCCCGGGCTCGTGAAAGATCACCCGAGCGCTGACGGTGTAGGGCTCAAAGCCCGGCACCGCGATCGCCAACAACCGCTGGGTCCCGATGGCCAGTGGCTTGGCCCGCACCACCAAGCCACCGTGCATCAGGTTGTTGCGGAACTGAGCGCGGAAGTGTTCGGCCACCTGGAACCGAACCGTGTCACCGTCCAGCTCGGGCAAGGTGAGATCCACCGGGGGTGGCGTCGCCGGGCGCGGCGCAAGATCGTCGATCGCCGTTGAAAGAGGCGCCAACAAACCCGCGCCGTTGGGGGAGGTGTCGTCCTGCGGCGGCGGCGCGATGAAGGGCTTGGGCGGATCCGGGATCAACACCGGGCTGGCGAGCTCCGACTTGGGCGGATCTGGGATCAAGACCGGCGCCACCACCTTCGGTGGATCTGGGATCAAGGCGGCGACCGTCGAGTTGGCGCGCACCGACGGTTCGCTGGGTCGGGACGCCACCGAGCTGGAGCGGGGGGGCGACAAGGGGGCCGGCATCGCAGGGGCGGAGGGGGACGTACGGGCCGCCTGGTTCGCCGGCGCGGAGGGAGCGCTGGGCGCAGGCGTCGCCCACGGCAACGGCGTCGCGGCCCGCGACACGGCGGTTCGCGACGCCATCGAGTGGGTGCGAGGGCGCGGCGGCGGCAAGCCGACCGGTGCCGGCGGTGCAGGGGGTGGTGCCTTCGGCGCTTCGACCGGGGGCAGATCGGCAGAGTCATCGAGGGCGGCGCTGGCGAAGAGCCGGGGATCCAGGGCCACCTCGAAGTCGACTTTCAGCGGGGCCGGCGGTGGCTCGGAGGCCAGAGGCGTCACCGGCTCCGGCGCGAGGGCTTCGGTGGAGAGCGGCGCGTCTTCGGGCTCCAAGATCGGCACCGCCGTCGACTCACGCTTTTCGCCGTCGGCGCTGTCGAGGGTCCAAGGATCGATCTGGGGTGAGGTCACGGCGTGCACCGCCGGAGCAGCCACCAGGTCGTCGACCAAGATCGAGGAGACGTTGGCCTCGTTGGCGGTGTCTTCCTCCCATGGTTGGGCGGGGCCGGTGGCCGAGACCACCTCCACCGTCTTGGACCGCACTTCGATCACCGGCCGCGCCCCTGCAGGCGGCGTGATCGCCACGACGACCCCCACGGGCTCGCTGGAGATGAACAACACCTCCCCCGGGATCGCGAAGCCCAGCAGGTGAATGGTCACCTTCTGTCCGAAGTGGAGGTCCTCGCTGGTCCGGAGGAAAAGACCAGCGGCAGAGAGGTTGGCGACGGGGGCCTGAAATCGGCCCCCATCAGCGGTGAGGATGTTCGCCTTGAGCAGCGTCGGCATGTTCTTTCGTCCGTCCCTACGGGCCGTCGCCTCCCCCTGGCGATCGGTCCTTGATCGTTCGCATCCTCGCGAAGATCGGGCGTTCGAACAACGTATGACTCAGGCGCTCAGGTGGCAGAGCACCGCACCACGGCGATCTCCCGGCAGGGGAAACCGGCTCAGGTGGCGCCCAGATCCTCCGACTCCTCCAGCTTTTCGCCCTTGGAATCCGCGAAGACCCGCTCGGCGATCGCGATCTGCTCCGGCTTGTGGGTGTGAACGGCCAACATCACCTGGCCTTCGTGTAGGGCCTCATGGAGCCGCTTGGCCTCGGCATCGGGGACGCCGTTGCCGACCAAACCCCCAAGCAGGCCGCCGGCCGCCGCGAAAGCGATGGCGGGCCCGACCACCAACAGGCCGATCCCCGAGGCTGCGCCGAGGGCCGCGAGGCCACCCAACATCCCGCCCAGGGCTCCGCCGATGATGCCGCCAGCGGTGGCGCCGTCCCGGGTGCGGGTCTTTTCGATGAACTTGAAGTCCTCGTCGTGGGTTTCCTCGTTCATCATCACGCTCATGTCTTCGACTGGGATGCCGGCGGCGACCAGCTGGTCGAAGGCCACCTTGAGGTCGTGAGGCCCCTCGAAGAGCCCGTAGATGATCTGTTCATTGGGATGGCGTTTCATGGAACCTGGTCTCCGTTGCCCCAATACGATCCAAGAGCCGTGCCGACCTAGGATCACCCCCTCCGACGGCCTCATCGGCGGGACCGGTAACGGCGAGGGTTGAGCTGGGGCTAACGGGTGACCTTTTCCCAAACCTCGGTTGACGTCCACCTCTCCTCCTCATAACGTCCGCCGCGGCGTGGGAGGAAACCCGAAATGAGCTTGGATATCAATAACTTGGTCGAGTCACTGTTCCGCTGGCTGCACATCGTGGCGGGTGTGGTCTGGATCGGCCACCTCTATTTCTTCAACTGGGTGAACGCAAACTTCGCCCCGACCATGGATGGGGAGACCAAAAAGAAGGTGGTTCCGGAGCTGATGCCTCGGGCTCTCTACTTCTTCCGCTGGGGCGCGGCCTACACCTGGCTGACCGGTATCGGGCTGGCCGGCCTGGTCTACTACATGAACGAAACGATGTTGTTCGAAGACGGGATGGCCTGGAACCCCGTCGGCATCGTGATCGTGGTGCTCACCTACTTCGGCTTCTTCCTCTACGACGTGGTGATGAAGGCCGTGAAAAACGTGAAGCTCCACGGCGTGATCGGCTGGGTGCTCGCGGCCGGCTACGTGATGTTGGCGAAAAACGTCGGCGGCATGAGCTATCGGGGCGCGGCCATTCACCTCGGCATGACCTTCGGGACCATCATGGCGATGAACGTTTGGATGCGGATCTGGCCCGCGCAAAAGAAGATCATCGCGGCGGTCAAAGAAGGCACCGCACCCGACGCGGCGTTGGTGGCGATGGCGGGCCTGCGCTCCAAGCACAACACCTATATGTCGGCGCCCCTGCTGTTCATGATGATGTCCCAGCACGGAACTTGGGCTTCGAGCATGAACTCGATCCCGCTGACGGTGGTCATCGCCCTCGGCTTCTTGTTGGTGATGTGGCTCTACACCAAGTCGAAGGCCGACGCGGTCAAGTCGCTCTGATCGCCTCGCCCAGCTCGGCTCAAAGGCCGTGGGCGATCGGCGGACCGTAGTAGATCAACACGCCGTCGGTCGGGGGGTCAGCGCTGAGCTGGCCTCCGGCCGCCCAGATCCCGCCCGCTGAGTCGACCCACACCGAGTGCAGGTCCAGGTAGGTCGGCAAGGCTTCGGCCAGTTCGGACCAAACACCCGCTTGGCGTCGGAAGATCCGCCCGTTGAAGCCGGCCGCGTAGGCCTCATCTCGACCGGTGGCGTAGACCCCGTTCATGCCCGGGAGCTCCGGCGGCGTTTCATTGCTCCAGGTTGCTCCGTCGTAGCGGAAGATCTCGCCGGTCCCAAAACCTCCGACCGCGTAGAGGGCGTCGGGCGCCACGCCGTGTACGGTCAAGAGGGGCTGAGGGCTGGAGACGGAGCGGTCCTCGAAGCGTGATCCATTCCAGTCCAAGATGGTCCCCTGTTGGCCCACGAAGGTGAGCCGATCGGCGGCGGTGCCATGGACCTTGAACAAGGTGGGCACGGTGCTGGAGGTGCCGGCGGCTCGGATGGTGGTGCCGTCGTCCCGCAGCGCCACCCCAGGTTGACCGGGTCGGCCGCCGACGTACCAGACGTCATTGGAGGACGCCCCCCAGGCCCCAAACAAGGTCACGTCGACCCCCGAAGCACGAGGTTCGAAGGCTCCGGTCGAAGGTCGATACCGCAGCACCTGGCCACCTTCACCGACCATCCGCAGATCATCGGGCCCCACTTGATCGATCCACCACAGGCCGCCGGTGGTGCCGGTGGAGAGGCGTGACCAACGTTGACCGTCGTAGTGGAGCACCATCGGGCCTTGACCGTCGGCGTCGGCGCCCACCGCGTAGACGTCTTGGGGGCTGGTTCCCCAGACCCTCAACAGGGCACCGGGCAAGTCGACTTGCACCAGCTGCCAGCTCGGGGTGGCCGGCGGAGGTGGATTCGGATCGGGGCCTGGGCACCCGATCAAGCCGAGGCCCAACAACATCCATGCGCGTCTCATCAGGTCCCTCCGTCCCAACAGGTCCCAGGGACCGTGCCGGCGTCAGGCAAAACCGCCGGGCACTCCTCTCGATCGAAACGCGAACGACACTCACACTCACACAAACGCGCGAACTCGGGCTCGGCGCCGCAATACGGCGTGATGGGCTGGGTCTGTTCCGCGGTACGGCCGGCCTTGTCGGTGACGGAGACCTTCAAGAGGTACGGCTCACTGTTCATCCGTCGATCGTTGTCGCTGCGGGGACACCCGGGCAGGTTGGAGAAGTTGTCCAAGTTGATCGGGTCTTTGGGCACCGCCCAACCGTCCGCTTGGGGCTCCAAGATCACCGGCCGTCGCTCCAGGGTCAGGATCTTGTTGTTGCACTCGTCCCGCAATGACGCCGACAGCTGGAGGGGGCAACCGTCCAGGTTGCGGGCCCGAACACCGACCAACATCACCTTGCCGCCTTGGGGAGGTTGGATCAAAGGCACGGCCACCGAGGTGGTCTGGATGGCGCCTTCGACGGACCGATGAACGATCTGGATCTCGGCGTCGAGCCCGGGATTGCCGACAAAACAAGAGAGGCCACCGTCGGGCTGAGGATCGGGCTCGTCGGGGCAGGCGGTCAGGAGCAGCGGCAGGAGCCAAAGCGGGCGGGTCATCAGTTGCAGAAGATCTCCTCGCGGGCGACCTTCGGATAATAATACAGGAACACGTTGCAGTGTTCGCTGGTCTCCACGATGCCCCCGAAGGTGTAGCAACAATCGCCGGCCTTCTGGGGGTCCCGCTCGTTGACGGCGTCGCAACCGACCGGCGGTTCAACCCACTGGTAGTTGCAGTTCCACCAGATGCCGCCGCCTTCGGTCGAGGGGATGTTCATGCCGGTAGACATCGGCGGGTCGTCCCAACGATCGCTCTCGTAGAACTTGGCCGCCTCAGGGGGCTGGGTGTCGGTGACTCCGTCCCAGGTGTAGACCTCGAAGCTCTTGCCTCGGGAGTGGAAGTGGCCGTTGGCGGCGGTGATGGTCACGGTGCTCGGCGGGAACTTGCAGGTGCCGGTATAGGTCGGCGTCGGGTTGGAGCGGCAGATGCGGAGGCTCTGCTGGGTCGCGAACAAGGTCCCGAGTTCGATCGGATCGGTGCCGCGGTAGAGGTGGAAGTTGACCCCGACCTTGCCTTTGAACGGCGCACTTTGGGTGGTCGCGTTGACGTAGTGGGTCTGAACCATCAGCCACTCGCCCGGCGTGAACTTGGTGGCCACATTGGTCGGCAACACCCAGTCGGTGTACGGGTTCTCGGGGCTGGAGTTCTGGGAGTTGGCGACCAGGGGCCAATCCGCCCAGTTGGGGCTCTTCCAGCACTCACTGCTGGCGTCTTTGCCGTAGACCACCGTGCCCGAGAGGTTCCCGATCTGCATCGGCGTGCCCAGCGCAGGGTCCAGCCCGTGGATAGTGTTGACGCGGAAGACGTTGAGGTGGTGGCTGCCCGGGTTGATGGCGGTGTGGAACCGGTTCACCCAGTAGGGCTGCCCGTTGTTCAGGTCGGGCATCTGGAAGAAGTAGCAATCTTGGGTTTCGACCCCCGACGGCACCTCGAACTCCGGCACCCGGACCGAAAGCCCCTGCTCGGCGGTGAGGTCTTCCAAGGTCCAAGGCTCGAAGGTCGGCTCATCCGGACCGGGGCAGGCGCTTAGCGCGCTAAGAAGGAACGGGACGGCGAGCAGGCGTTTCATTTCGGTGCCTCCAAGTGCTTTGCCTATATACAGTCAACCCGCGGAACGGGTCACCCGATCTTCAGCCGCCCGCCAAAAGCCCCCCCACCGCGGTCCGGGCGGCCGGGTCGTGGGGTAAATCCCCGCGGGCCGAACGAAGATAAACAAAGGGGGTCTCGTCGGCGAAGTGGGAGACCCGGGACAGGTAGATGTCAGCGTACCGTTCGACCTGCTTGGCCAGGTGGCTCTTGTCGTTGCCGGCCCGCATCCACAGGCCCCAGTGCCCGCTGCTGATCTCGCTGGCGGCCTTGGCCAAGGGCGCGATCTTCGCGTCCAGCTCGAGGAGGAGTGCCCGGAGGCGTTGGGCCTGTTCGGTGATCTGGGCTTCGGTCCGGCCGCTCCTGGGCCCGTAGCCAACCCGGGTCCGTTGATCATCGACCCGGACCAAACAGAGCTCGGCCTCCAGCCGCTCCTTGTCCTCCATCAACCGCTCCAGCTCCCGTTGATCGGCCTCGAAGACCTGCTGGGCCTCCAGCTCGGCCTCCAGCTCTCGCAGGATCAGCGCGGTTCGCCAGCGCTGGATGTTCTTCGACACGTGGACGTCGCTGAAGATGTGATCGCCCACGTAGAGGATCTGATCGCCGACCAACCCCAAACAACTCTCCACCTGATCGGCATGGCCCCCGAGGAAGATGTGGCCCTCCTTCATGCCCTCGTTGGCCGGGCGGAGCAGGCCCTCTTCGTTCACCACCTCGAAGAGCGGGTTGTGGTTGGTGAAGAAGGCGGGTTTGCGCGACTCGACGATCACCACGTCGAAGAGCTCACGCCAGCTCATTTGGCCCGGCAAATATCGATCGAAGGCGTAGTTCATCATCGCCTTGGTGTACGGCCACTCGCTGTTGGTGATCAGCAGCAGCTTCTTGCCGGCGTGTTTTTGATCGAGCAGGGCCAGGGGCGTGAGGGGATCGAGATCCACGAATCGATCGGGATCGGCGATGATCTCACTCTTGAGGCGCCCCTCGACGTGGGCCAGGTCGGTGGTCTTTCGGACCTTCTTGTAGAGCTGCTCGTAGCCGCGGATCCCAGGCAAGGCGTTGGGATCTTGATCGTAGCGATCGACCAGCTGGGCGTAGAGGCAAGCCTCGGAGAGCGAAAAGAGCGTATTGAGAAACTCGAAGCGGCCTTCGGCCAGATCGACGATCACTCGGGAGTAGGTCTCTCGCGACTTCTCGTGATCCAGCGGCTTGGTGCCGTGGAAGGCCCGCTTCACGAAGCCGAAGCGGTTCACCTTGAGGATGTTCCCCAGCTCTTTGTCGATGATCAGCCCGCGGATCATCAGGTTTTCGTCGAACTCGAGCTCGGCGATCGGCCACTTCTCTTCGATCAAGCGCCGCTTCACGTGGGCGTAAGCGTGGCGCTCCCACTCGCTGACCCGGTAGTGGATCAACGTGTAGTCCATGTCGTAGCCGATGGCCCGGATCGCCCGTAGGTTGAGGGTCCGGTTGCAGAAGATGCGACGCGCCATTTCGGGCGGACGATAGTCGGCCTTGGGCTAGACGGCCAGGGCCCGGGCGACCGGAGCCATACGGCTGGCTTGGTCGCTGGGCACCATCATCGGGCGCGCCGAATGGGCCTCGGAGCTGGCGGAGTGGATCGGTCGCACCCAAACCTGGTGCCAGACCCCGGCCAGGAGATCCCGGTAGAGATCGACCTCGGTGCAGAAGGGGTAAAGTTCGTCGAGGATCGCGCTCAACTCGCCGTGTTCTTCGAGGCGAGAGAGGAAGGTCTGGAGGGTCCGGGGGTGGGTGGCCTGCCCCGCCGACAGCAGCGCAGAGACCGAAGCCACCATGGGCGACATCACCACCAGAGCGCCTCGATCCATCCAACCCTGACGGAGCTGGGGATCCATCTCGAACAACAAGTTGCCGACCCGCAGCGGCGCGGAGCGACCGGGCCCCAGCTCAGGCGCGACGAGGCCCGAGCCGAACAAGACGATCCGATCGTCCGCGGGCGCGGAATCCAACACGGTCTCGAGGATGCTCGGCCAGGCCAACTCCAGCCCGGCGGCGTCCGCGCAGTCGAGCAACAAGACCCGGGCGCTGGGGTCCCGTCGAAAGATCTGGGTGGTGGCGGCGATGATCCCGGTCCCGGTGCCGCGGTCCAGGGGTTGTTCGATGACCAGGGCCCCCGGATATTGGGCGAGGAGGGGCGCCCACCAGGGTCGATCTTGTTCGAGCCCGACGAAGACCAATCGTTCGGGGCCGCTCAGGGCCGCGCCTTGTTCGAGGGAGCGGGAAAGGGAGGCGCGAGAGGTTCTGCTCGGATCCAACGCGCCGTAAATAATCGCCCAAACTGGTCTCATGTGGATGGCCCCCCCGCCCTCAGCCGTGGTCCCTTGAGCAAAGCCCGTGCCCGCCGCACGCCGCTCGCTCGATTTGGGACTCGGTCGCGGATCGGTACCGCAGCTCGACCGATAGCGCTACCCCCAAGTACCTGGGGGGAACGATGAGGTGATCGATTCCGAGACGTTGCGCGTCGCGTCAGGCCAGGTCGCTGAGGGCGGCGTCAAAGTCTTCCAGGCGGTGGAACCAGCGGGGACCTTTGGCCTTGCCGACCAGCCCGTGCCCGAGGGGGAGACCCACCCAGAGCTGGATCCGCTCCGAAAGTTCGGTGAGGACCGGCGCCAAAGCGTCCCCTTCGCCCGGCTCCAGGTCTTTGACGATCGACAGCGCCAAGATCCGAGCGCGGCTCATCCGCACCGCCCAGCGGAGATCGTCGTAGGGCAGATCGGGGCCGAGATACACCACGTCGAGGCCCCGGGTCGCGGCCAAAAGCCCGGCGAGCAGGGCCCCGAACTCGTGGCGATGCCCGCTCGGGGTGGTGATCAAGACCTGACTGGCGCCGCTGTTGGGGGGCGACATGCGGAGGAGTGCGCTGAGCACGCCGAGGAGTTGGGTCGACACCAGGTGCTCTTGGCCGACCCGCATCTCACCTTCGTGCCATCGTCGGCCGACCTCTTCGACGATCGGCAAGGCCACCCCAAAGACGAACTTGCGGCGCTCGAGGAAAGTTGCGGCCCGCAACAAGAGATCCGACGAACGTCGGGTGTCGAAGCGGTGGATGGCGTCGAGATAACTCCGGACCAGGTTGGGCTGGCCGTCATCCAAGGCGCCGATGGTCGCCTCGACCGACGGCACCGGTTCGGCCGCGACCAGCCGCTCCAAGTCCTCCAACCCGAGGGCGGCGATGCTGCTGATGGCGTGGCCCCGTTCGGTGGCTTCACGCAGCAACTTCAGCCTCCGGACCTCTTCGCCGGAAAAACGGCGGGTGTTGCCGGCGCTGCGGCTGGGACGGATCGCCCGATGGCGGCGTTCCCACGCACGAATCGTGTCCGCGGTCAGCCCGGTCAAGCGGGTGACCATCCGCATCGGGTACAGGCTCTCATCGTCCATGGCTTTGCCTCGGTCCGAACAACGCTGAGGCCGCCGCTTCGGTGGCCTCGATGATGGGGAGATGGCCGGCGCCGGCGAGCACTCGGATCGGCGCCTCGGGCCAATAGGCCGCCTGCCAACCGGTGACGGAGCGGCGGACCGCCTTGAAGGTGAACTCGCCGACCAAAAGTTCGGTCACCCGCGACAAGGCCCGCAAGCGGTCTTGCGATCCGACGTCGGCCCGAACCAAGGCGGTCAGGTAACGGAGGGCGCTCTCGTGGTCGACGCCATCGAAGCCCGAGGTGAGATCGGCGCCTTCGGCCCGGCGTTTTTTGAGGGCCCGGTTGGTCAACCAACGGCCCAGCGGGTTGGCGAAGGTGCTGTAGTAAAACAAGCGGCCCAACCAACCCCAGGTGAAGATCGCGAAGTACCAAGGTGCGTAGAAGAAGGGATCGATCAACACCAAGCGCTGGATCCGCTCCGGATCTCGTTGAGCCAAGCGCTGCGCCAAGATCGCGCCGCTGCACATGCCGATCAAACCGTACCGACCGATACCCAGCGACTCGACGGTGCGGGCGATCGGATCGACCAGCCCGTCCAGGCTCCACTCGGCCGGTGGCGCACTTTTTCCGTAGCTGGGTTGGTCGAAGGCGTAGAGGCTGATCCGCTCGGGCAAATATCGGAGCAACGGCGCAAAGGTCCGATGGGAGCCGCTCCAGCCGTGGAGGGCGACGTAGACCTCGGGGCCGGTGCCATAACGAGCGTAATAAACCGGCGCGCCGGCCGGGGCGGTCTCGACGGGCTCCATGGTCACTCTCCAGCCCCCAACCAGCCGGGCTCCTGGGCCCCAGTGTTGGCGCCGGGGAGGTGGCCGATCGGCGAGTGGAGCGCGGGCTGGTGGGGTGGCCCCGGCGTCAACCCCAAGATGCTGGGCCGGATCAACTCGAACAACGCCAGGCCCGCGGTGCACAAACGCCAGATCGGCGACACCACGGTGCGCCCCTGCAGCGGATTGGCGCCCCTTTGCAGCAACAAGCGGCCGATCCCTCGATACACCCGGCTGGCCACCAAGATCCCAACCCGGGTCCGCAGTGGGATGTAGCGGAGCCCTTGATCGGCGCTGCGATAATAGACCTCGGCCAGGTTCAATAAACGACGGACCACAACGCTGAGGTGTTCGGCCGGGATCTGGGCGGCCAACAGCGACTCCGCCGAGTGGCCAAACTCCGCCAACCAAGTTGCGGGCAAATAGACGCGGCCGAGGGCGGCGTCCTCCTTGACGTCCCGCGCGATGTTGGTGAGCTGCATCGCCACGCCGAGATCGATGGCAAAAGGGGGCGCCTGCGGGTGATCGGCGCCGATCACGCCGCTCATCATCAAGCCCACCGTGCCAGCCACTCGATACGCATAACGGATCAGCTCACCCTCGTTGTTGACCCGCACCGAGCTCAGATCCGACAGGGCCCCTTCGATCAACTCGAGGGCGTGGCGCCGGTCGATCCGTCGCCGCTCCATCACCCGCAAGAACTCAGCGACCAGCGGCCGGGCCGGGGCCTGCCCGCTGAGCTCCTGGGCGAGGGCGAGCAAAGAACGGCGGGCCTGCTCGACGTCGGTCGTCGCGTCGGCTTCGTCGTCGATCAGGCGGCAAAGTGAATAGACCACCGCCGCATCACTCCGGGTCCGGGCCGGCAAAAACTGCGCGGCCAGACTAAAGGAGCGAGAGCCTTTGGCGAGGGTGGCCTCTGGGGTCATACCGCGACCTTGATCCGGGGGTGATGAGGCACCGGCTCCTTGTTCCGAGGCCGCGGCACCATCCGTTCCATCACCTTGGCGGTGGACAACACGCCCGGCACACCCGCGCCAGGGTGGGTGCTGGCGCCCACGAAGTAGAGGCCGTCCACGTCCTCCGATCGGTTGTGATAACGGAACCACGCCGACTGGGTGAGCACCGGCTCCAGGCCAAAGGCCGCGCCGTTTTTGGAGCGCAGATCTTTGCCGAAGTAGTCGGGGGTCACGAAGTGTTGGGTGACGATCTCCTGGGACAGGCCGGGGAGCAGACGGCGCTCCAGCTCACCCATGATCCGCTCCAGATAACGGGGCCCCTCTTCTTCCCAGTTGATGCCGCTTTTGTCGTTGGGCACCGGCGACAAGACGTAGAAGCTCTCGTGCCCAGGCGGCGCCATCGACGGGTCGGTGCGGGCCGGCGCGTGCAGATAAAGCGAAAAGTCCTCGGCCAACACCTTGCGATCGAAGATGTCGGTCAGGAGGCCTTGGTAACGAGGCCCAAGCACGATCGTGTGGTGGGCCAACTCCGGGTAGGTCTTTTTGGTGCCGAAGTAGGCCACAAAAAGGCTCATCGACTGGTGTTTGCGCTCGACGCTCTTGTCGGTGTGTTTTTTCCGATGGGCCGGATCGATCATCCGCTGGTAGACCATCGAGGGGTCGGCGTTGGCGACCACGAACTGGCACGGGATCCGCTCGCCATTCTCCAGCCGCACCGCCTTGGCCTGCCCATCCTGCACCTCGATCTCGGCGACCGGCGCGTTGAGCCGCACCTCGACGTCGACCTCGGCCAGCAGCTCCACCAAGGAGTGAACCAAGGCGGTGGTGCCGCCTTTCACGAAGTACACGCCCCAGGTCCGCTCCAGCCAGTGGATCAAGGTGTAGATCGAGGTCACCTTAAACGGGTTGCCGCCGACCAACAGGGGCTGGAAGGTGAAGACCTGCCGCAGCCGTTCGTCCTCCAGGTACTTGGAGATCAGCGAATAAACCGAACGATAACTCTCCAACTTCACCAGATCGGGGACGACCTTGAGCATGTCGGTGAACTTGTCGAAGGGCACGTCCGACAGCTGGAGATAACCGATGTCGAAGATGCGCTTGATGTGGGCCACCAGCCGCCGGTAGTTGTCGACGTCGTTCTTGTTGAAGCTGGCGATCTGGGCCATCAGCCGCTCTTCGTCGCCGACGTAGTCGAAGCTCGAGCCGTCGTGAAAGTCGATCCGGTAAAATGGATCGACCGGCAACAGCTCCACGTAGTCGCGGCGATCTCGCCCGAGCGCCGCGTAGAGTTCGTCGATCAGGTAGGGTGCGGTCATCACCGTGGGCCCAGCGTCGAAGGTGTAGCCGTCTCGCTTCCAAACCCCGGCCCGTCCCCCGGGCTGATCCCGAGCCTCGAGCACCACCACTCGGTGCCCCATGGCCCTGAGCCGAACCGCTGCTCCGAGGCCTCCAAAGCCCGAGCCGATCACCACCACCGGTGCTTCAACACTCATGACGCTCTCCTCGCGGCCACGATGGGACGCACCGGCTCCAGCACCTTGTCAATCATGGCCTTCGCCACCGCGGCCAGCCGAGGTTCGGCCAAAAGCGCTGGGGCCGCCAAGGTCGCCTGCTCTAGGGCCTCGAGGCGATCGAAGACCGCCGCCAAAGCCCCGCTCCGCTCGAAGCGCCGGGCCACCTGCTCCACGTCCCGGTCACTGGTTTCGTCCCGGGCGGTCGAGAGGATCCCAATCAGCCACGTCTGGTCGGCGGGGCACAAGCGCAGGTGTTCGGCGACCAAGGCGGTGACTCGCCCCTCGCGGATGTCGCCACCCACCTTGCCCCGGCCTTTGTCGCCATACAGATCGATCACGTCGTCTTGGATCTGGAAGAGCAGGCCGATGTTCCGGAAGCAGTCGCCGAGCGCCGCCGCCGCCTCCGGGGACCGGCCCGACAACAGGGCCGCGCCGTGCACCGGCAACACCATCAGGGCCGAGGTCTTGCCCATCGCCGCTTCGGCGTAAGATGCCCAGTCCCAACGGCCGCCGTGGAGCAAACACATCTCCAAAGATTGGCCTCGCACCGTGTCTTCGGCCCGACGGGCGATGGCCCGGGCCAACTCCCAGCGCACCGACGAATCCACCGAAAGATGCTCGAGGGCGATGAACGGCAACATCAGGAGCAGGTCGCCCGCGTTGATCGCTTGGGCTTGCCCGTGGCGGACCCAAACCGTGTAGTGGCCGCGCCGCAGCGGATCCGAGTCCTGGAGGTCGTCGTGGATCAAGGTGGCGTTGTGGAGCAGCTCGCAGGCGGCGGCCCAGCCCACGCTGTCGACCGCCTCTCCGCCCAAAGCGTCCACCGCCGAAAGGGCCAAACGAGCCCGGAGCTTTTTGCCGCCGGTGTAGAGGTGCTCTTGTACGATGGCGCCGAGGCGCTCAAAGGAAGGTCCGGTCGCCAGCCGCAACATCAGCGCCTTGACCTCTTCCAGCCGGTCCCCCTCGGGCGAATCGGCCTGCGGCGTCGACCGCTCTTCACTGCGGGGGATCGACGCCACCGACTTCGCCATCGCCTGGGGTGCGAGCGTTCCTGACCTCATCCAGCGCCTCCTTGTCAAACCCGTGTCCATACTTATATAGACACACTATGGACAGACGCAGAACGTTGTCCACGGTGGTTTGGGGCTCATTTCGCCGGTCTTTGGCGTTTGGATGCGGCCATCAGCCGAAAGTTGGCCGAAATCGACCGCCCCCAAAGTCTAGACCAAAGGTGGACAGAAGTTGGAAGGATTCAACCGCTGAGGAGGGCGGTCCAGAGGAGCCGACGGGCGGGACCGACTGCTTTTTGCGCGATCCGGGCCCGGACCGCGAAGGGGACGGCGCCAAAAACCCGCGCCATGGCGGAGGCCATTCCGGGGATCGACAGGCGCCCCGACAAATAGCCGGCCCATTCGGCCTCGGGCAACGCGAAGAAGCCTTGGAAGAAGCGTCGCAGCCCAGGCGGATCCAGCTCGAGGAGGACCTCCATCCCGAAGCGATAGAGATCATGGGCCTTGGCCCGTTCTTTGGGCCAGATCGCGGCGGCGATCCGCTCCGGCAAGGTGTCCTTCGGCCCCGGGATCCCATCCCGGATCCGGGGCAAGGCGGCGAAGACCTGGCCCAAAAGATATCCGGTGGCGGGGTGCACCATGCTGGCGGCGGCGCCGAAGGCCACCAAACGCCCAATGGGTTCGGGCCGGGGCGCGCCCATCGGGATGGCGCAACGTTCGAGCTCCAAGGTCTGGCCGCTGACGCCCAACACCTGAAGGCGCCGCTCCAAACGGGCCTCGAGCAGCGCCATGGGGACCGGGGGCCGGGCCACCAAGGAGGTCTCTTCGACGAAGACCTGCTGGGGGCCAAAGGGCAAAGCGTAGAGGAAGCTGGAGATCCGATCGGCCTGCAGTTCACCGCCAAAGGCCGTGTCATCGAAGTCCATCAGGCACACCTCGTCGCCGAAGGGGTGGGCCGCGACCTGGAGCAGACGCCCGAAGGCCACCTGGACGCCGGGGCCCGGGCCGGGTTGAGCGGGCCACACCGAAAGTCCGAGGCCGGTCGCGTCGATCAAGAGGGAGGCGCGAAGTTGGGTCCCGTCCGCCAGCGTCGCGGTGCCCTCCTGCGGATCGACCTGAGCCACCCTTCCGACCCGGCGCGGGTAGTCCCCGGCCAAGCGGGCGGCGAGGCGGGGGTTGTTGAGCCGGGCGTAGGGCCGCTCCAGACGTTGCCGCGTCGCACCGAACCCGGCCCAGGCCGCGGGCCAAGTGTGCGCGATCGCGGTCTCGAAGCCCTCGAGTTCATCGACCCACGCGCCGTACCCGGGACGCCAAGGCGCAAAAGGTTCGGGGGCGATCACCTCGACCTTCAGCCCCGCCTCGGCCAACACCTGGGCGATTGCCAACCCCGAAGGGCCGCTCCCGAAAATCAGTGCGTCCATTCAGAGTTCTCTGACGAACGGAGAGCACGGTGACCACGGCGTCGCAAGCCCCCGGCCTCCTTTGCCTCTCGGATCCGACCCGATCCTTGTCGCGTGGCCTTTTGGACCAGCGGGGCGGCTTCGTGTGGTGGTACCTGGACGCGCTGGACGCCAAAGGCGACGGCTTCACCTTGATCTGGTCCTTCGGGCTGCCGTTTTTGCCGGGATATCTTGACGCGGCCCGGCGCGGCCGGCCCGAAGCACCCCGGGCCCGCCCCAGCCTCAACCTGGCCCTCTACCGCGGGGGTCGTCAGGTCGACTACGCGCTGCAAGAGCACGCCCCCGAAGACGCGGCGTGGGGCGCCGACGACGGCCACTTTCGCTTCGGCCAAAGCCGGATCAGCTCAACGGTAGAAGGTGGTGAACGCCGGGTCGAAGCCGAGTTGGACCTGTTGGTGCCCGGGGGGCAACGACGCCTGACCGGTCGGATCACCGTGGTCGGTGCCGCGGCTCGAGCGCCCACCCTGACCACGCCCCCAAGCCCTCACGAGTGGTGCCCGCTGCTCGGCCCGGCCCAGGCCGTCGTGGACTTGGAGACCGCCGATGGCCCCTTTCGTTTCCAGGGCCTGGCCTACCACGATCGCAACGGCAGTCCGGTCGGGCTCGACCAGCTGGGCATCGCCGACTGGGCCTGGGGCCGCACCCTCACCCCCGATTTGATGGCGGCCTACTACGTGGTGTGGCCCCAACAAGGAGCGCCCTTCGCCTGGTGGGTCGAGGTCGATCGCGGCGGGCGCCTGACCATCGATCCGCAAGCCAGCCTGCAGTTCGATCGGCCCCAACGAGCCTTCTACGGGATGGCCCAGCGAAACTTGGTGGTGGCGGGGCGGAGAATTGAGGGCCAGGGTCTCCTAGAGGATGGGCCATTTTATCTCAGAGCCCGCCAGACCATCGACGGCCAACCTGCTCTGGGCGAGTGGGTGCGGCCCGATCGGATCGATCTGCCTCGGCACCGATCGATGGTGAAGATGCGCGTACACCGCCTGCAGGGCGACAACTCCCTCTGGTTGCCGTTGTTCAATGGGCCCCAAACCGATCGGCTCCGCCGCTTGTGGAGGTGGGCGTGATCATCTGGGCCCTGGTGATCTTGCCGGGCGTGGCGCTGGCGTTGACCCTCTTCAACCTCCGGTTTTGGCCTAGGGGCCGAGCCGGCGGGTCGATGGGCCCGGTGTCGGTGTTGATCCCGGCGCGCAACGAAGAGCGGAACCTGGCGGCGACCTTGGAGGCCCTGCGAGAGGCCCAAGGTCCGATCGCGGAGATCCTGGTCTACGACGACGCCTCCACCGATCGCACGTCCCAGATCTTGGCTGAATGCGCCGCCCTCGATCCTCGGATTCGGGTCCTGCGCGGCGCGGGCCTGCCCACGGGTTGGATCGGCAAGACCCACGCTTGTCATCGCCTGGCCGAAGCAGCCCAGAGCAACAACCTGCTCTTTTTGGACTCGGACGTCCGTTGGCGAAGGCAAGGCTTGGCTCATCTGGCGGGGTTGGTGAACGACTACCAGGCGGATCTGGTGACCGCGGTCCCGGCCCAAGAGCTGGGATCCTTCGTAGAGCGGCTGGTGTTGCCGCTGTTGCACCTGACCTACACCAGCTGGTTGCCTCTGCCGCTGATCTGGCGGAGCTCAAACCCACGTTTTTTGGCGGCCAACGGCCAAGTGCTCTGGGTGAGTCGGCAAGCCTACTTGCAGACCGGCGGCTTCGAGGCGGTTCGGGGAGAGGTCGTGGATGACATGGCCTTCTGTCGGCGGGCCAAACAGGCGGGGCTGCGGGTGGTGTTCGCCGATGGCACCGAACTGGCGACCTGTCGGATGTACACCTCGGCCAAAGAGGTCGTCGCCGGCTTCTCCAAGAACTTCTACGAAGGGATCGGCGGCAGCCGCTTGGCGTTGTTGTTCGTGTTGGGGCTCTATTTTTCGGCCTTCGTCGCCCCGTTTTTGCTGCTTCCGCTTGGGCTGTTTTGGCCCCAATGGCTGGCCCCAGCGGCGATGGCGGTTGGGATCAACTTGGTGTTGCGTGGTGCCTTGGCCGTTCGTTTTGCCCATCCGTGGTGGTCGACGTTGCTCCAGCCCCTCGGGGTCCTGGTGTTGTTGGGCATCGGCCTGAACTCCTACCGCTGGCATCGCCGGGGCCGGATCGAGTGGCGCGGCCGCGCCTACCCGGGCAAGCGGGAGCGCATCGCCGCCGAGGGGGCGACGTGAAGGAGGTGGTGGTCATCGGGGCGGGCATCGGCGGTCTTTCGGCCGCCCTCAGCCTGGTGGCCCGTGGTCAAAAGGTCCGGGTCCTGGAGGCCCACGATCGGCCCGGCGGCAAGGCGGGGGTGGTGGAGATCCAAGGGATCGAGGTCGACACCGGACCCAGCGTCTTGACCCTCCCCGAGGTCTTTGATCGCCTCTTTCGCCTCGCCGGCTCCTCCTTGAGCGCCGAGCTGGAGCTGCTCGAGCCGAGCCCAGCCTTCGACTATCGTTGGCCCGACGGCACCCGCTTGAAGGTCGAGGTCCGCCCGGAAGCGACCCGGGCCGAGGTGCGGGCGAGCTTGGGGCCCGAGGCCGAGCAAGAACTGCAAGCCTTCTTGCAATACGCCGGCGAGATCTGGGCGACCGCCGCGCCTCACTTCGTCTACGGGCCCGCGCCCACCGCCAGCCAGATGTTGGGATTGGGGTTGGGTGGCCTCAAAGCGGTGGGCCAAATCGACGCCTTGAGCACCATGGGGCGGGCCATCGAGCAGCGGGTGCGCAACCCGTACCTCCGCGATCTGCTCGGGCGCTACGCGACCTACAACGGCTCGGATCTGCGAGCGGCGCCGGCCACCTTAAACTGCATCGCCCACGTGGAGCTGAACCTGGGGGCCTTCGGAGTGCGGGGCGGGATCCACCAGCTGGTAGCGGCCTTGGCCCGACGGTTCGTCGCCTTGGGTGGCGTGCTGGAGACCGGAGCCCGAGTCGAGCGGATCGTGGTCGAAGGTAAGCGAGTGGTGGGCGTGGCTTTGGTGGGTGGACGACGAGTCGAGGCCGCCCAGGTGATCGCCAACGCCGACGCGGCCCACGTGTTCGGTCAACTCCTGCCAGGAAAACTCGGGCGAAAGTTGTCGCCCAACTCGACCCCCTCCACCTCGGGCTGGACCTGCATCCTCAAGCGACGAAGGCGAGACGGCCTGGCGGCCCACACCGTGTTGTTCCCGGATCGGTATCACGCCGAGTTCGAAGATCTCTTCGATCACCAACGTCCGCCCGTGGATCCGACGGTGTACCTTTGTGCCCAAGAACGGGCCCACCAACGACCGGGCTGGCCGGCCCACGAGCCGGTGTTCGTGATGGCCAACGCCCCCGCCCAACCCGAGTTCGGCCCGACCGAGCCGTTCCGGATCGAAGCCCTGGGCGCAAAGGTGCTCAGCCGATTGCGGACCGCCGGCCTCTACGATCCGGAGCTGGATGAAGTCGTCTGGTCCAGGGGCCCCGCGGAGTTGGCCGCGGCTTTCCCGGGCAGCCGCGGTGGGATCTACGGCGCCGCCTCCAACTCGACGTTTGCGGCCTTTCGGCGCCCCGCCAATCGCATCCGAGAAGTGCCAGGCCTCTATTTGGCTTCTGGCAGCGCTCACCCCGGTGGCGGCTTGCCGCTTTGTGCTTTGTCCGGACAAACCGCGGCCGACGCGGTGCTGGAGGACGCTCGATGATCGCTCCCATCTTTGCCCTGTGGACCAGCTTGATCGGCGCCGATGGTTCGGTGCCCGCCGTCCCGCAGTTGAGCGGGACCTGGGCCGAGGTCCAGGTCACCACGGTGGCGGTCGAGCTGCCGATCTTGGGCGATCAACGTTCCCGGACCATCGCCACCGTCCTGTTGCGGGTGACCCAAGTCGGCACCCAACTGCGCATGACCGAAGAGGTGTGCGGCCTCGAGACCAAAAGCACCACCGAAGCCATCCGCACCGTGTACCCGAGGGCCTTTCAGCGGGCCTTGTCGGGTCGGGAGCGTTGGGCCGAGCTCAACTACGGGGGGACCTGGCAATACCGAGAGCAAGGCAACCTGCGGACCACCGGCGCCGAAATGGCCGACGGTGAGGCGCTCCCAGTCCGGACCGACGACCCCCGGGTGATCGACGCCGACCAGGACGGGCACCCCGGGCTCACGGTCCAGATCAACGGCCTGGTCGATGGGCAGGTCTACGTGGTCCAGCGTGGCCGTACCCATTTGCAAGCTAGCTTGCAGAACAACGAACGGCTGGAAGGGCGCCTGGAGTGGGACTCGGAGGAGCAGGTGATCGGGGCCAGCCACCGCTTCTTGCAGACCAAACCCACCACCCGCCCCGACTTCGATCGCAGCTTCTTTCGGCGGCGGCGGGTCCCGAGCGACGCCAGCTGCGAGGACGTGTTGGCCCGGCGGCTCAAGCTCCTGGGCGTCTGACCTTGGTGCTCAGCCGAGGGGGCCTTCTTCCATCAGGGCTTTCAGGTAGGCCTCGGCGTACCAGGTCTCCCAGTTTCGAGGCCCGATGATGTAGCCGACGATCTTGCCGTCGACGATCACGTAGGTCTCGGGGAACTTTTCGGTGCCGTATTGGCGGGCCAAGTTGCCAGAGGCGTCGAGGGCGACCCGGAAGGTCGGCGGTTCCTTTTGAAAGAACTCCTTCACCGGGGCCCAGCTGTCGTCGGCGCTGACCGCGATCATCACGAAGCGCGGATCATCCTTGAGCTTGCCGTGCAGGTTGCGCATCGACGGCATCTCTTCGATGCAGGGCGGACACCAGGTGGCCCAGAAGTTGACGAAGACGACCTTGCCCCGGTAGGCGTCCAGGTTGATCTCCTGGCCGTCCATGCCCGGCAAACGCATGGTCTTCGGCAGCTCGGCCCGGCGCTCCACCCGGAGGAGCTTTTCGGCGAGCCGACCGGTGCCGAACCGAGCCGACTCCAGGCCCTCCTGCGCGAAGTACCCAAACCCGACCAACACCAGCGCAACCAACCCCAGGGCCACCGGGGCCGGTGGGGTAGGACGAGGTCCGCGCAGGTCCTCCAAGGCTTCAACCTGGGGCCCGGTCGCTGCCGGCACGGACCCGGATTTCTCCAGTTTTTTCCGGAGGGCGGCTTCGGTGAGGGTGCCCTTGAAGGCCTTCCTCCCGTTGATCAGGACCACCGGAACCTCTTGGCCATATCTTTGGAGAAGATCCCGATCTCCCGTAATGTCGACCTTGGTGAGGTCGAACTCGACGTCCTGCCGAACCCGCTCGACGGTCTCCATCAGGGGAACGCAGAGCTTGCATTCGGTCTTGACGTAGACGGTTACCGCAACTCGACCGGCCATGTGAGCGGGATGATCGACGGGATGGGGGCATAAGACAAGGGAGACCATGGGCCGACTGGAAGGCGATCTGGCGGTCATGCCGCTGGCGGACTTGGCGATCTGGCTCGCCAACCGCCACCTGAACGGGATCTTGGTCCTGGAGCGCGGGACCACCCGGGTGGCGTTCCACGTCAACGAGGGCCTGGTGACCCGGGCCGCCTCCGACGATCCCCGCCTCTACTTCGGACAATTCCTGATGCACTTCGGCCTCCTGACCGAAGATCAGCTGCAGCGGGCCTACGGCACCCAAGCGGAGACCAACGTCTTGTTGGGGCGGATCTTGGTCATGATCGGGATCATCCCGGAGGAGCAGGTGATCCAAGCGCTCCGGGTGAAGATCGTCGAGACCATGATGGCGGCCTTCCAATGGAAGGACGGTCAATTTTACTTCGACTCCGAGATCCCGCCCGATCCCCGGCCCGCGGTCGACGCCGCGGTGCCTTTGGTGGACATCCATCGCGAAGGTCTGGCCCGGGCCGAAACCTGGGCTCGCTTCGAGGAGTTGTTCAGCCACGCCGGGCACCTGCTCGACGTCGACGAACAATACGTCCCGCCTTACGCCACACCCGAGTCCCTGGAAGGCCGAATCTTGGCGTTGGCGCGGCTCGGCTTGTCGATCGAAGCGATCACCTTGGAGCTCCACGCGGCCGATTACTTAATCGCGGTGCGGTTGCTGGAGTTGTACGACGCGGGTGCGGTCCGGCCCCGGGAGCCCTCGACCTGGCCCGCGAACCCGAGTTGGGCCAACCTGCCGGCCGGCGCCAGCCACGTGGACCTGGCGCGGCAGGCCTTGACCCATCAGCAATACAGCGCCGCCATTCATCACCTCCAAGAAGGTGCACGCGAAGATCCGGGAGCCCCAGGGCTCGATGAGGTGCGGGCCGCTCTTTCGGTGGCCGACCAAAGTTGGCAAGGGCACCCGGCGCCCGAGGCGGTCCCGGTCCTGACCGTCCAAGTTGCGCCCAGCGTCCTGAAGTCGATGTCCGCCAAGCAGCGATATCTCTTGGGCCGCATCGACGGCAAACGGACGGTGCAGGCCTTGATTCAGGTGAGCCCGATGCACGACCTGGAGGCTCGAGAGATCCTGCTGCAGTTCGAGCGCGACGGGATCATCTACCTGGGCTGATCAATTCTTCTGGCCGCTCGACTCGTAGAGCGCCAAACGCCGGTACAAGGTCGCCCGTCCCATGCCCAACAACTTGGCCGCCTTCTCGACGCTGCCGCCAGCGGCCTTGAGGGCCCGTCGGATCGCCCGGCGCTCCAGCTCGGCCAACGGGATGATCTCGCCCGTCTTGACGCCCAGGGGAGTGAGATCTTCGGTGTCGACCACCGGCAAACCGGCCACCGCCTGGACGCGCAGATCCGGCGGGAGTTGGGCCAAGTCCAGCTCTTGCCCTTCACCCGCCAACATCGCCCGGTGCACCACGTTCTCCAGCTCTCGAACGTTGCCGGGCCAGGCGTAGGCCTGCAGGCAAGCCAAGGCCGCCGGGGTCAGCCGAGTCACCGGCTTTTTGACGTCGGCTTGGTACTTTTGGAGGAAGTGGGTGACCAACAGCGGGATGTCTTCTTTGCGCTCCCGCAAGGCCGGCAAGCGGATCGGATAGACCACCAAGCGGAAGTAGAGATCTTCGCGAAAGCGGCCCTTCTTTACCTCATTCGCCAGATCTCGGTTGGTCGCACAAATGATCCGGACGTCGACGGGGATCTCTTCGGTTCCGCCAACTCTGCGGATGGTTCGCTCTTGGAGCGTCCGGAGCAGGCTCGCCTGGGTCAGCGCGCTCATCTCACCGATCTCATCGAGGAATAGCGTGCCGCCGTGGGCCTGCTCGAAGCGGCCTTGGTGAATTCCGACCGCACCGGTGAAGGCGCCCCGTTCGTGGCCAAAGAGCTCCGACTCGTGGAGTGACTCGGGGATCGCGGCGCAGTTGATGGCGACGAAGGGACCCGCGTGGCGACGGCCGCCGTGATGAATGGCCCGAGCCACCAGCTCCTTGCCGGTGCCGCTTTCGCCTTGCAGCGATACCGCGACGTCGCTGTCGAGCACCCGCTGGACCTGGCGCGCCAACTCTTGCATCGGCGCGCTGTGGCCGATCACCGCGCCCAAGTGATGACGTTCGTCGAGCTCGTGCCGCAGCCGCCGCAAGTTGTGCGACAAAGCGGTGCGTTCGACGGCGCGCCTCACCGCGGCCAAGAAGCGATCGCGCTCCACGGGTTTGGGCAAGTAGTCGTAGGCGCCAGTGCGCATGGCCTCGACCGCGGTCTCGACGCCGGTCTGAGCGGTCACGACGATCACCGTCAGCTCAGGCTCATCGCGGTGAAGTCGTCGCAACACTTCCAAACCCGAGATGTCACCGAGGCCCAAATCGAGGCAGATCGCGCTCGGTCGTTCACCTTTCCAGCGCAAAAGTTCGGCGCCCCGCTCCAGCTCTACGACCCGATATCCGCTGGCCTGCAGCCAGCTTCCGAGCATGCGGCGGATCGTCGAGTCATCCTCGACGATCATAATTGGCCCATGGTGCGACATGACGGACATTCGAGACGTTCGTGAGTGCACCGCGCGTGCCGCGCGCGAACCTATCATTCGTGCAAGGGACGCTGTCGAGCCCTCGTGGCAAACGATCCTGATTTCGGCAGGTTTCGTCTCGAATCGAGCGGAAACTTCGTCCCAACTCTCTCGATTCGAGATGGTTCTCAGCGCTGATCGGGCTTGGTGGCGATGGCGAGATTCTTGAGACCGGCGCGACGGGCCGATTCCATCACTTCGACGACCCGGCGATGGAGCGCCTCTTCATCGGCCTGCACCAAAACGAGCCGATCCGTGGATTTGGCGGCTTCTTCTTCAAAGATCACGCGGAGCTCGTCGGCCGAAACCTGTTCGCCCCGGGCCACCACCGAACCATCGGAGAGTACGGACACCACCAATTCATCCGAGAGGGTGGAGACCTCGTCCTTGTCGGAGCCGGTCGGAAGATTGACTTTGAATCCGCTGCCTTGGCCTTGGCCGGCCTCGAGGATGGCGGTGCTGGTGGCCATCAAGATCACCAACAACACCAACATGATGTCGACCAGCGGGACGATGTTGATGTCGGTGAAGCTGCCCTGCTCGACGACCTCGGGATCGTCGCCAGAGGCCTGAGGTGCGGGCCCTTGGCCAGCCACCGCTCAGCGCTCCGTCGCCAGCGGCGCCGCCGACGGGGGTGGGGTCGCCGGGAGGCTGGAGGCCGAGATCACCCCGTCGCTGCCGTCCAGGGGGCGGCCACCGGCGGCGGCTTGGAGCTGCTCGAGGAACTCGTCGACCACCAGCTTGACCTCCACGGTCGCCCGATTCCCCTGTGTTTGAAAGTAGTTATAGAGCGCGACCGCCAAGATGGCGACGATGATGCCGCCGGCGGTGGCGATCAGGGCCTGGGACACGCCTTCGGCCACGACCGAAAAGCCGCCGGCCCCAGAGGCCGCGATGTCCTTGAAGGACCGGATGATGCCGAGGACCGTGCCGAAGAGGCCAACGAAGGGGGCCAGGGCCCCGACCGTGCCCAGGGCCCAGAGTCGGCGCTTCATCCACAGGCCAAAACGCTGGCGCTCCCGCTCGGCGGCCTTGTGGATCGACTGGCCCGGGCGGTTCAGCTTGTTCAAGGCGGCGATGAAGATGTCGGCCACCGGCGAGGTGCTGCGTTCACAGGCGCTGCGGGCCGCTTGCAGATCGCCGTGGAACAAGGCCTTGCCGACCTCGCCGCCCAGCTCCCGGGCTCGCTCCACCAAACCAAAAAACGTGTAGAGCTGCTCCAAGGCCAGCCCGAGCACGATCACCCCACCCGCCATGATGGTCCAAAACGCGAGGGGTGAGATCTCGAACGCGACGGTCTCAGGCGTCATGCCGATCGCTCTCCAAGCCCTTACGGTCGGCGGGCCCAGGGGGGGAGTCAAGCCCACCCGGGTGCTCTTCGGCGCTCCGCGACCAGATCCGAGTCGTTACCCACAACGCCAAGGCCATCACCGCCATCTCCAGGATCACCTTCAGCACCTTGCCGGGATCGAAGAAGGACAAACCACCGAGCCCGAGGGCGGCGACACCGATGCCCGCCGCCCAGCCAAAGATCCACGCGCTCCGGCTGACCGAAGACGCGTCAGGACTAGAACCCGGCCCAGGCGGTGGCCCTTCCCGGCCCGACTGTGGCCCGGGATCACTCACCGTCGAGGGCACCCCGGAGCCGATCGAAGAGGCCACCGGACTTGCGCTTCTTGTTCTGAGTTTCGCGGCGATCGGGGCCGGTCGCGGAGAACTCGGGGGTCACCGGCATCAGCTCGTCGAGCTCCCGGATCACCTTCCGCTGGGCGTCATCGAGCTTCTTGGGAACGTGTACGGTCAAGTGCACGATCATGTCGCCCGAACCACGCCCCCCGAGCCGCGGCAGACCGGCGCCGTTGATGCGCACCAGATCCCCCGGTTGCATGCCCGAAGGCACCTTGACCTCGACCTCGCCGCCGCCGAGCCGGGGCAACAAGGCCGAACCACCGGTGCAGGCCATGGAGAAGCCGACCGCCAACTCGCAGTGGAGATCGGGCCCGTTGCGCACGAACATCTCGTGGGGCGTGACCGCCACGAAGACGTAGAGATCGCCGTGGGGGCCGCCGTTTTGGCCGCCATCACCTTCACCTTGGAGGCGCAAGCGCACGCCGGTGTCGACGCCGGGAGGGACCCGGACCTCGAGCTTCTTTTGTTCGTCGACCTGACCGCGACCGCCACAACTCGGGCAGGCCTCTTTGGCCATCTGGCCGCGGCCCGCGCAGGCCCGACAGGTGGTGGCGATCATGAAGCCGCCGCGCCCTTGCACGACCTGGCCTCGACCCCCACACACGGCACAGACGGTGAGTTGACCGTTTTTGGCGCCGGTGCCGGCGCAAGGTTGGCAGGCGATGCTGCGGGTCAACTCGACCGAACGGGCGGTGCCGGTGAGCGCGTCTTCTAGGCTGATCTCGAGATCGTAGCGGAGGTCGGCGCCGACCATGGGGCGGTTGCGGCCGCCGCCGAAGCCAGCGTTGCCGCCGAAGAACTCGGCGAAGATGTCTCCGAAGTGGGAGAAGATGTCGCCGAGGTCGCCTTGAAAGCCCGGGCTGAAGCCGCCGGAGCGGAGGCCATCAAAACCTGCTCGATCGTAGACGGCCCGTTTGTTGTCGTCCGAGAGGACCTCGTAGGCTTCGGCCGCTTCTTTGAACTTGTCCTCGGCCTCGGGGTTGTCGGGGTTGCGGTCGGGGTGGAACTGCATGGCCAACTTGCGATAGGCGGCCTTGATGGTCTTGCCGTCCGCGTCGCGGGCCACGCCCAGCACTTCGTAGTAGTCCCGGCGGGCTCCCATGCAGCCTTCGGTTGTTAGGCACCTGGCGACCCCCAGTCAAACGCTCTATTCGCAAAGTGGCGTCAATGGTCCCGATGGGTTAGGAACGACGACCATGCGCTCGAAGCTGGCCCTATTCGCCTGCCTCGGCCTCCTGGGTTGCCCCAGCTCGGGGAGCCGTCCCAGCGAGACGCCGCCCCCTCCCCCACCCAAGGCCGACCTGGTGTTGGTGGGCGGGAAGGTCCTGACCCTGGACCCCGAACAACCCGAAGCCCAAGGGGTGGCGATCAAGGGCGGCCGGGTGGTCGCGGTCGGCGACGACCTGTTGATGACCCGCTGGACCGGGCCCGACACCAAGGTGGTCGGCCTCAACGGCAGGACGGTGGTGCCAGGTTTAGGCGACGCCCACCTGCACCTGGCCGGCCTGGGCGCCCGTCGTTTTGGGGTGGACCTGGTCGGGACCAACGCCCTGGAAGAGGTCCGGGCCAAGGTGGCGGCGGCGGCCAAGACCCTAAAGCCCGGCGAGTGGCTGCGGGGCCGGGGCTGGGATCAGAACGACTGGCAGGCCTTCCAGAAGAAGGGACGTAAGTTCCCCAACGCCAAAGATTTGGATGGGGTCGTCTCGGATCGCCCGGTGGTGCTGGAGCGGATCGATGGTCACGCGATTTGGGTGAACTCGAAGGCCATGGAGTTGGCCGGGATCGATAAAAACACCAAGGCCCCCAGCGGCGGCCAAATCTTGAGAGAGAAGGGGCGTGCTTCGGGGATCTTCGTCGACAACGCGATGGGCCTGATCTTGGAGCGGGTGCCTCGGCTTTCGGGCCCTGAGCTCGAACAAGCGATCGGCTTGGCCCAAACCGAATGTCTGGCGGCGGGGCTGACCCAAGTCCACGACATGGGCAGTGACCCGGACGAGCTGGCGGCGATGAAGGCCTTGGACGCGGCGGGCCGCCTGCGGATCCGGGTCTACGCCCTGCACTCTGGGGGCGCCGAAGATCTGGCGGCGGTGATCGAAGGGGGCCCGAGGGTCGCGCCGGAAGAAGGCCCGTCCCGGCTCACGATCCGCGGCGTGAAGTTCTATCTGGATGGAGCCTTGGGATCTCGCGGGGCCGCGCTGCTCGAGCCGTACAACGACGACAAAAAATCATCGGGCCTGTTGTTAATGGATCCGGCGGTGTTCGAGGCCCGGGTGCGGACCGTACACGAGCTGGGTTTTCAGGTCGCGACCCACGCGATCGGCGATCGGGCCAACCGCTTGGCCTTGGACACCTACGAGCGGGTCTACGGCAAACAAGGCCGGATCGCACGCCCGCGGATCGAACACGCCCAGGTCTTGGATCCCTCGGACATCCCGCGTTTTCGGCCGTTGGGGGTGATCGCCTCCATGCAGCCGACCCACGCGACCAGCGACAAAGACTGGGCCGAAGCACGCTTGGGCAAGGGGCGTTTGGTGGGCGCCTACGCCTGGCAGAGCCTGCTCACGGCGAGCGCGACCATCGCCGCCGGCAGCGACGCACCGGTGGAGGACGTGGCGCCCCTGACCGGGATCTACGCGGCGATCACCCGCAAAGATGCGCTGGGCTTCCCGGAGAACGGCTGGTTGCCCAAAGAGCGGATGTTGCCGATCGAAGCGCTGGAAGCGTTTACGCGAGGCGTGGCCTTTGCGTCGTTTCGCGAGCAGGTCGCGGGCCGTTTGGCCCCGGGGTTCGTGGGGGACCTGACGGTCCTCGATCATGACCCGCTGACCGCCACTGAAGATCAGTTGGTCGGCGCCCAGGTGATGTTGACGGTGGTCGGCGGGATGATCGAATACGCCCGGCCCGGCGCGGACGCACCTCCTCCGCCTCCTCCACCTCCGCCTCCTCCACCTCCGCCACCGCCACCTCCGCCGCCACCTCCACCGCCTCCGCCGGTTGAGGCCCCAGCGTCGGTGAAGACCTCCACGGTCAGCACCTCGACGACCGCCAAACAGCCGTGATCTCCCCGGGCCTCTTGGGTCTGCTGCCTGCCCTGGTCTGGGCTGCGCCGAGCGGAGATCCGGAGGCCCTGGCCTTGTTCGACGCCGCCGAAGCCAAGTTGTTGGCGGCCCAGGATGTGCGGGTCGAGGGGCGTTTGGCCTCCACCGGATCCTTCGAGGCCACCCTCGAGGTCTCGCTCCTCACCCACGTCGATCGACGAGCCCACTTCACGATCAAGGGTGATCTGTTGGGGCGACCGGCCCGGGTCGAGCTGCGCTCCGACGGCAAGACCTTACGTTGGGCGGGGCGCACCCTGCCGGTGCCCGCCGATCTGCACCGTGGTTTGGTGATCTCCTTCTTGCGCGCGGGCCTGCTCTACGAGGTGATCACCTTGGCGACCGGGGCGCCGCCGGAAGGATCCGACGGACACCTGGAGCGGTGGATGGAGGTCGACGGGTTGGTGTTGGGCCCCTTGGAGAAGGTGGACGGCGTCGCCACGCGCAAGCTGGAGTTCGACCTGATCCTCGGCAAAGAGAAGGCCGGCCACGTCGAGTTGTGGATCGACCTGGCCACGGGCTTGCCGGTGAAACGTTCGGCGGTGGTGGACTTTCAGGGCACCATGGCGGTGGTCGAACGGTACCGAAAGGTCCACCTCGACGCGCCCTCCCCCAAAAAAACGGCGAAAAAGGCGCGAGAGTAGCCCGCTCCCAAGGCCCATGTTAGGGAGCGCCATGTCCGACGACGAGATGCAGAAGGAGCTGGAGCGCCTGCGCGCCGAAAACGAGGCGCTGAAGAAGCGCGGCAGCAAAGGCGTGAGCATGAAGGTCAGTGAAAAGGGTGCGGTGTCGGTCTACGGCCTGGGCCGCTTCCCGGTGACCCTCTACCAAGAGCAGTGGGTGAAGTTGCTGGACATGGGCGACGACAT
Source organism: Deltaproteobacteria bacterium (assembly GCA_016703535.1). Taxonomy (GTDB): domain Bacteria; phylum Myxococcota; class Kuafuiibacteriia; order Kuafuiibacteriales; family Kuafuiibacteriaceae; genus Kuafuiibacterium; species Kuafuiibacterium phototrophicum. The sequence continues at coordinate 1,241,336 of JADJBV010000002.1, read as the reverse complement.
CCGCGCCTTCATCAAAGAGAACGAAGCGACGCTGAAGAAGAAGGAGTAGCGCCCAAACGTTTACTTCAGGCGCGGCCGGCCCAGCTGCACCGGCGGCACCACCTTGAGCGGTGGATCGATGTTCCGCACCAAAAACCGGAAGGTCACCGGCCCGCTGCTGAGTTGGCCGTCGAAGGCCACCACTTGGAACGCCACCGGTGTGTCGCTGCGGACGTTGGGCGCCACGAAGCTGGTGGGGTTCAGCTGACATCCAGGGCCCTGGATTTGGGTGATGCGGAAGCTCAGCGGGTCCCCATCGGGATCTCGGGACAAGCCGAGATCGAAGGCCACGATGCTCCGCTCAGGGACGATCTTGGTCAGCGGCGCGACGGCGACCGGCGGGCGGTTGGCGCACTGGTGGTCTTCGGCCATCAACTTCACGAACGGAGCCCCGACGATGCCGTGGAAGTGGACGTTGTCCACCTCCCAGCCCCACCACGCCAGGTGGGCGTCGGAGGCGTGACGGAAGCGCACCCGGATGGTGCGGCCGCCATAGGTGGTGCCGAGTGAGGCGGTGACCAGCTCTTTGCCGGGCAATTGGCCGCTGAAGCCGACGTAGGCCGGCCGTCCTTGCAAGGGACCCGCGTCGATGGTGCCGTTGTAGCCAGGGCTCAACGCCGGGCCGAGGTCGGACCAGGTGGTGCCGTTGTCGGTGGTGATCTCGACCACCGCGCCGTCGCCGTTGGGGGCCAAGGCGTAGCGATGTTCGAAGGTGACTCGCAGATCTTTGCCCTTCCTGACGTGGAGGGGCGGCGAAACGAGGTACTGATCCGCGACTCGATCGGGGGTGGCGGCGAAGAAGGTGCGGTCGCCGTGTTCGTCGAGCACCCGGGACCACCCAGGCACCCAAGGTAAGGTGGTGTTGCGGCCCGCGGTGAAGGGGGTGGTCAAGCTCTCGAAGTCTTCGCCGGTGGAGGCCTGGGGATCTTGGTTGACCGGCACCACCGTCGAGAGGTGGAGGAGCTCAGGCATCGCTGGATCGTAGAGCTCGAGCTGGAGTTCGGCCCGCTCCGAGTCGCCGTCACCCGCCAGCTCGGCGGACATCCGCACCGTCACCGTTCGCCAGGGGGCGGTGGCCGGCACCGGGACTCGGGCGTTGGGGAACCGCAAGCCGCTCAGGTTGCTCTCCACCAACAGCTCACTTTCGGCCAAGGTGTCCGGGCCCACGTTCTTCAGCACCAAAACCAAGGTGCCCGACTCGCCGTCGTCGAGGATCCCGTCTCGATCGCAATACCCCGGCACATCCTCGAAGTGGGCGGAGAGCAAAGACCAAGCGTTGTCGGCTTGGAAGCTCTCGATCGCGGCGTCGAAGTCACTGGCGTGGCGCTCCGGGGCCACCGCACCTTGACCAAAACCTCGGCGGGCGAAGGCCTCCCAGAGCAACTTGTAGTCGGCCGGATCGTTGGCCAAGGCCACGGCCAAGAGGGCGTCTCGGGCCTCGAGGAAGGTCGGATCCACCGGGGTGATGCTCAAGGCCCGCACCAGATAAGAGCGGAGCCGGCGACGGGCGGTCTCGAAGTCGAGGCGGGGCCGATCCCGGAAGAGGCTGACCGCCCCTTCGAAGAGCACCGTGGCCCAGACCTCACCGGCCTGGTGTTGGGAGTCGCCGACCTCCCGGTGAGGGACGCCGTCGGGCCACGCCGCACCCGACACCACGTGGCCGAAGGTCAGCGGGTTGGCGCGGGTGTCGATGGAGTAGGGAACCCGGCGGGCGCCGAAATAACGATCGAAGGCGGCGTATCCACCGATCGGGTAGAGGCCACCAAAGTCTTCGGCCAAGACGTCATCGGGCCGCACCGCCGCGAGCAAGGCCACGTAGTCGGCCCAGCCTTCGGCCAAGGCTCGGCCCTGCAGGTTGGAGAGGCCCACGCCGTCGCCGAGCAAGCGAGAGACCAGGTAGTGGCCAAGTTCGTGATCCACCACGGTGCGATCGAGGGCCGCGTCTCGGCGTTCAGCGGGCCGGCTGGCCAAGGTCATCCCCACCAACTCACCCGCCCCCAAGGCGTCGAAGAGGTGGCCACCTTCGCTGGCGATCAACGAGACCACCGGGATCCCCACCGCGGGCTCCGAGCCGGAATAACGAGGCGGTTGCCAGGAGCCATCGGCCGGGACCACCAACACCCCAAGGGCCCCGGCGGCCTGGGCGTAGAGGGCCTTTTCACCGATGGCGCAGGAACCTTCCCGGACCACGGCCAACTTGCCGACGTAGTGATCGGGATCCAAGTAGGCACCGCAGCCGAGTTCAGGCGTTTCTCCGCCATCGTCGGCGACCGCCAACTCACCATCGACCTGAAATTCGGTCGGCCCAAAGTCGGTCGGGCTGGCGAAGTAGCGATGGGCCAAAAGGGCCGCACCCCACCCGAAGGCGGTGACGGTGGCCGGCCCTTGGACCAAAAAGGTCTCGAGCCGCGGTGAACTTCCGTCTCGAGGCACCACGATGTGGGCCAAGCGCGAGTCGATCCGGGTCTCGACCTCCAGGAGCAGGCGATCACCCTCGAGGCCACCTCGACCAAAGTTGTCGGCCTGGGCATTGCCCGCCAACTCAGTGAAGCCGGCGGCGTACCAGACGTCGTGAAAATGGTTGGCGGCGAAGAAAAGTTGGGTGGCGGCGGCGGCGGCCTGGAAGGAGGAGGCCCGGGGATCTTGGGACGCTTCGTGCGGATAGTCGAAGGCCGAGGGTCCGTTCTGCACCGGCATGATGTCGCCGAGGTCCAGGCCATCGGGCGCCGCTTGATCGACGTAGGCGGCGCCCGCGTTGCCGATCAGATCGTTGGCCTGGGGCGGCAACCAGGGGTCGCCGGGCCCGGGGCGAGCGAAGTCGAGGTAGACCAGGCTGGGGGTGGTGGCGCCCTCGGAGATCGCCTCGTAACGGCCGCTGGGGTGAGGCAAGTAGCTGCCGCCCGAAGGATCGTCGGCGGGGGCGTCTTGATCCCGGGCGTCGGCGTAGACCCGATAACCGTAGGTGTGAGCGTAGCCCAGATGGTGGGAGTCGAGGAGCCGCCCGTCGATCGCCGAGATCACCCGCAGTTCGGCGCCGAGTTCGATGACCCAGGCGGGCTCCAGTCGATCGGCCAAGCTGAAGTAGGTCGCTTCGACCCGGGCCTCGGCCGGCATCTCGTCGTGATAGAGGGCCAGGTCGTTGCCGGACTGGTCCCACGCTTGGGTGCCGCTGAGACGAAACGGCGCCGGCGTGGTGAAGCCGTGGGGTGAGAGGTGACCGCTGACCGCCACCACCCGGAGCTCGGGGTCCAGCAAGACGCTGAGCCGCTCCCGCCAGATCGGGTGGGCCAGGCTGCGGTTCTGGAGCTGCACGACGACCGGTTCGCCGGGCGCGCCGAACTGGACCGAGGCCGAAAGATCGGCGAGCCGGCCTGGGTTCAGGCGATAAAGTTCGGCCAGGGGCTGGAGCTGCTCCTGGGCGGCCTGCCGCGGGTCCAGGTGCCGGGCCTTGGGGCTCAGCCCAGCCTCGCGCCCGTCCACGAACACGAAGGTCGGGACCCCCAACCGTGGCTCGATCTGCGCCACCCGGACCCCCTGAGGCACGGGCCCGAGTTCGCCGATCCGGGTCGAGCCTGGCGGTGAAAGGTCGGAGGCCCAGGCCGAAAGAGCGACGAAAGAGGTCGCAAACGTGAGGGCGAACGCAGGTCGAGAGGATCGCATCTCTCATCGAGATCGGCCCAGGTGCAGGCGGCAAAAGTGAGGAGGCGGAGGGAAGTTCGGCCCGACTCAGCCTGACTCAAGCCCGGCCCCCGGGTGATCGAAGACGACGCAAAGCCCCCGCCCCGGTCCAGAAATTGGTGAGCTGGCTCAAGCGCGACCCGATCAGCTCTACGCGCTAGTGGCCCGGGGTGTCGCCCCAGAGCAACTTGTGGAGTTGCAGGTTGAGGCGAAGGTCGAGGCCGCTCTCCAGGATCCACTCGGCCAAGGTTCGGGGTGGCAGCTGGCCCTGGACCGGCGCCGCCAGGACCACCACCTTGTCGGTGAGGTGGTGGGTGCGGACCACCTGCACCATCCAGTCGAAGTCGATCCGATCGGCCAGTACAAACTTGACCTCATCGCCTGGGCGCAACTTGTCCAAGTTGTCCCAGCGGTTTTGCTCGAGCTCCCCGCTGCCCGGGGCCTTGAGATCCATGATCCGCTTCACTCCGGCCGGCAAGAGATCAAGGTCACGTTCGCCGCTGGTCTCGCAGAGCACCGTGTAGCCCAGCTCCAGGAGGCGTTGGGCCAAGACGGGCAGGCCCTTCTGCAAGAGGGGCTCGCCGCCGGTCAGCTCCACTCGTTTGGTGGGGTATTGGGCCAGTCGAGCCAGGATCTCTTCCACCGTGACCGTCTGGCCGCCGTGGAAGCTATATTCAGTATCGCACCAAACGCAACGCAGGTTGCAGCCGGTCAGGCGCACCATCGCGCAAGGCAAGCCGGCGTGGGTGGACTCGCCTTGGATGGAGAAGAAGATCTCGGTGATCCGCAGCCGCGTCGCGTCTTGGCCGTGGCCCTGAGGAAGCCGGGTCTCCACCGGCTCGGTCAAGACCGGCAACTTTCCCTCGCGGCCCACCGTTGTTCCTTCGGGCAGGACCGCCCGACGAGTCAACGGGGAATGGGATCCCTACGCCCAAACTAGGGGGAGGCCTCAGCTCCGCCCCCTTGGGAGGCGGCGAAGAGCCGGTTGAACTCTTCGGTCATCTTGTCGAGTTTGGCGGCGGCCTCCCGCTTCTCTTCGGCGAGGGTCTCCTTCTCCTTGTTCAAGTTCTCGAGGGCCACGGTGCGCTCCTCGAGTTGAGCCGAGAGGGTGCTCACCTGGGCCATGTTGGCGGCCCGAGCGTCCCGAGTGGCCAAGGCCTCTTCCCGGAACTTGGCCAGGTCGACGTCGGACTGAGCCCCGGACTTGGCCAAGAGGATCGCGTTGATCTCGGCGGGCACCGGCCGCTTTGGTTTCCACTCCAGGGTCTTGCCGTCCGCGAGTTGCCCCAGCTTGGTCTCCAGGTCCCGTAGGCCTTTGTCGATCTCGACGCCCTTGTCGCTGCCTTGGATCAAGAGGTCGTCCATGGCCCGCATGCCGGCCAAGACCAGATCGACCCGGGCCTTGACCTCAGGGGGCAAACCTTCGCCGCCGCCGAGCCCACCGACGGAGGTCGCGACCTCGGCTTGTTTGAGCAAGAGCGTCTCCACCGACTCCTCGAAGGCCTTGGTGATCTGACCCAGGCGTACCAGCTCACCTCGGGCCGACTCGAGCTGCGCCTTGAGCTGCGCTAGATCTTCGGGACTCCCAACCCCCACCGGCTCCAGGAGTTCGGCGTCTTCGGGGGCCAACAGCACCAGGCCTTTGGCCGAAGGGACCGGGGCCTCGGTCGGGGCCGGAGCGGCCACCACCGGCGCGGGGGGCGACGGAGGGGGCACTTCCGTGGGTTCGGGTTCGTAGAGCGCGGCCCGCTTTTGGCGACGCCACAAAAGAAGGAAGGCCGCGGCGGCCACAAAAAAGAGCGGGCCATCGCCGTACACCAAGATCTTGCCCCACAGGGAGGAGGTCAGGGTCTTGGGCGGGGCCGGAAGGTTGAGCTCGGGCAAGAGGTACCGCACCGGATACCCATCGCTGGTGCGGCCGACGATCTGGACCATCACCCGGCCGCTGCTGCCGGCCTCCAGGGGTTCGACGTCACCGACAAAACCGCCGCTGGCGTCCGCCTCCAGCTTGGACTCGATCGCCTTTTGACCTTTCACCTTCTTGGCCATGTTGGCGGCCAGGGCCGTGTAGCGGGGGCAGACCTCGGCGGCCGTGACGCGCAGTTGATGTTGGGTGGCGTCATAGGCGGCGCTGAAGCAGGGGCCGAGGACCCGGTAGGCGACCCGTCGTTCCCGCTCCACTTGGGGGCCGGCGATGGTCACCACCACCGCGTGTTCACCGACCACCTCGTTTTCGACTTCGGCGACGAAGAGGCCCTTCTCTTTTGGATCGGCCTGCAGCTCGATCTCCCGGTTGTGGCCGCTCGGATCCTTGATCCGGGCCACGACCTTGACCTCCTTCAGGCGCGCATAGGCGACCACCCGCTCGCCGTGTTCGAGCAGCTCGGCCTCGAAGTGCACCGGGTCCTGGACGGTGGCCGGCGTAGGGCCGACCCGCACCACGAACTGCAGATCACTTTCGCCGACGATGGCGACCGCCCCGTGGACCCCTTCAGGTTGTTCGATGTTCCACTGCCCCGCTTGGGGACGAGTCAGGCGCACCACGTCGTGGGACGGCGCCGAGGTCCACTCCACGCCGTCGCGCGGATGGTCGGCGCTGACCTCACCCTCGTCGGGGGCCACCAGCTTGTTGTGATCGTCGGGGTGATTTTTGGAGAGCACCATGTGGGCGCTGCCGATGCTCTCGTCGATGGTGACCTCGCCATCTTCGACCGGCAACGACTCGGCGTCGCCCGCCAAAACGAACATCTCGGTGAAGGCCTTGTGCAGTTCGCTGGGGCTGGGGATGTAGCGGTGCAGGCCGCCGCTCTTGACCGCCACCTTCTCCAGCAGCTCTCGATCGGCCTCGGCGGTGAAGGCGATGGTATAAACCGGGGCGGCGCGGCTGCGGAACTGCTCGGCCAAGGGCCCGGAGATCCGAGTCACCTCCCCCGGCACTTGCTCCGCTCGGGCCGGCCCCAGATCCACCTGGCCATCGGTGATCAACAAGACCCGATCCTTACGGCCCGCCGGGGTCTCGTCGCCCAACACGTGGGCCGCCGCCTCCAACGCGGCCCCGATGTTGGTGGTCGGTCCGGTGAAGCGGAGGCTCTCCAAAGCTCGGGCGACCTCGTCCCGGTTGACCCGCCGGCCGAGGGGGATCATCACCTTCGCCTTTTCGTCAAAGGCCACCAGCGCGACCTCGTCGCCGGGGCGGGCCAGCTCGAAGTAGAGCCGGGCCGCGGCGTCGCTGAGGCGCCCGGGGTCGTTCTTTTTCATGCTCCCCGAGTTGTCGAAGACGATCACCGTCCGAGTCGCCGCTGGGGAGGCGCTGGCGACGTTGGCCCACAAGGAGATCAGGATGAGGAGCGCCGACCGGGCCACGTCGACTCCATCGGCCAGTTTGGCCCGGATCTTGAGACCAGCCTGTGAGGCCCGGGTCAGTCCCCGTCGTCGGGTTCGATGGGGTGACGGTTTTGGGTGGCCTCTTTGACCATCCGCTCGAAGATCTCGTCTCGTTTTGGATCGGGGGTCCGAGGTTTGCCGTTGGGCGGCGGGGGGGGTGGAGCCACCTTGAGGTGTCGGTTCAGCTCCTTCTTGAAGCGCCGGTAGCGGCGCCACCGCTCCACCAAGGCGGGGAACAGGGGCCAGGCCTCGGCGCCATCCAGGGGGCGGATCGGGAGGAGGTTGATGGCCATGATGAAGAGGTTGGTGTCGATCATCACGCCCGCGAAGTCGTACCAACCCGGAAAGTGCAGCGCGTCAAACCGCAAGGCAACTTGCACGAGCACCAACATCAGGAGTTGGGCCAAGACCCCACCCCAGGCGATCATGGACCGCTCGATGGTGGTCACCGAACCTGACCAGCGACACATGCCCCCGTAGCCCATCACGTCGACGCTCAACACTTGGCCCTTGGCCAACTTGACCATCAGCGCGTGGCCCAACTCGTGGCCCAAGACCAACAGGAAAAAAGCCAACCAAGCGCCGGGCGCCAAGGTGAAGCGGGTGAAGACCACCATGCCCAGAGGCACGGACCAGTGGACGCGGATCGGCGCGCTCCGGAAACGAGCGATGGTCCAAAAGCCGCGATCCAGGCTCATCATGACGCAGGGCTCGGTCGGAGCTCCCTGACTCGGAGCTCCAAGGTCTCCACGCCCGAAAAGTCGTTGAGCTCCAGGTGGGCCGCCAGCTCCAGGCTCTGCCCGGGCGTAAGTTCGTTGGCCAACTCACCCTTCTTGAAGGCGATGCCCGCCAGGCCGCCGTTTTGGCCCTGCATCAGCCGCAACTTCAGGTGATCCAGGCCCACCACCCGCAAGCTCCGCAGCTGGGCCGGCACCTTGAACAAGGGCTCGGGGTTGCCGTTGCCGAAGGGCTCCAGCTTCATGATCTCGGCGAAGCAGGCTTGATCGATCTCCTCGGGCCGGAGCTCGTCGTCGTAGACCAAGGTCGACTCGGTCTCGTGGCCGTATTCGGGATCCCGCAGCACTCGAGCGAGGAGCGCCTGGGTAAAGTCTTGGACCTTGGCGAAGGGGATCCGGAGCCCGGCGGCCGCCCGGTGACCGCCGAACTTGGTCAGGAACTCGGCGCAGTCGTTGATGGCGTCGTAGAGGTGCAGGCCCTTGGCGGTGCGGGCGCTGCCCCGCCCCCCTTCGCCGATCAAGATCGCCGGGCGATCGTAGCGCTCGACCAACTTGGTGCAGACGATGCCGACCACCCCAGGGTGCCACTCCGGATCGGCCAAGATGATGGCGGCCGGTAAGGTGCCCAAGGCGTCGACCTTCTTTTTGGCGGCGTCGAAGACCTCGGCCTCGATGCGTTGGCGGTTGCCGTTGGCGGCGTCCAAGGTCTCGGCCAACTTGCGGGCCTCGGCCAGGTCCTCGGTCAACAACAAGCGCACGCCGACGGTGGCGTCGGAGAGGCGACCGGCGGCGTTGATCCGGGGGCCCAACTTGAAGCCCACGTCGCCGCTGTCAGCCCGGGCCGGTTTGACCTTGCTGACCTCCATCAGGGCCCTGACGCCGGGGCGTTGGGCGTGGCGAAGTTCGAGGAGGCCAAAGTGCACCAACACCCGGTTGACCCCGGTCAGAGGCACCATGTCGGCGATGGTGCCGAGGGCCACCAGGTCCAGCAGGCGCCGAATCTGAGGCTCCTGCCCTTGGGCGTAGGCGCCCCGCTCCCGCAGGACCTTCCGCACCCCGATGATCAGGTTGAAGGTCACGCCGACCGCGGCCAGGACCTTTTCGGGATAACCGCAGTCGTCTTGTTGCGGGTTGAGGGTGGCGTAGGCCGGGGGCAAGGCGGGGGGGCAGCGGTGGTGGTCAACGACGATCACCTCCATCCCCCGGCTGTTGGCCCGGGCGATCTCTTCGGAGGCGGTGATGCCGCAGTCCAAGGTGATCAAGAGGCGGGTGCCGGTGCTGGCCAGGTGCTCCACCGCCTCTTGATTGAGGCCGTAGCCCTCGACCAGCCGCTTGGGGATGTACACCCCGGCCTCGACCCCGTGCATCTTCAGGAAGGAGGCCAACAAGGAGCTGGAGGTCACCCCGTCGACGTCATAGTCGCCGTAGAGGGTGATGGCCTCTTTACGTTCGATCGCGTCTGCAAGCCGGGTTGCGGCTCGCAGGAGGTGTTTCATGGTGAAGGGATCGGGGAGGTGGCTGAGCTGAGGGTCGAGGTACCGCCGAGCGCTCTCTGCGTCTCGCATCCCCCTGGCCACCAAAAGGCGCGCGGTCCGGGCCTGGATGGCCAAGGCTCCAGACAAGGCTTGGGCCTGGGCCTCATCGACCTCGGCCTTCTGCCAACGACGTTCGACTGCACCTTTGGCCATCCGGTGGGGCCATCATGGACCATCGGATCGATCCGGTAAACCGAGGTGTGGGATCAGACGACCGCGGCCTCGGAGCCGGGCTTTTTACCCTTCTTGGTCACGGCGGCCTCTTGGTGTCCGAAGCGCTGCTTCAGGAAGTAGTAAATGGGGCTCGCCACGTAGATCGACGAATACGTCCCCAAGATGATGCCGAAGAACATGATCAGGCCGAAGGAGGCCAAAACCGTGCCACGGCCGAAGACCATCAAGCAGATGCAGCTGAAGATGACCGCGCTCGAGGTCATGACCGTACGGCCCAAGGTCTCGTTGATCGCCTTGTTCAAGACGTCCTTGAGCGCCGCGCCTTGGGCGTTGCCTACCGTCTCTCGAATTCGGTCGAACACCACGATGGTGTCGTTGATCGAATAACCAACCAAGGTGAGCAGGCCCGCGACGGTGGTCAGGGTGAACTGCTCACCAAACAGGGCCAACAAGGCCACCACCACCACCGAGTCGTGGAACAAGCAGATCACCGCGCCGGGTGAGTAGAAGAAGTCGAAGCGGAGCGCGATGTAGAGCAACATGCAGATCAGGGTGTAAAAGACCGCCAAGAGGCCGTCGTCCCGGAGCTGCTTTCCCACGGTGGGGCCGACGAACTCGACCTTGGCCGAGGAGGCGCTGGGATCCAGCTCCTTCATGGCGTTGATCAGGGAGGCCTCGACGCCCTTCAGGATCACCTGACGGCGCAGCTGCTCGACCCGGCCCACCGAACGGACCTGGCGGACCTCGTGATTCGTGCCGGCGACCACCGCCGCCAAGGTGGCGTCCGAAAGATCGATGCCTTGGGTGGCACCGGCCACGAACTCGACCTCGACCACGTCACCCGCCTCGGCGTTGTAGCGGAGCCGCTTGAAGGCAGCGCCGTATTTGGTGGTGAAGGCCTGGTTCATCGCCGTGATCTCATTGGCGCCGAAGGTCTCGGAGCGCTGGATCCGGGTCAGGTAGAAGGTCTTGTTGGGTTCGCTGGGGACCTCGTAGCGCTGCACCGAGGTGTCGACCCCCGGGAAGAGCTGATCGAGGCGACCTCGGACCGCCTCGGCCTCGACGGGCTTGTCGAAGGCCAGGAGGATCTCGTGGCCGCCCGAGAAGTCGAGGCCGAAGTTGAGGCCCTTGATGGCGATGATGCCCAAGGCCAAGACGAAGGCCACCAGCGAGATGGTCAACCAGGTCTTGCTGGTGCCGATGAAGTCGATTTTGGTGCCGGGCTTGATGATGTGCATCATGACGATGTTCCTCAGATGCTGATGGTCTCGGCCTTTTTGGCGCGGACCAGGTAGTCGAAGATGAGCCGAGGCACCACCACGGAGGTGAAGGTATTGATCAAGACGCCGATGCCCAAGGTGGTGGCGAAGCCACGGATCGGGCCCGAGCCGTACTGGTAGAGCACAACCGCGGCGATCAAGGTCGTCACGTTGGAGTCGAAGATCGCTGAAAAGGCTTTGTCGAAGCCGCCGTCGACCGCAGCCCGGAGCGTCTTGCCCAAGGCCATCTCGTCGCGGATGCGTTCGAACTGAATGATGTTCGCGTCGACCGCCATGCCGATGGTCAAGGCCAAACCGGCGATGCCCGGCAAGGTCAAGGTGGCGTTGAACGCCGCCAAGCTGGCGAAGAGGAACAACATGTTCACCGCCATGGCCACGGTGCCGATGAAGCCGGCGACCTTGTAGTAGACCCACATGATCAAGCAGACCAAGACCAGCGAGGCCAACAGCGCGATCTGGCCCTTGGCGATGGCGTCGTCACCCATGGTGGCACCGACGGTCCGCTCTTCCTGCGGATATACGGGAGCCGGGAGGGCGCCGGCCTTGAGCACGATGCCCAGGGCCTTGGCGTCGGCCAGGATCTCTTCTTGGGTCTTGAAGCCGCCGCCCAAGGTGATCTGAGCGTTCCCGTTGGGGATGGCGCCCTGGATGATCGGCGCCGAGTCGACGATGTCGTCGAGCACGATGGCCATCTTCTTTTTGGTGTTCTCGCGGGTGAGCTTCTCGAAGATCACCGCACCCCGTTGATCGAACTTCATCGACACGTGCCAGGTGTTCTGGTCGCTGTCGAAGTACGGGAACGCGTCCGTCAAAGAGTCGCCGGTGATCGGCGTACGCCGCTCCAGGAGCCAGGTCCGGAAGATGCCTTTGGTGGCGGTCTTGCTGGGCTTGTACTCCTCGATGCCCACCACCCGGTCGGACGGCGGCGGGTACTTCTTGATCAGCTCCAGGATCGCCAGCTTGTCCTCGCTCTCCAGGTAGGGGCGGGTCACGATCTGATCACCCAACCCCTCGTAGGACTCGGCGGTGAGGCGGACGCTCTCGGGCTTGTCGGGCTTGCTGCCCACGTCGGCGAAGTACTGGCTGGTGTCGTCGACGATCTTGAACTCCAGCTGAGCGGTCTTACCGATGATGTCGTCCTTGATGGACTTTTCGTCTTCGGCCGACAGACCGGCGATCTGGATCATGATCGAGGAGTCACCGCGCTTCCGCACCTCGGGTTCGGTCACGCCGTACTTGTCGATGCGGTTGCGCAGGGTCTTGAGGGCCTGATCCACCGAGTCCTGTTTGAGCGAGTCGGCGTACAGTTGGGTCATCTTGTAGATGACCTGGGTGCCGGAGCGAGAGGCCACTTCCCAAGTGTCTTTGCGCTGCTCGAGGATCTCTTTGAGCGTGTCCCAGTCGTCGCCGCTCTTGAGGACGATGGTCAGCTCGGGCTCGTCGCCCAAGCGCTTGACGCTCTCGAGGGGCTTGCCCTTCTGCTGCATTTGCTCAACGAGCTCGTCGCCGACCCGATCGGCCCGGTCTTCCAAGGCCTTGTCGGCCTCGACGCCCATCACCAAGTGCAAGCCGCCTTGCAGGTCGATGCCCAAGTTGAAGCGCTTGTTGGGCAACCACTCGGGGGTCGCCTCGGCGAGCTTCGCCTTGGAGCGCCGGACCTCGGGCTCCGACAGGAAATAGATGGCCGAGGGCAGCGAATAGTAGATCGCCAACCCGACCAAGCCGACGACCACGGCAAAACGCCAATACCAACTACGTTCCATGGATCTCTTCTCGAAGGCGCAGTGATTGCGCCCAGTTTCAGCTCTTTTGGGCCTTGGAGGCGGCGTCTTGAGCCTTCTCCTCCGGCTTGGCCTTGGGCTCCTCGATGCGCTTTGCGATGGCGCTCTTGAGGACCCGGATCTTTACGTTCTTGTCGACCTGGAGGGTCAAGATCGCGTCGGAGATGTCCGCGATGGACCCCAAAATGCCGCTGTTGGTGACCACCTCGTCACCGCGCTTGAGGGACTCCAACATCTGCTGCTGGGTCTTTCGCTCCTTGGTCGCCGGCCTGATCCAGATGAAATACAGGATCAGCATCATGACGACGGGGAGGAAGAGGTCGGCCCTGGGCCAGGCCCCGGATGCTTCGGGCTCGGCCTGTGCGACCAGGAGGGTCGCAACCGCCTTGAGTTGCGGGAACATGGGGCGGTCGGATACCTTTTCCTCGGGCGCCGTGGCAAGCGCTAATCCAAGGTGGAGTCAACCCTCGAAAGTTGCCCAGATTTCAACAGCTTGCGACTCAAAGTCGATGGTCACGGTCAACACGTTGGGCCGGCAACAGACCGCACAATCCTCGACATAGGACTGGGAGGCGCCCCCGCCCGGGTCCACCGTGGTGTCGACCCACTCGCCGCAGTAGGCGCACTGAAAGCCGGCTTCCATACTTGATCAACCCCCAAACTCGGACTCGTAGCGGGCCAGCTCCGGGAAGACCTGCCCAAAGGGACGGACCAGCTCGGGCTCGCCCCGGACCAAAAAGCGGACCGCGTCGTCCAGGCCCTCGAGGGTCAGCGGGAACATCGGGAAGATCTCGCCGATCAACTTCACGGTCCAGCCCCCCCAGCCGGTCTTGGGCATCGGGTTGAGCCAAACCGCCCGCGGGAAGCGGCTGCGCAGGCGGTGCAGCCACATGATCCCGGGGGTCGGGGCGTGGTGGTAGTAGTGGATGGCGCCGTGGGGATCGAGCAGTTCGGTGGGCGCCATGTAGGCGTCGCCGACCAAGATCAGGTAGGTCTCGGCGTCCCGCTCGAGCAACAGGTCTTTGGTCAAGATCCGCTCGTCTTTGCCTTCGCGGCCGGGCTCGAGGCGTTCGTAGACGCAGTTGTGAAAGGCGAAGGCCTCGAAGCGACGCCAGTGATCCAGGCTGTGGGCGGCGGAGAATAGCTGCTCCACCAAGTGGCTGTACGGATCCATCGAGCCGCCGACGTCCATCAAGAGCACCACCTTGGCCTCGTTCTTCCGCGGTGGCGAGAAGTGAAGCGTGAGCTCTCCTGCGTTTTTGCAGGTCTGATCGATGGACTCGTCGATGTCGAGTTCGAGATCGGCGTGGCGACGAGAGAGGCGCCGCAACTTCTTGAGCGCCAAGGCGGTGGCCCGGGTGTCCAGGATCTGATCGTGGCGATAGGCCCGAAACTCTCGGGCGGTGGCGATCTGGACCGCGGTGCGGTTGCCGCCCCCACCACCGACCCGCACCCCGGCCGGGTTTTGGCCGCCGTTGCCGAAGGGTGAAGTCCCGCCAGTGCCGATGTAGCGGTTGCCGCCGTCGTGGCGTTCGGTCTGATCCTTGAGGCGCTCCTCGAAGCGCCGCCGCAGCTCCTCCAGCGGGAGCTTCTCCAAGGCCGCGAGTTGTTCGGGCGTGAGCTCCGGCAGGATCGGATCCCGCAACCACTCCAGCACCTCGGCCAAGGCGGCCGCCGGCATCTGCTTGCCGCCGAACACCGCGGCGAAGACCTGGTCGTAGATGTCGAAGTGGGCCTCGGACTTGATGAGCAGCGCGCGAGCGACGTGATAAAAATCGACCAGGTCCGGCCGCACCGCCCCTCGGGCCAAGGCCTCGTTGAGGGCCATCCACTCGCCGATCCCGATCTTGAGGCCGGCCTTGCGCAGGCCGAAGAAGAGATCGCCGAAGAGGAGAGGTACCCGGCCGGCCATGGGACCACCATGCCCGAGGTGGTGCGGGTCCGTCACCTGGACCGTTGGGATTTAGAGGCTCAATCCGAGTTGGTTCGCGAGGAAGGTCGAGACCCTGAGGTGGGATTCGACCAAGCTGGCCCCGGTGAGGGTGTGGCCCTGCCCCTCCGCGATCCAGAGATCACAACGTCGCCCAGCCCGGGTCATGGCCTCGCAGAGTCGGGTCGCGTGTTCAACGGGTGCGCGCCGGTCCCGATCGCCGTGCACCAACAGCACGGGCACTGGGATCTCCTCGGGGTGAGCGCTGGGCGACGCTTGGGTGAGGCCCGCCGGGTCCAGGCCCAGGCTCCGATCGAGGAAACGTCGCCCCCTCCGGGTCAGCACCACGTCGCCCTCTTGGCGGAGCAGCTGCAGCTCATAGACCCCGGAGATGCCGATCGCGCAGCGGAACAGGTCCGGCGCCCGGCGAACGCTCTGCAGCGCGGAGTAACCGCCGAAGCTATGGCCGACGATCCCGATCCGCTTGCGATCGAAGCCGGGGTTCTGTTGGAGCACGGCCCGGGTCACCTCGATGACGTCGTCTTGGACCCGATCGCCCCAATGACGGCGCCCCGCCTCTTCGAAGGCCCGCCCATACCCGGCCGAACCCCGGAAGTTGACCCGCAACACCGCCAGGCCCTGATCGGCCAAGGTCTGGACGAAGGGATCGTAGGCCCAGTGATCCCGGACGCCGTGGGGTCCGCCGTGAGGCACCACCACGAGGGGCACCGGCGCCTTGGCCCGGTCCGGGACGGTCAAGTACCCGCGGACGACGAGTCCATCGCTGACCTTGACCTCGACCGGGCCAGTCCGATGGGGCGCCGGCTCGAACGGATCGAGGACCCGGGCGACCTGCACCGCCCACGGGGGATCGGCCTCGATCAACATGAAGAACCCCGGGCTGGTGTCCGAGGAGAAGTGCACCGACGCCAGGCGCCCGTCTCGGCTGAGGTTGACGAACCGCGGATGGAACCCGGGCCGCAGGGCCCCCGCCTGAGCGAGGATCTTCGCACCGGCGCTGGCTGGGTCGAGGAGCGCCCACAGAGGCAACGCCGGTTCGTATTCAGCCGCGACCGGCGCACCGGTGACCGGATCCCACGCGAAGTCGCTGGGCTCGGCGTCGGGGCGACGGTGGAGCAGCCGCCGTTCACCGCCGCCGAGCTGGACGGCGTGAAGCCCAGGCCCGCTGGCCTCATCCCCGATCACGTAGGCCACGCCGTGCTGATGCGAGACCCCGACCGGGCGCCCCGGGAATTCGGGCAACAAGCGCCAGGGCCCACCGGGATCCCGGACGTGCACCTGCTCCCGTTGTTCCGCAGACAAGGTATGAGCCACCCGCACCTCACCGCGTTCGTCCACCAAGTACCGGATCACCGCCCCAGGACCGGAGACCACCCGCCGGCGTTTCCCGGTGCTGGTGGAGACCGCGTAGACCTCGAACATGCCGGGCTCGTTTTCGCTGGCCAAGGAGGAGACGCCGGTCGTCGGCCAGCGCTGGGAGGCGATCAAGATCTCGTCGTCCGAGTCGGGGATCGGACCAAGGATGGAGCCCCAGGCCTCGATCGGTTCGGTGGGAACGATGGAGGTGCCGGTCGTGAAGGCCTTGCCCGCACGAAACCCAAAGATCAGGCGAGGGTTGGAGCGGTCCAGATCGATCGCGTAGATGTCGCCGTAGAAGGCGGGGCCATCGACCTCGATCGCGTCCTGGCCAACCTCCATCACCAGCCGCTGTTCGTTGGCCCACTCGACTCGGTAGACCTTGGTCTCGGGTGGGAAACGAAAGCCGCCGACCACCGCCCGATCTCGCACCCGCTTCACGACCAAGGCGTCTTCGCCCGTCGGCGAACGCGCCCAGAGGAAGAAGTGGACCCCGTCGGGCGCCACCTTGACGTCTCGTACCTCGGCGGGCCCGGCGGTCAAGGTCCCCGACTCAGTCGGCTCGACCCCGGTCGAAGACGTGGCGCAGCCGAACCACCACGACCCCAGGATCAGGGAGAACAACGGTCCGAGCCCCAGCCGACGCTGCGGGTGAGCCGGAGGTAGAGATGGGAGAGCCACGGTTCGTCCTCGCATGAGCCCGACCCTGGAGGCAACGGCCCGCGCCGGCGTCGCGGTTCCGAAGATGCGGAACCTCACAGCGCTGGAACGGAGGCCTGGGCTTCGTTGAGCGGTGAGCGGTGAGCGGTGCGCGGTGGGCTTCAAGGCGTCGGCGCTTCGGCTCGTCGGCGGCCGGTCAGGCGCTGCAGGTAGGGGCTGCGCTGGATCGCCGCTTCGACCTGCGGATCCACCTCCAATCGGAACGGCCTCCGCTGGGCGCGTAGGTCGGGATCGGGCGGCGCGATCCGCTCGAGGAAATCATCGCTGGTGTAGACCGCGCGCATCACGGTCAGGTATCCGCCGAGCTCCGGGAGCAACGGCGTCCCGGAGGCGTCCACGCAAGCTGGGCAAAAGGACGGCAGCTCGGCGGCGCTGAACAACTCAGGTGGGATCCGGCGACGGGGCGCGAAGGAGGCGGTCTCGTACTCCATGATCGGCCGATCGTCGGTGATCAGCGGCGCACCTTGGGTCGCGGCGCGTAAGGTGTTGGGCCCGCCGGCGAAGGTGCCGACCAGCTCGACCAGCTGGCTCGCCTCGATCCCGACCAGATCCTGGGCGACCAAAGGCCGCGCCGCCAGGTGGGCCTCGACCTGGGACAGCTCCAACTGCACCGGCCCGTCTTTGACGCCGACCAAGATCAGCTCTTCCCGATCGCCGGAGAGCAACACCGCCTCCGGGAAGACCGTCAGGAACGTCGCCACCGCCGACCGAGCCATGGGTTCGGTCAGTTGGTAGATTGGCAACCAATGGGTGAACCAGCCCCCCGGTCGCAGGGCCCGCTTCACCTCCTGGTAGAATTCCACTGAATATAACGCAGCAACGCCGGCGTTCCGCAGCGGCGGGGGTTCGGCGGTGATGAAGTCGTAGTGTTGTTCTCCCAACATCCGCAGGTGTTGTCGACCGTCGTTGACGAAGACCCGCACCGAAGGGTCGTCGATGATGCCGTGGTGGGTGGCCGAAAAGTGGCCAGCCAGGCGCAGGATGTCCTCGGAGAGATCGACCAGGTCCAGCTCCCGCAGCCCATGGAGGCTGGCGGCGTGGAGCGTGTTCCCGACCCCGAAGCAGATCACCAGCCCTCGCTCCGGGGCTTTGTGAGTCAACAACGGCAGGTGGGCGAACAGCCGCATATACCGCTGCCCGGAGAACTTGGTCCCAGACATGGAGTAGCCGTTGGTGATCAAGCGCCGAGCGCCGTCGGTGCTCTCGGAGATCACGATGGTCTCATTGACGCCTTCTTGGGCGGCGAGGACCCGCTCCTCGGCGGCCCGCTGAGGGATGGTGCGGCGCCACAAGCTGTCGGCCGGGAGCGCCGCGAAGAGCAGGGCCGCCGCCAAGGCCGGGCCCAAGGTGGAGAGCCAAACCTTGGGGGGCAACGGGGCCCGCCGATCCTCGTCCCGCCCCGCCGTCGCCAGGAGGATCGCGGCCGAAACACAGGAGCCCGAGAGCAGAAGCAGCGCCGAACGTTGCAGGCCCAAGACCGGGAGCAAGAGCAGGCCAGTGGCGAGGGAACCGGCCGCGCCCCCGACGCTGTTGAAGAGATAGAGGGTCCCGGCCCGGCGCCCGACCAAGGCTAAGGAGCGTTGGGCCGCGGCGTTGGCCAACGGGAAGCTGGCCCCCATGGCGATCGACGGGACCACCACCATCAACACCATGGGCGTGAGGGTCAGCTCGAGCCCCACCCACCACCAAGTCCAGGAGTCCGCGACCGCGACCTTGCTGCGGAGATCGAGCTCGGCCTGCACCAGATCAGCGCCGCCGACCCCGTAGAGCCCAGCGACGGTGGCCACCACGAAGATCGCCTGTAGACCTGCATAAGCCACGGCCGAGGTCAGGCCCCGGGCCAAGAGGCGCGCCGCCAGTCGAGTCCCGAGCCAGAGGCTGAGCAGGATCAAGGCGAGGAGCACCGAAAAGACGATCCGCCGGGAGCCGAGCAACGAACTCAAGTGCCGAAACCACAAGATCTCGAGGCCCATCGAGATGAAGCCGGTGGTCGCCAAAACCGCGCCCATGATCCACAAGCTCCGCGGGGTGGCGGAGGTCTCGGCGGGTGGGTGAACATCGACAGTCGAGGCCGGCGGCGCAGGTAAAAAAAGGGCGCCCAGGCCGGCCAGCACGTTGGTGCCGACCGCGACCAGCTGGGTCCCGAAGAGGCCGACGGTGGGGACCAGCCAGAGATCGGTCAACAAACACCCGACCGCCGCACCGAAGGTGTTGATCCCGTAGAGGGCGGCGATCTCTCGGCCGGCGTGGGCGCCCAACTCTCGGACCCGGTGGCGGATCAGGAGGGTCAAGGTGCCGCCCATCAAGAAGGTGATGGGCAAGAGCAACACCGTCCCGATCAGGTATCGGCCGACCGCCGAGCTGACCGAAAGGTGGTGCCAACCGTCGGGGCCAACGACGTATTGGGCCCACTGGTTGAAGGAGGGCGCGAGCCGCGGCAACACGAGGGCCGACAACAAGGCCAGGCCAGCGATGGAAAGCTCGGAGACGGCGTAGGCCCGAAGGGGCCAGGCGGGTCGATCCGCAAAACGACGATCGGCCCAGTCTCCGGCGACACGGCTACCGACCCCCAACCCCAACATGAAGAGGGCGGTGACCAAGGCCGCGGCTTGGACGCTACTCCCGAAGTAGATCCCCAACTCGCGCACCCAGACGACTTGGTAGATGAGGCCGGCGGCGCCCGAGAGCCCAAAGAGCAGGAGCAATCGCACTTCGAGCTGGCCTTAACATCGAGGCGGCCGCTCAGCCAGACCCACTCAAGCGCCGCAACACCGAGCGGGCGGCCCAAAAACCACACATGCCGTGGACCCCGGCGCCGGGTGGGGTGGCGGCGGAACACATGAAGATCTTGGGGTTGGGTGTGGTGTACGGATCGAGGCGAGCGACGGGGCGGGTGAAGAGCTGGAGCGCGTCGGTGACCCCTCCGCTGATCGCGCCGCCCACGTAGTTGGGATTGTAGCGCTCGAAGTCCACCGCCGTAATGGCGTGGCGAGCCAGGACCAGATCTCGAAAGCCGGGGGCCTGACGTTCGACTTCGGCCTCCAAGGTGTGGGTCAGATCCAGATCCGAGTGGGCCGGGACATGGGCGTAGGCGTAGGCGGTGTGTCGGCCGGTCGGAGCTCGAGTGGGATCGAAGAGGCTCTGTTGGCAGAGCAGGATAAAGGGACGATCCGGGTGTCGGCCGTCGTACATGGTGCGTTCGGCCGCGGCGATCCGGTTGAGATCTCCTCCCAGGTGAACGGTGGAGGCGGCGCTGATCCGCGAGTCCCGCCAGGGGATCGGGCCCGACAAAGCCCAGTCCAGCTTGAAGACGCCCGGGCCGTAGCGGAACCGCTCGAGGCGTCGACGATATGCCCCGGGCAGTGCCTGACCGCAGATCTCGACGACCGCCCGGGGGCTGGTGTCGAAGACGTAGGCCCGGGCTGGAGGGAGTTGGGAGAGGCTGCGCACCGGCTGGTTCAAAACCAGCTCTCCCCCCAAACGTCGCAGCAGCGAGACCAAGGCCCGAGGGATCGCCGAAGATCCACCTTCGGCCACGGGCCAGGGGGCGGCGTGGCCGGTGACCAAAAAGATGATCCCAAGGGCCGCGGTGAGCGGATTCTCCAGCGGCTGAATGCCGTGGGCGGCGCAGCCGATGAAGAGGGCTCGGGCTTCTGTTCTATTGAATGTATCGCGGGCCAAACCCACCGCCGAACGCCAGGCCGAAAGGCCAAAACGGCCGAGGATGAAGGGGTGACGAGGCCAACGCAGCGGAGCCAAGGCGTCGTTCAGAAGTTCATCGATGTGCCTGAGGAATGGCTCCACCATCCGGCGGTAGGCCGGGCCATCGCTCCCCAACTCGGAGGCGGTCTTCTGCACCGAAGGCCACAAGATCACGGCGGGCCGATCATCGAGCGGGTGGGCCACGGCTGCGGCCGGGGTCACCCAACGAAGGCCGTGGTCCTCGAGGCGCAAGGTCCGAAAGAAGGGCGACAACACCCCCAAGGGGTGGGCCGCCGAACAGACGTCGTGGCGAAAGCCTGGCAGGGTCAACTCGGCGGTGCGGGTGCCCCCTCCGGGCTCGGAGGCGGCCTCGACCACCCGAACCCGCAAGCCAGCTTGCAAAAGGTGAATGGCGGCAGCCAGGCCGTTGGGCCCGGAGCCGATCACCACCACGTCTAGGTGGGCCACGGTTGCCTCTGCCGCAGATCGGCGACCTCGAGTTCGCCGCGCTCCCGTTCACCGGACTTGGCGTCGGCGATCCGGTAGCTGAGGCTGTGGCCAAAGAGGGGTTGGGCCTCGACGAAGACGCAGCGAAGTTCACCTTCTTCGAACTCGCACTGGGCCTGGATCGCTCGGAGCAGGCCCTCGTCGTGGAGGTGGCCGTCGCCGAAGTTCCAGCCGAGGGCCAGGCCCGCCACCAGCTCCCCGTCGACGTGTTCGTAGTCTTCGACCCGATCGACCGCCTTGGGGAGCAAGATCTGGAGCCCGCGACCGTGCAGGTGCATCGCCCGAAAGGCGATCACTTTGCCCACCAGGCCCACCGCGGTGCGGCGATCGTAGAAGTGGGCAAGTTGGTCATAAAGCCACGGCGCACTTTTGGTGAGCCGGTCGAGCTTTCGGTAGGCGTCGCCCCTGAAGAGCCAGACGCTGTAGGCCCAGTTGCCCGCGTAGTAGCGCATGGCGAGCAAAAACGAGACCCAAGCCGGCTTGAGGTTCCCGAGGAGCGGCAGGCCGACCAACGCCACGGCCAAGACGGCGGCGAGCGGGAGGGATCCGAGTTCGGTGACGCTGACGGCCGCGTGGTGCCAAAACAAGTAGAACCCGCCATAAACCATCACGAAGTTCCACTCGATGGGCACCCCCATTGGCACCGAGCTGGTGATGAAGCTGTGGAGCAACAACATCAACACCAGGCCCACCTGGGTCAGGGTCCCGCCGGAGCCGAGCCCCAAGGTGATCGGCACCGCCAGCTCCAACACGGTGCCGACGTGGGCCATGCCGGTGGCCAATGACGAAGGCCGACAATCGTCCGGGAAGCGGCGATACATGAGGCGGCGCGCCCAGGCGAAGCGAACTACCGGGCTGTTGCTGATCATCACCCCGACCACCGCTGGGAAGTGGTGGTTGAGCTTGGAGATGCCCGCCCAAAACCAGACCGCAAAAAAGACCGCTTTGGCGCCGGCGATCCAGTGGGCCGCGAAGAGGAAACAGAGGATCAGCGTGTAGTAGTGTTCGCTGCGGGCGGCCAAAAACAAGGTCCTGTCGGTGAGGCCCAAGATCGGGAGCAGGATCACCACCGGCCACAACTCGGCCCCGGTGATCGCCGGGCGGGTCAGGGCCCACAGCAAGGCAACTTGCAGTCCGACGTAGAGGGCCACATCGAGGATCGTGCGCCGGTGGCCACCGACGAGCGGCAGCTCGGGGAAAAGCGGGCGTTTGGTGGTGCCGGGCCGCCAGAAGTAGAGCACCCCGCCGATCGGCGGGAAATAACGACCGGTCAAGGGGCCGCTGCCACAACCCAACCCGGAGATCTCGAAGAGCAGACTCCAAAGGATGGCCTTTTGAAACGCGACCGGCTCGGACCACCAGCGCCCGAACTCCGAGACCTCACCCAGGCCCGGCGTAAAGCGGACGAAGGCGGTCCAGGCCCACAGGTAGGCCAAGACCTTGACCGCGTAGATCAAGATGGCGCCGATCGGCGAGCCGTACCCCTGGAGTGCCCAGGCTTGGCAAACCATCCGCACCTTCTCGGCGAAGGGCTTCTTCTCCCACAAGAGCGCGTCGTACGGCGGAGGCGTGGGGGTCATCAGCGGCAACGCCACGGCGCCTGGACGTTAGGCCGGGCCCAGGCGCGACGCAAACCTGCTACTTGGCGACCTCACAACGAACGCGGCGCATCGGAAAGTCGATCCCGACCAACTTCCCGTCCTGTAGGCCTTCGATCCGGGCGAGGAGCCGATCCCGCCCGACCGGTCGATAGCTGATCCGCTGCGGAAAATCGTGGCCCAGGTCCTCGAAGACGGCTGTGCGGTCTTGCAGGCTCTTCAGCGGGAACGTCGCCTCCTTTTGCCCCGAGGGCCTGGCGACGAACACCAGCCTCCCATCAGGGCCAAGGCGGAGCTGCATCAGCTCGTGGGCCACCACCTTGCCGCCCTTGATGGTGCGGCTGAGGCCGAACATCGACCCACCGGCCGCCCGCATCCACATCTCGCCGGAGCCCACTTCACCCCCCTCGGCCTCCCAACACCCCGGGAGCCAATCGAGGGCGGCCAAGGGGTCCTCGGCCCAAGCGATGGGCCCGCCCAACAAGAGGACGGTGACCAAAAAGATGCCCAAACCGCGAACGCTCAACGTGTTCACCCTGAATGGGAAAGAGCGTAGTCGAGCCCCGCCCGGACGGCGACGGATTGGGCCTCGTTGCACTGCTCCGGCGTGGTCCGAGGGCTGTCCGGGTACACCTCGGTGGTGGTGGTGTAGCGGGCGCCAGTGAGGCTGGCGCAGAGCCCCAAGGCCCGCACCGGATAGGCGATGACCCCGCGACTCTGGAGCGGCTCGCCGATCAGCCGGCCGTGTTCGTCGGCCTCGGCGATGTGGGTCACCCGCTCCACCGCCTCGATGATGGCCCGCTGAAATTCGGGCTGACGGTATTCAATATCGTCTACTAAATAGAATCCATCCGGGACCACCCCTGGTTCGTAGACCTTCCCATCGCGGGCCGCCAGCGAAGGTCGAAAGACCGTCTCGTCGGTGTCGGTGGTCTCGTGCAGATCGAGGTGGACCAGGAAGCGGCCCCGGTAGGGCGCGATGAAGTCCATCAGCCGGCGCGCCTCGGCGGCGGTGCCGTCTGGTTTGAAGGATCGGTTGGGATCGACCGCGTCCGGGTTCCAGCGATGGATGCGTTCGTAACCCCAAGGGCTCACGCAGGGGACGATCAGCAGGTTCGCGCGCCCCGCGTAGCGTTGGGCCTCGCGTTCGGCGAAGCGCAGCGCCCCGTGGACCCCGCTGGTCTCGTAGCCGTGCACCCCGCCGGTGATCATCGCCAGCGGGAGGGCGTCGTCCCAGGCCCGGCTGCGGAGGGCGAGCTGCGGATAACCTTCGTCGGGTCCGTAGTCCAAGGTGCCGTAGGTGTGGACCTCGAACGTGGACTCGAGCCGCTGGACGATCGGGAACACCTCCTCGGCGAAGCTGCGCAACTTCTGGGTGCTGGCGCGCCACTCCGCGCGTTCCCGCGCCCCCCAAGGTACACCTGGGGTCCCGATAGAAGGGGACAACTTGGTCGACGCCATCGAAGCCGGGCTCATACACGATCGAGTCGTGTCGGTCGATTCCGGCGGGCCGTGCGCGGACGTTGGGCCGGGTCCAGCGGCGAGGCAAAGCTGCTGCTTGGCGGGCGTCACAACGAACCCATGGTGATCACCCAAGGAGCGTCCACCATCGAGAAGCCGTCGAAGATGGATGCATGAAGGCGTTGGGATCCCACGGATGTTGGCTCCCAAGGTCACGTGCCGTGGCATCGGCCTTTCCCTAATACATGAGAACATTCCTTCGCACCGCCTACCTGCCGCTCGCGGTCCTCGCGTGCTCCGAACAGCCCCCCGAATCGATCGCGCAACACGCGGCGGCTATCGGGTTGTTTGACGAAGACCTGCTGACGCAGAGCGACGCCTCGAGCTCGGACGAGCCCTCCGATCACTTCGGAAAGGCGCTCGCCACCGGCGACTTCGACAACGACGGCTACCAAGACCTCGCGATCGGCGCACCCGACGAAGACGACGGCGGCACGGACAGCGGGATCGTGTTCATCTTTTTGGGCGGCTCCAACGGTATCGGCAGCGGCGGTTGGGAGAAGTTCACGCAGTCGTCGGTCGTCACCGGCTCGAACGAAGACGGCGATCGCTTTGGATTTTCGCTCGCCGCCGGAAACTTCAACGGCGACGCGTACGACGATCTGGCGGTCGGCGTGCCCTACGAAGACACCGACGGCGCGACCGACACCGGCTTGGTCGCGATCATGTACGGATCCTCAGGCGGCCTCTATCCGACCCACACCGAATCGATCACCCAAAACTCGGTCAATGGCGCCAGCAACGAAACCGGCGATCGCTTCGGCTACGCGCTCGCCGCCGGCAACTTCGACAACGACAACTACGACGATCTGGCGATCGGCGTCCCCTACGAAGACACCGGCGGCGCCAACGACACCGGCCTGGTGGCCATCATGTTCGGCTCCTCTTCGGGGCTTTTGCCTTCGAATACCGAGGTCATCACCCAAACGTCGGTCTCCGACGCGACCAACGAAGACGGCGACAACTTCGGCTTGAGCCTGGCCGCCGGCAACTTCGACAACGACGCGTACGACGACCTGGCCGTCGGCGTCCCACGGGAGGACACGGGCGGTGCGGACGACACTGGTCTTTTGGCCATCTTGTACGGTTCTTCGGCGGGATTGTACCCCGTAAAAAGCGAGGTCATCACCCAAACCTCGGTCAACGGGACGAGCAACGAGGACGGGGATCAGTTTGGCTGGGCGCTCGCGGTGGGCGACTTCGACGACGACGGTTATGACGACCTCGCCGCGTCGGCGCCGTTCGAGGACCACGACGGTGCAGCGAACACCGGCATGGTTGCGCTGCTCTACGGATCATCGAGCGGCTTGTTGCCTGCGCAGACCGAGTGGATCACCCAAAACTCTGCCGACGCCGGCAACGAACTGAACGACAACTTCGGCGCTGCGCTGACCACTGCGGACTTCGATGACGATGGTCACTCCGATCTTGTCGTCGGCGTGCCATTCGAAGATGTCGCCGCCCACACCGACAACGGCGTGGTGATGGTCTTCTTCGGAGGAAACGCCGGTGTGCTTCCGGCGCGCTCGTATTGGCTGAGGCAAGGTCCATTCGGTGGCGCAGAAGAGGATGGTGATCGCTTC
Organism: Deltaproteobacteria bacterium; assembly: GCA_016703535.1. GTDB lineage: Bacteria > Myxococcota > Kuafuiibacteriia > Kuafuiibacteriales > Kuafuiibacteriaceae > Kuafuiibacterium > Kuafuiibacterium phototrophicum. Next base: position 1,215,790 of record JADJBV010000002.1, on the reverse strand, counting down.
GGCAGCGCGCTCGCGGCGGGTGACTTCGACGACGATGGCCTCCCCGAGCTCGCGGTCGGCGCGCCCTATGAAGACGTCGGTGTCGTACAGAACTCGGGCGCGGTCTTCGTGAGCACGCTCGAGCCCGCGGCCCCGGACATCGAGGCAGCGGCGGCGATCGTCATCGACACCAACACGGGCAAGACCTACGCCGCCAAATTACCCGACGAACGCCGGGCCGTCGCCAGCACCGCCAAGATGATGACCGCGCTGCTGATCATCGAAGCCGCCAACCGCGGCGACATCCTCTACGGCGACACCGTGACGATCAGCGGCGAAGCTGCGGGGATCGGGGGTTCGGAGATGAACGTCATGGCCAACGACCGGGTGCTGGTCATCGACCTGCTCTACGGGCTGATGTTGCCCAGCGGAAACGACGCGGCCATCGCGCTCGCCGAACACCTCGACGGAACGGAGGATGACTTCGCGGATCGCATGAACGATCGCGCCCAGGACCTCGGCTTGACGAACACGCACTTCATCTACGCGCACGGACGTGATCCAGCGACCGTCGACAAACCCCTCTGCGAAGGCAACGACTTCGACAACCCGAACTGCGCGCAATATTCGAGCGCCCGCGATCTGGCGATGCTGGCGCGCTTCGCGCTGAGCGAGCCGATGTTTGCGCAGGTCGTGAGGACCTCCCGGTGGACGGCGGCCGTGAGGCGAGGATCGAGCCTCTTGACGTTCCAGCTGTGCAACACCAACGAGCTCATTCAAGACGGGACCGGCACCTGCAATGCAACGACGAATCTCTACAACGGCGCCTACGGCGTGAAGACGGGGACCACGGATCTCGCCAAGGAGTGTCTGGTCGCGGCCGCGGCGCGCGGCAACGAAGACATCATCAGCGTCGTGCTCGGTACCGAACAGCGCTACACGGACTCGACCCGGCTCTTGGACTACGGCTTTCAGGTTGGGCCGTAGTCACGGGCGGGTGAAGACCAGGCTGCCTTCGGTGAGTACGGCCGACCCGAGGTGGTGGATCAGGCCTTGAAGCGCGGTTTGCCTTGGGCGGCCAAGCGGCGGATGGCGGTGGCCACGTCTTGTTCTCTCTTCAGTAGAACGCCGAGGAACGGCAACTCTTTGTCGAGGGACTCGGGCTCGACGCCGTGGCCCATCAAGGCCGCGATCCAGTCGATCAACTCGCTGGTGCTGGGGCGCTTCCGAATGCCCTCCACGTCGCGCAGGCGGTAGAAGGCGTCCAACGCGCTCTTCAGCAGCGTGGCCGACAAGGTCGGGTAGTGGACCTGGACGATCTGGCTCATCAAGGCGGCGTCCGGGAACTCGATGTAGTGGAAGACGCAGCGGCGCAAGAAGGCGTCGGGGAGCTCCTTTTCGCTGTTGGAGGTGATGACCACCACCGGCCGTTGTTGGGCCCGGACGGTGCGGCCGGTTTCGGTGATGTGGAAGTTCATCGCGTCCAGCTCATGGAGCAGGTCGTTGGGGAACTCGATGTCGGCCTTGTCGATCTCATCGATCAACAACACCACCCGCTTCGGCGAGTCGAAGGAGCGCCCCAAAGGACCCAGGTGGATGTAGTCGGCGATGTTGGAGACGTCTTTGTCCTGAAAGCGGCTGTCATAAAGCCGCTGTACGGTGTCGTAGACGTAGAGGCCGTCCCGGGCCTTGGTCGTCGACTTCACGTGCCAGGTGAGCAGCTCCATGCCGAGGCCCTTGGAGATGGACTGGGCCAACAAGGTCTTGCCGGTGCCGGGCTCACCTTTGATCAAGAGTGGGCGGCCGAGCTGGATCGCCACGTTGACGATCCGCCCCAGGGCATCGGAGGCGATGTAGTCGGAGGTACCCGTCCAGGCCGGAGGTGTGCTCATCGGGCCTGGCCTAACACGAGGGGCGCGGGCAAGGACACGGCTACGACTTCAAGAAAGCCAGCAGCCGCGGCAGGACTTCGGTCGCCCGCTCATGGGGCAACCAGTGGGTGCCGTCCAGGTCGATCCGTTCGCCCCGCTCACAGAGGGCCAGGCTGGCGTCGACCAGCTCGGGGATCATGAACGCCTCTCGCTTTCCCCAGTAAAACTGGGTCGGCGCCGGGATTTTGGCGGGCGCCTCCGGGGGCAAGCCGACCTGGGCTCGGGCGGCCCGGTACCAGTTGAGCATCCCGGTCCAAGCCCCCGGTTGCTGCCAGGCGGCCAGGTATTCGGCCTCCCGCCCTCGGAAGGCGGGCGCGATCGCCCCCTTTTCGAGCTGCTGGAAAAAAGGGCGGCCCCCGGCCCGAGCGAAGGCCCACTCGGGGAGGCCCGGGAGCTGAAAGAAGCCCATGTACCAGCTCTTCAAGGTCTGGGGCCCGGGGCGCAGGATGGCCTGCCGCATCACCGTCGGGTGGGGCACACAAAAGACGGCCAACTTCTCGACCCGATCGGGGCGGGTGTGGGCGGCCCACCAAGCGACGGCCCCACCCCAGTCATGGCCGCCCAAGATGGCCCGCTCTCGCCCGGCGCCTTCGATCAGCCCGATCACGTCCTCGACTAGGGTTTCGATCCGATATGAGGCGACCCCCACCGGCTTGCTGCTCAGGTTGTAGCCCCGTTGATCCGGCGCCAAGACCCGAAAACCGGCCTCGGCCAGGGGGGTCACGTAGTCCCTCCATCCTTCGCTGAAGTCGGGGAAGCCGTGCAGGAGAATCACCAGCGGCGCCTGGGGATCGCCGGCGCAGAGGGTGTGAAGGACAATGCCGTTGGTGGCCAGGTGCACCCGCTCGGGCCCGCTCATGCCGGGACGTTAGCAGTACGTCGGCGTGAGCGCAGCTCATACCTGCGCCCCTACTACTCGAGTCAAGAAGTCCGATAACTTCTGGGAAGATGCATGCCGGAGTGGCTCTGATCACGGTGCTCCTCGCCGCTCAAAGCGAGAGCACGACGCTGAGCGTCGACTGGACCGAACCGAGTGATGCGGCCTCGGGTAACGTGTGTTGGCTGGCGCCCCGCAAAGGGACCAAGGCTCAACAGGAGCGATTGCTGCGGGCGATCGAGGTCGCGGCGAAGGGGACTCAACCGGGGCACACGCGCTACGAGCTGTTGCGGATCAAGTCGCCCAAAAAAGAGGGCGCGGCCTGCAAGGTGATCGTCGACTTCACGCTCCAACCCAAAGACAAGACCACCGGCGAGTTGATCTTCGCCGCCACCGAACGAGGAGCGCCGGCGCCGATCGTCGAGACCACCCTCAGCTTGGATCTCGAGCAGCTGACCGAAAAAGATCTGAATCCGGGGTGGGAAAAGGTCTGGGCCGCGATCGCCCCGCCCAAACCTGAGCCCCCTCCCCCGCCGCCGATCGTGCCGCCGCCTGCGCCCTTCGTCGATCAAGAGATCGTCACCGAACGCAAGACCTTGGCCCCCGAGGTCGCGCCCGAGAGCAAACGGAAGTGGGCTGCTCTGTTGGTTTCGGTGGGGATGTTGTCGCGGAGCTTGGACGGCGCCCCGGGCACACCGATCGATGGCTCGAGCCTGTTGAGCCTCGGCGCCGAAGGATCACTCCACTTGGATCGGGTCTTCGGTTTGGGTGAGTCCCACGACCTCGAGTTGGGCGCTGGTTATTTGCGGCGTTTGGCCAACGGAGCCCGGGGTGACGAGGCGATTTCGGTCAGCGCCGATCGGGTGCAGGCCGGCTTGGTCTATCGTTTCCACACCGGCGAAGGTTATCTGCCCCGGGTTGGCCCCTTGGTCGGCTACGAACTCTTGCGCTTCGAGCTGGGCGCGGCCGGCGACGCCTTTTCGGTGCGCTACAGCGTGATCCGGGGCGGGCTATCGGTGGTGCAGCCGGTGGTCCTCTTCGACGGCGGCGCGGTGCTCTTCGGCGTCGATGGCGCGTTGCGCTTGGCGCCTTCGGCCGATGGCGGCGACGCCGGCACTTCCTTTGACGTCGGCGGCGGGCCTCGGCTCGAGCTCGCTGGCGGGTTTTTGGCCCAACTCCGGGCCCGATATGCTCGCCAGTCCGGCCGCGCCGGCGATGCGGACTTCACCGACGGCTACTTCGACCTGGATCTCGGAATCGGATGGGCTCTATGAAGTTCGCGCTCGCACTCCTCTTCTCCTTCGCCGTATTGCTCCCGCCGTCTTGGGCCCAGGCTCAATGCGACGACTCGGACCTGGACAACGATTCCTTCTCTTGTCGCGCCGGCGACTGCAATGACCTCGACAACACGGTCTACCCGGGCGCCCCCGAGCTCTGCGACGGCAAGGACAACAACTGCGACACCATCAATGACAACCCGCCGGACGGCGACGGCGACGGCGTCAACCTCTGCCAAGGGGACTGCGCCGACAACAACCCCAACCGCTTCCCGGGCAACCCGGAGATCTGCGACGGCGTCGACAACGACTGCAACGCCGGCACCCCGGACTCGGCCATCACCCGGGCCTGTTATACGGGCCCGGCGGGCACCAACAACCGCGGCATCTGCCACGGCGGCACGGAAGCCTGCAGCGCGCCCACCGGCTGGTCCGGGGTCTGTGCCGGTCAGCAGCTCCCGCAGACCGAACTCTGCGACAACATCGATCAAGACTGCGACGGCAACAACAACAACGGCATCCCCGACGCCGACGGTGACGGCTCCTACGTCTGCTTCGACTGCGACGACAACAACCCCAACCGGCGCCCCGGCCTGACCGAGGTCTGCGACGGCGTCGACAACGACTGCAACAACGCCACGCTGGACTCCTCCTTTACGCGCAGCTGCTACACCGGCCCGGCCGGAACCCTCAACGTGGGCATCTGCCGCGGCGGCACCGAAACCTGCAACGGGCCGAGCGGTTGGTCCGGGATGTGTGTGGGTCAACAGCTCCCGCAGACCGAGATCTGCGACAACATCGATCAGGACTGCAACGGCAACAACACCAACGGTGCGCCCGATGTGGACGGCGACGGCTCGCCGTCGTGCTTCGACTGCGACGACAACAACCCGAACCGCAGGCCGGGGCTCCCAGAGATCTGCGACGGCATCGACAACGACTGCAACACCGGCACCTTGGACTCGGCGATCACCCGGGGCTGTTACACCGGGCCGGGTGGCACCCAAAACGTCGGCCTCTGTCGCGGCGGCACCGAAACCTGCAACGCCCCGGGCGGTTGGTCGGGCACCTGCGTAGGGCAGATCTTGCCGACCGCTGAGTTGTGCGACGCCCCCGACCAAGACTGCAACGGGCAGGGCTACAACGGCTTCCCCAACGCCGACGGTGATCCGGTGCCCGCCTGCGCGGGCGACTGCGACGACAACAACCCCAACCGTTATCCGGGCCGAGCCGAGACCTGCGACGGCATCGACAACGACTGCAACCCCGCCACCTTGGATTCCAACATCACCCGCAGCTGTTACACCGGCCCGGCGGGCACCAACAACCGAGGCCTCTGTCGCGGCGGCACCGAAACCTGCAACGCCCCCGGCGGCTGGTCCGGGATGTGTGTGGGTCAAATCACGCCGGTCCCCGAGATCTGCGACGCCCCCGATCAGGACTGCAACGGCAACGGCTACAACGGCTTCGACGTCGACGGGGACGGGGTCGCCACCTGCCAAGGCGACTGCAACGACAACAACCCCAACATCTACCCGGGCCGCACCGAAATCTGTAACGGGGTCGACGACGACTGCGACACCATCGTCGACGAGAACTTCAACGCCGACGGCGACGGCTTCACCACCTGCCAAGGCGACTGCAACGACAACAACCCCAACATCTACCCCGGGGCCCCGGAACTCTGTAACAACATCGATGAAGACTGCGACACCGACGTGGACAACGGCTTCGCCGACGTCGACGGCGATGGCTACGCGATCTGCCGGGATTGCAACGACAACAACGCCCAGATCCGGCCGGGCGCGCCCGAGGTCTGCAACGGCGCCGACGACGACTGCGACACCTTGACCGACGAACGAGACGCGCAAGGCAACCTGCTGCGCCAGTCTTGTTACACTGGCCCGGGCGGCACCTTGGGGATCGGCATGTGTGTGGCCGGCCTCCAGGAGTGCATCGGCGGCATGTTCACCGGCAACCCCTGCGTGGGCCAGGTGGTGCCGAGCGCGGAGATCTGCGACCAGCGCGACAACAACTGCAACAACCAAACCGACGAAGGTTTTGACGCCGACGGCGACAGCTACGTGGCCTGCGGACCCAACGCCGACTGCAACGACAACAACCCGATGATCAACCCGGGCGCCACCGAGGTCTGCAACGGCGCCGACGACGACTGCGACACCCGCACCGATGAACGGGACAACCAAGGCAACCCACTGCGCCGCTCGTGTTATTCGGGCCCGGCCAACACCAACGGCGTCGGCATCTGCCAAGGTGGCCTCCAGACCTGCACCGGCGGCACCTACAACGGCGTGCCCTGCGTGGGTGAGGTGATCCCGGCCTCGATGGAGATCTGCGACCAGCGGGACGACGACTGCGACGGCGACGTGGACGAGGCCTTCGACGTGGACGGCGACGGCTTCTCTTCTTGCGGCCCCAACCCCGACTGCGCCGACAACGATCCGACCCGCTTCCCGGGCAACCCCGAGGTCTGCGACGGCAAAGACAACGACTGCGACGGCAACACCGACGAAAACAACCAGGGCCAGCCCCTGACCCAGAGCTGCTACACCGGCCCGACCGGCACCGAAGGGGTGGGCATCTGCCAACCCGGCGTCTTCCAGTGCCAGGGCGCCGCGGGCTTCGGGACCACCTGCGTGGGTGAGGTCCTGCCGATGCCCACGGAGATCTGCAACAACGTCGACGACAACTGCAACAACCAGATCGACGAAGGATCCGACACCGACGGCGACGGCTACACCACCTGCGCTGGCGACTGCGACGACAACGATCCGGCCCGACACCCAGGCGCGATCGACATCTGCAACAACATCGACGACGACTGCGACACCACCGTCGATGGCAACTTAACCCCCTGCTACACCGGTCCAGTCGGGACTGCCACGGTCGGGACCTGCCAGGTCGGCGAGGCCGTCTGCATCAACGGCGTCCCGGGCAGCTGCGCCAACGAAGTTACGCCGGTGGCCGAGGTCTGCGACGAGCTGGACAACGACTGCGACGGCGACACCGACGAGGACTTCGACGTCGACGGCGACGGCGTGAGCACCTGCGGCGGCGACTGCAACGACAACAGCGCCTTCGTGGCTCCGGGTCTAGAGGAGCGGTGTGACTGCACCGACAACGACTGCGACCTCGAAGAAGACGAAGACGGCTTCGGCGGTTCGGTCTGCGACTTCGGTGCCTGCCACGACTTCGACGCCGACGGTTATTCCAACTGCGACGGAGACTGCAACGACCGCAACCCGACCGCGGCCCCGGGCCTCCCGGAGCTCTACGGCGACGGCCTGGACAACGACTGCGATGGCGACACCGACGAAGACGTCGATGAGGACGGTGACGGCGTAACCACTGCCCAAGGTGACTGTGACGATCGCTTCGCTTCGGTGAGCCCGGCGGCGGTTGAGGTCTGCGACGGCTTCGACAACAACTGCGACGGGGACGTCGATGAAGGCTTCGACGAGGACGGGGACTTTGCGACGGTCTGCGCCGGCGACTGCGACGACAACGACCCGATGAAGGGTCCCTTCCGGCGAGAGGTGTGCGGCAACAACATCGACGACGACTGCGACGGCCTGACCGACCCCGACCTGGACATCGACGGCGACTCCTTCACCACCTGCGGCGGGGACTGCAACGACCAAAACGGCGCGGTCTACCCAGGTGCGCCCGAGGTCTGCGACGGCCAAGACAACGACTGCAACAACCGGGTCGACGAGGGCTTCGACGAAGACAACGACCGCTTCGCCACCTGTTTTGGGGACTGCGATGACAACAACCCGAACGTCCATCCCTTTGCCCGGGAGCAGGTCAACACCTTCGACGACAACTGCAACGGCCAGACCGACGAAGGCCAAGACGACAACGACGGCGATGGCTTCAGCTACCTGTGCGGCGACTGCAACGACGCCAACGCTAGCGTGAACCCCCACGCGACCGATCTCTGCGATCGGCGCGACAACGACTGCGACGGCCGCATCGATCAGACGCCCCAGGGCGAAAGCACTTGTGCGACCTGCAACGACACCGACCGGGACGGCGTCACCGACTGTGATGGGGACTGCGACGACGCCAACCCCGCCATCAGCCCCCGGGTCACTGAGGTCTGCGACGGCATCGACAACGACTGCGACCTGACCGCCGACCTGGAGCCGGGCACGGGCGTCAACCTCTGCACCGCGGTCGACGCGGGCCCGGTGGACGCCAGCGGCGGAGACAGCGGCGGCGATGGCGGTGGCGCCGACGCGGGTGTGGACGCCGGGGTCGACTCGGGAGAGCCGGGTGAACTCGACGAAGTGGCGCCGGTCGCCGTGAAGTGCGGTTGTTCTTCCACGGGTGGATCAGCGGGAGGCCTGGGCGGCCTGGCGGCCCTCTTGGTCGGCGCTTGGTGGGCGCGGCGGCGCTCGACCCGCGGGCTCTACACCTTGGTGGTGGTGGCGACCTTGTCTGGCAACTCGGCCTGCACCCGTTTTCAGGTCGGGGATCAGGACCCCACCCAATTGGACGCCGGCCTCACCGACAGCGGTGAACTCCCCGACCTAGGGGTCGATGGCGGGTCCACGGATCGGGGCCCGCCCGCGGACGTGGGCTTCATCGACGTCGGGCCGATCGACAGCGGACCCCTGACCGAAGGGCCCTGTCGCCTCCAGAACTCGGATCAAGTTTCGGCGATCGAGATGCCCGGGGCGGTCTTCGTCTTGGCGGTCCACGAAGGGACCTTGTCCAGCGAGCTGAGCGGGGCCAGCGGCTTCGCGTTGGATGACGACCGGCTGGGCATGCGGGGCTTTTCGATCCGGATCCCGCTGGATCCCTCGATCGATCCGTTGAGCAACACGGCCGCGAGCCAGGTGATCGATCAGTACCTGGATCCGCTCTTCGATCAGGCCCTGCCCGGCGTCACCGGCCTCCCCGACCGGGTCGACGAGACCCTGCGTCAGACCTTCAAGAACGATCGCAACCCCGCGGCCCGGAGCCTGCGGGAGATCAGCATGGTCAACGACGTGTTGCCGTCCCGGATCCGCACCGGCTTGTTGTCGGAGTTGGCGGCGGTGCCCCTGACCGAACTCGGCGGGGTCCCGGTGGCCATGGGAGAGGCCCCGACCCGAACCTTGTTGTTGGCCACCTACGTCGAGGTCGACGTGGTCAACCTGGGGGTCAACATCATCTTGGCGATCGTCGACGACAACAGCGCCCCCCAGGCCTCGGAGTTGGCGATCCGCTTGAACGATCTGACCAACGGCACCCACCTGGGCCCGCCGGGCTCCGAGGTGGCGGTGGACTGCGAAAACAAGACCGCCGAGGCCCTCTTGGTGGACTTCATCTGGGTGGTCGACAACTCGGCCTCGATGCAGGAGGAACAGGCCGCTTTGGCCCAGGCCGCCGAGCAGTTCTTCGGGGCGCTGCAGCGTTCGCGCATCGACTTCCGCATCGGAGTGGTGACGACCGACGGTGAGGCCCTGCAGGGCGGATCGTTCAGCAGCGACATCGGTGACTTCCGCTCCCGGGTCCGGGTGGGCATCAACGGCAACGGCCGAGAACAAGGCCTGGAGTACGCGCTACGGGCGGTCGATCGGGCCGCCACCGCCAGCGTCACCGAAGAGCGCCTGCGCCCCGACGCGGTCACGGTGGTGATCTTCTACACCGATGAAGAGTCCCTGAACCTGCGCAGCATCGATGACTACATCACCGAATACCTGGATCGGAGCGTGTTGGCCTTCGCCATCGCCGGGCCTCGTCCTCGAGGCTGCACCGCGGTCGGGCGTGGCATTGCCCGAGTCGGCGAAAGTTACATCCGGGCCGCCGAAGCGACCGGTGGCACCACCGCCTCGATCTGCGCCCAAGATCTGACCGGACCCATCGAGGAGATCTTGATCGCCTCGGCCGGCGCCGCTTCGGTGGTGCCGCTGATGAACGAGCCGATCTCCGGATCTTTGGAGGTGGCGGTCCCGACCTCCACCATGGCCCGAGACCGTCGGGATGGCTTCGACTACGAACCCGGCTCCAACTCGATCCTCTTCTTTGGCGTCTCCGCACCTCCGGTCGGTGACGACTACCGGGTCAGCTACCTGAAGTTCCGCCCCTTCATGCCCTAACCTCAGTTCCGGCGATCGACGAAGAGGCTGTTCCCCGGGATGGCCTTGGCCTGCTTCTTCACTTCGGCCGACACCTCGGAGATCCGGCGGACGTCCGAGAGGTCGCTGCGACGGGTGTCGGTGACGCCAATGGACAACGACAGGAGCGGCACCCGCTCCTTGTCTCCACGGCGGTTCATGACCTCGGTGAGGCCGCTGGCCCGCTCTTCGTCCGAGTAGTACTTGGCGACGGCTTCGCTGAAGCGGGGGTGCACCCAGCTGGCGAACGCCTCGACTTGGGTGCTGGGCAAGAGCACCACGAAGTCATCGCCGCCCACGTGGCCGACGAAGACGTCCTCGAGGGGGTGAGCAATGGTGAAGCCGATGCACAAATCGGCGACCAATTTGATCACCTCGTCCCCCAGATCGAAGCCCCGGCTGTCGTTGAAGGCCTTGAAATGGTCCAGGTCCAACACCGCGATGGCGAAGGTTTCGGGTTGTTGGAGGCGCCAAGACAGCTGTCGTTTGATCGCCACGTTCCCGGGCAGGCGGGTTAGGGGGTTCATGTCCCGGATCACCCGTTGCCGCAGGTGAATGGAGGCGACCCGCACCTGGATCTCCTTCACCGAAAACGGCTTGCTCATGAAGTCGTCGGCGCCCTCCCTAAAACAGTCGTAGAGGGTCTGTTCGTCGGGACTGGCGGTCAAAACCAAGATGGGGACGCAGGCGCCGTAGTAGCTGCGGCGGGCCCGGGCGATCAGCTCCACGCCCGTCATTCCCGGCAACATCACGTCAGTGACCACAAAGTCCGGGCGCTGACTCAACAACACCTGGAGGCCTTCGGTGCCACTTTTGGCCTCCAACACCCGGCTTTGGCGAGAGAAGGTCTTCACCAAGATGGTTCGAATCGTCGAGTCATCCTCGATGACCAGGATCGACTCGGGCATTCGGAGCTCGGCGCTCGTCGGGTTCAGGCCCCCGCAGCATAACAGGACCGGGCTGGCCACCAAAGTAGCCGGCCCAAAGCGGGATTGCGCGCCGGATTTGAGGTAGATTGCCGACCTCGGCATGGCCGCATCTCTGATTATCCACGGCCACTTTTATCAGCCCCCGCGCGAGAACCCCTGGATCGACCAGGTGGAGCGCGAACCGGGGGCCGAGCCTTTCCACGACTGGAACGAGCGGATCTTCTTCGAGTGTTACCGCCCCAACTCTTACGCCCGGATCCTCGACGACCAGGGCCGGGTGGAGCGGATCGTCAACAACTACATCCACCTCAGCTTCAACTTCGGCCCGACCTTGCTCTCCTGGCTGGAGCACCACCACACCATCACCTACGGCCGCATCCTGGCGGCCGATCGAGAGAGCGCCCGGCGGCGGCGTGGCCACGGCAACGCGATGGCCCAGGCCTACAACCACGCGATCCTCCCGCTCTGTAACGCCCGAGACCGCCAAACCCAGGTGAAGTGGGGGCTCTACGACTTCCGCCACCGCTTCGGCCGAGACGCGGCCGGGTTGTGGCTGGCCGAAACCGCCGCCAACCACGAGTGCCTCGAGGTGTTGATCGACGCCGGGGTGCGCTTTACCGTGCTTTCGCCCTACCAGGCCCTGCGGGTTCGACCCTTCGGTGGGACCTGGCGCGAAGCCAGCAACGGGCGCCTCGATAGCACCCGGCCCTATCGGTATTTTCACCGAAACGGCAGCGGGCGGTACGTCGACATCTTCTTCTACGACGGGCCTCGCTCCAAATCGATCGCCTTCGAGGGCGCCCTGGCCACCAGCCGCGGCTTCTTGGACAACCTGGTCGGCGGCGCGCCCTCTAACGGTGTGGTGACGGTGGCGACCGACGGCGAGACCTACGGTCACCACTTCAAGTTCGGCGATCGTTGTTTGGCCCACGCCTTGGAGTACGAGGCGCAACAGCTCGGGGTGGAGGTCACCAACTTCGGGGCCTACCTGGAGCAACACCCGCCGACCGAAGAGGTCGAGCTCTGGCTCGGCGAAGACGGCCTGGGGAGCTCGTGGAGTTGTGCCCACGGCGTCGGCCGCTGGTACCGGGACTGCGGCTGCAACACCGGCAGCCGGGAAGGCTGGAACCAAAAGTGGCGCCGACCCCTCCGGGAGTCCTTGGACTATTTGCGCGATCGCGGGGCCGAACTCTTCGAAGGCCGAGGCGCCGAGTTTTTCAACGATCCTTGGGCGGCCCGGGACGACTACATCCAGCTGCTGCTCGAACCCGAGGCTGGGCTCCGGGGCTTCCTGGAGCGACACCAGCGGCGCCCGCTGAGCGGAGAGGCGTTGACCAACGCCTTGACCCTCCTCGAGCTGCAGCGGCACGCGATGTTGATGTACACCAGCTGCGGCTGGTTCTTCGCCGACTTGGCCGGGATCGAACCCCGTCAAATCCTGAAGTACGCCGGACGGGTGATCGACTGCTTCGAGGAGCTCGGCGAAAAGACGCCTTTGCCGGCCTTTTTTGATCGTTTGGGCGAGGCCCGCAGCAACACCGACGGCTCGGGGGTGGACATCTATCGAAGGACCGTCGACTCGGCTCGGGTCTCACCCCGCAGGGTTGCGGCCCACTTGGCGTTGACCAGCTTGGTCGACAACCCGGACGAAACCGGAGAGCTGGCGGGCTGGACCTGGAACTGGCGGGAGTTGGGGCGTCGCAGCAGCGGCCGGATGACCTTGGCCACCGGGCGCGTCGAGTTGACCTCGACCTCGACCCAACGGGTGCACCGCTCAGCCTTCGCGGCGCTGCACCTCGGCGGCGTCGACTTTTATTGTGTGGCCCGGGACTGGCCCGATGACGTGGAGCTCCACGCCCGGATCGGCCGGATCCACGAGGCGTTCCCGACCTCGTCCTTGCCAGCCTTGTTGCGGTTGGTGGCCCACGAGTTGGGGCCCGAGGAGTTTGGCCTCGAGCACCTCTTGCCCGGCGGCAAAGAACACGTCTCCGAGCTGGTCCTCGGGGGATTGGTGCGGCGCTTCGCCGAACAATACGCCACCATGTACGAGGACCACCAACGGACCTTGGACATGCTCCAGTCGGCGGGCTTCGCTTTGCCCAAGGAGTTGACCGCGGCGGCCGAGTTCACTTTGGGCCGACTCTTCGAAGAAGAGATCCGACAGCAGCGAGAGAGCCAAGATCCGGCCGCGTACCGGCGGGCGGTGGAGATTGCCCAGCGGGTGACCGAACAAGGTTATCGGATCGACCGCACGGCCTCGAGCCGCTTGTTCGAACACATGATCACCCACTCGGTGCACATCGCTTTGGCCCGGCCGTCGGCCCAAAGTTTGGGCGCCGCCCGAGACCTGTTGGAGTTGGCCGATCGGTTGGGGCTGGTGGTGAACCTGGAGCGGGCCCAAGAGGCCGTCTACTTCGCGCCGCGCTCCGAACACCCGGAGCTTGAGTTGCTGGCCCAGGCCCTGAAGTTGTCGCCGGTGGCCCTGAGCCGGCACGGGACTTAGGGCCCGGGCCCCTCTGCCTAGTTCGACGCCGAGTCGTCGGGGGTCGGCATCCGGATCCCGGACAACTCGAGGCCAAGGTCGAAGTCGAGTTTGGCGGTCGAGACACTATCGGAAAAACCCTCTATCCATCCCCCAGTCAGCTGGGTTTCGGCGTTGAGGCCCAGCCAAATGCCGGCGGCGCCGCTGCCACGGAAGAAGAAGCGCTCCAGCGCGATGGAGGCGAACTCCAGATCGCCGGTGACGAAGCCGGGGCCGACCCCCAAAGCGACGCCTTGAAGGGCAGGCTTCACGTCGACGCTGATCGGGATGGTCTCGACCCGGAAGTCTTCGCCCACCACCGACACCTGATCGAGCAAGATGCCGGTGACGAAGGTCCGTTCGATGGCCAAGCGGTGCACCGTCGATTCGCCGGAGTACATGCGAAGGCCGATCCCTTGGGTGTCGCGGATCCCGAGATCGGTCAGGTTGCTGATCGGAGGCGGGCGATTGGGTTGGCCCACTTGCACCCCCTGCAGGACCTCTCGGACGTCGACCCGAGTCATTGAGACCACGGGCGTGAAGATCTCGATGCCCAGGTTGGGTGAGCCGCGCACCAAGACGTCGATGAGGTGAGCGGCGCCGATCGCCTCCCGATCCGAATAGGCCCGGATCACCGCCCATTGAAAGCCCTCGAGCCGTGCCCTCTCCACCCGGAGGTTGGTGCCGTCCGCGATGATCCCCGAGCCAAAATCCCCCGCGGCCGTGGCACCAATATCGAGGGCGGTGACGTCCGTGAGCAACGCCTCGCTGAAGGGCACGTCCAAGGCCACGCCGGTTCCGCGCCGGAACAAACCACGCTCGAGCTGGAGCTGGACCGCGGTCGCGACCAGGGAGCGGACCAGGCCACCTTCGACCACCACATCGGAGAGTCGACAGGAGCCCGCCACCGGCACCCAACCATCCTCCCAGTCGGCTCCGACGCGGATGGCCCCGGTGCTGGTGTCCACCAAGTGGAGTCGTTCACCGATCAGGATGCTGCCGGCGCCCAACCACACGCCGTGAGCGGCGAGGTCCCCCACCACCTCCAGGTCTCGGACGACCAACGACACTCCGGCCGGGCCTTCGATGGCGCCCCCGCGATGACCACGAAAGAAGGCCCGCTCCAGGGTCAAGGCGCCGCTCTGGAGCCGTACACCCCCCGCGCCTTCCGACCAGTAGTCGCGCAACGATCCATCGATCAAAGCGCCAAGGCGCACTCCGCCGGGTCCGTGGACCTCGAGCTGGGCCAGATCGAGGCGAGCCCCATCGACGTCGAGGGCCTCCCGGGCCGCGCCGGCGATCCGCAACTCCGCGCCGTGGATCGCTCCGCCTCGCCCCACCAAACCGTAGGCGCCGCCTCGAAGCTCCACGGCTTGGACCTCCAGATCACCACGGCTGGCCAAGACCACCTGCCCCGCTGCACCCTCCAAGCTGAGGCCCTCCAGCTCGACCTCCACCCCACGGCTGACGCTGAAGGCGACTTGGCCCGAAGGCGCAACCAAGGTGCTGCGGGCCGGACAGAGGCCCACCAACTTCACCGGAGCCCGGGCCCGCAGGCCGGCCGAAAAACGCCCTTCGCCCAAGGCCAAGGTCGCGCCGGGCGGCACACTCGCCAAGGCCGTGGTCAGGTCGTTGAAGGGGGTGTTCAAGCTCCCGTCCCCCGCAGGTCCCCCGGCGGCGACGAAGTAGATCGATGGACCCGGCGCCACCGGGAAGGGACCCGCCGCGCAGGGCCCTCCCGAGGGGACACAAGCTCCGGCCCAACCGGCCCGGCTACCGTTCGGACAATCGAGCACCGCCGGCGGATCACAGACGGTCACGCCCTCGGCCAAACGCGGGAGCCAGGCGGCGGCACAAGGGGCCAGGGTCGGCGACGCTGGCGGGCGCGGAGGTTCGGGTGGGGTGATCTCGGCCTGTTCGGCGCAAGGGGCCTCACATTCAGTGCCACGCGGGCTGGCGAAGCGATAACAGCCGTCCCGATCGAGGCATTCGGACGGGCTGAGCCCGGGGAGCACCCGTTCGCCCAACTCGGCGGTGAGGTCTTCGAGGCTCAGGACTTGGAACGCGTCGGTGTCCGGACGCAACACCAAAGGGCGAGACGTGTTCGGCCAAGGACGCACCCCCTGGCCCTGCCCCTGGAGGGGCCCCTCCTTGAAGCCGAGCTGCTCCAGGGTCTCGTCGAAGGTCACCAGGTAGATCGCTTGATTGGAGCGGTGCAGGACCGGCGGATCTCCACCCGCACGCAAGGCGTGGAGCACCCGCTGATCGTCCTGGCGCCAGGCCAAGATCGCCGAACGGGCCCCCGCGAAGGCGCTCCAATCAAGGGGCCTCGGCTCGACACAAGCGCCGCAGACCAAGGCCGCCGCGGCCGCGAACCTCAGGGTTGGGTGCGCCACCAGGTCAACCGATCGAAGTTGGGATCGAACTCGTAGGTGCTGGTGACCAGGTCCGGATAGGTGTCGCCGTCCAGATCACCCGCGGCGATGGCCACCACGCCGGTCAAGGCCGAGATGTTCTGGAGCTGCCAAGCGCCCAAGGGCTGACGGATATAGGCCCGCACCAGGTCGTGGAAGTCAGAAGCGACCGCCAGATCGGTGGCGCCGTCGCGGTTGAGATCGGCCAAGGCCAAACGGATGTTGTCGCCCGAACCCCCGAAGTTCCCGTCGATCAGGGTGGGGTTCCACAGCTGGGTCGGATCAACGGGTGAGTCGTAGAGCCAAAGGCGACCCCCGGTGCCGTCGTCCTGCACCACCGCGATCTCCAGGCCCACGTCGGGATCGACCTGTCCGATGGCGATGCCGCTGGGCAAGCTCAGGTTGGCGATGGTGTGCCGCGCGAAGGTCGGCAACGCGACCACGTCGCCGGCGTTGCGGAGGTTTTCGTACCAGACGACCTCGTCGTCGTTGCGGCCCGCCGCGACCACGTCGAGCACGCCGTCTCGATCGACGTCGGCGATGGCCACGACCTCCACGCCGCCCAAGGTCCCGTCGATGGGCGTCGGTTGGCCAAAACTTCCGCCGGGGCCGTTGACCACCATGTGCACGCCGACGCCGGCCACGTTGCCCTGCATGTCGTAGGCCTCGTCGCAGCCGATCACCAAGTCGGGGATGCCGTCGCCGCTGAGATCGCCGCTCTCGACCTTCTTCATTCCGTAGAGGCTGGAGAGGGAGATGGGGAAGGCGAGCCAGAAGCCCAACGGGTTTCCGGGGTTTCGGTAGTAGACGATGTCTCCAGGGCTGTTGAAGCCCAAGCTGCGCTGAAAGAGGCTGATGCCGACCAGATCCACGTCTCCGTCCCCATCGAAGTCGGCGGCGGTGGCGTCCATGGCCACCAAAGCCCCCGGCATGGCGATGTTGACCGCGGTGAAGGAGGCCGCGTTGCCGTCGTTCAGGTACAGATCGATCGCGTCGTCGAGGCTCTTGGCTTGGACCACGTCCAGGTCCCCGTCTTGATCGAGGTCGATCAAACGAACCCCCTGGCCATGCCGGAAGGTGGTGTCGATGTTGGTGGGTTGGTAGCCGCTGGGGGGCGGCAGGTATCCGGCGTCAGGACCCGCGTCGGGACCCGCGTCGAGGCCCGCGTCCACCCCTACGTCCAGGCCGGCGTCGGGACCTGCATCGAGGCCAAGATCGGGGCCGGCGTCTCCGCCCCCGTCCAGGTCCCCGAGGTCCGGCTCACCGCCATCGACGCCGGTGTCGGGTTCGGCATCAAGTGCGCCACCGTCCAGATCCGCGTCCGGACCGCCGTCGGGTCCACCGTCAAGTTGGGCGTCTGCACCGCCGTCGTCGCCCGCGTCGTCGGCGGCGTCTGGGCCCGTCGCGGCGTCGGGATAGGTGGCGTCAAGTTCGGCGGCGTCGAGGTCGCTCGGGTTGCCCGCGTCGAAGATGGTGATCGGGATGCCGGGGTCCACTTCTTCGCCACAGGCCAAGAGGGGCGCCAGGAGCAGGACCAGGAGGAGGCGCGACGACATGTGCCACCATCCTACAGCGGAGCCGCCTCACTCCACCAGGGTCTGGGCGACCTCTTCGCTCATGCCCAGGAAGCCCTCGGGCTCACAGGCCCCTCGGGCCGAGGAGGCCTTCACCGTCACCTCGGAGCGAAGGTCGATCAGCTCGGCGTTGAGCACACACTTGCTGCCAAACTGAGCGATCCGAGAGCGCAAGATGTGGCTGGCGGCCAAGGCCTTGCCCAGCTCGATCTGACAGGAGTTGTCGTAACACTCCTTGTAGCTCTCGGACTTCATCGTCTGGATCTGATCCTTGAAGGCGCGCTCCTGGGCCCCGCGATCGATGGTCCGCACCCCGGACTGGGCCACGAAGATCCGCAGCTGATCGCCCAGGTTCTTCACCATCTGGCCGTCGACGCTTTTGCCGGTGGTCTCGACCTGCTCCACCTCCATCACCGCGATCACCCAGGTCTTGGCTTCGCTGGAGATCTGGCCCGACTTCGACGGCGGGGGCACGGTGATGGTGGGCGCCACTGGCGGCGGCGAAGGCGGAGGAGGTGCGACCGCCAGCAGGTTGGTGGCCTTGACGCTGCCATCGAGGATCAAGTTGGCGTAGGACTGATCCGGCGGCTTCACCGTCGCCGTCGCCTGAGGCAAGCCGGCCACGTCGGCCGTATAAGTATAAGTGCCGGCCGGCAGGTTGCTGGTGGACTTCACCGATTCCCCCGACGCCCCGTAGATCAGGCCGATCAACAGGTCTTGAACACCGAGGTAGAGCAGGGTCCCGCCGCCGATGGCCAAGAGGACGTCGCCGGCGGTCGAGCTGGTGTCACGGATGCTGTCGGCGAATGGGTCATCGGTGGTGGAGCCGCTGCTGCCCGAGGTCGCGACCACCAGCGCGCCGATGCCCGCGCCCACCGACAAGACCCCGCCGAGGTAGAGCCCAAACGACGAAGGCGACTCGATGGTTTCGGTTCGCTCGTAGAACAAGGTGTCGGTGAAAGGCGCCTGGCCCAGGACCTGTTCGTTGCCCTCGGGATCCCGCCGGGTCACTTGAGCGCCGGCGGGCGCGGTCTTGACCTGGACCGAGTGGGTCTTCTTGACGGTTTCGGTCCGCTCGCTCGACCAACCAAAGGCGCTCTGCAGGATGATGCCGCAGCCCGATTGAGTGAAGAGGGCGATGGCGGCGAAGAGGTGAAGACCGGAGCGCATGGCGTTTGCCAGTCCAGCCCGGTTGGGGGTCGGCGTCAACCCTGGGGAGGTGTGAGCGCGCGCTCAGCCCTTGGGGCCGATCATCTTCTCGGGCTTGACCACCTCGTCAAATCGTTCACCCGTCAGGAAGCCCAACTCGACCACCACCGCCCGCAAGGTCTTGCCTTCTTTGTGGGCCTTTTTGGCGACCTGGGCGGCCTTGTCGTAGCCAATGTATGGGTTCAGGGCGGTCACCAGCATCAGCGACTTCTTCATCAGCTCGTCGATCCGCTCCCGGTTGGGCTCGATGCCCTCGGCGCAGTGGATTCGGAAAGAGCGGACGCTGTCGCCCAACAAGCGGATGGACTCCAACACCGCGTGGACGATCACCGGCTTGTAGACGTTGAGCTCGAAGTTGCCTTGTGAACCGGCGATCCCGACGGTCACGTCGTTGCCCATCACTCGGCAACACACCATGGTGACCGCTTCACATTGGGTGGGGTTGACCTTGCCCGGCATGATCGAGCTGCCCGGCTCGTTTTCGGGGATGGTCAGCTCACCCAATCCACAACGAGGACCGCTGGCCAACCAACGTACGTCGTTGGCGATCTTCATCATCGCCGCCGCGACCACCTTGAGGGCACCCGAGAGGCCGACCAGGCCTTCGTGCCCCGCCAGCGCTTGGAACTTGTTGGGCGCGGTGACGAAGGGCAGGCCGGTGCGGGCCGCGATCGCCTGAGCCACCGCCACGTCGTAGCCCTTGTCGGTGTTCAGGCCGGTGCCGACCGCGGTGCCGCCTTGGGCCAGCGGATAGACCTGCGTCAAAGCGCTCTCCACCGCGGCCATGCAGAGCTCGAGTTGGGCCGCCCACCCCGAGATCTCTTGGCCGAGGGACAACGGGGTCGCGTCTTGGAGGTGCGTGCGCCCGATCTTGATGATGTCGGCGAAGGCTTGGGCCTGGCCGTCGAAGGTGGCCTTCAGCTTGGCCAACTCGGGCAAGAGCTGCTCCTTGGCCGCCAAAGCCGCCGCCACGTGCATCGCGGTCGGGAAGCTGTCGTTGGTGCTCTGGGCCCGGTTCACGTGATCGTTCGGGTGGACGCCGTCTTTGGCGCCGAGGGCGATGCCGAGCATCTCGTTGGCCCGGTTGGCGATCACCTCGTTGACGTTCATGTTGGTCTGGGTGCCGCTGCCGGTCTGCCAAACGACGAGGGGAAAGTGGCCGTCCAGTTTGCCGTCAATGACCTCTTGGCAGGCGTCTTGGATCACCTTCTGGAACTTCTCGGGGATGCCCCCAGCCTTGCCGTTCACCTCACAGGCCGCTTGTTTGACCAGGCCGTAAGCGCGGATGAAGACCCGCGGAAAGTGGATCTCTCCGATCTCGAAGTTCTGGAGTGACCGTTGGGTTTGGGCGCCCCAGTAGCGATCGGCCGGGACGTCGATGGGGCCGAAGCTGTCGGATTCGGTGCGGGTTTTTTGGGCCATGAGCAACCTCCGGGCGCGGTCTACCACCAGCCGAAGGCCGTGACATCCGGTTTTGCAGTGGGAGGGGCCCTGGAGGCATGATGGATGGGTGCGGACCCTGGCCCTGCCACTGTCGGCTGCCCTGGTGGCGACCGCCTGCCGGGGTGACCTCACGGTGTGGACGCCCCCACCGCCGCCCGACGCCGACGCAAACAGCGCGATCTTTCTCTACCAACCCGCGGGACGACCGGCCTTCGCCTTTGTGGTCCCGGTGGTCGAGGGACGCCCGGTGCGGGCGGCGATCGAGGTCCCGGACGAACTCCCCGCCCCCGAAGACGGCACCGTCAGCGCCTTCTATTATGAAGACACCATCGCCCAGCTGCGCCTGCCCGAGGGCCTCCTCCCCAACACCAGCGACCCTCGGCCCTGCGCTTTGGCTCAACCCCGCTCGGCGTTTCAACAGAACCTGGGCGAGGCGAGCTGGGCCCCCCGAGCGCTGCTTTTGAGCCCGAACGAACAACAAGTGGTCCTCGGTCAGGCCGCCTGCCAAGCCGTCGACCTGTGTCTGCAGCTGAGCGGAGAGCTCGTCGAATTGCCGGCGCCCGACTCGGTGAGCTCGATGTTCCCGATCGCCGACGATCGAGTGTTGGTGACCAACTTGGCGCTCAACTCCTTCGTAGTCGGACCGGATTCGGTGACCACCACCAGCGTCAGCACCGGCTGGGCGCCTTCCACCGGCCTGCGTCTGCCCAGCGGAGAGCTCTGGATCGGCGGCGCCCACGGCCGCGTGGCCCGGGGCTCTTGGCCCGGCCCTTGGCAACAACTCCCGATCCCAGATCGGGCCGACTTTTTGGTGTCTGCCTTCAGCGTGTCGCCGGATGGGAGCGCCATGTTCGCGCTGAGCGTCCGAGCCAAAGACGAGACGACCCCCACCGCCGAGTACGAGGTGGCGCTCGATCGCCACGACGCGACGGGCTGGCGACAACTGCACCGCTCCCGCACCGGCGCCGCCCGCAGCCACGCGGCGGCCATCGTTTGGTTGGACACCCAACGGGCCGTCTTTACCTACCGAGACGTCAGCTACCTGGTCTGGGACGGCCGGGCGGTTCGCAAGGTCTCCCCCGACCAAAACGAGCTGGTCAAGGTGGCCATCACCGCCCTGGCCATGCCCGAGGGGCAGGTCGATCCGTGGATGGGCGCCGACGATGGCCGCGTCTATCGACTGGACGTCGACGAAGAACGGATCCAACCCCTGGACGTCGCCGTCCAAGCGCTTTCGGCGGTGGAGCGGCTGGTGGCGTTTCGGAATGGCGTATTGGTCGGCGCCCAAAACGGCTGGGTGTTTCAGGCCTACCCGGGCGCGATGCCTTGCCAAGGCCTCTCCTTGGCTCGCTCTGATGCAGAGTTGATCGTCCAGCTGCCCGGCACCTTGGTGATCTCCGGGGGCAACCCGGACTGGAGCCGCCCCAACTCGGTCGCGTGGGTGACTCTGCCCTAATCCGGAGACCACGAGCCCTAGGCCCCGCTCCAATCGGACACCTGGAGGCCGATGGATCTAGGCATCGTGTCCGACGAGCTCGCCCGCACCCGACTGACGCAGCTGCTCGACCGCTACATCGGCCGCTGCACACCCGAGCTGTTTTTGGCCTATCGCCCGGACGTGTTGCCGTACCCCCAACCACCGAGCACCACTCCAACCTACACCTTGGCCGGCATCATCGGTTTTGTGGGTGATCTTTCGGGCACGCTGCTGATCGGCGCCACACCTTCGGTGGTCTCGGCCTGCCATCCCTTTCGAGACCAGCAGGTGCTCACCGAACGGATGCAGCTGGACTGGATCGGTGAGCTGGCCAATCAGATGTTGGGGCGCCTCAAGACCCGGCTCAACGTCCACGGCCTAGAGATCCGCTTCAGCGCGCCCATCTCTTTGGCCGGTGAACGCATGCGCCACGTCGGCGCCGCCGGCTCAACCTTCCGTGCGTCCTTTGTCTACGGCGAAGACGTGGTCGATGTGTGGGTCGACGCCGAGATCAAGGAGTCGGTGATCAACTCGGAGGCGTTCTACGACGACTCCCGCGAAGGAGATGGCGATGAAGGCGCCGTGGTCTTCCTCTAGAGGTCCCTATGCCGAAAAAAGTGTTGATCGTCGATGACTCCTCCACCGTCCGCCAGCAGGTGGCCAGCGCCCTCGCCCCGACCGGGCTGGAGGTGATCGAGGCCGAAAACGGAGTCGACGGCCTCGCCAAGCTAGAAGCCCACGACGACATCGCCTTGGTGTTCTGCGACGTGAACATGCCGCGGATGAACGGCCTGGAGATGATCGCGCTCTTACGACGGATGCAGAAACATGCCCAGCTGCCGGTGGTGATGTTGACCACCGAAAGCCAAGCCGAGCTGATGCAGGAGGCCAAGGCCTCGGGGGCCAAAGCCTGGATCATCAAGCCCTTCAAGCCCGAGATGTTGGCTTCGATCGTCCGTAAGGTGACTTTGCCCGCGGGGAGCTGAGACGTGGTCCTCGACGAAGCGACCGTCATCCCGGGGCCTGGGGCACCGACCAGCTTCCTCACCCTGATCTTGGCAGAGGGTTGGGGCGCCTCCCAGGTGGAGGCCTTGGCCCCTTTGGGGGCCCGGGCCCGGACCTGTCGAGACGCCGAGGAGTTGATGAGCCGGCTGGGCGATCCGGTGCCGCGTTTGGTGATCGTCGAGGCCCGCCTGATCGATCCCCACCGGCTCAACGATCACCTGGAGGGCCTGCACGGTCAGCGGGCCCCCGCCATCTTGGTTTTGGCGCCCGACTCCAAGTGTTGTGAGGTCTCGGATCGCAGCCCCGCCAACGTGGCTGATGTCCTGCCGTGGCCCTGCCCGCCCGAGATGTTGGCCCACGCCGCCCGTCGAGCCTTGCGGGAACGCCGCCACGTCGAAGCTCGACGACGAGATGAGGCTCGTTTGTCCCGGGCTCGGCGGATGGCCCGCTTCGCCAGCTGGGAGTGGAGCCTCGAGACCAACGAGTTCTTCTGCGATCCGGAGCTGCTGGCGATCTTCGACGCCAAGAAGGTGGACTGCCGGGCCCAGGTGGAGGAGCTGCTGTCCAAGGTCCACCCCAGCGACGTCGCCCGCGTCAGCTCGGCCTGGAACGGGAGGCGCCCGCACCAGCTCGAATATCGGGTGGTGGTCGGGAGCTCCAATCGACCGCGGATCTTGCAGCAAGAGGCCGAGTTGGCCCAGGACGCCGCCAACGGCGAGGTCCGGCTGATGGGGGTGGTGCAAGACATCACGCCGCTCAAAGAGGCCGAAAAGAAGGTCTCTCGGCTGGCCTACTTCGATAGCCTGACCGGCCTGCCCAACCGGGCCTTCCTGCAGGAGCACCTGCTGCGGGTGATCGCCAACAGCCGCCGTCACCGAAACCGCTTCGCCTTGATGGGGATCGACCTCGATCTATTCAAAAGAATCAACGACACCATGGGCCACGCCGCCGGCGACCTCTTGCTGAAGGAGGTGGCCAACCGCATCGGCCAAGCGGTGCGGCAAGCGGACGCCGCTTTGGCCTTGGGCAGCAGCACGGTGGACCTGGCCAACCCCCCCGGCGACGGCAACGTGGTGGCCCGTATCGGTGGAGATGAGTTCATCGTGGTGCTCAACCACCTACGCAGCGCCGACGACGCCGCGGTGGTGGCTCGGCGCATCGCTGACTCCTTGGCTTTGGGCATGAACCTCGACGGCACCGACGTCTTCATCGGCTGCAGCATCGGCATCGCCCTCTTCCCGGATAACGGCGCCACGCCGGGGGCTCTGCTGAAACACGCCGACGCGGCCATGTATCACGCCAAAGATCAGGGCCGAAACCGCTTCCAGTTTTTCGAAGACTCGATGAACCAACAAGCGGTCCGACGCCTGGCCTTGGAGCTCGGCATCCGCAACAGCTTGGCCAACGAAGAGTTCAAGGTCCACTACCAACCCAAGGTCCGCCTCGACTCCGGGCGCACGATCGGCGTGGAGGCCCTGCTCCGCTGGCCCACCCCCGAAGGGCTCATCGCGCCGAATGAGTTCATCCCGGTCGCCGAGGACACCGGGCTGATCGTGCCGCTCGGTGAATGGGTGCTCTCGACCGCGTGTCGTCAGGCCAAAAAATGGCTCGATGGCGGCTGGGCCCTGCCGGTGGCCGTCAACGTCTCCGGGCGACAGTTTCGGGAGCCCAACCTGGCCGCGGTGGTCGGGCGGATCCTCGAGGAGACGGGTCTGCCCGCCCAGCTGCTGGAGATCGAGATCACCGAAGGGGTGATCATGCAGGACTCGGCCGCGGGCATCCAGACCTTGCTGGACCTCAAGAAGTTGGGGGTGCAGATCTCACTCGACGATTTTGGCACCGGCTACTCCTCCCTCAGCTACCTGAGCCGCTTCCCCATCGATTCCTTGAAGGTCGATCGTTCCTTCGTCGACGGCCTGGGTTCGGGCAGCACCGCCGAAGGGATCACCGCCGCCATCGTGGCCTTGGCCCGGACCCTTTCGCTCAACGTGATCGCCGAAGGGGTCGAGACCCAAGAACAGATCGAGTTCCTGCTGCAGGTCGGCTGCCCGGACTGCCAAGGGTGGGCCTACTGCCCAGCGGTCTCCCCCGAAAAGATCGAGCCGATTTATGCGGCCAAGACCGCGACCAAACAGAGGAGAACCGGATGAGCCTGCGGACCAAGGCGTTGGTGCTGGTGCTCTTGGGCCTGGGCCTGGCCCTGGGTTTGATGCAGATCGGCGCCCGCCGATTGGTGTTGGCCAACTTCGATCGCCTGGAGCACGAGGCCCTCCTCCGGACCACCGACCAGACCAGAAGTGTGGTCTTGACCATGGTCGAGGAGTTCCAGCTGCGCAGCGCCGACTGGGCCGACTGGGACGATATGGCGACCTATTTGGTGGACGGGAACGATGGCTTTCGGGAGGCCAACTTGACCGCGGACAGCATGGCCTCCTGCAACTGGGATCAGGTGGTCGTGTTGCACGCCGATGGTCGCCGGGTCTTTTCGGCCCAAAGGGACCGGGAGGCCGGGACCCTCTCGCCGGTCTCCAAAGAACTCGACGACCTGGTCGATCGCAAACTCCTCAACCCCGGGACCGACGCGGTGGTCGCCGGCATCGCTCGGATCGACGATAAGTTGTACCTGGTCGCCTCCCGGGTGATCCGCAAGACCGATCGGAGCGTCGCCGCGGCGCCCGGCCGCTACGTGACCAGCCGACTGATCGACCCCGCCTGGATCGAGCGGCTCCGGCAGTTCACCTTCCTGGACGTCCACTTTCACCCCCTGTTTGCGCCGGCCCAGTCGGCGACGGCGGAGCGGGCCCGAAAGGCGCTGGCGGAGGGCAAGTCGTCGATCGCCTTCGAGCGTGGGGACAGCCATTACGAAGGCTTTACGCGCTTCGCCGATCTGGAGGGTGGGCCCCTCTTCGATCTCGAGATCTCGGTGCCCCGGCACTTGCGCGGCGCCGCGACCCAGATGTCCGAGGCCTTGATCCAATACGGCCTGTTGACCGCGGTGGTGCTGGCGCTGGTTTCGATGATGTGGGTCGGACGGGGTTTGCTCCGCCCCTTGGCTCGACTGCTGGAGGGCGTCACTCGCTTCCAAGCGGGCGAGCGGGTGGTGGTGCCGGTCAAAGGCCAAGACGAGTTGGCCCGGCTGACCGCGGCCTTCAACGGCATGGTGCAGGTGATCGGCGAACGCGAAGACGCCCTTCGGCTGGTCATGGACGCCACCGGTGATGGACTGGCGGTGATCGACTTCCAAGGGCGCGTGGATGATCAGGTCTCGGCCCTGGCCCGGGAACGTTTTGGAGCCCCCGCCGGCCGAATCCTCTGGGATTGGCTGCCCGTCGACGAACGTTTCCGCACCAACTTCCAGGTCAACTTGGCCCAGGTGGCCGACGGCTTTTTGCCGTTCGAAGCGGCGGTCGATCAGCTCCCCCGACGTTTCCAAGATGGCGAGACGATCTATCGGCTCGAATACCGAGGAGTCTGGCGCGAAGAGCGGCTCCAAGGCCTGCTGGTGATCATCAACGACGCCACCGAACACCTGAGCGCGGAGCGGGCCGAACAAGAATCTCGTGAGCTGGAGTCGGTGGTCCGCAACGCCCTGCGGGACAAACACGCGATCCCCACCTTCTTGGAGGAGAACCAGGCCCTGATCGGCAGCCTCAACGAACCTCTGCCCATCGTGGAGCTGAAGCGGGTGTTGCACACCCTCAAGGGCAACACCCTCTTGTTCGGCCTCGAGTCGGTGGCCCACGCCGCCCACCAGGCCGAAGACGCGGTCCTGGCCGACGCCGAGATCGAACCCGCGGTGGCCCGGGTCAAACAAGCCTGGGACAGCGCTCAGCAGCGCATCTTGACGGTCTTCGGCAACCGCCAGGACCAAAACGTGGAGTTGGAGGAGCGAGAGTACGAGCGCTTCTTGACGGCCATGATGGAGCGCAACGCGGATGGCCAACTCCTGGACATCGTCCGCTCCTGGAAACACGCCCCCGCGGGGGTGGTGCTCCGCCGATTCTCTCGCCAGATCGAGGTCCTCGCTCGCCGTTTGGGCAAAGAGGTGACCGTCGAGATCCATGACCCGGGCTGTCGGCTGCCTCGGTCCGACCTGGGGCAGTTCTTCTCGAGCCTGGTGCACGTGGTGCGCAACGCGGTCGACCACGGGATCGAACCGGCCGCCGAACGCCTGGGCAAGGGCAAGTCGGCCGAAGGTCACATCGAGCTGAGTGTCCGCACGGTCGGCCAGGACTTCTGTCTGGAGATCAAGGACGACGGACGCGGCATCAACTGGGAGGCGGTCCGTCTCAAGGCCGAGTCCGCGACCTTGCCCGCTGAAAACACCCGGGATCTAGAGGCCGCCTTGTTCGCCGACGGGTTGTCGACCCGGGACGAGGTCTCAGAGATCTCCGGCCGCGGGGTGGGCCTGGGCGCGGTGCGGGAGGTCTGTCGACGTTTGGGAGGGGACGTCCATATCGAAAGCCACGCAGGTTTGGGCACCACCTTCCGCTTCCGCTTCCCGAAAGAGCTGGTCGACCGGGATCTGGCCGAGCGGGTGGCCACCTTGCCGGCGACGAACCTCACTTGGCCCGCGGCCGCCGCTGGCGCATGATCCTTGGGTGTTCTGCCCGCGATGGGCCTACCTCACCTTCGGCTTCGTGGGCCTCGCCTGTCGCCCGATCCTGGACCTGCACCTCCAACCTCCCCCCGAGGTCGACCAAGCCACCAGCCTGATCTTCTTCTTCGATGAAACTCGAGATCCGCCGATGCGTTTTGCGGTGGCCGCCGAACGTTCGGCTGACGGCGTTTTGGCCCCGGTGATCTTGGAAGGTACACCTTGGTTCACCAGCGCCCCCCGTTCACCACGGGTCAGCTTGGTCGCGTATTCACAGTCCCTGGCGGCGTTGGAGTTGCAAACCGGTTTGGTGCCGACCCCCTCGGGGCCGCGGCTCTGTGAGTTGGGCGAGCCGGCCCTGAGCTTCGAGGGCGAAGTGGAAGACGAACAGGTGGTGCGTTGGATCCCCAGAGACTCGCTTTTGCCTGCGGAACGAGCCCAGCTGATCGCCGATGGGCCGGAGGCGCCGTGCCGCCAACCCAACCTTTGCCTGAAGGTCCACACCGAGGTCCAAGAGATCCCCACCCGGGGCAACGTCGACGTGCTCTTGCCCCTGGGCCCACGACGGGCCTTGGTCGGCGCCGACTTCGTGGATTGGTTCGAGGTGGACCGTAGTTCGGTGCGGACCGCAACCGCCTGGCAAGGGCTGCCGTCGTTGTCGGCGATCATGACGCCCGAAGGTGATCTCTGGGCCGGCGGAAAGCTGGGTGAGGTGCGGCACGGCCCACCGGGCGGCCCGTTCGTGGCGGTGCCGCTGCCCCGAGACGACATGGGCGTTTGGGCGATGGGCTTTCAGGCTTCACCGAGGCTGATCTTGGCCTTCGCGACCTACAAGGCCGATCCGGGCACACCTCAGCCCGAACCCCCGCCGCGGATCGGCCTCTACGAGTGGAGCGCCGGTGGTTGGATCGAACGTTATTACTCCGAGGTCCCGCTCAGCTCGCCGGGCTCCAGCCAGATCCGCTGGCTCGGCGAAAGTGAGGCTTGGATCGCCTACGGTGATCGCGAGATCCTCGAGTATCGGCGGGGCCAGGTGCAGCGGCGTCCACCATTTACGGTCGAGGCCCTGGTCGAGCCCCGGGTCGACGCGGTCCTGAACCACCCCCGCTGGGGGCTGATGATCGGGAGCGGCGACGGCCTGCTCTACTATCGAGATCCGGAGGTCGGCGAATACCGGGCAGCTCCGGGCGTGTCCTTCCTCTCCACGATCCAAGTTTTGGGAGCCTGGGGTGATCACGTCTTCGTCGGGGGCGTCGCCGGGCGACTGCAACAACACCACCCCTTCAGCGCTCCGTGTCGCGACGACATCTCGGCCGCCAGCGATGTGAGCGTAGCGTTGACCTTGGATGACGGCGTGCTCCTCGGCGGCGGCAACGACGTGCGGGACCGGATGAATCGCCTCACCTGGGTGATCCCAGACTGAAGCGCCTTTTGCCTTTGCGGGCGGACCGGGGTAGGGAGCCCGCCATGCCAATCCACAAGGGCGCGGTCACCGCCTCCCGCTACTTCGTCGTCGAAGGCGGCAAGGGCGGCAAAGATCCCCGGCGCGCCTTGGCCAACGGGCTGCGCAAGTTGGCCTTCGAACCCCTGGACCGAGATGGAGACGAAGATCGCTCCGCCGGTTGGGTCGAGGTGGAGAACCACGACTCCACCGAACTCGCCCCCAGCAGCTTCATGCTCGGTGAACACGTGATCTTGACCTGGCGCATCGACGCCTTGCGGGTCCCCACGGCCCAGGCCAAAGCCGAGCTGGAGACCTGGGCCAAGGCCTTCCAGACCAAACAAAATCGGCCGCCCAGCAAAAAGGAGCGGAGCGAAGAGAAGGAGGTCATCGTCCGGAAGCTGCGCAAGCGGGCCTTCATCTCCAGCAAGACCTTCGACGTCAGCTGGAGCCAAGCTTCGGGGGTGGTGTTGATCTGGGCCTCCTCCCGCAAGGTGGTGGAAGAGGTGATCGTCGCCCTCGAGGAGTCGGTGGGGTTGACCTTACGGTCCACCTCTCCGGGCGCCTCGGCCGAAGCGTCCGGGATCGCCGCCGATCAACTTTCGCCCACCGCCGCCTTGTTCGGCGAAGAGACCGCTCAGGAGACCAAACGCCATGCCTCGTGAAGCCAAGAAGAAGTCTGCCGGCCGGGAAGAGTCGGAGTTCTTGCGCGGCGACATCGGCGTCGACGGCGAGGCCATCGAAGAAGAGAAGGATCTGGCCGAGGTCGACAAGGCCCAAGCCGTCGAGGCCTTGGCCCGGAACCGGGCCTACCTGGGCCGAGAGTTCTTGACCTGGCTGCTCTGGTCTTCTCGGGGCGGCGAAAACCTGGCCGAACTCGACGGTGAAGGGATCGCGGTGTTGTTCGCCGGCAAACTCAGCCTCCGGGGCTTGGCTGGAGAAGCGACCGAGCTGGAGGTCAAGGGCCACCTCTCGGCGTATTCGGAGGTGGTGCGCTTCGCCATCGATCGGGGGCTTTTGGTGCACCGGGCCCGCCTGCGCCTCCAACACGACGAAAAGGTCTACGAGGTCACCCTCGACGCCGAACACTTCGACCTCAAGTCCGGGGTGGTGCCAGCCCTGCTCAAAGACGAGGCCGACGATCGGCTGACGGAGCGGCTCTGGTTGGCCGAACGCCTCGGGGAGCTGCTGGACACCTTGTACGAGCGCTTCTTGGCGGTGCGAAAGTCACCCCGTTGGGCCAAAGAGACGGTGCCCGAGCTAAAGGCTTGGCTGACCGACCGGTAGCTGTTGACCCCAGGGCATGCCACAATCCGGCGCCATGTCTGGGATGGGTCAGGCCTTCGTGGCGGCCATCGCGCGGCCCACAAGTGACGCCGATCCCACTTTGGAGGCGGCGCTCCAGAACCTCTATCAGGTTGGGCACCAAACTTGGCCGGAGCTGGTGCTCCCCCCGGAGCGTTTTGCAAGCCACCTTGCAGAGCGCCTCCTCGAACCGCAAGGTAACTTGCACGAGCAACTCCAGGCCCTGGACACCTCGGCCCTCTACCTGACCTGCGGTTGTTTGTTGGGCCTGCCGCCGGCGCTTTTGGCGCTGGAGTCCCACTTCGTGGGTGAGTTGGACCGGGTGTTGGGCCGTTTCCCCGGCGGCCCGACCCTGCGGGAAGAGATCAAGCAGCGGATCCGGACCAAACTCCTAGTGGCGGCCGACGGGCAGGCGCCCAAGATCGGCGGCTACACCGGCCGGGGTGAGCTCTCCCGTTGGCTCAAGGTGGTGGCCTCCCGGGAGGCCTTGGCCTTGATGCGCAAGGGCAACCGGGAGGTGCCGACCGACGATCGGTTTTTGGCCGAAGCCATCAGCCCCAACGAAGACCAAGAGTTGGCCTACCTGAAGGCCCACTACCGGCGGGAGTTTAAGGTGGCCTTCGAAGAGGCCCTGTCCGGCCTGGCCCCTCGGCAGCGGGCCCTCTTGCGTTATCAGCTGGTGGACGGCCTGAGCATCGACGACCTGGGCGTGATCTACGGGGTCCACCGAACCACGGCGGCGCGTTGGCTGGAGAAGGTCCGGGCCGAGCTGCTGGACGGGACCCGGGAACGGCTGATCCGCGGCATCAAGGTGGGGCCGGCCGAACTCGACAGCATCATGCAGCTGATCCAGAGCCAACTCGACGTCTCCATTCAGCGCATCTTGGAGACCGATCCCGAGTCGCCGCCCGACCTTTGACAGCGACCGCAAAAGGGGTGCGACTTCGGCCTCGGGGCAGCATCTTGGCTCAAGGGGGACATTGAAGTGAGCGGGGAGGATCCGTCCGGCGCGGCGCTGGCACCTACCCTCATTCGGTCTTCGACGCCGATGGAGTGCCTGGACGAAGACGAGGTCTTGTCTTTTTTGGACGGTGCCTTGGCCCCGGACGAGGTGGCGCGGCTGGAGGGCCACCTGGCCGACTGCGCCGACTGTCGCCAACTCCTGGCCTTCATGGCCAAAGAAGAGAGCTCGACCGGGCGACGGGTGGTGTCGGCGGCCGAACCCCCGAGCAGCGATGAGCTGGGTGTGGGCCACCCCATCGATCACTTCGAGATCGAGCGCCTCTTGGGCCGAGGTGGCATGGGCGAGATCTACCTGGCCGAAGACACGCAGCTGCACCGCAAGGTGGCGCTCAAGGTGATCGCGCCAGGGCTCCTGGACGCCCCCGAAGCCCAAGAGCGATTTTTGGTCGAGGCCCGGGCGACCGCCCGCTTCAACCACCCTCACGTGGTCACCATCCATTCGGTCGGTCGCTACCGCGGTCGTCCGTATTTGGCGTTGGAGTACGTGGAGGGCGAAACCTTGCGGGCCCGGCTCGATCGGGGGCCGGTGCCCTTGACCGAAGCGCTCCAGCTGGCCCGGGCGATCACCGCCGCCTTGGTCGAGGCCCACCGCCACCAGGTGCTGCACCGGGATCTCAAACCGCAGAACGTGATGCTCGGCAAAGACGGGCGGGCCCGGGTCCTGGACTTTGGCTTGGCCAAGCTGGTGAAGGTCGAGCCCAGCGACACCCACTCCTTGTTCGAGACCAAACTCGACGGCCGGGACACCTTACGCGGCACGCCGGCGTACATGGCGCCCGAACAATGGAAGAAGGAGCCCGTCGGCGCGGCCGCCGATGTCTGGGCCTTGGGCGTGATCCTCTACGAGCTCCTGAGCGGGAGCCGTCCCTATCGAGAGCCCTCGCCGATCGCCTACGCGGTGAAGGTCTGTGAAGTGGGCCCGGCGCCGCCACTGCCTAACTCTGTCGGTTTGCCTGAGGGGTTGGTGGTCTTGGTGGCCGGGTGTTTGGAAAAACGCGCCGCCGATCGCCCCGCCGCAAGTGTGGTGTTGGAGGTGTTGGACGGCCTCCTCGACGACGACTCGCTGAAGTTGGCCAACGAGCTGGAGCGAGCGGCCGAACGTTGGCAGGCCTCGGGCCAGCCCGAAGGTACCTTGTGGGATCGGCAGCGCCTCGACTCGGCCCAGCGAGTGCTTTCGGAGCGGGCCTTCCCGTTGGCGGCGCCGGCGGCCAAGTTCCTCTCGGCCTCGCTGCAGCTCGAGGGTCGACGGGCCGAACAGAAGCGGCGACGTCTGTTGGGCGCGGCCGTCGGTTTTGGCGTGGTGGCCCTGGCGTTTTTTGTGATCGGGCGGATCGCCATCGCCGAACGGGAGGAGGCCGAGGCCGAACGAAAGCGCGCTGTAGCGGCGGCGGCGAGGGCCCTCTTGGAAGGCGCGCGATCCGCTTTTTTGGCCGAAAAACCTCAAGAGGCCCGGGCCAAGCTGCGCAGCGCCTTGGAGTTGGCCGACGCCCCGGGGGCCCGGGTGTTGCGCCGTCAGCTGGAGCGATCGCCCCTGTTGGCCAGCGCTCACTTGGGCACCGGGCTCTACGACTTGGTGGTGTCGCCGGACGGCCAGACGATCGCGGTGGCGGCCCAAGACCACACGATCTACCTCTACGACGCCGATCTATTGAATGTAAGGAGTTTACGGGGCCACGGGGACCAAGTGATCGCCTTGGCCTTTGCGCCGGACGGACTTCACCTGGCCTCGGCGAGTTGGTCCGGTGAGCTGCGGGTCTGGAGTTTGGCCGACGGTTCGGCCCGGGCCTTCACCGGCCTGGCTCGGGTGACGGCCTTGGGCTTCGATCCGAGCGGCGCCTCTTTGGCGGTGGCCGATGTGCAAGGTAATTTGCAGATCCATTCGCTCCAGGGCGACACCCCACCCCGGCGCCTCGAGGCCCAGGCCGTCAGCAACGAACTCCAATTTTCGCCCGACGGACAACACCTCTACACCGCCGATCGAGACGGCCGGGCCCGGCGTTACGCGCTTGGCCCGGGCACCGTGGAGCAGGCCTTTGGACCCGAGGGATCCGGGGCCTTGATCAGCCTGGTGCTCCACCAAAACTTCCTGATCGCGGGGCGCGACAACGGAGAGATCCTCCGCCTCGACGCCACCGGCCAAACCACTTCCCTCGGCAGGAGGGTCGGCCCGATCGAACGCCTCCGGGTCGAGGGCCCCTGGTTGTACGGCGCGGGCGCGGATCAAAAGTTGTGGCGGCTCCCCCTCGCCGGCGGTGACTTCGCCGAGTTGGGTCACCACCTGGGCAACGTCTGGGGCCTGGCGGTGTTCGAAGCTCGGGTGATCAGCGCCGGCCAAGACGGATCGATCAAGGTATGGCGAAAGGAACCTTCGGCCGCCGAACCGGTAGGCCCCGGCGACAGCGTGGCGGCGGTGGTCCACGGACCGGACGGAGAGTTGTGGTCGGCCGGCTACGATCGCCGAGTGCTGCGCTGGCGAGACGGCGCGGCCCAGCGATTCGGTGAGGTGGCCCAGGGCACCCTCTACGGCTTGGCCATGGCGGGCCCCTACGGCGCCAGCGCCAGCCTCGATCGCCAGGTTCGACTTTGGCGGCGCGATCAGCCCGGGCCCGTGACCCCCCTCCTCGGCCACAGCGGCGGCGTCTACGCGGTGGCCTTCGACCCTGCGGCCCGACGTTTGGCTTCGGCCAGCAGCGACGGGACGGTGCGCCTTTGGGATCCGGAGCGGCAGGCCGCCCTCGGCGTCTGGGCCGTGCACCAAGGACCGGTGTTCGCGGTGGCCTGGTCGTCCGATGGCAAGGGGCTGGTGAGCGGCGGCGCCGACAAGACCGTCCGCTGGTTGGATCCGAAATCGCCCGGGAAAAGCCGGGTGATCCTGGAGCTCCCCGGGCCGGTGCGCGGCCTGGCTTTTTCGCCCGACGGCCGCCGTTTGGCGGTGGTCGGTTACGATCCTGAGGTTCGGGTCCTCGATCTGGCGACCGAAGAGGTCAAGGTGATCGGGCGACACCAGGGCCGAGTCTACGCGGTCGCCTTTTCGCCGGACGGCGCCCGGATCGCGAGCGCCGGCGCCGACGGCACGGTCCATATGGTCGACCCCGACGGCGGCCGCCGGCTCGAGTTCGTGGCCCACCCCGGAGAGGTCAACGCCCTCTCTTTTGCCCCCGACGGCGCGACGTTGGTGAGCGGAGGTGATGACGGCACGGTCCGCCGCTTCGATCTGGGCGGACGGCCCTTGGATCGCCCCCGGGCTGTGGGCGCGGCGGGGAAGCTCCTGGCTCGGCAGGCGGAGGCCTGGGTGATCGCCAGCGACGCCGATACGATCTGCCTCAGCGACGGCGCCCACCTCGAGGCCTGGGATCGGAGCTTGGAGGAGCGGCGCTTCAGCGCACCCTTGGTGGGCGGGGTCGAACTCTGGGTGTGGGGTCGCGGTTGTTTGGCCAGGAGCGACGGTCGCCTCCTGCGGTACGACGGCCGGGGCGCCTTCTTGGAGGTGGCCAGCGCGGTTCAAGCGGCGGCGGTCGACGGCGTGCACATCCTCTACGCCAGCGGCAATCGGGCCCGACGCCTCAACGCCGACCAGGCGATCTTGCTGGAGCTGCCGACCGGTCCCGGGGTCACCGCCTTGGCCAGCGACGGACAACACCTGTGGGCGGGGTACGAAAACGGCACCGTCGAGCGGCTCGGGCCCGGCGCCCCGGCCAACGTGGGCGTCGGCGGCACCAGCCCGGTGCTCCGCCTTTCGTTGGCCCATGGGCTCCTGGCGGCCGGCCACCAAAACGGTCTGTTCGAGCTGTATGAGTTGGAGACCCTGACCCGAGTCGAAGCGCAGCGCCTGCACGGCCCAATCAGCGCTTTGTCGATCGGCCCAGAAGTCTGGGCCCACAGCGCCCTGGGCCAGGCCTTTTACGGCCCCGACAGCTTGGATCGCAGCTGGTGCAACGAACTGCGAACCATCTGGAGAGATACACCTTTCTTCTGGCAAAGCGGCCGGGCCGAACGCACCTCTTCACCGAAGGATCATCCATGTTTCCTCGACTAAAAGCCCTTTTGGCCTTGCCTCTCTGTTGGGCCTGCGGCGCCGAAGCTCCGCCGGGCCTCGAGTGTCCGGGTCAGATCCGGATCGCCGCCGACTCGGCCGAACTCAGCGCCGCCTTGGCTGCGGCGGTCGATGGGGATTGTGTGGGTTTGGAGTCGGGGGTGTACACCGGGCCCTTCGCGATCACCTCCGGCATCGGCCTGGGCCCGGTGGCCGAAGCGGAGGTGAACCTGGTGGCCACAGCCGAGACCATCCCGCTCACGATCCGGGCCGCCGACGTGACGGTCACCGACCTCGACCTCACCGGCCCATCCTTGATCGCGCTCCAGATCAACGCCGCCCCGGTCACCATCAACGCCGTGGACCTGGCCAACGCTCGGCGGGCCGCGGTCGAGATCCGCTGCGAAGAACAAGGATGTTTGACGCCCAACGGCCAGGTGTTGTTGGCGGGCGTCGCCATCTCCGGCTCCAACAACGGCGTGATCCTCGACGGCGCTCGGTTGCGCGCGGAGGGTTGTCGCGTCGAAGGCAGCACCACCCAGAGCCTGAGCGGAGGCATCGGTTTGGTGGCCACCGGCAGCGCCCACGTCGAGTTGATCTCCACCAACTTCACCGACAACGACTACGGCCTGATCGTCGACGGCGCCGGCACCACCGCGATCCTCGACGGAACCACCGTCCAAGGCAGCCGAGAGCGAGGCGTCTGGGCCCAAGGCCTACGCGGGACCATCGGCGCCCCCAGCCTCAGCGTTGGCAACGGCAGCCGCTTGGCCAACAACCGGGTCGTGGGGCTGGGCAGCATCGACAGCCAAGGTCTGGCCATCCGGGACAGTCAGCTGGTCGACACCGTCTTGACCCGGATCTCGATCAACGTGGTCGAGACCGCCGAGATCGGCGATGGCCTCGGGCTCTTCGCCCAAAGCGGCGACGTGGTCGTGGAGCGTTCGGTGTTGACCGGCAACGGCCGCGCTCAAGCGGTCGTCGATCGCGGCGGCGCCAACCTGAACTTCGGCAACAACCAGATCGACGGCGCCCTCAAGCTGGTGGTGCAAGCGACCGCCTCCCCGGTCGTCGCCCCGGCCGGCGACCTCAGCACCCCCCCGATGCCCCTCCCCATCGCCGCCAACCCCATCACCCTGCCCTGACGATACCGTGCCCAGGTCACCGGATCGATCGCACACCATGGCGAGCGGGCCTGCCGGGCCAAGTGGAGCACGAGCAAACTGGGGGCCGCCCCGCGGCTGGTGCTGCGGTCGTCTTCGAAGGTGGTGTTGGACGGCGTCGCCATCCATCCGGTGAACTGTCCGACCCCCTTCCTTCGCAAGACCGCGTAGTCCAAAAGGAGTTCGCTGGCCGCCGCGGGCAAGGCGTCGTTGAAGATGGTGCGAAACGCCTGGAGCACCCGGGGATCGCCGTCTTGGGCCCCGACGCAGGGGCCGTGGCTGTGGACCGACAGCGACATCGAGATCATCCGGTTGTTCACCAACTTGCGTAGGTGTTGGGCTTCTACGGCGTGGAACGGGTGGACGCCGCGGGTTCTGAGACTGCTCCTGCCTCTTCAAGGACACTCAAGGCGCCCTCGAGCTGCGGAGGACGGGCCAGGCGCGCCTCGACGCGAGCCAGGGCCGTCGACGCCGCTGTCCGCACTTCGCCGGTGTGGTGATCGCCAGCGATGCGCTTGAGCAATGGTCGGACCACCGCGCTGCCCACCTCGCCCAGCGCTTCGACCGCCATCAGCCGCAGCGTGTCGCTACCGGTCTCTTCAATGACGGCCATCGCTGCGCCCTCGAGCGCCCCGGGTGAGGGGTGAAATCGAGCCAGGCGAAAGATCTCGGCGCACGTCAAGGCACCACACCTCGAGCCCATCAAGCCAAGCAGGGGCCCGAGGTGTTCTTTGGGGAGGGAGGCGGAGAGCCTTCGCAGGGACTGGGCACGTTCGACGTCCGGGCGACCGGAGTCCGAGCAGACCAGCAGGTCCTCACGACGACGTCTGTCGGCGCCACCCGCTTCGATCTCCAGGGCCGCTCGAAGTGCATCTGGGCCCTGCCAGCGGTGTTGCCTGGTGTTTCCTCGGGGTCCGGACCATGCGCGCCATCCGGCGGTAACGAGGCCCGCCGCAACCAGGCCAAGGAGCAAAAAGGTCTCCGGACCCACCACGAGGCGAGGATGCCTCCTCGAAGGAGGACCCGCAAGCGAACCCACCATGCTTCGGCGCTGCCGCGTGCGTCGCGGAGACCGCCAACCTTCCTCGCCGCAGTCTGTTCAGCCCGGTGGCACGTTGCAGGCGACGGCGGGGGTGGTGGACGTCATCGTACAGCGATCCTCGACCTCATACCCATTTCGGCAGCGCCACTCTCCGTCGTCGCAGCTGGCCACGGGCCCACTCGAGACCTGGCACGCACCACAGACCACCTGCAGACAACAGGGTGCGTCTTCGTCAAACTCCGGCGCACAGACCCGAGCGGGCTTCGGACACGGAGAACACCCCGCGATCAGCGCCATCGCGATCGCGGCGATGATGGTGCTCCGAGGCGATGGCCCTCCGCGCTTCATCCTGCAGGCTGTAGTTCGGGTGCTCCCTCCTGACAACCATGGTTGTGGCTGACAAGTCTCGCCCGTGGGTGGTGAAGCGCAGCGATGGGCTACAAAGGCACGGCAACGCGACCGGCGGGCACACCGATATCTCCAGCATGAGCCCTCGCCTGATCCCCGGCGCGGTGATCGTCGCCAAAGGGAGCCTCTACGATCACTACGGCACCATCACCGGCCCCGACACGGTGGTGCACCCGGTCAAGACGGGTCCCCTCCAAGGTCAGTGGCGAGAGACCAGCCTCGCCGAGTTCGCTCAAGGGCGACCCGTCCAAGTGCGAGGTGCACCCTCCGATCCCCAAGCCGCGATCGCCCGCGCCCGATCCCAGATCGGGCGGCGCGACTACAACGTGTTGACCCGCAACTGCGAGACGGTCGCAGCCGGCCAGAGCCACCAAGTCAAGAACGCCAAAGGCGCCGCCGCCCTCGGCGTGTTGGCGGGCCTGGCCGCCGGCGGCCCGGTCTTCGGCGTCGCCTACGCCGTGGGCATGTTCCTCCTCAAGAAGCGCCGCTGACACCGCCAACGTCGCGCCGGACCGGTCGTGATATCCTCCCGTACATGGACTTCTTGAATCGGGAGCTCTTCGCGGGATGGACGGTGCTGCAGGTCGGCGGGGGCTTGTTGGGTTTGATCGTGGTGGGCTCGATCTTGGGTCGGCTCCGTGGTCGCGGCGAAA
Source organism: Deltaproteobacteria bacterium (assembly GCA_016703535.1). Lineage (GTDB taxonomy): Bacteria > Myxococcota > Kuafuiibacteriia > Kuafuiibacteriales > Kuafuiibacteriaceae > Kuafuiibacterium > Kuafuiibacterium phototrophicum. The sequence continues at coordinate 1,177,361 of JADJBV010000002.1, read as the reverse complement.
AGATCGCCTTCGCCAAGAAGAAGTGCCGCGGTTGCGGTTGGGAGGGCCCGGGTGGGCCGCAGACCAAGAAGTGCGCGAAGTGTGGCGCCCCGCTCTACACCGTGGGCCGGTGAGGTAGGACAACGAACCACCGGCGCGGCAGATTTTGCTTGAATGTCGGTTTACCTGCGACCCTCGGCCTGGGCAGACTGACTTTGCATGGCCAAGGTCGATCGGCCCCTGCCCTCCACTCCGATCTTGCAGAGCCCGGCGGCGCCAATCCGGGCGCCTGAAGCACCGCCGATCCCCCAGGCCGAGTTGCCTCCGAAGGTGAACATCTTCGACGTCGGGTACCGCGGGGCCCAAGATCCAAGGGCGCTGGAGCGGGAGCTCGGCGAAGCGCCGGTATTGGCCCGAATGAAGGCCTTGGGGCTGCGGCTGCCGCCGCGCAGCGTCGACGCAGATCCGGATGTGGTCGCCGCTGAACGTCTGCTCTCGCGCCGACTGCGCACCGAACTGCGGGCGGCCTTCGGCGAACACGCGGCCGCCTTGTTTCAGCTGCCGACCGAGCTGATGAAGGCGGCCACCACCGGCGACGTGCCGGCGGATCTTTCGGGGCGGCTGGCGCTGATGGTCCAACACCTGGGCCGACACAAAGATCCCAGCGGTGAGCCGCTGCCGATCACCTTGGTCAACCGGCTCCACGCCGACGGTCAGGCCCTGGGTGAGTTGTTGGCCCGAGTCCAAAAAGAGGGCCCCAAGCCGCGGCTCCTTTATCAGGCCAACGAACTCTTGGCGCCGCTGTTGGTGGAGTTGGCCCAAGCCCGGGGCGTCTACCTGAAGGGCACCCCCAGCGGCGACGCCGGCTTCTACACCTTCCAAGCGCTGCGCAAGAAGGAGGTCGCCGAGGTCGAGCTCCAGCGCCAAGATCCCGAGGCCTACGCCATCTTGGCCCGGCGCCGCCAGACCTTCGCGGCCTTCGATCAACAAGCGGAGCTCGCCTGCAAAAAAGAGAACCTGGAGCCGCGCAAGGCCAAGATCCTGGGCGCCCTGATCACCATCGGCACCGATCGGGTCACCGGCGAAGAGACGGCGTTTTCGGCGTACCACGGCGTGGTTCCGCTCGAGCAGTTCATCGAAAAACGGAAGGACTTCTTGGAGGACCGGGCCGCGCTGGAGGCCTCCCAACAGGAGCCGCCGATCGAGAAGTTGCCTCGAGTGCCGGTCGAGGTCTTGGAAGCACTCCCGGGTGAAGCCCGCTTCGCCTCCCTCACCGACGACGCCAGCAAAAGCGTCGGCCTGACCCGGATCTTCAAGGTCAAGGCCCACGAAGGCCGGGACGTGGTCCTCGAGGGGAGATTTGCCGGCCTGTACCTCGACGAGCTGGTGAACGCCCGAGGCCGGATGATCGGCACCGGCTACACCTTTGAGCCGACCACCGGGAAGATCGACGTGGTCCCGCCCCGGCCGGCCATCGCCGAAGAAGAGCCGTACGTCACGGTGGCCTACAAGCGGGAGCGCGGCATCACCAAAGAGAAGCTCTTCGTGCAGCTGCCGTTCAAACAAGGCGAGTGGACCGAGGTCCGGCAAGCCCTGCGCAAGCTGACGGTGCGGATCCCTTCTATTCAGTATCTCGAGGGCTCCAAAAACACCTCCTTCTACTTCGACCCCAAAGACTTCGCGATCGTCCGGGAGACCTTGCAGCAGCTGACCCTCAGCAAGGGCGCGTTGGAGGTGGTGCGCGGTTATTTCCAAGAGCTGGCCGCCGCCGAACAGGCCACCGCCCCCGAAAACCTGGACGTGTACCGGGCCCAACTTTTGGGCGGCTTCAAGAAGAACCTGCGCGGGCCAGGCGGCGTGCACCCGGTGGAGCTGAGCTTCAAGCAGAAGGCCGCCTTGGCCTGGCTGGAGGCCAACGGCACCCGCGGCGTGTGTTCGCTGGACACCGGCGAAGGCAAGACGCTGACCTCGATCGCGCTGATGCAGAAGATGTTGCGGGACGGCGCCGCCGAAGATCCGGGCGGGGGCAAGTTCCTCTTCGTGTGCCCCCGGTCTTTGCAAGGGAACCTGGCCAAAGAGATCCACCGCTTCTTAGAGCCGGGCCCAGCGGCCGAGCTCTTGTCCCGGGTCGAGGTCCTCTCCTACGGCGAGTTCCGGGCCGCCACCAAGTCGGGCCGCCACGAAGGCCGACCCTTCCGCGCCCAGAAGTATTCGGCGGTGTTCTTCGACGAGGCCCAGGCCTTGAAGAACCCCATCAACGAGGTGAGCAAGGCGGCCTTGGCCTTCGATCACCCGCACAAGATCTGCCTGACCGCCTCGCCGATGGAGAAGAACCCGATGGAGGCCTACGCACTTTCGTGTGTGGCCAACAACATCGACCTGGCCCACCGGGACCACGGCAAGCAGTTCCGACGAGAGATGCGCAAGTTCAAGGAGCGCTTCTGCGAGACCTTCGGCGGCCGCATCGTCGGCGTAAAGGCTGATCCCTTGACCCAACGGGACCTGCACACCTGGGTGAAGCGGAACGTCTTCTACACCGACAAGCGGGTGGGCTCGGATCTGCCAGAGCTGGTGCCCCAAAACCTCACGGTCCCGATGGATCCGCGGGTGGAGACCGAATACCGGAAGGTCGCCAAGGAGCTGGGCAAGGCGATGTCCGGCCTGGTGTCCTTGTTCGGCAACAAAGGTCGGGACGCCCAAGGCCACGTCGATCCCAACGCCCGAGATCCGAAGGTGGCCCGCACCTTGGGCATCGGCCTGGCCGACACCCTGAAGCAGCTCTACCTGTTGGCCAACCGCCCCGAGAAGCTCTTCAAGGGCCTCGGTTATCCGAAGATCGACGCCGCGTCGGCCGTGATCAAGGAACGCCTGGAGGCCAGCAAAGGCGCGAGCCGGGCGGTGTTGTTCGCCGACGATCGGGAGATGGTGCTCGACAGCGCCCGAGAGCTCTCCAAGCAGATCCCCGGCAAATACCACGCGGCTTGCCTCAACAACGAGATCCACATCTTCAAGAACGGCCGCCCGGTCCCGAAGCTCAACGGCCACGACGTCCCGTTCACCGCCCGGCCTTACCGCAACGACCTGGATCGTTCGCCCAACAAGACCAACAACCGCCACTACCGAGCCGCCCAGTGGCAGCAGTTCGTGCTCGGTGAGGTCTTGTCGCCCAACCTGGACGTCGCCACCGTCTCGATGGTGGGCCAGACCTACCAGACCGGCCAAAACCTGCAGGCCTTCGACACCTGCATCCACTTGGATCGGGACACCTGGTGCAGCGAAGACATGCGCCAACGCACGGCGCGGCTGTGGCGCCAGGGCCAAGACAGCCCGGTGCTCGAGTTGACCATCGACTCGGTCTACGCCAACCCCAAGAACGAACTCGACCAGACCTTGGAGCAGATCCGGAAGTTGCACCAAGAGCTGGAGGGCACGATCTTCGACATGATCATCAAGGCGGCCCAGACCACCGAGTTGGGTCAGGAGTGGTTCGAGATGAAGTCGAAGCAGGCGTCCTTCCTGAAGTTGGATCAGGACACCCTCGAGCTGATGGCGTCGCCGATGTTGGCCCGGGCCCGGCCCCGGGGTGAGGCGGTCCATGCCCCAACCTAAGACCTTGCCGGAGTGGGCCAACTATATCGCCAGCCTGAAGGGCGAAAACCTGTGGTCCAAAGCCATCGCCGCCAACTCCATCGGCTTCGTGGATCAGCTCCTCGCCGAGGGCTATTCAGCCGACGAGATCGAGTCGATCCTCATCTTGTTGGGCCGGCAGTTCCAGAGCCTCGGTCAAACTCCCCCGGGCCGGGCGCTCTACGATCTCAAGGAGCTGGCCACCCGTCCCCTCCCGGTCGAAGTCCCGCTCCCCGCACCTTGGGACGACGCCAACCCCGAGCTCGACGAACTGGACGACTTCCTCGCCGAGGACCACTGACCCTCCAATTTGGGGACGGCGGAGATCGGATGCAGGGGCTTTGGTTTTTGCCCTAGGCTGAAAGCGTGAAGTTTGGGGCGGCTTGGGTGTTGGGGGCGGCGGTATTTCTCGGACTAGGGTGCAGCGACGGCCTTGAGGTTGAGCCCAACGTGGACGCGGGTTCGGGTCCGGACTCGGGCGCCGCGGCGTGTGCCAACGGGTTGATCCGCGGCCCCTACGGTTGTGAACCTCGGGTCGCTGCGAGTTGTCCGATCGGCGCGCGGCCGGCGTTGTTTCAGGACGAGTGTGCGCCGGTGGGGCCCGCCCAGTGCCCGGACGGCTTCACCAAGATCGAAGGCGCGTGGGGCTGTCACCCGATCTTGGCCCAGGACTGCCCGGCCGGAGCTCGGGCCCAGCTCGGACAAGGATCATGTGTCCCGGTCGGCTGGCACAGCTGTCCCAGCGGATTTTCGCCGGCCGCCGATGGCTGGGGTTGTGAAGCGGTGTTGCCGCAGCCGCGCTGCGACGAAGGCCAGCGCGACGTGTTGGGCTCGACCCGTTGTCTCCCGATCGGGGACTGCGCGGCCCCCCTGCCCGCCGAGGTCACCCGCTTCGTCGATCCCAACCGGGCCGAAGACGCCACCCACCACCACACGATCACCGCCGCGATCCGCGCCGCGGCCCCGGGTGAGGTGATCGGCGTCGAGGCCGGGGACTACGCCGAAGAGGGCCTCCAGATCGACAAACCGCTGCGCCTGCTCGGCCGATGCACCGATCGGGTTCGCTTGAGTGGAACGGGCACTGTGCCTGGCATAGGCGTCTCGGGCGTCGACGCCGAACTTAGCGGCCTGACCTTGATCGGCCATCGGCCGGGGCTGCTGGTGGCCAACGGCGCGCAAGTCAACTTGCACTCGCTCCAGCTCACCACCCCGGTGACCGCCGGGATCCTGGTGCTGCACGCTGGCACCAAAGCCACCATCGGCGAGGTTCGGATCGATCGACCTTCGGCGTTGGGCCAGACCCCCGGCGTCGGCGTGCAGGTGCAGCGAGGTGGTCGGGCTGAGCTCAACAACGTCCAGGTCGAAGGCAGCAGCGGCTACGGCTTGGTGGCCTTGGAGAGCGGCTCGGTGTTGACCGCCACTCGGGCCGTCCTGCGGGACGTTCGCTGGTTGGGCCCGGGTGGGGCCGGCGGACAAGCGGTGATCGTGGGGCAAGGTGCCCGAGCCCACCTGGCCGACAGCGTGATCCGCGGCGCCGATCGGGGGGGCTTGGCGGTCAATGGCGGGCACTTGACAGTCCACGGTCTCGAGCTGAGCGACGCGGGCCGGAACCGGCCCCGGGACGCCGCCGCGGTCAACGCCAACACCGGCGGCGTGATCGAACTGTTGGAGGTTCGAATCGCCCGATCCCGAGGTGTCGGCGCCGGTGCCTTTGACGGCGGCGCCCGCCTTTTTGCGAAACGAACGGTGATCGTCGATGGCGAGCTGGGCGGCATGGGCCTGGGCCTAGGGGTGGTTGTTCAAGGCAACGTCGAGGTCAACTTCAGCGACGTGGCGATCTTGCGACAACCCAGCGCGGCGATCGCCGCCTACAACGGACGCCTCGAAGTGCAAGCTAGCTTGCTGGGACCTGGCAGCAGCCCCAACAGCTCGGCCTTGATCGCCGACGGCACGCAGATCGTCGCCAGCGACGTGGAGCTCTACAGCCCAAGCGAAGGCGCCTACAACCTGGATGTCCGGGGCGCTCGAGCGCGGGCGGTGATCTCGAGGGCCATCTTGCGCCGAGGGCCAAGTGCGGTCTTCGACGGCGCCGAGCTCCAGCTGAGCGAAAGTGCGGTCCTGGACAGCTGGGATGTCGGCTTCTTCGTCGGAAACTCGCTAGAGGGCCAACGCCACGACAGCCGCCTGGTGCTCCGCGACAGCCACTTGGCCCGCAACATCTCCAGCAACGATCCAGGGAGCGGCGGCGGGATCTTCTTCGCCGATCAGAGCCGAGGCGTGGTGGAGGGCTGCACCTTTCAGGACAACAACACCGAGTCGATCTCTGTGGCGGCCGAGGCGTCGTTGGAGCTGAAGCGTTCGGTCTTGCTGGGCACCCTCCGAGGCGTCGACGGCAAAAAGGGGATGGCCCTCCATGTCTGGGGCCGGGCCCAAGTCGAGGACGTGGCCTTCCTCGCCAACGCTGGTGGCGGCTTGGTGCTGCGAGGCACCGGCTCGGCGACCATCAGCGGCAGCTTGTTCCATCAGAACCGCTTGCTCGGCGTGTTCTCCGACTACGAGGCCAAGCTGCGGGTGGAACGGTCGGCCGTGCTCCACACCGCCGGCGTGGCCGATCCCAGGACCACCGACGGCTTTGGCATGGGCGCCCTGGTCGGGGGCGACGCGGTGTTCCGGGAGACCTTGGTCCAGGCCAACCGCTTCTCCGGCCTGGCCCTCGGCTCCGCCCGGCGGCCCCAGAGCCAGGTCCGGGTCGAGGCCTGTGTGATCCGGGACACACTGAGCGACGGCACCGCCTACGGCCACGGCCTGGCCTCGGGGCCCAGCGCGGTTCGGGTCCAGGGCAGCTACCTCCTCGACAACAAAAAGGTCGGCTTGGCCTTCGTCGGCGCCACCGCCTTGGTCGGCGCCACGGTGATCGCCGGGAACTTGGTGGGCACCCACGTCCAAGATGGCACGGTGCTGCGGGACTTGGCCGCCGCACCCGAGCAGCTCACGACCCTCGAGGCCATCTTCACCGCCGACGCCTTGTTCCTCGAAAACGGCAGCAAGGTCGGGGTCGGTGAGTTGCCCTTGCCCCCGCCCATCGACCCCGAGCTCGGCCCGGAGCGACCCCGACCCGGCAGTTGACCGATGGGATGCGACTTCCGCCGCTGAGCCGCCTCTTCGTTGGCGATGAGCGCCCGCGAGATCGAGCTTGGCCCCGAGTGGATTCGCCTCCCGACCCCAGCACCGGCCCAGGTCCAGCCCCTGCCCCCGGTGATCCCGCTGGGCCCGGAGTTGTTGCCGGCCGAAGCCTTGGTGATGCTCTCGGATCCCGAGGAAGAAGAGGCGGCCTTGCCGACCGCAGTGTTGGATCGCCGCACCGGCTTCACCGCCCTGGTCCGACCCGGGGGCCACGTGGGCCCGTACGCGATCGAAGGCTTGCTCAGCCAGGCACCCGGCGCGACCTTCTACACCGGCCGATCGATGGACGGCACTCGGCTCCTGCTCCAGCTGATCCGGCTGCGGGCGGTGAGCAGCAAAGCCGAACGGGTGGAGCGCCTCTACGTGGAGCGTCGTTTGGCGGCGTTGACCCGCAACGATCCCGCGGTGGTGTTGGCCCACGGCGGCGCCGAAGAAGCCGACGGCCAACGTGCCTTGTTTTGGGCCCTGCCGCTCCCGAAGAGTGCGCTGGCCTTGAAGCAAGACCGCCGGCTCGACCTGGAGGCGGTGCTGAAGACCGGCCTCGGCCTGGCCCAGCGGCTGGTGGCCCGGCACGCCGACGGCAAGAGTGATCCGCTCTTGTCGGAGGCCACGGTCCACGGAGATCCGATCGAGGCGAGCACCGTGTTGGGCCTGCCGATCGCCGCGCCGCAAGTTTGGTTGTCGAGTGGGATGGCCCCGCGGCGCCTGGCCGCCGAAGAAGCGATCTCCAACACCACGGTGCCGAGCGGTGACGTCTATCGCCTGGGTCAAACCTTGGCGATGTTGGCCGCGCCTTTGCCAACGTTGCCGCCGATGTTGACGGTGTTGTTGGGGCAGTTGGCCGATCCCAACCCCGAGGCCAGGGGTTCGGCGGCCAACGCCTTGGCGGGCCTGCAATCCCTCCTCGACGCGGTGGCGGCGCCGGTGTTGGCGATCCGCTTCGCCGGCTCTCAGACCTTGGCCACCGACGGCTACGATCCCGATCGCACCCTCCACGTGGGGTCGGATTCGCCGGGTGAGATCAGCTTGGTGTTGGAAGCCGAGGCGCCGGCGACCCACTTCGAAGCGCCGCGCCCGACGGTAGATCCCAACTTCACCGCCGAGGCGGCGGCTTTGGCCTTGTGGTCGGTGTCCCGCCCGGTCCACGCGCCGGCGCCTTCGCGGCTGCGGAGTGCGGTGCGGGCCGAGGCGGTCTTTTCGGAGCGCATCGCCGCCCCGCGGATCCTCGAGGTGCCGGCCGCGACCCCGGGGCCTCGGAGCCAAGCCGCGCCGATCAGCCCCCGTCCACCCACCTCCGCCCCGACCGCGGTGGCGGCCCGGTGGGTCGCCGAAAAGGCCCCGGTGCGCCGGGTGGAGTGGCCCGAACCCGCCGCTGCCCCCCCGGCCAGGGAGCTGCGCTCGTGGATGCTCTTGGGCATGGGCCTCGCCCTGATCGTGGGCATCGCCCTCGGCGTGTGGTCGACCCGCTGCTTCGGCTCTGAGATCCCGAGCGCCTCCGGCTCCAACGTGGCCCTCCTGCGCTGACCCCGGGTGGACGGGCGGGTGGTCCCGGGCTACCCAATACGGATGGGCCGGAGTTATTCCGCCGCGACGGCGGCCCGCCGAGAGAGGCTCCACGAAAAGAGCCGGGCCTTGGTCAAGGCCCAACAGCCGATCCGGGTCCTCCGAACCCTCAACTGGCCCGAAGAGGTGCGCCTGGCCTTCTTCGCTTCGGGCGGCAAGAAGTTGCCTCGGGTCAAATACGAGCTGAGCCCGGAGCTTTTGCCCGCCAAAGAAGCGTTGGACAACCTGATCGCCGAGCTCGATCCCCAAGATCCAGCGGAGGCCTGGCTACAAAAGACCGCCGCCAGCTTTCGGGATGCGGCCCGGATGTTGTTGGCGGTGGGCACCAAAGAGTTCCACGAGATCAGCAAAAGCCTCTACGGTTATCCGGAGACGCCCACCCACGATCCCCGGGTCAGCCACCTGGATCTGGCCCACCACGTCCAGGCCTTCGTCGACGGATATCGGGATCGGGATCTGGGCGCCCCACCGCCCGCGGTCTTGCCGGCGAGCCACGTGGCCGCCACCTTAAAGGAGCGCTTCGACGCGTTCTTCGGCGAAGACGCGCCCAAGGTGAAGGTGGTCCCTCACCTGTCGGCCCGAGCGGTGGCGGGCGCCGAGGTGGTGCGGATCCGGGACAAGACCGGCTTTTCTGCGCCCGAAGTGGTGCGCCTCGAACACCACGAGGGCTACGTCCACGCGGCCACTACATTAAATGGAAGGCGTCAGCCGGTGTTGGACGCCATCGGCATCGCCAGCCCTCGGGTCACCGCGGTGCAAGAGGGCTTGGCCACCTTCGCCGAACTCCAGAGCCAGTCCCTCGATCTCGATCGCTTGGAGATCTTGGCCGATCGAGTGGTCGGCATCCAGATGGCCATCGACGGCGCCGACTTCATCGATCTCTACGTCTACTTCCTGGAGCACTCGGACAGCCCCGAAGAGTCCTACGACGCGGCCCGGCGAGTGATCCGCGGTGGGCCCCTGACCGGTCGCGGCCCCTTCACCAAAGACGTCAGTTACCTGGAAGGTCTGCTCTTGATCTTCAACTTCATCCAAGCGGCCCTCAGCCGGCACCGGCCCGAGCTCTTGCGCCTCTTGTTCGTCGGCAAGATCCACACCGACGATCTCCCGGTGTTGTTGCAGCTGGAGCACGAAGGGGTGGTTGTCCCGGCCAAGTTTTTGCCCCACTGGGCCCGAGATCTGCGGTTTTTGGCGGCCCAGATGGGATTTTCGTCCTTCCTCAACCGCACCGACGCCAAGGCCTGGCTCGACTACTGCGACCAGCTCTTCGAGGCCGCCACCTGATCGGCCGCGCGAACTTCCCAGGTGTTGGGTTGACCCAACAACGAAGAGTTTCGGTCGGCAGTTGACCCCGCCGAAGCTGAGCCTGCACTCTCGATGCCCAGGTCGCGAATGCAGCGGATCGGCGCGCCAACTCTGGGTTCCGTCGCGGTCACCAACGAGGTCCCGCTCTACGGTCAGCCCCTCCCAAAGAAGAAGCGGCTCACGGGCGCAGAAGCTCTGGCGTCCACGCCCCTTGGCACCGTCAACGCCGAGCGACTGCCCGAGGTCCTACGGGCCTTGGCCAACCTGGCCGAACACAACCCCGGCTTGGCCTTGCTTCACCTCAGCCAGTTGGGGATGCCTCCTCAACTTTACGGCTTTGCCATCCAGCGGGTCGACGCCGCCCAGACCGGTCCGGTCACCCAACAGGAGCTGCCGAAGCCAACGGGTGAAGGCCTGCGCCTGACCCTCGATCCCAAGGTGCAGGCGGCGTGGGAGGTGTCGGCCTTTGGCCTCAAGTCCTTCATTCAGCCGAACGTGTTGCTCGACTTCGGTGAAAAGACGCCGCGCTTCGGGGCCAAAGAGCGAGCCGAGGTCTTCAAGGCGATCGCCGCCGAGGTGCGGGGCGAGGGCCCCAACGATCAGACCTTCTGGGAGTATCGGGCCGAACGCGCCGGGCAACGCATCATGGAGCGCTTCCCGAAGTTGCAGCGGCTCGAGCTCCGACTGCACGTCTCAGGCTTCGGGGAGGTCCGGAAGGGCGAAGGCGTCAACTCGGTCCGCGATCGATCCTGCATCTGCACCCTCACGCGCCAAGGTGATGGCAGCACCACCACTCGCCACGGCTTCGAGGTGCGGGAGGCGCACCGAGCCCTCCAGATCCTGGGCCACGCCATCGAACCTCGCGACCTCTACTATCGGGCCCACTATCGCGGCCAAGCGGCTGAAGGCCCCGACTACTGGGTGCTGCAGCGCTTTATGGATCAAGCGATCCTGGCCCTCTCCGGCGGCCAAGTTGGCCCGACCGGGCTTGGCCTGAAAGACGCCAAACCCAACCCGCTGCTGCGAGAGAGTGAGGCCGATCGACGGGCCTTCGCGCAAGATCTCTCGCAGCTGCAAGCGCGCGTGAAGGCGCGGCTACCGGGCCCAAAAGTGACCCAGGAGGAGATCCTGCGGATCGCTTTGGAGGAGATCGCCCAGACGCTGAAGACCACCCAACACCCCGCGCTGGTGGAGGTGCGTCGCACCGTCGGATCGATCGAGCTCGGCTCCCACTCGGTCGCCGCCCTCCCCTACGGCGGCGAACGAAGCGCCGTACCCGAGTCCCTCTCCGTCGGACCCTTCACTCTTTGAACCCCGCCGCCAAGTCCGCGCCCATCAATAACTCTGGTGCCTCGTCGAACGCGTAGGGGTTGCTCCGATGGAGCACCCCGAATCTCCGCGCTCAATGCGCCGGAGCAACGCCCGGGAGATCCCAGCGCGGGTGGCCAGGTCCTCCGTGGGCTATAAACAGCCCATAAGCGCCCCTTACGGATCGTTTATAGCTCATCGGTCAATGTTTGGACAGCCAAGGGATCCGGCGGCCCAGGACGCCGAGGGCGAGGGGGAAGAAGACGCTGGTGGAGAGGAAGGTCAAGGTGATGCCCAGGATGGCCAACTCGGCGACGCTGCGCAGGCCCTTGTGGTGGGCGAGGATCATCGCGCCGAAGCCCATGAGGTTGGTGGCCGAAGACAAGCTGGTGGCGGAGGCGGTGTAACGCAGCACCTTGGGGATCGAGTCGGGGCCGCCTTCGAGGAAGCGGTGATAGATGTGCACCGCGTTGTCGATGGAGACGCCGACGATGATCGGCAAGATGGCCGCGTTGATGAAGTTGAGCTCGATGCCGAAGAGGGCCATGGCGCCAGCGATGGAGATCTGGCCGATCATCAAGGCGGACAACACCAGGGCCGCTTTGCCGAGGCTCCTGAAGTCGATCAGGATCACCAAAAACACGACGATCAGGGTGGCCAACAAGATGAAGGGCCCGTCGCCGATGATGATCTTGAAGACCGTGCCGGCCAGCCAGTTTTCGCTGATGATCGGTGTCTCCAGGCCTCGTTGTTGGAGCTCGGCCCGCAGCTCGTCCATCTCGTCGGCCCAGTCCACCACCTGGGTGTGTTCGTAGAAGAGATAGTTGGTCCGCAGGATCACCAAGGAACCTTCACCTTGGGTGGTGAGGAAACGTTGCTTCAAGGAGTCGGGGACCTGGGGCAGATCGAAGGGCTGGACCTGGGTCAACTCTCGGGCCCGGGCCAAGGTCTTTTGTCCGGCCTCGTCGAGGCGCTCGGGCTTGATCCGGGCCAAAGCCGCGTCCAACTTTTGGATCCACTCCAGCTTGGCCTTCTGCCGGGCCGGGATCAGATCGTCCAACGACAAGGTCCCGGTGATGCCCACCGGCTTGCCGGCCGCCTTGCGTTTGGCCTCGATGGCCTCCACCACCTCTTCGACCGCCGCGAGATCGGCCCGCTTCTCCACCAGCACCAAAGACTGGGTGAAGGAACCCCCGAGGCTCTCGATGATGTAGTCGTCGAAGTCGGAGGCCGGGCTTTCGCCCTTGATCTCCCGCCAGTTGGTGCGGAAGAGCACCTTCCCTTGGCTCAGCTCATATACTGAAAATACGAAGAAGCTGGTCATCCCGACCAGCACCGTGGCCTGCAGCCACTGAGGCACGAAGAGGCCGTCCCCTTCCCCTTCGACGATCGGCGCCACCTTCATGGGCCGGATCCGCTCCAAGGCCACGTTGAGCGCCGGGAACAGCAACAAGGTGACGCTCAAGGTCAACAACATGCCGACGCCGGCGATCACCCCAAACTCGCTGAAGCCCTGAAAACCCGCGAAGGAGACCACAAAAAAGGCGCCGGCGTTGGTCAAGGCGCTGCCCACCAAGGAGCGGCCGGTGGTGGCCATCGAGGCCTCGGCCGCCTCGTCGACGCCCTTGCCCCGGCCCCGCTCCTCCAGGTGGCGCAGGTAGAGGTGGATGGCGAACTCGATGCCGAGACCCGACAAGATGGAGGCCAAAAAACCGCTGATGATGTTGAGCCGACCGATCGCCAGCTCGGCGAAGGCGAAGGTGAAGGTCAGGCCGACCAGAAGTGGGAACGACAACAACAGGAGGGTGCGGGGCCGCCGGGTGTAGAGCACCAACAACAACACCACCGCACAAAAGCCGACCGCCGAGGCGGTCCTGAGATCGGACTGCAAAAACGCGTCTTCTTCGAGGCGGATCACCAAGGAGCCCGAAAAACGGAGCTCGAGATCTTTGGGGAAGGGTCCCTGATCCCGGACCTCCTTGGCGGTTTGCTCCAAGGTGGCCTGAGCTTCCCGGGCCCAGCCCAGGTTGCCGGTGTCGCCCTTGAGGGCCAAAAACAGGTAGAGGTACTTGCCGTCTTTGCCGACCATGTACGGATCGGTCGGCAGGTTGTTCTTCTTGGCCTCCTCGATGAAACGAGCGCCCAGATCGATCGAAGGCGGCGGTGCGGTCTTGTCGCTCGGCTTCGGATCATCGAGCCCGAGATCAAGCCCCGCGCCCTTGATGGTCCGAGCGTCGATCTCCTCCTGGACCTCCTCCACCAGCTCCTCGAGCCTCGCTTCGGTGAGGTAGAGGAGCTGACGATCTTCGATGAAACGGATGTCGAGCTTGGACTGGACGTAGCGGATGCTCGGGAGGGTGATCAACTTTTGGTGGAGCGCGTCGGCGTATCGTTCGGCCGCGGCCCGGTCTTGGGAACCAACCGCCACCACCGCAAAAGCCGAGCCGCCGGTCCGTTCGATCCCGGCGTTCAGGTCTTTGACCGCCTGGTAGGACTCGGGGAGGAGGGCGGTGAAGCTGGACTCAAACTCCAGGTGGGAGGCCAACCAGCCCGCGGGGAACAGGGCCGCCAGGCCAGCGAACAACGCGATCCCCGGCCGACGAAGGGTGGCGCGGGTGAGCCGGGTCAGCAGATCCATCGCCGTCGCTCCTAGCCCGCCGGCACCCAGGGGTCACGCCAGGACACCCGGCCATGGCCAGGATGCGGGCTATCACGCACCTTTGGGCCCGTCCTGGAGGCAACACTTGCCTCCCGGGGGTCGCTCGTGGCGGATTCGGTCGTTATGGACCTCGCCCAGGACCGGGAAGCGGCCCGGCGTCGCGCCTTTGCGATCATCTCTCACCCCGACGCGGGCAAGACGACCCTCACCGAAAAGTTGCTCCTCTACGCGCGCGCCATCCACTTGGCGGGTTCGGTCAAGTCGCGCAAGGCGTCGAAACACGCACTTTCGGACTGGATGGCCATCGAAAAGGAACGCGGGATCTCGGTGACCTCTTCGGTGCTCCAGTTCGAACACCAGGGGAAGGTCCTGAACCTGCTGGACACCCCCGGCCACGCCGACTTCTCCGAAGACACCTACCGGGTCTTGGCGGCCGTCGACTCGGCCGTGATGTTGATGGACCACAGCAAAGGCGTCGAGGCCCGGACCAAGAAGTTGTTCGAGGTCTGTCGCCTGCGGAAGGTCCCGGTCATCACCTTCATGAACAAACTCGACCGGGCCGGCCTCGAGCCCTTGGCCTTGGTCGACGACGTCAGCCAACAACTCAACCTGAAGGTGGCGCCCCTCAACTGGCCGATCGGGATGGGCCGAGAGTTCCGCGGGGTGATCGACCTCGCCACCAAAGACGTCTTGTTGTTCGAGGCCGAGGCCCACGGCACCCAAGTCATCGAGGCCAAGCGGGTCAGCTTCGAAGAGGCCAAGACCCTGGTCGAACCTCACCTGATGGCCCGGGCCGAAGAAGAGCTGGAGCTGGTGGCCATGGCCGGCGAACAGTGGAGCGTCGAAGGATTCCTCTCAGGAGATCTCAGCCCCTGTTTTTGGGGTTCGGCGATGACCAACTTCGGCGTCGAGCCGCTCCTGGAGTTTTTGGCCCTACAAGCCGCACCTCCGGGCCCTCGGGCGACCGAAGACGGCACGGTGATTCAACCCAAGGACGAACGCTTCTCCGGCTTCATCTTCAAGATCCAAGCGAACATGAACCCCAAACACCGGGACCGGATCGCCTTCTTGCGGGTGGTCTCGGGCCACTTCGAGCGGGACATGGACGTAGTCATCGGCCGCAACCAGCAGACCATGCGGATGGCCAACCCCCACTCCTTCATGGCCCAAGAACGTTCACTCTTGGAGTCCGCCTACCCCGGCGACATCGTCGGCATCCACGACCCCGGCAAACTCCGGGTCGGGGACACCTTGGCCGCGGGCGGACCAATGCGCTTCGCCGGGATCCCTCGTTTTGCGCCGGAACACTTCGGCATGTTGCGGCTGTCCGATCCATTGAAGCGAAAGGCCATGGACACCGGCATCGAACAGCTGGCCCACGAAGGTGTCATTCAGCTGTTTTATCGGATCGGCGTGGACCGGACCAACCCCTACCTGGGGGCGGTCGGCCTTCTGCAGTTCGAGGTCCTCAAGGAGCGCCTGAAACACGAATACGGCGTAGAGGCCAAGTTCGAGGCCCTGCCCTTCAAGTTGGCCCGCTGGATCGGCGGCGCCCCCGAGGCTTTGACCTGGCTCAAGGGCTCCTCCAGCTTCACGGTCATGGAGGATCGCAACGGCCACCCGGTGCTCCTCTGCGACAGCGACTGGTGGATCAACTACGCCAAACAAAACGCCAAAGGCGTCGAACTCTACGACATCGAACCACTCTAGTCGCCGCCGACGGCCGTCGACAACAACACCCCGGTCAGGTGATCCAAACGCAAGCTGGCTTGCACGGCGTCGACCCGGCTCCGCTCCAAGCTAAGTTGGGCCCTCCGCAAGGTATCTTGCGCTTCGTAGACCTGAAGCAAGATGGCGTCGCCTTGTTGGTAACGTTCTTCTTGGGCGGCCACACTTTTGGTCGCCAGCTCAACCGTCCGGGTGGCCAAAGTGACCCGCCGGCGAGCTTGCTCCAGCCGCACCACCTCGGTGGCGCAGCTGGCCCTCAGTTGTTGTTCGCTGCTCAACAACCGGGAACGGGCCGCCGAAGCCGCCAGACCCGCGCTCTCTTTGGTCGCTTGGTAACGGCTGCCGGTGAGCGGGAGCTCCAAGGTCAAGCCCACTCGAGCGCTGACCGCCTCCAGGCCGAAGAGTTGCTGGAGCGCCGGCGGGATCTCTTGGTTGCCCAAACCTTGGGCTTGTAGGTACGCGTCGAGATCCAAACGGGGCCGCTCACTTTCGCCGGCGACCATCGCTTGATCCAAGGCGACCTCCAGCTGGGTGCGCAGCCGTTGAAGTTCGGCCGAGGCCTCCAGGGCCCGGTCCACCTCCTGTGCCAAGGTCCGAGCCTCGACGGTGGGCACGACCAGATCCCCAGGCGTCAAAGGGCCGGTCCCCTCCCCTCGCCCCAAACCTCGGGCCAACTCCACCGACTGGGCCTCGGCCGTTGCCTCGGCCGCGGCCAAGCTCTGCTCCAGCTCGGCCACTCGGGTCTCGAAGGTGTAAGCGTCGACCTGGGCCAGGGCGCCGATCCCGATCCGGGCCAGGGCGTCGTCCTTTTGTCGCACCGCCAGCTCGAAGGCCGAGCGTTCGATCTGGACCGCCCGTTGGTTGTACCAAAGTTCCCAATAAGCGACCAAAACGTCCCGCAAAACTTGGCTGGCCGCTTGATCTCGGGCGTGTTCAGCGGCGGTGCGAGACAGGCGGGCCTGACGCAAGGCCGCTTCACCGATCTGATTGCCCAGGCCGCGCAACAAAGGTTGGGTCAAGCTCAACTTGCCCAACAGGTTGTAGCCCGGGCCCAAGATCACCAGCTGGTTGCCGCCCGCGCCGAACTGGGATTGCCCCCCGAAGCGGGTCCCTTCGACTCGCAGCGCCAAGGCCGTGCCAAAAGAGAAGGTGTGCCGGAGCTCGGAGGCCAGCTGATAGTTGTCGCTGGTCTGCACCGTGGTGCCGTTGCCCGAAAGCAAACTTGGAGACTGGAGGTGGGTCGCTCCCGCCGCGACCAGAAGCGACGGGTAATAACGATAGCCCTCGGCCCCCAGGTCCTGCTCGGCCTTTTTGAGATCGAAGATCGCGGCCTCGACCAGCGGGTTGTGGGCGATCGCCTCCTCGACCACCGCCTGAGCGTCCAAAGTCGGCGCCGCCGCCAACAACACGCGGAGGACCCACTCACTCATGGCGCAAGGCCTCGATCGGATCCAGGTGGGCCGCCTTGCGGGCCGGCAAGTAGCCGAACAACACCCCCACAAAGGCCGAAAAAGCGAAGGCCAAGACGATCATGTTGGGTGAGACCAAAAACGGCATCTTCAGGGCTTGGGTGATGGCGTAGGCCCCGCCCATCCCGAGGATCACGCCCAAGGCGCCGCCCAAGGTCGACAAGGTGATGGCCTCGATCAGGAACTGCAGCAGCACGTCCCGTCCCAAAGCGCCGACCGCCAAACGGATCCCGATCTCCCGGGTCCGTTCGGTCACCGAAACCAACATGATGTTCATGATGCCGATGCCGCCGACCAACAGGCTCACCGCCGCCACCGCCCCCAACAAGGCGGTCATCATCTTGTTGGTGGTCGAGACCGTCTCGATGATCTCTTGCATGTCGCGGACGTTGAAGTCGTCGGGTGCACCTCGACCAATACGCCGACGTTCTCGCATCAGGCCCTCGATCTGCTGCTTGATGCTAGAGGTCGAGCGGCCCTCGGCCACCGCCACGAAGATCATCGCCACGTTGGTGTTGCCGGCGATCCGGCGCTGAAAGGCTTTGATGGGAAGCAAGATCAAGTCGTCGTTGTCGTTGCCCATCATGCCGGCGCCTTTGCTGCCCAAGACCCCGATGATGGTGCAGGACACTCGCCCGAGGCGCACCGCCGCGCCCAGAGGGTCCCCCGAGCCAAAGAGCTCTCGGGCCACGGTGGCGCCGATCAAACACACCGCCCGACCCGCCGTCACTTCACCGGTGGTGAGGTTGCGACCCTTCTCGACGGCGTAACCTCGGGCGGGCAGATAGTCGGTAGTGACGCCGCTGACCGTGGTCCGCCAGCTCTTGTTCCCGTACACCGCCAAAAGTTGTTTGCTCGCCGTCGGCGCCACCGCCAAAAGGCCGGCGATCTCCCTGATCGCGCCGGCGTCGGCGATCTCCAGCGGATCACCGGTCGCCCCCGACGAGCCGGGGCGTCGATCGCTGCCGGGCATGACCATCAACACATTGTTGCCCAAGGCCGAGATGCTGGCGGTGACGCTGGCGGTGGCGCCGTCGCCGACGGTCACCAAGGTCACCACCGCGCCCACGCCGATCACCACACCCAACATGGTCAAGATCGACCGCATGGCGTTCTTCCGGATCTCCCGGAGCGCCATCCAGATGGTGCCCAGCAACATCAGCTGCTCCGCACCGGGCGGTCTTCCACGATCCGCCCGTCCTTGAACACGATCCTTCGCTTCACATAGTTGGCCAGCTCCGGCTCGTGGGTAATCATCACGATGGTCAGTCCCCGTTCCTGGTTGAGCTGGACCAAAAGTTCCATGATCTCTTTGGTGCGGGACGAGTCGAGGTTGCCCGTGGGTTCATCGGCCAAAAGTAAGCTGGGCTCCGAGACCAAGGCCCGGGCGATGGCCACCCGCTGTTGTTGCCCGCCCGAAAGTTCGCTGGGCGTGTGTTTTTCTCGGCCATCCAGGCCCACCGCCTTGAGGGCTGAGAGGGCCCGAACCCTCCGTTCTTCGGCCTCGACCCGTCGATACACCAACGGGAGCTCGACGTTCTCCACGGCTGAGGTGCGGGGCAGGAGGTTGAAGCCCTGGAACACGAAGCCGATGAAGTGACGACGGATCAGGGCGCGCTGGTCTCGATCCAGGCCACCCACGTCGGCGCCGTGAAACAGATAACGCCCCGCGGTCGGCGTGTCCAAGCAGCCGATGATGTTCATGCAAGTTGACTTGCCAGAGCCGCTGGCGCCCATCACCGCCACCAGCTCCCCTTGTTCGATCAACAGATCGATCCCGTCGAGGGCCCGCACCTCGGACTCTCCTTGGCCATACACCTTGGTGATGCCCTGGAGCTCAAACCACGGCGCGGCGGCGGCCTGGCTCATCGTTTCCTCTGGACCATGTCGGTCACCAATGGCTGGTCGTCTTTCAGCTCGCCACCCACAATTTCGGTGTAGTTGCCGTCGGTCAGGCCCAAACGGACCGAAACCGGCTTCGGCGTCTCTCCCTCCAACACCCAAACCGTCGGTCCTTCGATCCGCGGTGAAGGGGCGCTCCGGGGCATCGGCGGCCCAAAAAAGGGCAAGCGGGCTTGGGGCGCCGCGTTGTTGGCCGGCTTGAACCGCAGCGCCGCGTTGGGGGCCAACAACACGTCCTTCCGTTCGGCGGTCAGGATCATGACGGTGGCCGTCATGCCCGGGCGCAACGAGAGGTCCGGGTTCGCGACGTTGAGGCGAGCTTCGTAGGTGACCACGTTGTCGGTGGTGGTGGCGGTGTTCTGGACCAACCTTAAGGTGGCCGGGAAGGTCCGGTCTGGGAAGGCGTCGACGGTGAAGGTTGCGCTTTGACCTTCTTTCACTTGCCCGACGTCGGCCTCGTCGACCGCGACGATCAGCTCCATTTGCCGCAGGTCCTTGGCGATGGTGAACAACACCGGGGTCTGCATCGCCGAGATCACCGTCTGGCCGACCTCCACGGTTCGGGAGAGGACCACCCCGTCCATCGGCGAGCGGATCCAGGCCTTGTCCAGCGCGGTCTGGGCGTTGTGCAGCGAGGCCCGGGCCACGACCACCTGAGCCACCGCCGACTCGGTCGCCGCCTCGGCCCGTTCGGCCCCGGCCCGGGCCGCTTCGATCTGGGCCTCGGAGATCAGGCCTCTTTCGATCATCGATTGGCTGCGGGTTGCGGTCAGGCGGGCTTCGGCGGCGGTGGCCTTTCGATTCCGGAGTTCGGCCTCAGCGGCTTGAAGTTGGGCTTGGGCCTGATCCCGGATGGCGGTGAGCTGGAGCGGATCGATCTCGCACAGGAGCTGCCCGGCCTTCACCTGATCGTTGAAGTCGACGTGGACCGCCTTGATCTTGCCGTTGGTCTCGGCCCCCACCTGCACCGTGTCCAGGCCCTTGAGGTTGCCGGTGGCCGTCACGATCGCCTGCAGATCGCCGCGTTTGGCCGGCATGGTGATCATCTCATAGGTGCTCTTGGGTTCGGCTCGGGCGCGCCAGAACACCACGCCCCCGCCGACCGCAAGGAGCACGACCACCAGACCTGGTCCCCACCAGCGCTTCAGACCGGTGCGGCGGCCGGCCGCGATCACCGCCATCACCTCGTCGGCTGTTGGGCTCACGAGGGGAGGCTAACGCCGCCCGTGGCCCTTGTCAGGATGTCGAATTTTCGCTGATCCGTCGGCGGGCCGACAGCGGTAGACCCCCGATTGAGCGCGCGCACGACCCTCTATTTGACTTGTGACGGAGCGCCGTTTCACCCAAGCTCGCGCCGTTTCAGGAGGTCCAGGATGAACGTCCATCGCGCCACATTCGTTACACTCGTCACCGTCGCGGGGATCGCCTCCGCCCCCGAGGCTCACGCCCAGTTTGCGATCCCGATGCAGGGCCCCGCCGTCGAACGGGCCGGCGCCTTCACCTTGATCCCCACCATCGGCCTCGTCAGCGAAGACTCGGCCACCAGCTTGGCCCTCTTCGGCCGCGCCCGTTATTCGCTGACCGAACGCCTCTCGATGACCGGACGCCTCGGCGTGATGGTCGGCGACCTGGATGAGTTTGGCTTCGGCGCCGACCTGAAGTTCCAGATCCTCAAGGATTCACCCAGCGTCCCGGTGGATCTCTCGATCTTCGGAGCCCTCGACTTCGGCGTAGGCGACCTGACCTTGATCACCATGATGGGCGGTGTTTTGGTGGGCAAGACCTTCCCGGCCGGTGACCTGAAGATCGGGCCCTACGGCGGGCTGGGCGTCGGCTTCGGCCACGCCTCCCGGGGCGGCGGCAGCAACACCGATCCCGGTGTTGGCTTCATCATGGGCTGCAACTTCGGCATCAACCGCACCCTCTCGGCCTTCACGGAACTCGACATCGGCCTCGAGGCCTATTGGCTCTTGTCCTGGCACGTCGGCATCTCGATCAGCTTGGGCGGCGTCGATGGCACCTCGACGCCCGCCGCCGAGCCTGAAGTCACGACCGAAGTCAGCGGCTGACTCAGCCTTTCGTGAGGTGCAGACCACACTCGGTCTTGGCCTTTCCCGACCATCGCCCGGCCCGTTCATCTTCGCCAGCCTCGACCGGGCGGGTGCAGTGGGTGCAGCCCACGCTCGGGTACCCGCGATCGTGGAGCGGGTTGTAGGGGAGGTTGTGGGTGTGGATGTAACGCCAGACCTCCTTCTGGTCCCAGCCCGCGATCGGGCAGAGCTTGAGGATGGTCCGGCCACCGACCTTGACCTCGCTGAGGATGGGCGTGTGCTTGCGGGTGGAGGCCTCGTCCCGACGAAGAGCGGCGATCCAGAGTGTGGCTCCCACCAGGGCCCGTTCGTTGGGCTCGACCTTCCGAAGGGCACAACAACGATCGGGATCGGAGGCCCACAGGGCGTCGCCATATTGGGCGGCCTGCTCCTTGGCCCCCAGAACCGGCAGCACTTTCTGTAAGTTGAGGCCCCTCTCCTTCACCCATCGTTCGGCCAGGTCGGAGGTCTCTGGGAAGCCGAAGCCGGTGTCGATGTAGTAGCTGCGCACCTCGGGCCAAGCCTTTTGGGCCATGTCGAGGACACACAACCCCGCCGCCCCGAAGGCGGTGCTGACGACGGCGCGTTCCCGGTGGGCTTCCAAACCTGCAGCGATGATCTCCAAGGCCGAATGGCCTTCCAAAGCCCGAGACCGTTCACCCACCTCGCCGTCGCCTCGAAACATTTCAATCAAGCGCGAAGTCATCACTTTGAGCTTCATAACGCATTTTAAGCCCAGAGCGTTATGCGCCGGAGGGCGCCCAACTCACACCCTTTCATTTCCGGATGAGATCAAAACTTCCTCACTCGACTCACTCTCGATCCAGGTCGCCGCGCCACTCATGGGTCGGCGGCCCACTCCTGCCCACGTCGCAGAGCCAATAACATTCGACTAAGGTGTCCAATCTTCTCTGCTGAACTCATCGGATCGATCGGGGGGACGGATGTCGATAAGTTTTGAACTTTCTGCGGTGGTGATTGGCGCGCTCGCCGGTCTACTCATCGGGGCCACCGGCGTGGGTGGGGCCGCCTTCGCCACTCCGGCGATGGTCCTGGTGTTGGGCATCTCGGCGCCGCTGGCCATCGCCACCGACGCCCTCTTCGTCCTGGCGATCAAGGTGGTCGCGGTCTGGGCCCACCGGCGAGAGCTGGTCTCCTCCCGGCCGATCTTCGTGCGGGTCTTGGCCGGCAGCATCCCCGGCGTGGTGTTGGGGGTCCTGGCCCTCGGGCAACTTCAAGGCATCGACGGCGGCGAACTCCTGCTCAAGAAGGCCCTGGGCGTGCTCTTGATCTTGACCGCGTCGGTCAGCGTCGGTCGGGCGATCTGGGGTGGCCGCAACGTGGTGCCCTTCGTGCCAGCTTGGATGTTGCCGCCGATCTCCTTGGTGCTTGGCTTCTTCGTAGGGCTGACCAGCATCGGCGCTGGCTCTCTGTTTTTGCCGCTGCTTTTGGCCTCGGTGGCCCTGCCCTTTCGTTCGGTCGTCGCCCTGGATCTCTCCTTGGGCCTGATCATGGCGGTGGCCTTGGCCGGCCTTCACCTCACCTTCAGCACCATCGATCCCCAGCTCCTCCTCGGGCTGGTGATCGGCGGTGTCCCCGGCGCGCTTTTTGGCGCGCGGCTTCACGACTATCTCGGGACCAAAGCGCTGATCTCGACCGCCGGGGGGTTGGTCGCAGTGGCGGGTCTCCGTCTCGTATTTTGAGTAGAAAAAGGAGCTTCAAATGTCGTTTATCCTCTGGTTCACGGGTCTTTCGGGTGCGGGCAAGAGCACCCTGGCCAACGCGATCGTGCCCGAGCTGGCGCGTCGTGGTCATCCTCGGGTCGAGCTGCTCGACGGGGACGAGGTCCGCACGCACATCAGCGCCGGGCTTGGCTTCACCCGTGAAGACCGACGCACCAACGTGTTGCGCATCGGTTATGTCGCCCGCTTGTTGGCCAGGAACGGGACCGTGGCGATCACCGCCGCGATCTCCCCCTACGCCGAAGATCGAGACGAGGTCCGAAGCAAAAGTGAGGTCCCCTTCATCGAGGTGTACGCGGGTGCCTCGCTGGACGCGGTGGCGGCCCGGGACGTGAAGGGGCTCTACAAAAAGGCCCTGGCCGGCGAGATCAAACACTTCACCGGAGTGAGTGATCCCTACGAGCCGCCCACCCGCGCCGAGGTGGTGGTGGATACGGGTGTCGAGACCGTGCAAGACAGCCTGCAAAACATCCTCTCCAAGTTGGAGGCCTTGGGTCTGGTCAAGACGGTTAGCCAGTTTCAGGAGGTGCGCTCATGAGCGTCGAGGTTCAAGTTTCAGCAAAAACCACCCCCGAAGATCGGTTGCTGGCGCCCCACGGAGGGGTGTTGATCGATCGCTTCGTGCCCGCCCAAAGCCGGGATCGCCTTTGGGTCCAGGCCACCGATCTGCCCAAGTTGGGTCTCCTGCGTCGGGAGTTGGCCGACCTCTTGTTGATCGCCGAGGGGGCCTTGTCTCCGCTCCATGGCTTTCAAGACAGCGCCCAGGTCGAGACGATCCTGGAGCAGGGCCGCTTGCCCACCGGCCTGGCCTGGACCATCCCGATCACCCTACAGGCCAAAGGGATCTCGGTGGGTCCGGGGAGTGAGGTGGCGTTGGTCGACGAAGACGGCCACCTCCGAGGCGTGATGCAGGTGGAGGAGCGCTTCCGCCTGGACTTGGAGCGGGTGGCGACGCGGGTCTACGGCACGACGGATCCAGAGCACCCGGGCGTGAAGGTGTTGCGGACCGAAGATCCGGTCCGTTTGGCGGGGAAGGTGCAGGTCTTCGCGGGTGTGGGGTCGGTCGATCCGTACCGCCTGTCCCCGGAACAGACCCGGGCCGAACTGAACCGACGGGGCTTCACTGAGGTCGCGGCGTTTCAGACCCGCAACCCCCTCCACCGCTCCCACGAATATTTGCTACGGATCGCCTTGGAGGTCAGCGATGGGCTGTTGCTCCATCCTTTGGTGGGCGAAACCAAGGCAGGCGACATCCCGGCCGAGGTGCGGATGGAGTGTTACCGGGTATTGGTCGACCACTATCTGCCCAAGGAGCGGGTGTTGTTGGCCACCTTGGACACCGCCATGCGTTACGCCGGCCCGGCGGAGGCCATTCACCACGCGATCTTGCGACAAAACTACGGGGCGAGCCGCTTGATCGTGGGGCGAGACCACGCAGGCGTCGGCAAATATTATGGTCCCTTCGACGCCCACGTTCGCTTCGATCGTTATGAGCCCTCGGCCCTGGCGATCCGGCCCTTGAAGGTCGACGTGACCTTCTGGTGTAAGGCCTGCGGCGGCACGGCCTCGACCAAAAGTTGCGCCCACGACGCGAGCCAGCGGGTCGAACTTTCGGGGACCGAGGTGCGGCGCCGCTTGGAGGCGGGTGAAGCCTTGCCAGCGGAGTTCTCGCGGCCGGAGGTGGCCGAGGTCTTGGGCCGATATTATCGCTCGATCCGCAGCTGAAGGACGCGCCGCCCGTCAGGTGAGCCCCGACAGGGGGCCCTGGTAGTCGGCGTGGTCGCTGCCAAAGTGGGTGTCGTTCCCGCCCATGGCCTGCAAGATCGAGGTGTACAGGTTGTGGAGCGAGGCCTGGGTCTCGTACTCGAGGGTCAAGGGATCGGCGACGGCCCGGGTGTTGTAGTCCAAGTGTCGGCCGGTGCGGAAATATCCACCGGCGCTGCCCGCCAACAAGACCGGCGTGTTCTTCGACATGTGGCCCGCCGGATCCGAAAACTCCGAGGTGTAGAGCAACAAGCTGTTGTCCAGCAGGGTGCCATCCCCCTCGGGGAAGTTGGGATCGGCCAACCCCGCCAAGATCTCCGCGACCAAGCTGGTGCGCCACCGACGGTTGTCGGCGACCTCGGCCAACCAATCGTCGAGTTGGGCGGCGTTGGCGCCGGTCTCTCCGACCTCCCGAGCGTAGTGACCCAAGGAGTGGCCGATGTCGAAGGCCGAGTCCATGCGCAGGCCCGCCGGAGTCCAGGGCGTGAGGATGTCGGCGATCTCCAGGTTGGCCACGTTGGTCAGGCCACAACGGAGGGCCGCCACGATCAACTGAGCGTGGAGCGGTCCGACCAACTCGGCCTGGTTGGTGTTGGCGGGTTGGCCCGGCGGCGCGCAGATCGGCGCCAATTCCACGCTCTGGAGCGCTTGTTCCAAGGCCCGCAGGTGTTCCAGGTGGGCGTCCACCACTTGAGCGTCGGCGCCGCTCACCCTCCGGCGAAAGCCACGATAACCTTCGAGGACCCCGTCCAAGATGCTGGCCCGTCGTTGTTGTTTGCGGACGAAGGCTGGATCTGGCCCGCTGGCGGTGACCCCGGCGAAGATGGTGTCGAAGGCCCGGCGAGGGTTCTCTTCGCCGCCCACCGGCTCGCCGGCGGCCCGTGCGTAGGGCGTGCCGTAGTTGTGGCCCCGAACCTTGAGGTGGATCCGATTGAAGCGCACCGGTTGGGTCGCCGCCAGGCGTTCGGCGATCACGTGATCAATGGAAGGTCCGAGGGCCACCGGGTCATCGCCGGCTTGGACATCGGCGCAGGTCAACACCGTGACGTTGGCGGTCCCGTGGCCACCGGTGCCGTATTGGTGTTGGCGGACCCCGGCCATGTTGTCGATGCTCTGCAGCACCAACAACTTGTCCCGGAAAGGTTGCAGCGGTTGGTGGATGGGGCCCAACACCAAGTTTTCGCCGGGATCCGAGGGGCGCCACCAGTCGTGGCCGTGGTTGTTGCCATGCCCGTCGTATTTGCGGGTGCGCCCTTGATTGCTGATCACGCCGCCGTGGGAGAACACCGTCAAAAAACGTTTGAGCGGGGTCCCCGCCGCGAAGGCCTGGCCGTGGGTCAACTCCAACAAAGGCAACCCGATGGTCGCCGCGCCCAACCCCCGCAAAAAGGCCCGTCGGCCGCTGTTCTTCAGCTCGTCGTACATCACTCGCCTCCGATGACTGCCGAGGTGAAGGCTTCACTGGCGATCAAGTCCAAGATCAGGTCGCGGACGCTCCCGCCTTCGGTGAAGGTCGGGCTCAAGGCTTGGGCCGCGCAGCGATCGATGGTGCTTTCGGGTTGACCCAAGGCATGGCCGGCAAATCGTCGAGCAAAACAAGCCCGGGCCTTTTTGCTTTGGCCCAGGCTCTTCGAGAGCTGGAGGGCGTCGGTGAGGGGCCCGTCCACGTCGGTGCCGCGGAGGGCACCTTGGCTGTCCAAGGGGAGGTTGGTGCCCAACTCCTGGCTGCGGTAGCGGCCGATCGCGTCGTAGTGTTCGAAGGTGAAGCCCACCGGGTTGATCACGGTGTGGCAACCCGCGCAGTCGTTGCCTTGGGTCCGAGCCTCGACGTCTTGGCGCACGCTCAAGACCTTGGTGCCAGAGGCGCCGGTCACGGTGCCGCCGACCACCGGGACGTCGTTGGCGTTGGGCGGCGGATCTCCCAACTCGTTGCAGAGCACCTCCTCCAAGACGAAGACCCCTCGACGAATCGGGGACTGGACGTTGGCAGCGGCGAAGACGGTCAAAAACGCGGCCCGGGTCAACAGGCCGCCTCGTTCGGCGGCGTTGAGCTCGACCCAAGCCCAGTCGTCACCGGTGGGCCCGTCTTCGACGCCGTACAGCCGGGCCAAGGGCGCGTTGACGTAAGCCGACCGGGAGTTGAAGAGCGCGTCAAAGTTGCCGTCGTCCTCCAAGATGGTGCGGGCGACGAAGGCCGAAAGTTCGGTGCCCATCGCGGTCAAGAGGGCTGGGTCCACTTCGGGGAAACGTTCCGGATCTTTCTGCACGTCCTCCAAGGCGTGGTGGAGTCGGCCGCCGTCGAGCTGAAGCCAGTGCCAAACAAAACTTTGGATCGTCGCTTGAGCCCGAGGATCGTCCAACATCCGTTGGGCCTCGGCCCGGAGCCCATCGGGATCCGAAAGTTGTCCCGTCGCAGCGGCCTCGAAGAGCGCGGCGTCGGGCATGGTGTCCCAAAGGAAGTAGCTGAGCCGAGAAGCCAAGGCCCAATCATCGAGGGCGTGGATGCCCGCCGGTCGGCTCGGATCACCTTCGTCGACGTAGACCGTGGCCGGGGACTGCAAGATCACCTCGACCAAAATCGACATCGCGTCCTCGAAGCCAAGTTCGGTGACCGCGGTCTGGTAGACGACCGCGAGGGCGGCGAACTCCTCGGCGGTGAGGGGCCGACGAAAGGCCCGGGCCCCAAAGTTGTGGATCAAGTCTTGGGCGCAGGTGTCATCGACGGGCCCGGAGGGATCACAAGGATAGGGGTTGATCGTCCACTGGTCCCGGCGTTCGATCGCCAAGGCGGCGGCCTCGTCGAGTTGCCGAACACCCCGTTCGGTGATCACCAGGGCCTCGTCGTCCAAGAGCGGATCGAAGCCCGGGTCGCCCAAGAGGTCTCGGACCGTGGCTCGATATTGGGCCGGGGTCAGGCGACGGAGGGGCGGATCGATCAGGGCCGGCGGCGGGGCGTGGGCGCAGGGATCAAAAGGGGGCGGGGGCTCCTGGATCTGGGGATCTCCGGGCCTTGTCAGGGTTTCCCATGCGGGCAATGGGGGGTCGCCGACCCGACCCTGGCAGGCGGACAGCAGCAGGAGGAGACCGGCGTGCCGGGCGAGGGGGCCGAGTTCCATGGGGGCCATCCTGGGCGAGTCCATCGCCGAGACCAACTTACAGATCGATCGCAGATCCCGGACCGCGGTGAAGAAGGCCCTCGCTCTTGCTACGCTCACCCTTCGATGGGGCGATCGACCAGGTTGGGGTCGTTGTGGGTTTTGGTAGGTCTCGGGGCCTGCCAACCCGACGCCGCCACCCAGGTCCTGGTGTTGATCCGAGCCCAGCCTGGATTCGACGACGCCTCCCAAGTGCGGGTGCGGGTCGAGGCCGGCGATGGCGCCCTGGCCTACGAAGGGACCCGATCGGTCGATCCCCGCTCCCCCGAACCTTTGGCCCGAGTTCCGCTGATCCCCAAAGACGGCGACGCCTCCCGGGGCTTTCGTTTGGTGGCCGAACTCCTCAACGCCGACGATCAAGTGTTGGCGCGGATCGAGGCCAACGCCGGCTACCAACTCGACACCTTGAGTGAACTCCACCTGTGGTTCGATCGAAGTTGCCGCGGCGTCGTCGACTGCGGACCCGGCCGCACCTGTGAAGGCGGCAGCTGTGTGGGCGCCTGTTTTCGCCCCATGACGTTGGGAGAGTTGGAGGCCAGTCGACCCGAGTGCGGCGAATGTCAAAGCTGCAGCGATCGGGTCTGCGTGGCGGTGGCCGACGACTCACCCTGCGGTTGTCCCAAAGATCGTTGTCGAGGCGGCGCCTGCACCCCCGCTCGCCCCACCAACACCATCTTCGGTGGGCACCTCCACACCTGCGCCGGCTCGGGCAACGATCTGTATTGTTGGGGCAGCAACCGGGTCGGCCAACTCGGCACCGGCGGCAGCTCCACCACCAGCCCCGCCAAGGTGATGGGTGGCGGTTGGGGTGAAGGCACCGCGGCCCAAGAGCACACCTGCGTGGTGAAGATCGGCGGGACCCGGGCCTGTTGGGGCTGGAACGGGAACGCCCAACTTGGCCTTGGCGTCGCCGAAAACCAAGCCCAACGAACGCCGATCGTCCCCACCACCGGCGATCTCGAGTGGACCACCTTGGCCTCGGGTTGGTTCCACACCTGCGGCCTCACCAAAACTCGGGGCCTCGCCTGTTGGGGCCTCAACCAAGGGGGCGCCTCGGGCCAAGCCGTGGCGGTGGAGCGGGTGTTGACACCGACCTTGGTCGACGGCGCCGAAGACTGGTCGGCGATCGCCGCCGGTGGCTTTCACAGCTGCGGGCTGAAGAGTGACGGGACCCTTTGGTGTTGGGGCCTCAACGAATCGGGTGAGCTGGGCCTGGGTGACTCGGCGGATCGGACCACGCCCACTCAAACCGGCTGCCCGAACGGGAGTTGCCTCGGCGAATGGACCGCGATCGGCGCGGGATCTTTTCACACCTGCGCCATCCGCGCCGACGGTGAGTTGTGGTGTTGGGGCGGCGGGCTCAATGGTCAGCTCGGCGTCGGGCCCCTCTCGACCGAAGACAGCGCGGTGCCGCTGCGGGTGGAGTTCGGTCAGTGGCGGACCATCAGCGGCGGCGCTTCCCACAGCTGCGGCCTGCAGAGCGACGGCAGCCTCTGGTGTTGGGGCAAAAACGAAAGCGGACAGCTGGGCCTCGGCGACACCGAACCTCGCCTCGAACCCGCCTCGGTCTTGGTCCCAGGAAAAAACGAGTGGATCCGAGTGAGCGCGGGGCGGGATCACACCTGCGCCATCCGCAGCGATCGTTCCCTTTGGTGTTGGGGCAAAAACGAGAACGGACAACTGGGGTTGGGCCGGGCCACTCCTGAGGGCGACGCGCCGATTACCCGTCCGGCCCGGATCTGTTTGCCCGATCCGTGAGCCGAAAGTTGGCCTGAGCCCGGATGGTCGGTTCACTGAAGGTGGTGTCCTCCACCAAATAGCGGACCTCACGCCCGCCCTTCTCGAGCTGACAAGCACCGTCTTTGACCAGGCCTTGCAAGGTAGCTTGCACAAGCCGCAACGAGACCCCGGTCGCCTTGGCCACCTCTTTGGCGCTGGCCCCGGCACTTTCGGCCAAGACCCCGAGCAAGGCGTCGCCCAGTGGCCGGGTGCAGCGGGGATCGGCGATCAAGATCGGTCCGTTGAGTTCGAGTCGGATCAGGCCCTTGCCACGGACGATGGTGCCCAAGGCGCTGGCGTGTTCCCGGCTTCGGTGGATCAACACGTCGAAGACGCCCTTGTGGACCTCGGGCTCGTAAGGGAAGCCGTAGACGTTGTGGAAACAGTCGACCTCGGCCACCCCTTCGGGCGGCGCCAAAGCCAGGGCGGCCAACAACATCTCGGTGCGCCCTTGCTTGAGGTGGGTCTGAGGCAAGGTGTGCACTCGGGCCCGATCGATCAGGCTCAGGCCCAAACGCGGCAGGCGACGACGGATCTCGCCATCGACCAAGACGTAGGCGAAGGCGGTGTCATCGGCCGGCGCTTGCCCCTTCCAGCCGAGCAGGCCCTGGAGCACCGGTGGGGTCACCGCACTTTGACCTTCACACCAAGCGGCGATGGCCGGCACCGGTGGGCACCGCGGATCTACCGCCGAGATCCAGGCCTCGAGGTCGGTGTTGATCGCGGGCCACCCCAGGGATTGGAGGGCTCGTTGTTGGGCCTCGGCCCGACCTGGATCACCGGCGTTGAGGGCCGAGATCCACTCGCCGAGGTTTTGGCCCGGACCCGCGGGAAGGTTGTCGATCATCCCGGTCAGGGCCGACTCCCAACCGAGCCACGGGGCCCAGGTCGGCGGCGCCACTCGCCACAAAGCCCGCAAGATCCGGGTGGCCAGGTGGGCGCCCCCCGCCAGGCGACGCAGCCGCGCCAACACGAGGTGGGCCAGGTATTCGGCCTGGGGCAAGGCTTCGGTCCGGGCCATCCGAGAAGCACGTCGTCCCTGCTTGATCGCCTCGTCGAGGGATCCGGAGGCGGCGAGCCCCCATGCCCGCAGGGCCGCGGCCTCGATCACCAACGGCGCGAGCCCCAAGGACAAGGCCTGGGCCTCCACCCCTCGGGCCTGTTCGGCGCAGGCGGCGAAGTGCCCCTGGGCGTAGGCCCACCAAAGTTCGGCGGCCTCACGTTGGCACCGGGCCGTGGGTGAATCGTCGGGCAAGGCCGAAAAAGGCCGATGGGCCCGGCCCACCGACGGCGCGTCGAAGGCCAAAGCCGCGCTGCGCAACTCTTCGGCGAGGGCCCAGCGGAGGCCGGCGATCACCTCCGGCCCGCAACCGAGGAGCCGGAAGAGGTCTTCGATCGGCAGTGGCGGCCCACCCAAAAAACGCCGCCGGGTCCCGAGCCAAGCCCAACGCCAAACCTGGGCTTCGGGGGTGGTCGGTGAGGGTTCGGGACCCTGGTCGCCCAGTTCGCCCTTGGCGACCCGTTCACAAGCGGCTCTGAACCAAGCGGCGGGCATGACCTACTGCACGGGGGTGAGGGCTGTGCGATAGTTTGGCCCGTGGCCGAGGCCATCCACACCCGCTCCAGCTCGAGCGATCGACGGGTCGCCTTGTTGGGCAAGGGTGGCTTCGGCGAGGTCGAGTTGATCGTGCGGCGCGAGGGCCGGTTTCAGCGGCTCTACGCCCGTAAGCGGCTCCTCCCGGCTCATCAGCAAGACGTCGAGCTGCGGTCGATGTTCTTCGAGGAAGCGCGCCTCGCCGGCATGATCCGCCATCCCAACGTGGTCAGCGTACTCGACGTCGGCGGCGATCAACAAGGCCCCTTCCTGCTGCTGGACTACGTCGACGGGGTCTCGGCCCAGAAGATCATCGAAAACGCCCGGGCCAAAGCGGAGCCCATCCCTTTGCAAGTTTGCTTGCGGATCGCGATGCAGGTCGCCGACGGACTCCACGCCGCCCACGAGCTCACCGATCACCAGGGCCGCTCCTTGGGGCTGGTGCACCGAGACGTTTCACCGGCCAACATCTTGGTCGGCTACGACGGCGTCGCCCGGGTCAGCGACTTTGGGGTGGCCCGGGCCTTGGGGCGGAGCACCCACACCGCCACGGGGTTCCTGAAGGGCAAGTTCGGCTACATGTCGCCGGAGCAGCTCCGCTTCGAAGAGCCCGATCGTCGTTCGGATCTGTTCGCCTTGGGCGTGGTGTTGTTCGAGCTGATCAGCGCCCGTCGGCTCTACGCCAACCAAGAGGGCATGGACGGGGCCCGGCGCGCCCTCAACGAACCGCCGCCCGATCTGGCCGATCATCGGGACGACGTCCCCGAGGCCTTGGTCCAGCTGTTGTTCGCGATGTTGGCCAAACAGCCGGTCCACCGCCCCGAAACCGCCAAGTGGGTCTCCAATCGGCTCGAGGCGATCTCGGCGGCGTTGGCGGCCGAAGAAGGTCGGATCGACGTCGCCGAATATCTGGAGCAAGAGTTCGGCGCCGAACGCCAACAACAACAGGCCGCGTTGTCCACCTTGTTGGCGGCGCCTCCCACGCCCGAAGTTGAGCCGAGCCGTCTCGGCCGGAACTGGCCGTGGTGGTTGACGGCGGCGGCGTTCGCCCTGGGGTTGGTCTACTTCGTGTGGCCGGAGCCGAGTTCACCAGGGCCCGTGGTGACGCCCGCGAACACCGTGGTCGAGTCGACGATCGATCCCGAACCCGCCGCACCCTCACCCGCCGAAGCCAAAGGGCTGACGCCGCCCAACAACGAGGCCCCCGAACCCAAAACCACCCTCAAGAAAAGACGCAGCCCCCGCAGCAAGAGCCCGCCCACCAAAGGAGTGCCGATGTGGGGTTGGTGAAGGTGCCCCTCCTGTTGCTCTTGCTTTCGGCCCCGCCGGCGATCGCGGGTGAGGACGAGGCCTTGGCCCGCCGCTGGTTCGACGAAGGCCGCCACGCCCTCTCGACCGGGCGATTTGCCGAGGCCCGGGACCTGTTCCGCCAATCTTTGGAGAAGGTCCCCAAGGTCGGCTCGGCCTTCAACTTGGCCGTCGCGTTGCGCGGCACGGGCGAGTCGATGGCCGCGGTGGCGGTCCTGGACCGGCTGCTGGCCAAGGAGTTGGGCCCGCTGCAAAAGGCGCAGCGCGAAGAGGCCGAGGCCTTGCGCCGCCAAACCCAGGCCGAGATCGGCATCGTTCTGTTGCGGGATCCTTCCCCGCCGAACCTGAACCTGAAGCTCGATGGGATCGAGGTGACGCCCGATCCGAACGGAGGATTTTTTGTCGACGCCGGTTCCCATCGGATCGAGGCCAGCGCCCCGGGCCATCAACCCAAAGAAGCCCGGGTGGAGGTGGAGCGGGGTGGTCGAGCCGAGGTGGAGCTGCGGCTGGATCCGATCCTGCGACCCACCACCGGGACCTTGATCGTCGAGGCGGATCCCGAAGATCTGGTCCGGATCATCGGCGCGGGTGAAGCGCGAGGTGGCCTCGAGCAGAACTTGGATCCGGGGCGTTATCGACTGGAGGCCGACGGACCTTCGGGCCTGCGGGCCATCGAGGCCGAGGTGATCGCGGGCGAAACCGTGCGGGTGAAGCTCCAGCCCGAACCGAAGGGCGTCTTGCAGAGCCCCTGGTTGTGGATCGGCGTGGGAGTAGTGGTCGCCGCTGGGGTGGTGGTCGGAGTGCTGGCCTTCGGCGGTGGGCCCGAGCCGATCCGGGATCCGGTCTACGACGTGATCCAAACCTTGAACGTCCAGCGTTGACGGGGTGGAGGACCGCCGCGCCCACTTGGGCCTCGACAGCCCGAGGATCTCGGCCCCAAGCTCGGCCTCGTGACCCTGCTCGCCGCACCTCTTCCACTTCGCTGCGGGCGCCAGACCCGGAACCGCTTGCTGAAGTCGGCGATGACCGAAGCTCTGGCCGATCTCGACGGCAACCCCAACGATCACCACCAGCGGCTCTACCGGACCTGGGCCCAAGGTGGGGTCGGCCTCCAGATCACCGGCAACGTGATGATCGATCGCCGCTACTTGGAGCGGAGCGGCAACGTGATCTTCGATGGGCGCACCGAACTCGGCGCGATCCGCCAATGGTCGGCGGCGGCGCAAGAAGGTGGCACCTTGGCGCTGGTCCAGCTCAACCACCCGGGACGCCAGACCACCCGCTTCGTGACCTCTCGCCCGATCGCCCCTTCGGCGGGCCCGGCGGTGTCGACCCTCAAGTCCTTCGCACGGCCACGGGCGATGACCGAGCGGGAGGTTCGGGAGACCATCGAACGTTACGCCGACGCCGCCGAACTCGCGGAGCTCGGGGGCTTCGACGGCGTCCAGATCCACGCCGCCCACGGCTACCTGATCAGCCAGTTCCTCTCTCCTTTGACCAACCAAAGGGACGACGAGTGGGGTGGTTCGGCGGAGCGCCGACGTCGCTTCCTGATCGAGGTCCTTCGGACGGTGCGGGCCCGGACCCGGGCCAACTTCATCGTGGGCGTCAAGCTGAACTCCGCCGACTTTCAGCGGGGTGGCTTCGACGAGGCCGAGTCGATGGCGGTGGTCGATGACCTGGCCAAAGAGGCGATCGATTTTCTGGAGGTCTCGGGCGGCAACTACGAGGCCACCGAATTTTTTGGCTTGGCCACCCGGGATCGCACCCGGGCCCGAGAGGCCTACTTCTTCGAATACGCCCGGGCGGTGAAGGCCCGCGTGCCGGGTCTCCCGATCGTGTTGACCGGGGGCCTAAGAACCCGTTCGGTCTTGGAGGAGGCCTTGCAGGAGGGCGCCGCCGATCTGCTCGGCCTGGCCCGGACCTTGTGCCTGGAGCCCGATCTGCCCCGGCGATTTTTGGACGGGAGCGCCGCCGCCGCCTTGCCCCTTTTGGTCCGCTGGCCTCGCGCCAAGTCGCTGGCCGCTTTGGGGGAAGGGGCTTGGTATGGGGCCCAGCTGAAGCGCCTCGGGGCCGGCAAGGCGCCCGCCCCCGGCATCGGGGTGTGGGCCGCTTCTTTGGCTCAACTCAGCGCCGACGCCTGGCGCGGGATCGGCCGCCGGGTGTTGGGGGTGGCCAACCCCGTTCCACTGAATAGAACGGCTTTGGGCACGGGCCTCAAGGCGCCTTGAAGACCACCACTCCCCGGGCCCCCAAGGAGAGTTCGGCGGCGTCGGCCTCGAACGAGAGGGTCGCCGGGTGCCCAAAAACCTGGGTCCAAACCCGACCTTCGGCCATCACCTCTTGATCTTCGGGGCTGAGGTGCGGGTTGCGTCGGATCGGCAGGCCGTGGGCGGTCACCGGCTGGTCACCGCCGTTGAAGGCCACGATCACCCGGCTGTCTTCGGCCTTTCGATAAAACGCCCAAACGTCGGCCCCACCATCGGGGCGCCAAAGCTCCTGGTAGTGACCGTCGTGGAGCGCCGGCAATTCGCGCCGCAGCCGAGCCAGGGCGGCGACGTGGTCAAAGTTGACGCCCGGGTCGCCCACGAACCCCGCTTTGGCTCCGGCCCGGGCTCCGGGATCGAAGGCCCATGACGGAAAGTCCTGGCGGTTGTCCCCTTGGGCCGCGCCCAACTCGTCGCCCATGTAGAGCTGCGGGATGCCCGGGCTGAGGAACAACACCGACAAGGCCAGCCGGTGGAGTTCGGCCTTCTTCTCTTCAGTATAGTCGTCGCTGAGCTCCGCGGCGAAGCGAGGGACGTCGTGATTATCCAGGAAGGTCGGCCGGAGCAGGGCCGACTCGATCCCCAAACGTTCGATGACCTCCCGCACCCGGGTGGCCGGGCCCGCCAAAGATCCACCGGGCGCCACCGCCTGGATCAAAGCTCGCCGCAGCGGAAAGTCGAAGAAGCCGTGGAAGCCGGCGCTCCGATAACGCACCGGCAGGTTGTAGCTGCCCTCGTCGAAGATCTCGCCCATCAGGTAGAGCTCGGGCCGTTCGGCCAACACCGCGGGCACAAAGTGATCGGCGAAGTACGACACCGGTACGTGTTTGACCGTGTCCATGCGGATCCCGTCGAAGTTGAAGCGCCGCATCCAAGAGGCGCTGAGTTCGGTGAGATACGCGGCGACCTCGGGCTGCTCGTGGGCAAAGTCGGGCAGGCCTGAAAGATCACAATAGAGCTCGGCGGCGCCGGCTTCGGCACACCCTTCCCAAGGGTGGAACCACTCCGGCCGAGTTTGGGTGATCCGGGCCTGGCGCCCGGGGTGGTTGACCACCAGATCGATCAAGAGGCGCTGATCCCGATGGTGGAGATCTTCGATGAGGCCATGCAGCTCCTCCTCTCGGCCCAAGTGGGGCTCGAGTTGGCCCGGGTCGGGATCGTCGAGGTCGGCCCAATAACCGTGGTACCCGCACCAGTCCCCTCGCCGCGGCACTTGCAGCGGCACCGGCGTGATCCACAAGGCGTCGGCGCCGAGAGCCTCGAGATAGTCCAGGTGTTGGCGCAGGCCGGCGAAGTCACCGCCGTGAAAGAGGTTGGGCGCCTGCGGGTCGTAACACTCGGCGTCACCGTTGTTGGCGGGGTCACCGTCGACAAAACGATCGGTCATCACGAAGTAGATCACCGATCGACGCCAACGGGCGGCGTCGAAGCCCGGGCGCTCCGGGCCAAGGTCGACGGCACCTGCGTCGGGAGCCGCCCCGTCCCAAGCCACCCCCAGGTCGGTGGGGCCAACATCAGCCAAGGCCACGTCCCCTTCGGAGCCACCGTCGCCGGTCGAAAGGGGCGCCGGTTCACCCCCCGCGCAGGCGACCAACAACGCAAGCCAACTTGCACTTCGTCGGATCATCGGGCCACCCAAATTACCAAGGAACGGCCCTCGACCCACTGTTGATCTCCTTCGAAGGGCAGCACCTCGCCGGGCGGGTGGAAGTTGCCGTAGGCCTCAGCCTCCACCCCGGTGTCGGCGACCAAGTGCCAGCGGGTGCCTTCGGGCGGGGCCGGCAAGCGGACGTTCAAGCCGCCGGACCAGCCGTTGTAGACCACGTAGAGCCCCGGTTGATCGCCCAGTTCATCGCCGTCGAGGAGGAAACCCAAGAGGTGATTGTTCGGGTCGTCCAAATAGCCGTCGTCGGCCCGTTGCCCGTCGTCCCGGGTCCAGGTCACCTGGTTGCGCCCGTCCCCATCAGCGTCGCTCCATCGCCAAAAGCGCTCGGGTCGCAGGGCCGGGTGGTTGGAACGGAAGGCGAAGAGCTCCCGGCTGAAGTGATAAAAAGCCGCTTGGGCCTCGAGCCTGGACCAGTCGAACCAGGAACAGGACGAGTCCAAGTTGTAGGCGTTGTTGTTGCCCAGCTGGGTGCGCAACATCTCGTCGCCGCCCAAGATCATCGGCACGCCGGCGGCCAAGAGCTCGAGGGCCAAGGCGGTCCGGGCCCCTCGCCGCTGCAGCGCCGGGTCTCCTTGATGATCCCACTGGCGTTCGTCGCTGGCGCCCCCGTCGGAGGGCCCACAAGGCCAGCTTTGGCCGTTGTTGCGACCGGCGTAGGAGAAGAGGTCGTGGAGGGTCGATCCATCGTGGGCGACCACAAAGTTCACCGACGCGGCCGGAGGGCGACCGCCACCCTCGTAGATGTCCGGAGATCCCGAGAGCCGCAACATCAGGTCCCGGGGCCGGACCGCTTCGACCCCCAGCCGATTGAGGTCCCGGCGGATCGTCTCCCGAAACTGATCGTTCCACTCCGACCAACCCGCCGGGAAGTTGCCCACTTGGTAGGTGCCAAAACCCAAGGCCCAGGGTTCGGCGATCAGATCCACCCCACCGCCACCTTCGACCGCTCGGCCCGGGACCTCTTCGGCGATCCGTCGAAGGAAACCTTCCCGCTCGTATTCGAAGCAGCCCCTCTCGCAGCGGTTGCCGAGGACCGTGGCCAGGTCGAAGCGGAAGCCGTCGACGCCCAACACCTGGTGCCAATAACGCAAGGACGAAAGCACCATGGTTTGGGTCAACTTCGAGGTGAAGTTCAGGTTGGGTCCCACGCCGTTGTTGTCGATGTAGCCCGCCGGATCGTTGCCGAGCTGGTAGTAGGCCGCGTTGTCCAGGCCCCGCCAGCTCAGGAGCTTGGAGCGTTCCCTCGCGGCCCCTCCTTCGGCGGCGTGGTTGTAGACCACGTCCACGTAGACCTTGAGCCCTTCGGCGTGAAAGGCCGCGACCAGCTGCTGTAGCTCTCGGGTCGGTCCACCCAGGCCACGATCGGCCGCATAACGACGGTCCGGCGCAAAAAAGCTCAGCGAATAGTAGCCCCAATAGTTGTCACCTTGGGCCTCGGCGCTCAGCTCGTTTTGATCGTTGGGGGTCTCGTGCAGCGGCAAAAACTCGACCGCGGTGACCCCCAACTCCCGCAGGTAACGGGCCCGCCGGGCCGCCCCCGCGTAGGTGCCTCGTTCGGCTTCGGGCACCGTGGGATCACTCCCGGTCAGGCCCTTCAGGTGCACCTCGTAGATGATCTCGTCCTTGAAGGGCCGAGCCGGCCCCACCGGCGGCGGCGGCGTCATGCGAAAGGCCACGCCCTTCGGGACATACGGCCCGCTGTCGCGGTTGCGGTGTTCAGCGCCGGTGTCGAAGACCGACTGATCTTGATGCTGCAGGTTGGAGGGATCGTGGCTGACCTCCAAGGCGTAGGGATCGAGCAACACCTTGTTGGGGTTCATGCGGTTGCCGTCGCCGTCGACGTCGCTCCGAAATCCTCGCCCGCTGCCAGGGGCCCAGGAGTCTTCGAAGGGCCAGTTGGGGCCGAAGGCGCGGAGGCCGTAGAGGTAGGGTTCGGTCAACTCGGCGCTCACCAGCTGGGCCTTCGTGATCCGCAGGTGATGGACGTCGCCTTCCTTCTGCATCGCGATCCGGAGCCGGTCGGGCTCGAAGAGGGCGCGCCGAAAGAGGGCCAGCTCGATCCGAGTCGCCTGGGGCGCCAGGACCCGCACCTCGAGATCGCCGTTCGGGTGGATGCGGGCGCCGTACGCGGGGCCCCAAGACCAAGGATCGAGGGGTTCGTCACCACCTTGTTGGCCAACATCGGACCCGGGTGTGGCCCCGCCGTCCTGGCCGTTGGCAGGGCCAGAGCCCCCGTCGCCGGACCTCACCCCCACGTCCACCCCCGGCGTCGCGGGCCCTGACTCGCCGGCGGCACAGGCCCAAAGTACGGAGCCGATCCAAGCGCTGCGCCGCAGATCCATCGGTAGGTGGTTAGCCTCTGGGCTCGCAAAGCCGTTATCGAGAAAACGCCGAGCTGTTGTTCAGACCCGTCAGATCTCATCCGGCAACGGACCGACGGGCGCCCGATGGCGGCGTCAACCCGCGGTGGACATGCTGGGAACGCCCCATGAGCTCATCCCTCGAGAGGCGCCGTCGGCCCCGGAACCTGCGGGAGAGCTTCGCCGAACAGGCCCGGGCCCTGGTGGAGCCAGATCCCCCGATGGGCATTCAGCTGCGGCCCCTGGCCAGCGCCGACGGCCTGCGATTTCGAGAAGAAGTGCCGGTGATCCTGTTGCCCCTGGATCACGGGGTGATCGAGATCCGGATCGAAGGGGAGGCCTGGCTTTTGGATCGAGCCTCCTGGTTGGTCTTGCCGGCCCAGCTGAACTTCTGGGCGGTCGCCAAGAGCCCCACCGCCAGCCTGCTGCTGTTTGCCCTTCACCCCGAGGTCCGAGCGGCCACCGCTGAGCTGCACCAAGCCCACCTGAGTCCGCAGCGCCTCGAGCAGTTTTTGACCAGCCCTCAACCCCTGTCTCGCACCACCTGGGTCCACGAGATCACCCACCGTTATTTGTTCGAACGTTCGGTGTGTGGGGATCGCCAAGGCTTGGCGGCGCGGTTTCTGGAGAGTGAGCTGGTCAAGGAGCTCTACTTTCACTGCGTCGATCGGGCCAGCGCTCGGGAGCGGAGCTCTTTGGTGCGGCGACGGGATCCGATCGTGGAGCGGGCCATCAACTTCTTGGAGGCCCAACTTTTTGAGCCGATCTCGATCACCACCTTGGCCGAGGCCTGCTCCACCAGCCCCAGCACCCTCCAGCGGGCCTTCCGTCGAGAGTTGGGTGAGCCGCCCTCCCGTTACCTGAGGCAACGCCGGCTGCAGGAGTCGGTCCTGCTGCTCAAGGCGGGGCGTTATAGCGTCAGTGAAGTGGCGGCCCTGGTCGGCTACGACAACCTGGCCGCTTTTTCTCACGCCTTCCGGGCCCGTTTTGGTCGCAGCCCCTCTGAGATCCGGCGGCAAGCGGTGGCCCACACCAACCACGGGTGATCAAGGCGCCTGGTAGCTCAGGTTCTCTTCGACCATGACCATGTTGGGGACCCGGGTCTTGACGGCCGGATCCAGCGCCGCCACGTCCTCCAGGATCCGCAAGAAATACTGCGGGAAGCTGCGGAACAGGAGGCGGAAGCTGACGTTGTAGGTCCCAGCCGGCAACGCCGAGAGATCGAAGTGGCGTTGGTCCTCGCCGTCGACCGGGATCATGAAGTTGCGGGCGGCGTTGGCCTGCCAGGGCATCGACACGTTCTTCACCGGCAGGGTCGCGTTGGGATCGTCGACCTTGGGATCGTCCAAGAGCTGCTGTCCGTAATAGATGAGCTGCGGATCGGTCCCGGGCATGGTGCTGTGGCTGGGATTGGGATCACGCAGGTCACCCAAGGGATCCAGGGTCCCCGACTCGAAGACCACCGCCCCCGAGCTGGTGGTGACGATCAGCTCGACCCACATCTGCCGTTCGGCGGTGGCCCCGCTGGGCAAGGCGTGGCCGGTGAGGTTCTTGATTCGGATCTGAATCCGCTTTTGTTCGGGTTGAGGCGTGACCGTGACCTCGGCGGACTCCCGCAACAGCTCTTCGGTGAGGGCCCGCAGCTCGTCGTAGCCCGGGAACTCGTCGGGCGGGAGCAAGGAGATGTCGACCCCAACGAAGGTGTGGCGATGCACCATCCGAGTGGGTCCATCTTTGGCGGCTTGGCCCTCGTAGGCGCGCATGTGGCAGTCCTGGCAAGTTCGCCCGCCGGGTTGGGCGAAGCTGGAGGCCTGCCACTCGGTGAAGGTCTCCTCGATCTTGGCCTGTTTGGGGTTGGTGACCGCGTGGCACATGCCACACAGCAGCGACTCCTTGTGGAGCGGGCTGTAGGCCGACGGGTGTTTGGAGTTCTCCACCGGATCTTGGATGGTGGCGCGCCGAACGCCGTTGGGTGTCAACACCGCCCGGGCATTCACCGGTTGGATCACCTCGGTGATCGAGTGGCAGACGTCGCAAGAGACCCCTTCCCGCTCCAGCGGCGGGATCTGATCGGTGTCCTGACGAAATTTGCCGGTACCATCCGCGTAGACCGGCGCGGTCCCGAGCGCCAAGGCCGGCGGTGAGTGGCATTGGATGCAGAACTGGCCCAACTTCCCTTTGGTCTGGTCCTGACCCATCCGGACCATGGCGTGGAACACCGGATCCCGAGCCGCGTAGGCGTGGGGCGAGATCGACCACTCGGCCACGTGTTGAGGGTGACACTCGGCGCAGTCCTCTTTGGGCGTGCCAAAGGTCAAGGCGGCGCCGGTTCGGGCCTCGAGCAGCGGCGGCGGGGGCTCGACCTCGGCGTTATTGCAAGCCAGGTTGCAAACCAACACCATCGGGGCCGCCCCTCGGAAGAGGTTCATGGCGCCGCTCCTTCGGCGATCCACTGGACGACCAAGTTTCGGTAGTAGGCGCTCAACATCTCGGTCTCCGAGGGCATCGGATCGCCCTCCCCCAGGCCCGGCCCGTCGAGCTTGCGCACCAAAAAGCTGCGCTCGGGCTCACCGGGCTTGATCATCAACCAGGCGTTCTCTTTGGCGACCCGGTTGCGCGACGGCACCCCCACCATTCCTTCGTAGCTGCGCGAGGTCGTCGAGAGATCCAGCTCTCCCGCCGCCGTCGCGGCGTCATGACAACCGCTGGTCGCACAGGCCGGGGTAAAAACGGCGCTCTGCAGATCGGCCAAGGTGGGCTGCACGGCAGCCGTGGGTTCGCTCCCGCCGCAGCCCAACAGAAGAGCGCCGCTCACGATCCAGGCGACCCGCACGAAGCCCACCCTGGGGCCTCGGCCGCATCGGCGAAATTGGGAGTTGGCCTGAACCACCGAGCCGTAACGGCAAGTCGACTTACGTTACCGTTAGCGACCCTCTCCCGACCTTGTTTCTGGGCCGTTCCACGGGCTCGGGGCCAAGCGTATGCTGGGTTGATGCGTTGGGCTCTGGGTCTGCTTTGTTTGGCGGCCTGTACTGAAAAAGTGGTGATCGACGCCGAAGGTTGTGAGTCCTGTCATCGGCGGGACGGCGAAGGCCTCGAGACCGCCCACCAACGGCTGGCCCTCTCCTGCACCAACTGCCATGGCGGTGATCCGGAGTCGGTCGATCTGAGCACGGCCCACGTCGCTCGCCCCAGCGAGGCCGAGGTGTTGGAGCCCGCCGAACGGACTCGACGAGACCTGGCCTGGGTGCGCTTTCGATGGCCGGGCGAACCGCGGGTGATGCAGGCCTCTTGTGGAGCCGGCAACACCTTGGGCGGGACCTCGGCCGGGTGTCATCAAGACATCGTCGATCGTCAGGAGCTTTCGCCGCACCGATCGTTGGTCGGCATCACCAACATTCCTCGTTATGAGTTCGGCTTGAGTACGGGCCGGCGCCCCACCTTGGCGGTCACCAGCTTGAAGGACGAGAGCTTCGCGCCTTCGGTCGCGCCCCGCTTCACCTACGGGTCGCTGGACCCGGTGCCTGCGCCGTCTCTCACGGGCAAACGCGCCGACGACGCGGCGGCGATGTTCGAGTACACCTTGACCAAGGCGTGCACCCGCTGCCACCTCGGCCGAGCCGACGCCGAGTCCGAGGCCG
Source organism: Deltaproteobacteria bacterium (assembly GCA_016703535.1). GTDB lineage: Bacteria > Myxococcota > Kuafuiibacteriia > Kuafuiibacteriales > Kuafuiibacteriaceae > Kuafuiibacterium > Kuafuiibacterium phototrophicum. The sequence continues at coordinate 1,135,272 of JADJBV010000002.1, read as the reverse complement.
GCACCTTCCGCGGCGCTGGTTGTGGTGCCTGCCATATGCCCTTCGCCACCGACGGACGTTCGGCCAGCGCCGACCCGGTCCGAGATCCGAACCAAGTGGGTCACGTCGAGATCCACACCTTGAGCGTGCCGAGCAGCGACTCGACCTGTCAGGCCTGCCACCGGGCCAGCAACCGCATCGGCCTCTCTTACGCCGGCCTCCGGGAGCGACTGCCCAACGAAGATCCGAACGGCAAGCGCTTCAACGACACGCCGATGTTGGGCTTCGCGGCAGGAGCCTTGGTGATCCAGGACGGCGCCGACGACGCCACCCCGGCCGATCTCCACCAACAAAAGGGCCTGACCTGCGCCGACTGTCACCGCAGCTCCGACGTCCACGGCGACGGCCGCATCCGGCCCAACATGGGGGCGGCGGTGGGGATCGAGTGCCAAGATTGTCACGGCACCTTCACCACGCCGATCACCGAATCGTCCGATGGCCTCTTCCGAAGCAGCGGCGGCGATCGCCTGCCGATCCGGCGGGAGGGCGACACGCTGGTGTTGGAGGGGCGTGATGGCCAACTCCACCCCCTGACTCAGCTGCCCGACCTGCGACCCAACCCGGATCTGATGGCCTCCCACGCCGGCGCCAACCACGGCGAACTCGAGTGTTACGCTTGCCACAGCGGCTGGAACCCCAACTTCTGGGAGGTCGATCGGATCTTGGATCTGCGAAAAGAGTCCCCCAGCTACTTGGACGGCAACGTCGGGCTCGGCACGGCCCAAGAGCAGATCGTCTCGGCGTCTTTCGATCGTCTCCTCCTCGGCCTCAACGTCGACGGAAAGATCGGCACCTTCATGGCCGAAACCGCCCCCTTCAGCGTGATCACCGCCTGCAACCCCACCGCCGAAAACTGCACCGAAGATCTGGATAACTTGGTCCCGGGCCGACGAGCGGTCGATCGCTACTTGGGCACCTCGGTGGAGGGCCGACTCTCCCTGAGCTTCCGGCCCAGCTTCGCCCACACCACCCCGGATCGGCTCAAGGTGCGGCGCTGCGACACCTGCCACCCGTTGCCGGGCAACTCCAACCTGGCGGCGGTGCGGGCAGTCTACGGCTACGGTTATGGCGGCCCGATCTTGTCGCGGACGGCGAGTGAGGCGATCGACCTGTCGCGGATGTTGGCCGACGACGGCACCCTGATGGGCGCGATGGGGACCCTCCTGGCCGCGCCCCTCCCTCGGGATCGGATCGAAAAGGCCCTGGCCGCTCCGGCCCGCTGAACCCTCGATTAATCGCTGGGTGTCGCAGATTAATTGGCCGATCGACCGCCGCTGGCCCTACCTTGGCCGCCATGCGCCTCCCCTTTTTCCTCCTTTTGGGCCTGGGCTTTATCGGTTGTGGCACCTCCAACGACGATCCGCTCCCCGACCCGGACGCCGGTTTCCCCGACTCGGGCCCGAGCGACTCCAGCGTCGCGGACCTCGGGCCGACCGACACCGGCGTGGTCGAGACCTGCGACCTCTTGGTGCACGTGCCCACCTTGGCCGTCGGCGCGACCCACACCGCCACCTTGGGCGGGAACTTTGTGGACGGTCAGATCCTGGGGACCCCCGAGGGTTGGCGAGCGGCCTTCGTCAACCCACGGACCATCGAGATCAAGGCGCCGTACGTGGCCGGTCCCGCCGCGGGGCCGCTGGTGATCAGCTTCCCTTGTGGCGATCGGATCGAACAACGAGAGGTGCCGCTGGCGGCCCGGGCCCTGGCCTTTACGCCCCTCTCCCGCTGGACCCCCGGCGACACCGGCCCCTTGGCCCGGGAGTATTTTTCGATGTGGGTCGATCCGATCGCCCCCGATCGGCTCTGGCTCTACGGCGGCTTTCATTATGTGCCGCGGCAGTTCACCACCGGCCACGACGTCTGGTCCTTGAACCTGGTCAACGAAACCTGGACCGCCCACGACGAGGGACCCCAGCGCGGTTTGCCCGGCGCGGGCTTGGCCCGGCTCCCCGATGGGCGGGCCTATCGCTACGGGGGCCTGAACTTCAACGCGATCCCCAACGAACGGGACACGCCCTTCGTGATCCATCGGATCGAAACCAGCACCGCCGGGCTCCGCTTCACCGAAGCCACGGTGCAGGGGCCGAGTTACGGCGACTATCACCCGTCTTTTTTTCACCACCCGCGGACCAACAAGCTCTACGCGGTCTGCGGCCTCAACGACCAGGTCGGCGCCCACTGCGACGTCAGCGCCTACGACCCGGCCGCCGAAACCTTCACCCCGGTGACGGTCACGGGGCCGGCCCCGATCGGGCGCAACGGGCACTTTTGGGCCTACGACGAACGCACCGATCGGCTGATCATCTTTGCCGGTGAAGGTTATCCGGGCACCAACAACTGCCGGAACTGCCAACAAGACACCTGGGCCCTGGAGCTCTCCACCACGCCCTTCCGTTGGGTCCAGCTGACCGTCGAAGGTGCCCCGGTCGGTCGCAGGAACGGGGCCTACGTGCTCGATCCCTTGCACCACCGACTGTTCGTTTGGGGCGGCACCCCCGACGGTCGAAGTTCAGCGCCGGGCCTTTGGGCCTTGGACCTCACCCCAGGACAAGAGGCTTGGCACGAGGTCCCGACCACCGGCGACGCCCGGGTCCGAACCTCGGGGGCGGCGGTCTACGACGGGGCCAGAAAGCGGCTGTTGTTCGGCTTCGGCAACAACCCGACGCCCGTCACCGACCTGTGGGCATTGGGCTTGGAGTAAGAAGATCAAACGATGATCGTCGGGCGCTCTGGGCTTAGGCGATAACCTTCGCCTTGAGTCTGGAGCACCTCCCGGAGGCCCAGGCTGCGCAGCTGGGCGATCGCCACCCGCACCCGGTTTTTGGCGGCGGCCGGCAAGATCCGTTCGTCGGGCCAAGTGGCCTGGGCCAACTCGAGGATGGTCGAGCCGAGCCCCGGTGACTCCAGGTGGGCGGTGATCAAGGCCTCCAACAAGCGTCGGGCCGGACCTGCACCCTTGAGGTGGACCCGGTCTTCGCCCAAAAGCTGAAAGTAGGCGCCGCTCCGTTCGTAGAGATCCGCCTGCTCCGACGCGCCGGCCTTGGCCAAGGTCCGTAGCAGGAGCGCCGCCGCCAGATCCAAGTAGTCGTCTTGACCGCCAGGGCTCTGGGCCAAGGTCTCTCGAGCCGCAACGCGATGGGCTTCGGTCGGGGCCTGCCACCAGTCGATCAAAGCCCGATGGAGGGCCAACACCTGCCGACGAGGTGCACCCTCGGGCATCCGAAGTTCAGCGCGATCTTGGAGCGGCGACGCGGTCGCAAAAGCTCCGGTCCCGGCCGCCGCCACCGCCCGAGCGCTGGCCACGATCGCCTCGAGGTCCGCCGCGTCCAAGTCTTCCAGGATCTGGGCGGCCAAAAGGAGCGCCGCTTCGGCTTCGACGAACTGCTGGTGATCCAAGAGGAGGAGCCCGAGATCCATCTGCACCACCGCGGTCCACTGCCGATCATCGACCGCCGCCAGATCGATCAAGGCCTCGCGATAATAAGTGCGGGCCGGAGCCAGCCGACGACGGCGACGCTCCAGGTTGCCCAGGTACCCCAACACCACCCCCCGGACATCCCGGTGGCCGAGCTGTTCGGCGATCGCCAAAGCCCGGCGATAGGCGGCCTCGGCCTCCTCCAGCAGCCCGCGATCGAGGCACAAAAAACCAACGCAGGCCAAGGTGCGGCCCAGCTCGTTCACTTCGCCGGCGGTTTCGGCCAGGACCAACGCCTCTCGATATCGAACGTCGGCCAGCTCCCGTTCACCCGCCATGTGGAGCGCCACGCCCCACTCGGTCAGGAGCCGTGCCTGCACCCGGGCCGAAGCTGAAGGCCGGGCCCAACGCAACACTCGCCGCCCCAAGGCCACCCCTCGTTGGGGGCGACCGTGCATGTAGTGGGTGGTGATGGCCGCGGACAGAACCTCCAGCCGCAGCTCCTTGGCGGCGGCCTGGCGCGTGCGGCGTCGAGCTCGGCGCCAAGCCTCGGCCGCGGCCTTCACCTCACCGCTCCGTTCCAGGGCCCGAGCCAAAGCCAAACTCCAACGGGCACCAAGGGGTTCGGGCAGCTCAGCCTCGAAGGGCAAGAGAGCTTGCAATCGCTCCAACGACAACCGGGCCGGTTCGGTGGTGGGGCTCCGCTCCTCCAGGGCCAACACCGCCCGAGCCCGGAGCGGCAGGGGCAAAACTTCGGCCTCCAAGATCACCAACAGGTTGTCCCGGTCGATCGCGCCCTGCCCTTCAGCGGCGCCCAGATAGTGCAAGGCGTGTTGCAGTTGGGCCGGAGCTCGTTCACCCCGCTCCTCGAGGCGTTCGATCCCGTAGCGGCGAATCGTCTGGTAGAGCCCGAAGTGGGGTCCCTCCGGACCCAGATCTCGCCGGAGCCACGACTTTTGGTGGAGCTCTTCGATCGCCGAGATCACCTCGGCCGTGGACAAGGCGCCGCTCAAGAGGCCCTCGGCCGCTGGGAGCGTAAAGTCACCCGCCCCGATCGCCAACCAGGCCAAGGCGCGCTGAGAAGGAGGTGCCAACAACTCGAAGGAGGCGTCGAGGGCGGCCCGCAGTCGCCGATGGCGCGGGTCCAGCCCTCGTTGGGTGGAGACCAAAAGCTGGAAACGTTGGTGGAGGCGGGCCGTGAAGGTCGCCGCCGACATCACGCCCAAACGAGAGCCGGCCAACTCCAGGGCCAGCGGGATCCCGTCCAGATCGGCGGCGATCTGCTCCAGCAGCGGGCGCTCTTCGTCCTTGGGTGGTGAACCGGCCCGGGCCCAAGTGGTGCGGGCCACCAACATCGCCGACCGATCGGCGGGCGACAACGGCCCCAGCTCCAGCAGTTGTTCCCCCGGCACCCGGAGCGCCTCTCGGCTGGTCACCAACACCGGCGCCACCTCTTTCAGCAAAAGCGCCACCTCGGCCAACTCGTCCAGCACCAACTCGGCGTTGTCCAAGACCAAGAGGGATCGACCGCGGAGGGCCTCCTTGACCCGCTCTACCGTACGGTACCGTATGGTCCCCGGACGCAGCCCAAAAGACCGCGCCACCGCCGCCAACACGCCGCCCAGGCCTTGGGCCCGCTCCAGCTCCACCCAATTGGCGTCGGCCCAAGCCGGGTGACCCGCGACCAGCGCCCGAGCCAGGCGAGTTTTGCCCATTCCCCCGGGGCCAACGATGGTCAACAGCCGCGCCCCACCCCGCAAGTGGGCTTGCAGCTCCGCCAGCTCGGCCGACCGGCCAAAAATTGCGGGCTCCGACGCCACCAACCCTACTTTGTGGGGATGGGCAGCACCCGAGGCAAGCCCGAAGCTGACTCAGGTCCGCTCAGAGCCGGCGAAACCAGTCGAGGCACTCGGCGTCGAAAGCGCTTCGATAGTAGGCGCAGTGGGGTTGGTCGGGGACGTTGACCTGGACGCAGGTGTGTTCTTCGTCGGCGTCGAGGAGCGCACAAAGGGCCTGGTAGGGCTCTTGGGCCACCACGTCCTGCTCGCAGCGGGTGGCCGTCGCTTTGAAGTTGTTGCCCTCGGAGATCAACTTCCAGTGCTGGACCGCGAAGTCCTCGGCCGAAACGCCCGAAGCGAAGGAGAAGCCGCCTTCGGGGGGGTCTTCCACGATCGAGTCGAAGTCCACGCAGTCGCCTCCGGTGGCGAGGCAATCACCTGGGTACTCGAGGTGGGCGTGGTCGGGGTCGCAGCCGCACTGTCCGCCGGCGCTCCCGCTGCAGGCGTGTCCGCTCTGGGCTGTCGGTGCGGTGTAAGCGGTGATCATCCGTCGATGGCGCCCCTCGCAGCTCGGCCCATTGCCCAGGTTTTCGCCGATGAAGTTGTCCTGGTGGGCGATGTTCACGACTCCTTCGGCCATACACACCGCGGTCATCTCGGAGCCGAGCCAGGCCTGGTCGGAGTCGAAGCGAGCCGCGACCACCGGGTACCTGGTGGCCCCGGCGCTGCAGCCCGCCAGCAAAAGCCGTTTGCCGTTCCAGGCCTCCCGGGCGACGGCCAGGGCCCGGGGGACCACGGCCTCATCACGTTGCGGTGAGCCGAGGGAGCTCGGCAACACTTCCCCCGGCGAGATCGGCTGGACACAAGCGACGACCAACTCCGGGTGCCGAAGGAGGGTGGTCTCCAGGATCGGCACCTGGCAACCGGTCGCAGAAAACTGGAGCAACAACTCGTCGCAAGGGTGGGCGTTCGAACACCGACTGGAGTCGTAGAGGACCCGGTATTCACACTTGCCGCAGTTGGGATCGGTCGACCGCGTACACTGGGCGTTGAAGGCCAAGCATTCGTCGAGGAAGACCCGGCCCGTGTCCACCACGGTCCCGAGCTGCAGACCCGCGTCAACGTTCGGCCCACCATCGTTGGGGCTCGGACCCGAATCCGGTGAAGTCGCGGCGTCCAATTTCAACCCGGGCGGCCCCCCATCGATCGGAGGGCCCGGGTCCGGGGAAGGTTCGGGGGTTTCGGCGCAACCCACGATGATCAACAGGAGGAGTGATGGGCCTCGGCGAGTCATCGACGCCGACGGTGCAAAGTGCAGGCCGCGGCTCCACCTTGCTCGGGCCAAGGAACGCCCCGCCGGACGGATGACCGGTACGCGTACGGGACGTTCAGCGGCGATAGGCGCCGAGATCGATCCGATGGTGTTCGAGCCAGCGGTACACCTGGGTCCGGGATCGACCCGTGGACTTGGCCACTTCGGCGATGCTGCCCCCGGAGAGTTCGAGGGCCCGCATCAGCTCTTCCCGGCTCGGGATGTTCACCTTGGCCTCGGGTGTCGGGGGCGGGGCGGTGGGGGCCGGCGGTGCCTTGGTCAGGCGGTGGGCGATCAAGGCGAGCTCGAGCGGATCCTGGCCGGCGCCGCGAAGGGTGAGCTCCTTGGCTACGGTCACCAGCTCCCGGACGTTGAAGGGCCAGGCGTAACTCAAGAGTGCTTCGGCGAGATCCACCGCCAGGGCCGGCCCACCCGCCGGCAAAAAGTGCTCGAACAGAAGGAGGATATCCTCCCGACGATCCCGCAGGGGCGGCAGCTCGATGCTCAACTCCGAGAGGCGGGAGTAGAGATCGGCGCGGAAACGGACCTCCCGGAGCGCACCCCGGAGATCGACGTTGGTCGCGGCGACGATCCGCACGTCGACCGGCACCGAAGCGGCCGCGCCCAGGGGCAACACCGTCCGCTCCTCGAGCACCCGGAGCAACTTGGGTTGCAGCACCAAGGGCAACTCGCCGATCTCGTCGAGGAACAAGGTGCCACCCTCGGCCATGCGAAAGAGCCCGAGCTGACGGGCGCCCGCGCCGGTGAAGGCGCCTGCTTCGTGTCCAAAAAGTTGGCTCTCCGCCAGGCTCTCCGGGATCGCACTTGCATTGACCCCCACAAAGGGCCCCACCCGCCCGCTCAGCCGGTGGATGGCTCGGGCCGCGACCTCTTTACCGACGCCGGTCTCACCGAGCAGCAGGATATTGCCAGCGGACGGCCCGAGGAGGGTGAGGTCCCGGCGCAGGGTGCGGACCACCGGTGCGTCGCCGAGGACCTCCGGGACGTCGCCATCCCCCTGGGCCTGCCCCTCGGCGCGCACGAGGATCAACGCGTCGCCGAAGCGGAGGAGATCTCCGTCCTGTACCTCGACCTCTGAGATCCGTACCCCGTTGACGAAGCTCCCGTTTCGGCTCCCCTCGTCCCGGAGCCGAAGCACGCCCGCCTGCAGCTCAAAACTCGCGTGGGCCCTGGAGCAGCGGTGTTCGTCGGGGAGCGCGATCGGATGTTCGGGGGCGCGCCCCACCACGGCTCGGCCAGGGGCCAAACGAATCGGTGGGCGATGAACGATCTGACCGCCGGTGAACAAAAGACGCAGGGTATGCGCCGACGTTGGGCCCGCCGCACGCGGGGTCCGATCGGGCGCGTCCTCGGTGCGGTCGGAGTCTCCGCCCTTCCCGCCGCCGGGAGGATTTTTCGCCATGATCGAAGAGACGATAACATCGCCGTGGCGCCCGACCAATCGGGGTCCACTTCCCGGCCGCGCTCCTTTTTCCGCGGCCTGCTAATATCGAGCTGTGGAGGCGACCATCGAGGGGAAGGATCCGTTGCTCGGTGCGCGGATCGCCGATCGCCTATTGATCGAAGCCCTGATCGGTGAAGGCGCCATGGGCCGGGTCTATCGAGCCCTCCACCTCGGCCTCGACAAACCTGTGGCGGTGAAGCTGCTTTCGGCCAACCTGGCCATTCGCAGCCCGATCGCTTTGGAGCGTTTTCGTCGCGAAGCCCGGGCCGCGAGCCGAGTGGAGCACCCCAACGTCGTTCGCGTTCTCGACTTTGGCGAAGACGGCCCAGGTGCCTCTTGGTACATCGTGATGGAGCTGGTCGAAGGCGAGGACCTCGGCCAGATCTTGGATCGGGAAGGTGCGTTTGCGCCGGAGCGCGCCCGACGGATCGTGGAGCAGACCCTCGAGGCCTTGAGCTCCGCTCACCAGGCCGGCTTCGTCCACCGGGACATCAAGCCGCGCAACCTCCTGCGACTCGCCAAGAGCCCCGAGGGCACGGATCAGATCAAGGTCTGTGACTTTGGCTTGGCCAAGGCCTTTGACGCCGCACCCTCGGAGGCCGGGTCCAACGAGATCACCCGAGCGGGCGCCTTCTGCGGCACGCCCGCTTTTATGGCGCCGGAGCAGGTCGTTGGCGGTGCGGTCGATCCGCGGACCGACGTCTACGCCGCGGGAGCGCTGTTGTACAAACTGCTGACCACCGAATCCCCGTTTGGATCGGCGCCCCGAGCGACGCTCTTCGAGCGGGTGCTGCAGGCGACGCCGTCACCTCCCTCCAAACTAAACCCGGCGGTGAGCCCAAGGCTGGACGCGATCGTGCTGCGAGCCCTCGAAAAAGATCCGCTGCGCCGCTTCCAAAGTGCGATCGAGATGTCGGCCGCGTTGAAGGTTTTGGTGGACGAACCCGCCGTGGCACCCCACCAAGGCCCATCGATCGAACGCTCTCGGGAGGAGCGCCTCGATCGCTTGCGAAAGGAGAAGGTCGCGGCCCGGCGGGTGGGGTGGTGGTCCCTCGGTGGAATCGTCGCCCTGCTCGCGTTTGCACTGGGTGTGCACACCGTCCTACGGTCCCGGGCGCACGAAGTTCCCGCCGTACTCGGCGCACCAACAACCGCGACCTCGGCACCGGACGCGGTCCTGCCCCTCGAAGGCTCGAGGGGGACCCCCCAAGACCAAGCCCCCGAGCTCCCGGTGTCGCCGAGTGAGCCGCCCGGGCCCGAACTCGCGCCTGCCCCGGTCCCGGCGCCTGAGGCCCCGGCCGTGACGAACCGGCCCTTGGAAGTCGACGCTCCCCGAGTGGTGCTGGGGAAGATCGGTGCCCTCGAAGGCCTCGAACCCCTCCTTCGCCCACTCCTCGAGGCGCGGAACCCGGACGTCGAACGTTGCCTCTCTCAATCCACCAAAAACTCCGACGCGGGCGCCTTCGTGATGTTGCTCCGGGCCGAAGATGATCACTTTGTGGTGCTTTCGGTCAGGGATCGGGTCGCCGGCGGCCCGCTTCAAGGGTCACCCCGGGCCTCCACGGACTTTGGGCGAGAGATGCAACAATGTCTCACCCGCAGCTTCTCGACGCTGAGGCCTCCGCCGAGCCTGGGGCCGATCGGAGAGGTTCGCCTCGGCTATCGTTTTCGCGCCCAACCTTGAGGACCGACAGCGGCCCCGTCCCCACCACCGGACGTTGGGCGGACTGTAAGGTTCGGCCGGTCCCGAGACATTGGAGGAGGTGACGATCGGCCTCATCGCCTTGGCGCCGCCGCTGACCTGGGAGGTGGTCTATCAGGCCTATGGCCCCCAGGTGGCCCGTTGGGCTGCGCGTTTGGCCGGCCCCAGTGAAGACGTGGAAGATCTGGTGCACGAGGTGTTTTTGGTGGTCGAGGCTCGACTGCCGACCTTCGTGGGCACCGACGCCCTGCCGAGTTGGTTGTTTCGGATCACCCACAACGTGGTGCGGCGGGAGCGCCGCAAGCAGCGGATCCGTCGTTGGTTGCTCGGCCCCACCCCCGAAGAGGTAGCGCCCGCCGATCCCCGGCCCGATCCCTTGGCTCAGGTGATGGAGCGACAAGAGGTGGCCCGCCTGTATCAGGCGATGGAGCACCTCAAAGAGCCGGCCCGCACCGTGTTGATCCTGCATGAGCTCGAGGGGCTGAGCGCGGCCGAAATTTCGGGGCTGACCGGGATCGCGCCGGGCACCATCTGGGTGCAGCTCCACCGGGCCCGACAAAGGTTGGCCAAGATCTTGGAGGAGACACCATGAGCGAGTTGGAGCGCCTCTTGGCGATCGCCCGCCGCCATGATCCGGTGCCGGCCGGGACCTTGGTGCGCGTGGAGCGGCGGCTCGGTGATCCACGTTCGGGGGTCACCTGGGGTTGGCTGGTGGCGGTGAGCGCGGCGTTGATGGCGATCTGGGCTTGGCCCAGGACGACCCCGCCGCCCGAAGGAGAGATCGAGCGCGGGCAACCAACCTTCAGCGCCGAACGTCTGCAGGCTCCGGCCCCCATCGTGCCCGTCGCCGGACTTGAGGCCCCTCGCCTCAGGCCAGTGAACACGGCCCCGCTCGAACCTCCACCTCCGGATCCCTCCACTCCACGAGCGCCGATCGAACAGGCGCCGTTTGCGCCCACCGCTTCGGCGCCGATCCCGCCCGCCCCAACCGTCCCGCCGAAAGCGGGGGGGAGCTCCCGGCGGATCTTGGGTTACCGGCCCAGGGCCTTCCGAGATCCGAGCGCCTTCGAGTGGCAGACCCTGGAGGGAGAAGATCTGCCCGCGGCGATCCAGGCGATCGTCGATCGCCGTGATCCGAACGCCCTCCTCGCCGCCCTCGATCCCTTGCCCCTCGACGGTCGGGCCTTGTTGTTGGCCCGGGCCGAGCTGCGGGCCGCCGACGATCGTTGTGACGAGGCGATCGGCGACTTCGATCAGGTGTTGCGGACCGCACCCCAAGAGCCCCGGGCCTTGGCGGGCCGGGCCGCTTGCCGTCCGTAAGGTTGGGATGCCCTCCTGACATTGGAGGTCATGAAGTCCCTGTGCCTCTTTCTGCTCCTGATCCCAAACCTCAGCGCCGCGGCCGAACCAACCCCACCTCCACCCGTCGCCGAGGTGACCTACGCCAAGAAGACTCTCCTCGACTTCTCGGACCTCCAGGTCACCGCTAAAACCACCCGCCCGGCTGGCGACTTCTTGACGGTCCGCCGCCGGGCCCGCTTCCGCTCCCTGATCCGGCTGCGCAACTCCTTCCAAAGTGAGCTGGAGGTTTCGGCCGAAAAGTTGTGAGCGCCGGGTCAAGCATACGTTCGAGCCGTACAATTACGTTCCGATTATACCGATTCTCATTCCACAGGCGTTTGAGCCATCGTCGCCCCCATGAGCCGCGGGTGGATGACGAGCGTGTGGTTGTGCACCTTGGCGTGTGGCCCGGGCGCCGAAGGCCCCGACCCCGTCGAGGACTTGGGGCTCGCGGATGCCTCGGTCCCCTGGGACGCCGACCTTCAGGACGCAGACCGAGAGGACTCGAGTCCACCGGTCGACGACGCCGGGACGACGCCTTCGGACCTCGGCCTGCCCGATCCCAGCGACGCCGGGGTCCCCAACGACTGGAGTGAATTGAGCGCCGCCCTTTCGGATCATTGCCGGCGTTGCCACGACGGCGGCCGCCGACGCCGAGTCGATCGTTGGACGGATCTGGTGGGGGTCGAGGCCCTCCAGGTCCGGGCTCCGCTGGTCGCCCCCGGAGATCCGGACGGTTCTTACCTGTTGGCCAAGTTGAGCGGCACCCACGGCGACTTCTGCGGTCGCGCCGGTCAGCCCATGGCCAACTGCGGGCGACGAATGCCGCCCGAAGGTGCCGCGCCCTCCCCTGAACAGCAACTCCGCTTGCGCGCTTGGATCGGCCGGGGCGCCCCGGCCGAATGAGAAGGACCCACGACCATGTTGACCTGTGTCTCCCCCAGCTTGGAACACTACGCCGAACGCCACTCGGCCCCAGCGGGTGCACTTTATGAAGCCTTGGCCATCGACACCCAGGCCTCCACCGATCGTCCTCAGATGCAGGTCGGGCGCATCGAAGGTTCGCTGCTCAAGTTGTTGACCAGCCTGACCCGGGCCGAACGAGCCTTGGAGTTGGGCACCTTCACCGGCTACAGCACCCTCAAGATCGCCGAGGGCCTCAAGGAAGGGGGCACGGTCACCACCTTGGAGCTCGATCCCCAATACGCCGCCTTGGCCCGTCGATATTTTTCCCAAAGCCCAGTCGGCCACCGGGTCGATCTGCGGGTGGGCCCGGCGCTTCAGACCTTGGCCTCACTCCCTGGGCCTTACGACCTGGTCTTCATCGACGCCGACAAGGAGAGTTATCCGCGTTACTTCGAGCTCTGCGTGGAGCGGGTTCGGCCCGGCGGCCTGTTGATCATCGACAACGTCTTGTGGAGCGGCAAGGTCGACGACGCCGACTATCAAGACGCCGAGACCGCTGCGATCCGAGAGCTCAACCGGATCATCGCCCAAGATCCCCGGGTGGAAGCGGTGATGTTGACGGTCCGGGACGGCATCACCTTGGCCCGCCGTCGTTGACCTCAGGACCCCGGCACAAAAGAGATCTCTGGGACGTGCAAAAGTTCGCCGGGCCGGTAGCTCTCGCCTTCGAAGCTTCGACGTTGGACCCCCACCGTTTTGGCGGCCGGATCGATCTCGTAGATGTTGTAGCCCGGTTGATGGGCCAGATCGGTGGCGCTGCCGGCGTTGATCACCCGCCGCCCCGACACCATAAACTCGAAGGCGCCGTGGATGTGGCCGTGCAAGATCAGATCGACCGGGTGGGCCGGATCGACCAACACCGAAAGCAACTCCCTCCAGTTGCGGATCCCGTGCACCGGGTTGTCGGGCCGCCCGCCCTTCCGGAAGAAGCCGTAGTGGAGCGCCACGATCACGAAGTGGCCTCGCCGCTCCGGCGATCGGAGCAACTCGACCAACGCTTGGAGCTGGGCCTCGTCGATGAGCCCCGAGGAGTCGAGGAGCGTGTTGGGCCGGGCCACGTCGAGGCAGATCAGCTCGACCTCGGGTGAAAGGGCCTTGAGCCACGGGTAACGTTCGGGCGCCAAGGCTCCCAGGGCTCGCTCGAACCGTCGTTCTCCGGTGGCGTCGTGGGTGTAGCGATCGTGGTTCCCGGGGATCACCGTGTGCCGTTCGGGTTGCTGAAGGCGCGGGCCATACAGGGCGGAGAGCCGCTCGAACTCGATGGCGTAGCTCATCTGAGTGACGTCGCCGGTGCACAAGGCGTGGTCGACGCCGACCGCGTCGATGTCGGCCAACAAGGTGCCGATCCGCGTCTCCACCTGGGCGAAGTGGGAACGCCGGCCACCCAGGTAGTAGTTGAGGGTGCCCATCACCCGCTTGCCGGCCAAGGCGGTAATCGACTGGCCGAGGGGCGGCACGGTCACGTGGATGTCCGAATAGTGGGCCAGGCGGATCACGAGGGGCTCCGAAAGATCTGAGGATCCAGGTCGGGGAAGATCGGATCGTTCTGCTCCAAGGCGGTCAAAGCGACGTCATCCAAACGCCCCGCCGCCAAAGCCTGACGGAGCTCTTGAAAGCGGCCCAGGTGCAGGCGCACTCGCTTTTCGGCGTAAGGAACCATGGTTCCGGTGGTCAAGATGAAGGGCCAGTCGCTGGCGCTGGCCAAACAGAGTTCTCGGGCCAACTGGGCCAACACCCGACGCCCGAAGGGATCGGGGGCGGCGTCGGCGTCGAGCAAAGACATGAACTGGGCCACCGCGTCGTGGAGCGGCGGCCAGATCCAGGCGTTTTTATCGTTGAGCCAAACCGCGCCGTAACCCCGGTCGCCCCAAGAGCTCTGGGCCGGCGCCGCCACCTGGAAGGCCTCACTCCCGGCCAAGGCCTGGGTGGGGGAGATGATCTGCAAGTTACCTTGCGAAAGCCGCACCACCTGATCGAGCCACTTCGGCCCCTCGAACCACCAGTGACCAAAAAGTTCGGCGTCGTAGAGGGCGGCGGGGGCCGAGGGGCGCCCGTGTTCGGCCTTGAAGGCCTGGCCCGCAGCGATCCGCGCCGCCACGAAGTGTTGGGCGTGGGCCTGCACCACTTCCTCGACCAACGCCGGTTGGTAAAGGGCCTTTTCGCCGAGGGGCAAAGTGCGATCGGTGATGCGGTGGTACTTGAGGCCCACCGAACGACGGGTGCCATCGGGCAAGATCAAACCTTCCAACCGCTCCCTCGGCAGATCCCATCCCGCGTCCCGATGAAACTCCCGGTAACGACCGTCACCCGGGTAACCTTCGTCGGCGCTCCACACCTGCCGGGCGCTTTCGGGATCTCGGCCAAAAAAACTGACCCCGGCCGGGCTGACGATCGGCAGGCCCACCCCATACAGCGGTCGGGGATCGGCCCGCTCTACGCCGTGGGTGTCGAGGAAAGTCCAACTGAGGCCGGACGCCGCCAAGGCCTGATCGATCCCCGGGCCATAACCACATTCGGGCAACCACAGGCCACGAGGCCTGCGACCGACGTGCCGTTCGAAGGTCCGGGCGCCGAGCTCGATCTGCCCCCGGACATAACCCGGCGCCGCTTCGAAAAACGGCAGGAAGTTGTGGGTCGCCGAAGAGGTGCAGAGTTCGATCACCCCGGCCCGATCCAGCTCGACCAAGGCCCCGATCAGGCCACCGTCCAGGGAAGACTCGAGCTTGGCCAACCGGCTCCACAGCTCGGCGTAGTAGGCCGCCAACTCCGCCCGCTCCCGATCCCCATCCCGGGCTTCGGCTTCGGCCAAGGCGATCAACCGGGCCAGACGAACGCGATAACGGCCCATCAACAGCGGATCGGCCCACATCTCCAGGAGCGGCGGGGACACCGAAAGGGTGATCCGGCTTTGCAAGTTGTCTTGCACCCAGGTGCGCCCCAGGGCGATCAACGGCAAGTAGGTCTCGGTGATGGCCTCGTAGAGCCAGTCCTCTTCCAGCGCGTCTTGGTGTTCGGGGTGGCGCACCCAGGGCAGGTGCGCGTGCAAGACCAAGATCAGCCGAGGCATGGCTCAGCGGCCCGGACCAGGAGAAGAACCTCGGGCCCACGAGACCTGAGCCGCATAAAAGCGCCACAAGGCCGGCGACCAACCCAACACTCGGGGCGGGCTGACGTAGGGCGCACTTTCGATCGCCTCCGCCACTTCGGCCGGGGCCCGACCCGCCGGCGCCACAAACCGCACCGGCTGCACCGGCGCCGGATCCACCGAAGGCACCTCGACCACCGCCGAACGGATCAACCAACCGCCCCGCTCATCGACGATCGCCGCGTACCGACGCCCCGCGCCCGGACGACGAAAGGCCACGTGACGTTCAGCCGGCGCCGCTTCGGCCTCGGCCATCCGATCCCCGGTGTCGGCGTCGACCAAGACCAAACGCAGGAGCTCCGGGACCGACGCCCCGTTCGGCTCCAACTCCCAATAGGCGTAGACCCACTCGGGGTCCCGGGCGATCAACTGGAGCCGGGCCACGCCCAGGGTGGGAGATGTAGGCCTTACACGCACTTCGGGCGGCCGGGCCGGGGTCGGGGCGGGCCGGGGACCGGTTCGAGCGGGGGCTGCCGGGACCGGTGGGGGCGCAGGAGGCTTGGGGGCCACCGGCGCGGGAGGTTGCTTAAGAATGGGAGCCGCCGGGGCCGGAGCCGGAGGGGCCGCAGACGGAGGGGCCACGACCGGTGGGGGCGCCGCCGGTGGGGGTGGGGGCGGCGGCGGGGCCGGGCTGCGGGTCGGCGGGGTGCTCTCCCGGAGCGCTTCGGCAGCGATCGCGGCGGCTTGCTTGAACAAGGACCGGGCCTGGGTGTTGACCGGACGCCGGGACAAGGTGCTCACCACCTCGTCCATCAGCTTGACCCGAGCCTCCCCCAACTTGCTGCGCAGCTCCCGAACCCCGGTGCGGAGGGTCCCCTCCGAGGCCAAGGCCCGCTGGAGGAGCTCGAGCGCTCGCTTGGCCCGGTCGTCGGCGCTCACCGGGCCCGCTTACCACGACGGTGGTCGGGGGCGAAGTCGCTCCTTTCCCCGAATGGACGCCAGGCCCACCGAGCGGTGAAAATCGTCGGATGGGGCTGAGGGACATCTACCTGTTGCTCGCCTCCACCGCCTTGGGCGCGATCATCGCCGTCCTCTACTTCACCGGCCCGGCCCGCCTGTTCGTGGGCAGCCGCAGCCGAGTGCCGAAGCGCTTCGAGGTCAAAGACATCCCCAGCGGCGACATCCCCAGCGACGCCCAAAAGCCCCTCGACCAGCTGACCACCAAACTCCGGGCCATGGGCTTCGAGGTCGCCGACCTCCCAGTCCGAGTGCCGCTCCTGCAAGGCTTCGGCTACCGGCTGCTGCTGGTGCCTTTTGTCCACCCCGACGAGTCGACCTTTTTTCTGATGGGCATCGAAGCCGGCATCCACCCCCGCACCCAGCTGATGCTCCACATCTTGACCCCCCTCTCCGAAGGCCGCCGGGTCGAGACCACCACCTTGGCGCCCCTCGACGATCTGCGGCACCCGGCCGGCGTCGACTGCCAAGTGGTCCTCGACGCCAACTCGGTCGAAGAGATCTGGAGCCGCCACCGCCGAGCGCTGTTCCGCTATGAACGGAAGGACCGTCGCCCCGTCCAAGCCGAAGCCTGGCGCCTCTTCGCCGCCGAAGCCTACGAAGCCTGGGTCCAGGCCGCGGTGCGATCCCATCGCCTCCAGCTCGAGGCCAACGGCGTGATGTACCGAGTCCGCCGCCACGCGCGCTGACCGCCCCGTTGATCAGCGCCCCGATCGGCCCGTTCGCGGGGGAGGTGGTCGGCGCCTAGCCAAATCGGCATGTTCAAGCGGCACACCAACGGCCGTCACTCGCGCTCCTATCGTCTCGACGCCGTCGTCAATCAAGTAGTAGCCCTCCTCGGGCGACCACTTTGGCAAATCGAGGATCCTGAACTGTGACAGTTTCGGCGCCGCGATCTCCGAAGAGCAGTCGAGGCCAAACTGAGCATCGAGCATAATGTCGAGCGCCGCCACGGCCGTGATCACGTTTTCGAGTGTTGCCCTCGAGAGCGAACCGGCGCCGTCATGCTTCACTGAATGGTAGGCATTGTACCAATCCAAGGCAGCGTCACTCGCCCATGCGCCAAAGGGACGAATGGGTCCCCAATCTTCGAAAAGCCTCGGCGTCAACTCAAATTCAGCCAGCCTAAGAGTCCTACCCAACAACATATAGTCCCAGGCAGTCCAATACCCCCCGTCCTCCGGGTACCGATGGGCTCGCAAGATACCCTTCCACGCCGCCTCACATTCGCAGCAAGCCAAGATGAGGATCGAGCGAAGGACTTGTCCAAACGCTCCTCGGTTGGATCGATTCGGCTCAATCGTTCGGAACACCTCGGCCAACATGTGATAGACGCCCGATGCCGCAGTGATGCTCTGGGTTCGCGCCGCGCGATCTCCGAGCTTTGCCATTAGGTCGTTGCTTCCACCACGCCACATGCGCGGGTAGTACTCATTCGGATTGAGCTTCGGCGTTGCTCCCTTGGGAAAGTACTGCCGCCGAGCCTCCCACTTTGGCCCCGTCATCGGCCGCTCACGCACGAGGCCGTTGTCTGAAAACACTACCGTGCTACCGTCACCCCGTTGATAGGCGATGCTCCGTTGTTCGGAGTCAGTTTCACCCCAAACAGAGGACTTAGCCCGGTCAAAACCCATAGTACGCAAGTCTGGGCCATCACCCAACTCGGATCAAGCCGGAGCCGTCCAAGGAGCCGAGTCTGTCGGGAAACCGTCGGGTCTCGACAGCAGGTCCGCCAGGGCAGGAAGCTCTACCCCACAACAAGATAGTGGCACTCATGCAGCCTCCCCGCCGCTGGGAAGGGCCAGCACGGCGGTCTGGAGCGAGTCCTTTGGCAAGGCGATTGGGCTCTCGACCTCGATGGCCTCGTCGCTCACCTCGATGTTCAGCGCGGTCAGTGTGCTCCGGGCGTTCCGCAGCAACACGTCGAGCTTCTTCTGGGCCTTGCGGATCTCGTCGCTGAGGCCGTCGACGTTCTTGCGGATGTTCTCGCTGTGCTTCTCCATCTTCTCGAGGCGCCCCAGCTCGTCTTCGATGCGCTTTTCCATGTCCCGCAGGGCGGTGATGTCGCCTTCGTCTCCGACCGTCTTGGTGCGCGTGACCAGTCCGATGCCCAGCAACACCGCCGCGTGGAGGTAGGCATCCGTCAGGGGGTCCTGGTCATCCCAAACCACCAGCACGTTGTTGCCGTAGCGGGCGAAGCGCGGGAACACATCACTCGCGTGCGACCGAGCCATCACGAAGACCCCCGCCCCCGCCTCGCGGTTTTTCCGGGCCGCGTCGAGCTCGTCGAGCGCCTTCTGTACCGAGTAGTTCGCGTCACGCTTGGCTTCGAAGACCACCCCTGCGCCCGCGAAGGCGCTCTCTTCGGTGAAGCGCACCACCGCGTCGCCCTTCTTGCTTCGGCCCATGCCCGCGGTGGCGCCCGTGGCGTCGAACACGCATGGGGCGCCCTCGGTGGCGCTCCGCACGAAGGAGAGGACCGCGTCCTCGAACACCAACCCACCGCGGGTGGTCTTGAGTTCCTGGGTGCGTTTGGTTTCGATGCGGACCAGCGCCTCCCGCACCTCCTTCTCGAATTGCACCTGCCGATCCTCCTGGCGCTTGACCAGGGCGAGCTGGGAGGCCGACTGCTCCTGCATCAGCTTCGACAGGCTGGCCTTGAGCATGGCCATGGGTGACGCAGGATCTTCGGGGTTCACAGCCGACAAGACCGCCCGCCGCGACCGCTCCGTCTCGCGCATGAGGCGGCTGAGGAGCGAGTCCTCGTCGTTGGCGTCGAGCGCGGCGAGGGCCGCCGAGAGCTGCTTCTGGCGATCCTCGTCGGCGCCCTTCAGCTCCTCGCGCAGGCTCTTCAGGAAGCGCGCCACCGCCCCGTCCTCGGCCAGCGGATCGAGCGCGCGCACCAACTCCGCGTGCCCCTCGCCCATCACCTCGCGGAACTGGGCCTCCAGCACCTTCACCAGGCCGGTGCTGTCGGTGGGGGAGAGCTTCTTGAAGAGCGGGCTGGCCTCGCCGACCTGCTTGGCCAGCGTCTCGGCGAGGACGCTACCTTGGGGGCCCAGGAACTTTTGGAGCTGCCGCGCCAGGATGCCCTGGTCATCGACGAACGCCGAGAGGCGCTGCGTGACCTGGCCGTCCTTCGGGTCAAAGAAGCGGGCGAGCACGGCGCCGATCGTCTGCTGCTGCTGCTCGACGTACACCTTGAGCTGTTTGTCGATGTCCCCGAGGAGCGCCGTGCCGACGTCCTTCAGCTTCGACTCCTGGGCAGTTTGGTGAGCGTTAGCGAGGGCGCGCAGGCCAATGGCCCACGCGTCGTGGGCGAGCTGGTCGCGGGCGGGCTCGTCGAGCTCACCAAACAGAGTCAGGCTATCTGGACGGCGATCCTGTAGATCGATGGACACCTCCTCGGCAGCGAAGAGGACAGAGACGGACAGTGGGGAGATGCGGTTGTTAGTGGTCATGCCCGAAAGCCAATGCACCCGTCGGGCCAACGGGCTGAGTCGGCCGCCTCCCCGCCCGGTCCGATGCCGCCGCCACAAGCCCGCTTGTGGTTCCGCAAGCCCCCTTGTATCCTCCCGGAGTGCGTAGGGTCTTGATCGCCTGGATCGGGAAGACTGACCTCCGAGCCCCTCACGAGAGCGAGGTCGTGGGCCAAGGGCCGATCGCCCAGGCCCTTGTCAGCCGCACCTTCGAGGAGGCCTTTCTCCTGTCCGACTATGGCGACAAGGAGGTTCAGCCCTACCTCAAGTGGCTCAAGGCCCTGACCAAGACCCGGGTCGAGGTCCTGCCACACAAGCTCTCGGGGCCCACGAACTTCGGCGAGATCTACGAGGCCGCCCTGCACGGCGTGGGGCACGCCCTGGGCAAGGGCAAGGAGGCGCAGCTCTCCTTTCACCTATCCCCGGGCACTCCCGCGATGGCGGCGGTCTGGATCATCCTCGGAAAGACGCGCTTCCCCGCCGAGCTGATCGAGTCGTCCCGGGAGCACGGCGTGCGCACGGCCTCGGTGCCCTTTGACCTCTCGGCCGAGTTCCTCCCCGACCTGCTCCGGGAGCAGGACGAACGGCTGAAGCAGATCTCCCGTGGGGCGCCGCCCGAGGCGCCCGAGTTCGCCGACATCATCCACAAGAGTCGGGTGATGAACCGGCTCATCGAGCTGGCGCGCCGAGTCGCGATCCGCAGCGTACCGGTCCTCATCGAGGGTGAGTCGGGCACCGGCAAGGAGCTACTGGCCCGCGCCATTCACCGGGCCAGCCCACGCCGCGACAAGACCTTCATCGCCGTCAACTGCGGCGCCATTCCCTCCGAGCTGGTCGAATCGGAGCTGTTCGGCCACAAGAAGGGCTCCTTCACCGGCGCGGCCTCAGACCGAAAGGGCCACTTTCGGGAGGCGGATGGCGGCACGCTCTTCCTCGACGAACTAGGCGAGCTGCCTGGACCCATGCAGGTCAAGCTGCTCCGTGCCATTCAAGAGGGCGAGATCGTGCCCCTCGGCGAGAGCAAGCCCGCGAAGGTTGATGTCCGCATCGTCGCCGCCACCAACCGCACGCTGACCGAGGAGATCGGCTCCGGTCGCTTCCGGGAGGACCTCTTCTACCGGCTGGCTGTGGCCGTCTTGAAACTCCCACCCCTCCGCGAGCGCCCCGGGGACCTGGGCCTGCTCATCGACCACCTGATCGCCCAGGTGAACCGCGAAGCCCAGTCCGAGCCGGGCTTCAAAGAGAAGAAGCTTTCTGTGGGGGCAAGGAACCTTCTCCTTTCTCACCCCTGGCCGGGCAACGTGCGGGAGCTGGGCAACACGCTGCGGCGCGCCGCCATCTGGAGCGATGGTCCCTCGATCTCTTCCGAGGACGTCCGGGAGGCGCTGCTGCCTTTGACCACCACCGCCCGGCCCGATGTGCTTGGCCGGCCCCTGGGCGGCGGCTTCAACTTGCGAGATTTGTTGAAGGACGTCGCCCGCCACTACCTCGAGCGCGCGCTTGACGAGGCCCAGGGCAACAAGACCAAGGCGGCGGGGCTGGTCGGCTTACCCAGCTACCAGACGTTGACCAACTGGTTGAAGACCTACGAGGTGCAGGGCTGATGGCACGCTCATTGAAACGTGGCATCCCATGGTCAGCTCAACCGCGCGAGGGGAGGTGGTCCCGATGATGAAGTCCGTGAACTTCGAGTTCCTCCGGGACCGACGCGCGGTGCTGGCCGATCTGGCCGGCTTCGCCGAGCGCTACGCCCACGAGGACCCGGCCAGCTCGCTCATCAAGCAGCGCAGCTTCGTGGAGCAGGCCGTCGCCGGCATCTACGAGCTCTATCGCCTACGCCCGCCCTACTCCGACAACCTCAACGATCTCATGAACGAGACCGCCTTCCGGCAGGCCGTGCCCGAGGTGGTCCAGAACAAGCTCCACGCCGTGCGCAAGGCCGGCAACCACGCCGCCCACCCGCGCCGGCCCATCACCAGCCAGCTCTCGCTCGAGTGCTTGGCCCAGCTCTTCGACATCGCGCGCTGGTTCTTCGTCCAGGTGGACGGCGGCACCCTGGAGGCCGCGCCCAAGTACACGCCACCGCCGCCCGAGCCGGTGAACGCCGCGAAGAACAAGGACGCCCTCGAGAAGCTACGCCTCGCGGAGGCCAAGTACGAGTCCGTCCTTAAGCGCCTCGAGGAGGAGACCAAGAGGCGCCTCGAGGCCGAGCGCGCTGCCACCGAGGCCAGCCGCACCGCCGAGGAGAACGCGAGCGAGCTGACCAAGCTCCGCGAGGCCGGCCAGAAGGTCGCCTCGGCCCTCGAGTTCAACGAGGCGACCACCCGTCGTCGCCTCATCGACCAGGCCCTGATCGCGGCGGGCTGGAACGTCGGCGTCGATGGCCACGACACCGAACAGGTGAAGCAGGAGCTCAAACTCACCGGCCTCCCGACGTCGAGCGGCGATGGCTACGCCGACTACGTGCTCTACGGTGACGATGGCAAGCCGCTGGCGGTCATTGAAGCGAAGAAGACCGCCAAGGACGCGCGTGAAGGCGCAGAGCAGGGCCGCCAGTACGCCGATGCCCTCGAGAGCGCCACCGGCGTGCGCCCGGTGGTCTTCTTCACCAATGGCATCGACGTATTCCTCTGGGACGACGCCCAAGGTTACCCGTACCGCAAGATCTACGGCTTCTACTCAAAGGACAGCCTCGAGTACCTGGTCCACCAGCGCACCGGAAAGAAGGCGCTGGCCCAGGTCGAGCCCAACCTCGCCATCGCCAACCGCATGTACCAGCTCGAGGCGGTCAAGCGGGTGTGCGAGCGCTTCAGCGGTAACTTCCGCAAGGCCCTCGTGGTGCAGGCCACCGGCACCGGCAAGACCCGGGTCGCCATCTCGCTCTGCGACGTGCTCATGCGCGCGGGCTGGGTGAAGCGCATCCTCTTCCTCTGCGACCGAAAGGAGCTGCGCCGCCAGGCCGACCGGGTCTTCAAGGAGTTCATGCCCGGCGAGCCGCGGGTGATCGTGGACGCCTCCACCGCCAACGACCGCGACAAGCGGATCTACCTGGCGACCTACCCGGCGATGATGAAGGCCTTCGAGGCCTTCGACGTCGGGTTCTTCGACCTGATCATCGCCGACGAGTCGCACCGCAGCATCTACAAGAAGTTCCGCTCGCTATTTCAGTACTTCGATGCCCTCGAGGTCGGCCTCACTGCGACGCCCGTGAAGTTCATCGAGCGCAACACCTTTGAGCTGTTCGACTGTGAAAACGGGGATCCCACCTCGGCCTTCGACTTCAATCAGGCCATCGACTCCAAGCCGACCTACCTCGTTCCATTCCGGGTGATGCAGGTCAGCACCAAGTTCTCCCGCGACGGCTTCCGCTACTCCCAGATGACCCCCGAGCAGCAGGACCAACTGGAAGACCAGGATCCACAGGCCCGGACCGTCGACTACGACAGTGAGGACCTCGACCGGGACTTCTTCAACAAGGACACCACGCGCGCCATCTGGCACTCGCTGATGGAGGGCGGCATCCGGGAGGCGACGGGGCAGCATGTCGGCAAGACCATCGTCTTCGCGCGGAACCACCTGCACGCGGTGCATCTCGCCGAGGTCTTCAGCGAGCTCTACCCGCAGTACGGCTCGACCTTCTGCCGCGTCATCGACACCCAGGAATCCAAAGCGGACCAGCTCATCGACGACTTCAAGAACCCCGAGAACGAGCTGACCATCGCCATCTCGGTCGACATGCTCGACACCGGCATCGACGTGCCCGAGGTGGTGAACCTGGTCTTCGCCAAGCCGGTGAAGTCCTACGTGAAGTTCTGGCAGATGATCGGCCGCGGCACGCGCCTCCGCAAAGACCTCTTCGGTCCGGGCCGGGACAAGACCGAGTTCCTCATCTTCGACCACTGGCAGAACTTCTGGTTCTTCGACGAGAAGTACAAAGAGGCCCAGCCCGTCCCCCAAAAGTCCCTGCTCCAGCACCTCTTCGAGGCCCGGGTCGCGCTACTCGAGGCCGCCATCAACAAGATGGACGAGGCCGCCATCGGGATCGCCGAGCAGCAGATCCTCGGCGACATCCGTGCGGTACGCGACACCGGGGCCATCGACGCCCGGGACCGGTGGAGGGAGCTGACGCAGCTCGCGGACGGCGATCGGGTCCACCACTTCGCCGCCGCCACCAAGGCCGATCTCCTTTCGATCGTCGCCCCTCTTCAACATCTCCGGAGCATCCGAGGCGAAGAGGACGCGTACCGCTTCGATCTCTTGCTCACCCGCCTCCAGGTGGAGCTGCTCAAGGGCAGCCCAAGCGCGTCCAAGGTGCAGGACCTCAAGGGCCGGGTCGAGGAGGCCGTGGAGCTGCTCGGCAAGAACCTCCAGCCGGTGAAGGCCAAGGCCGACGCCATCAAGCGGGTGCGGGACCGAGAGTTCTGGACCACCGTCCAGGTTCAGCACCTGGAGGGGCTACGGGCTGAGCTGCGCTCGGTGATGAAGTACCAGCAGCTCCCCACCACGAGCCGCGTGGCGCCCCAGGTCTTCGACGTCACCGACGATGGCCACGTAGCCCAGGCGTACATCCCGAAGCTCGAGGGCCTGGAGCTCGTCGAGTACCGGAGCCGGGTGGAGAAGGTGCTCAAGGAGCACTTCGCCAACGACCCCGTATTGCAGCGGATCCGTGCTGGCCAGGCGGTGCAGGAGTCCGAGCTGGAGGTCTTGGCGCGCCTGGTGCTGCAAGTCGACGACAAGGCCAACGTCACCCACCTCGCGGGCCACGACCCCTCGATGCGGCGTTCGCTGCTTTCGGTGTTCCGTGGCCTGGTGGGCCTCGAAGCCGAGGCCGTCGAGAAGGCCTTCACTGCCTTCGTCCACAAGCACCCGCGCCTGTCGTCGCAGCAGCTCCGCTTCCTGCAGGTGCTGCAGAACTACATCGCCCAGAACGGCGGCATCGAGCTTGAGCGCCTGTACGAGCCGCCGTTCACCACCCTCCACGCCGAGAGCGTGGACGGCATCTTCAACGACCAGGAAGACGTCGATGAGCTGCTGGCCATCTTGAGCGTCTTCGAGCCGAAACGAGTGAGTGCATGAGTACCCTGACCACGCAGCAGAAGAGCGACATCGACAAGCTCTGGACCGAGTTCTGGACCGGCGGCATCACCAACCCGCTCACCGTCATCGAGCAGATCTCGTTCCTCATGTTCGCGCGCCTGCTCGACGTCATGGAGACCACCGGCGAGCGCAAGGCCGAGCGAACCAAGAAGCCCTTCAAAGGGCGTTTTGGTGGGCCGAACGACCCGCGCCGCTGGAAGAACTTCAAGCAGAAGGACGCCGCCGAGATGTTGCGGGTGGTAAGGGATGAGGTGTTTCCGCACTTCCGCAAGCTGAACGGCGGGACGACGTTCGCCGAGTACATGCAGGACGCGCAGCTCATGATCCAGAAGCCGAGCCTCTTGGTCTCGGCGGTGAACATGATCGACAAGCTACCCATCACCGACGGCGACGCCAAGGGCGATCTCTACGAGTACCTGCTCTCGAAGCTCACGACGGCGGGCATCAACGGCCAGTTCCGCACGCCCCGCCACATCATCCGCTTCATGGTGGAGATGCTCGAGCCCAAGCCCACCGAAACCATCGGCGATCCGGCCTGCGGCACGGCGGGCTTCCTCGTCGAGACGATGCAATACCTGCTCAAGGAGCACACCTCGCCGCAGGGCCGCCTCAAGGGCGAGAACGGCGAGGTCATCTACACCGGCGACAAGCTGGAGCCGTACCGCGCGCACATCCAGAGCGGCATGTTCCATGGCTTCGACTTCGACGCGACCATGCTCCGCATCGCGTCGATGAACCTGATGCTCCACGGCGTCGACAACCCGGACATCCACTACCAGGACACGCTGTCCAACAGCTTCCCCGAGAAGTTCGCCAAGCAGGCGACCGGCGGCTTCGACGTCATCCTCGCCAACCCCCCATTCAAGGGCAGCCTCGACGAGGGCGATGTTCACCCGACGCTGACGCAGGCGGTGAAGACGAAGAAGACCGAACTGCTCTTCGTGGCGCTCATTCTGCGGATGCTCAAGAAGACCGGACGCAGCGCGACCATCGTGCCCGACGGAGTGCTGTTCGGATCGAGCAAGGCGCACACCGCGCTGCGCGCCATGCTGGTAAAGGACAGCCAGCTCGAAGCGGTCATTTCGTTACCAAGCGGAGTGTTCAAGCCCTACGCGGGCGTGTCGACGGCCATCCTGGTGTTCACCAAGGGCGGCAAGACCGACCATGTCTTCTTCTACGACGTCGGCGCCGACGGCTTCTCGCTCGACGACAAGCGCGACGTGGTGAGGGACAACGACCTGCCCGACGCGCTCGAGCGCTGGCGGAAGCGCAGCGCGAAGAAAGACACTGACAGGACGGCGAAGCACTTCATGGTGCCGGTGGCGGACATCGCGGCCAAGGACTTCGACCTCTCGATCAACCGCTACAAAGAGGCGAAGCACGAGGCCGTCACGTACGACCCGCCGACGAAGATCATCGCCAAGCTGCGCAAGCTCGAGGCCGAGATCGCGAATGACCTGGGCGAGCTGGAGGCGATGCTGTGACGCTTCGTCCTTCTGCTCTGAGCGACAAATGGCCACGAGTTCCCCTCGGCGAGGCGGTTGAGTTCCTTGACCACCGGAGGAAGCCGATCACCGCCAGTGACCGAGTCGCCGGGCCGTACCCCTACTACGGCGCGAACGGCCAACAGGACTCTGTTGCTGAGTACCTGTTTGATGAACCGCTAATCTTGCTCGCCGAGGATGGTGGTCACTTCGACGACCCATCACGCGGTGTCGCATACGGCGTGACGGGAAAGTGCTGGGTTAACAACCACGCTCACGTTCTCCGGCCCCGCTCGATGTTTGATTTCCGGTTTCTGTGCTGGCATCTCGCGTACTACGACATTTCTGAGTTCGTCAATGGAACGACGCGAGCGAAACTAACAAAGAGCGCTGCGGAGCAGATTCCTGTGATGCTCCCACCGCTCTCGGAGCAGCGCCGCATCGCCGACATCCTCGACAAGGCCGACGCCATCCGCCGCAAGCGCAAGGAGGCCATCACCCTCACGGAGGAGCTGCTGCGCTCGGCGTTCCTGGAGATGTTCGGCGACCCGGTGACGAACCCGAAGGGCTGGCCGGTGAAGGCGCTGGGGGAGCTCGGACGAGTAACTACGGGGCGTACGCCACCGTCCGCAGCTCCGGGGATGTTCAATGGTCCTGTTCCGTTTGTGACGCCGGGCGACCTAGGATCTCGTGAACCAGTGAGGCGCTCTTTGACAGTCGACGGTGCCCGCGAGTCTCGCGTCGTGCGCGCGGGTGCAGCGCTGGTCTGTTGCATTGGTGCGACGATCGGAAAGATGGCAAAGGCTCCAAACGAGTTGGCGTTTAATCAGCAGATCAACGCCATTGAGTGGCACAGCTTGGTCAATGACGACTTTGGCATTACGGTGCTTCGCTTTCTCAAGACACGAATCGCGGCATCGGCGTCGTCCACAACCCTTCCAATTTTGAACAAGTCGTCGTTCGAGAAGCTCGAGATACCGGTCCCACCCGTCGCACAACAGACTTTGTTCTCCAGACGAGCGGAGGTTTGCCGTAAGGTGTCTGAGGCCCAAGAACAGACATTGTCTCAAGCCGATACCTTCTTCAATTCCCTCGTCGCTCGCGCCTTCTCCGGCGCGCTGGGGAGCGCACGGTGACCACCTCGCGCGGCAAGAAGGCGGCCTCGAAGAAGGGCGCGATCGCCAGGGTCTCCGGGCGCCGCGCCGAGGTTTTGCAGCAGCCGCTGCAAAACCTCGTGGCCCTGGAGGCAATGCCGGCTGGCTATCCCGAGTGGCTGGCCGACGTGAAGGCCCGCGTGCGGCGGGCGCAGCTCCGCGCCGCGCAGGCCGCGAACGGCGAGCTCTTGTTGTTCTACTGGGACCTCGGGCGGGACATCACCGAGAAGATGAGCCTGGAAGGCTACGGCACGAAGGTCGTCGATCGACTCTCCCATGACCTGAAGGTCGAGTTCCCGGAGATGAAGGGCTTCTCGCCACGGAACCTCCGCTACATGCGCCGCTTCTCGGAGCTGTGGCCGGAGCCCAAGGTTTGGCAGCGGCTGCTGCCAAATCTCCCTTGGTTCCACCTCTGCACCATCATGGATAAGGCGGCCGAGCACCGCGACTGGTACGCCCGCGCCGCCGTCGAGTACGGCTGGTCGCGGCCGATCCTCGTCATGCAGATCGAGACGGGCGCCCACGAGCGCTTCGGTAAGGCCACGACGAACTTCGAGCGCACGCTCCCCAAGCCGCTCTCCGATCTGGCCCGTGAGACCCTGAAGGATCCCTACCGCTTCGACTTCACGGGCCTGTCTCGCGAAGCCGAGGAGCGCCACGTCGAGCGCGCGCTCGTGGAGCACATCACCGAGTTTCTCATCGAGCTGGGCGCAGGCTTCGCCTACGTCGGGCGCCAGGTGCCTCTCGAGGTGGGCGAACGTGAGTTCTATCTCGACCTGCTCTTCTACCACCTGCGCCTGCGGGCCTACGTGGTCATCGAGCTGAAGGCCGTCGACTTCGAGCCGGCGCACCTGGGTCAGCTCGGGTTCTACCTCGCTGCGGTGGACGGTCAGGTCAAGCGCCCTGACGACGCGCCGTCGATCGGTCTCCTGCTGTGCAAGACGAAGGACGCCGTGGTCGCCGAATACGCGCTCAAGAGCGCCACGGGCCCGATCGGCGTGTCGGAGTACCAGCTCGTTGAGTCCCTGCCCAAGGACCTCGCAGCGAACCTGCCGAGCATCGAGCGCATCGAGGAGGAGCTGAGCAAGCCCGCCGCGACGCGCAAGGTCGCGAAGGGCCTCGCGCTGGCGGCGAAGATCCGCGGACCAGCGTCGAGGGAGTCCTCCGGCACCGAGATTGGGCCAAGGCTGGCGGCGAGATCTTCTGGAGCCGCAAAGAATCCGCGTGCGCGGAAGACGGCGAAGAAAGGCAAGAAGCGATGAGCGCCGCCTTCTCGGAGCACTCCCTCAGGCCCGCCATTGCTGCGGGCCTCGTCGAGATGATCATCCCCGACAAGGCGAACAGCCGCCTCCAACGCTATCGAACGACCGACGCCGGCAAGGCGCGCCTCGCCAAGACGCGCGGAGGGGCCGAGTTGATCGATCGCCTGCTCGTCGCCCGGATCCAGCAAGCGGAGCCCGCGCTCGACGACGCCGAGTAGAGAGCGGCCCGACCGCGGCTGGCCAATCACATCAACCAGCTTGCGCGATTCGCCCCCAACCAGCCGGCGCGGTCACACTCATCCGTGACGCGCTGGACGCCGGGTGGGTGGTCCTCGAGGACAAGGCCGCTGCCAAGAGCGAGCGCCGCAACCTTCCGTGGTGGACGCGCGGCGGGAAGGCCCCCAAGATCGGAGGCCCCTGATGAAGCGGCATTTGACGGCGAGGTCCGCCCGCGGTCTCGCAGGGCTGATTCCTTGGTAAAGACGGTGAGTTGACCATTTGTCCGGCATTTGATGCTGGGCCCCCGGAAGGCCGAACAGCTCAGAGTTTCGCCCCATCGTCGGCGCGAATAGCTCGGGCCAGAGCAGCATCCCGCCGGGGGCTCGTGCACCGCCACAAACGACTCGAGCGCGCCTTGGCGGATATCGAGCGCACCGGGCTGGGCGGCCATGTTCCCAGGTTGGGGTGGCTTCGCGCGGATGGTCCGGTGCTTAGGCAAGGAGCCGGACTTCGACCTTGTGACCTCCGTCGTCGGGGTCAGCTCTGCAGGCGGATCGCGACCGAAGGTGGGGTCTGGCCACCGGTACGAGACTGTTGAGCGCGGGAATCAGAAGACGCGCCGTAGGTCTTGGCGCCGGTCTTGGCGGCGGCGGCGGCGTCTTGCGTTCGCGTTTTGGCGGACCAGCTCGCCTGGGTCGCGGCCATCGCCTCCCAGGCCGCTTTGCCGGCCCAGACGAAGTCGCCGACCACCTGGAGGGAGGCCTTGATCTCTTTCTGGAGGGCCCGGCCCTTGCGGTCGTCGAAGTAGGTCTTCCAGAGGCCGGGGCCGAGGTCTCGGGTGTCGGCGTCGACGTTGAGCACCTGGCCCATGCGCATCGGGTTGATGATCTGGGCGGCGGCCCAGACTCGGGTGCGGAGGGCCTCGTAGGCCTGGGGGTCGGCCTTGGCAGCCAGAAGCGCCGCAGCGCTCGGAACCTGTGATGGATCCGAGCGCAGCGCCCGCCAGGCGTCGCGCTGGAACAACGTGTCACTCGAGTGCATCACGTCATAGACGCGCTGGCGCCAGGCGTTGATATCCGGGACAGGCTGGCCGGCCTCTTGGAGGCTCTGAGCGTCCTTGACGGCCCAGTGGAGCGCCCACCCGACCGAGTCGCCCCAATCGGCCTTCTCGGGCTCGCCGTACTTCGCCCACAGATCGTCGAAGTGCTTCTGGATCTCGGCCACCGGCTTCGCCGCCTGCTCCCGATTCGATCGGGCCGTCACGTCGAGGAGGGCGAGGAGAAGGGCGGACTCACCCTGAATGCGAGGATCGGACATGGCAGCAATATCGGACCCGGGACGGGCCCGTTGCGCGGGTCTCGCCGACCGTCGTTCCGTCGCGACACCTCCGGAAGCGACCCCCGGTCGGTCCGCCTCTAAACGTCCGCCGTCACGCCGGCGGGCCGGCTGTACATGGCCTCGATCAGGGCCGCGTATTTGCTCGACACCACCTTGCGCTTCACCTTCAGGCTGGCGGTCAGCTCACCGCCATCGACGGTCAGGGGCGTCGGCAACACCTCGAAGTACTTCACCCACTCGAAGCTGGCCAAGGTGGAGTTCACCTCCTTGACGTGTTTCTCGAGGACCTCCCGGACCTTGGGGTGCCCGGCTTCGGCGGGGATGCCTTCCTTCTTGGCCCACTCCGCGAAGTTCTCGGGATCCAGCGAAAACAGCGCCACGCAGAAGTTCCGACCGTCGCCGATCAACACCCCCTCCTGCAGGAAGGAGACGGCCTTGAGGCGGGCCTCGATCTTGACCATTGGCGATAGTCGGCTTGAAGGCGAGGCCCCCCGGGGGCGCTTTGCCGACGGTTACCCACGGAATCGTCTGCAACCCCACTTCGCCAGGGCCCTGGGCGTGATCTTCAGACGCAGCGGCGCGGCGGCGGCGAGCCCACCGTAGCGGTGCGCGAACGGGCCGTGCCGGCATTGGCTCGGTTGTTTGGTCGCTCGCGCACTTAGAGTTGAGCGATAGAAGTGACTGGTCTGAATTGGCGCCTCTCTGCGTCTGGCGAAGGCCGGCAGTGGCGCCCCTGCGCTGCGCACTGGCTACCTGTGGTGGGAGGGCATGCAAACAGGTTCGGATCGTCATCTGGGGCTCTTGGACGGCGCGCCTGGGTGGGCTAGCATGCCGCAGCCTGCACGCGTTTCTTGCGGGCGCCCACGCCTCCATGCCGGCCCAGATTCGAACAGACCTCACAAACGGAGAGAATCCCGAATACCAAACCACGAACGCGCCTTGGCTTACGCCGTTGCGACCACGCCTGCGAGCAAGGCAGGAGCGTCTTGATGAGCTCGCTGCTCAAGCCGAAGTTCTGGTCCTCGTCGCTGTTGAGGTCGAGCTGAAGGCAGTACTGCGCTGCCTTGGGCCGATGCCTGGCAAGGACTCAGTTGAAGCCGGAAACCGGGGAACCCTCACCTACTACTTTGGGCGCATTGGACAGAGCACCGTGACCGTGACGATGTGCAGCGCGGGATCGTCTGGTCGGGATGCAGCATCGTTGACGACCCTCAAAGCCCTTCAGTTCTGCAATCCCGGAGCTGTTATTTGCGTGGGAATAGCGTTTGGTGGAAGTACGGCGAAACTGAGAATTGGAGATGTGCTGGTGGCAACTAGGGTTGTGTCGTATGAGCCTCAGCGGATGCAACAACGCGGGGACATCAGTCGCGGACCGCAACCCGAATCCGGCCCA
Organism: Deltaproteobacteria bacterium; assembly: GCA_016703535.1. Classification (GTDB taxonomy): domain Bacteria; phylum Myxococcota; class Kuafuiibacteriia; order Kuafuiibacteriales; family Kuafuiibacteriaceae; genus Kuafuiibacterium; species Kuafuiibacterium phototrophicum. The sequence continues at coordinate 1,103,726 of JADJBV010000002.1, read as the reverse complement.
ACCTTGTTCAATCGCTTTCGGAACGCTATCGATTGGCGGTTCGCACGCCCAGATGGCTACGCTTGCACCAAGCACGAGGGCCTCCTTCTCTCAGGTGAAAAGCTGGTCGATGACCTCGCCTTCAAGACCAGGCTTTTCGAGCAGTTTCCGGAAGCTATCGGCGGCGACATGGAGGCGAGTGGAGTCGCCGCTGCCTGCCTAAGTCATGGCTTGGCAGAGTGGATCGCGGTAAAATCTGTGTGCGACTGGGGAGATGGAACCAAGCATGGTAGGCACCAAGAACTTGCTGCCGCTTCCTCGGTTTCGCTCGTAGAGCACGTGTTGCGAACGGACGGGGCCCTGGATTTCCTCGGAGGCAAAACGGAGGAGCAAAGGGGAGTTCAGGGCAGCCTCCTCGTCGCTCCGTCGGAGCGAGCAGACGCAAGACGGCTTCCAAACGTAGAGAGAGATGTCGCAAGGTTCGTCGAAAGTTTGACCAACGGCTCGATGCTAGCGACCAGCAATGCCGCCGATTCGCTCTCTTTCATTGGTGGGTCTGATTCCCGGTTTTCCCCGGTGCATCCAATCCCAGCTCCCCCGGGAGGGCCGGTCGTCCATGGCCTCAAGTCCACGTTGTTCCGAAGAGTAATTGATGGGGCACGCCAAGCCTATGCCACATTCCTCTCACCCCTCGAAGACGTTGCGAAAAGCGGGCTAGCGGAACAGATACCAGCACCGGACTATGTAAGGGAAATGCGAAAGCAAGGGCAACTAGCACGACCCACGCTGGTTGCCGGTGAGGCCATTTTCACGCTCTATGGTCTCGGCGCTAAGCCGCTTGTCAACCTACCCGACATAAACCGAGCACTCCAACTTGCCCAAGAGGCCGGGCTGGAAGCCCCTGAAAGGCTGCTGCCCCGTTTGCCTTCTGAACTCCTTGGTTGCGTCCGCTACCCGACGCCGTCGGACCAGTTCCGCCTGGGGTTCCTGTACCCACTCGAATTTTCCGGTTTCTACCGGACAATTGGGTCCAGCCCTGGGGAGGTGCTTCCAGTGCATCGCGGGATCCCGGTAGTTGTAGAAACCGGCGCAGCCCAGGCACTTGATGGCCGGCGCGTGCGGTTTCGAGGTATTGCGCGCGAGGTTAGCGAAGCCGCAATCGCGTCCCACGTTCCCGGGCTAACGTCGGAAGCATATGACGCAATGTCGAGCGCGGGAGAAACGTGCTTCATCGACATAAGGCCCTCCCACGGTCGCCTTCGGCTGATCGAAGAGCACCTTGATCTCCCCCGTTTCGGATCGTTCATGTTTGAGATCCTCTTGGAAGACTGGTCGGACAGGCAGCAGGCTGGTGACACCTTAACCAAAGTAATGACCAGTGTGCTCGGCGGTGGTGGCCCGTCTAGTTCCAGAGCGCAATGCTGGACCGGTGTGCTTGCGGGTTCTGGCACTCAAGCAACCTATGAGACGGCGCTATTCAGGGAGTTTTCAGTGCTGAGAATTGTGGAAGCCCCGTATCTTCTTGTAGCGACTCCGATGAGACTCGGCGACGCTTCGCGGCTCGCCCACGCGAGGAGTCTCGCGGACAAGTTAAAGAGTTCATTCTCGGGCGAACTGAAGAGGACGCTGGGAACGCGACTGGAAACACTGACAATAGGCTCAAAATACGATTGGGATGTGAGGGAAACGGTTCCCGTCCTCAATGCGGAACCCGGTTCAAGCGAAGCACTGCCCTTAGCCATAGCAACCTGGCTCAGAGGAGGGTAGTGGCCGGATCAAAAGTGAACTCGGGACGACACCTCGGCAGGGAAACGCAACATGCGATGGATTTGAAGGGCCGGCTCGGAATCGGTGCCAGCCTGCTGCTCCGAACGGCTCGCTAAACGTCCGCGGTCGCTCCGGCGGGCCGGCTGTACATGGCCTCGATCAGGGCCGCGTATTTGCTCGAGACCACTTTGCGCTTCACCTTGAGGCTGGCGGTCAACTCACCACCGTCGACGCTCATCGGGGTCGGCAACACCTCGAAGTATTTGACCGACTCGAAGCTGGCCAAGGTCGAGTTCACCTCCTTGACGTGTTTGTCGAGGACCTCTCGGACCTTGGGGTGCCCGGCTTCCGCCGGGATCCCTTCCTTCTTGGCCCACTCGGCGAAGTTTTCGGGATCCAGCGAAAAGAGGGCGACGCAGAAGTTCCGCCCGTCCCCGATCAACACCGCCTCCTGGAGGAAGGAGACGGCCTTGAGGCGGGCCCCGATCTTGACCGGCGCGATGTACTTGCCGCCGCTGGTCTTGAACAACTCCTTCTTGCGGCCGGTGATGGTCAGGAAGCCCTCGCTGTCGAGGCTGCCGAGATCTCCGGTGTGGAACCAACCGTCACTGTCGAAGGCGTCGCTGGTGGCGTCGGGGCGGTTCAGGTACCCGCTGGTGATGTTGGGGCCCTTGGCCAAGACCTCACCATCTTCGGCGATCCGAAGCGTCACGCCTTTGATCGCCTGCCCCACCGTGCCGATCTTGATCCGCCCCGGCCGGTTGGCCGAAAGCCCCGGACAGGTTTCGGTCAGGCCGTAGGCCTCGATCAAGTTGAAGCCGAGGGCCATGAAGAACTCGTGGACGTCGCGGCGAAGCGGCGCTGAACCCGAGAGCAGGACCGCGCAGCGATCGAGGCCCATCTTGGCCCTCACCTTGCTGAACACCAGCTTGTCGGCGATGGCCCGCTTGAAGGCCAGGCCTCCTGGGAGCGCTTTACCGGACGTCACGTACGGGATCGTCTCCAGACCCACGCCCATGGCCCAACCGAAGATCTTCTGGCGCAGCGGCGGACCGGCCGCGACCCCACCCTCGATCTTGCCCTTCATCTTTTCGTAGACCCGTGGGGCGGCGGGCAAAAATCCCGGCCGAGCCCCGGCGAGATCCGCCGCCAAGGTCGGCACCGTCGACATCACCAAAGGCGTCGAAAAGTACGGGCCGGCCAGCTCGATCAAACGACCGAAGGAGTGGGCCAAGGGCAAAAACAGGTGGAGGCCACCCGCCTGCACCTCGGGGCCGAAGATGTTCACCTCTTCGATGTTTTCGATCAGCGACAACATGTTGTCGTGGGTCTGGACCACGGCCTTGGGGGGCCCGGTGGTCCCCGAGGTGTAGGTGAAGGTCGCGATGTCACTCCGCTGCACCTTGCCGAGGCGGCGGCTCATCTCCGCTCGCAACGAAGGCAGCCGCTCCCGGCCCCGGGCCTCGAGATCCGCGAAGCTCTCCCAGTCGTCGGCCGGCGCGAGCCCGGTGGGATCGACCACCACGATCTTGCCCCGGAGCGGGATCTTGTCCTTGGGATAGTCGACGTCGAAGAAACGGAAGCCGTCCCGCATCGCCCGGACCTTGGCGACCTGGGCCGCGTTTTCGGCGACCACCAGCATCACCTGAGGATCGGCGTGCATGAAGCCGACCTCCTCGCTGAGGAGGCTCGCGTAGACCGGGACGGTCTGGAGGCCCACCGACATCGCCGCGAAGTCGATGATGATCCAGTCCATGGTGGTGTTGCCGATGATGCTGACCCGGGCGCCGTCGGGCAGGTCCGCGGCGGACAACAGGCCCGCGGCCACGGCCTCGATCCGGGGCAGGACGTCCTTCCAGGCGACGTCGACCCAGGCGTCGCCCCGCTTGACGCGGAAGAGGGGGCCGTTGGGGCTGCGGGTGGCGCAGCGTTGGATCATGCCGGGGATGTGTGGGTCCACGTGAGCAAGTCGCCACGCCGGAGCCCGGGGGTCAATACTCTCCGGCAAAAACCTCTGCGCCCCGGGCGAGGGCGGGCTCAACCCCCGGGCCCCAGGGTCGATAGATCCCACGAGCACGCAGGTGCCGGGGGAACGTGGGATGTCGGGAAAGCTGCCAGCAGAGCCGGGCGAACAGATCGGGGGCTATCAGCTCCAACAGGTCCTCGGCCAGGGCGGGATGGGCTGCGTGTTTTTGGCGACCCACACCCGCTTGGGTCGAAAGACCGCGCTGAAGATGTTGGCGCCGGAGCTGGTGGCGCAGGAAGAGTACGTCTCGCGATTTTTGAGTGAAGCCAAGATCGTCAACGACGTCCGCCACCCCAACATCGTCGACATCTACGACTTCATCGAGCTGGAGAGCCCCCGGCGCGTCGCTTACGTGATGGAGCTGATCGAAGGGGGCTCTTTGTCCGCCTTGCTCCGCCAACAACGCCTCAGCTTGAGGCAAGCCGTGAACGTGTCACTGCAGCTGGCGAGCGCCCTCGAGGCCGTCCATTCGGTCGGGGTGGTCCACCGGGATCTCAAGCCCGACAACGTCTTGGTGGTGGCCGATCCGAGCACGGATCTCTCTCAGGTGCCGAGCGTCAAGGTCCTGGACTTCGGCATCGCCAAAAGCGCCAACGCCGACGTCGCCCACAAAACCATCACCGGCTCCATGTTGGGCACCCCTTCGTACATGGCGCCCGAACAGATCGCGGCTCAGCCGGTTTCGGCCGCCACCGACGTCTACGCCTTGGGTGAGATCTTCTACGAGATGGTCTCGGGGATCCGGCTCTTCAAGGGCGAACCCATGAAACTGCTGGGCGCCAAGTTGGCCGGTGATCTGCCCGAGCTGAAGATCCCCGAGGATTGTCCGGCCAAAGAGAGCGTCGAGGAGTTGGTGCGGTGGTGTGTCCAGGTCGACTCCAAAGAGAGGCCGTCGATGCACCAACTGGCCGGCGCCTTGACCGAAATTTTGGCGATGGAGCGGGAGCCGATGGCGCCCGAAACTCGGCGAGCTCGACCCCCGGCCCGGCCGAGGCCACCGGAGACCATGACCCCGGCCAACCTGGCCTCGATGGTGGCGTTGACGCCTGCACCTGCGGGCCGATCCCTGGTGTTGCCGATCGTCGGCGTCGTTTGTTTGCTGCTGGCTGGCGCCATCGCCTTTTGGGTGAAGGGCCAAGCCCCCAAGCTGGAGGCCCTGCCGATGCCGCCGCCGGCCCCACCGGCCGCGGTTGCGCCCCCTCCCGCCCCCGCCCCTCCGCCGGTGGTCGAGGCCAGCCCTCCGCCGGTCGCCGAGCCCGAAGCGCCGGTGGCCAAACCGGAGCGCAAACGGCCGCGCCGGATCCAAAAGCCCGAGCCAGCCCCCGACGCTCCGCAGGCGCCGCGGGTGGTCAAGAAACGAGAGCTGGTCCCATGGTGAAGTTGAGTTGCCTTTTGCTGCTGCTGTTGTTGCCCACCGCGGCCTTGGCCGACGACACGGGCAAGAGCGAATACCAAGCGGGCACTCGTTACTTCGAAGCCGAAGAGTTCGACGCTGCGTTGCCGCTGTTTCGCATCGCCTACGAACGTTCGGGCAAACGCCCGGCCACGATCTTCGCGTTGGCCCAGTGTGAACGTTCACTGAAGCGCTACGACGACGCGATCTTCCACTTCAAGGAGTACCTGGCCACCGGGCCCGACAACGACGTCGAGGTGCGGGAGACGGTTGAGCTCCTGGAGGAGTTGGTCGCGCGCAACAAGGCGGACCAGGCCTCCAAAGAGAAGGCCGCCGCCGAAGCCGCACAAAAGGCCAACGCCGAACAACGAGCCCAGGAAGACCAGCGCCAGTCCGCCGAACGTCAGCTCCAAGAAGAGCGGAGCCGTCGCCAAGCGGCCGAACAAGCCGCGGCTCAAGAACGGGAGCGGCGAATGGAAGCCGAAGCCAAGACCCAGGCCCTCCCGGCCCCGGTCCCCGTCCCGACCCCGGCCTTGACCACCACTTCTCCCCCACCCGCCGAAGACGACTCACTCCTCCAAAGCCCGGTGTTTTGGATCGTCACCGCCGCGGTCGTCGCCGGCGGCGCCGTGGCGGCCACCGTCGCTCTCAGCGCTGGCTCCAGCCCCTACGGTGGAAGCAGCGGCCTGGTCCTCGAGCCTTAGGAGCCCGACATGAAAAAGTTGCTGCCACTTTGTGTTGCCTTGACCGCTTGCCAGGCGGCCGGCCCGGAAGTCCTGGTGGTCGTCGGCTCCGATCTGCAGATCCCCGCCGAACTCGACGCGATCTACGCCGGATTTTCGGAGGACCCCGCCTTGGCCCCCGACGGCGATCGCTGGGAGCGGGTCCCCTTCGCCGACCTCTTGCCCGCCTCTTTTGTGGTGCGCCCCGGAAACGGCGGCCCGCTCGGCCTCTACCTGGAGGCCCGGGCCGGCGACACCCCGGTCTTGCGCCACCGGGTGGTGGCCGACGTGCCCGACACCGGCACCTATTTGGTCCCGATGTTTTTGGCCGCTGCGTGCCGCACCATGAGCTGCGGCGCCGAACAGACCTGCAGCGAACTCGGGTGCGTCGATCCGGTGGTCGAGGAGAAGCGCCAGGTCGAGGCGGGGCGGGAGCTCGATGGCCTCTGCTCCCCTGGCTTGGCCGGCTGCAACACCTCCCGGACCTCCCGCATCTATTGCCCGGTCTTCGGTGAACCCGCCGTCGAAGAGGCCTGCAACAACGGCGACACCTGCAACCCACAAAACGGCCGCTGCGAGTCGAACGTGCCCCAATATCAGGTGACCGTGACCCGCACCGGGCCTGGCGTCGGCCGGATCACCAGCGAACCCGAGGGCCTGGACTGCGGCCAAAGCTGCAGCCTCCGGGTCGCCGCCGGGTCCACCGTGCGGCTCTTGGCGATCGCCGAACAGGGCTCGGGTTTTGGCGCTTGGCGCGGGGCCTGCGCCGGCCAAGGCACCCCTTGCACCTTGGTGGTCAACAACAACGTCCAAGTCGAGGCCGAGTGGATCACCAACAGCGGCCCGATGTTGACCGTGCAGCTGCAAGGGAACGGCTCGGGGCGCGTCATCTCGGGCGACAGCCGCATCGACTGCGGCACCACCTGCAGCGCGCAGTATATTCAAAATACGCCGGTCGTGCTCACCGCCGAACCCCTCTCCGGCTCCCACTTCGTCTCCTGGACCGGCCCCTGCAGCGGCTCGGGCAACCGCTGCAACGTCACCGTCAACGGCGCGATGCAGGTGCAGGCCTCGTTCCAGAAGGACACCAGCGGCGCCCCCGGGCCCTACGACCTGGACGGCGATGGCCAATCCGAGCTGATCTTTTCGGCCCCCCGCAAAGACGGCCCCAACGGCACCGACGCCGGCCGGGCCTACGTGATCTTCGGGCCCGCGCCCAACCCCCAAAGTGGCGCCGAGTTGGCGCCGCTCCACTACGACGGCCCCGGCGCCAACGGTCGCTTCGGCGAGGCCATCGCCTTCAGCCCCGATCTCACCGGCGACAACCAGCCCGATCTGGTGGTCAGCGCCCCCGGCTTCAACAACGGCAAAGGTGGCGTCATCGTGATCCCGGGCGGCACCACCTTGATCCGCACCCTCAACGGCGGCTTCCCGACCAACGCGGTGATCATCGACGGCGTCACGAACAACAGCGGCTTCGGCGCTACCTTGGTCACCGACGTCGATCTCAACAAAGACGGACGAGCGGATCTGGTGGTCGGAGCCCCGGGCGGCGGCACCGTCGTCGGCCAGGTCTACGTGTTCTTCGGCAGCCCCACCGGCCTCAACGTCAACAGCGCCGCCTCGGCGGACGTGGTCTTGACCGCCGCCGAACCCAACGATCACTTCGGCACCGCCATCGCCGGAGCGCCGGATCTCAACGGCGACGGCGCCGATGATCTGATCGTGGGCGCACCGGAAGGTGGAGTGCCCACGCCGACCGGGCGGGTCTACGTGTTCTTCGGCGGCAGCGGCCTGGTCTCCCGCGGGGCCGAGTTGGCCGATCGCAACATCGGCGGCTTTGCCGGCAGCCGCCTTGGCGCCGCCGTCGCGGGGCTCGGCGACTTCAACGGTGATGGCCGAGGTGACTTCGCCATCGGCGCGCCGGTGCGAAACACGGTCTACCTCTTCTTCAACGATCAACTCGGGATCGCCGACGCCAACAGCGCCCAGCGAGTCCTGAACGGCCAAGGGTTCTTCGGCGCGGCCTTGAGCGGCCGACATGACTACGACGGCGACGGCTTCCCCGACCTGGTGGTCGGCAGCCCCGAAGACGGCGGGCCAGGTTACGGTCGGGTCGCCATCTTCCGCGGACGACAACCCGGCGCGATCCCCGACCTGGTGGTCAACGGCAACTGCGCGGGCAGCGGGACCTGCCAACTCGAGGGTTTCGGGAGCAGCCTGGGCCCGGCCGGCGATCAAGACGGCGACGGCGTGGTCGACCTGGCGGTGGGCAGCCGCTTCGGCGGCGGCAGCGCGGGCCCCCTGGCACGGGGCCGGATCACGGTCCACCACTTCGCCCCCGGCGCCTCCAGCGAACAATGGTCCGAGGACGCCTTCCTGAAGGTCGTGGGCGAACCCGAAGCCCAGGCCAGCTGCGCCACCGTCTTGGGCGGCCGCAGCCTATAGGGTTAACTACGCACCCCCGGCAAAGGGGGCGACTTTGATCTGGATCAAAACGCGGCTACCCGAGTCCTGGTACCTAGCTCGCGTTCCGTGGAGAAATTCCTCGTCACCCTAGCCTTTTCGGCGATCGCCGCGTCCGTGCCCAAGGTGGCCTGGGCGTGTGCGGCCTGTGCCTCACGGCCGAACAACAACGCGACCTTGCTGGGCCTCGGCGCCATGATGGCCCTGCCCTTGATCGTCGCGGGCGTCGTGTGGGTGGCGCTCCCCAAGGACGGAGGGACCCGGTAGATGACTTCGACCTCTTGGCTCATGGCCGCGGTGGCCCAGCAAGGCATCCTCGATCGCCCCGTCGATCAGACCGTTCACGGTCATCGCATCGACTGGTTGATGGACTTCTCGACGTTCTGGATCTTCGCGCTGTTTGCGCTGATGGCCGCGTGGCTATTCGCCGCGATGATCCTGCACCGGGATGGCAAACACAAAGCGGTCTACGAGCCCGGTGACAAGCCCAAGGACTGGGTGGTGGCCCTTGGCATCGCCGGCTTCGTCTTTGTGGTCGTCGACGGCACCTTGTTCACCAAGTCCTTCATCGACGTGGGCCAGGTCTTCTGGAACTTCAAAGGCGTCGAAGAAGATCCCAAGACCTTGCGCCTGGAGATCAACGCTCGCCAGTGGGTCTGGGAAGGTCGCTACGCGGGCGCGGACGGCAAGTTCAACACCGAAGATGACATCGTGCGCCTCAATGACCTGCGGGTCCCGGTGGGGCGCCCGGTGTTGATGCAGGTGGCCGCGGCCGACGTGCTGCACAACCTCTACATCCCGCAGCTGCGGATCAAGACCGACGCGGTCCCGGGCTCCATCACCCAGGCCTGGTTCGAGGCCAAGACCCCGGGCAGCTACGAGATCGCCTGCGCCCAACACTGCGGCATCAACCACTACAAGATGCGGGCGATGATGACGGTGATGCCCGAGGCCGAGTTCGAGCAATGGCTCGAGTTGGCCCAGCGCGACGCGAAGTCCCTCTACAGCGAAGAAGACGCAGAAGCCCACTGGGGCTGGAGCTGGAACCAGCGATGAGCAACAACGATCTACAACCCATCCACGCTCCGCCGCAGGACTTTGCGCGCCGGTACCTTTTCTCCCTCGATCACAAGTGGATCGCGAAGCAGTTCCTGGTGACCGGGCTGTTGTTCTTGGCCCTGGGCGGGACCTTGGCCTTCATGATCCGCTGGCAGTGGGCCTTCCCGGGCCGGCCGATCCCGTTCCTCGGCAACCTGCTCTACCCCTCCAGCGGCGGTTCGGTGACCCCGTCGGCCTACAACACCATCTTCACCATGCACGGCTTGATCATGGTGTTCTGGGGCATCCCGGCCCTGCTGATCGGCGCCTTTGGCAACTACACCATCCCGCTGATGATCGGCGCCCGGGACATGGCGTTCCCGGTGTTGAACATGTTGTCCTACTGGATCTACGTGCTCTCGGGCGTGATCCTCTTGGCCGCCTTCGTCGTGCCGATGGGCGCCGCCGGCGCCGGCTGGACCACCTACCCGCCCCTCTCGAGCAACGTCGGTATGCCGGGCCTTGGGCAGAGTTTGGTCGTGTTGGCCCTCTTCGTGGTCGGCGTCTCGACCATCATGGGTGCGGTCAACTACATCACCACGGTGATCCGGCTGCGGGCCCCGGGCCTGACCTGGATGCGCTTGCCTCAGACCATCTGGGGTCTCTGGTTGACCTCCATCCTCAACTTGCTTTGGGTCCCGGTGCTCGGCTCCGGCGGCCTCTTGCTCTTGGCGGACCGGACCTTCGGCACCCGCTTCTTCTTGGCCGGCGCCGCGGTCGGCCCCGAACAGGGCGACCCGATCCTCTTTCAGCACCTCTTCTGGTTGTTCGGTCACCCCGAGGTGTACATCCTGATCCTTCCGGTCTGGGGCATCATCGGTGACCTCTTGGCCTTCTTCTCCCGGAAGCCGGCGTTTTGGCACAAGGGTTCGGTCTACTCGATGATCCTGGTGACGGTGTTGTCGGGCTTTGTTTACGGCCACCACATGTACGTCACCGGCATCTCGCCGACCCTGGGCCTGACCTTCGAGATCTTGACCCTCTCGATCAGCTTCCCGGCGGTGATCTTGTTCGCCAACTGGCTGCGCACCATCTGGAAGGGCTCGATGCGCCTGCACACCCCGATGTTGTTCAGCTTGGGTGTGGTTTGGGTGTTCGGCATCGGCGGCTTGACCGGCTTGCCCCTTGGCACCATCTCCACCGACCTCTACCTGCACGACACCTTGTGGGTGGTGGGCCACTTCCACCTGACGATGGGCGCGGCCTCCTTGCTCGGCTCCTTCGCCGGGATCCACTTCTGGTTCCCCAAGATGTTCGGCCGGATGATGGACGAACGGCTGGGCAAAATTCACTTCTGGGTGACGGTCATCGCCATCACCGCCGCCTTCGTGATCATGATGGCCGCGGGCTACGCCGGTCAGCAGCGCCGCCTCTTCGATCCCTACGTGTACACGTACATCCAGAAGTTGGCGCCGCTGAACAAGATGACCTCGATGTTCGCCTTCACCTTGATCAGCGCTCAGGCCTTGTTCGCCATCAACTTCATCAAGTCGATCTTCGCGGGCAAAAAGGCCTCCGAGAACCCGTGGGAAGTGGGCACCCTGGAGTGGACCCTCCCGTCCCCGCCGGTGTTCCACAACTTCGACGTGGTGCCGACGGTGGTGCGTGGTCCTCACGAGATGGCCAACCCCGAGTTGTCCAGCAAGTTGGGCCGCGACTGGGCCAGCCAAACCGAGGTCGTAGACGGCATGGGCCCGGCCCAAGCGCCGTCGTCGGCGGCCTGAGCCCTCGTCCCGATGACCGACGCCCTGCGACATCAAGAGGCCACCGCCCGCACCGGGATGATCTTTTTCCTGGGCTCCTGGTGGATGATGTTCGCGGGGCTGTTCTTCACCTTCCTCCTCCTCAAAGCGCGGCAGAACGTCTGGCCCCCCTCCGGGCTGGCGCCGATCTCCAGCGCCGGGCTTTTGCTCTCGACCATCGCGGTGGTGATCTCCAGCGTCGGGGTCGAGGTGAAGCGGCGACGAGAACTGCGGCTGGGGTTGGTGACCGCGGCGGTGGCGGGGGCGGTGTTCGTGTTGTCCCAAGTTTGGGTCGCCCAACAAGCCATGGCGGCGGGCTTTAAGGTCGAGGGCTCACCCGTCTCGGCTTTTGTCGCGTTGATCGCGGTGTTCCACTTGGTGCACGCGGCGGTCGGCGCCATCGCCTTGGTGATCTTGGCGCTGCGCCAGGCCCCGCGGGCGCTGACGGTGGGCCTGTGGGCCAACTACTGGCACTTCGTCGGCGTGATCTGGTTCTTGATCTACGTGCTGGTCTTCCCGTTCTGAACGGGCGCCGCCGGATCCAAACTCAAGATCAACGTGAAGTCTCGGAGCAGGGCCTTTTGCCCGGCTTTGTCGGTGCCGTAGCGGCCCCGGATCTTTCCCTGGCGATCGATCAACATCAGCGTGCGAGGGTCGGCGCCCAAGGTGGGCCGGAGGGCCTCTAGGGCCGGCGACTCGCCGTGGAGCGAACGCCAACGACCCCGGGCCGGCGACGGCGTGCGGCTGGGATCGCCGCCGATCAAGACCAGGCAGAAGCTGTCCTTGGCCTTGATCATCTTGCGCAGCACGTCCTCCATGGCAGAGGCGGCGAGCTGGCCGACCTCACCCTTGGGATCTTCGATCCAGGCGCCGACCCAGATCTTGCCGGTCAGCTCCTGGGTGCCGAAGGGGGTCCCGTCTTGATCGGTCAGCTGGAAGTTGGGGACCTGGCCAATGGCGTCCGGGAGCTTGGGCTGGTGGTAGCGCATGGTGGCGCCGGCCATCCACAGGCCGTAGCCTGCTAGGGCAAACACCAACCAAAACCACCCCGAACCAAAGATCTTGCGGAGTTTTTCGCCGTCCACGGCCGCCTGGTTAGCAGATCGGGTCCAGGGCTTTTTTGATCTCGATCAAAGTTGAGTTGACGGGACCCAACCCCGGTCCCGAACATCCCGGCCTGATGAACGGCGCCTGTCCGTTGTTCGGGCCCAGCCAGGAGCCTCGAGACTGCGGCAGCTGCAGCCACGGCAACGGCCGGGCTCGGACCGAACTGTTGCCCAAGCAGCTCCTCCACCTGGAGGGCGATCCGGCGACCACCATCTACGGGGTGCTCGAAGGTTTTTTGCGCGAGACCCGGACCTTGGAGGACGGCCGCATCGTGGGCCTGCGGATCGTGCGACCCGGCGACCTGGTCGGCACCGAAACCCTCTCCCGCGACAGCTACCAATGCACCGTCGAAGCTTTGACCGGGGCCCGCCTCTGCCGCGCCACCCTGCCGGAGCTGGAGCGGAACTTATTGGCCCAGCCGAGTGAAGGCCTGCGCCTCAGTCGGGCGGTCGAAGACGGGGCCTCGCGGCTGCGGGACGGGATGGTGGCCTTGGGTTCGATGTCGGCCGAAGAGCGGGTGAAGAGCGCGCTGCTGCAGCTGATCGGGGAAGTCCCGGCCGGCACTTGGGTGACCCTGCCGCTGACCCGCAAGGAGCTGGGTGAACTTTTGGGCCTGGCCTTGGCCACCGTGTCCCGGACCATCCAAAAGCTGGCCCGGGCCGGGCTCCTCGAGGTGCGAGGGCGGCGCGTGCGTGTTCCGCCTACGTCCACCCCGCGGACTGAGCGACTCGTTCGCTGACCGCAGTCCGCAGTGGGCCCGGGGGGCGAATGCGGGCAACAGTCCGCACCTCGGCCTTCGGGCCATTCCGCGGCCTTGGCCCGACCCTTGCGATGCCTCCCTCCCATGAGGAGGCCCGTCATGAAGATCCAACATTCTCTGCTTTCCTTCGCCTTGTGGTCGGTGGTGGTCCAGGGGGCCTGCGGCGCGGGGACCGATCCCGCCGCGTCGACTGAACTCGAGCTCTCCTACGCCGGAATTCGGGAAGGTGATGAAGCCCCGGCCTTCGACGATCCCGCGGTGCGCGAAGAAGAGCGCCAAGACCGAGAGACCCAATACCCCGACGATCCGGCGACCGCCGAGGCCGCCGACGCCGCCCGCGAACGCCCCGAGGTGGTGAGTGTGGTGGTGACCGTGCGTTACGGTGACCTGGTCGAGCGGGGCCTCGACGGTGAGGGCCGTTGGCGCCTGCACCTGTTGGCGGAAGGCGGCCTGATCCACGCGGTCCGTCAGCAACTGGAGGACGGTGAGGTGGGCGTACTCGAGCGGATCGATCGCAGCCACGTGGCCTTTGGTTCGGCCATCCGGGCCGGGGACAGCGACGGCGCTCGTTTGTTGATCGAATACGTGCCGGCCGCTGAAGGTCGAGAGGGCTTGGTGCTGGAGACCGCCGGCCTGCGAGTGGCCTTGCCCCTGCGGGAGCTGATCGATCACCGCAGCATCCACGCCAGCGCCCAAGGTGAGGTCGCGATCCAGGCCTACCGAAAGACCGCGGAACGGCCGATCCAAGATCCGGCTTGTCGAGGGGGCACCTTGCGGGCCCGTTTGGCGCCTTTGGGGGAGGACGGCATCGGTCGGGTGCGGGGCGTGTTGCTCAACCACGACGGCGAAAAGCTCGGTCACTTCCGCGGCGCCTATGGCTTTCGCGGCGAAGGTGAGCCGGTGATCTTCGGCAAGATCATCACCCGAGAAGGTGGGGCGATCGCCCGGGTCCGGGGCAAGTTCGAGCGCATCGACGACCAACACGCGTTGGTGCGGGCCCGGATCCAGGTTCGAGCCGGCCGAGCCAGCGGCGCCCTCCGTGGCCTGATGGTGCACCGGGACGGCGGCGCCGGCCGCTTGGAGGCCCGCTGGGCCATGGATTGCCAAGACGACTCGATGCCGGTGGGCGACGACCTGGGCCCAGAGACCGACGACGCCGAGCGGAGCCGCCCCGCCGCCGAGTAAACAAGCAAGACCAACACCCACGACGCCGGTCCAGCTACACTGGGCCCAATGACCAAAGGCGTCGTGGTGGTGTTGATCTTGTTGCCGCGCCTCGCTTCGGCTGAGGTCGAGCCCGACCTGGTGGTGCTCGAGTCCTTCGCCAGCCCCACCGTTCACCTCGCCGCCATGACCGTCACCGCGGTCGCCCTCCTCTCGAGCGGCTTGATCAAGATCCGCCTCAGCAACACCGAGGTCGAAAACGACCCGGGCACCATCGCCGCAGCGGCAGCGTTCTTGACCATCCCGCCCCTCCTCAGCGCCGCGGTCACCTACGGGATCGCCGACTCCTCCCGCGTCAACCGGCCGTCGTTCCTGTGGACCCTCTTGGCGGGGGTGTTGGCCAACGCGGGCTGGTTCGCCGCCGTTTACCTGGCCGATCTGCCGCCGGGGTGGGCTTTGGCCGCCCCGATCTGGGCGGGCGCCGCCGAGGTGTTGACCGTCAACCTCAGCGGGAGCGCCCGTGCTCCCGGGCCCGCGGCGGGGCTAAGCGTGCTCCTGCGACCTGCCCCCACGCCCGCTGATCCAAGCGCGATCTTGATCGGCGCGCAGCTGGGCGCAGTGAACTTCTGAGCCTGACGATCGGGCCCCTCAGGGGTTGAGCAAGTAGTAGCCGTGGACCTTGGTGGTGGTCTCTTGGCCGACGCTCAAGATCCGCTGGCCCAGCCGCGCCACCCAATCGTGGCGCAAGGTCGACTCAATGGTGCGGCAACGGGACTGAGGGCGCAGCTCCTCCAAGAGCCCAACCGACCCCGCCCTTAGGCCCAAGGCGCCCGCGATCATCCAGCCTTGTTCGCCGGGCACGACACTCTTGACGTCGTTGTCGTGGGCCGTCAGCGGGTAGTCGAACCAAGCCGAGCCGTCGGGCAACTTTTGCCTCAGGTAGTAGCGTTCCTCCGGCTGATTCCGGGGGAAACCGACCACCGCGAACATGCCGAGGCTTTCGCTGAAGGCCGCCGTCAGGACTCGATGTTGGGGCCCCGGGGTGAGCTCGTCCACCAGGGCCAGTCGGTTGCCCACGACCCGAAACGCGCCGTAGGCCTCGGAGTAGATCACCCCGTCGTCTCCCACGGCCACCACGGCCTTCCACTCGGTGTCGCTGGCGAAGGGAACCGTGGGCCGGGCCTCAAAGTCCCCGACCGGATAACGCCCGTACACCCAACCTCGCGCGTCGACGAGCAACGTGCGATCGAGGCCAGCCAAGGTCCCGTAGGCCACGCCGGTCAAAGCCACGGGCGACACCTGCTCGACCGCGAGCTCTTCTCCCTCCGGTCCCAACTCGATCAAGGTGCCGGTGCTGGTGGTGACCAACAAGTGGTTGGGGCCCGGGTTCCACGCGCCAAAGGCCGCGGCGGTGGCGCCCACCCGCAAGTGCAGTTCCTTCTGCACCGTCCCCGCCTCGTCGAAGTACAACACTCGACCGTTGCCCTCGACCGCCACGAAGCGCCCCCACTCCGGCGCCGACACCAAACCCACCACCGTCGACTCTTGGGGCTGCAGGGCGCGAGCGCTGAAGCGGACCGTGTACCAAGGGCAAGGTGCGGCCAGCGCTCGAAACGGAAAACGAGACAGCTCAGGAGGGGACAAGGTCAGCACCTCACCAAAGGTCCCTTCTCGATAGGTGAACTGATGTCCGCTCAAGAAGTAGTCGGCCAGGGGAACCAACACGTCACCCGCCTCGGGCTTGGCCGGGGGATCGGCCAAGGCCAGCTCCTCGAGGGGGGTGTCCAGGTAGAGCACCGCCACCTCGTTGGGCCCCTCCACGTCCAGGTCCAAAAGTGCGTCCGGTCGTCCCGGCTCGAGGTTGACCGCGCCCCGCTGCGCCCCCGAGGCCCCTTCGACGACGGTGAGGGCCGAACGAGCCCCACTGGGGCGGGTCGAGGCCCAGAAGTCTTGCGGCTCACTGCACGCGAAGAGCAGCGCCCCACCCAAAAGTACCGCCCAACGACGCACCACCGTCGATCCTACGACGCCACCCCGGCCCGACGGAAGGGTTTGGCGATCTCGCCAGGTCTCGGACGTTTGTGCTTGGCTGCGACCATGACTGGCTCGCTCCCCCCGCAAAACTTTCGTCCCCACCCTTGGCACGGGATCGATCCGGGGGCCGATTTCCCGAACATCTTGACCGCCTACATCGAGATCGTCCCGACCGACGGCGTGAAGTACGAGATCGACAAACACTCGGGGTACCTGAAGGTCGACCGGCCCCAACGGTATTCCAGCTTCTGCCCGACCCTCTACGGCTTCGTGCCTCGCACCTATTGCGGCACCGAGGTGGCCAAGGTCGAGGTCCCCGGGGGCCCTTCGGTCGATCGGGGCGACGGCGATCCCTTGGACATCTGCGTGCTCACCGACCGCCCCATCGCCAGGGGAGAAATTCTGCTGGAGGCACGACCGA
Organism: Deltaproteobacteria bacterium; assembly: GCA_016703535.1. GTDB lineage: Bacteria > Myxococcota > Kuafuiibacteriia > Kuafuiibacteriales > Kuafuiibacteriaceae > Kuafuiibacterium > Kuafuiibacterium phototrophicum. The sequence goes on along the minus strand of JADJBV010000002.1, from coordinate 1,087,047 downwards.
TCGGCGGCCTCCGCATGGTCGAAAAGAGCGAGGCCGACGACAAGATCATCGCGGTGCTTTTGGGTGATCCGACCTTCGGAGAGCTGACCGAGATCGGCCAGCTCTCCCGGGCGGTCATCGACCGTCTGCGCCACTACTTCCTGACCTACAAAGCGATCCCCGGCGAAAGTTCGACCCGGATCACCGTCGACCCGGTCTACGGTCCAGCGATCGCCCACCAGATCCTGCAGGCCTCCCGGCGCGACTATTCCCGGGAGTTCCCGGGCGAACTTTAGAGCCCACTCCGGAGCGGGCCCTTAGCATCTTCTTAAGCTCTTCTTAGCGTCCCAGCGACGCCCGGGGATCACTATGAGGTCGCATGAAAACGATGTTCTTCGCGACCTCACTTTTGACCCTCATCGCCTGCGGCGGATCCGAGCGGGATCACAACGGTGGCGATGGCCTCGGCGGCGGCCTGGAGACACCGTCGGGGCTCAGCGAATCGGCGCTGGTAGGGGCGTGGTTCACCGGGACCCTCTCCTCGATCCAGTACTACGATCGCTACAACCACCAGTGGCAAGACCCGAGCGGCGCCGGCTTCTACGTGATCCTCAAGGAGGACGGGGCCTATGAGACCGGCGCGGTGATCGACAGCACCGTCGGCAACTGCACGATGCGTCTTCTGGGGACCGAGGTCGGCACGGTCACCGACCAAGGCAACGAGCTGACGGTCTACCGTCACTGGATCCGCACCTCGGCCACCAACACCTGCGGCAACGGCGGTGAACGGGAACAAGGCCCCAAGGTCAGCAAGTTGAGCTGGGCCATCAGCTACGACAGCAACCAGCGGCCCCTGCTCACCTTGACCGACCCGGAGTACGGCCCGACCACCTACGCTCCGTGGCTCAACGCGGAGTGAACTCGACCTCCGGTGGTCCCCGCGGATTCAGAGATCGAAGTTCAGGTTGATCCCCTGGCCCTGGGCCGCAAGCCGCACCCACGTGACGCCCCCTTCGGTCACCCATTGGCCCGGGGCAAGGCTCGAGCGGTTGGTGGCCATCGTCAGCGCCCCGTCCTCACCTTGGACCGCACGGGGCGCGAGGCCCAAGACCTTGAGGGTCACCGGGCGCACCAGCCGATCGAGGCGCAAGGTGTGGCCCGCGGCGCCGGGGCCCCACGTGATGGTGGTGACGGCGTCGTCTTCTTCGTGGAGCAAAAAGGTCCGAGTGTCCCGGCCAGGCGCGAGGAGCACGGTCAGGCCGGAGGCGGAGTTGTCATCCCCGAGGCCAGTCAGGGGCCCGCGCACTTCGGCCGGGACGATGGCGCCTTCTTTCACGTAGAGCGGCAGCCGCAAGAGATCGCCGCTCATGGAGGCGGTGATGGTGGTGCCGCCTTCGTGGACCAGGGTCGGATCCCACCAGTCGTAATAACGGGCCCCGGCCGGCAGCGGGACCTGGCGGTGGCCCGAGTGATCGAGGAGCGGCGCCACCAAAAACGCGTCCCCGACCTGGAAGCGATAGTCGCCCGCCCAAGCCGGGAGCTCAGCGATCGGTTGCAAGGTAACTTGCGATCGGCCCCGGTGGACCTCTTCGGCGAGGCTGTAGAAGAACGGCACCAGCTCTTGGTGGAGGGTGGCCCAGTAGCGGTACATGGCGACGGTTTCCTCGACCCGCTCCGGCACGGTCCAGGGCGTGATGTTGGCCCGGCCGTGGAGTTGAAAAAACGGCATCAAGGCCGACACGCCGGTCCAACGGGCGAAGACCTCCACGTCAAAGGGCAAGATGCCGCCGATCAGATCCCGATCGTCCCGATCCAAATAACCGCCGATGTCCGAGCCGATCACCTCGTAGCCGGCCTCCGCCGATCGGAAGAGGTGATCCAAGGCGTCCTCCAGGCCGAGGAAGTCGCGCCGGTTGTCGCCGACCCAACCGACCGGGCAGTGCTCCTTGCGCGCAAAAAAGCGGCCTTCGAAGCCGTAGGACTCGTCGTAAGGCCGGACCATGGTGAGGAAGTCCTTGGTGCCCATCCGGTTGGCCCCGTAGGCCCAAAAGTCCCGGTAGTAGGCCTCCGAATATTCTTGGTGGGGCACCGGCCCGGCCTTGGTGCGCACCGGATCGGTCATCACGTAGCTGTCGCCGAAATCCAACTTCCACCCCGCCACGCCGAGGTCGAGGAGCGGATCTTGTTGGCGGTGCCACCAGCGGATCGCCTCGGGGTTGTAGAAGTCGATCGAGCCGCCGGCGCCCTTCCACCAGATGTGGCGTTCCCCTTCGTTGACGAAGTAGCCGCGTTCTTGAGCGACCGCGTAGTTGGAGGCCGGGCCCGGGTAGGTGTCGCCGTCGGGCTCGAGATCGAAGGAGTCGTCGTTGGTGAGTTGGGTGATCCAAAGGACGGTGCGGATGCCTTGGCCGCGCAGCTCCTGCACCATGCCGCCGAACTCCGGATAACGAACCGGGTGCGGGATGAAGGTGTTGTAGTTGGTCTCCCAGGGGCTATCGAGGACCACCACGCCCACTGGGATGTTGCGCTCCTGAAAGCCGCGCACGAAGTCCCGGGTGTCGGCGCCGCTGGAGATGTCCTTGGAGATCCAAGGCTCGAAGGCCCAGCGAGGGGTGTGGAGCGGCGGGGGCGGTCGGTCTTCCAGGTCCACCGGGGGCGGCTCGGGATCGCTGCAGGCGAACACCATGGGGAAGGCCAGGAGGTAACGGAGGGAAGCCACGCGGCTCCACCCTAACACCCACTCGACCGCGGGTAGAATGAACCGCGGCTCAGCGAAAAGTCGTTTTCGTCCAGCCACTTGGCCCATCGGGCAGACTTTTGAAGACAGCCCCGGACCGGTCTGCTAAGCCTCGGATTCGGCTCGCTTTTTATGACCGTGGACCAAGGCCCAGCCCTGACCGCCGGCACCCTGTCGCCCCTTCAGCTCTTGGCGGGGCGCCACATCCTCCTCACGGGGACCACCGGCTTTTTGGCCAAGTTGCTCTTGGCCATGTTGCTGGAGCGTTTTGCGATCGGGAAGGTCTACTGCCTGATCCGCGGCACCCGCAGCAAGTCGGCCCAGGAGCGCCTCCAGAACGAGGTCCTGACCTCGGAAGTTTTTCAGCAGCTCGAACACCGCTTCGGCCCGGCCTTCAAAGCCTTGATTCAAGATCGGGTCGAGGCCATCGCCGGCGACATCAGCGAACCCAACCTGGGCCTGGACGACGCCACCAAAACTCGGCTCCAGGGCGAGGTCGACCTGGTGATCAACTCGGCGGGCCTGGTGAACTTCAACCCGCCCCTCGACAACGCCCTGGAGGTCAACACCATCGGTGCCGAGGAGATCGCGCGCTTCGCCGCCGGCTGCAAAAAAGCTCGGCTGGTGCACATCTCCACCTGCTTCGTGGCGGGGCGACGTTCGGGCCGGATCCGGGAAGACACGCCCATCTCCGGTTATTGCCCGCGGCAAGACGACTACCCGGGGGTGGAGTTCGATTGGAAGCGAGAGGTCAAGGACCTCAAGCGGATCATCGAGACCATCAAGACCCGCACCGACGACGCGGCGATGGAGGCGTCCTTCAAGAAGGAGGCCCTGGACCGGCTGAAAGAGGACGGGCGCGAGGCCCACGAACGAACCGTGCGGGCGGCGATCACCAACCAGCGCCGCCGCTGGCAAGCCGAAGAGCAGATCCGGGCCGGCATCGAACGGGCCCAACACTGGGGTTGGCCGAACATCTACACCTTCACCAAAGCCCTCGGTGAACAGGCCATCGCCGCTCAAGAAGGGTTGGACTGGGCGATCGTGCGCCCGGCGATCGTCGAAAGCACCATCAGCTTCCCGTTCCCCGGCTGGAACCAGGGCATGAACACCAGCGCCCCGCTGGCGTACATGGGCATCCACGGCCAGGTCTTTTATCCGGGCCCCAATGATCTGATCCTCGACGTGATCCCCGTGGACTACGTGGCCTCGGCGATCTTGGCCGCCGCCGCCGCCTTGGTCGCGGGCGAAACGAAGAAGGTCTACCAGGTCGCGACCGGCGACGTGAACCCGTGCAGCATGGCCCGGGTCATCACCTTGGTGGGCCTCTACAAGCGGCGCTACTTCAAGCAAGAGGAGAAGGCCGGCAACATCTCGCGGTGGAAGTCGGAGTTGGCCCAACGGACGGCCACGCTCCCGATCGATCGCAAGACCTACGAACGTTTTTCGGCGCCCACCTGGAAGAAGTTGGTCGGCCGCGCCAAGACCGTGCTCGATGACATGGAGCCGGAGCGCTACGGGCCCTTCGGCAGTTTGGTGTCCGAGGCCCGGAAGGTGGCCAAAACCGCCGAAACCGAGCTGGGCAAGGTGGTCGATGTCTTCGACCTGTTCATGCCCTTCATCTGGGAGAACAAATACGTCTTCCGGACCAACCAGACCCGCGCCTTGTTCGAGCGCATGAACGAGGCCGATCGGGCCTTGTTGCCCTACCGCCCCGCCGACATCGACTGGCGCCACTACTGGTTGGAGGTCCACCTCCCCGGCCTGGAAAAATGGGTGTTTCCGGACCTCGAGCCGCCAGGGCCCAAGCGGGTGGCGGTCACCCGCGACTACCGCGACCTGGTCGAGATGTTCAACTCTCGCACCCAGGAGCACTCGCGGCGCACCGCCTTCCGGATCCTGCACAAGGACGACGTGGCCGACAGCTACAGCTATCGGGACGTGCAGCGGGCCGCCGGTGCGGTGGCCGAGTTCCTCGAGCAACACGGCGTCGGCAAAGGCGACCGGGTGATGTTGGCCTCCGAAGGCCGGCCCGAGTGGGGCATGAGCTACTTCGGGATCTTGTTGATCGGCGCCACCGCGGTGCCGGTCGACGTAGACCTCTCCAAGAAGGAGCTGGCCAACATCTGCAAGGCCGCCGGCGCCAAGGCGGTCCTCGCCAGCCCCAAACAAGCGGAAAAGCTGACCGGCAAGAAGAACGGCGCCCTCACCTTGTCGGCCAACGCCAACGGCAACGGCCACGCGGTCAGCGAAGAGACCCTGGCCGACACCGAGTTCCCGGCCCCGGTCTACGACTTCGAGTTGGTCTTCGCCGACGCCTCTCGGGCGCGGCCGATCCGGGACACCAAACGTAAGCCCGAAGACGCGGCCTCGATCATCTTCACCTCCGGCACGACCGGCAAACCCAAAGGGGTGGTGTTGACCGATCGCAACTTCACCGCCTTGACCGCCCGGATGAGCGCCCTGTTCGAGCTCAACCGCCTCGACTCGTTTTTGTCGGTCCTGCCGCCCCACCACACCTTCGAGTTTTCGGTGGGCCTCCTGATGCCCCTCTCTTCGGGCGCCTCGGTGACCTACTTGGAGGAGCGGACCCCCGAACTTTTGTCCCGGGCCTTCGAGGAGACCCCGGTGACGGGCCTGATCGGTGTGCCGGCGGTCTGGGAGTCGCTCCACCGCAAGCTCAACAACGGGCTCAAGGATCAAGGGCCGGTGGTCGAGGTGGCGGTCCGGGGCCTGATGCGCCTCAACCGCATCTTACGCGATCGGCTCAGCTGGAACTTTGGCCGTTGGCTCTTCCGGCCCATGCACAACGCCTTGGGCGGGCGCATGCGTTATCTGGTCAGCGGCGCGGCCCCGCTCAAGCCCGAGATCTACGAAGATCTGCGGGGCTACGGCTTCAACATCTACGAAGGGTACGGCCTGACCGAAGCCTCGCCGGTGTTGACGGTCGGTTGGCCAGGGATGGTCACGCCGCCGGGCAGCGTCGGTTGGCCACTTCCAGGCATCGAGGTGCGGATCGACGGCGCCGATGGCGCGGGCATTGGTGAGGTCATCGCCCGCGGCCCGACGATCATGTCCGGGTACCTGGACGATCCCGATTCTACTAAAAAGACCGTGGTCGACGGCTGGTTGCGCACCGGTGACCGGGGCAAGTTGGACGACGAAGGTCGGCTCTACATCGTCGGCCGCGAAAAAGACGTGATCATCGATACCGGTGGGAAAAACGTCTATCCCGACGAGATCGAGGAGCTCTACACCGGCTCACCGTTGATCAAGGAGTTGTCGGTGGTGGGCGTGCCGGCCGAGTCTGGGCCCGGCGAACGAGTCGCGGCCTTGGTGGTACCCGACTACGAGGCGTCGATCGTCGCCGAGAAGGGCTGGACCCCCGACGAAGTGCGGGAGCGAATCCGGGAACACTTCCGAGAGGTGGGCGCCAAGTTGGCCTTCGCCCGTCGGGTCAAGATCATGCACTTGTGGGAGGGAGAGTTGCCCAAGACCTCCACCCGCAAGACCAAACGTTCTTTGGTGCGCGACGAGATCGTGAAGCTCGAGGCCACCTTGGCTTCGGCTCGCCAGCCGGTTTTGGCCGAAGACGGCAGCCAAGCTTCACCCGACGCTCAGGCCCGGATGTGGGTGCGGCGCACCATCGCGGCCATCGCTCAGCGGGACGTCAAAGAAATTCAGGCCAGCACGCGCTTGGCCGACGGCCTGGGCTTCGACTCGTTGATGAACCTGGAGCTCTATTCGGCCATGGAGGCCGAGTTCCCTCGGGCCCGGGTCACTCAAGAAGAGATGAACAGCGTGGAGAACGTCGACGACGTCACCCGCTTGGCCTTGCGGGATCGGGGCGCCGAGGTCGAGCGAGTGGAAGAGGTCGGCTTCGGACAAGACGAGCCCTTGAAGGTGCCCGGGCCCATCGCCCAAGCCGGCAAGGCCTTGCTCGGTTTGGCCCAGCGACTCTCCTACGACAAGTTGCTCGACGTGGAGATCGAAGGTCAGGGCAACATCCCGGCCAACCGCAACTTCATCGTCGCCAGCAACCACGCCAGCCACCTCGACATGGGCTTGGTAAAGTACGCCTTGGGCGTGTTCGGCGACGAACTGCGCACCTTGGCGGCCAAGGACTACTTCTTCGACGACCCCTATCGGCGGACCTACTTCGAGAACTTCACCAACCTGTTGCCCATGGATCGGCACGGGTCGCTGAAGAAGTCGCTGCGTTTGGCCAGTGAGGCCCTCCGTGGCGGGCAGTCGCTCTTGATCTTCCCGGAAGGCACCCGCTCTCGGGACGGGGTGATGACCCACTTCAAGCCGGCCCTCGGCCACCTGTGCCTCAACGAAAAAGTGGATCTGTTGCCGATGTATTTGGGCGGCACCCACGACGCGATGCCGGTCGGGGCTTTGGCACCCAAGTCCCGCAAGTTGTCGGTCAAGATCGGCGCGCCGATCACCGCCGAGCGGATGTTGGCCGAGACCAAAGGGATGGCCAAGTCCGCCGCCTACCGCCACGTCGCCCGGGCGGTAGAGCAAGCGGTGCGGCAGATGGGCGGCCTGTCCCTGGAGGCCGAAGGGGTCGGCACCACCGATCTCGACACCGAAGAAGAGGTCGACACCGCCAACTTGCCCCGGGTCAACGGCAACGGGCAGGCGGCCGGGCCAAGGACAACTTCGAGCGTCCACAAGTCCGTCGAAAAGCGGGAGCCCTGAGGTTCGTCATGTTGTTGTTCGTCACCGGGGGCACCGGATTTTTGGGGCGTGCGGTGATCGACGCCTTACTCGCGGCCGGTCATCAGGTCCGGGCCATGGTCCGAGACCCGCGGCACAAGTTGCCGAGTGCGGTGGACGCGGTCGAGGTGGGCTTCGAGGACGGCGGCCGCCTGCGAGAGTTGCTCTCCGGCGTCGACGCCATCGTGCACCTGGCCGGCAAGGTCTCCCGGGATCCCAAAGACTCGGCGGCCATGCACCACCTGCACGTGGAGTGCACCCAAAAGCTCCTGGACGCGGCCGAGGCCGCCCAGGTGAAGCGGATCGTGTTGGCCTCCACCTCGGGGACCATCGCGGTGAACGCCGAACCTCGCCGGCTGGCCACCGAAGACGATGAGCCGCCCTTCGAGTTGATCGGGAAGTGGCCGTACTACACCAGCAAACGCCTCCAGGAGCAGGAGGTCCTGCGCCGCGACAAGAAGGGCACCATCGAGGGCGTCGTCCTCAACCCGTCCCTGCTCCTGGGCCCCGGCGACGAACGGCTGTCCTCGACCGCCGACGTGCTCAACATCCTCAACCGTCGGGTCCCGGCGATCACCGATGGGACCGTGGCTTTGGTGGACGTGCGCGACGTGGCGCCGATGTTCGTCAAGGCCCTCACCGCCAAACGCGGCGAACGTTATCTATTGAATGGAGCGAACATGAGCGTGCGCTCCTTCGTGGAACGGGTGGCCTTGGCCGGCGGTGTCGGCGTGCCCAAACTCAAACTCAAGACCTCCTGGGCAGTCGCCGGCGCCAAGTTCATGGAGAGCGTGGCCGAGGTCCTGGATCGGGTGCCGCCGATCGACGCGGTCAGCGTCGACATGGGCGGATACCACTGGGGCTGCAGCAGCAAAAAGGCCGAGCGGGAGTTGGGCTTCGTGGCCCGGGATCCCCAAGCGACCATCACCGCCACCGTTCGTTACCTGGAAGAGAAGCGCCTCTTTAGGCGGTCCTAACCGTGGCCAAAAAAGAAGAGTTGTTCAGCCGGAGCATGTTGGCCCGGCCGGAGGGCCCCGAAGACGCCCACCCCCAAGGCCAAGGCGGGCGACGTTTGGGGCGGATCCACGATCGGATCTTGGACGTGTTGGCCCAAGTGGAGGCCGGCGTACCCGCTGACAAGGCGCTTCGGACGGTGTTCAACAAGGCCCGGGACCTGGGCTCCAAGGAACGGCATCAGGTCAGCGACACGGTCTACGGCTACCTGCGGCGGTACCGGCGGGTCGACGACACCTTGACCCGGGCCATGAAGGCCGTGCGGCGACCCCTGGACACCATCGATCCGCCGGTGGTGACCCGGCTGAAGTTGTTGACCTACCTGGCCTTGATCGGCGCCAACGACGCTGACCTGAAGGCCACCGACGCCTACGCCCTCAAGCGAGTGCCGGGGCTCTTCGACAAGATCTTGAGCGGCAAGTTGGGGCCCCCCAAAGGCGACACGGCCGAGGTGATGGCCATCGAGTTGTCGTTGCCGACCTTTTTGGTGCGACGGCTCTTGGCCGCCCACGGCAGCGAACGGACCCAGGCCATCGCCCAGGCCTTGGAAGGGCGAGCCCCCCTCACCTTACGGGCCAACCGCCTGCTGATCACCCGGGACGAATTGCAAGCTAGGTTGCAAACCGAGCTGAACCTCGACGCGCGGCCCACACCTTGGTCTCCTGACGGTCTGATCTTGCCGCCGGGCGCCCAGATCCGCGAGTGGCGGGGCTTCGAAGACGGCCTCTGCGAGCTGCAAGACGAAGGCAGCCAGCTGATCGCCTTGGCCACCGGCGCTCGGCCGGGCCTGGCGGTGCTCGACGCCTGCGCGGGCGCGGGCGGCAAGACCTTGGGCATCGCCGCCATGATGGGCCGAAAAGGCCGCCTCTTGGCGATCGATCCCGACGAAAAGAAGCTCGACGAGCTGAAGAAGCGGCTGCGCCGGGCCGACGTCCCCAACGGTGAGGTGAAGGCTTCGGACCTGGAGCACCTGGATCCCGAGCTGCACGGACGCTTCGACGTGGTGTTGCTCGACGCACCTTGCACTGGCCTCGGCACCCTGCGCCGCAACCCGGATCTGGTCTTGCGTTCGTCCGAAGAAGCACTGGTGGAGAGCGTCGCTCGCCAAAGGCGGCTTTTGGTCTCGGCGATCTTGACCCTCAAGCCGGGCGGCCGGTTGGTCTACGCCACCTGTTCGGTGGTGCCCGATGAAAACGAGGGCGTGATCCACAACCTGCTCGCCAACGATGAGCGGGTGCGCCCCCTCTCGTTGGCCACCACCTGGGGCCCGGAGTTGGCCCAACGCCTGAAGGCCTCCTACGAGGTCAACCTGGGCCCCGGCCCCACCGAAGACGGCCCCGACGGCTTCTACCTGGCCCTGCTCGAACGCGTCTGAGCTTGGATGTCAGGGGCCGAGGGGCCTCGGCATACAGGCTCACATGTCAAACCTCATCTTGGCCTCGACCCTTTGGGCCGTGGTCGCTCAGCTCCCAAGTCCGGGGGGATCGAACCCTCTACCCAACGATCCCTTCTTCAACTGCGTGTGGCGGACCTTCCCGCCCGCCAACCAGAACGTCCTCCACCAAGGCTTCGGATATGCGGGCGTCGAACGCGGTTATCTGATCCGAAGTGGCAACTACAACACCCTGGGCGATTATCTTGAATATACGATCGAGGTGATGTGGAACCTGGGTGACTGCAGCGGCACCACCTACCGCTTGCGATTCCCGGACCACCAGATCAACAACCACGTGGAGATCGAGGTGCGCAGCAACGCGGGCACCTTGATGGGCCGCCTCGAAGCCGATCGCGGCAGTCTGCCGGTCCTCTACAACCAAAACGACGTCGCGCTCCCGACCAACAAGCTCGGGCCCTTCGTGATCACCAACTCCATGGTCGGTGGGGCCAGCGGGGTCGCCGAGACCATCACCTTCACCCTGATGGACGCCAACATCTTGGGGCGTTTGCCGCCGCCGGTGTTCCTCGACGGCCTGGCGCCGGTCACCTTGGGGCAAGAGGCGACCGTGACCAACGCCTACGATGACCTGATCACCGAATACGAGTACCTCTACACCTTCTTCACCTTCCGTCGCATGTTGGGCGGCCTGAACAGCACCCAACGGGCCGACGCGGCCGACGCGATCGACGAACACCTCTATGAGTTGGGGCCGATCCACGGCGATCTCTTCTGGGAAGAACACCACCACATCGATCATGGCGCGGCCGTTGCTTCGACCTTCGGGGGCACCGAGTTCGGTGGTTTCTTCAACGGGCACCGCAACTACCTGGCGGATCTGGAGCGCGACTTCGAGGAGCAGAGCCGGGTGATCGCCTTCCGCCGGGTGCCGGCGTGGGATCCGAGCACCACCATCCCGACCGAGTTCGACATCGCGATCAACGACGTCAATGGAGGTTCAGATCTCGAGAGTGCGTATAAGGCAGCCAACATCTGCGCCAACTTCGACTCAGCGTTGTCGGCGGCGGCGACCATGGCCGAGCGGTTGACGGAGATGGAGCAGGAACTCTGGCTCGACGTAGCAGGGTGGCACAACGGCATCCATGGGGCGGTGGGCGGCGACATGGGCCCGATCACCACCTCGGCCAGGACCGTGATCTTCCACCCCTGGCACACCACCGTCGACACCATCTGGCGCAATTGGCAGCTCTGCGAGGCCGCTTGGTACCCCAACCGCTACTCGTGGGATCAGCTCTGATCTTGGTTCACTGAAGGAGATCCAACATGAAGTTCCGAATCACCGCGGCCAGCTTGGCCGTGGCCGCTACCACTCTGTTCGCACCCAAGGCCGACGCCAAGAACATCTTGGTGGTCATCGTCGACGATATGAGCGTCGACAAGGTCGGGGCCTACGCCGCCGACTACGCAGGTTATGCCCCCACCTACCTGCCCGACACGCCGACCGTCGACGGCCTGGCCGCCGCGGGCCTGCGCTTCACCCGGGCCTGGGCCACGCCGCTGTGTTCCCCCACCCGGGCGTCGCTCCAGACCGGCGTTTTTCCCTTTCGGCACGAGGTCGGCACCGCCCTGGGCGAGTCTGGTCCGGCCTCGGCCGGCGTCGATCCCAACAGCTTCAACATGTTGGCTGAGACCTTCGCGGGCTTCGGCTACGAGACCGGCTTCTTCGGCAAGTGGCACCTGGGCACCGAAGACGCCAACGGTGACTTCGGTGTTCCAGCCTTGGGGACCTTCACCGTCGAACCCCACCCGGCCCGCTCGGGCTGGGATCGCTACTTCGGGATCCTGGGCGGATATCCGGGGGCCGGTCGAAGCTTCACCGATTGGCACCGCATCGGCTGGACCATGAACGATGACGGCTATTCGGCCGATGAGACCAACCACCTGACCAACCGCACCTCCAAGGTCGCCACCGACTGGATCAACGATCGGACCGGCGACTGGCTGGCGGTGGTGTCCTTCAGCGCGCCCCACTCCCCCGACACGGGATCGTCGTCTTGGGAGTACGGCGACGAGGCCGGCGCCTCTTGGCGGAGCACCACCGACCTCGCCTGTTTGGCGACCCAAAACTGCAGCAACGAGGCAGCGGCCGTTTATCAGGCCTTGGCGGAGCACGTGGACCTGGAGCTCGAAGATCTGCTCAACGACATCGATCCGGCGAAGATGGAGGATACGTTGATCTTCTACATGGGTGACAACGGCACGCCGATCGCGGTGCAGGAGAGCGTCTTCAACCAGGTCGGTCGCGGCAAAGGGACCACCTACGAAAACGGCATCCGGGTGCCCTTGATCGTGGCCGACGGTGACACCTGGCTCAACAACGTATCGGGCTCGATCTTGAGCCCGGGCCGGGTGGTCGAGGCCGGCGTCAACACCATGGACATCTTCCAGACGGCGCACAACGAGGCCCTCTTGATCTCCGCGGCCTTCGTCGACTCCTTGACCTTCAGCGACTGCTTCGACACCACCGATGTCTTTTGTGGTCGCGGCCGACAGTACGGCTACTCCGAGACCTTCACCACCAGCGGCGGCAACATCAGCACCGCGAAGATCGCCGTCCGCTACGGCCATGACAAGCTGGTGGCCGAATATTGCCCCGCCCTAGGCGGCTGCATGGCCGAGGAGTTCTTCGACACCTCCACCGACTTCTTCGAGCAGAGCCCCCAGGCTTGGGTCGGGGTTCGGGCCGATCGGCTGCGTGACTACTTCACGAACTTGCACACGCCGGTGTTGACCTCTTGGGCCTACGACGGTGGCGCCTTGGTGGGCTTCTGCGGCGCGCCTTGCCCCTGATGTCAGCTTGAGAGGGAGCGGCGCATATCAGCACCATGTGCGCTGCTCCCCCTGTTGGCTCCTCCCTCTCTTGACCCTGGCCTGCCCGGCGCCCCCGCCGGCCCCGACCTACGTCTCCAGTGAAGCCTGTGCAGCCTGCCACCCGGCCGAGGCGGCCCGTTGGCGAGGTTCTTCCCATGATCGGGCCATGGAGCGTCCTTCGCCGGCCACGGTGCGGGGCAACTTCGACGGCGTTCAGGTGGAGGACACCCGCTTCGTTCGCCGAGGTGAACAGTACTTCGTCGAGGTCGCCACCAGCTCCGGGACCTTCACCCGACACCGGGTGGCCTACACCTTCGGCTTCGAGCCCCTGCAGCAATATCTCCTCGAGGCCCCCGGGGGACGGCTGCAGGCCTACGCCATGGCCTGGGACGTGGCCGGCGAACGTTGGTATCGGGTCCAGTCCCCCGATCTTCCGTGGCATGGCCGCTACCAGAACTGGAACATGATGTGCGCCGAGTGCCACTCGACTGGGGTGCAAAAGGGCTACAACTCGGGGACCGATCGATACCAAACGACCTTCAGCGAAGAGGACGTCGCTTGCCAGGCCTGTCACGGCCCCGGGTCGGCCCACGCGCTCGATCCGCAAGTCAACTTGCAGAAGGTCGCCAGCGCCGAGTCGTGTGCCCCTTGCCACTCTCGGCGCAGCAACCTCGACGATTCGCCGGCCAGGGGCGGGGACTTCAGCGACCACTACCGCCTCTCCCCGCTGCAGCCGGGCCTCTATCACCCCGATGGGCAGATCTTGGACGAGGTGTTCGAGTACGGGTCCTTCAACCTGAGCCGCATGCACCGGGCCGGGGTCACCTGCGTCGACTGCCACGAACCCCACGGGCTACGCGCCAGCAACGACGACGCCACCTGCACCCGCTGCCACGGGCCCACACCTCCGGTTGGCCGTTTCCCGACCTTGGCGGCGCGGCAAAAGCGCTACGATTCAACCGAACATCACCACCACCCGACCGAAAGCCCCGGGGCTCGTTGTGTAGCCTGCCACCTGCCCGAGCGGACCTACCTGGGCGTGGACGTCCGCCACGACCACGGCTTTCAGCGGCCTCGGCCCGACCTCAGCCTGAAGTTGGGCACCCCTGACGGTTGCACCAACAGCTGCCACGCCGGCAAGGACTCGGCCTGGTCCGCAAGCCAGGTTGCGCTTTGGTTCCCCGGACCGAAGCCGCCCCACTTCGGAGAGGTCTTGGCCAGAGCCTGGCGGGGCGAAGAAGTGCAAGTTGAGTTGCAACGCCTGGTGCTCGACCTCGATCAGTCGGAGCTGGTGCGGGCCAGCGCCTTGGAGAGCATGTTGAGCAGCAGGTCCGGGTGCCCCGATCTTTGGCCGAACTTGGCGAAAGATCCCTCGGCCTTGGTGCGGAGCGTCGCGGTCGCTTGTGCCTCTTTGGCTTCGCCCCCACAGAGGGCCCGGATCCTGGGCCCGGCGCTCGACGATCCCAGTCGTTTGGTGAGGGTCGAGACCGCCCGGGCCCTGGCCGGACCAAGCGCCAAGCTGCTCGACCCAGGCCTGCAGGCGGCCTACGGCCGGGCCCGGGACGAACTGCTCGCCGCGGACCGGACCCAACTCGATCGGCCCGAGGGCCCCTTCAACCTGGGGCTCCTCGCCGAGGCCGAAGGAGACCCGGAGGGTGCGATGCGCCTCTATCGCCAGGCCCTGAGGCTGGACCCGCGGTTTCGTCCGGCCCGGGTCAACCTGCGCCTCCTCCAGCGCCCGCCCATTTCCCCACGGTGACCACGGGATTACCGCCGCCTTGACCCCACCTCCCAGGGCGGCGAGCCTGTGACCGCGGTCAAGACCGGCGTGCGACTGGGCCTTGAGTGCGTCGGTCTGGCAGGAGTGATGGAGTGATGCGGTCTTTCCTCGCCCTCGGGATCGCATCGTTGGTGCTGGGGGCGAGGCCTGCCCAAGGCGCCACACCCAACGCCCAGCTGGAGACCACCCCGGCCCAGCTGGTGGTGGCCCTGGTCGAAGATCCCGACTTTCCGCCCCTCGACGAGAAGTTGGTGCAGCGGGCCCTGAAGTACGCCGAGTCCCAGTTTGGTGAACGCTTCGGCGTGGCGCCGCCGAGCTTCGAGGTCCAGTACCGCTATTCGGTGTCGCGCTTCCTCGACACCTACGCGATCCCCAGCGATCCCAAGTGCAAGAACCTGTACGCCGCTCGCTACCGAGGAGGGGGCGCGGCGGAGCTCCTCCCCCACAAGGCCAAGGCGATCGCGTTTTTGGAGCGTTGGCCCCTCGACGCTTTGCTCGGCTTCGTCGCCGAAAACGAACGCCCGGGGATCAAGACCCACGCCGACATCTACGAACTCTACGTGAAGCGTTATGTGGCGACCGTCGAAGCGATGAAGGGCCTCAAGACCCCGGCCGGGACCGCCTTGGTCGAGCCCGGCACCTCCGCGGAACGATCCTTCGTCGCTTGGATGTGTGCGCTCCAGCGCCAGCAGGACTTCGACGTGATCCTGACCAACGGCTTCATCTTGGCGGATCTGTCCAGTGAACCTCACCCACACGCGGTCTTCGGCAAGGCCAAGATCGGCGGGATCGCCGCCTCCAGCCCGGCTCGCCGCGCCCTCGGCGGCCAGGCCTTGTTGGCGACCACCTTCGGCATCGACACCAAACTGCCCGAGTTCGACGAGCTTGGCGGCAAGCCCGCCACCTTCGAGGAGCGAGCCAAGATCTTGGGCGCCTATCTTTTGGCCCACGAGATCGCCCACGCGCTCTACGGGATCCCGGACGTCTTCGATCACCCGCCGGGTTGTTTGATGACCTCCCGCCCCGGCGCGACCTATCGGGACGGGCTCAGCGAACTGGAGGCCAACAAGGCGCCCTGCCCCAAGTGCCGTCCTTACGTGGAGGCCCGCTCTCTTCAAGACCGAGGGCGACAGGCCTTGGAGGCCAAACAATATTCGACCGCGGTGCGCCAGCTGACCGAAGCGATGAAGATGATCCCCAAGCAGTTCCACGGCGGCCGCAAGCGCCGGATGAGTGAGCTGACCTTGTTGGCGGCCCAGGCCATGGAAGCGCAAGGCAAGTTGCCCCAAGCAAAACGCTACGCCCAACTGGCCGTGGAGCTCGATCCGTTTTCGCCTGAGGCCAAGGAGTTTTTGGACAACCTGTCGCCCCGGCCCAAGCCGCCTTTGACCACCTTGGTCAGCCGTACAGCCTCGACCGCCACCGCTTCGGTCACTCGTTGAGCGGAAGGAACGGATCGGGCCCCGGCTCCACCGCCGCCACCGAGTCCCCCGAGCTCAAGTCCTGCACCCGGACCCGAAGCCCCAGCTGGTGTTCGGTCGAGATCTGGGCGCCGGTCGGCAACTTTTCCCAAGCCTCCCAGGTCGCCCGCAGGCCGCCGATCGGCAACACCGAAACCCACATCTTCCAGGCGATCGGCCGCCCATTTTCGTCGAGCTCCCACAGGTACGCGTCGCCCGGCGTCACACCACCGGACGCGTAGCTGATCAAGAGACCGTCGGGTTGACCGGGCCGGGAGACCACCGCCCGGGTCACGCCTTGGTCGAAGAGACCTTCAAACGGAAAGAGCCAGTAGCCGTCGTTGACGAACCACTTCTCCGCTTCGGTCAGGAGCGCCTGCTTCTCCTGGGGATCGGTGACCTCCACGCCACCCCGATAGGCCCGCCCCGAAAAGTCTCGAGTCCGCAACAACACCGACCAGTCGCCGACGTTGACTCGGGCCAGGCCGCGCCCCCGATCCCAGAGGATGTGATGACGACCGGCGTAGGTGAAGCGCACCACCTTGGTGGCCCTCCAACCCTCGAGGCCCACCGCGGCCTGGATCTTTTGGGCCAAGGCGTCGGCGGCCGGGCCCGCCTCACCCGTGGGTCGAGGCTCATTTTGCAGCCACGCGAAGAGCACCACGCCGCCGATCAAGATCACCAAACCCAGGAGAAGGCGCTTCAGCCACTTCATCTCCACCCGCTTGGCACCGCGGCGAGGTGAGGTAAAGGCCAATCCCCTTCAATTGGGGGGAGGGAGGCTCATCTCGACCCAACGCCCCGGAGGTTCGCCGTCGATGTTCCCGACGGCCCAGGCCGTGCGACCGTCGGCCGAAACCGCGACGTCCACCAACTCTTCCACGATCGGCGGGCGGATCAGGCAAAAATGCCGCCCGTCGAAGTAGGCGCTCGAGTCCCCGCTCCCCACCACCACCAGCCCTCCTCCAGGCAACAACGCCAAGGCCCGGGGAAATCCGGCGAAGGGCCGCGGCGTTTCGCTCCAGACCCCGGTCCGTTGATCGCGACTGAAGAAGCCCCGATACCGGGCAATGGCGTAGGCGCCCCGATGATCGCCCGCGATGGCGGTCATCTCGGCTTCTTGGAGCTCGACCTCCCGCAGCCAACCATCGTCGGTCCGGGCCAAGATCCCCCGTTGATCCAAGACGAAGGCCTTCCCTGATTCCAGCACCGCCATGCCGCGCAAGTTGGTGGGAAAGTTGGTGCGGGCCTGGCCCACGGTGGCGCTCAGCGAAAGTTGTCGCGGCAGTTCGTGAGGCAACCCCATCGCGTACACCTCACCCTGGTGGTTGGCGTAGACCTCGACCACCTCATCGAAGGGCAACTGCCCTCGCATCAAGACCTGGTGTTGATCGTCGAGGGCCACCATCGCGCCTTCGCGAGCGACGACCCACAACCGTTGGCCATCGTGCACGAGCCCTCGGATCGGCCCGCTGGTGTTGGGTGGAAAGCGGAAGATCTCGGTGAACATCCCGGCCTCGACCCGCGCCACGGCCGCCGGCCCCGAACCCATCCCGACGTAGAGCCGGCCGGCACCCGTCACCTCGACCCGTGTCAACCGCTCCGGCCAGGCGCTCTGTCGGGCTTCGGCCTGCAGGCAGGTCGCCGTGGGAGGCGACGGCGAGTTGTAGCGGAGGTCAAATCCCGGAGCCTCGGCCCGCTGAAACTGCGGGGCACTTTCGTCGCCCAGCGCCTCGAGCTCGAGCAACCAAGGTTCACCATCCGGGAGGTGATCTTCGGCGCCGCCCAGCCGGACCCCGCGGCTCAGGAGCTCCAGCTCGGGAGAAAAGGCCAGCCCCCAAAGGCGGAGCGGCGGCGCCCAGCGGACCTGCAGCTCCAATCGTTCGCCCGAACCGACCAGCTGCGGTTCGGACAAGAGCTCCCCGTTGGCCCCTTGGACCACCACCACCCCGATCGACGTCGCGTCCCAAGGGCGCTCGATGGCCAAACGCCAATCCCGATCGCAGGCCACCAAGAGCAGGCCCCCCCAGAGGGCCGCGCGGTAGGCGGCGGATCCCATTTCCAGGGGGTAGGATCACCTGCCTCTTCCCGCCCGCGCAAGGTGGGGTAGAGTCGGCGCCGATGCCGGTGGCGGTCCTTTTCCTCGGGGTCTTGGCTCTTTTTGGAGCCGCGTTTTTTCTGTACGGCCGCCTGTTGGCCAAACGCTTCGATCTTTCGGCCGACGCGCCGACACCCGCGCATGAACTCTACGACGGGGTCGACTACGTGCCGACGCCCCGTTGGTACCTGCTCAGCCAACACTTCTCGGCGATCTCGGCGGCCGGGCCGATCGTCGGACCGATCGTGGCGGCGGTGGCCTTTGGTTGGTTGCCAGCACTTTTGTGGATCGTGGTCGGCGCCATCTTCATCGGCGCCATGCACGACTTTTCGGCGTTGGTGGGTTCGGTGCGGCACCGAGGGCGCTCGATCGCCGCGATCATCCAAGAGCACATGTCGAAGCGGGCCGGCGTGTTGTTCCTGAGCTTCGTTTATCTGGCGTTGATCTACATCATCGTCGCCTTCACCGACATCACGGCCCGGGCCTTCGTGGACAACCTGGAGTTGCCGAGCGGCCAGGTGGTGCGTGGCGGCGGCGTGGCGACCGCCTCGATCCTCTACTTGGTGATCGGCGTGGTCATGGGCCTGGCGCTCCGTTACTTGCGCCTGCAGATCTGGCCGGCCACCGCGATCTTCGTGCCGCTGGTGGTGGTGGCGATCTGGTACAGCCAGAACATCCCGATCGAGTTGCCGACGCTGCAGCTGCCCCTGCTCGGTGAGGTGCCCCCCAACCTGGCCTGGGACTACCTGATCTTGATCTACTGCGGCGTCGCCTCGGTGGTGCCGGTCTGGGCCTTGCTCCAACCGCGCGGGCACCTGGGTGGATTTTTCCTGTACGGGATGATCTTCGCGTCGTTCATCGGCATCTTGTTGGGCGGCCAAGAGATCGCTTACGCCCCGTTTTTGGGCTTCCAGAGCGAAAAGTTGGGCCCGATGTTCCCGCTCTTGTTCGTGACCATCGCTTGCGGCGCCTGCTCTGGCTTTCACGGGATCGTCTGCTCCGGCACCACCAGCAAACAGTTGGAGCACGAGACCGACGCTCACGTCGTCGGATACGGCGGCATGTTGTTGGAAGGGGTGGTGGCGGTGATCGCCTTGATCACCGTGGCGGTGTTGGCCACCGACAGCGCCGCGGTCCGCGAAAATCCGAACCTGATCTTCGCCCGGGGCATCGGCAACTTCCTCGGGGTTTTGGGGATCGATCCGACGTTTGCGGTGTCCTTTGGCCTGTTGGCCTTCGCGACCTTCGTCTACGACACCCTCGACGTGGCCACCCGTTTGGGTCGGCACATCTTGGAGGAGCTCTTTGGCCTCACTGGGCGGGCCAAGGGGATCTTGGCGACCTTGGTGACCTTGTTGTTGCCGGCCCTCTTGATGTCCGCCCGCATGACCGACGCCAGCGGCCGACCGATGCCCGCCTGGCGCGTGTTCTGGTCGATCTTCGGCACCAGCAACCAGCTCCTGGCCGCCTTGACCTTGTTGTCCTTGTCGGTGTGGTTGGTGCGGACCGGCCGTCGCGGGTTGGCCTGGTTGGTGGCGGTCCCGATGGTCTTGATGATGGTGATGACCGTCTGGTCCTTGGTCCTGATGATGGAGGCCTGGGTGGCCAGCGGCCGCTACACCGACCCGGTCGGTTGGGTGGCTTTGGTGCTGAGCCTGCTGGCCTTCTTGTTGGTGGCCGAGGCCACTTCGGTCCTTTGGCGGGGCCCGCCCCGGCCCGTTCAGGCCGCGTGAGCTAGCGCACATCGACGCCAGGGACCTGATGTTGTGTCCCGGCGCCTTCGGGTAAGCTGCGAGGCCAAGGTTGGGACACGGGTGGGTGAGGACGAGCTGAAGTTGCCTCTCGACGAGGTCAAGGCCCTGGAGTCCAGCTGGGACGACACGCCGATGCCGCGCCCGAAACCCAAAGACCTGCGGGACACCGGCGAGACCGAGTTCGATTTTCGGATGCCCGGGGGCCCCAGCCGGCTGATCGATCAGATCGCCGACGAGTTGGGCCCTGGCGAACGGCGGAACAGCCTGCGTCATCCCCCGGCCCCCAAGGCCCCGCCGCCGCCGCCGCCCCCCACGCCGCCGATCGGCCTCAACTCGCCCGCGGGTCTGCCGCCGCCCCGGATGGTGGCGCCTTTGCCGCCCGCACCGCCGCCGGGTTGGGCCTCCCGGGTGGCGCCGGCCGCACCGCCCCCGGCCCAGCCGATCGCCGAAGAAGCGACCGCACCGGCGCCTCTGCTCGACGGCCTCGAGTTGCCGCCGCCGCCGGCGAAGCTCCACCTCGGCCCGCCCGCGCCCCCCGCGCCGACGCACTTCCGGCCGGTGACCACTCCTGCACCGGCCCCGACGCCACCGAGTTATCGTTTGGGGCCCCCACCCCCGCCCCCTGGGCCAACGCCGCCGCCCCCGCCCAGCATGCCGCCCGAGCTGACCCCCATTCCGGGCCCGGGGCCCTGGTCGGCCAGCGGACCACCGACGCCGGGCCTGGGCCTCGAGGGGCTGGTGATCGGCCCGCCGATGTCCAGTCCTGCACCTGCCATGGGGGCGCGCCCGTTGACCGTGCCCGGGCTGAGCCCCATCCCGGCTCCGCCCTCGGCGCCGCCCCCCAATCGACCGACCCCGCCGATCGCCCTGGAGTCCATCGGCCTGGCTGAGCTGAAGATGCCCGATCGCCCCTTGGCGCCGCCGATCGCCCCGGATCGGCCGACGGTGTTGATCGACGGACAAGCGGCGGCCCTCGATCACGCGATCGCCTCCTCGTTTACGGGAGGTCCGGAGCGCGGCTCGGCGCCGAGGGCCCCCACCGCCCCACCCCCGGCCCCACCACCGACCCCGGCCTTTGGTGTCCCCGCTGAAGGTTTGGACGAACAGCAGATGGCGCGGATCATCCTCGGTACGCCCAGCCCGAACGCAACGCCGGTCGAGCTGAAGCGGATCGACCTGGCGGCCGATCTTCGGGATCTGGTCCCGGCTCCGGCTCGGATCGGCACCCAACGCCCGCTGCCGATGCCGAGCGCTCCTCCACTCCACCGCTCCGCGCCGCCCGTACCTCCTCTGCCGATGCCCGGAGCCAACGCGACCTGGTGGCGCCCCTTCGTACTAGGGGTTGGGGTGGCGAGCCTGCTCTGGTTTTTGCTCCGGTGGCTCAGCTGAGCCACGGCACCGAGACAAAACACCAAAACGCGACGACGATCGCCGCGTACAGATCCAGGACCACGCCGGTCTTCGCCATGCGCGGAATGCTCAGATAACCGCTGGCGAAGACGATCGCGTTGGGTGGAGTGCCCGCCGGCAAGGCGAAGTCACAGGACGCCGCGAACGCCGAGGCAAAAGCCAAGGTCGGCAACAGGGCCGGCACGGCTGAGGTCCGCAACACGTTGAGCATCACCGTGGTGGTCGCGGTGTTGGAGGCGATGGCGGAGATGGTCACGGTCAAGATGGTGGCCGCCAAAACTTGGGCGAGGGGCGGAAGGTCCTTGATGATCGCCAGTTGTTCACCGAGGTGCGAAGACAAACCACTCCGCTGGATCGCCTCGGCCATGGCGAAGCTGCCGCCCAACAAGATCAAAGTGCCCCACGGTTGGCCCAACAAGACCCGGAGCTCCAGGAGTTGGCGACCCTCGATCCGGAGCAAGAGCAAGAAGGTCATGGCGATCATCGCCACCGATCCTTCCAGCTGGGCGGTGTTCAGCTCGGGCCACCAATCGCGGAGCAGGCCCGTCAACGGTTGGCCGAAGATCCACAACGCCGCCGTCGCCAAAAAGACGCCGAAGACCCACTTTTCGCTTCGTCGAGTGGGCCCCAGGGCCTGGAGCTCTTGTTCGAGAGCGGCCGCACCCACCGCCCCGAGGCCCGCGCCGTCGGCCCGCGCCAGTCGCCACAACAGCCACCAGGCCGCCGGGACCATCATCACGATAAACGGAACGCCGATCCCGGAGAACTGGAGGAAGGAGACCTCTTCACCGATCACCGCCAAAAACTGGGCGAGCTGTGCGTTGGGTGCGGTGCCGATCTTGGTGCCGATGCCGCCCAGGTTGGCCCCGTAAGCGATGGCCAACATCACCGCCGCGCCATAGTGATGGAGCCGGGCCCCACCCCGACGAAGCTCGAGTTGTTGAACCACCGCCAGCCCGATCGGCAACATCATGGCCGCGGTCGCGGTGTTGGAGATCCACATCGACACGAAGGCGGTGGCCAACAAAAAGCCGAGCAAAAGGCGCTCGGGCCCAGTGCCAACCAGCCGCATGATCTGCACCGCCAGTCGCCGATGCAGTTGGCACTGCTGCATCGCCGCCGCGATCCCCATGCCTCCGAGGAACAAGAAGATGTACGGGTGGATGTAGGCGGAGATCACCACGCCGAGTTGCTCGGCCCGATGGCCTCCGAGCACCCCAGTCAACGGGAAGACGACGATCGGGACCGCCGCGGTCACCGTGATCGGGACCGCCTCGGTCAACCACCAGATCGACATCCAGGCCGTGATCCCAGCGGCCAAGGCGGCCCGCCCATCCCCCGCTTGAAGCGGCGAAGGGAGCATCCAGAGCCCCAACATCGCGAGGAGCCCCAGGACCAGGCCAACCACCCGGCCCGGGGTCCAATCCCAACGATGGGCCACGTGGTCCTTCAGGGCGCGACGCCAACGATGGTCGCCGGAACCGCCGCGAACCCGATGGTGATCGAATAACCGTCGGCGACTCGGGGGCTGGCGACGCAGCCGGCCGAAGCCCCGGGTTCGATCACCTCACCCAAACAGGAACCCTCGCGGCACCCGCCATCCGTAGTGCCCTCGCAACAGCGATCGATGACCGCATCACCATCGGTGTCGAGGATGCACTCAAGACCGTCGCCATCGAGATCGACGTCCGGCCGGGGCCCCTTCAACATCACCAGCAGGTCGAGGAGTGAGGACACCACCGCCACTGGGCACCGCGGCCCCACGGTCTTGCAGTAGGGATTGCTAAACTTGGCCAGGGCTGAGGCCGGCACTGCGACGCCCAGACGTCCCCGCAGTTGGTTCGTCGCTGGATCGATGGAGATCTCGACGGTGGCGCGCTCCAGGGTCGCGGCGATCGGATCCGGGTCAACCGTCGAGACGATCGGGAGCGACACGCTCTCCGTCGACCGAATCGTCATCCCCTCAGCCCGGGCCGGGAGCCGCGCCAAGGCCTGTGGGGGAGCGCCGAAGAGCCCCGAGGGAGACACAAGGAACTCACAACAGCTCGCCTGCCCTGCCGGCACCTTGAAGTTGTTGGCCGGGAAGAAGGGATCGTCTGCGTCTTTGGCGGGGTAGAACTTGACCGTCAACGCCGAGTCGTCGCCGGCCGCCGCACCTTTATAACCCACCAACTCCACCAGCAGCAGCGACTCGCCGCCCAATAGGCCCTGCCGAATCTGATCGTTGGCCAGCGGCCCCAAGATCCAGAGGCCGTTGTCGACGCACCCGGTGCCGTCGGTGGCGCAGTTACCATCGAGATCGAAGCCCTCATCCCGCCCGGCGATGACCAGGTCGCTGACGATGAACGCGGTGCCCTCCCCCGGCGCCGCCATCCACCCGTCGCTCGGGTCTGCGTCTGATTGAGGCGGCACCGGCACCGGCACCTGCAGGTCCTGGAGCCCCTCGGTCTCCGCAGTGCAGGAGAGCAGCCCCGCCCACAACGCTACGATGCTGCTTGGACCACGAGTCATCCGCGCTAACTAACCCGAAATCCATGCAGCGAAAAAGGCGGGGGCCACGACCGAAGGTCGACCCGCCCCAACCCACGGCCCGGCCCGGGCTAAAGGTCCGCAATGACCGCGGTTGCGGCTGCACCTGGCCCAGTGCGTGCGACCTCGAGCCCGGGTGGGTGTTGGTGTGATCTTTCGGTGGAGCACACGGGGATCGATGCCGAGGTGAGCCTCCGCAGGAGGCGAACCGAACGCCCGAGACCCGTTCGCCCCCAGTGCCGCCAAAGGCGGCGAACGGGAACGCACGGGGATTGATGCCGAGGTGAGCCTCCGCAGGAGGCGAACCGAACGCCCGAGACCCGTTCTTCTCCCTCGGCCTCCTAGGGGGCACACGGGGATTGATGCCGAGGTGAGCCTCCGCAGGAGGCGAACCGAACGCCCAAGGCCCGTTCGCCCTCAGTGCCGCCAAAGGCGGCACGAGAGCGCACGGGAATTGATGCCGAGGTGAGCCTCCGCAGGAGGCGAACCGAACGCCCAAGGCCCGTTCGCCCTCAGTGCCGCCAAAGGCGGCGAACGGGAACGCACGGGGATCGATGCCGAGGTGAGCCTCCGCAGGAGGCGAACCGAACGCCCAAGGCCCGTTCGCCCTCAGTGCCGCCAAAGGCGGCACGAGAGCGCACGGGAATTGAACCCGCCAAGACCCCCATCAAGGAGCCCCCATCGGTTTTGAAAACCGAGCCGCGCACCAGCTACGGACGCGCTCCCGGGGCTGGACTAACACGGGGCTTGGGGCTTGAGTAGGCGCATGTCCGGGGAGGATGTGGCTCTGCACCTGCTGATCTCGGGGGTGGTCCAGGGGGTGGGGTATCGGAACTGGGCGCAGAAGCAGGCGCAGGCCTTGGGCCTTTCGGGTTGGGTGCGCAACCTGACGGACGGTCGGGTGGAGCTGTGGGCCGAAGGCCCTGCCGCCCAACGGGCGGTGCTCGCCGAGCGGTGCCGAACCGGACCCCGTCACGCAGAAGTCACCGAACTCGCAGAAGCCCCGGGGGCGCCCACGGGGGTGCAGGGCTTTTCGGTGCGATCCACGGCCCCATTGTAGGCGTGTGGCCACCAGTCATCGAGGCGTCACAAAACCGTTCCGAACATGTCGTGAGCGTTGGGCGCCTTCCGCAGGCTAGATGGCCCCGTTTTCAACGGAGGTCCTCGTGCGACGTGTACTCAAGCTCTCTTTGGTTTGTTCGGTCTCGGCCCTCGGTCTCGCCGCTTGTGGCGGGGACGATCCGGCCAACAACAACAACAACAACAACAACAATAACAACAACCAGTCGCAGACCATCTTGCCGGCCAACGTCAGCTGCGACGAAGCGACCACCCCGCCGACCTGCCGGATCCCCGGCGGTGAATACACCACCGACATGACCTGGGCGCCGGATCGCCAGTTCCTGCTCGACAGCGGCAACGTCTTCATCGGGACCAACGCCGGCTCGAACACCACCTTGAAGATCCTCCCCGGCACCGTGGTCTACGGTTCCGGCAGCACCGCGGTGGTGATCCGCCGTGGCTCCAAGATCCAGGCGGCGGGCACCAAAGAACTCCCGATCGTCTTCACCTCGGCCAAGGCCGACGGCACCCGCTCCCGCGGGGACTGGGGCGGCTTGATCATCAACGGCAACGCGCCGGTCAACTGCGGCGACGCGGTCCAGACCTGCGAAGGTGAAGGCAACAGCGGCACCTACGGCGGCTCCAACCCCAACGACGACAGCGGCGAACTCCGCTACGTCCGCGTCGAGTTTGCCGGCGCCCGGATCACCGACGAAGACGAATACAACGGCGTCGCCTTCCAAGGCGTCGGCGCGGCCACCAAGGTCGAGTACCTCCACGTCCACCGGGCCTCGGACGACGGCGTCGAGTTCTTCGGCGGCACCGTCAACGTCAAGCACTTGCTCTTGACCGGTTCGGGCGACGACAGCCTCGACTGGACCTTTGGCTGGAAGGGCATGGCTCAGTTCGTGGTGGCCCAACAGCACGCCGACGAGGCCAACGCCGGCATCGAAGCCGACAACAACGAAAACAACAACACCCTCGAGCCCCGCTCCTTGCCGACCATCTCCCACGCGACCTTCATCGGCGCCAAGGCCAACGCCGACAGCCAGCCGGGTTGGTTGCTCCGTCGCGGCACGGGCGCCAAGCTCTATAACTCGGTGGTTATGAACTTCGACAAGTGCTTCGACATCGACAGCAACGAGACCTTCGCCAACGCCATGCGGGATCCCAACCAACTCGTGATCCGCAACGTGATCTTCTCGGGCTGCGACACGACCTTCGACGAGTCGCCCGACACCGCCGGCGGCATGGATCCCTTCGACGTCAGCGACTTCGTGTTGACCACCCAGATGGGCAACCAAGAGATGCCGGAGCCCGGCCTGACCTTGCCCAGCGAGACCACCCCAGCCTTTTTGCCGGCCGCCGGATCGGCGATGGCCTCGGGTGCGGCGACCATGACCGACGCCTTCTTCACCGCGGCCACCTTCCGCGGCGGCGTGGACCCGGGCTCCGACTGGACCTCCGGTTGGACCGGGTTCCCGACCAACTGAAGGAGCCTTGCACCTTGCGGCCCGTCTCCGTGGCGGGCCGCGAGGGCCACGGCCTGGAGTCACCTTGTCGAAGCGCCTGGGAACGTCGATCCTTCGGGGAGCCGCAGCGCTTTTGGCGCTGACCATCTTCGTTTGGGCCCCGCCCGCCTCCGCCGCCCCGGAAGGCACCATCCGCGGCGTCGTCCTCGACACCCAAGGCCGGCCTTTGATCGGCGCCAAGATCACCTTGGGCCGCTCCCAGATCGCTGAGACCAACAACGAAGGTTCCTTCGTCTTGGGCCTGCCGCCTGGCCGTTACCTGCTCGCGATCACCCCCATCGGCCGGGCCGGCGTCGACACCGCGCCGGTCGAGGTCTGGGCGGAACAAGAGACCGAACTCTTGATCGTCTTCCCCGAAACCGGCGATCCCACCATCGACATCGAGACGCCGAACGGCAGCTTGGCCCTGGGCTCCGCGGTCTCCTCGACCGTCGGCGTGGGCCAGGTCCAAGGTTCGATCATCGAAGGCGCCGGAGCCCCGATCGCCGGCGCTCGGATCTTCGTCCGTGGGACCAAAGCTGACGCTCGCACCAACCCTCAAGGTCAGTTCCTGCTCGAGCTCCCCGAAGGCGAACGGGAGTTGACCATCCTCCACCCCAACTACGGCACCCAGTTGCTCAAGGTGCAGGTAAGGACCGGCGCACCGGCGACGATCGAGGTCCGGCTCGAACCCAAGGCGGTGGAGTTGGCCGAGATGGTGGTGACCACCCCCAAACTCGAAGGCGGCACGGTCTTCGTGCTCAAGGAGCGCCAAGACGCGGCCACCGTCACCGAGGTCTTGGGCGCCGATCAGATCGCCAAGTCGGGGGACTCGGACGCCGCCGGTGCACTCCGCCGAGTCACCGGCGTAACGGTGGTCGACGATCGCTTCGTCTACGTGCGCGGCTTGGGTGAACGGTATTCCTCCACCTTGCTCAACAGCTCCACCTTGCCGAGCCCCGATCCGGAACGCCGGGTGGTGCCCCTCGATCTGTTCCCGGCGGGGGTCATCTCCAACATCGTGCTCCACAAGACCTACAGCCCCGAGCTCCCTGGCGAGTTCGGCGGCGGCACGATCGACCTGATGACCCGCGAGATCCCGGAGGACTTCGTGCTCTCGCTGGGCCTGAGCATGGGCTACGTGGACGGCACCACCTTCCGAAAAGGCCCCGCCTACGAGGGCGGCGGCCTGGACTTCTTGACCTTCGGCAGCGGCACTCGGGCCGTCCCGGGCATCGTCGCCGACGCTTCGGACGGTCGCACCTTGGACACCGGCGATCGCTTCAACCCAGGCTTCAGCGAAGAAGAGCTGGAGCGCTTCGGCGAGGCCTTCGATCTCGACTACGGCACCAAAGACCTGACCACCCCACCTCCCGTCGGGCTTTCAGCCGAAACCGGCGGGCGCTTCGAGCTGATGGGCAAGGACGCCGGCGCCTACCTGGCCTTGGACTGGGGCAACGACTGGGGCCGCTACGACCAACGCCGCACCGTCTATCAAGTGGGTGAAGGCGGGCGCCTGGCGCCACAAAACGACCTGGCGCTCCAGGTGCTCTCGATCCAATCGACCCTCAGCGCCATCGGCACCTTCAGCCTGGATCTTTCGGACGCCCACAAGTTGCGCCTCACCACGACGATGAACCGGATCGCCGAAGACGAGGCCCGCAAAGCTCGGGGCCGGATCGAAGAGACCGACACCATCGCCGACATCACTCGCCTGTGGTGGATCGAGCAGATGTTGGCCACCGCTCAACTCCGGGGTGAACACCAGCTGCTCTCCAACCTGGCCCTCGAGTGGCGCTACATGTTTTCTTTGGCCACCCGAGACGAGCCGAACCGCCGGGAGATCGTCTACAACGCCACCCCGAGTGATCCGAACACCTTCGTCTTCTCGACCTTGGCCGCCGGCAACCAACGTTTTTATTCGGATCTCTTCGACCTCAACCACGACCTGGGCACCAAACTCAGCCTCCCGGTTTCGCTCTTCGGAGGCCTCGAGTCGAAGCTGAGCGGCGGCCTGGCCATGGAGCTCAAGGGCCGGGACGTCTCGGCGCGCCGTTATCGCTACGATCTGGCGGGCGCCGCCGCGGCCCGGGACGAGGTGCGGCTCCGCCCCGCCGGTGAGATCTTCAGCGCCGACACCATCCAACCCGACCTGTTCCGCTTGGAAGAGGTCACCCTCCCTGACGACAACTACCGGGGTGACCAGCGCATCTTCGGCGCCTTCGTGATGGGGGACCTGGCGATCACCGAAGACCTGAAGGTCCTGGCCGGCGCCCGGGTCGAACACGGCGCAATCCAACTTGCAACCCGCAGCCCCATCGCCGCCCCCGACGCCGCCGACGTCCAGAGCGACTACCAACAACTCGACATCTTGCCGGCCCTCTCCGGCACCTACCAGCTGATCACCGACATGCAGCTGCGGGCCGCCTTCAGCCGCACCGTCAACCGGCCCAACTTCCGGGAGCTTTCACCGGCCCGCTTCTTCGACGTCACCGACGGCACCGAATACCGCGGCAACCCGGGCCTGACCCGGGCCTTGATCACCCACGCCGACCTACGTTGGGAGTGGTACCCCAACCCCGGCGAGTCGTTTTCGGCGGCGGTCTTCTACAAACACTTCGACGATCCGATCGAACGGTCGGTCAACGGCGGCCCCAACATCGTCTACAAGCCGATCAACGTGGACGCGGCCGATCTCTTTGGCGGTGAGATCGAAGGTCGCAAGTCCTTGGACTTCATCGGTGAGAGCTTCGAGTTTTTTACGATCGCCGCCAACCTGACCTTGGTGAGCTCCCAGGTCTCGATCGGCGACGAGGGCTTGAGCCTGACCTCCAAAGAGCGGGCGCTCCAGGGCCAGTCACCTTACGCGGTCAACGTGCAGCTGGCCTACGACAACCCGGACAGCGAGACCTCGATCGTCACCCAGATCAACGTCTTTGGGCGGCGCATCGAGTCGGTCGGCGCGGTGGGCCAGCCCGACGTCTACGAAGAGCCGGTCCCGCTCTTGGACATTGTCGCCAGCCAACGGATCGGCGCGATCAAGGTGGGGCTCAAGGTGAAGAACCTGCTCAACCCGCTGCGGCGGTTGACGCAGACGGAGAACAGCGCCGACGGCACGGTCCACGACGTGTTCAGCTACCGCCGCGGCGTGGCCGGCTTCTTGAGTATGTCGGTCGATCTCGACTGAGCACGGTCCGGGATCGAACCGTGCCCCTGTCGAACTAAACTCAGGCCGCCTTCTTCACCAGCTCGAGCTCGAGGCTGATCTTCACCTCTTCGCTGACGACCACACCGCCGGCCTCGAGGGCCTTGTTCCAGTTGAGGCCGAAGTCGGTCCGCTTGATGGTGGTGGTGGCCGAGACACCGCGCTTGATGTTGCCCCACGGATCCTTGATCTCGCTGGTCGGGCCTTCGACGTTGAGCACCACACTCTTGGTCACGCCGTTCATGGTCAGGTCGCCGGTGATCTTGAGGCCACCTTTGCCGGCCTTGGCGATCTTGGTCGACTTGAAGGTCAGGTTGGGGTTCTTCTCGACGTTGAAGAACTCCGGGCTCTTCAGGTGGGCGTCGCGATCCGCGAGGCCAGTGTCGATGGAGCCCGCTTCGATGGTTACGTCCAGCGTCGACTTGGTGATGTCCTTCTCGTCCAGGGCCACCTTCACGTCGTACTTCTTGAACTGGCCCTTCACGTTGGACACCATCAGGTGCTTCACGGAGAAGCCGACCTCCGAGTGGGTCGGATCAGCGGTCCAGGTGCTCTGGGCCGAGGCGGAGGCGGCGGTGAGGGACAACGAAAGCCCGAGGGCGAAGGTGGTCAAAGTGCGGAAAATCATGCGGTAGGTCTCCTTGAGGTTTTGGCCGAAGCGGACCAAAGTCCACTTCATAACCAGCGGTATACGGACTATAGTCCGTTTATGTCAAGTGACCGCTCAGCAACCGGGGAAATTGTGGTCCTTGTCCGGCCACGATATGCGGACTATCGTCCGGTTATGGCGAAGGAGGGGCGCAAGCTTGGACTGCCAGTCCTGGGTCAACCCCCGCCCGCCCCCGAAGAACGGGCCGACGCCGCCCGCAACCGGGCCCGGATCTTGGACGCCACTCGCCGCCTGATGGCGCAGAAGCCGATCTCCGAAGTGTGCATGGACGAGGTCGCCGCCGAGGCTGGGGTCGGCAAGGGCACCCTCTACCGTCGCTTCGCCGATCGGGCCGCCCTCTGCCACGCCCTCCTCGACAGCGAAGCGGTGGTGCTGCAGCAGCGGGTCTTGGCCGGCTTCGACCTGCCCGTCGACAGCCCCTGGTTGTTGCGGCTCGATCACCTCTTCGACGCGTTGATCGACTTCACCTCGAAGAACGCGATGTTGCTCTCGGAGGCCCACGCCTTCGAGCGGGAGCGCGATCGCTTCGAACACCCGGCCCACCACTGGCAACGCCAGACCGTGTCCTTGTACCTGCGCCAGGCCGCGGCCGCCGGCGAGCTGGCGCCGCTGGAGTACGAGACCACCGCCGACTTCTTGCTCGCGCCGATCGATCCCGATCTGCTGCGTTTTCACCTGGAGAGGGGCCGCAGCTTGAACGAACTCAAGGCCCACTTCCGGAACTTCGCCAAAGCGGCGATCGGCGCCCGGCCGGCGATGCACCGGCGCTGAACGTCACTTCCACTCGAGCCGGCGCAACCAAGGAAGGCCGCCGACCACACCTTCGAACTCGCGTTCGGTGTCGACGAAGTCGAAGAGGTTCATGCCTTCACCGATCGTCGGCCACTCGGGGGGCGGGGCCCGCCAGTCGTCGCCTTCGTGCATGTGAGATCGATCCGAGGCGAAGCGCTCCAGGTAGGTGGCCGCCGGCAGCACCCGAAAACGGGGCAACAAGGTGTCCCTAAGGGCCTCACCGAACGGGAAGGTGCCGTCCAGGTAGTCGCGCAACTTCACCGGGAAGCCCAAGCGCGTGTCGAGGTCCCAAACCAAGGCGCCTTCGCTGGGCGCGCTCACCAAGATCACGTGGTAGTCCCAGAGCACCGGCATGTCGGCCGACGACGCGGCCCGCTGGGCCCACAAGGCACAACTCTTCTGCAGGTTGGAGATGAAGACCACAAAGCTGGGATCGGTGCCGACGCCTTCTTTGGCCAGGTGCCAGACGTTCTCTTCGCAGTAGAACGGCGCGTAACGCCGCTGCTCCTGGCCCACCCCACTCAAGGCTCAGCGCTCTTCGAACAACAAGGTCTCGTCGGAGATGCTGTACTTGTCGCCAGGGTTGAGCTTGGCCCGGGTGACCTTTTCGCCGTTGAGCCACAGGCCGTTCGCCGAGCCTAGATCCTCGATGTAATATTCGCCGTCGACCCGGCTGAGGCTGGCGTGTTGGCGCGAGATCTTGGCCGACGGGATGACCACGTCGCAGGTGCGACTGCGGCCGATGACCATCGCCTCTTTGTCGAGCTTGACCTTCTCTCCGTTGGTCAAGGTGACCACCCATGTTTTGGCGCGCACCGGCTGAGCCGGCGTGGGCGCTCGTTGCGGCGCCGCGGTGGCCGAGGCCGGGATGCCGCGGGCCGGTGAAGGTCCACCGATCGCCGAGCCGTTGGCGCCGGTGGCCGGAGCCCGAGGAGGCGCGACAAATCCGGTGCACGGGACCGCCGGGAAGGCCGCGAGCTTGGAGGCCGGTCGGCCGTTGAGCTCGTCTTCAGTGACCACCATATCGACCTGGTGGCCGCAGACGTGGCACTCGACCGATCGGGGCAACTCGGAGACCGCGAACTCCAGCCAGTTCTGCGGGCAGCCCTGATCGTTCGGGCAGTTGGTGATCCACCCCAGACACTCGCGCATGGCCACCTCCCGGAATACGTACAAAACCGCTTCAGCGCAACTTCCTGGAGGGAATCACTGACCTCGGTAGGTGCAGCGGGAGGTGCAGGTCTCGTGGACCGTCACCTCCATCAGGCCCGGTAAGGCCGTCACCAGCCGCTCCCAGATCCAGCGGGCCAAGATCTCGCTGGTCGGGTTCTCGAGGCCTGGGACCTCATTCAGGTAGTGGTGATCCAGGACGAGGTGCAGGGGCTGAAAGGCGGCCTGGAGGTCGGCGAAGTCCTGGACCCAGCCGGTGTGAGGGTCGACCTCACCGCCGACCCGCAGCTCGACCTGGAAGCTGTGTCCGTGCAGCCGGGCGCACTTGTGGCCCTCGGGCACGTGGGGCAACCGGTGGGCGGCCTCGAAGCGGACGGTGCGGACGATCTCGGCCTTCATGGCTCAGCTCGCGTAGTGGGTCGGGTCGGCGATGCCGGCCTCGAGGAAGCCCCGTCGCCGCAGCTGGCAGGCGTCGCAGTGCCCGCAGTGGAGGGTCCGGGAGGGAGGGTCGTAGCAGGAGTGGGTGAGGCCGTAGTCGAGGCCCAATTCGGTCCCGCGCTGGATGATCTGGGCCTTGCTCATCTCCATCAACGGCGCGTGGATTCGGAAGTGGCCCCGCCCCTCGGCGGCGGCTTTGGTGGCGACGTTGGCCAGGGCTTCGAAGGCTTGGACGAAGGCGGGGCGGCAGTCCGGGTAGCCCGAGTAATCCAAGGCGTTGGCACCAAAGTAGAGCTCAAAAGCGCCCACCACCTCACACAACCCCAGGCCCACCGAAAGGAAGACGGTGTTGCGGGCCGGGACGTAGGTCACCGGGATCCCGGCCTGGCCGAGGGCGTCTTTGGGCACCGGCAGGTCGGCGGTCAGGGCCGAGCCGCCGATGGAGGAAAGGCCGAGCTGGACCACCCGGTGATCCAAAATCCCCAACGCGGACGCGACCTCCCGGGCCGCCTCCAGCTCGTAGCGGTGGCGTTGGCCGTAGTCGAAGCTGAGGGCGGTTAAGGTGCGACCTTGGGCCAAGGCGATCGCCGCGACGGTGGCCGAGTCCAGGCCCCCCGACAACAGAACCACGGCCCGTTCGCCCATCCGGGGAGGTCTAGGAAAAGGGGCGCCGCCTGTCGAGCGGATCCAGTGGACTCGGACGGCTCAGGCATTGTAGGCGGGGCCCCACGCTGAGTGCGCAGCGAACGATCGTGGGCCGTACGCGAGGATGGCGGAACTGGTAGACGCACTGGATTTAGGTTCCAGCGGGTAACCCCCGTGCGGGTTCAAGTCCCGCTCCTCGCATGGCGTGTTCGCGATCGAGATCTAATCTGAGGAGTTCGGGTCCAATGAAAGTCGAAGTCGAGACGGTCTCTACAGTCGAACGCAAGGTGCACATCGAGGTGCCCTGGGAGACCGTGCAGGAAGAGCTGGACCTGGCCTATCGGGGCTTGGCGAAGCGGGCCCGCGTCAAGGGCTTCCGGGCCGGCCACGTGCCGCGGAAGGTCCTGGAGCAGTACTACAAGCAGACCGTCGAGGGTGAGGTCGTGAACCGCCTCGTCGACGAGACCTTCAAGAAGGCCGTCGCCGAACATTCGCTGGTGCCGATCAACAACCCGCGGGTGAAGGCCTGGCCGACCTTGGCCGAAGACGCGCCGCTGGTGTTCGACGCCACCGTCGAGGTCAAGCCGGAGGTCGAGGCCAAGGACTACAAGGGCCTCGAGGTCGAGAAGAAGGTCCGGGAGGTCGCCGACTCCGAGGTCGAAAAGGAGCTGAAGGGGCTGCGCGAAAAGGCGGTGGTGGTCGAGCAGGTCACCGATCGCAAGGACGTGCAGAAGGGTGACCTGGCGGTCATCGACTTCTTTGGTTACGTCAACGGCGAGACCTTCAAGGGCGGCAAAGGCATCAACTACACCGTCGAGGTCGGCGCGGGTCAGATGATCCCGGGCTTCGAGGACAACTTGGTCGGCGGCACCATCGGCGAACAGAAGGTGTTCGAGTTGGAGTTCCCCAAGGCCGACGGCCCCGAAGAGGTGCGGGGCAAGAAGGTGGAGTGGAAGGTCGACGTCAAGGAGATCAAGCGGAAGGTCTACCCGGAGATCGACGACGAGTTCGCCAAGGATCTGGGCGAGTTCGACACCTTGGCCGAGCTGAAGGACAACTTGCGGAAGAACCTGGCGACCCGCATGGACGCCAAGAGCAAGCGCCAGCTCCGGGATCAGGTCATCGAGAAGTTGGTCGAGAAGAACCCGATCGAAGTCCCCGGCCTGATGATCGAGCGGCAGCTGGACTTCTTGCTCCAAGACGCCAAGCGGATGGTGGAGCAGTCCAAGGATCCGACCTTGCTCGAGGCGATCTCCAAGCTGCGGGTCGAGGCGCGGCCCCGGGCCGAAAAGCAGGTCGCGGCCATGTTGGTGCTGGAGGCCATCGCCCGCCAGGAGAAGATCGAGGTCTCCGAGCAGGAGGTCGAAGGTCGGATCAGCGAGCTGGCCCGTGAGCACCGCATGAACCCGAAGCAGCTCAAGGCCGAGCTCAAGCAGAACGACCAGCTGGAGGCGCTCCGCTACAACCTCCGGCAGGACAAGGCCCTCGACTTCTTGGTCGGCCAGGCCAAGGTGATCGAAAAGACGATGACCGCCGAAGAAGTGGCCGCCGAAGACGCCAAAGACTCAGGCGACGCCGAATAACGTTTTCGTCCTGCCACCGCGGGAACCGATCACGACCTCGCGGTGACCGGACTACTCGGCGTTCACCCGCAATCCCTCCTGCAGCCACCAACTTTGGGTGGTGACCCGCTCCGCCAAATGGGGATCGTGGGTCACCATGACCACCGCACCCGGGAACTCCTGGAGCGCCTGCCCCAACCGCTCCACGGAAGGCAGATCCAGGTGGTTGGTGGGTTCGTCCAAAAACAGCGCGTAGGCCTGTCGCCCCATACCAGCGGCGCAAGCCAACTTGCGCGCCTCCCCGGGCGAAGGCCGAGGGCTCCGCAACAAGGCCTCGGGCTCTACCCCCAAAGCGGCGACGATCGAGAGGATCTGGCCTCGAAGTTGAGGCGGCGCTTGGCGCAACTCCAAGAGGTGAAGATCCACCTGCGCCTCACTCAACTCTTGCGGCAGATACAGAACTTGTTCGGAGGGCACCCGTAAGCCGGCCCGGAGCCGATCGAGTAGGGTGCTCTTGCCCGCTCCATTCGGCCCTCGGATCCAGATCCGATCGCGGCGGCCCACGCCGAGGGCCGGAAGTTCAGCCAAGGTCTGAGATCCCGCCAACAGTGGTCCAGCGGGGATCCAGGCCAGGGTCTCTTTTTCGCAAGGCTGGTGGCGAGCGAAGACCACCGATCCCAACGCCCGCTCCACCACCAGCCCTTCCAGCTCCTGCTTTCGTCGCTCCACCTGAGTCGAAAGGCGGGCGTACTCCCGGGTGTGCCCCAGCGCTCCAAAGTCGGCCCGGGTCCTGGCGTTGACCGATCGGGCGTCGTTGTCCTTGGGCCCCTTCATGCGACGCCGGGCGCTCCGTTGCCCCTCGGCCGCGAGGCGCTTTTGGTCGGCTTGGTGGGCGGCCCGCTGCGACGTGGCCAAGCGACGATGAACCTCGGTCCTCTGCTCCACGAGCGAATGGTGGCGTTTGGTTCTCAGCTCGAGGGCCGAAGAGCAGGCGACCGGAAGATCCTCCAACGTCCCACGCTCCAAGTAGAACGTCCGTTGGGTCAACACATCCAGGAGCCGGCGATCGTGAGAGACCACCACCCCCAGGACCTGGCGCGGCAACACCTCGAGCAACCAGCGCCCACCGTCGGCGTCGAGGTGGTTGGTGGGCTCATCGAGCAGCAAGATCTCGGGCTCGGCGTGGAGCACCGAAGCCAGTTGCCAACGCCGGCGTTCACCGAAGCTGGCGGTGGGCCATCTCTGCAAGACCGCGGGATCAAGGCCCAAGCGGCCGCGGAGCCGCTGAGCCTGCCGATCATCGGCCGCGCCAAACTCGATGATGGTCGGATCGAGGCCCGTGCCTTGGCGCAGGACCCCCACCCGAGGATGGCGGGGTTCGGGTCGAAGGTGTCCCTGTTGCGGGGCCAGTTCGCGGCCCAACAAGCGCAGCAGGGTACTTTTGCCGGCGCCGTTGGGGCCGATCAGGCCCGTCCAGCCCGAGCCGAGGCAAAAAGAAGCGTTCGCAACGATGGGGGTTGCGCCCGGAAAAGCGAAGCCAAGGGCTTCGGCGACCAGTCGAGCCATACAAGACCTCCCGGCGCCCCGGCGAACCAGGGCGCTTCAACGAAGACTTGGAGTAGAGGTCCGGCTCAGGAGGTCATCACGCCGAACCCATGGGGGCCCGACCTCCACACGTTACGGAAGCCTCGCCCGGGCCGTCAAGGCTCCTCGGTCGTCGAAGCCAAGACCGCAACTTAACTTGCAAATCGGGCCGTCCCTTAGGGGTGTGGGCGCGCCCCGTGACACCGGGTTCGGGCCGTGGGACCTGAAGGGGATGGGGACACCGAACGAACTCGGGGCCCTGCATGGGCTGGCGATCAAGCGGGGGCGTTTGTTGGCCTACCGCCTGTTCGACATCGGAGTCGAGGTGGACCTGGAGGCGGCGGAGGAGCTGCTGGCCCACCAACCCGGCAAGGCCCGGGCTCAGCTGCGGCGTGAAGGTGGAGCCGCGGTCTCCTTCTCCTCGCCGCCCCTGGAGGTACCGCTGGGCAAGCGGAGCCTGAACCTCTCCAAGTTGGGCCGCACCATGGAGGTGGACGCGATCGCCCACCTGTACGACCACGGCGCCGCGGCGATCCTCTTCGAGCTCCCGATCGAACCGCTGACCACCCTGGCCGATCTGGTCCCGCTCTGTGACGAGGTCTACGACTCGGCCGATCTGGATCTGGTGGCCCGGGCCGAGGCTCAAGCCCTGCTGAAAGTGGTCGAAGGGGCGGTCAAAGAAGGCAACGTCTGGCAGGGCATCGAGACCTTCACCATCGTCTACGTCGAGGAGCTGGATCGGCCGGTGTCAGCCCAGACGTTGCGCGGGGCCCCGGACCTGGCCCGCCTGTTGGTCGGCGAAAGCAGCAAAAAAGCCCTGGCCCAAGAGCAACGAGAAGACGTGTTGCGCCACGCCCTCTCCTACTTCGACGATGACCTGGTGGTGATCGACTGGAACAGCGCCTTCGTGCTCGAGCCCTCGGGCAGCCGCGACATCCCGATGTTGCTGGAGGTCGCCAACGCCCAGCTCCTGGAGCTGCGCTACTACGACGACCTGATGGATCGAGAGCTGGGCCTGATCTACGACCGCTTCGAGGCGGTGAGGGAGCAGTGGTCCACCGTCCTACGGAGCCCCTACGATGAGCTGGCCCGAGAGGTCCTGAAGCGCTGGATCGGCCTGACCGAGTTCACCGAACGGGTCGACAACGCGGTGAAGGTCGTCGGCGATTTCTACCTGGCTCGGGTCTATCGGGCCGCGGTGACTCGCTTTCAGATCCCGGCCTGGCAACGTTCGGTGGACCAGAAGTTGGCCCTGATTGCCCAGGTCTATGGCCTCCTCAAGGACGAACTCCACTCCAGGCGCAGCTTGATCTTGGAGATGATCGTGGTCTTCTTGATCGCCTTCGAGATCGTGATGGCCTTTCTGCACTAAGTGCCGTTCGTCACTGGGGCTCATCCTCATACCTATTTTTCCAGCGTCGTTTGCCCATTGGTGCCTGAAGTGGGATCAACGGGACGTGAACAACGTGAGCACGACCAAGATGCTGCATTGGGTGCTGCTCGCGCTGACCGCAACCACCCTGTACTTGTGTTGGCCCCTGTGGCCCGCCTTGGTCCTGGCGGCCTGGACCGCGGCCTTGGCCCGACCCCTGCTCAATCGGCTCCAGCGGTTCATGCGAGGGCGCCGGCGAGCGGCGGCGGTGTTGGCGCTGGGGCTGTTCCTGGTGGTCTCGGTGCCGATGGCGCTGCTGACGGTGGCGGTGATCATCGGGTCTCAGGAGTTGGCCCAAGGGATCGGCAAGGCCTCCTCGGCCAAGGTTGCCCTGGCGGCGATCGCCACCGGCACGGAAGGGGTGCCGCCTTTGGTGGTGCCCCGGAGCCTCCAAGAGGCCATGGATCTGCTACGGGCCTACGGCGAACAAGGGTTGAGTGTCCTCAGCAACGTGGCCGGGGCCGCGGCGACCGGCATGGTTGGGCTCTTCATCTACCTCGGTGGATCCTTCGTGTTTTTGGTGGACGGGCCCGCGATCTGGGGCTGGATGAAGGACAACAACCCGCTCGCACCTTCTCACCTTCAGCGCCTCTCGACGGCCTTCCACGAGACCGGGCGCGGCCTGATCGTGGGTGTGGGTCTGACCTGCGTGGCCCAAGGGCTGGTCGCGACCATCATCTACGTCTCGCTGGGGGTGCCGCGTTGGTGGGTCCTCGGGCCCTTGACCGGCCTCGCGTCGATCCTCCCGATGGTCGGCACGACCTTGGTGTGGGGCCCGATCGTGCTGGGCTTCTTCCTGACCTCCCACCCGATCAAGGCGGTGATCCTCTCGGTGTTGGGCGTAGGGGTGATCGGCTCGGTCGACAACCTGTTGCGGCCGGTGTTCGCCAAGTTCGGAGCCCTGAAGTTGCCGACCTTCTTCTTGTTCGTCTCGATCTTCGGGGGGCTGGCGGCCTTCGGGACCTGGGGCGCCTTGTTGGGGCCGCTGGTGGTTCGGTGTTGGCTGGAGGTGGTCGCGATCTACCGACAAGGTGACTCGACGCCCGCCGCACCGCCCTCGAGCGAACCTCAAAACACCTGAGAGAGTGCCACCGAAAGGCCCTGGTCAGAGCGGCCGCCGCTGGCAAAACCTTGGGCGACCGAAATGCTGAGGCGGAAGGTGTTCAACAACAGGGCGTGAAAGCTGACCCCGAAGGCGTTGGCCACCCGCCAGCGATCATCGAGCCCCGAGTGACAAACCGCGCCGTCGTGAAAGACGCCTACCTTGTAGAGTTCGCGGAAGAGAGACCATCGAAACTCGAGGGCCGCGGTGGCAACACCATCACAGTAGATCTCCTCGCCGAAGAGTCCACCGCGCAGCGCATCACCGACCCGATCTTCATCGGTGAAGGCCACCCGTCCGAACACCGCCATCCCGGACAGGCCCAGCCGCACCTCGTCGAACCCGAGGGGGATGGTCTTGTTCCAAGAAGCGCGGGCCTGACTGCGCCAATCGCCGTGCAGCGCCAACACCTGACGGAGCTCCAGCTCGAAGACGTGTTGTTGATCCAGTCGGGTGATCTCGCCGCCCAGCCGGAAGTCCCCCTTGAGGAACAAGAAGGGCTGCATCGCCGCGAAGGGCTCCACCAAGGGGGCGGCGCCGACCCGCTCCAAGGTCAGGAGTCGCTGGTACTCCACCCCACCACCCACGTAGAGTTCCAAGCGATCCGAGACCACCACCATCAACAGCAGGCGGGGATCGACGAAGAGGAAGTCGTAAGTCAGGACCTCCAAGTCCAAACGTTGCCGACTGTGCCACCGGACCTCAGGCCACAACAAAACCCGAACCGGAACGTTCGAGATCCGAGGAGAATAGGCGATCAGGCCAACCGCCAGGCGAGAGAGCTTTCGCCGAGTCTTGGGGGCGCCCAAAAAATCTTGCACGCGCACGCCGATCTCGACGCTCGGCTCTAGGCGGTCGTCGTCGAAGATCAGCGACTCGAACCGATACTTGAGCCGGGAACGGA
This sequence comes from Deltaproteobacteria bacterium, assembly GCA_016703535.1. Classification (GTDB taxonomy): domain Bacteria; phylum Myxococcota; class Kuafuiibacteriia; order Kuafuiibacteriales; family Kuafuiibacteriaceae; genus Kuafuiibacterium; species Kuafuiibacterium phototrophicum. The sequence goes on along the minus strand of JADJBV010000002.1, from coordinate 1,047,217 downwards.
GCCCATCGGCCGGGCGGCCGTCCAACTCGAGGTGAAGGCCGGGAGGCAGTTCGGGCTCGTCGGTGAAGATCTGGAGCTCGAACAACCCCTGCTCCGGGAGCACCGGAACCCCTCGCAGCTCCATCATGCTCGACAACTGGACCCCACTTTTGGTGCCAATTTGGCTCGGGACCAATCGATACTCACGGACCCGGAGTTGGTAGTCCTTGGCGAAGCGCGTGAGCTGTTCGTCCAAGCTCGGTTTGTTGAAGACGCTGCCCGGGAGGTCGAGCTCGAGCTGCAGGCGGAGGGCGCCGAGGCCGATCTTGCCTGGGAAGGTCAGGCGCTCCAGCCGGCCCTCGTCGACGTAGAAGACCACCTGCTCTCCCTCGGCTTTGGCCTGGACTCGGGCCAGCAGGTAACCCGCGTCGATCAGGAAGTGATGCAGGCCCCGGGCCGCTCGATCCAGCGCTTGTTCGGTCGGGGGCCAACGATCCGGGAGTTGCACCAAACTCCGATAAACCTGGGTGGGGAGCACCACGTTGCCCCGCACCAAGATCCGATCGGAGGCGAGGACATGTTCTTGTCCAGCGGTGGCGGTGACCGTGAAGGTGCGCTCCTCCGATTCGGGGGCATCTTGGCCGGACCAGAGCCACACCAAGGTGAGCCAGGTGTTCACTTGGCCTCCTTGGCTTGAGCCCGGCGCTGTTGGGCGCGTTTTTGGTACAAAGCCGTAGGATCGAAGAGGACCAACTGAGAGCCGCCGGCTTCGATCTCCAAGCCGACCCTCAAGCCGTGGAGTCCGATCAGGAGCCCACCGCTCTGTTGCCCCTTCTTCTGATAGAGGTTGGCCTGAACGTTGAGGGCCCCGGCGTCGAGCATCAGCCGATCGAGCTGGAGCTTCTCGGGGCCGACCTTCAGCTCCAGGGTGCCCCGGGCCTCTCCGGGGTCGTAGCTGCGGATCGGCCCGGGCAGGCGGCCGTCCGCACCGTATATTGAAAATACGGGTAAAAGGTTCTGGAGGTGGAGGCGCAGGTTCATGGAGAGCTGTGAACCTCGAAGCCCTCCTTGGACCAGCTGCAGATTGGCCCACCACGGCGGGGAAGCCGAGGCCCCGGGGCCCACCTTGCCTTGATAAACTTGGCGGAGACGTAAAGTGGTCCCGCCGAGATCGAAGTTGCCCGCCTCCAGATCCGCCTCGGTGATCTCCACCTGGAGTTCGGCCTGGCCGCTCACCTCGAGGTCTTGGTAGCGGAGGTGGAGCTGATCGGTGAGCAACGATACCCGACCCTCTTCGACTTCGTGCCCGTGGCGCACCACGAGGGCACCGCTGACCGTCGCGCTGCCGGTCAAGAAGCGCAGGCCGAGATCGGACGGGAGGTAGTGGTTCAGGTGAGCGGCCGAAGGGATGGTCAAGGACTCCAGCTCGGCCTTCACGTCGAGATCGCTGAGGGGTGCAAGGAGCGTCGGGTCGTTGCCCACCAGCGTAAAGCCGAGGTTTCGTCCCCGGGCCAAGGTGGGGCTGCGTGGGCCCCGATCGACCTCGAACCGGGCCAGCCCCACGTCCAAGCGTCCGCGGCGGCTCGAGCCCTCGTCGGACACCTCCCAGCGGATCCGCCCCTGACCCGAAAAGTAGTGCTTCGCGGCGTTGATCCGGACCGTGGCCGGTTCCAACACCACGTGGGTGCCGGTCAGAAGTGCACCCCGGTCCACCCGCACCTCCGCCTTGATTTGGCCGTGGCTTTGGCCAAAGCGGACCCACTCGGCGCCGCTCAGATATCCGTCGAGGAGCGCAAAACTTTCGATCTGGGCCGACAAGGTCAGCTGGGCGTTGAGGGTGCCCAAGATCCGCTGGACCTCGTCTCGATCGAGCTGCACCACCCCCAGCTGAATTTGGGCCGAGGCCGAGAGGTTCGTGGCCAAAGGCCGATCGGTGCTGAGGGTGGCGGTGTGGACCTCCAAGGTGCTGGCTTCGATGCCGAGTTCGGTGGTGGGCCACAAATAGAGGCTGACGTTGGCGTCAACCTGGCCGCGCAAGCGGAGCCCCTCCATCCAGATCTCCTGGAGGTGGGCGGGGATCTTCACCAGCCGCAAGCGCCAGAGATCCTCCTTGGGGCTTTCGCCGCTGGGGAGCTGCACGGTCTCGACCTGAGCGTTGCAAGCCGCGACGCTGGCCGTCAGGCTGAGGGGCAAGGTCAGGCCGCGGATCGGCGGACGTGGTCCTCCCTCGAGCGCACACAACTCCGCCAGAGGTCGAGACATCCTAAGATGGAGCGTGGCCCCTTCGACGTCACCGCCGTGGGCCTCGAAGGTCTGGTCGAGCAAGGCGCCAAGATCGATGAAGGTCCGGAGCGCATCGACGTCCAGCTGAAACTCGACCGCAGAGTCCTGCACCCGCAGGCTGACCCCCCGGAGCATCAGGTGCCCCGGAAAAAAGCTCAGGGCCCAGTCGTATTCGATGTCGATGTTTTTTTGGGCGCCGTTGATCCAGCCGACCAGGATCTTGCTGAGCAGGAGGAAGTTGAGGGGCAAAAAGTAGAGGCCGTAGAGGATCCCAATCCCCCAGAGGACCCGACCCCCCCACCTCTGGAAGTTCGGCGTGATCACCGCTCAGGGCCACCACAAAGCCCGGAGGGCCAAGCCGGTGCCCAAAAGAGCCCCGAACCAAAAGAGGGTCCCCGCCCAGCCCCAAGAAAAGCGATCATCGAACTCGACCGGAGTGCCCACGGGCGAACCCAGTCGCCCCAAACGTCGTTGAATCAGCCGCGGGAGCGGCGGCCCCCACCCGCGATAAAGCCATCCGTAGAGCAGGGACGGGATCAGGAAGGTCGCCGTAAGGACGACCCAGACGAACCACCAGGTGTTGGTCATGGATGGGTAGATTGCAAGTGGTAGACCGAACGCCAAGGCGCAGCGCCCCGTGCTTCGAGGCTACGAAGATGGGGCATTAAGCGCCACATTCTATTGAATTGATGCCTGCTGGCTCGGTTGGGTCTCCGAAGCGAAGGCATTCGATGGCTGGGGCAAGATCACCAAGGCGACCGAACCTGAAGCACGCCACTCTTGGTCGAACCCCACGAAGCTGATCTCCCGGTAGCCCAAGCTCGGATCAAAGGTCATGATCACCTCCCTCACCGGGTGGATCCCGAGGACCACCTCATAGTGAGCGTTGGAGCCGCCGAGGGTCGGCTTGATCATCCCGACGATCACCGGTCGCCCGCGGACCAGGTGTTTGTTCAGATCGACCCGGTGCCCCTCGATCACAAACGCCAGGAGTCCATGATCGATCGCCAGGTCCCGGAGCTCGGCGGCTCGGATGGGGCGCTGGTCCGTCGCGATCGGCGCCAACATCTCGCTGATCAAGACCGGGTCTGGGGTCACATCCCAGTACTCCACCACCATACGCCACACCGCGATCCCGCAGTCCCAGGTCGCCTGCTGGTGCCGTTCCGGGAGGCCTTCGAGCAAGGTCCACCCCGGATCGGCCCGGGCCTGGGCGAAGTCCGCGGACACCCCAACGCCTGTGTACGTCGAACAAGCCGACGCGCTCAGCAGCAAAAGCAGGATCGCAGTGCGACGCATAAATGACTCAGGTGAGGATGAAGACAAGGAGGACCACCAGGAGGATCACCAGCAACGTCGAAACGCCGATGATGATCACCGGCTCTCCGCCGGCGAAGTCGGCCAACGGTGAGGCCGCCCGCTGGCGTTCGCTCAGCTCCGCGACCTCGTTCGCGTCGGGTGCCCCCGCGGTGTTGGAGGGCCGCGCGCCCTGCCCCGCGGCGGCCTGGGAGGTGCGCTCCAGCTCGGCGCGGGAAGCGTAAGCGACCATCGGGCTCATCGCCGTGGACGCGGCCAGCACGCCCGCGATCAAAGTGGAACGGAACCAGGAAGAGTTTTGGGTTGTCATGTTTTGGCACTCAGCAACTCGCGGACCACCGTGGAATCGTGGGCCTTCTGCCGTGGGTGGAGGGGGATTGGCGCAAGACGCCCCATTTGCCCCAAGTTGCTGGGGCAATTTGGACCCCAACGACCTCGGCGACCAAACGCAGAAGTCCCGGCTGAGCGCTGGCGACGAAGAAAGTCATCGCAGGTTCAGCCGGGACTACGGTCCCGACGACGGTCCTAAGAGGTTGCGGCTCTCAGACCTTGTTCTTCACGATCGAGTGATCGCCCTGTTTGTAGGCTTCGCTGAAGGTGTCTTTGGCCAACTCCGAACCTTGGTTGTAGGCCTCTCGGATCGCACCCGGGATGCGCGCGGCCCTTTCGGCACCTTCAGACGCGAAGTGCTTGATGTCCTTGCGGGTCTCTACTCCACTCTTCGGGGCCAACAACATCGCCGCGACGGCACCCGCTGCCGCACCGCCCACGAACGCCAAGATGACGCCCATTCCGCTAAATCCACTGTGGTCACTCATGATTCCATCTCCTTCTCAACATGCCTGGTTGGCGTGAGATCTGTTTCTGCTGATTGTTGAGCGCGGCGCACCGCCTCCAACACTCCTGGGAGGACCGCACCGACCACCATGGCCAGTATGGTTGCGCCATTTCGGAGGCGCGCGACCCAAGTCTTCAGGCCCTCCACCGCTTCCAGCACCGACTTGATGCCGTCTTCACTGCGCTCGAGCACCCCGGCGGCTCGATTGAGATGGGCCGCGCCCGTGCCAATCTCGAGGAGCGCCTTCTCCACACCCGGACGAGTGGCGACCACCAGCTCATCGACGGTCTTCAGCAAACGCTTCAGCCCGCGGAGGGTCGAAGCCAGCTCGAACAAGGCCGGGATCAGCGCACCGACCAACACCCCGACCAATAGGATCACCGCGAATTGCCATTGTTCCATTTGCATCAAACTCCCGGGCCAGGGCCCACTGCAGACCGCGTGCCGATGAGCTTCTGCACGGGACAGGCGGTGCCGTTGGGGCAAAGCGCCTCAGCTCAACGACGGGGGATGAGCTTGGGAACGGCGAGCATCGCCACGCCGAGGCCCAGGACGATGCCACCGGAGATCCAGTAAACGAGCGTGCGATCGGTGGGATCGCCCGTGAAAAACTCGGAGGCACGGGAGGCCAAAGAGCCCGACGCGCTGATCCCGAGCCCGATCAGGAGGAGGCCACCCAACAAGAAAGCGATCCCAATTAACATCCGCATGTTGGATCGCTTAAGCACTTTGCGTGCCGCCAGAGCTGGTACCCCGAACTGCGCCGACATCGCCAATCCCGGGGGCAAATTGCCCCACAGGGCTCAACACCTTCAAAGGTTCGGCCGAGCGAGGACGGGCTCCGTTTCCCGGACCTCTTCTAGGATCGGAACCAGATCGACACCGCGGTGAGCGACCTGAAGGACAGCACCAACGAATTGGCCGGCCGTACCACCCGGGACTAAGCCTGACCTGCCGTGAACCTGCGGGACCAAACAAAGGAACCGACCGGGCTGCGTCGGTTCATGGGGCGAAGACCAAGTCCCCGGGACGGGCGATGATCTGAACCGGTGCCCAGACGCTGCGGGGCGGCGGGCAGGGCCACCGATGAAGGCTGGCCGGCCAAAGGCCACAACTCAGCCAGTCCACTCGAGCGGCGGGTGAGACGACGGGCCCTGGACGTCACCCTTCGGGCCCGGTGCGGCCCGTGCCCAGCAAGCCCATCGTCGAGGATCGCAGCTCCTTCACCCCGCGCCCCAACTTCTTCCGGAGCAAGGCGCGTAAGGTGACGCCCTCTGAATAACCGACCATGGCGGCGATCTCATCGATGGAGGAGCTGGTGGTCTGGAGGAGATCGACGGCCCGTTGGACCCGGAGGTTCTGCACCATCGCCACCGGCGTCACGCCGAAGGCATCCTTGACCCGGCGCTCCAAGGTTCGAGGGGTGGTGGCCAGGCGATGGGCGATCTCTTCCAGATCGAAGCGTTCGTTGAGCTGAGACCGTACCAAACGTTCGAAGGACGCGGCCAAGCCGTCGGCGAGTTCGGATCGGGCTTCGGGGCCCGCGTCGGTGGCCCGATCGTCATCGAGGTACCGCTCCACCACCTGGGCCACGGCGAAGCTGGTGGATCGCAGCAAGGCCAACACCAGATCGACGTGGGCCAAGGCGGCCCTGGCGGTCACCGTCTTGCCCGAAAACACGACCACCTGGGTTTGATCCAACTTCACCTGCGGGAAGCGCTCGCGAAACAGCGGCGCCAACCACCACGAGGTGGTGGCCTGCTCCCGATCGAGGAGGCCGCTGCCCGCCAACACGAAGGTGCCGCTGCCGGCGGTCGCGACCCGGTTGGCCCGATCGCTCCACTGGTTCAGCAGATCGAAGGCCTCCCTGACGTCGTCGCGCCCCAACGCCACCAGCACACTTTCGGGCGTGCGAGTGGCCATCGCCGGCACGATCACCACGTCGGCGTCGGTCTTCACATGACGAGCATCCGCCATCGACATGGCCCAGCCCAAAGCCGATCGCGCTTGGCCTCCGACCGCCACCCGCTCCACGTCGATCTTGAGCGCGCTGCGACCGACCTGCTGGCCCAGCTCCTGCGCCGCCTGCAGAGCGTCGAGGACCGCCGCGAGCCCGCTGTCGAGGACTCCATCGAGCACCAGGACCCGGACCCGCATGTCGCGATCGCTACCATAACTTGTCGTTTCCGCTTCTCGCCATCCTGCTGTTGCTCATCTACCAAGGGGGACCCATTGGCCCGGCCGTCGGGCCTTACGCCGCAGTGCGCGAATGGAGAAGGAGCTCCCGTGACGAATGTGCTTTGGCTGCAAGGTGGTGCTTGTTCGGGCAACACGATGTCGTTCCTCAACGCCGAGGAGCCCAGCGCCTGCGATCTGGTGAATGATTTCGGGCTGAAGTTGCTCTGGCATCCCTCTTTGGGCATGGAGCTCGGTGAAGAGCTGCAGGGCCTTTTGACCAAATGCGTCAAGGGCGAGATCAAGGTCGACGTCTTCGTCTTCGAAGGCAGCGTCATCCAAGCGCCCAACGGCACCGGCCACTGGAACCGCTTCGCCGGCCGGCCCATGAAAGACTGGGTCGCCGAGCTCTCCAAGGTCGCGGGCTTCGTGGTGGCCATCGGCGACTGCGCCACCTGGGGCGGCATCCCGGCGACGGCGCCCAACCCCTCCGACTCGACGGGCCTTCAGTTCCTCAAGAAGTCGGCGGGTGGCTTCCTAGGCCAGGCCTTCCGGTCCCAGGCCGGCTTCCCGGTGATCAACATCCCGGGCTGCCCGGCCCACCCCGACTGGATCACTCAGATCATCGTGGCCCTGGCCACGGGCCGCGGCGGCGATCTGAAGTTGGACGAATACCAACGGCCCGCCACCTTCTTCACCAGCTTCACCCAGACCGGCTGCACCCGGAACATGCACTTCGCTTACAAGGTGTCGGCGACGGCCTTCGGTCAGCGGAACGGCTGCCTCTTCTACGACCTGGGCTGTCGAGGCCCCTACACCCGGTCGCCTTGCAACCGGATCCTCTGGAACCGCCAGTCCTCCAAGACCCGTTCGGGTCACCCGTGCATCGGCTGCACCGAACCCGAGTTCCCGCACCACGACCTGGCGCCGGGCACCGTGTTCCAGACCCCAACCACCTTGGGGCTGCCCAACGAGGTCCCGCCGGGCATGAGCAAACGCTCTTACCTGACCATGGTGGCCGCCGGCAAAGCCAACGCGCCCCAGTGGTCCAAAGACGACATGTTCGTCGTCTGAGCCCACCTCGACCTTGCTCCCTTCAATATAATCTTTTCAGTAGAGCTCCTCTCCGAGAAAGGCCTATTCATGAGCACCACCACCGAGACCCTGGACATCGCCCCGGTCGGTCGCGTCGAGGGCGACCTGGACGTCCGGGTCGAGATCGAAAACGGCGTGGTCACCAACGCCTGGACCCATGCCGAGATGTTCCGCGGCTTCGAGATCATCTTGCGCGGTAAAGATCCCCAGGCCGGTTTGGTGGTCACGCCCCGGGCCTGCGGCATCTGCGGCGCCTCCCACTTGACCTGCGCCGCCTGGGCCCTGGACACCGCCTGGCGCACCGAGGTGCCGCGCAACGCGATCATCGCCCGCAACTTGGGCCAGCTGGTGGAGAGCATCCAGAGCCAACCGCGCTACTTCTACGGTCTGTACGCCATCGACATGACCAACAAGAAGTACGCCAAGAGCAAGTACTACGCCGAGGCCTGTCGGCGCTTTTCAGCCTTCTCCGGCACCTCCTACGAGTTGGGCGTCACCATCTCCGGCAAGCCGGTGGAGATCTACGCGCTGCTGGGCGGCCAGTGGCCCCACTCTTCGTACATGGTCCCGGGCGGCGTGATGTGTGCGCCGACCCTGACCGACGTCACCCGGGCCTGGGGCATCCTGGAGTACTTCCGCCGCAACTGGCTGGAGCCGGTGTGGCTCGGCTGTTCGCTGGAACGCTACGAAGAGATCCACACCTACGATCAGTTCCAGGCTTGGCTCGAGGAGAAGAAGGAACACGCCGAGTCGGACCTGGGCTTCTATTGGCGCGCCGGCCAGGACTACGGCCTGGACACCTACGGCGCGGGCCTGGGCCGCTACGTGACCTGGGGTTATCTGCCCCACGAAGATCGCTATCAACACCCGACCATCGACGGCCGCAACGACGCGGTGATCATGAAGAGCGGGATCTACGACGGCAAGACCGACAAGTTCACCACCATGCACCAAAGCCGGGTGCGGGAGAACATGAGCCACGCTTGGTACAACGAGGGTTCGGACGACTTCCACCCCTTCGAGCGGACCACCCAACCGGTGCAGAAGAACGCCCACAACTTCTCGGGGACCTACTCCTGGGCCACCGCGGTGCGGGATCAGGAGTTGGGTCGTTGTGAGGCCGGGCCTTTGTCGCGGCAGCTGGTCGCGGGCGGCGAACACGGCCTGCCTTGGCAACACAAGGACGGGCTGATCTTGGACATGTACCGCAAGATGGGCGGCGCCAGCGTGCACCTGCGGCAGATCGCCCGCATGCACGAGGCGGTGAAGTTGTACCGGGAGGCCGAACGTTGCCTGCGCGAGCTGCGCCTCGGCGAACCCTTCTACATCAAGCCCAAGCAGCAGGACGGCGCCGGATGGGGCGCCACCGAAGCGGCCCGGGGCGCCTTGGCCCACTGGGTTTCGGTGAAGGACGGCAAGATCGAAAACTATCAGATCATCGCCCCCACCACCTGGAACGTCGGCCCCCGGGACGGGCAAGGTGTCCGGGGCCCGATCGAAGAGGCCTTGGTGGGCACGCCGATCGCCAACAAACACGATCCGGTGGAGGTGGGACACGTGGCCCGGTCCTTCGATTCGTGTTTGGTGTGTACGGTGCACGCCTACGACAAGAAGACCGGAGAACAGCTGGCCAAGTTCCGCACGGCCTGAGGTGAGGGATGCTGGCGGTCATCGGCTGCGGCAACCTCAATCGCAAGGACGACGCCGTGGGGGTCGTGGTCGCCCGCCGTTTGGCGGAGCGGCTGCGGCTCCACCCGGTGCCGGGGGTGCGGGCCTTCGACTGCGGCACCGGCGGCATGGAGGTCATGTTCGCGGCCCGGGGTTGTGATGCGCTCCTGATCTTGGACGCCTCGAAGAGCGCCGCCGAGCCGGGGGCCATCTACCAAGTGCCGGGCGCCGAGCTGGAGTCGGCCCACGAGCCCGCCTACACCCTCCACGACTTTCGCTGGGATCACGCCTTGATGGCCGGGCGTCGGATCTTTCGGGAGCAGTTCCCCAAAGAGGTCCAGGTCTGGTTGGTGGAGGCGGCGGACACGAGCCTCGGTCTCGAGTTGACGCCGAAGATCGCCGAGGCGGCTGAGGCCTTGTACCAGCGGGTCCTGGCCTTCGTCGCCGACTACGCCGCCCGCCGCCACGCCGATCGGGGTGAGGCCGAGTTGGCCGTCAAGCGGGGCGCCATCCACTTGTCCCAGGAGGTCTACAGCCGTTACTTCGACGCTCGAAGTGGCGCGGTGTTGTTCGCCCGGGGAGAAGAGTTGTGTGTGATGCCGGTCGAGGAGATCGCCGGGGGCCTCTTGGTGAAGCAAAAGAACGCCAAGGGTGATCGCAGCATCGACGCCGCCGAGTTGATCCGGGCCCGAGGTTGGGACGACCTCGGTGAACACGCCCTGACCGGGCGCTGGGACTCGGAGCTCGGGGCCCTCGCCATCGCCATGCCCAAGAGGAGTGAGTCATGATCCCTGCCAGCCCCCACGTCGCCACCATGGTCGAGCGGACCCGAGACTCGGGGCGCAGCGCCTTGGAGCAAGGTGAGTCCTTGGTCGAGTTGGCGATGGATCTGCTCCAGCAGCCCAAGGCCGCCCAAGATCTGATCGACGCGGTCTACCTGTACGAACACGCGGCCGCCTTGACCTTGGAGTTCCCGCTGGCCCGGGCCCGAGCGGTGGCGGGGCGCGGCGCGGCGTTGCGCCGAATGCCCGGCAGCGGCCTGGAGGAGCTGCAGTTGGCGCGGCAAGCCTTCGAAGAGGCCTTGCCCATCTTGAGGGAACAAGGTGATCCGGAGGAGGCGGCCGAAGCGGAGATGAGCTACGGCCTGATCCTCCAGACCTTGGCCAACGTGCACCAGGCCAACCTGGTGGAGGCGGTGCAGGCCTACCAGCGGGCGCTCCGGTTTTTTGGCCGCGAAAACCACCCGCGCGAATACGCGATCCTCCACAACAATTTGGCCACCGCCTACCTCTCCATGAAGTTGGCGCCGGAGCGGGAGGTGATGCGGGAGGCCTTGGCGGTCCAGTCCTTCCGCGAAGCCCTGCGGGTCGTGACCCTGGACGAAGATCCGATCGAATATTCGATGCTCCAGAACAACCTGGGGAACGCGCTGCAGGCCATGCGGAGCAGCCACCCGCTGGAGAACTTGGCCCGGGCGGTGGAGGCCTACGACGAGGCCCTCAAGGTGCGAACGCTCCACGACATGCCGGTGGAGCACGCCAATACCTTGGCCAACAAGGCCAACGCCTTGATGAACCTCCCCGACGATCCGTCCCAGCTCGAGGCCGGCAACCCGAAGAACCTGCGGGAGTCGGCCCGGCTCTTGCGGACCGCCCAAGGGATCTTCATGGGGCACCAGCTCGCCGATCGGGCCGGCATGTTGAGTGAACTCATCGACTCCATCGAACGCGACTTGCTCCATGAGGTCCCGGCGTGAGTGAACGCAGCTTCCAGGAGCTCGCCCAGGATCTGGACCGCCTGGAAGCGATCGCCGATCAGTGGGAGGCGGAGAAGCGCGGAACCGCCCGAGCGATCCGCACCACCGTCGAGGCCCTGCAGGCCGAGGCCTTCCGGAGGCTGATCCGCACCATCAAAGACGAACCCGGTGGTTTGGCGGCGCTGAAGAAGGCCGTCGAAGATCCCTGGGTCCGGAACGTCCTGACCTTCCATGGGGTGTTGCGCCCACCGGAACCCACTTTGGAGGAGAAGGTCGAGGCCGCCCTGGAGTCGGTGCGCCCCACGCTCAAGAGCCACTCGGGCAACGTGGAGCTGGTGCGGGTGGTGTCCTCCGAAGAGGTGCACATCCGGCTGATCGGGAGCTGCGATGGCTGCAGCTTCTCCGAAGCCACCGTGCGCATCGGGATCGAGACCGCCATTCAAGCGGCGGTGCCGACCCTCAAGGTGTTGAAGGTGGTGGATCCGGGCGTGCGGGCCGACGGCCTGGTGCAGCTCGGCTCCAAGATCTCCGCCAGCCCGTACAGCAAGCCCTGGCAAGACGCGGGACCCGTCGAGGCCGTGACCGAAGGCCAGGTGCGGGCGGTGGAGTTGAGCGGCGCTTCGGTGTTGCTCACCAAGATCGAGGGGACGTTGCACGCCTACCCGAACGCCTGCACCCACTTGGGCATGCCCCTCGACGGCGGAACGGTGGCGGACGGGATCTTGGAGTGCCCGTACCACGCCTTCCGCTACGACCTGAAAACTGGCGAGTGCCTGACCGCCCTCGAGGTCCAGCTCCCGCCGTACCCGGTCCGCACCGAAGCGGGTCGGGTCATGGTTCAGGTGACGGTGTAGCCATGCGGGTCGGCTTGTTCCCCGTGCCGAGGCCCGAACGCCTGGAGGTGACCACGCCCCTGCTCGATCCCGCGGGGCCGTTGGTGGTGCTGGGCGCCCACGACGCCTTCGATGGGCCGCTGACCCCTTCGGCCACCGCCATGTATGGCCCACGGGGCGCCCAACGTTTTGGCAGCGACGGGCCGCTGTGGGTCGCCGACACCGGGCACCACCGCTTGCTCGGTTATCGCCGCACGCCCACCGAAGATCGGACCCCAGCCGATTGGGTCTTGGGCCACCGCAACTTCGAGCGCGAAGGTCGGAACTCGGGCTACGACCAAGCCTCGGCCCAGACCATGAACATGCCCACCGGGGTCCAGCCCTACGGGGAACGCGGGATGATCGTGGCCGACAGCTGGAACAACCGGGTCTTGATCTGGCGGGAGCGGCCCGAAGACTCCCACGTGCCCGCAGATCTGGTGTTGGGTCAGGGCAACTTTGAGGACCAGTCGCCGAACCGCGGGCGAGAGGGCCCCGGGCCCGACACCCTGCACTGGCCCTTTCAGGTGTTGATCCACCAAGGGCGCCTCTACGTGGCCGACGCCGGCAACCGTCGGGTGTTGGGGTGGCACCAGCTGCCGGTGGAGAACGGCCAGCCGGCCGACTTCGTGCTCGGTCAACCCAACTTGCACCACCGGAGCGACAACGCCGGTGGGCCCGCCGACGCCCGCACCGTACGTTGGCCCCACGATCTGGCGATCTTCGGCGGCAACTTGGCCATCGCCGACGCTGGCAACAACCGAGTGTTGGTCTACGACGGCGCCCCGGTCGATCCCGAGACACCCGCGCGTTGGGTCTTGGGGCAAGATCACTTCGCCGCCGTCGATCACAACCGCGGCGAAAACCTGCCGACGGCGGCCTCCTTGTCGATGCCCTACGGCCTCGACGCCATGGGAGATCGGCTGTTGGTCGCCGACACCTCCAACTCCAGGCTGCTCGGGTACCGCGGGCCCCTCAGCGACGGCGCCCCTGCGGTGGCCTTGACCGGACAAGACGACTTTCGAATGAAGGGCGACAACCGCTGGCAACTCCCGGTGCGGGACAGCTTGTGTTGGCCCTACGGCCTGAAGGTCAGCGGTGACCTCGCCATCGTGGCCGACACCGGCAATCACCGGGTGGTGTTGTGGCGTGTCGTGGAGGACCTCGGTGGTTGAGCGGATCCGCATCCGGGGCACGGTCCAAGGCGTGGGCTTTCGTCCGCTGGTGGCCAACCTGGCCCGGGCCAAAGGCCTGGGTGGAGCGGTGTGGAACGACGGCGCCGGCGTGATCATCCTGCTCGGCACCGATCGGGCCGGGGCCGACGCGTTCCTGGAGTCCTTGCTCTCGGGCTTGCCTCGCCTGGCGCGGATCGAAGGGGTGGAGCGCACCACGCAAGCCAACTTGCAGATCGACGGCAACTCCTTCGAGATCCAGGAGAGCGCCGTGGGGCCTGTCGAGACCCAGGTCAGCCCCGACGCCGCCCCCTGTGAAGCTTGTTTGGCCGAGCTGCGCAGCCCCTACGAGCGGCGCTTTCGGTACCCGTTCACCAACTGCACCCAGTGTGGCCCGCGGTTTTCGATCGCCCGCTCCGTACCTTGGGATCGGGCCGCCACCACCATGGCCGCCTTTCCCCTCTGCGAAGCCTGCCGCAGCGAATACCAAGACGAAGCCGATCGGCGGTATCACGCCGAGCCGATCGCCTGTCACCGCTGCGGGCCCCAGGTTAGGTTGGAGCGCAGCGACGGGCGCCCCTTCAGCTACGAGCGGTACAGCGCCCTGGATCTGGTGGACGCGGTCGGGGGCTTGTTGATGAGCGGAGAGATCGTGGCCCTGAAGGGGGTCGGCGGTTATCAGCTGCTCTGCGACGCGACCCGGCCCGAGGTGGTGGCCCGCCTCCGGGAGCGCAAACACCGGGAGATGAAGCCCCTGGCCCTCTTGGCCCGGGATCTGGAGGTCGTGCGCCGCTACGCCCAGGTCTCGCCGGTGGAAGAAGGCGCCTTGCTCAGCCCGGCCGCGCCGATCGTCTTGTTGCGGCGGGGTGCGGCGTCGGTGGCCGACGAGGTGGCCCCGGGCCTTTCGACCTTGGGCTTCATGTTGCCGGCCTCACCGCTCCACCACCTGGTGATGCGTCGGGTCGATCGGCCGGTGGTCTGCACCAGCGGCAACAAAAGCGACGAACCGCCGGCGATCCACGACGACGACGCCCGGCGACGTTTGGAAGGGATCGCCGATTGGATCGTCGGGCACAACCGAGAGATCGCCCACCGGGTGGATGACTCCTTGGTGAGGGAGGTGGCCGGAGAGATCCGGTCGCTGCGCCGAGCCCGAGGTTACGCACCAGCACCGATCGCCCTGCCCCCCGGCTTCGAAGCGGCGCCATCGATCTTGGCCCTGGGGGGCCAGTTCAAGGCGACGGTCTGTCTCTTGGCCCGGGGCCAGGCGGTGTTGTCTCAGCACCTCGGTGATCTCGACGAGTTGTCGGCCTTCGAGGATTGGCAGCGGGCCGGAGCCTGGCTGGAGGACCTCTTCCAGCACCGGGCTCAGCGGTTGGTGGTCGACGCTCACCCCGAATATCGCTCCACGATCCAAGGCCGGCAGCTGGCGGCGGATCGCAAGTTACCTTGCATTTCGGTGCTGCACCACCACGCCCACCTGGCCTCTTGTTTGGCTGAAAACGGGCATCCGCTCCACGGCCCCAAAGTTCTGGGCGTGACCTTCGACGGCATCGGTTATGGGGAAGGCGGCGCCTTGTGGGGCGGTGAGTTCCTCTACGGCGACTACCGGCAGGTCGAACGGGTGGGGAGCATCAAGCCTGTTCCGCTCCTCGGCGGCGACGCGGCGGCCAAAGAACCTTGGCGCAACCTCTACGCTCACCTCCTGGCCGAGATGAGCTGGGGTGAACTGAAGGTGAACTTCCAGGAGCTGGAGGTGTTTCGGCTGCTCGATCAAAAGCCGCGAGCGCTCCTGGAGCAGATCCGGGAGCGACCGACCTTGTCCCCCTTGGCCAGCTCGGCGGGGCGTTGGTTCGACGCCGTGGCGGCGGCCTGTGGCCTGGGCTTCGAGCGGGTCGCCTTCGAAGGCCAAGCCGCGATGCAGCTGGAGGCCCTGGCGACCGAAGCCGAGCTCCAAGCGGCCGAGGCCGAGGACATCTACCCGATCGGGATCCCGCGCCTCACCGGCAGCGGTCTGCCCTACCTCGAGCCCATCGAGACCTGGCGGGCGATCCTGGGGGATCTCGCGGTCGGCGAGCGGGTGGCCCGGATCTCGGCGCGATTCCACGTGGCTTTGGCCCAGGCCATCGTCCGGATGGCGCTCAAACTCCAAAAGAGCACCGCCGGCTTTGATACGGTGGCTTTGTCGGGCGGGGTGTTCCAAAACGCGGTGTTGTTGGAGCGGACCCAGGCGGGCCTCCTGCGGGCCGGATTTTCGGTGTTGCTGCAGCGGCGGGTCCCGGCCAATGACGGGGGCCTCTCTTTGGGGCAAGCGGCCATCGCCGCGGCAAGAGCGATCGCGGGGGAGGACTGAACGATGTGTCTAGGAATTCCAGGCCAGGTGGTCGAGATCAGCGACCGCGAAAAAAAGTTGGGGATCGTCGACATCTCGGGGGTGAAGCGGCAGGTCAACCTGGCTTGCGTCGCCCAAGGTGAAGACCTCTCCCCGCTCCTCGGCCAGTGGGTGTTGGTGCACGTCGGCTTCGCCATGAACGTGATCGATCCCGAAGAGGCGGCCCGGACCATCGAGCTGTTGCGGGAGTTGGGCGAGGCCCAAGCCGAGCTGGAGTCGATGCAAAAGAGCGGGGCTCGGCCATGAAATACGTCGATGAGTTCCGCAACCCCAAGGGCGGCAAAGGCATCTTGGCCGACATCGAGCGGCTGGTGGCCAAGACCGGTCGCACAGCCAAAAACCCGCTCAAGGTGATGGAGATCTGCGGCGGCCACACCCACGCGATCTTCAAGTTTGGCCTCCAGTCCATGTTGCCCGAGGCTCTGGAGTTGGTGCACGGACCCGGTTGCCCGGTCTGCGTGTTGCCGGTGGGCCGAGTCGACGACGCCTTGTCTTTGGCGGTGCGCCCCAACGTGATCTTCGCCTCCTTCGGCGACGCCATCCGTGTTCCGGGCAGCAAGGGCAGCCTGCTGGAAGCCAAGGCCGAAGGCGCCGACGTGCGCACGGTCTATTCACCCTCCGACGCCCTGGAGTTGGCCCGCCAGAACCCAAACCAGAAGGTAATCTTCTTTGGCTTGGGCTTCGAGACCACCGTACCTTCCACGGCCCTGACGGTGTTGGAGGCGGCCCGAGACGGCGTCGACAACTTTTTGGTCTTCTCCAACCACATCACCATCGTGCCCACCCTGCGGGCCTTGCTCGACTCGGACGGCCTGCACCTGGACGGCTTCGTCGGCCCGGGCCACGTGTCGATGGTGATCGGCGTGAGGCCTTATGACTTCGTCGCGGCGGAGTACAAGAAGCCCTTCGTGGTCAGCGGCTTTGAGCCCTTGGACGTGCTCCAGTCGGTCCGGATGTTGCTCGCCCAGATCGTGGACGGCCGGGCCACGGTGGAGAACCAATACCGCCGTTTGGTGAAGGACGACGGCAACCGAGTGGCGCTGGAGGCGATTCAAGAGGTCTTCGAACCTCGGGCCACCTTCGAGTGGCGAGGCCTGGGGTCGATCGAACACTCGGGCCTGCAGCTCCGGGCGGCCTATGCCCGCTTCGACGCCGAGGCCCACTTCAAGGTGCCGTCGGTGTCGGTGCCCGATCCGGGCGTCTGCGAGTGCGGCGACGTGCTGAAGGGCGCGATCAAGCCGTGGGAGTGTAAGGTCTTTGGCACCGCCTGCACGCCGGAGACGCCGATCGGCGCCTGTATGGTCTCCTCCGAAGGCGCCTGCGCCGCCCACTACAACTACGGCCGGCTCAACCCCAGCTCTCGCTTGAGGACCGTGTCATGAACGGTGACGATCAACGGCTGATGCAGCGGATCGAAAAACACCGCCGGCGCCTGGGCAAGGTCCGGGAGTCGGTGGTGGTCTTGGCCCACGGCGGCGGCGGCAAGGCCATGCGGGATCTGATCGACGACCTGGTGGTGGGTGAGCTGGGCGGCGAAGGTTTGGTGGTCGACGAAGATCAGGCCCGCTTCAGCCTCGGCGCGCTGGCGGCCCACGGTGATCGCCTAGCCTTCACCACCGACACCTACGTGGTCACGCCCCTGTTTTTTCCGGGCGGGGACATCGGCAAGTTGGCGGTCAATGGCACGGTCAACGACCTGGCGGTTTCGGGGGCCAAACCTCTGTATTTGTCGTGCGGATTGGTGCTGGAGGAGGGCCTGCCCATCGAGACCCTGCGGCGGGTGTTGCGCTCCATGAAGTTGGCCGCTGACGAGGCGGGGGTCCAGATCGTCACCGGCGACACCAAGGTGGTGCCCCGGGGCAAGGCCGATCAGCTCTTCATCAACACCTCGGGGGTCGGCGTGATCCCCAAGGGCGTCGAGGTGCACGCCCAAGGTCTGCGGCCCGACGACTGCGTGTTGGTCAACGGTTACCTGGGCGATCACGGCGCCGCCATCTTGGTGGCCCGGGGTGAACTCAAGTTGGAGTCGGACATCGCCACCGACAGCGCTCCACTGAATGGAATGATCGCCGAGCTGGTCAAGGCCGTCGAGGTTCGGGCCATGCGGGACGTGACCCGGGGTGGCCTGGCGGCGGTGCTCAACGAGTTGGCCCTCTCCTCCGAGGTGGGGATGGTGGTCGACGCCAGCGCCTTGCCGGTGCGCCGAGAGGTGGCCGGCTTGACCGAACTGCTCGGCCTGGACCCGGTGCACCTGGCCAACGAAGGCAAGGTGGTGGTGGTGGTGCCGGCCAAGGATGTGGAGCCGGCGCTCCGCATCATGCGGGCCCACCGGTACGGCCAAGAGTCGGCCCTGATCGCTCGCTGCCGGGCCGAGTCGCCGGGGATCGTCACCTTGGACACCGGCTTTGGCGGGGAACGCATCTTGGAGATGTTGGTGGGTGAGCCCCTGCCGAGGATCTGCTGATGCACGAGCTGTCGATCACCCACAACATCGTGGCCGCCGTCGCCGAGCGGGCCGGCAACCGCACCGTCAAGTCGGTGTTGCTGCAGATCGGCGAAAAGGCCGGCATCGACCGGCAGGCGATCGAGTTCTGCTTCGAGTTGTGCACCCAAGGTACGGTGTTGGAGGGCGCCCGGCTGGACGTGGAGCCCGCCAGCGGCACCGAGTTGTTGATCCGTTCGATGGAGGTGGTCGATGTGTGAGACCTGCGGTTGTTCGGATGGAGCGGTGGCGACCATCGTTGGGGCGGGCGGGGAGCACTCGCATCTGATGGCGGATGGGACCGTGGTGAGGCATCGGCATGCGGAGGCGCACGCCCATGATCACCCCCACGACCACGATCACCCCCACGACCACGATCACCCCCACGACCACGATCATGCCCACGACCACGATCATGCCCACGACCATGATCACCCCCACCCGCACCCGCTCCGAATGGGCCCGGGGCCCAAACCGGTCCACATCGGCACGGTCACCGAAACCCTGGCGATCAAGGTGTTGGACAAGAACGATCGCTTGGCCGCTCGCAACCGGTCCTACCTGAAGGACCACCTGATCTTGGCGCTGAACTTGATGAGCTCGCCGGGTTCGGGGAAGACCACGCTGCTCGAGCGGACCTTGGTCGAGTTGGGGAGCAAGGTGGCGGTGCTCGAAGGGGATCAAGCGACCAGCCGGGACGCGGAGCGGATCGCCGCGACGGGGACCAAGGTGGTGCAGATCAACACCGGCAAGGGCTGTCACCTGGAAGCGGATATGGTGTGGCACGGCCTGGAGTCGCTCGGGCCCGAGCCGGGGTCGGTGTTGTTCATCGAAAACGTCGGCAACCTGGTGTGCCCGGCCCTCTTCGACCTGGGTGAAGCCGCCAAGGTGGTGCTGTTTTCGGTCACCGAAGGCGAAGACAAACCCCAGAAGTACCCGCACATGTTCGGCGCCGCCGATCTGATCCTGTTGACCAAGACGGATCTGACGCCCCACTTGGACTTCGACCTATCGCTGGCCCGGCGCAACTTGGCCCAGGTCGCCCCGGGGGTGCCCATCATGGAGGTCTCGACCAAAAACGGGGCGGGCCTCGCTGATTGGTACGGCTGGTTGCGGCAAAGGCAGCAGGATCCCGGAGGCGCCAAGTGAACGTCTGGTTGTTGAGCGGCATGGGCGGCCTGTTGGCCGGCGTGCTCCATGTGCTCTCGGGGCCGGATCATTTGGCCGCGGTCTTGCCCTTTGCGCTGCGGGATCGAAGGAGCGCCCTCAAGGTCGGCATCACCTGGGGCCTGGGCCACGGGGTCGGGGTGGTGATCTTGGCGATCATCGCGTTGGTGCTCCAATCCACCGTGCAGCTCGAGTCCTTCAGCAACCTGGCCGAACGGATGGTCGGCGTCTTGTTGGTGTTGGTCGGGCTCTGGACCGTCAAGAAGAGCGGCGTGCTCCAGGTTCACACCCACCAACACGATCACGGCAGCGAAACCCACACCCACCCGCAGCTGGCCACTGGGCAACACCACCACTCGGTGTTGGGTTTTGGCTTGCTCCACGGCTTCGCCGGCGGCGGCCATCTATTGAGTGTATTGCCGACCCTGGCCCTGGGCCGGGTGGCGGCCTTGGCCTACCTGTTGATGTTTTTGCTCGGTGGCTTGGGCGCGATGGCGGCCTTCGCCTTCTTCGCAGGGCGGGTGGTGCGCCGCGAGGCTTGGGTGCCCAAGGCGGTGGCGCTGGCAGGTGCGGCGTCGATCGCGGTCGGGGTGTTTTGGCTGGCTACGGTCGGGAGCCCGGTTGGGCCTTCTTAGGAGACGATGAAGATGAGCAACACTGTCGAGCTCGAACGTCGGCTGGAGCGCTTGGAGAGCCGCCTGGATCGGGTGTTGGCCCTCCTCGAGCGTTCGCCGGTCGCCCCCGCGCCAGAGACCCCAGCGGGGCCGGCGACCTTGGCCTCGGCGGCACGGCGGGCCGAAGCGTCGTTGGGTGAGGTGTACGGCGCCGCCCAGACCCAAGATCGCCTGGCCGAGCTTTTGATCTGTTTGGGGGAGCCCGAGACGGTCGAGACCTTGACCCGGATCGCGGTGTTGTTGCCCCAGCTGGAGTACGCGCTGCAGGGGGTGGCGGCCGGCCCGGAGCTGATGCAGGAGGCGATGGAGCTGATGAAGAGCCGCCTTCACAGCCACACGGCCGAGGGCGCCTTCGAGGTGCGGCGCCGATTGGACACGGTGTTGGAGCTGGCCTACCAACTCTCCAGCCCGGAGATCGCTCGGGCCCTAGGCCACCTGGCCAAGGCCAGCGTCGATCTGACGCCGTTGGTCGAGAGCACTGCCCACGCCATCGGCGACTTCTCCCAAACCGAAGGCCCGGAGAAGGTGGCCGCTCGGCTCAGCGAGGCCTTCTTCGTGTTGGCCGACGAGGACACCTTGGGCGCCTTGACCCGGATCGCCGCCTTGGCCCCGGATCTGGAGTACGCCGTGCAAGCGGTGGCCGCTGGGCCGGTCCTGCTCGAAGAGGGCATGCAGTTGGCCAAGGAGCGCTTGGCGCGGTTGGGCTTGGGCACCTTGGATCTCGATCGGCGGGTCGAGGCCGCCGGGACTTTGCTCTTGGCTTTGACCGACGGCCAGGCCGCCCGCTCCTTGGGTGAACTGGCGGGCCTGCTCCCGCTCCTGGCGCCCGCGGTGAAGGCGACCGCCAAGGCCACTTCTCAGCTGGCCCAGGTCGAAGGTCACGAGGTGTTGAGCGAACGTTTGGCCGAGGCGATGATGCACCTGGCCTCGCCCGACGTGCTCGATTCCTTCACCCGGGTGGCGCTGCTCCTCCCGGATCTGGAATACGCGATCAACGCCTTGGCAGCTGGGCCCGAGCTCCTCGAAGAGGGCATGCAGACCGTACGGCGTTGGGTCGAGGCTCAAGGTGGTTCAGGGGACCTGGACGCGCGGCTGAAGACCGTGGCTGCCACTTTGTACCAACTCACCGATCCCAAGATGTTGGAGGCCTTGACCGCCACCGCCAAGGTGATGCCGGTGATCCAAGGGGCGTTCGAGACCGCGGCGGGCGTGGCCCATAAGATCGACGTCGGCGGCCTGATGGAGGTCGCGGCCTTGTTGTCTTCCAAAGAAGGCAAGCGACTGATCGAGCTGGCGATCCAGACCGAACCGGCGATGGCCGCGGTGCCACGACAGGCCGAGACCTTGCGGATCTTGGCGACCATGAACCAAGCGGTCGCCGACGCCAGCGCCACCCCCAAAGAGGTCGGATTCTTCGGGCTGATGAGCGCGCTACGGGAGCCTGAGGTGCAGCGGGCCGCCGGCTTCGGCGTCGAGGTGGCCCGACGTCTGGGTCGGACCCTCAACGGCAGCGCCTTGGTGCCGCACCGCTGAGGCCCGAGCCTCAGTCGCTGAGGAACCAGCAGCCGATCGCGCTCGGCGCGGCGCTCAACCACTCGTGACCGGCCTGAGCGTCGACCAAGAGATCGGCCTCCAGGCCCTGGGACCAGAGCTGATCCCGATAGGCCTCGGCGGTGTAGAGCGGCACCGTGAGGTCCCGCGCCCCGTGCAAAAACAGGGTGGGTGGGTGATCGGCGGGCAACGGATCGGGGATGCTGCACAACACGTTGGTGCAGGTGGCGTAAGAGCCGGCGTTGATCGCCAAGGCCCGAAAGCGCCCGGGGTAACTGACGGCCATTCGGCTGGTCATGTAGCCACCGCTGGAGATCCCGGTCGCATAAACTCGCGCGGGATCGACGGGGCCAAAGCGGCCGCGAAGGTGCAGCTCGTCGAGCAGGGCCAACATCACCGCGTGGTCCTCGGAGGACTCGTAGCCGGGGAAGTTGGTGGCCCAAGCCAAGCCGGCCCGGGCCGAGGGGGCGATCACCACGAAGCCCTGATGGAGCAAGAGGGCTTGCAGTTGGACCTGATAGAAGCCGCCAAACGGGAGATCGGGTCCTCCCGCCTGGGTCTCTTCCGGAGAGAAGAACGACCCCTGGAACACCACCACCGCCGGAAAACCCGCCGCCGGTGGCACGCCAAGCGGCACTTGGTAGTAGACCGGTCGGCCTTCGAGTTCGGTGCGCTCAAAGGGGCAGTCGACGAGGTCCAGAGTGACATCACAGCGATTGGGCCCCGGGGGATCCAAGGCCGGCGGACAAAGCGGGCCGAGCTCGGGCCCCGCCGCGTCGGGCCCGACCGCTGCGTCGAACCCGCCCACCTCCAAGGACGATCCATCACCGTGCCCACCGTCCAAGGTGCCGCTCCCGTCCCCGCTGGCAGCGTCGGCGCCTCCGTCCCGCGGCGCTGCCCCACCCGATCCACCTCGAGTGCGGCGATCGTCACTGCAGGCGATCGAACACGCGACCAAACACCAGATCCCTACCCGAACCGATGGGCTGTTCACCGGTCTAGAGCTTTCCTCCGCTTGGACCCGCCCAGGCAACAGGCCATTGCCCGACGGAGAGGCCTGTTGCCTAGTGTCCCGTCCGGGAAGTTCGATCATGTTCCCGCGAAGGATTTTTCGTCGCTGATCGACGCGCTCCGGAGGGAGTTGGGTTGCCCCCAATGACCGAGGAGCCCGAAAGGGCGGCCGCAGGCCGCGCGTCGAGCAGCGGCAAAAAGGACGAGCGCGAACGTGATCCGAACTTCCCGGACGGGACACTAGCTCACAGGATGGCGACCGAACTCGAGAACCCAGGCCCAGGGTTCGCGTGGACTACTTGGCGGTCACACGAACCGCGAGGCGGCGATTTTGGGCGCGGCAGTCGGGAGTGTCGTTCGCCGGACAGAGCGGGTGCTCGGGGCCATAACCCTCTGGATCGAGGCGAGCTCCATCGGTCCCGAGGTTCTTGAGCGCGGCGGCGACGGCGGAGGCGCGCTGCCCGGAGAGCTTCTTGTTGGTTGCGGCCGAGCCGGTGTTGTCGGTGTAGCCACCGACCTTCAGCTTCACGTTCGGGTAGGCCTTCAGGATCTCGTGGATGTTGCTCAGCTGCTCCTTGGACGCTTCCATATCGATCTCGGCGCTGCCGGTCGGGAAGACGACTCGATCGAAGTTGAACCAGGTCGTCTTGTCAACGGGCCGGTTCGGGTCCTGAACAAAGTCGAGGAGTGAGTACTCGATGCCGCCTTCATTGCCTTTGACCACGAGGCCAGTGCTCAGCTTGCGACCCACTACGACCGGCGCGGCCTCAACCGGCGTCATCTCGGCCATCGGCGTTCCGCCTTCGACGACTTGTGCGGTGATGTTGGTGCAGTAGTTCCCGTAGAGAGACCCGAGGATGGTCATCGTCCGGGTGTCGACCGCGACGTTCTTGAGCGTCTTGCCTTCAGCGCCAGCGGCCCGCATCGCGGCGTCCACCGACCAGTCACCGAGGGCGATCAACCCGAGGATGCTCATGGAGCAGCTCTCGCCCGAAATCACCGCAGAAGCCGGGTTGGTCGTTTCGCCCGGATCGAACTGACGCGGCCCCTTCACGCTCGTAAACAAGCTGCCAACGGGCCCCGCCGCACATCCGGCAGCCGCCACCACACCCGACAAGCCAAGACTCAACCACGTCTTCATCGATAAACTCCCTGCCCTCCTGGCGAACCTAAACACGTCCAGCGAGCGCGCTGGCTCCTAACAGGAGCGGGGACCGGTCACAACGTTCCTCGCGATCAGCGCGGATCAATGTGCCGACCGCGGGCGATCCTCATCAGGTCAAGCCTGGATGAAGTTCAGGCGGTGAGGCCCCCATGCCTCCTTTACCTAGCCAGTGCGCTCGGGCCCACATGGCCTGCCCGGCCAGCACGTCGCACACGGAGAACGATCGGGGCCAGTTTCCGTGCACTGCGTGAAGGTGCAGGCTGGACTCATAGCGAGAAAGCGCTCCCCAGGCCGATCTGCACGATGGAGAGGCCACGACGTTCTTCGTCTTCCGCGTAGCCGTTGAAGGAGACCGGCGAATAAAGCACCACCACTTCCGGGCGGATGTCGACGCCCGGCAAAGCGCGCCAGGAGTAGCCGATGGAGAAGCCGCCGAAGAGCAGGTTGACCAAGGTCTGATCGGCGCCGCCCATCAGGTGATTGGCCAGCCGCACCCCGAACAAGAGCTGGTCCCCACCGCCCAAGTTCCAGCCGAAGGCCAAAGGCGCCTGCACCACCAAGAGGTGAATGGGCGCCTGTTGGTAGTTGATCTGGTGGTAACCAACGTCGAGGCCCAGGGCCAGATCGAAGCCCTCCTCGATCGAAGGGGACTGATGCAAAGCCAACTTGCCGTCGATGGCCGCGCCGAAGGTGTAGAAGTAGGTCGGGAGGCCCCAACCCCAAGTCCGGGCGCCGAGCTCCACCGGCCCTAAACCATAACGGGCGCCGATCACCCCCTGAGGCCAAGGGGCGGGCGTGTCTTGGCCAGGCGTGAGCCGGGAGAAGGAGACGCCGAGATCGAGGCCAAAGGTCAGCGCGTATTCATCTTCGGCCAAGAGGCGGGCGTGACCCACGCCGGTGCTGGAGGCGCAGCCCGAAAGCAGCAACAGGATCCACGCGCCGCGGATCACTCCTCGACCTCGGTGAAGGCCAAAAACGCCGCACACATGTCCTGATTTTCGCTGCCCCAGGCGATGTCCCGCGGTGCACCTTTGACGCCCCCGATCACCGGCTGGTTGGCGGCGGTGTTGTCGAAGGTGCACTGCACCTGGAGTTCGTCGCCGGGCTCGAGAGGGATCGGCGTCGTAAACCAATAGGGCTGCTCCCAGCCGAACTCCCAGCGAGGCACGTCCAAAAGACAGGTGCGGGTGCCGTCGTCCCGTAACAAGGTCACGATCATCCCTTGGGCCAGGTAGTGCATGTGGGGCGTCAGGCCTCGCAGAAGCGTACGTTTGCCCAGGGTCTGCAGCCGCGGATCGACCCGGTGGGCGTAGGTCCGGACCTCACCGGCCTTCACCGTCATGGCGCCGCCCACCAACCAGGCCGGGTTGGCCAAGACCATCGGCTTGACCTCGAGGAGGGGCGTGTCGCCGGGCTCGAGGCGGAACTGGATGGTGGTCCGATCTTCGGGCGGCGCCAGGTCGGTGACCGAATAGTGGACGTTGAGCAAAATCTTGGAGCCCGGCTCGATACGGGCGCCGATGCCGTCCGGAAAGTCGCCGCCGATCAGGCTGCCGCCGAGGACCTGGCCGCTGGCGAACTCACCGAGGCCTCCTTCACACGGAAGCCCCGGCCGGCCGTCTTCGGCCACTTCACCGGCCACCGCTTCGGCCTCGTCGGGATCGAGGGCCGTGACGATCAGGTGGTGCACGATCGGCCGGGCCCCGGGCACCGGGTTGAGGCCGCTGACCACCACCGGCTGTTCTTCGGGCCAGTCCAAGAGGAAACAACGGTAGTCGTCGACGTGGCCCGGCTTGGGTTGAGGCCGATAACCCACCGGCATGGTCAACTCGAGATCCACCCGGGAGAGCCCCCCCACCGGCGGCAAGGGCGGCGCCGGCCGATCCCGATCCCCCTCCTCGGCCCCTTGATCGATCCAACGGACGATCAACTCGATCTGCGGATCCGACAGCCCAAAGTTATCTGCAAATTGATTGCAACAACTAGCGGGTTGCCAAGGTGGCATCCGCTTGTGGAGGACCGCGTCCCGGATCGCTGGCGCGTAGGCGGCCGCCTCGGGATATCCGGTCAAGGCGAAGGGTGCGTGTCCGCCCTCGACATGGCAGGTGGAACAACGACCAAAGATGATCGGCCGGACTTCCCGGTGCCAGGACACGGTCGCGGTGCCGACGGAAAGGGCGGGCTCTTCGCAGTGGGGCACCTCGACCGGGCTGGTGCAGGCCACCAACACCAGCGGACAGAGCAGCGCCCACCTCATCGTGGTATGGACGATACCCGAACCGTGGACGTGACACCCTCCGCTCCCCTGCCCCTCCGCCCTTTGGGCCGCACCGGCCTCTGGGTGCCGGTCTTGGGCCTGGGAACCGGGGGTCTCGGCGATCCGACCCTCAGCGAAGAGCAGGCCGGCACGGTCCTGAACCGGGCCGTCGACTTTGGCCTCTCCTTGATCGACGCGGCCCCCAGCTACGGCCTGGCCGAAGAACGGATCGGGCGCCACCTGTCCTGGCGGCGGCGGGACTTCGTGTTGGTCACCAAGGTCGGCTATGGCGTGCCGGGGATCCCAGATTGGACCGGCGCCTCGATCCGAGGGGGGATCGAAGCCGCCTTGGCCCGGACCCAAACCGATCACCTCGACGTGGTCCTGCTCCACTCCTGTCCTCTGGAGACCTTGCAGCGGGGTGAGCTGAGCGAAGCACTTTTGGGCGCCAAAGCCGCGGGCCTGGTGCGGGCCGTCGGTTATTCGGGCGAAAACGAGGCCCTGGCCGCGGCGATCCGATCGCAGTGGTGTGAGGTGATCGAGGTGTCCGTCAACCCCTTCGATCAACGCGCCTTGAGTACCGCGATCCCAGCGGCGGCGGAGCGCGGCATCGGAGTTTTGGCCAAACGTCCCTTGGCCAACGCGCCGTGGCGCTTCGGGGAGCGCCCCGTCGGAGACTACGCCTTGGAGTATTGGGATCGCCGCGCCGCCATGGGCTTGAAGTGCCCCCTGCCCGAAGACGAATACGCCCTCCGCTTCGCCGCCTTTGCGCCCGGCGTCGACGCGGCCATCTTGGGGACCCGCCGCCCCGAACACGTGGAGGCCGCGGCCCGGATGATCAAGGCGGGGCCCCTATCACCCGAGCTGGTTCGCCTGGCAAAAGACGCGTTCGCCGAACGTGATCAGGGCTGGGCCGGACAGATCTGAGCCCCCCGCAGGACAACACTCCGATCGTTCAAGACCCCGGGCGACACACACCGTAGATCGGGTGGCCCACGTCCAAGCAGTCTTCGATCGGGCCACAGCCGTAGGTGCCGACGATGCAGAAGTTGGTGCAGTAACCGGCGAAGCAGGCGAAGAGGATGTCGCAGTCGTCGCCGCTGTTGCAGGGGTCGTAGAGGTTGCCGCAGGCGGTGCAGCTTTCGCAGCGCCCTTCGGCCGCGTCGTAAAATCGGCAGACGCTGATGCCGGGGCAGTTGTTGAGGTCTCCCGGTGGATCGCAGACGTCGTTGCCCGCGGGGGGTACCGCCAAGTTCGGATCCAAGGCGCCGGCGTCGGGCACCATCGCGTCCGGGAAGGTCGCGTCGGGATAGGTCGCGTCGGGATAGGTCGCGTCGAAGGTGCCGGTGTCCACGCCCGAGTCGTAGAAGCCGAGATCGGGCACGTCCCGCACTTCGGCGTCGCGCGGGCCGTCCCCCGCCGCCCCATCGGTCGGCGCTCCAGAGTCGAGGAGGGCTCCGTCCGAGCTCCCCAGATCCCGGCGACCTCCGTCGCGGGTTTCGGCCACCCGGATGTCTTGAGGGCAGGCGATGGTGCCCAAAGCCAACACCAACAGGGATGCCCGAACCCAGCCCAAAGCCGGGCCAAGGTCCTCGTTTGTTCGGTGACCGTCAACGTCGAAGCGACTGATGTAGGCCCGTCGTGCCTTGCGGCCCGATCAACCCTCGTGTCATCCCAAGGGGATGCAACGGTTGGGCTGGGTGATCCTCTTTGCCACCGGCCTTGGGGCGTGTGGCAGCGATCCCGAGCCCACCCCCGACGGCGGCGCTCCGGCGAGCGACCTGGGCCCGCGCGACCAAGGGATCGTGGATGGGGCCGACGCGGGCCTGGACGGCGGACCTGACGCGGAGATGAACGTCGATCTGGGCCCCCTCGATCCTTGGGTACCTCCCGCGCAGATCGATTGGACCCCGTGCACCGAAAGCCGCTTGAGCGGGCTGGAGTGCGCCCGCCTCGAGGTGCCCCTCAACCACGACGAACCCCGAGGCAGGATCGAGCTGGCCATGGCCCGGGCGCCCGCCGAAGATCAGGCCCGTCGGATCGGCGTCATTCTGGTCAACCCCGGAGGCCCCGGCGGAGAGAGCCGGTTGATGGTGCCGAGGGTCCGAGACGGGAACCTCACCATCCGCCGACGCTTCGACGTGATCGGCGTGGATTGGCGCGGGGTCGGCGGCAGTGAACCGACCCTCGACTGCGCCTTGGATGGAGACCTCGACGAGCTGCGACGGATCCACCCCTTTGACGACGCCGCGGCCCACCAAGCGTGGATCGATCGCTTCCGAGAACGTTGCCGCGAAAACGTCGGCGCCGAGGCCTTGGCCCACCTCGGCGTGGTCGACGTCGCCCACGACATGGACCTGGTCCGGCGCGCCCTGGGCGAAGAGAAGCTGAACTTCTTGGGCGTCTCCTACGGCACCCTCTTGGGCGCGACCTTCGCGACCCTCCACCCGGACTCGATGCGGGCCTTCGTGTTGGACGCGGTGGTCAGCCCTTCTTTGGATCCCCGAGCTTTTATGGAGATTCGGACCATCGCCGAACGGGACGGCTTGGAAGACTTCTTCGTGGAGTGCCCTCGGACGCCGGGCTGCTGGACCTCGGGCGGAAACGCGGCCGAGGTCGAGAGCGCGACCATGGCCTTCTTGTCGATGGCCGACGACGGAACCATCGCCTTGCCCGATCGGATCATGACCTCGGCCGACGCCCGGGAGGCGATCAACTACCTGATGGGCCCCGGGCTCTACATCAGCTTGGGCGAGGTGATCCGCAGCGCCTTGGCCGGTGATCCAACCTTGGCCTTTGCGGTCGCCGACCTCTACAACGGCCGTGACGCGGACGGCGCCTACGACGGTGGGCGAGTCGCCAACATCGCGATCAGCTGCCGGGATCGTTACGGGCCCGGCGCGATCGCCGGCACCTCCCTCGAGTCTTCGCTGGGCTCAGCCCGACAGGTGGATCCTCGCCTGGGGGGCTGGGGCTTCAGCGACTATCGAGCCTGCGTCGGCTGGCCCGCCGAGGCCGAACTCCAGCGGATCGCCGCGCCGACCGCACCGAAGTTGCTCTTGATCGTGGGCGAAGAAGACTGGTGGACGCCGAGTTCCCTCGGGACCGAGATGCGCAACGCTTTGGCCAACGAGTCGTACCTCTACGAGTCTCGGGGCCGGGGCCACGGACGTTGGGAACGCCCGCCCGCCTCCAACCGAGTCCGGGACTACCTGCTCGATCCCACCCGCAGCCCCGACGAGACCTCCTGCCTGCGGATCCCGATCGAGCGGACGGTCACCGCCACCTTGAGCTTCGACGTCCCGGTGCGCTCGAGCGCCGGCGGCCCGGCGACCATCGAGGTCCGGGACCAAGCCGACGATCAACTGTTGGCCACCGTCACCACCCCCGCGATCGGTCCGGGGTTGACCAACACCTCCCGCCTCCAGGTCCCCTCGGGTGGACAACCCCGGGACCTCTATTTGGTGATCCGCTCGACCGGGCATTTGACCGAAGTGGTGCACTTCAACGCGCCGCGCCGCGACACCACCCGGGTCCCGATCAACCTCGTGACCCAGGCCAACCTAGAGGCCACCTTGAGCAACCTCGGCCTGAGCTACGATCCGGCCCAGGGCCAGGCCTTCTTGCGGGCCTTGGACTGCGAAAGCCCGGCCGGTGGCATCACCATCGAGACCTCCACCACCGCAGGGCGCGTCGTGTATTCGGGCCTCCTCGACAACCGCTGCGTGCCGGACGACACCCTCACCAACACCGACCCGATCTGTGGTTCAGCCAGCTGGTACGCGGTGCCTACCGGCGCCTACCGGCTCTCCTACCAGCTGAGCGGCGCCCAGCTGCAGACGCGGCCTTTGCCGATTGTCGCCGGGGTGATCAACCACTTGGTGATCGATCCCGCCGAATAGCGGGACGAAAACGCCCGCCCACCGGGTTGTGAACAGAATAGGAAAGGGGGTGGACACCGGCCCCGAGGCCGGCCACCATTCGGCGCCCATGAGCTACTTGGTTCCTACCGTCATCGAGCAAACCCACCGCGGCGAGCGGGCCTACGACATCTGGTCGCGGTTGATGAAGGATCGGATCGTCTTCCTCGGCATGGAGGTGACCGACGATCTGGCCAACGTGATCGTGGCCCAGCTCCTCTTCCTGGAGTCGGAAGACCCGGAGAAGGACGTCAACCTCTACATCAACAGCCCGGGCGGTTCGGTCTCGGCCGGCCTCGCCATCTACGACACCATGCAGTACGTGCGGTGCCCGATCAGCACCATCTGCATCGGCCAAGCGGCCTCGATGGCGGCGGTGTTGCTCGCGGCGGGCGCCAAGGGTAAGCGCAAGGCCCTCCCAAACTCCCGAGTGATGATCCACCAGCCTTTGGGCGGCGCCCGGGGTCAGGCCTCGGACATCGAGATCCAGGCCCGGGAGATCATGAAGACCAAAGAGCTCCTCAACGGGATCTTGTCCAAACACACCGGTCAGCCCATGGATCGGCTGGTGAAAGACGGCGACCGCGACTACTACATGTCGGCGATCCAGGCGAAGGAGTACGGCCTGATCGACGAGGTGGTGATCGGGAAGAAGGAAGCCGCCGCCGAAAAGACCTGAGTCTCGATCGCAAAAAAGTCTTGAATTACGCCATGCTGCCTGCTCTGCCGCCCTGCGTTAAACGGGTAAACGACTCCCCGCGAGCAGCCCTTGCGGCCTTCCTCGCGTCTTGTGACACTGGGACGGCGTTCGATGGCTGACCGAGGCAAGCGAGAAGACGGTTACGGCGGGAACCTCACCTGTTCCTTCTGCGGTAAGTCGCAGAAGGAGGTGAAGAAGCTCATCGCCGGCCCGACCGTTTACATCTGCGACGAGTGCATCGGCCTCTGCAACGACATCATCGCCGAGGAGCAGGACAAGGACAGCCAGAAGGACGGCGCCTTCCGCGTTCCTCGTCCCTCCGAGATCAAGCAGGTCCTCGACGAATACGTGATCGGCCAGGAGCGGGCCAAAAAGGCCCTCGCGGTCGCGGTTCACAACCACTACAAGCGGATCCAGACCAGCGGCAAGCCGACCGGCAGCGGTGAGGACGAAGAGGTCGAGCTCCAGAAGTCCAACATCCTCCTGATCGGGCCTTCGGGCTCGGGCAAGACCTTGTTGGCCCAGACCCTGGCCCGGATCATCAACGTCCCCTTCACCATCGCCGACGCCACCACCCTGACCGAGGCGGGCTACGTCGGCGAAGACGTGGAGAACATCCTGGTCAACTTGCTCCAGGCCGCCGACGGCGACATCGAGCGGGCCAGCCGAGGCATCGTCTACATCGACGAGATCGACAAGCTGGCGCGCAAGAGCGAGTCGCCCTCCATCACCCGAGACGTGTCGGGCGAAGGCGTGCAACAGGCGCTGCTGAAGATCCTCGAAGGCACCATGGCCAACCTGCCCCCCAAGGGCGGGCGCAAACACCCGCAGCAGGACTTCGTGCAGATGGACACGACCAACATCCTGTTCCTCTGCGGCGGCGCTTTTGTGGGCCTGGAGAACATCATCGAACGCCGGGTCGGCAAGAAGTCGATGGGCTTCGGCGCCGAGATCAAAGGCAAAAAAGATCGCCGGATCGGCGAGCTGCTGAAGGAGGTCCAGCCGGGCGACCTCCTCAAGTTCGGCATGATCCCCGAGTTCACCGGTCGTCTCCCGGTGATCACGCACCTCAACGATCTCGACGAAGAGACGTTGAAGGAGATCTTGACCAAGCCCAAAAACGCCCTGGTGAAGCAGTATCAAAAGCTGCTGGAGCTGGACAACGTGAAGCTCGGCTTCGGTGAAGGTGCGGTCGAGGCCATCGCCAAAAAGGCGATGGAGAAGAACACGGGCGCCCGGGGCCTCCGGGCCATCCTCGAGATCGCCATGCTCGAGATCATGTACGACGTGCCGGCCAGGAAAGAGGTCACCGAAGTGACCATCACCAAAGAGACCATCCTCAAGCAGGAGCCGCCCCAGTTGACCATCAAGCAGGTCGACCGGACCGGCACCTAATCCGGCTGTAGCCCCGACAACACCAGGCGCAGGCTCTGCTCGACGAAGGCCTCGTCGATCGGTTGATGTTTCAGCAAAAGACGCAGGTACAGCGGCGCGTAGAGCAGATCCAAAACCAGCTCCGGATCCAGCCCCGGCCGCAGTTCACCTCGGGCCTCGGCCCGAGCCAACATCTCTTTGGCGGAGCGACGGCGCCGGGCCAAAAAGGCCTCCCGAAAGGCCTGGCCGATCTCGGGATCGGTCTGCATCTCGGCGATGATCGCGGCGATCGAGGAGCCAGAAGAGGTTCGCAGGATCCGGGCCAGGGCCCTCACCTGGGAGCGCAGATCCCCGGCCAAGCTGCCGGTGTCGACGAAGGCCGACTCCCGCTCCATCAACTCGACCAAAGACTCCAGGACCACCCAACCCCTTGAAGGCCACCAGCGATAGACGGTCGCTTTGCTGACCCCGGCCCGGTGGGCGATGGCGTCCATGGAGGCCGCGCCAGGGCCCCCCTCGTCGAGCAAGGCCTCGGTGGCGGCCAAGATGTTGGCCCGGGTGTGTTCGCAGCGCGGACGCCCCCGCTTGTGGGCCTCGGGGCTCACGGCGCCACCTCGGCGGGAAATCGCCCGGCGGCGGCCAACAGATCGATCATCGCGCTCTTTTCGGCGATCGCGGCCAAAACCGCGGAGGTGGCGGCGTCCCGGGCGGCCCGTTCGGCGTCGATCAACTCGAGCTGAGTCCCCGACCCTTCCTCGAAGGTGCGCCGCACCAAACGGAGGGTCTCTTCGGCCAAGGTGGCCGCAGCCTCGGCCGAAACTCGAGCCTGAGCGCGGTGCTCCACCACTTGGTAGCTGGTCCTCAGCTCGGAGCGGGCCGACAACCGGGCCTCCTCCAAGGTGGCCTCGGCAGCGCTGAGCAAGGCCTCCCGCTCCGCCTGGCGCGCGTACCGCAGTCCTCCGTCGAAGATCGGAAAAGACAGGAGGAGCTGAGCCTGGAGGGCGGGGCTCGGTACGGTGGGGGTGGGAGGGGTCTGGAGGAGCGGCGTCACCACCCCCATCAACGTCGGCAAATAGTCGCCCCAGGCGTCCCCGGCCCGCTTTTCGGCCAGGGTGCGGCGGGCCACCTGGGTCGCCAGGTCCGGTCGATCCTCCAGGCCCGCCAGGGCCTCCGCCAGCCCCGGGCCCGGCTCCAGCTCGGGCAAGACCGAGGCGTCCAGCGGTCCGTCTTCGGCGGTGACCGCACCCAAGGCCTCCCGCCCCGCCGCCACCCGGACCCAGGCGCTCTCCAGGCGGCTCAGGTTGTCCTGGAGCTCCCGTTCGGCCCGGGCCTCCTCCAGCCGGGTGCCGGCGCCCGCCTCCTTGCGGCGGACCGCCAAGACCAAGGCCGCCCTTGAGGTCTGGACGGCCCGTTCGGCGATCGCCAAAGCCTGCCGCTCCTGCACCACCCCGAGGTACACCCGGGCGGTCAACAGGCCGATCGCTCGGCGACGTTCGCGTTCATTGGCCTGGGCCACCTCGACCGCCTCGGCCGCCCGGGCGCTCTCGAGCCAAGCCCGGGCCGCCACCAGCGGCACCTGCAATTGCAAGTTGGCTTGCAAAGTCTCTTGGGCGGTGATCACCCGGTCGGCGATCTGCCGGTCGGCGTCGAGCCACACCAAGGAGGCGTTGGCGTTTAAGGTCGGCAACCAACCGGCCCGGGCCTGGGTCACCGCCGCCTGCACCCGGGCCACGTCGGCCCGGACCACCGCCAGGCTGCGGTTGCGGGCAAAAGCGAGGTTCAAGGCCTCGGCCAGATCCACCTGGCGCACCGCGGCGCTGGAGGTTTCGCTCAGGCCCACCAACAGCAGCGAGACCAAAAGTTCAGGGCTTGGCATTGGGATCCCGCTCCACGGCCTCCACCACCACGCCGTCGGCCAGATCGTCCGGAGGGCTGATCACCACCCGCTCGCCGGGCGCCAGGCCTTCGTCAAGATCCACGGCCTTCCCGAGGTCGGTGTGGATATGCACCGGTCGCAGGGCCACCTTGCCTTGGGCGTCCACCACCGCCACCCGAGGGCCCTCTTTGCCGATGATCAAGGCCGTCGCCGGGACCCGAGTCGCCGAGCTGTCCCGGGTGAGCTTGAGCTTGACGGTCACGTAGCCGCCGGCGAGGAGCCCTTCGGCGCTCGGCACCTTGAGTTCGGTCCGCAGGGTCCGGCTCTTCGGATCCAAGGCCCCGGCGGTCCGCACCACCTCTCCTGGCACCCCACCCTTCGGCCCACCGGGCGCGAAGATCATCGCCGGGGTCCCAGGCCGCACCGCCGCCGAGTGGCTCTGGGGTACGTCGATGAAGATCCGCAACACCTCCACGTCCGCCAACTCGAAGAGGCTGGTGACGCCGGTGCCGCTGCCGCCCGAAACCAAGGCGCCCTTGTCGACCGAACGTTTGACGATCACCCCGGCGAAGGGCGCGGTGACCCGTTGATAGGCGAGCAAGGTCTCCAGCCGCCTCAGCTCGGAGCGGTTGGTGTCGACCGCGGCCACCGCCGAGTTGAGCCGAGCCGCCGCCTCGTCGGCCCGCTGCCGGGAGCTCGCCCCTTCGGCGGCCAACTTGGCCTCTCGGTCGGCGGCGATCTTGGCCAAGGCCACGTTCTCTTCAGCCTCGCGCAACCTAGCTTGCGCCCGCAGGCGATCTTCACCGAGCTCCGCGGCCTCGATCACCGCCAGCAGCTGCCCCGCCTTCACCCGGTCGCCCAGGTCCACCAGCACCTCCCGCACGAAGCCGGGTGAACGAGCGTAGAGGGTGGTCAGCTGTTGGGGTTGGGCCGAGCCCGCCAAGCTCAGCTCCGACTGCTGGGGCCCAGCCTGGGCGGTCACCACCGCCACCCGTCGGGGCCCCTGGGTGAGCCCCGCGGCCAAGGCCAAGGACGCCCGTCGCTCGAGGCGCGGCCACCCGCCCACGGCCAACAGGCCCAACAACAATGCGACCCCGGCCAGGACAGCGCGGATCGGACGAACTTCACGCATACACATCTCCAGCGGCCGTGCTGGCCGCCTCTAGATCCGGATCCACCACCTTCGCCACGTCGCGCCGCCGCAGCTTGCTGTAGACGACCGGCACAAAAAACAGAGTCGCGAAGGTGGCGCCGGCCAAACCGCCGATCGCGGCCCGGGCCAAGGCGGCGTTTTGTTCGGCGCCTTCACCCAGCCCCAAGGCCATCGGGATCATGCCGATGGCCATCGCCAAGGCGGTCATCAAGACCGGCCGCAGCCGCACTCGCCCCGCGTCTTGGGCCGCCGCCAACGCCGAGAGCCCATCGGCCCGCCGTTCGTTGGCGAAGGTGACCACCAAGATCGAGTTGGCGGTGGCCACGCCCACGCTCATGATCGCGCCCATAAACGAGGGCACATTGATGGTGGTCTGGGTGGCGAAGAGCGCCAACAAGATGCCCACGCCCGCGCCGGGCAAGGCGCTGACGATGATCAAGGGATCGGTCCAAGACTGAAAGTTGATGACCATCAGCGCGTAGACCAAAACCGCCGCGAAGATCAGGCCCAACAAGAGCCGAGAAAAGGCCAGGCGCATGCTCTCGATCTGCCCACGCATGGTGATCCGAGCGCCGGGCGGCAGGTTTTTGCTTTCGCTGCGGATGATCTCGTCGATGGCGGCCTCGACGTGGCCCAGGTCGACGCCCGCCACGTCGGCCCGCACGTTGTAGGTCGGCTGCACGTCGGTGTGACTGACGAAGACCGGCGTCACCCGGCGTTCGATGCTGGCCAGGTCGCCCAACAAAGCCGGGCCCGAAGGCGTAACCAGGCTGAGGTTGCTCAAGCTGTCGAGGCCGTCGATGCGGTGTTCGGGGATCTGGACCGCCACCGGATAACCGTTGCCCGTGACCGGATCCGTCCAAAAGGTGGGGCTGACCTGGCCGCTGTTGGAGACCGCCAAGAGCAGGTTGTTGGCCACCTCCCGTTGGGACACACCGGCCTCGGCGGCCCGGACCCGATCGACCTCCACGTGCAAGCGGGGCGCCTTGATCTGTTGATGCACCCGGACGTCGACCACCCCGGACACGCCTCGCAGCCGGCCCTCGATGGCCTTGGCCGCGGCCCAGGTGACGTCGCGCTTCATGCCGGTGACCTGCACATCGATGGCGGCCGGGACGCCGAAGCTGAGGATCTGGGTGACCATGTCGGCGGGCTGAAAATAGAAGCCGAGCTCGGGGAACTCTTTGGCCAAGGTGGTGCGGAGCACCTGGACGATCTCTTCGGTCTCCCGGGTCCGATCCCGGGACAACACGATCAAGATCTCGCCGTCGGCCGAGCTGACGTTGGCGCTGTCGGTGATCGCGACGGTGTAGCCGCTCTGCAGGCCGATGAAGGCCAAGAGGCGCTCTTGTTCGGGCACCTCCCGCCGAATCACCGCCTCGACCTGGCTGAAGTAACGTTCGGTCTCTTCGATGCGGGTGCCGGCCGGCGCCAAGACGTGGAGGCGCACTTGGCCGCCGTCGATCCGCGGGAAGAAGTCCCGCCCGACTCCAAAAAACAAAGCGACGCCCACCAGGATCAACGCAAAAAAGCCCCCAAAAACCCGACCCGGATGAGCCAAGGCCGCGTCGAGCAGGCCGCCGTAGTCGTCGCGAAAGCGCAAAAATCCGCGCTCGAAGGCGGCGTGCACCCGACCGAACCAGGAGTGGCTTTCGCCGTGCCGTTCCTGAGCCAAGAGGTACTTGACCATCGTCGGGATGAGGGTCCGGGAGAGCAGGTAAGAGAACATCACCGAAAATCCGACCGCCATCCCGATCGGCAAAAAGAGGAACTTCACCGCCCCTTCCAGGAAAAAGACCGACAAGAACACGATCGAGATCGAGGTGGAGGCGACGAAGGCCGGCACCGCGATCTGCCGGGCGCCGTCGAGGATCGCCCGGGTCAAGGTCTTGCCCATGGCCAGGTTGCGGTGGATGTTTTCGATCTCCACCGTCGCGTCGTCGACCAAGATGCCCACCGCCAACGCTAGACCCCCCAAGGTCATGGTGTTGATGGTCTGGCCCAAGGCCCGCATCGCCAACAACGCCGCCAACACCGAAAGCGGGATGGAGACCGCGACGATCAAGGTGCTGCGCCAGCTCCCCAAAAACAGCAGGATCATCAGGGCGGTCAGGGCGGCGGCGATGATCCCTTCGACCAACAGGCCCTGCACCGCGTTGGAGACGAAGGTGGATTGGTCGGCCAAAACCTGGATCTCAAAGCCCGGCGGAGCGCTGGCTTGGAGCTCGGGGATCATGGCCCGCACCCGGGCCGCCACGTCCAAGGTGGAGGCGTCGCCGGTCTTCATCACCGACAAGACCACCGCCCGGCTCCCGTCGAGGCGCGCGATGTTGGTCTGGGGTTGAAAGCCGTCGTGCACGAAGCCCACGTCCCGCATCAGGAAGGTCGGGCCGTCTCCCTTCTTCACCGGGACGTCGTTCAAGGCCTCGATGGCGTCGGGGCTGGAGTTGAGCGTGACCCGATACTCCCGTTCGCCCAACTTGGCGCTGCCGGTGGGGAACACCAGGTTCTGGGCGGCGAGGGACTGGGTGACGTCGTTGGGCGACAAGCCCCGGGCCCGGAGCGCCTCCGGGTCGAGGTCGATGACGATCTGCCGGAACTTTCCGCCAGCCGGCAGCGGGAAGCGGGTCCCGCGGATCACGCTCAACACCGAGCGGATCCGGGTGTTGACGTAGTCGAAGACCTCGGCCTCCGACATGGTGGCGCTGCGGAAGGCCAGCTGCAGGATGGGCACGCTGCTGGCGTTGTAGCGGACGATGATCGGCGGGAAGGTGCCGGGCGGCATGCGCCTTACGATAGTCTGGGAGATCGCCGTGACCTGGGCGGTGGCCGAGGCCACGTCCACGTCTTGGTGGAAATACAACTTGATGACCGAAAGCCCGTCGAAGCTGTTGCTCTCCAGCCGCTGGATCCCGGCCACGTTGCCCGCCAGCGAATATTCGCTGAACTGGGTCATCTGCTGCTCCACCTGCTGGGCGGGCAGGCCCGAGTAGGTCCAGACCACGCTGATCACCGGCACGTCGATGGACGGCAAGATGTCGGTGGGGGTGGTCCGGGCCACCTGGAAGCCGACCAGCAAGAGCAGCAGGGCGGCGACCACGAAGGTGTAGGGGCGCCGGAGGGCTAGGGCGACGATCCACATGCAGGGGACTTCCGAAACCGGGAGTTTCGTATATCAATTCCGGCAAAAGCTCATCTACAAGCAAAACCGGTCGATACCCCAGGCGTGGCCCGGGCTTCGGTTGGAGACTCCCCCTGGGACGAACGGGGTGAACGCGAGTGGTCCCGGGAGTTGGGGGCCGACGACGCCAAAAAGTGGCACGCCCCGGTCGCCGAGGACTCCAAGCTGGTCACGGCCGAGCTGCGGCGTTTGGCCATGGCCCGGCTCCAGTCCGAACAGCCGATCGACGCGACCCTGCCGCCGGTGGCCCAGCGGATCTACACCTTGGCCGGGGATCCGAACGCCGGCTACGACCAGATCGCCAAGTTGGCCGCCACCGACCCGCCCCTGGCCGGTCGCCTGATCGCCCTGGCCAACAACGCCTTCTTCGGGCGTGGTGCTCCGGCGGACTCTTTGTCGGCGGCGATCCTGCGGGTGGGTTTGGGTTCGATCCGCACCATGCTGATCCTGCCGGTGCTCCAGGCCAAGTTGGTGCGGGATCCGATCTCGGCGGCCTTGTGGCGCCACTCCACCTTGGTGGCGGCGGCCGCGCCGTTCCTAGCCTCTCTCGCCAAGGTCAAGCCGGACCTGGCCCAACTCGCGGGCCTGCTCCACGACGTCGGCCGAATCTTGATCTGGATGGACGGCGTCAAGCTCAAGGACAAATACGGCGACCTCATCCAACGTTCGGCGACGGTGCTCCACGAAGAGCTGGGCACCTTGATCCTGGAGCGCTGGAAAATGCCGGGTGAGATCGTGGCGGCGGTGGCCCAACACCACACGCCCGATCCCAAACGCGCCACCCAACCCTGGGAGCGCCTGGCCCACGTCTTGTGCATCGCCGACTCGATGGTCCGAGCCTACGAAGACCAGCGGGAACTCGATCCACTCAGTATACCGTCGGTGGAGGCGCTCGGGTTGCCGGCGACCCCCCTCTTGGGCCTGGCCAAACGGCTGCCCAAGTTGGCCGAAGAAGCCTTGCGCGCTTGACCTGTCCTTGGGGCCAGGCGCAAACGGCTCCATGGTCTTCGATCTGCGCGCGGCCTACCGCAGCTTGGTGCCCGCGTCCCTCCGCACCCGCTACGGCTATCGTTACCTGCGCCAGGGCCTCCAGAACCTGAACCTGATGCGGGAGTACGGGGTCGATCGGATCAAATACGCCCGGGAGCTCCACTACTGGAAGGCCCGGCACGCGGCTGAAGGTGGGGTGCTCAAGAACCACTGGTACGAGAAGATCTTCTTGGCGATGGCCGAACAACCCAACGCCAACTTCTTGAGTGGCCAGGTGGTGGCCGACTTTGGTTGTGGGCCGAGGGGGAGCCTGTTGTGGGCGAAGGCGGCCAAGGCCCGGATCGGCATCGACGTGTTGGTCGACGTCTACGCCGAGTTGGGGATCAAGGCCCACGACATGATCTACGTGCGCTCCAGCGAAAACGAGATCCCGCTGCCGACCGGATCGGTCGACGTGTTGCTGACCCTCAACGCGCTGGACCACGTCGATCGCTTGGAGGTGATGTGCGACGAGCTGTTGCGGGTCTTGGCCCCAGGTGGCCTTTTCCTCGGCTCCTTCAACCTGTTCGAACCTCGCAGCTTCGCCGAACCGCAGACCTTGACCCCGGAGCTGTTGGACCGGGTGTTGTTGTCCAAGCTGGCGCTGGATTCGTATCGCCTGGCGCCTCGAGGGCCTGCCGAAAACGTCTACCTACCGATGTTGGCCGGGACCCCAGTGCCCGACGGAGAGCAACCTGGCCTCTTGTGGGTCCGGGGAAAAAAATCGTAGGCCTCAGATCTTCTGGATGTCCGACTCGCTGACCTCGGCGAACTCGCTGAGGGACAGGTCTTCTTCGGAGCGGGCCGAACGGGCCGGGATCTTGGTGCCGCGGCTGGGGCTGACCTCCATGGTCGCGATCTCGGCTTGGGGTACGGCCTTCTGCACAATCGAAGGTGAACGCGGTGAGCTGGTCGGGCCGTTGCGCGACACCATCGACGGCAAACGGGCCGGGCCGCTCGGGTTGGGCTGGACGGCGGTGGCCTCACCTTCGGGCGTGGCCTCTTCGATCTCGGGCAACAAGGTGGCGGGCTCTTCGATCCGCGGCGCGACGATCGGCGGCCCCATCGAACGCACCACCTCCCGCTTGACCGGGCCCCCCGGCGGCGTGGGCCGAGCCCGAGCTTTTTGTTTGGGATCCGAAGGTGGCGGGACCGCAGCGGCCGGTGCGCCCCCGGCTTCGGGCGCGGGCACCACCCGGCCCTCGGGCAACACGTAGGGCGAGTCCATCTCGTCCAGTTCGGTCGGACGGACCACGTCGCTTTTGCCGCTCTTCCGCTTCTTGGAGCTGCGCTCCATCTCGGTCTTCACGACCTCGAGCAGGTACGAAACTTTGTCGGGGCGCCCGGTGATCACCACATCGACGCCGGGAGCGCTGATGGTCACGCGAGTGTCATCGGTGAAGCCAAAGTAGCGGGCGATGTCTTTTAAGACGCTCACTCGGCTCCCTCACTCCTTCAGACGCGCCAGGCCCCCTTGGCCTTGAGGATACGTTCGCACGCCTCGCGCACCGCGCCTTGTCCTCCGTTCGTCCGAAGGACGACCCCCGCTACCTGGCGCACCTCGGGGGCGGCGTCGGCCACCGCAAACCCCAAACCGGCCCGCCGAATCAGGGGTAGATCGGGGAGATCGTCGCCAATGTAGGCCACGTCCTGATCCTCCAGGTGCAGCTCTTGGAGCATCGACTCGAAGGCGACCACCTTGTCTTCGATGCCGAGGAACATCTGCTCCACGCCCAACTCCCGGCCGCGGCGGGCCACGACCTCACTCTCCCGGCCCGAGAGGAAGGCGACCTTCACCCCCGAGGCCTGCAGCAGCTGGATCCCCAGGCCGTCCCGGACGTGGAAAGTCTTGGACTCTCCGCCTCCTGGCAAATAGGTGAGGCGGCCATCGGTGAGGACGCCGTCGACGTCGAGGACGAGGGCGCGGATCCGTTGG
Source organism: Deltaproteobacteria bacterium (assembly GCA_016703535.1). GTDB lineage: Bacteria > Myxococcota > Kuafuiibacteriia > Kuafuiibacteriales > Kuafuiibacteriaceae > Kuafuiibacterium > Kuafuiibacterium phototrophicum. Next base: position 1,006,194 of record JADJBV010000002.1, on the reverse strand, counting down.
CCGCGGGCGTCGACTTGGTTGGGCTCGAGCTGGGCGGACATGGAGGCTGGGGGATCCTAACCGAGGTTGGGCCGGCTGTCAGAGCGTTTTGCCAGGCCCCGGGTGAAGCCCGGGCTGACGCCTGGAGCCAACATGTAGGCGTGCGGATCAGCGCAGGCCCAAGGCCCGGGCCACCGACTCGGCCAACGAACGCGGGTGGAAGGGTTTGGTGAGCAGGGTCCGGATCCCGGCCGAGGTGGTGCTCCCGGGCTCGAGTTCCCCGAAGAACCCCGAGGTCAACACCACCGGCAGCTCGGGCCGGAGGAGGTGGACCTCTCGCGCCAAGGCCAGGCCGTCCAGTTTGGGCATGCTGAGGTCGGTCACCAAGAGGTCGTAGTCGTCCGGGGCGGCTCGAAAGGTGGCCAAGGCGTCGGCGGCGCTGGTGCAGCCGGTGACCCGATAGTGGAGCTTCTCCAGGAGCCGAGTGGCGCTGGCCACCAGCTGGGGTTCGTCGTCGACCATCAAGATCCGTTGGCCTTGGCCTTCGGGGACTGGGTGGGGCATCGGCTCGGACGCCGCGGCCTCGAGATCGACCTCGGGGAAATAGAGCTCGAAGGTCGATCCGATCCCGACCTCACTCTTCACCACCACCGCCCCTTCGTGGTTCTGCATGATCGACTGGGCCACCGCCAACCCCAAGCCGGTCCCTTCGCCCTGCCCTTTGGTCGTAAAAAACGGCTCGAAGACGTGGGGCAACACTTCGGGCGGGATCCCGTGACCCGTGTCGCTGACCGCCACCAGCACATATCGCCCCGGCCGCAGGTGCAGCTCGGGGGGTAAGGTGGCGGCGCTGACCAGCTCGGATCGGATCGCCACCGCCAGCCGTCCCCCTTTGGCCCGCATGGCGTGCGACGCGTTGGTGCCCAAGTTCATCAACACCTGGTGCACTTGGTTCACGTCGGCCATCACCACAAAACCTTCGCCCTCTTGGGTGAAGTCGATCTCGATCGACGCCGGCAAGGAGGCCCGCAAGAGGCGCAGCGCTTCTTCGACCACCGGGCTCAAAGCCATCGGCTGGCGCGCTTCGGGGCGGCGGCGGCTGAAGGTCAAGATCTGCTCGACCAAAGCCCGAGCCCGTTCGGCGGCGTCGTTGATCTCTTTGAGGTTGTCGGCGACCGGATGATCTTGGCCCAGATCGGCCCGGGCCACCGCGGTGTGCCCCAAGATTACGCCCAAGATGTTGTTGAAGTCGTGGGCGATGCCGCCCGCCAAGGTCCCGATGGCTTCGATCTTTTGAGCCTGGAAGAGCTCGGCCTGCAGCACTTGGGCCTCCTCTTCGTGTCGCCGACGTTCGGTGACGTCGCGAAAACTCCAGACCCGCCCGATGGTCCGGCCTTCGAGGCGCTGAGGCTTCGAATAACGTTCGTAGACCCGACCATCCCGCAGATCCAAGACGTCGAAACTTTCGGCTTCCGGTTGTTCGTAGAGCTCCCGGACCTTCTTCGTGAACCGCTCGGGCTGCCGAAGTTGGCCCAACACCTGCCGCTGGAGTTCGGCGTCGTTGCCGTCTTTCACCGCGGCCTCGGACAGCCGCCAAAGGCTGAGGAACTTCTGGTTGTGGCCCCGCACCTGGCCCTGTTGGTCGACGATCAAGATCCCATCGGCGGTCGACTCGAGGGCCGCCGACAACAACGACAGCGAGTCCTCGAGGCGTTGTTCGCTGGCCCGGAGCGCGTCTTCGGCTCGGCGTCGCTCCACCGACTGCAGGAGCAACGCCAGCTGATCGGCGACGGAGCCCGCGAAGCCCTCCTCTTCGGCGGTCCAGGTCCGGGGCCCACCGACGTGCTCCAAACAGACCACGCCAACCAGCTGACCTTGGTGATGGGTCGGCGCGTCGAGCATTGCGCCGATGCCCTGGGGCTCGAAGTAACTTTGGCCAAACTCGGCGCTGCGTTCGTCTCGCCGGACGTCGTGGGCGACCATCACCCGCAGCTCCGACAAGGCGCTGAAGTACTTTGGATAACTGTCCACCGGCAGCGGATCACTTTGGCCGTGCCGATCGGGCGTGACCTCATAGAGATCACGACAGACCAACAACGCGCCGTTGTTCTCCACCAGCCAGATCGAGGCCCGTTCGACCCCGATGCCCCGGGCCGCCACCTCGGTCATGGCGCGGAAGGCCCGGCTCAGGTCATCACCGAACCGAGCCCGAAACCCCGACAACTCCACCAGGGCCGCGTTGATCTGCCGCAGTTTGGTCCCCGGTGTGCTCCGGGGTCGTCGTCCTGGGGCGACGGGGCCCCCCCGGCTGGACGCACTCATGGTTCCCCCACCCCCTCCTCGTAGGGGTCTGCCGGGGCGGAGTCAACGCAGGGAGCCCCGATCGGGGGCCAATTTGGTCCAGGCCGGCTCGTTTCGTCCGAAAGCGCCCGTGGTATTGCCCTTCCACCCGTATGGAAGAGCGTTTCGAGCGGGCGTACCGGGAGCTGATCGTCCGGGCGAAGGAGATCGCCCTGATCTCCTCCTGCGCCCTTTTGCTCGGCTGGGACGAAGAGACCAACCTGCCCCGGGGCGGGGCCCGACACCGGGGTGAACAACAGGCCCTCCTGGCGGGGCTGGAGCACTACCGGGCCATCGATCCGCACCTCGGCGAGCTGCTGGCCGAGTGCGACGCCTCTTTGCCCGAAGGTCGACCGATCGAGGCCGCCAACCTGAAGGAGCTGCGGCGCCGCTACGAGCGGGCCACCCGCCTGCCCCGCAGCTTGGTCGAGGCCCTGGCCCGGACCGCGACCTTGTCCCAAGACGCTTGGTTGGCGGCCAAAGAGGTCCGTCGCTTCAGCGACTTTGCGCCCTGGCTCGAGCAGGTGGTGGCGCTGAAGCGGGAAGAGGCCCAGGCCTTGTCGGCGGGCGGGGAGCTCTACGACGCGCTCCTCGGGAACTACGAGCCGAACGCCCGCTGGTCCGAGTTGGCGCCGCTGTTCGAGGCCTTGGATCAAGCCTTGGGGCCGCTTTTGTCGGCAGGTTTGGCGGCCTCGGGACAAGACGCGATCAGCCTGCAGCGCAACTTCCCCTTCGATCGCCAACGGGCCTTCAGCGTCGAGGTCGCGGAGCGCTTGGGCTTCAACCTCAGCCAGGGCCGCATCGACACCGCCGCCCACCCCTCGACCATGTTGATCGGCCCGGGGGACTGCCGGATCACCACCTGGTTCCGGAAGGACGATCTCCTCGACGGCTTTTATTCGACGCTGCACGAGGTCGGCCACGGCCTCTACGATCAAGGCCTCGATCCCGAGGCCTTCGGCACCCCCGCCGGAGAAGCGGCTTCGTTGGGGCTCCACGAATCTCAGTCCCGGATGTTCGAGAACCTGATCGGCCGAAGCCGCGGCTTCTGGACCTACTTTTACCCCCGGGCCAAAACGGTGTTTGCGCCGGCCCTCGATGACCTGCAGCTCGATGGCTTCTTGAGCGCGATCCAGAGGGTGGCGCCGGGGCCGATCCGCTTTCGCGCCGACGAGATCACCTACAACATTCACATCCTGATCCGGGTCGAGCTGGAGCGGGCCCTGCTGGAGGGGCGCTTGGAGGCCCGAGATCTGCCGGCGGCGTGGCGAGAGGCCTATCGGACCCGGCTGGGCATCGTGCCGGCCGATGACGCCGAAGGGTGCCTGCAAGATGGCCACTGGGCCTCGGCGATGTTCGGTTATTTCCCGACCTACACCATCGGCAACCTGATCGCGGCCCAACTGTATCAAGCGGCCCGGCGCGATCTGGGCAACCTCGACCAGCTTTTTGCGAAGGGCGAGTTCGTGCCGTTGGTCGAGTGGCTGCGCGACCGCATCCATCGCCACGGCTTCGCGCGGACCCCCGCCGACCTGGTGCAGGCCGCGACCGGCCACCCCCTGAGCCACGAGGCCTTGGTGCTGCACCTGCACGAACGCTACGTACTGCACCGGGCTTGAGTCGGCCCGCACCTTCCTTCTAGCTTGGGGCCATGTGCCGCAACATTCGGGTGCTCTTCAACTTCGATCCGCCCGCGACCGACGACGAGGTCGCCGCCGCCGCGCTTCAATACGTGCGCAAAGTCAGCGGCAGCAGCAAACCCAGCGCCAAAAACGTCGAGGCCTTCGAACATGCCGTCGCCGAGATCACCCGGGTGACGCGGCAGCTGGTCGACGCCTTGGAGACCCAAGCCCCACCCCGAAATCGTGACGTCGAACGAGAACGAGCCAAGGAGCGCAACAAAAAGCGCTTCGGAGAGCCGGCGACCCAGACCTGAGTTGAAAGCCCGGCTCAGCTCCGGAGCACCTCACTCCAGCGGATGCGGCCGGTGAGCTGCATCAGGAGGAACAAGGTGGCGATCGAGAGGGCGGTGACGGTCAACCCCGTGTAGCCATCGACGAAGTGGGCCAAGGAAAAGCCGATCAGGTAGATCAGCTGGGCCAGGCCGGCCTCGACGATCGCGAAGCGGCCCGAGACCACCAACCTCAAGTAGGTCCCCGCCAACAACAAGCTGATCAGGCTGGAGACCACAAAAGCCGGCACCAAGGTCAGGTGGTCCACCGAATAGGCGAAGGCCAGGTGGAAGGCGAAGAAGGCACCCGCCAAAAACAGGTAGTTGATCGGGTGCAGGTCGATCTGCCGCAGGGTGGCGAGCACGAAGATCAACAGGAAGTAGAAGAAGAGCGAGATCGGCGCCGAAAAAGAGAGCGCCGCCGCCAACTCACCGGGCTGGATGCGCTTGGGCATGGCCATGCCGATGCCGCGACCGGTGACCACCTGGGCGAATTTCCAGCGCAGCGTCCAGCCTTCATCTCCGAAGGTGCGCTCCGAGGGGGACATGGTGCCGCTGGGGAAGTCGATCTCGGCGAAGTCGGTGATCATCGAGAGATCGAAGTTGCGCAGCGTGCCCACTGAGTCGGTCGGTTGGTAGGTGTAGCTGTCGACGCCGCGGCTCTTGTAGCCGATCTGGAACTGGAGCTCGTCTCCGACCTTCACCGGCACGGTGGTCTCGACCCGGCCGTTGACCGGCTCCAGGCCCTGGAGGCGTTGACCGTTCAACTCGAAGTGGAAGTCGTCGTAGATCCCGTTTTGGTCGGGAAACGCGAAGGCGATGCGCAGCTCCCGGGTGGTGGGATCTTGGTGCACGTAGGACCAGCTCCCGGCGAAGGCCACATCGTAGAGCGAATACCACATCAGGCCCTTGAGGCGTTGATCGAGTTGCAATCCAACTTGCACTTTGCTGGAGTCGGGCATGACGTTGCGCTGGTGCACCTGGGTGACCCGCTCCTGCACCGGGCGAGTGCGGCCCTGGGCGTCCATCTCTTCTCGGGTGACCAGCTCTTGGGTGGTCCAGACCAGGGCCAACTCGGGGGCCCGCTGCACCAAGACGTTGCCCCACAACTCGTTGACGCTCTGAGAGAGGCGGCCTCCGACCTCGCCGGTGCGCTCCGAGGTGATCGCGCCCAGGATCAACCAGGCCAAAGAGGTGCCGGCGAAGATCACGCCGATGGCGAAGATGCGGAGAAACTTCATGCCCCGAAGATACGAGGCCCCCTCGGCGGCCCCGGGTAGGCCCCGAGGCAAGGTGCGGAAGAGGTGATGGCAAAGTTGTGGCGGCCGTCCCATTGTTAACGGCGGGCCTCAACGTTTTGATAGACACCTCCCCGCTTCGACTCGGGATTTGGGCCACCGGGCCTAGGCCCGAAGGTTGCTCTAGCGTTGGGCCATGCGGCGGATCTTGCCCCTCTTGTTCGTCAACCTGGCTTGCGGCGAAGCGCCCCTCTGCGGCGGCGCCGAGTGCCGGATCTACGGCCCACCCGATGGCAATATCTTGGAGCCCGACGGCGGCCTGGCCTCGGACTCGGGCCTCGACGCCGGTCTTCGCGTCGACTCGGGCACCACCCCGGACGTTGGTTCCCCACCTCCCGCCGAACTCGACCTCAACGACGTCTCTTTCCTCATCCCCCTGGCCGATCCCGCCGCCTTGTGGGCCGTGGACACGGTGGTCGATGGCCGTCGGCTGATCGAGGAGAGCTGGGCCACCAACACCTTCCCGCCCTTCGAAGATCTCAACGGGGGCGTCCCGGCCCGTGAAGAGCGGATCCATCACTTCCAGATCGTGGGGGTCCGGGTCGATCACTGTTTCCCTGGGCAAGCGCCGCTCCCAAGTTGTCGCCGCCAGATCCGCTTGGTCGCCCAGCCGATCCAGGTGTTCGTGGGGGTGCCCTTGGCCCACGACTCGGCCGCCCACCTGCTCTACGACCTGGACGACACGGCCTGGAGCGAACTGCAAGTTGGCTTGCGAGAGCTGCGGGCCTTGGCGAACGGCCGCACCCGGGGCCAACCGCTGACGGTGCACCCCGTCTTGGCCACCGAAGGCCTGAACGGTCCCTACGGGCAGCGGCTCTTCCGCTTGGTGCGCCGCTTGGCCCACAGCGACGCCCTCAGCCAGGTCGCCACCATGAACGGCAACGGCGCGGCCTGGAGCTTCGAGGCCACCGATCGGGTCGGGGGCCTGGCCGTGCACAACCCGATCCCCCGCTTGGGGTCCGAGGTCGTGCAACGCAGCACCCAACCCACCATCGGGACCGGACTCGAGGGCTACGACGTGGACCCAGCGCCGACGGGCGACGACGCATTGGCCTACTTCTACCGAGGCGCGGCCTTCCTGGAAGATCCGGCAGCCCGGGTGGTGGAGCGGTTCCAAGCGGCCCAGGCCCTGCTGGATCCGGCCCAAAGTTCACCGGCGACCCACGACTGCGTCAGTTGCCACGTCGCCCACTTCGCCCTGCACCAAGCGGCCCGGCGCCGAGCCGACGTCTTGAGCGCCTTACCCCCCGCCTTCACCGCCCCAGGCTTCGACCTGCGCCGCCTCGATCCCAACCTGGAGCGGGCCGAGTCCTTCCGCGCCTTCGGTTATTTTGGATCCGATCCGGCGATCACCGCCCGGGTCAGCGCCGAGTCGGCGGTGGTGGCCCTGGCCCTGGCCGAGAGCGACGGCCGTCGTTAGCCGCTTGCCCGAACTGTGGCAGGATGCGGGCGTGACGGTCTCTTTGGCCAAGGACCCCCGCTTCCTCACCCACGATCAAGGGCCAGGGCACCCGGAGTGCCCGGAGCGGCTCAAGGCGATCGAACGGGCCCTCGAGGATCTGCGGGCCCCGCGCTGGATCACCCCCCGGGCCGCCACCCGGGAAGAGATCTTGAGCGTCCATACGCCAGCGTATGTTGATCGGTTGGAGTTGGTGCGGGGGCGTTCGGTCGATCTGGATCCGGACACCCGCACCAGCCCGGGTTCGGTGGAGGCCGCGTTTTTGGCGGCCGGGACCACCATCGATCTGGCGACCCAAGTGGCGAGAGGTGCGGCGCCGCCCGGCCTGGCCTTGGTCCGCCCCCCGGGCCACCACGCCCTGCCCGGAGCCGCGATGGGCTTTTGTCTGCTCAACAACGTGGCCATCGCCGCTCGGGCGCTCCTCGACTTGGGGTTGGCGGAGCGGGTGGCGATCTATGACTGGGACGTCCACCACGGCAACGGCACCCAGGCGATGTTCTACGAGGACCCGCGGGTCTTTTACGCCTCGACCCATCAGTGGCCCTTTTATCCAGGCACCGGCGGCCGGGACGAACGAGGCCAAGGTCCCGGGGAAGGCACGACGCTCAACGTCCCGCTGCCGGCCGGGAGCGGCGACGAACTCCTCTTGTCGGTGACCCGAGAGGTTTTGGCCCCGGCGGTCCGCAACTTCTCCCCCGACGTGATCCTGATCTCGGCCGGCTTTGACCCCTTCGTCGACGACCCCTTGGGCGGATTTACGGTCACGGCCCGGGGCTTTCGGGAGTTGGCCGCCCGCTGGCGCACCTTGGCCGAAGAGCTCTGCGGCGGCCGGATCGCCGCGGTTTTGGAGGGGGGGTACGACCTGCGGGGTTTGGGGGCCTGTGTCCGCGGCCTGGTCGACGCTTGGGACACCTGAGCCGCGGTCCCAAAAACCGAAGGCGCGCACCGAGCAAAGCTCGCGAAGAGGGGTGGATGGGCTTCGCCCCGCCGGGACGCCAGGTGTACACTCCCTGACCGTGCGCAGACCCCTGGCCCCTTGGCTCCTCTTGGCCGCCGCTTGCTCCCGACCGGTGGCGGGCACCGATCAAAGTTCGGTGCGTTTGGGCAACCTGGTGGTCTCGCCGCAAAACGTGCGGGCCGATGTCCCGATCGATCTCAGCTTCACCATCTCCGGTCCTCGCCCCGCCACCTTGACCTGGGATCTGGCGGGCCACACCGGCGAGTGCACCCCCGAGTCCGCCTCCAACGAACGCCTGCGTTGTGTGTTGCCCGGGGTCCGGCCGCCGGACTATCAACAAGGGACCACCTTGGTGGTGATCAAGGCCCGGGACGACGAAGGCCGAGAGTCGGTGGCCAGCGCCCAGGTCACCCTCGACTTTGATTGCCCCCGTTTTGTGCAGTTGAACGTCTCACCCGAGATCGCCGCGCCAGAGACCAACGTGGTGGTGACCATCGAGGCCAGCGAAAGCCTCCGAGATCCGCCCCGGATCTTACGCTCGGGTTTGGACTGGGAGACCCCCGTCGGGGCCGGTCAGTCGTGGTCGGCGACCCACCGAGTGACCGTACAAGATCCCGCGGCGGCCTCAGATCTCTTGGTGAAGTTGACGGATCTCGCCGGCAACACCAGCGACGACTGTGGCGGGGATGGGCTCTTGCCGTTTGCGGTTGATCAAGCCGCCCCGGCGGTCGATCCGTCCAAGGTCATGTTGCGCCGGGACGCTCCGGGGACACCGGCCACCATCAGCATCAGCGCCGGAGGCCTCCTCGACGACGTGGGCATCGCCGAGGTCTTGGTCTACGACGAAACCGGAGCCACGGTGTTGGCCCGGCTCCAGGCGGGCGCCGGCGGCTCTTTGCCTACCACCAGCTTGGGCGGCTCGACGCCGGGGCGCGTGTTGCTCGAGGTGATCGATCGCCTGGGTCGAACCAGCGCCCGCACGCCGATCCCCGAGCAATGGCGGCTCTCCTTGGGCGCCGCTGCCACCCCCGAGGCCGCGGTGCGGACCGCGGTGCGCTACAGCGCCGCGCCGGCCAGCTCCAACTTCTTGAACAACCGCACCCAAGAGTTGGCGCCCTCTTTGTTGGTCGCCGACGCCCGTCACGCGACGGTCCGGGCCCGGGTCGGCTTCGAGCCGGTGGGCCGCCTGCCCAACGCCTACGAAGACGCGATCTGGATGCCGAGCGGCTACGATCCGGTGGGCCGGGCCATCGTCACCTTCGGCGGCTTGAACAGCGCCGAAGACCCGGACGACTTCGACTCCTACTTCGAGCGCACCTTGATCCTGCGATGGAACGAACAGCTGCAGCAGTACGAGACCCAATACGGCCCCAGCTATCGGTACGGAGAGACGCCGACCGGTCGAGGCGGGCACACCATCGCCTTCAACGATCGGGGCTGCGGGCTCATGTTCGGAGGCGAGGGTCTCGAGGAAACCGACGATCCAACCTTCTACTACGTGGGTCACCTCGACGACGCCTGGCAGATCTGCAACACGCCCCAAGGTTATCAGTGGACCAAACTCCGCCCCAGCGGCCCGACCCCCGCCCCTCGTCGCACGCCGCTGGTTTGGGATCCGATCTTCGATCGTTATTTCATCATCAACGGGCGCTCGGCGGCCGGAGCCTTGTTCCCCCACGAGGACAGCTTCGCCCTGGAGCCCGGCGCCACGCCCGACACCTGGCGCTACACCGAGTTGACGCCGCTCCCCACCACCTTCGGCGGCCGCTACAGCCACCTGGTCTATTGGGACGAAGAGGTTGAAGGCGTGGCGATCGGTTTGGGCTACGTTTATCCACGGACCAGCCGGCTGGACTTCTGGATCCTCAAGAACGGCCAGCTCAGCACCACGGCCCAGGTCCCGGACTCCCTCGACGAACGGCAGGGCTTCGGCTTCGCCTACGACTCGGCGCGCCGGCAGGTGGTGTTGTGGGGCGACAACAACTATCCGATCTGGGACTACGACAGCTGGTTCCTCACCGGCACCGCCACCAGCGCCAACACCGGGTGGCGGCGCGCCGATCTCGATCCCCCCGTGCCGCGGGCGTGGCCCAACCTGGTCTACGATCCGGATCGAGAGGTCACGGTGGTGTACGGCGGCCAACGCTTCGACTCTCGTTTTGTCCCGGCCGACATCCACCAGATCATCTCGGCGCCGAGTTTCCCGTACCTGGTCGCCAACATCGACCTGGCCGCCCCACGCCCGAAGGGCATCGAACGTTTGACCCTGCGGGTCCGGGCCAGCGGCACCGGCGATCTCGACGGCCTGGGCGGGGGCACCACCTTGGGTGGAGGAGTGGTGGTCAAGTTGTGGGATCACGAGGCCCGGAGTTGGGTCGACGTCGCGACCCGCCCCATGGGTCCCAACGGCGCGGTCGAAGAGTTGTTGATCGAGGTCCAAGATCAGCCCGAGCGTTTTGTCAGCCCGGAGGGCGTGGTCCCGGTGACGGTGGTGACGCTCAACCCGGCCACCGAAACGATCGAGGCGGTGTTGGAGGTCGATCAGCTCGACGGCCAGCTGGAGCTTCGACCCGGCGTGAGTTTGCCCTGACCGAACGACATACCAGGTGGTATGCTGCCGGGGCGTGCGGGGCTGGGGTGGGATCTGGTTGTTGTGCCTGGGCTGCATGCAGGCCGAGGTGCTGCCACCTTTGGGCGGTGGTGAGTCTTTGGTCTTCGCCTTGCCCGCCGGTGGTGACTATCGCCTGGTGGCCGTCGAGGTCGAGGGCCCACCGCTCCTCGAGGCCGCTCGAAAGCCCGTCGTGCTCGAGGGCACCTATGCCTTGCTCTACGACGCGCCCCTCTCGACCTTGGGTCTCGCACCGGGCCCGGTCCCCAGCCGGATCGAACGAGCTGGTCAATGTGAGCCGGATGGCCCCGACCTTGAGTTGACTGAAGCGATCCCGACGCCCGATCGGATCTTCGAACTCAAGAACGGCGCCTGGTCCGAGGGCAACTTGCCCCGCACCCTGGAGGATCGATCGATCGTGGCCCGGATCCCGAACCCGTGCCGCGGGTTGTTGTTTACGCCTGGGCCCCCCATGCCCGAGACCAGCTCCACCGGGCGCGGCCTCTTGGGATCGACCTTGGCCTTCGCTGGGATGTGGGGCGACGAGCTGGTCACGGCCTGGCGCACGGGCGATCTGCTGTACTCCACACCCGAGCACAACCAACTCCAACCTCGGGAGGAGGCCTTCGCCGGCGGGACCATCGACCACGACGGTCAACTCCACTTGATCGATCGCCGGGGGAACTTCAGCTGTCGCCGCCAGGACGGGAGCAGGTGTGCAGCGTTGCCTTCTTTGCCCGAAGCGCCCCAGGTCTACGCCAACGTCAGCATCGGCGCTGACAGCGCGCCGGTGTGGGCCGCGACCGATCGAGGACGGCTCTATCGAAGACGCGGCGACACCTGGGAGACGGTGATGGATGACGGCGGCGCCTGTGTGCCCGTCGCCGGCACCTGCGGGCCCACCGAAAGTTGCCGCCCCTGCCGAGTGCCGATGGACCGTCAAGGTGACCGGTTGGTGGTCACCTTCCGGGCCTCAGGCCAGGTGGTGGAGCTCGAGGGAGATCAAAAGCAGACCTGGTTGCCCCCGGTCGATCCCCAACAACCCCAAGACGGCGCGACGGTGGCCCGCCTCGACGAACAAGGTCGGATCGTGGTGGGCACCGGCGTCGGGCGGGTCTTTCGGCTCGAGCCGTCGGGCCGCTGGGTTCAGCTCGGCGACCAATTGCAGGCCATCGACGCCTTGGTGCCCCACCCCGGCGGCTGGATGTTCACCGGCGCACGTTCGGTGTTGACTCAGTCCCACGAACTTGGGGATCGCAAGTTGGCTTGCGGAGCTCAAACCATCCCCGGACAAAACGAGACCTTCGCGCTCATCCCGTTTTCAGGGAGACATTGGGTGATCGGCGACGGGGATCGGGATCTGAGCTTGATGGAGGTCGGCGAACAACTGGGCCCCGGCTGCCCGGACGCGATCGAGTGAACGCCGCCCGAACGCCCCGCGATCAGCTGGCGGGTTTGGTGGTCTTCAAGAAGGCCCGCAGGTCATCGAGATCGGCGGTGGAGATGCGGCCTTCGAACACCGGCATGATCGGTGGGAAACCTTTGACCATCTTGGCCCGGGAGTTGAGGACACTTTCGTTGAAGTAGGCCTCATCGAAGGCGACACTTTCGCCGCTCTCCAACACCGACGGTGGGCCGCCGAAGCGACCGTTGAGGTGGGGCCCCAACTTCTGCTTGCCATCCAGGAGGTGGCAACCGGCGCAGGCGTAGGTGTTGTTGAAGTGGTATTCGCCCCGGGCGATGGGGGTCATCTCCTCGAGGTCCGGCAACTTGACCAGCGAGGCCAGGAGTTGGGGATCGGCGGCCACCACCTCGATCGCCCGAGCGACTGGAAGTTGATAGACGCCCTTTTCGGCGTCGACCTGATCATAACCGTGAAGGGCCTGCTGATCCGTGGTGCGCAGCCCGATCAGCTCGGTCGGTTCGGCGGCGGGCGGCTCTTTGGCCTCACCGCAACCGAACCCCAAGGCACCGAGGCCCGCCCACACCCACACCGTCGTTCGAGTATTCATCGCCAAAACCAAACCCTTCATCCAACGGCATCCTTCTCCGGACAAGGGGCTGTTCCGCCACCCTCCCGACGATTCGCCCGCAGCGCCCATCGCCAGAGCACCGCGTCAGGGACCGGCAGGGCCAAAAAGAGGTGCTCCAGGACCCCCAAAGCCAACATGGTGGCGACCAGGGTGGTCCCGACCACCACAAAGGGGCTCGCCCCCTCGGCCAGGGCCGGGGCCAGCAACCAGATCAAGATCCCGGACGAGCCCAAGATCGATACCGGCATCAACGGGTTGGCCCGGGCCTTCCGGAAGTAGCTGGTCAGGTACCGGAGGTGCTCCGGGATGAAGTCGACCGCCAGGTTCCGGACGCCCAAAAACACGTTGAGCTTGGCGCTCAAGCGCATGATCCAGAGCACCAAAAACGTCCAGGTGCCGACCTGATTGGGCTCACCCCAGGTCAAGCCGACCATCGCCGCCATGGTCAACGCCAAAGCCACCTCGTGGTGGATCACCGCCGCCGTGGCCAACCAAAACCGCCGCCACCCTTGTGCGTCCGGAGGGCAAGGCAACTTGCGAGGCCCGGTCAACACGCCAAAGAGGAAGGTGATCTCGTGCCAGGCCCACACCAGCAGACCACACACGAAGGCCCGATAGGCGCCGGAGGTGCTCGCGTCCGAAGAGCCCTCGGCCAGGCCCCACATGGCCCCCACGCCCAAAAGGCTGGCGGCCACGAGGCTGTAACGATGGGTCGAACGCGGGAGGCCGTTGATGAACAACACCAAGGCGGTGCTGGCCCACCAAACGAACAACACGAACAACGCCGCGAGCGCGTGGCTCAACATCGGAGCGCCATTACCACGCGGGCTCCAGCCGAGTTTCGGCCGGCAAGGTGTTCCGCAGAGTGGGCAGGAAGTAGAGGCGCGCCATGGTGGCCACCACCTTGCCTCGCAGCCAGAGGGCCTTCACCTTGCCCAACACGCCACCGGCCGAGGCAACCTCGATCTCCTTCGCCAAAGTGTTGAGCCGCTCCAGGCCCGCCAAAAACGCGGGGTTGTCGACGTCGAGGAGATCCGGGAACACCTGCTTACAGATCTCGATGGTGATCCGGAAGACCTGCATCCCGTAAGCGGCGGGCTCCAGGCCCAAGGCCTGGTGGAAGGCGGGCCGGTGATGATCGCGGACGAACATGGTCGCGAACACCGCCAGCTGGAAGAAGCGCACCCAATAGCGGTTGAAGCCGGTGAGCAGGTGCGGATTGGCGCGCATCAACAACGCGAAGGCCTCGCCGTGCCGGAACTCGTCGTTGCACCACTCCTTGAACCACTTGAAGATCGGGTGGAAGCGAAGCTCCGGGTGCCGCTCCAGCTGGCGGAAGATGGTGATGTAGCGGGCGTAGCCGATCTTCTCGGACAGGTAGGTCGCGTAGAAGATGAACTTGGGTTTGAAGTAAGTGTACTTCTTAGTTTTGGTCAGAAAGCTCAGGTCGACCGCCACCCCAAAGTCCTTGAGACACTCGTTGATGAAGCCGGCGTGACGGGCCTCGTCGCGGCTCATGTACTTGAAGAGGTCGCACATGTCCTTGTTTTTGCCGCGTTTTCGAAGCTCCGCGTAGAGGATGCAGCCCGAAAACTCGGAGGTCAGCGAGCTCACCAAGAAGTCCAGGAACTCCTTCTTCAGCTCGCCGTCGATCTTGGAGAGGTCCAGATCGAACTCGGCGTTGCGGTGAAAGTGCTTTCGGTTGTTGTCGGCGGCCAGCTCGGCCAACAACTCGTCCCACTGGGCCCGGACCGCGCTGATGTCGGTGCGATCCAGCTCCTCGAAGTTGGTGGTGTAAAAGCGCGGGCTGAGGGTGGTGGTCTCGCGCGCCTTGAGGGTGCTCTCGTTGATCCCGACCTCGGGGAGTTGGAGGCCTTCGATGTCGTTGAGGCTGATGGTCATAGTTTTCTCCGATCGGTGAAGCTGACTTCAAAGAGCTCGAGCAGCTCGAAATTGGACAAAAAGCGAGCCCAGACCCGAGCGATCCAAGAGGCGCGCACGATGGTCACGCGGCGACGCTCTTCGGTGACCTGTCCGGGACCGGTCGGGATGGGTTGGCCGTGGACGGTGACCTGATCCCCAGGGGCCAGGTCCAAAAACTCCTCGAGCTCGACGTGGGCGTAGAGGTTCTCGACGGTTTCACTGACCGACACCTGACACCAAGTCTCGACCGTGCGGGCCATCAGCGACTGCTCCCTGTGGTGGTGGAAGCGGCCAAGAGATCAGCGAAGGCCTGAGAGTTGGTGTGACCAAAGGCCCCCAGATCGACCCGGCGACCGGTGGCCAGGTCTTCGATCGAGAGGCGGCCATCGGACCAGCGGGTCAGGCGAAAAGCGGCGGCGGGGCCCAGGGACTCGAGCTTGCGCTCCCGGGCCAGACCTCGGAGCACCCCTCGGACGAAGCCGTTGCTGCCGGGCGGCAGAGCCGAAACTTCTCGGCCGTCCAGGCTGACCACCGCCAAGGTGCCGTCGGCCCGATCGCTGAAGTGGACGTCAGTCGCCTGCACCACCTGAGCGGGCGGTAGACGCACCGCGCCGAAGCCGGTCGCCTTGGCCACCAAGGTCAAGCCGATCGACAAGACGATCATCCCGAAGGCCGCCCAAAGGAGGCCCTTGGGAAAACTCTGGGCTGGTGATGGTCCGCTCATGAGGTCCTCTGGCTCAAGCCCGAGCCGTCATCACGGCCGAGCTCCCTTCCACCTGGTCGGTGCTGCGCAGGCCGACCGGACGTTCTTGCAAGTTGACTTGCGCGGTGCCGGTCGCCGCTTGGGCCAACAACTCCGCCACCGCCACGCCGTTGGGCAAGGCCCGCAACATCGGCGAACTCTTGGCGAAACGCCAGGGGCGCGCGTGCGGCCAAAGGTGCAAGTAAGCCAGGCGATCCGTGCCGGCCAAGGTCAAGGCGATCTCGCCAGCCTCGCCGTCCAATCGCTTCAGCTCCGCCGCCGCGATCCGCCGGAACGGGAGGTTGAAGGTCATGGGCAAGGCCACCCCAACCCGCATCACCACCCGTCGGTTGGTGATGGTGTAGATCGTGGCCCGGGCATTGACCCAAGCCAAGACCCGCATCAACGCCAACCCCAACGCGGCCAAGGGCACGACCATCAAGCTCGCACCGATCGCCGCCGGCAAAGTCGCCCCGTCGATCAAGGCCGCCAGACCCCGGGCGACGATGAAGAAGCCGAAGTAGAGCGACAGGCCCCGCACATGGAAGGCCTGCTGCTCGAGGAGGCGCCAGTCGGGGCTACCTTGCCAGAGGATCTCTTCCCCTGGAGGCGGCAACCCGGGCAGTCCGGGGATCGGCTCGGGCTCGTGGTCGTGATCGTGGCTCACAGGACCGGTCCCAGGCGCTTGGCCTCGGCGTACAGCCGTCCACCCGAATAGAACGCGCAGACCTTGTCTTCTTCCAAGGCGGTGACCTGGTCAGGGTTGGCCAAGACCGGGACTTTGGCGAACTGGTCCGCCAAGATCGAAGCGACCTCGACCCGCTGCTTCTTGAGCCGCAGCATGGTGATCGGCAGCAAACGCACGCCAGCGCCAGCGTTGAGCTCGACCTCCAGGTAACGGACCATCACGTCGGCCCGATCGACCCAGACGTCCTTCACCTTGCCGGCGACCTTGCCGTCGGCGCCCACGACCTCCAGGCCCCGGGGATCGGTGTCCTGACGGTCGATCGAAAATCCGGCCGCGACCCGCATTGGGACGATCATGGCGTGACCCTCGCGGGTCAGCTCGGGGACGTCTTGGCGTTGGGCGTAGGAGGCCGGGCCCACGGCGTCGACCATCGGGTCGCCGGTGGGGCGCAGCGGCGCACCCGGGAAGTTTGCGGTCTTTACCGCCTTGATCTCCCGTTGATCGCGCACGAAGTTGGGCGCCTTCACCTCACCGCGGCCGTGGGGCAACAAGAAGGCCTTGGCCCGGGGGATCAAGGTGAAGCCGAGGGGCTCTACCCGCCCGCCGAGATCACTCTCGCAGGGGTAACCTTCGCGCCGATCTTCCCGGCGGAGGTAATAGACCAACCCGAAGAAGAAGACCCAGAAGACGTAGAGAACGACTTGGGCGACGTCGATGTATTCGGTGATCGATCCAGACGGCATGAGAAACTCCTTCAACCTGGCAGCTCGGCGAGTCCAAAGCGGGCGGGCTCTCGGCCGGGATCCCGACCGAAGCGCACCAGCGGCCCTACCGCCACCAAAGTGCCAAACAACAACGCAATTTCTAAGTGATAGACGAAGCTATAGCCGATCGAGGGATCAGTCAGGCCAGGCCCGAGTGCACCTTCGGTCGCCATCTTCGAGAGGGTGTCGCGGAGGATCCCCGCCAAGGCGATTCCGGATCCCGCCGCCGTCGCCTGGACTGCTCCCCAGGCGCCGATCGCCAGACCACTCTGCCCGCGATCGGCGAGGGCCATGGCCGCGGTCAAGGTCCCGACCGCAAACCAACCCCCACCAAAACCGACGCAGAGCGTCCCAGCGTAGAACAAGGCCGCCGACGAAAACGGCGCCGAAAAGATGATCGCCGACAGCCCGACGATTCCCAACATCGTGCCGAGGGCCGCCAGATGGTACGGGTCTCGACCCCGGCCCAACCAACGGGCCGCCAAGGCGAAGCCGATCAAGGTGCCCCCCGCCATGACCGCGGTCAACGAGGTGGTGGCGGCCACGCTGAGCCGCAAGATCTCGCCGCCGAAGGGCTCGAGCAAGATATCTTGCATGTTGAAGCCACCGACCCCGAGGGCCACGACCACCAAGAGGCGAGGCGCTTGCCCCACCTTGGCGAGGGCCGCCCAGCTGTCCCGCAAGCGAGGTTGCGGTTCGACGGCCACCGCGGCTTGCCGGGGACGACGGGGCTCCTGCTTCCAGAGCGCCACGCTGTTGAGGATCATGGTCACCACGGCCGCACCCTGGATGACCTTGATCAACTTGAGGTGCTCGAAGTTGGCCAAGAGCGCCCCGAAGATCAGCGCGCTGACCACCATGCCCAACAAGAGGGTCATGTAGAGCAAGGCCACCACCCGAGGGCGGGAGTCCGGCGGCGCCAGATCGGTGGCCAAGGCCAGGCCCGCGGTTTGGGTGGTGTGGAGGCCGGCGCCGATCATCAAGAACGCCAGGGCCGCCGCGAGCTCACCGGCCAGCTGGGGCGCGTTGACCGCGTCACCGGACAACACCAACAGCGCGAAGGGCAAGATCGACAAGCCACCAAACTGGATCAACGAGCCCATCCAGATGTACGGCACCCGGCGCCATCCCAAGGCCGAGCGATGAGTGTCGGAGCGGTAGCCGATCAGCGCGCGGAAAGGCGCGAACAAGAGTGGCAACGAGATCATCGCCGCCACCAACCAGGCCGGGATCCCCAGCTCGACGATCATCACTCGGTTGAGGGTGCCGTTCAGCAGCACCAAAGCCATCCCCACCGAAACTTGAAACAAAGACAGGCGCAGCAAACGAGGGAGCGGCAACTCCACGGTCGCCGCGTCCGCAAACGGCAAAAACCGAGGCCCGATGGAGGACCACAGCTGAAGTGCCTTTTGCTGCAAGCTGATCATACCCGCACCAGCTCCAAGTATTGAGAGATGTAGAAGGCGCTCTTGATGCGACCGGTCCGGCCGATGCGCCAGCCCCGCAGGGCCTCGGACCGAGAGATCCGCGTCTCCAGGGCCCGGGGGCTGATCGGCTCGATGGCCGGGGCCCGGTTGGCCCGAGGGAACAAGCGCCCGGCCCAGTGCATCAGGGTCAAGAGCGGGGTGCGAGGCGCGAAGGTGACCACCACTCGGTGGCGAGACCGCATCGCGAGTTGTTCGATCATCGCCACCATGTCGGGGGCTCGGTAGTGGATCAGGGAGTCCATCGCGACCACCTGATCGAAGCGCCCCAACTTCGGGTCGAGCATGTCACCGACCCGAAAGTCGATGCGCCCGCCGCCGAGCTCTTTTGGGGTGCGCTCTTGGGCCAGCCCGACCAAGGTCGGAGAGATGTCGACCGCGACCACCTCGGCCCCCCGGCGCGCCGCCTCCATGGCCAAGGCGCCGGTGCCACAACCCGCGTCGAGCACCCGCTGCCCCTTCAGGTCGACGCTGAGGCACTCGAGCAACTGAGCCCGCATCTGATCCCGGCCGGCCCGGACCGTAGCCCGGATCTTACCGACCGGACTGTCGGAGGTGAGCCGCGCCCAAGCCTCGACCGCGGTGCGATCGAAGTAGGCCTCCAGCTCTCCCCGCCTTGATGTGTAGCTGCTGTTCGACATCAGTCGTACCCCAAGAAGTCGAAGATCTCCCGATCCCGCATGGCGATCGCCTCGAACGGGACAGTGCCAGCCCAAAGCCGGGCGGCCAGCTGCAGATATTCGTTCTGCACCTTCTCCAGCTCGGGGCTGGGCTCCATCTCGAAGAGGGTCGACTTCTTCAACCGGCTGCGACGGATCACGTCGAGGTCGGGGAAGTGGGCCACCTTGTCCAGCCCGGTCGCGGCGTTGAAGCGATCGATCTGGTCCGTGGCGGCGCTACGGTTGGCGATCACGCCACCGAGGCGAACCGCGTAGTTTTTGGCCTTGGCCTGGATCGCCGCGATGATCCGGTTCATCGCGAAGATCGAGTCGAAGTCGTTGGCGGTGACGATCAAGGCCCGCTGCGCGTGTTGGAGCGGCGCCGCGAAGCCACCACAGACCACGTCGCCGAGTACGTCGAAGATCACCACGTCGGTGTCCTCGAGCAGGTGATGTTCCTTGAGCAACTTGACGGTCTGGCCGACCACATAACCGCCACAGCCGGTGCCGGCCGGGGGCCCACCGGCCTCCACACACATCACCCCGTTGTAGCCTTCGTAGACGAAGTCTTCGGGGCGGAGCTCTTCCGAGTGGAAGTCCACCGTCTCCAAGGCGTCGATCACCGTCGGCATCAACTTCTTGGTCAAGGTGAACGTCGAGTCGTGTTTGGGATCGCAGCCGATCTGCAGGACCCGTTTGCCCAACTTGGAGAAGGCCACCGAAAGGTTGGAGGAGGTGGTGCTCTTGCCGATGCCGCCCTTACCGTAAACGGCGAAGACCTTGGCGCCGGTGATCGCGAGGGAGTCCTTCGGGTGGTACTGGACGCTGCCGTCACCATCCAGCTGGATCCCGCGCTTGGGGGCTGCCGCCGCGGCGCCGAGCTTCACTAAGTCCTGCATCATTTTGTTCTGCCTCAGGCCGCCACGGGGCTGCCGATCCCTTCCAAGCGATCTTCCAGCTCTTCGCCGGCGCGCCGCAGCGCCTCGAGGATGGAAGGGTCGGGTTGCCAATATTTACGTTCGTTGGCCTCGAGCAGGCGGTTGGCCAGCTTGACCGAAGCTTTGGGGTTGAGTTGGGCCAATCGTTCGCGCATGGCCGGATCCAAGACGAAGACCTCGGAGATCTGGGTGTAGACCCAAGGTTCGACCTGTCCGGTGGTCGCCGACCAACCCATGGTGTTGGTCACGTGGCACTCGATGTGGCGCACGCCTTCGGCCCCGTGCTTGAGCATCTCTTCGTACCACTTCGGATTGAGCACCCGGGTGCGGCTTTCGATGGCCACTTGTTCGCCGAGGGTACGGACCGTACCTTCGCCCCGGTTGGGATCGCCGATGTAGACCGGGATCTCCGCGCCTTTGGCCCGCTTCACCGCCCGGTTGATGCCGCCCAAGGTGTCGAAGTAGTGGTCGAGGGTCGTGACACCCAGATCCACCGACTCCAGGTTCTGATAGGCGAGATCGACCCGAGCCATCGCGCTCTGCAAGAGGGCTTGCCGAGCTACCGGCCGGCCGTCTCGACCGTAGGCGAAGCCTTTGCGACGCGAGTAGGCCTCGGCCAACTCCGAGTCGTCGGTCCAAGCGCCACTTTCGATCAGCTGGTTGACGTTGGCGCCGTAGGTGCCGTCGGCGTTGCTGAACACCCGCAGGGCCGCGGTCTCGAGATCGCAGCCGTGCTCCTTCATGTAGTCCAGGGCGTTTTGGCGCACGAAGTTCAGTTCCAGTGGCTCGTCGGCGCAGGCGGCCAAATAGGCCGCGTCGGCCAAGAGCCGAGTCTGCAGCGGCAAGAGATCCCGGAAGATCCCGGACAAGGTCATGACCACGTCGATCCGAGGCCGGCCCAGTTCGGCCAGCGGGATCAGGTTGGCCCCCGAGAGGCGCCCGTAGGAGTCGAAGCGGGGGCGAGCTCCCATCAGCGCCAGGGCTTGAGCCAGGGGACCACCTTCACTCTTCAGGTTGTCAGTGCCCCACAGGACCATGGCGATCGACTTGGGCAAGGTGTGCCCGTCTTCGAGGTGGCGATCGAGGAGACGTTGGGCCTGGCGAGCGCCATCGGCGACCGCAAAGGCGCTGGGGATCCGGAAAGGATCGAAGCCGTGCACGTTGCGCCCGGTCGGCAAGATGGCCTGGTTGTGGAGCAGGTCACCGCCGGGGGCCGGCCGCACAAAACCGCCGTCGAGGGCGTGCACCAAGGCCGGCAGCTCGTGGTCCACCGCCAACAGGCTGGAGACCTGGGCCAAATCGGTGGCCGCCGCCAGGGCCTCAGCGTCGTAGTCCCCATCGGCGAAGGCCAACTCGGGCTCCAGGCCCGCCGCCAAGGCCCGATAAACAGAGGGCGCGAAGTTGAGGCCACGGCTTTCGCCGATCGCGCGCAGGTAGTCGTGGCGAGCTTCCAGGTTCATCCCCTCGCCGACCACGTGCAGGCCCGCGGGGATCAGGGTCGACTCGTAGAGCTCCAGCTCTTGGCGCAGGGCCGCGATCGCGACCGCGGGATCGGTCCAAGGTCCAGCCGCGCTGTGCAGGCTCAAGGCCTCCGCTTGGGCTTGGATCAAGGGCAACAGCTGGGTGCGTTCGGCCTGGTCTTCGGGCGGGAGGCTCCGCCAACGGGCCGTCGATTCTTTCAGCTCGAGCAAGCCCCGATAGAGCCCGGCTTCGGTGACCGGAGGGGTCAGGTAGCTGATCAAGGTCGCCGCCGAACGCCGCTTGGCGATCGCCCCTTCCGAGGGGTTGTTGGCGGCGTAGAGGTAAAAGTTGGGGAGGTCACCGATCAGGCGATCGGGCCAACACTGGGACGACATGCCGGTCTGTTTGCCAGGCATGAACTCCAAGGCGCCGTGGGTCCCGAAGTGGAGGACCGCGTGGGACTCTAGATCTTCGCGGAGGTACCGATAGAAGGCGGAGAAGGCGTGGGTCGGCGCGAAGTTCGACTCGAAGAGCAACCGCATCGGGTCGCCCTCGTAGCCAAAGTTGGGTTGGATCCCGACGAAGATCCGGCCAAAACGTCGACCGAGCACCAAGATGGACGCGCCGTCGCTGAGCGATCGGCCAGGCGCCGGGCCCCACTGGGCTTCGATCTCGGCCAACCAAGGTTCACGTCGCACGTGATCTTCGGCGCTGATGCGGTGATGGACGTTGGCGTCGGTGCCGTGCGCCGGAGCGTTGCCCTCGATGACCGCCAGGCGCAGCGCCTCGACCGACGCCGGCAACTCAACCTGGTAACCCTCGGCCTTCAGCTGGCGCAGGGTGTTGTAGAGCGAAGCGAATACCGAAAGGGACGCCGCGGTCCCGGTCGCGCCGCCGTTGGGCGGGAAGTTGAAGAGCACGATCGACAGGTTGCGTTCAGCCCTGGGAGTGCGGCGCAAGCGGATCAATCGCTCCACCCGGGCCACCAGGACTTCGATCCGATCCGGCAAGCCCACCATCCGCGCTGCCAGCTGCCCTTCGGCGACGTCGGGGCGGCCCGCGAACACCATGGGACCGGTGGCGCCGTCCAGCTCGGGGATCGCGACCATCATGGTCGACTCGACGGGCATCAGGCCGCGAGCCGACGTTTGCCACTGCTCGATGGTCTGAAACTCGATGGCGTGGGCGGCGAGGTAAGGAACATCGAGCTTCGCGAGGAGCTCTTCGGCCGCTTTGGCGTCGTTGAAGGCCGGTCCACCCACCAACGAAAAGCCCGTCAGGGACACGACGGCGTCGACCCGAACTTCACCGGTGGCGTCGAGGAAAAACTGATCCACCGCTGGCCGAGCGTCGAGGCCGCTGGCGAAGGCCGGGATCACGCGCAGGCCACGGGCCTCGAGGCCGGCGATGACGGCGTCGTAGTGGGCCGTGTCCCCGGAGAGCACGTAGGCCCGCATCACCAGGAGCCCCACCGTTCCTCGGGTCCCTTCGGCCGGGAGGGCGTTGAGTTCGGTGCCGATCCGCTGCGGGAGCCGGGGGTGGTAGAGGCCGTTCTCCGGATATTCGATGGGCGCGGCCACCTTCAAGGATCCGCGCAGCGAACGCCGCTCTCCATCCGCGTAACGGTTGATCAAGAAGCGAACCAGGTTGGCCAGGTTTTCGTCGGAGCCCGCCAGCCAATATTGCATCGCCAAGAAGTAGGCTCGGACGTCTTGGGCGGTCCCGGGGATGAACCGCAGGATCTTGGGGAGGCGGCGCAACATCTTCATCTGTTGCTCACCGGCGACGCTGCCCTTTTTGGGCGTGCCCCGGAGCTTCTTCAAGAACGAGAGCGGTCCCTTCTGAGACCCATCCATCTTGAAGCCGCCGATGCGGGTCAGTCGGACCACCTCGGCCGCCGACATGCAGCAGACCAAGGCGTCACAGTCCGCCTGGCGTGCCTCGAGGGCGGGGAGGACCGCCTGGATGTGGTCCTCCATGAACAACATGTTGACGAAGATCAGATCGCCGGCGGCGATATCGGCCCGGCAGGCGGCCAAGGCGCGGGGGCTCTCGGCCCAATCCGAAGCCGCGTGGAGGCTGAGCACCAAACCAGGAAGTTCGACGGCCAGGTTCGTACGAACCCGCTCGATCACGCCCGAGGTGTGACCGTCCATGGTGACGATCACGACCCGCACGGGGGTTTGCTCAGCGACTGAAGTGGGCTTTCGCATCGTAGAGCGTCTCCAAGGTGATCAGCGCCAGTGATCGTTCGGCGGCGTAACGTTCGGTGTTGCGTCGGGCCTTGCCCCTCACGAAGAACGGGATCTTCTTGAGCTCCTGTTCGGCCTCGGGAGCCCAAGTCAACGCGCTCGGGGCGGGCGCTGACGGGGTGGGCAGCGGAGCAACTTCGGCGGGCGGGGCCGGCGAAGCGGCGGCCACCGGGACCTCAGGCGTCGAAGTGGTTCTGCTGATCGAGTGCCCGAGGTGAGAGGGGCCCGCGCCGTCCTGGAACTCGAAGTCGTCCCGGAACATGGTCAAGAGGTGTTCTTCCAGGCCCATCATCAACGGGTGGACCCAGGTGTCGAAGAGGACGTTGGCCCCCTCGAAGCCCATCTGGGGCGAATAACGCGAGGGATAATCTTGCACGTGGACCGGCGCCGAGATGACCGCGCAGGGGACGCCAAAACGTTTGGCGATGTGGCGCTCCATCTGAGTGCCCAACACCAACTCGGGGTGTAGGGCCTGCACCTGTTGTTCGACCTCCAGGTGGTCGCTGGTGATCAAGGCTTCGAGGCCAAGGGCCGTGGCGGCCGCCCGAACTTCCCGGGCCCGCTCGCGGCTGTAGGTCCCGAGACCGACCACGTCGAAGCCGAGCTCTTCTTTGGCGATCCGCGCCGCCGCCAACGCGTGGGTGGCGTCGCCGAAGATGTAGACCCGCTTGCCCGTCAGGTAGGTCGAGTCGATGGACCGTGAGTACCAGGGGGCTCGCAGGGTCGGATCCGCCAACACTGGCTCGGGATCGACGCCGCTCAAGCGGGCGACCTCCCGCACGAAGTCTCGGGTCGCGCCGACCCCGATGGGTACGGTGGAGACGGTGGGCTGCTGGTAGGCCTTGGCCAAAAACCGCGCGGTGCTGTCGGCCAACTCCGGGTAGAGCACCACGTTGAAGTCCGCGTGCCCGAGCCGCGCCAGGTCCGCAGGGCTGGCGCCCAAGGGAGCGATCACGTTGATCCCGACGCCCAAACGCCCGAGGAGCCGCTCGATCTCGACGAGGTCGTCTCGGTGCCGAAAGCCCAAGGCGGTGGGGCCGAGGATATTGCAAGTTTTCTTGCGATCGGCCGGCCGCTCGATCGCGGGCGCCGCGCAGGCCCGCACGATCTGATAGAAGGTCTCGGCCGCGCCCCAGTTTTCTTGGTGCTGGTAGGCCGAAAGTTCGAGGGGGACCACCGGCACCGGCAACTTCAGCGCCCGGGCGATGCCACCCGGATCATCTTGAATGAGCTCGGCGGTGCAGGAAGCGCCGACCAACAATAGCTCCGGCTGGAACCGCTCGTAGGCCTCGCGGATCGAGGTCTTGAGGAGCTCGGCGGTGTCGCTGCCCAGATCCCGGGCCTGGAAGGTGGTGAAGGTGACCGGCGGCCGCTGTTGGCGGCGCTCGATCATGGTGAAGAGCAGATCGGCGTAGGTGTCGCCCTGGGGCGCGTGCAAGACCAGGTGCACGCCCTTCATCGCGGTCGCGACGCGCATGGCCCCGACGTGCGGGGGGCCCTCGTAGGTCCAGACGGTCAACTTCATGAGTTCACACCCGCAACCGCTGTTGCCGCCCGAGGGGGCGATGAAAAAGCTCGGCCAGATCGCTGGCCTGCTCGTAGCCGTGGATCGGCGAGAACACGAGTTCGATGGACCACTTGGTGGTCAAACCTTCGGTCTCGAGCGGGTTGGCCAGGCCGAGCCCACACACCACCAGGTCGGGGCGAGCGGCGCGGCAACGATCGAGCTGCCGCTCCACGTCTTGCCCTTCGCTGAGCTGTACGCCGGCGGGCAGCCGGGCCAACTCGGCGGCCAGGTGTTGTTGATGAAGGTAAGGCGTACCGACCTCGACCAACTCCATGCCCAGCTCCCTGGAGAGGAACCGAGCCAGCGGGATCTCCAGCTGCGAGTCGGGGAAGAAGAAGATCCGGCGCCCCGCCAGGTGCGCCCGTTGCCGTTCGAGGGCCTGCTGAGCCCGATTGCGGGCCGACTCGGTCACCGACAACACCCGAGTCTCGGGGATCCCGAAGGCTGCCGCGGCCGCCGTCAACCAAGCGGTGGTGCCTTCGACGCCAAAGGGGAAAAGGGCCGGCAGGTGGCGAGCGCCCCGGGCATCGAGGGCGGCCGCGGTCGCGCCCAAGAAGGGCTGGGCCAACAAGTAAGAGGTATGGGGACCGACCGCGGGGCGTTCATGGGCCCGGCGGGGCGGGAAAAAGGCGACCTTGGGCAAACCCAAGGCCGCGAAGGTGCGCCGGAACTGATCTTCGACGACGTCCGGCAAGGTGCCGACCACCAAGAGGTTGTGCTCCGCGCCTTTGGCCTCGGCGGGCAAAGTGGGCACCAGGGCCGTCAAGCAAGCGTCTTCACCTTGGGTGAAGGTGGTCTCGATGCCGCTGCCCGAGTAGCTGAGCACCTGCACCGAGGGCCCGTGAATTTGCGCCAGCCGTTCGGCCGCCCGGGAGAGATCCAGCTTGATCACCTCGGACGGGCAAGAGCCCACCAAAAAAAGCTGCCGGATGTCGGGACGACGGGCCAAGAGCCGCTCCACGACCCGATCCAACTCTTCGTTGGCGTCGGCGAGGCCCGCGAGGTCACGCTCCTCCATGATCGCGGTCGCGAATCGAGGTTCGGCGAAGATCATCACCCCGGCGGCCGACTGCATCAGGTGCGCGCAAGTCCGAGATCCGACGATCAAGAAGAAGGCGTCCTGCATCTTGCGGTGCAGCCAGACGATGCCGGTGAGGCCACAAAAGACCTCCCGCTGGCCCCGCTCCCGCAAAACAGGGAGGGCTGAAGGACGGGCGACATTTTCGACTGCGGCGCTCATTCGAAGGCTCCGGCCAATTCGGCGTTCGGGGGAGCGGCCTCGAGGCGAGCGGCGCGCAACTTGAGGACAAACTGGGTCGCGTTGATCGCGTAGGAGGCGTAGGCAGCCAGCGCCAGCCACATCAACCCGCGGGGGCTGAGGGCGTCGGTCGCGAGGGCACCTAGATAGGCAGTGTGCAGCGCCAGCACCAACATACTGAAGACGTCTTCCCAGAAGAACGCCTTGGCGAAGAGGTAGCGGCCGAAGACGACCTTCTCCCAAATCGCGCCGGTCACCATGATTGTGTAGAGCGTGAGGGTCTTGACCACGATCGAGACCGTCGCGGCCTCGTAACCTCGGCCAACCACCAGGTAACGAACGACCAAGAGGAGGCTGGCGGCGAAGACCAAAAACTGAACCGGCGCGAGCAGCCCCTGGACCAAGGTCCATCGCGTCGCGTCACGCCGCCGCCGCTGCTCCGGCGTGTAGAGCGGGCTTGCCTGCCGGATCGCCCTTCCCATCGCCGAGGACCTTAATGAGCCCACCGAAAAGTGTCAAGTCAACTTGACGTCATTCTCTCTTTACACTTTTGGATGACTCGGGCTATAAGCTCACCTCGTGGCCCGGTTGACCGCGCATTCGCTGCATGTTCGTTTGCGACGTTTCCGCGAAGTCGGTTCGCCACCACGGGGGACTGTGCTTGACGCGGCGAGGGGGTTGGCATGGCCAGCTGTCAAAGCGAAGCGGAGGAAGGCACCGAAGCAGCGGGAGATCGAGGCGAGAGCCTTGGTGAGGACCGCTCTTCGAACGCGTCCAGGGGCGAGTCCGATCCCTGTCATCAGGAGGCCCTGATGCGGATGATCGAGACCCAGATCATCCCCCGGCTGATGCTCTCGCACCGCAGCCCAGCGGCGTCTTTGCCGGCCAGTCGGCCGCCGCCCAGCACGGATGAAGTCGGAGAATTGGCCCGCCTGGTCATCGCCCACCCGGCCTCGACCGCGAGGGCCTACGTCGACGCGATGCGGGGCCAAGGCCTGTCGTTGGACTCGATCTTCGTCGATCTTCTCGGCCCGGCCGCCCGCATGTTGGGCGAGCTCTGGATGGAAGATCTGTGCAGTTTTGCTGACGTCACGGTCGGCCTCTCTCGGCTGCACCAGCTGGTGCACGACCTGAGCCCATCCTTCGTGGGCGGCAAGCGGACCGGTCCCAACCTCGGCACGGTGATCTTGGCGCCTGCCCCCGGTGAACAACACACCTTCGGCATGTTGATCGCGAGCGAGTTCTTCCGCCGCGCCGGTTGGGCCGTCCGGGCCGTGACCAGCGTACACAGCGCCGATCTGGTGGACCTGGTCAGCAATGAGTGGGTCCAGATGGTGGGCTTTTCGGTCAGCAATCCAAAGCTGGCCGACGCGCTGCGCGTGTTGATCCACACCCTGCGCAACGTCTCCAAGAACCCCGATCTGATCGTGATGATCGGCGGAGCTTCGGCCGAAGAGCTGCGGACCCGCAGCCGCGAGCTGGGCGAAGTCGTCTGTATGGCCAACGCCCAAGAGGCGGTGGACTTCCTTGAACAACATCTAGAGCAACGCCCCAAAGAAGTGGGGCGGTGAACAAGCCAGGGACGAAACATGGCTGAATCAGCTTCGCTTCGTCTCCCCGAGCTATTTCGAGATCCTGAAGAGGCCTTGGGGCCGATGACGCCCGCGATCGCCGCGCGGGTGATCGGCGCCGCCGCCGATCTGGCCTTGGTGCTCGACTCCGAAGGGATCATCCAAGACCTCTCGTTGGGCGATCTCGGTGTGTCTCGCGCCCTCTGCGAACCTTGGATCGGTCAACGTTGGCTCGACACGGTCGCGACCGACAGCCGCAACAAGGTGGAGCTCCTGCTGAAGGAGGCCCGGGCCTCTCGCGGCGCTTTGGTTCGGGGCCGGGAGATCAACCAGCGGGTCAAGGGCAACGCCGACGTCCCGCTGCGCTTCTCCGCGGTTCGTCTCCACGAGCGAGGACGAATCCTGGCCATTGGCCGGGACCTGCGGGCTCTCTCCAACCTCCAGCAGCAGCTGGTGGGCGCTCAGCAGTCGATGGAGCGCGAGTACTCTCGCCTGCGGCACGCCGAGACCCGCTATCGCATGCTCTTTCAGATCGCCTCCGAAGGCGTGTTGATCGTGGACGCTGCGACCATGAAGGTCACCGAATGCAACCCGGTGGCCTCCCGCTTGTTGCAGGACACCGCCCCGCGTTTGGCGGGCCGCACCCTGTCCTCCCTGTTCACCCCGGAGAGCTGGAACGAAGTTCGGGAGCTGTTGGGGAGTGCTCAGCTCGCCGTGGGGGCCGCGCCGATCATCGCTCAGTTGGCCCACGATCAAAGCGACGTCCAGGTGGCGGCCTCCGTGTTTCGACAGGGGGGGAGCTCTTTGTTCCTGCTCCGCATCAGCGGACAGGGCGGGTCCCAAACCGAAGCCAACCCTCGGGACTCCCAGATCCTCGAGGTCATCGAGAGCCTGCCGGACGCCTTCGTGATGATCGACACCGATCGTCGCGTGCTGAGCGCCAACGCGGCCTTCGTCGAGATGGCCCAGCTCGCCGGCGAACCGCAGGTCCGCGGTGAACCGCTCGATCGATGGTTGGGGAGAGCCGGCGGAGATCTCAACATCCTGCTGGCCAACCTCCGCGAACACGGATCGGTGCGGAACTTTGGGACCGTGATCCGCGGAGAATACGGCCTCACCGAACAGGTCGACGTCTCGGCGGTCGCCGCCATGGAGAGCGGCCGGACTTGTTACGGCCTGGTGGTGCGTCAGGCCAGCTCTCCGTTCTCCTTGGACACCGGTGGCAGCCCCGTGTTGCCCCGTTCCGTGGAGCAGCTCACCGCCCTGGTCGGACGGGTAGCGTTGAAGGAGATCGTTCGCGAGACCACCGACCTGATCGAACGGCTCTGCATCGAGGCCGCCCTCAAGGTCAGCGGTGACAACCGAGCCTCGGCCGCCCAGATCCTGGGCCTCTCTCGGCAGAGCCTCTACTCCAAGCTCCGGCGCCACGATCTGGGCGGCGACGACGACGCTGAAGGGCAAGCCTGAACATGAACACCGGCGTCTCCAAGGCATTGCGATCGGCCTCGCCGACCACGCCGCGGAGCTGGCCGACCCCCAGCGCAGCCCTCGAGATCCTCAAGCCGCTGACTTGGTTCGCGCCGATGTGGGCGCTGGCCTGTGGGGTCGTCGGGACCGGCGCCCCCATCCTCGAGAACTGGCGCGTCATCTTGGGCGCGATCTTGCTGGCCGGGCCGTTGGTCTGCGGCACCAGCCAGGCGGCCAACGATTGGTTCGATCGAGAGGTGGACGCGATCAACGAACCCCACCGAGCCATCCCGTCCGGCCGAGTCCCGGGCCGTTGGGGCTTGGCGATCGCGGTGATCTGGACCGCTCTTTCTTTGCTGGTGGCGGCGGCCTTGGGCACCTGGGTGTTGATCGCCGCGGTGTTCGGTTTGGCCCTGGCCTGGGCCTATAGCGCCCCGCCCTTCCGCCTCAAGCGCAACGGCTGGTTCGGCAACTCCGCCGTGGGGCTTTGTTATGAAGGTCTGCCCTGGTTCACCGGGGCCGCGGCCCTCGCCGAGGTGCGCCCCGGCTTCCCGGTGATCGCCATGGCCCTGCTCTACAGCGTCGGTGCCTTCGGCATCATGATCCTCAACGACTTCAAGTCCGTTGAAGGTGATCGGCAGCTGGGCCTCTCGTCGTTGCCCGTCCAGCTGGGCGTCGACAACTCGGTCCGCCTGGCTTGTTTTATCATGGGCCTGCCCCAGGTGGTGGTCTTGGCGCTGCTGATCGACTGGGGCCGACCCGTCCATGGCGCGATCGTCGGCGCACTTCTCCTGCTGCAGATTGTTTGTATGGTTCGATTGGTGCGCCGCCCGCTCGAGCGCGCCGCTTGGTACAACGCGACCGGCACCACCCTCTACGTGCTGGGCATGATGGCCGCGGCGATCGCCCTGCGTTCGCTGCCGCTCTTGGAGGTCCACCCATGACGAAGTTGACTTGGTGGCAGATCTTCCGCCTTGGCCTGGTGCAGACCGCGCTGGGCTCGATCGTCGTGCTCTGCACCTCGACCATGAACCGGGTGATGGTGGTGGAGTTGGCCCTGCCCGCCACTTTGCCGGGCCTGTTGGTCGGGCTGCACTACGCGGTGCAGCTGGGTCGACCTCGCTTCGGTTATGACTCGGATCAAGGCGACCGACGGACCCCTTGGATCATCGGCGGGATCGGCGTGTTGGGCCTGGGGGCCTTTATGGCCGCGATCGCCATCGCCTTGAGCCCGGAGCACCCGTGGCTGGGCGTGGCGATGGCGATGGTCGCCTACCTCTTGATCGGGGCTGGGGTCGGCTCCTCCGGCACCTCACTGCTCGCGATGTTGGCCTCTCGGGTCGATCCGAGTCGGCGGGCGCCGGCGGCGTCGATGGTTTGGTTGATGATGATCGCGGGTTTTGTGGTGACGACCGCGATCGTTGGTCAGCTCCTGGATCCGTTCACCTTGGATCGCCTGGTGTTGGTGACCGTTGCGGTGGCGGCCTTCGCCCTGTTCTTGACCACCGTGGCCCTGCGCGGGATCGAACCCACTGA
This sequence comes from Deltaproteobacteria bacterium, assembly GCA_016703535.1. Classification (GTDB taxonomy): domain Bacteria; phylum Myxococcota; class Kuafuiibacteriia; order Kuafuiibacteriales; family Kuafuiibacteriaceae; genus Kuafuiibacterium; species Kuafuiibacterium phototrophicum. Next base: position 975,258 of record JADJBV010000002.1, on the reverse strand, counting down.
GTTGGCGCCGACCCCCGAGGTCGAGGTCGAGGCCCCGCGTGCTCCCGACAGTCGCCCGTTTCGCGAGGTCTTTAGTGAGGTTTGGGGTGAGCCCAAGGCTCGAGCTTTCACCATCTTCGTCTTCATCTCGATGTTGGCCTACAGCACCCAGGATCTGATCCTGGAGCCCTTTGCGGGTGTGGTGTTCGGGCTGTCGCCGGCCGAGTCGACCAAGTTGGCCTCGGTGCAGCACAGCGGCGTGTTCTTGGGGATGTTGTTGGTCGCGTTTGCGGCCGGTGGATCCAAGGGACCACGATTCGGGTCGATCCGCTTCTGGACCATCGCGGGCTGCATCACCTCGGCCATCGCCCTCGGGGCGATCGCCCTGGCGGGAGTGGTCGGGGCCGATTGGCCGTTGCGGTTGACGATCTTCGCGCTGGGCTTCTGCAACGGGGCCTTCGCGGTAGCGGCCATCGGCTGGATGATGAGCCTGGCAGGGACGGGACGAGAGTCTCGGGAGGGTATTCGCATGGGACTTTGGGGTGGTGCACAAGCGATCGCCTTCGCGCTCGGCGGCTGGGCTGGGACGATGGGCGTTGATCTGATTGGCCTCTTCACCGAGTCGGCGACCCTGCCCTACTCGACGGTCTTCGTCGCCGAAGCGGTGGTGTTCTTGCTGGCCGCGGCGATCGCGCTGCGCCTCGAGCGGGCTCCGGCGCGGCAACGGGCCACGGCCGGGATCTTGGTCCAGGCCCACGGGAGGTCGTCGTGAGCGTCAACGAGGCCTTTGAAGTGGTCGTGGTGGGTGGTGGACCGGCCGGGGCCACCGCAGCGGATCGGCTGGCCCGGGAGGGTCATTCGGTGTTGCTCCTCGACAAAGCGGGTCGCATCAAACCCTGCGGCGGCGCGATCCCTCCTCGCTTGATCCGAGACTTCGAGATCCCAGCGTCCTTGTTGTGCGCCCAGATCAAGTCGGCCCGGATGGTGTCGCCGAGCGAACGCCAGGTCGACATGCCGATCGACGGCGGCTACGTGGGTATGGTCAACCGTGAGGCCTTCGACGAGTTCCTGCGCCAACGAGCAGCGGAACACGGGGCCACGCGCCGCACCGGGAGCTACGAGCGCATCGTGCGCGAGCCCGACGGTACGGCCTTCGTCGAATACCTGGACCAAGAGGGCGTCGCGCAAAAGGTGAAGACCGATCTGGTGATCGGCGCCGACGGCGCGTTGTCGAAGGTGGCTCGGCAAGAGTTGCCCGACGTACACGTGCCCTACGTCTTCGCGTACCACGAGATCTTGGAGGTCCCCGAAAGCGCCAAGCGCGGGAACTTCGACGGGCGACGCGCCGACGTGATCTACGACGGCCGGGTCTCTCCCGATTTTTACGGTTGGATCTTCCCCCACGGGGACACGGCCAGCGTCGGCTCAGGGAGTGCCCACAAGGGCCTCAGCCTCAAGCAGTCGGTGGCACGGCTGCGAGCGACCCACGGCTTGGAGGGCTTTCGCACCTTACGCCGAGAGGGCGCGCCGATCCCGCTGCGTCCTGCCAAACGGTGGGACAACGGCCGGGACGTGATCTTGGCCGGAGACGCCGCTGGAGTGGTGGCGCCCGCGTCTGGCGAGGGCATCTATTACGCCATGGTCGGCGGCCAACTCGCCGCCGAAGCCGGCCTGCAGTTCCTCGAGACTCGAGACCCGAAGGCGCTGCGACAGGCCCGCAAAGGCTTCATGAAGGCCCACGGCCGTGTCTTCTGGATCCTCGGGATCATGCAGACCTTCTGGTACAAAAACGACAAACGTCGGGAGCGCTTCGTCTCCATGTGCAAGGACCCCGACGTCCAGGAGTTGACCTGGCAGGCCTACATGAACAAGGAGCTGGTGCGGGCCAAGCCCGGCGCTCACCTACGGATCTTCTTCAAGGATATGGCCCACCTCTTGGGCCTGGTGTCGCCTTGAACGCCACGACCTCCAACCTACACCCGCTGCCAGCGCGGCCCAGTCCCCAGTCGACCTGGGCCCCTGATGTCGCCGGCGCCGATCCGGCCTTCGCCGCCGAGTTGGAAGCGACGATGTTGCGGTTGGCGACGGGCGATCGCTTCGAACGCCTGGGGGCCATCGCCCACGAACACTTTTTGGCTGGGCCCCGCCGGCAACGTGGGGAGCTCGTAAGGGAGTTGGCCCAGGTGTTGTCGGTGCCCCTCGATCGTTCGATCCCGTGGGCGGCCGCTTGTGAGTTGATCCACGCCGCCAGCTTGATCCACGACGATCTCGAGGATCGCTCCCGTTGGCGTCAGGGGAGCTACAGCGTTTGGGTTCGCCACGGTGAAGCACAAGCGATCAACGCCGGCGATCTGCTGCTGATGTTGCCGTTTTTGGCGCTGGAGTCTTTACCCACCGATCCGGCCACCGCCTGGAGCCTCTCGCGGGCGATCGCTCGGCGCGCCGTAGAGACGGTCCGGGGCCAGTCCTTGGAGCTCTGCTTGATCGCCAGTGGTCGCCGGACCCTGGAGGCCTACGAAGAGGCGGTGCGGGGCAAGAGCCGAGTGCGTTGGGTGCTGCCGGTCCAAGGCCTGGCGATCTTGGCGGGCCTCAGTGAGGCTCAGGCCGAGGCCTGCGCCGAGCCCTTCGCCGCCTTGGGTTTGGCCTGCCAACTCGCCGACGAGGTTCGAGATCTCTACGGCCAAGGCCGGGAACGCCGGGGCGATCGCCTCCGGGAAGGCAAGGTCAGCGCCCTCTTGGTCGAACACCTGACCCGAGTACCCAAGGACTTGGAATGGCTCGGACCGCTGCTCGGAAAAAGTGCCAGCGAAACCACCCCTGAGGAGATCGATCGGGCCGCCCTGGCCTTCCGCGGTTCGGGGGCCCTGGCAGCGGTGCAAGCCAGGTTGCAGCAGCTTTTGGCGGCCTTGCCCGCAGACCAGGGGTTGGCGGCCCACCCAGGCCTGATGGCCGTGGCGCAAGCGCGCTTGACGCGGGTGGTGGTCGCGGTCGCGGACCTCTCCTAGAGGAGTCCATGGAGGAGCTCTTCCGCAGCGGTCGGATCATCGACCTGAGCCTGGCCTTCATCACCTTGGAGGGTTTGTTGCTCCTGTTCCTCCGAGGCCGGACCGGGCGCGGCCTACAGCCCGCGGACCTCCTGGGGAACCTTCTGGCGGGCGCCTTTTTGATGTTGGCGGTCCGCAACGTGGTCACCGGCGGTCCCTGGGTGTTCACGGCCCTGTTCCTGACGGCCTCGTTGCCAGCCCACCTTTACGATCTCGTCCGTCGCTCTCGATTGACAGTGAATCCCACGCCAGGGGGCCGATTCGGATGAGAGATGGTCGATCCACTCGATTTCCTTGTGGCGACCCCGTGGAGCTTGCTGCTAACCTCCGCGCCACTCGCGGCGAGTTTCGACTCGCGCGCCCTAGAGGAGACGATGAACTTGGAAGACCTGATCGCTGACGCCCGTTTGAGCCGCCGCCGAGCCCTGCAAGTCATCGGCAATAGCCTGACCGCCGCTGGCAGCCTGGCATTGCTCGCCGCTTGCGCCAAAGAAGGCGGAGACGCCAAGCCCGCCACGCCGCCCCCGGCCGCTGACAAGCCCGCCGCTGGTGGAGAGCTGAACTGCAGCACCCAAGGCGCAATCGACGACGCCTCCAAGAACATGCGGAAGACGCTGCAGTACATGGAGAAGTCGAACAAGCCGGGCAAAAACTGCGCGAACTGCTCGCAGTACGTAGCCAACACCACCGGCGGACCCTGCGGCGGCTGCAAACTCTTCACTGGCCCCGTCAACCCGAACGGGAACTGCTTGAGCCACGCGCCCATCACCCCCGCATAGTCTGAGCCTTAGGGTCCCGGTCCCAATACCGATCAGTTAGCGGGCTTTCGAGGGGAGGCCGAACGCCTCTCGGGACTGTGCTTCAAGGCTCGCTTTCGGGGGCCCAATTCCTCGGGCTCCTAGGTTCCTGCATTCCTAAGCGGTCTCCAATCCCCCCTCGATGCCGCACCTGCGATCTCGTGTCCGGGGCGCCGCCAGTAAAACCGCTTAGGAGGCCAGGAAACCATGAAGAGTCCAAAGAAGTCCTGGCTCCAGCGACACCACCATCCACCTCGAAACGAAGGCTGAACTGACCGGTATTGGGTCCCCGTCCGGCAAAGCCAGGCAAAGCCGGCCCACCCTTCTACGTTCGCGCTCCTCACTGCGCGCCTTCGGGTCCCGATCCAAATACCGATCGGTTGGCCGGTTTCGAGGTGTAGCGGTCTCCAATCCCCTCGAGGGCGTCGCCTGCGCGGGCCTCGGAGGTCGTGTCCAGGGCGACGAAGGCTGAACGCTTGGGAAGCACCCTCCCACGCCTGGCGATCCCCAGGGGCGAGCCGAGAGAGGTCGGCTAGAGGTTCTCGAAGGCGAGAGATTCGGCCAGGCGGGGATCCTTCACCGGCACCAGCGCTGAGCGCTTGGCCAAGAAGGCGAAGGCGGCCAGGAAACAGGCCACGACCCCGAAGAGGGTCAGCAGATCGACGATCGAGGGTTGAGGCCCACCGGTCGAGTGCACCGGCATGATCAAGTAGTAGAGGTCCAGGTAGTGGACCCACAACAACCAGCCGGCGCCCGCGGCCAAGGTCACCGGGTTACGCTTCATGGCCCGGGGCAGGAGGAAGAAGAAGGGGATCGCGAAGTGGCCGATCACCAACATCAACCCCATGCTCTCCCAGCCGCCGTGAGAACGATGGGCGTACCAGATCGTCTCTTCCGGGAGGTTGGCGTACCAGATCAAAAAGTACTGAGAGAAGGCGATGTAGCTCCAGAAGATCACGAAGCCGAAGAGCAACTTCCCGAGGTCGTGGTAGTGCTCCTGGTTGACGATCTTGCGGATGAAGCCGTCCCGCTGCAGCCACAGGACCAGCAGTGACAACATCGCGAACAAGGCCACCACCGAACCCGCGAAGTAGTAGACGCCCCAAATGGTCGAAAACCAGTGGGGATCGAGGCTCTTCATCCAGTCGACCGCTGCGAAGGTCACGGTCAAGGCATAAAGCCCCAGCGCCGGGGGGGCCATCCACTGCTGGCGCCGGGTCTCCTCCGGGTTGCCCGACTGATCCTGGGCCACCGAACGGCGCAAGAAGGCCTGCGACAACAAGGTCCAGATCACCAAGTAGAGGATGGCGCGGGCGAAGAAGAAGGTCGGGTTGAGGTAGGGTGCCTTGGCGTCGAGGATCGGATCTTTGCCAGGCACCAGGTGCCACCAGTGGTGGTGGGTGTGGTGCAGGCCGATCGCGACCGGGACGAACAAGATCGCGAAGAGGGGCAAGGTGCCCATCATGTTCTCCGCGACCCGCCGCACCACCACACTCCAGCCCGCTTTGGTCAGGAACTGAACGATGACGAAGAACAGCGCGCCCAGCGCCAGGCTGAGCCCGTACATGTACGCCACCAAATACGAGAAGTGAAAGCGCTCCACGGTCGAGGCGGACAACCCAAAGGCCGCCGCCAAACAGACCACCCCGACCACCCCGAAGATCAGCGGGAAACGTTGCCAACGGGAGTTGGCCGAAATGCTGGTGAGCACGTCGGCCGGGATCGTTCGAGGGGCGCTCATTTTTTGCTCCAACCGCGGCTGTTGGCCTCGGCCTCGGGCACCTGCTCCAGGGGGGCGGCCCGCCGCCGCTGAAGGACCCGCACGTACGCGGCGACCGCCCATCGATCCCGTACTGGGATCTGATCGCCGTAGGCCGGCATGTTGCGAACGCCGTTGGTGACGACGTCATAAAGTTGGCCGAGGGGCATCCCCAGGAGGCGCTGTTCGGAGTAGGCCGGAGGCTGCATCATGCCTCGGTTGACGATGATCCCCGGTGTCTCCCCGGTGAGGCCATGGCAAGGCGCGCAGTAGATCTCGTAGCGGCTCCGGCCTCGCTCCAGGAAGGCCGCGTCGGGGACCAGAGGCCGGCCCGCCGGATCCACCGGGGGTAAGGCGTCCACGAACTCCATCGGCGGATTTTCGGGATCCACCGGCGGCGGGGGCGGCGCGTCGGGCTTGGGGGGCTTCTTCACCTTCGGCTGTTGGCCTCGATAGAGGTGATCGTCGGTCTTCAGAGCCCCGACCGCCACCGTGCCCGGGACGTAGTCGCGCATGGCCCGCCCATCGGCGAAGAAGGGGTTGGCCTCTTGGGCATCGAACCGCTTCTGGAAGTCCATGTTCTGGTTCAGGTGCACCGGCGGTTGGGAAGAGATGTCCCCTTGGCATGCCAGGCCAAAAAGGGCGACCAGGCCGGTCAGCTCACGAGCTCTCATGTTCATTCTTCCACCAGCTCCACCGAAGCCGCGCCCAGGCCCTTGAGGAACTGGACCGTCTGCTCCGGATCGAACTTGGCGTCCTGAGCCTCGATGCAGATGAAAAACCGGTCGTCGCTGGCCCGGCGAAACCGCTCTGACTTGAGGAGGGAGTGGTGCCACTGGGGCAAGCGGTTGATGAACAACATGCCGAACACCGCGCAGGCCGCCGAAAAGAGGATCATCACCTCGAAGGTGACCGGGATGAAGGCCTGCCACGAAAAGAACGGCTTGGCGGCGATGATCACGCGATAGTCCACCGCCGACATCCACCACTGCATGGTCATGCCCGCCGCCACGCCCGTCAGACCAGCGATACACACGAAGATCGGCAGCTTGGAGCGGGGCAGGCCCATGGCCCGATCGAGCCCGTGCACCGGGAACGGCGTATGGGCATCCCAGCGGCGATACTGAGCGTCCCGGACCTTTTCACACGCGTGGAAGATCTCGGCGGCGGACTTGAACTCCGCCAGAGCTCCGTAGGGGCGGTTCATCAGTGGCCTCCGTGGGCGGCGTGGTGCCCATCGTCGTGGTGCGGGTTGGCCTCAGGCAACACCGCCTTGACCTCAGCGATCGCCACCATCGGCAGGAAACGCACGAACAACGTGAAGAAGGTGAAGAAGATCCCGAAGGTGCCCAGGTAGGTCGAGAAATCGAAGATGGTCGGCGAATAACTGCCCCAGCTGGACGGCAAAGTGTCCCGGGCCAAGGTCAAAACGATCACGTAACGCTCGAACCACATGCCCACGTTGACCAAGATGGAGATCACGAAGAGCACACCCAAGTTCCGTCGCACCGACTGGAACCACAAAGCCTGAGGCACCACCACGTTGCAGAAGATCATCGACCAGTAGGCCCACCAGTAGGGGCCGAACATGCGGTTGATGAAGGTGAAGCGTTCGTACGGGTTGCCGCTGTACCAGGCCACGAAGAACTCCATGGCGTAGGCGTAGCCGACCAAAGAGCCGGTCAGCAGGGTCACCTTCGCCATGTTCTCGATGTGGTGGCGAGTGACCAGGTGCTCGAGCTTGAAGATCGATCGGGCGATGATCATCAAGGTCATAACCATGCCGAAGCCGGAGAAGATGGCGCCGGCCACGAAGTACGGGGGGAAGATGGTGGTGTGCCAACCCGGGATCTGGGAGACCGCGAAGTCGAAGGACACCACCGAGTGCACCGACAACACCAAAGGCGTCGCCAGGCCAGCCAACAGCAAGTAGGCGACTTCGTAGTGTTGCCAGTGGCGGTGAGAGGAGCGCCAACCCAAGGCCAAGACGCCGTAAAAGAGCTGCTGCCACTTCTTGGTCGCCCGGTCGCGCATGGTGGCCAGGTCGGGGATCAACCCAACGAACCAGAATAAGGCCGAGACGCTGCCGTAGACGCTGACCGCAAACACGTCCCATAGGAGCGGGCTGCGGAAGTTGGGCCATACCGCCATCTGATTGGGGATCGGCATCACCCAATAGAGGAGCCAGGCCCGACCAATGTGGATGGTGGGGAAGGACAGCGCGCAGACCACCGCAAAGAGGGTCATCGCCTCCGAGAAGCGGTTGATGCTGGTGCGCCACTTCTGTCGGAAGAGGAACAACACCGCCGAGATCAAGGTGCCGGCGTGGCCGATGCCCACCCACCAGACGAAGTTGACGATGTCGAAGCCCCAGCCGACCGGGTTGTTGACACCCCAAACACCGGTGCCGGTCCAAAACAAGTAGCCGACCGACCCTAGCCAGATGCCCAGGCAGGACAAAGATCCCGCCAAAAACAGCCACCAACCGAGGGGGGCCTTCCACTCCATCGGCGCCGCCACCGACTCGGTGATCTGCTGGATGGTGGCAGGGGGATCGACCAGCGGGACGCGGCGATCGAGAGGTTCTGGATGTGCTTGAGCCACCACGTCACTACCCCTTGGACAACTTGGGATTGGGGTTGGAGATCTTGGCCAGGTAGGTGGTCCGAGGGCGGATGTTGAGCTCCGCCGCCACCGCGTAGTTGCGAGGTTCGGCCTTCTTGGCCACCACCTTGGCGTTGGGATCGTTGAGGTTGCCGAAGGTGATGGCTTGGGTCGGACACACCGACTGGCAGGCCGTCACGATCGCGCCGTCCTTGATGTTCCCGTCACCATTCACCTTGGCGTCGATGCGGGCTCGGCTGATCTTCTGCACGCAGTAGGTGCACTTCTCCATCACGCCCCGGAACCGCACCGTCACGTCTGGGTTGCGCTGCATCGCGATCCCCATGCCGTAGTCGGCGTCATTGCGGTTGGCGTAGTCGAGGAAGTTGAAGCGCCGCACCTTGTACGGACAGTTGTTGGAGCAATAACGCGTCCCGATGCACCGGTTGTAGGCCATGTCGTTCAGCCCCTCGGGGCTGTGGGCCGTGGCCCCGACCGGGCAAACGTTTTCGCAGGGCGCGGTTTCGCAGTGGGCACAGGCCATCGGTTGGGTCTGGAACTGCAGCTCCGCCTGGGTCTCCTCGAAGTAGCGATCGATTCGGATCCAGTGGAGTTCACGCCCCACCTTCACCTCTTCTTTGCCGACCCATGGGATGTTGTTTTCGGCCTGGCACGCCACGGTACAAGCGCCACAGGCGGTGCAGGCGTTCAGGTCGATCGCCATACCCCACTGGTGCCCGTCCTTGGGGTTGGGCTCTTCCCAGAGCGACTTCAACTCGTCCGGCTCGAAGATCTCGAACTTCTGAACGAAGTTGGGGCCGTCGATGAAGTCGGTCTTGGTGGCCGAACGAACGTGGGGCCGGTCGTGCAGGCTCGTTTCCAGCTGGGTCGACGCGAAGTCATAGGTGCGGCTGGTGGCGGTGAGGGTCGCGCCCGCGGCGATGAAGGGTCGGTCGGCGGGCCGGAGGGCTCCCACCGCGACGCCTGATTTTCCGTATTTGCCGCCTTCGGTCCGGCCGTAGCCGAGCGGCAAGATCACCACGTCGTCGGCGGTTCCCGGTTGGATCCAGACCCCGATCTCGACCTCTTTGCCTTGCAGCGCGATCTTGGCGACCGTGCCGTTCTTCAAGCCCCAGCGGGCGGCGCTGGCAGGTGAAACCAAAGCGGCGTTGTCCCAAACCAACTTGGTGATTGGATCGGGGAGCTCCTGCAGCCAGGGGCTCGGCGCAAACCGCCCGTCCAAGATCGAGGGATCGAGCACGAAGTCGAGCTCGACCCCGGCCTCTTGGCCGGCCGGCCGCCACACGAAGCCGTCGACCCGAACCTCGGGGGTCCCTGCTTCGGGCTGAGCCTCGGTGATCACGCCGTCGTGGAGCCAACGTTGCCAGGACTTCTCGAAGCCGAGGGGCGCCAACTTGGCGTGGGTCTCTCGGACCAAGGTGTAGCCAGACTCTTTGCGGCCGAGCAGGCGGGCGACCACCTCCAGCTCCGAAAGTGAGGGATAGAGGGGTGAGATCAACGGCTGCTGCACGCTGACCGTGCCGTCCCGGGACCGCAGATCGCCCCAGGCTTCCAGGTAGTGACAACGGGGCACGTGCCAGGCCGATTTGGCCCCGGTCTCGTCACGGGTCATGCCCAGGTGGATCACCTGGCTGACCTGGCCCAACTTGTCGGCGAAGCCCAAGCCTCCCGCCGCGTCGAAGGCGGGGTTGCCGCCGAGGACCACCAAGGTGTCGACGGTCTTTTCGTCGATCCGCTGGGCCAACAACGAAAGAGGTTCGGAGGCCACCTCCTGGCGCTTCACCAGCTGCAACGTCTGCCCGAAGTTGCCGAGGGCCTGGTTGATCAGGAGCCCGAGGCTGTGGACGTGAGCCGGCTGACGGTGCCCGACCAGAACCAGGGTGCGACCCCGATGGGCCAAGAGGTCTTCGGCCAAGCTCGAGGCGAAGGGGGTCTGGGCCTCGGCGTTCTCCGGGAGCTCCGGCAAGTTGAGCCCCTGAGCGCGTAGGATCCGAGCCACGGCGGCCAGAACTTCGCCCACCTGAGAACCCCGACGGGCCAAGCGGTGATCGGCGTTGGCGCCGCTCAGTGAGAGGTGCGGCTCCACTGAATATATTCGGGAGAGCTCTTCGGTTTTGGTGAGATCCCGGCCTTCGGCGTAGAGGCGACCAAAAGCGACCACGTCTCCTTCGGTGCCCAGCGGATCGGCGTCGAAGAGCGCGATGACCCGCGGTTTACCCGTCGGGGTGAGGGTGTAGTCCTGGAGGCCAACCGCTCGGGCGCCCGCCCGGCGTTGGTCTTCACCGACGCCGTCGTGGGAGAAGATCCCGAGCTTGGGGAGTTTGGTCTTCAGCTCGGCGAGGAGGCGATGGAGCGTCGGCGAGGGGCGCGCATCCAGGAGGATGGTGAGCCCTGCCCCACCGTTTTCGGCCGCCTTTTGGCCCAAAGCGAGCAACATCGCCTCGGCTTCTTCCAAGGTGGCGGGGGCGCCGCTGCGCAAGGGCGTGCGGCTCCGCTCGGGCGAATACAGCTCGAGCACCGAAGCCTGGGCCCAGGTGCTGCTCGCGCCTCGGCTCATGGGGTGATTGGGGTTGCCTTCAACCTTGGTGGGGCGGCCGTCGGTCGAGCGAACCAACAGGCCCTGCACCGATTCACCCACGTTCCAACAGGTCGCGAAATATCGCGCCTGCCCGGGGACCAGATCCTCGGGGCGGCGAGCGAAGGGCAAGATGGCCTCGGCCGGCTTGCGCAGGCAGGCGGCGGTGTTGATGCTCAACGCACCTGCACTGACGACCTTGAGAAAGTTGCGGCGACTTTGGTTGATCGGTGCGTCGGTCATCGGTGACATCCTGAGCAGTTTTCGGGAGGCTGCAGCGCTCGTTGGCGCGCCGGATCCGCCTTGGGATCGTAGCCGGCCGCTCGGGGTTCATAGGCCATGTTGGTGATCTCGGAAGGGGGCCGAAGGTGAGGCTCGGGGTTGCGATGGCACTCCAGGCACCAACCCATGCTCAAGGGTTGCGACAGGGTCACTCGCTCCATTTGATCGATCCGGCCGTGACAGCTGGCGCACCCGACGCCCGCGCTCAGGTGGACGTCATGAGAGAAGTACGAGTAGTCCGGGAGCTGGTGCACCCGGACCCATGGGATCGACTGGCCCGTCTCACCGCTGGCCCGCACCAAAGCCAACTTCTCGGAGTCGGGCTTCACGTAGCGATGACAGTTCAAGCAGGTGTTGGTCGGCGGGATGGCCGCCACCGCGGCCCGCTCCACGGTGTTGTGGCAATACCGGCAATCCATACCCAATTCACCGGCGTGCAGCCGATGGCTGAACGGCACCGGCTGTTCGGGTCGGTAGCCGACGTCGGTGTACTTCGGCGAAAACCAATAATTGACCGCCGCGACGACGCCGACCCCGGCCAAAGGCCCGACGACCGCCAACACCGTGGGCAGATGATTCATCCAGCGCGGAAACAACTTGCTCAAGTCCAGCCTCTGCTGCGGGACCGGTGCTCCCTTGGAGCCAACACCGGGCCGGCGCATGTGTAAATGAAGGTCCGCACCCAATTCAATCCGGGCGAAGGGACGAGATCCGGCAAATCGGTCACGCAGCCGGCGCGGATCCGTCCCCGCGTCATCAGGGGGTGCCCAGAGCGGGGGCCGCGGCCGGATCGACCGGAGCGGGTTCCGCCGGCGGAGGTGCGGCCGCCGTGGTGGCCGTCGGCACGTAGGGCGCCGCCAGCTCTTTATAGTCCTTCAGCATCTGGGCGCCGAGGAGAGGCTTGAAGGCCCCGTTGTGGCAAGTGCCGCAGTTGATCTTCGGTGCGTCTCCCAACGCGCCGCGTCGTGCCGGCGGAAACACCGACGTCAGCGGCGTCAGGTACTCGTTGTTCAGGTGCCGCACCATGCGGATCCCATGGAAGGCCACGGCCCGAGCGGGCGGGCTCTGCTCCCACTCGGCCATCGAGCGGGTGTTGTGGCAGTAAGTGCAGTTGACGCCAAGTGAGGTGGACATGTGCATCATCAGCCCGTAGGTCCACTCGGTCTGCTTGATCGAGGCTCGGTTGCCATCCGGCAGCGCGCCCGTCGAGATCACGCGGATCTGTTCGGAGCCGGCCAGGTAAGGCGTCAGCGGATCGACCGGCAAGGAGGTCATCCCGGCCAAGGCCGCCGGCTGGTTCTGCTCGGCGTTGTCGCCGACCAGCCGCGCCGCGTAGGGGCTCTCGGGGGCGGTGAACCAGATCTGGTTCGGCACCGGCTGACCGCGGTGGCAGGTGTAGCAGGTGACCCCGGTCTCCTTCACGTGAGACTTGAAGTTGGCGTTGATCGCCATGGTCATCTCGATCATCCGCCGGGACACGACCTTGGTGTAGAGCTCGTCCGAGGCCAAGTTCTCCGTGTTGTGGCAGTAGGCGCAGCCCTCGACGGGAGACACCCACGTGGTAATGGCGGTCATCAACCGAGTGAATTCGCCGGTCGAGAGGTGACCCAACACTTTGACGTTCTGGTAGGCCGTCGAGGACCTCGGACCATCGCTGGCGGCGGGCGGGAAGGCCGGCGGAGCCTGACTGGCGGCGACCAGCGCCTCCAGGTCTTCCTTGAACGCGACCTGCTGCATCCCGGTCCCCGAATACCCGAGCTGGGCACTTTCGGTCGACATGGACGCGCCCAGGACGGCGAAGCCCGTCAGGATCAAGGTCACTACGGTGACCAGCTTGGCAATGAAGCCGCTCATGACTTCTCCTTCGGGTCGACCACGTAGGGCAGCGGTTGGGTCGCCGGGTCCGGAACAGTCTCATAGACGGCCGGATATTGGGGCGCGAAGTTGTGCTTCACCGCCCAGAGGTACCAGTTATCGACCACCGTCCCGGTCAGGAGAATGCCGATGCCACCGGTCAAGGGGCACAACACCGCAAACCACCACGCCCAGCGGTGGATCGACTCGAAGGTCGCGTTGAAGCCCATGGTCCAACGCCAGAACAGAGCGCCACGTTCGGCGGCCGTGCCGCGATCGACGATCTGTCCGACCTCTCGATCACCACCCAGTTGGCTGACCGCCAACACGGTCGCGCCGTGCATCGCAAAGAGCAGGGTCGAGCCGTAGAGGAAGGCGATCGAAAGGGCGTGGAACGGGTTGTAGAAGAGGTTGCCGTAGCGAATCGAAAACGCCGCGGTCCAGTCCAGGTGCGGGAAGATGCCAAAAGGCACCGCCTCGCCCCAGCTGCCCATCAGCACTGGGCGGATGAAGCCGAGCACCAAATAGAGCCAAATCGCCGCGGCGTAAGCCCACGCCACGTGAGTGCCCATTCCCAACGCCTTGGCGCGCTGGAAGGTCCGGAGCCACCACAACAGGATGGACACGGTCAGGAAGAAGCCGGCCATCAACCACCAGCCACCCTGGTTGAGGGGCGGCAGCGAAAGCCCAAGCGACGGCGGTGGCGGCTCGAGGGCCAACCACGGCAGCTGCCGAACGAACTCGGTCGGGCTCCAGCCAACGGAGGCCCACATGTTGAGGCCGATGATCTCGAAGGCGATGAAGAAGCAGAACGCCGAAGCGATGCCATATCCACCGAGGAAGATCGGGCCAAACTGGGCAGAGCCGATGCGACCGACCAGCCGCGAAAAGAACGTGCCCCGCGTGCGCCAGTGTTGATCGGCGATCGGGATCGGGTGCTCAGGGGGCCCCTGAACCTGAATCTGGGTGAAGATGTTCTGGTACTCGGACATGATGACGCCCTCGCCTCAGTTCCAGACCGGGAGGCTAAGCCACCAGGTCCACCACTCGGGCCAACCACGGGTCCAGAAGGGCCCGCTGATGATGATGCAGATCGCGCTCCAGAAAGCCGCGCTCAGGGCCAAAAACAAGCCCAAGCGGTGGATGCCCAAGGCGCCAATCGAATAGCCGATGTGATCGCGGAAGAAGGTGTCTTCGTGCTCCGCGCCTTTGACCGACTCACCCTTCTGCGGGTTGACCGCAGAGAGGATCAGCGAGCCGTGCAGCGAAAGCGCCAACGTGGTGGTGAAGAAGAAGCTCACCGCGATCATGTGGGCCGGGTTGTAGTGAAAGTGCAGGTACTGATAGCCGACGTTGGAGACCCAGTCCAAGTGGCTGAAGATCCCGTACGGGAAGCCGTGGCCCCACGCGCCCAACATCACCGGGCGGATCACCACCAAGGAGATGTAGGCGAAGATCGCCACGCTGTAGGCCACCGGGATGTGATAGCCCATGCCGAGCTTCCGACCGATCTCGGCTTGCCGCAGCGCCCAGGAGACGAAGGCGCCAATGGCGCAGATGGTGATCAGCTGCCAAAGACCTCCTTCCATCAACGGAGCGAAGGTCAAGCCGTACTGGAGCGGCGGAGGCTCGATGTTGATCTGCCAGATGTTCCACGTCGGTCCGTGGGCGGCAGCCCATAAGATCAAGGCGGTACCGATCAGGGAAAAGAAGATCGTCGTAACGCCGAAAAAGCCCACGTAGAAGGGTCCGACCCAGAAGTCGAACAGGTCGCCTCCAACAAGGGTGCCTCCGCGGACGCGGTACCGTCTCTCAAAGCTGAGCAAGCTCATCTTGCCGCCTCCAGTCCTATCAATCCTATCAATCCGAAAGTTGAGCACCGCCGACAACGGGAGGTTCGCGGCCACTGGGGCCCGAGCCTCGCCGTCGCCGGTGGTGCTCGCCTGGTTGCTACTGCCCGGGGAGCCCGGCGCGCTGTGCGGTCTTTCCCCCGCGTGGGCCCTCGAGCCAGTTGAACCGATCCGTGCTGAGAAGCACGAAGTGGATCACCAGTGCGAGCCCGAAGAGAAAAGTGAACAACGCCACCAAGACCTGGCGTGGGTCAAATAATTGCCAAAGCTTCCACATGTTCGTTTTCTCCTTAGGCCAACAGGGTCAGAGCCGACTGGACCGCGGTGGCGGCCCCTTCGACCATGCTGTAGCCGTTCACAGAGGGCAGCCAGGGACGCCACATCCAAACGAGGATGTGAGCCACCACCGCGATCCCGGTGAAGATCAGGAAGCTCATGATGAAGATTCCGTGAAACTCTTTGGCTTCAGCGTCCGTCAATCCGGAGCCGTAGCCACCTTTGTCATCAGCCATTCAAATGCCCTTTCGTACGCGAGCCTTTCGGCTGCACGTTGCCGTGGCCAATCCGGTCACGGCTCCTTTGCCCGGTCACCCCGGGCTTGGTTCTGCTCACGGCTTTAGGCCGTGATGCTGATCCCCAACGCACTCAGCACGAGGGCGTTGGTCTCAGCGATAATCGGTCGTCGTTGCTCAGGCGGTCCCACCAACTCCCGGCGAGGCGTCTTCCCGGAGATGCGCGAAAACGCGACCACCGGGAGGAGCAGCAGGAACGCCACCACGTGCAGGATCCGTAGCTGCCGGGCGTCGGCGCGGCGCCGGCGACCATAGTCCATCGGGATCTCGGAATTGCTCATGCTTGACCTCCTCGTGCCAGTACACTGCTGGTAACTCTCTCGACTGAAACGCGCTCTTCGCCGCTCTTCCGGGCCAGGCGTTCGGCCTGATCACGCAGCTGTTTGGCGGCCGAAATCCGGGTCAACACCGGATGGCTCTCCACCAACTGCTCCAGCGCCTCTTCGGCGTCGGTGTCCCACGGCAGCTCCTGATGAAGCCGCGAGGGGGTTGCCTCGACGGCGTCCAGATCGGTGCCGAGAGGCAAGATGTGGAACAACGCGTCGAACAGGGCGTTGCACACCTCTTGAAGTAGATAGGTCGCCCCGGCGTAGCCCATAAAGGGCGTACCGGTGTGGCGGCGAATGGCCGTGCCAGGGAACGAAGCCGGGATGTAGACCGCCTTGGCCTTGGCCTCGGCCAGGTACATCCGCTCGTTGTAGCTGCCGAACATGATCAGCGGCGTTTTGGTGCGGACCGCGTCCCGGACCTCTTGATTGTTGGTCTTGGCGCCGGGCACCCGAGCGAAGGAGAACTGGCAAGGGAGGCCCAGTTCGGTCTCCAGGAAGTTGCGGAGGCCTCGGCTGTAGGTCTCGTTGGCGACCACCGCGAAGCTGGCCGTACCGAAGAAGTCCTGGGTCACTGACCGCCAGAGATCCCAGATCGGCTTGATGGTGGTGTGCTTCTCCCGCTCGATGAAGGGCTCGGGATCCAGGTGCAGAAGTTCACCCAAGCTCCGTAGGAACTTGGTGGTGCTGTGTAGCCCGATCGGCGCCTGCAGGTAGGGTCGGTCGAGGACCTCACACAACATCCGCCCGTATTCGCGGTACATGCAGACGTTGAGTTCGGCGTCCGCCAACCGAGGCACGTCGGCCACGTGGCTCCCCAAGGGGAAGACCATGTTGATCTCGGCGCCGATGCCTTCGACCAGCCGTCGGATCTCGGCCAGGTCGGACCAAGTGTTGAAGTAGCCGTAGCTGGGCCCGATGATGTTGACCCGAGGCTTTTGCCCTTCGGCCCGGGGCTTGAGGGCGGGGACCTTGCCCTTCTTGGGACCAAATTGGGTCCACAACCAGAGCATGGCTCGGTTGGCGGCCTGCCACTGGTCTTCGTCGATGGTCCGAGGCAAGAAGCGCTGGATGCCGGTGCCCTCGGGCGTCACGCCTCCGCCGATCATCTCGGCGATCGAGCCGGTGACCACCACGGAAGGTAGCCCCGGATCCAAGGTCTGGTGGGCCCGTCGCATCGCGGCTTCGGTGCCCTTTTGGCCCAGCTCTTCTTCGCCGAGGCCGGTGACCACGATCGGGAGCTCGTGAGGAGGGAGGCCGTCGGTGTAGTGGAGCACCGAGGTGACCGGCAGGTTTTCGCAACCGACCGGACCGTCGATGATCACCTGCAGCCCCTTGATCGAGGTGAAGACGTAAACGGCTCCCCAGTAGCCGCCGGCGCGATCGTGATCGAGGACTAACATCCGATCGGCTCCTCGCTCCGCTGCTTCTTCTGGATCTGGACCAGCTGCTGGGCTCGGAACTCGGGCCGATCCCGCGGCACTTCTTCCCAAACACCGGCGGCGTGACCAACTCCGACGCCGTTGAAGAAGGCGCGCATCTCTTCGAAGCGCTGCTGGCCGGCGATGGCGGTGTTCACCACCTGGGCCAAAGAGCCAGCTCCAGCGGGACCCATCAGGGGCCGGGCCGAGATCAAGTTGGTGAAGTAGAGGGCCGGGGTCGCGGCCTGCTTGGCGGCTTGCACGACGGGTGTGGTGCCGATGGCGAGGTCAGGCTTGAACTCTTGGAGCGCGGCCAGATCCGACTCCAAAGAGGCCCGGTAGACCACCTTGACGCCGTGGGCCGCGAGCCACTCCCGATCCGTCTCCGACCACGGGGTCCGGGGACAGGCGGTGCCCACGTAGCGCACGTCGGCGCCACTTTCGATGAGGAGCCGCGCCACCAAAAGCTCCGAACCTTCGTAGCCCGAAAGGGTGATGCGCCCGCGGATCGGGCTGCCCGCCAGGGCACCCTTGATCGCGGGGAGGATCGCGTTTTTGCCAGCGTCGATCCGGTCCCGCGAGATCCCGCAAGCCTGACCGATCGCCTCGAGCCAAGTTTCGGTTCCGCTCAAGCCGACCGGTCCCGAGCCGATAATAGGACGGCCAGCGGCGGTGAGCTCGCGGATGGAGGCGGTGTAGAACGGATGAATCGCAGCGGTGACCGCACAGTCGAGGGCCGAGTAGAGCTCGCGCCACTCTCGAGTCGGTACCGTCGGGCCCGCGGCCAAGCCGAGGGGCGCCAACATGCGGCCGATGGTGATCGGATCCACCGGGAACATCTCACCGAGCATGGTGACCGTGGGCAGCTGGCTCTTGCCGGCTCGGGGGGCAGCGACCGGCCCGGCCTCGGCCTCTTGCCGTGCGTAAGAGAGCATCGCGCCGGCCAGGACGTCCTTGGCCTCGGCGTGGGTCGGGACCCCAAAGCCGGGGACATCGATGCCGATGATCCGAACGCCGTTGATCTCTTTGGGCAACAGGCGCAGCGGGACCCCCGAGGCGCTGGGCACACAGAGGTTGGTGATCACGATGGTGTCGTAGAGGTCGGGTTGGGCGAGCTGGTGCACCGCCTCCCGGATGTCCTCGAACAACTTCCCGGTGACCAAACTCTCCGAGTTGAACGGCACGTAGCCGACCGTGCGGCGGGCCCCGTAGAAGTGCGAAGTGAAGGTCAAGCCGTACACACAGCAGGCCGATCCCGAGAGGATCGTGGCGGTGCGGCGCATCCGCAGGCCGACCCGCAGGGACCCGAAGGCTGGGCACATGCTCTGAGGTTGGTCGTGAGGGCCGATCGGATAGTCGGCGGCGTAACGCGCCAAGGTCTCACCGGCGCCGGCCGCGGCCGCCGCGGCACGGAGAGCCTCCTTGCCGGAGTGGCAACCCACACCATCGGTGGCGGGCGGCGCTGAGAGACTTGGTGTTTCGTTCACGTTCGTCTTCCTCAAACCGCGTCGTAGACGACTTCAAGAGATCGTTTTTTGCTGGCCGAAGGACCCGCCAACTCGTCGAGGGTTGCCGGCTCGAGGACCACGTCGCGACCGACCGCCTCACCCTTGAAGAGCCCGAGCAAACCGTCGTGCTCCAAGGGCCGGGGTGACAGCGGAGGCGCCGCAGCCACGTTTTGGGCCAACTCGGCGAAGAGGGGACCCCAGGGGCTCTCGGGCCGCCCGATGATCTCGTATTTTCCGCTCTTCTTGCGGATGTCGTCGTCCGCCGGGATCGCGGCCAAGACCGGGATGCCGACTTGTTCGGCCCAAGCCTTGGCTTCGCCGGTGCCGTCGTCTTTGTTGATCACGATGCCGGCGACGCCGACGTGTCCGCCCAGTTTTCGGAAATATTGGGTGGCGGAGCAAACGTTGTTGGCGACGTAAAGCGACTGCAGATCGTTGGAGCCGACGACGATGACCTTCTGGCACATGTCCCGGGCGATCGGCAGGCCGAAGCCGCCGCAGACCACGTCGCCCAAGAAGTCGAGCAACACATAGTCGAAGCCCCAGTCATGGAAGCCGAGCTTCTCCAAGGTCTCGAAGCCGTGGATGATGCCGCGACCGCCGCAGCCGCGACCGACCTCGGGCCCGCCCAACTCCATCGCGTAGACGCCGTCCCGCTTGAAGCAGACATCGCCGATGGCGACCTCTTCACCGGCCGCCTTCTTTTTGGCGGAGGTGTTGATGATGGTCGGACAGGCCTTCCCACCGAAGAGCAACGAGGTGGTGTCGCTTTTGGGGTCGCAGCCTATCAGCAGGACCTTCTTGCCCTGCCGCGCCATCATGTAAGACAGGTTGGCGAGGGTGAAGCTCTTGCCGATGCCGCCCTTGCCGTAGATCGCGATGATCTGCGTCTCTTTGGTGGGCGCGGCGGTGACCGGCAGGTTCGGCTCGATGGCCGCCTCGGCACGCAAGCCAGCCTGCATCACAGCCAAGGGGTTGATCTCCAGCGCTTGAGTCATGAGCAGGCTCTCCAGTCCAACAGCATCTTGAGGCAGGTCGGATCTTCGAAGGCCGTCCGGTAGGCGCTGCCCGCTTCTTCGTATGGGCGGCGATGCGTAATCAGCCCGTCGAGACGCAGTTGGTGTTCGTTGATCAACCGAGTCACGGCGACCAGGTCGCTGGGTTGCCACTCGGCGGCGACCCGCAAGCGAGCCTCCTTGAGGAAGGCCAGCGGGAAGGCGAAGCGGATGGGGTCGCTGTAGAAGCCGGCCAACACCAGCTCGCCGGTCTTGGCCAGGCGACCGAGCAGCGGCTCGACCATGGCGGCGTCCCCGCTGACGTCGTGGATGCAGCGGTAGTTGCGGCGATCGTCTTGGTCGGAAGCCACGACGTTGTAGCCCTCGGCCCCGCGACGTCGTTCCGGGTTGTTTTCCCAGACCGTGGGCTGTCCGCCCAAAGCGACGGTGACCCGGGCCAACAGGCGGCCGAGGACCCCATGTCCGACGATCAACTCGGGGAGCGCGGGTGCGCCGACGATCGCGTGATGGGCGGTCGCGGCCAAAGCCAACAACACACCCTCTTCACCAAGTCGTTCGGGGATCGCGACCACCCGGGAGGCGGGCACGACCAAACGAGAGGCGGCGCCGCCGAAGAGACCGCGGACCTCGCCGAAGCAGGAGGCGCCCGGCACGAAGACTCGAGCCCCGACGGTGAAGGAGGAGCCCGACGGGACCTCGACGATCCGTCCGACCGATTCGTAGCCCGGGACCAGCGGATAACCGAGGCCGGGAAACGGCGGCATTTTTCCGCTCCAAAGCAGGCGTTCGGTGCCGGTGCTGATGCCGCTCCACTCGATGTCGACCACCAAGTGATCGGGACCGGGTGGAGTCAGCGCCAAACGCTGCAGGCCGAGTTGCTCGGGGGCCTGCAGGACAACAGCGATGGCCTCCATTGCGGCTGTCACTCTACATTGACACACCAGAGTGTCAAGTTGGCTTCACACATTTGAATGGACTGATCCGTCGATCTGAGGAGGGCGAGCCCCTTGGTCGAGGTGCGTTACCGGCGGAAGTTTGGGGTCGGAGGGTGACGAAACTTCATTCGACGTGGGCGATCAGTAGCCCCGTCAACATCGGACGCCGCGTGGGCAGAGACCTCGGCCGGACGAAGCCCGCCTCCCGAAGTAAGGCGCTGAGCTCGTCGACCGTCCGAGGCCGTCCTTGGCCCATCGCCAGCAGGTAGAGCTCGAAGTAAGCGCCGATCGCCTCGGCGCCTCTGGTCTGGGCCAGAGGTTCGGCGACCACCAACACGCCGCCCGGCGGCAACGCGGCCCGGGCCGCACGCAAGATCGCCAGGGCCTGGGGGTCGTCGTGATCATGGAGCACGCGCACCAAGCTGATCAGATCCGCGCCGGCGGGGAGCGGATCGCGAAACACGTCGCCGCCGACGGCCCGGGCTCGGCCCAAGAGGGCGCGGGAGGCCAAGGCCGCCTCGGCGCGAGCGGCCACTGCGGGCAGATCGAAGAGCATCACGCGCAACGTCGGATGAGCCGCGGCGACGCTGGAGATGAAGGATCCCTCACCACCGCCAACGTCGAGCAGGCATTGGTGCCGCCCGAAGGAATAGGCCTCCAAGATGTCCTCGGCGATCAAAGACTGAGAGCCGTCCATCAGCGCGGAGTAGGGCCCGACCTCGACGCCGTTGGGGGGCGCGACCCGATCCCGAGTGGCGTAGCTCCAGAACTGAGCCAAAGAGGTCGGCCCGTGGGTGCCGCTCAAGAGGGCCACCGGATCACTCAGGTCCCGATAAAAGAGGCGGTGGTGTTCGACCATCTGGGACACGGCCGGGTTGCCCAAAAGCGCCGCGCCGTGGATCCCGAGCAGGTAGTGATCGGCGCCGATCCGCTGCAGGAGTTGGAGCGCCGCCGAGGCTTCGGCCAAACGACGAGCCCCAGCCAAAGGCAGGCCCAAGGCCTCCGCCAACTCGGTGAGCGAAAGGGGACCGGCCTCCAGCTTCTGATAGAGCCCCACCTCGATCCCGGCGGCCAAAACTTGGGAGTAGACGAAGCCCGCCGACAGATCGAACAAAGCCCGGGCCCGGTGCCGGGCGACGAAGCGGGTCAACGGGAACGACGCGGCCCAACGTTGAAAGTGGGGGCTGCTCAGCAGCCGGTTACGAAAGCTCAACCAGCGAAGGCGCAAAGATCCCACGGGAGGGGAAGCGGTAGCGGAGCGTTCGGCCGCAGACACCGGCGAACTCACGCGGCGGTTTGGGCCAAGCCTTCGGGGACCAAGCGGGCCGCTTGCCGTAGGACCAAGTCGCGCAGCTGATCTTCACCTGGGCAGGCGGGGATCGACTCGACCGCCTCGGCCAACAGGCTCCGCAGGCGATCCAAGGCGCCACGCAACCCCAACTCGGCGACCGCACTTGGGCGCGCCAGGGTTGCGTCGCGGCGAACGGGCTTGCCCAGTTCTTCGGGCTTGCCGACCACGTCCAGCAGATCGTCGGCGACCTGATAGGCTGCGCCCAAGCGATCGCCCAAGGCCCGCCATCGATCTCCGTCTTGGCCAGCGGCCAAAGCTCCGCTGACGGTGGCCGCGGTGAAGAGACCGCCGGTCTTGGCCCGGTGATAACGCTGGAGTTCGGCCGAAGGTTCACTCTCCCAGGCCTGGCCCGCGACCAACCCCGAAGGGGCTCCGGTCGCCCGGCACAACGTGGTGAGCAGCGGGATCAAGCGGGCCGGCGCCTCGGCGCCCCCACGGGTCAAGGTCTCGAAGGCCAAGACGATCAGGCCATCACCGACCAACACCGCCAGCGGTTCGCCGTAGGCCCGATGCACCGAAGGCCGGCCGCGCCGCAGGGCCGCGTCATCGAAGCAGGGCAGATCGTCGTGGACCAACGAAGCGCAGTGGATCAGCTCGATGGCGCTGGCCGCCGCGTCGCTCAAGGCGGGCAACGGATCACCACAGGCCCGAGCCACCGCCAAACAGAGCTGAGGCCGCACCCGAGCGCCGCCCGGGAAGACCGCGTGGCGCATGGCCGCCGCCAACAGCGGGGGGCCACCCACTTCCGCCCGGGACAATGCGCCCGCGAGCGCCACTTCGATCCGTGATTTGGTGGGCTCCGCCTCCCCAGTGGTCGGGGCACCGGAGCTTGGGCGAGTGTCTAGACAACTTGACATAGTGGAGTGTCAAGCAGAGTGAACACGTGTTAGGGTCCAGTCAAGGGGGCCGAGGGCACGAATGCGGGAGGACCAGGTCGTCGTCGTCGGCGCAGGGATGGGCGGCTTGGCGGCCGCGATCGATCTCGCCCGGGCCGGCTGCCAGGTGACGGTGGTCGAGCGGGGCGAGGCCCCTGGCGGAAAACTCCGACAACTCCCGGTGGGTCAGGTGTGGATCGACTCGGGCCCGACGGTCCTGACCATGCGTTGGGTGTTCGACGCCCTCTTTCAAGACGCCGGCGCCAGCCTTTCTGAGCGGGTGCCGATGCGGGCCGCCGAGATCTTGGCGCGCCACGCTTGGGGTGAAGGGGGGCGGCTCGATCTGTGGGCCGATCCGGACCGCAGCCAAGAGGCGATCGGCGATTTTGCCAGCGCCCATGACGCTCGGGGTTTTATGGCCTTTCGGCGGGATGCTCGGGCGATCTACGAGACCCTGGAGCACCCCTTCATCTTGGCCCAACGCCCGACACCGATGGGGTTGGTGGCCCGGGCGGGCGGTTTGCGGAAGCTCTGGCACATCCGCCCTTTTGATCGGCTGTGGACGGCGTTGGGGCGTTATTTCCGGGACCCTCGGCTCCAGCAGCTCTTCGGCCGATACGCGACCTACTGTGGCTCGTCGCCGTTTTTGGCCCCGGCGACCCTGATGTTGGTGGCCCACGTCGAGTTGGCGGGCGTGTGGTTGCCCGAGGGCGGCATGCAACGCCTGCCCGAAGAGATGGCGCGCCTGGCGACCCAGCTGGGCGCGAAGTTTCGCTACGGCACCTTGGTAGAGGCGGTCCTCGAGCACCAGGATCGGGTGAGCGGCGTTCAGCTCCAAGGCGGCGAGGTCCTGCCGGCCTCCCAGGTGGTGTTGAACGTCGACGCCTCGGCTTTGGCCCGAGGCCTGCTGGGGAAAGGTGTGGCCAAACGTGTCCCCAAAGTCCCGGTGGGGGCCCGTTCTCTTTCGGCCCTGACCTACAGCATGCAGGTCCGCGCCGGCGGCTTTCCGCTGGTGCGGCACAACGTGTTCTTCGGCAAGGACTACCCCTCCGAGATGGAAGACGTCTTGGCGCGGCGCCGGCTGCCGCAAGATCCGACCGTTTACATCTGCGCCGCCGATCGCCAAGACGACGGTGGCACCCCCGATGGCCCCGAGCGGCTGTTTTGGATCATCAACGCCCCTCCCGACGGCGATCGGGGCCCTCTTTCCCCGGTGGAGATCGACGCATGCACTCAACGAGCGTTCCAACTGGTTCAGCGATGCGGCCTGAGAGTGGATCCGAGCGCAGCGACGACCATGATCACTCGGCCGACGGACTTCGAGGGTCTGTTCCCGGGGACGGGGGGAGCACTTTACGGTCGGGCGACCCACGGCCCGTTCGCGACCTTTCAACGTCCGGCGGCCCGGACCCGCTTGCCGGGGCTGTACCTGGCCGGGGGCAGCGTGCACCCGGGCCCAGGCCTGCCGATGGCCGCGATCTCGGGGCGTTTGGCGGCGGCCCAGCTGCTGGAAGACTTCCCTTCGATTGGCCCGTTGCGCCTGACGGCTACGTCTGGTGGTACCTCGACGCGGTCAGCGACGACGGCCAAGAGGCGCTGACGATCATCGCGCTGCTCGGCAGCGTCTTTTCGCCCTACTACGCCTGGTCGGGCCGCCGTGATCCCTTGGCGCACGCGGCCATCAACGTCGCGGTGTACGGCCGTGATCGTTCGCGGTGGGCGATGACCGAAAGAGGCAGAGGCGACGTCGAGCGATCCACCGAGCGGCTTCAGATCGGTCCGTCTTCGTTGCGATGGGAGGAGGACCGCCTGGTCGTCGAGTTCGATGAGTTGGGCTGCCCGATCCCGCGGCGGGTGCGAGGGCGCTTGGTGTTGACGCCCCAGGTCCAGACCCAACATCGGGTGTTGTTGGCCGAAGCCGGTCAACACTGGTGGTGGCCGGTGGCGCCGAGGGCCCGGGTGGAGGTCGAGCTGGATCATCCAAAGGGGACCTGGTCGGGGCAGGCCTACCTAGACAGCAACTGGGGCGCGGGCGCGCTGGAGCGGAGTTTTCAGACCTGGAACTGGTCTCGGGGCCCATTGGGCGACGGCGCGGTGATCCTCTACGACGTCGTGCCCCGTGAAGGGGAGCCTCGGGGCGTGGCCTTACAGATCGACGGACGAGGCCAGGTGCAGGACTTCGAGGTGCCGGCGCTCCAGCCCCTCCCGGGGACTTTTTGGCGCGTGGATCGGGCTACGCGGAGTGATGGGCCCGCGACCCTGTTGCGAACCCTCGAGGACACGCCGTTTTACACCCGGAGCCTGATCCGCACCGAACTCGGGGGCGCCGCGATCGACAGCGTGCACGAGAGCCTCTCCTTGGATCGCTTCGACAGCAACCTGGTGAAGGTTTTATTGCCCTTCCGGATGCCGCGGTGGGCTCGGTGAAGGTGGCGCTTCTTCCTCCTTCGGAGGCGGGTTCGGCTTTTTGATCGAACGCAGCTGCCAGATCGAAAAGGCCAAGACACTCCCGAAGATCAACACCACCTCGATCAAGATCACGGGCAGGTTGTTCACGTCCGGGCCTCGGCGGCTTCGATGATCTTGGCCACCACCTCGGGCTGTTCTTCGTGCATCAAGTGGCCCGCGTCGATGGTGGTGATGGTGGCGGTGGGGATCAGTCGCCTCAGATCGTCCGCTTGGGATGGGGGCACGGCTCGATCTCGGGCCCCGACCAACAGGTGAAGGGGCGTCGACAAGGTCGGGAGGGACCGCACCAACGGCGCCAGATCCCACACCGCCAACATGCCCAACACCGCCGCCAAGTGCCCGGGACGGGCAGCGAGCCGCTGGTAGAGCCCGAGACCTTCGTCCGACAAGAACGAGCCCGTACTTTCGATGACCCGGCGGACGTTGGCCGGATCTTTAGCCCGGGCCGAAAGCACCAAGGCCGGGGCCTCGGCTCGGCCCAACCAGCGGGCCACCTGTGGAAAGACCAAACCCGGTAGGCCGCGAAACGGGAAGAAGGCCCCGTTCAAGGCGAACAACAGCGTCGGCCGCAGCTGTTCGGTGAGGCAAAGTTGGGCCCCGATCGCGGCCCCGGCCGAGTGGCCCACCACCCGCTGGGGACGAAGGCCCAGGTGTTGGAGGAGTTGGGCCAAGGCCGAGGCCATGCCCGACAAGTTGGGCACGAACCCGGGGGGGCTTCGGGTGAAGGCGTGGCCGGGCAGATCCGGGGCGATCACGGTGTGACGGGCCGCCAAGAGGGGCAACAAGGCTGAAAAAGAGTGGGTGGAGGCTCCGGTCCCGTGGATCAACAAGACCACCGGCCCGGCACCGGCCCGCTGCAAGTGCCAACGAAAGCCAGCGTGCTCCACGAAGCTGCTGCAGCTCCGGTTGGGCCAATGTCGTCCGTCCAGCTCCCAGCTCGGAAGGTCGAGGGCCATCAACGCCCTGCCCCTTCGGCCTCTCGGCGCAGCTCTTGGGCGACCCGGCCGGGATCGACGTGGGGCAAGGCCAAATAACGAGCGTTCATCTCGGCGGCCAGCGATTGAGCCAAGGCGTTGGGCCGCACCGAGGTGTCGATGAACAAGGCCCGAAGGCCAAAACGCCCCGCGGTCCGAGCCGCCAGCCGGGCGTCGGCCTCACCATCGACCCGGGTCCGCTTGCCGTCCCGGGCAACGTTGCCTCGACCGTCGCTGATCACCACGATCACCGGTGTTTGGCCCCGACGCCGAGCATCCAAGGCCTGCTGGAGCGCCGCGTCGATCCCAGCGGCCAAGGGCGTTGCCCCCCCGCCGGGCAAGCCCGCCAGCGATCGTTTGGCCCGCACCAAAGACCGGGTGGGCGGCAACAACAAAGCGGCCCCTTCACCCCGAAAGGCAATGAGGGCCACGTGATCTCGGCGCACGTAGCAGTCGGCCAAAACCTGCTCGACCGCACCTTTGGCCTCGGCCAAACGCTGCAGCGCCGCCGAACCCGAAGCGTCGACCGCAAAGATGGTCGTGGTCTCGGCGTGCTCCTGGTAGCGGTTGATCCGAAAGTCGTCGGCCCGGATCAGGATCCGGCCCGAGGTCTCACCGCGTTCTTGGCGCCGGAGCGGTTGCCAAGGCGCCGCCGCCCGCAGGGTCTCGAGGACATTCAGGCGTTGCCCCGCGATCGGCAGGCCCCGACGAACCCCCACCCGCCGGCCTCGGTGCGGTGAACTTCGGGCTGCGCCAGCGCCGCCCCCGGTGGGTTTGGCGCCTCGGGGCTCCCGGGCCTGGGAGAGCTGGGCCAACAGATCGGCCGGCAAAGCCGCCGCCGCCGCCGCCAAGATCAACTCCGGCAAGACCTCGGGGATGGGGCCCGCGGTGTCCTCTTCGGTCTCACTCGGGCCGGGGGCTTCATTGGGTTCGGCCTCGGGCTCGGGCGCCGGGGGCGTGGCCTCGGGATCGTCCTGGGACTCGGGTTCATCTTCGACCCGGGAGGGAAGTCGAGTGGCCCGCGGCGACAAGACCAAACGCGCCGCCAGTTCAGCGTCTTCGACCTCGACCACCGAACGGCCGGCGATCACCGCGGAGATCCGGGCCACCTTGGCCGCCAAGATCGGCGCCCGCAGAGAAGTGATGCCCAGCGCCGAGGCGGCTTGGGTGAGAGCGTCCAACATGGCCTCGGGGATGGTCACCGCCGGCAGCTCGGCCCGGGCCTCGGCCAGATCCACTCGTTCGTCTTCTTCGTTTTGCAAGCTATCTTGCGATCGGACCTGGTCGAGATCCAGGTGGATGGCCAAGCGATCGGCCAAGGCCGGAGAGGTCCGCTCCTCTGGGCCGATCCCTTCGTCGAGGGCCACCAGGCCGAAGTGGGCCGGGTGGACCAAGGTCAAGCCGTCCCGTTCGACCACCACCCGCCCGGTGTCCAAGGCCGCGCCCAAGTGGGCGACACACTGGAGCTCCAGGCGTTCGGCCATCGGCGCGAACAGGACCCCGCCGTCGACCGCGGACAACACACCCCGTTCGGCGATCGCTCGGCCCGAAGAGAGGGTGGCGGTCAGATCCAAGCCGCCCAGCAGGCGATCTTCGGTGATCCCGAGCGGCAAACGGCGGGTCGGAGCCCCGGGGGCCAACAAGGTGCCCAGGAGTTGGCACCACCGATCTCGCACCGGGCCACTCCGGGCCCGCACCAACAGCCCGCCCAGGCCGATCGGATCGATGGCGAAAATCACCGCCGCCAGAACTGCGTCGGCCCAAAGCTCCGCGGGATCCGCCGCGGGGGTGTTCACGTCGCGAAGACCTCGGCGATGGCCCGATCCACCCGGGCCGAGGAGCCCGCGTCATCCAGCGGGTTGCGGCGCAGACGATGCCGCAGCGCCAACCCAGCGATGGTCCGCAGCTCCCGATCCCCGACCGCGGTCACCCCCTCCAGGCTGGCGAAAGCCCGGGCGCCCCGGATCAAGGTCAACTCGCCGCGTAGGCCGTCGGTGCCCAGCTGCTGGCACAAGACCGCGGCCCGCTCCAAGGCGGCGTCCGGGACCTGAACCTTGGACAAGCGCCCTCGGGCCGCCTCCAGCCGGGTTCGGCACTCCAACTCGCTGGCCCGGTGCCGCTCCCAAAAAGCTTGGGGATCTTGATCGAAGGCGGTCCGGCGTCGCACCACCTCCACCCGAGTCGGGAGATCTTGCGGGGTCTTCACGTCGACCGACAGACCGAAGCGATCGAGGAGCTGGGGCCGCAGTTCGCC
Organism: Deltaproteobacteria bacterium; assembly: GCA_016703535.1. Classification (GTDB taxonomy): domain Bacteria; phylum Myxococcota; class Kuafuiibacteriia; order Kuafuiibacteriales; family Kuafuiibacteriaceae; genus Kuafuiibacterium; species Kuafuiibacterium phototrophicum. The sequence goes on along the minus strand of JADJBV010000002.1, from coordinate 946,792 downwards.
CTCTTCGGGGTTGCCGCTGCCGATCAAGACGAACCGAGCCGGGTGGCGGACGCTCACGCCCTCTCGTTCCACGATGTTTTCGCCCGAGGCGGCCACGTCGAGCAGCAGGTCCACCAAGTGATCCGGGAGCAGGTTGACCTCGTCGATGTAGAGGAAACCGCGGTGAGCCCGGGCCAAAAGGCCGGGGGCGAACTTCTTCTGGCCCCGGGTCAAGGCCAACTCCAGGTCCAAGGCGCCCACGACCCGATCTTCGGTGGCGCCCAGGGGCAGATCGACCACCGGGATGGCCTGCAGCGACGAGGTCCAACCGGGCCGCTGTTCGTGGGCCGGGCACCCTTCGCCGCAGGCCCGCCCGCGATCGGCGGGGTCACAGTGGTAAGGGCAACCATCGACCACCGAGATCTGGGGCAACAAGGCGGCCAGGGCGCGGATGGCGGTCGACTTTCCGGTGCCCCGATCGCCGAACACCAAGATCCCGCCCAGGCCAGGATCGATGGCGGCCAGCTGCAGGGCCAACTTCAGCTCGTCTTGTCCGACGATCGCCGTGAAAGGAAACGGGAGCGCCACTGGCGGGAATGTGCATCGATGCCCCGGCCCCGAGTCAAGGGGAGAAGTGGACCGCACAAGTTGGGACCGTCCATCGACGGGCGCGGTGAAATGGGAACTTGCCCGGGCGCGCCGCGGGTGAGGCCGCCCGCCGATGGAAACGTTGCCAGCGATGACGGCCGAACGTTACCCTTCCCTGGTGCCGGACGAGCCGATCTTGATCGAAGCGCTCCGCTCCGCGACTCGAACCCTCCACGTCGAGCTGGAGCGCGGCCCGCTGGTGCGAGAGCTGCTCCGGGGCGAACTTCCTCGCCCAGCCTACGGCGCGATGCTCCGCAACCTCTTGGCGATCTACCAAGCTTTGGAGCGAGGCCTCAGCCAACACGCCCAACGTCCGACCTTGGCCTGGTTGCCCCTTCGGGCGTTGCGACGCGTGGAGGCCTTGGAGGTCGACCTCGGTGTTTGGCACGGCCCGGGGTGGGCCGAAGAGCTCCCCGTCCACCCGTTGACCCAGGACTACCAAAAGCGGCTGGACCGATTGAGCCAACACGATCCGGACCTGCTGTTGGCCCACGCCTACGTCCGATACCTGGGAGATCTCAGCGGCGGTCAAAGCCTGCAGCGCCTGGTCGCTCGGCAAATGGGAACCACCACCGCCGAAGGGACCCGGTTTTATCAGTTTGGAACCGGTGACGAGGTCCGAAGTCTGGCCGGTGAACTCCGGGCCGGCCTTGGGCGCGATCATTGGCCCAGGGCCCAGGTCGAGGCCCTGGCCGAAGAGGCGAGCTGGTCATTTCGGCAACACGCCCTGATCTTTGGGGCGCTGGCGAAGGAACACGGGCTCAGTTCGCCAACGTCAGCTCTTTGATCAACCAGCAGAGTTCGGTGGCCCGCCGGGTCGAGTCCTGCAACTCGCGCAAGACGGGCGCCACCGGCGTCGAAGGTCCAGCTTCGGCCACGTCCATCGCCGCCAAGCTGGCGGTCGCCAAGATGGAGCGGACCAAGTCGGTGGTGCCATCGAGGGTCCGCTCCCGCCCGACCCCTTGCAGGACCTCACTGAGAGAGTCTTCCAGCGCTCGCCGGGCCACCGCGGTCTGGTGAGAGTGGGTGACGTCCCGGAGGATCATGAAGGCGCCGATCACCGATCGATCTCGCCCTGGCACGACCTCGATCCGCACGATGACCGGGGCCAACTCCCCGGAGGCGCGGCGCACCAACCGCTCACCGCGCCACGACTGAGGCTCTCGGAATACGGTGGCCAAGATGGCCCGCAGCTCTTGAGGGTCGGCGAAGATCTCGGCGATGTCTTGGCCCACCTGACCGGCACGAGGCCCATATTCGGCGGTCACCATGGTGCTGGCGAAGGAGATCCGGCCCCGGGCGTCCATGACCGCGATCGGCTCTTTGGCGTGGGCCACCTTTTGGCGAACCTGATCGAGCTGAGACTCGGCGATCAACAGCCGCACCGCGTCGACCTGGGCGATGATGTCGATCAAGGCCCCCGCAAAGGCGCCGGCCAAGGCGAGTTCGGCCTCCGACCAACGCACCGCCGTACCTCGGACGATCTCGGTCCAGGCCGCGAAGGAGCGACGGGGCGACAACTCCCGGGGATCGTCGCTGATCATCGGCTTGGCGGGGTTGCCGGCCCAGGTGACGGTGTCCAACTGCTCGCGTCGAAACCACATCAAGTAGTCGGGCCGAGTCGTCGAGAGTTTGGCCGCCACCACGCCGCTGGCGGTCGGCGTCAGCGACTGGAGTTGGGGGTTGGCCGTGGCGATCGAGGCGGTGCTGTAGATCTCGGAGCTGGGTTGTTCCTCGACCCAACTCAGCAGGGCCCGGAGCTCGGGGCTCGAGGGGACCTCGCCGGTGGTCAGAACTTCGCCGTCATAAAAAAGAGCGGCCCCCGAGGCGTTGAGGGGCTGCAGCAAGGTGCGAGGGCTCCGCAACAAAGCCATCCGCCAATCACCTTCGGTCGAGGTCGCTTCGGTCAACCTCTGCTCGAGGCGGCGCACCTGCATCGCCACCTGGGTGTGGGCGTAACTTTCGATCGCCGAGACTCGGGTCGAGACCACTTCGGCCAAAAGTTCGGCGGCCGCCCGAACCGGCAAGCGCAGGTTGCGCGGCGAGTAGTGATGACAGGCCACCAAACCCCAAAGTTTGCCGTCCCGGATCAAGGAGGCCACCAAGGTCGCGGTGACCCCCATGTTCTTTAGGTACTGGATGTGGAGGGGCGACATGCTCCGCAGGTAGCAGAGCGACATGTCGAGTTCTTCGCCGCTCCCTGGGAGCCGTGCCGGGAAGAGGGGCGCCGCGTGATAGTTCACGTCGACCAGGACCCGGAGCTTGTTGCGGATGTAGAGCTCCCGAGCCCGCTGCGGGATGTCGGTCGATGGATAGTGGTGGCCCAGCAGTGAGTCGAGGCGTGGATCTCGGGACTCGGCGATGATCTGGCCGTGACCGTCGGGATCGAAGCGGTAGACCATCACCCGGTCGTAGCCGACCAGCCCTCGGAAGGTGCGCACCGTCGCGTCGGCCAGACGATCGATGGTCGCCGCGGCGGTGAGGCGTTCGAGCTCTCCGGTCAGGTGGGCGAAGATCGTGGGTCCGTCGAGATCGACGGTCTCGACCGGGCTCGGGCCGTTCGGCTCCAGCTCCAGCACCAACCAGGATGATCCCACCCGATGGGCCGCTCCCTCGAAGGCGCGGCGGCGGCCACCGACCACACAGTCGAAGCGCAGCGGCATGGCCCCGTTGGCAGGTTTGGCCAAAAGTTCCTGGAGGCGTCGTTCGCAGGACTCCCCGAGGCTGGCGAGGGGACGGCCGAGGAGTTCATCGGGCGCGAGGCCCACGACCTCGGCGACGTTGGTGCTGACCTGTTCGATCACCAACTGCGGAAGGCGGAGGGTGAACAACGCCCCATGCGGCTGCACCGACCCTGCGAGATGGATCAGCTCCTGCTCGCAGTTGCTGAGATCGGCTTGACCAAATGGAGGCGCGACGATCACGGCTCGGTATCCCTCGACGTCGCCGCAAAGAAAAGCGCTCGACGGCGAGATAGTTCATCCAAATCGATCCCCAAAAGGCGGGCCGCACCTTCGAGATCCCCGTGACTTTCGGCCAAGGCTCGGGTGATGAGCTGCAGCTCGAGGGTCCGGCTGGCCCGCTCGATGAGCACCGGCAAAGGTTCGGTGCCCAACCGAATGCCCCAGGCATCCGAGCTGAAGTTCCCCTCGACGCTGGCCCGATCCCGCGGGGCGGCCGGGACCCGTCGCAGCACGAAGCCGATGTGCTCTTCGTCACTATCCGTCAGGAGGTGGGCCGAAATCCGGACCACGGTCACCTGAGCGTTCCCCAAGACGATGGTGCCGGTCAGGTCCCGGAGCACCGCACTTTGGCGCACCCGCTCCAAGATCTGATCGAAGGAGCCATCGGCCAGGCCGAGCCAATCTCGCAGGGATCGGCCCAGGATCTCGGCTTCGGCGGTCTGCACCAGGCTCTGAAAGGTGCGGTTGGCCCCCAGGATCCGGCCGTTGGATTGGGTGACGATCACCGCGTCGGAGAACTCGTCGACCAGCCGGGCCATCGCCAACTCGACGCCGAGCAGCGACTCGTTCGGCTCGAGGGGGCGGATCCGCAACAAGGCACAAAGCCGCTCCTGGTGACGGAAGGGCACCGCCGCGACGCTGGCGGTCAGGGCCCGATGCGCCAAACGCAGCCGGACCTCCGACTGCTGGCCCGAAGCCTGGGCGGCCCGCACCAACTCCTCGAGGGCGCGGCGCGAGTGTTTTTCGAAGGCGTTGACCACCAGGCGGTTGGGGAGGTCTTCCAGCGGCAGATCGAACAGCTTGGCCGCGGCCTCGTTGGCCTCGACGATCTGCAAGGTGTCGATGTCGACCAAGGCGACCGCGTCGTGGGCCACCCGAAAGAGCTCTTGGTAGCGGGCTTCGCTTTGTCGGGCCCGCCAATACGAAAGTTCGGCCTCCCGCTGCGCCTCGAGGAACCGTTGTTGGATGGCGGTGATGGAGCGGAGGTCTCGACCGACCGCGAGGAGCGGTCCTTCGACGCCCAAACGAATCGCCGAATAGGAGACCGGAATGCTGTCGCCGCTCGATGAGGGGTGGTTGATCTCCCGGCGACGCCCAACGCCGGTCTGCGTCGCTTCGGTGAGCAGCTGGGCAGCCTTGCCCCGAGTTTCAGCGGTGACCGTGTCGATCCAGGGGCGGCCGACCCACTCTTGAGCGGCGGGGTTCAGGGGGTCGGCGCCGGCCTGAGCGACCCGCTCGATGATGCCGTTTTCGCCGATCACCAAGGCGATGTCGGTGGCCAACTTGACGAAGGCCTCGGCAAGCTCGGGGGCCCAGGGCGAGAGGGGTCCCAGGTTCTTGGACCCCGGGTCCAAGCCAGGAGCCTTCGGACCTCCACTCGAATTGCCCATGACCATTGGAACCATCGAACCATAACGTCGGGACCTGTTCTTGTCACGGTAAACTCAAGTTCGTGAAATTCTGGCGGATCTCCGCGAGAACCCCACCTGATTCGGGCGGTCGCTGGGAGGGGTCTTCACGCGACGCGTTAACGTAACGCGGGGTGCGCTTCAGGTTTCCCGGTCGACCCATCAAAGGTACAAAGGCCTGATCCTCATGGGCCACTCGAGCGACTTCGATCCTGCGGAAGCGGCGCGGCTTGCCCTCGAGCACTCCCACCAAGAGGGGGCCCTGTTGCCGATCTTGCACGCGCTGCAGGGCCGATTCGGCTGGATCGCTCCCGAAGCGGTGGCCTGGGTCGCCGAGCGGCTCAACCTCTCCCGGGCCGAGGTCCACGGGGTGGTCAGCTTTTATCACGACTTCCGCGATCACCCGGCCGGCCGTCAGGTGATCAAGGTGTGCCAAGCCGAGGCCTGTCAGGCCCGGGGCGCACGGCACGTCACGGCCCAGCTCGAAGAACGGCTCGGCGTAAAGTTGGGCCAGACCGCGCCCGATCGTTCGTTGACCCTCGAGCCCGTTTATTGCCTGGGGCTCTGCGGCAACGGCCCCGCCGCCTTGGTCGACGGTCGTCCCTACGCGGACCTCTCGGGGCGAGGCCTCGCCCGTTGTTTGAAGGGGGTGGGCCGGTGAAGGTCTACGTCTCGGGCGACGCCGCGGCGGTCGCGTTGGGGGCCGACGAAGTGGCCGCCCAGATCACCGCGGCGCTGCGGCCCCGCTCGATCACCGTGGTGCGGCCGGGCTCTCGCGGATACCTGCCGGCCGAGCCCTTGGTCGAGGTCGAGACCCCGACGGGCCGCGTCGCTTACGGGCCGATCTTCGAAGAAGACGTGCCGAGCCTGTTGCCGGTGTTGCTCGAGGCCGGGCCCCACCCGCGGCGCCTCGGTCGCTTGGAAGAACACCCGTTTTTTGTGGGGCAACGACGGCTGACCTTCGCCCGAGTCGGGATCATCGATCCTCGCTCCTGGTCCGACTACCGGGATCACGGTGGGCTCGAGGGCCTGACTCGGGCCCGAGCCTTGGCGCCGTCCGAGATCATCGCCCGGATCAACAACTCGGGTCTGCGCGGTCGGGGCGGCGCCGGCTTTCCTGCGGGCCTCAAGTGGAAGACCGCCGCCGAAGCCCCCGGCGCCCGCAAGTTCATCGTCTGCAACGCGGACGAAGGGGACAGCGGCACCTTCGCCGATCGGATGTTGATGGAAGGGGACCCCTTCCTGTTGATCGAGGGCATGGTGATCGCCGCTTTGGCCGTCGGCGCCACTCGGGGGTACATCTACCTGCGCTCCGAATATCCACTGGCCATCGCCACCATCACCACCGCCCTGGCGACCGCTCGCAGCGAAGGTTTGTTGAGCGCGTCCTTCGACATCGAGCTGCGGATCGGCGCCGGCGCCTACGTCTGCGGCGAAGAGACGGCTTTGTTGGAGAGCATCGAAGGCAAACGAGGGGTGGTCCGGGCCAAGCCGCCTTTGCCGGCGCATCAAGGTTTGTTTGGCTGCCCGACGGTGGTCAACAACGTGCTGACCTTGGCGGCGGTGCCCCACATCTTGGCCAGCGGGCCCGAGGTTTATGCCGGATTTGGCATGGGTCGCTCCCGGGGCACGATGCCCATCCAACTGGCGGGCAACCTCAGGCACACCGGCTTGTATGAGGTGCCCTTCGGCCTGACCTTGGGGCAACTCGTCGACGAGGTCGGGGGCGGCTCTTTGAGTGGTCGACCGATCCGCGCGGTCCAGGTCGGCGGGCCGCTGGGCGCCTACTTCCCCCGGGCTTTGTTCGACACGCCCTTCGACTACGAGGCCTTTACCGCCAAAAAGGGCCTGATCGGCCACGGCGGGGTGGTGGCCTTCGACGACACCGTCGATCTCGCTGCCCAAGCCCGCTTCGCGATGGAGTTCTGCGCGGTCGAGTCTTGCGGCAAGTGTACGCCGTGTCGGATCGGCTCCACCCGAGGCGTTGAGGTGATCGATCGGATCCGGGGCGATCAAGATCGGGCCGCCAACTTGGTGGTGCTGAAGGATCTCTGCGAGACGCTGCGGTTTGGATCCTTGTGTGCCCTGGGAGGTTTTGTGCCCTACCCGGTCGAAAGCGCCCTGCAACACTTCCCCGAAGATTTTCAGCGAGCCCCCCAAGCCGCGGGCCCGGGTCATTTGCCGGGCAGGAGCCAACGATGACCTTGCCGGCCGAGATCGACTACGGAACGCCGGCGGTGCCCGGGGAGGCGACGGTCACCGTCCAGATCGACGGCCGCCCAGTGACGGTGCCGGCCGGGACCAGCGTGATGCGGGCCGCCCAAGAGGCCGGGATCAGCGTCCCCAAGTTGTGCGCCACCGACACCCTAAAGGCCTTCGGCTCCTGTCGTCTTTGTGTCGTGGAGATCGAAGGGCGAAACGGCACGCCGGCCAGCTGCACCACCCCGGTCACGCCCGGGATGGTGGTGGCCACCCAAACGCCGCGCCTCCAAAAGCTGCGACGTGGGGTGATGGAACTCTACATCTCCGACCACCCGCTGGACTGCCTGACCTGCGCGGCCAACGGCGACTGCGAACTGCAAGACATGGCGGGTGCGGTGGGCCTCAGGGAGGTGCGCTACGGCTACGCCGGCGAAAATCACCTGCAGGCGAAGAAGGACGAGTCCAACCCGTACTTCACCTTCGACCCCAGCAAGTGCATCGTCTGCTCCCGCTGCGTGCGGGCCTGCGACGAGGTGCAAGGCACCTTGGCCCTCACCATTCAGGGCCGCGGTTTTGCAAGCCAGGTTGCGGCCAGCCAAGATCAGAGTTTTTTGGAGTCCGAGTGTGTCTCCTGCGGTGCGTGTGTGAAGGCCTGCCCGACCGCCACCTTGATGGAGAAGTCGGTGATCGCCATCGGTCAACCCGAACACAGCGCCGTCACCACCTGCGCCTATTGTGGCGTCGGTTGCAGCTTCAAGGCCGAGATGCGCGGCGAAGAAGTGGTGCGCATGGTCCCCAACGACAACGGAGAGGCCAACCACGGCCACTCCTGCGTCAAAGGCCGCTTCGCCTGGGGCTACGCCACCCACCAAGAGCGGGTCTTGAAGCCGATGATCCGGGCCAAGATCACCGATCCCTGGCGAGAGGTGAGCTGGGACGAGGCGATTAACTACACCGCCGCCGAGATCCGCCGGATCCAGGGCCAATACGGGCGCCTTTCGGTCGGCGGCATCACCTCCTCTCGCTGCACCAACGAAGAGACCTTTTTGGTGCAAAAGTTGGTGCGGGCCGCCTTCGGCAACAACAACGTCGACACCTGCGCGCGCGTTTGTCACAGCCCCACCGGCTACGGCCTGAAGACCACCTTCGGCACCTCGGCCGGCACCCAAAACTTCGACAGCGTCGAGGCCGCCGACGTGATCATGGTGATCGGCGCCAACCCCACCGACGGCCACCCGGTCTTTGCTTCGCGCATGAAGCAGCGCCTGCGGGCCGGGGCCAAGTTGATCGTCCTCGACCCGCGCCGGATCGATCTGGTGCGCACGCCCCACGTCGAGGCGAGTTATCACCTGCCGCTCACGCCCGGGACCAACGTGGCGGTGTTGACCGCCATGGCCCACGTGATCGTCACCGAAGGTCTGGTGGACGAGGCCTTCGTCAAAGAGCGCTGCGAGCTGGGCGCCTTTTCGGCGTGGGCCGAGTTCGTGAAGCGGCCCGAACATTCCCCCGAGGTGGTGGGGACCATCGCCGGCGTCGTTCCGGAGATGATCCGGGGCGCGGCTCGCCTCTACGCCACCGGCGGCAACGGCGCCATCTACTACGGCTTGGGCGTGACCGAACACTCCCAGGGCTCGACCGCGGTGATGGCCATCGCCAACTTGGCCATGGCCACCGGCAACATCGGACGGCCCGGCGTCGGCGTGAACCCGCTGCGGGGCCAAAACAACGTGCAAGGGAGCTGCGACATGGGCTCCTTCCCCCACGAACTCTCGGGTTATCGACACGTCTCCGAGGCGCCGACCCGGACCCTCTTCGACGAGTTGTGGGGCGTGAAGTTGGATCCCGAACCCGGGCTGCGGATCCCCAACATGTTGGACGCCGCCTTGGACGGCCACTTCAAGGCGCTCTACATCCAAGGCGAAGACATCCTTCAAAGTGATCCCAACACTCGCCACGTCGAGGCCGGCCTGGGCGCGATGGAGTGCGTGATCGTCCACGATCTCTTCCTCAACGAGACCGCCCGCTTCGCCCATGTGTTTTTGCCGGGCTCGACGTTTTTGGAAAAGGACGGGACCTTCACCAACGCCGAACGCCGCATCCAGCGGGTGCGGAAGGTGATGCGCCCGAAAAACGGCTACGCCGACTGGGAGATCACGCAGCGCCTGGCCAACGCCTTGGGTTATGCGATGAACTATCAACACCCGAGCGAGATCATGGACGAGATCGCCCAGGTCACGCCGACCTTCAGTGGCGTTTCGTATTCGAGGCTGGATGAGCTCGGCTCGATTCAGTGGCCGTGCAATGAGGCGGCGCCCGAGGGCACGCCGGTGATGCACGAGGGCGGCTTCGTGCGCGGCAAGGGCAAGTTCGTGTTGACCGAGTTCGTGCCCAGCGACGAGCGGACCGGGCCTCGTTTCCCGCTGTTTTTGACCACCGGCCGGATCCTCAGCCAATACAACGTGGGCGCCCAGACCCGGCGCACCGCCAACGTGATCTGGCACTCCGAAGACCGCCTGGAGCTCCATCCTCACGACGCCGAAGAACGCGGCATCAAGGACGGCGACTGGGTCCGGGTGGTCAGCCGGGCCGGCGCCACCACCTTGCGCGCGACGGTGACGGATCGGGTCGCCCCCGGCGTGGTCTACACGACCTTCCACCACCCCGAGACCGAGGCCAACGTGGTCACCACCGAATATTCGGACTGGGCCACCAACTGCCCCGAATACAAGGTGACCGCGGTGCAGGTGAGCCTGGCCCGGCCCGGTGAGGTCGAGGCCCAACGTCTGCGTTACGGCAAACTCCCGGAGATGGCCAAGTGAGTGACGTGGAGGGACAAGACGAACGGTTGGTCTACATGGCCAACCAGATCGCCCGGAACTTTTTGGTCGAAGGTGAAGCCCAGGCTGTCCTCGCCACCGCCGAACACCTCAAGAAGTTCTGGGATCCGCGGATGAAGTCTCGGATTTTGGTGGCCCTGAAGGAAGGCAATGCCAACTTACTCCCGGTGACCAAGTTGGCCTTGGAGGAACTCTCAAAATATTGAGACCCACGCCAGAGGTGAGGGAGTAGAGTGAGGCGTGTCGATCGGCGCGCGGATCAGGCTCGGGTGGCTCGCGGGCGCGGTGCTCTTCGGGTGCACCGCCGACTCCGAACCGGGGGATGCGGGGAGTTCTGATCCGGACGGGGGTTCGGCGGACCTCGGTCCAGGGGCGGACGGTGGGTTGGACGCGGGATCATTCACCGGGACCTGCGAGGAGTGGTGCCCAACGTTCTTGGCTTGCCGGCGCACCCGGGCGATCGCCGAGATCAACACACGCGAAGTGGTGGCCCAGTGCACGTATCCCGATGAGTCAGCGGCCCTGGCGCGATGTGTCGCCCACTGCCAGACCCAACCCATGCAGCGGAACCTCGAGGGGGGTGAACTGGCGACGCCGGCGTGCCTGGCCTGTCACCTTCGCAAGCCCGAAACGTGTCAGGATCGGGACCTTTGCAAGGCCGCTTGCAATCGCGGCTGGATCGCAACCGATGGGCTCGAATACGAAGGAGCGGCGGACCTGGTGTGTTGGGGCCCCGAGGGCCCGACGCCCGCGCTCGAGTGTACTCCCGACGGGAACGGCGTGAACTTCGGCCTCCATGCCGACTCGGAGTTCCGGAGCTGGTCCTACGAGGGGCCAGTGGTTGTGGAGGGCGTCGATCCCCTCCTGTTGCGCCGCACTGACGGGACCTTGGTCACGGCGGGGTTCTCGGGGATCGCGGCGCCTTTGATGACGCTCGGCGCCACCGTGACCGTGAGCCTGGTCCAGGATTGCCCGTGGTGGTGCGAAGCGAGCATGGTGGTCTTCGCACCCAATCGCCGTTGGACCTACGCGGCTTGGAGTGGGAGTTCGTCCAGCATAACCGCCCTTTCGGATCTCAACGTGGCCTACCGACCCGCGGCGTGCCACTCGGCCCGTCAGCTCTGTGGCGGCGCTCTGACGTTAGAGCTGATCCCCCAAGGCCGCGCCGACCTGGCCGTGGCCCAGGGGCAACAGACGACCCTGGACGGGATCACCTACAGCCACGGCTACGGGGCAGCCTATTTCGAGATCCTCTGCACCGACGTGCCCGGGGCCCGAGTGGTGGGCGCGGTCCAGCGGCCCTGAGGCAAGACCCATGAGGCACCTCGCGTTCTTCACCTGCGGCGTGGCGATCCTCGGGTGCCAAACCGGTTCGGGCGATTCGTTGACCGAACAATGCCAAGCCTGGTGCCAGAACTTCTTGAACTGCCGCCAAGACCAAGCGGAGCAAGACCTCGCGGCTCGCGAGTTGATGGCCCAGTGCACCTACGCGGATCCGGCGGCGGCCTTGGCCGAGTGCGTGCGCCAGTGCCCAACCTTGGTGATCCGGGATGTTGCGCCGAGCGAGGAGTGCCTCGCCTGCGGGGCCCAAGCCACCGACGTCTGCACCACCCAGAGTTCGTGCGCCGAGGCGTGCGCCGATCCGCCGCGGATCGATCGTTTGATCGATCCCATCGAGCTCGCTTGTGGGTCCGAGGCCAGCCCCGCCGCGCCGCCGCCGGTCTGCGCCGAGACGACGTACTACGGGCTGCGCTTGACCAAGGATCCCGGGCCGGGAGGCGACTACGTCGGCCCCGCGATCGTGGAGGATCGATCGCCCCTGCTCCTCCGCACGCCGGAGGGGATCCAGATCCGCGCGGTCCTCGGCGGGCTCCCGATCGCCAAAGTCCAGGTCGGCCAAACCGTGGAGGTCGAGCTGAGTACTTCGGGTTGTCCGTTCGGGTGTGAAGAGCGCGTGGTGCTCAAGCGGCCCGGGGGTACCTGGTTCTACGCGGCCTGGAGCGGGGCCCGGAGCCTCATCCCCACCCTGCCCGGCCTCCAGCTCACCCACCGCGTCAGCGGCTGCCGCCCTCGAGGCAGCGACTGCTTCAACGCCGTCGGCCTCGATCTGATTGCGACCAGCAGCGCCGGGGAACGGCAGATCTCGGCGGGACAACAAGCGGTCCTTGGCGGTTTGACCATCACCCACGCCTACGGCGAGGCCCGCTTCGAGGTCGGCTGCACCGATGTCCCCGGGGAGTTGGTGGTCGGCGCGGTTCGCCGAGACTGAACCGCAGGTCGGTCCCAGGCCAGGTCGCAGCCGAAAAAGTTCGCTCAAGTTTTGCCCTCAGCGACCGATTGGACGTGCGGGTGCATCCTCGCCGTTCACCGTCCGTGCGAGCCTTTCCGATGCGCTCCTTGGCCGCGGGGGTGGCGCTCAGCTTGGTGGCGGTGCTCCTCGCCTCTTGGAACGCCTGGGGTGCCTATCGGAGCTTGGCCCTGGTCGCCAGGTCCGACATTCAACTGACTCGGCAAGGCGGCGAGATCATGCGCCTCGACGAGCTGCTGACCATGTCCGCTCGGCTGGGCGCGGCCACGGGTGATCCGAAGTGGGAGGAGCGTTACCGAAGGTGGGAGCCGGTCCTCGATCAACAGATCAAGGCCTCGATCGCCCTCGATGGCGAGTTTGGCGTCGAGAGCTCCTCGGCGACGGATGCGGCCAATCGACGACTGGTCGAGATGGAGAACCAGGCCTTTGCCTTGGTGCGCGCCGGGGAGAGGGACGCCGCCTTCAGGCTCCTGGCCAGCCCGGAGTACGAGTCGCAGAAGCTCATCTACGCCCAGGGTAACGAGGCCACCCTGACCTCGGCCCGGGATCGGATCGACAAGCGCCTCGCGCTCCACAGCCGCAGAGCCCGGGCCTCCGTCGTATTCACCTTGGCCCTTGGCCTGCTGTTGGCCATCGCCTGGCTGCGAATCATCCGCATGGTCCAGCATCACCTGGACGCCCGGGCCACCGCCGAAGACGAGGCGCTGTCGGCCAAAAGCGAGGCGCAGGAAGCTACCCGCGCCAAAAGCGCCTTCCTCGCCAACATGAGCCATGAACTCCGGACACCAATGAACGGAGTGCTCGGGTGCACGGAGCTTCTCGCAGCGACCGGGCTCAACGAGGAGCAGCGCCTTTATGTCGCCACGGTGCGCGACTCCAGCCAGACCTTGTTGTCCTTGCTCGACGACATCCTCGACATCTCGAAGATCGAAGCGGGCAAGTTGGCCTTGGAGTTGATCCCGGTGGACCTCCCGACCTTGATCGAAGAGACCACTTCCCTGGTCGCTCTGCGAGCAGCAGGCAAGCCCGTCGAGGTGGTCGCCCGCGTGTCTCCGGGGGTCCCGGAGTGGCTCATGGGAGATCCGGTGCGGCTGCGCCAGATCGTCCTCAACTTGGCCAGCAACGCGGTCAAGTTCACGAGCCGCGGGCACGTTGTGGTCGCCGTGGAACTCGTGGAACGCCAAGGGGACTCGGTGTTGCTCGAACTTTCCGTGCGTGACACCGGCATTGGCATTCCAGCCGATCGCTTGGGGCGGCTCTTTCGCAGCTTCAGCCAGGCGGATGCGTCCACCACCCGGGAGTTCGGCGGGACGGGCCTGGGCCTGGCGATCTCCAAACAGTTGGCGGAGATGATGGGCGGCGAGCTCGGCGTCGAAAGTGCACCAGGAGAAGGGAGCCGCTTCTGGATGCGGCTTCGCCTCGGCTTGGCGCCGCCGGTCCCGACCAGCTCGTCCGTGGATCTGAACGAGCTCAAAGGCCGACGGGTGGCGATGATCGACCTTCGGTCGACCTCGGCTTTGGCCCTCGAGGAGCGGTTCTTCGTGTGGGGGCTCTTGCCCGTGCACGTTCCGCCCGCCAGCATCGAGCTGGCCCAGATCGCCGACGTGGACCTGGTGGTCGTCGATGAGGCCACCTTGATCGCTCCCGGCGTGGTTCACTGCATGAGTTCGCCAGGATGGCCCGCCGGTAAGGTCCTGCTCTACGCCTCGCTCGGCAACGATGCCCAGGGCTCCCGACCCTTTGCCGGGGTCATCGGCAAGCCACTTCGGCGCCGACAGCTTGCCCAGCAGCTGGTCACGGTCCTGCAAACCGATCGCAGCAAGGCGCGAAGGGACTCCGGGAGCCGCCACCTGGCGCCTCCGATGGCCGGAACCAAGGTGCTCCTCGCGGAGGACAACGCCGTCAACCTCTTGGTCGCGTGTCGTATGCTCGAACAGCTCGGCTGTACCGTGGAGGCGGCCCGCAACGGAAACGAAGCTTGGGAGCGGGCCCGGGCCCAAGACTATGACTTGATCTTCATGGACTGCCAGATGCCCGGCATGGACGGCTTCGAGGTCACCGCGAAGATCCGGGAGGCTGAGGGCCCGCGTCACGTCCCGATCGTGGCGCTCACGGCCAACGCCATGCGGGGCGACCATGAGCGTTGTGTCGCCGCCGGAATGGACGACTACTTGTCGAAGCCGATGAGCCAGCTCGACCTGCAGCGGGTCCTGACGCGATGGGTCCCCGCCGATCGCGCCTCTGCGCGGGCACCGTGATCCGGTACCGCCGCGGAGGTGCACCTCGCCGAAGCGGAAGACTCGCGCCGAACAGCGCTCCGAGTGCGAAGTGCAAGGGCGTCTTTCAACACGGTCAGGCGGTTGAATCAACGACGCGCCGGTCTCGGGTTGAGCCTCTCGCTCATCCTCTTCGCCGCGTCGCTCCGGTGTTCGGCCGGGGCCCTGCCCCGTTTGGGTGGAGGGTTCGACCTTCGGCGAGCATACGCACGAACTCGGCGATCCGCTTTTGGCGACCGGCCTCGGTCTTGAGCTGCCGGAGCCGATGGAACAAGGCGTAGCGGTTGGCCGCGTTGAGGGTCTGCAGAGTCTTCGACGCCCGGGGGTCCGCCGCGATGGCCCGCAGCAGATCCTCGGGCAGCTGGCTCTCTCGGCTGCCGGCGTAGGCCGCCTCCCAGCGGCCGTCGGCCTGGGCCGCCAGCACGTGCTTTCGGCCGTGGGGCGTCATCCGCCCTTCCCGCTCGAGCCGCGCCACGTGCTCCACGTTGATCTTGGACCAGATGCTCTTGGCCTTCCGCGGGGTGAAGCGCTGCAGGAAGGAGCGCTCGTCGAAGGCCTTCTTGAGGCCGTCGATCCAGCCCCAGCAGAGGGCCACCTCCAAGGCCTCGGCGTAGGTCACGGTCGGGAGCCCCGAGTCCTTCTTGTGGATCTTCAGCCAAAGCTCCGGCCACTGATCATGGTGGACGCTCAGCCACTCCTCGAAGTTCGCTTGGTCACGGAAGGTGCGGATCGCCTTCGGGTTAGGGACGACGCTGGCCATGGCCCAAAGTCTCTAGCGGACCGCCGCACCTCGCAAGGGTGCCTGATCCGGTACCTTGAGCGCCGCGGCACCGGCGCTGCCAGCCCCAAGACCGGCCTTCGCAATAGGCGAGCAATGGCGAACACGCTGACGGTCGACACCCGAGCTTGCCGCGGATCCGAGCGTAGCCGAACCGCGGGGCTTCGTTGTATCGAAAGGGATGACTTCCCTGAGGACCGCCCGCCTCGAGCTCCGCCCTTTCAGCAACGACGACGCCTCTGCGCTCTGGCCGTATGTCAGCGATCCCGAGCTCCCAAAGATGATGAGCTGGGAGGCTCACAAGGACCCGAGCGAGACCCGGGCCTTCACGGAGCGGATGGTCGCCAGCCGCGCCAGCGACACCGGCTACGGGTTCGGCATCCACCAAGACGGCGCCTTGCTCGGCTCGATCGGCCTACACGATCTCGTGCGCACCAGCCGCGCCTGGAAGATGCACAAGGCCGAACTCGGCTACTGGATCAGCCCAAAGGTCCGCAACACGGGCCTGGTCACCGAGGCGGCCCGGGAGATCATGCGCTTTGGCTTCGAAGATCTCCGCCTCCACAAGATCGTCGTCGGCTGCGTGACGGAAAACGCACCTTCCAAGAAGGTGATTGAAAAGCTCGGCTTCCGCTTCCTCTGCGAACACCGCGATCACTTCTTTCGCGACGGACGCTGGTGGAACCACCTCTCCTACGAGCTGACCGTCGACGAGTGGCGGGCCCAGGCGAAGAAACAGGCCCCGCCGGTCGTCGAAGTGCGGGCAGCGACCCGAGCCGATCTGGACGCCATGGCCAAGATGGCCGCCGAATTGGTGCGGATGCACCACGCCCAGGACGCCGGTCGCTTTATGCTCCCGCCCGAAGTCGAGGGCGGTTATCGCTGGTGGTTCGGCAACGAACTCGAACGCCCCGAGGCCGAACTCTGGGTGGCGACCATCAACGGCCAGCTCGCCGGCTACGCCTACGCGACCCGGGAAGAGCGGGACTGGAACGCGCTGCTCGATCCCCACGGCGCGATCCACGACATCTTCGTCGACCCCCAACATCGACGGGCCAAGGTCGGCGACCGGCTGCTCGCCGCGATCGTCGGGGCGCTCGAGCAAAAAGGCGCGCCGCGGATCGTGCTCTCGACGATGGTCGGCAACCTGAGCGCCCAAGCCCTCTTCCGGAGGCACAACTTCCGACCGACGATGCTCGAGATGACCCGGGGTGGTTGATCAGGTCCGAATCCCACGATCTTCGAGCCCCGGAAAAAGAACTCCCACCGCCTTCAGTAACACGAGGCATGCGTATGCTTCGTTGGGCGGCCCTTTCGGTCGCGCTCCTGCCCCTATCCTTCGCGCGACCCGCGCTCGCTGATGGCAACCTGCCGGACACACCGGTGGTGAAGCTGCGGATCCCGATCCGGATGGTGCAGGCCCTGAGCTGCGACCCGGCCCTTCCCAGCTGCAATCAACAGACCATCTTCGCCGAGTCCCAGATCGCGCTCGATCGCGCCAATTTCCATTGGCAGTACGCGGGCGTCGAGTTTTGGATCAAATCCTACGAGTATGTCCACGCGCCGCACCTGTATCGGCGAGAGGCCGACGACGAAGCGGAGATCGCCTTTTCGGAGGTCAAAGAAGAGCTGCACCGGATGTTTCCGAGCATGCCACTCAACGCCTACAGCGACGGCGAAACCAAGCGCCTCACGATTTGGGTCCGAGCAGTCGCGGCCTTCTACCAAGACCCCAACGAGCTCTTCGTTTGGCTGGTGAACGGTCAAAGCGAAGGCACCTGGCCTCATCAAGGACGGATCATTCACCTCAATTGGAGCGATGGAAACGTCAACCAGACGCTCGGGATCCCGTCAACCGCGTTTGGCCACGAACTGGGCCACTACTTTGGTCTTCAGCACAACGACGACGACAGCCTCCTCCTGCGCCCCAACGCGAGCGGCAACTACACCAAGTGTGATCGCTGGGACGCCTATTTCAAGAACACCAGCCCGCCTCAGTTCTTCACGGGACCGACCTCGCCGGGCTGCAACGACAACGACGCAGTGTTGATCGCACCAGTGATGGACCTGCGGGCCAACGCACCGGACGCCCTCCCCAGCTTCCGCATTGGCCCCACCTCGTTCACGATCGGGTCTTGGCAGATCAAGGGCCTCGCCGCGTGGAACGGGAACATTCACCTGCCGCCGACCTGGGGCTGGGCCCAAAACATGATGGGCAAGCTCGATCCGAGCATCGAGATCGGCATCCCCAACTTCAAAGACAACATCCCGGACGTCTTCACGGGCATCGATGGCCGAACCCCACGATTCATCTCCGAGTCCCAGCTTCGAATCATCGAGGACTACCTGAGCTCGGACATGAACTACACAACCGGCAACGCCGACGCTTACAAGAACGGTAGCTCCAACCCGGTCGGCGGCCTGAGCAACGGCCTCTCCAACCTTCGCACCAAGCTGGGCAAGTCGGAGGACGACTTCATCTGGTGGTCCAACGCCGAGCGATACGAGGACTTCTCGTTCACCTCGATCGCCAAAGAGGTCGCCGAAGACGACCTGGCTCCGGTCGCGGGCGACTTCAACTGCGACGGGATGGACGACCTCGCATGGTACCGCCCCACGGCCGGCACACTGACGTTGTGGACCGCGGTGGTGGACACCGACCTGCATCGGCCGAAGTTCAGCGTCGGTAGCCCCACCACGATCGGCGCCGATCGGATCGTCTTCGGCGGCGACTTCGACGGCAACAGCTGTGGTGACCTCTTCTTCTATCGCCCGGGCACGCTCTCCGACTTGATCCTCTTCGGCAACTCGACTGGGATCTGGTTCCAGAGCGCGCAGACGGTCAACGACAACACCTATCAGCCCTTCTCCGCGGACCTCGAAGGTGATGGCGACGACGACATCATTTGGTACAGGGCCGGGAGCGTGGCGGATATTTGGCGCGGCAACGGCTCGACTCAATCCCCGAGCTCGGCCGGCACCACGTTCACAAAAACCACAGGGACCTACGTTGGACCCGGAAACTTCTACACCCCGATCGTCGGCAACTTCGACGGTGCCGCCGGTGAAGAGGTGCTTTGGTATGCGGGTGGCCCCGGCGCCGATGTCCTTTGGAAATCTCAAGGCGCAGCGACCGTGCAGCAGGCGCTGGACATCGACGGCTACTATCGTCCGGTCGCCGGCGACTTCAACGGTGACGGTCGCGACGACATCATCTGGGACGACATGCTCCAGCTACGCGCGCCGATCTGGGAAGGCGTCAGCGACTTTTCGGACATGTTCGCGACCGGGAGCCAAGCGATGTTGAGGGCCGATCACCGGGGGATCGCGGGCGACTTCGATGGCGACGGCGCCACCGACATCTTCTACTACCGAGACGCGATCCAAAAATGGGTCGACGCCTTCAACTACGACGGCGGCTGGCGCGTCGATAGACACCCGCGTCTCCTGGGCGACTTGAACAACGACGGCAAGCTCGACATCGTCGGCTTCGGCAACAGCGGCACCGAGGTCTCTCTTTCGACCGGCTTCGGCTTCAAGCCGGCTTCTCGCTGGGTGGAGAACTTCAACTACAACAACGGCTGGCGCATCGAAAACCACCTGCGTTTTTTGGCCGACGTCGACGCTGACGGTGACGACGACGTCATCGGCATCGGCAACAGCGGCGTCATGGTCGCGAAGTCCACTGGGACGGGCCTGGGCGCGGTCAACCGCTGGATCGAAGAGTTCCACTTCAACGACAACTGGTTGGTCGATCGCCACCCACGCATGATGGCCGACGTCAACAACGACGGCCGCGCCGACGTCATCGGGTTCGGCAACAATGGCGTCACCGTCGCGACCGCCAATACGGCCGGAACCGCCTTTAATTCCGCGACGAGTTGGTCGAGTGCTTTCGGGTACAACGACGGCTGGCGTACCGAAAGGCACGTCCGAGTCATGGCCGACGCGAGCGGCGAGGGCCGCGACGATATCATCGCCTTCGGCGACGACGGCGTAACGGTCTCCTACTCCACGGGCGCCACGTTCCAGGCTCCGTCCTTGAAGGTCTCGCAGTTCGGCTACAACCAAGGTTGGCGGATCGACAGGCACCCGCGCCTGATGGCCGACGTCAATGGCGATGGCCGCGCCGACATCGTAGGCTTCGCCAACGACGGCGTGTTGGTGTCGCTGGCGAACAACACCTTTGGCTTCAACGCCCCGGTGATGTGGTCGGACGACTTCGGTTACAACGACTCATGGCGCGTCGAGACCCACCCGCGTCTGGTCGAAGACGTCAACGGCGACGGCAAGGCCGACGTCATCGCGTTCGGCAACCGCACCGTCTACGTCGCGTTCTCGAGCGGCCAAGGCTTCTCGTCGCCCGTGGAGTGGATCGACGCCTATACGCCCGAGCATGGCGGCTGGGCGGTCGACAGGCACCCTCGCGTGGTCGGCGACGTAACCGGCGACGGTCGCGCGGACATCGTGGGCTTCGGCGACTCGACCGGCACCTACGTGACGCCATCGCGGCTCAGCTACTCCGCGCAATGATCCCTCTCCGTCAGGATCAAGGCCGGAGCACACGCCGCGCCAGGGCAAACTCGGCAACGACGGATTCGCCAAGGCGCTAGGAGCCGGTTGGGCCGGCGATCGCCATTCAGCGAGACCCGCCCGATCGAGCGGGGGATTGCTCAAATGGCGCTTTTCCTCTTACGAGGGAGCCGTGAAGAAGGTCCTCGGCCATGGCCAGACCGCCCCTCCGCCGGCCATCGACGCGACCAGGACCGAGTCGCCGAAGGGAAGTGTTGGTGAAGGCCCATCTCTGCAGTTGGGCGATCGCTTCAGCCCCTACGCTGCCTCGGGCATGGACCTCGATCCCCCCCGGCCAGCGTCAGCGATCCCCACGGTGGTCGAGCTGGTGAAAGCGCTGGTCGCCCTTCCAGGCGGCAAGGTCCTCTCGGAGGAGGAACGAACCACCCTGACTCGGCGATTGGCGACCAACACTGCGCTCTCGAGCTCGATTCGCCAGCACTTGCACGCAGTGCTCGAGACACTCCCGGCCCTCCCGCCAGACGACCAGACCCAGAGGATAAGGGCGTTCATCCAGGACGAAGAAGGCCTGCCGAAGGGCGCGGCGATGTACGCCAAGGGCTTTCGACTCCGTCAGCCGTGCGCGATCGTCGGACCCGTCGACGTCCCCGGCCACGCTTTCCGTAGCGCCAACGCGGCCCCCGCCGAGCTGTATCAGGTCACCATCCAGGACCACACGGTCGAGGTCGCTGTTGCCTACGAACACCAGGACGCCCAGGTATCGATCGAGGCGCTGGCCGATGCCCTGGCCGCTCTGCCGGGTCCGATCTTGAGGCTGCTACGGCTCATCCGGGTCGAACCCGGGCCCAACCCCCAAGACCCACACTGGGCCAAGTTTTTTGGGATGGACGGCTTTCGATCGTTCATGACCGCCGATCAAGCGGGGGAGATCTCGATCTACCCTCACGACCTTCCGCCCGCTCACCCGCTGGGCCTCGAAGAGGCGCTGATCCACGAGGCCGGTCACGTCCTCTCCCAGCGGTTTTGGGGCCGCAACGACCGTCAGGGAGACTGGAGCGGTTGGGCCAGGGCGGCGGCCAAAGACGGTCTGCACGTCTCGGCCTACGCCCGTAAGGCACTGCACGAGGACTTTGCCGAGACCTACCTGACCTACCACTTGGTGTTGGGCACGCCCCAGGAAGGCGAGTGGCGCAAGCTCTTCAGGGCGCGCTTCGCGATGCTCGATCAGTTGGTCCGGGTGGAGTTGGAATGAACCGTCATCCGGGCTTCATCACCTACGTCGACGCCGATGCCCAGACCGAACAGGTGGCCTCCGTCGAGGGGCTCGCCGACGCGTTGTGCTTCGCGCCCAACGAGCGGGGTGACCTGGTCCCGGTGGTGCGGGTCGTCGCTTCCCGCCAGGCCGATGAGCGCCACATCTTGGAGTACGGCCCCCAAGGCGAGGTGTTGCGCTCCACGATTCAGCGGCGGTCAGGCCCTTAGGGCCCGTTCCGAGAAGGATCATCCCCTTGGATCGGGGCCGAAGCGCGTTGAACCCCGACGACCGCTCACCATCCCTTCTTGAGCCGCCGGAGCAGGTCTTCGTCTTCGATCATCTGGGCCAGGCCTTGGGCCCTGGTTTGGATCGGCGGCGCTTCTTCGGGCGGCACCATTCGGGCCAGCAGGTTGAGGGCCATGATCCGAAAGCGCACCTGGCCACCGTCGCCAGCGTGTTGTTCGGCCAAGCGGGCGTAGCGGATCCCCGTCGCCACGTCGCCCAACTTCCAGTGGCAGTAGGCGAGGCCGTTGCACTTCCGAAAAGCGACGAAGGGCAAAAAGGGTTCATCGACCAGGCTCACGAAGAGCCGCAAGGCGCCTTGCAGATCCTCCTCGTCCCCGGGGAGGGGTTTGGTCAGGTGGTAGGCCCGCTGGCCGACCAGGCGTGCCTCATAACACCGGCGATCTTCGGTCGAGAGTTCGCCGTCGCCGAGCCAACCCGCGACCCGCTCGAAGTTGCGCTCGGCCTCGGCCCGTTCGCCCCGATCGGTTTGCAACTTGGCTTGCAACAACGCCACCTCAACTTGGCAGGCCACCCCCGCCCCTTTGGCGCCGGCCTCGGCCAAGGCGAGGCGTCGTTCGGCTTCGGCCTGCTGCGCCCTCCGCAACAGGGCCGAAGCCAAACCCACGTGGACCCACGCGGCGGCCTTGGACTCGCTCACCGGTGGCCGATCCCACAACCCCAGCTGCGCCAAACGCAAGGAGGTCGGCAGATCGGCGAAGCGGCTGTGGAACTGGCCCATCCACTGGGCCCAACGGAGCAAGGAGGTGGGCAGCCCCAAGAAGCGGATCATCCAGCCGCCGTATTGGCCGCCGGTCTTTTGGCCCCGTTGAGCCAAGCGCCGCAGGCCTTTTTCTACGACCTGGGGATCGGTGGGCAACTCCGCGCCCCGGGCCCGGCGCAGGAGCTCATCGGTGAGGGCCACCCAACCGCCGTACTCCTCCACGAAGGCCAACACGTAGCTCTCCCAGGACCAACCGACCGGGGGGTGGAGCCCATGTCCGGGATCGTGTCCTGGCGCGATCGGGGGCGACTTGGCCATGCTGCATGCATGACTTACATCATGGTCGACGTCGAGGCCGACGGTCCCATCCCCGGGGACTACTCGATGGTCAGCTTCGGGGCGGTGATCGTGGAGCCGGGCCTGGGCCGCAGCTTCTACGGGCAGCTCCGGCCGATCTCGGAGCAGTTCGTGCCCGAGGCCTTGGCGGTCAGCGGCCACTCGAGGGAGGAGACCTTGGCCTTTCCGGAGCCCGCCGAGGTGCTGCGGGCCTTTCGGGCCTGGCTGCTCCACGAGGCGCCGGATCGCCGGCTCTTCATCTCGGACAACAACGGCTTCGATTGGCAGTTCATCAACTGGTACTTCCATCATTTCCTCGGCGAAAATCCCTTCGGGTTCAGCTCTCAGAACCTGGGCTCGCTCTACAAGGGCCTGGTGAAAGACACCTTTCAAACCTTCAAACACCTCAGGAAGACCCGGCACAGCCACCACCCGGTGGACGACGCCAAAGGCAACGCCGAGGCCCTCCTGGCCATGCAGGCCCAGGGGCTCAAGATCCACCTCGGCTCAAGAAAGTGACTCGTTTTAATGTATTCCATTCAATATCTCCAAGCCCCGGGCCTCGCCTCGCTGAGCTGGCGCGGTGACACCTTGATCGACTGGGTGGGCGGCGGCGCGCGTTACCACCTCGACGGGACGAAGGAAGGCGCAGCGGTGAGTTATTCCTACCCCTTTGACGCGGCGGTGGACTGCGCGCCCTACACGGTCCTTTACCAGCGGCGCGGCACCAAGGGCCTGCTGCTGAAGGACGGTCAGATCCTCCGGGAGCTGAGCCGGAGCTTCTATCACGCTGCCCACTACGACCATCCGGTCGCGCTGGGGCGCACCCGCTCCGGCCGAGTGTTGTTGGCCCACTGCCCCGACGAATATTGCCGGCTGGAGCTGGAGGACTGTGAGACCGGCCGCCGCCTCACCACCTCCGAGGCGAGGGCCCCGAGCGACTTCTTTCACTCGGACTTGGCCTTCAGCCCGGGCGCGGGCCGGCTCCTCGACACCGGCTGGCTCTGGCACCCCTGGGGTGCCGTCCAGACCTTCGAGGTGGCCCAGGCCCTCGAAGCACCCGCCACCCTCGATCGAGGATCGGGGCTGCCCGGCGATCACCACGGCGAGAGCGAAGAGCTGAGTGCGGCCTGGGTCGACGCCGACCACCTGTTGCTTGGGGTGGGCAGCGACTACGAGGTACCCACTCCCGAGGCCAACCTCGGGATGCCGAGCACCGGCGTCGGCCTCTTCGACTTGCGCCAAGGTCAACGCCTGGCGGCGATCGCCCTGGCTCACGTCCCCGGACCCCTCATGCCCGCAGGTCCGGGCCGAGTGCTGACCTTCTTTCAGCACCCCCGGCTCTACGACCTCTCCACCGGTCAACGCCTCGCGGAGTGGCCCGAGCTCCCGACCGGAGCCCCCTCCTGTTGCTATGGGGTCAACGCGCCCGACCCGTGGATCTTGGCCCTGGATCCGGCGCACCGGCGCTTCGCGTTGCCTCGGGGCGACGAGCTCGTGGTGGTGACCCTGGACGACGTCACCTAGCCGCCACTTGGTCCGGCCTCTCGCGAGCCCTCCCGCGAGCGCAGGCAGGCTGGCCGTCCGGCGCGTTCAGGCGTAGGACCCGGCCCGGATGGTCGAGTTGTTGGCCGCCAACCCCCTGCTGCTGCTCTTTGTGGTGGCCGCCATCGGCTACCCCTTGGGCCGGGTGCGGATCTTCGGCTTCAGCTTCGGGATCGCCGCGGTTTTGTTCGTGGGGCTCGCCGCCGGCGCCTACGATGCGCGCCTGGAGTTGCCGCCCTTGGTCTACCTCTTCGGCTTGGTGGTGTTCGTCTACACCATCGGCTTGGCCAGCGGCCGCAGCTTCCTGGACGCCTTTCGGCGAAGTGGCCTGCGAGACAACGGCTTGGCCCTCGGGGTGTTGGCGTTGGCGACCTTGACCGCCGTGCTCCTCGCTCGGGCCTTGGGATATTCGGCGCCCCTCGCCGCGGGCTTGTTTTGCGGGAGTTTGACCAACACCCCCGCCTTGGCTGCGGTGGTGGAGGTCCTCTCCGAACCTGGCTCCGACGCCCGGCTGCGGGCCTTGCCGGTGGTCGGTTATTCGGTGGCCTACCCGATGGGGGTCATTGGGAGCATCGTCGCTTTGGCTTTGGCCCGGCGGATCCTCCGAGTGGACCTGGCCAAAGAAGCGGCCCAACTCCGGGATCTGGGCGCCAGCGGCGAAAAGTTGATCAACCGCACCGTCCGCATCACCCGCCGCGGGATCGAAGTTCGGTCCTTGGACGAGTGGCGCGCCGCCGAACACTGGCCGATCTTGTTCGGGCGCTTTCAAAAGGGCGACACCGTCGATCTGGTCGTGGGTGAGGATCGGGTGCAGGTCGGCGACGTGATCGGCCTGATCGGCGGCGCCGCCGACGTGGAGCGGGCCACCCAATTTTTGGGCGAGGTCGCCGACGTCTCCTTGGACCTGGACCGCAGCCACCTCGACTTTCGGCGGATCTTCGTCAGCAACGGCGAGTTGGCGGGCCGCACCTTGGCGGAGCTGGCCCTGCCCCAAACCCACGGCGCGATGATCACCCGGGTGCGGCGCGGCGACCTGGACATCTTGCCCACCGGCGCCACCCGCCTGGAGTTGGGCGATCGGGTGCGGGTGGTCTGCCGACGGGAGCGCATGGACGCGGTCACCGAACTCTTCGGCGACAGCTACCGACGCCTCAGCGAGATCGACGTCATGAGCTTCGGCTTGGGCATCGCCTTTGGGCTTTTGCTCGGGCTGTTGCCGATCCCGCTCCCGGGCGGCGGCCACCTGAGCCTGGGTTTGGCGGGCGGTCCCTTGATCGTGGCCTTGATCTTCGGCGCCATCGGCCGAACGGGCCCGATCATCTGGCTGTTGCCCTACAGCGCCAACCTCACCCTGCGACAGATGGGCTTGGTCTTGTTTTTGGCGGGCGTCGGCACCCGCTCCGGCCACGCCTTCCTCGACACCTTGACCCACGGCGGCGGGGTCTCGATGTTTTTGGCCGGCGGCCTGATCACCTTGGTGGTCTCGACCTCGGCCTTGGTGATCGGCCATCACTTCTTGAAGATCCCGTTCAGTCTATTGAGTGGAATCTTGGCCGGCATCGACACCCAACCGGCGACCTTGGCCTACGCCGGCGAACAGACCGGCAACGATCTGCCCCAGGTCGGCTACGCCTCGGTGTTCCCGTTGGCCACCGTCGCCAAGATCGTGATGGCCCAGCTGATCTTGAGCTTGGCCTCCTGAACCTCCGGCCCCGGGTGGTGGGCCGGCCGAATTCGCACTATGAGTGGAGGTGAGGCCCCCTTTGGTGGACAGCGAGCGCTTTGCCCTGGCCAACACGGTCCGCACCGAAGACGGCACCTTGTTGCCGCCGACCCGGGTGACCACCGGTGAACAACAACTCCTGGCCAGCTTGCCCCACCTGGTCCGGACCGACACCGCGCGAGACCTGATCCTCGGCGACACCATCGGCCAAGGCGGGATGGGGGTGGTGCGGGTCGCGGATCAGACGGCCTTGGGCCGCCGGGTTGCGGTCAAGACCTTGCGGGCCGATCAGCGGGATCCGGCCTTGGCCCTCTATTTGGTGCGGGAGGCCTGGATCACCGGCGGCTTGGAGCACCCCAACATCATCCCGATCTACGCCTTGGGCCTCGACGAAGTGGGGCTGCCGATGATCGTCATGAAGAGGGTCGAGGGCACCCCATGGTCGGCTCGGCTGAAGAGCGGCGAACATGAGCTCAAGTGGCACCTGCGGATCTTGACCCAGGTCTGTCGAGCGGTGGAGTTGGCGGCCTCCCGAGGCATCATCCACCGGGATCTGAAGCCCGACAACGTGATGATCGGACCCTTCGGTGAGGTCTATGTGCTCGACTGGGGCATCGCGGTCAGCTTGGTCGACGACCATGGGGGCCGTTTGCCGTTGGCCAAAGAGGTCCGCGGGATCTCGGGCACCCCAAGTTATATGGCGCCGGAGATGGTGACCGAAACCGGCGAAGGTTTGGGCCCTCACACCGACGTCTATCTTTTGGGCGCGATCCTGCACGAGCTGATCACCAAAGAGCCCCGGCACCAGGGCGCAACGGTGCAAGCGATCTTGCTTTCGGCCCTGCGCTCCGCGCCGGTGGACTACGGTCCCGATCTCCCTGCGGAGTTGGCGGCCATCGCCAATCGGGCCACCCGGCTGGCCCCCGAAGATCGCTTCGAGTCCGCCGCCGCTTTCAGAGAAGCGATCGAGCTGTTTTTGGATCGGGAAGGTTCCCGCCGCCTGGTGGAGCAAGGTGAACAACGCCTGAAATCCTGGTCCACTTTGGTGGAGGACGGCCGCGCCACCCCGGCCCAGGTCTCGGCCCTTTATCACGAGACCCGCTTCGCCTTTCAGCAGGCACTTTTGGCCTGGCCCCAAAACTCGGCGGCCGAAGCCGGGCTCCAGGCCTGTTTGCAGCAAAAATTGGAGCACGATCTGGCCCACGACGAGCTGGAGTCGGCGCTGTTGGTGCTCGGGGATCTAGGGGCGGGGCGGCCCGAGTTGGCCGAAAAGTTGAGTGAGGTCCGGGGCCGGGTCGAACGACGACGCCAGGAGCTGGAGGCGCTGCGGGCGCTGCAGACCGGGCGCAACTTGGATACGGGCCGCCGTACCCGGGCCTTCTTGATGACCTTGATCGGCGTCGGCGCCGGCGCGATCCCAGTGGTGGCCCACCTCCGGATCAGCGCCGGCCAAGCCACCGGCTTCACCTATTATGAGCTCACCACCGCCATCAAGTTGTTCGTCGGCGCCGGCCTGATCCTTTGGGCCCGCGAAAGTTTGTCCCGCACCCAGATCAACCGACAACTCACGGCGATCCTCGCGATGGTGGGCTTATTGGAGCTCGCCACCTGGCTCTTCGTCGAAGAGCTCGGCAACCCGATCGAACATGCCTTGTTCATCAACTTGGCGACCTTCTTTTTGGTGTCGGGCACCGTCAGCGTCACCGTCGATCGCCGCATGGCCTTCCCCACGTTGATCTACGGGGTGGGGGCGATCGTGGCGGGGGCCCGACCCCACTGGATCCACCTCTGCCTGGGCCTCACCCACTTCTTCGCGTCGATGACGGCGGCCTTCATCTGGCGCCCAGCTCGGATCCGCGGACCCGATCCGCCGCCGCCACCCAAGGGCGCTAAGGCAACATGACGCCGGCCCGCAGCTCGAGGGCGCCGTCGATCAGATCGACCTCCAGGCGGCCGTCGATCGCTTCGGTGCTGGGCGCGGCGGTGGTGATGGTGATCGGCACCTGGCCGGTGGGGCTGACGTAACGTTCGGGTTCGTTGGTGACGTCGATGGTCAAGGTCTCGAAGCCGACGTTGGTGTTGGCGGAGCGAGCCAAAACGTCCCAACGACGGGCCCGGTGATCCCAGAGGTGGACCACAAAACCTCCCGCCCGAGTCCTGCCCGGCCGAACGCCGTCGGCATCGCCGATGCCGCTGGCCCGGATCTGCAGGTGGAGGCGTTGGATGCCTTTGGGGCGAGCCGCCGCCAGGTCGACCGTGGCTTGGAGGAAGGGGCGGCTGGGTTGGGTGATGACCTGGTAGATCTCGGGCGCCACCACTTGAGCGTCGGTAAATCGGACCCCACCAAACGCGACCACCACCTCCCGCTCCGAGTCGTAGACCATCGTCGGATAACTCCGGGCCACCGGGTGATCGATCTCCGCGCTGCGCCAGGCGTCGACGCCCACGGTGGAGCTGTCGGTCAGGAACCAGGTCTCGGGCCGCGGCGGTTGAGTGGGGTTGTCGATGCCACCCCAAAAAACGAGCTGGCGCCGGGCCTCGTCGTAGGCCGCGCCGTGGCCAGTGTTGTAGCTCAGGTCGAAGGGGAGCTCCGACGAGGTCCACTGACCACCGCGGTAGGTCCACACCAAACGGGCGATCGGGCCACCGCCGGGGGCGGTACCGCTGCCGAGCACCACCGACTCTCGAACCGGATCGTAGTAGAGGAAGTGGGAGTAGCGGTCGCTGAAGTTGGTGGGGAGTGGCGTCAGGTTGAGCCACTGCCACGAACGTTCATCGGCGCCGGGCTGGAGGATCAACGCCCGGGGGCTATCGCCTTCGGAGCCGCCGACGATCATGTAGCGGCTGTTGGCCTTGTCGTAGACGATCGGCAGGATGTTGCGGGTGGAGAGGCCGTCGACGGTCAGCGGCAAGATCAAGCGGGTCCACTCGTAGCCGGCCGGTCCGTAGCAAAGTTGCCAAGCGTCCCCTTGGACCCGGGCGTCGGTCTCGGCCTCCCGGGCATCACCGCCGTACATGATGCCGCAACCCTGCCCGTCGAAGGCCATATTGAAGCCGTAGCGCGGGAAGGGCACGGTCGGGTCTTCGTAGGAGAGGTTGGGACCTTGTTCTACTGAATATACGCCATCCCGCTCATCCCAGTGCAACAACAACACGTCGCTGACGTATTCGTCGTAGAAGTTGTAGGTGGTGCCGTCGTAGCCGCCCGCGGCGACGATCGCTTTGCCCACCGGCTCGTAGCCCGCCATGATCCGGTTGATGCCCTCGTAACGCGCCGGCAGCTGTCCGACCCGCTCGAAGCCGACCCGGGCCCGGATGATGGCGGTGCGGGCGTCGGCGGCGAAGACGTCCGGGGCCAACTCGAAGGTCCGGTTGCGCATGCCGGTGGTGTCGGGAGGCGCCGGGGTCCAGCGCACCGCGGTCCGCAGCGCCGCGCCCGGTGAAGCGCCGGAGCCAACCGACAAACGCCAACGTTCGGGCACACTGGCGGGCGGGCTGCTTCGGCCGAAACGATCGATGGCCACCAACACCACCCGGGAGTTGGTCTGGCCGCCCAAGCTGGTGGGCGGCAAGGCGCCGTCGGCGGCCGGGTGGACGGTGGCCAACAAGGTGGTGCCGGTTTCGTCGTGGACCCGCACCTCGGCGATGCCGACGTCATCGGTGAAAGCGCCGGCGGTCGCCGACAACACCGAGGTCGAGCCCGGCGCGTCCCGGGTCAACATCACCTGGTCCACCACCGTCACCGGCGGGCTCTGATCGACCTTGAAGTCCAAAGAGCCATCGGCGCTGCAGTCGGCGCTGCTGTTGCCGGCTTGATCCTCGAGGCGCACCGCGATCGGCCCACCCAAGGCGGGATCTTCGGGTCCGATCAACCGCGACACCGACCAGGAGCGGGCGTCCCCGACCACCGGGCCCCAGTCCACGCCGGCCCGGCTGATCCGCGGCGGGCCTCGCAAGGCCTCGTTGGCCTCGATCACCACGGTGACGGTCTGCCCCGGTGAAGCGATGGGCGCGCTGGCGCTCAGGTTGACGAAGCCCGGGCAGCCGAAGTCGACGATGATCTGATCGGCGGCCAACGACACCTGACCGTCTTCGTCCCGGGCCTCGACCACCACCAAGGCGGTCCCTTCGGGCAGTTCGTTGCGGGCCACGCCGGGGTGGGAACAGCGGAGCCGACCGTCGCCGATGGTCTCGGGCGCACAATCGAACTTGCGGCCGCCCAGGTCGTAGGTGACCTGGGCCGGGCGGACACCGGTCACCCGGAAGCTGATCGACAACTCTCGATCATCACGCACAAAGTGCGGCTCGACCAAGACGTCGGAGATCAAGGTCGCGCCCGAGGTCGGGGAATCAACGGGGCGGCTGCAGGCCAACCCCAATCCGACGGAGAGCAGGCCCAGGCCAAAGAGGCGTCGTGGCATGACGGCGATGATAGCCACAGGCGGCCCACACCGGCTACAAGCCTCGGCATGTTCGGGGGGCGATCCGGGGTGCTTTGGGTGGCCCTGATCACTTCAGCCTGTCCTGGCCCCGCGCCTCGCACCCGACCGGCCCCCGCCGCCGTAGCCCTGCCGCCGCGGGTCACCGGCGCCAACTTGCGGGCCGTCGGCGACCCCAAACATGGTTATGGCACCCGCACCGCCCGCCGCACCCTGGAGCGCCTCCAAGGCCTGGGCGTCAACACCATCGGCGTCCTGATGGAGGGGCGCATGGCCGGCCTGGAGTCGACCACCGTCGAACGCCCCAGCCCCGAAGACGAGGCCGCGGTCGCGGCGGCCCTACTCGACGCCAACACCTTGGGCTTCGCGACGGTGTTGATCCCGCACCTGATCCTCGACGATGGCGAGTGGCGCGGCGATCTTCGCTACGACGATCCCGCGGACACCCAGGCCTTCTTCACCAGCTACGGCACCTTCATGAACGCGGCCGCCGATCTGGCGGCGAGGAGCGGCGCCACCGTTTTGTCTTTGGGTGTCGAGCTGAAGGGGCTGTCATCGAGCGAAGCCGGCGCGGAAGGGATGCGCACCCTGAGCGCAGAGGTGCGGCGACACTACTCGGGCCTGTTGACCTACAACGCCAACTGGGACGAGGCCGAGCAGGTCAGGTTTTGGGACGCGACCGATCTGGCCGGCGTCAACGGCTACTATCCGCTGGTGCCCGACCCGGTGCGCGGCGCCGAAAGTGTGGCGCTGCGGCTCTCCAACTTGGCGCTGCTGGCCGAACGAGACGTGTTGGTGCTGGAGGTCGGTTATCGCTCCAGCCCCTTGTCCCACGTGCGGCCTTGGGAGTGGCCCGAACAAGTCGAGCCGGCGGTCGATCAGACCTCCCAAGCCAACGCCTACGCCGCCGTGTTGTCCGAGTGGCTGCGGACCCCTCACGTGCGGGGGCTCTTGTTTTGGGTGGTGCCGACCGATCCCGATGACCCGGCCTCCGAACCGCCCCACGGCTTCAGCCCGATCAACAAGGCCGCCGAAGCGGTGATCAAAGAGGCGTTCCTCGGGAGAGCGGCGCCATGATCTTCGCCTTGTTGCTGTTGGCGGCGGGGCCCAACTTGACGGTGACCGTCAAAGCGCCGGAGCGGCTGGTGCCAGGAATGCAACCCTGGTTGACGTGGGCCGCGGAGGTCTTGCCGGGGCTGCACCCGACTCAACTGAAGCGGACCCTGCGCCCGATCGATCCACTCGATCCCGCCACCTGGCCCAAGGGCGCCCGCTCGAAGACCCATACTTATCGAGGCGACGATCAAGCGTGGCTGGCGTTGGTGGACGGGGGCCCGCCGGAGGTTTGGCCTCTGCCCATCCCCCGGCACCTGCCCACCCGTTCCGGTCCGGTGGGGGTCCGGCTCGATCCCGTGCCCGGCTGGGGCGGCCTCCAGGGAAACCTTGACCCTCAACCCCAGACCTTGGCCTACGACCTGGATCTCAAGCCGGAAAACGATTCTTTCACGAACCTTTACGTGCCCCGGGGTGTCAGCAAACGGTTCATGGAACACCCCGGCGCGGTCGGCGAATGGGTGGGATCGGGCCTGTCCTGGGGCCCGATCGAAGGTGGGGTCCAGGTGCTGCTCCTCGAGGATGGCAGCTTGCTGGTGGCGCTGCGGCCGGGGCGTGGACGAATTTTGGAGCTGGAGGCCCAGCTGGCGGCGGCCCGCCTCCAAAGCCGGCGGCTCGGAGAAGGGCTGGTCACCGGGTGGGTGAGCGATCCGTCAGTGCTGGAGGGGGTGGTTCCGGCGATCGGGGCCCGCGGTGGGCACGCCGTGTCCGCGTGGGTCACGCCGCACCGTCTGCTTACGTCTTTGGCGCGACGATCGCGGCTCGACGGACCGCGCCCCAAAGGCGCCGAGGTCGCGCTGGTGGAGTTGGCGTACGGGCGGGCCCTGGCGGGCCTGGAGCGAGTGGAGTTGGCTCTGGATCGAACAGCCAAAGGGCTGCGTGCCCGGGGAAAATGGGTGCGCCGCGAGAAAAACCCCTGACGCGGAATTTTAGAGACGGGTGGGGGTTAAGTTTGCTTGATTTCGGCGCGGGGGTAGCGGGGTTGAGAGGGCGGACATGAATCAGCAGCACGGGATCGTCAACACACTCCTCGGCTTGCCCATCTTTCAGGCCGAGTGGGTGCTCTACTTGCTCATCTTGCTGTCGTTCATCTCGGTGGCAGTGATGGTCGAGCGGTGGATCTTCTACAAGAAGCACCAGGTCGACAGCGAGGCCATCCGCTTGGAGCTCAACAAGCTCCTGTCGGTCGGCGACTACGGGGGCGCCGCGGCGTACCTGCAGAAGTTCGATAGCCTCGAGACCAACGTCGTGCTCTTTGGCCTCCGCGAGTACCAAAAGGGCCCGGACTCGGTGGAGGACCTCTTGGTCGGCGCCGAAACCAAAGAGAAGTTGCGCTACAACAAGCGCCTCTCGTTTTTGGCCACCGTCGGCAGCAACTCGCCGTTCATCGGCTTGTTCGGCACGGTGCTCGGCATCATCCGGTCCTTCAAGGATCTCTCCAACAGCATGTCCAACGCCGACAGCAGCGTCATGGCCGGCATCTCCGAGGCCTTGATCGCCACCGCGGTCGGCCTCTTGGTCGCCATCCCGGCGGTCATCGCCTACAACCTGTTCGTCGGCAAAGTGAAGGAGGTCAGCAGCAACAGCGAGCTGCTCTCCCGCACCTTGTTGGCCCAGCTGAAGGCCGAAGACGCGCCGGCGAAGGGAGCCTGATCCATGGCTGGCGCCGCCAAAAAAGACGAAGAGGTGATGTCGGAGATCAACGTGACTCCGTTCGTCGACATCGTCTTGGTGTTGTTGATCATCTTGATGGTCACCTCGACCAGCATCGTGAAGGCCTCCCTCGCCGTTGAGTTACCCAAGGCGGCCAGCGGTGGCGCGGTGGTCGAGTCGACCCTCAACGTGGTCTTGACCAAAGACGGCCAGATGTTGGTCGACGGTGAGGTCAAGACCAACGAAGAGTTGGTGGCCAAGGTGAAGGCTGAAAAGGCCAACAACCCCAAGCTCCAGGCGGTGATCGCCGCCGACAAAGGGGTGCCCTACGGTTCGGTGGTGCACGTGATCGACCTGGTGAAGACCAACGGCGTCACCAGCTTCGCGCTCAACATCGAGCGCGTGCCCACCCCTGAAGAAGGACCGTGAAGGTGGGAGCCGCGGCGTCCAGAAAAGCCTGGCGTCAAGAGCGCCTGGAGGAGCGGGCCAAGCGCCGGGCGCAGGCCACGGCCCGGGTTCATCAGCCGATCCCCGAGGATCTGCGGAGGAGTGATCCGCTCCGCCACCCCGGCCGCAACAAGACCCTGGAGCTCTTGCAACTCGGCATCTTTTTGGTGGTGGCGGTTGGGCTGCACGTCGGCATCTTGGCGGTGTTCTTTGGCGCCGGCTCGGTGGTGGCGGCCATGGAGAAGAAGGGACCGCCCAAGGACAACAAGATCGAGGTGACGATGGTGACCCCGCCGCCGCCGCCTCCCCCGCCCGAACCCGAACCGCCTCCGCCCGAACCCGAGCCTGAGGCCAAGCCCAAAGAAGCGCCCAAGGCCAAGGCGCCGCCGCCGCCGGATCCGATCGATGTGCCGAAAGAGCCTCCCCCGCCCGAGCCCCCCAAAGCGCCGCCTCGGCGGATCGTGGGCCTGTCGCTGGAGTCGACGGTCGGTGGGGGTGAAGGGGGCGGTCCGTCGTTTGCGGTCGGCAACACTCGGATGGGCAACACCGAAAAGGTCGCCGCCGACGCCAAACAGGTGACCGAACTCCCCAAAGATCCGACGCCGCCGCCCCCGCCGCCGCCCAACCGGGTGGCCAGCCGGGTGCCGAGCAAGGGCACCGACGGCCCCGCTTTGGTGAAGCCCAAGCGGAAGTCGCCGGTGAAGCCTGGCTACCCCGAGACCTTGAAGGCCCAAGGCCTGGAGGCCGACGTCACCGTCGAGGTGGTGCTCGACACCCGCGGCAAGGTGAAGACCGCCCGGGTGATCGCCCCATCGCCCTACCCCGAGTTCAACGAGGCCGCCTTGGCCTCCGCCAAGACCGAAGAGTTTTCTCCGGCCGAACGCGACGGACAACCCATCGAGTTCACGTTGACCTTTACGGTTCGTTTCCGCCTCACCGATTAGGAAGCTGCCATGCGATCTGTTTTACGCTTCGGCCCGATCGTCGGGCTCCTTGGCCTCGCCGCTTGCACCGGCGACTTCACGCCCTACAACGAGATCGACCGGCTACGGGTCCTGGCCATCAGCGCCGACAAGCCCTGGTTGGCCGAAGGGGACTCGACCCGCATCGAGGCCTTGGTGGTGCCGGTCGGCGACAACACCGTCACCTACAACTGGTCGTGGTGCCCACTCACCCAAGGGTCATCGAAGGGTTATGAGTGCGCCTTCACCCGAGATGAGCTGCAGCAGCAGGTCGACGAGGCGACCATGATGCCGGGCTTGCTGAGGGTGCCGCCCTTCGAGTTGGGGACCAGCAGCACCGCGGTTTACGCCTACAACCTGCCGGCGGCCTTCTTTTCCTCGGTCTGCTCGGCGATCAGCATGGGCGGTGAGATCCCAGACTTCGTCGAGTTGCCGGCCTGCGACGGCACCTTCCCGATCACCATTCGCCTGACGGTCACCTCCAACGGCGAAAGCTTGACCGCGGTCAAGGAAATCTACGTGCTCTACGAAGACCTGCCGCTCAACACCAACCCGACCATCAACGACCTGAAGGTGAAGCGTGCAGAAGACTACCCCGAGCCAACCTCGGTCACCGAGTCCCCACTCCTCAAGCTGAAGCGGGGCGTCGACTACGACCTGGAGGTGGTGGTGCCGCTGGACGCCGACGGCAACCCGAGCCAAGCCGAGCCCTACCTCTACACGCCCCCTGACGGCAGCGGCGAAAAGACCATCAAGGAGACCTTGGTCTTCACCTGGTTCATCGAAGGGGGCGAGATGGACCGAGCCCGAACCGGCTACATCGATCCCGATGTGCCGATCGACGAGGCCCGGCGAAACATCTGGACGACGCCCAAGAAGGTCGACTACGAGCGCACCACCGCCCGGATGTTCGTGGTCATTCAAGACAACCGAAAGGGCACGACCTGGTTCGCCCGCACCTTCGAGTTGGAGGACTGAGATGCGGTCCCTGCCCCTGCTGCTGCTGCTCCTGCCAACCTTGGCCTCCGCTCAGGGCGAAGAGAAGCCGATCACCAAACTCCCGAAGGTGAAGAAAAACGTCGAGGCCATCTACCCGGCGCCGGCCTTACGGGATCGGGTCGAGGCCACCGTGGTGCTCGAGCTGGACATCGACGCCGACGGCTACGTGTCGGCCGCCGACGTGGTGTCGTCCTCGACCACCGCCGAGACCGTAACCTCCTCCACCGGCGTGGTTTCGGTGTTGCCGTCCCGATCGTCGACCATCGCCAACTACGGCTTCGATCAGGCCGCCACGGTCGCGGGATCGCGGCTC
This sequence comes from Deltaproteobacteria bacterium, assembly GCA_016703535.1. Classification (GTDB taxonomy): domain Bacteria; phylum Myxococcota; class Kuafuiibacteriia; order Kuafuiibacteriales; family Kuafuiibacteriaceae; genus Kuafuiibacterium; species Kuafuiibacterium phototrophicum. Next base: position 911,068 of record JADJBV010000002.1, on the reverse strand, counting down.
GAGTTCGAGCCCGCCGAAGCCGAAGGGGAGAAGGTCCCGGTTCGGATCCAGTACACCTTCCGCTTCAAGTTGCCGCCCCTGCCGCCGCCGCCCCCGCCGACCATCGCCGGGACCGACGCGCCGCCGCCGCCGGACCGCCCCAAGGTCATGAACTTCACGGGCGTGATGCGGGCCCGAGGCACCCGCTCTTTGGTGCCAGGTGTGGTGGTGACCATCTTCCGCGAGAGCGAAGACGGTCAAACCGAAGGCTACGAGGCGGTCAGCGGCGACGACGGCGTCTTCAACTTTTATGACCTAGAGCCCGGGGAGTGGAAGATCTTGGCCGAGGCCGACGGCTATTTCCCGTTCCGGACCACCGAAGAGGTGACCGCGGGCCAAGTGACCGAGGTGGTCTACTTCATCGAAAAAGGCACCTACAACCCCTACGACGTGTTGGTCGAGGCGGAGCGGGTCAAGAAGGAGGTCAACCGCCGCACCTTGGAGATCAAGGAGATCACCAAGATCGCCGGCACCCTCGGCGATCCGATCCAAGTGGTGGAGAACTTGCCCGGCGTGGCCCGCTCCCAACAAGGCAGCGGTCAGATCATCGTCCGCGGCTCGGGCCCCAACGACACCGGCGTGTTCATCAACGGCGTCGACATCCCGCTGATCTACCACTTCGGCGGTCTGCGCAGCGTGATCCCGGCCGACGTCATCGAGAGCATCGACTTCTTCCCGGGCAACTATTCAGTATATTACGGCCGCAAGACCGGCGGCATCTTCGACGCCAAGATCAAGCGGCTCAAGCCCGACGCGGTGCACGGCTCTTTGGACGTGAGCTTGCTCGACACCTCCCTCTACCTGGAGGTGCCCATCGGCGAAAACGCGGCCATCGCCATCGCCGGGCGCCGCAGCTACATCGACTTGGTGCTGAAGGCGGTCTTGCCGGAAGACGGCAACGTCAGCCTGACGTCGGCGCCGGTCTATTACGACTTCCAGATCTTGGCCAACTGGAGGCCTGCGCCCAGCCACGACCTGCAGCTCACCGTTTTGGGATCCGACGACATCATCGAACTTCTCTTCGAGAATCCGGCTTCCTTCAGCACCCAAAGCCGAAGCGGCAATCTGAACGCGGGAACCAACTTCTTCCGGGCGATCGCCGAATACCGCTACACACCGAGCAGCGAGTTCAACAATCAGCTCAGCTTTTCGGCCGGCCAGGACAACATCAACTTCACCTTCGGAGACCAGTTCCGCTTCCTCCTCCAGAACAACCAGCTCCAGCTCCGGGAGCGGGCCGAGTGGAAGTTCGCCGACGCCTTCACGTTGGCCGGTGGCATCGATGGCTTGATGCGGATCGCCGATGTCGAGGTCCTGTTGCCGCGTCCGCCCAGCGAGGGCCAAGGCGGTCAAAACGTGGGCAACCCGGACATCGACGACGTCTTGTTCACCAAGGTCGAAGGGCAACGAAACTTCCTGGTGGCGCCTTATGTCGAGGCGACCATCGTACCCTTTGAAGGCCTCACCTTGGTACCTGGCCTGCGACTCGACTACTGGGAGCTCCTGGACGAAGTCAGCTTGGATCCGCGGCTGGTGGCCCGCTACCAGCTGCTGCCCGAGTGGACGGTCAAAGGTGGCATCGGCTTGGTGCACCAAGACGGCGAGCCCCAGAGCGCCGACCCGATCTTCGGCAACCCGGACATCGGCCTGCAGCGCGCCATTCACTACTCGGTGGGCGCCGAGTGGACCCCCGAGCCGTACCTCAAGTTCGACATGGTCCTCTTCTACAAGGCCCTGGACAACCTGGTCAGCCCCACCAACGCGACGGTGGTTCGGGATGGCAAGACGGTGCCCCTCAACGTCGACAACGGCGGTCGCGGCACGGTCTACGGCATGGAGTTGTTCCTGGAGCACAAGTTCAACAACAACCTCCGGGGTTGGTTGACCTACACCTTGAGCCGAGCCTCCCGCATCGACTCGGGCGAGACCGAACCTCGGCTCTTCGACTTCGATCAGACCCACATCTTGGCCGTGGTCGCGTCCTACGTGTTCCCGGAGAACTGGGAGTTCGGCATCCGCTGGCGGATCGTCTCGGGCAACCCAACCACGCCCTTCTTGACCCGGCCCGACGTCAGCCCGGTGGTCAACACCGACCTCGGCACCTACGTGCCGATCGTGGGCGCGGTGAACTCGGATCGCCTCCCGCTCTTTCACCAGCTCGACGTCCGGGTCGACAAGACCTGGATCTTCGACGCTTGGAAGTTCGCGGCGTACCTGAGTTTGGTCAACGCCTACAACCGGACCAACGTCGAAGGCTTCACCTTCGAGTTCGACTACACCCGACGCAACCCTCAACAGGGATTGCCCATCTACCCGATCCTCGGCGTGCGAGGAGACTTCTGATGCGCACCTTCCTTGTTCTGTCGGTGGCGATGTTGGTCCCGACCGGGGCCTGGGCCCAAGAAGACACCCAAGAGCTCAGGCTCCTGAAGCCGGCCGCTCGCCAAGGTTTTTATGTGGCCGGTGGCCTGCGCAACGGCGCCTTGACCATCAGCGACGAAAACCTGGGCGGCCTGGGCTTCATGACCGGCTTCGGCTTCGCGGCCCGGGGCGGCCAGATGGCCAACGACTGGATCGGCTTCGGCCTGGCGATCAACGCCGGCGGCGGCGGTAACGACGTCTGGGGCGGCGGCTGGGGCGCCTTGTCCCTGGAGCTGATGTTGACCCCCCTGCCCGGCGAAGACTTCGCGATCCGAGGTTCAGTCGGCGTCGGCGGCATGGGCGTGGCCCGGGCCAAGCCCGAAGAAGAGACCGAAAAAGACCCGAGCGGCACCGCCGGGGCGCTCTACACCCTGGGCGTCAGCTACGACCTGTTTCCTTGGTACGAGAAGGACAAATACGAGTCGGGCGGGTTCGCCTTCACCGGCTTCCTCGAAGGCATGTTGTTGCCCGGGGACGGGTTGATCGCCGGCGGCGTGATGATCGGCCTCGAAGTCACCTACTGGTTCGGCTTCAACAAGAACAAACTCGACATCCCCCCCGAAGCCTACTGAGCCGCGCGCAACGGGACCCGCGACCCACGGTCCGCGAGCCGCGGATCGTGATCGTGATCGTGATCGTGGCCGTGGCCGTGGCCGTGGCCGAACCAACCCCAACCACGACCACCACCCCCCTCACCTCTTCTTGTAACTCGCGCTCCTCATCATGCTCCCCCGCACATACCCAATCACCACCGTCCCCCCATTCTTGACCTTGTTCAGCGCACTGATCGCCGTCCCCAACCCCGTGATCGGCTGACCGTCGACCCGCCACAAGATATCCCCGACCTGCGCCCCCATCAGGAACAACGGGCTCCCCTCCTCGATCGCCTTGAGCTTCAGCCCCAACCCCAACCCCGCGACCGGCGCCGGCACCACCGTCACGCCTCGAGCCACCGCCAACGGGTTGGCCGTAACCTGGTTCAGATATTGGGCCGTAATGTCGTAGCTGGTCGCCCCGATCTTCCGGATCGGCGCCACGGGGGCCGGAGGCAACGGGCTCGGCGGGACACAAGCCGAGGTGTCGTAGAGCTTCACCGGGGTCCGCACGATGTTGTTGGTGCTCCGCTCCCGATATTGCTCGTAGACGTTGACCTCGAAGACCAGGTCGATGTCCACGCCGCGGCTGAGGCCGACGAAGTCGCTGGCCACGGTGTTGGAGCCACCGACCCACTGATCCTGGGACTCGGACGGCATCTGGGCCGCGTGCCAGCTGACGATCTTCGCTTCGTGGGCGGCGCTGGGTTGCTCCAGGCGCAGCTCGTTGATCATGCAGTGATCGGCCTCCTGGTCATCTTCGCCGGTGTTGAACCAAGCCGCGTAAAAAACCGCAGGGGCTTGGGTGCTGCAGTCGTAGACCACGTCGCCGACCAGGTAGAGGCGATCCGGGTTCTCTTTGGCGAAGGTGTCGATGATCGGGTTGGCTCCACCGAAGTCGATGCGGATCTTGGAGCTGGCCACGAAGTCACGGTTCGGCCCAGTGTACCTCGAGTAGTGGTCCCGCAAGAACTTCACGTCGTAGGCCGAGAGGTACTTCAGGTTGCCCTGCATGGTGGAGATGTAGATCTGTTCGTCGACCGGTGAGTGGGCCATCCCGGCGGCATGGCCAAACTCGTGGAGTGCGCTGACCTCTCTGACATAGTCGCTGGAGGTCGGGTCGGTGAAGTAGGTGTAGCAGTTGGCGTTGGCGGTGATGGCGACGAACTCACGGTCCCCATCGCCGCTCCACTCACCGTCGGCGTAGGAGCAGGTGTTGATGGCGAAACCGTCGATCCCCAAGGCATCGTTGTCGAAGCAGGCCGTCGTGTTGTCTGGGTGGCAAGCGTGCACGAAAGAGTCATTGGCGTTGTCGACGTAGTCAAAGGTGCTGACCGTAGGCGGATCGGCGAACAGCGCAGACTTGTCCTGGTGCGGCTGCGAAAGCGCGAAGAAGCCAATGTCGCTGCCCTCGACCTGGTCGTATTGTTGAATCGCTTGCACCACCTCGTTTCGCTCCATCGAGAACGGAGGGAAGTGGTCCTCACACAAAAAGAACCCGTGTTGGGGATCAACCAGCGGGTCGTTGGCACCCCAATTGGAGATCGACAACTGCACCAGGTATTGCGTGCTAGTCGGATCCGAACACCCCAAGATGGCGCCCGTGCACTCGTCGAACTCGTCGTCGCACTCCTCCTGGCAAGCCGTCGCCTCTTCGATCGCTTCATTGCGAGCGTCACCGCAGGCCTTGATGCAGCGCCCCGCCGCGAGTTGTTGTTGCTCAGGGCTGTTGGGATCGAGGACTGGACAGTTCTCGATGCACAGGTCGTAGGTGGCCTCCGCCGCTGCGATCGCCGGCCCACTCGGGGGGCAGTTGCACTCCTGCCAGGCGTTGACGCAGTCGAGGTATTCTTCGGAGCAGCCCACGGTCAGGACCGCGGCCGCCAGGATGGGGATCGAGAGGTTCTTCATGAACCTCCTGTATGGAGGGCGCCCTCAACTTTCCGACATCGATCCGTAAGACCCTGCTATCAATGCGCTTTTGGCGACTGAACCACACGGTCCAATTTGGGTAGCTCTGGGGAAAACAGGCGTAGTAGTCGGGGCGCGTAAGTCCCACTGGGGACGACAAGGAGCGGCGCCCACATCATGCGAACCTCACGAACCCTCCTCCTCACCCTTGGCCTCCTCGGAGCCTCGTGTGGCCCCGAAGAAGCCCCCGACCTGGCCGTCGACGAAGATCCCTTCTCCAGCCACCTGGCGACCTTGATGGTCTTCGAGTTCGACGGCGAGCTGCTGGTCAACAGCAGCTACAACCCGAACAGCTGGATCGAAGATCAGCTGCTGTTCACCATCGGCCAACTCAACGGGAACAACTCGGTCGGCCGCTTGGACGCCTTGACCTTGAGCAACGTGCGTTCGACCCGGGAAGGCTCGCGCTACCGCATCCGCTACCACGCCTCCTTGCCGGTGGCCTGGGGCAGCAAGACCAACCTGCCCACGAGCTACGAGTTGATCTTGCCGATCGATCTCGACAGCGCCGCCCAAGAGCGCTTCGCCACCACCTACGGCGCGGCCTGCGCCGATCCGTCGGCCCATGACCTCGAGGCCGGCAACTACTGGTACTACTACCGGCCGAGCCGCAGCGGCTGCCAAGTGGCCGCCGCCGACGTGTTGCGAACCCGCGCCACCGCTTCGGTCAGCGCCGAAAACACCAACAACAAGTACCCCGAGTACCAGCAGGTCTGGGAAGACGACCTGCTGATCGTGGTCGCGATCTTCGGCAAATATGAGGACGGCGCCACCACCGCGAGCGACGCCGGCATCGCCGGTTACAACCGCTTCTTGTCGGTGATCCGCGCGGAGTTCAGCAACGAGACCACCATCCCGGCCGACCTCGGCACCTCTCCGGGGGTCTCGGCTCCGGACGTGACCATCGAGGCCACCTTGGCCGACGGCCGACGGATCCGCGTCCACGCGCTGTTGGTCGACAACGTCCGCACCGCGGGCGCCGCCTTTGACGCCCGCTACGCCGCGCTGTCCACCGAGGCGGACCTCATCGCCTACAACGGCCACGCGGGGCTCGGCTCCAACGTCCGGGCTTTGGCGCGCAAGGGCCAGTTCCGGGCCGGCAAGTACCAGATCGTCTTCATGAACGGCTGCGACACCTTCGCCTACGTGGACGGCGCCCTGGCCGAATCTCGGGCCCGCCTCAACCCTGGCGATCCCGAAGGCACCCAGTTCATGGAGATCATCACCAACGCTCGGCCCTCGTACTTCGCGACCAACGCGGCCGCCGACATGGCGCTGATCCGCGGCCTCCTCGCCTACAACCAGCCCCGGACCTACCAGCGCATGTTCCAAGACGTGGACACCCGGCAGGTCGTGGTGGTCACCGGGGAAGAAGACAACGTCTATTACCCGGGCTACGAGCCCGGCGGCGGCGGCGGCGGCGGCGAATACCAAGACCTGGACGAACGCGGTGCGGTGGGCGCCCGGGAAGAGCGCCGGTATCAGACCGGTGAGGCCCCCGCGGGCACCTACGTGATCACCATGGCCCACGATCCGGCGGCCCCCGGCGGCGACGCTGATCTCTACGTGCGGGCCGGCGCGGCGCCGACCAGCGCCACCTACGACTGTCGGCCCTACTCGGGCGGCAGCAACGAAGAGTGCCGGGTGACCTTGCGGGCCCCGGCGGTGATCCACGTGATGATCGTGGGCTACGCCTCGGGCGCCAACGCCTACCGGTTGACCGTACGCGCCGAAGGCGGCGGCCCCGGCCCGACCCCCTGGGCCGGCCTCAACGAACAGGGCACCGTCGCCAAAAACCAGGAGCTTCGTTTTGAGACGACCGAGCTGGTGGCCGGCCGCTACGTGTTCACCATGGCGGGAGACGGCGACGCCGACCTCTACGTGCGGAGCGGCAGCGCCCCCAGCACCTCCAGCTACGACTGCCGGCCCTACGCCGGGAACTCCAACGAGGTCTGCAACGTGACCTTGAGCGCCCCGGCCCGGGTGCACGTGATGGTGCGCGGATATGCCGCCACCTCCAACTTCACCCTCGTCGGTCGCCCCGAATAAACCCGCCCCGCCGGCCGCTCCCCTCGGGATCGCGCCCACCCCCAACCCCACCCCACTTCTCGGTCCGGCCCCGCTCCTGCTAGCGTGCCCGGCATGCGCCGCTGTTTGCCGTGGATCTTGGCCTGTACCTGGGCCTGCAGCGCCGATCCCGAGCCCTCGGTCGACGGCGGCCCGCCCGACAGCGGCGTCCAGGATCTCGGCGCCCCCGATTCCGGCCCCGAAGACTCGGGCGAAGCACCGGACAGCGGCCCCTTCGACAGCGGGGTCGCGCCCGACGTGGGCCTGCCCCCCAACCGTTGTGACGAACTCGGCCTGCCGAAGCGGCCGTTCAACGAAGCGCAAGGTGGCCTGCAGTTCGGCGAGTTGGCCGGCGACTTCACGATCACCACCACCACCGGTGCCACCTGGAACCTCAAGACCGAGTGGACCGGCTGCGAGTCCTTCGTATTTTTAGTATATTTCCCCGGCGCCAACGGGAACGCGCTCTTCCGCTCCAGCCTCGACAACTTGGTGCAGAGCCCACTCCACGCCCACTACTTCTTCACCTCCTACGAGTTGGATCCCGCCGCCCGCCAGACCCGACTCGGCGCCCTGGGTGAACGCCTGCAAACAGCGATCGAACGGCGCACCAACAGCCCGGCCCAAGAGGCGGCCCAGTGGCAGAGGTTCCACCTGGTCGCCGACCGGGCCAACGAGATCCAAGGCAGCGTCGGGGAGATGGTCCGGGACTATTTGGCCTTTGCGCCCACCAGCGTGGTCGACATCGGAGATGGTCGGCAGGCCCCGGCCCCGGCCCCTACGGTGTTCGGCATCGATCGACTGCAGCGTTGGGACGCCGGCGACAACCTCAACGAATACGTCGGCGGCCCAGTCAGCTTCCGCATGGCCAGCTTCCTGCCTCGTTTTTACGATTTTCAGGCCAACTTGGCGGCCCGCTTGAACGACGAAGCCGAAACCGTGGTGGTGCCGTTGCTCCACGAAACCCGCACCACCCTTCGGCTCTTCACCCGCACCGCCACGCTTCCCGACCCGGTGGCCTTGGCCAGCTACGATCGCTTGGAGTTGGACGTGCGGATCGAGTGCGACGCGCGCAACCCCTTCGCCTGTTCGGAGTGGGATCGGATCGCCCGGATCAGCGTCTGCCAAAACGACGACTGCAGCGATCGCCTGGAGTTGGCCCGCTGGATCACGCCTTATTGGCGCCGCGGCGTGCAACACTGGGCCATCGACGCCAGCCCCCTGTTGCCGCTGCTCGATCCCGGGGGGCCCAAGCGCTTCTTCGTGGAGACCGGACCCGAGTGGGAACGGGCCACCGAATACCGGGTGGACCTGGATCTGCGCCTGTCTCGTTCGGGCAGCGGGCGCCGGGCCAAAGGCGCGATCTTGGCCTTCCGGGGCGGGGTCTTTGACGCGACCTACCCCAGCGCTGCGACCTTCACCTTTTCGCCGCCGGCCAACGCCACCCAGGTGAACTTGGTGTCCATCCTGTCTGGCCACGGTCAGGTCAGCCCGAGCAACTGCGCCGAATGGTGCGACCATCGGCACCAGTTCGTGCTCAACCGCACCGCGCTCGAGGAGATCCGCCCCAGCGCCAGCGTCGGCTCCGGCCTGGGTTGCGGCGAACGAGCGGCCGACGGTGTACCTCCCGGTCAGTGGGGCAACTGGGCACCCGAGCGAGCCTACTGGTGCCCAGGCTTGCCCGTGACGCCACAAACGTTGGACTTGGGTTCGGCGATCCGCCTCGGCCAAGAGAACACACTCGAATATTCGGCGACCTTCGCGGGCGCTCGCCCGCCGGGCGGTGACATTGACCTGTCGGCCTACGTGGTCTGGTACGAGTAAGGTCCAGCGCGTCAACTGACGGATGGCTCAAGCGAGCGGTGCGGGCCAGCCTTCGCCCCCGTGCGGATCCTGATCTCCTCGTCCCTCCTCTTCGGTTTGGTGATCGCGTGCGGCAACAGCGAGACCTCACCCACGCCGACCCCCGCCGTTGACGCCAGCAACCTCGACGCCACCACGGATCTGGGCGTCGCCGATCTCGGCTTCGCAGACGACGCGGCTCCCCTCGACGCTGGCAACGACGATCTCGGCTCCCCAGCAGACGCGAGCGGTGACGCCGGGACCGACTCGGGGGTCGACGCCGGCCCTCGCCCCGACGCTCAACTCGGTGATCCCTTCGCGCCTCAACCCGACGAGTCCGAAGGGTTGACCAACGTCTCCACCGATCTGGAGTTGCTGATGGAGAACGGCGGGCTGGAGGACGCCTGCGCCGACTACGAGGCCGATCCCAACGACCGCCGCAAGATGTTGCTCTGTGGCAAGTCGATGTTCTTCTACGAGAGCTTCGGCACCGTCGGCGTTCCCCAGGTCTTCATCGAGTTCTTCGCCGAAAACTTCCCGGAGGTCGGCTCGGGCTGGACCGAATACGGCATGGTCCCGGATCCCTACTCCACCACCCACCGGCCCTTGGGTTTTGGGGCCGCGCCGCCTTTGGGCAACGCCCCGACCTTGGCCTTCACCTGCGCGAGTTGTCACTTCGGCCAGCTGGAAGACGGTCGTTATGCGGTCGGCGCTCCCAACCACCGCTACGAATACGGCAAGATGATCGCCACCATCATGTTGGTGCCGGCCTTGGTCTCGCCGAACGCCGATCCTTCGGCCCACGATCCGAACGCGGTGGCGGTGGTCCAGCCGATCTTGGATCGGGTGGCGATGGATCGCCCCTTGCGCCTGCGTTTGCTGTTGGCCTTGTTGCCCTTGGCCGGTTCGGCCGGGATGGCGGCCGCGGTCACGCCCGAGGTCGAGGGTCACTACGCCCGCTGGTTGAGCGGCACCATGGACTTTGTGGTCGCGCCGCTGCCGATCGACGACGAGGTCATGACCGTCAGCAAGGTCATCGCACTTTGGGGCATCCCCAAGATGGACGAACGGGATCGGGCCGGGATGGTCCACGCGATGTTGGCTTGGACCGGCACCGCCCAGAGCCTGGAGCGTTTCCTCGAAGGCTTCGCGATCTTGGGTTCGGGTGACCTGGCGACCTGGACCCCCGATCGGCTGCGTCCCTTGGCCGAATATGTGTACAGCCTGCGGGCGCCCGAAAACCTCACGCCCCCGGCGGCCGACGCGGTGGCTCGAGGCCGGCAGGTCTTCGAACAAGGTGGTTGTATGACCTGTCACCAAGGGCCTCGGGGTTCGGGCCTGAACCTCTACACCTACGAAGAGATCGGCACCGACGCCGAGATGAAACGTTGGGTCGACCCCGAGCTCGACGGCACACCCTGTTGTGGCCTGGGCCCCGACTCGATCACCCAACAGCTCAAGTCGCCCCGCCTGAACGGCCTGCACGCCATGGGACGTTTCCTGCACAACGGATCGGTGCCGACCTTGGAGGACCTGCTGTGTTTGAATGGACCCCGAGGTGACATCACGGCCCCGGCCTACGGCAACGCCGGTCACGTCTACGGCTGTGAGCGCACCGAGGCCGAACGCCAAGACCTCGTCGCCTTCTTGCGGAGCCTATGACCTTGCGTCGCCCGCTGCTTTGGTTCGCGCCGCTGGTGGTCGCTTGTGGAGATCCGATCGACCTCGAGGCCCCCGGGAGTGAGGTCGTACAGACCGTGGCGGTCGAGGCCGGCACCACCTTGCGCCCGGTCAAGCTCGACTGCCGCAGCCCCGGCACCAGCGACAACCCGCTGGTGTTGTTTGGCCACGGCTTCTTGATCCCGCCGACCCAATACGACAGCTACGCCCAACACCTGGCGACCCACGGCTTCTTGGCCTGTACGGTGGACTTCGTCACCGGCCTCACGCCCAACCACGCCTTGTGGGCCACCGACTACCGAGCCGCCATCGACGCCTTGATCTTGGCCGACGCGGATCCTGCCAGCCCCCTCTTCGGCAAACTAGACCCAGAACGTATCGGACTCGCGGGCCACTCTTTGGGCGGGAAATTGGCGGTTTTGGCGGCCAAAGAAGATCCCCGGGTCAAGGCGGTCTTCGGCGTCGATCCGGTGGACGGCCAAGAGCCGGACGCCACCGCCTTGTTGCCGCTTTCGATCCCGCTGGGGGTGATCGGCGAGACCATCGACGCCACCGCCAACGGCATGGCCTGCGCTCCGGCCGAAGCCAACTACACCACCTTCTTCGAAGCCGCGGCGGCGCCGGCCTTGGAGATCACCGCGTTGGGGGCCAACCACCTCAGCTTCCTCGACGACCGCAGCAGCTGCGAGTTGGTCTGCGAGTTCTGCAACCCCGCGACCGTACCCGACGCCGAGGTCAACGCCTTGACCCGGGCCTATTTGGTGGCCTTCTTCGGCCGATACCTGGCGGATCGGGACTACGACAGCCAACTGAACGGCGACGAGGCGAAACGCCGTTACGTAGAGACCCGCAGGATCACCATCCGCTCCCGCTGACACGGGCGTGAGTGGCCGCAAGGGCCACTCCGTGGCAAAGTTTGCCCGGGCGTGGCGGCGGGGATGAACAAGGGGGCCGAACTTTGGATGGCCGGGGCGGCGGCCGCGGGGATCATCGCCCAGCAGGTCGCGGCCAAGGTGGTCCGGGACGCCCTGTTCCTATCCAGTTTCCCCGCGACCTTGTTGCCTTACGCCGTCGGTGCAGGGGCCGGCCTTTCGCTGCTGTTCGTCTTGTTGATGTCGCGTTTGTTCGCCCATCGAGGGCCGGCCGGTTTGCTCCCGCCGGTGCTGGTGGTGAACGGCGCTTGTTTCGTCGCCGAGTGGTTTTTGGCGACGCGGCACCCCGGTCCAGCCGCGGTTTTGGTGCACCTGCACACCACCGCGATCGGCGGCGTGGTGATCAGTGGCTTCTGGTCGGTGATCAACGAACGCTTCGACCCTCACACGATCCGCAGCCATATCGCCCGGATCACCACCGGCGCAACCTTGGGTGGTCTGCTCGGGGGCTTGGCCGCCGACCGCATCGCCCACTGGCAAGAGCCACGGACGATCTTGCTGGTGGTCGCTGGCCTGAACCTGGGCACCGGCCTCTTGGTGAAGAAACTTTCGGCGGGGATCGGCCCGACCACCGCTGAGGTCCCGCCCAAGATGTTCGACGGCCTGAAACCTCTGGTCGCGCGGCCTTACCTGCGGGCCATCGCGCTGGTGGTCGTGGCCGTGACGCTGCTCGAGGTGTTCTTGGAGTACGCCCTCAACCTGGAGGCGGCCCGGACTCACAACGACCCCCGAGCTTTGGTGTCGTTTTTCGCCGTGTTTTACACCGGGACCGCCTTGGTCACCTTGGTGATCCAGCTGGGCCTGACCCACCTCAGCTTGGAGCGCCTGGGCCTGAGCGGGACCCTGTTGTTGAGGCCCGCGGTGGTCATCGTTTCGGCGGTTGCGGCCCTGGCCCACCTCACCCTGCCGATGGTGGCCCTCGCCTGCGGCCTGCAGGCGGCCCTGGGGAACTCGCTGTTCCGCTCGGCCTACGAGCTGCTCTACACCCCGATCGCCCCGGGGGAAAAGCGGCCCACCAAGGTGGTGATCGACGTGGGCCTGGCCCGGGTCGCAAGTATGATCGGCAGCGGCGCCATCTTGATCTTGGTGGCCATGACTTGGTCTTCACCGCTGGTGTTTTTGGGCCTAGCGATCGCCAGCGCGCTGTTGTTGACCTTGCTCAGCTTGGGCCTCCACGCCCGCTACGTACAAGAGTTGGCCATCAGCCTGCAGTCCGGCGCCATCCAACTCGAGACCCAAGACATCGTCGACCTCACCACCCGCCGGACCTTGGCCTCGACCACCGTAGCGATCGATCGGGATCGTTTGTTGGCCGAGATCGAGGCGCTCCGGGCCCAAGGTTCGGGGGGCGTCGCCGCGGCGGTCGACACCGTCGTGCGACGGGAGGTCGACGCACACCACTTCGAGACCGATCGGCGCCTGAAGTTGATCCGAACCTTCACCACCGGGACCTCCGCCGAGATCTTGGCGGGCCTCGAGGAAGGGCCGATCGAACCCCACTGGGTGCCCTTCTTGATCCCGTTGTTGGGGGGCCCCGAGCCCCAGATCGTCGCCGCGGTCACCACCACCCTCAAAAAGGCGGTGGCGGCCCACGCCGGCCTGCTCACCGACTTCTTCTTGGATCCCCGCACTCCGCGGATCACCCGACGGCGCCTCACCCAGATCCTCGAGGGTTCGGACGATCCCCGGGTCAGCTACGCCCTCTTTCAGTCGCTCCCCGAGGCCGACTTCGAGCTCCGGTTCTTGATCGCCCGAGCGCTCCTCGAGATCCGACGAAAAAACCCCAGCAGCCACCCGCCGACCGAACGGGTCTTCACCCAAATCCGGGCCGAACTATCGACGACCCCCGCGGCGTGGAAGGTCCGGTCCCACTTCATGGGAGAGCCCGAAGGGCCCACCCCCGGCCACCGGGGCCTGGAGCTGGTCTTCAACCTGCTCGGCTTGGTGCTGGACCCGGAGGTCTCAGGTTTGTGTTTGGGGGCCCTCAACGGCCGTGACGAACGCCTTCGAGGGACGGCGGTGGAGTACCTCCTCAACGTTTTGCCGGCGGATGTGGCGGCGGCGATCATCGAGAAGGTGATGGTCCGAGTGGAGCACTCGGCGCCTCCTCGACCGGCCCTGGAGTTGGCCCAGGACCTCCGAGCCTCGGCGGCGGCGATCCGCTTGCCCACTGGGGAACCCGGCCCAGGCTGACTCGGGTAAAGGCCGGATCGTTCCCTTGCTGACCGTTGCGCCGGGGGGTAAGGCTCGACCTGGTGGCGAACGGCCTCGACAGCTGGGCGTCGAGCAAAGAGGAGCGCGCCTTCCTGCAGCGGCGCGTGGTCCTGGGCTGTTTGGTGGCCGGGAGCTCCTTCGCGGTCTTCTGGATCTACCGGACGATCACCCTGCTCCTCTTCGCCACCCCAGCCCACCTCTCCGAGCCGTCCTACCTGATCCACCTGGCGGCCAGCCTGACCTTCTTCGCGATCTCGGCGACGGCTCGGTGGGCGCCCCTCGGAGCCCAAGGCCTGAGGCGGCTAGAGGCGGGCGGCTTCTTCGTGGCCTCGATCCTGGTCTGTTTGATGGGCTACTACATCCCGGTCTCGGCCCGCCCCGATCTGATCGTCTTGTTGGGGTTGACCTACTCGTTGATGGCCCGATCGACCATGATCCCCAGCTCGGGGCCTCGGACCGCCGGCCTCTCCTTGGCGGTGGGGGCGGTGATGTTGACCTTCAACTACGTCCATTGCCTGCAGATCGACCTCGACAAGTGGAAGGCCTTCGAGCCCGGGATGGTGCAAGACACGGTGGAGAACTTCGCGCTCTGGGTGACGGTGACCCAAGGTGTTTGGTGGCTCTTGAGTTCGGCGGTGGCCATCGCCAGCTCCCACGTGATCTACGGCCTGCGGCGCAGCGTTCGGGACGCCCTCCAGCTTGGTCAATACCGCCTCGACTCCAAGATCGGCGAAGGCGGGATGGGTGAGGTCTACCGGGCCCACCACGCCCTCTTGCGCCGGCCCACCGCCATCAAGTTGTTGCGCCCCGATCAGACCGGTGAGGCCAGCCTGCGCCGCTTCGAAAGTGAAGTGCAGCTGACCGCCAAACTCACCCATCCCAACACCGTGACCATCTTCGACTACGGTCGGACCGCGGATGGCGTCTTTTACTACGCCATGGAGTTCCTGGATGGCGTGGACCTGGAGCGCTTGGTCACCGTCGCCGGCCCTCAAGATCAAGCCCGGGTCCGCCACATCTTGCTCCAGGTGGCGGCGGCCTTGGTGCACGCCCACGGCGTCGGGCTGATCCACCGGGACATCAAGCCCGGCAACATCATGGTCACCTTGCCCCACCGCTTTGGGGGCACCAACGACTTGGTCAAGTTGCTCGACTTCGGGCTGGTGAAGGAGATCGACGCCGGCGGCAGCGTCCACCTCACCCAACGCAACACGATCACGGGCACGCCCCAGTACCTTTCGCCCGAGGCCATCCGGTCCCCCGACTCGGTCGATGGTCGCAGCGATCTTTATGCGGTCGGGGCGGTCGCCTACTTCCTGCTCACCGGTCGCCCGGTCTTTGACGGCCCGAGCATCGTCGAGGTCTGCAGCCAACACCTCCACACGCCGCCGGAGCCGATCTCCAAACACCGGAAGCTCCCGCTTTCGTCGACGCTGGAGCAGATCATCCTCGACTGCTTGGCCAAAGACCGAGCCGATCGACCGGCTTCGGCCTTGGTGCTGCAACAACGACTGGCGGCTTGTGAAGACGCGGGGCGCTGGACCTCCGAGGACGCCCTCCGTTGGTGGGACGTCCACCTCACCGACCTCGAGCGAAAGCCCACCGCCGTCCCCAGCCCGGTCGAGTTGACCATCGACGCTCTGCGGGCTCGCCAGCTGGCGCCACGTTAATCTCCGAAGGCTACAGCCCGCGGGCCAAGGCCTCGTCCACCTTCTCCACCAGTTCAGTGCCGGTGAAGGGCTTGCGCAACAACCCCGCCCCTTCGTTGGGATCGTCGCGCCCTCCACTGGCCTCCGGGGGATGGCCGGTCATGAACAGGGCCCTGAGCTGGGGCAGGCGTTGGCGCAGCCGTTTGTAGAGTTCGCGCCCATCCAACCCTGGCAAAACGATGTCAGTGACCAACAGATCGGGCGGCCGGATCCCGGCCTCGATCATGGCGAGGGCCTCTTGGCCGTCCCGGGCCACCAACACCTCGAAGCCCCGACGACCCAAGATCCGCTCCACCACTTTGAGTACGTGAGGTTCGTCTTCGACCACCAACACCGACTCACCGCGGACGATGGGCAGTGGTGTTTGGGACCGGGGCGGCGCCTCCGGCACGGGCTCTACCGCCGGCAACAAGATCCGAAACACCGAACCTTGTTCAGGCACGCTGCTGACGTCGATGTGACCCCCGTGTTGTTGCACGATGCCGTACACCGTCGAGAGCCCCAGCCCCGTGCCCTTGCCCAAGGCCTTGGTGGTGAAGAAGGGCTCGAAGATCCGGGGCAAAACCTCGGCCGGGATCCCGTGACCCCCGTCTCGTACGGTCAACGCCACCCGAGGACCCCCGGGATCGTCCAGGGCCCGAGTGGCGATCACCACCTCTCCCCCCGCCGGCATCGCGTCCCGGGCGTTGATCACCAAGTTGAGCAGGACCTGTTGGATCTGGGTCGGATCGGCCCGCACCGAAATCTCCGGGGCGTCGAGATCCAAACGCAGGTGCAGGTTTTCCGGCATCACCCGGGTCAAGATCCGCGTCGTGTTGCGGATCTCCCGATCGAGCTCCAGGGATCTCAGCTCCAGCTGTTGTTTACGCCCAAAGGCCAATAGTTGAGCGGTGAGTTCCTTGGCCTGGTGTCCGGCGGTCATGATCTCCACGAAGAGCTCCCGGCGCGGGTCTTCGGCGGCCGATCCCTGGACCCCCTCTTCGGCGCTGAAGAGGATGGGCATCAGCAGGTTGTTGAAGTCGTGGGCCACGCCCCCTGCCAAGGCGCCGATGGCCTCCATCTTCTGCGCCTGCCGGAGTTCATCGGCCAGGCGGAGCCGCTCCTCTTCGCTGCGTTTGCGCACGGTGATGTCGGTGGAGACGCCCAACACCAAACTGGGCCGCCCGCTGGCGTCGGCGATCGGCCGCTTGACGGTCTCGAGCCAGCGGACCCTCCCTTCGGCGTCGGTGACCCGCTCTTCGGCGATGTGGTGCTCTTTTCCGCTCTCCAACACCGCCCGGTCGTCTTTTCGGAAGGCCTGAACCTGCTCCGGGCTGGCGGAGAAGTCAGCGTCCCGACGACCGACCAAGGCCTCGACGGTCGTGCCGTAGAGCTCTGCCACCGCCTGGTTGACCAAAGAAAATCGACCATCCCGATCTTTGGCGAAGATCAGGTGCGGGTTCAGGTCGATGACCTGGCGCAAGAAGGCCCGTTGCCCCTCGAGATCCTGTTCGGCCTGCCGGCGTCGTTGGCTCTCGAGGTGGACCGCCACGAAGTCGGCGATCGAGGCCGCAAAACTTTGTTCCTCCGGGACCCAGTCTCGCGGTTGGCCGCAGTGTTCGAGGGCCACCGCACCGGTCAAGGCCCCACCGATCCGCACCGGCGCCACCAAGAGCGATCGCACCTCGGCAGGCCTCAGGTAGTTTGCAAGTAAACTTGCAGTTCGAGGATCGTGGTCGCAGTCCAAGACCGTAAAGACACGCCACTCCTCCAGCCCCTCAAAAAACGCCGGGTGTTCGGCGCGCGACCACACCCACCCGGGCTCTCGTTGGGTTTGACCGTCCTGGTGGAGGGCCAACCGTCGGAGATCTTGCCCCGCGGGATCGGCCAACCACACCGAAGCCCGGGCGACCTCGGTCACCCACCCCACCTTGGCCACCACCCGGGCCATCAACACCGCCGGATCCCGCTCGCCCTGGGTGACGTCTTGGGTCAGGGCCTGAAGTGCCGTCCACAGCCGCTCAGTCCGCCGTTCCCGGGCCAGGGCGTCTTGTCGAGTGCGGTGTTGACGGGTGACGTCGACCACGACCCCGCTGATCCGCTGGGTGTCCAGGGAGACCCGGCCCCGCAACAACAACCACCGATCGGGGCTGAGTCCATCACTGGCCCGGACCTCTCGCCTCAGTTCCGTGCCCTCCTTCAGCGCCAGCTCCAGATCCGCCAACAAACGCGGCAGATCTTCGGGGTGGATGGTCGCCCAAAGATCGGCGGCCCGACCGAAAAAGCGCGGTGGTGCGTCGGGGAAGAGCGGGTTCGGATAACCTTCACCGAGGGTCTCGTCGTCGTCCGGTGACCAAGTCCAGGTGCCAACTTGGGCCGACTCCAAGGCCAACCTCAGCTCCTCGTGCCGCTCCAACAGCTCCTTTGAGGTGAGGTCCAAAGAGCGCTCGACCAATCGACGATCTTCATCGGCTTGTTCGTAGGCCTGCTCTACGACCTTGAGGAGGGCGTCCCAATCGACGCTGCCGTCTGGGCGGGTGTGGCGACCAATTTGCCGTTGGAGGAGACGGTGCCGCTCCTTCATGCCGGGCCCTCACGGAAGCTGGTGACCGTCATGGTCTGGTTGTGGAGCTCGCAGGAGGCCGCCGGCCCCGGGGCCAACTCGCCGTACGAATAAAAGCCCGCCATCGGCGCGGGGCCAATCACCTCCGCCACCCCGTCGAGTTCTTCTTCGATGCGTTGGCGCAACACCAGGCGGCGGCCCACACAGCTCACCAACACCGTCAGCTCCGGTGGAAGGTCGGAGCGGAGGCTCGCTTTGGCGGCCCCGAAGGCACCATCGACCAATCGATCCAAGTTGGCGCGCATCAAACGAACGAAAGATCCGGTCGGCACCTCGCCCGCGAAGATCAAACTCTGACGTTTTTCGTCGACGCCCAAGATGGTGCGGACCACACCCGTGCCTTGCCCCGGGTTACGCAGCGACAAAGGGAAGAGGAGCCCGGTGGCCGGCAACCCCGCCGCGTGTTCACCGAGGTAACGACGGTAGAGGCCCAACGCCGACTGCCCGTCGAGTTCATAGAGCACGTTGCCGTCAGACCGAGTGACCAGCCGTTCGGGGCCGAAGGCGTCCCATCCGCCCGTCGATCCACAGCTGATCTCCAGGGCCGAGCCGTAGAAGCCGACGGCCGCGATGATCCCCGACTCCGGGTGCCCGCCGGCGCAGACGAAGGTCTCGCTCATCCGTTGGCCGTCGCCGGCCAAACCACCGCTGACGGTGATCGAAGGGGGCAGACCGCTCCTCAGCCCTGCGACCAAGCCGGTGCCGTTGACCCGGAGGCCGTCGGACAAGACCAACACATGTTTGAGCTCGGGCTCGATCAACTCAGCGGCCAGTTGGTGGCCGGCGGCGAAGGAACCACGCTGGTCTTCGACGCGCGCCTTGGCGAGGCGCACCCGGCTGCGCTCCAACTCGACCGCGGTCACCACCAAAGATCCGTCGTAGACTCTGCGCCCGAGGATCTCGCCCGCGGTCGAACAACCCGTGAAGATCGCGTCCGGATATCGGGCGAAGATCGGCGCGCAGAGACGCCCGGAGCGCAGATGTTCGCCGCTCCCCAGGGCCAACACCCACTGGGCTTTTACTTGGGGCAAGTTGCCCCCAGTCCAACCCTCGCCGTCCCGCCAATGGAGCTGCTCGACCCTCAACTGCTTGCAGTCTTGCATATCCTTCGAACCTTCGTGATAGAGGACACGCCCCTTGAAGGTTCGACGCGGGCGCCACACCACCCGTCCACTCAAGTAGGAGCGAAGAGGCGTTCGTGGGTGCCAGTGCGGTCAGAGCGTCTCGAGTGCGGCTTGGTAGGCGGCCCGTTCTGCGGGTGATTCGGCCAACGTCGACAAGACGTGGAGCGCGTTCAGCTCCAAACGCTCCAGGGCTCCGTAGTAGGCGCCCGGACCTTCGACGCTGCGGAGGGTCTGGACGATCGCCAAGACCCCTTCCAGATCCGAGATCCCTTGGGCCCGGGCCCCCAAAAACTCCGGCGTCGCGCCCAAAACCCGCCCCAGGATGAGCAGGATCCGGGCCCGCTCGAAGGCCGGCAACTGCACCCCACGACGGGCCAGATCGAAGGCCGCGAAGGCTTGGGTGAGGTGGGCGATCAACTCGTGGGAGGACTCGAGCTCGGCGTAGTGGTCCCGGATCCGGATGAAGACGCTGGCTCCCCAGATCGCCTCCCGCAGCGGATCTCGTTCGGGGCTGATGTCCCGGGCCCGGCTGAGTAGCTGGTAGGCCTCGGCGGAACGTTCGCTCAGCAACAACGCCTCGGCGTAGATGCTGAGCAGGCGCGGATCGATGGAGGGATCGAGCCCCAGTTGCTCCCACCGCCCGAGCAGCTCGGTGGTGTCTCCCAAATACAAGAGGTGTGAGAGGGCCGGGATCAACACCGCCGGATCTTTGGGACGGGCCAAAAGGGCCTGGAGCAGCTCTTCTTGGCGACGTGGCTCTTGATGGCGACGCCGCAAGTCCAACGAGATGGGCAAAAAGAACGGCTCTTCCGGGGCCGCCTCGATGCTGCGCTCGAGGGACGGCACCATCGCCTCCACCTCCAGCCGCAACCGCCGAGCCCTCGACAACATCAGGTAGCGGCCCATGGTGTCCCGCCCGCCGCGCAAGAGCTCGAGGGCCCGGTTCGGATCACCTTCGCTGAGCACCCGGGAAAAGAAGTGGGCCAACTCGTCGTTGACCAAGGCGCGCAGGTGGCGCTCGACCAAGGCCAAACGCTCCAGGGTCAGCGTTTCGTTGCCGGCCCCGGCCTCTTTCTCCACACCAGCGATGGTCTCGGCCAGGCGAACGTCTTCATAGCCATATCGCTTCGGGCCTTTGCCCGGCAGCGCCCGAATCAGCCCCGCCTCTTCGTAGGCCAACAGGCGCGAAGGATCGACGCCGGTCCGTTCGGCGAGTTCGGCGGCAGAGGGCGGCTCGAACTCGGCCCGGGCGCCTTGGCCGAACAACTCACCCGCGAGATCGAGCTGACGGGTGGAGCTGGCCAACTTGCCCTGTTTCAGCACCCGCTTGATCACCTGGAGTGGCAGGTAACTTTCGGTACGCAGGCGCTTGATCAGTCGCAGCTGCTCGAGGTGCGACTCATCGTAGTAGGCCATGTTCTTGCTGGTCTTCTTGGGCTTCTTGAGCAGCCCCTCCCGCAAGTAGAAGTGGATCGTCTCCTTGCTGGTGCTGGAGCGCTTGGCCAGCTCGGCGATGCGCATGCCGGCTCGGGTGCTCATCTCGGCTGTTTCTCCTCGCCGCGGCATCGGGTCAATAGCTGAGGCGGTAGCTGACGCTGACTTGATCGGTGTTGGTGTAGAACCCGCCGTAGGAGTCGGACTGGCCCTCGAGCAAGGCCCCCGAAAGGGCCAGCTGGTGGTGGTCATCGACGCGCCAGGTTATGGTCGGGATCAAGGCCAGATCGCCCCGGGTCAAGAGGCTCCCCACCGCCAGATCGATGGCCAGATCGCCGTCGAGGAACAAATAACGAACCAAGGCCACCACCCCCGGGACCGCCACGGTGCGAAAACCGCCGACAAAACGGGAAGGCGGCGGCGTGTTGGCCTCCAGGTAAAGCAGCCGGATGTTGGACTCGATGTCGACCGCGGTCTGAACGAAGCCTTCGACGATCACCTGGAGGTTGTCGCCGTAGAAGTACTCGACGCCCAAGCTGGAGCTGAGCCAACCGATGGTGGTCGGTCGATAGGTCCAGTCGTACATGGTGCGCTTGAAGGTGTAGGCCACGTCGAACTTGAAGACGAAGGGATCCAAAGCGTAGCTGCCGTCGATCCCCAGCAGATCTCGGCGCAGGTACGAACCTTGGAGTAAGGTGCGCCCGTCTTCTACCGCCCGCTGCAGCCGGCCCAAAGCGCCCACCACCTCTGAGTCGTCGAAGGGCGGGGGCCGACCGTCGGCTTGGGCTGCGCCGAACGCGCCCGCCACGAAGATCAGATCTTGATCGAGGATCAACCGAGGCAAGGTGTCCCAGCCGTGGATGGCGCTGACCGAAAGCTCCAGCTCCCCCAAAGAGAGGGTGGCCCGGGCCGCCAAGGTCGCGTTGTCGGGCCGATCCCGCGGGCGATCGGTCACCAAGATCTCGTCCCCCAGGCGATCCAGGTAGGCCGGGTTGAAGAGCTCGGGGTTGGACAAGACGTCGGCTCCCGGGAAGCCGCCGGTCTGCAGCACCGAAAAGTCCCAGCCCGTGACCTGATAACGAGAGGCCGTGAAAAATGGCTGCACCACGCCGCGGATGGTCAGCGGTCCAAAGTTGCCCACCACCTCGGCGGCCAACACCGGGATCTTGGTGTCTTGGCCGAACCCGAGCAGGTTGCGCCGCAGATCGAAGGGGTTGAGGACGTCGATGGGCGAGACCAGATCACTCGAGCCCCAGGTGAAGAGCAAGGAGCCGGCCCGCACCAAAAACGGCCCGGAGCGGAAGGTGAGTTGGGCCTCGGGGAACAAGGCGTAGACCAGCTGCCGATCGTCGCCTTCCCGGGAGATGCCGGTCACGTAGTCAAAACGCGGCGCCGCGTAGAAGGCCCAGCGATCCGAGAGCTCGAGATCAAGCTCCAGGCGCGCCCCCAACCAAAGCTCCGCGACCTGTTCACCCCGGCGATCGAAGCTGGTGTCCATGGCGAAGCGGGCGTCGACCCGAAAGTTGGCCCGGGCTTTGGTGATGTCGAAGAAGGAGGGCACCGCCGCCGGGGGTGCGTCTTCGACGATGACGCTCGAGTCTTCGGCCAGGGTGCTGGTCAAGCTGGAGGCAGGGAGGCCCCCATCATCGATGATGATGATCTCGTCGGCGGCGGTTGCGGTCCCGACGGCGCTGGACGCCGCCAGCCACCCCACCACCAGCGCGCTGTTCATCGCTCGAGCACGGCCTTGGTCAACTCGGACTCGGGGATCTCGCGGCTGAAGTCGACCGCCAAGAGCGAGATCCGGGTCTCAGTGCCCTTTTTGGGCGTGGCCATCACCGAGTCGGTCGCCACCCAACGTTCATCCTTCTTCTCCAGCTTGCGCACGGTCAGCCGCTTCACCGGTTCGGCCTGGCCCTTGGCGAAGAAGTCCATACGCATGGGCAGCAGGTGTTTTTTGTGCACCCAGATCAAGACCCGCTCGTAGGGATCTTCGTCGGGATTTTTGGTGGCGCCCTCCACCACCCAACAATCTTGACCGCCCAAGACCTCGTCGTTTTTTCGGCTCCAGGTGGCCAACTCCGGATCCCGGCCGTCCAGGTCGTCGTAGGAGAAGTCGGTGCCCATGAAGCTGTCGGAGCGTTGGGAGCCGACCACCCGCTTCACCTTCTTGAAGGCCGGCAGGTACAGGTACTGCTCGGCGGCCGAACCTTTGGTCTCGATGGAGAGGAACTTGGTGCCGGCGACGTCGGCCGGGGCGCTGAACTCGATGTAGGAACGCACCGCCTCGGGGGAGCGCTTGATTTTGGTGGAGATCCGCCGCTGCCGGATCACTTTGCCGTCTTTGGAAACGTCCAAGGCCAACTCGGCCCGGGCGTTGGCGGTGGAGAAGACGTTGTTGTCGAGGGCCTTCTTGGCGATCTCCTCGGCCGACTCCTCGGCGGAGGCGACGCCCAAGGGCAGCGATCCGACCCACAAAAAGGCGGCAAAAATGCAGGGTCTCACGTCTTCTCCTTACCTTGAGAGGCGGCGTCCAGGTCCAAGATCTCGGTGCGGCCTACGTACGGTTTGGTCTCGTAGCGGGCGATCTGGCCCAACTTCTTGACCATCTCGGCCATCCGTTCGGCGTCGAGGAGCAGGCGGTCGAGGGAGGTGCGCACCGGGGAGCCGACCTCGACCTTCCGCTGCAACAACTCGATGGCGCCAATGATCGCGGTCAGGGGTTGGTTGAGCTCGTGGGCCGCGGCGCCGGCCAGCTGCACCACCGCCGCTTGTCGTTCGGTCAACTCCAGCTTGGCCTGGGCCCGCTGCAGCTCTTCCTCCATTTGCAGGCGCTCCCGCAGGTCGGAGAAGATCCCGACGGTGGCCACCTCGGTGCCTTGATCGTAGACGATGGCCGCCGCCAGGTTCACCGGGATCGAGCCCCCGTCTTTGGTGAGCAGGTGTTCTCGACGCTCCTCGAGTTTGCCCATGCCGCCGTACTCTTTGGAGCGGAGGTCGGACATGATCCGCTGGGCGACGCCGGCCGGGTAAAGTTTGCCGACGTGAGAGCCGATCATGTCGACGCCTGAAAATCCGGTGATCCGCTCGGCGACCTCGTTGAAGATCAAGATCCGACCGTCCATGTCGGCGGCGACGATGGCGTCGGCGCTGGACTCGATCAGGTTCATCAAGAAGTCCTTGGTGCGCCGGAGCTCCTCTTGCATTCGCCGGGTGTCGGTGACGTCACGAAAGGAGACGATGGCGGTGGCGTCTTTCTTCAGCCCCACTGGCTTCTTTTTGGGCTCGTCCAAGATGGGCGCGATGTCTTCGGTGCGCTCCGGATCGTCCAAGGTGGCGGTGGTCAAGGACAAGACCGCTTCTTCGCCCGAGGCCCGCAACACCGGCACGTCGACGTCCCGCAGATAACTGCCGGTGCCAACCGACTCGATGACCCGCTCTAAGGCCTCCCGCCCGGTGGAGATCACGATGTCCCTCAGGCCAATGGTGCTGATGTCCCGGGCGGTGAAGCCCAAGATCCGTTCGGCGGCGTGGTTGGCGAAGAGGATCCGCCCGGTGCCGTCAATGATCATCAGCCCGTCGCCGGCCAGGTCGAAGAAGCGCTGGTATTTTTCGATCTGTTTGAGCCGCCGTTCGGCCCGCAACATGTCGTTGAGCCGACGTTCGCTGCGGCCCCGGACCGTGTCGTAGAGGCGGGCGTTGCGCAGCGCGATGCCGGTGGCGTTGGCCACGATGCGTCCGAAGCGGATCTCCCGAGGCGTCAGCTCCCGTTGCCGAGTGAGTTCGGTGCGCAAGTGCAAGACAGCTTGCACTTTTTTCTCCACCCGCACCGGGAACAAGATGGTGCTGCCCACCGGCTTGCCGCGGATCTTCTCCCTGACCTCGTCGAAGATCGGGGCCAGGGGTACGTTGTCGATGGTCAAGGGCTCGCCGGTGCGGACCACCTCCCGAAGCTCGGGGTACACCGACAGATCCAGGGGCAAGTTGCGGATGGAGGCGTCGTCCGAGGCCGCGACGATGATCCCTTGTTTGCCCTCTTCGTCGAGCAACACCACGCTGCAGCGATCGGAGCCCAGCACCTCGGCCATCCGTTCGGCCAAGGTCAACAAGGTGCCTTCCACGGCTGCGGTGTTCGACAACGACTCGGAGAGGTCGAGGAGCGCCTCCAGATCCCGTTCGGCGAGCATCAGCTCACCGCGGTCACTCCGCGCCTCCCGATCGTCCATAACTCAGCGGGCCGGGACGCTAGCCCGCCTTTAGGTATGGGAGCAACCTACGCAATAACGCTACGCGTCAAGCGCCCACGCCGCGCGCAGGGCGGCCTCGTACACCGCCCGTAGGGGCTGACCGGCGGCCTGGGCCAGGCGGTCACAGTCCTCGTGCTCCGGCGCGTAGAGGCGCGGGCCTCCGGGCCGGTCGGCGGCCTTCACTCGGACCGGGCCAAAGGGCGTCTGGACCTCCAGGACCCGCCGATCGGTGCGGTGGCGACGCACCGGCTGAACCCGAACCCCCAAGGTGGTGCTGTGGACCAAAAAGGCCTGCACCATCGCCGCCTCCAGGGCCGCCCGGCCCAAGGCCGAGACCAACATCCCGACCCGGCCCTTCTTCATGTGGATCGGCTGGGCCCAGACGTCGGCGG
The DNA here is from genome assembly GCA_016703535.1 of Deltaproteobacteria bacterium. Taxonomy (GTDB): domain Bacteria; phylum Myxococcota; class Kuafuiibacteriia; order Kuafuiibacteriales; family Kuafuiibacteriaceae; genus Kuafuiibacterium; species Kuafuiibacterium phototrophicum. The sequence goes on along the minus strand of JADJBV010000002.1, from coordinate 885,801 downwards.
CGCCGGCGGCGAACAAGGCCCGCTCCAGGCCCGGCAGTTGTTCGGGCGACATGTCGTCCAGGTTGGCCTCGACCACCACGTCCTCTTCGACCGGGACCACGTTGCGGGTCGGCTGGACGCCCAACCAAGCCCGGACCACGTTGGGGCGATCGGGCCAGGTCTTGTGCCCGGCGCCGGTGCCGACCCGCTCGATGACCAGGCCGGGGTTGGGGCCGTAGCGGGTGGCGATGGCCACCAACAAAGCAGCGCCGGTGGGCGTGACGGTTTCGCCTTCGAGGGCCACGCCGACGGTCGGCACTCCACTCAATAGATGGAGCACCGCCGGCCCGGGCAAAGGGATGGGCCCGTGAGAACCTCGGGTCAGGCCACGCCCCAAGGGCACCGGCGAGACCACCACCTCCTCGATCCGTAGCTCGTCGAGGGCGGTGGCCACCCCGACGATGTCGGCGATGGCGTCATCGGCCCCGACCTCGTGAAAGACCACCTCCTCCAGCGGGATCCCGTGGGCCGCCGACTCGGCCTCGGCCAAACGCAAGAAGGCTTGCGCGGCGACCCGACGCACCGACTCGGGGAGCGGCGCGGTGGCCAACATCGCCCGGATCACCCGGTAAGGGCGGTGGCCATGGTCGTGACCACTCTTGAAGGCGATCGGGCCGACGCCGGGCAAGACGGCCTTTGGCGAACCTTCTTGGACGCCGGTGTCGGCGAGGCGCCCGTCGATGGTGACGTCGAGCTGGAGGGCTCGCAGCCCCGCCGGGTGGACCTCCTTCTTGTGGAGTTCAACCCGATCGAGTCCAAGCAAATGCAAGTTGTCTTGCACTTTGGAGAGGGAGGCTCCCAGGTCCAGGAGCGCGGCCAGGAGCATGTCACCCGCGGCGCCGCCCACCAGGTCCAAGTAGAGGGTCCGAGTCACGCCGCCGGCTCCTTTTGGGTGGCGATCAAGGCCGCCGAACACGCCGCGCCAAATCCGTTGTCGATGTTGACCACCGAAACCCCCGGCGCGCAGCTCGACAACATGCCCAGGAGCGGCGCCAAACCTTGGAAGTGGGCCCCAAAACCCACGCTGGTCGGCACCGCGATCACCGGCGGCGACACCAACCCCTTGAGCACCGAAGGCAAGGCCCCCTCCATGCCCGCGACCACGATGATCACGCAGGCCTGCTCCAGCTCGTCCCGCACCGCCAAGAGGCGATGGATCCCAGCCACCCCCACGTCGGTGACCCGCCGAACCGTGTGCCCCAAGATCTCCAAAGTGCGAGCCGCTTCCTCCGCCACCGGCCGATCCGAGGTCCCCGCCGACGTCACCGCCACATACCCCCGAGCCTTCACGGTCAACGGCGGCCCCGCGTGCAAGAGGCGAGGCTCCGCCTCATACCGCGCCCAAGCCTGAGTCCCCGGGCTCATCAAAGCCATCGCCTGCTCGGCCTTGGCCGCGTCCACCCGGGTCGCGATCGCCGTCGCGTTGGCCTGCCGAAAGGCGTCGAAGGATTTGGCCAGCTGCTCTGGCGTCTTTCCTGGCCCATAGATCACCTCGGGCAACCCGGTCCGCAGCGGTCGGTGATGATCGAGCCGCGCGAACCCGAGGTCTTCGAAAGGCAACTTGCGCAGCTGGGCCTCAGCATCCGCCAGAGCCACCTTGCCCTGGGCCACACCTTCGAGGAGCGCGCGGAGATCCGTGGGAGTCACGGCTCCGAGGTAACATGGCGGGGCCCAGATCCGAAGGCCGGAGTGAAAGGGAAGGCGACGAAGCGGCCGAAGTGCGCGGGCCGCGCCTTGGATCAAATAAACTGGTCCAAAAGCGCCTGGTGGACCTGGGCCTCAAGCTCCGGGCCACCCCCGAGCACAAAGACCACCAAGTGCTCCGGCACCCAGTCATCAATCTCGGTGCAGTGCGCGAAGAACGCCACCGCCTGGGACAGCGGGGCATCGTCGAACCAAACCGTCATGATGAACGGCCCGGGCTTGCCGTAGACCTCATCCATGACTGAGACCATGTCGATCGAGTCGTCCCAGGTGCTGCTCTTCGGACCAAAGCAGATCGCATAGCGGCAACCAGCCCGCACGAACTGCTCCGACAGCGCAGCCTGCGCATCAACGCCAACCTCCGAATCACCCACCACCAGCAACAGGGCGAACTCGGTGCCCCGTGCTGGGCTGGCGAAGGTGTAGGGCGGTTCGGAACCGCCCAGCCAAAGAGCGCGCGGATCGGAGGTTAGCACGAGGCGCACGCTCCAAATCCCGTATGGTTCGGCGTCACCGGTCAAGCCTACGAGCCCCCGGTTCATCAACTCCAGCCCCGGCGGGACCTAGAGATCCGGACCACGGCCCGGACCCACGAGCTCCCCACTGGTTTGGTGCCTCTAGCTCCCAGAGCGTCACACCGTGGGAAAGATCAGTCCCCCCAATCGCCCTGGGCCACGGTCGATCCGTAGAGGCCTGCAATGGGGCCTGTTACCACCGACGACATCGACCTCCGTCCGGCCTGGAGGCGCCTCGGGCTCCCGGAGCCCAGCCCCGGCCGGGTCGCGCGTTCGGCGCCTTCCGAGGTCCGGAGCACCCTGGAGGTGGCCCTCGCCGACCTCAAGCTCGAATCCCGGAGTCATACCCGGGGGATCCTCCTCGCGGGCGCAGGACTGCTGGTGGTGCTGATGGCCGTGGTGAGTCGTTCGGAGACCCAACCACCGCCGAGTCCAGTCGCCTCGAAGCAGGCCCCTCCGCCCGTGATGCCGGCGGTGGAGGGGCCGGCACCTGAGTCGGCGAATGAAGGGGTGCCCACGACGTTGCGCGGTGAGCGGACGATGCGCCCGCTCCCCAAGCGGACCAAGTTGCCCCGGCCGCGATTCTGAGCGGCACGTAAGGTGCCTGCTGCGCCGAGGTCACCTCCCGATCACCAACGACCACCGTCGAAGCGGCTGTTGCGCGTGCGCCCCACGATCGCTTGGAGCTGTTCCCACTGGGCGAGGTATTTACGGTGCAGCTCGGATCCTTGGACCAGCACCGGCCGGAACGCCCAGCCTCGGAGGCGGAGGGTCTTGAACATGGTTGGCACCCGAGCGCTCACGACCCAGGAAGGCGCACCCGAATGTCCCCCCCAAGGCTCTGCGGTGCGGTTGAAGTCGGGCCGCTGGTCCAGGTCTTCGGGTCGGTACGACAAACAGCCGAGGGCGCGAAGCGTTCCATCCTCTTCGGGGTACGGGCTTCGGATGCGTTGAATGGTGCAGTCGGCGACGACGGGGGGAAGGAGCGATTCACCGTAGAGGTGGTGGTACTCGCGCCATTCGGCGTCGTGTTTGGGATCGGTGATGGGCAGCAGCGTGTATCCGGTGCAGCCGGCAGCTTTCAGGGCCCGAGAGACGGCCTCACCCACCAGGTACTCGCCGCTGGCCTCACCGATCGCTCCGATCACGTTCGGCTTCATCCGAATCTTCGACAGCACCAAACCCTGGACCAGCCGGATGGACCTGAATCCGCCAGCGTCGATCGGGGGCGAACGCTGGACCGTCGCCCGGTTTACCTCGGCGTCCCGATCCATCTCTCGGACGACCAATCGACAGACGGCCTCGAAGTGAGTGGCGGCCGCCAACTCAGCGGGCAAAAACACGGCCTCGCCGGAGACCCAAACCCCTCCCGCGGCGTCCACGGCTTCCATGATCCGCGGCAGGCGTGGATCAGCGACCGACACCGGAAAGCGCCCGCTGGTCGCCTTGGGCGCCGGGTCCAGGAGCTCCAGGAGGTGCGCCCGGCTCGCGTCGTCGAGGGGATAGAGGCGAGCCATCAGTTCCATCGGCGGCGACCGTTCTTGGCTCTCCCGAGGCGTGATCGACTCGAGGGCAGGCGATTGTAGCCCGGGGCACAAATTTCGGAAGGTGTGGACGAGAGAAGGATAAACTTGGACCCCGAGGGGCCGCCGTGCCTTATGGCAAGTGCAACGCTCAGTTCGCCGAGTCGACCGGGCGGCCTGACAAGGTGGCCTCAGCCCCCAGGCGGCTCAACAACGCATCTCGATCGTTGATGAAGTCCTCCAGCACCGCAATACGGTGCGGGATGAAGACGTCGCGGAGCGCCGGGGACAAGCCGCGCTGCTCGTCGATATGCACGAAGCCCTGGGTGCCGGGCCAGGTGAGTTGGCCGCCGAGGCGGGCGCCGACCGAGATCTGGTGGCAACCGGCGCAGGTCTGGGTGGTGGCGCGGTCGAGGATGTTGTTCACCGAAAGGCCCGAGCCAATCCGGGTGAGTTCAGTGCGGATCGCGGTCCGGACGTCGGCCTCGGCGACGTCCCGGTACACCACATTGGTGGCCTGGGAGATGCTCTCGAACTCGTTGAAGGTGTTGCCGGTGGTCATGGCGATCAGGTTGAGGTCAGGGGCGGCCAGGCTAGCGACCTGGGTGATGAACTCTGCCTGATAGGCGTCGGCGTTGGCGTGGGTACCCGCGAAGAGCTCTTCGGCGGGGTTCACCTTCACGGTCTGATGGGCGAAGAGTTGGCGGCAGGTCGTGGGGGTCGGGCAGTTCTTGCGGAGCTTGAACTCCCGCAGGTGCCACTCCCGGAAGTCGATGAAGAAGTTGGTGCGGATCTGGCCGGGGCGGCCTCGCAGGACCGCGCCGGAGCCGTCGTTCAGCCCGTAGTTGAAGGCGGCGACCACCGGCGGGAAGCCGGGGATGGCGGTGCCGCCGTAATAGAAGGCCTCCAGCTTGGCGGCCCGAGAGTTGATGTCCGGGTCGTCGCTGAGGCCCTGCCAAAACTGGGCGACGGCCAAACATCCTTCGACGCCGCTGGAGGGCGTGGGGTTGGGGAGAGCGGCCTCGAAGATGATGAAGGCCCTTCCATTGAATGGAGCGCCACCTTCGGTGGTCATCGCGTAGACGATCCGATGTTCGCCGCAGGTGCGGCCGTCCGCAGGGGTGAGGTCGAAGCGGTTGAAGAGCCCGACCGGCTCGAAGTGGATGGTCGCGCCGTCGGCGAAGGGATCGATCGCCGCGAGCTGGGCCTCGGGGAGCCGAGGGCAGACCAAACCGTAGCCGTTGGGATCAACGCCGGCCCGATCACAACCATCGGCCCCGGTGCCGAAGCTGCGCATCCAGCGCTGGTAGATGGCCAAGCGACTTTCGCCGCTGGCGTAGGCCTCGCCGGGCAGGAGCATGCTGCCGCGGATCTGGCTCATGGTCCGAGAGAACGGGAACAGCGCCAAGATCTCTGGGTCCCGCACCACGATCGAACGATCGTCCAAGGTCCCGGACACCGCCTGGGCGCTCGTGCCGAGTTGTTCAACGTTCGGGCTGCCGCAGGCCAGACCCATCCCCATGACGGCCAAGTTGGCCGCCCACCACCGTCGTTGCATGTTCGTTCTCCTTCGAAGATCTCGGTGCGTAGGCACCGGCGTGGTGACCTCAACCCCGCCGCTCGCACCTGGTTGCGCGCTTCGCGGCGATTGACTGAGGTCGTGTCATGCAGACCCACGAGTGCAGCAACGATGCCAACCTTCCCCGGGCCCAACGCGCCCCAATCGCGGGCCTTGCCCTTCAGGTTTGCAGCACACCCCAACGCGCGCCCACCCGAAGCTTGCGGTTGAAAGTCCGCACTCCGGGCCGGCTCAAAAGGGCGGCCACATCCAAAGCAGCAGGCCGGTCACGCCCGCGCCGATCAACGCCCCCAAGGCGGTCTCGAAGATCGAGTGGTGGCCGCTCTTCACCCGGGCCCAGGCGGTCAGGGGCACCAAAAGGAACAGGAGCGCCGCCTTTTCGCCGTACATCCAAGTGGCGGCCGCGGCGATGCCGGCGTTGCCCGCCGAGTGCACGCTCACCTTCCACCAGCGGTTGAGCACCGCCATGATCGCCAGGACCACCGCCGCGACCAACACCATCGCCCGGGCCAAGGGGAACGGGTAGAGCCACGTGAAGCCCGCCGCCGAGAGCCCCAAGCCCAGGGCCGCGGCCGGATAGAAGTAGACTCGGCTTTCGCGCCGATCACCCCAGAGATCGCCGCCGGTCCACCCCTGCCGATGGGCCCACCACAACCCGAGCAGCGGGACCCCGACCGAAAAGCTGGTGATGATCGCCGCCACCCCAAAAAGCCGGGGCGTTAGGCCCCCTTCGAAACCTTGGCTGGCGAAGAGGGCCACAAAAAACCCCGGGATCGCCGGCTGCAACAGCCCTCCCAGCAGCCGAGCGACACGCCGCGAGTCCACTCAACCTCCGCGGTGGATCCGGACACACTGGTTGGCGCAGTCTTGGGCCGCCGCGTCACAACCATCGGCCGCCGCTATCCCGTCGGTTCGACAAGTCACACAACTGGCACCGCTGCAGTTCTCGAAGCAGGCGTCGGCTCGCAGGAGGTTGGTGCCGTGGCATTCACCGCGGTTAAGGAAACAATCACCGGCGCAACGTTCGACGTTGCCTTGGGGTTGGTCGCCGCAGGCGTCGTGGCAGGCGCCCGCCCGATCCAAAGAGGTTTCGTAGCACACCGCGTCGACCGCAAAACACCGGATGTAATAGGGCGTCTCTTGGTTGGGGACGTTGGAGCAACCGTTGAAGGTGTTGGTGCATTGGGCCGTGTCGACGTCGAGTTGCCGCGTACAAGCCGAACAGGCCGGGGTCTCCGGGGTACGGCCCGCGTCGACGTTGGCGTCGGCGCCGGGGCCACCGTCAAGGCCCTGGGGCTCTTCCCCCCCACAGGCCACCGCGGCCAGGATGGCCAAACTCCAAGCTCTCATCCGCCCAGCATAGGCTGGGAACTCCTCGAGCCCAAGGCCTGGTTGGGCGGCTGCCGGTCTCCTTGACCCATGATAGGGTCCGCGCCGTGTCGGCAGCCTGGTGGATCATGTTGCGATGAGTTCTCCGCCGTGATCCCGCCGCTGCTCCTCACCTTGGCCCTGGTCGGACAAGTTGCCGTCCCGGTTTCGGAGCGGGCGCGGCTGCCGTTTGTGGTCCTATCACCCTCGGCCCAACCTATTCAGACGTCGCGATCGCGGTTGCTGCAGGTCGTGAGTGAGTCGGTGGAGCCTTGGACTCGTTACCGGGTGATCAGCCTCGAAGGTGAAGAGCTTGGCGCCTGTCGAGGGCGGCTGAGTTGTTTGTCAAAGGTTGGCCTCCGGGTGGTCCCAAAGGCCGATCGGATGTTGATCCTCTCCTTGTTGGCGCGGCCCGAGGGCGACATCGCGTCGGTTTTGTTGTTGAACCTGGAGCGGACTCGGGCCGCCCTCACGGAAGTGCGAGATCCCGAGGCGGCCACCGACCAGCGGATCGAGTTGGAGCTCAGCGAAACCGGCTTGACCTGGCCGCGAGACGGGATGGCGCCGGTCTCGACAGAAGTCGAGCTCCGCCGTCTGCTGGAGGAATCGGTCCAACACGCCTTCCGGCGATCCTTCGAAAGAGCTGGTGCCTGGCAGGTCTACGGGCGTTTGGAGATCGGGAGCCCGGTGGCCGGACTTTCGGTGATGGTCGACGGTCGCCCGGTGGGCGTGACGGTGGCCGGTACCCTTCGCTTGGACAACGTCGAGGTCGGGCCCCGGCGCCTCGCGTTCGAGTCGGTGGACTACGTGCCGATCCATCAGACCATCGTCGTGTCGCCGGGAGACACCCAGCAAGTGGCCCTGGACCCCGTGAAGATCCGTAACCTCACTCGGTCCCGGTCCCTCACCATCCTGGCGGGTGGGCTCACCACCACCGCCGGGATCGGCCTACTTGGCTTCGCCGAGCTGGACGACGTGAGGCCGAGGAGTGGGCGCGGTGAATACCTAAGGTTCGGCTCACCACCCAATGGGCGGAACGGCGAAGGCCCAGCGATCGTCCCGCTGGGCCTCGCCCTCATCACCGCTGGGATCACTTGGGCCGTCGGGACCTGGCTATTCGGCGAGGAGGAGGAGGCCCCGATTGAACAATGGGTGATCGGGTTGATCGCCGGAGGCAGCCTTTACGTCAACCTGATGCTGCTCGAGGGGAACTGAAGGCCTGCACGAAGGTCTGGGGATGTTATCCCGGGAAGTGTTCAAAGCCGGTAGGCACCTCTTCCACGGTGCCGTCGGGCAAGAAGATCTCCACGTGGGGCCCGGGGGTGACGACGCCGATCCGGGAGACTGGCGTGCCAGCTTGGGTGCAGGCGTCCCGGATCGCATCCTCGTCTTCCGGAGCGGCGGTGAACAGCAGCTCATAGTCTTCGCCGCCGCGCATGGCAAAGTCTTCGGGGCGGGCGCTGATCGTTGCGCAGTAGGCCCTCAACTCGTCCGAGATGGGGAGCCCTTCGGCCTCGAGGCGCGCGCCCAAACCTTCGGGGACCAAGAGGCGTCGCAGATCTTTTCCCAACCCGTCGGAGACGTCACACATGGCGTGGGCCAGGTGGGCTTGGCCCAGGTGACGGCCAGCCTTGGTGCGGGGTTGAGGATCGATCAGGGCGCTGAAGAGCGGATAACTCGGGTCATCGGGGGTGGGGCGCCGGCCGGCCTGGGCCAGGTGTAGGCCGGCCCGGGCCTCGCCCAATCGACCGGTCACGAAGATGGCGTCGCCCAACAGGGTGCCGCGGCGGCGGATCAACTCGGGGGGTTGGATCCGGCCGATCACCGTGCTGCTCAGGACGATCGGCCCGTGGATGGTGGTGGTGTTGCCGCCGATCACCGCGACCCCTTGGGCCCGGGTGATCTCCCGGATCCCAGCGGTCAACTTCACGACCCAGGCGGTTTCGGTCTCGGGGGGCAGGCACACCGACAACAAGAGGTATCGGGAGGTCGCGCCCATGGCGGCGACGTCGGACAAACTCACGGCCACCAACTTACGGCCCAAGGCGGCGGGCGGCGTATAGGCCCGGTCGAAGTGCACCCCCTCGACCAAGGTGTCGGTGGTGATCACCGAGGCGTATTTGGGATCCACGAACCAGGCGGCGCAGTCGTCGCCGTTGGGGACCAAGACCTTCTCGCCGAGGGCGCCCCCTTCGACGGCGAAGAGCTCGATCAGCCCCTCTTCCCCGATCTCGGCGATGGTCTCGGCCACGGGCCGATCCTTCCACCGTTCCCAGGCCAATGCCAGGGCCGGAGTTTAGGCGAGGAGTTCGGTGATCGGCTGGGCTGCCGCACCTTTGACGTTGGCCCCAAACGGTGTGGAGATCCCGAAGTAGTGATCGAGGATCGTCCGGTAGAGGTCCCGCAGCGGACGGTCGTTGGGGGTCGGGTTGAACACCAGGTGCTGGTTGGTGCGGAACACACCTCCACCGGACCCCAAGGTCACGATCGGGAGTTCGTTGGCGTCGTGGTTGCTGCCGTGCATATCGCTGCCGTAGAGGAGCACCGAGTTGTCGAGCAGGGTCCCCTCCCCTTCCGGGATCGCGTCCAGCTTGGCCGCCAGCTCGGCGGTCTTTTGGCTCAACCACCAGTTGATGGTGGCGTAGCCGTCGTTGCTGTCGCCCGAGTGTTGGGAGGCGTGGAAGTTGCCGACCGCGCCGGTGCCCGGATCGGATCCGTCGGTCCGGAAGCGGCGGTGGGTAAGGTGCCGATAGACAAAGTCGCTGCGGGCGTCGTCGAGCATGTAGCTGATCACCCGGGTCACGTCGCAGCGGAGCGCCATCACGATCAGGTCGTTCATCAGATCGGCGTGGACCCCGCGATCGTAGTCCTCAGGCACCACGTCCACCGCGTAGTCACCCTCGGGCCTCTGCCCCACCTCACAAGCCCGGTCCATGGCCCCGGCGGTGGCGGCGATCCGCTGCTCCAGCTCCCGGGTCGAGGTCAGGTATTCGTCGAAGCGCCGACGATCCAAGACGCTGAGCTTCTGCTGGATCTGGCCGATCTGAGCTTTGACGAAGTCCAAGGTCGACAAGCGGAGGGCTCGCCTTCGGTCCGCTTCCCGGCGCGCTTCGGCCCCGAGATCTTGGCCGGCGCCGGCCGCCACTAGGCGATCGAAGACCTTCTGGGGGCTGACCTCTTTGTAGAGGGGTTCGGTGGTCGAGCGCCAAGAGATCGATCGGGACAGGGACTCATGACGACCATCGGTGGAAGAGTTCAGCGTCGACAAACCCACTTGCAGCGAGGGCAGCGCAGGCGTCTGGGCGCCCACCACCTGAGCGATGACCTGATCCAGGGACACGCCGTTGGCGACCTCCACGTTCATCGCTTGCCGGACTGCGTCCGAGTCGACGCAGGTCAAGAAGGCCCCGGTGCAGCGCGCGTGGCTGGGCTCGACGAACGGGTCCGGCTGCATCGCCGTGTAGTTCTCCAGGTTGGTGTAGACGTTCATCTTGGACTTCAGCGCCAAAAACGGCTGAAGCAGCGGCGAAAGAGACCAAACATCGCCGCTCCCCGCGCCCGAACAAGGCCAATAGTCGGCGGCCGCTCCGTTGGGGAAGTAGACCGCCAAGAAGCGCTTGGGCGCGGTGCTCTGAGCCCGAGCGGTTTTGGGCGCCAGCGACTCCAGCCAGGGCAAGGCCAGGGCGATGCCGGTCGCCCGGAGGAAGGTGCGGCGGTTGGAGGGCAGGCCGTTCATCGTCGTACTCCTTCGATCGAACCCCGGCGTTCGCGGAAGCTGGGGGACGAGGTGATGCCGCGGAGGAGCCCTGGCAGATCTCCGGATCCTCCCCGTGCCCACTCGGTGGTGATCTGCGCGATGGCTCGATGATCGTCGGCGCTGAGGCGCCGGCCCAAGCCGTAGGTGTAGAGCTTTTCGGTGACGCAGGGCAAAAAGCGCGGGTCTTCGGTGATTACTTGGCTAAGCTCCAGCAGGCCGTCGAAGCGACGACCGTCCGGGAGTTCACCCCGGGCGTCGATGGCGTCGCCGTTGCTGTAGTTCTGCCGGTGTTGGCCGACGGCGTCGAAGGCCTCGAGGCTCAGGCCGAAGGGATCCATCACGCTGTGGCAACCGGCGCACTGCGGATCGCGGCGATGTTGTTCGAGCCGGACCCGGACGTTGGCCAAGCTGGCGGGATCGGGCCCTTGATCCAGGTCGTTGATCGCCACGTTGGGTGGCGGCGGCGGCGGCTCGAAGCAGAGGAAGGTCCCCAGCACCTGCTTGGCCCGCAAGGTGGGTGAGGTCCGGTGGGCGAAGGAGCTCATGGTCAAGAAGCCCGCCAAGCCTAGATAACCGCGGCGTTCAGGCAGCGGCGCTTCGATCCGCTCCAGCGCGCCCCCTTCGGGGAGGCCGTAGTGTCGGGCCAAGCGCGGCGTGACGAAGTGCAAGCTGGCTTGCAGAAACTCGGCGACCCGCCGGCGCCCCGCGAGGAACTCGGCGAAGTAGGCGTCGGACTCGGCCAACATCCCGGCCCGGAGCTCTTCGTCCCAGCCGGGGTGGACCTCGGGGAGGACCTGGTGGCCGATCAGCTGGCGGGCGCCCAACCACTGCCGCGAAAAACCTTCGACCAAGGCCTGGGCCTTCTCGGAGCTCAACATCCGCTCGACCTCGGCGGCCAACACCTCGGGCAAGAGGAGGTCGCCGCTTTCGGCCAGGGCCAACAAGGTGTCGTCGGGCATGGTGCTCCACAAGAAGTAGGAGAGGCGGCTGGCCAACTCGAAGCCGTCGAGGGGCCGAGGTGTGGTGCTCTCCGGATCGGGGTCGAGCTCGAGCCGGTACAAGAAGGCCGGCGACACCAACATGGTGCGGAACACTTGAGCCAGCGCGTCCCGCGGTGACTCGCCCAAACTCCTTGCCTCTTGGTGGTGGGCCAACAAGGCCGCGGTCTCGCTGGGGGCCAAGGGTCGTCGCCAGGCCCGTCGGCCAAAGCCCTCGACGATCTGGGTCAGACAACTCGGGTCGTCCAGGTTTGGGCAAGTGAGGAGCCGCGCCGAGAGGGACGGAGTGGCGAAGACCTCGGCGATCGCTGCTTCACTCGCGAAGAGGTAGGCCTCCACTTGGACCGTGGTCATGGTGACGCCGTCGGCGATGGTGTCGAAGCCCAGGTCTTCTTGGCCCAAGAAGCCGCGACCCGGCCGCACGGTGACGCCCAAGAGATCGGCCAGGGTCCGGTCGTATTCTCGGTTGTTGAGGCGGTGGGGCACCTTGCTCCCGGGATCGATCGGCCCTTGGTCGATGACGGAGGGAGGAGGTCCACCGGTGGCTGGCGCCCCGCCCCGGGGATCACCGATCACCCCTGGCACACACCCCAGGTGCAGGACCCACCCCGCCACCCAAGCCGCGCCCTTCGCGTGAGCGAGATGCCTCAAGTTGCGCACGGGGATGGAGTGGCGGGCGGTGGGTCGTTTCGTTGCAGAAAAAGCACGAGGCGCCCGGGGCCCTGTTTGTCCCGGGTTTTTGGGCCGTGTTACCTACTCTGTGGCGTGCGGCGGCTCCTGTTGATGAGTGTGGTGCTCCACTGGGGCTGTCCGCAGAACCCGTACGTGATCGGCGAGGTCTTCCCGGGCCCTCAAGATCGGGCAGACGCCGGCGCGGACGTCGACAGCGGCCCCACCGACGCCGGCGTGATCCGAGGCGAGGCCTTCGTGGCGCCGCTTTCGATCAGCGGCGTTAGCCAGTGGCCCCGCCGCTTGGATCCTTGGGGCGTGCCCGCCGAGTTGGTCTACCGAGGTGAAGGTGCGGGCGCGGCCGCCTGGCCCGCGGAGTTGGGCCCGCCGCTGATGCGCAGCTCGGCCGCTGGCGTAAGCCTCGCCGCGGAGGCGCCCTTCACCGACGGGACCCGAGCGGTGCACTTTTTGAACTCGGGTCCGCACTATTCGGCCCAACAAGCCGAGGCGGCGGCCTTTGGCCAAGACTCGGTGGTGCTGGAGCTGATCTTCCGCGCCAAGGGCCCGCAAGTTATCTTGCAAAAGCCTGGGGCCTATCGGGTCGAGCTGGCGGGCACCGACGAAGAGTTCCTGATCGCGAGCTTCGAGGATGGCGTTCGGACGATCGAGGTCCGCTCCCCCGCCTTGGGCCACGACGCCTGGCACGCCTGTTGGTTGTTTTGGGATCGGGCCGACGCCACCGCCGAGCTCCACTGCAACGGACAGGTGGGGCCCACCACCCCGCTCGCGGGTTTTGGTCCCTTGCCCACTGGCGCTGCCTTGACGGTGGGTGATCCGGGATCCGACGCCGCCTTGTCGTTGGCCTACGTGGCCCTCTACCGCAGCTCGAGCGGACTCGGACCCGCCGAAGATCGGCTGGCCTTGAGCCAACGCCGCTTCTTTGCCTTGACCGGCGTCTTGCCCGAGTGGGCCCGAGGTTCGCCGTTGCCGCTCCCCGAAATCCGGAGTTCGGTCGCCTTTTTGGATCTCGCCCGAGATCCCAGCGGGCCCCGACACCTGCACCGGGTCGGTCCCCATTGGCCTCGCCTCTCCTGTCGCCCCGACGCCGACGGCGCCTTGGGGTGTGGTTTCCTCAGCGAAGGCGGGCGCCGGGTCTGGCTGAACGCCTTGTCTCCAGAAGAATGGGACGCGCGAGGGGTCAACGTCCGGGCCGATCCGCGGCCGTTCCTTGATGAAGAGCCGAGCTGGCGGGTGCTCACCGTCGACAGCAGCAGCCGCAGCCACACCCTGGAGCACGCCCAAGACGGCGCGAGCGACCGCTACAGCTACAGTGTCTTCGTCCGGGCCGAGGCCAGCCCCCACGTCGGTCTCTCGATCGATGGTTTGGGGATGGCGCGTTACGATCTGGCTCGAGCTCGGGTGGAGGCCCCCACCAACATCACCGCCGCCCTGGAAGATTGGGGCGCCGGCACCTGGCGCTGCATCTACGTGGCCGATCTCGGCGGAGGCACCCACACTTTCCGTGTCCACGCCTTGAGCCCCAGCGGCCAAGAGATCTGGAGTGGCCCCACCGACGCCCTCTTGTTGAGCGGCCTGGAGGTCTTGCCGAACCGCTCTTATCCGGCCAACCCGCTGCCGGGCGACAGCCAAGCGCCGGATCGACTGAGCTTCCAGGCGACCTCCGGCAACCTCCCCGAAGGCGAGTCGGCCGAGCTCCGCTTTCGGGCGCTGCACCCGGCGGCCCAACGGCGCAACGACGGCACCTTGCTGAAGTTGGATCGGGAGGGGAACAACGATCAGCTGAACGTCTTCATCACCGCCGGGGGCGACCTCCAGTCCTTTGGGATCAGAGAGGGTGACAGCCGCTTCGGCTTCGGCTTCGATGCCCTGACCTTGGCCGATCGAAGGTGGCACGAGGTCCGGGTCCGCTGGGGCCAAGGGGTGGTGACCCTGACCGTCGACGGCATCGCCGAGGCCCACGATCGCCTCGACACCGCCGACCTCCACCAAGGCCTGGAGCGGCTGTTGGTGGGGCAAGGCACCGGCCACTTCGAGGGGCTCCTCCAAGGCGTGAGCATCACACCTTAGGCGACCCGCACTTTTCCCAACGAAAGATCCGATCCCCCGCCACCATTGAGGTCAGAACGACGAGATGCGCCCCCATGAGCTCGCCGTCGTGTCCGAGCCGAAGCCGGACTTCGACTCGGTGTACGAAGCCTACTTCGACTTCGTATGGCGAAGTGTGTCCTATCGGGGGGTACCGGCGGCGCTCCGGGACGACGTGGTGCAGGAGGTCTTTGTGGTCGTGCATCGCAAGTTGGCCGAATACGAGGGCCGCTCGACCGTCCGCACCTGGCTCACCGGGATCGTGCGGCGGGTGGTGCGAGATCAGCTCAAAAAGCGCAGCCACCACATGAGCGGCGAAGAGCTGGTGGTGGAGCCCCCGGCGCCGGGGCCCACGCCCGCCGAGGCCCTGGAGCAGAAGCAAGCCGCCGACACCCTGGAGCGGATCTTGAGCAAGATGAGCGAAGAACAACGGGAAGCCTTCGTGTTGCTCGAGGTGGAGGGCCTGAGCGGGCGCGAGATCGCCGAGGCCGTGGGCGTCAACGAAAACACGATCTGGACTCGGGTGCGGGCCGCCCGCGGGATCTTCAACCTGGCCCTGGCCCGAGAGAAGGCGGCCCAGGTATGGAGGGAACGTGACTGAGCTGGGTCCCGAAGGCCGCCGGCTGTTGGAGTCGGCGAAGGCCGCTCAGTCGCCGAGCGCCGCCGACCGCGCCCGGGTGCGGCAGGCCGTGGCGGCGGCGGGGGTCGGGGGTGGCGCCGCCGTGGGGTTGGGTGCAACCGCCGGCACTGCCAAGGCCGCCACCTCGGCGGCCGGATCGGCAGGGGTGTTCCTCAAGGTCGGCGCCGCGGTGGTGGTGGCCAGCGGCGTCGGGGCGGGGGGCTACGTGTTGTGGCCCGAAGCAGCCCCGCCGGCGCCCGCGATCAAGGCCCCCGCCCCTCCCCCACCGCCCAAGATCGAAGCGGTGGTGGAGGTCGCTCCCCCATCAGCACCGCCCGCCGAGGAGGTGGTGGAGAAGAAGCCGAAACGTCGGACCGAACCCAAGGTCGTCGAAGATCTGGCGGCCGAAGCGACCCTGCTCCACCGCGCCCAGTCGGCGTGGCGCAACAAGGACAGCCAAGCGGCGCTGCAGGTCTTGGAAGATCACCGGCGCCGTTATCCGCGCTCTCAGCTGAGCAGCGAACGGGATGGCCTGCGGGTTTTGGTGTTGTGTGATCTTGGCCGGAACGCCGAAGCCCGGACATTGGCGAAGAAGTTCCTCCGGCAAGCGCCGGACTCGCCGCTGCGGGCTTCGGTGGAAGAGAGCTGCGCGCGCCCCGGAGGTCCGTGAGCTTTCCGCTACTCCTGGGTGTGTGGCTCCTCGCTGCCCCCGAGGCACCAGAGGCCGCGCAAGACAACTTGCCGATCGATCTGCGCTGGGAGGCGCCCGCCGAGTGCCCAGGGCAAGGAGAGGTCGAGGCCGAGCTGGCGCGGATCGCCCGGGTCCGCCCCGGGTTGGCCCCGGCACGCCTCAACGCCACGGTGGAGATCAAGAAAGTGAAGGACGAGCTGCGCCTGGAGCTCCGCACCGATCGGGACGGTCGTCGCGGCGCCCGGGAGCTGCGGGGCCGAGACTGTCGGGCCTTGATGCGCGGCGCGACCTTGGTTTTGGCCTTGGCTTTTGGCCCGGGGGTGGAGCTCCTCTCCTTCGACGAACCCGCCCCGAAGGTCCCGGGGCTGAGCCCGGCCCGGCGCACCCGCACCTCCAGCCCCAGCGCCGCTCGGGTGTCTTCGGTGGTCTTCGAGGAGGCCGCCCCCGAGGCCGACACCCGCGGCTCGATCGGCGTGGACGGCCGGCTGGGCTTCGGCTGGTTGCCAGGGCCCGCCCTCGGGATCGGCCTCCTGGCCCAGATCGCTGGCGAGATGTGGGGCCTGGGCCTGCTGGCGACGGTGTGGTTCCCGCACCGAGAGGTCGTCGATCCCGTGCTCGAGGCGCGGTTTGTGGCCACCACCGCCTCGGCCTTGGTGTGTGCCCACCCCTGGCAGGCAATCGTTCGCTTGAATATATGCGGAGGTCTGAGCGCTGGCCTGATCTACGGGTCCGCCCAAGGCAGCGATCGGGATCAGAGCCAACTGGCGCCGTGGTACGGGGCCCAGGCCCACTTGGATCTGAGCCTGGCTTGGGAGGCGCCGCTTTCGCCCTACCTCAGCGCCGATCTTTCGGTGGGCGCCTATCGCCCTCGTTTTCAGATCATCGGCGCCGGCGACGTCCATGAGTCGCCTCGGGCGATCCCGGCCGTGGGTCTGGGTGTGATGTTGGAGCTCTGATCCCGGGCTTTTTTTTCAACGAAGATCGGCCCCGGTCCCCACTCTGGGAGCGATGAAGCACCTCGCACCTTGGATCGCCTTGAGTGTCGCCGGCTGTTGGGCCACGGGCCAGGTCGAGGATCCGGTGGGTGACGCGGGCACCCCGAACCCTCGACCCGAGCCAAACCCCGATCCCCCAGCCGAGACCGACGGCGGCACGAGCTGCGGCCCCAACGTCAACGCCCCGCCGGTCGCCTTCACCCGGACCTGCGCCGGGTGCCACGTGACCCAAGGGACCTCCAGCAACAACGCGCCCGACCTCTACGCCTACCGAGGCACTTGGTCCCAGATGTTGGCCACCGTCCGAGCCGGCGGTCGGGTGATGCCGCCCTTCCGCCCTGAGCAGATCTCCACGGAAGAGGTCCAGCAGATCCACGGCTACTTCGCGGCTGGGCGCCCAGTGGCCACGGCGTGCCCCGATCCCAACCCGGGCCCCGGCACCTGCGAAGATCCCAAGTGGAGCTACACTGCGCTGCACTCGCCCACGCCACAGCGGCCGATCGTGGAGCGCCGACCCGACGGGGTGATCGTCACCCACGCCGCCGGGCGCGTCCGCCAACGCCACGAGCTTGAGGGCACCTACAACACCTTCGGCCCCCACTACTTCGAGAACCGCAGCTACGGCTTCACCATCGAAGACGAGGTCGCGGCGGGACGAAGCCGCCTCAAGGTGACCTATCGCCCCGAGGCCCCGGTCAGCACCTACGGCCCCGGCACCAACTTCCGCACCTGGAAGGTCTACGGCGACGGCAACGTCTTCCACTCCAACGGCGGCATGACCCAACTCGGGCCCCAACTCCTGGAGGCCGAGGTCACCCGCAACGCCCGGGATCAACGGGAGCTCCGGGTGGGCGACATCTTCGAGGTGGAGTTCGGCATCTTCATCGCCGGACAAAACGACGGCGATCCCGACGCCATCGAAGGCCGGACCAGCTACTACACCGACACCTTCCGCTACCGGGTCGGCGTCGGCGGCCTGAGCCCCGAAAACCGGGATCCCTCGGGGATCTTGGGTCCGGGCGAGGAGGGTCGCTCCGGCGGCGACGGCACCATCCCGTACATCTACGCCGAACCCGAGACCTACTTCTCCCAGATGATGCTCAACATGCAGGAGGAGAACGTCCAGGCCTTCCTGGAGGGTCGCCGCCTCTTCCACACCCGCTTCGACGACGGTGACCACAGCGAAAACGGCAACCCGATCTTCAGCGAACAGGCCGGCAAACTCGGGCCTCTCTTCAACGTCACCGCCTGCGTGGATTGCCACGAACACGACGGCCGCGGTCGGCCCGCCGACGTGGGTCAGCCCCTGGAGTCGATGGTGCTCAAGTTGTACGGCCACCCGACCTTCGGAAACCAACTGCAGAACCAAGAGGGCCGGGGCGTGATCAGCCGCTACGAAACGCGATCGGTAGAGTTGGCCGACGGCACCACCGTTGAGCTGCGTCGCCCGGTGGTTGAGGTGCCTGGCCAGTCCATGGCCTTTTCGGCGCGGATCGCCCGCCAGTTCGTCGGGATGGGGTTGCTGGAAGCCATCGCCGAAGAAGATCTCCTCGGCCGCGCCGACCCCTTGGACTGCAACGCCGACGGGATTTCAGGGCGCCCACAGCTGATCAGCGAACCCGGCACCGGGATCATGCGGGTCGGTCGGTATGGTTGGCGCGCCGAAAAGGTCAGCGTCGCCCACCAAGTGGCGGACGCGCTGGAGGCCGACCTGGGCGTGACCTCCCCGATGATGCCGGGCCAAGAAGGCGCCGAGCTGGGCAACTCGGACTTCGAGAAGTTGGTGCGTTACGTCAGCCTCACCGCCGTCCCGCCGCGGCGTGATCTCGAAGACCCAGAGGTTCAGCGCGGTGAGCAGCTCTTTCAGCAGCTCGGCTGCGTCGCTTGCCACGTGCCCGAGGCCCGCACCGGTGATCGGCACCCCTTGGTCGAGGTCCAGCACCAGACGATCCGCCCGTACACCGATCTCTTGCTCCACGACTTGGGCCCCGGCTTGGCCGACGACAGCCGCGGCGAAGATGCGCAGGAATGGCGGACGCCGCCGTTGTGGGGCATCGGCCTGGTCGAGACCGTGTCCGGTGAACTTCACCTCCTGCATGATGGCCGGGCCCGCAGCTTCCCGGAGGCGGTGTTGTGGCACGGCGGCGAGGCGCAAGGCCCCCGGGATCGGTTCGCGGCGCTTTCGGCGGCCGATCGGGCCTTGGTGGTCCGGTTCCTTGGGTCCTTGTGATGCGGGGCGGAGTTTTGACCGGGTTCTTGTGGCTCATCGCTTGCGGTGAGGTCGGCACCGGTGTTGAGGGCCTCGACGCCGGACCGGCGGATCTGGCGGCACGGGATCAGGGCCCGGGCGATCAAGGCCACCGGGTCGACGCCCAGGAGGTCGACGCCGGCTTCGCAGATGCTGGCGAAGGAGATGCCGGTGAAGGAGATGCAAGTTGGGTTGACGCGGCCCCCAACGACGGCGGCGGGATCCGGATCGAAGGCCGCACCCTCTTGGTCGACGGCGCCCCCTTCTTGATCCGCGGCGTCGGCTGGAACCCAGTGCGGCGAGGCGGCACCCACCCCCAAGGGCTGGAGTTCGCCGCCACCGTCGAGGGCGACTCGACCATGATGGTGGCGGCCGGGATCAACGTGGTCCGGACCTACACCACCATCGACGATCGGGCCGTGCTCGACGTCTTGTGGTCGAAGGGGCTCCGGGTGTTGATGACCGTCTACGCGTATGGCGGCGAAGGCCCCGAGGTGGTCGGCCCCCGGGTCCAGGCCTTGGCCGATCACCCGGCGATCTTGATGTGGTTGATCGGCAACGAGTGGAACTACAACGGGCTCTACGTGGGGATGAGCCACGCGGACGCCTTGGCTCGGCTCAACGACGTGGCCCAGCGGATCCGCGCCGTCGACCCGCTGCACCCGATCGCCACCGTCTACGGCGAGTTGCCCTCGCCCGAGACCATCGCCGCCATGCCGCGGGTGGATGCCTTTGGGATCAACGCCTATCGCGGCCTCAGCTTCTACGACCTCTTCGATCGTTATGAGGAGCGGAGCACCAAACCCATGTTTTTGGCTGAATACGGGGCCGACGCCTACAACGCCAACTTGCCGGGCGAAGACCAAGCGGCCCAAGCCCTGGCGGTCACCACCTTGGCGATGGAGATCTAAGCCCACTGGACGGGCCAAGGCGGGGTGGCTTCGGGGGGCGCCTTGTTCGAGTGGTGTGACGAGTGGTGGAAAGACGGCGCCGGGCAGGCCGATCGGCAAGACGTGGGCGGGGTCGCCCCCGGCGGAGGACCTTATCCCGATCAGACCTTCAACGAAGAGTGGTGGGGCCTGGTGGAGCTGGATCGCACGCCGCGAGAGGCGTACCGAGCGCTCCAGCGGCTTTGGTGATCAACGGCTGCCCGAGACGGCCATATCCACTGAGTGCATGGGATCGACCTCGCTGTCGCCGACGCTTGGTTTGGTCACGTCGAGGTCAGCGATGCGTACGGTCTTGGCGGCCTTGCAGAAGACCCGCAATTCGGCGGTCTGATCGATGACCAGGTGAGACAACTTGCAGGAGCAAGGTTGGGTCGGGTCTTTGTGATCGGCCCCGGGCAGAGGCGGCAACCAACAGCCGGTGTTCATGTAGCGGCGACCCGAGCCGATGTCGGTCAAGCGCCGGGAGTGGCTGTGGCCCATGACCACCAGCGGTACATCCAATAGATCGCCGATCTTCTTGGCGGCTTGGGCCTGTTTGGGGCCCGGCACGAAGAAGCGGCGGGGCTGGAGCTTGCGGTTGATCTGCCAGGCGACCAGCCCAGTGGCCACGATGCCCGCCAGCTCCCACCAGGGATTTTCGGCGACCAACAAGACCAACATCACCATGGTCAAGGCGCCGGCGGCCAAGAGGATGCGGTCCAGGAACAAGAGTCGCATCAACTCCGAGAGGTTCCGGTTGACCGGCGTGTGGTGGAGTTGATCGACCTGGCTCAACTTCTCGACGGGCAAAGAGAACCGGGCCGCCTCTTCGGCCAGGTTTTTGGCGTGTTCTTTCCCGTAGCGGCGCACCCGCCCCAAGGTGAAGTGCCCCGCGTAGAGCAACAAGCGCAAGCTGGCGCCCAAGCCCATGCGGGCGGTGTACAACAAGCCGGCCGGGCCCTTCTTGGACAGCCAGTTCAGGTAGTCTTTGGCGGTCCAGACGTCGGCGTTGCTGGCGGCAAAGTCCGTCAACATGTTGACGAAGTAGCGCATGGCAAAGGCGAAGAGCGGCGTGTCGATGCGCTTCGGATCGGTCGGGCTGATCGGATAAAGCTGGTGATCGAAGGAGCAGTACACGTCGTACTGGTGGCCGTGTTCGATATAGACCCGGCCGGGTTCGTAGTAGATCCAGGGCGCGAAGCTGATCCGAGACTGGAATTCCTCCCGACGATCCAAGGTCTCGTCGACGTCCAGCTGGAGGCCCCGGAAGGCCAGGTCCGCCAAGGTGCGGCGAAAGACCCGCTGCACTTTCTTCCAGTGGAACTCGGCGTCGTGGTTGCCGCGCAAGACCACCACCTCGCCGCCGTCCCGCACGAAGCGGCCCAGGCGCACGAAGAAGTCTTGGTGGTACTCGAAGGTCTTCTCCAGCTTGTAGAGGGCCCGTTCGGCCTCGCTGCCCAAACCAAAGGCCCGCTCCTCTTCGGTGACCTCGAAGGAGAGGATCAGATCCAAGGGCCCTTGTTTGGCCGGGGCCACCACGACCTCGACGAAGTCGATGAAGTCACCGGCGAGCACCAACCGCCACTCCCGCTCTTTGCCGAGGGTGTAGAGGTCGAGCATGTCCGTGAAGGCCCGGTCGAACTCCTGATCGGGGCGGACGTTGCGGATGAAGCCGGTGATCTCTTTGCAGTCCCGACCGAGGTGCATGTCGGAGACGACCAACAACCTCCGGTTCTGGGACTCGGTGCTCAACCGTTCACTCCTCGACGACGCAAAGATAAAACTTGTTGTTGGAACGGTCCAAGATCTGGATTTTGTCCCGTTTGTCCGCCGACAACACGCCCTTCAGGGTGTGGAACCGAGATTGTTCGGTGATGATGAACTCCCGCCCCGGACGATCCACCAAGGACCGCATCCGCTCGTTGGCCCCGCCCTCTTTGACCTGCAAGATCCGGTTGCGGCTGTAGAAGGTCTCACCGCGCCAGTTGAGCTGGTAGGCGTAGATCGGCTCGTCGCCTTTGCGCTCCGAGAAGTAGGTCTTGAAGAGGTGGGCCTGTCCCCAGTGGGGGCTGAGCATGTTGAAGTGATAGTGAGAGATCCAGGCGCCGAACACCACCGCGGTCGCCACAAAGGCCAACAACACCTGGTCCTTCTTCTTGTCGTACCAGAACCAAGCCAGGGCCACGCCGCTCACCGCGATCAGGGGGACCAGGAACTTCTCCGGGTCCAGCTCCCTTGGGTAATCGCGGTCGTACTTGTAGGTGAAGAGGTTCACCAGGTGTTGGGGTTCGTTGATCAGGTCCCGGGCCGCCACCGCAAAGAGGGAGACCATCAACAGGGCGCTCCACCCCCGCAGGTGTTTGGCCGGGTCTTGGGCCACCCGCTCCAGCCAAAGCCCAACCAAGATGGCCAAGGCCGGCACCACCGGGAAGATGTAGTGGTGGAACTTGGTCTGGGACATGGTCAACATGGTGTAGCCAAGGACCGCCCAGATCAGGACGAACAAGATGCCCTGGCGTTGCCGCTCAGGTCGCTCTTCTTCCGAGGTTCGGGCCGCCATGCCCAGGGCCGCGGGGATCACCGCGATCCAGGGGAACATGCCGTAGGCCAGCTGCTCGATGAAGTAGCCGAGGCCGGCCCGATCGCCGTGGACGCCAGCGCCGAAGCGACCGAAGGTGTCGTGGAGCCAGAAGCGCTGGACGAAGGTCTTGCCCTCGTCATCCCTTCCACTGAATAGACTGAGGGTGACGTACCAAGGGGCGCCGACCAAGAGGAACATGATCCCGCCGATCAACACCTTGCTCCGAAGCAGGATGCGCCAGTCGCCGGAGAAGGCCATGTAGACGATCACCGTCGGGCCGACGATCAACAACGCGACCGGGCCCTTAGCCAAGGTGGCGAGGCCCATGCAGGTGTAGAAGCCGACCAAATAGGTGTCCCGGCGCGAGGCCTTGAGGGCGATGCCGGCCACGAAGGCCAAGCCCAAGACCGCCGCGCCCAACACCGGCAACAGATCGGTGGTGGAGCGCATCTCCCGGCCGATGGCCATCAGCTGGGGGAACAACGCAAGGGAAAATCCACCGATGGCCCAGCCCTTCTGTTTGCTGTTGGCGGGCCCGTCCTCTTCTTGATCGAAGACCGCGGCGATGAAAAACGCCAACGAGACGGTGAGGAAGCCGACGGTCGGCATGTCGACCATCGCTTGTTTGCCGATGAAGATGAACTGGGCCGAAGACGCCAGCACCACCACCGAAAACAGGCCGGCTTCCCGGCTCCGCAGCTGGCGACCGATCCGGTACACCGCCCACAAGGAGGCGATGGCGATCAGCGCGAAGGGCATGCGCATGCCCCACTCGGTCCACTCGCCCAGGGGTTGATCGGGGGCCGGCGACTCGGCGCCGACGACCCACATCCCGATGACCATCAGCCACATCGAGAGGGCCGGCTTGGAGAAGAAGTAGGCGCTCTCCCAGTACGGATAGACGTAGTCGTCGCGGACGATCATCTCCCGGGCGACCTCACCGTAGTGGGTCTCCCAGGGATCCCAGAGGCCGGTGGTCCCTAAGTATGGGAAGAAGAGGAGGGCCCCCAAGATCAGGGTGGCGATGACCGCGGTTTTTTCGTCGGGGATCTTGGTCCGGACCCAGGCCAGCCAGGGGGCGGGGGTCGAGGCGGCGGGGGAGGCCTCGGCGGCAGGGCCCTCGGTTCGGTCGAGTTGGGCTTTTTTTACGCTGGACATCGGGTCGCCTGAGCCCAAAGCCCCAGGCGATGCCTGGACTTGGGTCGAAGATACGCGGGCACGCTAGGTTTCTGCCCGGAGTGTGTCAACCGCAGTATCATCGGAAGGCCTATGCGTCTTGCCCTTCGCTCCACGGCACTCGTTGCTGCTCTACTCGCCTCCCTCGGATGTGGGCGTGACCTCACCGGCATCGGTCAGTCCAAGGCCCCGTCCCTGCGGATCGCCACCGACGGCGCCACCCTCTACCGGGACCAAAACTTCCGCTTCGACGTGGTCTACGAGACCCCGGAGCAAACCCGCAGCGTCCTGGGCGACGCGCTGTTGGAGGTGACCACCAGCCCCGCCGACCTGATCCAGGTTCAACGTGACGGGACCGGCAAGGCCTTGGCCGCGGGGAAGGTCACGCTCCGGGCCACCTATCAGGCCTTGATCGCCGAGGTGGTCCTCGAGGTCCGGGCTGGGACCTTGGTCGGCCTGGAGGTTGCGCCTTCGCCGATCACCGTCCCGGTCGGCGGCTCGGTGCAACTTACGGTCACGGGAAGGCTGAGCGACGGCACGACCTTGGATCTGACCCGGGCCCGCAGCGGCACCACCTACGGGATCCAATCGGTCAACATGGCCTCGATCAGCCCCGATGGCCTCCTCACCGGACTGCAATCCGGGGGCACCTTCGTCGGGATCGGCAACGGCTCCGTCAACCAGACCTTCTCGGTGACAGTCACCGCCACCGGCGACGAGTTCGTGGGGATCGTGGTGGCGCCGGAGCGGCTGGATCTGGAGTTCGGCGAGGCAAGCCGGCTGGAGGTCCGGGGCCGCCGCGCCTCGGGAAGCGAAGAACTGATCGGGCCGGGCCCGGAGCTTGGGTTCACCTCCAGCGACCGCAACGTGGCCGGGGTCGATTCCCAAGGCAACGTGACCGCTCAGCGCCAAGCGGGCGCCGCCCAGGTCACCGCCGTGTTTCGCGGCTTCACGGCAGCGGCCCAGGTCTCGGTGCGGCCGCCCTCCGCCGAGCTCGTAGGCCTGGACGTACAGCCGCCCTTCTCTCGCCTCGGCGTCGGGGACCGGCGCCAGCTGCGGGTCACCGGCTTCTATCTCGACGGGACCCAAGCCGATCTCACCAATCGAGCCACTGGCACCACCTACGCCACCTCCGACGCCAACGTCGCCCGGGTGACGCCCAACGGCGTGGTCTCGGGGCGCAACCTGGGCAGCGTCGAGATCCGGATCCAGAACGGCAACTTCATCGCTTTGGCCTTCGTCGAGGTCGTGCCCAGCCGGAACCTGGTGCGGGTCTCGATCCAGCCCGATCCGATCACCGTCGCCGTCGGCGGAGTGGTTCAACTCCTGGTGCTCGCCGAATACGATGACGGCAGCGTCGACGACGTCACCTTCGGCGTCGGCACCACCTACGCGGCCTCGCCCCGGGGTTTGGTCAACCTCTCGCCCGACGGCCTGGTCTTTGGCCTACAAAGTGGCCGCGGTGAGATCCGGGCCACCTTCGACGGGCAAACCGCCAGCGCCACCCTGTTGGTCGGCGGCGGACAACTCGCCTTCTTGACCCTCCTCGCCCCGAGCGTGGTCGAGGTCGGCGTCACCAACCTGGTCCAGGTCATCGCCAACTTCACCGACGGCAGCCAACAAGACGTCACCTTCGATCCGGCGCTGAGCCTGAGCACCAACTCGCCGCGGATCCTGAACGTTAGCCCCGGCCAGATCACCGGCCGGCGCCCGGGCCAAGCCTTCCTCACCGCGGTCTACCAGGGCTTCGTGGCCGAACAGCCGGTGACCGTGTTCGACGCCAACGATCCGGTGGTGGGTCTGTTCTTCTCGCCTTCGGGCCTGACCATGCCGGTGGGTCAGACCACCTTCGTTTCGGTGTTCGCGGAGTTCGCGTCGGGCAACGTGTTGGACGTCAGCGGCGACCCGTCGCTCACGATCTTCACCAACGGCGCCCTTTCGGCGTTCCAAACGGGAGGTGGGATCCAGGTGGACGCCCTCGCCCCGGGCAACGCCGAGGTGGTCGCTCAGTTCTTCGGCCTCGGCGCCGTCCTCCCGGTGTTCGTGGCGCCCCTGACCCCGGACCAACTTTTGATCGTCGGCCCCTCCCAGCTGCAGGTGTTGCAGCAGGGCAACTTCGTGGTCTTCTTGATCGACCAACAGGGCAACTTCACGGACATCACCTTCGATCCATCACTCCAGCTTTCGGTTCAAGGCCCGCTGTCCGTGCTCGCCGGCGGCGTGGTGGTCGGCACCGCCAGCGGCAACGGCATCTTGACCGCCCAATTTGGGGGCCTCACCGCCACCAAACCGATCCGGGTCACCAGCCAACCCGATCCGGTGGTCTCCATCCGCTTTCAGCCCCCGGTCCTCAACTTGTTGGTTGGCCAAGCCGGCTTCGTTCAGGTCATCGGCGTGACGGCCAGCGGCGCCGAGGTCGATCTCACCTTCGACAACGACATCTCCTACTCTTTCTCTGGCCCGATCTTCCCGTTCCCCGACGTCGGCAGCATTCGCATCGAGGCCCAGGGCAACGGGCAAGGCTTCGTCCTGGCCACCTACGACGGGGGCCCGGTCCCGGTGAGCGCCAACATGGTCGTCAACATCGGCGGCATGGTCGTGCCGGTGAACATCATCCTCAACGCGCCCACCCAGATCGATCTGAATCAAGGCCCGGTCCCCTATTCGGTGACGGTCTTCTTCTCGGATGGTTCGGTTCAGGACGTCACCTTCGATCCCCAGACTCAGGTGACCAGCAGCGATCAACAAGTGCTGCAGGTCTCGATCCCCTTCCTAGTGCCGATCTCCCCGGGTTTTGTCAGCGTCGACGCTTCTTTCCAGGGGATCAGCACGGCGGTGCGGATCGAGGTCATCCGGAACCAACCCCCGATCCTGTTTTCGGTGTCGCCCAACGTCCTCCAGATCGGCAGCAACGGCGCCTCGGTCGTGTTGGTCGGCAGCGGCTTTTTCCCCGGAGATCAGGTGTTGGTCGACGGCATCCCGGTCTCGAGCGTTTTCATCGACTCCGGAACCATTGAAGTCACCGTCCCCCGCCAGCTCCTGACCGAGTCGGGGCCGATCTCCATCCAGGTCTCCTCGGCCGCCGGCCTCTCCAACGGGTTGGAGCTGGAGCGCAACACCGCGCCGGTGGTCCTCAGCTACTCACCCCGAGCGTTGATCATCGGCTCCAGCATCCAGGTGACGGTGATCGGCCGGGGCCTGCGCCTGTTGACCATGGCGGCGCCCCCCGGGATGGCCATCACCGGCTACAGCGACCGAAACGACGGCTTGGTTTTGCAATTCAACTTGCGGGCCGGGATCAATTCCAACCTGGGCCCTGCCATCGTCTCCTTGAGCAACACCTTCGGCAGCACCACCTTGACCTTCGACGTCCAGCCCAACGGCGGACAACCCAACCTGGTGGTCAACGCGGGTCAGACCTTGACGCTCTCTGGCACCAACGTCTTCGGCGACGTCACCATCAACACCGGCGGGCGGATCGTCGGCTCAGGGCAAGAGGCGTTGGCGATCATCGCCACCGGCGACATCATCGTCCGGGGCGTGATCGAGGTGAACGGCCGCAACGGGCAAAACGGCCTCAACGACCCGCGTCGGGGCGGAGACGGCGGCCCTGGCGGTGGTGGCGGTGGTGGCGGTGCCGACGGCAACTCCGCAGCACCGGCCGCGGGTGGTGACGGCGCTCCTCCCGGATTCCCGGCCAGCCCCGGACAAGGCTCAGGCACCCCTGCCGGCAATGGCGGTGGGGTCGGCGCCGGTGCGGGCGGGGCCTTCGGATGTGGCGTCGCCGGCGGCGGCGGTGGCTTCGCCGGTTCGGGTGGCAACGGCGGCGGAGATCTCGGCCCGGGCACCGGCGGCAACGGTGGCTTGGCCGGATCGGCGGGCAGCCTCTTTCAAGGCGGCACCGGCGGCGGCGGCGGCAGCACCTGCGGCAATGGCTCGGGCGGCGGCGGTGGCGGTGGCGGCGGCGTGTTGTTGCTGCAGGTCTCCACCGGACGCACCATCCAAATCGATGGCTCCCTTCGGGCCAACGGCGGCCAAGGGGGCGACGGCTTCGGCGGCACCGGCGCAGGGGGTGGTGGTTCGGGGGGCCGGATCCAGATCGTGGCGCCCAGCGGGACCATCATCGTCAACGACACCATCAGCGCCGCGGGCGGAGACGGCGGCGACGGCGACTTCGGCGCGACGGGTGGGGGCGGCGGCGGCGGCGTGATCGAGCTGGACGCGACGGGCGGTTCGGTCACCGCGGCCCTGGGCCTCCTCGACGTGCCCGGCGGAGACGAAGGGACGCCGAACGGCATGGGCGCCCCGGGCCTAGCAGGCAGCGTGGGCCAGGTGATCGTCCAGCCTTGAGGTTGGGCCCTCAGGGCCCGCCGTCCCCGCTGGTGCAGCGCCACTCGCCTCCCCGGCACTGGCAGCTCAGTTCACCGCCTCCCGCACAGGTCAACCCGGCGATCTCGCAGGTTTGGGAAGGGACGATGCGCGCCGGGCAGAGATCCGAACTTTGTCCGTCTCCCGGGCCCACGTCTTCGCTGGGATCGACCGAAGGGTCGCAGGCCAGCCCCAAAAACACGACCAACAGCCAACGTTCCACGGCCCTCTCCTGCCCGATCGGGGCGGATCTCGCCACTCGCAGGATGGCAGGCCGTCGCCCTCGTGTTACCCAAAGCCCCGATGGACCTGCGCCGATCCACCGCCGCCATCGGGTGCACCTGGGCCCTCGTTTGTTCGCCCTTTTGGGGCTGCGGCGAGGATGAAGTGACCCCCGGCCCGCCCCCTTGTGGCTCCTACACTTCACTTAAGACCTTGATCCCCGGCCCTCGCCAAGCGGGTCACGACGCCCTGCTGGCCGCCAAAGCCCGACGCCACGATCGGATGTTCCACGCGGTCAACGCCCGGGCCACCGGCCTCAACGCCGACGTTCGTTTGGTCGACTCTTCGACGCCCGGCCGAGATCTCTTCCGGGCCTTCGCCGCCTCCGACGACTGGGACTTCGAGGCCAACACCGGCCGACCCTTGGAGCCGTTGGTGGTTTGGCAAAAGTCGGCCGGCCTCTACGCGGGGGTGGGGGTGGCCGCCGATGCCTTCCGTTATGGCGCCCTCCGGGACGCGGGCGAAGACTGCCAAGAGGTCGAACGAGCCCGGGCCCAGCTGTTGCGATCCATGAACGGCCTGGAGTTGGCCTCGGCGATCCCGGCCACACCCGGGGTCACGGCCCGATCGCTGGTCAACCTAGACTTCCCTCACGAAGGCCACGGCGAACCGACTCCGCTCTTCGACGCCAACGGCGACCCGCTGCCCGCGGAGAAGAACAACGGTGAGTGGCGCAACGATCTCTCCGGCGCTCACCCCAACTATATTTGGGAGGACTCCCTCTCCCGGGACATGTTGGTCGGCTGGGCCATGGCCTACGGCGCGGTGGCCGAGGTGGCCGACGGTGATCCAACTTTGCAAGGTAACTTGCTCGACCGCTTGCGGGGCCACGCCGCCGACATCGGCCGCGCCTTGAGTCTGGTCCGGGAGAGCGGCTTCGATCTGGAGATCCCCGACGCCGATGGCCGCCTGACCTTCCACGCCTACCTCAACGAAAACACCATCGATCGCATCTACCTCCCAGGTGCCAACAACGGCTTCAACGCGGTGATGGCCTTGGGGATCATCGCGGCCTTGGCCCACGCCTCCCAAGATCCGGCCTTGGCCAGCTACCGAGACCAGGAGTTGGTCGAGGCTCGCAACCTGCCCAAGATGGTCGACGACGATCTGTTGATCGTCAGCTTGGGGGTGGGCGCCAACTTCTCCAACTTCAACATGGCGTTCACCGGCATGTTCCTCGCGAACCGCTACCTGACCCACGATCGGGCCGACGGATTTTTGGTGCACGCCTTGGATCACGAGCTCTACCAAAAGGACGAGATCGACGGCCGAGAGCCCAATGAGATGGGCCAGAGCTTCTTCGATCTGATCTACGCCGCCGGTCGCAGTGGCGCCCGCTTCGATCGACCGGGCCGAGAGGTCCCGACCGACGCCCTCGAACGGGGCCTCAACACCTTGCGCGAGTACTCCGACTCTCCGTACTTCAACGATCCCGTCACCAACTGTGACGCCGCCGAGATCGCCGCCAAACGCTGCACGCTCCGGGACGGGACGCTAGTGGACCTGCTGGGCGACGAAGGCCGGGGCGACAAGCTGGTGGCGGTGCAGCCCATCCCCATGCGGGTGCGACCGCCCAGCAACTATCACTGGCGATCCAACCCTTATATTCCCAACGATGGCGGTGGCGGGACCTTGTTGCCGGCCGTCGATTTCCGGGTCGTGTACTGGATGGGCCGTTACCTCCGAGTGGAGTAGGGCTCTCACGGGCGATTGGGGCCAAAGACCTACCCCCTCTCCCCTGTTGGCGCGGCAAGATCGGCCTACAATACACGGATGGATCAGGTCCCGAGCCGCTTCGTCGACGCGCCCGCGATCCGGGCCCGCTTCGGAGATCGAGTGGACCGGCTGGCAAGTTTCCTCACCCGCTCTGACCCCCTCGCCGACGCCGCCACTTCGGAGCTGCTGTCGCTCCCTTACGCTGAACGGGATCGCCGCTTGACCGAGCTGGCGGTGTCGGGACCGAAGGCGGCGAGTTCGCCGGCCCTCCTCGCCTTGGCCGAGTCCGTCCATCAAGCGCCGGTGTGGTTCGATCGGGCTCGGGCCGAGTTGGGCGGCGCGGCCTTCTTGCGCACCGGCTTGCCTGGTGGCCTGGTGTTGGCCTTCCGCGCCTTGATCTTGGGTTATTGTTCGCCGGCCGGAAACAAGCCGCTGGCCTACTCGGGGCGCCTGGAGCGGGACGTGCCGCGCCGTTTGGTGGAGACCAGCCGCTTCGTCCACGACGTCTGTCGGCAAGATGGCTTGCGGGCCGGGCAACCGGGCTTCGTGGCGGCGCTCAAGGTGCGGATGATGCACGCCCAGGTCCGGCACCTGCTCTTGGCCTCGGGCCGCTGGAAAGAAGAGTGGGGTGCGCCGGTCAACCAATACGACATGGCCGGCACCATCCAGCTCTTCTCTTCGGTGGTGTTGGGGGGGCTGGATCGGATCGGCATCGCCTTTTCGCCCGAAGAGCGGGAGGCCTTCCTTCATCTGTGGCGTTACGTCGGGTGGTTGATGGGCGTGGAGGAAGAGCTGCTGGCCACGTCCGCCCGAGAAGCCGACGATCTGTGGACCATGATCAGCCGGACTCAGGCGCCCCCCGACGCCGACTCCAAGGCCTTGGCCAAGGCCCTCCTCGAGAGCCGACCCGCGGGAGATCCGGCGGCGGGCCGACGTTCTCAGCGCATGCGCAACTTCGCCTACGAACTCTCTCGATATCTGGTCGGGGACGAGGCGGCCGACCTGCTCGACTACCCCCGGAGCGCCTGGGTGGTGGCGCCGCCGGTGGTGTCCCTGTTCATCGGCCAAGCCGACGCGTTACGGCGTGTTTTGCCCTTCGGCGATCGCCTGACCTTCGAGTTGGGCGTGCGGTACTGGGAAGGGGTCGTCCGCCTGGAGGCCGGCAGCGCCGTCGACTTTGCCTTGCCCCGGGCCCTAAGGGGCCGTGACCGGGGCCGGGCGGTGGCCTGATAACCTCAAGTTATCACCTTCATCGTCAGCCCGAGTTGGACTGGGGCGCCGCCCAGGCGCATGCTCCGCCCAGAGGTCGAGACCTCCGAGGAGAACCGCCATGGAAGTGAACATTGGAATCAGCGAGATCAAACGTAAGGACATCGTCGATGCCCTCTCCCGAGTTTTGGCCGACACCTACGTGTTGTACCTGAAGACCCACGGCTTCCACTGGAACGTCACCGGGCCCATGTTCAACACCTTGCACCTGATGTTCGAGGGCCAATACACCGAGATGGCCCTGGCGGTGGATCTGATCGCCGAACGCATCCGGGCCTTGGGTGCACCGGCCCCGGGCAGCTACGCGGCCTTCCTGAAGTTGGCCAGCATCAAAGAAGCCGAGGGCGTGCCCCCCGCCACCGAGATGATCAAGGAGCTGTTGGCGGCCCACGAGTCTTTGGTGCGAACCTTGCGCGTCGGCCTGGCCAAGTTGGACGGGGTCAACGATCAAGCGACCGAAGACCTCTTCACCCAACGTCTCCAGCTCCACGAGAAGACGGCCTGGATGTTGCGCAGCTTGCTCGAGTAGCCGGGCTCACTCTGAGATGATCCCGAGCTGCACCATCAAGGTGTACTGGTCATAATATTCGTCGAACTGGGCGATCTGTACGCCCTCGAAGTGGACCAACGCCGACCACTCTTGATCGATGGTGCGGCCGGTCGGGGGCACCTCCAGGCCGCTCGACAACAACAGAGGTCCGGTCATGGTGCCCGAGGTGTGGATCCGAAGGCTCAGCCAGTCCCCTTGGGCGACCACCTGCACCAACTCTAGGTGGTAGTCCGGGAAGGCCCGGGACAAGATCTCGATCGCGCCCCGCATCGCCGCTCGTCCACAAAGGGGTTCCGGCAGCTCGGGGGCGGTGCGGCAGGCGCCTTCGGTGTGGAGCGACATCCAAGTCTCGAAGTCCCGTTGGTTGGTCGCGGCCAGCCGGCGTTCGATGACCGCCACTCGCTGGGCCAAAAGCGGGTTCATCGGCTCGGGTTCGGTGGGCGCCTCGGTTTGGTTGCAGGCCAGGTTGGTCAACATAAGCAGGGTGAGGGTCATCATCGGCAATCGCATCTTGGTCTCCTTCGAGCCCGTTCGCCGGGCTTCGATGAGGCCATCCTGCCGATGCAGGCCAACTTGCACTGTGGCCGCGGACGACTTTGCCTTGTCCGTCCCCGACCGGTGCTTGTGGGCGCCCAGGGTCCTGTTTAGCGTGGAGTGTGGCGGGCGCCGAACCAGGGTACAGCGTCTCGGGCGCCGCCGTGTTGGGCCTGTTGCGGGGGACGGACGGAGCCCAAGCGCTGCTCCAAGAGGTGGGCCTCGGCGGCGCGCCCTTGGCCGATCCGGACACCCGGGTTCCGCAAGCCGCCTACAACCAGCTCTGGGAGAAGTTGACCCAGCGCTCGGGGGACCCGGATCTGGGCCTGCACCTGGCCGAACGTTTGGATCTGGATTCCTTCCACGTGGTCGGCCACTTGGCGGCGGGCAGCCCAACCTTCGGCGAGGCCCTGCGGCGGATCGCCAAATATTCGCGGATCCTCCACGACGCCGGCCGGGTCGAGGTGGAGGAGCGGGAGGGCTTGGCGTGGGTCTATCCGGGTTGCCGGGGCCTCCGGCATGGGGTGCCTCGACCGGTCGCGGAGAGTTCGGCGGCGTCGGTGGTCTTGTTGGGGCGCCAGCTGACCCGCAGCGATTTTTCACCGGTGCGGGTTCAGTTCCGTCACCAAGAGCCCGCCTCCTTGCGGGAGCATCATCGGATCTTCGGCACCCGCCCGACCTTCGGCCACCCCGAAAACGCGGTGGTCTTCGAGCCTTCGGTGTTGGACCTGCCGATCCGCACGGAGAGCAAAGGCCTGTTGCCCTACCTGGACGCGTACGCGGCCGACGTTTTGGCCAAGTTGCCCCCGGACGAAGAGGACTTTGGGGCCCAGGTGCTGCGGCTGATCGTGGGCGCCTTGGGCGCGGGTGAGGTGGAGGCCACCACGATCGCCAAACGCCTGGCCATGCACCCTCGGACCCTGCAGCGGCGGTTGGAGGAGCTGGGGACTTCCTTTCAGAGCCTCTACGACGAGGCCCGACGCAGCCTGGCCGAACGTTATTTGGCCGAAGACCACCTGGCGGTCGGGGAGATCGCCTTCTTGCTGGGTTATTCGGACCCGAGCAACTTTCACCGAGCCTTCCGGCGGTGGACCGGCTGCACCCCGGCCCAGTTCCGGGCCCAGGGTCGTTCGGCGGTGCGTTGACCGCGGGCCTCACTCCCCTACCGCTCATCGGACGATCGGCGGATGGGTAATGTCGGCGGGCCTCCTACAGTACGGGACGATGACCCGAATCGACCCTCGGTCGCGGACCTTCATGGCGACCCTGGGCGAGGCCCGGATCGCCCAACAACCCGCCGCCCCCCTGGAGTTGCCGGAGCTGCGGGCCCCGGGGAAAAGTCGAGCCTTTGATCCGGCCCCACTTTTGGCCGCCAAAGTCCCGGAGAAGGTGGCCAAGGCCCACGGGCCGGCGTTGACCAAGGCGGGCGAAGAGCTGCGGGCCCTTTCGACGTTGGGCGAGCGGCTCGAGCCCTGGCAGGCCAAGTCCGCCGATCGAACCTTGGAGCAGGTCTACAAGACCTTGGGCCAGCTCCTTTCGGCGGCGCCACCCGAAGACACCGCCAAGATCGCCAAACAAGCGCTGAAGATGGTGGTGGCCTTGGTCGAGGCGACGCCCCCCGCCCAGCTCTTGCCGGCGCTGGCGGCGACCAACGGCCTGGTCGACTCGGCGCTACGGCGGATCGGGAAGAAGTCCCTTTCGCTGGAGGGCGCCAACCTTAGCGCCCTGTACGTCGACGCGACCAAGGCCGTGCAAGATCTGTTGGGACGCCTCTCCGGCCGCAGCGGGATCGGCTCGGCGCTCCACGTCCTGCCCCGGCTGGTCGAGCAGGTGGAGCTCGACGTCGCCCACTCGACGGCGGCCGAGCGGCGGACCTTGACCAAAGGGATCGCCGAGCTCTTGGAGCAGGGTCCCGCCCGGGCCGGCTTCGACTTGGCGGTGGTGGCCCAGGTGTCCGCCGACCTCGAGGCGTCGAGGGGGCCCGCTCGGGGTCCGGCCGAGATCTTGGCCGAGGCCCTCCAGCGCCAGCACCAGCGCGGTCGAGACGGCTGGCTCGCGACCCGGGCCGGCCTGGTGGCTTTGGAGCCGGGGAGCCCGCCCAGCACCCGCGCCTTAGCGACGGGGTTGCTCCAGGTGTTGGACGCGAACCCGGCCGGGCCCACTTCGTTGTTCGAGCAGATCGAAAGTTTGCGGGCCGTCGCCCACGACCACGCCGGCTCCGAGGAGGCGAGCCGGGTCGAACTCGCTCTGTCGAAGTTGTTGCCCAAGTTGGCCACCGCCCCAACCTTGCCGGCGATCGTGGAGTGGCTGGCCCAGGTGTTGCCGCAGCTGAGCGAAGATCACCTCTTGGCCGCCCTAGAGAAGGCCGCGCCGCTCAAGGGCGCCCCCTTGGCCGCGGAGCTGCTGAAGCTCGGGCACTTGCAGGCCGGCTACGAGCTCGATCGCCCTCGCCTGGCGGCGATCGACGGGATCACCAAGTTGTCTGCACCGCTGGCCACCACCTTGGTCAGCGCGTTGTTGCCCAAGCTCCAAGATCAGGAGCCCGAGCTCAACACGATCAAGGCGCTGATCGAGCGGGCCCCGCGGCTGGGCGACGACCCTCGGGCCGAGCTGGAGCGGCACCTGGGCAATCAACAGATCGTCGAGGAGTACCTGGGCCACTACGCGTTTCCGCCTCGGGTCCAGGCCGGCATCCGCGCCGCTTTGAGCGCGTCGCCGATCACCCTCGACGAGGATCGGGTCTCTGGGCTCCTGCAGGCGCTGCACAACATGTTCGCCGCGTTCCCCAAGCTCGAGGTGGGACCGCTGCTCCACGACGAAGGTGAGGGTCGAACGGGCCTGTTGAGCTTGACCGCCGAAAACGCGCGGCGCGCGGTGAGCCCGAGCGATATCTTGCCTGACCTGTGCAAGGCGGCGCACCCGATCAGCCCCAACGCCAAGGCCCAAGAGGGTGCGGCCCGGCTGGTGATGGCCCTGGCGGACCAACTCTCCTTCGTGTTTGGCGCCCAAGATCAGGTCCAGGCCCGAGTGGTGGCGGATCTGAAGGCGGCCTTCACCAACCCCAAGAAGCTGAAGCAACCCGCGGGCGCCATGGACGGCGTGGCTTTGCGTGCGCAAGGGACGGGGGCCGTGGCCTACGCCTTGGCCCACCCGGAGTTGCCTTTGGATCTGGTGTTTACGGCGGGCCTGCACCTCAGCGCCGACGATCTCCGGTGGGTGATCGATCGGGTGCAGGCGGCCCGGGGTAAAGATCCGGTGCGCCTGTTGCGCGACGCGATCTTCGCCGCGGTGGAGGCCAAAAAGACGGGGATCTTCACGGCGCTCCGCCAGAGCAACTCGCCCGAGGCCGCCAAGACCGCTGTCCTCAAAGAGTTGGCCCAGCAGTTCCGGGTCGAGCAGGTGAACCAGATCGACTTCGCGGCGCTGCAAAAGGGCCTGCAGGCAGGGGTCGATCCGATCGGCGCCGCCCTGGCCGCCCGCACCCAGAAGGTCCTCAAGGAGCTGGACCTGGAGGCCTTGGCCGGCGGGAAGGCCGTGCCCGAGGGCCTCGCCGAGCTGGCCGAGTTGGCCCCCAACGTCGCCGAGCTGCTGACCCAATATCGGACCGAGTTCAAGTCGATGGACCACCAGATCGACATGGGCAAGTTGGGCCCGGTGTTCCGCAAGGTCCTGAAGTCGGTGCTCGACGGGACTTGGCCCACGCCCAAATACGAAGACGAAGTTGGGGTTCGTCAGCTGGCCATGCTTTCCCCGGCCCAGCGGGAGGTCTGGCGCTCGACCACGGTCACTTTGCCCAACCAAGCGGCGAAGGTGGATCCAGGGCTGGCCGCCGAGGCCCGACCGTTGCTGAAGGGCTTGGCCAAGGCCCTGGGTGAACACGTCAAAGTGCAAGCGCCCGGCTTCGACAAGTTGGCCTTCGACGCTGAAAGCCGGGATCGGCTGCGCAAGGCCTACGCCCAAAAGACCACCGCGATCAAAGACGCCAAAAAGGGCAGCCCCACCCAACGACGCCTGGCCCGTGAGTTGGGGCCGCTGCGAGAGGCGTTGGCTTTGATCGAACTCCAAATGGGGATCGGCACCAACCTGCGAAAGGCCAAAGGAGATCTGGTGCGGGCCCTGCGGGACTCAGCCCCGCTCTTGATCGCGGCCCAGCCGGCCTTGGCCAAGTTGGGATCGGCGGGTCTCCTCGACACCACCGCGGATCTGTTGGCGATGATCCCGAAGGACGTCACCCCGGGCCGCCTGGGCCGGCACGCCGCCGACGACGACTCGTTGACCGCGATGATCGCCTCCCACACCTCGGGGTGTTTGTCGTACGGCGACAACCGACGGCGCTGGGGCTTGGCCGGATCTTTGTCCGACGCCAACACCAAGATGTTGCGAGCCTTCGACGGCGATCGGCAGCTCTATCGAGCCTTCATGCGTTTGGTCCCGGTCGAGATGGCCGGCTACAAAGGCCCAGCCCTCTACGTCGAAGGACCGGTGGGTGACGGCGGCGGCAGTTACGACGACCTGGCGCTGCTCCAACAAGGCCTGCTCGCCAAAGGTGCGGCCATGGGCATCCCGGTCCTGCGGCCCAGCGGAGTGCCGGATGGGTGGACCCAACGAGACGGACAGGTGACCATCACCTACGACTACGGTCACGTCGGCCTCTACCACTCGGACAACCTGGGAAATCAGATCATCCAGGGCAACGGCGGCAAGCCCTCCAAAAACGAGCGCCATATGACCGTGGCCTTCCCGCCTGGCGTCGGCGTCAAAGGCCGGGGCTGAGCCGCCAAGGTCATCGCCAGCGAATGGAACGAGGGACCTTGAGCTCCCGGTTGGCGGGCACCACCGACAAGGTCCGGGGCACCGGGAAGATCGGCTCTCGTTGGCCTCCGCGCACGCGATAAACACCCCAGACGTAGCGGCCGATCGGCAGGCGCACCGTGGCCCGAGGGGCGGCGACCGAAAGTTCGGAGACCACCGATCCCAAGCTGGGTTCTTTGCCGACCACCACCCAAAACGTTTCGGCCTCTGAGGGTCGCCAGGTGAAGTCGACCTGGGCCTCACCGCCGTCGATCGCCACCACGGTTCCATCGGGGGGCTGGAGCAGATCGTCGGGCGGCGGCGGAGGCAAGACCTCGACCAAAAGGGGAGCGCTGGGTGTGCCGCTGCGGCCCTCGGGCCCCTGGGCGGTCGCGCGCACGTAGTAGGTGCCGGGGGTCTTGGGCTCGAAGGACAACCGAGGTTGGTCACTTTCGTCGCGATGTTCGATCACCTGAAACTCGGGATCCTGGGAGACCTCGAACAGGTAACGGGACGCGCCCGGGATCGGCGGCACCTCGACGGTGAGGGGACGTTGGGCTCGGGCGGGGGTGGTCGGCGCCTTGAGTTGGGGCGCAGGCAGGAGGCGTTCGGGCGCCGAGATCGGCTGGCCGGCCCGGACCGTTCGTGCTTCACCGGCGCCCACTTCGGCGCTGGGCCCGCCGCCGGCCGCGACCGCCAGTTGGCCTTGGGTGACCGCCACCTCGATGCCGCCGCCCGACTCGACCTCCAAGCGATAGCGGGTCGGGTCCTTGGCCCGCAAGGTCACCGGCGCGCCGTCGGGGCCCTCGAAAGAAAGTTCGGCGTTGGCCAACAGTTCACCCTCGACGCGGCCCGACTTCACCGAAACCCGCTGGCGTTTGGAGAGGCCGGGATCTTCGATGACCACCGTGCTGCCCGGCGACACCTGGAGGCGCGCGCCGGTGTGGAAGTCGACCCGGGCCGCGGCGCTCAAGGCGGTCTGCACCCAATCCCCCGGGAACAAGGCGTCCCCAACACCCAGGCTGTTCCAGGCGCTAGAGGTCGAAGGGCGGCGCCGCACGTCACCGTCGGCGACCCCACACTTGGCCACCGCCACCAAGCTCTCGACCTCGGAGCCACAACCGCAGTGGTCGCAACCCGCCAAAAACAAGGCCAAAACGAGGGCCCGGCGCCGACTCACCCGGCCTCCGGGAGGTGGAACAAGACCCGGGCCCGGACCAGGCCCGCGGGCCGATCGAGCTGGGCGGTGGCGCCAACCGCTTGCAAGGTAGCTTGCAAATCGTGGAGCACCCCCTGCAAACGTTCGGCGGCGCCCGGTGACTCGAGGACCACGTCCAAGGCCAAAGCCCCGTCGACGAAGTTCAGGTTCACGTCGACCAAACCATCGGCGGGGGCGCTGTTCACCGCCGCCCCCAGGAGGGCCAAGGTCAGCTCCCGGGCCACACTTTCGGGCGCATCCAAACGAGGGAACAAGACCGCGTTGGGAGCCTCCAGCCGCAGATCGACGTCGGGCCGAGGGCCACGGCTTTGGGTGAAGGCCACCGCCTCGGCCACCACTTGATGCAGATCCACTCGGGCGCCCCCAAGGGCGGCGAACATCATCGCCGACTGGAGCGACTGCCCCGCTTGTTCGGCCAGGCCGAGGAGTTGGGCGCGGCTCACCTCCCACGAACTTTGTGGGGCGCTCAAGGTCTGTCGGATGCCTTGGAGTTTTTCGGCCAGGTCCCGCTCCAGCCACTCGGAGACGTGGCGCTGCACGGCCCGGGACTCGACCTCACTCATCTTCCGTTGGGCGGTCAACACCTGGGTGTCCCGCTCCTTGAGCGAACGGGTCATGCCCTCGAAGGCGCGGGCCAAAAGGCCGATCTCGTCCCGGCCCGACACCTCTGGGGGTTCGGCGAAGTCACCGCGGGCGATGCGGGCCGCGTGATCCGCCAAACGACGCAGGCGAGAGGTGATGGCCCGGGCAAAGACCAAGGTCACCACCACCGCCAACAACAACACGACGATCGCCACCACCGTCACCTGCCGAGCCAAAACCGCGTTTTGTTCGGAGCCCACCGTCGCGGGCGCCAACACCAAAAAAGCCAGTTCGTCGGCGGTGGCGAAGGCCCCCAACACCGTCTTGCCCGTCGGATCTTGGTAGGTGATGGCGCCGGTCGAGCCCACGCCCAAGGAGGTGATGATCGCGTGTTGGGCCAGCTCGGCAGCCAATTGTGGGGGTCGGGTGGCCAAGGGCCCGTGGGCCTTGTGCCAAACCGCCGTCGATAGATCGGGCGCCAGCTCGGCGGCCAACATCAACTCGTCGGCGGGTAAGGTACCGACCACCCAGGCCCCGGGCCCGCCGCTGGCGATCAAGACCTCGGTCCCCATCGACTCGAGGAACAGGCGACCCGCTTGGAGCTCCGACTTGATCTTGGCCAGGCGGTCGTCGGGCAACGTTGGACCCGCGAGAGATCTGCAAGTTGGCTTGCAAACCGTAACCCGGGTCCAGGCGCCTCCTGCCTCGATGGCCGCGGCCGGCGCAAACAAAGAGAGTTCGGCCTCGGCCGCCTCCAGCCGCTGCCTGAGCGCCAAAGCCCCGGCCCGAGCGGTCCGCAGGTTCAGGTCCTGCAGGTAAAAACGTCGATCTTCTTCGGCTTGTCGGAGGGCCAGGTAGGCGACGCTGACCACCGCCAAAACCACGATCGCCGCGCTGATCGCCAAGATCCGAGCGCCGAGGCCGAGGCGCGAGCGGTCGGCGTCCGGAGCCACCACCAGCTCCTTCAAGCGTTCACTCGGCCGAGGCCCCGCCCGGGGGCGCGAACGGGCCGGCGTCGGTGGGGTGGCCGCGGCTTGGGCCGGCAAGAGGCCCGAGCTCCACGAACGGGTGGCGCCGGTGCTGACCGCGGCGGGGGGCTCCCTGCGATAGGGACGTTGCCGAGGTTGAGGCGCCTCGAAGGTGCTGAGGGGTTCGTTCGCCTCTCGATTGCCGGGCAAAGAGGCGCTGGCCGCCACCAGCTCGGTCAGTCGATCCAGCTCTGGTTTGGGCAAGCGATCGTAGCGGAGCAGGGCCCTCGCCCCTTCGCCGCCGAGGGCACCGCCGAGGACCGCGCCCAAATCCAGCTCGAGGCCCAACCGCGGCACCACAAAACGCACGATGGCCGGCGTCCCCGCGGGCGGGACCTCACCTTGGGTCGTGACCCAACCGGCGCCGGCGCCCAGCTCACGCCACAAGGTGTGGACCAAGGCCGGGATCGAGTCGAAGCGGCGGCGCACCACCGGCCGGCCACTGAAGCGCGCGTCGACCGACAACTCCAGCGACTCCAAGGTCGCCGCGGCCCGGATCTCCTCGAAGGCCGCCTTCACCTGTTCGATCTTCGGCCGCTCGGCGGGGTTTTTGGCCAACATCTGCACCAACAACTGGGCCAAAGCCGGCGGCACCTCCCGCCAAAGTTCGGCCGGCGGCGGTGGGGCTTTGTTGAGGTGCTGGGCGATCACCTCGAAGGGGCTGGCGCCGCTGAAGGGCCGACGCCCGAGGAAAAGTTCATAGGCCACCACGCCCAAGGCGTAGACGTCGGCGGGGGGCCCGGTTTCGTCGCCTTGGGCCTGCTCCGGCGCGATGTAGTCCGGGGTCCCGACGATCAGCCCGGGCATGCTGGTGGCGGCGTCGGTCGGCAGGTGACTCAGCTTGGCGATGCCGAAGTCGAGCAACTTGACGAAGCCGGTGCGCCCTCCGGGGGCGGTCAAGAACACGTTGTCGGGCTTGAGATCCCGGTGGATGATCCCTTTTTGGTGAGCCGCCGACAACGCGTCACAGAGCTGCAGCACCACGTCGATGGCCGCCAACACCGACAGGGCGCCCCGGGCCTGCTGGGCCGAGAGGCTTTCGCCCTCCAGCCACTCCATCACGAAGTAATGGCGACCGTCGGGCAGGTTGCCAAAGGCGAAGATGTCGACGATGTGAGGGTGACGGATGTGATTGACTGCCCGTGCTTCGTCGACGAAGCGCTGGACCAGATGGGGCGCCAAGGCCAACTCCGGGTGCAGGACCTTGATCGCCGCCCGTTTGCCGATCACCGGGTGGAGCGCTTGGTAGACGGTCCCCATCCCGCCGGCCGCCAAGCGACGTTCGACCCGGTATTCGCCGACTGGGGTCCCCGGGGCCAACTCGTGCCGCGGCGCACCCTGCCCCTGTGCGGAGTCGTTCACCGCGCCACCTCCCGGCCAGTCAACGTCGATCCGCGACCCGAGGCAAGGAAGACGCCAACTCGCGCCCCCGGCGATCGAGGTCCATAATGGACTCGAGGATGGGTCATCGCGGCGTCGTCCTCTTGGTCTGCCTGGCCAGCAGCGTGGGTGCCCAGCAGGCGGCGGCCGAACCCAGCCCGGTCAGCGCCCTCACCACCACCCCGGCCGGGCCCTTGATCCTGGGCGATCAGGACCAACTCGATGTCACGATCACCGCCCCAGAGACCCCAGCCACCATCGATCGACCCCTTCGGGTTTCGGTGAACGTGGGCACCTTTGGGCCGATCGCTCGGGTGTCGGCGGGCCTCTACCGGACCACCTATACCCTGCCGACCACCCGTTTCCCCCAGGTGGCGCTGGTGGCGGTGTGGCGAGAGACCGGCCCCGACGCTCAAGTCGATTTTCACCGCATCCCCTTGTCGGCCCGGACCGAGTTGCCGATCGAGGCCAAGGCCGGCGCCACGGTGACGGTTGGGGTCGGCGACCAGGAGCTCGGGCCCTTCGAGGCGCCGAAAAACGGGCAACTGGTCGTGCCCCTGGTGATCCCGCCAGGGGTCGAGCGGATCTTGGTGCAGTCGGTGCGGGGCGCCCGACGGGCTCAAGCCTGGGTCCCGGCCCGGGTGCCTCCCTACAACCACCTGACCTTGGCGCTGACGCCCCACCGGATCCCCGCCGACGGTGTCTCCCATGTGATCCTTCAGGCGTACTACGACGGTCCTCCCCCACCTCTCGAGCGCTTCCGGATCACCGGCGGAGAGGGGAAGATCGACGCCTTGGGGTTGGACGGTAGCCGCGCGATCTTTCGCTACGTCCCGAGCCGGGCGCCGAGGGGCGGTGAGGTCCGGCTCGAGGCCCATATCGCCAAAGAACCGAGCTCCACGGCGTCGGCGTTGTTGACCTTGGGCCAGCCGATCCCCGAGCGGGCCACGCCGCGACCGCTGGAGGGACCGTGGCTCGCCGATGGCCAGTCCCAAACCACCTTGTTGGTGTTGGTCACCGATCGCTACGGGCTCGGCGTCTCGGGGTTGGTGGCCTCGGCGACCGCGGCGCCGGCCCGGGTCGTAAACGCCAAAGAGCTCGGCGAAGGTCTGTACTCATTTCGCCTGGAGGCGCCGCCACTCAGCGCCGATCGACAAGTGAAGGTGCACCTCGACTTTCGGCGGATCGACGCCAAGCTGGCGGCCACCGTCGAGCTGCCCCTGGCCCTGCCGCCGGGACCGGCCGATCTGAGCCTCCAGTTCGATCCCCCGGAGCCCCTGCCCACCGACGAACCCTTCAACTTGCGGATCACGCCGGTCGACGCCAACGGCGTGCCGATCGCCGCCCAAAAGCTGGAGTTGGAGGCGATGGGCGCCACCGTCACCAGCAGCAGAAGTGAAGGGGTGGTGCGCCACTTCCAAGTGCACGCGGGCCTAGGTCCGATCACCTTGCGGATGCGGA
This sequence comes from Deltaproteobacteria bacterium, assembly GCA_016703535.1. Classification (GTDB taxonomy): domain Bacteria; phylum Myxococcota; class Kuafuiibacteriia; order Kuafuiibacteriales; family Kuafuiibacteriaceae; genus Kuafuiibacterium; species Kuafuiibacterium phototrophicum. Next base: position 843,124 of record JADJBV010000002.1, on the reverse strand, counting down.
CCGAAAACTTCGAACGGAGTCGGGAGCTGCGGTTGATCCCCCACTCCGGCAACCTCTTTTTGGCCGGTTTTTTGGCGGGCAGCTACGGGACCCAGATCCTGCCGGGCGGCGGCCTGGAGTTGGGTTATCGGACGCCGTGGCTGGACGCGCGACTCAGCTTTTTCCTGCGGGGCGCTTATCGATACCGTCAAGCCGAGTTCAGCACCCGCTCGCCTTCGCCGATCGGCACGGTGGCGGTCGAGACCCACACGATCCCGCTGTGGCTCGGCGCCCGGTATGAGTTCGTGTCGACGGGCGCGTGGCGGGTCTACGGCCATGGCGGCGCCGGCGTGGTGTTCGGCCAACACCGTCTCGACGTCACCTTCGCCGAGATGCCCCAGGAGCCCGCCCAGGTCGCAATCTTCGGGCCGGCGGCCGAGGTGGGCCTGGGCGCTTCGTGGTCGGGGATCTTCTGCGAGGCCGCGGGCGCCTACGAGGGGGCCTCGGTCAACACCAACCCCACGTTGCCGCGGGTGACGGTGCCGCCCCTGCTCTTGAGTTTGGCCCTCGGTTATCGCTGGGAGGTGAAGTGATGCGGCACCGGATGTTCTTCGCCACGTTGGCGTGCTTCGCCTGCAGCAACAACGTCCCTCAGGGTGACGATCCCCGGGTGTCGGTCCAGCCCCGGATGGTGATCCCGGGCTCACCTCTGGAGGTGGTCTACGAGCGGATCTACAGCAGCCTGGAGGTCGACTACGGCGAACCCGAAGACGGCAGCCTCGCGCTCCGGGCCAACCTGCTCGGCGGTCCGACGTTGTTCCCGTTGAGCCTGGCGCCCAGCGGTCAAGCCACCTTCAACACAACGGTCCCCGATGCCGTGGACACACCCTCCAACGCCTATCGGGTGCAGCTGGTGGGGAGCGATCGGAGCTTCGAACATGAGCTCACCGTCTTGGCGTTGAAGGCTGAGATCACCGAATGTGTCCCGGGTGAACCGCCCCACTTGGACCTCAACTTCGTCGACGTCGGGGGCAACGTCCAGCGGCCCGGCCACCCGGTGACCTTGACCTTCGAGGTCGACGGCCAACTCCTCAACCACGACTGCAGCGGTCCCGCGGAGCCTCCGACCTTCTTCCCCAACGCCGACCCTCCGCTCACCCACTACTGCCTCTCCGGCACCCGCGGCCTGACCATCGGCTACGGCTCCCGCACTCGGCCCGTCCCTATTGAGCGCCCCTTCCTCGATCAAGTCTCTCTCACCGTGGAGAGGGACGTCTCCGCCAACGAGTGTGTGCCCGTGGGCGTCGACTGCGCGGACTGTGGGCCGACCGCGGTGGCCCGCTTCAACGAAGGCGGCGGCTGGGTCGACCAGCCCCTCTACGCCGACGCCAAGTGTGAACAGGCGGCGACCGCGGGCGAAGGTAAGGTGTACCTGCGGCTGCCCAGGGCCGCGTCCGAACTGCAGCTGATGCTCGGAGGCTGCGGCTGGCGTGGCCAAGGCTTGTTGTCGGTGCACCCGCAACTTCGCACTTTGAGCGCGGTCGCCATTGGGGTCCCCTTCCCCATCGACCTGCCGCCGGGGTGCCAACCCATCGCTTCCAGCGGGCGATTGGTCGCCGGAGTGCAAGCCAACTTGCAAGGTGGCACCACCCTCTACACCCTGGAAGGGCCTCGGGCCGCCGACGGCGAGCGGGTGCGCATCCGCTGTGGCGCAAGGCCCGATCAACCCCTCTCGGCGCCGATCGTGCTCACCTGGTGTGATCAAGCCTTGCGGGAGCCGGAGCTGAACTTCGCGCCCCGCACCATCGCCGGGGCCCCCGGCACCACCCACCCGATCACCTTCCAGCTGGGCAACGTCCCGAGCGGTGTGGCCGCGGCGGTGTTGGCGCCGAGCGGTGCGGCCGACCTGGTGTGGACCGAGTTGGACCCGAGCTGCAGCCGCGAGCTCTGCTTTCAACACACCTATCGATCCTTGGGGATGGTCGGCAACGCCCCCCGGGTCCACACCCCCGAGGTGATGTTGTGGGATCACCAAGGTTGTGTGGTCACCGCCGACCGGGCCTTGATCGAAGCCCCGATGAGCTCGACCTTCACCGTGACCAGCACCGGCAACGGCGAACGGGTCGGCAACCTGGCCGCGGCCTTGGAGTGGCTCGCCGCGCGTCCGCCCAACGCGCCGGTCCCAGTGCTTCGGCTCAGCAACCTCCTGCGGGCCCCGGGCGTCTTCGTGCAGCTCGACTACCCGGTGTATGTGGTCGGCGGCGACGGCATCTTGGAGTTGGGGGAGCTCAAGATCGGCGCTGGCGCCGAAGGGACCTTCCTGAGCGGCCTGCAGCTGCTGGTCGATCGGATCCAGGTTGAGGCCGACCGCGTGTCGTGGCGCGACAGCACGATCCGCTGGGTCGACGGACCCGCCGATGAGCCTTTGTTGCGGGTGGTCGGCGGCGGAGTGATCCTGGGGCCCAACCTGACCTTGGTCGCGGAACGCCTGGAGCGCGAGTTGGTGTCGCTGGAGGGTGAACAAGGCCAGCTTCAACGGGTGGAACTCTACGGCGGTCGCGTGGGCCTGTTGCTCCATGCCCCGGCCGAGGTCGATCAGGTGGTGATCGCCGACGCCAGCGACGTTGCCCTGGAGATCCGGCAGCCCAACGAGACCACCCGCTTCGAGCTGCGCCACCTGACCATCGACAGCCAAAGGGACGGCCTGTCCACCGAAAGCACCGTGACCCTTCAGGACTCGATCGTGCGGGCGGCGCGGGAACCACTCCGAGATCAAGGCCAAGGCCAAGTGGTGGTGCTGCGCAGCTGGATCCAACCCGCTGGCAACCTCGGCATCCCCAACGCGGGGCCCATCGGCAACACGACCTTCGTTGGTCCCCAAATCGGCGACTATCGCCTCCAGGCCGAGGCGTACGGCGTGGATCCGGCGATCTGCGAAGCCCAGCCGTGCCTGAGCCCGACGGATCTCAACGGCCCCCTGCCCGGCAACCACTCGGGCCGGTTCCCCGATCTCGGCGCTCACGAGTCGACGTACTCGACCGAGGCGCCCTAGGGCCCCCGAAGGGCCATACTGGCGCGAGCTCCGAAAGATGCCTTCGCTCAACCTGGATCAGCTCAGGCGCTACGCCATCGCCCGCAGCTTGTTTCGACCCACCAATCTGCAACGCGCCGTGCAGAGGTTGGGCTTCGTCCAAGCCGACCCGATCCGTGCACCGGCCCGTGCGCAAGACCTGGTGTTGCGGCATCGGGTCGTCGACTATCGAGCCGGAGACCTCGAGGCCAAGTACGAGGCTCTGCCGATCGAGGAAGAGTTCTTCATCAACTACGGCTTCTTGTCTCGGGAGCAGCAGCAACTCATGCACCCCCGCACCGCTCGTAGGGTGTGGTCGAAGGCGCGCCGGGCCGAGGCCGACGCGGTCCTAGACTTCGTCAAGCAGCGCGGCGTCGTGCACCCGCGAGAGGTCAACGAGGCCTTCGACCATGGCAAAACCCAGAACTGGTTCGGTGGCCGCAGCAACGCGAGCACGCAGCTGCTGGACGGCATGCACTATCGCGGCCTTCTGCGGGTGGCCCGCCGCGAAAACGGCGTTCGCCTCTACGCCCCACAGATCACACACGATCAGCAGCCCCCCCACCCGGACGACGCCTTCGATGCCTTGATCGACCTCGCGGTTCGGACCTATGCGCCGTTGCCGGCGCCTTCCTTGGGGCGGCTGGTGACGACCCTGGTCACGGGTGCGGTACCCCAGTGGCGTGATCGTCGCCGTGAGGCGTTGGCGAGGGCCAAAGCCCGGACCTCCCACCAGGCTGTCGACGGCCTGCTTTGGTACTGGCCCGCCGAGGAGAACCCACTCAGCAAGGGCCACCAACTCGACGAGGAGCTGCGGGTGCTCGCCCCATTCGACCCAGTCGTTTGGGACCGACACCGCTTCGAGATCTTCTGGCGATGGTCCTATCGTTTCGAGGCGTACACCCCCGCCCAAAAGAGGGTCCGGGGGTACTACGCCATGCCGATGTTGTGGCGCGGGCAGGTCCTGGGTTGGGCCAACGCGACCACGTCAGGCGACCGGTTGACGGTACAGCCAGGCTTCGTCAGCGGCAGCCCACCGGCCGACCCCGCCTTCAAGCGCGCCTTTGGCCACGAGGTCGAGCGGCTTCAAGAGTTCCTGAATCCCCGCCGGCGGGCGGGGCCTCGAGTTCGTCGAGGCAGCCAGACCTCAAGGGAGCACGCAGACAATAGTTAGGTCATCACCTGAGTTTTCCACCGGACCATAACCAGTGCGCCGCCCGGTGCTGGCGCAGTAGCGGTTGATGGCGGCGTTGCAATCGGGGCCGATACGAGACGTGGCGGTGCAGCCGCCGTGTTGGACGGCGAGTTCGGTATAGGTGGTGTTCAGCACCTGGACCGCGGTGGGCTCCAGACAGGTGATGGTGGCGTTTTGGTCGTCGGATTCCACGGGGCCAAAGCCGGTGGCATAGCCATGGGTGGCGCAATAACGGTGGATGGCGGCGTTGCAGTTGGGTCCGATCCGTTCACCGCTGGCGTTGCAGGGTGGGTGTTGGGCGCTCAACTCCGCCCAAGGCACGGTCAAAGACGGCGGGGCCACCACGCAAGCGATGATCGCCAGGTCGCCGCTGTTCTCCAGGGGGCCGAAGCCCGAGGTCCCACAAGCGGCGGCGGCACACTGGCGGTGCATGGCGCTGTTGCAGCCTTGCCCGATCCGCTGGCCGGCGCCGTCACAGCCGGTGCCGAAGGTGGCCAAGGTGATGTAGCTGCCGCTCTCGACCTGGACCCGGAACCCTTCATCGATGGCGCCGTTGCAGTTGTCATCCACGCCGTTGCAGCTTTCGGTGCCCGGTGCCCCCGGCTCGCAGGGGCTGAGTACCCCGCCCGAACAACTCGGCTGGCGTTCACAGCTCCCCACGCCACAACTCGGCAGGTTCAGGTTGTCGTCGATGGTGCCGTTGCAGTCGTCGTCTTGGCCGTTGCAGGTCTCGGGGCCGGGGCTGCCCGGGCTGCAGGCGGCGGGTCGGCCGGCTTCGCAGAGGGGCAAACTGCGACGACAAACACCGACGCCACAGGCCGCTTCACCCAACCCCTCATCCACGGCCAGGTCGCAGTTTTCATCGAGGCCGTTGCAGGCTTCGGGGGCGCCCGGATAGATCCCCGAGTTGTTGTCGTTGCAGTCGAGGTTCGGGCAGCTGGGATCGGTGCCGTAGCCATCCCCGTCCCGATCGCTGGCCTGGCAAGGATCCAAGGGTCCCAGGTCCGCGACCACTCCCCCGTCGTTGGGGGCCGGGCCCCCGCCGTCCAGGGCGCCGGTCCCGACCTCGGCGCACCCCAAGATCCAAAGGCAGGCGAGGTACCTCCACCGCACCGAGGCATGTAGGATGGGCCGGCCGTTTCCGGTCAAGTCCGCCGTCTGACCGGGGTCCAAAGGGGCCCGGACGTGGAACAAGGGAGGTTGGGGCCCCATGCGGAGAACGTCGGTCTTTTGCCTGTTTTTATCCGCCTGCTCGGGGTCGGTCGGTGATCCCAGCGAGTTGGGCACCGACGGCGGCCCCGGGCCTGGGCCGGGCCCCCGGGAAGATGGCGGCACTGTGGTGGTCGAGCCGCCACCCCCGCCGCCGTTTGCGCCCGCCCCGGGCACGCTGCAGCGGCTGACCCGCACCCGTTACCTCTCCTCCGTGCAAGACCTGCTGGGCCCGGGCCTCAATTGGCCCACCGATCTCGAGGTCGACACGCCCCTCTTCGGCTTCACCAGCGTCGGCGCTTCCACCCTCACCATCGGGCCTCGGGCCGCCGAACAATACGAGGCCGCGGCCATGTCCTTGGCCCACCAAATCTTCACCGACGCCACCCGGCGAGAAGCTTTTGTCGGTTGTGTGCCCAGCGGCGCCGCCGATCCGTGCGTACGCAGTTTCCTCGGGCGCTTCGGCGAACGGGCCTTTCGACGCCCCTTGAGCGGGGACGAGCTGGATCGTTGGCAGTTGGTGGTCACCAACATCGAGGCCTCGTTGCGCGACGTCTGGACCGGCCTCGAGTTGGCCACCGCGGGCCTGCTCCAGTCGCCGTATTTTCTCTATCGGGTCGAGGTCGGCTCACCCGATCCGGCCGACGCCACTCGTTATCGCTACGACGGCTACGAACTCGCCACCCGCCTGGCGTATTTCGTCTGGGGCTCGACCCCCGACGACGAACTTTTGGCCGCCGCCGGGCGCGGTGAGCTGGACACGACGGCCGGTGTCGAGGCCCAAACCCGCCGACTCTTGGCTTCCCCACGCAGCAAAGACGGGCTGCTGCTCTTCTTCTTCGAACACCTGAAGTTGGATCGCCTGGAGGGCTTGACCAAGTCCCCGACCGCGTTCCCCCAGTTCACCCCAGCGATGGGCCCGGCCATGCGGGACGAGATCTTGCGGCTGGTGGAGGCCGAGGTCTTGGGCGAAGGAGGTGACTTCCGGCGCCTCCTGACCAGCCAACGGGGCTTCATCAACGACGACCTGGCCCGCATCTACTTCATGCCCAGCGCCGGCCCACAGTTGACCGAGGTCAACCATCCGGCCAACAGCCCCCGCCGCGGCATCTTGACCACCGCCGGCTTCCTGGCGCTCAACGCCCACGAGACCATCAGCTCACCGACCTATCGGGGCCGCTACATCCGGCAGTCGTTGTTGTGCCAAGACATCCCGCCGCCGCCGGCCAACGTGAACCCAACCGTGCCCGAAGCCCCCGTCAACTCCGGGCCCCAAACCTTCCGGCAACGTTTGGAGGCGCTGCACCTGTCCAACCCGACCTGCGCCGGTTGTCACCAGCTGATGGATCCCTTGGGCTTTGGCCTCGAGGGCTTTGACGCCATCGGCGCCTACCGCACCACCGACAACGGCTTGCCGATCAACGCCAGCGGCACCTTGGACGGCCGAGCGTTCAAGAACGCCGCCGAGTTGGTCGAGGTCTTGGCCGACCATCGGGACCTGGGCGCGTGTTTGGCCAAGGTCACTTATCGCCACGCCACCGGCCACAAAGAGACCACGGGCGAGACCCGAACCCTGCGGGCAGTGACGGCCCCCTTCGTGGAGTCGGGCTACCAGTTCGACGCCTTGGTGGTGGCCATCGCCACCAGCGACGGCTTCCGCTACGCGAAAGTGCCGGAGTGACCCGATGAGCAAGTTTGGACTCGAACGACGCACCTTCCTCAAGGGCATCTTGGGCGGCGCCGCGGTTTCGATCGGAGTCCCTGCGTTGGACGCGATGTTCGACGGCAATGGCACCCGGCTCGCCTTCGGCCAAGCGATCCCCAAACGTTTTGGCATCTGGTTCTTCGGCAACGGCATCCGCCGGGCCCACTGGATCCCGGATCAAGCCGGGCCCGCTTGGGTCGCCAAAGAAGAGATGGCGCCCTTGGCCACCGCCGAGCTGCGGCCCTACGTCACGCCGGTCACCGGGATGGTGATGATGGCCGATCCCAACAACCACCCGCACCACTCGGGCATGGCCGGAATCTTCACGGGCCAACGATATTTCCTGAACGGCAACGTGCGGGACACCATCTCCTCGTCCTTCGACGCACCTTCGATCGATCAGGTGGTGGCCGAACGTTGGCAGGCCGATCCGGCGACCCGGGCGCCTTATCGATCGTTGGAGGTCGGCATCTGCCGCTTTCGAGGCAGCGACGAAGGCACCACCTTCCAGCACCTCTCCCACAACGGACCGAACAACGTGAACCCGGCCGAATATCAGCCGATCCGTTTGTTCCAGCGGCTCTTCGGCACCCCACTTTCGGCCCAGCTCGATCAGGCGCGGCAAAGTGTGCTCGACGCGGTCAAGGCCGACACCCGAGCCCTCAAACAGCGGCTCGGCGCCAGCGACAAGGCCCGACTCGATCAACACCTGGAGAGCATCCGCAGCATCGAGTTGCGGCTCGGCACCACTCGGGCCCAGTGCGCCACCCCGGCGCGGCCCGACGCGACCTATCCCGAGCCCAACGGCCAAGAGCCGATCGCCGAAAAGAACCGGGTCATGTCCGACATCTTGGCGATGGCCATGGCCTGCGATCTCACCCGGGTGTTTTCGGTGTTGTTCAGCAGCGCCGGCGCCGGGACGGTGTTCTGGATGGCGGGCGCCCAAAACGGCCTGCACCAGATCGCCCACGACGAACGGGCCCAAGGGCCGGAACCGCAACCTACCTTGCACGCGGCCCAGGTCTTCACGATGCAGCAGTTCGCGTACTTCTTGGAGCGCCTGCGCACCACCCCTGAAGGCGCGGGCAACTTGCTCGACAGCTGCGCGATCCTCTGCGCCACCGAGTTGTCGGAGGGCATGGTGCACACGAACGACGAGTTCCCGATTGTGTTGGCGGGCCGGGCCGGCGGCGCGATGCAGAGCGGCTTTCACTACCGCTCGAACCGCGAGAACACGACCAACGTGTTGTTGACCTTGTTGCGGGCCGTCGGTGATCCGCGCCCCAGCTTCGGCGCCGGCACCGGCCTCTCCAGCACCGTCATCCCCTCGCTCCTGACCTGAGCCCGCGCCTCGGCGCTCCGTCCTCCCAGTCGCTGACGGGAAGGCCAAACAGCCGCATACAGGGCCACACACCTCCTTACAGCGATGGTGCGATAAGTCTTACAAATGGCTTTCACCGTAGGAACGCGCCTCCACCGCCCCGCCACCACCGACCTACATCGCTCGAATCCCGTTTCATTACGGGTACTTCGTGGTCCCACCGGCGCGATGGCCGAGCCGCCCCTCCGGCTGAACCCGATCACCGCTGGGGTCCGCAGGGCCTTGGCCTTGCCGAGCAACTTGATGGGCGGCCTGGGGCGTCCCGTCGCCGCGGCCCTCCTCGGCACCCTCTTTACGGCGGGCTCGTTGGGCCTCACCGGGACCGCCAACGCCCAGGAGCGGAACGGTGCGCCCCTCCCTCCGGCCACGGTGGCCGAGATGCCGATCGGCGCCAGCACCGGCCCCGACGGGACCCCACGCACGACGACCGAGGTCAGCGACTTCGATCCGCACCGGCTGCGCGAATACGGGCTGTACCAGCTCTTCTGGAACACCCACGGCGATCCCGATCTGGCCGGAGGTGGCCTCAACGAGATCAGCCTCGGCGGCGCTCAAAAACTCTACGACTACGCGAAGACCCACGACCTCAACGGCCGCGCCGATGACCAAGGCATCACCGCCGGCGAACGGGACTTCATCAAGGCCCTGCTCGAGCACCCCCACTACTCGGCGTTCTTCGAGCTCGACGCGAAGGCCAAGTTGCTCGAGCTCTTCGAGATCCAACCCGACGCGGTCCACACCCGGGACGTGAACCGGCCCACCGACGTCGGCACCATCACCCTCCCCTACCGAGTCTCGAAGGCCAGCACCTATGAGCTCAACAATGTGTTGATCGGCAACCTGGGCTCTCGGTTCACCGCTGAATACGAAAGCCGCAAGGCCGAGCTGGAAGGCACCGGCACCCCGGAGGAAAAGAGCGCCCGAGTGCTCGGCTTGTTCCGCGACTACGCCAAGGCCCTTTGGTCCCACGGCGAACTCCCGGGCACCGATCAAGCGGGCCAGCGGTTGCTCGACGCGCTGGAGCGGACCCGCTCTGGCCTGGTGCTGGGCGCCCAAAACTACAACGGCGCTCCGTGGAGCGCGGCCCAAGGTTTGGTGTTGGGTGTTTTGGATCCCAACACCTTCCCGACCGACTTCCCCACGGCCCGCTCCAACGCGCCGACCACCTACTTGGCGATGAACGAAGGCATGGCCAACGCCATGAAGTACATGGACCAGTATCGGGTGGCCTCGGGCATGCAACCCGGCGCCGAAGCCCACGAACGGCGGTCCCCGATCGGCTACGTCATCGGTGAACCCAACGGTCACAACAAGGCTGGCAGCCTCTCGGAAGCCCGTCCCTTCGCGACCTCGGGGCTCAACTGGGGCATCGCCTTGTTCCCGGGAGATCGGGAGATCCGGGACCTCAAGCCCAAGGCGGGCTTCGAGTTCCCGATCGATGCCCTGGATCGCTTCGGCTATTTTTTGCGCCTCAACCCGAGCGCTGGGGAGCGGTTGGGCGTCGTCGATCAAGCCGGTCGGCCGGTGCGGGCCGAAAAGGTGATCGAACGAGACGAGACGGGCAAGGCCACCGCTTGGTCGGCCAAGTTCTACGGTCAAGACGGGCAGGAGCTAGAGCCCGGCCAGGTGATGGGCGTATTCCTCAGCTCGAGCGGCACGATCAAAGGCGATCGGAAGGCCACCGGCACGGTCAACATGTCGTGGTGGGGCTTCTGTGATCGCAACACCGCTCAGAAGCTCTACAAGGCCAAGTACAACATCCCCGAGCTGGAGCGAGAGGTGATCCGGGTGAAGGTCGGAGACACGGTCATCGACATCCCTCGGGCCGAGGCCCAGAAGTTGATCGACGCCAGCATCCCGGATCTGGTGCGGGGCTACACCGGCGTCGGCTTCCGCTTCGATGACCAACCGGCCACCATCCGCCTCACCAGCGGCCGCGTGATCCGCTCCAAGTTGGCGGCCGACATCTTCGCGCCAGGCCCGGGCCTGACTCGAAAGGGCGGCGACGAGGTGTCCTTGCGACCGGCGATGGGCCAACCGCTGCTCGGCACCCTCGAGATCAAGACGGTCTCGGGGACCACGGTGATCGACGCTCGCAACATCGCCAGCATCACCCGGGACGACGCGACCGGCATGGTCACGGTCAGCACCCCCAACGACTGGCAGAAGGAGGTCACCGGCCAGCTGCTGAGTGCGGTGGACTGGGCCAAGGGGCGCAGCGAAAACGGCAAGACCACCTTGGTGCAGGACGAAAGTTTCCCGATCACCGGCGAACTTTTGGTCCAAGGGAACCACGGCCCCGAGCGGATCCCGATGTCGCAGGTCGCCGAGATCAGCGGCGAGACCAAAAGTGACCTGCGCCTCTCCAGCTACATGACCTGGGTCAGCATGAACAAAGGAATGTACGCCACCGACGGCTCGACCGGCGTGGTGGTCTCCAACGGCATGCGCTGGACCAACAAGCTCGACGTGGAAGAGACCGAAGACGACGCGCGACCCCGGTGGGCTCCCAAGGGTGACCTGGTGGGGATGGAGGGCCGTTTGGAGCGTCAGCCCGGTGACAAGATCATGTGGGTCCGAGGTCTGTACGGCAACGAAGGCCAAGAGCCGACCTCCGATGGCTTCGCCGGTTGGATCCAAATCGGCAGCAGCGGCCGGATCCTCAACGAGGCCTTCACCTCGGGCGCGCCGGACTTCGGCTGGAGCGCCAACGGTGCGTTGGATTGGACCAGCCGGTCGACGTTCAACCCCTACGAAGTGCCGGGGCTCCGGATCGCGATCATGGTGAATGGGTTCCAAAAGAGCGACGCGGAAATGGAGGCGCTGGCCAAAAGGTTGAACTTCCCGTCGAACTGGCGCGAGTACCGCACCCCACAGGAGTAAGGGCGCCTCAATCGGCCCTACAAAACTCCATCGGCTCGGGGAACGCCGTGCTACGCTGAGAGGCGGCACGGTGCTCATGGGCTTCTTCTCTCGCCTCTTCGGGGCCCGACGTCGGGTCCCCACGCCGGACGAGTTCGCGACCCTCGCGATCGAGGCGATGGGGAAGTGCGGGATCCCGGGACCCTTGGAATACGATCGGGGCGCCTTTGTGGTGCGAGGCCAAGGCGAACAACGTTACGTCGCCAACCTGGCCAACGCTTATCGCGAATATTGCGCAGCCGACGAAGGCAGTCGGCCTCAGGTGCTCGGTCGCTTCTTCGCGCCTTTCCAAGATCTGGGCGGCGACTGGACCAGCGCCGCACCCCATTTGTTGCCGGTCTGCCGCAATCGCACCAACTTCGGCCTTTCATTGCTCCAAGGGGCCTTGGATCTGGGCGGCCACGTGGAGGCACCACCTTCGGCGCGCCTCGGCGAACACTTGGAGATCGGCCTAGCCTTGGACAGTGAAACTCGGATCACCCAAGTGATGGGGGCCGAGCTGGAGAAGTGGGGCGTCGACTTCGACACCGCCTTGGCTCGGGCCTGCACCAACCTGCGGGATCGGAGCCAAGATCCTTGGATCGAGCCGGCGCCGCGGCTCTACGTGTCGCCCTGGCGCGATCACTACGACGCCTCTCGCCTGTTTTTGCCCGACTTGATCCACCGCTTGCGGGTGAAGGGCGATCCGGTGGCGGTGGTGCCGAACCGGCTGATGACCATCGTAACCGGCTCCGACGATCTGCCGATGTTGGAGCTGATGCTCGAGTTGTGTCGAAGGGGCCTGACCCAAGATCGGCCGGTCAGCGCCATCCCGCTGCGCCTCGAGGGTCAACGTTGGTACACCTGGCAACCGGAGCTGGACCACCCCACCTTGATCGAGTTCGCGCACCTCAGGCTCCAGGAGTTGGCCGACGCCTACGCGGTGCAAAAGCAGCTGCTGGAAAAACAAGGGGAGGCGCGGTTTTTGGCGACCTATTCGGCGGCCCTCGCCCCCGGGGAACACGGCTTCAGCTACGCCACCTGGACCGAAGGGGTAGAGACCTTGTTGCCCACCGCCGAGCGGATCGCCTTTGTCCGTTCGGGTCCCGATGACCGGCTGGAGCCCCTGGGTTTGGTGCCTTTCGAAAAGGTCGCAGAACAGCTCAAAGGCCGGCTGACCCGGACCGCCCATTGGCCCCCGCGCTGGTGCACCACCGGCTTTCCGACCGTCGAGGAGCTGACCGCCCTATCCCTTTTGCCGGCAGGCCCCCGCTCCGAGTAGCCTGTCGACCGTGACCCACTACCGAAGTTGCCACCTCTGCGAAGCCATGTGCGGGGTGGCGATCGAGACCGACGGTGATCGGATCACCGAGGTGCGGGGCGACCATGAGGATCCCTTCAGCCGCGGGTACATCTGCCCGAAGGCCATGGGACTCAAGGACGTCCACGAAGATCCGGATCGCTTGCAGACGCCGCTGAAGCGGATCGGCGATCGCCACGAGCCGATCTCTTGGGACCAGGCCTTCGAGGAGATCGCCCAAAAGACCCTGGAGATCCAAAGCCGCCATGGAAAAAAGTCGGTGGCCAGCTACAGCGGCAACCCCACGGTGCACAGCCATGGCGCTTTGCTCTTTGGGCAGCTGGTGTTCTTCAAGGCGCTCCACACCCCCCACCACTTTTCGGCGACCTCCTTGGATCAGCTGCCCCAAATGTTGGCGGCCTATCAGCTCTTCGGGCACCAGCTGCTGTTGCCCATCCCCGACCTCGATCGGACCGACTTCTTCCTGATCTTGGGCGGAAATCCGGTGGTGTCGAACGGCAGCATCATGACCGCCCCCGGGATGAAACGCCGGCTGGAGGCGCTGCGAGCTCGGGGCGGGCGTTTGGTGGTGGTCGATCCTCGTCGCACCGAAACCGCCGAGCTCGCGGATTTGCACCTGCCGATCCGGCCCGGGGCCGACGCCTGGTTGTTGTTGGCGATGATGCAAGTTGTCTTGCAAGAGGGTCCACGCCTGGGTCGGCTGGAGCCCCACCTCGACGGCCTTGCTGAGCTGCGCACCTTGGTCTCGCCGATCACGCCCGAGCGGGCCGCGGCGCCGACCGGGCTGGAGGCCAACGCGATTCGCCAGCTGGCCCTGGACTTCTTGCGGGCCAAAACTGGGGTGGCGTACGGGCGAGTGGGCCTCTGCACCCAGCCCTTCGGGAGCCTCGCGTCCTGGGCGGTCTACGCCTTGAACTTGATCGCCGGGCGCCTGGACGAACCCGGCGGGGCCATGTTCACCACCCCGGCGGTCGATCTGCTGGACATCGCCGCCAAGGCCGGCATGCGCGGCAGTTTTGGCCGTCGCAAGAGCCGCGTCCGGGGCTTGCCCGAGTTTGGCGGCGAGTGGCCCACCGCGGTCTTGGCTGAGGAGATCGAGACCCCAGGGGAAGGGCAGATCCGAGCCCTCTACACCTCGGCCGGCAACCCGGTTTTGTCGGCGCCCGACGGCCGTCGGCTGGAGAAGGCCTTGGCCAGCTTGGAGTTGATGGTCTCCATCGACATCTATCGCAACGAGACCACCCGGCACGCCCACTACCTGTTGCCGCCGACCTTCGGCGTGGAACGAGACCACTACGACTTGGCCTTCAACGCCTTGGCGGTGCGCAACGTGGCCAAATACAGCCCGGCGCTTTGGCCCCGGCGCCCGGACCAACGCCACGACTGGGAGATCTTCCTCGGCCTCTCGGAGCGGCTGGAGCGGACCGCGCTGCACCGCTTGAAACACGCGGCCTTGGGCAAGTTGGGCACCCGAGGGATCTTGGATCTCGGGCTCCGGGCTGGGCCCCACGGCGGCTGGACCGGCCAAGGTTTGTCCTTGAAGAAGTTGGAGGCCGCGCCCCACGGGGTCGATCTGGGGCCCCTCGAACCCCGGTTGCCAGGCCGGCTCTACACCCCCAACAAGAGGATCAACCTGGTGCCCAAGCTCTACCACGCTGAGGTTCGCCGCCTCCTTGGCGAAGAGCAAAAGGTGCGCTCGGGCTTGGTGTTGATCGGGCGTCGGGAGCTGCGCTCCAACAACTCGTGGATGCACAACAGCCCACGCCTGACCAAAAAGGTGAGCTGCACTTTGTTGATGCACCCGGTGGACGCGGCGGCCCGGGGCCTGGTGGACGGGGCCCAGGTCGAGTTGCGCTCACGGATCGGCGTTTTGGTGGTGCCCCTGGAGCTCTCCGAAGACCTGCGCCCCGGCGTCGTCAGCTTGCCTCACGGCTTTGGCCACGATCGCCCCGGGATCCAGCTGCGGGTGGCCCAGGCTCAGCCGGGGGTCAGCGTCAACGACCTCACCGATCCGCTCCTGCTCGACGGGCTGAGCGGGACCAGCGCTTTTTCGGACGTCCCGGTGGAGGTCACCGCCGTCGCAACACCGTCACGCGCAGATCCACCCCAGGTGGAGAGGGCGAAAGGAACACCAGATCATTGCCCAAGCTGATCGCGCCCACCGCCGACTGATCAGAGAACGATCCGTAGTTTTCGGCGGCGCACAAGGTGTTGGGCGGCTGGAGCTGATTCATCACCCCGTCTTCCCCGCCAAAGATCAGGCCTCGGCCCAGGGGCTCGATGAGGAAGATCTTGCTGGTGGTCGAGGGTCGAGAGAAGGTCTGCCAGACGCCCCCATCTCGGCGATAGAGGTGTCCACCTCGAGTCCCGAGGAGCGTGCCCCACTCCGGGAGGTGGCGCGCCAAATAGAAGGCATCACCGGCGCCGCTCCGGACTTCGGGCACCGACACGACCCGGGCGGCGCCGTCTCGGTACTCGAGGACATGTTCGAAGCCGAGGCCCGTCAGGTAGGCCTCGTTGGGACCGGCCCAAGCCAAGGTCAGGCGCGTGTCTTCGGCCTGGGGACCACGCGGGGGTGAGACCTCACTCCAGCCGCCCTCGAAATAACGCCAAATGGCGGCGCTGGCGGTGGCCGCGAACAACTCCTCTGGGAGCGCGGGATCGGGGTTGCCGTCGACCCAGATCGGCAAAAACGGGGGCGCCGGGGCCGAGCTGAAGCCACCGCTCAACGTGCCTCGGGCGGCCACTCCTGGGCCAAAAAGCCAGACCTGCTGGCGTCCGAGATCGTAGTAGCCCAAGGAGGTCGGCAAGCCAGCGTAAGGCAGCGGCTGCACTTCTTCGGCGGACGCGGTGTAGAGGCGTCCGCCGGCGCTCAGGAGCACGTGTTGGTCATCGCCACGAATGGCGAAGAGTAGACCTGAGCCATCCACGCCCGTCGCCATGTATGGGTCAGGTTCGAGGGGGATGCAGGTGCTCACCGTGGGCAGCCGCAGATCACCCAACTCGGCCGGGACACCCACGAGGCGTCGCCACTCGGTGTCGCCGGCCCGAACTTCCCAGATCGCTTGCGGCTCGGGCAGGAGGCGCCCGCCTGGCGCTTCGGTCTGGAGCCCTTCGATGAGGCCCAACTCGGCGACGTTCTCTTGGTAGAACAGGGCCTGCAGCCGCTCCGACTCCAGGCTGATCGGGCCGCCGCTGCTGATCACGTTGACCGTTCGGCGGGCCCCATCGTGGGCCACCAAGATCGTGGTCTGGCCTTCCCGGGCCAAAAACGCGGCGTCAGAGGAGCAGGAGGCAACGAGGGCCAGCCCGGGAGCCCACCAGGGCCCGACCCGCGCTCGGGGGAGCTTCACGACGACGACCTTTCGTCAGGCCCGTGGAGCGTCAACCTTGTCGAGCAGTGGTTGGTACGCCAGCTTGGCCAGCTGCTGCTGCACCAGCTCGACGAGCTGCTGAAAGTCTTGGCCACCCACCCGATTCAAGACCTGTCGTTGGGGAGGGGTCAGCTGGGCCAAGCCCTCTTGGCCCTTGGAGATCGCGATCAGCTGCAGGCGAGCCCGCAGTTTGGCGAAGTCTTGAGCGGTGGCGCCGGCGGCGTCGGCGATCTGGGCCAGGGCGATGGCGGCCTGGGTCTGGTTGTCCTCGCGGAGACCGCTCACCAGGTCCCCCACCCGGGTGGTGGTCGCGGTGGTGGTGCCCAAGTGGCGTTCACCGATCAACTTCATCAGCTCATCCGGGCTGCGCCTCAAGAGGCGTTTGCTCAGGTTGCCGCGGATCTCCGGGGCGGTCTTGGGGATCGAGTCCAAGATCTGAGCCCGCACCGGCTCGGGCATCTTCTGAATTGCGTCGACCGAACGTTGGGCGTCGACCTCCAGGGGCTTGAGATGGGCAGGAAAAAGAGAAGATCCAACCTTGCCGTTCATCGCGCACCCTCCACGGCCTGCTGCAGCAACTTCAGCTCCTGCCGAAGTTCGGCGTCGTGGCCTTGGTCGTGTTGGTGGGCCTTCACCAGATCGTCGGCCGCCAGGTTCATCTCGCCCTTGAGCGCCGAAAGCCGGGCCCGGAGCAGGTAGGCCTCACAGAGCCGATCACCTTTGTTGCCGGCCCGCTCCAGCTCACCGATGTTCACCGAATATTCGGCGTAGGCCCGGTCGTGATCCCCGAGGCGTTCGGCGGCCAAGCCCAGGTACTCGTGGAAGATGGGGTTGGGAGGATCGAGGGCGATCAAGACCTCCAAGATGGGCACCGCCTTGTCGTCGCGGCCGACCTGCATCTGGGCGATGGCCTGGCTGAGGATCTGGGCCAACATCTTGGCGTCCATCCCGCCCAGCGCCGACAATGGCACCTCACCTTTGGCGACCTGGGCCAACAAGGTGCCGAAGGCTTCGTTCTTGTCGCTCTGCACGATGCGACACGGTAGCACCCGACCAGCGGTCTCGGCCACCGGATAGTCGGGGGAGGTAGGACAGCTCACGCGTTCAGTGTTGGGCGGCCCATACGAATCTGGAGCAAAGCCCAAGTGGTCAAGAACGCCCGGTGTTCGGCCGAGAGGCGAGCGTCCAAGAGGGACCGTTCGGCCCGGAGCGCCCCGTCTTGTTCGGCCAGGTGCTGGAGCCGCAGCTCCCATTCCAGGAGCCGCGCCCCAGTGCCTTTGCTCTTCCGGAGTTCCGAGAGCCGCTCCAAGGTCGCGCCAAACTCAGCGCGCAGGCGCGTCGCCGCGATGGCCCAGGTGGTGTCGCGTTCGAGACAAACTTGGATCGCCTTGGCCCGAGCGGCGACGCCGAAGGACAAGGTCGCGGTCGCGGGCCGGGCCGAGAGGCGAGCGGCCCAATAACAGGCCTTGTGGTGCATGCGCCCCAGCGTCGCCAACAAGGCCTGGCGTTCAGTCCTCTCCACCTTGCTCCTCGCGGAAGGCCTGGGCTTGTTCGACGAGGTGCCACGGCGGGGTGGCGTAGACGTCCTCGAACAAGGTCCGATCCGGCGGCGGTCCACGTTTTTCAGCCCGCTCCAGGGTGCTGATGATCTCCTGATTCAGCGCCTCTTTGAGGGCCTGGTCTTGGGCCTCGGACCAGCGGCCGGTCGAGATCAAGAACTTGCGATAACGCTCCACCGGGTCTTTGAGCTTCCACTCCTCGACCTCCCGTTCATCCCGATACACCCGGGGATCATCCGAGCTGGAGTGGGCGCCGATCCGATAGGTGAGCAGCTCGAGGAAAGAGGCCCCGCCACCACTTCGGGCCCGGGAGGCGGCCTCGCTGACCGCGGCGTAGACCGCCAACACGTCGTTGCCGTCGACCCGGGCGTACGGCAACCCGTAGGCCACGGCCTTTTCGGCGATGGTGCGAGACACGGTCTGGCCCTTGGTCGGCACGCTGATCGACCAGTGGTTGTTCTGGCAGATCAAGATGCACGGGGCGCCCCAGACCGCGGCGAAGTTCATCCCGGTGTGGAACTCGGCGCTGGAGGTGGCGCCGTCGCCCATGAAGGCCACGCTGACGTCGCTCTTCTTGCGATAACGAGCGGCCCAAGCGGTGCCGACGGCTTGGGTGATCTGAGTACCGATCACGCTCGACCAAGAGACCTGGTTCACCGATCGATCGGCATAGTGCGACAACATCTGCCGGCCCTTGAGCACGTCACCGTCGTTGCCGAAGACCTGGCACAGGTAAGGCTCCAGCGGATAACCGCGGTAGAGCATGGCCACACCCTCGCGCAGGGCCGGGTAGATCCAGTCGGTGATGCGCAACGCGGCGGCGGTGCCGATGGGCCCCGCCTCTTGCCCGGTGCAGGCGCCGTAAAAGCCGATGCGGCCCTGGCGCTGCATGATCATCATCCGGTCGTCGAGGAGCCGGATCATGGTCATGTAACGATGCACCTTGAGCATCGTGTCGAGGTCGATGTCCGGCAGCGGCCCCACCGGGGTGCCGTCGGGCGCCAGCACCTGGAAGAGCTTGGGCTCTTCGTTGGTGCGCCGGGGATCCTGCAAGATGCTGGGCAAGGGGGCTTCCTTGGGCGAGGCGACCATCGCTCAGAGCATCTCCATCATCAGCCGATCGGGGCTCTCGAGCAGCTTGATCACCGCGTAGGTGAAGGCCGCGCCGATGTGGCCGTCGATCAAGCGGTGATCGAAGGAGAGGGACAAGTTCATCATGTCCCGCACCACCACCTGATCATCCTTGACCACCGGGCGCTTCACCATCTTGTGCACGCCCATGATCGCCACCTCGGGGTAGTTGATGATCGGCGTGGCAAAGATGCCGCCGTCTTTGCCCAAGCTGGTGATGGTGAAGGTGGAGCCGCCGAGATCGTCGGTGGTCAAAGCGTTGTTGCGGACCGCGTCGGCCAGCCGCTTGATCTCCTTTGACAGGTCCAGGAGCGAACGGCGATCGGCGTGGCGCACCACCGGCACCACCAAACCTCGCTCCGAGGCGACCGCGATGCCGATGTGGAAGTTGGAGCGCTTTACGTACTCCATGTTGTCGTCGTCGACGTGGGCGTTGAGCGCCGGGAAGCGCTTCAGCGACGCGACGACGGCCTTCACGATGAACGGCAGATACGTAAACTTCTCTTCGGCGCTGAGGAGGTTGGCGTTGAAGCGCTCCCGCAACTTCACCATCTCCGTCGAGTCGCACTCCTCCACGAAGGTGAAGTGGGCCGCGGTGAAGGCCGATTGGGCCATGTTCTCCCAAATGCGGCGGCGCAGGCCGCGCACCGGCACCCGTTCATCGGCGGGCTCGAGGGCCGCGGTGATCGACGGCTTGGGCGCGTGGGAACGGACCGCCGGAGTCTGGGTCGGGATCAAGGTCGGCACGGTCATGGCGGCCGGCTGAGGGACCTGGGTGGCGTTGCTGGCGGCCTGGCGCACATCGGCCGAGGTCACCCGCCCCGCCGGGCCCGAACCCGGGACTCGGGTGAGATCGATGTCGAGCTCCCGGGCCAAACGACGGGTCGCGGGCGCCGCCAACACCGGCGCCGAGGCGCGATAACCGCCACTTCCGTTGGGCGCGGCGGGCGGAGGGGGTGCCGGCGGCGGTGCCAGCGGTGCCGCAGCCACGGCGGTCGCGGGCGCAACTCGAGCCACCGGAGCCGCTGCCGCGGGGGCCTTCGGGGCGACGGGCGCGGGCGCGGCGGGTGCGGGCGCGGGCGCGGCAGGTGCACCGGCACCTTCTTCGATGACCACCAACACCGAGTGGACCTCGACCATGGCGCCCTCGGCGCCCCGGGTCTCCTTGATGACGCCCTTTTTGGGCGACGGGATGACCACCGTCGCCTTGTCGGTCATCACCTCGACCATGGGCTGATCCACGTCGACCGAGTCGCCTGGCTTCACGAGCCACTTCACGATCTCGCCCTCGACGACGCCCTCTCCGATGTCCGGCAACTTGAATTCGAATGCCATTGCGGACGGGAACTTAGGTGGGCCCCTGGAGGGGGTCAACGCCGATCCCGAAGCAGAAACTGGACAATGCCTACAAGTCGGCATACGTCATCCGTCCGACCCATGTTGACGACCGATGTCACCCACTCCCAGGTCCCCTTGGCGATCAGCCTCTTGCCGACCCCCACCGAAACCTATCGGGGCGCGCCGCTGTTGCCCGAAGAGTTCCGCCCCGATCCGGTCCCGCCCGACGAGATCCTGATCGAAGAGGCCGTGGTGCAGCACCAGCGCAAGGTGTTGTCGGTGGGTTTTGGCGTAACCGGGTTTATCCTGGGCGCCGCCGCCGCCATCCTCTCTTGATCGGGGCGCCTTCCCCGCAACCACGGCGTCGCCGGGCCCGATAAAGCTGTTGGCCCGGAGACCGTCGGATGTCGAACCTTTCACTCGAGCTGCGGAACCAGATCTACGAGGCCCAACAGCAGGCCCTCAACCGCCTCCTCGACGGCTGGGAGCGGGAGCTCGAGGCCGCCGCCCTCGCCTTCCAAGATCAGAAGCGGAAGTTGGCCGCCCAGGCGGTCGAACAGCAGCTCGAGTCGGCGGCCGCCGAACGTCACCTCAACGGCCTGGTCGCCCAAGCCGCCAGCGGCGCTGACATCTCCATCTCAGTGCCCAGCGGTGTGCGGGTCGCGACCGATCTGGTCTCGGCCGCCGTCGACGCCGACTTCAAGGCCCTCTTGACCCACAGCCTGGGGGATCCGGACCTGCCGAACGATCAACGTTCGGTGCTCTGGGCCTTGGGCAACGGCATGATGCCCCACCCCGGTGATCTCGCGACCATGATGGATCGGCGCGGCATCGATCAGCCCTGGGCCGATCACCTGCGGGAGTTGGCGGTGCGCCTGGACGGTCTGGGCCCCAAGCCCCTGCCACAGCTCCAGACCCAAAAGCTCGACGTGCTCCACGGCGTGGTCGGCACCTTGCGCAGTTATCCGGCCGATCGACTGCTCGGCTTGGCGGTCGCCCCCGAGACCTTGAGCAGCTCTGTGAAGTCCGCGGGCAAAGAGCCGCCGCTCAATCCTCGGCGGGTGCCACCGGTGGTCTTGGCGACCGCCCTCGACCGGCTCTTGGCCCGCTGAGCGGCGCCGACGTCCTTCCATTCAATAGAATCAGACCGGCATCATCCAGCCGTGTTTGTCCGGCCGGGTGCCGCGCTGAATCTGGGTGATGGCGTCGTAGAGCGACTGGCAGACCGGGCCCGATTCGCCCTTGCTGGTCACGATCTTGTTGTCGCCGAAGGCCAACTCGCCGACGGGGCTGACCACGGCGGCGCTGCCGCTGCCGAAGACCTCTTTGAGGCGACCGCTCTTTTCGCCGTCGACCAGCTCCTGCACGGTGATCGGGCGTTCGCTGACCTTGAGGCCGAGGTCCTGGCCCAGCGCCATGATCGAGTCCCGAGTGACGCCGGCCAAGATGCTGTCGGAGAGCGGCGGCGTCACCAGCTCGTCGCCGAACACCACGAACAAATTCATGGTGCCGACCTCTTCGATGGTCTCGTGTTTGACCGAGTCAAGCCACAACACCTGGTCGTAGCCCTCCTTCTTGGCTTTGTTGGCGGCGTAGAGGCTGGCCACGTAGTTGGCGCCGGCCTTGACCGCACCGAGACCACCCTTGGCCGCCCGAGTTTGGCTGCGCTCAACCCAAATCCGCACCGGCCGCAGGCCACCCGAGTAGTAGGCCCCCACCGGCGAGCCGATCACGAAGAAGAGGTACTTGTTGGCCGGACGAACACCCAAAAAGGCGTCGGTGGCGATCAAGGTGGGCCGCACGTACAGGGAGGTCATGGGCGCCGACGGCACCCAGTCCAGATCGGTCTGCACGAAGGCCTTGAGCAGCTCGAGCATGGTGTCGGCCGGGGGCGAAGGCATGCAGAGCCGAGGGGCCCCGACGATCATCCGCTGCACGTGGGCTTCGGGGCGGAACAACTTCACGCTGCCGTTGGGCTGGCGGAAGGCCTTGAGGCCCTCGAACATCGCTTGCCCGTAATGGAGCACGCCCGCGGCCGGATCGAGGGGGATGGGCCCATACGGCACGACCCGCGGCGGGCCCCATCCACCTTCGGCGGTCCACTCCATCTGGCCCTGGTGGTCGCTGAAAAAACGACCGAAACCGAGGTCGTTTGGGTCAGGTTTGGTCTTCGGCGCGGTGGTCCGCGTGATCGCGATGGCGCGCGTCATGCTGGCCGCGGTTAGAACAGGTTCGACCCGGCCCGGCAACCCGGGAGTGTCCCGGGGGGAGCATCGCGCTGCGTCAATCTTTCTTGCGGCGCATCAAGACCCAACCGAAGAGGGCCACGCTGGCCCAGATCGATCCAGGACGCCCTCGCCTCGCGCGGCAATCGCAGCCTTCGTCGCTCGACTCATCCCCGGGGCCCGCAGTTCCAGCGTCGAACGGCGCCGCGCCTGAATCGGCCGGGCCCGAGTCCACGGTGCCGCCATCGCCGCCAGCATCGGGCGAGCCCAAGTCGGGCGGGAGCGCCGCATCCCCGGGCGAACCGCCGTCGGGGTCGACGCCGCCGTCCAGATCGACCGCCCCATCGCCGATCGGGCCTCCGTCGTTTTCGATCGGGCCACCGTCGCTGCTCGGCCCGCCGCCGTCGCCGACCGCACCGTCGGTTTCGACGCCGCCGTCGGTGGGGGGCGGCGCCAGGACAACATCGATCCGGGCCGTGTCGCCGGTCGGTGCCACGGCGACCAGGCCATCGGTCAAGGCAGAGGCGTTGTTGTAGTAGGCGCCGGTGGCGGTGGCCACGATGACCTCGAAGTGCAACATCGCCGTGGACTGTCCGGCCACGACCAGGGGTCCGGCCCAGCTCAGCTGTTGTCCGGCGATCACTGGATCGCTGGTCAAGGCGCCGCTGGTGGTGCCCGGGACGTAGGAAAAGCCTGCCGGCAACAGATCCACCACTTGATCGAGGGTCACCGCGAAGATGTTGGCGTTGTCGAAGAACACCGTGTAGCCGCTCCGCCCGCCGCTGGTGACGGTCCCGGTGTCGGCCAACTTCAAGGTCACCACCGGTACGTTGCCGACGGGAGAGAAGGTGGTCAGGTGGCTGCGGGAGGTGGTCTCGCCCGGGGCCAAGGTCAACGACCAAGACAAGCCGGCCCCGTTGTCCTGTTGGACGGTGCACTCGCAGCTGTCAGGGAAGGGTGCCCGAGTGGCGATCCAAGACCACACCGTGTCGTAGCCCGCCTGGAAGTGGCTGGCGCCAGAGGAGATCGGCAACCACTGCTCGATGCGATCGGGCGGGTTGTTGTCGGGATTGGAGCTGCAGGACACCGCTCCACTCAATGGATCGACCGCGCCGTAACCGCTGTCGGAGCCGCCCAGATAACAGTCGGCGGCCCGGTACAGCACGATCACCCGGGGACTGGTGCTGGTGTTGGTCAGCTGGATGGTCGTCAAATAGGACTCGGCCCCCACCGCATAAGCGTCGGTCTGCACCACCTGGACGCCGGTGCCGCCGGCCGCCAGGCTGGTGGTCACCCGAAACGGGTCAAAAGCCGCGCCAGTGCCCAAGACGCCGGTCTGAAACACCGGTGTCAATACAATGTAGGGCGCGACGTTGTTGAGGCTGTCGGTGGCCGTTCCGTCGCTGTGGTTGTCGAAGTCCGGCGCGTACAAGGCGCCGTCGATGGCCAAGATGGTGCCGTAGTCGCCGGGGACGCCGCTCGGTGGATAAACTTCGTAGGAGGCGTCGAGGAGGTGTTCAATTTGGGTGGAGCCGTCAACTCCTAGGAAAATTCGGCTCAAGGGCGCGGTGGTGGCGGTGATGGTCTGGGTCGCGGTGACGGTCTGGGCGAACGCCAGCGAAGGCCAAAGGAGTGGGAGGAGAACGACCGGGGCGAGGCGCATCGGGGGGCAACCTAACGCCGAGCCCGGGGCCCGGGGAAGGTGCGAGGACGGGTGGGCCCATCCTACGCGCCGTCAGGAACTCGCCGCTCAGCGCCGCCCCGGCCCACGGAAGGGGTTGGCCAAGAGGGCCTCCCCGTAGGCCGCGTTGACGGCGCGGATCCGCTGCGGATCGACGGTGACCTCCCCCTCTTTGGCGGCGCGCTGCAGATCGAAGAGCCCCCAACCCTTTTTGGGGGTGTCCTCGTAGCGCGGCACCAGGTGGCAGTGAAAGTGAGGCACCGCTTCGCCGAGGGCCGCGGTGTAGATCCGCAAGGCGCCCGTGGTCTCCAGTAGAACCTGGGAGAAGTGGCGCAGCGCCAAACCAAAGCTGGCCGCCTCGGCGTCATCGAAGTGGGCTGGCCCGGCCACGTGCCGCTTGGCGACGACGATCATCCAACCGGCGACGCCGGCCGGGGCCTCGATGGGGCGCACATGCCAAAGTTCGTCCTCGAAGATCGGGGTTTCGGTGTGCAGGCTGCGGCAGAGGGCACAATCGTCCATGGCGGTCGGCTAACAAGGACGACGAGGGAGGTCGAGCGTCTTGTCAGCGGCCAAGGGCCCGTGCTCAGTTGCGGCCCGTGTTCACCCGGCGTGAGTTATTGGGAGTTTCGGCGGCGGCCTTGGGGATGGCCTCCCTGCCCGGTTGTGGCGATGAGGAGTACCCGCGGCGGTCCGCCGACCCTGAACCCGAACCATCGGACGGCGCGAAGCTGATCGACTTCGATCCCGGGGCGATCCCCGCCGACCTCCAGGCCTTCCCCATCGGCGTACAAGCGAGCGCGCTGGAGAGCACCTCGGCGCTTTTGTTGGCCGCCGCGAGCTCGAACGAAGCCCACCTGTTGCGGGTCTGGCGCGACGCCGGCCCGGGTCAGATCAAGTTGGTGCAGGAGTTGGAACTCGCTCCCCTAGACGGCTTTTTGCGCACCAAGGTCCGAGGGCTCGGCCCGGGGCGTTATCGCTACGCCTTCTTCGATCGGGCCTCGAGCCGCCGCAGCCCGATCGGCACCTTCCGCACCACCTTCGCGCCGGACGACTTGCGCCCCCTCTCGATCGGCGGGTTGGTCTGCACCAGCCAACGCAACCGACCCTTTCGAGCGCTGGAGCTGGTGGCCGCCGATCCGCCGGACGTGCTCTGCCATTTGGGCGACATGAGCTACAACGACGAGGCCGGCACCTTGGCCGAATACCGGGCGCTGTGGCGGGATCAACTCTCTCAGCCCGAATATGTCGCCGCCTACGCCGCGGCCGGGCTCTACGCGACCTGGGACGATCACGAGATCGACAACAACTTCAGCCAGACCAGCGTCGACCCCGAACGCTTCACCGCCGGGCGCCAAGCGTTCTACGAGACCCTGGCGATCGAGCCCGGCCTGGGCGGGAGGTTGTGGCGCAGCTACCGCTGGGGCAAAAGCGCCGAGTTTTTTGTGCTCGATTGCCGCAGCGAACGCCTGCCCGCGACCCGCCAGACCCCCGAGGCCCAATACCTCTCCCGGGCCCAGCTGGACTGGCTCAAGGACGGCCTGGTGAAGAGCCCCTGCCGCTACAAGGTGATCCTCAACTCGGTGCCGATCACGCGCTTCCCGGCCCTCTGGGCGCCCGGCCTCGCCGATCGCTGGGAGGGCTACGCCGCCCAACGGACCGAGCTGATCGATCACCTGGTGGCCCACAACCTCCCGGGCGTCTTGTTCCTGACCGGCGACTTTCACTGCGGCTTCATCAGCCGGATCGAACCCGAAGGCCCGGCGAGCCGTTACCTGGAGATCGCCGTCGGCCCCACCGGCAACGGCCCCAACCCACTCGCCCTGTTGGTCGAAAGTGGCGCGGCCCCCCGAGGTGATGTCTTCCCCGAGGGCCAGTTCCTCTACAGCTCGGGCGTGGTCGCGGCCACCACCACCGTCTTCCTCGATCCCCTCAATGAAGAGGTAGGCGTCCGTTTCGTGGACGCCCGCTCCGCGACGAAGGGGAACGTGCTCTTCGACGGTCTCCTCCCCCGGGGCGTTTAGGCCAGGGGGTCTTCATCTACTCAGTAGATTCCATTCAAGGGATCTGTCCGATCCAATACAGATCGTTGCGCGGATCGGCGTCGCCGAAGGGCGCCGTGTGGACTCCCAACCAGAACAGCTCCGTCAGCGGCCACTGGGGCAGGGTCCATTCGAGGGGCTCACTCGAGAACACCTCACAACCTCCAGGCGCCAAAAACGGCCAGCCGAGGCCGTAGAAGTATTCGGAGGGCTCCACGACCTGATCGACGCTGAGGATCAGGGACGCGCCAGGGGAGTAGAGGTCGGCGGAGCCGGTGTTGCACGCCTCGACGGTGACCCGAGTGAATCCATCGAGGTCCGGCCCGACGGTGGCCGAACGAACCGTAAGTTCACCCTGGGCGGTCAGGACGACCAACTCACCCTGGAGCTGGTTGTTGTCCTCTCGGAGCTCACGCACGTCGTCCGGACGGTCGACCTGCGCGACCAAGCGATACAGCCCCTCGTCGATCAGGGCGGTGGCGGTGGGGCCCAAGGCCTGGGCGCTGCAGCTCCCGGGGGCCAGGCTCGGCAGGATGGCGGTCCCCGCTGAAACTCGCCGGCCGACCTCCCCTGGCGCACCAAAGGAGGGGTGGGCCTCGACCAACGCAAAGTCGACCCGCACCTCACTCGGTGGGCTGGGCTGATTGCCGTCGTTGCACACGAGCAGCTCGGCCTCCAGCGCGTTGGGAGACAGGAGAGGTTGGGCCGACGCCGAACGGACCGTCA
Source organism: Deltaproteobacteria bacterium (assembly GCA_016703535.1). Taxonomy (GTDB): domain Bacteria; phylum Myxococcota; class Kuafuiibacteriia; order Kuafuiibacteriales; family Kuafuiibacteriaceae; genus Kuafuiibacterium; species Kuafuiibacterium phototrophicum. The sequence goes on along the minus strand of JADJBV010000002.1, from coordinate 816,287 downwards.
GATCCGGGCCGCTGCCAAAGGGCGCGCGGACCAGCGTCGAGCCGTTGTTCCCCTCGTCCAGTTCCTCCACCTGTTCGTCGGGATCGACCGCGACCCAGGCCCACAGCGGGGCCACCTCCAAGATCAGGCGGGCGTCGTCGATCGAAGGCATGGCCGGCAGTACGAGGACCTCCGAGGTGGTGACACACGCGCCCGGGGCGAGCGGGCCCACCGAAACTTCGCCGACCGCCTGGTCGCCGTTGTGCAAGCGGCCCGCGCCATCCGCCACGCGATCGAGGCTGAAGTAGAGGCGAGCGGTGGCCGAAGGGCTGGGCGACCCACCTTCGTTGCAGACCACGACCTCGGGCTGGATCGTCGACGCCTCGGCGCCAACGAAGCTCAGGCTGGTCACGCGCAGGTCCGGGCCCAACCCCAGGTTGGGACCGCGGAGCCCGTTGTTGGTGGTGATCACCTCGGCGCGGCTTGCGGGATCATCGAGGACCACCACCACCGCCAGGGTGGTGGCTGAGGCGGCGGGCAGAGGCGATAGGACCACGCGGCAGTCGCCCGGCGCCAAGGCCGGGACCGGCACCCGCGATACCTCTTGGGCCGGGGAACTATGGCGGGGCTCGACGTCGAGGTCGACGCCCGCCCGCACCGAGGCCGTCGCGGGCGGGGCCAGGCGGTTGCCGCTGTTGCAGACCTCGATGTTCAGGTCGTCGCCAATCCGCGTCGCCGCTCGCACCGCGAGATCCGGCCCTACGCCGAAGATGAAGCGACCGATCGGGCGCCCGGCCAAGTCGAGGGTCGCCCAGTCGATGGCGCCCGCGCTCCAGCTAAACTCGAGATGGGGTGCCCAGGAGGGCGCGAAGAACACCGGATTCAGCTGCACCGAAAACACACCGCACACGTCGGGGTGGAGGTACGGGTAGTCGCCCGTGCCCCCGAAGGCATACAACGTGGCGTCCTCATAGGAGTAGAAGGCACCTTGAACGGCCTCTTCCTGGACGCCGCGGTTGCAGGCCTGAACCAACGCCACGCCGGTGGGAGATTCAAAGAGGGTCGGGTAAAGAAGCCAGTCGAACTCGAGGGCGGCCACGGTCTGAGAGATCGCCGAGAGATCATAGGCGTTGTTGAATTCATCGGTCTCTGCGATGGCGCCCGCCAGATCAACCATCGCCAAGAAGGTGGCCGGCGAGGCGCTGGTGATGGTCCCGTACGGCGAGGCGCAGGCGTCGGGCTGCAACGCCGGGATCGGCAAGGTACCGATGAGCGAAGGTTCGCCGCCCCAGTTGTTGGGCAAGCGGACGCTGACGCTGGAGGGGGGGCTGGCGCCGTTGCCGCGGTTGCACACCCGAGGGGCGAGGACGATCGACGAGGTCCGCTGGTCGACCACCTGGAGGTCTTCCAGGACGAGGTCGACGGTCGGCGAAGAGACCTGCAAGGAAGCCACACCCCCGACTTCGTCCAGCTCGCTAACAGCACGATCGTGATCCGGGACGAAGAACAAGGTCGTGCCCAAGGGACGAGCCGTCGTCACCCGAGTGGTGGTGCACTCGGCCGGCCCCAGGGCGGGCACCGGGACCACGGCGTCGATCGGATCCGATCCGCCCAGCGTCCCGAGACCCGCGAAGGTCCCATCTGTTGAAGCGTAGACCGCCAGGGTGGTGGACAGGGTGGCCTGGGTACCGTCGTTGCAGACCCGAAGCAAAGCCCGGTCGGGCGTCTCCCAGCGCGCCTGTCGAACGGCCAGGTCTGGGCCCGTCCCCAAAACCACGGCCCGCGTTTCGATCTGATCGACGTTCAGCCCGTTGGGATCGGGGCGCCGCGCGAACAAGGTGTGAGGCCCAGTCGCGCCGGGCGGCGGGGTGATGGTGGTCGAAAACGACGCACACGGCATGGTCCGGGTGAGACCAGGGATCTGGAGGGTGGCCACCAAGGGATCGGCGTAACCTTCGGCCGCGACGTTGAGGATCGGGTCGTCCGAGAGGCGAAGCTCCAGGATCCCGGCCGGGGTTATCCCATTCTGCGTGCTGCGCTCGCAGAGTCGCAGGTGAACGTCGAAGTCACCGCGGCCCGTCGGCACCACCTCCCAGTCCAGCACCGGCGCCGAGTTGAGAGCCTCCCCGAGCCAGGGCCCGTAGGCCACGTCGTCGGTCCGATCGGGATCGTTGGTCCACAACTCGACCCGCAGCTGCAGCGGTCCCGGCACCCCGAACTGCACCTCCAGCGCCAACGTCCGGCGCTCGCAGGTGCCCCCCGGCAACGAAAAGAACGGGTCAGCGCCGAACGGCAGGAGGTTGAGCGCCTCCCAACGCGACTGCTGCGGGTGGGTCACCGCCTGCACGCTCAGGCTGGTTTCGAAGGAATTGTCGGCGTCGTTGCAGACCTCGACCTCGATCGAACCGTCGACCTCATCGAGCGCGCGAGGCGCCCGCAGGATCTGCACCCGGAATGAGGAGGTCGAATACGGGCTCCAGCGAGGGCCGATCTGGCCGTTGTTCCGGGTGGTGCGCTCCGGGACGAGGCCCAAATCGTTGACCCAAGCGGCGGTCCAGATCGGTGCGTTGCCGCTCGCGCCGAGAACACCTGAGTCGGGGAACGCGATCACCTCTACGCAAGCCGAGGGCGCCAAGGTGGGGACCGCCGCCGCCCCGAGGGGCAACTCCGTTGGGCCGAGGCCCCGGCCCCGAGGCTCCAAAACGCGGTCGACGGTCCCAAAGGTGGTCACGGTGGCGGCGGCGCTCGGCTGGTCACCGATGTTGCAGACCTGGACCAGGTAGGCCGTGAAGGCCGAGGGCAGGGGTCCGGCGGCCCGGATCGCGTTCACGACCAGGTCGGGGCCGCTGCCGAGGCCAATCCAAGGACCGACCCAGCTGTTGTCGTCCTCCCGGGTCTCGGCGACGGTCCCGTTGGCGTCGACGATGGCCCGCCAGCGCCAACCGCCCGCACCGCTCGGCAAGGCCAGGTTGGCCCGAGGTTCGACGCACTGGTCGGGGGCCAGCGCGGGGACCTCAACTTGACCTACCGAAACCGACCCGGGCGCGACCAGGCCGTAGCCCGGGATGGTTCGATCGTGCTCCAGGTAAACGCCGACCGACGACGCGGGCGAAACCACGGCGCCGTGGTTGCAGACTTCCACGCGAACCTCGGCGGGTGAGTTGGCCTGAATCGGGAAGGCCGCCGATCGGACAACCAGGTTGGGAGTGGGGGTGGCTCGAACGACCGCACTCCAACCGTCGTTGTCGGTCTCGAGCAGCTCGTCGACGCTCCCGTTTGGATCGACCCGCGCGAGGACATAGACGGGGTCCGGGATCGGTCCAGGGATGAAGTGGGTGAAGCTGCGGCAGCCAGAGTCGAGGTTGGCTTGGATCAGACCGCCATCGCGGTCGGCCCAGGCGACCCCCAGATCCAAGCGGCGATCGTCGGACACGTAGAACTGAACCGAGGCAGACACGACGAAGTATTCGGCGCAGACCTCGAATTGCACCTGGAGGCCGCCGTTGGAGGCGCGGGCCTCCACGACGCCGACCGAGAAGTTGGATCGGCCGGGGCCCGTGCCCAGCCACTCGAGCCCCGGAAGCGGGGCCACCGGGGCCGCGACCCCCGTCCACAACGACGAACTCGCCAGGCCGTAGTAGGCAAGAGGTTCTGGGGTGGACGTCGAGCCCCCCCACCCAAAGCTGATCGGAATATCACGGCAAACCAGCGGCGGCGGTGGATCGAGGTCGAACCACTCGAAGATGACATCGGGGCTGAGCCCATCGACCCAGGGCGAAACCAAGACGGCATCGGTGCTGCCGAGCACCTGGACCGTCGAAGGCAAAGACTCGGTGGCCACCGTGCACCAACGGGCCTGGCGCCAAAACGACTCTCCCGGGGCGGACGCCGACAGGCTCTCGACCACCGCACTTTCCCAGCTGATGGGATCGAGCTCGTCGACCTGCGCCACCGCGGTGTTGTTGCTCTCGTTGAGCTCCGGCTCTCGCTTCCGCGGGTCGACGATCGCGCCGACGTAGGCCGTAGGCCCTGGCCCGCCCCAGGCGTAGGTCCCGCTGAGATCGACGCACTCTCCGACTTGAAGGGCTGGCGTGTTGAGGGTCGCCAAGGTGATGTCGGGGGCGGCGGTGGTGATGGTCGCGTCCGTGGAGCGGTAGAGGCCCAACGTGCTGGCCCGAGCGGCGATGGTGCCCTGATTGCACACCCGCACTTCGATCGGCAGCGGTTCACCCGAAAAGCGGGAGAGCCGGGGCGCACGAAGGGAGGCGATGAAGAGCTCCGCCCGAACGCCGGCCCACACAAAATCACCGATGATGGTGTTGTTGCGGTCGTTGACCTCCAGCTGGGCGTTGGCCTCGTCGACGATCCCGGCGATCACATATTTGGCGTCGGCCGGGACCGTGACATTGAGCGGGCCCTCGAGGGTGCGGCACTGGCCGGGGAACAAGCCGATGACGTTGAAGGTGCCGGCGTAGGGATCGAGGCCGGTGGTCGTGATGCCGTCGATGCGCTTGTCGCGGGAGAGGTAGATATTGACGGTGGTCGGCAAGCTGTTGGCGGTGCCGCGGTTGCACACCTCAGCGGCGCCGACGAAGGGGCCATTGACGCTGACCGGTCCAGTGACCGAGGTGACGACCAGGTCCGGCCGGGGCGGACCCACGGCCTGCTCGACGCGGCCGATTTCATCGACCGACTCAGTGCAAGCCAGGCCCAATAGTACCCATACGAAGCAACTCACTCGTCCGCGAACTTTCAACTTGGCCTCCTCCGAAGGTGCGGAGGCCTATCAGGGTTCGCAGAGTTAATCTTTCATATTCGCGGTGAACTCATGCAATGTTGCTTAAAGGTCCCCATCACGGCCCAGGAGGGAGCCCGTATCCCACATCGAGCACCCGAAAAGCCCAGGAAATTGGCGGCTCAAGGGCGGCGCTTGACCCCGGGCGAGGGTCGGACCAATCCGTCGCCCATGGCGCATCCGCTCGCGGGTCAACCGGCCCCTCGCTCCCTATTGGTCAACGTCCCGCGGCTGATCACCGCCTACTTCTCGACCCCCCCGGACCTCAGCCAGCCGGCCCAGCGGGTGGCCTTTGGGACGTCGGGGCATCGGGGCACCTCTTTGGATGGGAGCTTCAACGAGGCCCACATCTTGGCCACCACCCAGGCGATCTGCGACGAGCGGGCCGCGGCCGGGATCGATGGCCCGCTGTATTTGGGCATCGACACCCACGCTCTCTCGGAGCCCGCGATGGTCAGCGCCCTGGAGGTCTTGATCGCCAACGGCGCGGCCGTGCACGTCGACGTTCGGGGTGGCTACACCCCCACTCCCGTCGTCTCTCACGCGATCTGCAGCTACAACCGGGGCCGCACCGCCCACTTGGCCGACGGCATCATCATCACGCCCTCCCACAATCCGCCCGAAGATGGGGGCTTCAAGTACAACCCACCCCACGGCGGCCCCGCCGACAGCGATCTCACCACCCGGATCGAAAGGGCGGCCAACCGGCTGATCGAGGCGGGGTCGGTCGGCGTCAAGCGGGTGCCCTACCGGGAGGCCCAAAAGGCGGCGACCCGCTACGACTTCATCGGTCCCTACGTCGAAGCGCTGGGCCAGGTGATCGATCTGCCGGCGATCGCCAACTCCGGTCTGTCGATCGGGGTCGATCCCCTCGGCGGATCCGGCGTCCACTACTGGGGGCCCATCGCCGAACGCTGGAAGCTGAAGTTGCAGGTGGTCAACCCGGTGGTCGATCCGACCTTCGCCTTCATGAGCCTCGACAAAGACGGGCGCATCCGCATGGACTGCAGCTCGCCGTGGGCCATGGCTTCGTTGATCCGTCTGAAAGATCAGTTCGACATCGCCTTCGGGAACGACTGTGACTACGACCGGCACGGCATCGTCACCAAAAGTGGCTTGATGAACCCCAACCACTACCTGGCCGTGGCCATCGACTATCTCTTCACCCATCGGAGCGGCTGGAGAAAAGACGCCGCCATCGGCAAGACCTTGGTCTCCAGCAGCATGATCGATCGGGTCGCGGCGGCGCTGGGACGTCCACTCAAGGAGGTCCCGGTCGGCTTCAAGTGGTTCGTGCCCGGCCTGCTCGACGGCAGCTACGGCTTCGGCGGGGAAGAAAGTGCGGGCGCCTCCTTCCTTCGCCACGACGGGACCACCTGGACCACCGACAAAGACGGCTTCATCTTGGATCTCTTGGCCGCCGAGATCACCGCCAAGACCGGCAAGGATCCCTCGGCCCACTACCAGCGCCTGACCGAACGCCACGGCGCTCCGGTGTACGAACGCCTGGATGCCCCCGCCTCCCCCGCTCAAAAAGACGTGCTGAAGAAGTTGTCGCCCGCTCAAGTCCAGGCCGACACCTTGGCCGGCGAGGTGATCACCGCCAAGCTCACCAAGGCCCCCGGCAACGACGCCTCCATCGGTGGCCTCAAGGTCACGACGCAAAACGGCTGGTTCGCGGCCCGGCCTTCGGGCACCGAAAACGTCTACAAGATCTACAGCGAAAGTTTCCTCGGCAAAGCACACCTGGCCCGGATCCAGGAAGAGGCTCAGGCGATCGTGGCCGCGGCCTTCAAAGCGGCGGGCGCATGAGCGAAGAACAACCCAACAACCCGCTCCACGGCATCACCCTCGAGATGATCCTCGAGACCTTGGTCGAACGCCACGGCTGGGAAGAGCTGGGCGAGCTGATCAACATCAACTGCTTTCAAATCGACCCCAGCATCAAGTCGTCGCTGAAGTTTCTCCGGCGGACACCATGGGCCCGGGCCAAAGTGGAGCAGCTCTACCTGCGCGGGTCGGGCGAATAGACCCGATACCGCTCAAGGCGAACCGTAGGCGTCAGAGCCTCGAGCCCAGTCCAGATTGGTCGGCGTGTTGGGCGCACCCGGCCCCAGAGCCGCATTGCAGGCGGCCACTTCGAGGGGCCCCAAGCTGGATCCCGGGATCGGCGCGGGGGGCGGGCCCAGTCCTCCCCCCAAGGCCGCGGTGTAGCACCAGTCGTCACCGTGAGGAGCAAGGTTGACGTCATCTCCTCGGCCGAGTTCGCCCGTCACTCCGCCGCCGACCAGATCCAGCAGGTTGCCGGAGGCGGTTGGTCCCCCGGCGTCGATCACCGCGTTGCGATTGTCGGTGATGCCCGCGCGGCCCGGCCCCAGATCGGGACCGAGCGTGTAGTGGTTCGAATGGTCCTCTTGGTTGAACGACCAACCTTTGGCGAAACCGGGGTGCACCCACCACGCCGAAGGGATGTTGGTGAACAGGTACTGGTTGCAGGTGAACACTTGCTGCACGTGGGTGTACTCGTGCACGAGGGTTGAAAAAGTCAGGTCAAGCCGGCTGCGCGGCCGCTCCAGCTTACCGCAGTAGGTCGAGGTCAGGTCGTTGTCGGAGTAGGCCAAGTCGAACAAGACGATCGTCCTGGGAAAGAAGGTGTGGCTGTATTGGAACTCCACCATGGCCGGCACCAAACCCGCGGTGTCGGGGTAGCTAGAGACCGCCTGATATTGAATCGACAGGCTGATGCGCTCTGCAAAGGGCAACGTGTCCTTGAAGATCTGCGTGTAGTAGAAGAACCAGTTGGGCACCGTGCGGCCCGTCGGCACGGTCTTCGGCTCGAAGTACAGCTCGATCGGGGCTCTCTGCTGGGCGAGGGTGTGACCGTCCTCGACCAAAGACAACAACACCTCGTATTGACCAAAGTCCGTGTGCCGCGCGGGCAACGTTGAGAACCGCAGGGTCGGCGAGGCCCCGATCCCCCGATTGGCGAAGGTCACTTGCGGGGTGAACTGGTGGGTGATGTTCACGGTCTGTTGGGCCGGCCGCACCAGCTGCCAGAGCAGCCGATTGCCGACCGCCGCCGCGGCGCTGGACGGGATCACCTGGGCCTCGAGCCCTACATCCTTGTTGCCGATCCCCGACAATACGATTTCGTTGTTGCGACGGCCGTCGGCTTCGCCGCTGCCTCTCGAGTTGGGTTTGGTGATCTGGGCGTCCCAGGCGACGACGTTGAAGGCGTAAAGTTCGGTCGTGGGATCGCAGGTGGGACAGTCGACGATGGCGGTCACGGTGTAGGCGCCGGGCTGGGGGTAGCGGACCACTGGGTTGTTGCCCCGGACAGTCCGCCCGTCGCCCAGATCCCATTCTACTGAAAATACGACAACCCCATCACACAGAGAGGGCACGCCCTGGGCCTCGAACGCGAAGGCCTGGCTGAAGTGTCGCGTGAGGGACGAGGAGGCCAACTCGACGCGGCTGGTGAAGCAGTCCGAGTCTTCACAGTTGATCTCTCCGTCGCCGTCGTCGTCGGCCGGCGTCTCGCAGTCTTCGCTTGTCGACGGAGGTGGGTTGTTGTCGTCACCGTCGCCGGGCCCGCCACCCCCGGGTTCCTCTCCACCTGGGGTCCACGGGACTTCGCCGCTTGGCGGCCGATCCTCAGCGTCGTCCAGATCGAGGATGCAACACCCACACGAATCCGCCTGCGGTGTACACACGACCACCGAGGAGCAGCTAATGTCCGAGCAATATTCGGGCAGCTCGATGATCCCTTGGTCCCGGATGGACGCGATGGTCACCGCAACCTCGAAGGTATCACCTTCGCCCTCGCCCTCGCCCTCGCCCTCGACCCCGCACCCAGCCCCAATGAGGCCCCACAACAGGGGTACCAGGACACCGCCCCACCCACTACTTCTGCTCGCTGCCCACATCTCGACTCTCCTTTGGGTTGATGCGCCGACTCCTTCGTCGGGCGCATCTCCAAAGGGACCTTCGAGCCCCCTTTGTGCCATTGGCCTCACCGATGATGGCCATCGACCGAACTGATGGGGCAAATCGAGGGCCATCGTGACCCTGGAATGGCCGCCGAGGCGGGCTCAGCAGCGGTCGGGGCGATCGGCGGCGAAGGTGGCCCGGAGCTCGGCCTCCAGCTGGTCCATCACCGTAGGCAGGGACACCTCTCGGCCCAACTCGGCCGCCAAGGAGGTCACGCCCTTATCCCGGATGCCGCAGGGCACGATCAAAGAGAAGGCGTCCAGGTTGCTGGTGACGTTGAAGGCGAAGCCGTGGCTGGTGCACCAGCGGGAGATCCGCACGCCGATGGCGCCGATCTTACGTTGGCCCTCGATCCAACAACCGATGTGGCCCTCGACCCGGCCCGCCTGGAGGCCATAGGACGCGCTGACCCTCATCATCACCTTCTCGAGGTCGCAGACGTACCGCCGCACGTCCTTGCGATCGGGGGCGAGGTCGATGACCGGATAACCGACGATCTGGCCGGGCCCATGGTAGGTGACGTCGCCGCCCCGGCCGGTCTCCACCACCTCGATGCCCAAACTCTGCAGGCGCTCCGGGCTGGCCAATATATTCTGTAGATTGGCCCGCCGCCCCAAGGTCAACACCGGGTCGTGCTCGAGCAGGAAGATCGCGTCGGGGACCAGGCCTTTGGTGCGGGCTTCGAGGCGTTGCTCCATCAACTCGAGCCCGGCCCGGTAACCGATTCGACCGAGCCGGATGATCTCGAGCTCCCGCATGCTGGACCTCAGTGGGCCGAGGCCCGGGCCCCTTCACCCGGCTTCTTGTTGAGGATGTGGAGCGCCTCACCCCGAGCGGCCTTGGCCGCCTCCATCAGGCCCTCCGACAAGGTCGGGTGCACGTGCACCGTCAACGCCAGATCTTCGGCCAAGGCGCCCATCTCCAGGGCCAAACAGGCCTCGCCGATCAGATCGCAGGCGTTGAAGGCGGTGATGCCCACGCCCAAGATCACGTCGTTTTTGGCGTCGACCACCACCTTCACCAGGCCTTCGGTCTGGTTCATGGCGCCGGCCCGACCCAAGGCGGACATGGGGAACACGCCGGTGCGGACCTGGTACCCCTTCTCCACCGCCTGCTGTTCGGTGAGCCCAGCCATGGCGATCTCCGGATCGGTGAAGGTGCCGAGGGGCATGGCCATCACGTCGAAGGCCGCCTTGTGCCCGGCGATGACGTCGGCCGCGACCTCACCCATGTGGCTGGCCCGGTGGGCGAGGAGCGGCGGCCCGGTGATGTCGCCGATGGCGTACACGTGGGGCACGCTGGTGCGGCACTGCTGATCGATGGTGACCCAACCGCGCTGATCGAGCTGCAGGTTGCCCAACTTCTCGAGGCCCAGGCCCTTGGTGTTGGGCTTGAAGCCGACCGCGACCAAGATCTTATCGGCGGGGATCTTCTGGACCTTGCCGTCGACCTCCACCTCGACCTCGGCGCCCGCGCCGACCTTGGTGTAGCCCTTGGCCTTGGCCTTGGTCAGCACCTCGATGCCGACCTTCTTCATGGTCTTGAGGATCGGGCGGATCAGGTCTTTGTCGTTGCCCGGCAAGATGGCCTCGAGCATCTCGACGATGGTCACCTTGCTGCCGAGTTTGGCGTAGGCCATGCCCAACTCACAGCCGATGACGCCGCCGCCGACGATGACCAGGTTCTTGGGGATCGGATCGTAAGCGACCGCGTCCTTGGCGTAGCCCACGATCGGATCGCTGAACGGGAAGGGCGGGATCTCGATGATCGAAGCGCCGGTGGCCAACACCAGCTGCTGGAACTGGATGGTGTCGGCGCTGCCGTTGCCGGTGTCCAGGCTCAAGGTGTTGGGCCCGGTGAGGGTGGCGGTGCCCTTCTTGTGATCGCAGTTGTTGGCCTTGAGCAGGCCCGCGATGCCCTGGCGCTGCTTCTTGATGATCCCGTCCTTCCAAGCCATCAGCTCGGTGGCGTTGACCGCCGGGATCGAGGAATACACGCGCCCCATGGCCTCGACCTCGTGGCGCAGGTTGGCGGCGTGGATGATCGCCTTGCTCGGGATGCAGCCCCAGTTGAGGCACACGCCTCCCAGGTGTTCCCGCTCGATGACCAGGGTCTTTTTCTTGTGTTGACCCAAGCGGATGCCGGCGACGTAGCCGCCCGGGCCTCCGCCAATGACCACGACCTCATAGGACTCGGTTGCCATGCAGGCGGACTAACACGTGAAATCAGGCGAGTCATCCAGGACGATCGCTGGTCCGCTCCCTTCGGCCGTCCTTGGCCAGCTGCAGAATTGCGTGGGCGTTCCGGGGTGAGGCGCCTCGGGCCTTCTGCACCGCGGTCCGGGCCATCTCCCCCAGCTGGGCGATCTCCTCGGGCCGCTCCAGGAGCTCCTTGGCCACCTGCTGGAGTTGGGCCGGAGAGTGGACCTGCAGCCCGCCGCGACCGAGCAAGACCTCGACCGAATCTCGGAAGTTCATCATGTAGGGCCCAAACAACACCGGCCGCCCCTGCCCCGCTGGCTCCAAGATGTTCTGTCCGCCCCGCTTGACGAAACTCCCGCCCACGAAGACCAGGGTCCCCACGCCGTACGCGGTCTGGAGTTCACCCATGGTGTCGAGCAACAACACGTCGGCCTTGGGCATCGGCCCATCCTGGTGTTCGCTCCGCTGGGCGACGGTGAAGCCCTCAGCTTTGGCCAGGGCCGCGATCTTCGGCGCCCGCTCCACGTACCGAGGCGCGACCACCAAACGCAGCTCGGGATCGACCGCCCGCAGCCCCCGAAAGGCGCCGAGCAACTTCTTCTCTTCCCCTTCGTGGGTCGAACCGGCCACCAAAACCCGCTCGTCGCCCAGGCCCAAGGCGGCCCGCAGCTTGGCCACCGCCTCTTTCCCCGGTGGCTCGGCCAGGTTGTCGAACTTGGTGTTGCCGGTGATCTGCACGCGACCTTTGGGCGCGCCCAGGAGCAAGGCCCGTTCGGCCTCGACCTCTTCTCGCATCAACAACAGATCCAACTTGGCCAGCTGGTTGCCGATCAACGCCTGCAACCAGCGATAACGCCGCACCAAGGTCTCGCTGAGCCGCCCGTTGGTCATCACCAGCTTGGCGCCGTGATCTTTGGCGGCCTGAATGAGGTTGGGCCAAAGTTCGGTGTACTCCAGCACCAAGACCTCGGGTTGGATCACCGCCATGGCCCGCCGGGTGGCGCCCGGCAGATCCCAAGGCACGAAGGTGATCCCGTCGACCAACGGCAAGAGCCGATCCTTGGCGATCTGGTAGCCCGAGTTGGTCATGGTCGAGACCACCAAGGTGGCTTCGGGGGCGTTGGCCCGAAGGAGCTTGATGATCGGCAAAAGCGCCAAGAGGTCCCCCGCCGAGGCCCCGTGCAGCCAGATCCGGGGGCCGGCCCCCCTCGACTTGGGCCAAGGCCGATCCGGACCGACGTCGTCATAAAGCCCGAGCCGACGCCTTTGTCCCTGGCGCAACTTGGGGTGGAGCGCCCACAAGGGGAGCCACAACCCGATCACCAGGTAACTCAGCAGCTGGTAGACGAAGTGCAACCGTTCACCTCGCCTCGCCCATGGCGATCAGCCGCGCGTAGAGGCCATTGCGCTCGAGCAGCGACTGGTGCGTGCCCCGCTCCACGATCTTGCCCCGCTCCAACACCACGATCTCGGTGGCCCGGCGAATGGTCGACAGCCGATGGGCGATCACCAAGGCGGTGCGATCTTGGAGCAGGGCGTCCAAAGCGGCCTGGACCTCTCGTTCACTCTCCACGTCCAAGGCGGAGGTCGCCTCGTCCAAGATCAAGATCGGCGCGTCCCTGAGGAAGGCCCGGGCGATGGCCAGCCGCTGCCGTTGTCCACCCGAAAGTTGCACGCCCCGTTCGCCGACCCGGGTCGCATAACCGCTCGGCAACTTCTGGATGAAGTCGTGGGCGTAGGCCTTTTGGGCGGCGGCCTCGATCTCCGCTTGAGTTGCGCCCGGCCGCCCGTAGGCGATGTTGGCCATGATGGTGTCGTCGAAGAGGTAGGTCTCTTGAGCGACCATCGCGATCTGGGCCCGCCAGCTCTCGAGCGTGAGGTCCTTGAGGTCCACGCCGTCGACGGTGATCCGTCCGTGGGTCGGATCGTAGAGGCGCGGCAACATGGCCGCCACCGTGGACTTGCCGCCGCCCGAAGGCCCGACCAAGGCCACCACCTGGCCCCGAGGCAACACCAGCTCGAAGCCCTCCAGCACCGGATCCCGATCTTCACGGTAACGAAAGCCCACGCCCTGAAAGTGCACCTGCTCCGGCACGCCGCTAAAGGGCCGGGCCCCCGGGCCATCGATGATCAAGGGCGGCCGATCGATCACCTGGAACACCCGCTCGGCCGAAGCCACGCCGGGCATCAGGATCCCGTTCAAACGGCCGATCGCCTTGAGTGGCTCGTATAAGAGCACCAGCGCTAATAAAAAAGCCACGACCTCGGCGGCCCGGATCTCACCACTTTCGACCTTGTCGAAGGCGTAGCCCAAGGTGAGCAGCAGCGCGAGGACGCCGATCAACTCCATGGCCGGGGTCTGCACCGCCCGGACCAACACGCTCTTCATGTTGACCGCCATGTAAGCGCGGCTGTCGGCGAGGAACCGCTCCAGCTCGTAGCCTTCGCGGCCGTAAGCGTGCACCACCCGGATGCCACCGACGGTTTCGGTGATCCGGTGGGTCAAGAGGCCCAGGCCCTCTTGGGCCCGCTTGGCGTAGCGCTTGAGGAACTTCCCAAAACGCACGATCGGGAAGATCGCCAACGGCGTGACGATCAAGGAGACCAAGGAGAGCTCCGGATATTGGAACAGGCACACCGCGGAGAGGGTCACCACCTTGAGGGCGTCGCCGATCAAGATCGGCAGGGCGTAGGTGGCGGCCCGCTCCACCTGGGCCACGTCGTTCATCACCCGAGACACCAAAAATCCGGTCGCTTGATCGTCGAAGTAGCTGGCGTCTTGGGCCAAGAGGCTCTGGTACAGGTGGCCCCGCAGATCGTGAATCACCCGGGTCCCCAGGTATCCCATCGCGTAAAATCGCACCGCCTGGGCCACCACCTTGGCCAACACGACGACCACGAACAGCGGGATGATCGCGCCCTTCAGCCACAACGCGACCGCCGGCCGATCGAAGGAGAGCCCCAAAAAGCCCAGGCCTCGAGTCAGATCCTCCAGGGCCCGCTCCAGGTTGCTCGGGCCGCTGGCCGCGTCCGGGAACAACATCGAGGTCAAAAGATCCAACATCGCCGGATAGGCGCCGGTGGCCAAAGCCAAGAGCACCATCGCCACCAAGGCGATCGCCATCGTGCCGCGGTACGGCCGCAGGTAACCCAGGAGGCGCCACCACACGCTCACGACGGGCCCCCGCAGAAGTGTTGATCGACGGCTCGCACCGGCGTGATCCACCAGCGGTCGATCACCCGTCCGGCCCGCTGTCGTTCGATCGGCAAGCCGGGCGCCAGCGCCTCAACGTGGCCCCGGGTCTCCTCCGAGAGGCCCTCGTGGTTGAGCACCAAAATGGCGGTGCCACCGGCGCACAAAGAGGGTCGGGGCCACAGATCGTATTGGCTGCGCCGACCGCCGGATCGCTCGAGCACCAAGTGCCGATCCCGATCGTGGTAACGCAACATGCTGGCCGCTTGATAACGACGGGTGATCCAAACCTTGGCGCCCAAGGCGTCGGAGAGTTGGGCGGCCTTCGAGGCGACCTGGTCAAAGCCAGCGGCCCGGAGGGTCCGGTCCTTGCCCGGCTCGATCGGCAAAAACGGCGCGATCACGTGCAACAACACCAAGCCACCAAAGCCGGCGGCCGCCAAGCTGAAGACGCGGAACCAGCGCAGTCGCCGGGGAGGACCCCCGGCCACCCAAACGACCACCGCGGGCAAGCCAAACACCAAGGCCGGCAGGAGCCAGTTGAGCTCCCCCGCGCCCAGGCCCGCGGCCACCAGGCAGGCCAAGAGGTGGAGGGCCGCGCCGTGGCTCAAGGCCGAGATCGGGGCCCCGGGCGGTCGCCTCAACCCGGCGGCCAATTGGAGGAGCTGAGCCCCAGCCACTCCCGGTCCAAAGGTCAAAGCCATCGCCCCAACCCACAAGGGCAAGGCCGTCAACCACCGGTGACCGGCGGCGCCGAAGACCCGGGCCGCTTGAAATTGGGTGGCGCCGCCCTCATTCCACTCAGTATATAGCCACGGCGCCAGACAGAGCAGGCCCAGGCCCAGGCCCAACCACCAGGCCGGGCGAAGGAGCCAACGCCGCCCCTCCACAGAGCGGAGCAGGCCCAACATTGCGCCGACGAAAAGCAAGGCGGTGGAGTGTTTGGCCAAGACCCCGGCGGTCAGCAAAAACGCGGCGAGCCCCAAATAAAACGGCCGTTCACCCCGGACCAAGGCCCAGGCGCCGATCCCCAACAAAGCACCTTGCAGCGGATCGGGGGTGGTCGGCAGATAACCGACGGTGATCATCGCCGCGCCCGCCAGGCCCCAGATCGTGAGCTCGGCCGCGAGGCCCGGCGCGGTGGGGAGCAACCTTCGAGCAGCGTCGACGCTGGCCACAAAAAGGATCGCCGTCGACAACAAGGCCGGCAGGCGGAGGCCAAAGTGCCCGACGCCGAATAGTTCGGTCGACGCCGCCAACACCCACGCCACCAGCGGCGGATGATCGAAGTATCGGAAGGCCAACGATCGAGACCAGGTGAAGTAGTAGGCCTCGTCGTAGTCGATCGGCAGCCGGGCCGAGGCGATCAGGATCAGGGTCAGCAGCAGGGCGCCCACGACGACGTTCGCCCGACGCCATCGGCCTTCGGTCATGCCGGGGCGGGTCGTACGTCGCCGGCGACCCGGGGACAACCTTGCCTCGCGTCTCGTGATTACCCCTAGACAGATGATTTAGGAGGTCGGGGGAGGTCTGAAAGTGCGGACGCTGGAAGACGCGGCCGGTCACTTGCGTTACCGGCTGGCCTCAAACCGAAGGAAACACTTTTTGTTCCTCGGAGTTTTCGGAGCCTGCCCTTTATGAAAAAAAATGTCGTTCGTGTGGTGGTGGCCGTGGTCGGCCTCTTGCTGGTGGTCGGTGGTCTCGGTGCCGTAAAGGCCGGCCAGATCGGCAGCATGATCAAGGCGGGAGAGAGCTACGCACCTCCGCCCGAGGTGGTGACGACCTCCAAGGTCGGCGCCGAACAATGGGAGGCGGGCCTGTCCGCGGTGGGTTCGGTGGTGGCGGTGCGGCAGGTGACGATCGCCGCCGAACTCCCGGGCTTGGTCAAAGACCTGAGCTTCGACTCGGGCCAGGCGGTGCAGAAGGGTGCGGTGTTGGTGCGCCTCGACACCTCCATCGAGGAGGCCCAGCTGGCCGCGGCCCAAGCCGACGCCGAGTTGGCCAAGCTCAACTTGGAGCGGGCCCAGACCCTGCGGAACGCCAACGTCAACGCGGCTCAGGATCTGGATCTGGCTCGGGCCCGGGCCAAACAAAGTGAAGCCCAGGTCATGGGCATCCAAGCCACCATCGCCAAAAAGACGATCCGGGCCCCGTTTGCGGGGCGCCTCGGGATCCGCCAAGTGGAGTTGGGTCAGGTGTTGGGCGCGGGCACGCCGCTGGTCAGCTTGACCGCCCTCGACAACGTCTACGTCGAGCACTTTTTGCCCCAACAATCCCTCTCCAAGTTGGGGGACGGCCAAGGGGTGCGGATCACCACCGATGTCTACCCGGGCGAAACTTGGATGGGGAAGGTGGCGGTGATCAACAACGAGATCGAGGCCACCACCCGCAACGTCCGGATCCGGACCTTGGTGGAGAACGCCGATGGGCGGCTGCGCCCCGGCATGTTCGTCAACGCCAGCGTGCTGATGCCCGACAAGGATCAGGTGTTGGCCATCCCGGGCACCTCGGTGTTGTACGCGCCCTACGGCGACTCGGTTTTTGTAGTGGAAGAGAAGGACGGGCAGAGCATCGCTCGGCAACAGTTCGTGCGGCTGGGCCAACGGCGCGGGGACTTGGTGGCGGTGGAGTCGGGGCTCACGGCCGACCAGACCATCGTCACCAGCGGCGCCTTCAAGTTGCGCAACGGCGCGGCGGTGAAGGTCAACAACACGCTGGCGCCCGCGGCCAGCGCCACGCCCAAGCCCAGCGACACCTGAAAGAGGCCCGCCATGAACTTGACCGAGCTGTTCATCCGCCGACCCGTCATCGCGATCGTGGTCAACCTGTTGATCGTGATCGCCGGCCTCCAGGCGATCCGGAGCCTGAACGTCCGCCAATATCCCAAGAGTGAAAACGCCTCGATCGTGGTGACCACCGCGTACATCGGCGCCAACGCCGAGTTGATCCGCGGATTCGTCACCACCCCGCTGGAGCGCGCCATCGCGGCGGCCGACGGCATCGACTACCTGGAGTCGGAGAGCACCCAAAACATCTCCACCATCCGGGCCCGGTTGAAGTTGGACTACGACGCGACCCGGGCCTTGTCGGAGATCAGCTCCAAGATCGATCAGGTGCGGCGGGATCTGCCGCCCGAGGCCGAGGTGCCTTCGATCGCCATCGAGTCTTCGGACAGCCAGTTCGCTTCAGCGTACCTCAGCTTTTCCTCGGGATTTTTGGCCCAAAACGAGATCACCGACTACCTGGTGCGGGTCGTCCAGCCGAGGCTGTCGGCGGTCGAGGGCGTGCAGCGGGCCGACGTCTTGGGCGCTCGGACCTTCGCGATGCGGGTCTGGCTCCAGCCGGAGCGGATGGCGGCCCTCAACGTCAGCCCGGTCCAGGTGCGGCAGGCCCTGGCGGTCAACAACTACCTCTCGGCGGTCGGTCAAACCAAAGGTTCCTTGATTCAGGTCAACCTGACGGCCAACACCGACATCCGCTCCATCGAAGAGTTCAAGAACCTGGTGGTCCGGGAGGAAGGCGGCGCCATCGTGCGCCTGCAAGACATCGCCGAGGTCGCCTTGGGCGCCGAGGACTACAACACCGAGGTCCGTTTTTCGGGTGAAACCGCGGTGTTCATCGGCATCTGGCCGTTGCCCTCGGCCAACTCCCTGGACGTGATCAAGGCGGTCCGCACCGAACTGGGCGATCTCGAGCGCGAGTTGCCCGAGCAGATCAAGGCCCACGTGGCCTTCGACGCCACCACCTACATCCAAAGCGCCATCGACGACGTGATCAAGACCTTGGCCGAGACCTTGTTGATCGTGGTGATCGTGATCTTCTTGTTCCTCGGATCGTTGCGTTCGGTTTTGGTGCCGGTGGTGGCCATCCCGGTGTCGCTGATCGGCGCCGTGTTCCTGATGCAGATCTTTGGCTTCACCGTGAACCTCCTGACCCTCTTGGCCATCGTGTTGGCGGTGGGTCTGGTGGTCGACGACGCCATCGTGGTGGTGGAGAACGTGGAACGCCACCTGCGAGAGGGCTACGGCCCGGTGGACGCGGCGATCTTGGGCGCCAAAGAGCTGGTCGGCCCGATCATCTCCATGACCATCACCTTGGCCGCGGTCTACGCGCCGATCGGCTTTCAGGGTGGTTTGACCGGCTCCTTGTTCCGGGAGTTCGCCTTGACCTTGGCTGGGGCGGTCACCATCTCGGGCGTGGTCGCCTTGACCTTGTCGCCGGTGATGTCCTCGCGCCTCTTGCGGGCGGGTCACGATCAAGAGGGGTTGCCGGGCCGCATCAACCGCGGCTTCGAGCGCCTCAAGCAGATCTACGGACGGCTGTTGGATCTGGCCCTGGATTCCCGGCCGGCGGTCTACACCGCTTGGGTCGCCTTCTCCTTGTTGGCGGTGGTGTTGTTCGTGATGTCGGCCAAGGAGCTGGCGCCTGCCGAAGACCAAGGTGTGATCTTCGGGATCGTCAACACGCCGTCCAACTCGACCTTGGAAGAGACGGTGCGCTTTACCGAGGCGGTCAACGACGTCTTCTTCCAGAGCCCCGAGACCGACCACAGCTTCCAGATCACCTTTCCCACCGGCGGCTTCGGTGGAGCGGGCCTGAAGGCCTGGGATCAGCGGGAGCGGAGCGCCTTCGAGATCCTGCCGGAGATGCAGATGCGCCTGCAGGCCATCCCCGGGATCCAGGTGTTCCCGGTGATCCCGCCGGCCTTGCCGGGTGGCGGCAACTTCCCGGTGGAGATCGTCTTGGCCTCCACCGCCGAAACCGAAGAGATCTTGGGATTCGCCAAACAACTGCAGGAAAAGGCGGCCACCAGCGGCATCTTCGCCTTCCCGCCGATCATCGACGTGAAGGTCGATCAGCCCCAATCGGAGTTGGTCTTCGATCGGGACAAAGTGGCGGAGCTGGGGCTTAACCTGGCCACGGTTGGGCAAGACGTTTCGGCGGCCTTGGGCGGCAACTTCGTGAACCGCTTCAACCTGGCGGGGCGCAGCTACAAGGTCATCCCGCAGCTGAAGCGGAGCGAACGGCTCAACCCCGAGCAGCTCAAGGAAATCTACGTGACCGGGCCCAACGGGAGCCTGATCTCCTTGGCCACCATCGCCACCATCAAGGACACGGTGGCCCCCCGGTCTTTGAACCGCTTCCAGCAGCTCAACGCGGTGAAGATCAGCGGCGTGGCCATCCGCCCCCTGGATGAGGCCTTGCGCTTTTTGGAGGACGAAGGAGCCAAGCTCCTGCCCAAGGGATATTCAATAGATTATACTGGAGAGTCTCGACAACTCCGCACCGAAGGCGATCGTTTTTTGCCGGCCTTCATCTTGGCGGTGGTGTTGATCTTTTTGGTGTTGGCGGCCCAGTTCAACAGCTTCCGAGATCCCTTCGTGATCTTGGCGGGTTCAGTGCCGCTGGCGATGTTCGGGGCCCTGGTCTTCACCTTCCTGAAGATGCCCAACCCCAACATGTCCTATTGGACTGACGGCTGGACCACGACGATCAACGTCTACTCTCAGGTGGGCCTGGTGACGCTGGTGGGCCTGATCGCCAAAAACGGGATCTTGATCGTGGAGTTCGCCAACGAGCTGCAGCGGGAGGGGCACTCCAAGTTGGCCGCGGTGCGGGAGGCCTCGATGACCCGCCTCCGGCCGATCTTGATGACCAGCGTCGCCACGGTGTTGGGCCACTTTCCCTTGACCTTGGTCTCGGGGCCGGGCGCGGCGGCCCGCAACAGCATCGGCTTGGTGTTGGTCGCCGGGATGGCGATCGGCACCTTGTTCACCTTGTTCTTCGTGCCGGCGATCTACGTGTTGATCAGCAAGGAGCAGACGGCCAAAGCGGCGAGCCCCGAGGTGGTGGGCGCGCCTCCGGTCGGGACCCACGCGCCGATCTGAGCCTCGGCGCGGGGATCAAAACTCAAGCGTCGCGGCGGGTCTGGTGGCCCAAAAAGTCCTTCTTCCCCAGCTCCACGCCGTTGTGACGCAAGATCGCGTAGGCGTGGGTCAGGTGGAAGAAGAAGTTCGGGACCGCGTGCTCCATGAAGTAGTCGGAGCCCAACGCGACCTTCCCCTCCCAGCGGGGGGTGGTGATGATCCGGGTGGCGGCCCCTTCGAAGTCCTGGGCTTGGAAACCGTCCAGGTAGGCCAGGGTCGAGCGGATCCGAGATCGCAGCTCGTCGAAGGTCTTTTCGGTGTCGGGGTGAGACGGAGCCTGTTCGCCGGTCAGTCGTGAGGCAGCCAACTTGGCCGTGTCACAGGCGGTCTGCACCTGGCGCACGAAAGCGAACTGATCTGGCGCCAAACGCGCCTCCAATAAAACGTGGGGATCAAAAGATTTGGCCTTGGCGTGGGCCTCGGCCTTGTCGAGCCACAGCAAGACGTGGCCCAGGAGCTTCTTCATTTCGGTAAAGGTGGCAAAGTACATAGGGCGCCGACGGTACACCAAAAGCCCACTTCCCGCCCGGGTCCGCTGGACGTACGCGACTGAGGCGCCCGGAAGGGGCCCAAGGGCCGACGCCAGCAGGAGCGATGAGACCGAGCGCGAACCGGTCAGGACTTCGCGGTGGCGGGGCTAGGTGTTGCCGCTGTGGGGGTGACCGTTGCTCTTGGCTTCGCCGGTGGGCAGGGGGGCCACGGTGGTGTCCCCGGCGGGGGCCAACATCGCCGCGTCCACCGCCCGGATCTCGCCGTCCTTGAAGCCTCGGAAGGTCATCAATCGGTGGGGACGGAGTTGGTTCAGCTCGTAGAGCTCCTCATAGGCCGCCAGCACCTCGGGTTGGGTCCGGAGCCGCTCCAGGGCCCGGCCCACCGCCGCCGGGTATTGTCCCTTGGCCCGGGCCATCAAGGTGGCGGTTTGGGCCGAGGTCTCGGCCTCGTGGAGCGCCACCTTCTGCCGACCATCCTCTTCGATGTCCGCCTTGGCCCGCTCCAGCCGCGCCGAGATGGTGTCCAGGATCTGTTGGGTCACGCTGGGCAGGAGGCTCACCCGCTGCACAAAAACCGGATCGATGTGGATGCCCCAACGTTGGGTTTCGGCCTCGATGTCTCGTTGCAGCAGGCGGCCCAGTTCGGAGCGATCGCAGAGGATCTCCTCGAACTTGCGGTTGCCCAAGATGGACGTCACCGCGTGGCTGACCAAGTTACGGAGGGCCCGATCCCAGTCGTCGACCGCAAAGGCCGCCTTGGCCGGGTCTTTGACCTGCAACTCCAACCAAACGTCGACGATCACCGTGGTGCCTCGGGAGTCGTTGATCACCACCCCAGGGATGGTGCGGAAGTCCCGGCGCAAGGAGACCCGCCGACAGTGAACCCAAGGCAACACCCGATCCGGCAGCCAATGCCAACCGGGGGTTTGCAAGGTAGCTTGCAGTTTTCCGAAGCGGGTCACCAAGATCGCTTCTCCGTCCTCGACCTCCACCCGCAAGAGGCCGGCCAAGGCCCACAATGCGGGGACACCGATCAAGCCGAGCGCAAAGCCGATCACAAAAAGAGACTCTTGGTTCATGACTCGCTCCCCAAAAACAGGGCCCGGGACTGGGCCAACACTTCCATCCGCCGACGTTTGACGTACCGGTCCAGCACGCCGCGTTGCTGTAGTTCCGCCAAAAACGAGGCCAACTCGTCGATCTCCAGCTCGGCCGCTTTGGCTCGGGCCGCCGCCACCTCCACCCCTCGTTCGGCCGCCACCACCCGCCGGGAGCAGTCGGCCTCCGATCGGTAGTAGGCGCTTTCGGCCTCGGCCCGGGTCTCCGCCACCGCGTTGAGGGCCCGATCCAGGTCGTCGGGCGGCAAGATGTCGACCAGATCGACGGCGCTGAAGCGGACGCCGTATTTTTCGTCGATCTTGTCTTTGCAGAACTCTTCGATGCGTTCGTTGAGCAAACGGCGTTCTTTTCGGATCAAGGCGTAGGATCCGCCCGAGTCGTCGCCAGCGGTGGCCGAGGTTGGGCTGCCAAAGTTGGCGATCTCGTTGCGCAACAAGCAGGTGAAGAGCCCGGTGATGTGCTCCATGGGTCGGCGCAGACCAAAGAGGAGCTCATCCAGGCGCTCTTCGACCGGCAAATAACGCATGTTGGAGTCGAAGCGCAGCACGGTCCCGTCGTAGGCCATGGCCGAGGTGCCCCCGGCTTCTCCCGAGAGATCCAGGCTCTGCTCCATGGCCTTGACGCTGTGGACCTGCTGCCACGGTGCCTTCCAATGAAAGCCCGAGCGGTACCGCCGCAAGGACTGGCCGTCCCGGAGGGCGGCGCCAAAGTTGGTCAAGACCGCGACCTCCCCCTCCTCGACCCGAAACCAACACCGCCCCACCAGGTAGAGGGCGAAGACGAACACGCCCGCGAAAAATCCTAAGGCAACCATCTGTTTTATCCCCTCTCAGAAGCGATCCGAACCGTCCCCGAAGCCGGGGCTGGTCCATGCTGGGAGCAACGTCGGGCGGCCGCCGGGCTCCTGATGTTCTCGATAGGCCGCGGCCAAACCTCGGTTCACCTCGACGACCTCTTCGTTGAAGTGGGCGTGTTGGGCGCTGGCGTCCCCCAGCCGGGCCACCTTGTCGGCCGAGTCCACGATGGCTCCGTGGGGCACGTGTTTGCCGTCGGGGATCTCGACCCCCACCACCACCGCGCCGATGCCGACGAAACATCGGCTGCCGACGATGGAGTCGTGGACCGTGGCCTTGAAGCCGATGAAGGTGTCATCACCGATGTAGCAGGGCCCGTGGACGATCGCCCCGTGGGCCATGGAGACGTTGCGGCCGACGTAGACCGCCCAGTCCTCAGCGCCGACCCGGATCTTCTTGTCCTTGAGGGCGTGGATGATCACCCCGTCCTGGACGTTGGAGCTGGGGCCGATAAAAAACGGTGACCCCTCGTCGGCCCGGATGCTGGTGCCGGCCGCGACGTGCACGTGATCACCCAACACCACGCGACCAATGACCGAAGCCTGAGGCGAAACGAACACCGTCGGCGCCGAGGCGCCTTGATGGCGGATGTGCTTCAGCCAAGCCGCGGTGTCCGGCAGGTGGGGGTCATGTTGGGGGCGGCGCGCCAAGGCCCGGTGGGTGGGCAAAGAAGCCCGGCCTTCTTGGCTGGGGCCGGTCTCTTCGGCGGGGCGACGAGCCGCGACCGCAAACTGCCAAACACCGTAGATCGCCAAGGCGGTGAGCACCCCCGTCAGGAAGTCGGTCGCGATCACCGCCACCGCGGTGTACACCATCAAGGCGACGTGGCCCCGCCCTTGGTGCACGACCTCGTCGACCTCGCTCTTCTTGACCATGTTCATGGCGACGAAGACCAAGATGCCGCCGATGCAGGCCATCGGGACCAGCTCCAGGTAGTGGGCCAGATAAAAGGCCATCAGCAACGTGAAGCCGGCCATGGAGATGCTGGCCAACGGTGACGAAGCGCCGAGCTTGATGTTGGTGGCGGTGCGGGCCAACGCGCCGGTGTGCGGGAAGCCGTTGAACAACACCACGAAGACGTTCACCAAACCCTGGCCAAAGAGCTCCTTGTCCGGATCGAAGGGCACGCCTTTGTTGTTGGCCAGGCGATCGGCCATGCGAGAACACAACAGGCTCTCAATGGCGGCCACGAAGAAGATCGCCAGGGCGTAGTAGGCCAGGTCGCCGTACAACTCTGGGGTCATCTTGGCGAAGTCCGGCGGCGTGAAGACCCAGCTCCGAGTGGGGATCGATCCGTACTTGGACTTGACCTGGCTGAGGCCCACGTCATCGAGGGCGGTGGAGGCCAAGAAGGTGCCCAAACCCAGCGCCACCAAAGGCCCCGGGATAAAGACCGAGATCTTGAGCAAGGTGCGGATCACCAACACCGTGCCGAGGGCAAAAACCAAAGCCCAGATGTTGAGGGTGCCGAACTGCCGCCGGATGCCGCCGATCTTTTCGTCGAAGGCGTAGGGCAGAGGTTCGGTGAAGCCGAAGAACTCGCCGGCCTGGGAGAGGCCGATGGTCACCGCGATGCCGATGGTGAAGCCCACCACGATCGAGTGGGGCACCAGGTTCACGAAGCGGCCGAGCCGAAAGATCCCGAGCACCACCAAAAGCCCACCGGCGAGCAAAGAGGCGACGATCAGGAAGGCCTGCCCGTGGGTCGAGGTGATCGCCGCGATCAACGGGATGTACGCGGCGGTGGCGCCATACACTTGATATTTGGAGCCGCCAAACAGCGCGCCCGCCAACCCAGCGATGACCCCGCCCAAGATCCCCTGTTCGGGCCGGAGCCCAGAGGCCATGGCGAAGCCCATCGAAAGCGGAATGGCGATCAGCGCCACGATCAGGCCGGCGGTGAGGTCCCGGATGACGTTGAGCACCACTTGGCCACGGAGCAGGTCTTCGTAGCGACCGTCGCCGAAGGCGTTGAAGTAGTGACCGAGTCTCTTGAACATACGAACTCCCGTAGCGACGTCCGCGCCCCACAACGGAGCGCAGGCCCAAACGAGTGAATGGGTGCGGGGCCGCCAGGGAGGCGGCGGGAGTTCAGGCGTTCGGGGGACGCAAGAGGGAGCTGGCTACCCCGGAGAGGGAACTTTGGGCGGTGGCCCCGATCAGGGCCAGCTGGGGCGACGAACGGGCCAACGGCGAGGGGCGGATCCCCAGCGTCACCTCTTCATCGTCTTCGCACTCGACCTCCGCGGCCTCGGCGCCGTCGACGGCCACCCCCCAGTCGGTGCTCCAAAGCTCGAGGGCGCCCCGGAGCGGCCCACCGGCCAACAAGCCGAGGAGCACCACCAGCCCGAGGATCCATCGGGAAGAACGAAGGGATACCTCGAGAAAACGGAACATCCGGCGGGCACGCTCTTATGGAATGGCGAGGCCCCGTGTCAACGGGCCACCGGGGGAAGGCAAAGCACCAGGGAGGAAATCGCCCCCGGGGCCCGAGGATCGAGGGGCCAATTCGGAGCCCAGGCGAAGGAGGGCCCCGGACGAGGGTTCCGGAGGGGTGTCTCAACATCGCGGGGCGGGATGGATCGCCCGTCCAGCGGTCGAGTCGGCTGTACGGGGGCCCTTAAGATTCAGGCGTCGTCGCGGGTCGGGCCCCAGCGTCGGGCGCGACCTCGGTGGTGACCTCGCCGGTGCAGCAGGGCTCGGCCCCTTCGGCGGCCGCGCCCTCCGCCGGTGGGCCCCCGATGGCGGTGGGCTGGGCCTCTTCGGTGGGCTTCACGGGCGCAGGCGCGAGGGGCGCGGGGGTGGTCGGCGTCGCCGCCCCGGGGGCCGGCGCACCTTCGGAGGTGGGCTGGCAGGCCAGGCCGAACAGGGTCAGGGCGAAGATCGCGGCTCGCATCCCGGGCATGTTCACCCGCTCGCCTCGGCCTCAGCAAGGGGTGGGCGCGACGGCCCTCACAATCCGCCCCGGCCCTGGACCGGCAAGTGGTGGTTGGGGCGAGACTGGCGGCGTGCGAGCTCGGGTCGCCCTGGTGATCACCCTCGCCTGCTTCGGGGGTTCGTGTCGCAACGTCGGCCAGGGGGCCCTGATGGCCGGCATCGGGGTGGCGTTCAGCGCCGCCCGCCGGGCCGACGGCGACTGTTAGGGCCCGCGGCGAAACAAACGGATCGTTGTGGGCGTCGAGGCGCTCGCCTGGCAAGGCTTGCCGACGAAGGAATACTCCGTTGTCTTTCGAGGAGGCGTAACAAAGCCAGGCGAGATGGATCGGCGGCCACAATCGGTCCGGTTGTTTCGCCGCGGGCCCTTTTGTCGATTGCCGCCTGCTCCGGGAATGCAACCGCAACTCGGGGTTGTGCGAAGTCCCGTGTGGGGGCTGCGCCGAGGGCGAAGTTTGTGGGCCCGAAGGCTTCTGTGTGCTGGCCCGCTTCGGCGCAGGTACGGCGACCGCGGCTCGCGCCGTATACTGAATAGATCGCGTTAACGCCCCAAGCGCAGGCGAACCAAGTGCAGGGCCGACTCGGCCGCGTTCTGTTGGGTCAACTTGGAGCTGCCGACCACCCGGTCCCAGAAGCTGATCGGGACCTCGCTGATGGTGAAGCCCTTTTGGTGGGCCCGAAACTTGAGCTCGATCTGGAAGGCGTGGCCCTCGGCGACCAAGGTCGAAGGTTCGATCGCCTCGAGGACGTGCCGACGCCAAGCGACGAAGCCCGAGGTCGAGTCCCGGTACGGCATGCCCAACACCACGCCGGCGTAGGCGTTGGCGGCCCGAGACACCACTCGGCGTCCGATGCCCCACTGCTCGACCCGGCCTCCGTCCACGTAACGGGAGCCGATCACCACATCGGATCGCTCCAAGGCCTCGAGCAACTTGGGCAGGTACCGAGGTTGGTGCGAAAAGTCGGCGTCCATCTGGACGATCCGATCGTAGCGGGCAGCCAAGGCTCGTTCGAAGCCGTCGACGTAGGCCTTGGCCACGCCCTGCCGGGCCCCGCGGTGCACCACCGTCACCGCCGAGTCTTTTTTGGCCAACAGATCGGCCGCGGTGCCGGTCCCGTCCGGCGAGTCGTCGTCCAGGATCATCACGTCGACCGGCGCGGTGGCCCGGATCTCTTCGACCAAAGTGGGCAGGTTTTCGTGCTCGTTGTAGGTCGGGAGGAGCACGACCGTCCGCAGAGTCATGCCCCCCGAGTAGCCCAGCAGGAGGGCTGGGTAAAGCTCAGCCGTCCCGGGCGACCAAAGCCCGCACCGCGTCGGCGGCCCGGGCCGCTCCCCCGGGTGGCCCAAGGCGTTCCCGGATCTCCACGGTGGCCTGCACCGCCGCGGCCTTGGCCTCCGGGTCCTCCAGGAGGTGCCCCGCCGCCGCCGCCAAGGACTCGCCCGTCAACTTGCCTTGCAAGAGCTCCGGGGCCACCTCGCGGCCAGCGATGATGTTGGGCAGGCCCACGTGGGTCAAAGTCACCATCAAGCGATAGACCCAATAAGAGAGCCAGTTGGCCCGATAGAAGATGATCTGAGGCCGACCCAAAAGGGCGGTCTCCAAGGTCGCGGTGCCCGAAACCACCAAGGCCAGCTCACTGGCCGCCACTGCGGCCCTCCGCAAGGGACCGTCCCGATCTTCGACCAACTCCACCCGATCCAGGAGCCCCGCCCGGGCCACGAAGCCCCGCAGCCACTCCACGTCCAAGGTCGGCGCCACCGGCACCACAAAACGTTCGGCCTGCCCGCCGGCGAGCAGGCGTTGGGCCGCCTCCAACATGATCGGGAAGTGGCGCTCGATCTCGCCCCGTCGGCTGCCGGGCAACAAAGCCACGGTTTTGGGGCGGATCAGGGCCCCGGCGGCGGGCGCCGGGATCTCGTCGAGCATCGGGTGGCCCACGCAGACCACGTCGACCCCGGCCCGAGCCCAGATCGGCGCCTCGAAGGGGAACAAGACCAAGAGGCGATCCAGGACCCGTCGATAACGCTCCACCCGGCCGGGCCGCCAGGCCCACACCGAAGGCCCCACGTAGAAGGCGACCTTGATCCCGGCCGCCTTCAGGCGTTTCGCCACCCGCACGTTGAAGTCCGGGACGTCGATCAACACCGCCACGTCGGGCCGGTTTTGCAAGGCAAGTTGCACCACCCGATCCCGCAAACGAAACAAGCGAGGCAGGTGCCGCAGCACCTCCACCAGGCCCATCACGTTCAACTCGCCGGCGTCTTGTTCGATGCGACAACCGGCGGCGGCCATCCGCGGGCCCCCCATTCCGTAGGCTTCGAGCGCTGGATCTTGGAGCTTCAGCGCCTCGATCAACGCCGCGCCCAAGGCGTCGCCGCTGGCCTCGCCGGCGCTGAAGAACACCCGCACCCTTGTGCCTCAGTCTTCGGCGTCCTCAGCGGCGCCGCCCTTGCGAGGGGCCCGGGTCACGCCCCGGGTGCTGGCCCGCAGGAACTGGCAGAGGTGGTCGACCTCCGGGAACTCTTTGGCCAAGGTCTGCTCCAGCTCGGGGAGCGCCTCTTTGTAGCGATCCTCGCGGAACAAGGCCCGGTAGGCCCGCTTCAAAGCCCGGCGGGTCGGCTCAGCGATGCCCGCGCGCTTCAGGCCCACGGTGTTGAGACCGTGGAGCTGGGCCGGGTGACCGTCGGCGGTGGTGTAGGGCGGCACGTCCATCACCACCCGAGTGGAGGCGCCGGTGATGGCCCGGGTGCCGATCCGAGTGAACTGGTGCACGGTGGTGACCCCACCCAAGGTCACGAAGTCCTCGACGATCACGTGGCCGCCCAGCTGGGAGGCGTTGACCATGATCACCCGGTTGCCGACCTCGCAGTCGTGAGCCACGTGGCAATAGGCCATGATCAGGCAGTCATCGCCGATCTTGGTGACGCCCGTGCCCCGGCCCAAGGTGCCCGGCTGCAAGGTGGTGAACTCGCGGATCACCGTGCGATCGCCGATCAGCAACTTGGTGGGCGAACCGTCGTACTTGAGATCTTGGGGTCGGAGCCCAACCGCCGCGAAGGGGAAGATCTGAGCCTCGACGCCGATCTGAGTGTGGCCGTCGACCAAAGCGTGAGGGTGGATGGTCACCCGATCGCCGATCTGCACGTGGGGCCCCAAGATGGCGTAGGGCCCGACATTCACGCCGACGCCCAGCTGGGCCTCGGGATCCACCACCGCGGTCGGATGAATGAAGGTCTCGGCCATGGCTCAGGGCTCGAAGGCCGGGGCGGGGAAGCCTTCCGGGAGCTTGGGGGGCGAGGCGCTGGGTCCGGTGGTCGCGGTGATCACCGCTTCGCTGGCCACTTGCCCATCGACCCGAACTTCACAGGCCAACTTCCAAGTCCCGAGCCGATACCGCAACACCTTGCCGTGAAGCTCCATCATCTCTCCGGGCACCACCGGCCGGCGGAAACGACACTCGTTGATGGTGGCCACGTAGATCGAACGATCCTTGTCGACCTTGGCGCCGCTCAACACGGCCAAGAGGGCTCCCGCTTGGCCCATGGCTTCGATCTGGATCACCCCCGGCAACACCGGGTTGCCCGGGAAGTGACCGTTGAAGATCGCCTCGTTGCCGGTCACCGCCTTCCGGGCCCGGATGAACTCGTTGGGCACCACCTCGTCGACCACGTCCACGAAGAGGAAGGGATAACGGTGCGGCAGGTACTGCTTGATCTGATTGAGGTTGAGGACTGGCACTAGCCATCGCTCCCATTCTTTTTGGTGAGGAGTCGCTCCAGCTTTTTGACGCGCTGGAAGAGTTGGTCGAGCTGGCGCAAACGAATGATGGTCCGAAACGCGTCGGCCCGACTGACCGCGGGCGAACCCATCACCTGTTGGTTGGGTTCGAGGTCGTTCATCACCCCACTTTGGCCCAGCACCATGGCGCCGTTGCCGATCTTGAGGTGGCCCGAGACCCCGGTCTGGGCGCCCAAGATGACCCGTTTGCCCAACTTGCTGGAGCCGGCCACCCCGGACTGGGCGACCAAGATGCAGCCCGGGCCGATCTCCACGTTGTGGCCGACCTGGACCAGGTTGTCGATCTTGGTGCCGGCGCCGATTCGGGTGGTGCCGAGGGCGGCCCGATCGACGCACGCGTTGGAGCCGATCTCGACGTCGTCTTCGATGACCACGTCGCCCAGCTGCGGGATCTTCTCGTGGATCGGGACCAACTCGCCGTCGGGACGAGTGTCGAGCGCAAATCCGAAGCCGTCCGAGCCGATGACCACCCCCGGGTGCAAGATGCAGCGGGCGCCCACTTGGCAGGCGTGGCGCACCACCACGTGGTTGTAGAGCACCGAACCGGCCCCGACGGTGGCCCCCGGCTCCACGTGGACCCCGGCGTACAAGGTGGCGCCGTCGCCGATCTTGGCGCCGCGGCCAATGAAGACGAAGGGACCGATGGCGACGTCTCGCCCCAGCTCGGCGCCGGCCTCGATGACCGCCGAGGGGTGCACACCCACCGGCCCCGGGACGCGACCGGCCAAGGCTTGAGCGGCTCGGGCGAAGGCCACGTAGGGGTGGCGCACGGCGATGACCGCGGTGGTGGCCGGGATGGTGACATCGGACCGGGCCAAGACCTCGGGCTCGAGCATCACGGCGGCGGCCTTGGTGTGGGCCAAGCTCGAATAATATTTGGCCTTGGTGACGAAGGTGACCGCGTCGGCGGCGGCCCGATCCGTGGGCATCACCCGATTGATCCGGGCGAGGCCATCCCCGCGGACGACCTCTCCACCAACGATCTCCGCCAGCTCGGCGACGGTCCTGGGCTGGGAAGCGCTCATTTCAGCTCGAGGGGCTTGTCCTTGAAGTACTTGTCGTAGAGCTGAATGACTCGGTCGGTGATGTCGATCTTCGGGCTGGAGTAGAGGACGTTCGGCGCGTCTTCGGTGCCGGTCTCGAACACGAAGGAATATTCGCCTTGCACCGCCAGCTCCCGGACGATGGTCTCGACCCGGCTCAACATCTGATCGGTGGCCCGCTTCTCGAGCTGGGACAGTCCTTGTTGGCTCTGCATGAAGGCTTGGGAGAGCTGCTGGGCGTCCCGCATCAACTCCTCCTCGGAGGCGGCGGTGGCGCCAGGTGAACTGACCGCCCGGGCCGCGTCGATCTTCTCTTTGCGGGCCTTCAGATCCTTCTGCTTGAGTTCGAGTTCGGTCTGCCGACCGACCCGCTCTTTCTCCAGGATCGCCACCGCGTCTTTCCAGTGTTTGGTGGCGGCCATGACCTTTTGGACGTCGACCACCGCCAACTCACCGGCCAAGGCCGGGAGCGAAAGGGACGTCGAGATCAGCACGGCCAAGGAAAATAGGGCGGCACGCAACATCGGGCTCTCCACTAGGATTCGGGTTCGGGTTGGGTCAAGGGCCAAGAGGCCCTCTCTTCAAACGTCCAGGTGGCCCGATCCCGACATTCGGTGAGGGCCATCAAGCCCTTCACCCGCCGAAATCAGGGTTGGTGCGGGTTGGCCCCGGGCAAGACCGCCAGGGCCCAGGGCGAGATGTCCTCGAGGTGGACGTGGATCCCCACCGCCAAGGGCGAAAGGTGGACTTGGGTGACCGCCCCGCCGGTGCCTTCTACGGTCTGGGCCAGGTACAGGCTCTGGCCATCGGCGCTCAAGCTGGCCCCCACGTGAGGGCCGGGGAGCTCCAGCTGGCCCGTGACCTTGCCGCTGGCCAACTCAACCACCAACAGATGGCTCATGGCGTTGACCACCGCCCGGCGACCGTCGGGCAAAAAAGCCAAGCCGCGGATCCCAGTCTCCCGGCCCAGATCGATGGCTCGGGCGCTGCCGGCCTCCAGATCGAGCACCAAGAGGTGAGCCGGTTTTCCTTCGATCGCCACCAAGGCCCGTGACCCCTCCCGCACCGTCACGTCGCCACGGACCCGGTACGGACCTCGGCCCGGCACCAAACTCGGCAGATCCAAGGCCCGACCCGCCGACAGGTTTTCGGGCGAGTTGCCGATCCGGACCTGACCCGCCTCGCTGATCACCAAGTGCCGGCCGTCCTGATCGCTGGCGTAGTGGATCCGTTGGCCGATCTCTTGATCGTCGACCACCTTTTCGGTCGTGCGATCGAAGTGCACCAAACGGAAGGGCTGGATGTCCCGAGTCCCGTCGGGCCCGAGGATCACTTGGTGCTGCAGGATAAAGAGCAAGTTACCTTGCAATTCCAATCGGCGGATCGGATCGGCGGTCAAGGGACCACGCACCGCTCTGGTCCCGACCTCCACGACGTAGAGGCCAAGGCTGGTGCCGACGTACGCGGTGGATCCGTCGGGAGCAAAGACCATCGAGGTGATCGGGTGGCCAACCGGCACCTGGCCGATCACCCCTTGGCGCGCCGAGTCGATCACACGGACGACGCCCGACGCGGCCCAGATCTGATCCCCCTTGGGCGCGATCGCTTGGGCCTGGGCCGCGGTCGACGGCGCCTCGGCCTTACACGCCACCCCCAGCGCCAAAAGCGCGGACGCAGCGATCAATCCGGAACGGTGCATAACTGGGTCCAGTCCTGGGAGAGGTTGTTGCAGTTCTGCAGCCAGCCTGGGTAGGCCGTCGAGTCCGGGACCTGGGCGCTCCAGAAGCAGGGGTGGCAAGCGGGCATGTCGTTTTGCCAAGGGCACGGATCGGCGTCGCCGGTGGAGCCGACCTCCCAGCCCGGCGCGAAGCCGGGGCAACAGTCGTCGACCAAGCCGTAGGTGTGCACGTCCTCGGGTGGCCGAGCCACCAAGCGCTCCGCCTTTTTGTTGAGTGCTCTCAGTGCCATCGTGGTTCCTCTACGCCTCAATAACGACGGATCTTGGGGTTGTGGTCGGGGGGGAGGACTCGCAACGTCGTGCTGGCCGCGTAGCCGCCGCCGCTCGCGGTGATCTGTGACTGGCCGGTGCCGTTGCAGTTCCCGGGGCAAACGTTGGAGCTGTCCACCGAAACGTGACCGTCGGGGCTCAAGGTGGTGCCGGTGATCTCGGGCCCAACCCACGACCACAACATCGGCGTCGGATCTCGGACGTCGTCGCCGCGGCCCCCTTCCCGGAAGCCGTTGGGCCCCACCGTGTAGACGCCCGCGTCCAACTGCAGCTCGAAGGGCCCGACCCCACGATCCGGAAAACTCGGGTGGAAGATGTGGACGAAGGGTTCGTTGACCAGGTTGTTCCGCTGCCACCCCGAGAGGTGCACGTACGGTTCGGTGCGGCGATCGTCGGCGAAGCTGAGGGTCACCGCGTGGACCAGGCCCCGTTGGGTGCAGTTCGGAGAGATCGTCACGATCAAGAGGCGCCAGGTCCCTTGGGCGTTTTGGCCGTCGAACACCGACAGGGGTCGCTCCGGCTGCACCGCCACCCCACCCTCGTCGTCGAAGGTCTGCTGCAGGCGGCTCGGGTCGCAGCCGCCGAAGCCATCCGAACCGCACAACACCGCTTGGGACGCCCAGTCCGGTGCAAACAAGGTCAGGCCAATGTTGATCGGCCCACCGCTCGGCGGCGTGATGTTGAGGCCCACGTCCAGGTCATCGATCTGGAAGGAGTCGACGATCGGGAGCTCGACGTAGTGATAGGAGACGGTGGTTGCGGTGCAGACCGACGGAAACTCGGCGGCGGTTCCGGTCGGTACCACCTCGTAGGCGAAGCGGTCCGACACCCGAAGCGTATACTGAGTAGAACGCATTTCCCCGTCTTGATCGATCACCCGCACCAAAAGTGGGTATTCGCCGACCTCGCTGGTGGTCCCGGAGATCAAGCCGCTGGGGCTGAAGGTCAGGCCGGTGGGCAGCCGGTCCCCGGTCATCAAACTCCAGGTGAAGGGCGCTTGGCCGCCTTCGGCCAGGAGCTGCTGCGTGTAGGGCCGGTTGCGGATCACCAAGGCCAAGGCCGGCGTCGCGATCCGCAGCGGGGCGATCACCTGAAACGGCAGGTCGGCCACCTCGCTGCGGCCCCGGGAGTCGGAGACCCGCACCCGCACCGGGAAGTCGCCGGTTTCGGTGGGTGTCCCAAAGACGGTCCCCTCTTGGGCCAGCTGGATCCCAGCGGGCCAAACGCCGCTCACCAAAGACCAAGCGTAGGGCGTGTGCCCGCCTTGGGCCGAAAGTTGGGCCTCGTACGGCGACCCGGCCCGACCTTTGGGGAGGCTGGTGTTGAGGATCATCGGCGCGGCGGCGTTGACCACCAGCTGGAGCGCTTGTTCGACCCGGGAGCCTTCGGCATCCTCCAGTCGGATCAGCAGATCGGCGGTGACCGCGGCGGTCGGGACCCCGACCAGGTGGCCTTCGTCGCTGAACTCCAAGCCCAACGGCAAGGTGCCGCTGGCCAGGCTCCAACGGTAAGGGCGCAGGCCGCCCTTGGGCGTCAGCGGGTGTTCGTAGGCCACGCCCTCTCGAGCGCTCGGCAAAGACCGGGTCACGATCTCCAAGCGATCCGGCAAGACCCGCAGGCTGAAGGAGGCCGAGGCCCGAGCGCCGGCCGAGTCGGTGACCGCCGCGCCAAAAACAAAGGTCCCGGGTTCACCGGCGATGCCAGCCAAATTGCCGCTGGGCGAAAGGTTGATCCCGTCGGGGAGACGGCCGCTCTCCACCAAAAAAAGGTAAGGCGGCGCGCCGCCGGTCGCGCTCAAGGTCGTGTTGTAGTCGGCCCGGAAAGGCACGGTCGGCAAGGCGCTGGTCGTGAACTCGAGGGCCGCGGGTGGGGCGGACTCCTCACCGCAGGCCCAGCAGGTCAACAGGGCCAGGGCCAAGGGCCAAAATCGCGACATGGCCGAGGGAGCTTCCCAGACCGGGATCAGGGAGGCAACACCCGCCCCGGGCTCTAACTTCTTTCGACGAGGCGAGGATGGGCGAAGCGCTCCCGGAGTTCGATCTGGGAACCCACCTCGTATTTTTGGCAGATGTTCTTCAGGTGATTGCGCACCGTGTTGGGGCTGAGATGCAGGCGACCGGCGATCGTCTGCGTCGCCAAGCCGACCCGAAAGAGGGTCAAGATCTCTCGCTCTCGGGCGGTCAACGCGACCTCGGCGCCGTCGCTGGGATCTTCATCCTCTCGCCCGACTCTGAGGTGCGGTGAGTCGACGTAACTCGCCATCTCCGTCAGGGTCTCGAAGCTGCCGAAGAACATGCCCGACTCGAAGAGGGGTTGGGGCGCGATCAGGCCCATGGCCCGAGAGCCATCCCGGCGCGTGACGTCGACCTGGAACGGCTGCGTCGATCCCTCCCGGCGGGCGGCCAGCAACGCCTCTTGCCGCTCTTTGTCGGCGCCGTAGCGCTCGATCAACCGCTGGCCCGCCAGCTCCAAGAGGGGGAGCCCAAAGAAGTTGGCGGAGAACTGGTTCCCCAGCACGCAACCATAGTCATTGTCCGCAAGCAGGAACCCGTGTCGATATTCCCGCATCAGGAAGCCAAGGACGGCTTCCTGTCGCTGAAGAAACCGCCCCATCGGCGTCCCCACCAGTCGCAAGCCCGCGGCCCGCAACAAATCCACAACCACGTCCACATTCGTGCACTAAGTTGCACCAGTTGAGTATGGCCATGACCGGCCAAGAGTGGCTCCCACCGTCGGTCAGTACGACGGCGAGGTCGAACCGGTGACGTAACCGATCAAGGTCGCTGCCTGCGGGTAACGGAAGTCAAGCCGAGGCAAGTACGCTACGGGCAATTACCAGTCGCTGAATCTCGCTGGTGCCCTCGTAAATCGTGGTCACCCTGACGTCACGCAGGGCCCGCTCGACGGGGTGCTGCGGGTCCAGGCCATCCGCACCCAGGACCTCCATGGCCGCGAGGGCCGCTTGGTTGGCGCTTTCGGTCGCGAACAACTTGGCCATGGAGGCCTCCCGGGCGAAGGGCAGGCCCAGGTCTTTTTTGGTCGCGGCCCGCAGAACCAAAAGGCGGGCGGCGTCGAGGGTGGTGGCGGCGTCGGCCAACTTCCACTGAATAGACTGGCTCCCGCTCAGGTCTGGCCGGGCCGCGGCGTAAGCGATGGCGGCCTCCAGAGCGCCGTAACCGACCCCACAGGCCTGGGAGCCGATGCCGATCCGCCCGCCGTCCAAGGCCCGCATCGCGATCTTGAAACCGATGCCCTCGGGGCCGAGGCGGCACTCTTCGGGGACCTCGACGTCCTCGAGCACCAAGGTGACCGTCGAAGACGCGCGCAGGCCCAACTTCTCCTCGTGGCGCCCCACCGAAAATCCTCGGCTGTTCGGATCGACCAAAAACGCCGAGATGCCCTTGGCGCCAGCGGCGGGATCGGTCTTGGCCATCACCAACACCACACCCGCCCGATCGCCGCTGGTGATCCAACACTTGTTGCCGTTGAGGACGTAACGATCGCCCTTCTTGATGGCGGTGGCCTTGAGGCTGGCGGCGTCCGAACCCGCGCCGGGCTCCGACAAGGCGAAAGATCCGGCCCAATAGGTGGCGTCGGCCAACTTGGGGATGTGTTGGTCTTGTTGGGTCTGGTTGCCGAAGGCGGCGATGGCGTCGCCGACCATGTTGGTCACGGCCATGGTCACCGCGCTCGAGGGGCAGGCCTTGGCGATCTCCGAGATCACCAAGGAGTACGCGACCGAACCCAAACCCGCACCCCCGGCGGAGGTCGGGGCCAACATCTGCAGGAAGCCCGCCTTGGCCAAAGCCCGCACCTGGGCCTCCGGGAAGCGGGCCAAGCGATCGTGTTCAGCGGCTCGGGGGCGCAGCTCGGCCTCTGCGACCGCCCGAGCCCGGGCTTGGAGCGCCTGGTGAGCGGGCGAAAGCTCGAGGTCCATGGTTAGTACCCGAGCGCTCCGAAGGGCCCGCTCTTTAGCACGTTGGCGGCGATGACGATCCGCTGGATCTCGCTGGTGCCCTCGTAGATCTCGCAGATCTTGGCGTCTCGGAAGTGCCGCTCCACCGGATATTCGGTGATGTAGCCGTAACCGCCGAAGACCTGCACCGCTTGGGTGGTCACGCGCATCGCCACTTCCGAAGCGTAGAGCTTGGCCATGGCCGACTCGCGGCTGTGGCGCACGCCCTTGTCCTTGAGGAAGGCGGCCCGCAAGGTCAGCAGGCGCGCCGCGTCGATTTCGGTCGCCATGTCGGCGAGCTTGAACTGGATGGCCTGGTGGTTGCTGATCGGCACGCCGAAGGCCTTACGCTCGAGGGACCACTCCCGGGCCGCTTCGTAGGCCGCGCGAGCGATACCCAAGGCCTGAGCAGCGATGCCGATCCGGCCGCCGTCCAAGGTGGCCATGGCGATCTTGAAACCCTGGCCGTCTTCGCCGAGCCGGTATTCGGCGGGGATCTCACACTCGTCGAAGGTGATGGTGCAGGAGTGGCTGCCCTTGATGCCGAGCTTCTTGTCCTTGGACTCGAGGATGTAGCCCTTGGCGTCTTTGGGGACCACAAAACAGGTGGTGCCTTTGGCGCCGGCGCTGGGATCGGTGGCGGCGAAGACCACGATGGCGTCGGCGTTGGGCCCGTTGGTGATGAAGTTCTTCTGGCCCCGCAGGATGTAGCGATCGCCCTTCTTTTCGGCGCGAGTGGCCATGTGTTGAGCGTCGGAGCCCGACATGGGTTCGGTCAGGCCGAAGCAACCCAACTTGCGGCCCGTCGCGAAGGGCTCGAGCCAGATCTTCTTTTGAGCGTCGTTGGCGGTCTTCAGCACCGGATCGCAGTAGAGCGAGTTGTTGACGCTCATGATCACGCCGGTGGAGGCGCAGCCCCAGGAGATGTTCTCCATGGCGATGGCGTAGCTGATGGTGTCGAAGCCCGGGCCGCCCCACTCTTCGGGGACCATCATGCCGAGCAAGCCCAGTTCGCCCATGCGCTGGACCAGCTCCTTGGGGAAACGTCCCTCTTTGTCGATCTCGTCGGCCTTGGGTCGCACCTCTTGGGTGGCGAACTCCAGGGTCATGTTGCGGATCTGCTGCTGGGTCTCGTTGAGCTCGAAGTCCATCGCCCCGGATCAAACGCACAGCGTCCGGGGCGGCGCAACGGCTACTTGCCCGTCCATTGGGCGGGTCGTTTGTCGAGGAAGGCGCGCATCCCTTCCCCTTGGTCGGTGGTCGCGAAACACAGGCCAAAAAGTTGGGCTTCGACCGCCAAGGCGGTGCCCAGATCCGTCTCTTCGGCGTGTCGGGCCGACCGTTTGGCGCTGGCCACCGCCAGCGGGGCGTTTTTGGCGATCTGAGCGGCGATGGCGTCGACCCGGCCCGTAAGTTCGGCCAAGGGGACGACCTCGTTGACCAAACCCGCGCGCAGGGCTTCCTCGGCCTTCAGCTGGGCGCCGGTGTAGAGCAGCTGCCGCGCCGCCGCCGGCCCGATCTTGCGGGCCAAGCGGATGGTGCCGCCAAAACCAGGGATCACACCGAGGCCGACCTCGGGCAAGCCAAAGCGGGCGTTGTCCGAGGCGATGGCGAAGTCGCAGGCCAAGACCAACTCCAAACCCCCGCCCAAGGCGTAGCCGTTGACCTGGGCGATCACCGGGACCGCCAGTTCACCCAGCCGGGCCAAGATCCGCTGGCCCTCCCCTGCGTATTGAGCGGCCAGCGGCGCGGGCAACTCGGCCATCTCGGCGATGTCCGCGCCCG
Source organism: Deltaproteobacteria bacterium (assembly GCA_016703535.1). Classification (GTDB taxonomy): domain Bacteria; phylum Myxococcota; class Kuafuiibacteriia; order Kuafuiibacteriales; family Kuafuiibacteriaceae; genus Kuafuiibacterium; species Kuafuiibacterium phototrophicum. The sequence goes on along the minus strand of JADJBV010000002.1, from coordinate 778,213 downwards.
CCACGAAGGACTTTTCGCCGGCGCCGGTCAGGACCACCACCCGGGTACCTTCGGGCAGGTCCGACAGGGCCCGATCGAGGGAGGCCAAGGTGGCGCGGTTCAGCGCGTTGAGCACCTTGGGACGATCGATGGTGATCCGGGTGACTCCGTTGTGGGAAGCGACAGCGAGGTTCTCGTAGCTCATCGGCGCGGGAGGCTAATACACATCGGCCGCCCGGGGCCAGCACCGAGGCCTCGAAGGTCGAGCCCCCCGCGGGACGGGGCGACGCAGTTCCTCCGGAGGACCAAATCGGCGGCGCTCAGATCGTTGGACCTCAAACCAATCATCCCTTAGGGTCCGCTTCATGTGGCCCTCTGGCTGGTTCGACACCACCCTCCTGCCCTTCCTGTCGAAGGTCGGTCCGCTGGGAATGAAATATTGGCAGTGGATCGCGGCCCCCCTGTTGCTCCTCTTCTGCCACAGCCTGGGCGGTCTCTTCACCAACCTCACGGGGCGCGTCCTCCGGCGGCTGTTGCGGACCTCACCCGAAGCGCTCGTTTTGGACTTGCTCCAGCGTACCAAGCGGCCGCTCCGGCTCCTTTGGACCTCGGTGCTGCTCGACGTGTTGGTGTCGCTCTCCGGGCTGCCACCCACGGCCCAACTCTGGCTGGATCGGGCGACCCAAGCGATCACGGTGGTCTCGTTCTGTTGGTTGGCGGCGGCGACGATCGACGTCTTTCAGCGGGGCCTGGTGGGGACCCCGTGGGCAGACGAGCACCCCTCGCTGCGCGCGTTGATCCCGCTCGGAGGGAGGGTCAGCAAGGTGGTGGTCATGCTCTTGGGAGCGTTGGCCTTCCTTTCGGTCCTCGGATATCCGGTCTCCAGCGTGCTCGCCGGCCTCGGGATTGGGGGCTTGGCCATCGCCTTGGCCGCTCAGAAGACCGTCGAGAACTTGTTCGGCGCCTTTTCGATCGGCGCCGACCAGCCCTTTCGGGAGGGGGACTTCGTCCGAGTCGAGGACCTGACGGGTACGGTCGAGGCGATCGGCCTACGTTCGACGCGGATCCGAACCTTGGATCGAACGTTGGTCACCATCCCCAACGGAAAGTTGGCCGACATGCGGCTCGAGTCCTTTGCCGCCCGAGATCGCCTGCGCCTCGCTTGTACCGTGGGTTTGGTCTACGAGACCTCCCTCGACCAGATCCGCGGTATCCTGGCGGGCCTCGAGGCGGTCCTGCGGCGCCACCCCAAGTTGTGGCCCGACACAGTGATCGTCCGCTTCGTGGGGTTCGGTGACTCGTCCTTGAACATCGACGTGATGGCCTGGTTCCAGACCTCGGACTGGGGCGAGTTCCTCGGCATCAGGGAGGAGATCTTGTTGGAGTTCATGGGCGTGGTCGAACGGGGAGGCAGCAGCTTCGCTTATCCGACCCAAACGCTTCATCTTCAACGGTCGGCCCAGATCGTATGACCTCAAACTTTCTTGACTCACCACCCCCATCCGAGCAGTGTGCGCAGCCAAGGGTGCCCCGGAGTTTTTCGCGGGGCAGGTGCGTCCAATTGCGGGTGGTCGGGCCGCCACTCCGCGCCAGCAGCTCGAGAGGAGCACGAGATGACCGCCCCCACACCCGCCTCGACTGGAGTCTCGCCAAGGCCCACGGTGAGTCCCCGCCTCACCACGGCTGGAGGTGTCTCGGTACCCCCGCCTCCGGACGGTAGGCTCCTGCTGGCGTCCCGGGAGGCCGCGGGATCCAGGGGACCTCGGGTGGCGATGATCTCGACTCACGGATACGTCGCGGCCCACCCTCCGCTTGGTGCCGCCGACACGGGCGGGCAGGTGGTCTACGTGCTGGAGCTGTCCAAGAAGTTGGCGGAGCTCGGGTACGAGGTCGACATCTGGACCCGCCGCTTCCAAGACCAACACGAGATCGAAGTCGTCAACGAACGGGTCCGGATCTTCCGCGCGCCTTGTGGTGGGCCCGAGTTCATCCCCAAGGAATTCCTGGTCGACGTGTTGCCAGAGTGGGTGGACCACGCGACGGCGCTGATCCGGGAGCTCGAGCTGCAATACGAGCTGATCGACAGCCACTACTGGGATGGTGGAGTGGCCGGTCAAGCCCTGGCCGACGCCCTGGGCTGCAGCCACGTCCATACGCCCCACTCGCTCGGGATCTGGAAGTTGCGACAGATGGAAAAGGACTACCCGGGAGACCGGGCCGCGATGGAGCGGGAGTACAACTTCGAACGGCGCATCTCGGCAGAGCGGGCCCTCTACGCTCGGGCTCAGGCGGTGATCGCCACGACGCCGCCGCAAGTTGATCTTCTCGTGGAGGACTACGGCGTGGACCCGGATCACTGCCAGCTGATCCCGCCGGGCTACGACGACCGCCGCTTCTTTCCGGTCAGCGCCGCCACCCGCGAGTCGATTCGTCGCCGACTGGGGTACGAAGGTGAGGTGGTGTTCGCGCTCGGTCGCCTGGCGACCAACAAGGGCTACGATCTCCTCCTGTCTGCTTTTCAGCTGGTCGCCGAGCGTCGACCACAGGCGGTGCTCCGCCTGGCGATCGGCGGTACGAGCCTCGACGAACAGGAGCTCGAGCTGTTGGAGCAGCTCAAAGCCCAAGCCGAACAGATGGGCCTCGGGGGCCGGGTCCAATTCCACGGCTTCATCGCCGATCACGAACTCCCCGATCACTACCGGGCCGCTGACGTGTTCGTGCTGTCGAGCCGCTACGAGCCCTTTGGCATGACCGCCATCGAGGCGATGGCGTGCGGGACGGCCACCATCGTCACGACCCACGGGGGCCTCTGGCGTTCTTTGACCTTCGGCCGCCATGCCCTCTTCGCGGATCCCTTGGATCGAGAAGATCTGGCAGTGATGATCGCCAAGCCGTTGTCGCTGCCCCGGTTGAGGGGACGAATGACCCGAATGGGGGCGCACCGGGCCCGCAGCCTCTTCTCTTGGACTGGCATCGCTCACCAGCTGCTCACCTTGAGCGATCAGGGCTTGGCTCCGGCTCTTTTGCCGGAGGATCCAGAGTCCGAGTGGGGCGAGCCCTGGACCGAAGGGGATTGAAGTTCATGGATCTGGACCACGCGACCGCCGCTGCTCAGCACATCGATCTTTTTTGCTCCGATCTCGACGGGACGTTGCTCGGCAACCCAGAGTCGGCCCGACGTTTTGCCCAAGCCTGGAGTCGAAAATCCGACCCGGTCACCTTGGTCTACGCCACCGGGCGACTGCTGGAGGACACCTTGACCCTCCTCGCCCGCTCCGCGCTCCCGCGCCCGGACTACTTGGTGACCGGGGTGGGGACCGAAATCTACGCCACCAAAGAGGGGGAGGTCCTCGCGGAGCTCCGCTCCAGCTTCGATTCGGCCTGGGATCCGGCCCTGGTCGAGCGGGTGATGAGTGAGGTCAAGGGCGCTTCCCGTCAGCCGTCGGCGTTTTTGGGGCCGTTCAAGTCGAGTTGGTTCCTGAGCCAAGCCACCCCCGACCAACTCCGCAACATCGAGCTGCGACTGGAGGAGGCGGGTCTCAAGGTCAACGTCATCTACTCGAGCCAACGTGACCTCGATGTGCTGCCGAAGGGCGCGAGCAAAGGGGGCGCACTCGACTGGCTCCTCCGCCGTCTTGGGATCTCTTCGGATTCGGTCCTGGTCGCCGGCGACAGCGGCAACGACAGCAGCCTGTTCCATCTGCCTGGGGTTCGGGGGATCGTGGTGGAGAACGCCCACCCCGAGCTCTACGAGGCCGTGTTTCAGCGGCCGGTCTACAGCGCCTCGAGGGTGATGGCCGATGGGGTCCTGGAGGGCCTGCAACACTTCGGCGTGATCAAGGAGCTCCCTTTGATCTCGACCAGCCGTTCCCGGGCACAGGACCACGAGCCCTCGATCGCTCGGGTGCTTGAGCTGGGCAAGTTGGAGGGGCTCACCGAGGACCAACGTTCGACGATTCGCGAGGGCTACGAACGGGCGGTCATCGCGTTGAAGAAGAACGTCACCCCCTTGGGATTTTCTGCGTGTTCGATGGCCGACAACGAGGTGACCGGCACCGACGTCAACTACCGGAGCGTCTGGGCCCGGGACGGGGCGATCACCCTATTATACTCAATGGATGTCGATGACCCCGAGATCCGCGCCTGCCAAGAGCAGACCTTGCGCACCTTGTTCGACAACTTGGGGCGATCGGGTCAGGTGCCGGCCAACGTTCGGATCGACGACGGGCGCCCCGACTACTCGGGGGTCGGGGGAGTCTGCGCGATCGACGCGGGGATGTGGGCGGTCATCGCCTTCTACAACTTCGTCCGCTTCAGCGGTCGGCTCGAGCTGATCAGCGAATATTCGGAGCAGCTGGACCGGGCCATGGCCTGGTTGAGCGCCCACGACAGCAACGGCAACGGCCTGCTGGAGATCCCAGAGGCTGGCGACTGGACCGACCTCTTCGGGCGCAGCTACAACGTCCTCTACGACGAGGTGCTCTGGTTCAGGGCCAACGTCTGCCACGCGCGGCTCCTCCAACGTCAGGGCCGATTCGAAGAGGCCGCCGATCACCTCCGTCGGTCGCAACAAACCCGTGATCAGATCCTGGGCAGGTTTTGGCCCAGCACCGCGGCGAACGTAGACCCCTTGTTGAGATCATTCGCCGATCAACAATTTTCGTTGGGGGACGCGCGTTACCTGCTCGCCGAGATTACGCCGTTTGGCTTCAACTGGCGCTGTGACGTGATCGGCAACGTCTTGGCCTTCCTCTTTGGAGTCCTCGACGTGGACCGGGCCAGAACCGCGTTTCGGTTCATGTGGGGGGTCGGAGTCAACGAGCCCTACCCGGTCGCCAACCTCTACCCCCAGGTTCAGGCGGGCGATCCAGATTGGAAGCCGTATTATTTGGTGAACCTGCAGAACCTGCCGGGCCAATACCACAACGGAGGGATCTGGCCCTTCATCGGCGGGATGTGGGTGCGCTTCATTCATCGGCTCGGCCTGCACGACCTGGCCTGCCGCGAACTTTATCGCCTGGCCGAGGTCAACCGGGCTGGCAAAGCCCACGACTGGGAGTTCAACGAATGGGTCCACGGACGGACCGGGCGGCCGATGGGCAAGAGCTTCCAAGCTTGGTCCGCGGCCTCGTACATCCGCGCCTGCCATGAGCTGGAGATGGATCCTTCCGGGGATCGCTCGGAGTGAGAGGAGCGCCCTTGAAGTGCGTCCCTACTCGGCGTCGAGCTCCCGCGTGATGGCCAACAGTACTCCGCGAGCCGCCTCCAGCTGGGCGTCCGGGATCTGGCTCAACGCCCTGCGAACCGCGGCCTCCACGGTCCCGTTGCGGACCTCGTCGATCGCCCTCCCCTGAGGCCCCAACGTCAAGCGGGCCCGACGTGCATCCTCAGGATCGACCTCGCGGACGATGGCCCCGGCGGCCTCGAGGCGGGCCAAGGCCCCGGTCAAGGTGCTCTTGTGGACGTGGAGGACCGCGGCGAGATCCGTGGGAGAACTCCCGGGGAACCGACCGATCACCCGGATCATCATCCTTTGGAGCCCACTCACCCCGTATTCGGCTTGCATCCGCTTGGAGGCCGACTGCAGGCCGTGATCCAGGGCCCAGAGGACCCGCATGAAGTCGAGGACCCGTCCTAACCTAGGCTTGGCCTCGGGGGCGGGAGTGGTCCGGCTGCGCACCAAGGCGTCAGTCTGGCGCAAAAATTGGTGTGTCGTCAAAGAGGAGCGTTCGGCGATCGACGTCGTATATAGTTTGACCTCAAACCATATCAACACCTACGGTGGTCGGGAGGACCTGGCGATGAACCTCTCCGAAGAACGGACCATGCCGTCCCCTCGAGGGTGGGTGCTCGTCGCCGGCCGGGACGGAGACACCTTGTTGCCGTTGCTCCGAACCGCGGATCGGCGAGCGAAGGAACTGGACGCAGGGTTGATGGTGAGCTGGTTCAGCGGCCGATCCCCAAAAGGGTCGTCGAGCCCTCAGCGGGTCCTCGACCGCCTGAAAGAGGCCACCGGACGCGACGACACCCAACTCGAGGTCCACACGAGCTGGAGGAGGTTTCGCATAAGCCTAGAAGCGCGGATCCGGGAAGATGAGCCGAGGCTGGTGGTGGTCAGCGGCGAGCCCGGGAAGAGTTGGGATTCCCTTCGCCCCAACACGTCAGACCTGGCCATTCGGCAGGCACGGGTCCCGGTGTTGGTCACCCGCGCCTCCGCACGATCCGGGCGGATCTTGGTGGCGACGGACCTCCTGGACGACCGCTTTCCCGCCGTCCGCGCGGCGGCGCAAGAGGCCCACCGCCGCGGCGCCCAGGTGACCGCGGTCCACTGCCTGAGGCTGCAACCGGTATTTCCAGGTCCTGGCCACGGCACCGAGTGGTCGAGCGAACCTCCGATCGGCCCCTCCGACAAAACGCGGGAGCGAGCCGACCGGTGGATGGACGAGGCCCTCCGGCTCGGTGAACTGAACGCAAACCCGCTGATCGTCGAAGGCGACCCAGTGACTCGGGTGTCGAACCTCACCTCGGAGTTGTCGGCCGAGTTGCTGGTCATCGGGGCACGCCCCAAGAGCCCTTGGCAACGTTGGGTTTTGGGGAGCATCGCCGAACCCCTGGCCCGGCGGGTCCCTTGTCCGGTGCTGGTCGTGCCCCTTTCGCGTGAGGTCCGCCCTTCTTTCGACGAGCGCGGCGCCTAACTCGCGCCGCGCAGCGATTGGTGAGCCTCCTGCACCGGCTGCAGGATCGCCTCGATCGGGAGGTTTTCGCCGCTGCGCAGCCGGCGGATGGTGCGGTCGAGGGCCTCGGACCGCCCGTAGATCGCCTCCAGGTGAGGAGCGATCTCCAGCGAGTCGGCCTCCGACTCCAACAACATCACCAAGGTCTGGAGTCGATCTCGATCGTGGCGGGCCAACACCTCCCGTTGGTTGATCGAGCGGAGGACCTCGAGGAACTTGCTGAAGCCCTCGACCTCTTGCCGCAGCTCCTGGAGAGACGGCGGTTTTTGGGACCAACCCTGGAGCTTGAGGCGGAAGAAGATCAGCTCCCGTTTGTCGGCCGGCCGCAACAAGCGATAGGCGGGCTGCTCGGCGAAGGTGTTGAGCTTTTGAGTCAACAGCAGGCGCAAGGGGCCCAACTCATCCGCCTTGGCCGCCTGGACCACCTTGTTGAGCTTCTCCAGATCGTGGGCCAGATCCACGACCCCGGCCCGCAGTCGCACCGCCCGAGACGCCTGGCTCTGGTAGCGCGGCAACACCACCTCCAGGTTTTCGGCGGTGTAAGCGGCGACCACCGCGGCCAACACCGCCTCCAGACATTGAGCGCACTTGCTGCGCAGCTCCTGCAGCTCTCCAAGGAGTTGCCAGCGATCGGCCGTCATTCGAGGGTTCCGCAGGCGTTGACCAAAACCGACGATGTCGGTCGACAACATCGAGGCCAAGGTGGAGATCGCCCGGGCCACGTCGTCGCGTGCGTCTCCCGACAGCAGCCGCAAGATGGCCTCGATGTCGTCTTCTCGGTGATCGCGGATGGGCGCGGGTGTCCCATGCTCCAGCTCCCCGAAGGCGGCGTCCAAGTTGAGCCCGGGTTCACTCGGCTCCCGTTCGCTCCAGGGGTAAAGTTGGGCCAAACGATCCGCCGCCCCGCGCACCGCCAACAACAGGTTCCGCACCTCGGGCGCCAAGGCATTCCAGGTGGTCAGATCCGAGGTCTCGACCTCGGCCAGCTCGTGTTTCGCCAGATCCAGGCCATCCACGATCGCCAAGGCATCGCCGCAGATCTGAATGGCCTCCAGAGCCCGGGCCCGCTCCAGCGGATCCGGGATGGTCTCGACGATCCAGGTCGCCCGTTCGCCGATCAGCTCGTAGAGGTTCGCCACGTTCCTTGGTCGTCTGCTCAGTAGCGGAGGGTGTTGCTGACCCGGACCTCGTCCACCGCACCGTTGAAGCGATAGATCGCGTCGGCCGCGCCTTGCTCCCGCTCGGCCCCGACCCAGGCGGTCGAAGAGGAGGCGGTCCACGAGAGGGCGCCCAGTTGCTGAGCGGTCTGAGCGCCGTCGACGAAGATCCGAAGGCCGTTGGCGGCGCTGACGGTGACCGCCACGTGGTGCCAAGCGCCGTCGACCACCAACCCGGGGGCGGTCGACGCGGTGCTGGTGCCGCCGACGCCATCACGGGTAGCGGCGACCAAACGACCGTCGTCGAGGACCGACACCCGGAAACCGCGGCCCGCGGGCGTGGCCCGATCGCTGTACAACACGCCGGCCCCCCGAGCATCGAAGGCGGCGCCGGTGCGTCGAAAGGTGAGCTCGACGGTGGCGTTGGGGGGCGCGACGCCGTTCTTTTGAGTATCGATCCAAGCTTCTTCGGTGGCCCCCCCCGCGTTGTAAGCCTGAGCCAAGGCCGCGGTGCGAGATGCAATTGAGTTGTAGGTACCAGTCACGGTCGCGTCGGGCCCGGCGCCACAGGCCTGGGTCAGCGGGCCGACGGTGTCGAAGTGGAGTAAGGTGGTGCAGGCCGCGTCGACCAGCAGAGGGCGCAGGTAAAAGGCCTCGAAGCCGGCGGAGACGGTGAGGCCGGCGTTGACCGTCAAAGCGCAAGTTGGGTTGACGCCGTTGGCGGCGCAGGCACCACCCCAACCGGTGAAGACCTGGCCGGCGTTGGGGGTAGCGGTCAAGGTGACCGCCGTGTTGACCACGTAAGCTTCGGTGCAATCGGCGCCGCAGTTGATGCCGGCCGGAACCGAGGTCACCACCCCGCCGCCGGTGACGGTCACCGAGATCCCCTGCAGGTTGACGTCGAACTGGGCGTCGGCGGTCATGGCCGCGCTCATGGTGACCACACAAGTTGGGTTGGTACCGGCGGCGGCGCAGTCCCCGGTCCACGCGGCGAAGGCGCTGCCGGCGTCGGCCGCCGCGGTCAAGGTGACCATCGTGTCAGGCCCGTAGCTTTCGCTGCAGTCGATGCCGCAGTTGATGCCGCTGGGCACGGAGGTGACGGTGCCGGCGCCTTGGCCACTTTTGGTGACCGTCAGCGCGTAGCTGATCCCCTCGAAGGTGGCGGTCACGTTGCGGGCTTGATCCAAAGTGACGGTGCAGTCGGCGGTGCCAGTGCAGTCACCGCTCCAGCCCATGAAGGTGCTGCCGGTGTCGGCGGCGGCGCTCAAGGTCACCTCTTGACCGATGTCGAAGTCCTCGTCGCAGTCGGAGCCGCAGTCGATGCCCGCCGGCGCCGAGGTGACCGTACCCGCGCCGGTGCCAGCCTTGGTCACGGTCAACGGGAAACTCGGCAACAAGAAGAAGGCGGTGACCGTGCGGGCCTGGGTCATGTTGACCTGGCAACTCGGGGTGGTGCCAGTGCAGTCCCCTTCCCACCGCCCAAACATGGAGCCGTTGGCGGGCGCGGCGGTCAGGGTCACCTGGGAGTCTCGATCGAAGGGTGCGCTGCAGGTGTTGCCGCAGGTGACGCCCATGGGATCCGAGGTGACGGTGCCCCGCCCTCGGCCCATCTTGCGCACCGTCAGGCCGAAGATGTTGGAGACGAAATCGGCCGACACGTTGGCCGCGGCGGTCATGGTGACGGTGCAGGTCGGGTTGGTGCCGTTGGCCGCGCAGGCGCCGCCCCAACCCGTGAACTCGCCGCCCGCCAAGGGCGTCGCCGTGAGGATCACCATCGAGCCGGTCGGGAAGTCGGCGGTGCACGAAGAGCCGCAGTTGATGCCGGCCGGGTTGGAGATCACCGCGCCGTTGGCGGAGGTGGTGACCGTAAGGCGCTGAGACTGGATGCAAGTAAATGGGGTCCCCGACGCGCAGGTGGAGCCAGCGCCACAGGTCATGGCGTCCCAGAAGTTGCCGCGAGTGGAGCAGGTCTCGATGGCCTCGTTCCCACCTTGGGCGCATCGTTGTTGTCCGGGCGTGCAGACCCGCTGGATGCTCAGCTCGATGTTGAGCACGTTGTCTTCGGTGGCCGAGGGGGTGATGGTCCGAGTTTGGGTCTCGTAGCCGTCTTTGACCGCGGTGATCTGAAAGAGGTTCGCGAAGCGGACATCTTTGGTGAGCAGGAAGGTCCCGTCGGGGCCGGTGGTGACGCGATCGGTCGCAGGGGTGCTGGAGATCAGGACCCCGGCCAGGGGTGCTTTGGTCTCGGCGTCGACGACCGTGCCCGCGATCTGGGGCTCATCGGCCGAGGGGCCAGAGCCGCTGCACGCCGTCAGGGTGAAGAGGAGGGCCCAGCCGATGCGGCGTACCTGATGCAAGCTCATGATGACCTCGAGTTTCATCTCTTTCTTCCGCCGCTCAAAGGGCACGAGCAAGCATCACCTCTCCATACACGCGCAAGGCCTCCAGGAAGGGCTCAGGCTGGTCGTGGGGCACCTCGAGCTTGTCACTCCAGGTAGGACCAAACAACTTGCCCTCGAAGGACGCCAGCCGGAGCAAGCCCTCATCCAAGCGGCCCATCAACAACAGGGCCGGCAGCCGGGCCATCTTGGACTTCCCCATCTGCTCGACCAAAAACTGAAACTGCCGCACCGAGTCGATGTAGCGATCTTCACGGGCATCGGCCAGGTAGATCACCCCATCGACCCCGACAAAGATACCCTTGGCCCGCACGTCGGCCTTTTCTGGCCCGTGCCACTCGTACAGCTCGATCTCCACCGGCCGGCCCTCCCGCTGCACCTCGAGAGGCAAAACCGCCATCTGGGTGGGGCCCATCAGCCCCGAGCCAAAGTTGTGGCGGCGTCCCACCCCTCCCACCTGATCCAGCCGCACGGTCTTCCCCACCGCCGGAGGCCCCGAGAGCAAGACCTTCAGGACGAGCCGCTTTTTGGCCAAATCCACGAAAGCCATGGTCCGGGGGACGATAACACCCGAGCCGAGGACGCAACAGATCGGGACCGGACCGGGCCAGGACCCGGATGTGGTCAAAGGGAGGCGTGTTGTTGTTCGACCCAGTCGATGATCTGGGCTTCGAGGCAAACGCTGTCGAAGCGATCGATCTCTTGGAGGCCGGTGGGGCTGGTGACGTTGACCTCGGTGAGCCAACCTCCGATTACATCGATGCCCACGAAGATCAGCCCCCGGGCCGACAATTCGGGTTGGAGGGCTCGGCAGATCTCCCGGTCCCGATCGGTCAGGACGGCCTTTTCGGCCTGACCGCCGACGTGCATGTTGGCTCGAATGTCGTCGCTCTTCGGCTTGCGGTTCACCGCGCCGATCGGTTGGCCGTCGAGCAAGATCACCCGCTTGTCACCGGCGACGACCGCCGGGATGTACGCTTGGATCTCGATCATCCGTTGCCCCTCCATGGTCAGCAGATCCAGCACCGAACCGACGTTGCGGTGGCCGTTTTCCAGCAGGATCACGCCAGAGCCGCCGGCGTTGAGGAGCGGCTTGACCACCACCTCGCCGTGTTCTTCGAGGAAGGCCCGCAGCACCTTGCGATCCGAGGCCACCAGGCTCGGCGCCATCAGCTCAGGCCACCGGAGCGCCGCCAACTTCTCGTTGAAGTCGCGGATGCCTTGCGGATCGTTGATCATCACGACTCGGCGCCGATCGACCCGATCGAGGATCCAGGTGGCCAAGAGGTAGTCGGCGTCGAAGGGCGGGTCTTTGCGCATAAAGACCGCGTCGACGTCGTGGAGGCACACCGTCTCGACCGGCCCCAGCTGATGGTGGGCGCCGAGCTGACGTTTTAGGGTCGCCGGCTGCACGCCAAGGTAGGGGTCCCCCCCGCGCTGAAATAGGGTGCGTGGCGTCGCGTAGAGGACCTGGTGGCCCCGCTTTTGGGCCTCCAGCATCAACGCGAAGGTCGAGTCCCCGTGGATATCGATCCGCTCGATCGGATCCATGATGAAGGCGAAGCGAAGACCCATAACAAGGTCATCCCGGGAAGCTTGGCAGAGGTCAAGGATCCCAGGCACACTCGGAGGATCGATGTTGGCCGAGTGGATGACGGCTTTGACCGCTGCCCGGGTGTTGACCGACACCAAGGAGGCCCTGGAGGCCCAACTCGGGCCTTGGCTGAACGCCCTCGAGGCCGCTGGCGCCGGGGACGAACCCGCCAAAAGTGAGCTCTTGCGGTTGGTCGCCCTCTACGGCCGGGCCTTGGGCGCCGAAGGCAAGCCGGCCTCGGCTACCGTACTGCAAGTTGCCTTGCTCGACCGGCTGTACCGCAACCGGGGACCGATCTCGGACCGCTTGTCGGCCACCTTGGACGAGATGTTGCGGGTGATCGCCGACGCCCACGACCTAGGCGCCACCCAACGACTCCGTCAACGCAACGTGCGTGCGCTCCGGGAGTCATCGCCGGTCTTTCGTTGGGCGGATCGCGCGGTCATCGGATTTTTGATCGGCGGCATGGAGGCGGAGCTGGTGGACGCGATGTTCGGCCGCGTGCTGCGTGAGTGTGCCGGCGCCGGCGTCGATCACGCGGTCATCGACGTCTTCGGCGCGCCGCCCGATGACGATCTGTTCCACCACACCATCCGAGGCTTCGCCGACGCCAAAGAGCTGAGCCGCTACCATCTGACCGTCACCGGCCTCCGCAACCCCGAAGCCACCCGCCGCGCCCTGGATCAGCTGGGCGTCGATCGTCGGCGCGTCACCTTGTTGCCAGATCTGCAGCGATATCTGAGCGACAGCACCAGCTAGTGTCCCGTCCGGCAAAGCCAGGCAAATCCGGCCCGCCCACCTCGAACTCGTCCCCTCAATGGCTGTTCGAGCCTGGCGATACGGGCGCGATCGAGCTGGGCGTGACCGGGATCGGCACCGAACGACGACGGTTCCAGGCCCACGCGATGACCAAGGCCAGGACCAAAGCGCCGACGCCGATGATCCGCCAGGGGCGCCAGGGGACCGGCCCGATCACCTGCACCAATGGTTCGGTGAGGCTCGGCTTGGCCCGGGCCGGTGGGGCCAACGGTTCGGGCAAGATCTTGGTCGCTTCGGGTCGCACCCCCGGCGAGGACGGATCGGGCGAACTCGACTCGGGGGGCGACGAGTCGGGAGAAGACGAGTCAGGCGAAAAAGAGGCCGGCGGCACCGGGGGTGGGCCCGGGATCGCTTGGGGGCCTGAAGGCACCTCGTCACCGATGGTCGCGCCCAGATCGGTGGGCGGCAGGCGCAACTCCTCCAAGGTCTTGACCACCGCCATCGCGTCGTTGGGTCGTCGTTCGGCCTCGACCTCCAAGAGGTGCATGATCAAAGCGCCCACCGGCCCTTTGCCTTCGAGCGGCGGCACTCGCAGGTCGGCTTCCAAGAGCTCGAGCTTGTGGGTGGGTCGAAAGGTCGGGCGTTGTCCGGTCAAGAGTTCGTAGCCGATGAGGCCGAGTGAATAGAGATCGGTGCGAGGACCCACCCGACTCGGATCCCGGATCTGTTCGGGTGACATGTAGGCTGGCGTGCCGAGCAGGTCGTTCATGCTGGTGAAGGCGGTGCCGTGCAGCTCCTCTTCCAGCGCCCGGGCCAAGCCGAAGTCGAGGACCTTGGCCCGAGTTTCGCCGCGGATCCGGGTCAAGACCACGTTGGCCGGCTTGAGATCCCGGTGCACGATGCCGGCCCGATGGGCCGCCGCCAAACCACGCGCGACCTGAGCCAAGATCTCCGCCACCTGTTCGGTCGACAGCGGCGTCACCTCGGCGATCACCTTGGCCAAGGTCGGGCCCATCGCCAGTTCGGTGACCAAATACGGCGGCGCCTCGGGGGGCCCTCCCGAGTCCAAGATCCCCACCAGGTTGGGGTGGGCCAGGTCCGCCAAGATCCGTACTTCCCGGGCCAGCCGTCGTCGCAGCCGCGCCGATCCAGCGAAGCGGGAGTGTAGGACCTTCACCGCACACTCGGCCGCGGCCTGGGGGTGTTTGGCCCGATAGACGGTGGCGGTCCCGCCCCGGCCCAGCTCCTCGAGGAGGAGGTAGTCACCGACCTTGGAGCCCACGCCCACCGGCGTTGCCACGGGCCCATCCACCGAGGCCCCCGGCTCTTCGCCGCTCGAACTCACCGGGCCAGAGGGTATCCTGTGGGCCCGATCCCGCCAATCAACCCCTCGTTTCCCCACCCAAACCCTAGGGCCGCCGGACACGTTCCTTCACAATTCGAAGCGATGTTTCACCCGGCCGAGAAGATGGCCTCACGGGGCGAGCGTTAAAAGGACATCATGAGCACCACGAACAAGAACCCCCTCAAACGACGCATCTTCCTGGGCCTGGGTGCTGCGGCGATCATCGGCACTTTGGGCTTCGCCGGCACTGCGGTGGCGCGACCAGGTGGCCACTTCCCCGGCATGGGCCTGATGCGACTCCTCAACCGGATGGACCTCACCGAACAACAGGAGGTCAAGGCGGTGCGCCTGCGCCGCGCGATGGCCGACGAGGCTGAACAGAACCGAAAAGAGGTGCACCAGCTGGTCGCCAGCGCCATCCCGGAGTTGGAGAAGGCCCAGCCCGACGCGGCCAAGCTCCACGGCCTGGTGAACCAGGTCAGCGAACGGATGTCGAAGGTCGCCCACTCGGCGATCGACAAGTACCTGGAGCTGCACGCCACCTTCACCCCCGAGCAGCGGCAGACCCTGGTGGAGTCGGCCAAGACCTTCCACGAACGGGCCGAGAAGCGGATGAACGACGACGACTTTGGCCCTGGCCAAGGCCAAGGCAAACGCGGTCGCCGCTTCGAATGAAGCCCACTCGGCCAGTCGGGCGCCTCGTCAGCCGAAACGATCGACTTGTCGCTTCGCAGGCCCTAAGGATCGACTGTGCGAACGATCTTGGTCGTCGATGACGACGAGCGGTTGCGAGACCTGGTCGCCGAATACCTCGGCGGCCGGGGCTACACCGTAAAAAAGGCCGAAAGCGGCGACCAAGGTCTGGAGCAACTTCGCAGCAACACCATCGATCTGGTGGTGCTCGACGTCATGATGCCGGGGCGTGACGGCTTCGAGATCTGTCGGGAGATCCGGCGATCCTCCAAGGTCCCGGTGATCATGTTGACCGCCCGCGGTGACGAGACGGATCGGATCGTGGGCCTGGAGTTGGGCGCCGACGACTACCTGCCCAAGCCCTTCAACCCCCGGGAGCTCTTGGCCCGAATCCAAGCGGTGCTCCGGCGCAGCGAAGCCGAACCCGCCAAAGACGCGCCGGTCACCGCCGGGCCGATCACCGTGTTCCCCGAGCGACGGGTCGCGACCATGAACGGCCGCACGCTGGAGTTGACCACCACCGAGTTCGAGATCCTCCGGACCTTGGTGGCCAACGCGGGACGCGTGATCCCCAGGGAGCGGCTGATGGAGTTGGCCCGGGGCGCCGACTTCGCCGCCTTCGAGCGGGCCGTCGACGTCCACGTCAGCCACCTTAGGAAAAAGTTGGGCGATGACCCCAAGGCCCCCGTCTACCTGAAGACCGTCCGGGGCATCGGCTACACCATCACCCGGGAGCCCGAGTGAGCACCCGGCTCCGTTTGGTCCTGTTGTTGGCCGCGATCGTCGTGGCCACCTTGGGCCTGACGTTTTTGGTGGTCCGCGGCGCGGTGTTTGCGCCCTTCGCCAAAGAGGCCCTTTCGGCCTACTTGGACCAAGTCATCTACGTCACCGACGAGCTGGAGCGCGGCGCCGATCGCCGGGCTCTGGAGGAGCGCCTCGGCCTGGACATCAAGGTCAGCGATCGCGCCCCCGGCTTTGCGCGGCATGGCGGTGAAGGCCGAGGCCGACGCTGCAGCCAAGAACAACACCGAGGCCACCTGGTCATCGTTTGTCGCGGGCCGCGGGCGCCGGTGGCGGTGGAGGCCAACGGCCACTGGGTGGTCATCCGTAGGGATCTGGACGTGGCCGCGCCGGAGAGCCGGATCGGTCCCTGGTTGATCTTGATCGCGGTGTTGGTGATCGGCGCCGCAAGTTGGGTTGCAGCTTTGGTAACCCGCCCTCTCCAAGCCTCGATGGCCGCCATGGAGCGCATCGCCAATGGCGAGTTGTCACACCGGCTGCCGGTGCAGGGGACCGGCGAGCTGGCGGCGGTGGCCAAGTCCTTCAACGCGATGGCCGATCGGGTCGACGCGATCTTGCGCGCCGAAAAGGAGCTGATGGCCGGAATCTCCCACGAGCTGCGCACCCCACTGGCGAGGTTGCGGCTGGAGCTGGAGCTGCTGCGGGATCAAGGCCAAGCCCCCGAGAAGCGGCTGAACGCCATGGAAGGCGACGTGAGCGAACTCGATCAGCTGATCGGTGAGCTCCTCGAGTTGTCGCGGCTGTCGGTCGGCGAACGCCGTTTGGACCAGGTGCAGGTGGGCCTGGACGAACTGGTGAAGGAGGCGGTGGCCCGACACCCCTTGGTGCAACACTCGGTGGTGATCACCGGACGAGGTGAGGTGGTCGCGGTGGATCGGGCTCGGATGTTGAGGCTCCTGGGCAACCTGCTCCAAAACGCCGAAAAATACGCGCCGCCCGGGACCGAGGTGGAGGTGGCAATCTCGGGCCGCAGCCTGGAGGTCCGAGATCGGGGCCCCGGGGTCCCGGAAGAAGAGTTGCCCCGCTTGTTCGAGCCTTTTTATCGAGGCGCCCGAGCCAAAAGCAGCTCGGCCACGGGCCTGGGCCTGGGGTTGATGATCGCAAGACAAGTTGCGGTCCTCCACGGCGGGCAGATCCGAGCCCAAAATCGTGAAGG
Organism: Deltaproteobacteria bacterium; assembly: GCA_016703535.1. Lineage (GTDB taxonomy): Bacteria > Myxococcota > Kuafuiibacteriia > Kuafuiibacteriales > Kuafuiibacteriaceae > Kuafuiibacterium > Kuafuiibacterium phototrophicum. The sequence continues at coordinate 761,596 of JADJBV010000002.1, read as the reverse complement.
CGGCGGCCTAAGTATTCGCCTGGAGCTCCCTTGAGCTCCGCCGTTCGTCCGACCCGGGACAACTTCGGCGCCGCTGCGCCGATAAGCTGACGATCCCGTGCCTCCCCTTCGCTTGGATCCCACGTCGGCCTCGTCGCCGTTGACGGGGCTGGAGCCCAAGCCGAAGGCCCAACGCCGCCGCACCCTGACGACGATCGAGGCCCCCAAACGATGGGTCCTCGGTGTCTCTCGCCCAACCAGCAACGGGCCCAGCCCCCTCCTCGCCCTTCGAGGCGGCGAGCTGCTGAAGAAGCGGGACCTGGTTGGGCTGTTCGAGCGCCTCGACGCCTTGGCCGGACCCGGCGTCCAGCTCGAGACCGCGGGTTTGGTCGACGGTCACCCCATTCGTTGGGTCAGGCTCGCGCCCTTGGAGGCGCCGCCCAAGTTACGGGTTTTGATCACCGCCGGGGTCCACGGCAAGGAGGCCGCCGGCCCGGCCGCGGCGCTGCAGCTCCTCGAGTCTTTGCAGGCCGATCCGCTCCTGCGGCGGGACATCGAGTGGACCGTGGTGCCGGTGATCTGTCCGACCGGCTACCTGGCTGGCACCCGCAGAAACGGCAAGGGCATCAACCTGAACCGGGTCTGCACCAAGAGCCCCAACGCTCCGGCGGAGATCAAGATAGCCCGCCAGGTCCTCGACGACGGTCACTACGATCTGAGCATCGATCTGCACGCCTCGAAGTCGGCCGGCGATCGAGGATTTTTCGCCATCCACAACGGCGGCGAAGATCTCCTCGCCCTCGCGATGCCGGCGTTTTTGGCGCGGCACGAGGTTTTGGATCGCTCCACCGAACTCTACGAGCGCACCAGCCCCGGGATCTTTCGCAGCAAAAACGAGGGCACCTTCAAAGACTACCTGCGCCAACGGGGCACCGAACGTTCTTACACCGTCGAGGCGCCGGCCCTGGCCCCCTATGAGAAGCAGGTCGAAGGACTGGCCGACTTCGTGCGTTGTGTGGTGGCCGCCGCGTCGATGGATCCGCCGATTCCGCCGAGGGCCACGCCATTCATCGAGGTGTTGCCGCCGGGTTAAGGTGCCCAGGTGGCGATCGTCGACCCCAACATGCCTTATGACGTCGTGATCGTCGGCGGAGGCCCCGCGGGCCTCTCGGCCGCGTTGGCCCTCGGCCGAGCTCGGAAGCAGGTGCTGCTCTGTGACTCGGGGCCACGGCGAAACCAACGCGCCGCCCACCTGCACAACTTCGTGACCCGAGACGGGACCCCACCCGAGGAGTTCCGACAGATCGCGCGCCAGCAACTGGCCCGCTACCCGAACGTGAAGGTGCGGGACCTTCGGATCGAGTCGATCTCGGGCGCCAAGGGCGCCTTTACGCTGCGGGCGGGCCAAGAGGCCCTCGAGGCGCGGCGGATCATCTTGTGCGTCGGGATGATCGACGAACCCCCACCGATCGAAGGGTTCCAGGAGTTGTGGGGTCACGCGGTCTTCCAGTGCCCCTATTGTCACGGCTGGGAGGCCAAGGAGCGGCCCTGGGGTTATCTGGCCCGGGACTCGGCGATGCTCCACTTCGCGATCATGCTGCGCGGTTGGTCGAAGGAGGTGACCGTGTTCACCGGCGGCGCCTTTGAGCTCCCGCCCCACGATCGAGCTGACCTGGAGGAGGCCGGGGTTCGGGTCGAAACCGCGGCCGTTGCCCGGCTGATGCACCAAGGGCTGAGCCTACAAGGGGTGGCGTTGAGTGACGGGAGGTCCGTGGCCTGCGAGGCGCTGTTCATCCACCCGGCCCAGCGCCACGTCGAGGTGATCGCGGCCCTCGGCCTCTCGCTGGATCAAGACGGTTTGGTGAAGGTCGATCCGATGACCCGAGAGACCTCGATCCCGGGCGTCTACGCGGCGGGTGACCTGTGTACGCGGGCGCAAGGCGCGATGTTCGCAGCGGCCGCGGGCATCCACGCCGCCGGGATGGTCAACCACGAGCTGACCGCGGCGCTGGTGAAAGAAGGGCTGCTCTGATCGCTCAGCCGTGCCGTCCCGGGCTTGAAGACTCGCCGCGGCGTTGTTGGGCCCGCCACGCCGAAGGGGTCGAGCCGTGGGCCCGCCGAAACAAGCGGATGAAGTGGGTGGGATCGGCGTAGCCCACCCGCTCGGCGATCACCTCGACCATCTCGTCGGTGTGGAGGAGGCGGTTGCGGGCCTCGGCGAGACGTCCGGAGATGATCCAGGCCATCACCGACTTCCCGGTGGCGCGCCGCACGGTGGTCGACAGGTGGGACGGTGAGCGGTGCACGAAGGACGCGACGTCTTGCAGGCTGATCGGGCCTAGGCAGTTGCGCTCGATGAAACGCAGGGCCTCGTTGACGATCCCCTGGGTGCCAGCGTTCCCCGCCCCAGAGGCGGCCCGATCGACCTCCGCGAGGATCAGGCTGAGGAGGCTCTTTTCGACCAACTCGACGTGGGCCCGAGCGCCCGCGCCTTGGGTCTCACGGTGGAGTTCGGCGCAGAGCTCCGCCAAGTGGCTCTGGCGTGTACCGGAAATGGACACGACCTTCGACGCGCCCGAGGCCGCCCGGCGAAACGGGTCCAACAACGCCGCCACCTCGGTCGCCGCGTAACAGGCTGGGCTGAAGCCCACGCCCCAAGCCTCCGCCGCTCGGGCCGAGACCAAGTTGTGGGGCTCCCCAGCGGGGACCAGGTAGACGTCGCCGGACCGGACCTCAAAGTCGTCGCCCTGATGGACGACGGCGCTGCCCCCCGTGAAGAAGCCCAGGGCCATGTAGTCGTGCACCACCGGCGGGCCGGCGCGGTTCCACTCCGCGTTCGTGATGCGGCCGGCCCACACGGGGCGCGACGGGGGGTGGTGAACCGTGGCTCGACCCATCGGCCCTCGTCTTAACCCAGGCTGGGTCACACATGCAATTCGATTGCATTAGTCGCCGACCGCCCCCCCTTCGGGCCGGCCTCCCAGCGGGCCCTCGAGCCTCGGTGTTGGGTCGAGCCAACACCTCCCGAGCGATCCGATAGGGGCATAAACCTTTGAATTCACTTGGTGATTGCACATGTAGGCCAGTGGTCAACGATGTAGGCAACGGCCGGGGGCGGGGGCCGATAACGGTGCGTCCTGGCTGGAGAAATCGGAATGAAGATCACCACCACCGATCGAGGCCCGCCGGTGGCCGCCGGTGAGGCCGAACTGGGGCCTCGGCCCCGCAGCGGCAGCAAGAGCAACACCGCCCTGGACGCGAACCGCGACTGGCAGAAGTGGAGCGGCGCCAAAGACGTGATCAAGGCGCGGGACGGCCAACCGCCTTCGCTCCACACCGTCAAAGAGATCTTGGCCGCCGCCGAGCGGCACCCGTTCTACGCCGGGCACCTGGTGAAGGGCGCGCCCCTCGAGGCCCAACCGATACTGACCAAAGGCGAACTCTACGATCGGCTGCAGGACTTCGGCAAAGTGCCCCGGCCCGGGACCTATTGGTCACCGAGCGGCGGCACCGGCGGCCGTTCGATCTACTTCCCCACCGACGTCGGCGAAAACCGCTACGCCCGCTTGGTGTTGGCCGATCGGCTGAAACAAGCCGGAGTTTTTGGCCCCGATCAGGTCTGCCTCAACGTGGTGGTCACCGGGAACCTCTACCGCACCCAAGAGTTGTTCACCGACTTCGGCGAACGTTGCGGTGCCACCATGTTGCCCGCGGGCAACGATCAGTCCCCGGACACCCTCTTCGAGATCGCCGAACACTTCCACGTCAACGCCTTGTGTGGCTCACCGGACATGATGGTGCTCTTGGCCGGCGCCCTGGAGGAGCGGGGCGAGAAGCTCAACCTCGACACGATCATCACCGGCGCCGCGACCATGCACGACGCCCAGCGCGCGTACATCCGTGAGCACACCGGCGTAAAACACTTCGCCGAGATCTTTGGCTCGGCCGAGTGCGGCGTCTGGGCCTACAAGCCGCCTTGCCTCGAGGGCACCCGCACCTTCGTCTACGACCCGAAGATGGTCCACGTGGAGATCGTCGATCCGGATCAAGACGGCTACGGCCGGGTAGTGGTCACCCACCTGATCCGGAAGGCCAACCCGCTGGTCCGCTACGACACGGGCGACGTGGGCCGACTTTCGCCCCGGATCATCGACGGTCGAAGAGAACACACCCTGGAGTTCGCCGGTCGGCATCAGCGGAGCTTCCAGCTGGGCAATGACTCCTACGAGCTGGGTGATCTCGAGGCCCGCTTCACCACCCCGGTGCTCCAGTACCAAGTGGTGCTCAGCCGCGACGAAAGCCGCTGGGAGCGGGCCGAGCTGCGGGTGGTCACCGCCAAGTTGACGCCGGCCCAAGAGCGGCGCTTCAAAAAGAGCGTGGAAGAGGTCTTCGACTTCACCCAGATCCGCTTCGTCGACGTGGACGGCCTCCACCGCTTGCCCCGCTCCCGCAAGATCCCGGCGATCGTCGATCAGAGGGGCGCTTGATGCGAGTCCTGCCATCTCAGCGGATCCGCCGCGTCGAGGACCGGACCTCGATCGCGGGCCCGAAGCGGCTCGGGACCGTCGGCCTGGGCCAGGTCCAGGTCCCGTTCACCTCACCCCTCACCCAGGTGTTGCCCGGTCAGAAGCTCTGGGACGCGCCCCTCGACGTGGCGAACGACGCCCGCCGGATGAAGGCCGCGCTGACTGCGGTTCCGGATCTCGATCTGTCGAAGGTCGCGCCCCTCGAGGTCTTCAGCCCCTATCCGCTGGCGGTCCAGCCCGCGCTGATGGCGCGCTTTCAGCGGGTGGCGCAGGCCTTGGCGGTGGCGTTGCCGGCCTTGGTCGCGGCCCGGTTTTCGGATCCGGAGGTGAAGGCCCGCCTCCCCTTGTCGCCCCGGATCGAGGCCTTGTTGGCCCAGATCCCCCACGCCTATCGGGTGGGCTCGTTCCGGCCCGACGTGTTGCTCGGCCAAAACGGCGACGTTCGGATCTGTGAGATCAACGCCCGCTTCCCGACGAACGGCTACTTCGTGTCCGAAGGCGCCACGGTGGCGCTCCACCAGATCGGGCCTGAGCACCGGGTGATCTCGGCTCACGCGAAGATCCGGGACGCGATGATGGCCCGCTTCGACCTGAGCCGGCCACTCCACGTGCTGCGCAGCGAGGAGAAGGGCGGCGACATCCACCTCTTCACCCAGACCGTCGCCGCCAGGGGCGGTGAGCCGATCACCGTGGGGCCCGCGGGCTTGTCCGCTAAAGACGGTCACCTCTACGCCGACGGCCGCCGGGTGGAGCAGTGTGTGCTCGAGCTGCACCAAGCCGAGCTGCTCGGCCTCAGCGACCCGGTGTTGTTGGCCTTGGCCCGCACCCAAAACTCGCTCAACGATCTGCGCACCGTCTTCGTGGCCCACGACAAGCGGCTCTTTGCCTTGTTGTCGGACGAGAGGTTGATGACCCGCTTGGTCGGCAAGGTGGTGGCCCGCACCTTGAGCGAGACCGTCGCCGAGACCAAGGTGGTGGGCCAACTGGACGCCGCCGCCCAAGAGGCGATCATCAAGGCCCGGGGCGAATGGGTGCTGAAGCCCAACCTGTTCGGCAAAGGCAAAGGGGTAGAGCTGGGCAAGAACCTGAGCGCGGAGGCCATGCGCCAGGCCCTTCAAGATCCCGAACACCAGGCCTGGGTGCTGCAACGCTACTTGCCGCCCGCCGAGATCCCGGTGGTGGACGCCGCCGCCTCTCAAGAGGGGCGGGTGAAGAGTGAGGCCCAGAAGGTGGTCGGGCTCCTCTTGTGCCTCGACGGCGAATACTTTGGGCCTGGGATCTTTCGGGCCTCCAGCGACGACATCGTCAACGTCGCCCGGGGGGGCTCGATCTTGATCCCCACCGAAGCCGAATCCCAGGGCCGCTGGAGAACGCGCGGATGAAGACCAAGCTGCACAGCCACACCCCGCTCAACGCCGCCAGCGCGCTGCGAGGGGCCTCCACCCGTGGAGGACAGAAGAAGGCGCCGGTGCACCTGGAGTCGCCCTGGCGTCAGCCGGGTCAAGCGCTCCGGCGTGATCGCTCGCCGGTCAGCGGGGGCAGCCAGGTCCATGGGATGTTGCTCCGGAACGCGGGCATCGAGCCCGACCGGACGATCAAGAGCGCATCGGTTGAGGCCGTGAAGCTCAACGACGCGGCCCGCCGCCTCTACACCATGATGTTGGCGCAGGCGCCTTCGCCCTACACCAGCTTGGAGAGGTCGATGGCCTATTCGATGAAGGCGGCGGCCGCGGCCGTGCCCCTCGAGCTGATCGAAACGCTGCGAGCCTTCGCCACCGATCCCCTCGCCAAGGGTGCCCTCTTGATCCGCGGCCTGCCGGTGGATCACCAGCTCCCCGACACACCCTGGGACGGCGGTCGCGCGGTCGAGAAGACCACCTTCGTCAGCGAGGCGGTGTTGCTGGGGCTCACCCAGTTCCTCGGCCACCCCTTCGGCTTCACGGCGCTCAAGGGCGGCGAGATCGTCCACAACATTTGCCCAGTGCGGGGCTCCGAGGGCAGCCAATCCAACGAAGGTTCGGAGAGGGACTTCGACTTTCACATCGAGTCAGCCTTTTCGGAGCTCCGGGCCGATCACCTGGCGCTGTTTTGCCTGCGTTCGGACCACGACGGAGAGGCCAAGACCACCTTACTTTCGGCCCAGCGGGCCTACGAACGGCTCGCCCCCGAAGTGCAAGTTGAGTTGCGAAAGCCCCACTTCGTGACCGTGGCCCCCGAGTCTTGGAAGGCGCTCCACGCCGAAGGCAAAAGTTCCGCGCCTCGGCCGGTGGTGTTGGGCCCCGAGGGGATGATCGAGTTGTGCGCCAACCTCCAATCGACCCGGGGCACCACGCCCGAGGCCCAAGCGGCCCTCGAGGCCTTGGGGAACGTGTTGAGGGACCCCTCCCTCGAGGAGTACGTGCGCCTGCGTCCGGGCGATCTCTTGCTGGTCGACAACCGGAAGGCCCTCCACGGGCGTTCGGTCTTCAAGCCCCGCTACGACGGCCAAGACCGTTGGTTGCAGCGGGTCTACACCTCGGGTGATCTCTGGGAGGGCCGCAGTGAAACCGCCCCCTCCCCCCGGGTTCGAGACCGCTACTAATCGGTCTGCGACCTCGCCAAAAGTTTGGGGCTGTGTACTCTCCCCTTCCGGGGTCGTGGAAGTGGAGCTGCGGGACGAGTTTTGGCCGGCCGGTGAAGGGCTGAAGATGCGGGTGCGCCGCGGCGGCAGCGGCGGTCCCTGCGTGATCTTCGACGCCGGCTGGGGTCAGTGGTCGGCGGCCTGGGCGATCATTCAAGCCGCCGTCGCCCAACACGCTCGGACCTTCAGCTTCGATCGGCTGGGCCTCGGCAAAAGTGATCGCCCCAAAGAGGAGCGTTCGGCCTTTCAGCTGGCGGACGAACTCCAGCAGGCGCTCCGGGAGGCCCAGGAGCCCGGCCCTTACCTCTACGTGGGCCACGGCTTTGGCGCGGTCCACGCTCGGATGTTGGCCCACCGCGATCCTCAGGTGCGGGCCATGGTGTTGGTCGATCCGGTGGTGTTGGCCCTCGGCGTGAGCAAACCTTTCGAGGAGCACCGCAACTTGGGCCTCGGTCGCCTTCGGCATTGGCGCTGGTTGGCGGCCGCTCATTTGTTGACCCCAGTCAACTTTCTCCTGCGGCGCCCGGCGGAGGCCCGACGCCTCCCCAAACCGGCGGCCAAAGAACTTCGTTATGGGCACTCTTCGTCGGTGCTGGACGCCCAAGTTTCGGAGTTGTTGGCGCTGGAGATGAGCATGGAGCAGCTACGGGTAGTGGGTGCGCCCAACGTGCCGTTGGTGGTGCTGTCGGCGAGTGAAGATTGGCTCCCTGGCCCGAGCGTCCCCGGGGCCACTGAAACTCGGGTCCAGTCGATGCACCGAAAGCTCGCCGAAAGTACACCCCTTGGCGCCCATCGGGTGGTGCCCAAAACCTCTCACCACCTGCACCTGGACGCCCCCGACTCGGTCATCCAAACAGTGCTCGAGGTGTTGCCGCGAATCTGAGGAACCAACCATGGTGTTCCTGCTGAAGCTGGCGCACACCGTGGTTTGGGCCATTTTCGGGCCGACAACTTCGACATCTTCCTGCCGCTCTGGTTGGCCCGCTACAACAAGCACATCTTCGGCGGCCTTTATGTGCTCGCCCTCGTCTACGCCGCCTGGGCTTGGTGGTTGGGCGCGGGCCAGACCTAAAACACCAGCTGGGCGCTCAGGGCACCCCAGGTCGAGAAGGCGTAGATCCGCTCGGAGCTGACGGTCGTGCTAGAGAGCGGGATGTTGGTGTAGCCCTCGCCCAACTCGGCGCCGATGCCCAAAAATGGCGCCAAAAAGTACCGGATGCCGACGCCGACCGTGCCGCCGAAGGCGATGGGGGAGCCCTTGAGATCTTGTTCGGGCGGAGGGGTGTCATTGCCGTCGTCCGAGGAGGTGAACGCGGCGCCGATGGTGAAGCCTCCCAAGACATAAAGTTCGGCCCGCTCTTCGTGGAGGGTCGCCAGGGTGACGGTGGCGACCAGGTGGGCGCCGATGGCGTTTAAGGTGTCGGTTCGGGTTTCGTCGTCACCGGAGCAATTGCCGCTCATCGGGTCGCGGATGCAAGAAGTCCGGGATTGGGTGAGCTGGTGGATGGCGGGGCCGATGCCGACGGTGAAGCCGCTGGCCCGGTAGCCCACGGTGGCCGGCGCCGGTCCGCCGAGCCCGCCAATCACCCCGTTGGCGCCCGGGAGGTTCAAAGATGAAAGCCGGGCTTCGATGAAGAGGCCCGTCCCGGGGGCTTCAGCGCTGGCCGTACCAGGGGCCAAGCCCGCGAGTAGGAAGGCAAAGAAGGAGTTCCAGCGGATCAGTCTGGATGAACGCGTCATTAGAAATAAGAGACCCCAGGTTGACGCCGAATACCAGGCCCCTCGAGTATATTGAGCTGAGGAGTTCTCACTACTCTACTTATGCGACGAATATTCATGCCTGGCGTCTCCACCTTCTTTCTCCTCGCTTGTTCGAGCTCCGAGCTTCGCCCCTCGGGAAGCCAGGCGATGATCCTCTCGAGCGATCGTTCCAAGTTGTTCGTCGCGGACTCCGACAACGGCGCCATCAGCCAGATCGATCCCGAGGCCGGCACCGTCGACGCCTTGGCTGTAGGCCTGGTCCCGACCCGGCTGGCCCGGATCGACGACGATCGGATCGTGGTCACCTTGCGGGGTGAGCGGGCGATCGCGATCTTGAACGAAGACGGAGATGGGGCCCTCAGCTTGGATCGAAAGATCAGCGTGGGCGCCGAGCCCTACGGCGTCGTCACCCATCCCGACGGCGATCACCTCTACGTCGTCTCCTCCTTGTCGGGGCGCGTCGACGAGTTGGAGACCGACGCCTTCACCTTCACCCGCGGCTGGTCGGTTCTGGGTGAACCCCGATGGTTGGCGATCCACCCCAGCGGTGAGTCTCTTTACGTCGCCTCGGCCTTTCGCGGCACCATGACTCGCATCGATCTAGAGAAGGGCGTCGCGGAGCCCCTCGCCCTGCCTCCTTTGTCCTTCGACACCAACCGCGCCACCCGCCTGACGGGCGACCCGTCGGTTTCGCCCAACGGAGCGCTTTTGGTGGTGCCGATGTTGTCGGTCGATCATCAGACGCCCATCGAAGAGGTCGATCCTCCAGAGGGTATGCTCCCGCCTCCATCGTCGACCGGATATGGCTCGATGGTACCGGGTGCCCCCAAACGCTTTGAACCCTCGATCGGCGTGGTGGACCTCGACGACTCGGGGCGACCGGTGGAGGGCAAGGCGGGCCTCGCCATCAGCGCTCGGGGATCGGACGCGAGCGCCGTCGGGTATGTAGCGAGCGTCAACGTGTCCCCGAGCGGCGCGATGATCTTCGCCACCATCGAGGGCGCTGATGTGGTCTTGGCGGTCCCCTTCGAGGTGCCTAGCGCGCCTTCCAGCGTGGTCTTCGAAGGAGGAGACAACTCGGGCGGGTTCGGCCCGGTCACGGTATTTCGTCCGAACGTGTTGGTACGCGCTCCGGCGGGCCCGAGGAGCGTGGCCTTCGGCGACGACGATCAGGCCTTCATCTTCGGCGGGATCGACCGCGGGATCTCGGTGGTCGACGCGGTGGAGACGGAGCACGTCGTCACCAACATCGGCGCTCGTCTGGAGTCGAAGCTCCTCAAGGGCCTCCCGCCCAGCACCTTGTCCGCCCGCGCCCAACGGGGCCGCCGCTTCTTCTTCACGACCAACGACAGCGCGATGTCGACGCCGGGCTCTTCGGTGAGCTGCGCCACCTGCCACTTCGAGGGGCGCAACGACGGCCTGACCTGGAACTTCACCCGCGGCGGTCGCCAGACCCCGTCGTTGGCGGGGAAGATCTCGCTCACCGCCCCGGTCCGTTGGGAAGGAGATCGGGCGACCGTCGCCGAAGACGCTCTGATGACCATCACCGGCTTGATGGGGGGCAGCGCCGGCAACGACATCGCCCAAGACATCGAAGTCTTCATCGACCAATCCCGGGAGGTGGACGTCCCCCACAAAGGCTCGACCGACCCTGAGGTGCTGCGGGGCAAGGCGATCTTCGAGCGCCCCGACGTGGCCTGCGGCACTTGCCACAACGGGCCTCGCCTGACCGACAACCAGCTCTATCCGATGTTTGGCATGGCGCAGGTCAAGACCCGCAGCCTGGTCGGCGTCGCCGCCAGCGCACCCTACCTGCACGACGGTTCGGCCCCAACCCTCCGGGCCGTCCTCGAGCAGTCGCGCTACGGGGTCATGGGCAACACCGGCGCCTTGAGCGAAGACGAGATGCGGGCCCTGGAGCGCTACCTGGAGTCCCTCTAGTGCGTGCTTCTCCTCGGCCGGGCGCCGTGCCAGGATGCGCGCCTCGATGTTCGCTGAGCTCTTCGAGTCGCTGCGGGGAAGGGAGCTGACCGACGCTCTCGATCGGTTGGCCCAAAGCAGCCCGGACTACGACCAATGGGGTTATAGCCCCAAAGACAGCCAGGCCTTCGCCCGCTTTGGTTACCTGGCCTACCGCTACTTTCGGCCCCAGATCACCGGGATCGAAAACGTGCCGCCCGGCCGGGTGTTGATCGTGCCCAACCACTCGGGCCAGTTGCCTTTCGACGGCCTGGTGGTCGGCATCTCTTGCCTCTTGGGCGCCCAACCTCCGCGCCTCTTGCGGGCCATGGCCGAGCGGTGGTTCCCGTCCTTGCCCTTCGTCAACGTCTTCTTCAGCCGGGCCGGCGTGGTGGTCGGTGATCCGATCAACTGCCGCAACCTCTTGGAGTCGGACAACGCCATCTTGGTCTTCCCCGAGGGCGCCAAGGGGAGCGGCAAGACCTGGTGGAAGCGGTACCAGCTGGAGAACTTTGGGCGCGGCTTCATGCGCTTGGCGCTCCAAACCAATACGCCGATCGTGCCGGTGTCGGTGGTGGGCGCCGAGGAGTCGATCATCAGCATCCACAACGCCGAGCGGGTCGCCGACACCTTGGGGATGCCGTACTTCCCGATCCCGGCGCTCTTGCCGGTGTTGGGCCCCTTGGCTTTTTTGCCGATGCCGACCAAGTTCTACGTCGACTTCGGTGAGCCGCTCCGTTTCACCGGCCCCTTCGACGACGAAGACGAGTCGATCGACAAGAAGGTCCAAGTCGTCAAAGACAAGATCCAGAGCATGATCGACGAACGCCGGGCCAACCGGCCTTCGGTGTTTTAGGAGCCGACGTGGATCGCAAGAAGGTTGCGCTGATCACCGGCATCGCGGGTGGCCTGGCTCGGCTGACCGCCGCCGCCCTCTATCAACAAGGGTTCCAGATCGTGGGCGTCGACTATCGACCGGTCGCCCGGGCCTTGGATCACCCCTCGCACCTGTACCAAGCCAACTACAACAAGACCAAGATCGAGGACATCTTCCGGCGCCACCCACCGACCCACGTGTTGCACCTCGGGCGGGTCGGCAACCTGAAGCAGCAGATCAACAAGCGCTTCGATCTCAATGTGCTCGGCAGCCGCAAGGTGATGGACCTGGGCCTGCGTTATGGCGCCGAACGGATGGTGGTGCTCTCCACCTTCCACATCTACGGCGCCCACCCCCACAACCACATCCCGATCTTCGAGGACGAGCCGCTGCGGGCCGGCGCCGACTTTCCGCAGCTGGCGGACGCCATCCAACTCGACAACCAGGCCATCAGCTGGATGTACCAACACCAGAACTGCCCCGTCGCGGTCCTGAGACCCACCAACGTCATCGGCCCTGACATCGAAAACGCGATCAGCACCGTCCTACGGGGGCCGCGGGTCCCGGTGATGATGGGCTTCGATCCGATGACCCAGTTCATCCACCAAGACGATCTGGTCTCGGCGTTGGTGGCGGTGGCTCAAGGTAAGGCGATCGGCGTGTACAACGTGGCCGGGGACGGCGAACTCCCTTGGCGTCGTTCGGTCGAGACGGTCGGGTCCAAAGAACTCCCGATCCCTTCGACGATCGCCTCGGGTTACTTGCGGGTGGCGGGGCTCTTCAAGCAGATGTTGCCGCCGTACCTGCTGAATTTCTTGAAGTACCCCTGCGTGATCAGCAACCACGCCTTGAAGGGCACCTTCGGGTGGCGGTCTCGCGTCTCGATCCAAGACGGCCTCCGCTCTTTGCGCTGATTGGAGCCCAGGTTTTGACCGTGCTCCCCTCGAGTTCTCCGGCGAGCGGCCGACTCCCACGGAAGTGGCCGATGCTGCGTCCCGTGGTGCGAGCCAAGTTCGCCCCCGCCTGATCCGTCAGGTGGCGTGGACCACGGCCGCGGCCCTCCTCTTCAACACCGAGGAGAACTTCCGGCTGGGTCGCACCCAGGTCGCGGTCTATTGCCTGATCGGCGCGCTCCTGGTGATCGCCGGCACGCGGTTGGCCCGTCGTCGACGCCACGCGCCCATCACCGCCCAGGGCGTGTTGTTGATTGGGTGGTTGGTGGTGTTGGGCGCGGCCCTGGATGGTCCCGGCTTCTATCACGGCGGCCTCCCTTACATTGCCGTATTGGGCCCAGCGGGCGCGGCGATGTTGGGGATGCGGGCCGGCTTGGCCTGGAGCGGCATCTCGGTGTTGGGGCTGTTGGCCGTAGCCGTGGTGGAACAGGCGGGCCTCGGCGTTCACCACTCGGTCGACACTGGGTACCTGTGGTTGGACGTCGTCGACTATTCGGTGGCGATCTTCCTGTTGACCTTGTTCTCCAGCTACTTCGTCCGAGAGGCCACCCGGGTCACCGGCACATTGGCCCGCCGCAATCGGCAGCTGGCGTTGGAGAACCAACAACGGCGGATCGCGGAGCTCGAGGCCCGGGCCGCCAGCTCGGCCCGCACCCATTTTTTGGCCTCGATCAGCCACGAGATCCGCACTCCGATGAACAGCATCTTGGGGATGGCGGGTGAGATCGGCGCCGGGCCGCTGGATCGAGAGCAACGCGAGCGCCTGGAGCTCCTGGATCGATCCGCCAAGTCCCTGCTCGGCCTCTTGAGTGACCTGCTGGACTACAGCCGCTTGGAGTCCGGCAAGGTCGAACTGGAGCAGCGGGCCTTCTTGCTCCCGGCCTTGGTGGAAGAGGTGGTGCGGCTCAACCGGCCCTTGGCCTTGGGGCGCGTCGAGCTGCGGGTCGATGCCCAAGGCCTCGAACACCCGGTGGTGGTGGGTGACGAGCTGCGGGTCCGACAGATCGTGCAGAACCTGATCAGCAACGCGCTCAAGTTCACCCACGCGGGGCACATCGAGGTGCAGTTGAGCTCCGGCGCCGATGATCAGGTGGTGATCACGGTAAAAGACACCGGGCCCGGCATCCCGGCCGATCGGCTGGCGCGGTTGGGCGAACCCTTCGAACAAGCCGACGCCAGCGTGGCCCGCCGGCATGGCGGCACCGGCCTGGGTTTGGCGATCGTCAAGCGCCTCGCCTTCGCGATGGGCGGCGGACTGGAGATCGAGTCGGTGGTGGGCCAAGGCTCAACGTTCCGAACCTTGCTGCACCTTCGGCGGGGCGAGCTGACCAAGGTGGAGCATCCCACCACTTCACCTCAACTGGCGACGGGGCTGCGGGTGTTGGTCTGCGAAGACAACGTGGTCAACCAACGGGTGATCTTGGAGCAGCTGCGACGGCTGTCGGTCAGCTGCGAGATCGTCGACAACGGCAAGACCGCGGTGAGCCGGGCCCAAGAGCAGCAGTACGCCTTGTTGTTCCTCGACTACCAACTGCCCGACATCGACGGCCCCGAGGTCGCCAAGGCGATCCGCATCGCCGAAGATCCGTCGGGACGGCACCTGCCGATCATCGGCCTGTCCGCCAACGCCATGGCCGACGACCGCCAGACCGCCTTGGCCGCGGGCATGGATGACTACCTGACCAAGCCGGTGAGCATCGAGACCCTGCGCCAGACCCTGTCCCGATGGACGGAAGGTCGGGAAAACCGGGTCGGCTGATGTAGGCTAACGTAATCTAGCCGACATACACGCACCCACTAACCACTACAAAGACTTGGATTTTTTCCCCTTTGAGGCCTGGAGAACACGCAACACTGGTCGAGGCGACACCGAAAAAGAGGGCGTAACGGAGGCGCATCGTGGCGAACGTAAACGGCATCTTCCAGCGGCAGACCATCCACGACACTCGGGGCCGGACCGACAACTCGGTCGGCGGCTACGGCAACACGGTCTCCTTCCGCGGTGACAAGGGCGCCAACACCTTCGACATCGGCGGCATGCGCAACGCGGTCGACGTCAACAACCTGGGCAAGGACGATCGGGTCAACCTGCAGGGCCCGGGTTGGATGGAGTTGCCCGACTCCAACAGCCGAGACGGCAAGGTCAGCTACTACAACGCGCTGACCGGCAACTACGCGGAGGTCAAGACCGACGGCGGCCGGGACGACAACTTCGTTCGGGCCCGGGTCAACGGTGCCAACGGCGCCTGCGCCTGCGGCGCGTGGAACGCGCTGGGCAACGCCGCCTCCAACGCCAGCTCTTATCTGCAAGGTTATTTGGCCGGGCAGCGCAACGGCTACGCCGCGGGCCGCGCCCACGAACAGCAGATGCCTGACTACGGTTGGGGCGTGACCCTATCGGTCGGCTTCCGGGCCTGGTCCATCTGAGTTAACTCACCGCGGTGTTCGCGCGTTCGGGAGCCGCCCTTCGTCGCGGCAACAACGCCGCCGCGACGAACGACACGAACAACAAACCAAAGGTGTAGAGCAGCCCCTCGGTCGCGAACCGCGGGGGCGGCGTTTCGGTCAAGGTCAGGGTTGCGGTCAACACCAAAGGCGCCCGATCCGGGTGGGCCCGGTGGCACTGGCCACACTCGGCCGCGGTCGGGTGATCGGGGGCGTGGCACTGCCCACACGCCCCGCGGATGCCGCGGCGAACGCTGGCCTCTTGGCTGCCGTGGCAAGCCAAACAGCCGATGCCTTGTTCTTGATGATGCAGGTGAAAGGGCACATCCGCCGGGGCATCCAGCGTAAAGGTCGCGACCAAACGAGGTTTGGTGCGCTTTAGGCTTTGGTGAGGTTCACCGTGGCATTCGGTGCAGGCCTGGAGGGCCGCCAAGGCTGGGCGATAGTCGGCGCCTCGGTGCTCCAGGTGACACCCGGCGCAAGGAACGTCCTCTTGAGCGTGTTCCTCGAGGGGCCGGTTGTTGGGATGGCAGTCGAGGCACTTCAGCGTCGACACCTGGCCCGCGCCGACGTGACAGGCGGTGCAGCGATCCAGGTGGTTGGCCTCTAGTTGCTCCAGGAACGCCGGTGATTCGTGGGCCGCCGACAGGGGGCTGCCGGCCAAGACGTGAGAGTCACCTTGAGCCAACATCCAGAAGGTCAGGCCCACGCCCAAGATCAACGCGATTAAGGCGCTGCGGGCCCGATAGACCCCCCGCTCCAGATCCGAGGTCCCATACCAAACCAGCTCGGCGGCCTTTCGTTTCCTCTTCTTCGGCGCCTCACCGGCCAGTGGTTGATCGAGCAGCCCCAGTCGAGTGCTCGACACCTCCGAACGAGGGGCCTTGTCGCCCAGCAGCGGCGGCTGGACCTCCAGACCCAAACACCGCTCCCCCAAAACCACCAAGATGGTGTGGGCCCCCAACAAAAGGACGTCGCCGTCGGCCAAACGTTGCTCGACCACTCGCTTGGCGTTGACGAAGACCCCGTTGGAGCTGCCGACGTCCCGGATCAGGTAGTGGCCTTCGCGGAAGTCGATCACCGCGTGGCGGAGGCTGACCACCAGATCATCGAGCACGATGCCGCTGCCGTGTTCTCGCCCGATGGTGATCGGGAGGCTCCAGAAGGGATCAAAACGTTCGTCCCGGTGCACCAGGGCCTTGGCCCCTTCGGGCGCAGCTTGAACCCGTTGTTTTAGGGTCGCGGCGCCCGCCACGGTTTGATCGGCCAGGCGCGCGGCGGTGCTCTGAGCCACCTGGGTCCGTTGTTTGCCCAAGGCCAAGAGGCCTTCGGTCGGCAAAATGGTCTTCTGCTGTTGCGCGGCGCTCCCGCCAGCCGCGCCCGTTTTGGCGCTGGGGATGGTGATCCGCTTCATCACCTGGGTGGAGCCAGACTGGATGCTCAGGATCCCAGTTTTGGTTGGCTCCTGGATCTGGACGTCTTCCTCCCGGCCCAACTCGACGTCCTTGAGCGCGATCAAGGTGCCGCCCACCTGCAAGTGATCACCCACCCGGAAGGTGGCCCGGGCGGTCAGGCGTTGACCGTTGAGGAAGGCACCGTTGGCCGACCCCAGATCGAAGACTGAAAATCCTTGGTCGTTCCAGGCGACCTCGACGTGGGCCGCCGACACGCCGGGATCGGCCAGGCAAAGTTGGCACTCGGGGGCTCGCCCGACGATCAACTTTTCGCCCCACACCAAGGCGGCGGCTTGGCCCTTGTAAGGCCCAGCGATGATCTCCAGGACGAACATCAGCTCACCAGAGCAACACCGTCATCAGGTGCCCCATCAACAACATGATGGCCATCGCCGACGACACCAGGTGGATCGGCTGCCAGGAGGTCAAGATGATCTCGAAGGCGGTGCGCACCCGCAGCAGCCGCGCCCGAGCCAGGTTTTCTGCGATCCGGAGCGACAACGCGTGTTCGGACTCGGAGAGCGGCGAAAACTTCTTGGCCCGCTTCTCCAGCTCTTTGGGGAGTTGCTGGGGGCTGGTGCCGCGGCGCAGATAAGTTGTGCCCCCTTCGACCAAACGGGACGCCTGCCGCGCCACCCGCTCTTTCACCTTGGCTTCCAAGCCCGCCAAAAACTCCTCGTTGGAGTGGAGTAGGGCTTCGATCCGCGGGCCCACGTCTTCGGGCAAAAGCGCCTCGTCTTCGGTGCGGGCCAAGAGCCGGGGGATCAACAAGGAGGCCAGCTGCCCGCCCAAGCCGACGGCGGTGGAGGTCGCCAAGAGGCCAAGCAAGGTGGCGGTCAAGACGCTGGTGGCCTGAAAGCCCGAGTGAAAGAGCACCACCCCAAACAACAGGCCACCCAACAAGGCGTGGAGCCGGGCCCAGGTCGCGAGGATCCCAGGCGGTGGGTCCGGAGGCGCTTTCGAAAGCCCAACACCCCGAGCAGGCCGATCATGATGGCGGCGGCGACGCCCGCCCAAAGCCCAGGCCCGCTCCAGCTGGTGGGGCGCAAATGTTGGTGCAAAAAATAGGCGCCGACGCTGCTGCCGACCAGGGCCAAAAACTGGAGGACGACCGCCCCCCCGAGCGCCCGCCCTCGGTGGGTGGTGGTCTTGGCGACGGTGGGTGCACCTTGGCGGAGGGCCAACTTGGGGGCCAGGCGTTGCAGCTCGTCGAAGTAACTGCGGGGATCGATCCGCAACACGGCCTCGACTGGGCAGTTGTAGACGCAAGCCGCGAACTCCCGCTCGAAGCAGACGTCACACTTCACCGCCACCAACTCGGGCTTGGGATCCTCCGGCTTTTGCAGGGCGGTGGCGGCCCGATCCAGGGGCACCCGCTCCTTCTTTTTGGTGTTGGCCGAGCTGGAGTTGCCCAAGACCAAGTCGAGGATCGAGACCTCGTCCTCCTTGACCTTGGCCATGGCGATGTTGCCGAAGTCGCAGTTGCGGGCGCAGTTGCCGCAGCCGATGCAGGTGTCCTTGATGTACACCTCGCCGCCGACGTCCCGGGCGATGGCGCCGGTGGGGCACCCGACCATACACTCCGGGGTCGCGCACTGCAGGCAGCTGGTCGGGAAGTAGAGGTTCTCGTGGGCGGTGGCGTCGGCGGTCTTGCGCCGGGTCATCTTCTTGCCGCGCCGAGCGATCCGCGAGTAGCCGTGGAGGTCGTCGCAGGCCTGCACGCAGTTGCCGCAACGAACACAGGTGTCCAAGTTGATGATCAGCGCCGACCGGGCTTGGCCCAAGCCGGCCTCGAGCATGTCCCGGACGAAGCCCATGGCGGTCTTGGATTGGAGGATCCCGACCTGACTTTGGGCTCGGGCCAAAGAGTAGCGGCGGAAGCTGGCGAAGATCTCCGGGTGCTTCAGGTAGAGCTTCCAGACGGTGGGCCGGGGCACGACCATACACTCGACCGGCTCGACGGCCACCGCCGAGGCGCCGTATTGAGCGCCGACGCTGACCTCTTCGTCACCGAAGAAGTCTTCGGGCCCCAGGTAGGCCAAGATCTCCTCTTTGAGCTGAGGCCCTGAACCTCGAGCTGCTTCGGCCGTGTCCTCCACCGCGGTGTGCCGGCTGATCCGCACGAAACCGAGCCGAACGATGTAGAGCTTCTGAGCGGCCTCGCCTTCTTTGGCAATCACCTGGTCTTTGGAGAAGCTCTCCAAGGTCGCGGTGCCCACCAACTCCTCGAGCTCCGGGGCCGGGAGCTCACGAAAGTAGCGGCTTTGGCGAATGAAGGCGTCGAGGGCCCCGTGGGTGTAGCGATCTTCGAGGCGTTGCCGGACCGCCTTGAACTTCTTCAGGTGGTGCTCGAAGTGGATCTTCCGCAGCTCCAAGGCCTCGGCCCGGCCCCGGGCCCGCACCGTGGCGCGCCGCTCCCCGCGCCCGACCAAAGCCAACTCGCCGAAGTATTGCCCTTCCTTGAGGCGGGCCACCTCCTTGGCGCGACCGTCGTCACCGATCACCTCGATGGCGGCCCGCCCCTCGAGCAACAAAAAGAAGCTGTCGCCGAATTCACCTTGGCGGACGAAGGCCTCGCCGTCCTCCAACAAGGTCCGCTTCCCGGAGAGGAAGAGCTTCTCGATGGTGGCCTCGTCGACCCCCTCGAAGAGGTCGACGCTGGCGAGGAGATTCGACCGGGCGACCATCAGGCTCCAGGGGGGATGCTACCGACGATTTCGCCCGGGTTTCAACGCTTTGACCGAAAGACGCCCGCTCGAACCTGGAAAGCATCGAAAAAGGTTGTTAGACGTCGAAGTCTCGATGGGAACCCTGGGCTACGGGCGGTGGGCTTTGCTCGTCGGAGCCCTCGCCGCGACCTGCCCCGCCCAGGCGGCGCCGGCCCCCGACAAGGCCAACTTCGCCAAGGCCTTCGAACACGACACCCACTTGAAGGAGCTGGTGAAGTCGGGCGAACGCACCTACACCTGCGCCGACTGCCACGTGCAACCGAAGGGGGCCGAAGGCGCCGAGGGGATCGCGATGTACCCGATCTGCACCTCGACCCGCATGCCGTACCCGACCCACGACAAGTGCATCGGTTGCCACCCGACGGCCTTCTTCAAGAAGCCGCTGTTGGTGTGCACCAACTGCCACGTCCAGATCTCGATCACCCAACAGTCGGAGCTCAAACCTCAGACCGGGGATCAGGCGCCGCTGCGCACCTCGTTCAGCCACGAGCTGCACCTCGACAAGGATCAGCGCATCCGTAAGAAGTTCGGCTTCGAGAAGGACTGCTCCTTCTGCCACGAGTTCCAAAAGGGTGGCGAGTCGGTGAGCCTGCCGCGCCACTCCGAGTGCTGCGACTGCCACACCAAAAAGGACGTCAGCCCCAACATCAACGACTGCGCCGGCTGCCACAACCGGCCCAAGTCCGAGGCCAACCCCCGCTCGATGGTGCGGAAGTTCAGCCACAAGGACCACAAGACCGAACCTCAGACCGGCGCTTCGGTGCCCTGCTTGAAGTGCCACTTCGACGTGCCCAAGGCCAAAAACATCCCGCAACTCAAGCTCCCCAAGATGGACACCTGCGTGGAGTGCCACGACGGCAACGGCGCCTTCAGCTACGCCGACTGCCTCAAGTGCCACGACAAGGGCATCGAGCTGAAGTTGATCCCCGCCGACCACCAACAGGCCGTCGACAAGGTCAAGAAGTAGCCCGGGCTCGCGGCTTCAGAAGGCCGCGACCCGCAAGCCAACTTGCACCCAGCGGGGTGCGTTGGGCCGAGCGCCGAAGGGTCGGTGCGAGACCACCACCTGGTTGTCGAAGAGGTTGCGGGCGTTGACGTAGATCTCCAGGAACGACCAAGGCCGCACCTCGGCGCTGACGTCGACGGTGAAAAGTTCGCCAGTGGCGACCACTTGATCGAGGGGTTCGTTGCCCGCCTCTTCCCGAGTGGCCGCCAGGTAGTTGACGCTGCCGACCAGCCCGAAGAAATCGTGATCCAAGCCGACGGTGGCGTTGAGTTGATGCCGAGGCACGTAAGGCAACTCGTCGCCGGCCCGTACCGAACCAAACACGGGATCATCGGACTCGAAGTCGCTGCGGAAAGAGGACTGGGTGAAGGTGTAGGCGAAGGACAGAGGGAGCTGAAAGGCCCCCACGGTGGGCCGGTAGTCGCCGGACGCCTCCAGGCCCCAGATCTGGGCCGCACCCGCGCTGAACTGCGCATCCACGTTGGTGCCGTTGCAGCCGCTGGAGAAGGTGCAGATGTCGGTGAGGTTGGAGTAGTCGTTGAAGAAGCCGATCACCTCGAGGCGCGAACGGCCGCGGGTGTAGCGGGCACCGGCCTCGTAATTGACCGACAACTCGGGCTCCGCCTTCTTGGTGGGCGCGGGCCGCGGCACCGAAGGATCGAGGCCGTCACCCCCGGAAGGGACCGGCGGCGAAAATCCTCGGTGGACACCCGCCAGGACTCCGAGGCCCTCCCACACCGCATAATAGGCGGCGATCCCGGGCAAAAAGGCGGTGGTGCGGTTGACCTCTTCGGTGCCGATCTTGAAGTCGCGGTGCACGCTGCGCAAGACCTCCACCCGAAGCCCTGGGGTCAAGGTCAGGTCCGCGAAGGTCACCGCGTCGGTCGCCAAAAACGCGCCCGCAACCGTAAAGCCCTCGTTGTCCTCGAAGAGATCGCTGACCACGGGCTCGGGCTGGAGCTGATCGCCCAAAACTGCGTAGCCGTCTTGGCTGTGGCGGCGCCGGATCCGATCGTAGTGCAGCCGAGCGCCGGCCTCGATCCGATGGGAGACCGGGCCGGTGTCGAAGGCACCTTGGAGGCGGGACTCGATCCCTTGGGACACAAAACCCCGCTGGTTGGGGCCGATGAGGATCGCCTCATCACTGTTGGAGCTGTCGTAGTCGCCTTGCAAGATGGAGACGTAGACTTGGTTGCGGGGATCTTGGGGCCGGATCAGCGCGTCGTAGAGCGAGGCCCCACGGAAGCCGTTCACCTTACGCCAGGTCCGATCCAGGTCGTGTCGATACAGGGTGGTGGTCAAGCTCATCTCATCGGTGAGGTCGATGGTGTCCGACAAGGTGATGGAGGTGCGGTTCCACTCCATCCGATCCTGTTGGCTGGGCGCATAACGCTGGTTGGGATCAACAGCGAAGTCGGCCTCGCTCAGCCCCAGGTAAGTTTCGTTGGAGGCCTCGTTGGCGTAACCCAACTTGATCCCCAGGTGGTGATCGAAGCCCGGCGCCTCCAGGCGATAACGCCCCTTCAGCATCAACTCGTTGCGCTGAGACCCGGTGTCCCGATCGTCGAGGAGGCGTTTGAAGCCGCTGTCCTCCAGGTGCACAGCCTCCAGCAACACGCCGTGGTTTTCTCCACCGAGCCCGGCGTAGGCGTGAACCTTCTTGTAGCCGTAAGATCCACCGGCCAGATCGACGGCGGCCTGGGGCGTGGCGGGGGCCGGCCGGGTCACGAGATCGATGGCGCCGGCGATGGTCTGAGGCCCGTAGCTGACCGCCCCGGGGCCCTTGATCACCCGGACCTGGGTCATGCGGGTGATCAACGGGAAATAGTAGGCGGCAGGCGCTGAATACGGCGCCGGTCCAAAGAGGATCCCGTCCTCGAGCAAGGTGACCTTCTTGCTGCGATCCGGGTTGACGCCGCGCAGGCCGATGTTGGGCCGCAGGCCGACGCCGTCTTCACCACGGGCGTAAAGGCCGGGGACCGCGCTCAAGACCGCGTGGGGATCGTCGTAGTTGAGCTGCTCCAACTTTTTGCTGTCGAGGATCTGGGCCGAACCGCCGGTTTCGGCCAGGCGAGTGCCGACCACCGTGATCTCGTAGGCGCTGGTGGCGGTGTCGGCGGGGGGCAAGCTGACCACCGGCTCGGGCAGGGGGAGCGGAGCGGGGGGCGGCGGTGGGGTCAGGACCGGCGGCGGGGGCAGGGCCGGCGGCGGGGGCAGGAGCACCGGCGGCGGCGAGTCGGAAGAGACGCTAGAGGTGGAGACGGTCGCGGTGGCGGTCCCAGCCACGGTCCAAGACAAGAGCCCCACCAAGATGGAAGAAGACAGCGGCATGGCGATATTGAGAGTGATTCTCAGTATCGCAGCACCCCAAGGTCGGCAAGGCGTTTTTGGCCGACCGCTGGACGGGGCGGAGGTGGACCGACCTGGCCGTGATCCGGTCATCGACCCGGATCAGCACCGTCGGTGTCAGGGATTGTGCGGAGTCGAGGGCCCGAATTCGGGCCCTTAGCGGCCGGAGGCCCGGCCCTTCTTTTCGCGCTCGAGCTGCTCTTTGTAGGCCACCGAATAACGGGTCCAGGGGCGAGCTTCCAAGCGGCGCCGTTCGATCTGCTCTCCGGTGCCTTCGCAGATCCCGTAGGTGTTGTCGTCGAACTTGGCCAAAGCGGCGTCGATCTCCCGCAGGAGCTTCACCTCTTTGTCGAGGAGGCGCATGTTGAAGGCCTCTTCGGTGGCGCGGTTCGCCTGGTCGATCTCCTCGATGAGATCGTTTTGATCATCGATCCGAGCGGTGCTGGCCCGCTCTCGGATGCGCCCGCTGACCTCGTCCCGGAGGACCTGGAGCTGCTTCTTGAATTTATCGAGCTCCCGCTTGTTCAGGGGCTTCTCTTTCTCGACCTTACGGGCCTTCGGCGTCGTTGACATCCTGGTGAGTCCCTCGTTGCGACCGGCTTGCTAACACCATTCCTCCCTCGACACCACCACCCTGGGCGGCGGCCAAGGGTCGTTGGATGTAACCGGGGCACACACGCCTCACTTCTCAGGGGTGATCGCCCACCGTAGAGCGTCGTATTTACTCGGGAAAGGGCTAATTCGAACCTCGGGGCCGTTTGAGCCGCAGCATCCCCATGGCGGTCGTCGGTTTGGCGGGCCGTTTTCCTGGCGCCAGCCAAGTCGAGCAATTTTGGAAGAACATCCTGACCGATGTCGACTCGATGGTCGCGCTCCCTGAAGACCGACTCAATCGGCGGCGCTACTACGATCCCGAGATCGGCGCGTACGGGAAGAGCTACTCGGCGAAGGGCGGCTTGGTGGACCCGCTCGAGGGTGATCCGTCCCGGGGGCATTTGTCGTCCGAAGCCCTGGCCGGCGCCGATGTGGCGCACCTGTTGGCCCTGGACGTGGCGCGGGGGGCGCTCGAGGACGCGGGCTACGATCCCTTTGGCCTTGGCGGCCAGAACCTCGGCGTGATCATCGGCCACGCCCGGGGTTCGATGTTGTTGGCCAACCAAGCCTTCAGCACCGGCGTCGAGGCGATGTTGACGCCGATCCGAGAGCTGCCGGCGATCAAGGCCCTTTCATCGGAGGCTCGGGCCAAGCTGGAGGCCGAGGTCGTCCGCACCATCCGGGCCCGCTACACCTACGCTCGGCCCGGCGACGCCTATTCGGGCGCCAGCGCTTCGGGGGTCTCGGGGCTGATCACTCGGGCCTTCGGCTTGACCGGCCGGCAGATGGTGGTCGACGCGGCGTGTGCGTCCAGCTTCGCTGCCTTGGAGATCGCCATCGAGGCCTTGGCCCAAGGCAAGTTGGACGCGGCGATCGTCGGCGGCGCCAGCTATTCGCAAGAGCTGTCGGTGATCATGTTCGCCCAGTCGCGCGCCCTCTCCCCCGACGGCAGCTTCCCCTTCGATCAGCGAGCCAACGGCTTCATCAGCTCCGACGGCTTTGGCCTGTTGGTGTTGCGACGCCTGGACGACGCGCTCCGAGACGGCAACCGGATCCGCGCGGTGATCCGGGGCATCGGCGGCAGCTGCGACGGCAAAGGCAAGGCCTTGTGGGCGCCGCGCCGCGAAGGCCAAGTGGTGGCGATCCGAAGGGCCTACGAACGGAGCGGCGTCGATCCGGCCAGCATCGGCCTCCTCGAAGCCCACGCCACCAGCACCCCCCTCGGTGATCGAACCGAACTCGAAGCCCTCCACGAGTGCTTCGCCGAGGTCCGCGGCAAAAAGCCCCTGCCGATCGGATCGGTGAAGGGCAACATCGGCCACGCCCGAGAGGCCGCTGGGATCGCCGGCTTGATCAAGGTGATCTTGGCCCTGGAGCACCAGACCTTGCCGCCGACCGGGAACTTCCGGACGCCCAGCAGCGAGATCCCCTGGAAGGAGCTGGCGGTCGAGGTCGTCACCGCGCCGCGCGCTTGGGCGAGCGACGGGATCCGAAGGGCCGCGGTCGACGCCTTCGGGATCGGCGGCCTGAACTACCACGTGATCGTGGAGGAAGCGCCGCCGGAGAAGCGCAAACAGTCGGTGGCCCCTCGGCTCCAAGCCAGCGCCGCCGCACCGACGGGCCGGGACATCGCGATCATCGGCTTGGGCATGCGTTTGCCCGGCGCCACCAACAAAGAGGCCTTCTGGCGGATCTTGGAGAAGGGCGAAGACGTCACCATCGAGGCGCCCCCCGAACGCTGGAACAAGCAGATCTACTGTCAGCCTGGTGAACGGATGTTGCACCGGACCTACGGGGCCCGGGGCGCTTTTTTGACCGGCTTCGTCGCCGATTGGCGCCGTTATCAGGTCCCGCCCAAGCTGGTGGAGCGCAACGATCCCCTCCAGTTTCAGCTCCTCGAGTCGGCCCTCGACGCGATGGAAGACGCGGGCCTGGATCCGGCTCAGGTCGACAAGAGCCGGATCGCCACCATCGTGGGTTCGGTGTTCGGCAGCGACTATGCCCTGGAGCTGGCGTTGGCGATCCGCTCCGAAGAGTTGGCCGAGGTGGTGACCGAAGCCTTGGGCAAAAATGATCCGGCCCTCAAGGCGGAGCTTTTGGCCGCCATCCGCAAGCCGTTGCCGACGATCAACGAAGACTCCAGCGGCAGCTTCAGCTCCAGCACCTTGGCCTCTCGGACCAGCAAACAGCTGGACCTGATGGGCCCGACCTACGCGATCGACGCCAGCGACAGCTCCTCTTTGGCCTCTTTGGAGGCGGCCTGCGAGTTGTTGCGGGGTGGTTCGGTCGATTGGGTGATCTGGGGCGGCGGTGATCGTTCGATGCGGGCTCAACGCTTCGAGTACCTCTCCGCCAACGGCAGCTTGTCGAAGGGCGGGGTGCCCCATCCTTACGACGCCGCGGCCGACGGTTTGGTCCCCGGGGAAGGCGCTGGGGTCTGCGTGTTGCGCCGCCTGGAGGACGCTGAGGCCAACGGCGAGCGAATCCACGCGATCGTGCGCGGAGTGGGTTCGGCCAGCGATCCCAAAGTTCGCGGGCAAGTTGGCTTGCACAAGGCGATCGAGCGAGCCCGCGGCGAAGCCGGAGAAGGCACCGTCGGCTACGTCGAAGGTCACGGCGCGGCCTTGCCCGCGGTCGATCGCGCCGAGATCGCGGCCCTGCGGGAGGCCTACGGCGAACAACGGCTGGTCCTGGGGACGGCCAGCAGCACCTTCGGACACACCAACGGCGCAGCCGGCGTGATCGGCACCCAAAAGGCGGCCTTGGTGTTGGAGAAGGGGAAGGTCCCGCCGACCCGAGGTTTCAGCGCCCCCGATCCTCAACTCGAGCTCGGCTCGATCCGCATCGCCCGGGAGGCCGAACCCATCGAAGCCCCGAGGGCGGCGGTTTCGGTCATGGGCGGCAACGGCGTCAGCTACCACGTGGTGCTGGAGCGGCCCGGACAAATGCCCGACGGCGTCTTTAAGGTCGCGGCTTCGGACCCCAAGGCGCTGGAGCAGAGCCTCAACGGGCTGGACGCGGCGCGGCTCTTCAAGGAGCGGGTGATCGGCGAAGGGCCAGCGGTGTTGACCTTGGCCGCCCTGGACGAAGAACACCTGGCCCGAACGCTGAAGACGGTTCTGCAAGCTGGGTTGACAGCCGCCACCCAAGAGCTGCGCGAAAAACAGGGCGCGTTTTTTGTCGGCGAACCGCTGGGCGGCAAAGAGCGGATCGCCCTGCTCTTCAGCGGCCAAGGTTCCCAATACCCCGGCATGATGCGGGCCTTCGCCGAAACCGTGCCGGCGGCCAAGCGGGTCCTCGAGGCCGCCGACGCCTGGCACCAAGCCCGAGGTTTGCCAGCGATCTCCCAGGTGATGACCTCGGGCGCGCCGATCCCGGCCGACATCTATTGGGTGCAGGCTTCGGTGTTGATCGGCGATCTGATGACCCACGCGGCGGTGAAGAGCCTGGGTGTGGTGCCGGCGGCGGTGACCGGTCACTCCTTCGGCGACTACGCGGCCTTGGTGGCGGCAGGGGCCTGGAGCCTGGAGACGGCCTTGGAGGCCACGCGGCGGCGGGCCGCGGCGATCGGCGCGACCACCGTCAAGGGTGGGATGATCGCGGTCAGCGCCGGCAAAGAGAAGGTCGAGGCGGCGCTCCAAAAGAGCCCGGTGCCGCTGGCGGTGGAGATCGCCAACGAAAACGCGATCGATCAAGTGGTCTTGGCCGGTCCGCTCCAAGGTTTGGACGCGGTCGAGGCCCACTTGGGCAAAGAAGGCCTGGAGGCCCGGCGCCTCGAGGTGCCCGGACCGTTCCACTCCTCATGGATGGGGGAGGCCAAAAGTGAGCTGGCCCGCAGCCTGCTCGATCTGCCGATCCAAACGCCGCTGCGCCCGTACTTGTCGAGTGTCACCGGCCGCTTCGAGACCGATCCCGAGGCCATCCGGGCCGCCTTGATCGCCCAGCTGGTCGAGCCGGTGCGTTGGGCCCGCCAGATCGAGCTGCTCCTGGAGCACGGCGTCGACGTCTTCATCGAGTGTGGCCCGAAGGCGGTGTTGACCGGCCTGACCCGGAGGGCGATCGGCACTCGACCGGTCAACGTGGTCCCCAGCGACGACGGTCAACGCCCAGGGCGTTGGTCCTTGGCGAAGGTGGCGGCGCTGCTGCAAGCCCGGCGGGCCGCCCGTTCGGCGCCGCTGCGGGTGCCCGAGGTTTCGGCCTCTCAGCTGCCCCTCTTGATCGGCGAGGCCGCCGATCGCTTGAGCCAAGAGCCGGGCTTCGCTGAGTTCTGGAGCCGCACCCAACCGACGGTGGCCGCCTTGGTCGAAGGCCTGTGGGCCGCCGAACGGGGCCGGACCTTGGTGCCCGCCCCGGTCACTGAAACACCGGCGGCCCCCCTCGCCGCGCCCGCGCCCTCAGTGACGCCGGCGATCGCGATGGCGCCGGTGGGCGACCGCGCGAGCCGAGACGAAGTGCAAGCCTTCTTGCTGGAGGCGATCTGCAAAGAGTCGGGCTACCCACCGGAGATCGTCGGGCTGGACGCCGATCTCGAGGCCGACCTGGGCATCGACACGGTCAAACAAGCCCAGGTGTTGGGTCGGGTGCGAGATCGCTTCAACCTCCGGACCGAACAGAAGCTTTCGCTCCGGGACTTCCCGACGTTGCGCCACATCCTCAACTACGTCGACGAAAACCTCGCGGCCAAAGCGGCCGAGCCGGTGAAGTTGCGGCCCAAAGTGCCGGTGTTGGACCTGACCGCCCGGCGCAGCCAACGCCCAAGCCCCGCGCCCTTGCCCCTGCCGGTGCCGGCGCCGCTCACGACCTTGCCGACGTTGAACCCGGCCCCGGCCGCGGCCCCGTCGATCGCGCCCTCGATCTCCAAGAACGGCGCGGCCACCGGATCGATCTACCCCTTGCCGACGCCGCCGAAGCGCGAACTTTCGGCGGTGGAGCGGGTCACGGTTTTGGAGCTGAAGGGTACGGCCCGCTCGATCGGTCGGCAACACGGTGAGGCCCTGCGGGACTCGATCCTGGAGGTGCTCGATCGTTATCAGCGCTTTTTGGGCGATCGGGGCGACACCCTCTTGGCCCTGCCCGGCGCGATGGATCGGCTGCGGGCCTCCTTCGACGCCGCCAGCCTCGAAGAGTTGGCGGGCGTGGCCGAAGGGGTCGGCGTGCCGGTCGACTACCTGTTGGCCTACAACCTGGACGCCGCCTTGTTCCCGGCCTTGACCCCGGGCTGCACCCAAGCGGTGCGTTTGGCCCGCCACAACGAAGGCCGGCTGCTCCACTTGGTCAACGAAGACTCCCCGCTGCTGCTTCACTTGGGCGGAGGTCTGCCCCGGGTGGTGCAGGTTCGGATCCGGACCGACGCGCCCCGGCCGAGCCGCAAGGTGGTCCTCTTCTCCTTGGCCGGCCAGATCGCCGGCCCGAACGGCGTCACCGGCGATGGCTTGACCATCACCAGCACCACCTTGCTCGACGCGCCCGAACCCGAGGTTTTGCCCGACGGCTCGCCGCACCCCCAGTTGGTGAAGCAGATCCTGGAGGAGGCCGACGATCTGGAGACGGCCCGGGCCAAGGTCCTGCGCGCCAAACGGGCGGGCCGTTGGAGTGTGTTGCTCTCGGAGGCCGAGACCGATCGGGCCCACTACCTGGAGTACGACGCCAGCACGGTGTTGCGGGACGAGCCGGTCGACGATCGCCGCACCACCGCCAACCACGCCCTGGCCGGGCCGGCCAAAGGGGCGATCGCCCCCGAACACTCCTGTCTCAGGGCCCAACGGCTGGAGGCCTTGTTGGGTGAAGGGACCTGCACGCCCGAAGACGCGCAAAAAGCGCTGCGGGATCGCTACGACCTCGGTCGCCACCGCACGGTCACCCACCCGACGATGAACACCGTCCGTCGGGTCGACAACGTGATGAGCCTGGTGGTGGAGCCGAAGGCGCGCCGCTTGACGGTCAGCGATCGGGTGTTGGCCCCGGGCACCGCCGAAACCGAAGACGTGGCGTTTTTGACGCTGGAGTACGGCGATCGGCCACCGCCGGTGGAGCTGGAGCCGATCCACGAATATTCACCCGAAGGCGCGGGGATCATCCGGACCGCCGAGGTCATGGATCGACACGTGGTGCGGGCAAGGGAGTTGGGCGCACCCACCGGCGAAGCGCGACGTTACGGGCACGGCCTGTTGATCGGCAGCGGCCCCTTGGCCGAGGCGCTGCTCAAGACCTTGGCGCCCCAGTTCGATTCGTTGGAGCGGGTCGCCGACGCGAGCGCCGCTTTGCCGCTCCTCCAAGATGGGGGTGCCCAACGTTACGGCGCGTTGGGGTTGGTGTTGGCCGCGGATCCGACACCCGCTGAACAGGCCACCAACTTCGCTCAACGTCGAGAACACTACCTGACCGCGCCGTTCCGAGCGCTGCGGGCCTTCGCCGCCGAAGATCGCCCCGGGCTGATCTTTTCGGTGAGCGCCGGCGGCGGGCTGTTTGGCTTCGACAACGCCAAAGAAGGCACCGGCGAAAGTTTAGGCGTGGTCGGGATGCTCAAGGCGATCCGCCACGAGCGCAAGGACCTGGTGATCCGGGCCTTCGACACCAGCCCCACCGACAACCTCGAGGTGTTGGCCCGGCTCATTGAACGTTGGTTGGGCGCGAAGGGCCCGCTGGAGATCGGCCTATTGCGCGGCAAGGCCTTTGGCCTGTGGTTGGCGCCGACCGCTGCACCTTCGCCGGTCGGCGGTCCTCTGCCCAAGTCTTGGGTGATCACCGGCGGCGCCCGCGGGGTCACCGCCAAGATCGCACTCCGCTTGGCGGAGTTGTACCGGCCCAAGTTGTTCCTGTTGGGCCGGCAAGTGATGCCCGAACCCGGGACCGTGGTTCGATGGCGGCACCTGGACGCGGCGGGCCTGGATCAAGAGCGCCGCACCTTGGCCGGGCCAAATGCAACTCCACTTGCATTTAAGGCGGTGGCCGAGACCATCGACAAGGTCCGGGAGATCGACGCCAACCTGCGGGCCTTGTCGGCCACCGGCGCCCACGTCGAATATTTTCCAGTCGACGTCGCCGATCGGAGCGCTTTGGCGGGGATGTTGGAGCGGATCCGCCACAAGGCGCCGATCGAGGGGTTGATCCATGGGGCCGGCGTCGAGTTGGCCAAAGCCCTGGAGAAGAAGACCGACGCCCTGTTCGAGGCCACCATTCAACCCAAGGTGGACGGCCTGGTTCACCTCCTGGCGTTGACCGCCGCCGATCCGATCCAACAGCTGATCGGCTTCTCTTCGGTGTCGGGTCGCTTCGGCGGTCACGGCCAGGTCGACTACGCCGCCGCCAATGAGGCGATGTTTGGCCTGTTGGCGGGCTGGCGGGCCCGAAATCCCGGGAAAAAGGCCACCGTTTTGGCGTGGCCGGCCTTCGACGAGGTCGGGATGGCCGCGCGTTCTTCGTCTCGGATCTTCCTGGAGCGGGCCGGGCAGGCCTTCATGAGCCCGGCCGAAGGCGCCAACCACTTGGTGCGGGAGTTGTGGGCGGGTGCGCCCGAACCCGAGGTGGTGATCGCCGGGGAACTTTCGGCCTTGGATCTCGACGGCACCATGGTCGCGGCCGCCGAACGCCCCGGCTTCAAAGAGCTGGCGCGGCGGGCCTCGACCCGGCCGTTTTTCCCTCGGCCGTTGCGGGTGCACTCCGCGGAGCGGGTGGAAGAGGTGATCCTCGACGCCCACCAGCCGTACCTGGCCCATCACCGCATCGGCACCACGCCGATCTTGCCGGCGGTGATCGGCACCGAACTCCTCTTCGAGTTGGCCCAAGAGGGCAGCCCGGCTTCACTCCGAGATCTGAACATCCGCCAACCGCTGAAGTTGGCCGAAGGGGCGCGCCTCCCGATCGTGGTGCAGAAGGACGGCGACCGCCTCAGCCTCCTGGCCACCGTGCGCCGACCCGACGGGGTGGTGATGGAGCCGGGCCGAGTTTTCTTCGAAGCCTTCCGGGCCGAAGTGCGGGCGCCGATCCGGGTGCTCGCCAGCGGCCAAGGTGATCTGGTGCCTTATCCCTATCCGGCGGTGCCCGATCCGACGCCGGCCTCTCGGTTGGTGTTCCACGACACCTGCTTTCGCACCTTGTTGGGCGTGCGCCCCGGGACCCACGGCGGAACTGCAAGTTTACTTGCACCCGATCCCTCGGCGCTGATCCCAGGCTCGGATCCGGGGCGGTGGGCTCTCCCCGCGGCGGTCCTCGACGGGTGCCTGCAGGCGATCGGCCTGTTGGGTCGACTGCTCTACGGGACCTTCGCGCTCCCGGCGGGCTTCGGTCGTTTGGACGTCGATCCCGAGCAGCTGCCCCGGGCCGAAGAACGGCTGGAGGCCGCCATCCAGTTTTTGGCCCACGAGCCGACCCGGGTGGTGGCCAACCTATCGTTGAGCGGCCCGCGCGGATTGATCCTCAGCCTCGAACGCTACGAAGCCAAAGGAGCGACGACATGAGCCTTCCCCCGAGTGTGGTGGCGGTGGCCCTGGACGAGGTCGACGATCGTTGGGAAGCGGCCCTCAGCGAACACGAGCGGGTGATCTACCGGAGCTTGTCCTTGGAGAAACGTCGCCGGGACTGGTTGGGCGGTCGGGTGGCGGCCAAACGGGCGGCCCAACGCCAGATGGCGTTGCCCTTCCCGAGGCTGGAGGTGATGGCCAAGGCGGACGGTGAAGATCGAGGCCGGCCCGAGCTCTACGTGGACGGAGTTTTGGCGAGCGGCTTTTTGTCGATCACCCACAGCCATGGCCTGGCCCTGGCGACCTACGGCGACACGCCGGTGGGCCTGGATCTCGAGCGGGTCGAGGCCCGGGATCACTCCTTTTTGGAGTTGGTCTTCACCGAACCCGAGCGGGCTCGCCTCGAGGCTTTGCCAGCGGCACACCGAGATCAAGCGATCACCGCCGCCTGGTGCCGCAAAGAGGCCTACGCCAAACTCCTGGGGCTGGGCCTCCGGGCCGACTTCGAGCTGTTGGGCGCCGCTGAGGCCTTGAGTTTTGTGCAAGGTACCTTGCAGTTCGGAGACGCCACCTTGTGTTGGGCGTTGGTCGAGGGCAAAGAGGCCGCATGATCGATCTCTCCGGCAAGGTGGCGTTGGTCACCGGTGGCTCTCGCGGCATCGGCGCGGCCATCGCTCGGGCCTACGCCAAGGCTGGGGCCGACGTGGCCCTCACCTACTTGAACGCCCGCCCCGACGCCGAAGACGTGGGCGCCGACATCTTGGAGATGGGCCGGCGCGCCTTGGTGCTCAAGGCCGACCTCTCGCAAAGTGAAGACGTGGGCTTGGTGGTCGAGGCCGTGACCAGTGAACTCGGCCGCCTGGACATCGTGGTCAGCAACGCGGCCGGCGGCGGTTTTCGCGCCCTGCTCGACGTGACCCCCGAAAACTTGGACTACGCCCTCCACCTCAACGTCCGGGCCTTTTTGCTGTTGCTCCAACACAGCGCCGCCCACCTTGCCCGGGAAGAAGGCCAGCCCCGCAGCCGGGTCTTGACCATCTCCAGCTGGGGTTCAGAGCGGGCCCTGCCCATGTACGGCGCCATCGGCGCGAGCAAGGCGGCCCTCGAGGCCATGACTCGGCACGCCGCCCTCGAGCTCGGTCCTCGAGGCGTCAACGTCAACTGCATCCGGGCCGGCGTAGTGGACACCGGCGCCTTGCGATCGTTGCCGGGCGTCGAGGCCGTGCTGGAGGAGCGGGCCCGCCGTTCCTTGACCGGCCGCAACGTCTCGCCGGAGGACGTCGCCGATCTCGCTACTTTCCTGGCCAGTTCGATGGCCGATCAGATCCAAGGCCAGAGCCTGATCCTCGACGGCGGCACCTCGCTGCATCCCTGATCTGGCGGACGGTCGCTTCCACCCGTAGACCTCGGCCTTTGTCGAAGCCAATCCGCCCGGTCGAAGTCTCGGGTGGTGATCGTGTGCACAGTGTCGGGTGGACGAGACACCGTAGCCGGGTGCTTCCCGTCGTGGCCAGGGCACGGATCGCTGGACAGCCCTCCTCTCCTCACCGATATTGAGCGAATGTCGATGAAGGTGGTTCGCGACGAAACGGAAATGTTTGAGGCGCTGCGGGAGCAGTTTAAGAACCCGGAACCGCTCTCCGACCTCCGCCCGGGATCGACCCAGAGCCTCACCAAACGCGAGGTCACGGAGCTAAGGCTGACCGCCGCCAAAGCCGAGATCGCGCAGTGGCTCGACGTCATCGCGGCCGGCACGGCCGTCGGTACTCACACGCTGCTCGACACCCTGCAAGAGGTGATGAGCCACGACGGTCTGATGAGCGGAAAGCCAGCGGAGATCGTCATTCAGCAGCTCAAGCTCGAATTCGACACCACGCAGCCACTCCCGAACGGCTACAGCCAAGGCAAGATGTTCTCCACCCGAACCTACTGGCGCGCGACCATCCTCGATGAAAAGTGAGTTCCTCACCCAGTTCCTGCACCAGGAGCTCCCCCAGCTGATCTCCGCTCAGAAGATCAGCAGCGCCCAAGTCCTCGAGACGATCGGGGCGCTCGGGCTGCTTCACGACGCGGTCGCGCCCGACCTCTCTCTCCCAGCGGACCTCGATGAAGCGACCAACGTCTTCATCCAACGCGTGTTCGCCACTTATCCCGACGACCCGAGCCCCAAGGAAAAGATCCTCAGTCGCCATCTCAGCTGGGCGTTCACCACCAACCCGGCCCTCGTGCAGTTCGCGGCGATGTTGCGGTCCGCCGCGGGTGCCAGCCAGGACAAGGCCGCGCAAGATGCCAAGGAATTGCTCGACATCGTCAGGCCCGGCCTCCCCGAGGCGCCCCTTACCCCGGGGACCCGCAAGAGCTTCGTGGACGTTCTCGCGGATCGCGCCGCCACCAAGCCCCCCCGCTGACCGGGCCCGGGCGCCTTCCCAACCCACGTGGACCTCGTCCCCTAAAACGCATAATGATTACATAGGCTTAATGATGCGGTAGGGGAAGGTATCATATTGTAAGCAACTTTATGCCTCGATCTGCGGATCCTATGGGCCGGAGATTTGCGCTTCATGATCAAGAAGTTGACCGTCCAGTCCAACCCCGAACTCCTGGCCCTCCAGCAGGCCCAAGCGGCCGCTCCGGTTTCGGCCGCCAACCCGTCGCAACAAGGCGCCCCGATCCAAGGGATCGATCCGATCAACCTGGGCGGTGTCGCCGCGCCCAAGCCCAACGAGACCGTACGCTGGAACGCGTTGGCCCGGGACTTGGTGGCCAAGACCAAGACGGTGCCCCCCTTGGCCTCTCGGATCTACAGCGTGCTCAGCGAGGTCCAGTACGAGGTGTTGAAGGCCGCGGACTCGGCCGGCGCTCAGATCAACCCGCAGCGGGCCTTGCGCGAGGCGTCGATCGCCGCCCTCAAGGCCCTCTTCCCCGACGAGGCCGCGACGATCACCGCCGACGCCAAGAAGGACGCGCCCGGTCGCAGCATCCCCGGCCAAGGCAGCAGCAGCTTGTCCAAGAAGTTGGGCCAACAGATCGCCAAGGCGGTCGTGGAGCGCCGCGCCGGCGACGGTCACCTCAACAAGAAGGGCGTCGTGTTGCCCGAGCCGGGCCCCGGCGTCTGGCAGTCGGCGGCCAACCCGCCGGCCCTGCCGCTCTTGCCGATCTGGGGCGAGACCCGCCCGGTGTTCATGCCTCAGCTCGGTGAAAAGGGCCGCCCACAGTGCCCGAACCCGCCGGCCCTCAACTCGCCGGAGTTCAAGCGTGACCTCGCCGAGGTCCGCCAGCTCTCCGACACCCGCACCGCCGAACAGACGGCGATCGCCATGAAGTGGGCCGCCAACTTGGGCACCTCGACCCCGCCCGGGATGTGGAACGAGATCGCCTCGTCGTTGATCACCCAATACAAGCTCAACAACCTCGACGCCGCCCAGGTCATGCACTACCTGAACGGCGCCGTGATGGACGCGGGCATCGGCTGCTGGGAGGTCAAGTACCAACACTGGCTGGCGCGCCCCACCATGGTCGACGCCCAGATCACCATCCCTGAGGGCCTGGGCCTGCCCAACTTCCCCAGCTACACCTCCGGCCACGCCACCTTCTCGGGGGCGGCGGCTCGGGTGCTCGGCCACTTCTTCAAGAAGGACGCGGATCGCCTGAAGCAGATGGCCGACGAAGCGGCGATGTCCCGGGTCTACGGCGGCATCCACTACCGCTTCGACGGGACCCGCGGCGTCGAACACGGCGAAAAGATCGCCGACCTCGCCATCCGAGCGTTGAGGGACGAGCAGAAGATCCTCGGCTGAGGCGCTGACCCCCGTCGTAAAAAAGGGGCCGCCGTCAGGGCGCGTTCAACTTGCAGATGGAACGGGCCCGAGACCACCGGACCTGACCGCGCGCCCCGATCTCCACCAGAACTTCGCCCACCGGGATCACGTCGTGGGTGTCACCAAAGACGTTGCCGCGCCCCGCGCATCCCTTAAACGGATCGGTGTAGTGCACCACCGCGGTCTGGTCGGCGACCAAGACGAAGTGGCCATCGAAGACTCGAAATCGATGTGGTGTGGCGAGGATCCCGATCTCGGCTTGGAGCACGGGCCCGGAGCGGGTCAGCCGAAAGACACCACCACGGCTGTCGATGGCGAAGGTCCCAAGGCGAGGGTCGGCGGCAATGGACTGAACCAAGGGCAACTCGACGGCCGGTTGAAGTTGACCGCCCAGGTACAAGACGTAGCCGCTGTTCTGGTAGTCGTCGTCAATCGGCAACAACGGGGTCGCTGCCCCGATCAGAACAAAACCTCGCAGCTCTCCGTTCTCATAAAGTGGGGCCAGATCGGCGCTATCGCCGACGAAATCGCCGTTTCCTCTCGGACGGGCGGACTGGAGCACCTCGACCGTCGACCGATCCCAACGCAAGACCAGCCCGCTGGCGTCCACCACCAAAAGTTGCGGGGGATCGAGGGACAAGGCGGCGATGTGGGCGTCTCGTCGGCTCAGGTTTCGTCGCTCCGACAGCGGGAGCGGTGAACGGACCCACTGAAGCGGCGTCGATCCCAGGTCCGCGCGGAACAGGCCCGCTCCCCCGACGCTCCACAAGGTCCCGTTGGCATCGGCCCACAGGGCGGCGCTGTGATCGCCGACCGTGCTGGTGCTGATCACCGCCGATGAGCCCTCGATCCCGGCATCACCGACGACCCGGAGGTGACGTGTCGAGACGCCGTCCGAGACCGCAAACACGACGTCCGGCAGACGACCGGGACCGGGCACGACGGTCCCACCCCGGAGTTGCTCCATCGGGCGGAGCTCCGCTTGAGTCTCGCGAATGACGTAGGGATCGAGCTCGGCGCAGTCACAGCCTTGAACCGGCTCGGTCGGATCGATCGCCGCCCAACCCTGGTCGCTGCCCTCGAAGCGATAACCGAGCTGAGTCTGGGGTCGACAACCCTGTTCGGTGGCCGGGGTGCCCAGGACCTCTTCCTGGGCGCAGCCAAAATAGGAGACCTGAAGCTCAAGTTCGTCGGTGATGGTCAGGCGATCAAGCGGTGGCCTCAAACCGCCCGCCAACAACTGCCCGTTGAGGTCCCACAAGGCTCCCAGGGCTTCAGGAGGCTGAGGTGGTGGTGATGCGGCTTCTGGCTGGAGGCACGCGACCTGGGTGGCCAAGGCGCACCAGCTGAGGCTTCGCCGGTCGTATCTCCGGTTCACTGCCACAAGTAGACGCGGAGGCCTCCGCCCAGGGCCAGGCCGGTGCCGATCGGTCGATCGATCTGGCTCTCCACGCTGGCGTCGTCCGCTCCGATCCGACTCTTCTTGTCCGCGGCGGCGGTGTGGGCCGTGCCGCCGATCTCGAAGTAGAAGCTGAAGGGGTAGGCTTGAAAGGCGTCGCCCGCGAAGAGTTCGACGCCGGCCACGCCATGGACGCCCAACGAGAGGGTGGTGGTGCTCAGGCTTTCGGACAAAAACATCACGCTCGGCCCGACCGAGGCGTAGATGCGGCCCGAGGCCAAGGCGATCCCGGTGGACGCCTCGAGGGCCAAGCGGGCGTGACCGTAGAGGGCCCAGGCGCCGAAGTCCTGTTGTTCTTCGTTCATGGGCAAGGCCCGCAGATCCGGGTACCAGCCGAGGCCACCGCCGGCCGAAACCGCCAGGTGATCGCCCAAAAAACGAGGGCTGATCAACTTGCCGACCAGGCCGAACTCGTCTTGATGGCGCTGCACCCCAACCGACAAGGCCAAGCCCGCCGGCGGCGTAGTGCCCGCGTCGACCAGCGGCTCGAGAGCCCCGGCCAGGCCGAGGCAAAGGAGCGTTACTTCAACGCCCACAGGACAAAGACCCCCACCGCGACCACCAAAAAGCCCGCGTAGGACTGGACGTTTCCGGTCTGGAGTTTGCTCAGCAACTTACCGATGCCGAGCACGCCGTAGCCCGGCCCTCGCACCGCGGCGCCGTCGATCAACCAAGGATCGATGACCACCGAAAAGAGGGAGGCGATCATCCGCAGCGGCCCGATCACCAGGACCTTGTAGACCTCATCAATGAACCACTTGCCGTAGACCAAGCCGTGGGCCGCTTTGCCCAGACCGTCTTTGGTCAAGCGCGCCATCACCGGCGAAGGACCGTTTTTGTAGATCGCAAATCCGATGGCCAGACCAAACAAGGCCCAGGCCACCGAAGCCGCCATCAGGCCCCACTCGGTGCTCTCCGAGAGGTGGAGGGCTTTCGACGTGGTCACCGGCTCGAGGAACGCGTCGAGCCAGCTGGAGGGGGCGTGGAACAAGTGGGCCACCGGGTGCGGCAGGTTGAGCACACCGGCCACCACCGCCAAACCCGCCAACAGGATCAACGGGACCTTGATGGCCCAACCGGGTGCATGCACATGCACATGATGACCGTGGGCGTCTTTGGCCCGCAGTTCGCCGAAGAAGGTCAGGGCCACCAAGCGGCTCATGTAGAGGGCGGTCAGGCCCGCGCCCAAAAAGCCCAGTACCCACAACGGCAGGCGATCTTGGAAGGCGTAGCCGAGGATGCCGTCTTTGGAGAAGAAGCCGGAGAGGGGCGCCACACCCGCCAAGGCCAAGGTGGACAAGGCGAAGGTCCAATAGACCACCGGCAGCTCCTTCTTCAGGCCGCCCATCTTGCGCATGTCTTGTTCGCCGTGGAGCGAGTGGATGACCGCGCCCGAACCGAGGAACAAGCAGGCCTTGAAGAAGGCGTGGGTGACCACGTGGAAGAAGGCCATGCCGTAAGCGCCCAGGCCGGCCGCCAAAAACATGTAACCGAGCTGAGAAACCGTGGAGTAGGCCAACACCTTCTTGATGTCGTTTTGGGCCAAGCCGATGGTCGCCGCAAAAAGTGCGGTGGTCGCGCCGATGACCGCCACCACGTTGCCGGCGATCGGGGCCAGGTCGAAGAGGAAGCCCAAGCGGCAGACCAAGTACACACCCGAGGTCACCATGGTGGCCGCGTGGATCAAGGCCGAAACCGGGGTCGGGCCGGCCATCGCGTCGGGGAGCCACACGTAGAGCGGCAGCTGGGCACTTTTGCCGGTGGCGCCCACGAAGAGGGCCAAACAGGCGAAGGTCAGGACCCCGACGATCGGATAACCGGCGAAGATGCCGATCTTGAGCACCGAGCTGGTGTCCTTGATGGCGGCGGCGGCCTCTTTGAGCTCGTGGAAGTCGGCGGTGCCGAAGAGACCGATCAAGGTCAAGGTGCCGATCAAGAACCCAAAGTCACCGACCCGGTTGGTGATGAAGGCCTTCTTGCCGGCCGAGGCCTTTTCGTTGTCCGAATACCAGAAGCCGATCAAGAGGTAGGACGCGAGGCCCACGCCTTCCCAGCCGATGAACATCACCGGCAAAGAGCGGCCCAACACCAACACGCTCATCGCGAAGATGAAGAAGTTGAGGTAGGCGAAGTAGCGCCAGTAGGCCGGGTCGTCGTGCATGTACTCGGTCGAGTACAGGTGGATCAAAAAGCCGACGCCGGTGACCACCAGCATCAACACCCCCGACAGCTGGTCGAAGCCCAGGGTCAGGTCGAAGCGAAAACGCCCCACGCCCATCCAAGTCCAAAGCACTTGCTCGAGGGGCGCGCCGGCCTTGGTGAACACCCAAAACGAGGTGACCGTGACCAAGAAGGAGCCGAAGACGCTGCCGAGGGC
The DNA here is from genome assembly GCA_016703535.1 of Deltaproteobacteria bacterium. GTDB lineage: Bacteria > Myxococcota > Kuafuiibacteriia > Kuafuiibacteriales > Kuafuiibacteriaceae > Kuafuiibacterium > Kuafuiibacterium phototrophicum. The sequence continues at coordinate 722,231 of JADJBV010000002.1, read as the reverse complement.
GATCATCGTGACCGCCCCCTTGTCGAGCTTGGCACCCAGGAAGGTCAGGAGCGTCGCCCCAAGCAGGGGGAGGAGCGGAATGAGCAATAAGCTCTCGTAGATGGCGGTCCGCATCGAGCGGCGCCACCCTAGGATTGGCCCAGGGGGCGGTCAAGGCGGCAGCGCCCCCCGGAGGCGGTCGGGGATCCGGGGGCGAGGCAGGGACCCAAAAGCCCCAAAACCTAGGGTTTACAGGTAGATGGGTCCCCACCGCTTGGGGTGCGCCCTCCCCCCACCGGCCTGGACGGTCGAGCCGATCGACCGATGTTTTTGTGCCTGGCCACAGACCGACGATGATCATCTCGGATGGTGGGGTACACAGCATTGAAAAGACTGGCTTTCGCCCTGCCCGGCCTGCTCGGGCTGCTCTCGGCTTGTGGGGGCGCGGATCCACTGGCCGCGGGCGCGTGCATCACCAACCAGGACTGTGGGTCGGGTGAGCAGTGCATCAGCGGCAAGTGCAAGGCCGTGAGTTTGCCCGGCTGCAAAAACGACGACGCCTGCGGGTTGGGAGAGTTCTGCGATCCGGCGGACTCGGTCTGTAAGCCGATCGTGATCACGGGCTGCAGCACCGACGAGGCCTGCCCGCCGAACCAACGTTGCAACACCTTGACCGGCGTCTGCATCAACGGCCGCCGGGCCTGCACCAGCGAAGGTCAATGCGTCGCGATCGGCAAACACTGCGATCTGACGATGCAAGAGTGTGTCGACTGCTTCGAACCCAGCCACTGCGCCGCGCCCACCACCTGCGTCGCCAATCAATGTCTCGATCCCTCGATCTCCGAGTGCGCGATGGACAACGAGTGCACGCCGCCTCAGACCGTTTGCGAGTCGACCCAGTGTGTCCCGGGCTGCGGCCAGTCGGGCACCTCCCTCAGCTGTGGCCTGGGCCAAGTCTGCAACACCACCACCGGCCGTTGTGAGACCGCCCAGGTCAACTGCAGCGACGACACCCAATGCAGCCCGCCCTCCAGCATCTGTGAAGCGACTCAGTGTATTCCGGGCTGCACCCAAGTGGGTGGGCTGCAATGCACCGGCGGCTTCGTCTGCAACAACTCGACCGGCCGTTGTGAACCTCCCAGCGGCTGCACCAACGACACCGCTTGTGGTGCCCCCGCGGCGATCTGTGAAAACAACGCCTGCGTACCGGCTTGTGGCCAACCGGGAGGCGTCACCTGCGGCGCCGGCACCGTGTGCAACAACGCCACCGGCCGCTGCGTCACGGTGCAAGGTCCGTGCGGCACCGACGCCAACTGTTCACCCCCCACCACCATCTGCGAGACCGGTCAGTGCATCGGCGGTTGTGGGCAAGCGGGCGGCCTGCAGTGCAACGGCAACACCATCTGCAACGCCACCACCGGTCGTTGTGATCAAGGCCCGACGCCCTGCACCACTGACGCCTTCTGTGGCGCACCCGCCAACATCTGCAACCTCCAGACGGGCGCCTGTGACCCGGGCTGCGGCACGACCGGGTGTACCGCCCCGGAGATCTGCAACGCCGCCACCGGCCGCTGCTACGATCCGACGGTGCCGGTGGGCGCCCCGCTGAACTCGACCTGCGTCGCCAACGCCGACTGTGCCTCGGGGGTCTGCTTCGACTTCACGCCGGTGGCCAGCGCCATCGGGCGACGGTGTGTGAACGCTTGCGGCAACAGCGGCGACTGCCCGGCCAGCTTCACCTGTTACGACCACTTCGGCGGCAAGATGTGCTTGTCGAACCAGCTCTTCACCAGCTCCACCTTTGGGACGGCCAACGGCGGGGCCTGCACCGGCGCCGGTCAGTGCAAGTCCAACTTCTGCCCCAACAACCAGTGCATCGACTCCTGCAGCGAAAACTCGGACTGCGCGGGCACCCAGTGTTCGTGGCGAGAGGTGGTCAGTGACTACTACTTGAGCGCCTGTTTGGGCAGCCTGGGCGGCGGCGGCAACGGCGCCTCTTGCGCCTCGGAGACCCAGTGCCGCAGCGGCGTTTGTTACGGCTCGGGCATCTGCGGCGATCTCTGCGGCAGCACCACCGACTGCCCCAACGGCAACGTCTGCGCGCCGGTCAACTACAGCATCGAGATCTGCACCGTGGAGGTCTTCGGGATCTGCTTGGACTCCGAGTGGTCGCCGAACTTCGTGAAGGCCTGTGTACAAGCGCCTCACGGCAACGCCGCCAACGGCGCGGCCTGCGCCGACACCAACGGCTCCAACTGCCGCGGTGGCTTCTGCTTCGCCGCCAGCAACCAGTGCACCGGCACCTGCGCCCGGGACGCGGACTGCCCGGGCGGTATGGTCTGCGGCGTCGAAAACTACGGCGATCTGGCGGGCATCACCATCTACGTCAACATGTGCCGGCCCCGCTGATCTACGGGATCACCACGGCGGCCGACAGATCGGCGATGGAGATCTGGGCGTCGGATTCGACCGGCAACGCCCCCATCTTCGTTGCCGTCGGCTGGATCGTTGGCTTAGGTTGCGTGGGTTCGGGTCGTCGGGGCGGTGCGCGACCGCTGGTGGCGACGCCACGGGAGGAAAGTCCGAGCTCCACAGGGCAGGCTGCTGGTTAACGGCCAGTCGAGGCAACTCGCAGGAAAGTGCCACAGAAAATACACCGCCGATCAGCCGTCGCGAAAGCGGCGGGGACGCGGCAAGGGCGAACCGGTGCGGTAAGAGCGCACCGCGCCCGTGGTGACACGGGCGGCAAGGCAAACCCCAGCCGGAGCAAGGCCGAATAGGGATCAAGCGGACGCTCCGGCGTCCGCACGGGTGGCCCGCCCGAGGATCCGGGTAAGGCTGCTGGAGCCCATCGGCAACGGTGGGCCTAGAGGAATGGTCGCGACCGCCGGTTTCGGCCGGCGGAACAAAACTCGGCTTATAGCCGCCCCGACGACCCGAACACTTTGCGCCGCGCCGGCCTCTTCAATCCTGGCAATCGGGGGAGGTGGTGCGGCAGCGGATGTCGATCTTCTGGGGCACGTTCAGGAAGTAGATCTGCTCTTCGACGGCGCTGAGCGGAAACGACGGCTGCTCGAGGCGCAAGCCAACTTGCGAACCGTCGATCCGGCCTCGCACCAGCTCGAGATAAAACACGTAGTCGATGTCGAAGGCGGCGGCGGCGGGTCCGGTGATCCGAAAGTCGCGCAACGAGGTCCGGTGCCGCCCCGAAGCTAGCCCTCGGGTTCGTAAACCGATGCTCCCGGGGGCCCGCTCGATCTCGACCATCTCCAGCTCGACTTCGGTGGAGCCCGCCCGCTCGCCGATCTCCAAGGCCACCGAAGACGTGCCGGTGATCCGGGCCCGCCGCAGCGAAAACAAGGCGTCGATCACCTCCATCCCGGAGCTGCCGTGGGCCTCGATGTCCAAATCTTCCATGGTGACGGTGGCGCCTTGCATCGTGACGCCACTGCCTGGCCAGTCCCGCACCCGCACCCGCTGGGCCTCCACGTTGGCGTTGGTCCCGCTGACCACGTTGATCGCCGCCGCGTGCCTTTGCACAGCGGGCAGGCTGACCACCTCCAGGTCGGAGAGATCCAGCTCGTCGCGGGAGCCGGAGCTGCTTCGATAATACACGGCGGTTCCGGCCGAGAGGGCCACCCGCAATCGCCTCAAGGTCACCGGCCCATCGAGGATCAGGCCGTTGATGCTGACGGGAACGGCAGTCGGCGATCGAACTTCGTCGATCCTCAGGTCCTCGAGGAGGAGTTCGCCGCCCGTCGCCGATACACCGATTCGTCCCACGGCAGCGAGCGCCACCCGGTGGGCCAACACCTGACACTGATGGACCTGCAGGCCGGTCTCCCGGGTGGACTCGAACACGAGATCTCGGAGGGTGAGTTTGGCCTGAGACCCCGCCACCCCTCGACCCCGCATCGCCGACGCGAAGTAGCGGGCCAACTCGAGCCGGGAGTTCGACTGCACCAAGATCCCGTTGGCGCCTCCTCGGATGTAGAGTTCACTGATGGTGGCGGTGGCGGTGTTGGTCAGGATCAAGCTGTCTTCACTCAAACCTCGGAAGGATAGGCGGGTGGCGGTGAGGCCGCCGCCCATGAGCGAAATGCCATCGCTGCACCCGTTCACTTCCAGATCGGTGAGCTCGAGGTTGGCGTTGTTGGCCTGCACACAAGCGAGCCTCCCGCCTCCTTGCAGGCGGGAGGCCGAAAGTTCGACCGCACCCTGGGTGACCGTTAACAGCGGGCCGGGTCCGATGATCGAGCTGCGACGGGCCCGCAAGCTGGCGCGCGGCTCGACCCACACCGCGACGGCCTGGCCCCCTTCGAGTTGGATCTGATCCAGTTCGGCCCGGGCTCCGCTCACCACCCGCAGCCCCTGGCCCGTGGAGCCGCTGCGGATGGTCAGCCCTTGCAAGTGTACGGTGTGGGTGCCCGCAGAGAGGGTGGCCTGTCGCGGGTTGACGCTCGGCAACAACACCACCTGAGAGCGACACGCGCCCAAGAGGTGCACTCCGTTCAAGATCAGGCCCGCCTGATGTTCACCGACCCGGAGGGCCAAGATCGCGCCCGGTGGAGCGTTCCCCACCGCGACGGCCAAGCTAGAAAAAGGCGCCGCCAATGAACCATCACCCCCGGGCGCCGCGGTGGGATCGACGAAAAGTGCGTCGGTCGGCGCGTTGGCGGGCCAACCATCGGCGGGGCAAGGTTCGGGCTGACAGGCCGCGTCGGCCAACGAGCGAAACTCATCGGGTGGGCACGTGAGCTCCGGGGGCAGACACCGCTCGAGGCCCGGGCTGAGGGTCGAGGTGACGGCGCTCCAGGTCGCGGGACAAGGCCCGAGCTGAGGTGGTTCGGGTGGCGTGGGCGGCTCGGGCGAAAGGAGCGGCGCCAAGTTTGGGCAGGGCTGAAGGCAGATCGGCTGGCCCTGTTCGGTCACCCAACAACCTCCGTCGCGCTCACAACCTTGATCGGCGCCGGGCAAGTGGATCTTCCCCAGCACCTCGTCCGCTTCGTCCTGACTCATCCGCGCCCAGGTCGGTGGATCGACGGTCAGATCGGCGCGGTGGGTGGCCAGACCTGCGGGCAAAGGTCGATTGCCCGGCCCTTCCGGCACCAGCGGCGTCCACCCCGCCACCAGGCCCAGACCAGAGAGGTCTTGCGCGTAGCTGCGGGCGTAGAGCGGCCGAGTGCTCCGTAGGGCGCCAGGCGGTGGGTCTTCCTCCCGGGACAGGTCGATCCCGAGCAAGTGCGTCGCGGCCGGCTCGATGAGGAGGAGTGTTTGGGCACCCTCGTCGTCGGGCAAGGGCAGAGGTCGAGTTGGGGCGCAGGCCCCCAGGCAAACGAACACCAGCCCCCACCGCACGGGGAGGAGCTTAGCACGAGGCGTCAGGCCGGCTTGTCTTCGCCCTTGATCAGGACGTCGGGGACCAAAAGCCGCTGGCAGCTGGAGCATTGCTCCAAGGACTCGCAGCGGAGCAACACCACCGCGTGTTGGGGCCGCAGGCGTACGTTGCAGGCTCGGCAGGTGCCATCGGAGACCACCGCGACCGCGATGCCACCTTTGTGGGCCCGGAGCTGTTCGTACTTCTTGAGCACCCGCTCGGGCACGGCCTTGAGCGCTTCGGCGCGACCGGAGCGAGCCTTTTCGGCGTCGGAGTTGAGCTTGGCCTGAGCCTCACGCAGCTCCCGGACCTTGGCGCTGGCGCCCACTTCGGCGGCGCGCAGGTCTTCGTTCTTGGCGTCGATGCGCTTCTGCAGCTCCTCGATCTGACCCAAGATGGTCGTGCCTTTTTCGTCGTTCTCCCGGACCTGACGTTCGCCCATCTCCAGCTCCCGGGAGAGGGCCTGGTACTCGCGGGGCGACTTCAGCTCGTTGAGCCGAGACTTCCACTTCTTGTGCTTGGACGACTCTTCGCTGTTGAGGGCGTCGATGTCGTGGATCTGCCGACGCATGTCGTCGGCCTCGGCGTTCAGCTTGCCGAGTTCGCTGCGCAGGCCATCCAGCCCCGCCTCCGCTTCGGCGATCCGCTTCGGGATCTGCTGTCCACCCTTCTCGATCTCGAGCACGCCCGAGTCGATGGTCTGGAGGTTGTAGAGGGCTAGCAGGGTCGCACGCACTTGATTCACTCCAGCTCGAAGGTCCCGCCAGCAAACGGGGCGGAGGGGGGCACGATTGCCCAGCGGGTACCTGACGCTGACTGTTGAACTTCGATCAACGCGACCCTTCCCTCCCGCGATGGGCCCACCTGGATTCGAACCAGGGACCTATCGGTTATGAGCCGACAGCTCTAACCGCTGAGCTATGGGCCCGTGGCTCACCGGGACCCTCGTGAGGGGGAGGCATACGAGAGTGATCGGAGGGCGTCAAGGCGGTGTAGGCGAATCTGCCCTACCAAGGGAAAGACCGGCAGCGATCGGCGAGGTCAAGGAACCCAGGGCTAACCACGCGGGAGTCCCGAGGTTGAGGCCCCGGGGTCAACCTTGGGGACGGTCGCCCACGTACCGCGCCTCTGGACGGATCAGGCGGCCGGTGCTGCGTTGTTCGAGGACGTGGGCACACCACCCCGCGACCCGCCCCACCGCAAAGGTCGGTGTGAAGGCCCGGCGAGGCAACCCCACTGCCTCGAGGAGGACCGCGGTGTAGAACTCGACGTTGGCCTTGAGGGGCCGATCCGGGTGTCGAGCGGCGAGCAGTCGCTCCGCCTGCTGCTCCACGGCCCGGGCCAACTGGAGCCGGGGGCGGCTCGGGCCTCGCTCGAGCTCCCCGAGGGCCCGCTCCAACACCGCGGCCCGTGGATCCCGCACGCGGTAGATGCGGTGTCCCATACCCATGATGCGTCGACCCGCGTCGAGGGCCTCGGTCAACCAGGCCTCGGCCGCTTCGGGCCGCTTGATCTGATCCAACATGTCCAACACCGGGCCGGGCGCGCCGCCGTGGAGGGGCCCCTTGAGGGTGCCGACGCCGGCGACCAAAGCCGAATAGAGATCGGTGCCGGTGGACGCCGCGACTCGGGCCGCAAAGGTGGAGGCGTTCATCCCGTGATCGACGATGGTCACCAAATAGGCGTCGAGGGCCCGCACCGCCGAGTCCGGCGCCTCACCCCGGGTCAAATACAGGTAGTCCTCGGCGTGGCCACGGGCGGCGCTCGGGGCCAAAGGCGGCTGACCGGCCTGTCGCCGTGACCAAGCCGCCACGTAGGTCGCAGTAGCGCCGATCGCCCGCAGCACTTCATCGAACTCCACCTCGGCCCGGGGGCCCCCCAAGGCCGGGAGTTGGGCGTTCTGATGGGCCAAGGCCGCCCGCAAGGCGTCCATGCCATCGCTGCGATCGAGCGCGTCGCCCAGCCGCGAGATCCGCTCGTGCGCCCAAAGACGCCCTTCCCCGAGCCGAACCTCCACCCCGTGGATCTGCAGCAGGCGCCCCACCACCTGGGCGAACTCCACCCGCCCGGCCAGATCCTCGATGGCGCTGCCGGCGACGATCAGCCGCCCCGCCGCCCCGTCGACCTCACTGAGCCGGGTGTCGGCGACGTTGATGCCTTCCAAGCCACTCTTGCTCTTGTTTTCCATGCCTCCAGGGCACCATTGTTGATCAAGTGGCTCAAGATAGATTCGACAATCAATATTTGAGCGCAAAGGCGGCGGCGGCGTTACTCGGAGTGAAGGCGGCGACGCTCTACGCCTACGTCTCCCGAGGTTGGATCGAAAGTGTGCCCGGCCCGGCGGGTCGACCCCGGGCCTACAAAAGAGAAGATGTCATGCGGCTCAAGGTGCGCCACGACGCCCGACGAGGACACGGCCCAGTGGCGGCGGGCGCCTTGCGGCTCGGGGAGCCGGTGTTGGAGACCGAAATCGCCCGGATCGGCCCCCACGGGCCCGAATACCGAGGCCAGTCGGCGGTGGCCTTGGCGGAGCGATTGCCCTTCGAGTCGGTGGCGGCCTTGTTGTGGGGTGGACCGCCCCTCTCCTTCGAGCCGGAGTTGGCCGAACGGCTCCCCACTTTGCCACCCGAACTCTTTCGTTTGGCGCCGCGACCGCTGCTGCGCCTTTGGCTGGTGTTGCCGCTGTTGGCGGTGAACGATCTTGATCGCACGCCGGGGATCGCCGCGGCTGAACAGGCCCGGGCCCGGCGGCTGATCCGGGCCTTGGCCACCAGCTTGGCCATCGGTCATTCACGCCGGCTAAAGGCGGCGCTCAAGGCCGAGTCCCTGGCCGAGGTGTTGCTCCTGGCGCAAGGCGCCGGCTCGACCTCGGCCCAGCAGCGGGTGATCAACCAGGCCCTGGTTTTGTCGGCGGAACACGACCTCAACCCTTCCACCTTCACCGCCCGGGTGGCGGCCTCCACCGGCGCCGATCTCTACGCGGTCATCAGCGCCGCCCTGTCCACTCTTTCGGGCCCCGAACACGGGGCGGCCTGCGATCGGGTGGAGGCCTTGATCAGCGAGGTCGCCACCCCGGGCCGGGCCGAGCGGGTGATCCGGGAGCGGGCCCAACGGGGTGAGCCGATCCCAGGCTTCGTCCATCCACTTTATCCAGACGGTGATCCAAGGGCCCCACCCCTTTTGGCGGCGGCCCAGCAGCTCCATGGGCAAGAGCCTCGGCTCCGGGTGTTGCAGGCGATCGTCCGGGTGATGCGGGAGACCGGGCGCGGGGCCCCCACCTTGGACGCGGGTTTGGTGGCGGTCGCGTTGGCCACCGGCCTGGAGGATGGCGCCACCGCGATGTTCGCGTTGGGGAGGATCGCGGGTTGGGTGGCCCACACCTTGGAGCAACGACAGCAGGGCTTCATCGTGCGCCCCCGGGCCCGTTACGTCGGCCCGGGTTGAGGCGGGATGTCGGTCGACTGAGGGGCCTCGATCGCGTTGCGCTTTTCCGACAAGAGGCGCTCCACCTCGGCCTGGGCTTCGGCCGAGTTTTGCCCGACCAAAGCGGACCGGGCCCGCTCCAGGCCGGCGATCTCGCGCTTCAGACGTTCTTCCAGCGCCACCACGGTGAGCTGGAGCTGCTCGATCACCTCGCCAAACTCATCACCTTTGCGCAGCGCCCGCACCTGAGGGATGCGCCCCTCCCCGATCACCCGCAGATAACGACGAAAGACGAAGATCGGGCCGGCCATCCGGTGGGTCACGAAGACCACCCCCAAACCCAACACCACGTTGAAGGCGATGAGGGCGCCGACCATCACCAAGATCGTCTTGGCATCGGCGGCCACCAGCTGCTCCTGAAACACCGCATCCAGGTTGGTCTCCAGCTGCAACATCCGGGAGTTCTCCCGCATCTGCTCGACCAAAAAGAAGCCGAGCCCGATGGAGATCACCGACGACAAACCGACGACCATCCCGGTGTATTTGAGCTGAAAGCTCCGGTTGAGCAGCAAGTTGGTCATCTTGCGCTGCTGTCTGCCCGTGTTCATGTTCATCCTCCCCCGATCTCGGCCATCGAATCCTTGACGGCCCTCTCCACCGCGGCCTTCAGCAACTTCTCTTGCACCCGAGCCAACGCCCCACCGCTGGCTTTGGTCATGGCGCTGGCCTTGGCGGACATCACGTGCCGGAGATTGTTCTCCGGCCAGGTTGCGATCGCGACTTTCACGACGATGGTGACCCGCTGGCTCCCGTCGGCCTGAGCCACGCTGGAGAGCTCGGCGATGCTGCCCTTCAGGTGGAAACCTCGGCCGTCGGCGGCAGGCCCGACCACAAAACGTTCGGCGGCCGCACCACGAAATCCTTCGGTCAACATCGTCAAAAACGGGCCTTCCAAGGCCTGGGCCTCGACCCCGGGGGTCACGTCCACCGCCACCACCAACCGGGCGGGCCCACCGGACGGGGGCGGCGGTGGAGGAGGAGGCGTCGCGGGCAGCCGGCTCAAGGCCATGTTGGCCTGCTGGCGGACCAGCTCTTCGGGATCACGGGCGGCGGCGGTGAGGGCCGGGCGCGCCCGGGGATCTTGCAGGTTGCCCAAGGCCACGCAGGCAAAGCCGCGGACCAGGTGGCTTTCGTCTTTGGTGGCGGCGGTGGCCAGGCTGTTCAGCACTCCATCACTGACCGGAGTGGTGTTCTGCTCCAGCCGCCGGGACAACACCCGGATCGCCTGCATCCGGACTTTGTAAGAGGAGTCCTGCGCGATGATCCCGAGCAGGCGATCGATCTCGTCGGGCGCCTTGGCCCAAACCGGGGTGGCCCAAAGGCCGAGGAGCAACGCCAGGGCGATGCGCCTCATGCTGAGGGTGGGCCTCCATCGCCGCGGGCCCGCCAACCGTCTTGGACCATCCGCGCCGCCAACCGGATCGCCTCGATCATGCTGGAGGCGGCCGCGACCCCTTGCCCGGCGATGTCGTAGGCCGTGCCGTGATCGACGCTGGTCCGCACGATGGGCAAGCCCAAGGTGACGTTTACGGCCCGATCGAAGTCGAGGAGCTTGAGGGGGATCAACGCTTGGTCGTGGTACATGCCCAAAACCGCGTCGTATTCGCCGGCGACCGCCCGATGAAACACGGTGTCGGGCGCCAATGGCCCGACCGCGTGGATGCCTTCGGCCTTGGCCGCCTCCACCGCCGGCTGGATCTGCTCCAGCTCTTCCCGGCCAAACAAACCCCCTTCACCTGCGTGAGGATTGAGCCCGGCCACGGCCAAGCGGGGTCGGTGATTGTTGAAGTGATGTTTGAAGGTCTGGTGCGTGACCCGCAGGGCGTGGAGCACCAGGTCTTTGGTGATCAGCGCCGGCACCTGGGCCAACGCCACGTGGGTGGTGATCGGCACGACCTTCAGCGTGGGGCCGGCCAACATCATCAGCGGTCGAGGGACCCCACACCAGTCGGCCAACATCTCGGTGTGACCCGGCCAAGGGGCTCCGATCCGGCTGAGGGCGGCCTTGCTGATCGGCGCGGTGACGATGGCGTCGGCGCGACCATCCCGGACCGCTTCGTAGGCCGCCCGGACGTAGGCCAGTTGAGCCTGGTCCGTCTCCAAGGTGGGCTTGGCCCAGCGAAAGTCAGCCCCCACCGCCAACCCGATCGGCTCCACTCGAAAATTGGGGGCCGAGTTGCGGGTGAGATCGGTGGTGGCCAGCTCCATCTCCCGGGCCGCCCGCTCCAGGACCGACGGATCTCCGAAGACCACCAGCTCGGCGGCGGCGCGGACGTCGTTGACCGTGGCGGCCTTCAAGATGACCTCGGGCCCGATCCCGACCGGATCGCCCATGGTCACGGCCAGCCGAGGGACCCGAGGGCTCAAGGAGGGCAGGCCCCGTCCCGGATCGCCTGCCGCACGGTCTCGGCGTCAGAGGCGTTGGGCAGGAGCTCGAGGTACTTCTTGTAGTAGGTGCAGGACCGCGCCGTGTCGCCGAGCTGGGCGTAGACCACGCCCAAACCGCGATGACAGTTGGCGTGATCGGGCTGCAACTTCAGGCATCCCTTGAGGGCCTTTTCGGCGCCTGAAAGATCGCCGTTGAGGGTCATGGTCTTGCCCTGGCGGAACTGGACCTCGGCCTCTTCGCGCCGCTTCTTCAGCAGGACGGCCTTGTTGTTGACCGGCGGCCGCGGACGTTTGGCCCCGGACGGATCTTCTTCGACCTCGCTATCCGGCGGCACGTCTCCGTCGGGCAAGGTCTCTTCGGTTTCGGGTTCGATCCGATCGATCGGCGGGGGCGGCGGGGGTTCGACCGGATCGGCCTTGCTCTGGGCCGCTTCCACGATCGACTTGGCCCGAGCCATGTCCGTGAAGTCGGCCATGTGCCGCAGCGCATAGTCCTGCACCGCTCGGTACTGGCCGGCCTCGTACAGGCGCGCCAGCTCGAGGTCGTGAGGTCCTGGCCCGCTCTTTCCGAAGAGCACGTAGCCGCCGATCACCAGGGCCAACAACACGAAGATGCCGCCCAACAACATGCCGATCGGCAGGCCGGTCTTTGGCGGGCGGGCCACCGAGTCGGCCCGAGGGCGCGGCTTGGCCATGGGTTCGGTGTCGCCCGCCGGGATGGGGAGCTGGGCCTGGTTGGAGGCCGGTCCCCGAGCCACCCGGTTGATCTCGGTCGGCCGTTCGTCTTCGGTCGCCCGCTTCACCACCTCGGGTTTGGCAGCGGTGGTCGTCGGGTGGCCGTTGGTCCGCACCGAGGTCGGGACGGTTTTGGCTTCGATCCGCGGGGCCGGATCGTTGAGGGCCGACAGCGGGGTGTCGGTGACCGTCTGGGCCATGCTGGGATCGAAGGCGCTGAATTGTTCGCCTCCTCCACCCTCAGGCGCCCGCAAGAGGGGGCTGGCGTTGGGTTGAGTCACCGCGGTGGCGCGGCTCGGCGGCGGCTCGACCCCGGCCTCCCGCATCTCGCGGCACTCGTCGTCAGTCGGATCGAAGGCCTCTTCCGCCGGGATGAAGCGGAAGCGGACGTGACCAAGCTCGATCAGGTCGCCCTTGCGGAGATCGGTCATGGCGTATTCTTCGCCGTTGACCAGGATCCCGTTGGCGCTCTGCAGATCGATGATCTTGTGGGTCTTGCCGTCGAAGAGGATCTTGGCGTGGTTGCGCGAGACCGAACGGTGTTCGATCACCACGTCGTTGTCCTCGACCCGACCGATGATCAACTCGGGCCGGGTCAACGCGAACTCTTTGCCCGCGTATTGAGTGCTGACGCAGATCAGCCGCGGCACGCTGGCGACGCGGGTGGGCCCCGGCGACAACGTCTTGCTGGCGGCCGGCACCAGATCTTTGGTGTCCGCGGTTGGACTTACTGGGGGCACCAACGGCGGCTTGCCGAGCGGTTGCCCACCGGGACCGGGGAAGGGCGGCAGTTCCCTGGGCCCATTTCCATCCCGCGGGGGCGGACGCACCAAAGGTTGGGGCCCGTCCGGCGGGTTGGCCCGTTCGTTGAGGGTCTGGGCCAAGGCGGCCTGGGGCAGCTGGGGCGGAGCCGGTTGGTCGACGATCGTGTCCCGAACCGTGGGCGACCGGCCACCTCGGACGTCATCCATCAACTGCTGGGAGAGGGCCAGGTCCGGCATGGTGCCGACTTGGGGCCAGCTCGGCTGATCCGGCGCGGCCATCGCGCCTTTGCCCGAATCGTCCTTCAGCTCGGTCCGCTGGAGCGCCAGGTGATAGTCGCCGATCTCGACCAGGTCACCTTCGTTCACCTCGTACTTGCCGGTGATGCGTTCGCCGTTGATCCGAATGCCGTTGTAGCTGTCGAGATCTTCGATGAAGACCGTGCCGTTGTTCCGCAGCAGCTTGGCGTGGCGGCGCGACACGTTCCGCTCCATCAAGCGGATGGTGTTTCCCTCACGACGGCCGATCGAAATTTCGCCGTCGGCGAGCGGGTAGACCGTGGTCTTGCCCTCGTCGTCCTCGATAATGAGCTTAAAGATTGTCCCCACGGAGTCCTCAGCTCACCACTTGCCTGCAGTCGGGCCCGCCACCGAATTCGTCGGATACCATGGCGATTTCACCCGGTAAAGGCGGCGTCCGTCCTACCTGAAAGTCCCAGTACCCAGGCGCTTGCCCTGCCCCTTGGACCACCTGGTCAGGAGGATCACGGCGGCGTCGAGCTGTTTGTCGGCCCCAAGAGGCCCCTGGGGGTCGGCGACCGGCGGGACCACCTCGTCCGGAGTGATGCCCGTGCCCTGGATGGAGCGGTGTTGAGGCGTAAAATACCGGGCGACCGTGAGCTTGAGGGCCGAGTGATCCTCCAGCTCGATCACCGTCTGGACCGACCCTTTTCCGAAGGTCTGGGTCCCCAAAATGACCGCCCGGTGGTGGTCCTGGAGGGCCCCAGCGACGATTTCGGAGGCGGATGCCGTTCCCCCATTGACGAGAACGACCAAGGGGTATTCGGGCTCCGTGTCCTTAGGATGGGCCAGCTCGACGTCGGCCGGCCGGTTGCGCCCTTCGGTCGAGACGATGACCCCGGACTGCAGCCAGATGTCGGCGACCCGCACCGCCTCATCGAGGAGGCCCCCCGGGTTGTCGCGCAGATCCAAGATCAGACCAGGGATGGGACGTTCCGCCTTGAGGGCCTCCAAGGCCCGGGCCATGTCGTGGGAGGTCCGTTCGGTGAAGCTCTTGATCTTGAGATAGGCAAAGCCACCTTCCCACCGACCATCGACGGTGATCATCCGGATCCGCTCCCGCACCACGGTCAACTCTTCGACGCGATGATCGGCGGCCCGCTCCACCACCAACACCACCGTCGTGCCCGGTGGGCCTTTGATGCGCCGGACCACCTCGGCCAAAGAGCTGCCTTCGGTGGGTTGGCCGCCCACGCTGATCACCACGTCCCCGAGCTGGATGCCTTGGCGTTCGGCGGGTGAACCTGGATAACGTTCCACGACCACCAGGCGGTCCTTTTGCCGGACCAACTCGACGCCGATGCCCCCAAACTCCCCTTGGGCTTCACTCCGGATCGCCGCGAACTGCTCCGGATCCATGAACGTCGAGTGATCGTCCAAGGTCGCCAACATGCCCCGGATCGCCCCGTGGATCAGGGCCCGAGGTTCGACCTCGGCCACGAAGTTGGTCTCCACGTAGTGGAGCACCCGGGCCAAGATCGCCAGCTCACGGTAGGTGGAGTCAGGATCGTCGGCCGCCCTTACGCCACCGGCCGCCACGAGGCCCCCGGTGAACGCCGCCAAGATCAGGGCGAAGAAGCGGAACCCGCGCAACATCGGCGCGGAGTGTAACAGGCTAGGCTCAGGGGCCGAAGCGGGCGGCCCGGCTGTTCCACAACAACACCTCGGCTCCCAGGTCCGCGCCCCCAGCCACGTTGTAGCTGCTGAAGTCCGGGCCGTAGAGCGGGTAGTTGAGCGGAATCCACGATTCGGCGACGAGATCGTAGGCCGCCACCGCACTTTCGCCGAAGACCAGGACCACCCCGGGTCGGCTGGCCAGGAAGAAGTAGCCCGCGCCCGGGCCCCCAGCCCCCACGGCGCTCCAGGTGTTGGTGAGCGGGTCGTAACGACCACCCGCGGTTCCATTCCAAACGAAGAGCTCCGAGCCGGTCCAGATCCCGGCGGAGGCCGCGGGTCCCGAGGTGTCCATCGGCGACCAAGCGTCCAAGTTCGGATCGTAGCGACCACCGCTTGCGCCCGCTGATCCGCCCCAGACCAACATCTCGGTGCCGGTCCAGGCCGCCACGTGATCTCGCCGGGCCGTCGGTGCGCCTGCGGTGGAGATCGGTGCCCATTGATCGAGGGTCGCCTGATAACGCCCGCCGTCGTTGTAGATCGCGGCACCTTGCCCACCCCAGATCAGGACCTCGGTGCCGGTCCACACGGCGGAGTGGCCGTTCCGCACCGATGGTCGATCGGTGGCGCTGACCTCGACCGAACTCAACAACACCGAGTCGATCCGATGAGGCGGGTTGGTGCCGGCCACCGACGCTTGTCCGCCAAAGATCAAAAGTTCGGTGCCGCCCATCCAGGTCGCGGTGTGGCGGGTGCCGGGCCGCACCGCCCCCGGGATGGTCAACACGCCGATGCTGTTCGTGGCGATGTCATACAAAAGGCCGGTGGAGTCGGCGGGATTCCCGCCCCAAACGACCACCTGGTCTCCCGCCCGAGTGACCGAATAGGCCTGCCGCGAAAACAGATGATAGGGCGCGGCTTTCCAGGACCAACCTTCGACCCCCGTCGGGGGTGGCGGCGGACAGGCGACCGGGGATCCGACCGTGAGGGCGCTGGGGACCGCTTGGGCGTAGACGCTGACCTCCACTTCGTAGGCCAAGATGGTGCCATCGGACGAGAGCCGGACCGCTTCGGTGTACGGACGTAACACCAGCTCCTCGTAGGTTAAGGTGCTCAAGTCGGTGACCCGGAAGATCGTGTCGGTGTCACAGTGGGCAACGAAGCGGCCGTTGCCGCTGATCGACTCCATCCCGGCCCACCCACCACAACTCTGGCTGCTCGCGGGCAGACGGATGATCGCGCCGGTGCTTCGGTCCTTGATGAAGACGTTGGGTACACCGTCTTGGTCGGTCGGATCCAAGTTGGTGGCGGTGGACACGAACAAGATCCGCTGGCCATCGGCGCTCAGGTCGATGCCTTCGGCCACCCCCGCGTTGGCTTGGTCCCCGGCAGCGCTGGTATTGACCCGGGCCAAGGTCGCTTGGGCCACGTCGTAGAGGAACAGGTCGGCGGCGTTGTTGGTGTCGCTGGGGACCAAGTTGTTGGCGCTGGAGCGAAACAGCACAAAGTTGCCATCACCGCTGATCAAGGGCGGCCCGGGCGGAGCGCTCGGAGCCCCGCCCCCGATCGGGGCGCTGATCCGCGTGGTGGTCCCGGCTTGACGATCTCGCAGGTACACCGCGAGGAGCCCGTTGCCGCCGGTGATCAAGTTGCTGGAGGTCGAGAGAAAGGCCACTCGGTTGGCGTCGGCGCTGAGGCTCGGGCTGGAAGAGGCGCCGTTGCCAGATCCTCCGGTGGTGGACACGCTGATGACCTCGGTGGTCCGGGCCACCCGGTCCCGCAAGACAACTTGCGCGGTGTTGGCGTGGGCCCAGGCCACGTAACGGCCCGTAGCGTCGACCCCGACCTGGCCTTGGGCTTGGGCCAAAGGCTCCACCACCCCGGTGGCCGAGTCGAAGGCGATCAGATGGGGCGCGGCAAAGGTGTTTTCGTCGGCTTCGATGAAGGGAAGAAACTGCACGCCCTGGGTTTGATAGATCAAGGTCAGCCCGTTGGCGCTGAGGGTCCGCAGGCTCGCCTCCGGGCCGATCCGCGCCCCTTCTCCGTACCCATCGACGGTGAGCTCGATTTCGGTGGTGCCGGAGGTGAAGGGCAGACACTCGGCCGCACCCCCGCCCAAGCCGCCGTCGGCGGGTGCGGCGTCCGAAGGTGCCGCATCGATGGGATCGGCATCGATCGGATCGGCATCGATCGGATCAGCGTCCACCGGGTCGGCATCGACGGGATCCGCATCGATCGGATCGGCATCGATCGGATCGGCGTCCACCGGATCGGCATCGATCGGATCAGCGTCCACCGGGTCAGCATCGACAGGACCGGTATCGATCGGATCGGCGTCCACCGGATCGGCATCCGCCAGTTCAGCATCGGCAGGACTTGCGTCCAACGGGCCTGCGTCTTGGGCTCCGGTGTCATTCGGCTGCGCATCGAAGCGCAGCCCGGTATCCACCTCTCCGGCGTCCTCATCGCTCGATCCGGAGCAGGCCGTTGCGGCGATCAAGAATGCGATAAGGACGGCCTGAGATCTCATCCGCCCGACTATACCCAGACTCAAATCCTGAGTTGAACCGGTGGGATATAAAAATATGAATAGAATGAGGAGGGGCCGTCACTCATCAACGGCCCCTCCTCTTCTCTATTCTCCCTTCGATAGCCCAAGGCGCGGCACCTCGCCGAACACGACGTTCAAGCGGCCCACCTTTCCGGCCAAGGACTGGTAGGCCTCCAGCTCCTTGAGCCGCAACAGGACCGGGCTCTCCGACAAGGCCTTGGCGGTCTGGGCCATCGAGCGCACCGCGGCGATCTCTTCCCGACGGGTGATCACGTTGGCCTCGGCCTCCTTCTGGGCCTCGATCACCCGGTTGAGCAGCGTCTTCAGCTCACCGCTCAAGATCACGTCCTTGACGCCCAAAGAGGAGACCTCGAGGCCCAGCGCCGCAGCCTTGCTCAAGACCTCCGGCGCGATGGTCCGACCGATCGCCTCCCGATCTGCCAAGAGCTCGTCCAAGGTCCGGCCGGCGATCGCCTGGCGCGCCGCCAGCTGGATCGCCAGGTAAAGCACCTCGTCGGCGTCACGGGCCACGGTGGCCAAGCGGGACGCGTCCACCACCCGATAGGTGGCGGCCAAGTTGAGGCGCAACGACACCCGATCCTTGGTCATCACCTCCTGACCGTTGATGGCCAACAGGCGCTCCCGCAGATCCAGGACCAAGAACTGCACCTTGGCGGCGACCGTCCAGGCCGCGTGTCGGCCCGGGCCGAGGACGCGATCCAGACGACCGTCCAGGTACCGCACCACGGTGGTGCCTTCGCTGGCGGTCACCTCGGTGTAGTCGCTGGCCGGGACCAAGGCCCGCACCAAGTCCGGGAGCGGCCCGGTCTCCACCCCGGCGACCTCGAAGATCACCAACTCGATCAGCGAACGGCTCGTCCCCTCGACCTCCCGGCGATCGACGGTCCACACCGCGTGTTCACCCGGGCCGAGCCACAACACCGGCCGGCCCCGGCGCCGCACCAGACCGCGCTGCAGTTCGCCGATCTGTACGATCTGCAGGTCGGCCGCCGGGATCAGCGCCAGCTGCTCCGGCCGCAAGTTCGCGGTCAGCTTTTCGGTGTCCAAGCGCAAGAGTTCGACCTTGGCGAACGGCGCCCAGATCCGGTGGCGGCCCGGCGCAAGGTAGCGGGTCGGCCGACCGTTTTCGTGCACCAGCACGCGCTCGTTCAATGCGACATCGATCTTCATGACTCCCTCCGACGGTCAGACATAGAGGCGAAAAATGGCGGCACCGCCCGCTCGCGGCCCTCCGGCAGGTTTTCCTGCCGACGATCCGAACGAGGTGCGCCCGGGCCCTTTGGCGACGTGGACCCGCGGCGGCGTTCGGATCACCCGAAGGTGAACCGCGCCAAAGAGGGCTGACGTCGTTCAGTGACCCGGCCGGTCTCGCTCACAAACTCGCCAGCGCCTTAGGGATGGCGGCTCACGAGCGGTGCCCCGGGTCTCGCTGAAAGATTCGAACTTTCGACAGAGAGGTCCCAAACCTCTTGCTCTACCTCTGAGCTATGCGAGACGACCGTTGTGGTACGGCCGTCAGTGGACACGACGGGTGCCCGCCGCGTGGGGCGTCGCCGAAACGCGGAATGACCTGCCTGCCAACCCGGGGCCCACGACGTTTGCAGGCACCAGGCCGCGCGCGTCGGTGAGTCCGCGGGCGCCGAGATCACCGCTCGACTGCCCCACGATCTTCTCAGTTTTTTGTGAGCTCCACTCACTGCCAGGTGCGGAAGGCACGCAGGAGCGAAGGCCGCGGACACTGAAGGTTCCGCAGTGAGTTTGTCAACGAGATCGTTCAGCCGGCGCGACGAGCCTTGGCCAACTCGAGCAACTCCGCCCGGGTGCGGCTGCGTTCGATGGCGTCGTGCACCAAAAACTCGACGCTGGGGCGGGTCTCGGCCTCGACATAGATCTGGTAGCTGAACAAGGTCTTGGAGAGGCGGATCAGGGCCTCGTTGAGGCTGACCGCCGCCTTGCCCAACACCCCGTTGCCCAACACCTTCGGGAACGGCGCCGGGACGCCACGCACCTGCTTGATCTTGAAGCCCTCGTCCACCAACAAGGCCTCGATCGCCCGGAAGTTGAAGAGCCGGGTGTGGGTCCGATCCAGGATCCCGGCCTTGCCGTAGTTGAACTGGCCCAACGCCAACATCAACCGCTGCACCACGAAGGCGATGTTCGGCGTGGTCAAGACCAGGGTGCGCTGGTCGTGATCGAACTGAGCCCGCAGGCGCTCCAGGAAGGCCTCGGGAGACTTGAGGTGTTCGATCACGTCCAGGAGCAACAACACGTCGTAGTCGTGGACATCGAACTGGAGCTCGCCCTCCAGATCTTGGACGATCACCTTGGTCTTGCCGATGGGGGCGCTGGGTGCGTGTTGATCCACCACCGTCACCTCGCAGCCCCGCTTCTCGAGCTCCTGAGCGAGACCACCTGGGCCCGATCCAATGTCCAGGACCTTGGAACCCCGAGGGACGGCGTCGAGGGCGTAGGTGTGGCTGCTGGCGTAGCCCAACTTCAGGTCGTAGTGAGAGTTGTCGGGGGGAGTGGTGTCAAAGCGGCGCTGATAGAGGAGGCCGGCCCGGTGGGCGGTGTTGGCCAAGGTCGCTTGCAACACGTCTTTGGCGTACTTCATCCCGTTCACTCGACAGATCTCGTCGCCGTAATAAGTGGGGATCGGCAACTCGACGATCCGCGCTTCGGCGTTGAGGAGCTGGATGATGATCTCGGTGTCGAAGTGAAAGTCGTTGGAGTTGAGGCGATAGGGGAGCTTGGCCAACATCGGCACCGAGTAGATCCGATAACCGCTGTGAAACTCGGAGAGCCGCGTGCCGAGCATTGTGTTCTGCAAACGGGTGAGGATCTTGTTGCCGACGTATTTGTAGAGCGGCATGCCCCCCTTGAGCGCCGCCTTGGGCTCCAACATCCGGCTGCCAAAAACCGCATCGGCCCGGCCGCGGGTCAGGGGTTCGGTCAACATCGGCAGGGCCTCGGGGGCGTATTGCCCGTCGCCGTGGACCATCGCCACGAGGTCGAAGCCTCGCTGGATCGCGAAGGTGTAGCCGACCTTTTGGTTGCCGCCGTAACCTTGATTTTGCTCGTTGCGGAGCACGGTCATTGGGATGTGCGGATGGGCCAGCCGGTAGTCGTGCCCGATCTCGAAGGTCCGATCGGTGCTGGCGTCGTCCACCACCAAGACCTCGGCGTCGAAGTCCTCGAAGATCTGGCCGGGGATCCGCTCCAGCACCTTCCTCAAGGTGGATTCCGCGAAGTAGGAGATGACGAAGACCAGCAGGCGAGGACGGGGGCCGGACACGATGGGTTGTTTTACCCCGACGGACGCGCTTTTGGCCTCGGAAAAGCGGCGTTCAGGCCAACTTGACCGGCAAGGGCTGAGAATCAGGCGCGGCGCTGAGGGTCATCTGGGGGAAGGGGATCTCGATGCCGGCCTCGGAGAAGCTCCGGTGGATCAAGGTATAAAGCTCGGCCCTGACCTTCAGCAGGGGGTCCCGCTCGACCCACACCAAAAACGAGAGGTTCACGGACGAGGGGCCAAAGCCGGTGACCAAAAACATCGGCTCGGGTTCGCGCAGCACCTGGGGATGATCATTGGCGATCTGCAACAACACCGCTCGGACCTTCTCGAGGTTGGAGCGGTAGGCAACGCCGACCTGGAGCTCGACCCTGCGGATCGGGAATCGGGTCAAGGTGGTGACCTTGGTCTTGAGCACCGCCTCGTTGGGCACCCGGACGTAGAGGTTGTCGAAGGTCCGGAGCTTGATCGACAACAGATCGATCGACATCACCTCGCCGGTGACCCCGTCGATGGTCACCGCGTCGCCGATGATAAAAGGCCGTTCGAAGATCAAGAACAGGCCGCTGATCAGGTTGGAGACCGAGGTCTGAGAAGCAAAACCGATGGCGACCGTCAGGAACCCAGCCGCCCCGAGCAGGACCTTGGGATCGAAGCCAAGTTGCTCGAGGACCAACACCACGGCCAAGCCGTAGACCGCGTAGCCGACCACCGAACGCAGCAGCACCAGCTGTTGAGGCATCAGGCGGACGCCCAGGGCCGTCCCCAACGCCGCGCGCACCAGGCGGGCCACTGCCAAGGCCCCAAAGATGATCAGCGCGACCTTACTCAGGGTGGGGAGGGCCCGCTCGAGCTGCAACTGGAGGTTGTGTAGGTAGGTCTCCACGCGTGCTCCTCAACGAAAGAGGCTACCGAAGGCTCGACGAAACACGCCCTCATCCACCCGCCCATCGTTCACCAACTGAGCCGTCACGCCGGGCGGAGGGCCAGGCTCGACCCGCACATTGACCTCACTCTCGGCCACCCGATCCAGGCTGACCGCGTTGGTCAACAGGCCCGCGCCTTCCTGTTCATAAAGTCGCAAGCTCTCCACCGGCAGATTGATCCGCTCCACCAGAAGTGGCGTGTCGGCGCGATTGCGGATCCGCACCGTCACCAAGGCCTCGTGCCCCGCGGCGACCAGATCCTGGCACGCAACCGGCCCGAGGCGCGCAAGGCGTAGCAGAGTTCACCTTCGGTGGGGCTCGGCCCAAACCAGGTGCTGGGCAAGTTGACGCAAGGCACCTCGACCAAGGTCTTGGCACCTTCGCCGATCCCAACCTTGACCCACAACGGTGCCCGCACCCGCAAGGTCACCTCTTCTTCTTGGGGCACCGACAGCCGAGCTTCGGGTCGCACCACCAATGATCGGGGCGGCAAGATCGGCAACAAGACAAGTCGTTCGGTGGTCCGAGACACCGCAAAGCTGGTCACCTCAAACCCGGGCGACCAGGGCCCGGCGGCGTGAGGCAACCGAACCTCCACCGCGTCATCCAGCTCCGAACTCCGGGCGGTACCGATGACCCACTCGCCCTCTTGGTGCTGAACCCGCAGCGCCAAGGGCCCGATCAGCCAAGATCCCGCCTCACCTGGCCGAAGGCGATATTCCCCCCACCAACGCGGGCTGGGTTCGGACATCCGCCCTCATTTCGGCCATCTGCCGCTGGAGCGCAACCGCAGTTTTTCGGACGTGGCTGCTAGGGACAGGCGCTCAACGCGCCGACCGCTTCGGCCGACATGCCGAAGGCTTGGCCCGAGGCCTTGCCCCAGATGTGATAGTTCACGTCGAGATCCGGCAGGCTCCCCACCTGGGCGTTGTAGGCGGCGGGCAACCACTGGCAGATCCGGATGGGGTCGCTGGGGTCGGCGGCCAAGACGATGCCGAAGACGTTCAAGTAGGAGAGCACGCCGTTGGCATAAAAGCGGCCGTCGTTTTCGCCGCCGTTGATCTTGGCGCAGCTGGCGTCGACCACGCCGCTGCCGTTGGCGCTGCATTGATAGGTGGTGCGCCAGCCGTTGTCGGCCTGAGAGAAGTCGGGCAGGCCGTTGCCGCCGATGACGGTGTGGTTGCGAGCGGAGGTCGCTCCGTGTTGCACGACCCAGTTGGCCAACACCGGATGGCGCAAGAAACGGCTGGCCCGAGTGGCCCACTCGACGCCAACCGGCATCATCCAGGCTTGGCTGCTGCCGCAGTTGCCGAGGGCCTTGGCGTCATTGGAGCCGGACCCGCCGACGTCGCAAGAGTGCCCGTTGATCAGGACTCGGCCAAGCATGAAGTCCACGTAGTTGCGCAGGCGCTGGCGCAAGCGAGTGGAGGTGGTTGGATCTCGGGCCAACTCGGCGCCGGCGGTCAACACCTCCAGGCGTTGTTCGGAGAGTCGGTTGAGCGTGACCTCCAAAAACTGCTCGGGCGAGTCGGGCGGCGCACCAAAGGCGTTGATCACACTTTCGGCGGCCTCCTCGTAGAAGTCGACGAAGCGCGGATCGCCGGTGGCCAGGGCCGCGACCCGGATGGTCTTCGAGTAGCTGTAGTCGGCCACACACCGATCACGACGGTTGTTGAGGCCCTCCCGGAAGTCACCGTCATAACCTCGGGAGTCGCCATAACAAGGCGCGAGCCCGGCGACCGAGGAGTCGGAGATCCGATCGTGATCGGTGCGGACGGCCAGGGTCTCGACGTAGGTGTAGGCCTCGCCCAAAGAGAAGTCGTAGAGGAAGTTGTTGTCGCCGGTGCGGAAGAACTCGTCGACGCCGGGCTTGGACCAGTTCCAATAGTTGTTGTCGCCACCTTCGTAGAGCTGGTTGCGCTGCTGATCGCAGTTGAAGTCCTGATAACAGGAGTTGCGCGGCAGATCGGGCCAGATCTGGATCCCGGTGACCCGCAGGTCCCGCAGGTAGTCGCGGCTGCGTTGGTGCAGGTTCAACATCTCGGCGAAAAATCCGGGGAAACGGGCTTCGCTGGTGGCGTAGGGGCCGATGGTCTGGGTGGTGTTGAGGTAGGCCGGCTGAGGGGTGCCCAGCAGCGGCCGTTCGGCGTGGAGCTGGAGGGCGTCGGCCCGAGCCGCGTTGGGTGCGCCCCGCCCGAAGTCGATGGCGCCAATGGACCAAATGCCGCGAGCGCCGCCGACGCCGATGGGGCTGGAGGTGAAGTCGAGCTGCAGCTCGTTGCCGGCGACCCGGAGGCCTTGGGGATCTCGATGGCTCAAGCGGGCGATGGTGCCCATGGCGTAGCCGTTGGGGCCGGTGATCGCGACGAAGGGATGATCGGCCCAGGTGCCGGACTCGACGCTACTTCCGCCGCTGTTCAGCGTGAAGCGCACCGCGCTGGCGGAAGGGGTGCGTTTCACTTGCTCGAGCAAGAGATCAGCGAGGCCCAAGGTGTGGACCTGGGTGTCGGCCCGGGCGATCACGCCGCTGGCACCGGCCAAGGGGACCCGCATCCACGCTCGCCCCACGTTGGTGGTGTTGGTCAGACCGTCGGCGCCCCAACCCGCGACCTCGCCGTAATAGTAGGTGTGTTCGACCCGGACGACGCTGGAGCTGGCGTAGAAGTGGAGGCGAATGGTGTAGCCCAGATCACGCCCACCGCCGGCGGCCGCGTAAAAACCTCGGGCCGCCACGGTCACGGTTTGGGGTCCGCGTCGCTCGAGCACGAAGTACCAAGGATCCAAGTTGCCGGTGCTCTTGTTGCCGTTGTGATCGATCTGAAAGGCCGACTCATTGGCGGGCAGTTCGCTGATCACGTCGAAGCCGCTGCCGTTGGGGAGCTCGACCTTGGTGATGCCGCGGAAGCGTCCCCGAGGCACCGTAAAACGCGCCACGCCGGTGTCGATCTGCCACTCGGAGGCCGACTCGTTGACGTTCATGGTGGTCGGCTCGCCTTGGTTGTTGGCGTCGGAGCGCACGTGCCAGATGACGTTGGCACCAGGCCCGGGCACGGCCCGAACGTGGGCGTAGGCGTAGCGGATCGGTTTGGTGCAGTCGTCCTTGTGTCCGTCCCAACGCCCCAAGGCCTCGAACTGGGCCGGCAGTCGTTGGGTGCCGTCGTCGACGGTCAAGCTGTTGAGGGAGTAGATCTCTGCGCCGATCGCCAGCGGCACCAAAAAGGAGGTGAAGCCGGGCTCCCGGGCGATGGTGTTGCTGCCATCGTTGACGATGATCGGGGCGTCCAGGTTGTGCGGGTTGTCGGGGCACTGGTCGTAGACCACGTTGACCACCGAAGCGTCGGGCGGGTTGAGCACCCCCGAGTCGGGGATGATGAAGCCACCGTCGATCGGGTTGCCGGCGTCATCGAAGCCCCCATCGACCGGGATCGCGACGATGCCGCTGTCGGGGGTGTTGCTGCTGGCGTCCCGGGGGCCGAGGCGCGCGCCGACCTCACGACCACTCGGCACGCAGGCCGCGAAGAGAGGCAAACAAAAGAGGACGCGCCTCATCCCAGGGCTGACTGACACCTCGAACATCATACCCACAGCGCGCCGCCGGGGTGAGTGTCGGTCGGCCGATGTCTGTGATCCGACGAGCGCCGTGATCCACGCCACATTCACCGCAGGAGTGAAGGCAAGTAGGCGTCCGGAGCCGAAAATCCGAGGAGCTCCAGGGCGGTCGCTGCCACGTGGCCGATCCCCGCGTCCGGCAGATCGTCCCGAAACTGCCGGGTGGGACCCCCACTGGCGTCGTAGAGGTGGAACGGGACCGGGTTGAGGGTGTGGCTGGTCTTGGCTTCGGCCCGCCCGCTCCGGTCGAGCTTGATCAGGCCCTTCTTGTCGAGTTGGAGCATCTCGTCGGCGTTGCCGTGGTCGGCGGTGACCAAGGCAACGCCGTGGGCCCGTTCGACGGCCTTCAGCAATCGACCCAGGCAGAGGTCCACCGTTCCGACCGCGGCGATCGTCGCGTCCAAGTTCCCCGTGTGCCCGACCATGTCGCCGTTGGCGTAGTTGATCCGCAAGAACCGGTGCCGCCCGCTCTGGATGGCGGCGATGGTGGCGTCGGTGATCTCGGCGGCCTTCATCCAAGGCCGCTCCCAAAACGGCAACAGATCACTCTTGATCTCCAGGTAGGTCTCGCTCTTTTCATCGAACTTGCCGCTGCGGTTCCCGTTCCAGAAGTAGGTGACGTGCCCGTATTTTTGCGTCTCCGAGCAGGCGAACTGGGTGACCCCGTTTTTGGCCAGGTATTCGCCCATGGTGCCTTCGATCGCCGGTGGCTCCACCAAGTAGCGCTTCGGGATCTGGTAGTCGCCGTCGTACTGCATCATGCCGGCGTAGTAGACGTCGGGGCGTGGGCCCCGATCGAAGTGCGGCATCACCTCGTCTTCAAAGGCCCGGCTGATCTCGATGGCCCGATCACCACGGAAGTTGAAGAACACCACCGCGTCGCCGTCCCGGATCGGCCCCACGGGCCCAGACGCATCGCCGATGACGAAGGCCGGTAGATCTTGATCGATGACGCCCGGGTTCTGCGCCCGGAGCCCTCGCACCGCCGCCTCCAAGCTGAAGAAACGTTCCCCTTCACCGCACACGTGGGTCTTCCAACCCAAGGCGACCATCCCCCACTCGGCTTCGTAACGATCCATGGTGACCTTCATGCGGCCACCGCCCGAGGCCACCCGATAGGTCCGGCCTTTGGCGCGGTAGGTGTCCAACTCCTTCTCGAGGGCGGCCACGTAGTCGAGGGCCGAGGTCTCGGGCACGTCTCGCCCGTCGAGCAAGGCGTGGACGTAGAGTCGATCGACGCCAGCGCGATCGGCCTCCCGGATCATCGCGTAGAGGTGGTTCTGGTGGCTGTGGACGTTGCCGTCCGACAGCAAACCCAAGAAGTGGAGCGCGCCGCCTCGTCGAGTGCGCTCGATCAACGCCGTCCAGACGGGCCCGCGAAAGAGCGCCCCCGTCGCGATCGCCTCGTTCACCAACTTGGCGCCTTGGTTGTAGATGCGGCCCCCGCCCAAGGCGTTGTGCCCCACCTCGCTGTTGCCCATGTCATCGTCCGAGGGCAAACCGACCGACCGACCGTGGGCCTTCAGGGTGCGAAACGGAGCGGCCGTCGCCAGGCGATGCAAGACCGGCGAGTGGGCACGCCGCACTGCGTTGCCTTCGTTGTCGGGTCCCACCCCAACGCCGTCCATCACCACGACCAAGACCGGGCCAGGCACGGCCGCGTTGTGCGGGTGTCGTTTCAGGTGCCAATCCATGCGCCGTCACCATGGTCCGAGGTCAGGCGCTTGTCGAGACGCGGTGCAGCGCAAGTCGCCTTGCGAAAATGTCGCGTCGCGTCAGCGTCACCGGGTCGTCGTGTGTCGCTCACACGACCTTCGCAGTGCAACAATCCGCCGAGATCGCCGCGCGGCAAATGAACTTGATTCGCCCACCGAGGCGACCGATAAGCCGTGGCCTACGCATGAGCTCGCCCAAACCGAAGAAGAAGAACATCTACCTGGAGGCGATGGAGGTCTTTCATCGCGCCGCTGACCTGATCGATCTCGATCCGCGGGTCCGCCTGGAGCTGGAGCAGCCCGACTTCGAGCACATCTTCTACGTCACCACTCACTTGCAAGACCGCCTGCAGCCCATCGCTCAAGATGACCACGCGAAGTACGCGAAGCTCGCGGACTCGGACATCCCGGAGTCGATGTTGGAGCCCCTCTACGACGGCTGTTGGATCATCAAACCGGGCGCCATGCGGATCGGCTCGGTGCACACCGAAAACGGCGTCATCCGCATCGCCAAAAAGGGCCTCTTCAAGATCAAGAGGGGCCAGCCGGAGCGCATCAAGGCCTACCGCGTTCAGCACAACCAGGCCCGGGGCCCGTACAAGGGCGGCATCCGGTACCACCAAGACGTCTCCCTCGATCTCTTCAAGATCTTGGCCTCGGAGATGACCTGGAAGACCGCGATCGCCAACGTCCCCTTCGGCGGTGCCAAGGGCGGCTTGAAGTTGGATCCCCGGCTCTACTCAAAAGAAGAGCTGCAGGCGATCACGCTTCGCTACATGTACAAGCTGAAGAACATGGTCGGGCCCAACTTCGACATCCCGGCGCCGGACGTCGGGACCAACGGCGAGGTCATGGCTTGGATGTTGCGCCAGTACACCGACGGCGAACGTGAACCTCACAAACACCGCGGGGTGGTCACCGGCAAAGACGTGCGCATCGGCGGCTCCGAAGGCCGCGTCAAGGCGACCGGTCAAGGCCTGGCCTACTGCATCGAAGATTGGTTCTTGGCCCGGGGCAAGAGCATCAAGGGCGCGCGGTTTATCGTGCAGGGCTTCGGCAACGTGGGCTCCAACGCGGCCGAGATCTTGGCCAAGATGGGCGCCAAGCTGGTGGCGGTGAACGACGCCGACGGCGGCATCGCCGATCCCAACGGCATCGACGTCGGTCGGCTGACCCAATACGTCCACGCCAACCCCAAAAACCTGCGGCGTTCGGTCGGCGGTTATCCCGAAGCTCAGGCCATCTCCAAGGACGACTTCTGGTCACAAGAGTGTGAGATCGCGATCCCGGCGGCCCTCGGCAAAGAGATCGACGGCAACGTGGCCGAACGGCTCCGCTGCCAACTGGTCGCCGAAGGCGCCAACAACCCGACCACCTCCGACGGCGACGAGGTCTTGGAGAGCCGCAAGATCGAGCTGATCCCCGACGTGATCGGCAACGCGGGCGGCGTGACTGTGTCCTACTACGAGTGGATCCAGAACAAGCGGATGGAGCACTGGACCGAACAGGAGGTGAACCAAAAGTTGGAGCGGGCGATCAAGAGCAACTACCGCCTGATCCGGGACATCTCCAACGATCGCCTGGAGCGGAGCGCCGAATACGACAACTCCAGCTTCTTGGTCGGCCAAAAGGTGCCGATGCGCTTGGCGGCCATGATCTTGGCGCTGAAGCGGATCGAAGCCCACTACCGGATCGAAGGTTTCTCTCAGTGAGTTGAGTGGGCGGTCAGGACACTGACCGCCACCACACCTGCCCGGGGCCCTTAGGGCGCAAAAGGTGGCCCGTCGCGAGGGGACGGGCCAAGTCTCAGCAGTCTATTCAGTAGCGCGAGCGACCGCCGCCGTAACCGTCACGATCGCCGCGGTCCCGATCACCACGGTCCCGATTCCGATCGCCACGATCCCGTCGCCCGGCGCCACGATCACCGCCCACGCCCACCTCGCGTTCGAAGGCGCCCGCACCAGGGGCCGAACCCCGGTCGCCACCGCCGCCGCCGCCGCCGCCGCCGCCGCGATCGCGGAAGCCACCGCCGCCGCCACCACCGCCCGGACGACGACCGCCGCCGCCACCGCCGCCTTCGCGCTCCCGAGCCTCGTTGACCTTCAACGACCGGCCGTCGACAGACTGACCGTCCATCGCGGCGATCGCCGCCGTCGCGTCTTCGGGCGTCTCCATCTCCACAAAAGCAAAGCCCCGCGGACGACCGGTCTCGCGATCCGTCGCGATGAAAACTGTCTTCACCTTGCGACCATCTCGAGCGAACGCCTCGCGCAGTCCTTCTTCAGAAGTCCCGTAGGCAAGATTCCCGACGTACAACCTCGTTCCCCTAGCAGCCATCAGTGTCTTTCCATTCACCCGCGGTCTTTGAGCGGATCCGCTCTCTGCGGGTGTCCTATCTGTGAGGCTCAAACTCCTAACACAATCGGTGGCCTCCGGGGAGGGGTGACCCCGCAGAGCCCCGGGCCAGCGCCGGCTTTTTCGGGATTTCGATGGCTTAGATTCGAGGTGGGCTCAGGGAGTCAAGATGCGCACCTGGTCCATGCCGAGGTATGGGTTGCTGCACTCGGCCCCCAAGATGGGGACGCCGTCTTGGCTGAACACCTGCCCCTGGCGGAGTTCGTAGGCGCCGATGTTGGCCAGCTCCTGCACCGCCAAGGCGCCGCTCTGGGTGCGCAAGTCAAAACGCTCCACCTCGAGGTTGGTGTCTTGCAGGCTGATCCCTCGCCGCAAGGCCGTCACCGCGTCCGCGACGCTGAGCTCAGCGATCCCTATGTTCCCGGCCGCGATCTCGAAGCCGATCACCACCCCTCGCAGCGCGACCCGCCGCAGCAGCACCACCAAACCCGGGTGGTTGAGCCGAAACCCAAAATCGGTGCGGACACTCGACTCATGGCTCCAGTCCTCGACGTCCGCGTAAGCTGAGGGGCCAATGCTAAATCCGGAGTCCCGCCACTCCCGGAGCCGGATCCGGCGGTACACGGTGTCGCTCAGTCCAGCTTGGACCGCCACTGAGTCCCGTTCGTTGTTGACCGAACCTTCGATGTCCAGGTCTTCGACGAGGTTGCAGCTGCGCCCCTGCGGGCAGGCTTCCGCGGCAGAAAATCCGTCCGCGGCGGGCCACAACGAAACGACGTTGCCGAAGCGATCGCCGCGGATCCGGATCCGCCTCAAGGTATAGGCGCGGATCGC
Source organism: Deltaproteobacteria bacterium (assembly GCA_016703535.1). GTDB lineage: Bacteria > Myxococcota > Kuafuiibacteriia > Kuafuiibacteriales > Kuafuiibacteriaceae > Kuafuiibacterium > Kuafuiibacterium phototrophicum. Next base: position 692,291 of record JADJBV010000002.1, on the reverse strand, counting down.
CTCACCGTCGTCGGCGGCCATGGTGATGGCGTCGCTGTCGTTGGGGGTCGAGGGGCCCTGCTCCAGCGAGAAGTCCTCCAAGATGAAGGTCCGGGTTCGGTACCCGACGATGCCGCGGGTGCCCGCGTCGGTGAAGGCCAGCCTCCGCAGCTGGACTCCGGCGCCTCGTACGCCCATCGCGGCCTGTTCGGTGCGGTGGGTCCACAGATCCTCGACGACGGCGTGGCCCCCATAAAGCGAGACGGCTTCGCCGCGGGATCCGTCGATCGCCACGTGGGCCACGGTGGTGGTGGTCGCCAAAGCGTGGAGAGCTCCGGCGGTGAACGTGGGCGCCCCTTCGAGGCGGGCTCGGCGCAAGGTGAGTTGCGCTTGGCTGACCGTGATCCCAACCTCCCTGCCACGGACGACTATCCGCTCTGCGTCAACCATACCTTCACTGGCGATCCCGAACTGGACGTCCTCGAGCAAGACATCTCGAAGGACGAGCTCCGAGTCGGCGCCACCCTGGATCCCGCCGGCGGGCCCCATCACGTGCACCCCACTCAACCGGGCCGATCCTTCGACGTGGAGACTGGTCGCGCTGCCGCGGCCGATCGAGACGTCACGCAGCTCGGCCTGCCCCAAGATCTGCAGCCGCGGCAACACCACCGCGGCCGGACAGTGCCCGACGATGGTGATGTCGCGATTTTGCCCCACCACCACCAGGTCGTTGGGATCAAAACGCCCACGAACTGCGATCACCCCGGTGCTCAGCTCGTCGAGTGCGGCCTGCAGATTGGGACGGCCCTGCCCATTCGGAATGCCCGCGCCATCGGAGGCGGCGTCGACGTAGAGCGCGAGCGGTCCAACCGTTGGCCACTGCCGAAGGTCGGGGCCACACTCGGCCCCCACCGGTCGACACTCAGAGGAGCCCAACATCCTGGCGTTCCCCGCCGGGCAGGGCGGCTCGGCGGCGAAGGGCGCACACGCCATGCCGCTGGGACAAGGGTTGGGCGGCGTGGGCGGGTTGGGCGGCGCGGGGGCCTCGGGCTCGATCAACGCCGGACAAGGATCAGAACACCGCAGCACCTCATCCCGGATCTCAACGCAGCCGACCTCGCAGACCTGGATCCCGCTCCGCAAAAAGACCTGACTGAGACGTTGTTCCACCAACCCCTCGTCGAGGGGAAGCAGGCGTGCATCGACCAGCTCGAAGCCACGCGCTTCTTTGAGCGGGGGCAGAGGCTGCTGCAGCTCGGCTTCGATGCAGGCTTGGTCGGTGACCTCCAGGGATCCCGGCCTCAACCCCAACACCTCCGGCGAATCTTGAGGCTCGAGCAAAAAGATCTGATCGGCTTCCCGAAGGGCAAAGGCCTCCACGGCCCGGGTGCCGTCGTCCAACCAGCCCAACCACCCATTGGGCGCCCGCCTCACGATGCCCAAGGTGGCGTCGCCCGGGACGATGGGGTCCGCGGTCTGGGGCCTGACGCAAGAGAGCAACGAGGCCAACCCGATCCAGGCCCAGCGCATCGCTCCCGGAGCGTAGCCTGAATTGGGTCCGAGCGCGAAAGCCCCCGATCCGGCGGTCCTCTCAGCGGTTCAGGCGATGACTCAATAACCTTCGTGCAGTCGGTTGTAGAGGTGCCAGGCCCGCTGCGGCGAACCGTAGCGATCCTCGATGTAGGCCAACATGCCGATCGCTTCCTCCAGCGGGTCACCGATACCAGCCCGCCCACTCGGATAATATTCGTCGACGTTGCGGAGGAGGAGCTGGCCCAACCCAGTGGCCGAGCTGTCGGCGGTGATCCGACCGCGGCGGAGCTCGTCGTGCACCTCATCCCAACGCGCGTGATCTCGGTGGCGAGCGCCGTAGGTGTAGTTGGGACGCCCGACCCAGCCGTCGGACTCGCTGTCGAGCAAGTTGCGGAGCGCCGAAGAGCGGGCCCAATCTTCAGGGACGCCGATCCGGCGGGCGGCTTCGGTGAAGAGGGTGATGGTGTCGGCCGCGCCAGGGCGGAAGCGGGCCTGCTCCACCGGGACGTAAGGCGCCAGGCCCAAGGCGTCGGCGGCCGCCAACTTCTCCCAGGTGATCGGCCCGACGATGCCGTCGACCGGCAGCTCGTTCGCCATTTGGAAGGCCCGTACTGCCCGACGCATCTTGCCATCGAAGATCCCATCGGCCGGGCCGGTGCTGAAGCCCAGGTCGGCGAGCCGATGCTCCACCATGGCCACCTCGGGTCCCCGAGAACGCACCCGCAGCGTGGGCCGGTCGGCCAGCTCATCGATCGGCCCATAGGCGGCGCCGCTGGCGACGGCCGGCGCCGGCACGATGGCGCCACGCTCGGAGACCTTCACCGGCACCTTCACCCGGCTGGGCAACTTGAGCTCCTGCCCGGGGAAGATCAGGCCGCTCTGTTTGATCTCTGGGTTGAGCAACCGCAGCTCGGATTCGGTCACTTTCAGGCGTTTGCCGATGGTCCACAACGACTCACCACGACGAACGATGTGGCTGGGGCCGGCCTCGACCTCAGCGGGCACGTCCGCCACCACGGTGATCGCGGGGCGCGGCTCGGACAAGGGGTTGCGATTTTCGGTGGCGTTGCCGACGCTGGCCCCGAGCAACACCGACAGGAGCACCGCCGCCACCGCCGGCGCGTGGCGCCGATGCGTTTGCAAGCTAACTTGCGCTTTTTCGGCCTGGGTCTCGGGGGCCCGCTCCACCTTGAAGGACGAAAGCCAGGTGGTGGGGCTCGGGATCTTGCTCAGGGCCTCCACGGCCTGGGTCACCTGTCCGCGGGCCCGCTGAACGAGGGTCAGCACCGGCGCGAACGGGCTAGGTGAGGGATTTTGCCTTGCGGTACGCCGATTTATATACATCCTGAATGGTCCTACATTCGTTGTCGGGTGGAGGCGGCAACAGTTGCCCAGAAAGATCATGGGCTGATCCGCCGTACGACCGACGTGCTCCCCCGCAGAGACCTGCATAACCGTTGGGTGAGCTTTGGATTTTTGGCCCGGGTGGTGCTGTTCGTAGGTCTGGTGACTGGCGGTCTGGCCTGTGCGCCGACCGAACCGGCGCCGACCGAAGGGGATCACGTGCCCGAGGTGAGCCTGAGCGGGGCTCAACTTCGCGCAAGTTACCTTGCAAACGGCCCCGACCTCGTTTCGCCCCCCCTCGCCGCGCCGGATCTGGCGACCGTGGTCGGGGTGATGCTCGAGGCCGACGGCCCGGTGCACCTAGAGGCTCGGGGTGTGGACGAGTCGGGTCGACCGGGCGCCTGGCAAAACGCCGAAGAAACCTGGCGTGAAGGCCAAGCTTCGGTGGCCCGGATCGATCTCGGTCTCGTCGCCAGCAGCGTGGAGCTCCGGCTGCCGGCCCTCGACGCCGAACGGGTCCAGATCCTGACCTGGTCCGCGGTCGTGCCCCAGCCGCTCCAACCCCTGCCCAGCCCGGCCGTCGCCACCACCCGTTCGGGTCTTTCGGCCAACCTGCAAGCGGCGGGTGTTCGCACTCGGGCCCAGTGGGGCGCTCGCGCCACCCAGTGCAGCCAACTCGACACCGTGAAGTCGCGGATGGCGGTCCACCACACGGTCTCACCGCCCTCTTCCAACGGCGACTTCGCGGCCCGGCTCCGACAGACCCAGGCCTATCACATGGACAGCCGAGGCTGGTGCGACGTCGGCTACCACTTCTTCGTCACCCTCGATGGTCAACTTTGGGAGGCCCGGGAGGCCCGCTTCCTTGGGGCCCACGTCGGCAGCAGCAACCCCAACAACGTCGGCGTGGTGTTCGTGGGTTGTTTCACCCCCGGCGACACCACCTGCGATCAGGCGGAGTTCGGGCCCACCACGCCACCCGAGGTCATGATCCAAGCCGGCGGGCGGATGATCGGCCTGCTCTCGACCGAATATGGGATCACCGTCGACGACCAGCGGGTCCTCGGTCACCGTGATCACCCGGGCGCCAACACCGGCTGCCCCGGCAACGCGTTGTACGCCCGCTTGGCCGACCTGCGGGCCATCGCCAACGGCGGCACCACCGGCCCGACCGACGGCTCGGCCAAAGGTGTGGTCTGGGATCTCTCGATCACCGCGGGCCCCTCGGATCCGGGCAACAAACGGCTGATCGACGCTCAGGTGCGGGCCTCCAGCGGCGACTCGACCAGCGTTCGCGCCGGCGACGCCTTTTGGTCCTTCGATCTGCCGCCCGGCCGCTACACCTTCACCGCCGAAGCCCCGGGCTACCAGACCGCAACCCGCGAGCTGGAGGTCAACGAAGGGGGCGAGACCTGGGGTTCGATCGGTATGTTGCCCGAGACCACCGAACAACAAATCCCCTTGGAGGTTTTGGTCTACGACGCCGCCGGTGGTCGCCAAACCCCGCTGGTCGGCGCGGCCGTTTCACTGCGGGGCGGCGCCCCCGTCCTGACCTCGAGCGCTGGCCTGGCCACCTTCACCGCCACCGCCGGCCCCGCCCTGATCACCGCCCAAAAGAGCGGCTTCGTCGCCGCCAGCCGTTCGGTCAGCTTGGGCGGCACCACCACCGTCCGGGTCGAGCTCGCCTTGGCTCCGGTGGTCGTCCCTATCGACACCGACGGTGGCGTCACCCCCGACGCCCAGCCCAACCCCGAAGAAAACGGGGAAGACGGCGAGCCGATGCCAGTGGGAGAAGAAGAAGGGGGCTGCGGTTGCTCCACTGCTCAGGACCCGTCCGGGTCATGGCCCGCCGGGATGGCCCTCCTGTTGGCAGCCCTCTTCAGCCGTCGGCGTCCACGGTGAGGCCCGTCGAGCGATCCAGAATGCCGAACGCAACCGCCGCTGATCGAAAGATCATGACCTAAGCATCCCATAGACGTACACGAGTTGGGATGGGTTGGAGCCCCCACCTTCGGCTGTCAGCTCAATGGTTCGTGTCTCGCACACCTGCTCTGCAACTTATCCGCGCCCGGCAGTCGTTGGCGGTGGCTTTGCCGCCAGCTTCCTGGCGATCAGCAGGAAGCGGGCAGCTCTGCACGACCGAGCGGCTGGATCGTGAGCTCGGCGGGCAACTCGTCGAAGGACAACACCGCGACGCCTGGCAGGTCGGTTTCGAGCACCTTGCGAACAAAGCGGCGGATCTCGCAGTTGGTGAGCACGACCGGCCGCTTACCTTGTGCAACCATCGGCTGAAGCGAAGTCGCGATGCTGCTGATGATCGCGCGGCAAATCTCCGGCGCGAGCGTCAAGACCTGGCCATGCGCGTTCTGGTGGATGCTGCTGGCGATGGTGTCTTCGATCACCGGGTCAAGCATCACCACCGGCAAGTGGGTGGAGAGGCCGGCGTAGGAGTATGCGAGCTGGGTGCTCAGCGCAGAGCGCACCTTTTCGGTCAAGAACACCCCATCTCCGTCGCGGGTTCCGAACTCCCCGAGCGCCTCGATGATCGACTTCAGGTTGCGGATGGATACACCTTCTTCGACCAGCCGGCGCAGGACACCGACGAGCTGCTGCACGGTGCACACCTTCGGAACCACTTCCTTGACCAGCGAAGGGTAGGCCTTCTCCAGGCGCTCCACCATGTCACTGACCTCCTGCAGGCCAATGAAGTCCTTCACCCGTCGGCGTAGTACCGAGGCTACATACAGCGCTAGCAGGCCGGACTCGTTCCAAACGTTGATGCCGGCCGCCTCGACCACTGCCTTGTCTTCGCCGTCGATCAACGCCATCTCCGCGCGGCTAACCGGGTGGTGGATGGACACGGCCTGCACGCCGAGGCGTTGCAGCTTCTCCGGGTGCACTGTAGCTAGACACTTACCGGGCACGATGCGCTCCTGCATGACAGGCACGTCGTTGATACGAACCACGAAGCTGTTCTCGGGCAGGCCCTTCACGTGAGGGCGGACTCGCACGCCTGGGAAGCGCACGCCCGTCTCGAGAAAGAGCGCGTCGCGCAGCTGGGGAATGAAGGTCTTGATCAGCTCGGCGTCGTCATCGGCTTCCTCCATGGTGAAGCCGAGCGCCTGGGCCAAGCCCGGGTCGAGATCGATGCCCACCGGCACGACAGTGGGCGCCAGCGACTCGGTGATCGACTTCTGCTGCTTGGCCTCTTCCATCTTCTTCTGCAGTTGGGCTCTAAACGCCGCTTGCTTCGCGATGGTGGCCGCGCCAGGAGCCTTCTTGGCGAGCATCGTGAAGATCTTGGCCGAGGCCGACATGCTCGCGGCTGCCACGGCGCAGAGCAAGAAGGGCAGCATCGGCAGGCCGGGGATGAACCCCATTACCAGCATCAGTCCGGCGCCGATGTTGAGCACCTTGGTATTGGACAGCAGCTCGTCCTTGATCGTGTGACCCAGGTTCTTGGTCTTGTCCTTGGCCTCGACGCGGGTGACCAGGATGCCAGCCGCCAGTGTCACGAGCAGTGAGGAGATTTGGGCAACCAGACCGTCGCCGATCGTCAGGATGGCGAACACCTCGAGCGCGTCTCCTGCTCTCATGTTCATGCGGGTGATGCCGATGAGCACGCCGGCGACAACGTTCAGGGCGGTGATGATCAGGCCGGCGATAGCGTCGCCCTTCACGAACTTCATCGCGCCATCCATGTTGCCGAACATCTGCGAGGCGCGGCCCAGCTCTTCGCGCTTGTCCTGGCCCTCCTCCTCGGTGATGGAGCCGGAGCGCACGGCGGCGTCGATCGACATCTGCTTGCCAGGCATGGCGTCGAGGGTGAAGCGTGCGCCGACTTCGGCCACGCGCTCGGCGCCCTTGGCGATCACCAGGAACTGCACGAGGGTCAAGACCAAGAAGATGGTGCCGCCGACGACCATGTCGCCCTGCACCACGAACTGGCCGAAGGCCTTCACCATCTCACCGGCCTCAGCCTTGGAGAGGATGCCCCGCGTCGTCGAGACGTTCAGCGCCAAGCGGTAGAGCGTCGTGATCAGCAGCAGAGTCGGGAAGCTCGAAACATCGAGGGCGGTCTTAGCGAAGAGCGCGACCATCAGCACCGTGAGCGACACGGCGATGTTGACGGCGATCAGCGGATCCAGGATGAAGCCAGGTATCGGGACGATCAGCATGCCGACGATGGCGGCGACGCCGACAGCGAGTAGCACATCCGGCTTGCGGCCGGCCTGACCGAACGGGACTGCGGCGAGCGCGTTGAGAATCTTCATAATGCTCCCCTTCAACTGTCCGCAGCTCAGGCTGCTCGGCGGCGAATGTGGGTAATCAGCGCGGAGGCCTTCTTCTCGATGGCCTCATCGCCAAGGTGGCGTGCCTTGGTCACGGCTCGCTCGAGCAGCTTCACGCCACTCGCGAAGTCGCGGCGCGCCAAGTACAGCTCGGCGGCGTTGACGTCGGGTCGCGGATCACTCGGATCGAGCGCGCCGGCCCGCCTGTACCATTCGAGCGCCAGCCGATCGTCCCCAAGGTGATCGTGGGTCAGGCCGAGCGCGAGCGCGAAGTAGGCTTCGTTCGGCGCGACGGCACAGAGGCCCTCGAAGATGGTGAGCGCGAGCTGGGTGCCGCCGCTGAGCAGATAGTGGTAGCCAATCTCGGCGATCGCCATAAGGTCGGTCTTTGCGTAACCGCGCTGCGAGGCCAGGCTCCGGTTGCCTTGCTGTTCGATCGGGCGGAGCGCCGCGCGGGGATCGACCACCTGGCTCTGCAGCTTGGACACCTCGGCGGGCGCGCGGCGGACCAGCGCACGCTGTTCCGGCTGAGCGACCGGCACCCGCGGCTGCGAGACGACCTTGGCCGGACCCGGGCGGCGCGCGGGCGCCGGGCGCGACGAACGAACGAAGGATTGGGCGAGCTGTTGCGACATGATCAGTACCTCACGGTCATGGTGGCTTGGCGCTGGATGTCAGCGACGGTGTTGGCGAGGTCGCGCAGCAGGCTGCGCATGCGGTTCTCCTTGGCGAGTTCGATCTGGCTCGCGCCGCCGCTGGAGCTGTCGGTCGCGAGCAACCGGCTCACTGCGGAGCGGAGCGCGCGGCCGTCCAAGTTGGTGAGCTGAGGCAGGCGCAGCTGGTCGCCGGAGGTGGCGTTGCCGAGGTAGTCGGAGACCAGCTTTTCGCCCAACTCGAGCGACTCGGGCGAGGCGAGCAGGTCGAGGTCGGCGCGCAGGATGTCCAGCTCGCGGACCTGAAGCTGGGCCTCCGAGCGGCGAACGTTGCCTTGGCCGGCGTCCGCGCGGCCCACGTCGGTGCTGGTGTCGACCATCACTTGGCCCAGGCTGCGAATCTCAACCTTGCTCATGGGCGTTCTCTTTTGCAGAGGCTGTGCCGGCCGCTAAGGCTTTGTTCACAGGCGAAAGACGGGAGATTTATAGGGGGAGGCGCGGCTCGAGGTGCAGCTTCTGCGTGCGGACAACTGAGGGGAGATGCAAGGGGCGCCGGTGCCTCAGTATAGGGTAAGCATGATGGTCGCGCACGGTCGGCGGAGGTCACCAGGAGAAAGTGGTCGCCCGGCGCTCCAGGCCGCCGCGAGGAGGCGGGGCGCCGAAGGCCGGGCGGATCTGAGGCGGGGAGAGGGCGCCGGGTTCAGCGATTCCCGCTCTCCCGCTTCTGGGTCTCGGCGCTGAGAACGTCACGGTGGATCTGGCCGACCGTCTTGAGGTGGGCGGTGTCGCGTTGGCGCAGCTGCTCCAACATCGCATCGGCGCGCCCCAGGTCCTCCTTTGCCCGTCTGCCCTCCTCGAGCACGTTCTCCTTGGTACCGTCGATCGCCGAGCTGACCCCCAGGTTGAGGTTCTCGCGGATGGCCTTCTGCAGGTCCTCCTTGAACTTCTTTCCCTCTTGCTCCTGGGGCGTGAGCTTGTGCTTCTGCATGAACTGGCGCGCTTCGCCAGTCGTGAAGCCGTCCTGCTGCGCATCGCGGAGGTCGCCGATCTCGGCCTTGCTAAAGCCCGCGTCCTTCAGCTGCTGATCGCTGTATTTTTCGGGCCCGTCCAGCATGACCTGCAGCTGTTGGTCGTTGAAGCGGTCGCCGACGGTGCGATCGCCAAGCGGCGTGTTTTTCAGGTCTTGGAAGGACTGCGACTGACTCAGGTCGACCTGGCCCCCTTCGGCCTGGCCCTGCTCTTGGCGGAAGTCCGCCCGGGCCGACTCGAAGTTGCTCTCGATCTGGGGGCCTTGCTGGCTGCTCTGGGCCAGATCGGCGCCGGCTTCACCCACTTTTTGGCCGGCTTGGGCCAAGCTCACGACATCCATTGCGATCTGATATGTGCTCTGGAAGTCCTGCAGCGCCGCGGCGATGTCCTTGCTCGCCATATCCTGCTGGATCGCTGCCTTTTTTCGGGTTTGTGCCGCTTCGGCCATCAGGCCCGACTCGTGACTGCTCTCGATCGCGTTGACCGCGGCCGCGCGCATCAGCGTGTTGCCCATCGAAGTGAAAACGCTCATGACATGCTCCTACTCGGTCCCGCAGACCGGTGGCTCGATTCGAACTCGTTGGCGCGAGAGGCCCCGATCAGAAATCCAACCGGGGCCCGCCCACACCCGCTGCGCTTGATGTTGGCGCAACTTTAGAACTTGGTCGCCGCGTCGCCCGCCTGCTTCTGCAGATCGAGCTGCTTCTCCGAGATCTCATTGACGAAGTTGCGACGATCCTCGTCGTTCTTCTTCATCGTCTCGACACGGTTGCTTTGGCTTTCAGCCTGCATTTCGTGCATGCCGGCCTCCTGCTCTTTCTTAGCGGCTTCCTGCTGCTTGCCCTTCTGCTCGAGGTGCGCAAGGACCGCAAACACCGCGGCGACGGCCAGCAAGATCGCGCCGATTACGGCACCGACCACCGGGATCAACATGGCAGCAGCACCGGCAGCCGCCAAGCCGGCCGCCACGGCCTGGTAGCGAGTCCCCGCGTCCGCGGCGTCGCCCTTCAGGTTGCCGGCCTCCTCGTTCTTGGCAAGCTGCTTCATCTTGGCGTCGGACTGACGCTGGCGGGCGTTCAAGATGTTCTCGTCCGCGTCCTTGGACGCTTCGGTCTGATTCTGCTGTAGGAGCGCAAGGTTGCGATCCATTGTACCGGTGGCGACTTTCATGACTGTTCTCCTCGATCCTCTCTCAAAAGGTCTCTGATCTTCGGTTGGCGTCAGCTGATGCCGATGAACTTGCTGTCGTTCAGCTCATCGCCGAACTTCTCGACGTCCTTCTGGCGCGCCTGGGCTTCTTCCTGTTGCTTGCGGGCCTCGTCGGCGCGGTCCTTCGACTTGTCGTACATCAGGTCGGCGACGCCGGTTTCCTTCTTGTATTTCTGGGCGTTCTCCTTGTTGCCATCGCCCGCGGCGTTGCCGATCGCCTTGCCGATCAAGCTGCCGATCAAGAAGCCGCCGAAGATCGTGCCGAGCAGCGCGCCCTTGTTCTCTTTATCGCGCGCCTCCCGGTTCTCACCGATCTCCTGCTTGTTCTTGTCGTAGGACTCGTCGATCTTCTTGCGCTGTTCGCTCATCGCGCGATCGACGTCGGACTTCGCGTCCTTCTCGGCCTGAATGCCCGCCTCGACTTGAACGGCGTTGATCCTAGAAATGCTGCTGGTCGACATGATTGGGTCTCCTATTCGGGGTCTCGGCCTCGAGCCAAAGCAACCCACGTGCCAGCCGCCCGCTGAGCCAGTGGTCCACCGCGGTGCGGCGCACGCTCCCATACTCAAGAGCAATTTCGCGGCGACCACGAACAGGCCCGTGCCCGAGCGATCCGAAGGTCAGCCCGTCGAACTCGGGCTGGTCGCGAAACGCAAAGTAGGACAGCTCGAGCGCCGCTCCGAAGCGCAAGGGCTGCATACGTCCGGCATCGGCGACGGCGCCCAAGGTCCGAAAGCGCGTGTGGCGGTCGGATCGAGGCTGGCACACAACGTGCTCTAGACCTCCACAACGCCCGGAGACGTCGGGCCCGCTACAAGGAGAAACATCATGGCCGCCGGAATCGCCTCACTCAAGATCCTCGCCCACATGCAGGCCGCTTCGGCCTCGGATGACGCCGCCGACGCGGCCAACAAGGGACGAACACTGCTGATCGAGCAGAAGAACGTGCGCGCCCGACAACAGGCTTTTGAGCGCGCGGTCGGCGACAAAGAGCTGACCACGGGAGAGCGCGACAACCTTGCGGCGATGATGGGCGAGATCGGCATGAGCACCGGCACGCTCAACACCCTCCAGGCCGAAAACGGCAAGTACACCGCCGACGCCGGCTCGGAGAGCAAGATCTCCCGTGACAACGCGAACCGAGTCGAGACCATCCGCAAGGACTTTGATGGCAAGCTCAAGGAGATCGAATCCCAGGAGCGCCTCGACAACTTCGGGATCCAAGAGCTCATGTCCCGCTACAACCAGAGCGAGCAGCTCGCGGCCTCGATCGAAAAGAAGGAAGGCGACACGCAAAACGCGGTCATCTCCAAGATCGGCTAAAGCCCACAAGAACTACAGAGGAGAAGAGTCATGGCATCCGGAATTTCTAGTGTTCAGGCCTTCGTGGCCCTCAGCAGCTCGGAGACCGCGAGCGGTCAGCAGCAGAGCGGACAGACCGCAATCAACCGCAGCGAAAAGGATCGCAAGGAGCTGCAGCGCAACGTCGCTGAAAAGCAGAAAGAGATCCAGGAGTTGCAGACCAAACTGGAGGGTCAAGCCGAAGACGCCAAGAGCTTCTGGGGCGGCGTGAAGAGCCTCTGGGGCGACGACAGCGGCGTAGGCGAGACCGGCGACAAGCTGGCCGAGGCAGGCGCCGAGATGAAGAAGGCCATGCGCGAGCTCGAGATCGCCCAGACCCAAGTCGAGAGCATGCTGCGGGAACTGCAAGGCGCTCAAGCTGAGGTCGGCAACCGGCTCAAGGAGCACGGCAAGACCGACGATCAGACGGCCAGAGCCATTACGATTGGCTCGTCCTGAGCTCCACGCTCAACCTACTGTTACCGCGCAGGCTGGTTGAGGCCGAATCGCGCAAGCTGGTTGATGTGAGCGGCCAATCGACGTAGAGCCGATCTCTACTCGGCGTCGTCGAGCGCGGGCTCCGCTTGCTGGACCCGGGCGACGAGCTCTCGATCGATCACTAGCTTCCGCTTGGCGGCAAGTTTCAGGCAGGCGGTGGCAATCCGGTCGATGTCCCTGAGGGCGCCCTGGCTGACCTCGTGAATGAGGCCGAGGGCGTCGGTGGAGAATAGCTCGTGGTCGGCGGCGGCGCGCTTGAGGCGGAAGCTGACGTACTCGGCGGTGTCGCCAGGCTCCGCGGCGCCCAGTGAGAGACGGGTGTGGATCCTCGACCAGAGTGAGCGGTTCTTCCGGAGCGTCAGACGTTCCCTCATCTCGGGCAGGCCCACGAGGACGAGGGGCAGAAGCGGCTTCTGGTCCCACTCGTAGTTGGCCAGGATGTGGAGGTGCTCGAGCACGTCCTGGTGAAGCAGGTGGGCCTCGTCGAGGAGAAAGACTGGGTGGAGTCGCTCCTCGCCGAGCTGCTTCACGTGATCTGAGATGGCGTAGAAGACCGCGGCGGCGGTGGCCTTGGGCGAGAGCCCGAGGGCCAAGCAAAGGTGTCGGTAGAAGTCCCGACGTCCGAGGGTGGCGTTGTGACAATACGTGAGCCGAAAGCCGTCTTGCTGGAGCCTTTGACGCAGCGCTCGGAGCACGCAGGTCTTACCCACGCCGGGTTCGCCGACGAGGAGTACGTGGTGGCGTTCGTGGCAGCCCTCGACCAGGTCGTCGACGAGACGCCGTCGCGAAGTCGGGACCCAGAGTTTATCGTCGGCGAGGTCCTTCTGGAACGGGGATTCGGAGAGGCCGAAGTGGGTAAGCCATTTCATGACTCACCTCGGGTGCGGCCGAGCATCTTGTCGAGCAACGCGCCCGGCGGATCGAAGGGGACGTCCAATCCACGCCGTTCGCGATGATTGGGCTCCTTCCTCCGGCCGTTGGCCACCGGGTCGACGGGCCGGAGTTCGAAGCGCTGGTCCTCGTGTTCGATCCATGGGTCGGAGGTGACGTTGAGGAGCGAGCGGCCGACTGTGACGTTGCGCCGGGCCAAGAAGCCCGCGGTCGTCTCGAAGGTGAGGCCAGCGATCTCGACGGTGCCGTCCCGCCGAACCCGTCGACGCCCGTGGACGGTGAGCACCGGCGCCAGGTGTTCCTACCGCAGTTCGGTCGCCCTCCTGCGATCGGCCCGCCTCATGGACCTGAGACGGGCTCTTGCCCATCAAGGAGGCGTGGGGCGCGAGGTGGTAGTGCTGATCCACGAAGGCCAAGAGCCGTACTTGCACGTCATGCAAGCTGGCTTGCGCGCCCAAGTGGTCGAGGCAACCTTCCCGAAGGGTGCGCCAGAAGCGCTCCATCTTGCCTCGAGCTTGAGGGTCGTGGGGCTGGGCGTGAACCAACGAGATCCCGAGGCGCGGGCACGCGGTGCACAACACGTCGCCGCGGTAAGTGGATCCGTTGTCGAGGTAGAGGGTCTCGGGGGCATGGAAGCGCCGAAGCGCCTTGACCAACAGGGCCAGCATCTCGCTCTCTCGTTCGGTTGCGCAGGCCTGGATCGCCACCACGTAGCGGCTGTGGTCATCGAGCAACGCGTGGATCCGGAGGGGGACCACCCGACCCGCGATCTTCATGGCCGGCCCGTGGCAGACGTCCGAATGCCAAAGCACATCAGGCTTCGCCGCGCTCCACCTGCGTCGTGCTTGTTCTCCGCCGCCCTGGCGCCGAGAGCGACGATCGAGGCCATGCTGGGCGTAGAGCCGGCGCACGGTGCTGGCGCTGACCGCGTCCTTCTCCAGGCCGCCATCGAGTTCAAGCGTAGCGCAGGATCAGCGTCGCGTTGGTGGCGGGGTTCTCTCGGCGAATGGCCAAGAGGAGTTCTCTCTGCTCGTCGTTGAGTTCCTGGGCATGGCCCCGGTCACTTCGTCTCCGAGGCATCAGACCAGCGAGGCCACTAACCCTCCACGCGTAGAGCCAGCGCTCGAACGTGGCCACCGCGTACTGCCGGGGCGCTGCGGCCCCTGGGGCCATGAAGTCCTTGCCGCACAACTCCTTCAGCAGCTCGGTCCGGTCGCCGCGGCTCAGCGCCGACACACAAAGCGGTGCGATCACCTGAGCCCGAGAGATCGCCACGGCTTCTGCGTGGTTCTTGGGCCGGAGTTTCTCCGTTGATTCCATCATTGTCCTCCTTGGCGCAGGCCAGAGCTGCGCCAAGGACTACGTGATCGATCGAACCTGGTTTGAGGCGGGGTCCTGGATGGTGGGCTCGGTTTCCGTGGTGGTCGACCTCGATTCCTCTCATCGTGTGTGCGCAGCGCCAAAGAAGGCGTCCGCCGAGAGCGACCCCGTCGAAATCGGCACCAACGCGATGAGCCGTCGGGCGATCTCGGAGGCCCTTAGCCGCGGTCCAGCCCGAGGCAACGGGCCGGTGACCTTGGGCCCAAACGGCGGCGCCTCGGCCCAGCGCCACAACGACCTCCATCGCGCCGCGTCATGGGCGCCGTGATGCAAGAGCGGGCTCGTCGCCCTCCGCACCTCGCGGGCGCTCCTGCCTTCGAGGGAGCACGCAGCCTGCGCCCCGGCGATCGCGGAGAGCGTATACAGCCCTCGGCGCCAGACCACCGCGGGCCGCACCACGATCACCGCCTTGCACCGCTGGCAACGAAACCGCCCCTGCCGAAGCTCTTGGATCGACGGCGACTCACCTGGGCAAGCCGGCCCCCAAAGATCCCGGAACCGGAGCCCGTGCCCATGGAGCACCAGCCCCCCCCCAGCGGCCGACTCGCCGAGCCACAGGCCGGGCAATGAGAAGGACGGACCGACTCGACCGACGGCACCTCGGTAGCCCAAGACTTGACGCCGATCTCGGAGTAGACGATTCGTTGAGGGCTTCGCTTCTTGCCTGTCAGTCGGATCCGAAGCAAACCCGACGGGGCGCTGCGAACGCCCCGTCACCTTTCTCCTCTCGGAGATCGGCTGGAAGCTCCCCTCCACCTCCGGCGCTACCGTGATCTCGGTACCACCGCCAAAAACCGGATCCTTGCAGGCTCGGTGATGGCGACTGCCGGCGCCTATCCCAAGATCACATCAACCAGCCTGCTCGCCGATCAGCCGATCTGGGCCGACCAAGGTGCTCGGCAACACCAGGTCGACGCCTTCTGATCAAAGACCAGCCTCGTGACCATGCGCCGGCTGTGCGCCAGCACCATCACGAAGACGTAGGCCTTGCGCATGCGCTTCTGTTGCGGGTCGAAGAGCTTCCCCGCGAAGCCGAAGTCGACCTGCGCGAGCTCGCCTGCCACGGTCTCGGCGACCGGAATGGCGACATCATCGACCTGCACTCCGCGAGCCTTCTTCAGCCGCTTCACCAGTCGCTTGATCGTCCACTCGCTCTCTGCGAACTCCGGCTCGTGGACCTTCAGGTAGTCGAAGGTCGCCTTGGCGCCGGCGCCGCGCCCAACCATGGTTGCCGCGACCTCGGCCCAGCGCTCCACGCTGGACACCTGCCGGGGCAACGGGGTCGACCCTCTCGCCGCGACCACAATGGCGCGGAGACTCTCGAGCGTCGGCAGCTCGTCCGTCGGACCGTCGAGCAGCCCCAGCGGCTCGAGCGCTGAGCGGTAGTCCCGCTCGGTATTCGGGCTGGGGCCCAGCATCCGGGCCACCTCTCGGGCGCCGGTCCCCATTCGGTGCGGCCGCACCAGCTCTTGAAGTCGATGCATAGAAATCCCCACGGCGCCTCCGGGCGCCCCGAAAAGGAAGGCGCCCAGAGACGCTTGGCTGAGCACCATCGCCTCAGCTACTGACCGTCGGTCTATTGCGATCAGTTCTGCCGCCCCGGGGACGATCAGCGCTGCCGCCCCTGCGGCGATCAGCTACCCCACCCGCTCACACGGCGACACTCTCGCCGGTGATCGGCGCCTGAGCGATGCTGCCCATGCCGGCGACGACGAAGCCGTCCGCGGCGATGCTGGTGTTCGGCTTGACCAAGATCCGATCGCCGACTTGCAGCTCGGCCACCGCGACTTCTTGTTCGCCGCCGGAGGGTCGATGCGAGGCGCCGTCGCGGGAAGGAGCTTCGAAAGCACCTCGATCTCGCGGCGCGCCCGACGCATGGCGAAGCCTTCCAGCGAATGCCCCAAAGTGAACAGAAAGAGCGGGAGCGCGCCCTCGAACCATTCGCCAAGAATGGCGGCCCCGATCGCAGCGAGCAGCATGAGGAAGTCGATCTCGCACTTTCGAGCCCGCAAAGCGACAACGACCTCCCGCAGCAGGAACCAAGCACCGAGCAGGTAGGCGCCGGCGAACAGGCTCGTGGTGAGCGGCGTGGGGGCTCCGAACCTTCCAAGCGCCAGCCGATGCCCGTGAGCGCTTCGCACGCGACACAGAGGACCAGCTCGGATCGATGACCGTGCTGGTGTTCGACCGCCTCGATCCGATCTGCCAGTTGCGAGGGCTTCCCCATCTGCTTGCTAGCCCACTACTTTGCGTAGTAATTAGAAGGCAGCCAAAGACCTGCTGGTTTCGAAGTCGATGGCCATGCCTTCATTGGACGCGATAGCCTTACGTTCGAGGAGCGTTGATATGTCCTTGAGAGCGTGTCTTTTTGCCGCGATGAGCGTCGGCGCCTGTGGCCTCGATAAGCCAGACCCCGTGCCGCTGATCGACGTCTACGCCTTTCAGCGGCTCGATGTCGCGGCGGATCCATTCCAAGATCCGTTGACGTTGGAGACGCCGTGCGACGCGCTTCAAGCAGAGGCGAAGAACTTCGGAGGCGAAAATGCCTTCGACGTCGACACCGACGGCTGCGCTCATTTGGCCGTCAGCCAACCCTCCCTGGTGCCGGTCTACGAGGGCGAGACGATGTTCCTTCGGGTCTGGCACTTCGAGCTCGCAGGAACCGCCGGGGACACGGTATCTTTCGGCGTTCGCATCGGCGACGAAGAGGTACTCCAGCGGGAGCTCACCATTCCGGGGCCGGCCGGTTTGGACGCGCCGCGTTGGCAGGCTTCCAAAGATATTCCAGCCGGAACACCCGTGTATTTTCACGTTCGCAACCATGGATCGAACTCCTACGCCTTGATTGAGCTCTCGGTCGGCGGGCCCTTCGAGCAAGAGGAAGAAGAGGAGTAGCGCCCCTTGCCAACTCGATGCCGATCAACTACGACCCGTAGTAGATGACCGTAGGGCATCACTGGAGCGGGGCTTGAGCTTTCGGGTCCGCAGCGGCCAGAAAGGGCTCTCGATTCGGCTTCACGCGCTCGAGGCTGCGATCATGGACGTGATCTGGAGCCGCAAGCTCTCGGAGTTTGCTGTCCAAGAAGTTCTCGTCGTGTTGGAGAAGCGGCGCGACATAGCTTACACGACCGTGATGACGACTCTTGGGCGTCTCCATGAAAAAGGCCTGCTTGATCGAGCCAAAGACGGGAAGCGCTATCTCTACTCGGCCCGGCTCAGCCGGGAGGCGTTCCTCGAGTCGACGGCGCGTGAAGTGCTCGACCGCGCAGTCGAGCCCCAGCGGGCCATGGCGATGTTGGTCGAGAAAGTCTCCCAGTCTTCGGCCGCCGATCTCGACGAGCTCGAAGCGCTGATTCACGAGCGGCGAAAGGAGCTAAAATCTTGAGCGAGGTCGTCTTTCCTCTGCTCGGCACCGTCTTCGTGGTGCTCGCCGTCCTGCCGGCGTCGGCGCTGCTGGCCAAGCTGCTGCTATTGATCCTCGATCGGAGCTCGGGGAGCGCGCTTCATGGGCTTGAGGTCCGATATCTGATCCTGATTTGCTCCACCGCCTTGCCTCTTGCCTGGTTCTTGTCCGCAGGTCTTCACCAAGCTGAGACCGGGCAATCGGTGGTGGCTTGTTTGTTCAATCATTCGAGCGAGGGCTGCCTCGAGCCAGTGTTGTTCGCCAGCACCCTCCTCTTGGTGATGGCGGGGCTGTCCTCCAACACGTTCAGGCGCAGCTGCGGTGTCGCGCTGATCTCGTCGCCAAGGTCGCACCAGCTCCAAGATCGCATCGAAGCCATACTTCGCACGACGCCCTGGCTCGACCCGCTCCAGTGCCGGGTCGCTTTCACGGATACGCTCGAGTTCGCTCTTGGAACCCAAGGTTTGCTCTCGCCCCAGGTCGTCGTCGGGATCGCTTACGCAGAGGCCACCAGCGACGAGGCGCTTGCCGCCGCGCTCGGCCACGAGGCCGAACACCTTCGATCGCGAGATCCGCTTCGCTACCTCCTGCTCGCTTTGGCGCTCGCTATGAACCCCTTCGGCCGCTGGCTGCTAGGGCCCGACGCGCGCCGATGGCTCGCGGCCCGAGAGGCGCATTGCGATCGGGAGGCCGTCGTTCGCGGCGCCGCGCCCTTGTTCCTGGCCGAAGCCTTGGTTCAAGCGGCTCGGCCCGAGCCCATGCCGCGGGTTGGGCTGGGTGCCCAAGACGCATCGATGCTCAAGCTTCGGGTCGGGCTCCTATTGGCCTACGCCGAGCAGAGCCCGGTCCACTGCTGCCGCCGGGAACCTTCGACGATCTCGGTGGCTTTGTCCTTGTTGTGTTTGTTCCTCTTTCTGCCGCATCAAACCAGCACCGCCGCCCTCGACGTACTTCATGCGGGCGCCGAGCGCGCCCATAGCTTCTTCTGGAACTGAGAGGACCAATGCCAATAGCGCCATCATCCTTTGCCTCGCGCCCATCTACTATTGGGTATAGCAGACAGACAGGCGTGGTGGTTGCGGCAGTGCTAAGCGCCTGTGCCTCGGACCAGGGGCGAATGGCGACTCAGGTCGAGGCGCCGCCACCTCATCTGAGGGACGTCGCCGAACACCCGACAGACATGGGACATGGAGCGCCGGTCACCGCGGTCGATCCGATTTCGTCCCAGAACGTCACGCTCGCCGAGATCCTCGCCTATGCCGACGCCCATTCGCCGTCGCTGCGGGTGGCGAGAAGCGCGCGGGCCCGGGTCGAGGTGAGCGCAGCCGCCGCCTCGATGTTGTTGCCCAGCAATCCCCAGCTTCAGGTCGCGGTCGGTCCTCGAATCGGCCAAGCCGGGACCGGCGTTGATCTCGAGATAGGCCTGAGCCAGCAGGTGCAGATTGCAGGAGAGCGTGGTCTGCGAGGCGACGTCGCCGATCGCTTCGCGCAGCGAACCGACGCTGAGATCGAGCAGTCCCGCTGGGCGGTGCACTGCGATGTTCATGCTGCGTTTCACGGAGCCCTCGTCGAGCGAGAGCGTCTGAAGCTCGCCCGAGGCGTGCTGGGCTTTCAAGAAGAAGTGCTGAGGGTCGTCGAGCGTCAGATCAAAGCCGGCGAGACCGCGCCCCTGGCGCTGCGCTTGGCGCAGGCCGAGGTTGCTCAGGCGCGCCAAGTCTTGGTCGCATCCGAACAAGGCTTTTTCGCCTCGAAGATCCGCCTGGCTCAGCTCGCCGGCTGGCCCACAGCGCGCCCGCCAGAGCCCAGTGGCAGCGTCGACGAGCCCCGGGACGCACCTGCGATCGCGGGTCTTTTGGCCGTCGCCAGGGACAAATTGCCGAGCCTGCGAGTGGGAACCGCGGTGCTTCAAGAAGCCGAGGCGAGGTTGACGCTGGCGCGAAGAGAGGCGTGGCCGAAGCCATCGGTTGGCGCTCAGTATCGCCGAGAAGGCAACCCCACCGACGAAGGCGCGTATCAGATCGTTCTCGGCGTTCTTTCGATTCCGATCCCATCCTTCGACACCAATCAAATCGAACAAGCCTCGGCCCGGGCCGAGCTCAGCGCCGCCGAGGCCGAGCTCGAAGCCCGGCGCAGTCTGTTGGAAGGACAGATCACCGAAGCGCACAGCGAGTTGGTCGCCGCCGCTCAGCGCACTCGGGCCTACGGCAGCGAGATCCTCCCGCGCTTCGAGGAGAATCTGACGCTGCTTCGTCGATCTTTCGAGCTGGGTGAGATCGACATTCTCGCGCTCTCGGTCGGCCGCGAGCGCTTCCTACGGATCCAAAGCGACGCCCTGAACGCGCAGTTCGATTATTTCATCGCCATGGCCACGCTCGAGCGCGCGGTCGGTGTGGATCTTTGGCGCGACGAGCACCACGAGGACAGTGCACCATGAGCCCTTCGACGAACCGCTTCATCCTCCTTACGGCGATGCTCCTTGCGTGCAGCAAAGGTGCTGAGCCCAGCGGCGGCCATGACGAGCACGATGAGCACGACGAGCACGGTGAAAAGGGCGAGCATCATGAGGAAGAAGGTACGCACGCTAACGAAGTGAGCGTCTCGCCGGAAGCTGCCGAGCTTGCCGGCATCCGGGTGGGCAAGGCCGAGCGGCGCGCGTTGGTCGGTGGCGCAGCCATTCCCGCCGAGGTTCAATTCGAGCCAAGCAGCACTGCGCACGTGACGCCCCTGGCCTCGGGCCGAATCACCAAGGTGACCGTCACCCTCGGGGATCGGGTGCGAAAAAGTCAGCTCCTCGGGGTCATCGCCTCGAGCGATGTCTCGACCGCTAGGGCGCGCCTCGAGCAGTCCCAAGCCCGCTTGGCCGCCGCCGAGTCGACGCTCGTCCGCCAAAAGCAGCTCTCGACGGAAGGCATTGGAGCCCAGCGCTCGCTGGTGGAAGCCGAGGCACAAGCCGCCGATCTACGCGCCGAGGTCGAAGGCCTGAAGCGTCAGCTCTCCGTCTTCGGCTCGGGAAGCGCTGGCGACTTGATGTTGACCTCGCCGATCGACGGCGTGGTCGTCGACCTTCACGCGACACTCGGTGAAACGGCGACGCCCGATCAACCCACCTTCATCGTCACGGATCCGAGCAAGGTCTGGGTGCGAGGGAGCGTTCCCGAGCTGGAGATCGGTCGAATCCAACCTGGGACCGCGGCCATCGTTCGCCTCCACGCCTATCCGGAGCTCTCGATGGCCGGCACGATTGCCTACGTCGCACCGGCTCTCGACGAGCGTACCCGGGCGCTGCCGATTCGGGTCTCGCTGACGCTCCCTGACGCTCGCTTGAAGAGCGGTCTCTTCGGAACGATCGAGCTCCTCGGGGGCGCCGCTGACGAGCGGGTCGTTGTCGTTCCAGCCGACGCCGTTGCGACAGTAGGCGGCCAGCAGGTCGTCTTCGTTCCCGCCGACGAAGCAGACACGTTTCGGCCTCAGCCGATCGCGCTGGGGCGACGTTCAGGTGGCTTCTTCGAAGTTCGGTCTGGTCTCTCCGAAGGCTCGACCTTGGCCATGAGTGGAGCGTTCACGCTCAAGAGCGCGCTGCTCAGCGGCGAGCTCTCCGAAGGCCACAGCCACTGAGGGCTCCACCGTGAAAAAACTCCTCGAGCTTTGCCTCAAGTGGCGTCTGTTGGTGTTCGCCATGGTTGCGATCGTCGCCGTTGTCGGCGTTCGCAGCGCGATTGACTTACCGATCGACGCGGTCCCCGACATCACCAACGTCCAGATTCAAGTTCTGACCAACGCGCCATCGCTCGGGCCCGTCGACGTCGAGCGCACCATCACCTTCCCGGTCGAGTCGTCGATGAGCGGCCTCCCGGGCGTGACCGAGGTCCGCAGCATCTCGAGGTTCGGTCTGTCGGCCGTAACCGTGGTCTTCGAGGAAGGGACCGACCTGCTGCGAGCTCGGCAGCTCATCTCGGAGCGCTTGACCCAAGCCCAAGAGCGATTGCCGCCTGGCGTGTCGCCCGAGTTGGGCCCGCTCAGCTCGGGCCTCGGCGAGATCTTTCAGTTCGAGGTCAGAAGCAGCCGGCCGTGTGAGGAAGGCAAAGAAGACAGCGAGGCGTGTCATTCTTCGATGGAGCTTCGGTCGCTCCTCGATTGGTTCATCGCTTTTGAGCTCCGGTCGGTTCCGGGAGTCGTCGAGGTCAACGCCTTCGGTGGAGCGCTCAAGACCTACGAGGTCGAGGTCATCCCTGATCGACTGCGCGCCTTGGACATCTCCTTGAACGACCTCTTCGAGGCCCTCGAAGCCAACAACGCCACCGCCGGTGGCGGCTACTTGGTGCGCTCGGGTGAGCAGCTCTTGGTGAGGGGTGAGGGTCGAATCCAGAGCCTCGAAGAGATCGGCGAGGTCTTGATCGAGACCCGGGACGACGGCTTTCCGGTGCGGGTCAGAGACGTCGCCCGAGTCCATCTCGCTCCGATGATTCGCCAAGGTGCCGTCACCCGCGACGGCCGTGGCGAGGTCGTCACCGGCATCGTGATGATGTTGGTCGGCGCCAACGGTCGCGAGGTGGTCGAGAACGTCAAGACCAAGCTGAGCCAGATCAGCCCTTCGCTGCCGGAGGGCGTGACGATCGACGTCTTTTACGATCGAGCGGTGCTCGTGAACCGAACGATTCGCACGGTCGCCAAGAACCTCGCCGAAGGCGCGCTCTTCGTCATCGCGGTGTTGTTCCTGCTGCTCGGCAGCGTGCGCGGAGGCCTGATTGTCGCGGCGGCCATCCCGTTCGCGATGCTGGTCGCTTTCACCGGCATGAACCTGCTTGGCTTGAGCGGCAATCTGATGAGCCTCGGCGCGATCGACTTCGGGATCGTCGTGGACGGATCGATCATCGTCGTCGAGAATGCGGTGGTTCATCTCGCTGCGGCAGCCCGAGGTCGCGAGCGCCCGATGACCTACGCCGAAGCGGCTGATGTCGTCCTCAATTCGACCTTGGACGTGCGCAAGGCCGCGCTGTTCGGCGAAGCGATCATCGTCATCGTTTACGTTCCGATCCTCACCCTGGCTGGGGTCGAGGGCAAAATGTTCACGCCCATGGCGATCACGGTTCTGTTCGCGCTTTTGGGCGCTTTCGTCGCCTCGCTTACCTTCGTGCCGGTCATGGTCGCGACCTTCCTTCGACAGCACACCGAGGAGAAGGAGCCCATTTTGGTGCGCCATCTCCATCGCATCTATCCTCGTCTGCTCAGGCCCTTGATGCGCGTCCCCGGCCGCGTCATCGCCGTATCCCTGGTCACGCTGCTGGCCGCGATCCTCATCGCATCCCAGATGGGCGCCGAGTTCGTGCCTCGACTCGACGAGGGCGCTCTGGCCATCCAGGTGCTGCGGCTTCCCAGCGTCTCTCTCGAGGAGAGCGTCAAAGGGGCGACTCGTTTCGAGAAAGTCATGAAGGAGTTTCCGGAAGTGGTCACGGTGATCTCGAAAACCGGGCGCGCCGAGATCGCCACCGATCCGATGGGCGTCGAGCTCTCGGACTCGATCATCATTCTGAAGCCCGAGGACGAGTGGACCACCGCTCACTCCCGCGAAGCCCTCGTCGAGCGGATCTCGGAGCGACTGAAGCAAATGCTTCCCGGGCTTGGATTTTCGTTCTCGCAACCGATCGAGCTCAGAATGGCGGAGCTGATCAGCGGGACGCGATCCGACGTCGCGATAACGATCTACGGCGACGATCTCTCCACGCTCGAGCGGCTCAGTCTCCAGATCCAAGGCATCATCCGCAACGTTCCGGGCGCGACCGACGTGCGGGGCGAACAGCTCGCCGGTCTGCCGACCCTCGAAGTGACCGTGGATCGGGCAGCCGCCTCTCGCTACGGCGTCTCGGTCCGTGACGCGCTCGACGCGATCGAAGTGCTCGGCGGCCGAAGTGTCGGCGAGGTCTACGAAGGTGAGCGGCGCTTTCGCCTTCAGGTGCGGGTCCCTGCGGCGCTCAGGGATGACATCGACCAAGTGCGAACCTTGCCGGTGAGCGGGGCCAAGGGCCCGCTGGTCCCCTTGGGTCAGATCGCGAGTATCCAGGTCGTCGACTCTCCCGCGAGCATTAGCCGCGAAAGCGTGCGGCGGCGAACCAACGTTGAGGTCAACGTGCGCGGACGCGACCTCGCCTCTTTCGTCCGAGAGGCCCAAGAGCGCGTGCAGGCGCAGCGGATGCCGCCTGGTTATGTCGTGCGCTGGGGTGGCCAGTTCGAAAACCTCAGCGCAGCGACCGAGCGCCTCGCGATCGCGCTGCCAATGGCACTCGCGCTGATTTTCCTGATCCTCTATCTCGCGTTCGGTGAAGTGAAGCCGGCGCTCCTCATCTATTTGAACGTTCCCTTCGCTGCCGTCGGCGGCGTTTTCCTTTTGGCGATTCGCGGCATGCCGTTTTCAATCAGCGCCGCGATCGGCTTCATCGCCTTGTTCGGAATCGCAGTGCTCAACGGGGTGGTGCTCTTGACGACGGTCAAGAAGCTTCGAGCCGAGGGTCGAAGCCCGGAGGACGCAGCTAAGGAAGGAGCGGAGTCGAGGTTGCGGGCGGTTGCGATGACCGCGACGGTCGCTGCGTTAGGCTTCTTGCCAATGGCGCTTTCGGGCAGCGCCGGCGCAGAAGTGCAGCGTCCCCTCGCAACAGTCGTCATCGGAGGCCTGTTGAGCGCTACTTTCTTGACCTTGTTCGTTCTCCCGACCGTCTACGCGTTCGTGTATCGGCGCGAAGCGAGTTAACGAGGGCGTTGCGACGCCACGCCCAAGTCCATTCATGCTTACCCAGTCCATCGCCTGATCTCTTCGAGCCGCGTTTTGTGGCTTCGCGACCCCGTCAAGGCGGTCGCTGGTCCCCTGTGTGCCAACGTGACTGGGACAAAGTGATCGGGTGAAATTAGAGTAGCAGTCGTCGTCGTGACGGGCACGGCGATCGAGCGAGTCCAGAGGTCCGGAGTCCCTCCGTGGAGGATGAGGCACCCGAGGGGGGTGCAGGGGGGAGCCCGGTTACCTGTGAAACGCTGTGGACGGCTGTGAATCTCCCGGGGCGGAGAAAATCGGGTGGGCGTGGTGGTTACGGTTGAAAAGAGCGGGCGCGGCGTGCCGGATCCAGAGGTGTCCGACAAGCCGGTTCGGCGGCGGTTCACCGCCGAGTACAAGCTGAAGATCGTACGAGCCGCTGACGAATGCGAGCTTGGAACGGGCGACCTCGGCGAGCTGCTTCGCCGCGAGGGGCTCTATTCGTCCAACCTGCTGACCTGGCGCCGGCAGCGAGACGAAGGTGGCCTCGCCGGGCTTGAGCCCAAGAAGCGCGGCCGAAAGCCCACCAAACGCCGGGACGCGGTGGCGCTGGAGGTGGAGCGGCTGAAGCGAGAGAACGCTCGTCTGGAGCAGCGGCTCGAAAACGCCGAGCTGATCATCTCGGTCCAAAAAAAACTGGCGAAGCTGCTGGGGATCAAGTTGCCGAAGGACGATCGGAACGGAGGAGACGAATGAACGCGGTGGAAGAGCTGGCACCGGTCGTGGGCATCGAAGCGGCCTGCTTGGCTCTCGCCGTGCCGAGGTCCAGCTACTACCGGCAACAAGTGATCGGCTGCGCGAAACCTCGGCCGAAACCCTCGCGCGCGTTGGGAGCGGTCGAGGAGCAGCAGGTTCTCGATGTCGCCAATTCGGGGCGGTTCACCGATGTGGCGCCGGCGGAGATCGTGAACACGCTGATCGAGGAAGAGGTCTATCTTTGCTCGACGCGGACGATGTACCGGATCCTCGCGAAGAACGGCGAGGTCCGCGAGCGGCGCGACCAACTTCGGCACCCGGACTATAAGAAGCCCGAGCTGATGGCCACCGGCCCGAACCAGGTTTGGACCTGGGACATCACGAAGCTGCTGCGGCTGGAGAAATGGAGCTATTTCTACCTCTACGTTATCCTCGATTTGTTCAGTCGCTACGTTGTGGGGTGGCTGATCGCCGACCACGAAAACGCCACGCATGCCAAGCGGCTGATTCGCGAAACGTGCAAGAAGGAGGGCGTTGAAGACGGGCAACTCACGATCCATTCAGACCGCGGCGCGCCAATGACCAGCAAGACGATGACGCAAATGTTGGCGGACTTGGTGATCACCAAAAGCCACTCGCGGCCTCAGGTCTCCAACGACAACCCGTTCTCCGAGAGCCAGTTCAAGACGATGAAGTACCGGCCGGACTTCCCGGATCGCTTCGGCCCAATGCCCGAAGCGCGAGCTCACTTCAGCGACTTTTTCGGTTGGTACAATCACAACCACCGGCACTCGGGGATCGCGTATCTGACGCCGGCCGACGTTCACCTTGGCCGAGTTCAGCAGGTGCTGGATCGGCGCCAACTCGTGATGGACGCGGCCTATCAGCGACACCCTGAGCGCTTCGTTCACGGCGCGCCCAGGACCGCGCAGCTTGCCCCGGCCGTTTGGATCAACCCGCCGGCCGAGGACCTCGGGGAGGCTGAAGTGCAAACTAACTTGCAGTCTATCTGCAACGAGGGACCGCCGATCTCGAGCCTGGAGGTGCAACACTAAATCGGAAGCGACTGTGTCCCAGAATCGTTGACACGTTCCGCCGGACAGGTGGTGGAGAGGCGACAACTTCCCTGACACAGGGGGCTGCCCGCCGCGACGCGGTGGCTCAAGCGGTACGCCCGCCCCGACTTCCTGATCATCGACGAGCTCGGCTACCTGCCACAGGATCACCGCGCCGCCGACGCCCTCTACAGCGTGATCGCCGAGCGCCACGAGAACGCATCGACGATCGTGACGACGAACCTGGCCTTCAAGGCGTGGGGCAACGTCTTCGGTGAGGCAGGCTCCCTGGTAGCCATGATTGACCGCTTCACCCAGGCACTCCACGTGGTGGACATCGAGGGCGAGTCCTACCGCGACCCCAAGCACCGAAAGAGCCCTTCTCGGACGCCTCCGCCCGGCCGCCGTCGTCGTTAGCTAGCCCATCTGGTGGCCAAATTCGGGCGGTTCCTGCTGGCCACCAACACCAGGACCCGCTCCTTGAACTTGCTCGAGTAGATCATTCATTGCCTCAGCCCCCGGACAGGTGGTGGAGAGGCGACAACTTCCCTGACACAGGGGCTCCTTCAACCTTGTTCGAGTAGATCATTCATTGCCTCAGCCCCCGGACAGGTGGTGGAGAGGCGACAACTTCCCTGACACAGGGGGCCTCGTTCCCGGCTTTGTCCCACCCTCCCGGAGAGAGCAGATCCCGTCCTTCCCTACGTTCGAGCGGTGAAGTGCAAGCTCGTCATCCCTCCCGACCTAAACAAACGCAGACCCTGCACGAGCGGCCGACCTGCGAGCAGCGGCCAACGCCCCTTCCGGGCGCGACGGCCGTCAAGCGGGGTTTCGGAGGTTGGCACGCCGTCTGCATATGCCTTGAGCAACACACGCTGGTGAATGCCAGCAAAGGAGAACATCATGGCCAGCGGAATCGAATCACTCAAAGTCCTCTCTCACATGCAGGCTGCTTCGGCGTCGGACGACGCTGCGGACGCGGCGAACAAGGGCCGCGACCTTCTGATCGAACAGAAGAACGTGCGTGCGCGCCAGCAGGCGTTCGAACGCGCAGTCGGCGACAAGGTCCTCACCGAGAAAGAGTACGCCGACTTGAACGCGATGCTCGGCGAAGTGGGCATGAGCAAGGACGGCGTTGACTACACCAACAGCGGTGTACTCGGCCACTACAGCGGCGGCGCTGGCACTTGGACCGCTTCGCTCGATGCGGGAAGCGAAGACAAGACCGCCCGGGACAACGCCAACAAAGTCGAAAACATGCGAAAGAACTTCGATGGCAAATTGAAGGAGATTGAGTCGCAGGAGCGCCTCGACAACTTCGGCATCCAGGAGCTCATGTCGCGCTACAACCAGAGCGAGCAGCTTGCGGCTTCGATCGAGAAGAAAGAGGGCGACACGCAGAACGCCGTCATCTCGAAGATCGGCTGATAGCGGCTGGCATTCTTGTAGATGGGCCGCAGGGGAGACTCTGCGGCCCGTCGAACAACTGCTGAAGGAGAGTTCGAAGTGAAACTCATCGACGAGCTAGTCGCCCAAGCCGCCACCGCGGACGGCCTGATGGGCGATCTAGCGGCGGAAGGCACCAAGAACCATCAACGCCAGCAGGCTTATGGGAAACTCGAAAACACGCTCGAGCGCATGGCCTCCGACGGCTACCTGGACGCAAGCGAACTCAAGGAGCTACTCAAGGAGTTCCGAGCGCAGGGCCTGAGCACCAGGACGATCGAGGACATGATCGCCCAGCTCAACAGCCATGACGGCTCGAGCCGGACCGAAGCGAGTTCTGAGAAGATCACCCAGCTGCGTGCCGAGTTGTTTGACGCCAAGGCCGAGGCTGGCAACGACCCCATGTTCCACCTGAAGGCACAGGAGCTGGTCGGGACTTACAACAAGGCCTTCGATCTCGCGGCGCGCGTGTCGAAGTCTGAACACGACATCTACATGACCGCGATCCGCAACTTGGCGGGGTGAACCAGGCGGCGCGACCAAAGCTCACAGATCTTTGGCAACGTAAAAGATCTCGCGCAGCTCATCGAGGTAGGGCGCCAGGCGCCGCTTCACGAGGCGGATCATCTCTTTGTTGGCTAAGCCCACCCCGAAGATCCCATCACTCACCCCGGCGTCGAGTTGGGTCACGATCGCCCGGGCCAACAGGGCCATGCCCGGGCCCAGGGTGCGTTGCTCGGGACTGACGAACAGGCTGGTGTAGCGGACGAGGGATGGTCCCAGACGATGGGTGATCATCCAGCCTACCAAGCGCCCGTCACGACGAAGCCCAAGACTGTTCAGTGGCTCGTAGTTGCCGTCCGGCGCGAGTGAACTCGGGTACCAGAGCGGCTCGCGCAGCAGTTCCATTTCGTCCGCTTGGGTGCGCTCGGACCAAGGAAACAGCTCGAAACCGACGGGCAACGCGGTCTTCATCCATGGCGCTCGGCGCATGCGCTCCGAGGCGCGACACACCATTGTGCTCGGCTGGGACTGCCGCCACCCGCGCTTTTGTGCAAGGCGCGCCGCTGGCGATGACTCGCCGACCGTCTCGTACATGGCTTCGATTCGTCGCGCCCCGAGCGCATGGGCGCCCGCTTCCACCTCCGCGAGGAGCCCGCTACCGATACCCTGGCCCCAGTGCTCCGGTTCGACGAACAGGGAGCGGAGCTTCGCCTCCGGACCGGTGACGTCGGCGAGGCCTAAGCCGATCGTTTGCCCCGCGGTCCGGGCGACGACCGCCAGGAGGGTCGCGTCGGCGTCGGAGTGTAGGCGTACGTAGTCCACGGAAACGGTCGTAGCAGACCCACAACCTTGGCGCATCGAGGCCCAACGCGCGCTCACCGCGCCCAGCCGTCCCTTCGTCTCGCAGGGAGGGGTCGCCAGGTCGACATGCAAGGGCTGCAGGTCGGAGCCTCAAGAAACGCCAAGGCATGGAGTCGAACGTGATTTTCCCAATGCAAACGTACCTGGCCCGAAAGGTGCTCACGCCGAGGTGATGCTGGGAAACGGCTCCGGCGGAGTTCGAAACGATCCGAACCGCAACCTCACCACCATTACGCCGGCCACCACCGGAAAGCCGGAAGGTGGCGGGAAAGCCAACCGCAGCGCCAAGAAGCAGGGCGCCGAAAGCGGCAAACTCGATCGGATCGATCGGGACGAGGTCTCCTCCCTCTCGCTCGAGGAGGTCCGTGGTGACGATGAACGCCAACGGGGCCGTGGCTATGGACGCGACCCCGAAGAAGAACTTGAAGCACCGGCGGGACACGCCTCGAATCGGCGGCGTTTCAAGGGTCAAGCTTTCCGCGTTGACGCGCGGGGGCGGACCGTTCCGCCGACCTTCGGCGACGTCGATCAAGGCAACCTGAGTGACGCCTGGTTGATGGCCTGCTTCGCAGCGGTGGCCCACGCGCAGCCTGCCCAGATCATGAAGCGGATCGACCGGCTCGACGACGGAGCCTTCCAGGTGCGGGTAGGCAAACACACCCTGTTCCGCATCACCCCAGAGTTCTCGGGCGAGGGCTACGCAGATCCGATGCCCAACGGACAAGAGGACACGATGTGGTGTGCCCTCTTGGAGAAGGCTTGGGCCAAGCGGGAGGCTGGAGCCTACACGCTGCTCGAGGTCGGCAACCCGAGTCGGGCCCTAGAGGACCTAAGCGGGAAAACGGCCCGCCGGATCAGCATCAGCGATCTCACCGCCCCGGAGCTCCTGTGGACAAGGCTGAGGGAGGCGAGGCTGGGAGAGTCGGCCATCGTCTACCGCACCCGCGAACAGGGTGTGGCGACGCCCCTCCATGCGGATCACGTGTACGCGGTGCTGGACGTCTACGAACGCGACGGCAACCGAGTGGTGCGCCTCTACAATCCTTGGGGCACCAACGGAAACGAGCGGACCTTGGAGAGCATGATCCACGAGATCGGGATCGCCGAGTTGATCCGCGACGGGCTCAGCTTCCACGTGAGCGGCTGAGGAGGACCTGACCATGGCCATCGAACAACGCACCAACCAAGTCCTGACCATTGAGGAGCTGCAGCGGCAGATCGACGAGTCGAAGGACAACGCTGTCATCCACTTGGCGCCGGGCCGCATCCGCGGGCGGTTGATCATCGACAAGCCGATCACCTTGCGGGGCAGCGGCGCGGACCGGACCATCATCGACGGCCTGGGCAAGGGCCCTACCCTGTCGATCGACGCCGACCACGGTGAGGTTCGGATCGAAGAGCTCGGGATCACCGGCGGGCGCGGCCTGAACGGCGGCGGCATCTCCATCGACAACGGGGCCGAGGTCTACGTGGTCGGGTGTCTCCTCGATCGGAACGCCGCCAAAACCGGGCGCGGCGGGGCCATCGCCATCGACCGGGGACTGCTCCACTTGATCGAGTGCACCATCGTGCAGAACAAGGCCGTACAAGGCGGCGCGATCTTCGTGGGCGGGGACGCCAAGTGTGAGGTCTCGGCGTGTATCGTCGCCGAAAACTCGGCGCTGAGCGGCGGCGGCTTGAGTGTGGTCGACGGTGCCGAGGTCGAGGTCTGGACCTGCCGGATCGAGAACAACCAGGCCGAGGTCGAGGGCAACCACATCTTCACCTACGGGACGACGGTCCGGCGCCCCCGGATCGTGTTGTCCAACGCCCTGCTCGGGGTGGTGAGTGGTGGCAACCTGCCGATCGCCAACAACCCCAAATTCAAAGCCGACCTGGTGGTCGACAACTCCACGTTGGGCCGAGAGATCATGGCCTTCCACGTGGTCGGTTGAGGAGTCTGGAAATGGCCGGCGTACAGCGCAACGAATTCGTCCAACGATTGGCAGATCGCGGCGGCTACGTGGTCGTCGACCAGTTGCCCTCCGAGGTGCAGAGCGCCTTGTCTCAGGTCGGCATCCAGCCGCAGGACCTGCAGCGGATCGCTGGCTCGGACGGAGTGATCCGAGGCAACACCGAGTTCGAGGCCCTCTTCCGGGAGATCGATCGCCGGGACGGTCGGCTCGATCAGCAGCTGACCACCCGGGGCCCAAGCGGTGAACTGACCGCCGCCGGCCGGATCTACGAAGGCCTTGGCCAAGTGGTCGACGCCAACCGAGCCCGGGCCGCCGCGGAAGGAGGGCGCCGGTTCACCGGTGAACCCAGCCTCGAAGCGGTCCAAAACGGCCAGCGGCTCCTGGAGCTCGGCGCGACCGGCGAAGGGGTCCGGCGGGTGCAGCAGGCCCTCAGCGACATTGGCTTCGACACACCAAGTGGGGTCAACGGGACCTACGACGCCGACACCGTGCGCGCGGTGGAGCGGTTTCAGCGAGAGGTCGGCCTGACGGTGGACGGACGTGTAGGCCCCGAGACCTTGGGTGCCTTGGCCGCCACGGTGCCTCCGCCGGGTGAACGCCTGGAGCGGAGCGCCGAATACGATCGGATGTACGCCGACGGTCGACTCGACGTGACCATCGCGATCGGCTTCGACGAACACGGCACTACGCCTGATCGGGAGCGCGCGGTCTTGAGCGGCTTGCGACAAGACGGTTACCGGCCCATCAACCGCAACAGCTTGCCCCCGGCCGAACGCGATCGACTCGGCCTCAACGACGAACGTTGGGACCCCAACGCCCGCTACTTCCACCGCAGCTTCACCGACGATCGCACCGGCCACCAGGTCGACGCTGTGGTCCGGCTGGTGGTGGCCCCCAACGACGGCGTCGACGGCCGGGAGGCTAGGGAGAGCTTCCGCCGCGCCCTCGAACAAGACGAGGTGGTCATCTACGGCGGTCACGCCCGCTACGGCACCGGCCCGGACTTCGATCACCTGGAGCGAGGGCCCGGCAACTTCGTCATCGACGGTCAAGGCAACCGCCACGGGAGCCCACCACCCGCGGGCCTGCGGCAAGTGATCGATCGGGATCGGACCGACCTGCGCAGCGTACGCGGACGCCCCGAGTACCAGCTGCTGGTCTTCAACGGCTGCTCGACCGAAGAGTACCTGCCGATGATGCGGGACCAGCGGGTCTTTGGGCGCAACGCCGGCAACACCGACGTCATCGCCACCACCATCCCGACCTCGGGGGCCACCAGCGGCGCGCACCTGGTCCGGTTCCTGAACGGCGTGACCCGACGGGAGAGCAACAACTCGCTGCTGGCCGCTCAGAGCGGGATCGAACAGCGCCACCGGGAGCGCTTTGATGATCAGCTCGGGGCCGAACGGGCCCGGACCACCTACACCGAAAGTGGTTTCCTAGGAAACGATGGCAACCGGCGGGTGCGGACCCCATGAGCAGCGCCATTCGATCCTGGTTGGAGGTGGCCCTGGACTGGCGCCGCCCCGAGGCCGAGCGGATCTCGGCCGTCGTTCGCCTGGGCGAACATGGTGATCCGAGCGTGGTGTTGCCCTTGGGGCTGCTCTACTCCGAAAGTGGCGCTCGCCTCCGCTCCGTGACCGCGGAGGCGCTGGACCGCTTGTCGGCGGTCGAGGTGTTGGCGCGGCTGCTGCGCAGTGACGACGGGGAGCAGCGCCTGCGGGCGGTGCAGGCCTTGGGGGCCTTGGGGGCACCAACGGCGCTGCCTTCGCTGCTGTTGTCGTTGACCGATCCCGTCGCGAAGGTCCGGGAGTTTGCGGCCAGCGCGCTGTTGGCCCTGCGCGACGAACGCGCCTTGCCGGAGCTGGTTCGGAGCCTGAGCCAAGATCCGGATCCGGACGTGCGTGGCGCAGCTGCCCAGGCCTTGGGTGAGCTGGATCGGCCCGAGGCCCAAGAGGCGCTGGAACGCGCGGCGGCCCAGGAGCCCGATCCCTTTACGGTGATCTTGATCGAACGCAGCCTCTACCGCTTCACGGAACGGGCCGCAGCCTGAACCCAACTCGACTTGGGGCGCGCTTCGAGTTACCCGAGTGGACATGCGCGGGTGTCATTGGAACTTACTGCTGGCAGGGCTGCTGGCCGTCATGGCTTGCACCAAGGACTCGGGCTCGACCGACGCGGGTCGCCGAGCGAAGCGCGCCAAACGAGACGCTGGCGCGACAACTGTGGCCGATGTGCCCCGCCCGACCAGCGCCAGCAGTGCTCAACTCAAGATCGCCCTGGACTCTGGGGCAGACCTGGCGGCCCGACGAGCCGCCCTGGCGGAGTTGAAGCGGCTCCGAGATCCCAACGTGATCTTCCCGCTGATCACGGCCGCCCAACAAGAGACCGGCCTGCAGGCCGAGTTCCAAAGCACCATCACCGGCCTCAACGCCGGAGAATATCTGGCGGACCAGATCGACAATGGCGACCTGGCCGCCAAGCAGCGCGCGACCTTGGCGGCGTTTTTCGTCAAAGACGAGGTGTTGGTCGAGGCGTTGATCGACGCCCTGGCCGACCCAGACGTGGTGGTCCGTACCCAAACCGCGTCAGCCTTGCGCGCCGCCGGAGATCCTCGGGCAGTGGAGCCCCTGAGCAGGGTCCTGGGCCAAGATCCGGATCCCGACGTACGAACCGCGGCGGCCCAAGCCCTGGCGACCCTCGGCGGACCGGCGGCCCAGGCGGCCCTCTCGCAGGCCGAGGCCAACGAAAAAGACGAGTTCGTCAAAGGCGTGATCAAGCGGGCCCGGGAGCCCCGCTGATCCGTCGTCTCGACCTTGTGGGTCGAATGATCTAGCCTCTTTGCCGGTGGATGGCCTGAACGCGGCGGTCGGGGAGGTCATCGGGGGATACCGCCTGGAACGCCTGATCGGCGCGGGCTCCACCAGCCAGGTCTTTTTGGGCGCCCACGTCCGACTGGGCCGAAAGTCAGCGATCAAGATCCTGGCCGCCCAGCTGCTGGACAACCAAGACGTGGTCTCCCGGCTCCTCCAAGAGGCCCGGGTGGTCAACGACATCCGCCACCCCAACATCATCGACATCGTCGACTTCATCGAGACCGAGTCCCCACGCCGGGTGGCTTTGGTGATGGAGTACATCGACGGCCCCAGCCTCAAGACCCTGCGGGATCACCGGCTCAGCTACGATCAGGCGGTGGGACTGGCGCTGCAGCTGGTGGAGGCGGTCAAGGCCGCCCACGCCGCCGGCGTCATCCACCGAGACATCAAACCCGACAACCTGTTGCTGACCACCGATCCGCGGATCGACGACGGCCGGGTGCCGTTGCTCAAGATGGTCGACTTCGGCATCGCCAAGTTGGCCGGCGCCACCGGCGGGCGCACCGCCGCCGGCACCATGTTGGGTACACCCGCCTACATGGCCCCCGAACAGGTCGCCGGGCGGCCTGCGCCCTCGGCCGCCACCGACGTCTTTGCGGTCGGCGAGGTCATCTACGAGCTCTTCACCGGCCAACGGGCCTATCCCGCCACCACCATCCACGAGACGGTGCGGGCCAAACTTCGGGGCGAAATGCCCAAGTTGGAGCTGCCGCCGATCCCGGGCCGGGAGATGTTGTTGGCGCTGATCACCCGCTGCCTGGAGCGCAAGCCCACCGATCGCCCCG
The DNA here is from genome assembly GCA_016703535.1 of Deltaproteobacteria bacterium. Classification (GTDB taxonomy): domain Bacteria; phylum Myxococcota; class Kuafuiibacteriia; order Kuafuiibacteriales; family Kuafuiibacteriaceae; genus Kuafuiibacterium; species Kuafuiibacterium phototrophicum. The sequence continues at coordinate 657,762 of JADJBV010000002.1, read as the reverse complement.
AACTCGAAGAAGTGCACCGGGTCCTCAACACCCTCAAGGCCGGCTCTTTGCGGCTGCCGACCATCGAGGGGCTGCAGACCGAACTTTCGGTGCCGGATGGCCTGGGCCCAACCACCGAATCTCCGGGATCGAGCGGCCCGTACGCCTTGCGCAACTTCGGACCTCCGGCGGCCAAGACCGAACTTTCGCCGATCGGCCCGGCGATGACCGCCCTCTCGGAGTTGGCCCAAGGTTCGAATCGCATCGGCGCGGTGGCCACCGAGTTGGGTGAGCTCGACCGGGCCTACGCCGAGGTCCAACCATCGAACGCGGCGCCGACCCGGCCCACCGAACTCCCGGTCCACGGCCTGGCCCTGACTTCCGAGGCGCCGCCTGGCCACAAGTTGGCGATCCCGGCCGAGGCCTCGAGCCCGACCAACAAGGTGTTGCCGGCCTTGACCCTGGCCATCGAGGCGATCCCAGAACGTGAGCCGCTGAACATCAACTCGGCCCGGTTGGTGCGGCGCGAAGATCGAGACGAGATCACCGCTCCCCCCACGCGCCTCTTGCCGGCGATCGATGATCAACCTTCGAGCAGCGACCTGTTGTCGATGCCCGATCGGGACGCCATCACCATGCCGCCCCAGCTGGCCTTGTTGCAGCCGGCGGGCGTCGGAGCGCTGGAAGATCCGGGCGATCAAGCCACCCGGGTGACCCACTTGCCCGCGATGTCGACGATCGAGCCGCTGGTGGTGCCCGAACCGCCGCCCCCGAGCGGGACGTGGAAAGCGGTGGCGGTGGTGTTGGTGATCGCGGCCTTGATCCTGCTGAGCCTGGTCTTGACCACCCGCTGATCAGACGAATGGGGCGGTCACTCTTTTTTGCGAGCCCTGGGGATGCCGAGGGCATCGAGCCGATTCAGGAAGGTGCGCAGCGGGATGTCCAAGGCTTTGGCGGCTTCGGTCTGGGTCGGGTACTTCTCGAGGGCCTCCAAGATCCGGCGCTTCTCCAGGGCCAACATCTCTTCGCGGAGGCTGCCTCGGGCGGGGGCCTCGGCGGCGCTGCTGCCGGCGGTGGCGGTGGTCTCGTGGGCCTCGGGCAACGGGAGTTCGTCGCTGGCCAACTCGGTGGGCAGGTGCTCGAGGTTGATCGGTCCAGGGCCCGCGGCCAAGGCGGCCCGTTCGATGGCGCTTCTCAGCTCTCTTACGTTGCCGGGCCAACCATAGTTTTCCAGGCGCTCCTTGGCGGCCAAGGAGATCTTGGAGCCCAACTTGCCGGCGCCCTCGAGGAAAAGTTCGGCCAGGGGCAACACGTCGCTGGTCCGATCCCGCAGAGGCGGGACGTTGAGGGTCACTCGATTGAGCCGGAAGTAGAGGTCTTTGCGGAAGGAACCTTCGGCGGCCAAGGCGCCGAGATCTTGGTTGCTGGTCGCCAAAAACCGGACCCCGTGGGCCTGGGCCGAAGAGTCTTCGACCAGCTCGCCGAGGGCCAGCTGGGCCCGGGGTGAAAGGCCCGCGACCTCGTCCAACAAGACGGTGCTCCCCGCGGCGCGGCCAAAAAACTGGCGCGGGTTGTCGAGGAAGTGATCCGCGAGATCGACCGCGTTGAGGCGCAACAAGGGCCGGGCCGAGCGGGCTGAACTTTGGTGGAGTTGTTGCACCACCACCTCTTTGCCGACCCCGGTTTCGCCGACGATCAACACGTGGGCCTCGGAGGGACCCACTTGTTCGATCAAACGTTGCAGGCGCTCCATCGCCGGATGGGTGGAGCGGTAGAAGCGCTTGCTGCCACCCGTGGGGCCTTGGCGCACGGTGCGTTCGGCGGCCAACTCGAGGAGAGCCTTGGGCTCCACTTCAACCGCCATCACCAGGCCAAGTTCGGTCGACAGACCTCGTTGGCCAAGATCTCGGGCCACGCCGGTCACCATCGCTTGGGCCTCGGGTTCGGTGACGCCGAACAACACCAGGGCCCACTCACCGCCCCCAAGTTCACCGAGCAGATCGTTGGCCCGCAGGCGGGCACCCAACAGCGCCTCGACCTCGGCGCCCGGCGACTTCATCCGCACCACCGCGGTGGATTCGCCTTGCCCGGCCTCGACCGCGGCGGCGATGCGCTTCTCCAAATAAGTACGGCACCAGGCGCGACGCCCCCGGCTCAGCTCCGGGATCGGGCCGACCGCCAGCTCCAGGCTCCCGATCTGCACCCACGCCCCATCGGCGAGATCGATGCTTTTGCCCGGGGTGATCGGCCGTTGAGCCGGCGCGCCCCGATCGTTGGTCACCAAAAACGCGGTCCGCGGATCCAAGGCCTCGAGACCGACCCCTTGATCCAGGTAGAGCACCACGTGTTCGTCGGCGATCCCGGGCGCGTCCAAACACCAATCGTTCCCGCTGGCCTTGCCGAAGGTGACGCTGCCCAACGCCGGCAACGCCAAGCGCACCGCGGTGGTGGGCCCGCGGATCACCACATAACGAGGGCTAGCGGGCTCGACCATGGCTCACCCAAGACGGCAAGTGGTGGGGACGCAGCGGTTCGGTGACCCGATCGCTGGCCAACTCGTGGACAAAACGGTTGAGGCCCCGCAGGTTTTCCGGCCAAGGACACAAGACCAAAAGTTCGGCGGCGTCGGCGTGAAAACGCAGATCGGGCGCGTCTTCCAGGTTCCGCTCCTTGCACCAGATCTGGTGAAGGTACAGGGCCCAGGTCAACACGTCGGCCCGGCGCAAACGAATCGGCGGGACGTGCAGCTCCCACAAGGCCAAACGGGCGTAGAGATCTTGGCGGAAGGCGCCGGTGCGGGCCTTGGCCTGCAGATCCACGTGGGTCGCGGCCACCACGCGCACGTCGACCTTCACGTTTTTGGCGCTGCCCACCGCCCGGATCTCGCGCTCTTGAATGGCCCGCAGCAACTTGGGTTGCAGCTCCTTGGGCATCTCGCCGATCTCGTCGAGGAAGATGGTGCCACCTTCGGCCGCCTTGAAGAGGCCCGGTGAGTCGGCCAAAGCGCCGGTGAAAGCGCCCTTCACGTGACCAAAAAGTTGGCTCTCGATCAGCTGCTCGCCCAAGGTGGCGCAGTTGATGGCGATGAACTCGCCGCTGCGCCCGCTCAGCCGATGGATCTCGTGGGCGATCTGCTCTTTGCCCGTGCCGGTTTCGCCGATGATCAAGGCGGGCGAAATGTCTGGAGCCGCCCTCGCCAGCTGGGCCCGGAGTTTGCGGATCGAGAGGGCCTCACCGGGGACCGCCGAACGCGACACGTCGACGGGATCGGGTTGAGCCAAGGTGTGGCCACTTTCGTAGACCAACAACACGTCGCCCAAGCGGACCACGGTGCCGTCGCTGAAGGGGTGCCAGCCGGCCGTGGCCCGTTCACCCTCCACCGCCGACCCGTTGCGGGATCCCAGATCGCGGCCGACGTGGGTCCCCAGGCCGGCATCCCACTCCACCTCGAAGTGGGCCCGGGAAACGGTCGGGTGTTGGATCGGGGGTGAGGACGGATCCTCAGGGAAACGACCGAGCACCGTCCGATCGCCGGAGAGCTCGATGGTCACCGCCAGCTCGGGTGGGTGGACCGACCGGAGCCTCCCTTGGACCAAGGTGGCACCGGCGGCCGCCGACCGCTGTTGGTGGCGGGTCGAGTCGACGGTCTCGTCGACCGACTTCGGCGGGGCAGACCAGCTCAGACCTACTCCCATACACACGATACGGAACGAGCGGAAGCTGCAGCTCGAAGCTGCAGGACCTGCGATTCGGGCTTTGTTCTCCAGCTTAATCGTTTACCCTCCATCACAACCCAAGCCATTGCAATCACTGGAGGTGGGACCCGAGGCGGGCGGCTGGCACAAACATCGCACATCACCAGGCAGCCATGACGAGGACGGAAACGGATCTGGACCCGACCTACATCCGCACCCTGGCCCCGCCCCAAGTCGGCGACACCTTGCCCGGCCTGGACCCCTCGGTGGAAGACACGATCCTCGATCCCCGCCTGCAGTCGTTGCCTGTCGAGCTCCAGGAGTTCCTCGACGAGTGCGCGGCCGAACCGAACGAAACCGACGACGCCCAGACCAACCTGGGTTGTCTGGTCCCAGACGAAGTCCGTGGTCTCGTCCCGGAGTGTGAGGCTCCGGGGCGAGGCCGCGCCGACGAAGACGAGATCTACACGGTGATGGGCTACGAGGAGTTGCCGCTCCCGATCGTCGCCTTCCCGCCACCGCCCACACCCAAAAGTGCCTTGGCGGCGACCGCGGGCATGCGGATCCCACAACACGCCGAAACCGCGGTGATGCCCAGGGAGATGTCCGAGCTCTCCATGGTGGCGCCCTTGTCCTTCGTCTCCGAAAGCCGCGTACCGGCCTTCCCGGAGACGCCAGCGCCGATCCCCCTCGAGTTGCCGCCTTTGGTGTTGGAAGAGACCCGAGAGTTCGAGCGGCCGATCTCGGAGCCGTTGGTGAAGGCCGTCTCTCATCCGTCGTTGCCGCCCCTCGAGCCCTCGGACCCGGCCTATCGGGTGCGGGCCTTCGGCTCTCGGATCTCGGATCCCCACGCGAAGGCCTCGTATCAGCCCCGCTCCACTTTGAGCTCCGACGCCAAAGTGAAGAGCCACAGCGGCACGCCTCCGTCCCGACCCAAGGTCGACGTCATGCCCCAACGTTACATCGCGACGGTGGTGAGTTATCCGCGCCCCGGTGAGGTGCGTTCACCGCAGAAGAGCTGGTGGTCCCGGATCAAGGCCTGGTTTCTGCCGAAGCAGCCGGGCTTTGTGGATGTTCCGACGCTTGGTTACTACGGGGCCAAAGCCGTCGCACGGTACCCAGCGCCCGCTCGCTGACCACGTAAAACGCCGGCACCACCAACAGTGATAGCGGCGTCGAGACCAGAAGGCCGCCGATCACGCCGATGACCATCGGCATCCGAACCTCGCTGCCCGGCCCCAAAGCCAAGGCCGGGGGCAAGGCCGACATCAAGGTCGCCATGGTGGTCATCAAGATCGGCCGCAGCCGGACCGGCCCGGCCTCTTGCATCGCCTCCACCGCCGAGAGACCCCGCTCCCGGGCTTGATTGGCGTAGTCCACCAAGATGATCGAGTTCTTCTTGACGATGCCCATCAAGAGCAGCAGGCCGATCATCGAGAATATATTCAGTGTCTTGCCAGTGATCAGCAACGCCGCCACCGCACCCGCCACCGACAAGGGCAAGATGGTCAACACCGTCACCGGGTGGAGGAAGGAGTTGAACTGGGCGCCGAGCACCATGTACGCCACCGCGATCCCCAAGATCAGCGCGAAGATCAGGCTGGACATCGACTCCTTGAAGGCCACGCTGGCCCCGCCCAGGACCGCCCGATAACCGACGGGCAACTTCTTGCCGAGTTGCTCCACCAGGGCCAAGGCTTCTTCTTGGGAGTGGCCCGGCGCCACGTTCGCGAACACGGTGATGGCCCGCTCTCGCTCCCTTCGGGTGATCGCCTGCAGCGCCGGCCGCTCTTCGGCGGTGACCAGTGAAGACAAGGGCACCATCTCGCCGGAGGAGGTCTTGACCCGCAGCTTGGAGAGATCTTCGGGGCGGCTCCGCTGGGAGGCGAGGAGGCGCAGGCGGACGTCGACCCGGCGCCCGCCGGAGTTGTATTTGCCGACCTTTACGCCGCCGACCAACGCGTTGAGGGTGGTGGCCACCTCTTCCATCGGCACGCCCAGATCGGCGGCCCGAGCCCGGTTGGGTACGATGCGGAGCTCGGGCATGCCGAGTTGGTAGTCGGTGTCGAGGTCGATCACCGCACCGCTGGCCGCGAGCTCGGTCTTGAGTTGGGTCGCGGCCGATACCAGGCCTTCCCAGTCCGGGCCTCGCACCGAAAACTCCACCGGGAAGCCGCGCTGGGCCGTGAAGCCCGACTGGGAGAGATCCTGCACCACCGCCCGCAGGCCCGGGATCTGGTTGAGCTGCTTCCTGAGATCACCAGCAACCTCGGCCTGGCTTTGAGGCCGCTCTTCGGGCGGCACCAAGGTGACGAACATGATGCCGGTGTTGACGCCGGCGCCCCCGAAGCCGCCGATCACCACGAAGGCCCGCTTCACGTCGGCCCGGGGGGTCACCACCGCTTCAGCTTTCTTCATCAACCCGTCGGTCTCGAAGAGATCCGAACCCACCGCGGTCTGGAGCCGGATCATCAACTGGCTTTGATCTTGAGAGGGCACAAACTCGGCCGGCAGCGCCTTGAAGCCGAAGCCGGCGGCGATCAAGACCCCGACCGCGACCAACAAGATGGCCCCCGGCCACTGGAGGCCCTTCCGCAACAACACCTCGTAGATCCGCTCCAGGGCCGCAAAACCGCGATCGACGGCCCGCCCCACCCGGCCCCGGTGTTCCCTCGAGGTGCTGAGCATCTGGGCGCAGCGGGCCGGCGCCAAGGTGATGGCCTCCAGATAAGAGAGGGCCACCGCGATGCTCAAGGTCACGCCGAACTGGAGAAAAAATCGGCCGACGACCCCCTCCATGAAGATCACCGGGATGAAGATGGCGATGACCGCAACCGTGGCGGACAAGGCCGCGAAGGTGATCTCTCGGGTCCCTTCTCGAGCGGCGCGCACCCGATCTTTGCCCGACTCGCTGTGCCGGACGATGTTCTCCAGCACCATGATCGCGTCGTCGACCACGATGCCCACCGCCAAACCGAGGGCCAACAAGGTGAAGGTGTTGAAGGTGAAGCCCAGGAAGTAGATGACGGCCACCGTGCCCAGCAACGACATCGGGATGGCCAAGATGACGTTGAGGGTGCTGGAGAGGGAGCCGAGGAAGATCCAACAGACGATGGCGGTCAAGATCACCGCCAACACCAGCTCGAACTGGATCTCGTGGACCGACTCTTCGATGAAGCGGGTCGAGTCGAAGTTGATGCCGAGTTCCAGCCCTTCGGGGGCGGTCTTGTTCATCTCGGCGAGGGCCGCCTTGACCGCCTGGGCCACCGCCACCGCGTTGGCGCCTCGTTGTTTGCGGACGCCCAAACCTTGCGCAGGTTGTCCGTCCACTCGGGACATGCGGCGCATGTCCTCGAAGCCGTCTTCGATCAGGGCCACGTCCGAGAGGTAGACCGGGCTGCCCGCGGTCTCTCGCACCACCAGCTTGCGCAACGCGGTCAGGTCCAAGGCCTCGCCCAAAACGCGGACGTTGACCTCCCGGCCATCGGCCTCGATCCGGCCCGCGGGCAACTCGATGTGCTCCTTTTGGAGCGCGGTCATGATCTGGCTGACGCTGATACCCAGGGCGTCCAACTTGGACGCGTCCACCCAGATCCGGATGTTGCGGGCTAGATAACCTCCCAAGGTGATCTCGCCAACGCCGGAGATGGTCTGGAGTCGCTCCTTGAGCTGGTAGCGGGCGTAGTCGGACAAAAACTGCCGAGAAAAAGGGCCCGAGATGCCGACCCACATGATCGGGTTGTCTTCGGGGTTGGTCTTGCTGACCACCGGCGGATCGAGATCCCGGGGCAGGCGGGACTGGGTCTGGGCCACCCGGTTCTGGACATCTTGAAGAGCGATGTCCACGTCTCGGGAAAGATCCAGCTCGACGGTAATGCTAGCGCCGCCTTGTTTGCTGGAGGAGGTGATGCCTCGGACACCCTCGACCTGACCCAAAGCCTCTTCGATGGGCTCGACGATATCGTTTTCGATCACCTCGGGGGCCGCGCCCTCCCAGGTGACCTGCACGGTGATGGTCGGGAAGTCGACGTCGGGGAACTGGCTGACGCCGATCCGTTGCCCGGCCACCAAGCCGAACAGGACCGTGGCCAACATGATCATCCAGGCCAGGACCGGCTTCTTGATGCAGATGTCGGTCAAGTTCACGGCTTGGTCTCCTTGACCATCACCTTGGCGCCGTCGCGCAGGGCTTCGGTCCCCCGGATCACCAGGGGCTCACCCACCTTCAGGCCGCTCTTCACCTCAACCAAACCCGAGTCGGTCCGCAGACCCAACTCCACCACCCGCTCCTTGGCCACGCCGTCTTCGACCACGAAGGTGAGGAAGCCCCGTTCGCTGGGGCGCACCGCGGTCTGAGGGATCACCGGCGACTCGGAGGCGCCGGCCTTGCCCACCGGGATCACCACCTCGGCGAAGGCGCCGGCCCGCAGTTCATCTTTTTTGGGATCAACGACCTTGGCGGTGGCCGAGACCATCCGGGTCGCCTCGTCGGCGGCTTGGCCCACATGGATCACTTGGGCCAAATATTCGGCCTGTTCGCCGCCGGCCCGAAAACGGACCGCGGCGCCGACCTGAACCTGGGTCGCGTCTTGCTCCGGGATCTTGAAGCGGAGGAGCAAAGGCTCCCGCCGCACCAAGGTCGCGAGGAGCGCCCCAGGCTGGACGTATTGGCCGGTGCGAGCCGATCGGCGTTCGATGACGCCCTCCATCGGCGCCCGCACCAGGGCGTCCCGCAGGTTGAGTTCGGCCAAGTGCAAGGCAGCTTGCACTTCCGCGGCGGCGGCTTTGGCGATGGCCACCTTGGTCCGGGCGGTCTCCAGTTCTTCGGCCTTCACCAAACCCGGGCGTTTTTCGTTGGCTTCGGTGCGACGGGCCAGCGCCGCTTGAGCTTCGTTCTCCTCAGCCTGCACCTGGGCCATCCTGGCTTTGGCCGACTCGACCTGCAGCTGATAACGGCGGGGTTCGATCTCCAACAAGACCGCGCCGGTCTTGACCCGATCGCCTTCGGAGAAGCTGAGCCGCTCGATGGCCCCCGGCACCCTGGCGGTGACCTGGACCTCCTCGAAGGCCTCCACCGATCCCACCGCCGTGACCCGATATTCGACCCGTTCGGCGCTGACGTTTTGGACCTCGACCGGGAAGGCAACCGCCCGCCCCGGCCCCTTGTTGCTGGGGGCCTCGGCGGCGCTTTTGCCGCTGCAGGCAAGGGCCAAGCAGGCCATGCAAAAGATCAGATCACGGCTTCGCATCACGGTCCCCTTGGGCCTCCACCGGCCAGTCGCCCATCACCCGAAACAGGCTGAGCTCCGCCACCCGACGACGCACCCGCTGCCGGGCCAACTCGGCGGCGGCCTCGAACTGAGACACGGCCGCGTCCACTTGTTCCAGGGCGCTGGCCAAGCCTGTACCAAACAAGGCCCGCACCTCCTCGGCGTTCTGTTCGGCCACTTGGGCCCGGACCTCGGCTTGATCCACGCTGGCCTCGGCGTCGGCCAGATCGGCCAAGGCGTTCCGAAGATCGAGGCCCAGTCGCCGACGGATCGCCTTTTCGTTGAGCTCGATCTCCTCGAGTTGAGCCGCCAGCTGGGCCGCTTGGGCGTAACGGATGCCGCCGTCGAAGAGGGTCCAGCTCAAGGTGGCGGCGACGTTCCCGTCTACGGTTTGACCGACGAAGCCGGTCTCGTTGGAGGCCCGCACCAAACCCCGCAGCCCCAAGGTCGGGAGCAGGCGCAGCCAGGGCTCTTTGGCCAGGGCCCGGGCCTGTTCGCTGCGTTCAGCCACCGCCCGCAGGTCGGCCCGCTGTTCGAGGGCCACCCCCTCCAAGGTCTCGGGCGTGGCCCGGGGCAAGACCCGCCGCTCGGGTTCGGCGATGGGACGGGTGTCCAGCCGTTGGTCGACCAAATAGGAGAGGGACAAACGTGCTTTGACGACCGCGGTGCGGGCCTGTTGGAGGGCGAGGCGGGCGTTGGCCAACTCCAATTGGGTGCGGGTGGCCTCGTTGCGAGCGGCCAGGCCAGCCTCGACCCGTCCCTGGGCGTCGGCGAAGGTCTCCTCGGCGGCGTGAAAGCGCCGATCGGCCGCTTCTTTGAGGCGCTCCGCCGACAGGACCGCGTAGAAACTTTCGGCGACCTCGAAGGCCAGGTTGCGGAGCAGCTCCTTCGACTCCAAGGTTTGGGCCTCGAGCTGGTGTTGGGTCGCCGAAATCCCGGCGAAGGCCCGAGCGTCGAAGAGGTCCCAGTTGAGTTGCAAGTCAGCTTGCAAAGCGTCGAACTTCTGGACCACCACCTCCTGGGTGCCCAAGGTCCGGCGCACCTCGTAGGCCCGCCGGGTGTAGGTCCCGCTGGTGCTCAAGACCGGCAGCAGGTTGTAGTAGGCCTCTTGCCGGGCGGCCTTGGCCCGGTCGACCCGGGCCCGGGCGATGGCCGGGACCTCATTGTTCACGGCGGCCAGGCGCAGGGCCTCGGCCAGGGTCAGGGCACCACTGCTGGATTCGGTGCCGGCCGGAGCGGGCGTGGCCACCAAGGCCAGCAAGATCGGACCGTAACTCCACACTGGGGGCACCCAACTATCGGGGCCCACCTCGGGTCAACCTAGGAACCCCCAGAAACGGCCAAGGTCGGTGCCTCGGCGGACGGAATTCGCCGGGCCAGGCGCCGGGCCACCATAAAGAGGAACACCGGCAGCAAAATGCTGATCCCTATCGACAACCAGATCACCCGCGGCATTCCCACCAGCTGATGATTGGCCCCTTCGGTCAGGAGTTGGGAGCTGAGGAAGGCCCCGGCCGCCGCCGAGAGGTGCTGGACCGCCGACTGGGTGGACATGAAGCCGGCCCGTTCGCTGGGCCCGGGCACTCGGCTGGATTGGGTGTTGATCGCGACCCCGCGGAAGGAACCCGCGACCATGAAGGTCACGAAAAAGAACATCACCGGGATCATCGGGGGCGTGCGGAGGATGCCGGTCACCAGATCGCCGATCATCAAGGTGCTGCCGATCAGCGCCACCGCCGGTGAGCCGATCCGATCGACCAACATCCCGCACAGCCGCATCACGCCGAAGCTGATGACGCCGCCGACCATGTAGAGCACCCCCATCGACTCCCGCGGATATCCCAGGTTGAACTGGAGGAACGCCGACAGGTTGGGGACTACCAAGAAGTTGCTGAGCATCAAGGCGGTGGTCGCGCCCAAGGACAAGAAGACCTCTGGTCGCTGGAGGAGTTGGAAGACGTCGACCCGCTGGACCGGGCCCGCGTCGAGGTGCATCCGCAGGCTGGGCAAAAGCCAGATCCCCGCGCCGGCCACCACCACCCCCAGGCCCGCGACCGCAAAAAACGGCAGCTGCCAACCGCCGATCCGGGCCAACTCCAGGCCCGCGGGCACGCCCAACACCGAAGCGACGGAGAAGGCGCCCATCACCGCGCCCATCGCCTTGCCGCGACGTTCGGGCGGCACCACGTCGGCGATGATCGACATGGCCACCGAGGTCGCCGGTCCACCAAAGGCGCCGGCGACGATCCGGGCCGCCACCAAGCTGTACAGGCCCTGGGCCAGTCCGCCGAGTGCGGTGCCCAACACCAAACCCGCCATCGCCACGGCTAGGGCCTTCTTGCGATCGAAGCGATCCAAAAAGCGCGCGCCGACCACCCCGGCCACCGCCGCCGACGCCGTGTAGGAGCCGCCGATCACGCCCAGGTGGGCCGCCGGAATGCCCAAGGCCTTGGCGAAGTCGGGCCCCAAAGGCATGACCATCATGAAGTCCAGGATGTTCACGAACTGGACGGCGCCGACCAAAAAGAGGATCGAGCGCTCTGACACCGGCCGGGCCATGCGGGCGACATCCTGGGGCCTAGAGGCGCCGCTGGGAAGCGTGCGTTTTCCCGGGATTCGCTCCTACCCGGGGGGCCGCGTTAAGGATGGAGCACGTGGACCCCTGGACCCTCTTGATCGCCTTGGTTTGTGGGCTTTTTTTGCTGGTGGTGTTGGGCGGGCTGCAGAGCACCCTGGCCTCCCGCCGCCTGGACCAAGGTGAAGCATCACCGCCCGCCGGCGCTTGGCCACGACTTTCGGTGGTGATCCCGGCGCTGAACGAAGGCCACACCTTGGAGGCGGCCCTCACCACCTTGTTGGCCCAAACTTATCCCAACCTGGAGATCGTCCTGATCAACGATCGCTCCACCGACGACACCGGCGCGATCGTCGATCGGCTGGCGGCCAAAGATCCGCGGATCAAGCCGCTGCACATCACCGAACTCCCCGCGGGTTGGCTGGGCAAACTCCACGCGCTCCACCGCGGGACCGAACTCGCGAGCGGCGAGTGGCTGCTCTACAGCGACGCCGACGTCCACTTTGAGCCCGGGGTGTTGGAGCGGGCCGTCGCTTTGGCCGAAGCCGACGGTTTGGATCAGCTGGCGGTGTTGCCGTTCATCATCTCCAGCTCCTTCGCTTTGACCGCCACCCTGATCTCGTTTGCGGTCACCTTCATGTTGATGGTCCGGCCCCATCGGGTGGGCCGCCCCGGCTCCAAGGTGTTCATCGGGGTGGGCGCCTTCAACCTGATCAGGCGCCGCGGCTTCGATCGCACGCCCGGCTTCGAGTGGCTCAAGATGGAGATCGGCGATGACGTTGGCTTGGGCAAGATGATCGTCGAACACGGAGGCAAAGCCGGTTGGCGGCTGGGCGGTGATCAGCTGACCATCGTCTGGTACGAAGACGTCGCGTCCCTGATCCGCGGCCTCGAAAAGAACACCTACGGGATCTTCTCGCGATTTCGGCCCGGGATCTTCGCCCTGAAGTTGCTGGTGATCGTGGGCCTGTGGATGGCCCCCTGGACCGCGATCGTGGCGCCGCCCACGCCCTGGCTGCGAGGTTTGGGGGTGGTGGTCTTGGCCGCCATCACCTTGCTGCACGTGGTGATCGCCCACCGACTCCGCTATTCGCTCTTGGCCGGGGCCGCTGCCCCTTGGATCGGCGCGGCGGTGTTGTTGGTGGCCTTGTGGCGTTCGGCCTTCACCTGTTGGCGTGACGGCGGGATCAAGTGGCGAGGCACCGTATATTCAGTAGAAGACCTGCGGCGGGGCCAACGGGTCAAGCTCTGAGGTTCAGACGGTGCGGGAAAACTGGTTGGTCTGCCGCGGCAAATAGGCGTCGAAGGTCATGGCCACGTTGCGCACGAAGAGCCGACCCAACTCGGTCACTTGGACCCGATCGCCTCCGATCTTGACCAGGCCGTCGTCGACCATACCCTGGAGGCGCTCCAGCTCGGGCTGGAAGTAGATCCGATCTTCGTCGCTCATGGTCCACGAGAGGTTGCACATCAGGTTGTTGATCACCTGGCGGCGGCGACAGTCGTCGTCGGAGATCATGATCCCGCGTTCGGTCGGCAGGCGACCAGCGTCGAGGGCGGCGTAATAACGGAGGAGCGCCGGATCGTTCTGCACGTAAGAGCCGGCGACGTCGGAGATCGCGGTGACCCCCAAGGCCACCGTGTCGTTGGCCGGGCGCACCGTGTAGCCCTGGAAATTGCGAAAAAGGGTGCCGTTTTTGGCGGCGAAGGCCAACTCGTCGGTGGCCAAGGCGAAGTGATCCATACCGATCGGCGCATAACCGGCCCGGGACAAGGTCTCGTTGGCGGCGCGGATCAGGCCCAACTTCTGCTCACCGCTCAGGCGATCGTAGAGGTTGAGGCGCTTTTGGTGCGGCTTCACTTGGGGCACGTACGCGAAGCCGTAGATCGCCAGCCGATCGGGCCGCAGCGCGATCACCTCCTCGAGGGTCTGTCGCCACGTTTCGGAGGTCTGGGCCGGCAGGCCGTAGATCAGGTCGAAGTTGATGCCCCCAAAACCGAGGGCCCGGGCGTGTCGATACACCGCCTGAGTTTCGGCCAGGGTCTGGTGTCGACCGATGGCTTCTTGCACCTCGTGGTCGACGTCCTGCACGCCCAAGGAGATCCGGTTGAAGCCCAGGGCCCGCAGCGCGTCGAGTTGTTCGGGGCGGGTGACCCGGGGATCGATCTCGATCGCCACCTCGGCGTCCGGCGTCAAGGTCACGACCTCGGTCAACATGCCGAAGAGGCGCTGCAGCTGCTCGACGTCGAGGAAGGTCGGCGTGCCGCCACCCCAGTGGAGCTGAGAGACGGTGCGCCGGTCACCCAAGGCCTTGCTGACCAGGTTGAGCTCCTTCTGGAGGTAGTCGAGGTAGCGGTCGACCCGGGTCGAGTCTTTGGCGACCACCACGTTGCAGCCGCAGAAGGTGCAGCGCTCCCGACAAAACGGCAGGTGAACGTAGAGCGAAAGCGGTTGGTCGGCGCCCACCCTGCCGGCGGCTTGGAAGCGGTTGAGGGCGTCGTCGGCGGTGAACTGGTCGTTCCAGGCCGGCGCGGTGGGGTAGCTGGTGTATCGGGGCCCGGCCACGTCGTATTTTTGGATGAGCCTCGGATCGAGCACGTTGGGACCATGTTCAAGATGCGTGCCCATCGGCGCAAGCCCTCCACCGGCCCCAAAACGGGTCACCGAGCCGTGCCGGTGACGGACCGCGGTCACGAAGGTGTGACACCCCTTGGCCTAGACAAGGGCCCCAGGCCCCTCCAAGTTGGGTGAGTGCGGCGCACCTGGTGGATCGGGCTGGTGACCGCGTGCACCGCCGTCCCGGGGCCGGCCCCCCCGAGCCAACCCGAGGGCTGGCGGGACGAGGTGTCGTTGGCGACCCGGCCCGATCTCGATCCTGGGACCGAGGTGGTCGAGGTGAGTTTGGAGGCCAAGGTGGTGGGCGTCGAGGCGCAACCCGGCGTGACCACCGAATTGTGGACCTATGAGGGCAGCCTCCCCGGCCCGATCTTGCGCGGCAAGAAGGGCGGCCGCTTGTTGGTGCACTTCACCAACCACCTGCCCGAGCCGACCACCATCCACTGGCACGGGCTGCGGGTCCCGGCGGCCATGGATGGGACCGAAGCCGTGCAGACACCGATCGCCCCCGGCGAGAGCTTCGACTACGACCTGCCGCTCCTCGACGCCGGGACCTACTGGTACCACCCCCACGTCCGCTCCAGCGCTCAGGTCGGCTACGGCTTGTATGGGATGTTGATCGTCGACGACGACACGGAACCGATGCACCTCGGCGACGAGTTGCCGTTGGTGTTCAGCGATCTCGGGCTCGACGAAAGAGGTGTGGTGCGCCCCGGCGACGAAAACGGTTGGTTCGGCGACTACTTTGGCCGGGAGGGCAACCTGCTTTTGATCAACGGCCGAGTGCGCCCCAAGGTGAAGGCTCGGGCCGGCTTGCCTCAACGTTGGCGGCTGGTGAACGCGGCCCGCTCTCGTTATCTGAAGTTGGTCGCGCCCGGGGTCGAGGTGGTGCAGATCGGCAGCGACGGAGGCCTGATCGAGGTGCCCCGACCGTTGGACGCGGTGGTGTTGGCGCCCGGCGAACGAATGGAGGTGGTGGCAACGGCGCCGATGGCGGGCGTAGGAAGGATCCCGGTGCGCTGGGAAGACACCGATCGTTTCCACATCGGCACTCCGCAAGCTGCCTTGCCGTTGTTCGACCTGGAGGTGGGCCCCGAAGAGTTCGTGCAGGTCGAGCCCTTGCCCGAACGTCTGCGCGACGTGCCGGAGTTGGACCTGAACCAAGCCGTGCCTCGGACGATCGAGCTCACCGAAATGGTGGAAGAAGGGGTCGGCGTTTTGGGGATCAACGGCGTCGCCGGCAGCCACGCGGAGCCTTTTCACGCCCACGTCGGCACCACCGAGGTCTGGACCGTTGAAAATCGCACCGGCTACGACCACCCCTTTCATCTGCACGGCTTCTTCTTTCAGCCGCTGATGGCCGACCGACGCCCCTGGCCCAACCGGGAATGGAAAGACACCTTGCACATCCCGGCCCATAGCCGCCTGGACTTCGCGGTCACTTATGACGATCGCCCCGGCATGTGGATGTTCCACTGCCACATCCTCGACCACGCCGACCTAGGGATGATGGCGATGTTGATGGTGGAGCGGCCCCACCAGTAGGCGCGGGACCGGGTTTGGTGTTATCGCCGCCGGGTGGGCCGTTGGACGCGCATCTTTGCATTGCTCTTGTCGATCGCGGTGGTGGGGGTGAGCCTGGCCCTCTACGACGCCTGGGACGCGACCGGCACGGTGGCCACCGGGGCCCGGTTGGAGCGGATGTCGAAGTCGCCCCAGTGGCGGGGGGATCACTTCGTCGACACCATCCCAAGGGTCGAGCCGGCGATCGTCGAGTCGACGCGCCGCTGGATCCAGGGCACCGCCAACTCCACCCCCAACGCGCCGATCCGGGTGGTGACGCCGCCGCCTGGTTATTTCGAGACGCCGCCGGCGAGCGGCCTACGCCTGACTTGGTTTGGGCACTCTTCGGTGTTGGTGGAGATCGACGGTCAGCGGGTGCTCTTCGATCCGATTTGGAGTGATCGTTGTTCGCCGTTTTCGTTCGCGGGTCCGAAGCGGTTTTTCCCGCCGGCTTTGCCGCTGGACCAGTTGCCGAAGGTGGACGTGGTGGTGATCTCCCACGATCACTACGATCACCTGGACCACCCGACGATCGTGGCCTTGGCCCAGCGGCAAACCACCTTTTTGGTGCCCTTGGGCGTCGGCGCCCACCTGGAATATTGGGGCGTGCCCGCCGCTCAGATCCTCGAAAAAGAGTGGTGGGAAGAGACAGCCATCGGCGCCTTGAAGGTGGTGGCCACGCCGGCCCGACACTTCTCGGGGCGTTCCTTGCGGATGGCCGATCGGGATCGAACCTTGTGGGCGGGTTGGGCGCTGATCGGCCCGACCCACCGGGTCTTCTACAGCGGCGACACCGCCATGTTCCCCGGCTTCGCGGAGATCGGCGCGCGACTCGGGCCGTTTGACGCCGCCTTGCTCGAGGTCGGGGCCTACGATCAGCTGTGGGCCGACGTGCACCTGGGCCCGGAGCAGGCAGTGCAAGCTAGCTTGCAATTGCAAGCGAAGTTGCTATTCCCGGTGCACTGGGGGACCTTCGATCTGGCGCTGCATCCTTGGACCGAACCCATCGAGCGGGTGTTGGTGGCGGCGGCTCAGGCCGGGGTGAGAGTGGCCAGCCCACGGCCAGGCGAAAGCATCGAACCCGCCGCGCCGCCGGCCCTGGCCAAGTGGTGGCCCGAGGTGCCGTGGCGGACGGCGGCGGCGGCCCCGGTGGTCTCTTCGGGGTTGGCCGCGAACAAACCTTCGGAGTGATCGACAGCCGGCCGGGGGCGCGGGATAAGGCACGCATGGAGTTCGAAGCGATCGGCGCCGCCCAAACCGTGACCGGGTCCATGCACCTCCTCCGGACCAAACACGCGACGGTCCTGCTCGACTGCGGCCTCTATCAAGGCCGGCGGGCCCAAGCGAACGCCATCAACCACAACTTCAAGGTGCCGGTCGCCGAGCTGGACGCGGTGGTCTTGTCTCACGCCCACATCGATCACTCGGGGTGTTTGCCGCTGTTGGCCAAACGCGGTTATCGCGGCGACATCTGGGCCACCCCGGCCACCCGAGATCTCTGCCAGCTGATGCTCGAAGACGCGGCGATGATCCAAGCGAACGACGCCCGCTACATCAACCGCCGCATCGAACGGGACGGCGCGGACTTGGAACCGGTGGTGCCGCTCTACGATCTGCAGGACGTCCACGTGGCGTTGGCCCGGATGATCTCTTTGCCCTATCACCGGCCCCACTTGATCGCGCCCGGGGTACGGCTGACCTTCTTGGACGCGGGCCACGTGTTGGGCAGCGCGATTTGTGTACTCGACGTCCAGGAAGACGATCGCCACCTGCGGGTCGTATTCACCGGAGATCTCGGGCGTCGTCGGATGCCGATCTTGCGGGATCCCGAGTGGGTCGAGGGTGCCCAGGTGTTGTTGATGGAGAGCACCTACGGCGATCGTCTGCACCCGCCGATCGAGGCGATGGAGGACGCCCTGGCCGAGATCTTGGCTTCGGCTTGGCAGCGGAAGGGCAAGGTGATCATCCCTTCGTTTGCGCTCGAGCGGGCCCAAGAGGTGGTGTTGGCCCTGGAGCACCTGAAACAAGCGGGCCGCCTGCCACCTTTTCCGGTGTACGTCGACTCACCGCTGACGGTGAAGATCACCGACGTCTTCAAGATGCACCCCGAGTGCTACGACGAAGAGACCTACGCCCTGATCCGCTCCAAACGTTCGCCCTTCAACTTCCCGGGCCTGAGCTACGTGCACGATCTGGAGGAGAGCAAAGCGCTGACCGCCTCACCCGATCCCGCGATCATCATCTCCGCCAGCGGCATGTGTGAGGCCGGCCGAGTCCTCCACCACCTCCAAGCCGCCATCGACGACCCGCGCCACACCGTCTTGATCGTGGGCTTCCAGGCCGAACACACCCTAGGCCGCCGCCTGGTCGAACGCCGACCCAAAGTCCGCATCTTCGGCGTCGAGCGCCCCCTCAACGCCCGCGTCGAGGTCCTCAACGGCTTCTCCGCCCACGCCGACCAAGCCGACCTGATGGCCTTCGCCGCCGCCGCCCACAAAAACGGCCCCCTCCAGCAGATCATCCTGGTCCACGGCGAACCACGCCCCCAGGCCACCCTCGCCGAGCTCCTGGAAAAAGCCGGGCTCCCCCGCCCCCACCGCCCCGCCCCCGGCGACCGCCTCCCCCTCTGAGCCCAGAGCGATTTTTTCCCTTCCCAGCCGCCCTGCCCTGTGCGATGGATCCGCCCGTTCGGGCGCATAACTCAGCTGGTTAGAGTGCCATCTTCACACGGTGGAAGTCGCAGGTTCGAGTCCTGCTGTGCCCATTCCCCCCTGCCCCTCAATTTTCGGTAGATGCGACGCGCACCGAGCGCTTCGATCACCGCGGAGCACGCCGCACGCTGACAGCACGCGGCCACCGCCCAACGCCTCAAACCTGCCCACCCGGAGAACAACGGTCTGGACTGGGTCTATCGCGCAGCAGTTCAACAACGGCTTCAGACCGCTTGGCGCCCCGCCTGACGGCACTTGGCCCCCCTTGGAAAGGCCCTGGGCGACGCGGCATCAGAGCTCCAGTGATGATCAAATTAAATGATCTTAGGCCATAATCATGATCATAATTTGCGTCGACCGCGATTATGAGCGATGATCAAATAATTGATGAACACTTTAACCGAGTCTTTGGCCGACTTCTGGAGCGTTCTTCGAGCCCCAGCGCGGCTCCGATTCGAAAGGGAGCGATCGCTTTCGCGGGAACAACGGGGTCCAGGCGGGGAGGCCAGGTTCGATCTGGTGACCATCGAGACCCCGAACGGCCCCACGCGACTGTTGTGTGCAATGCGCGGATCGGCCGTGCCCGGGGACCTACCGAGGATCAAGGCCCAGCTCGCGGAGGTCATCGACTCGATCGCCCGAAGTGAAACCGGGAAACGTGGTCCTTTGCCCGCCGTCCATCCAGCGATCGTGGTTCGGTCCGCGACCGACAGGCTCAAGGTGGTCTGCGCCGAAGAAGGCGTGAGCCTCCTCGATCTCGCGGGCACGATCCAGATCAGCGCGGGTCCGGTCTTCGTTGCTATCGAAGGTCGGCAAGAGCGACCACGAAGGCTGCGCCAGGTGTTCCGTGGAAAAGCCGCACGAGTGAGTCGGGTGATTGCCTGTTGGTCTGGCGACCACTTTAGCATTCGAGATGTCGCTGCCGAATGCGGTGCGAGCTTCGGACTCGCACAATCCGTCGTCGGCGAGCTCGAAGCCGAGGGCTTCGTTCACCGACGTTCACCCAAGTCGGGCTACCACGTCAGAGATCGCCCCGCGTTGATCCGCAGGTGGATGGAGTCAGCTGAGCCTGCTGCCGCCGTCATCAAGCCGTTCTACGCACCTTCGACCCGACCCGAAGCGCTCGCCCGTGCCTTCAAGGCTGCTTCTCAACGCGATCTCCCGTGTGCGTTCACGCTCGCGGCCGCACTCCTTCCGAAGGAGCTGCATGTTGCCGGCCTACCCTTCGGCCTCTACTCGGGAGGAGATCAAGGGGCGGTTATCGACGCCTTGGGTCTTCGCGAGACCCCTCCGCACAACTTCCTTTTGATGGTCCCCCATTCGATCCAGGAATCAGCAACCGGCGGCGTGTTTTACAAGCTGCGCGATTTGCCCCACGGGCGCGGGGTTTGCCTCCCGCAGCTCGCCGTCGACTGCGCGCTCCAAGGCGGTCGAGCCCGAGAACAAGCGGCGCGCATCGTCGCTCAAATTGCCGCGTCCGAGGCCGAAGTCGAATGAATGACGAGGAGCGATTCGAGCGCGTTCTTGGCGAGCTTCGCGAGCTGATGAAGAGCCTTGCTCACCTCGAAGCGCACATCGTTATGATCGGCGGCCAAGTCCTGGCGCTCGAAGCGATGAGCCGAGGCCTCAGCCCCGTCATCCAGGTCGACTTGGATACCGGCGTCCCGCTTTCGCGCGGGTTCTCGTTCGAACCCGACCTTCTGATCGATGTCGACGCCGCGCCGAGCACGGTCGAATCGGTCGTCGACGTGCTCAAAGCCCGAAGCTACAGACGAACACGGGACTTCCGCTGGAGTAAGCAGCTTGATGACGAATGGACGTTCGACCTCGATCTGTTCCGTCCAGAGGATGCGGATGCGGCCAACATCCCGACTGGGATGACGCCGGTCGACGCGACGCTCGCACTCGCGCGACCGCACCAGCTACGAGTTGCGCTCGCTGGAGGGTACCTGGAGATCAAGGTGCCCGATCCCGCCGGGTTTCTCGCGACGAAGCTGGCTGCCAAGCAGGTTCATCGTCCGGACGAAACGAAGGACTGCTTCGACATCGCCGTCTACGTTCAACTCATTGGTGTCGATCCCGTCGCTCAGTCCTTGAGGCGAGCGGGCGCAGCAGGCGAAGCGATCTTGGTGGCGTTTCAGGACCTCTTCGGGAATGCAGACGCAGCGGGTGTACGCGATGTCCTCAAGGAGTCAGCAAATCTCGACCGAACCGGAGCCGAACTTGTCGCCGAAGGTGTTGTGGATCTGTTCACCAGTCTCGCTGCCTCGAGCTTGCGCGCTGCCCCCAGCGAAGACGACGTTGAAAGTCCGGCAGCGCCAGAGCCGCGAGGATGATCGAGATCGGTAGCTCACAGAAGGCGGGCGCCATACCTGGCAGCTGGTCGCGAGCGGGTGTACCGGCATCGCGGTTGTTCGTTCGACAGGCACCACCAGGTGATGCTGGAGCAACCACAGGCATACTTTGCGACCGGCTGCCCTCCTGGGCCAGGAACGAATCGACGGATTGGCGCACGTGGTGCTCACTTGGCGGTCGCGGCGATGTCGCGGAGGGTCATGTCGGCCACCTCCTGTCCGACGAGCTTTCCGTCTGGGGTCACGCCGACCAGGACCTTGCCGCCGTCGCCGTTCAGGAAGGCGCAGATCTCTCCCCGACCCGCTTCAGCTCAGCGGTTGAGCGCTTGAACTCGAGGGTCGCGGACTCACCCGGGGCCACCAGCGACTGAAGTGACGCGGGGTTCATGGTCGCGACGATCTCCGCCGCAGAGTGCAGCAAGCCGACGAGGCCAACAACCGCGAGAACCGCTTCGAAACACGGCCGATGCGCGAACTCGAGACTCAACGTCGGCCGGACCGGGATCGACGGTCGGGGCCGTCGCCGGACTCCCTTTGCGGCGCAGCCAACGAGGGCAACCTGCGGCGACAACCCCTGCCAGGTTGCAACGGGGGGACCGGGGGATCGTCCCCCCTTTGATCCCCCCATTTCTTGTCGGAGCCTGGCGTTGAGTGGCGCTCCGTGACTCCTAACTTCTCTAAACCACTGGCCCCACTGGGCCCTCAGCTGCATTCACACGGTGGAAGTCGCAGGTTCGAGTCCTGCTGTGGCCATTCCCTCTTCCCTCAAATTCCGCGCCGATCGAAGGCGCCGCGAGCCCTTCAACCTCAAGGCGCCCCTTTTTTTGGGGGCTGGGGCCCTGCAAAGGCAAGGTGCGCTGCCCGCTGCTTCTCGGCGGTCGGGGCCCCTTCTGATAGGGTCTTCAATCAATGAAGCGATTCCTGCTCGTCGTGCTGGTGTGCTGCGCTTGTGCCGATCCCGAGGAGAGTTCGCAGGACGCCGCGGTTTCGGCCGACGCAGGCCGAGCCGACTCGGGCCTTCCGGACTCGGGCGCTTTCGACGCGGGGCGCACGGACAGCGGCGCGGCCGACGCGGCCTTTGACGCCGGGGCGGGCGATCCCGACGCGGCGCCCGCGGACGCCGCCGATCCCGACGCGAGCACCAGTGGCGACGTTGGCCCGACGGATGCGCTCCCCAACGATGCGGCCACGGTCGGCGGAGCCCTCCACTTCGACGGCGTCGACGATCAGCTCTTGATCCCGGCCGCCGCTGGCGGCTTCAACGAACTCGCGTTCAGCGAAGAGGCCTGGTTCCGAACCACCACCAGCAGCGTGGCGCTCCTGGAGGTGTACAGCACCGCGCAGCTCGGCGCCGATCGCGCCCTGTTTTTGCGCTCTGGCGTCCTTTGCTTCTACGTATTTTCACCGACCCGCACCGAACGCTGCAGCACCGCCCGTTATGACGATGGTGCGTGGCACCACGCTGCGGGCACCCTCGGCCCGGGTGGCATGACCCTGTACGTCGACGGCATGCTGGAGGTTCACGATCCCAACACGACCCAGTCGGCCTTCAATTGGGACACCTCACTACGCGCCGGGTACGGCCGCATCGGCGCCGACACCGAGTTCCGGTACTTGGCCGGCGACCTGGACGAGATCCGCATCTGGAGCGTGGAGCGCACCGAAGCCGAGATCCGCGATCACCACTTACAAACCATCGACCCGGCGACCGCCGGCCTGGTCGGATACTGGCAACTCAACGAGACCGGCACGGCCGCCGTGGCCCGGGACGCCACCGCCGCGCACAACGACGCCATCCTCTCGGGCTTCACGAATCCCCCCTCCCCGTGGATCACGGACGGCGCCCACTGATTTGCGAGGTCCAGCCGGGTGCACCTACACATTGGTGCAAGTCTGGAGTTCACCGCGGTAGGGCTTCGAAGGGCTTAGGAAGAGGGATGGTGCCGAGCCCAACTCGGGTCTGGTTGTCGAGGAGCAGGACGTCGGAGGCGACGACGACGTCGAGGGGTGAAGGCGCCACGTCGCTGGCTTCGACGAGGCGAGATCCACCTTGGACTTGGGCTCCGATGACGTTGCCTACGATCAGGGATCGAGAGAGGCGCGCGGTGCTGTTGTCCATCGCGAGGCCGGCGGTGGCGCTGCCGCGGAGCTCGACCCCGCGGGCGCTGAGCGTGGTGCCTTCGCCGAGGAGGCCATGGCCGAACTCGTTCTGGTCGTTGAAGGTCGTCCCGCTGACCAGGAGGCCGTCGATCTGGAGGTCACCGGGACCCAGGACCATCCCGGCGAGCTGATTGCCGATGACTGCGACGTCTTGAAAGCGTGCCACTCCACCGACCGCGATCGCCGCCCCGTTTTGTCGGCGTGAGGCCGTCACCCCGCTCACCGTGGTCCGGGCGATCGACACCCTGCCTTGAGCCAAGATCCCCAGGCCGTCGACCTGGTCGACCCGGACTCGATCGAGATCGAGGCGGCCCTGATCGCACAAGATGCCTTGGCCGATGACCCGATCGGTCGACCTCTGGTCTCGAACCAAGGTGTCAGTCACTCGGGCGACGGCCGTGGTGCCGGTGACCAGGAGGCCAAAGCCGATCCCGCCGAGGATCGCGGAACCCGACAACGTCAAAGTGCTTCCATCGGTGGTGATCCCGGCGGTCGGCAGGCCACCGTCCACCTCCGAGCCCAACACCACGGTGCCTTCGACCGAAAGCCACCCGTCGTTCTGGGCGACGGCGCCACCCAACGCTCCACTCAAGGTCGAGCCCACGAGGCGGAGTCGTCCGGCATCGGCCAACACCCCCAACGATGACACTTCGAGGCGAACATCGGAGATCGTGAGTTCCCCCTCGGCGGAGGCGGTGGCACCGAAGGAGGTCTCCTGAACGAAGACGCGGACTGCGTTCAAACGGGCCGAAAAGAACGACGCGAGCCCGGCCGAAAAGCCGGTGTCGGGATCGGCCTTCACCCGCCCGATCCAAACATCGCTCACCGTCGCGGTGCTGGCGGGGTCGGCGACCAAGATCCCGGCCCCGATCGTATCGACCAAGGTGGCCTGACTCAGGGTCATCGCGCCGCCACTGTCCACCCGAACGCCAGCGCCGGCGCCGAGGAGCCCGGTGTGTTCGATGAAGACCGACCCAAGTTCGACGACACTCGGCGATTGATAGGCCAACGCCCCAATGTCGGCGACGTTGGCGATCGCCACTCGGTCCCCACGGATCCGCCCCCCCGCTGCCGCCACCACCCCAACCCCGCCCGCACCTCGGGGGGCCCTGGTCACGTCGAGGACCAACACCCCCTCGAGCTCTGCGACCGAACCGAGATCCCCGGCGCTCACACCGGCCTGCCTCGGGCCGATGATCGCGGAGTTTCGGATCACCACCGTCCCGCCTTCGGCGACGTCGACGCCGCGCCCGAAGGAGCCATCGGCGAAGGCCCTCACGTCCCGGATCACCGATCTCGAGAGTTGGAGTCGAGCCCCCTCCACCCGAACCCCCGCGCCCAGGCTGCCGTCGATCACCACGTCCTCCACCATGACCTGAGCGTCCGCTTGGGCCCGGATGCCGGCCCGATCCCCCGACAAGGTAAGGCCGCTGATCTCCACCGCGGCCCCGGCGTTGACCGTGACGCCACCCCGAACAACGACCGCCTCGGCGCAGGCGCCACGAAGGGAAACGGATCGGGTCAGGAGCGGGGACTCGGCGTAGGTTCCTGGTGCAATCGAGATCACCGCACCCACCAAAGCCGCGTCGACGGCAGGCCCGATCGCACGAAAGTGGGTGGCGTCTTCTGGGCCCGCCGGGTCGACGTAGAGATCACCTCGGGGTGGCCCTCCACAGGCGCCGATCGCCACGCAGCCCGGCTCGCCGATCGCCGGCCGTGTCGCGCCGGTGCACCCCTTGCCGAAGATCGGACGGCAGCCACCACCTTCCTCGAAGAACCCTTCCGGGCACGACGCCCAACCCACCGGGCGACATTCGCCGAACAACGTCGCCATCGTCCGGCCCGGACACGAGGCCGGCGCCACAACACATCCCCACTCCGAGCTCGGCTGAAACGGAGGTTCACACGGCCCGGCGCCGATCGGCTGGCACTCGGCCATCCCCACCCGTGCGTGGGTGTGGGGTGCACAATCCGAGGTTGGCAAGATCCAGGTGCACTGGCCGGTGGCGTCAGCCCTCTGCCCGTCAACGCAGAGGACGGGGGGCAACTCGGGCGGCGCCAAAGACTCGGGGCTGCAGGCCGCCAGAAGAGCCAACCCCAACGCCCACCGCGCGACCACAACACTCTCTATCCCGACGAATCGCGCAGAGCCAGCCGCCACGGACCTTATGGCCCGACGATCTTGGCCGCCGGAGCCGAACAACCGCAGCATTGCAGTCGCCGGGTCCGATCCGCCGCCGGCTACGTCGCTCGGGCGAAGTCGATGAACCCCTTGGCCACGTCGGTCTTGAGGAGCTCGACCACGACGTGTTCCCCGACGTCCAACCCCTGGTGTCCGCGAACCACCCGTCCTTCGGCGGTCGGGTGAAAAATTCGAACGTAGGTCCCTTTGGCTGAAGCGCCGGTGACGATCGCGTCGAAGCGCTCGCCGACGCGGGAAGCAAGGTAGAGGGCGGACGCGGACTTTCGCACTTGGCGCTCCACCTTGGCAGCGTTGTCCTCTTGTCGAGTGCAGTGTTCGGCGAGGCGGGCCAGCTCGTCGTCGTCATAGGGGCTTGAGTCACCTTCGAAGGCCGCCTTCAAGAGCCTTTGGGTCACCAGGTCGGGGTAGCGACGGTTGGGCGCCGTCGAGTGGGCGTAGTCCTTGACGGCGAGGCCGAAGTGCAAACCGGCGGGTCGACCCGGCAACTCGACGGCGTATTCACCGGAGCCGAGCAACTTCACCACGGCCAAGGAGAGCTCCGCGAAGTGGTCCGGGTCTTTGGCCCGTCGATCTCGGAGGAACACCTCGAGCGCCCGGGGATCGGGCTCGGCCGGGAGCTTCACCCCCTGCTCACCCGCGATCGACACGATCCGATCCCAACGTTTGGGGACCCGCAACACCCGTCGGATCGAGGAGAACTTTTTGGCGTCGAGGTACCTGGCGGTCGCCCCGTTCACGGCGATCATGAAGTTCTCGATCATCTCCTTGGCGCGGTTCTTTTCTTCGGTTCGGATCCCGGCCACCCCGTCGCCGCTGAACACGACCTTGGATTCGACCGCCCCCAGGCTGAGCGCCCCTTGTTCCTGCCGCAGCTCCCGCATGCCCTGGGCGCAGCGGTCCTGGATCCGAAGTTGCTCGGCGAGGGCGGGATCGCGAGCGACCGGGCCAGGCGCCGGCCCCACCCCGTCGAGCCAGGCGGCGACGTCGTCGTAGGTCAAGCGCGCATGGTTGAGCACCAAGGCCCGGTAGAGGTCGGCGCTCTTCACCCGGCCCTCGGCGTCCACCAACATGTCGGTGACCACCGTTAACCGCTCGACGTCAGGGTTGAGAGAGGTCAGGTCGGTGGACAGGCGTTCGGGGATCATCGGGAAAATTCGGGCCGCCGTGTACACCGTGGCGGTGTTGTTCCGCGCCTGTTCGTCGATCGCTGATCCCTTCTTCACCAGCGCGTCGACGTCAGCGATGGCCACCAGGATCCGCACCCCATCGTCGGCCGGCATGGACACCGAAAGCTGATCGAGATCTCGAGAATCTTCGTTGTCGATGGAGCACCACAACAGCGAACGAAGGTCGCGGATCGACGGTCCAGACTCGCGCGGAAGAGCCGCCAGACCTTCGACCTCGGCCATGGCTTCGGCGGTGAACGCCGGCACCAGGCCCCGTTCAATCATCGCGCGAGCGGCGATCGCTTGGAGGTCTTGAAGGTTGGTGCTCGAACTCGACATGGCGCCGAACCTGCCACGAAGCGGCTGTTTTTGTCTCTGCCTCGAACTCGAACCAGGTCGGGAGCAGATCCCGCTGGACCGAGCGTAGCCGGGCACTAGGATGGGCCGAATGTTGCCCCGTCCGACCCTTGGAGTTGGCTCCAATGTCGTTGTCTATGCGCATCTCCGCCGAAGCCTTCCTCGGACGCCAGGGAGCCCGGGATGAGTGATGAGGAAGAGTTGAGTCGGGAGCTCAACTGGATCGATCCCGATCCGCAGCGAGATCGACGGATCTTCAAGACCCGCCCGTCCGGGGTCAACGCGATGAACGCCATCGCTGGGATCTTCTGGCTGATCGGCGTCGCTCTCGGCTTGGCCTACGTCGAACGAGTCACCGGGGCTGGGGCGGTGGCGTTCTGCTTGGTGGCCGGCCTCTTGGCGATCTTGTCGGTGGCCATCTCCAGGCGGCTTTGGATTGGGATGGGCTCCACACTCCGGACTCTCTTGCGGCCCTTTGGGTTGCTCGGCCCCCTGCCGCTGCTGGTGCTGCTGGGCTTCAGCGTGTTGGTTGGCCTCAACCTGTGGAGACGGGGGTTGAGCCCTTCGCCTCCCCAGGCCGCCTCGGCTCCAAAGCAGGCGAAGGCCGTGGCGATCGCTCCGCCTCCTCCGCCGCCGAAGTTGAGGACACTGAAGCTCGTGGGCAAGGCACCGAAGGCCGACGTCGCCAATCGCTGCGCCGCGGAGGGCCCGGGTTGGGCGCTGGCCACCAACAACGAGCTGCAGCGAACCTACGAGGCGATCGACTCCGGGAAGCTCAATCTCAACGAGGTTGGCTACATCTGGTCGAACTACGGCGATGTCGGCCCGCTCTATGCGCACCCGATCAACTGCCACCGAAGTGGGTGCACCATCGACGTTCGCACCATGTACTCCGGCGCGGCGTGGGTCCTCTGCGCCCGGGACGACCCGAGCTAATCCTCGCCTGGAAGGAGAAGTAGGACGCCGGGGGTCACTTTTCGTCGGGCTCGAAGAAAGAGCGGCGGACCGGACCGTCCAACCAACGGCCGAAGGGCTCGGCGAGTTGGGCCTGCTGGGCCCACGCCACCATCAGCTGGGTGATCTGCAGGCCGAGCTGCTCTTTGGGGAGCCCTTGGTACGCGCCCGGTCGGGAGAGCTGCGCGAGCTGCGCCAACAGCTGGGTCGTCGCGCCGGCGACCCGGGCCTTGTCATCGGGCGTGAGCCAGGGGAGCCGGTCGAATTCGAGGAAAGGGAGGCAGGCCCGTTGATCGAAACCGTTCAGCCGCCGCTCCGGCGCCTCAGCGGCGTAGAACTGGGCGCTCCCCACGTAGGCCGCGATCTGTTTCGCAGCATCGGCCGCGAGCCTCAACTCGGGGTGCTTCGCGATCTGCTGAGCCACGAGGGCCTCGAACGCCGCCGGCAGTCCAGGCTGCGCCTCCCGGGCCTCGAGGGTTGGGAGCGCAAACTCGCCTTGGCCGTGTCGCTCCAAGAAGGAGCCCCAAATGCCGTTGGCCAGGCCGTTCATCAGCGAGTCCAGGACCCTGGCCTTCTCGACCTCGTGACCACCACGGGTCTCGACGACCGCCCGGTTCTCTTTGCCGGCGTGGACGCTGACCTGCAGGTTGTCGGCGAAAGCCGTCCGCTTGGGGTTCGCGCCGTTCAAGACCTTGAGGGCGATGGCCAGGTTCTCTTCGGTCGGGAGCGTCTGCTCGGAGACCGCGAACCGCCAAAACTCTTCGCCGTTCCCCTTGGCGCCGCGAGCCTCGAGTCCCGCGATCAACATGTAGAGGTTGGCGTTCCTAAGCCACGCGACCTGCTGCTCGCACACCTCCACCGGATCGCCGCGGACGAAGCTGGTGGTCACCGGTCCCCACCCGTGCTGTTTCATCAAGGCTTCGGTCCGGCCGACCGAGGTGAGGGTCCCGCTCGTCCAACGGATGGTGCCCTCTTCGCCGTATTCGACCGTCGCGAGTTTTCCGCCCGGTGCGGGCCGGATCGCCGGATAGGCGCCGTTCGCGGCCTTGTGGGCTTCGAGATAATGGGAACGGCCCTTGTCGTTGAGGTCCGCCCAGGTCAGGAGGTTGCGCGCCTTTTGGGCGGCCTCGGGGTGCATCCCGGTCGCGTCGACGGTCGCCGGGATCAGGTCGGCGCGGAAACCTTCGACCTCGATCTCTCCAAGCTTGTCGCCGGGCTTCTTCAGCTTCCCCATCCGGGTGAAGGTCAGTTCGTTTTCGGTGAGGAGGCGGATCGGCGCCCCGTTCTTGATGATCTCCTGATCGCCCGGGCGTTCGATCGCCACCGGGGCCCTCGGGAGTTCGATCTCCAACTTCGGCCCGTTGCGGGGCCGTTCGATCGCCTCGGCATCACCCTGTACCAACTCGACCGCGGGGGCGTCGTGGACCACCTCCATGGCGGGCGCGGCGGCGGCGCGGGCGCGCAGGTCCTCCACGGTGCGAGGCCAGTTCTGCAGGCGGTCGAGGGCCTCTTCGCGTCCGAGGATCGCGAACAGGTGGTGGAGCGGGACGCCGTGGCTGGAGCCGGTCAACATCCAGCGCACCGCCTCGCCGTAGGCCTTGTAGCTGACGCGGTTTTCGTCGTTGAAGGCGTCGAGGGCCTTCTCGAGGCCGTCGAGGTTCCAGGCATTTTTGGGCAACCCGGCGAGCTTGCCGCGCAACTTGTCGGCGTTGGCGGCGGACTTTGCCCCGCCGTGCACCTTGAGGGCGACCTCGTCGTAGGCGGGCGGCATTCGCAAAAACTGCCCCAACTCGACCGCCTCCATGAAGGTGGTGACGCGGCCCCGGGCGGCGTCGGCGAGGGCGGCCAGGCCGGTGGCGCCGAGATCCCGAAGAAGGTTGGGGGCCTCACCCACCGAGGATTCGATCCACTTTTCACCGTCGGGCTTGATGTGCACTCGCGGGATCCGCACCGAGACGGTTTCGCCGCGGGTGCGCGCCTCGAGCTCGGCGATCAGCGCCGCCGGCTCCATCCGCTTCAGGTGGTGCATGTTCCGCGCTTCGAGGCGATCGACGCCGAGACGCGAAGGGGCCTTGGAGAACTTGTACGGATCGCAGCACTGGGCGAGCTCTTCGACCGGGAGCGTCAGGTCGGTGCCGAAGCTCATGCCGAGCCTCGCCAGGTGGTTCACGACCACCGTGGGGTCGTAGCCGAGCTTCTGGTACTCAATGACCGACGTCGCGCCGTGGCGCTTCGACAACTTCGCCCCGTCGTCTCCGTGGATCAGCGGCACGTGATAAAACTCGGGCACCGGATACCCGAGCGCGCGGAAGAGACAGATCTGTCGGGCGGCGTTGGTGAGGTGGTCGTCGCCCCGAATGACGTGGGTGATCTCCATTTCCCCGTCGTCGACGACGTTGGCCAACAAGAAGGTCGGTGACCCTTCGGAGCGTTGGATGACGAAGTCTTTGGTCCCTTGTTCGACGCTGACCGGAACCACCACCCGGCCCTTCACCCGATCTTCGACGATGAGTTCGCCGTCGACGGGCATCTTGAAGAAGATCGCGCCGGTTTCGTCGCGGTAGGCCTTCTTTTGATCGACGAGTTCCTGGATCTTGCGACGGTAGAGTTCGGTCCTACGGGACTGAAAGACGATGTCGCCCTTCCACTCGATGCCCAGCCAGTGGAGGCCGTCTTTGATCGCCTCGGTGTATTCGGGCTTGGAGCGGAGGTGGTCGGTGTCCTCGATGCGGAGGACAAACTCGCCGCCCATCCGCTTCGCGAAGAGGAAGTTCATCAACGCCGTGCGACCGCCGCCGATGTGGAGGTGCCCGGTCGGGCTGGGGGCGAAGCGGGTGCGGATGACCTTCGCGGGCTGCTTGGCGCCCCCGGCGAGTTTCGAGATCTCTTCGAGGGTTAACGCCCTGGGCGCGGGCTCGACGGGCCGTCCCCGCTTGGGCTGAATATCGGGGTTAGTCCGGGAGATCCCGCGGTGCAGCCGAACCGGTCGGTCGCCTATCGTGCCTGAATTACTCACCTTATACTCGTGGGCCCGGGGCGCCCGTATTGATTGTCGACGCCAGGGACCAACTTGTTGCGGCCATCCGACATGTCGTTTCTTCGGCACCATAAGCCCACATCCTGCCGAAAACGAGTTGATGTCCTTCGTCGGTGCCCTCTCCAGCAGTCGTGCGCTCAGGATCCTGAGCGAAGAGGAGAAGCTCGGCGGGAAAAAGAAGGCCGACGTCGGCAAGCGGCAGGCGGTCGCCCTCGACGAGTTCCGCGGGCTCCACGTCGCCGAAAAAGTCCTCCGCCAACACGGCGCCTCCTTCGCTCCGGCGGTCGCCGAGATGGAGGCCATCGAAGCCCGGATCTCCGGGATGGACGAACACCGCGGCAAACAAGCCGGTCGCGCGCTCGAGGCCTTCTACGCCAAGGTCGGCACGATGCTCGCCGACACGCCGATCGCGGATCGGCCGAAGGCGGTGAAGGCGGCCGTGAAGGAGGCCCGCGCCCTGGTCGAACACACGGCCTACGATGACCTGGTCGCGCCAGCGCTGGCGGCCATGGCCGATCTGTTGGGTTACGCGAAGAAGGCGCCGGATGCGGCGAAGGCCGTGCGCGCCGCGGTCACCGAACTCCTCGACCTCACCGACGGCCGGACCGGCGCCACGTCCGCCCTCAACGTGTACCCCAACATCGTCTGGCACATCGAGAACAACGCGCCCTTGGTGCGGCCGGCCGAACGCTTCGAACGTTGGGGTGCGATCGCCCGTTCGATCGCCGAGGTGTTGCCTCGTACCAAACTCGATCAGGTCGACGTCACCAACCTCGCGACCTTGATCACCGAGGAGCTGGAGAAGAAGCCCAAGGATCACCAAGGTGCGCTCGAGCGCGCCGCGACCCGGGCAAAACAAGGTTCCGAAGGCCTCTATCGACAACTCCGGGAGGACGTGAACGCGTTGCCTGCTGGCGTTCAGCCGGGCACCCCCGCGGGCGCCGCGTTCCAAGCGATCGCCAACGCGATCTCCGCCACGGTCGACGCCAACCCGACCGGCCCCGCGGCGCTTTCCGAGGCGCTCAGCGGGCTGCTCGCCACCGCCGCCCAGGTGCGGGGCGCTGACGCGGAGCGACAACGCGGATGGGAGACCATCGGCGCAGCGATCCAGGCCGCCGCCCGGACCTCGTCGATCGAAGCCCTGGTCAAGTATTTCTCCGTTCACGCGCCGAACCTGGTGGCCAACCGGGCAGCGGTGGCCGAGCTCGCCGCGGGCGCGGAGCTCCCTCGTTTGCCCAGCGCGCTCATCCGCGCCGCGTCGGCCGCGATGGGCGTCGACGTCAACCGTCAGGACGTCAAAGACGGCGTCACCCACCTGCTCAAGCTTCGTCCGACCGCCGCGCTCCAGGGGGCGATCGCCGCCTCCGCCAGCCTCGGCCACGGCGCTGAGCCGGCCTCACTTTTTTGGGTAACTGCCCAGTTCGCGGCGACCAGCCCGGTCGCGGGCACCCAGGCGCTCCAGACCTTCCTCGACCGCTTCACCACCATCCTCCCGCAGATCCGACCCCAACTCGGCGACGCGAAGGCCCTGCCGGCGGCCTACGCCATCGCGCGGGCCAACCTGGTCGAGGGGCTGTCGGCGCCGCGGGCCCAGCAGATCGCAGAACTTTGCTGCCAGATCGCCCAGGCCGCGCCCCAAGCGCCGCTCCCTGAGCTGATCGCGGACGACGCCAACAAACGCCCCGGGATCATCACCCTGTCCAACACCGACAACCTGCGTTGGCAGGCGCCGGTTCAGTATCTGGTGCAGCTCCTCCCGCAGCTCGCCGCCGTCAACCTCCCGGCGTCCGCGAAGCTCGCGCTCACGCGCCACGCGATGTCGATCGCCAGCGAGGTGGCGAAGCTCGACCGAGATCCCAACACCATCTGGAACCGGGTCGTCCAGGACTGGCAAAGTGCCCTTGGTCAACCGAACGCGCTGCACTTCGGGATCCGGGCCGGCAGAGCCGTCGACGTCCGCGCCAACCTCGGCGGGATGGAAGACGGCGCAGCGGTGCGTTTCCTCCGGGAGCACGCGGTGATTCCGCCTGAGCTGGCCTTCACCGCCAGCATTCGGCTTTCGCCGGAGCAGATCGGGTGGCTGCGGGACTTCTTGTCGACGGAGCGGAGCCGGATGCAGGTCCGCAACGTCCGCGACACGATCTTCACCGCGATGGACACGAACCGCCTCAACTTCATCGAGGCCCTCCGCACCACTCGGGCTCCGCGCGGGGTCGTCGCGCGGATCACGACCTTCGTCGCCGCCGAGATGCGCGGCGGCCGCGCCAACGCGGTCCCCTTCGATGCCCTCATGCAGGGGCTCGCGAAGGGTGAAGATCCGATGCCGGCCATCGAACGGGCTCGCCTCGGTGGGGGCGGCGCGGCGGTCGCCCAGCAGCCCGGCGCGGTGGACGCCGTGGCGGTGATGGACCTGATGGGTATGGGGAACGTGAAGGCGGACCCCGAGACCATCGCCTCCATGAAGCGCGCGTTGCCTGATCTCCAGGCGCTGATCGGCGGCCTCCCCGCCGGCGGACAAGTGCAGGGTGCACCGTCGTCGCTCTACCGGGATCCGATCCTGGCCTGCCTCCAGTCGATGGTCGACGGCACGTGGCCCGCCATCAAATACGACAATGACACGGGACGCCGGGCCCTCGACGGCCTCACGCCGGAGCAGAAGGCGATCTGGATGGACGAGTGGGTGACCCCGCTGAACGAACAGGCCGGCGTGGCCCCTCCCCAGATGCGTCCTATCGCCGCCAAAAACCCAGCGGCCCTCGCCGACGCGATGAGGTTGGTCCACGGCCTCGCCAAGGCGCTCCCCCTCGAGGTGAAGTTGGGCGTCGCCGGCATGCCCCCCCTCGACTTCGATCAGGCCTCCGCCGATCGGCTCCGGGCGGAGCTGGAGGCGGTGCGGGAGCAGATCCACGCCGCGGTGAAGGGCACCCCGGAGCATCGAGAGTTGTCGACCAAGGTGGGCCCACTTTCGGTGAACCTGGCGGTGATCGAACTGCAGCTCGCCCTCGACGCGGTGGCGCGAGGGGGCGAAGGTGATCCCGCGAAGACCATCGTGGAGCTGGTCCCCCTGCTCGAAGCCGCCGCTTCAGCCACCAGAAAGTTGGGCGGGCGCGGCTCTTCCGAGGCGATCAAGCGCGTCCTCGAGGTCGCGCCAGAACCTCCCGCGCCAGTGAAGCGGAACCCCCGGCACGGCGTCTACGCCGCCGACGAAGACAACCTCGAAGCGTGGGTCACCTCCTTCGACGCGGGCTGCATCGCCTCGAAGGCCGGCCAGAACCGAATGTCCCAGGCCGAGTTCATCTCCGGTGCGCAGTACAAGATGCTCCGGGTCTGCAGCGACAACAACGGCGTCACCCGCTCGATGTTCCGCCTCTACAAGGTGGAGATGCCGGGCTACAAGGGTCACGCGATCTGGATGGACTCGCCGATGACCGTCGCGCGTGGACACAACCCGACCCAGGAGATGTACACCCTCGCCTACAAACACGGCTTGAAGAAGGCGATGGCGATGGGTGTGCCCTTCATGTTCAGCTCGCAGCAGGGCAACCAGGCCGCACAGGCGG
This sequence comes from Deltaproteobacteria bacterium, assembly GCA_016703535.1. Taxonomy (GTDB): domain Bacteria; phylum Myxococcota; class Kuafuiibacteriia; order Kuafuiibacteriales; family Kuafuiibacteriaceae; genus Kuafuiibacterium; species Kuafuiibacterium phototrophicum. Next base: position 623,561 of record JADJBV010000002.1, on the reverse strand, counting down.
CGGGGCTCCCGGTCCAGCAGATGGCGGTCAAGATGTCGATCGACCGCGGCAACACCGGCCTTCACCACGCCCAAGGCATCGCGGGCGGGCACTACTTCGTGGCCTGGCCGATGGCGCAGGGCTGCGGCTACGTCAACGCCCAGGAAGCCTCGAACACCTACGAGCAGAACTACAACTTCTCGGTGGTGATGCCGCCGCGCTGAGGCGCCGGCCCGGCCGTGGCCGTCCCCGGGAGATCACGCGAGTTGTCCCGACTTTCCTGACCCCGCTCTGCTAGGGTCGAGCCCGTGGGGCCGTCCCGATCCACCGAAAGCCGGCCATGAAAGTTGGGGTGCCGAGGGAGACCTTCCCGGCCGAACAACGGGTCGCGCTGATCCCCGCCTCGTGCCCCAAGCTCCAGAAGGCCGGGATCGAGGTGGTCGTAGAACGGGGCGCCGGTGAACGCGCGGGCTATTCTGACCAGGAGTACCAACACAAGGGAGCCCGCGTCGCCGACCGCGCCGAGGTCTTCCAAGCGGAGGTGATCGCGCAGGTGCGAGCCTACGGCACGAACCCCGAAGCGGGCCGAGAAGATCTCGCGAGGTTTCGACCAGGCCAGGTCGCGATCGGTCTGGCGGATCCACTGTCGTATCCCGGGAGGGCCGCCGACTTCGCCACGACCGGCGCGACGTTGTTCGCCTTGGAGCTCATCCCTCGGATCACCCGGGCCCAGAGCATGGACGTCTTGAGTTCGATGGCGACGGTGGCGGGCTACAAGGCCGTGCTGTTGGGCGCCAACCTGCTCCCCAAGATGTTCCCGATGTTGATGACCGCGGCCGGCACGGTGCAGCCCGCTCGGGTGCTCATCGTCGGAGCTGGGGTGGCCGGCCTCCAGGCGATCGCGACCGCCAAGCGCTTGGGTGCCATCGTGTCGGCCTACGACGTTCGCCCCGCGGTCAAGGAGCAGGTGCAGAGCCTGGGCGCCAAGTTCGTCGAGCTCGCCTTGGAGACCCGGGCGGCTGAGGGACGGGGCGGCTACGCTGAAGCGTTGGGTGAGGATTTTTATCGGCGACAACAAACGTTGATGGCCGAGGTCGTCCGAACCAGCGACGTGGTGATCACCACCGCTTCGATACCCGGCAAACCTTCTCCGGTGCTGGTCACCGACTTGATGGTGGAAAACATGCAACCCGGATCGGTCATCGTCGATCTCGCCGCCGAACGTGGGGGCAACTGTGCGCTCACCAAACTGGGGCAGACCGTACACGCCTTTGGGGTCACCATCTTGGGCCCCGACAACCTGCCCTCCACCGTCCCCTTCCACGCCAGCCAGATGTTCTCCAACAACCTGACCAGCCTGCTGGGCCACCTCACCAAAGACGGGGCCCTTCGCTTGGACCTTGAGGACGAGATCACCAAAGAGACCTTGGTCTGCCGAGACGGGGCCCTCACCCACCCCCGCGTCCTCAGCCTCCACGCCGAATCACGGGCGAACCGCCAGCGAAAGGACGGTCAATAATGGAGACCTTGATCACCGGCCTGACGATCTTCGTCCTCGCGATCTACGTGGGCGTCGAGATCATCGTGAAGGTCCCGCCCACCCTGCACACCCCACTGATGTCCGGCTCCAACGCGATCTCTGGGATCACCGCGGTGGGAGCGGTCATCTCCGCGGGTTCGGGCCAGAGCGACGTCGCCACTTGGCTCGGCTTCGGGGCCCTGATCCTGGCGACCACCAACGTCGTGGGTGGCTTTGTAGTGACCCATCGCATGCTCGGCATGTTCAAGAAGAAGCACTGAACGATGCGCGAGAACCTGATCAACCTGACCTATCTGTTCGCGTCGTTGCTCTTCATCCTCGGCCTCAAAGGCCTGGGACACCCTCGCTCCGCCGTCAAAGGGAACCTCCTGGGCGCCTTCGGCATGTTCATCGCGATCGCCGCGACCCTCGTGGATCGCCGAGTCCTCAGCTTCGAGTTGATCGCCTTCGGGCTGGCGATCGGCAGCGTGTTGGGTACGGTCATGGCCATCAAGGTCCAAATGACGGCGATGCCTCAGCTCGTCGCGTTGTTCAACGGCCTTGGTGGGGTGGCCTCGACCTTCGTCGCGGGTGCGGCCCTGTACGAAGCCCAGCAACCTTCGACGCAGCAACAACTGCTACAGGCCATTGGAGCCGGTGGGGGACCAGAACTTCACTTCTTGGTGGCCACCGTGGCCGCCGGCATCGTCGGTACCGTCACCTTCACCGGCAGCGTCGTTGCCTTCGCCAAGCTCCAGGAGATCTTCGACTGGCCGGGCTTCACCGGCGTCCAAGTCTTGAACGGGCTTTTGGTGGCGGCCTCCCTCGGGCTCGGCGTCTGGATCACCGTCGAGCCCAGCGCGCTCAACGTCTTTTGGATGTTGACCTTGGTCGCTGGCACCCTCGGATTTTTTTTGGTCGTACCCATCGGTGGTGCCGACATGCCGGTGGTGATCGCGCTCCTCAACTCCTACTCAGGGATCGCCGCGGCCGCCTCGGGTTTCGTCCTTCAGAACAACGTCTTGATCATCTCCGGCGCGCTGGTGGGTGCCTCTGGGATCATCCTGACCCAAAACATGTGTAAGGCCATGAACCGCTCCCTGGCGAACGTGATGTTCGCCAAGCTCGGGCCGAAGGCGGGCGGGTCCAGCGCCGACGAGGTTTATGGTGGTCGGGTCAAGTCGACCACCGCCGAGGAGGTGGCGATGATCCTGGAGAGCGCCAGTCGAGTGGTGATCGTCCCTGGATACGGGCTCGCCGTCTCCCAAGCTCAACACGCGGTGCGGGACCTGACCCAGATCCTTGAAGACCGCGGAGTTTTGGTGGAGTTCGCCATTCACCCCGTGGCGGGCCGCATGCCGGGCCACATGAACGTGCTGTTGGCCGAGGCAGAGATCGACTACGACAAGATGAAAGAGATGGACGAGATCAACCCGACCTTCGGCCAGGTCGACGTGGCGCTGGTCATCGGCGCCAACGACGTCGTCAACCCCCTCGCCCGCACCGACCCCAAAAGCCCGATCGCGGGCATGCCGATCCTCGACGTCGACCACGCTCGAACGGTGATCATCATGAAGCGCAGCTTGAGCCCAGGTTTTGCGGGGATCCCAAATCCACTCTTCGCCGCCGACAACACCTTGATGTTCTACGGCGACGGCAAAAAGGCACTCCTCGACCTCAACGCGGCCCTGAAGGCCCTTTAACCGGCGATTGGGCCCGCTGCGCCCAACGACGCCCTCAGTTGAACGCCAGCCCCACGGTCCCGCTGGGCCACAGGTAGGCGCGGCGCCCCGGCTGGCTGGCCCAACTTGGGATCAGCACGGTCGCGTCGCCGATCTCGCCCACGTCGACGCCAACGTTCAACGTGGGTCCGGCGTAGACGGAGAAGGCTTCGCTGAAGCGGTAGCCGAAGAGGAGCCGGGTGGTGACGATCAGGTTTTCGTTCTCCAGATCATCGCTGACTCGAGCGCTCCACATGATCGAGTCGAGGTCCAGATAGATCGATTCGGTGGGCGTAAAGCGACCCCCCAATCCAAGGCCGGCGGCCCAGGCCTCTGAGTTGGCGACGTGGCCGGCGCCGACCGCCAGGATCGAGTACATGTGTTCGGTGCCGATCCGAAGGCCACCCGCGATCAGCGCGACCTCACTGGAGAAGAGGGTCGGGGAGAGGATCCCGTTTTCCCGAGCGTAGCTGAGCAGGCCGATGGCTGCGCCGTCGTTGCGCTCCGAATAGTTGATGAGGCCAAGCTGGAGGCCCTTCACGTGGCCACCGATGTTGACCAGGCTGACCTGGGCACCTCGAAGATCACCGGCGATGTTGATCGATCCGAGTTGGAGGCCGTCGAAGTTGGACGCTAAGTTGAGACCGGCCGTCAGCTGCAGGCCGACCGAGTCCTGACCCGCGCCGTTGAGGCCCGCCGAAAGTTGAGCGCCGACCAGGCGGTCGTGGGCCCAGTTGACGCCGGCGGTGAGCTGGAGCCCGATGAAATCTCCGCGGACGAAGTTGAAGCCGCTGGTCAGCTGCATCCCCCTCCCGGAGCCCGCCACCGCGCCGGCCGCGGTGAGTTGTAGGCCCGTCAGGTCTTCATCGACCCAAGACAAACCCGTCCCGAAGCCCACGCCAGTAAGGGCTGCACTTTTGCTCATCACGAAGTTGAGCGCGAAGCCGACCTCGACCGGGCCGTCCAAAGCGCTGGCCACCGCGATCGGCGGGAACAGGGCCACGTCGACCGACAGCCACTCCTTCTCGACCGGCGCGTCGCCCCGGAGGGTGCTGCTTTCGGCGGCCACTGGCAGGAGGCGGGTCGTGTCGAGTTCGGCCCGGGCGCCGTCCACCAGCTGTATCGGGCCGGCCACCCGCTGACCCCCTCGATCGAACAGGACCTGATAGAGGCCCGCCGCCAAGCCCAACTCGATGGGCTCACCTCGATGTTTGTCGAGCTCCGCCACCAACCGGCCCCGGTGATCCCGCACCCACAGCCGCCCTTCGATGGCCTCGCCCAAAAAGAGCGCGGCGGCGGTGCTGCGGAGATCGGTCATCACCAGGTCGCCGCTGCCGACGAGCTGGATGTCGTAGGTCGGGTGTTGAGGTCCTTGCAGCGTCTTGCTGGTGCGGGCCAGGGTCTCGGCGAAGGCAAACTGATAAGCCTCGTTGAGGGTCACCCGCCCGTCTTTGCTGACGTCGGCCGCGCCCCTCAGGCCGGTGATCAAGGCGTGGGTAAAAAACGAGGCGCCCACCCGATCGGACTCTTGGGCAGCCTCACTTTCAGTGCTGGAGGCCAACACCGCATACCCACGAACCTGGGTCGTCTGATCGACCAAAAACGGTGGGCGTCGGGTGCCACCCTTCATTCGGGTCATCGCCCCCGAGGCGCAAGAGTCGAGGACCGCGATGCGCACGTCGGCCTGGACCTGCTCGAGCTGGGCCTTGAGGTCGCCGTAAGGGACCCGGTGATCACCGATCAACAGCCCGTTTTCGTCGGAGTGGCCCGAGTAGTAGAGGATGAGCTCGATGCGTTCGGTGTTGGGGCGGGCCGCTTGGATCGCCCGATCGATCTCCTGAAAGCCACGAGTGAACTCGGTGGCCCCGGGCTGGACCAAAAGCAGCCGATCTTTGGGGTCGACCCCGCCGAGCCCGGCCAAGACCTCCAAAAAGGCCTCGGCGTCGGTCTCGGCGTAGCGCAACTTTTGCCGGTCACCGCCGCCGTCGTTGGCGGCGACCACCAGCGCAAAACGTCGCATCGGCGTCTTCGCCTCGGCGTCCGGCGCGCTCAAAAGCATCAGGAGCAGGGTCAGGTAGAGGGGCCTCATGGCGCGACCTTTCGGAGCAGCAGCGAGGTCTGCTCGAAGCCCGGGGGTAGCCGCAGAACTTCAGTGTCGGGTTGGGTCAGGCTGCGGATCGCCTCTTCCACTTGGCGGGCTGCGAAGGGCTCCGCCCGGGTGACCAAAAAGAAGCGCTCGATCCGCGGCGCTCGGTCGAGCTCATAAGAGAATGGCAGCGCCGCACCTTTGGGATCGAGCCGGGCCGCCTCGTCGTCCTTCGACTTGGGCAAGTGGACCGTGATGGCGCCGGCCCCGTCGATCGAGGCGATGACCGCGTATCCCTGTCCCCCCGGGCCGTAGCCGAGCTGGAGCCGATCTCCTGGCCTAGCCACCTCGCCGTCGCTGAGCTTTTCGGGCCCCGAGGCCGCCGCTCGGTGCACCAACAGTTGGACATGGCCTTTGCTGCGGGTGACCTCCAGGTCGTCGGTGGGGGGCTGGCGCACGACGATCGCCACCACCGCCACCATCGCCAACGCTGGGATCGCCAACCGCCACGGCGCCACTCGCCGGTGCTCTTGACGCCGTCGTTCGATCTCGGCCGCCACTTTGGCGCTCGGGTGGCGCTCGAGGAACTCGGCGTTCTCTCGCCGCAGCGCCTCGACCAGGTCCCGGTCTTTGGGTTTGGTCTCGACCTCTCCAAGAGCGGCGCGCTCGAGCTCGAGCTGATGGGTTCGATCTTCGCTCATACGCTCGCTCCTTCTTGGGCGCGGCTCATCAAGGTCCGGAGGCGCTTCCTCACGCCCGAGACGCTCATCCCGACCTCATCGGCGACCTCTTGGTGGGTCATCCGATCCACCAGGTAGAGGGTCGCGATGACCCGGGTCGACTCGGGCTCCCGGGCGAACAGGCGATCGAGGATCCGCGCCGCCAGCAGCTGGCCCTCGTGATCGCCCATCGCCGCGATCTCGAGGAGCAAGGCCTCGTCGGCGGACTCAGGCTTGCGCTTCCGGCTCCGCAGGCGGTTGAGACAGACGTGAGTGGCCATGGTGTACAACAGGGATGAGGGCGCCCGGTCGTCGAGCCGGTGTTCAGCGCGCAAGAGCTCGACGAAGACGTCGTGCATCGCGTCGACCGCCGCGGCTTCATTGCCGAGCAGTCGCAAGCAACGCCGCTTCACCATCGGCCCGTAGCGCCGGTACAGTTCTTCGACTTCGATCGCCACCCGTCCCGCTCCCGGCTCCTTCACAACCGCATCGTCGAAGAAGCGTCACCTGGGTCGTCGCTTTTGCGTGAAAACCCTTAACCGAGTGCAAAGTGACAGATCGGCCGGCGTTTGGTGTTCGAGCCGACGGACGCCCGGGCCTCAAGAAATGCCGACCCGGCGCGCCAAGGAGTCTTCTTTATGTCGGTAGAGAATGGAGGCCTCGTCGAGGCCCTCAAGGCCTTGCCGCTTTTTGAGGCGGAGTGGGTGCTTTGGTTTTTGCTCGGGTTGTCGGCGGTTTCGTTGGCCGTCGTGTTCGAGCGCTTGTTCTTCTATTGGCGGCACCGGGTCGACGTCGGGAAGATCAAGGAGGAGCTGGAGCGACTCCTGGCCGACAACGATCCGGCGCGAGCGATCCAATACCTGGCGCGCTTCGACAGCCTGGAGACCAACGCCGTGTTGAGTGGGCTGCGGGCCCACCACCGGGGACCGGACGCCGTCGAGGCCCTGGTCAGCGGCGCCGCCGAACACGAACAACTCCGGTATGGGCGTTGGCTCGGGCTCCTGGCGACGGTCGGCAGTAACGCGCCGTTCATCGGGCTCTTCGGCACGGTCCTCGGCATCATCCGGGCCTTCGCCGATCTCTCGGGAGACCTGGGCGGCGCGGGCACCACCGTGATGTCCGGGATCTCCGAGGCCTTGATCGCCACCGCCGTCGGGCTGTTGGTCGCGATCCCCGCGGTCGTCGCCTACAACACCTTCCAAGCCCAAGTCCGGGCCCGGGCCACCGGCGCTTCGTTGCTCGGCAAGACCTTACTCGCGGCCCTCAAGTCCGAGCCGAGTGAGGTGGGCTGATGGCCTCCACCGAACAAAACGGCGGAGCGATCTCCGCGATCAACGTGACCCCCTTCGTCGACGTGGTGTTGGTGCTTTTGGTGATCTTGATGGTGACCTCCACCAGTTTGGTGAAGGCGTCGATCGGCGTCGACCTGCCCCGGGCCGCTTCGGCCTCGGAGACCGTCGATCGCACCTTGAACCTGGTGATCGAGGCCGACGGTGACCTGCTGCTCGACGGGGAGGTGGTCGACGAACAGCGGCTTTCGGAGACGGTGAAGGCTGCGATCGCCCAAGATCCCGAGGTGCGGGCGGTGATCTCCGCCGACCGAAACGCGCCCTATTCGGCGGTGATCCGAGGGATCGACCTCGCCAAGGCGGCCGGGCTCTCCAAGTTTGCCCTCGACGTCGAACGAGGTGCGCCGTGAAGAAGAACCAAGCGGCCCAACGACTCCGTTGGTCCAAAAAAGCCGCGGTGTGGCGGAGCCCGTCCCCGTCCGTCACCGTGCCCCGGCCCAAAGAGAGGCCCTGGATCTTCTTGGCGTCGACGGTGGTGATCCACGGGGCGGTGTTGTTGGCGATCCCCCGCACCGAAGCGGCTCGACATCCACCGAGGCCCGCGCCGATCGTGGTGGAGCGGGTGGTGCGGGCGCCCACGCCGCCTGCGCCGACGCCCATGCCCACGCCGCCGGCGGCTCCGGCGCCGGCCAAGAAGCGGGTGGCCGTGGCGAAGAAGGCGCGGATCGTGGAGGCACCTTCGGCCCCGGCTCCGACCGCGACGCCGAAGAAGATCGTGGGCCTGAGCCTCTCGGCCACTGTCGATGGGGGAGGTGCGGCGTTTCGAGTCGGCGAAACGGGACGCGGTGTCACCGAGGTCGCGCCGGTCCCCGTGGTGACCGCGCCGGCGACGACCCCAGGGACCACGGCCGGGAGGCCCAGGCCGGGTGTGGTGCTGGAGTTGCCTCGGCGCCTGCGGGCGGTCGAGCCGATCTATCCCGATGAATATCGAGGCCAACGCATCGAAGGTCAGGTGACGATCGCGCTGGTGATCGACGCCGACGGATCGATCGGGAACGTCGAGCTGGTCACACCTTCACCCCACCCGGCCTTCAATCGATCGGCGGTGGCCACCGCCAAACGGGAGCGGTTTGCGCCGGCCACCCAAAACGGAGTGCCGATCCCACACACGATCCGCTGCACCTATCACTTCAAGCTCTCGAGCTGAGGAGGACCACATGAACCGTCTGATCCGCGGGGCCTTTTGGGCCTACGCAGCGGCGACCTGCGCCGGCTGCGACGACAACTTTCTCCCCTACAACCAGGTCGAGGGGACCCGCATCCTCGGGATCTCCGCCGAACCCGCGGAGCTGATCCCGGGGGAAAGCGCCCAACTTTCGGCCCTCGTCACCGGCGCGACGAGTTATCGCTGGAGCTGGTGCCCGGTGACCCTGGGCCCCGCCACCGGCCACGCCTGTGCCCTCGAGGAGCACTCGATCTCCACCGCCTCCGTCGCGGTGATCACCTTGCCCAACGACCTGCGAGGACTCTGCGAAGCGGCGGCGAGCGTCGCGGCACCGCAAGATGGCTTGCGCCTGAACTGTGAAGACGAGCGACCGTCGATCGCCATCCGCCTGGTGGTGGAGGCCGACGACGGGCCGGTGAGCGCCCTTTGGCCCCTGGTCCTAGGCGAAAACGGCCGGGCCCCTAACCTCAACCCCACCCTCACCGCCGTTTGGGCCGAAGGGGCGCCGCTCCAAGATGGCGACGTCGTTTCGCCCGGGAAAGTGCTGCCTCTTTTGGCGGTCGCCTCACCGACCGTGGCCGAAGACGCCGAGTCCCTCAAGGTCACCTGGTTCGTCACCGGCGGCGAGGTCGACCGGGCCCGGACCGCGTATGCCCCGGGCGGAGACCTCGACGCCATGGGCGCCAACACCTGGACCCTCCCTGAGAGCGGAGAAGACGCCGCGCTCCACTTGGTGATCCGGGACGACCGCGGCGGCGTGAGTTGGCTCTCCCGCCAAGTTCGTCTCGAGGGAGGTGCCCAATGATCGCGCCCTGGTTCTTGTTTTTGCTCAGTCAGACGCCGCAGCTGGTGGAGCAGGCCGACGCAGTTTATCCACCCTCGGCCCTCCGGGATCGAATCGAAGCGCAAGTTCTCTTGCACCTCGAGGTCGAGGCTGGCGGCCAGGTGCACGGGGTCAAGGTGGTCTCGGTCACCTTGTTGCCCGAAGACCCGAGTCGAACCTCAACCGCCAGCTACAACTTCGGTGACGCGGCCAAAGAAGCGGCCCTGGGGCTTCGCTTCAAGCCGATTATTGTCGATGGGCAGGCGGTCCCCTTCGAGCTCGACTACACCCTGCGCTTCACCTTGCCCCCACTTCCTCCGCCGCTGGCGATCCCTGATCCGCCACCGCCGCCCACCCCCGAGATCGTGGACGACGGCCGTTATGACGTGGTGGTCGAGGCCACCGCGATCCCCCAAGCGATCAACCAACGGGCCCTCAGCGCCGCGGACTCCGCCCAGGTCGCGGGCACCCTCGGAGATCCGGTGTTGGCGATCGAAAACCTCCCGGGGGTGGCCCGCATCGGCTTCGATGGAGGCAACGTGGTCCGCGGTTCGGCGCCTGCCGACTCGATCTCGATGGTCGACGGCGTCCCGATCATGCTCGAGACCCACTTCGGCGGCTTCCGCAGCGTGATCGCGCCCCAACTCGTGGAGCGGATCGACTTTCACCCGGGCAACTTCTCGACCCGCTACGGCCGACGCACCGGCGGGATCTTGGATGTGCGGTTGCGGACCCCCGAGCCCGATCGGATCCACGGCGAGGCCGAACTCAGCGTCCTCGACGCGGGCCTCTATTTGGAGCTCCCGATCGGCGACGACCTCAGCGTGGCGGTGGCCGGGCGCCGCAGCCACCTCGACCTGGCCTTGACCTCCCTCCTCGACGGCGAAGACCTGCAGGTCTCGGCGGCGCCGCGTTATTACGACTATCAAGGCCTGGTGACCTGGCGACCGGCCAAAGAACACCGGGTCCAGGTGTTCGGCATGGGCTCGGACGATCGGATGGCCCTCCTCTTTCAGGACGCCGCCAGCGACGACATCCGGGCCAGCAACGGCAGCCTCAGCTCGGCCGTCGCCTTTCAGCGGGCGAACCTCAGCTACGACTACCAAGGCCAGGTCCACAACAACCTCCAGCTGGCGATCGGCGGCGATCAATTTCGCACCTTGGTCTTTGGCCTGTTCGACTTTCAGGCCAACTTCCTCGACTTCAACCTGCGGGATCAACTCGAGGTGGAGCCGGCGTTCGGTGGCAAGTTGACGGCGGGCCTGGATCTCCAACACCGCCGCCTGAACTACGCGATCACCGCACCCCGACCTCCCAAGGAGGGCACAACCGGTTCGGACGGCCCGACCTTGTCCGCGGCGGGGCTCCTGGAGCCGACCGAACTGGGGGCCTACGTGGAGGCCGAACTCCCGATCGGCCTGGGGCTCTCGTTGATCCCCGGCCTGCGGGCCGACTACTACAGCCTGGTCGATGGCTACGGCTTCGATCCGCGGCTGGTGGTGCGCTGGCAGGCCAACGAGGACCTGACGCTCCGGGCCGGGGCCGGCATCGTGCATCAGCTCCCGGAGTTCGACGAGTTGGTGGCGCCCTTCGGAAATCCGGAGCTCGAACTGATCCGCGCCGAACACTACTCGGCCGGGGTGGAGTGGCGGCCCTTCGACTTCCTATCGGCCGACGTGACGTTATATTGGAAAGAACTCCACGACGTCGTGCGCCCCACCGATCGGGTCGCGGTGAAGGACGGCACACCCACCCCCTTGGTCTACGACAACGGCGGCAGCGGTCGCAGCTACGGCGCCGAGGTGATGTTGCGCCACGATCGGGCCCACAACTTCGAAGGGTGGCTCTCTTACACCTTGAGCCGGGCCGAACGGGACGACGACGACCAAACCCGGCTCTTCGACTACGATCAGACCCACATCCTCACCCTGGTCGGCCGCTACTGGTTCGGCGAAAGTTGGTCGGTGGGCGCACGGTGGCGTTTGGTCAGCGGCTCCCCTGTCACCCCGATCCTGGGCGGGATCTGGCGGGGCGATCGGGACGAATACGAGGCGATCCCAGGGGGCATCAACAGCGCCCGGCTCCCGGCCTTTCACCAGCTCGATCTGCGGATCGACAAGACCTGGGGGTTCGAAGACTGGGAGCTCTCGGCCTACTTGAGCCTCAGCAACGCCTACAACCGGGCCAACGTCGAGTCGCTGGGCTACAACTTCGACTACAGCCAAAGCGAAAACGTCAGTGGGCTGCCGCTGCTCCCGATCTTGGGCGCCAAGGGCCGCTTCTGATCCGAAGCGCGGGGCCCTACGTTGGGCTGACCTGGGCCTGGGGCGCCGCGGCCTCTTTGTCGGTGATCAGCCGGCGCAGGGTCGGGATCAACACCACCAACACCACACCCACGACGACGCTGCCGACCCCCAGTTGGGCAAACAAAGTTGCGTAGGCGGGGTTGGTCTCGAGGGGAGTGGTCCCGGAGGGTTCAGGGAGCATGCCCGAAAAGTCCCCGGCGAAGAGAGAGGCCAAGCCGGTGACCAACATCCAGCTCCCCATCATCACCCCTTGGTAGCGGGTAGGCGCGAGTTTGCCGATCATGGCGTAGCCCACCGGCGAGATCAGCAGCTCACCCACCGACTGGAACACGTAGCTGATGAACAACCACACGAAGGCGGTTTTGCCGTCCGGACCGGCCAGCGAGATGCCCAGGGGCAAGGCCAGGAAGCCGACGCCCATCAAGATCAAAGAGACGGAGAACTGCTTGGGGACGTCGATGTTCCAGCCTTGGTTGCGCAGGCGCACGAACCAGGCCGACATCAAGGGGCCGCCGAAGACGATCACCACGGTGTTGATGTTTTGGATCCACTGAGGCTGCACCCTGACCCCGGCGACGAGCAGATCGACGTTGTGATCGGCGAAGAGCTGGAGGCCACTGGGCGCCATCTGGTAGAGGGACCAAAACGCCAAGGAACCCAGGGTGAGGATCAGGTAGGCCCACATGTTGCGGCGCTCCCGGAGATCGGGGTGCCGCATGGTCAGGTAGATCAGGCTCAGCGCCACCCCGAGGCTGATCAACTTGAAGGCGCTGCCGGTGGAGTCGGGGCGTTGCAACATGAACCACACCAAAGGAACCAACCCGACCAGGATGCCAAGGCCGGCAGCGAGCCGCAGGCGGAAGGCCTTGGCCTCCGCTTCGAGGAGCGGAGTGTTGAGATCGACCAAACTCCTCCAAGTGAAGATCGCCAAGACGATGGCGACGAAGTTGCCGATGGTCGCAAAGAGGAAGAGGCCCGAGTAGTTTTCGCTCGCCTGGTAGTAGCCCGCCGCCGCGAAGCCCACGAAGAAGCCGATGTTCATGCCGGCGTAGTTCCAGAGGAAGGCACCCTCTCGACGTTCGTCCTCGGGCGCAAACCGTTGGGTCAACATCATGTTGATGCAGGTGACGTTGAGGCCGCTGCCGGTCAGGAACAGCGCCAGGCCCCAATAAAACGCGCCCTCGGTGCCCAGCGCGATCGTCGCGCAGCCCGCGACCTGAGCCACCATGCCACCCACGAACAGGTTGCGGTTGGAGAGGAAACGGCCGCCGAGGTAGCCGCCAAACAAGTGCAACCCGTAGTTGAAGGCGCCGAACACGCCCATCAACGCGGTGGCGGCCTTGGCGGTCATACCCAAGTGTTTGGTCGAGTAGAGGACCAAGGTGGAGTACAGCACCGCAAACCCGAGGGTCGCGAAGATCTGGATGAAGAAGAGGGCCCCTGCCCCCTCGGGGATAGACGCCAACCGACCCTTGAGCGATGTCACGTGCGGGACTCCTCGCCGGGCCGCGTAGCAGATCGGTGTCGGCGGGGCGAGGGCGGATCAAGGAAAGGCCCGACGCCCAAAGCCCCTGCGTCGACGTGCCGCACGCCTCGGGATCGAATCGTCGAACCCATCGGGCCCCCCCGGGACACCAACGAGCAGAGGTCCCCCATGAACCCGACAGCTCTCCTTGGCACCGTTCTCATCACCCTGAACCTGGCCGCTTGTGGCACCCAAGGGCCCCCCCCTGAGGCCTCCACCCAGGCCGAGATGGCCAACGGCCCCCGGGCCGACGCCCCCCAGACCAACGGCCCCCAGACCAACGCCCCCCAGACCAACGCCCCCCAGACCAACGGCCCCCAAGCCGACGCGCCCCGGGCCGACGCTCCCGTCGCCGACGACCCCTTGGCCGCCGACCTCCTGTTCCTACGAGAAGAGGAGAAGCTCGCCCGGGACGTCTACCTGACCCTCTTCGAGAAGTGGCGGCTCATGCCCCACCAGAACATCGCCTCCTCTGAACAGACCCACACCGATCGGGTGAGGAGCACCCTGGCCGTCTTCAACTTGGCGGATCCAGTCGCGGACGACAGCGTGGGCGTCTTCGTCAACGTTCAACTGGCCGCCTTGTACACCGACCTGGTGAACAAGGGCTTGAGCTCGGAGATCGGTTCTCTCGAGGTGGGCGCGACCATCGAGGACTTGGACATCCGAGATCTGAATCAGATGATCAACCGCACCCAAGACCCGAGCGTCCTCGCGATGTACGACGCCCTCCAGTGCGGTTCCCGCAACCACCTCCGGGCCTTCACCTCCCAACTTTCGATGCGCGGCGTGACCTACCAACCTCAGTTCCTGGATCGGGCCGAATACGACGCCATCCTCGCAGGCAGCCACGAGCGCTGCGGCCGTCGCTGAGGTGATCTGGACCCATCCCCGCTCACCGTCGAACGAAGGCGCGCCGGCCCGTGACTGCGCGCGTCCTCGACCTCGTCGTCATCCCGCGTCGCGGCAGGTCCAGGCCGGGCCTTCGGTCGGGAAGCAGAGCCAAGAACGTCCCTCACAAACGCAGCCGTACTGTTGATAGGGTGGGCGATCGGGACAGTAGTAGAGTTCCCGGGAGCGGCAGTGGACCGCGCTGCAACACGGAGCCCCCGAGGTCTCTCGCAGATTGTTCCCAGGACAAAGGGCCTCGGTCCCATCAAAGCCCGCGTCCACCGGCTCGCAGCTCGCCTGCGCATCCACGAAGCCCGCGTCGTCGGGAGAGCCACCGTCGATCACGTCGGCATCCAGCCCCAAGGTCTCAGCAGTGCAGGCGCAGAGGAGCGCCAACATCGATCCCAGGAACGCCGAGCCGAACCGAAATGAACGCCCCGCCCGAGGGTGGCGTTTTGGTATTTCATGCCGCAGGCGCCGATGATCGCTGCTGAGTCTACGGGGCGCAATCACCTCCGAAGACCGGTGGGCAACATCACTGGCGTTGCCATCTTTCCACACGAAGTACTCGATGAACTGCGCTTCCATACGCGAAACGGCTCACCCGTGACGAGCCCGACCTTAGGCAGCGCCGGCTCGTGTTTCCTGACGAGCTCGAGCAGCTCCGCCTCTTTTCCCTTCTTCGGAACGTAGGTGACGATGTTGGTGACCGGGGCCTGCGGGTTGGCGCGCGTTTTTTTGTGCGGGTGCTTCTCGCTCATTGGGCTCTCGACCGATAGAGGGTTATACGCGTGTGACTTCTGACCGGTGAGGTGAGTCCATGAGGCCGCGGCGTCGTCCGCAAGGAGCACTAGCAATGTCAGTTCTTAAGGATTTCCGGGATTTTATCGGCAAGGGCAACGCGATCGACCTCGCCGTCGGCTTGATCGTCGGCAGCGCCATCGGGTCGATCCTGAAGTCATTCGTGGACGAGCTCGTCATTCCGCTGACCGGCCTAATCAGCAAGGTGGACTTCTCCAACCTCTACT
This sequence comes from Deltaproteobacteria bacterium, assembly GCA_016703535.1. GTDB lineage: Bacteria > Myxococcota > Kuafuiibacteriia > Kuafuiibacteriales > Kuafuiibacteriaceae > Kuafuiibacterium > Kuafuiibacterium phototrophicum. The sequence goes on along the minus strand of JADJBV010000002.1, from coordinate 608,450 downwards.
TCGTCATCAAGGGTGTGGTCCCAGAGGGCGCACCGCTGGCGGAGGCCCGGAAGATCGCCGGCGTGGTCGCCCTCGGCTACGGCCAGTTCGTCACGGTGTTGATCAACACCCTGATCCTCGCCTTTGCGGTCTTTATGGTCGTTCGATCGATCAACAAGCTGAAGACCAAGCTGGCCAAGGAGGAGGCCGCGGCCCCCGCCCCACCCCCGGCGCCCGCGCCCGAAGTGGTGCTCTTGACGGAGATCCGAGATCTCCTGCGTAAGGCCTAGCCTCGGAAAACCAGACGCAAAAAAACAGGAGCGTGGGTGTGACTTTTGGCGGGCCGCGCCGGTCTGGGGGGCATGACTGCGACCCCCACTCCCCAACGGCCCGGCCCCCTTGGCCGGACCCTCCTCCCCTGGCTCGGGGCAACAGCCCTCTTCCTCGGCGCCGTCCCGGCCCGGGCCGAGCCGCCGCCCCCTGACTTTGATCCCTTCGCCGCCGAGGCCGGGCTCTTTGAGCTCGGCGTCTACGGAGGTGTGTTCGCCCTGTCCGGGCGCCACGAGTTCTACGAACCTGGAGTGGCCTCCTTCAGGGCCCTCAGCGACCTGCCTCCGGAGCTCGGCCTGCGCGCCGCTTATTACCCCCTCAAGTACCTGGGCGCCGAGCTCGAAGGCGCGGTGATCCCAGCGGCGACGATCACCGGACCCGCGACGGTCTGGACCGCTCGAGCTCACCTCGTTGGTCAGCTGCCGTTTTGGCGCGTGCGTCCCTTTGTGGTGGTCGGTGGCGGCGCCTTGGGCGTGGCCTCGGCGCCCGAAGAGTTGGGGAGCGATCAAGACGCGAGCTTCCACTGGGGCCTCGGCGCCAAAGCGCTGGTCACGCCCGGGGTCGCGCTGCGGCTCGACGGGCGTCAGGTGCTCGGCCCCTCGCATCAAGCGCCGGATCGCAGCGATCTCACCAGCCACTTCGAGCTGCTGCTCGGCGCCTCTTTGGTGTTGGGCCATTCGGAGGACCAAGATCCCGACGGCGACCGCGTCCCGGCCGAGCTGGACCGCTGCCCCGGGGAGGCTGGGGTGCCGCCCGACGGTTGCCCCAACCTGGATGTCGACCTCGACGGCGTGCCGCTACCGACCGACCGCTGCCCCGAGCTCGCCGGTGATCAAGCGGACGGCTGCCTCAACCCCGACAAAGACGGCGACGGCGTGGCGGCGGAGGCCGATCGTTGCCCCGAGGTCGTGGGTGTGGCCCCCGACGGCTGCCCCGATCCGGATCCCGACCACGACGGTAAACTCGGCGGCGACGACCGCTGCCCCAACGAAGCCGCCCCAACGGCCGACGGTTGCCCGGTGCGAGATGTGGACGGAGACGGCCTCTCCGACGGACAAGATCGCTGCGTCGATCAAGCCGAAGTGAAGAACGGCTTCGAGGATGAGGACGGCTGCCCGGACGAGCTCCCGGCGGCGGTGCAGAAGTTCACCGGCGCCATCCGCGGGATCAGCTTCCCGAGCGGAAGTGCGGTGATCAGTGCCAGCTCTTACGCGACCCTCGACGGCGCCGCCGCGGTGCTCAACTCCTATCCGGCTCTTTCGCTGGAGGTTGGTGGTCACACCGACAACGTCGGAGCGGAAGCGACCAACCAGGCGATCTCCCAAAAGCGCGCCGACGCGGTCCGCGAATACCTGATCAAGAAGGGCGTCGCACCGGAGCGGGTCAAGGCCGTGGGCTACGGACCGTCGCAACCGACCGCGCCCAACACCACCAAGGAAGGCCGAGCGGCCAACCGGCGCATCGAGTTCAAGCTCCTCCCCTAACGCGACCCCTGCGTCGAAGAACAAAGGAAACATCCAACTATGCTTCGCAACATCATCTCGAAAGTTCCGACCGGGGCGCTGGCCCTGGCGATCATCACCACCGCAGGCGCCGCGAGGGCCCAAGGGCCGATCGTCGACGACACCCTCAAGGACCGCAGCTTGGCCACCGAAGTTCAGCCCAACGGGTGGAAGGTGGGCGTCTCCGTCGGCGCCTCCGCCTCCTTCGCTCACAGCCATCAGGTGGTCGGCACCGAAGACGGCGCCTACCTGCAGCTCGGGGGCGTGTTGGGCGGCAACGCCACGCTCCGGCACGACCAGCATGAGTGGGAGAACCTGTTGGATCTGAAGTTGGGCGGAACCAAGACGCCCCAGATCGACGCCTTCGTGAAGTCGACCGACAACTTCGACTTCACCTCGACCTATCTCTACCACCTGGAGGAGCCCAAGTGGTTGGGCGCCTACGGTCGGCTCAAGGTCGGCTTTCAACTGTTGGACGGCCAACAGATTGCGGCCCAACCCACCGAGCTGGTCCGCATCCGGGTCAACGGAGACCGGATCAACGAGAGCGTCGGCGCCCAAGAGCAGTACGACCTGACCTCCTCCTTTGAACCGCTGGTGCTTCGAGAGACGGTCGGTGCCTTCGCTGCGCCCTTCACCGCGCCCGAGTTCACCTTAAACGCCAAGCTCGGTGTCGGCGCCCAGCACATCCTGACCCGCCGTGGTTTCGTGCTCGCCGACGACCCCGCCACCCCCGCGTTGGAGCTCAAGCAGTTGGACAACACCCACGAGGGCGGCGCCGAGGTCACCGCCACGGCCACCGGCGTGCTCATGCCCGAGGTGCTGAGTTGGAGGGCCGGCGTCGACCTGTTCCTGCCGGTGATCACCACGTCCGACGACGACCTCGGGGTGGGCGAACGGCTCAACGCCCAGCTCTCCGCCGGACTTTCGCTGAAGTTGGCCAAGTGGCTGTCGCTGGACTACGTCGTGGCCGCCAAGCGCATCCCGACCATCCTCCCCGACTGGCAGGTGACCAACAACCTGCTCCTCACCGCCGGGTTCCAGCTGCTCTAGGCGGATCAGGCGGCCGAGGCGAGGGGGGCCTGAGAGAAGTTTTGGGTTGCCTCCTTCATTCGGCCCACGGCCTCCCCAAAACCTTTGGTGAACGCGCCGGCGTTGACGAGGAAGTCGGGGTTCTTGGCGCGCTCTTCCGACGCCGCGTAGTGGAGGGCCCAAACGAAGTTGAGGAACCGCGGGTCTTTTTCGCCGGGGATGTCTTTTTCGGCCAGCACACCTTCTCCCTTCAGCCAGGTGAGGGCGAGGCCAAAGACGTTGTCGTAGGCATGATAGTAGCTTCCATCGGGCTGGCCGTTGAAGACCGCTTGCTTGACGTAGTCCAGGCTCTCCTGACCGACCTCGACGAACCAGTATTCGGTCTTGGTCCGGCTGGTGGTCGGTGGGTGGAGCGGGACCCCGTTGACCGAGTGGGTGTCGCCGAGGGGGATGCCGTCGATGCGGATGGTCGCGATCTCGGCCTTTTCGATCGGGACCCCGACGCCGAGGGCCGCCAACTTCAGCACCTTCTCCAGGTCCCCGGCCCTCGCGAAGTACTGAATGGGATAGGTGGTCCCCGTGGAGTCGCGGTGGGGTCGATTGAGGAGCTCGGGGGTCCCGGCTTTGACCGCGGCATCCATCAGCAGCTCGACGATCTCCTTGCCCGCGGGCGTGGAGGCCCGGCGGACCGCCTCCACGAACTCGTTGGGCGAACGCGCCTCCGACTTGCCCAGCCGACTCCCCCGCTCCATGGCGAGGCGAACGTTCGCGGGGCTGCCGCTCTCCACGGCCGATCCGAGCACGCTCCTTGTGTCGTACCACCACGAACGACTGTATCGCCCGCTGATCGGGGCGTTCCAAGACTCGTCACGAGCGAACACCTTGAACGTGGAGTTGCCCGCGCCCTTCTCGAAGAAGAACTCCGCGAGGCGCTGCTTGTTGGGGGTCAGGGGCCGCTCCATCAGCACGTGCAACAGGTTCTTGTCGTCCAGGTGTTCGGAGGGGTGGACCGCCCGCATCATCAGGTCGGGGAGCGACGGCCCGCTGTAGCGAAAGAACCCTATCGCCTCTCCTTCCGGTACCTCCCGGCGAACGCGGTCGATGATCAGTTGAGCCTGGAAAGCGCTCAGGTCGTGTGCCCCATCGGCCAAGTAGATCCAGAAGGGCTTGTCGAAGCTGACCCCGTTCCTCTTTTGGCCATCCACGACCGTCGCGTTGAACCGGATCCGCAGCTCGTTCGCGTAGTCGAAGCCGTGCAGCTTCCTCAGGATCTCGAGCTTGCGGACGTCTTCGTCGGTGATGCTGGAGGCGGCCTTGTAGCGGCTGCCGTCGGTGATCAGCCCGGTGGCCAGCCAGGTGAGGTTCTTCTCGAAGAGCTCGTCCGGATTTTTTGCGCCCGGATCGCGGAGCCGCTCCTTGGCCATGGCCACCAGCTCCAGGAAGTCCTCGGCGGAGACCTTCGGCAACCGTCGCCCCAACTCGGCGAGGAGGCCGTTTGCGTTGAGGCCTTCGAGCTGCTCTCGCAGGGCGTAGTCGGGTTGATGAGGCGAAGACGATCCCAGCTCCCCGAGCCGGGCCCCGAAGGTCAACGCCAGCTGCGCGGGCTGCAGACCGAACCGCTCGAACAAGACCCGCGACCTCTCCTCGTAGCGGGCCATCGCCAGCTTTCGATCCCAGACGCGCTCGCCCGTGTCGATGTTGGCCAGCCGTCGGGCCACGCCCGCGACGTCGCCTTCCAACAGATCCTGCTGCAGACCCGCGAGCTGTTTCTTCAGCACCTTCGGGTCCGGAACCGCGACCAGGTCGCTGACCTGCTTTCGCACCGCGGTCGCCGTGGGTCGAAGTTCAGTCCTCATCGTGCCTTCCTCCGAGCCAGGTGGGTCAGGAACGAGCCGCCTTCACCAAGCGCCGCGCCGATCGCCACCAACCGATCCAGATCCCCTGCGACCTGGAGCTCACCCTCGAGCCGAGCGGCCCGGAGCTCCTCGGCGCTCCCGAACAACGCGCAGACGCCCTTGGCGCTGGCCGTGACCTTCACGTCGGCGGCCACCGCCCCGCCTCGACGCCAACGCCCACCGTCCACCTCCAGATCGAGATCCCAAGTTGCGCCGTCCACGACCCAGCGGACACTCCCGCCGATCGTGCGGACCCGAGGCCCGAGGCGATCGATCAGCCGACCGACCAAGGCGAGCTCTGGAGGCATTTCGAGTTCATCCATCATCGGGCTCGGCGGCGATCGTGCAGATCGAAAGACAAAAGCACAAGGATCTACGGGGTGTTGGCTCAAGCATCCAATCGGTCTGCCGCTGCGGGATCGAAAAAACCGAGGCAGCGAGCCTCATTGCTCGCGCCCGTGGGCGGTGGTGGAGGTGTGGTGTCTTAGAGATCTGAAAGTCGCGGCCAGCGCCATCGCCTCGAGTGCCCAAGCGAGGCCGAGCGAGGCACCAGCGTTATTCGCTGAAAGCCGCGACCCACGCTCCAATCCCGAGGAGGACCGCACTCCCGCCAAGGATCATCGCGGCGGCGGCGTGAGCCGACCAGCGGGCTCTCGATCGACTCCCTGGCCGCGTTCGGCTGCGGCACCCTGATCGGAGGACCGCCGGGCACCGTGGTGACGCTGGCGGCCGACGTCGGCCGGCGTGACCTACTGGATCATCGACCTGAGCGGCGGCGGCGGCCGGACCGTCGGAGCAGCGCGTAGGCGCCGAACAAGAGGACGCTCAGCCCGACCTCGGTGGAGCTGGAGGTGGTGCACCCGCAACCGCCGTCCTCCACGTTCGGTGGCGGAGTGCTGTTCGCGCCTGAGTCGGGGGTGGATCCGGCGTCCACCCCGGCGTCGCTTGGCGCTGCGCCGTCGCCGACGGTCGCGTCGGCCAGGACACCGCCGTCCACCGGGGCGCTGACGCCGCTTTCGTCGATCAAGAGGGCCAGCGCCACCTGATCGTTGGCCGGGTTGGGATCGCTGTCTCGTAGGGGAAGGAGGGCCTCGATGCTCCGCAGGCCCGCGGTCTCGGCGGTGAGCTCGAGGTTGGCCGTGACCTGGCTGAACGCCGGGATGGCGCCCAGCGGGCACTGCTGCTCGCTCCCGGTGCTGACGCAAGGTCCGGTGGGTCCGGTGGCGGATCGGAAGGTCACTCCGGGAGGCAGACGTAAGGTGATCGAGGTCGCGGGCGCCTCGTCCGGGCCATCGTTGCTGATCTGGAAGGTCAAGGCGGCGGTCCCGGCCGGCGCGACGGGGTTGGGGTTGGCCGACCCAGTGACTCGGAGATCGCCGAGGACCGCGGGGGGTGAACGGCGCACGCGGAGGGAGATCGTCTCGGTGCCGGAGGTTCCGCTCGAGTCTGTCGCTCGGAGGGTCAGCTGATGATCCCCTTCGCTGAGGCTGGAGGCGAGCACCATCAGGCCCTCGCCGCTCCCCAAGATCCCGTCGAGGTTGGAGCTCCACTCCAGGGCCGCGCCGGTGATCTCCACGTCTTCCTCATCGATCGCCTCGCCGGCGAGGATGATGGCGTCGCCGCCAAAGTAGAGGGATCCCGGGCTGGGCCGGATGATCTCGGGCGCCGGCGCGCGGTTGGCGGTGGTGAAGACCGCGTCGCTTTGGTCGCTGCCCACGTTGAAGCCGTCGCTGACCTCCACCCGGATCAGGGCCGTGGTGCTCCCGGCGATCGCGGTCGCCGGCAGCATGATCGACTCCTCCAGCCAATCGGCGGCCACTGAGTTCCAACTCAGGCCACCATCGGTGGACAAGCTCACGTCATAGGTAAGGAAGTCTCCGTCGGCGTCGGCGCCGGTCCAGCTGACCGCGATCGAATCGCCCGACAAGTTCTCACCGCCATTGGGTGCGGTCACCGAAACGGTGGGGGCGTTCGCCGAGGCCGCCAGGCGGGTCAACTCCACGCCCTCCTTGAGCAGCACCAAAGTCGCCGGCGGGGGATCGGTCGGGATGAAGAGCTGAAACGACGCCACCGGTAAGCCGTCGTCGGTGAGCCCGGGCCTAGCTTCGGATTCGGTCGGCGCGAAGCTGATCGACTGGAGCAGCGCGCCCGCCCGATCCCGCACCTCGAGGGCGTAGTCGCCGGGGGTCGGCGCCGGGATCACGCTCCGAGCCGAGGTCACCGAACGCAAGCGGGTCAACTCCGCGCCGTCAGCGAACAAGGTGCCCACAGCGGACACATAGGAGTAAGCGTTCCGGGTGCGGATCGGAGGGGACGACGGAAACCGCGCCTGGATCGCTTGGGCGATCTCGCCGTAGGTGAAGCCAGAGATGAACGGATCGAGGGACGACCTCATCTTGTCGCAGTAGCTCATCAGCTCGAAGTGCATCCGGGGATCGACGACGCTCCAACTCTTGGGGTTGAAGCCAACCATGATCCCCTCCGGATCCGAAAACGGGCTGAGGGTCGCCAGTGGCCGGCCGTCGAGGGTCTCGAAGTAGGGCCATGGGTTGGTCCCGAGGGCGGCGTATTCTTGGCATTCGCCCTCCTGGAGACGCCGCCCGTCACGGGTCACCTGCCGGGTGGTGACCGCGTGGGGGCGTCCGAGCACGTGGCCGATCTCATGGAGTTGGGTGTAGTGGTACCAGCCGTCGAAGATCGCGTTGCCGACGGCCACCCCGCCCGAGGGATCGGCCAAGCCACCGAAGTTTCGGGTGAGGCCGGACGCATAGTAGCCGTAGTAGATCGCGCGACAGCCCGTCTCCTCGGTGCATTGGTCCTTCTCTTTGGCCACCCGCAGCAGCGAGTTGAAGTAGTCACCTTCCACGACGTCAGTGCTCTGGCTGGTGATCGAAAAGTCTCGGTGTTTGTAGCGGACCTTGGTGATCGGATAAAAAGTTCGAAGTTCGTCGATCAGGCGCCGGCCATCAACCCGGGGCACGGCGTCGGACATGAAGTTCCTCCAGTGGACGAAGCGAAAGAGCTGAAGCTCCAGGGCCGGCGGCGGCGCCTCAAAGGTCAACGTCGCCTTGCAGTCGTTGGGGTTGGGCCCGGCGGCCTCCGAACACGCCAACCGCAGGTCCCCGGCGTCGGGGTGGAGCTCGACCTCGACTTCGATCGTCCCGCTGGTCCAGGCAGGCGGCACCTCGAAGTATGGCGCCCCCGCCAGCGTCTCTCGGAAGCTCAGGATGTTGGGTCGGGCCAGGCTGATCGCGCCGAGGACGCGCCCCTCATACGGAGATCCCGGGAGCTCGGCGCCGTTGCGGCGCCCACGTAGCCGCACCCGAACCCGGGTGGCCTCATCGGCCTCGAGGTAGGCCCGCAGGAAGGTCGGCTTGCCTTGGATCAATTGCACCGAGTTGCGGAGGTCCTGCACGACTTGGGTGGCTTCGATCGCGACCAGATCCACGGTCCGGGGCGGATCACCGGCGCGGATGCTAAAGATCGACTGGGTCCCATCGTGGTCGACCAGCGCGACGATCGCGCCGTTGCCGTCGAAGACTCGACCTCGGCCGTCGGTGCCGGTGGTCCGGACTCCGAGGACGGTGAAGTTGTTGACGCTCGAAGGTGTGCCCAGCCCGAGATCGACGGTCCCGCCCTTGATCGCCGGTACCAGGATCCCGTTGTCGTTCTCCAAAAACAGCCACTCGTTCACCGAACCTTGCAAGATGGTCCGAGACCGGAGCGCCAGTCTTCCGCCCGGGCTGAGGAGGAACTGAGTGAACACATCGTAGATGCCACCGTCTGGTGCGGTGGCTCCATGTTGCGCGGCCAGGCCCGAGGCACCGGTCGGCGTCATCCGGACGATCGCCACGTTGTTGCTGCTGTTGATCCCGGCTCCGGCGAGCTGGGCGCGAAAGGCGATGGTCCCCTCATCGCCAAGGTAGGCGTCGAGGGCGAAGTCTGGGTCCGCCAAAGCGCTGATGGTCGCGCCGGGCAACCCAGGGGCCGGGTCGCCGACCCGAGCGATCATCGTCAACGCTGCGGCGGGCGTCACGCTGTAGAGCGCCGAGCCGACGGGCTGGCGGGTGGTCTGGTCGAGCAAGGTGATCGCCGCCAGGGCCACGCCCGCGGCGTTGACGCTCAGGACCCGAGTGGGGCCCAACAGAGAGTTGTCGCTGACACCCGGGGCCGCCTGACCATACAGATAGATCAAGCTCGAAGAACCTTGCGGGTTGGCGAGGAACAGACCGATCGCGTTGCCTGCGAGGCACCGCGGATCGTCGGGGCAGGAGACGTTCCCCACATACCAAAGATGCCCGGCGTCCGATTGGAGCGCCTGCCCCACCACCACGTTGGCGAAGGTCGGCGTCCCCCCCACGCCGGGCACTGGGCTGCTCATCCCGGCGATCCAGGTGTAGCTGCCGCTTTCAAAGCGGGCCAGGCCGGACCGGGTGCAGAAAGCGTCGGTGAGCAGCGCTCGACCGGTGTCGGAGAGGCTGAAGCCGCTGACCGAACTCCACGACCGACTGGCGTCGATGGAGGCCGGGCAAGGTTGGTTGTGTTCCCCAAGGATCGTCGTGCCGCTCGGCGAGACCAAGATCGCGACGGTAAACCCACTCGCGAAGCTGAACAGGACCGAGCCGCTGCGATCGAGCAGACCACCGGAGATCACGCTCGGGGTCATGATGTTGAGGACACTCTGGGGAATGGGCGTGTTCGGCTGCAAGACCAACCGCACCGTGCCGTCGGGCTCCCGCACGTAGGCCCGTTGCTCGAGACCACCGCCGTGATCGGCCTGCCCCAGGACCAACACAGCCCCCGCGCTGTTGACCACTGGAGGTTGGAAGTTTTGAAACGGAGGACCCTCTGGCGTCAGGTCACCAACCGTCATCAGTCGTTCAAAAGTGACTTGGGCTTCTGCGCGCTGCGAAGCCAGCATCCACAACATGGTGAGTACAGCTGCGCCTCGCGTATACATCGATCAGGGATTATCTCCCGTCTTCGAGTTTGTCGGTAGCCCTCGAGTATAGATTAGCCGGCGGTCCGGAGGTGTTCGGCGAGCTTGTCCAGGGTCTGGAAGCCGTACTCCACCGCGCCGAACGCGATGACCGCGTCGCGACGCGCCTTGGTCGGGTGCAGCTGGCGCAACGTGACCACCGTCTTCTTGTTGGCCTGCTCATCGAAGGTCAAGGTGACGCGGAAGCGGTTGGGGTCGTTGTCTTGATCGCTGCCATGATCGAACACGATCCGCTCCGGCGGCGTGATCTCCAGGTACTCGATCCGGTTGGAGTACACCGTGCCGTCCGGCGCCCGCATCTCAAAGCGCCAGCGCCCCCCGACCCGGGCCTCCATCTCGAAGGTCTCGCAGCTGAACCCCCGGGGCCCGAACCACCGCGTGATGTGTTCACGTTCGGTCCACATCCGAAACACCAGCTCCCGTGGGGCGTCGTACACCCGGGCGATGACGACCTCACGATCGAGGGACCAGCTATTTTCAGCGGCGCTTTTTGACATGCTTCTTTTCCTTCTTTTGTAGCTCGCGCAGGTAGTCATCCAGGCGCTCGAGGCGCGCCTCCCAGGCCTGCTGGGTGTGCTCGACCCATTCGGAGACCGGGGCCAGGGCCTCGGGCCGCAGGCGACAAGGGCGCCGTTGCGCGTCGCGTCCCCGAGCGATCAGCCCGGCCTGCTCCAGCACCTTCAGGTGGCGCGAGATCGCCGGCAGGCTGATGTCGAAGGGGGCGGCCAGCTCGAGCACGGTGGCGTCGCCTTTGGCCAGACGGGCGACGATCGCACGCCGAGTTGGATCGGCCAGGGCGGAAAAAGTGGCGTCGAGGGTGGCGGACTGGGGAGGCATCGGCTCCTTTATTTAACGGATATGTTAACTACGTGATCGACCGGTCAACGTCAAGCCGCTGCGGTGGCCCAGGCGGACCGCAACGAGGCCGATGCGCGAAGCCAACGGACGAGGCCAGGACTAACTCTGGACGAAGCGGATCTCGTCGATGCCTTCGGCCTTGGTCGGCGGGATCGCCTGGAGGTTGTCGATGACCCGACGGATCATCTCCGCTGGGACCCGACGATCTGGATCCCGGCGCTGGTTGCGCTCGAGGCATTCCGCTTCGTTGGCCCGGAGCACCACCAGCTCCACCGGCTTGCCGTACATCCGGGCGACCTCGATGACCGCCTTGCGATCTTCGGGGGTCGAGAGGGTGCTGTCGTAGTAGGCGGCGCCCGCCTCGTAGTTTTGGCCGATGAAGGTCGATTTCCCGGCGGCCGCCGGGCCCGCCACCATCACGACCTTGGCGCAGGTGGGTTGGGCCACGGCCCGGGCGAAGGAGGCCAGGCAGCGGCGTTTGGCCTCGATCAGGCGCTCCGGCGTCCAGACGTATTTGCCGTCTTGATAGAGGTAGGGGTCGTGGCCAAAGACCAGGTCGGCCTCACCCAGCCGAATCGTGGTTCGATTGGCGCTGCCCATCGGCGCCGGCGTCAGCGACACCGCGCCCTCCTTGAGGCAAGCGACCAAACGTTTGGCCACGCCCTCCGGGGGTCCCAAGCCGGCCTTGGGATCGAACACGAAGAGCAGAGTGGAGCCCCGATCGACGGCGCCTGGGAAAGCCGCCTTGAAGGTCGCGACCAGGTCGCGGTTCTTCAGGTTGTCGGGGGTGCGGCCGTGGGGGACCGCCAAGACCATGCCCCACTGGTCCTCTGGGAAGCGGATGCACTGCCACTGGATCTTCTTTTGGTGCACCAGCGAGGGCGCGTCCCAGGTGGCGAAGCGGCCGCCACCTTGGGGCGCTTCGAAGAAGAAGACGTGTTCGTGGAGCAGCTCCAGATCTTTCTTGGGGAGGTGCGGGCGGAGCAGGTCGTCGAGCTTTCGGTGCCCTTGTTCGACCGCACTTTTGGCCCGGTTGATGTTGGCCTTGAAGGTGTTCACCCGGACCATACGCAGGTCGTAGTTACTCAGGTTCTGCTCGACCTTCTGCGCGCACTCCTCGACCAACCTCTGCTGCTGCTCGGGCGGCAGCTGCTCGAAGCGGTCGGCCCCGTAGACTCCAAACTTATTCAGGCTCTCGTCGAAGCCCTGAAAGTTGCCCAACACCACGTGGGCCAGGTCGCGAAAGACGATCTCGCCGGGTCCGGACTCGATCTTGCCCTCTTCCAAGTTGGCGCTGCCGAAGAAGCCGAAGTCTTCGAAGTGGGCCAGGCGGCGGATCTGATCCATGCCCAAGAGGACCTGGTGGCCCTCCTTCATCGCCACCGCGATGCCGCCCTTCTCCACCAGCTCAGGCAGGTGCCGGATCAGGACCAAGGGGAAGACGGCGTCACCCAAGTTGTCGGTGACGCAGTAGGCGTATTGGTGTTGGAGGCGCGCGATCTTCTCGCCGAGGGGGAGGTCGAGCTTCCGCACCGCCTCCACGTCGTTGAGGAAGTGCATGGTCGAGTTGATCTGCGGGTTCTGCGGATCGGCGTGGATCCCGTGGTGGTCCCGAGTGATCGCCTTGGCCAAGTGCGCGGGCAAGAAGTCGAAGACGCCGGCGTCGATGCTCATGAAGAGCCCCGAAAACTCGGACGCCAAGATCGCCTTGAAGAGCGCCACCTGCCCGGCCGGATCGAGGGGGTGGCCGCTGGCCTCGAGCTGCTCGAGGACCGTCTGGAGCTGCTGGTAGGCCAGGCCCACCGCCTCCTTGGCCCGAGGGATGGAGACAAACTGCCCCGCCGTGACCCGGGCCTCGGCCGCCGCCGAACCCCAAAGCAGCGCGGTGGGCGCGAGCAGCCGATCCATGGCCGCCGTGATCTGGCGCCGGACCGAGCGAGCGATCGGCGGCTGCGCGTCGGCGAGGGCCTGCATCACCGCGCCGAGGGGCGTAAGCAGCTCGCCCAGCTCCAAGGCCAACTGGCGCCGGCCCTCTTCACCGAGCTCCGGGTGGTTGATGGCCCCCTCGAAGTGTTTGGAGGCCTGCTCGAGGGAGGCCCCGAGGGCGGCGTGCTGGGCCTTGTTCGCGCCCTGCCATCCGGCCAGCTGGCGGCGCACCCGGGCCAACGAAGTAGTGGCGCTCTGCACCGCGGCCTTCAGCTCCAGCTGGAGGGTGGCGGGGCCTTTTTGCGAGGGACCTTGGATCAACGCACCTTGGTCCCCGGGCTCCGGGACTCCCGCGGGCGCGGACGTGGTCGGCCCGGCGCTGGGCGGCGGCGACCCCAGCTCGGGGAGCGTCCGAGGTTCAATGCCGTGCCGGCCTCGCAGCAGCGCGTCCTTGGGGATGTTCACGCGTCGCTCCGGGTCCCGAAGACGCGGTGGAGGGCCCGCAAGGCAACTTGCAGTTCGGCGCCCACGGCTTGAATGGGCGCCCGCTCACCTTCGGCGCGGCGATCGACCAACGACGAGATCCGCGGCAGGAGCCCAGAGATCCCGCCGCAGAGCCGAAGCAACGCCGCCCCGGCCTCGGGCTCCAACGCCGCCGGGGCGCCTTCGAGTCGGGCCGCCGCGGTTTGACAGAGGCGGGTCAGCCACCGGAGTTGGGCCAGGCCCTCGCCGTCCCAGGTGTCGACCAGGGCTTGGGCGGCGGACAGTTCGCCCGCGGACACGGAAGGGGGGGACACTGAGAGCTCTCCCACGACGATCCGGGGAGCCTAACACCATCTTTCGGACGCGGCCCATCGGTTTCACGGCCGGGCCCAGGCGGCCCCGTTTGCCCAGTCGAGCCAACCCTTTGGACGCCCGGGGGCCTACCGTGGGGTTCGCTTCGCCGCGGCAAAGAAGGCCATCGTGCGGCGGAGCCCCTCGTTGATTGAGGTGAAGTGATCGCCCGGGACTTCGACGGCGACGACGTCTTTCCCGCTGGCGGCCGCCCGGCGCGCCGTCTCCTGGCTGTCCGCGATGAAGAACTCCTCTTCGTTGCCGTAGTAGATCCGAAACGGACACTTGAAGCTCGAGGCGAACACGACCGCCGACCGCATGTTGGCCTCCTCGACGGCACCGGCCTCAAAGGGAACGGTCAGCCCGTTGAGCAATCTTCCGACGTTGGTCACCCCCGAGAGTGAGGAGCCCGCGAGATAACGATCCGAGGTCAGCGCCGCCAACAGCGCGAGGGTCCCGCCGGCGCTGTGTCCGGTCACGAAGATCCGATCTCGGTCCACGCCGGGTTGACGCGCGAGGAACGCGGTCGCCGCCAACACATCCTCCACTTCATCGTAGAAGAGCGAGTAGTCCCCGGGCATCCCGTTTTCACCCCGAAGGATCGGCATCAACACGGCGTAGCCCGCCTCCACGAACGGCACCGCCAGGTCCCAGTCTTCTGCCCCAAACGCGAAGCCGCCGTGCAGCAGGACGACGGCGGGCGCGTGTCCGGCCGGATCGATGCGGCTCTGCCAGCCCTTGAGCTCGAGCGAACCCGATCGATAACGAATGACGTCGACGCCCACCGGCGGCAACTCCTTCGCGAAGGGCTGGGGTGAGGGCCCCCGCTGCACCAGCTTGGTCTTGAAGTTGCTGCGCGCCGCCTCGTAGGAAGTCCTGGACTGTTCAGGGATCAGCAGCTTCTCGACCCACCGGCAGCCGCTGAGGCCAATCAACACCAGGACTCCGGCCACCAGGCTCGAGCGCGCCCATCTCCAAGCGCCCGAACCCGAGCGAGCGCGTCCGGGAAACGGGGGCCGACGGATTCCCAACTGCGGGCTTCGATCAGGGCCCTGTGGGTCAGATGGGGTCAGAATGGCGTGTACTCCTTCATGTCGGTGTCCGAGATGAACTTCGACGGATCCCCCACCAGCTCGTCGAGGATCTGGTCGGCCTCCTCGGCGGTCTGAACCTCGTGTTCGACCAGGTAGAGCAGCTCTTCGTTGCTCACGTCCCAGTCGCCGGACCTGAACTTGTTGGGCATCTCGAAGTGGCGCACCAGATAACTCCAGGGGACCTTGGCCGCCTCTTCCGCGGGAATGAAGGGCACACCCTTCTTGAAGCGCAAGAGCTGGACCCAGGCAACCGCGTCAGGAAATGTTGCCTCGACTCGCGCGAACATGCTCTCGCCCGAGAGCATCCTCTTCATGAGATGCAGGGGTAGGTTCCTCACGGCCGCTCCACGGCAAAGTAGATGCGGTGTCTTGCCCTACCTGCCTCGACCTGGAGGTGAGGCGTTGTCCCGTGGGCATTGTCTGCCCCATGGAACAGGAGCCGTCCGTCGGGTCCAAAGACGTCGTCCCAATGAAAGGTGTTGGTCTTCTTCCCAAGCAACTCCCTTATCATGTCGAACCCCCAGCTCGAGGTGTCGGCTAGGTCTGGAAACTGGCTCAGCACCTCTTGAGCCTGGGCCTTGGAAGCGACGGTCACCTCAGTCTCTCCGGCCCGGAGCTTCTGGATCGCACGCCGAGCCCCGGGACTCAAGGACTCGAGCGGGGGCACCGTACCACCGGGCCACAACGCCACGTGAAGGTCGATGCCGGCGTCGTCGGCGGCGGTGCGCAGGCCGCGGATGGCTAGGGTCCGGCGGGAGTCGTTGGGGAGCTCGAGGAGCGCCTGCACCTCGCTCTTCATCCGACCGTTCACCGCGGCGTTGAGCTCGGCGGCGAACTCCTCCCCGAGACCGCGCGCCACCCGGGTGAGGTCGCCAAACTCCGCGAGCGGCAGGATCGACGCGTCCTCGATCAATCTCGCGGCGACCCTGCGCCGGACCTCGAGCTGAGTGGCCGCGTCCATTTTTTTCGTCTGGTCGAGTACGTCCCCGAGATCCCGGGTGCGGTACATGCTGCGGTCCGAGAGATCACCGAAGGCTCGATCGGCCCGGTCCGAGGCCTTCCAGCGGGTCTTGGCGTCGACAGCGGCCGGAGCACCCGGCCCGTCGGCCGCGGCGGCGCACATCATCACCGCGGTCAGCGCGACTTGGGTGCCGAGGCGACCCAGACTGGCGGCCTCCACGCCTCCGGCCAGCACCTGGCCGCCCCCGACCAGCTCGAACACCCCCAGCCCCGCGAGCGACCCCGACGCCCGGGCGCCGCCCGAGAAGACCCCCGCCCCGCCTTGGGCCATCAAGAGCCCGGTGGTGATCCACTTGGCGACGGCCTGCACTTGATCGTCCTCGGGGAGGTTGGAGAACTGTTGGTAGAGCGCGGGTGACTTGCGGATCAGCGTGGCCAAGGTCGAGGGCAAGCGACCGAAGCCGTCGACCGTCGCGCCGATCGCCTCCTCCGGTCGCTCGTAGAGCGCCACGGTGAGCTGGGCCAGGCCCTGCACCCCGTCCATCAACGCTTCGGTGACCCCGTCGAGGGCCGCACCGACCGGGCCGCGCTGCAGCCCCAGCTCACCGGCGATCGGGCCGACCTCACCGTCCGGACTGAGTTCTCGCAAGATACCTTGCCGAAGCTGGTAAGTTGCCCCGAGCCCGAGATCGGCGCGTTGCTCAATCGGTGCGCCGCTGACGACGTAGGCCAACACGCCGTCCGGGCGCACCACCACCGCGTCGCTGAACGCCTCGAACAGCTGCCGCACCCGAGCCGACGACAACGCGCCCACGTCGATCGCCAGGCTCAAGATCCGGATCGTCAACAGCGAGGCCCCGTACTGCTCCATCCGAGGCTGGAGGAGGCCCAGGTGAATCAGCGCTCGCGCCCGATCCGCGTCGAGGCCGTGGTACGCGACCTGCCACGCATCCTCCATGGACAAGCCCGCCGCCTGGAGAACCTGAACCAGCCGAACCACCCGGTCGTCCCCGGGGGGCCCGGCCACGACGAAACCCACCATCGAAGGCGCTCGACAAGCCTCGACCAAGTCGAAGGTCCCCCGAGCCGGCATCGACGCCCCACCCCGTTCGGTCACCCCGTCAAGGCGCGACAGCCCCGCGGCAGACGTCGCCTCCCTGGGCGGGGGACGCGCGCCCGCCATCGGCTCCCCGTAGGAGGCGATGACTTCGTCCCCGCGCCGTCGCGTCGGTCCTGGGCCCATGCCAGGCAACGAAGCAGAGACCGTGCCGGACGTTTTTCCTCGAAAGCCTTAGAGATTGCCGAGGCGCGTCCGGACGATTCGTCCGGCCGGACGGACCTCATCCGGACGAATCCGGACGTTGAGGCAGGGGTGCTCTCCCGGGTGCCGACCCTTGAGCTCGGCATACTGTCGCGCCAGCTTAGGGGTGAGCGTCTTCGATCTTCTGAGCGCCTGGGTCCACCGTCGCAGCGCCTGGGTCCACCGTCGCAGCGCCTGGGTCCACCGTCGCAGGGCCTGGGTCTCCCGCCGCAGGTCCGCCGCAGGCTTTGTCGGAGACAC
This sequence comes from Deltaproteobacteria bacterium, assembly GCA_016703535.1. Classification (GTDB taxonomy): domain Bacteria; phylum Myxococcota; class Kuafuiibacteriia; order Kuafuiibacteriales; family Kuafuiibacteriaceae; genus Kuafuiibacterium; species Kuafuiibacterium phototrophicum. The sequence goes on along the minus strand of JADJBV010000002.1, from coordinate 591,480 downwards.
CGCCGACCTCTGCCTCGACGCCTTGGCCCCGGGCTTCGGCTCTGGGCGACCAGCGCCAGCGCTGGCACGCGACGACCCGACCTGTGCGCCGTCGACCGCCTGGATCGGAGAATCATACTTGGCGATAGCGCGGTCTAACCAGGCGCTCGCGGCTTCTATCGCGCGGAGGACGTCGAGGCGGGTGACCTCCGGCCTCTCCGCCCCGCCACGCTTCTTTTTGGGCACAGAACTCACGATGGAGATTGTACCAGGCCCTGTCACGCTGAGCCGCGCCAGTTCCATTTCGTTGGCCGTACGACGTCCATGGGTCTACCCAACTCCATCCCGCTGCAGATCGATCCCCGGCGCAGCGTCATTCCGTACGGAATGCCGTTGTGCCTCACTCGCCTTGAGCGAGTTCGCGCGCTCGACGCCCCTCGGGTTGCTCACCGCAGCGAACTTGTCGGGCGCTGCCGGCCCTAGTGTCCCGTCCGGGAAGTTCGGATCACATTCGCGCTTGTCCTTTTCGCCGCTGCTCGACGCGCGGCCTGCGGCCGCCCTTTCGGGCTCCTCGGTCATTGGGGGCAACCCAACTCCCTCCGGAGCGCGTCGATCAGCGACGAAAAATCCTTCGCGGGAACATGATCGAACTTCCCGGACGGGACACTAGCCTCGGGCCTTCCGTGGCCCTTGCTCCAGCTTGGTCAACCGCAGGTCGTGTCGATGGTGTCGAACTTTGAGCTCGGCGTACTGGCGCTCGACCTTGGCATCCAGCTTCTCGACCTTCCGGTCGACCTCATCGACCTTTGCGTCGACGGCGTCGATCTTGCCGTCGACCCGCGCGAAGCCCGCCTTCATGTCCTTGCCGAGGGCGTCTACGGTGGCCTCAACGCGCCCCACCTGCCCTTCGAGGCCGTCCATCCGGCCGTCGAGGCGCCCCACCTGCACTTCGAGGCCGTCCATCCGGCCGTCGAGGCGCCCCACCTGCCCTTCGAGGCCGTCCATCCGGCCGTTGAGCTGGCCCATCTGGCCCTCGAGGCCGTCCATGCGGCCGTTGAGCTGCCCCATCTGCCCTTCGAGGCCGTCCAACTTGCCGCCAAAGCGGTCCATCTTGACCCCGAATTGGCTCATCTGCTCGCCCATGCTGTCCACCGAGCGGAGGATGTCGTGAAGGGTGACCTCCGTCTTATCCGGGTCGCTGCGCTTCTTCCGAACCACGAAACTCACGATAAAGATCTCACCGCACCCTGTCACCTGGATCTCGGCGATATCCATTTCGTTGGCCGCACCGCACCTCGGTGAGCTTCCGCCCACCTCGCGCTACCCTCCGGACCGCGCCCATGGGCCCGCCCAACTCCTCCCCATTGCTCCAGATCCCCCCGGGCCACCTGGACCCACGAAAACACCCTCGCCTTCGCCGCCCCCGATCCCCAACCGATCACCGCCGGCCACACGCTGATCATCAGCAAGCGCCTGGTCCCCACCTGGTTCGACGCCACGGAAGCCGAACAACACGCGCTCCTCGCCCTGCTCGCCGAAGTGAAGGCCACCCTCGATCACATCCTCCACCCCGACGGCTACAACGTAGGCTTCAACGCCGGCCCCGCCGCGGGCGACACCACGCTGCACCTCCACCTCCACGTGATCCCGCGCTTCTACGGCGACGTCGATGATCCAAAAGGCGGCGTCCGCAACCTGCTCCCGCCCCGCGCCCACTCCGCGCCTTCGCCTCTCGCCACCGGCGGCACCGACGATCCCTTCGCCCGGCACATCCTCCCGCTCCTCACCCACGCCGACCGCGTCGGCATCGTCGCCGCCTTCATCCAAGCCAGCGGCCTCAAACACCTGGAGCCCGAGCTGATCGCCGCCGTGGATCGAGGCGCCCAGGTCCGGATCCTCACCCGGCGAGTACCTATAGAGCACCCAAGTCAAAGCCCTGGAGCCCTTCCGTGATCTGCAGCCTCGCTCAGCGGGCCAGCACGCGGGTTCGGCCGACCTTGGCCCCGACCGCACCGGCGTCCCCCCGGGCGCGCCGCACCACGATGTCCACGTCGCGCCCCAGCACGTTCAAGAACCTCACCAGCCGCTCGGTCGAGAAGCCCTCAAGGCGGCCGCGCACCAACGCCGACACCTTGGGTTGATCGATCCCCAACGCAGCGGCCGCTCGGGCCTGGGTGAGCGCCTTGGCCTCGATGATCTCGACGATCTGCCGAGCCAACTCGGCCTTGGTCAGCGCCTCATCCGCGTCAAGGAGCGCGAGGTCGGCGAACACATTGCCTCTGCCCTTCACCACTTGGGCCCTCTTCTTGGCCACGCTCTTCTTCTTGGTCACGGCTCTTCCACTCCTTCATGATGGGCCCGGGCGCGCCTCAGCCGCTCCTTGATGAGCGCGATCTCGGCCAGCGGAGTCTTTGCGCCCCGCTTCCCCCCGAACCCGATCAACGGCCGGGCGTTCGGGTGCCTCTGACCGTGTTGGGCAAGGTAGAGGGGGAAGCCCATCATCCGCCGGACAGCCGTCGGGAACCTGCGAAGATCCCTCTGCGACGATCCCACCCAGAGGACCGGCCCCAGGCCACTCACGACGCACCCTCATCCGTGATGTATGCCATTTCTAGCATAACGCTGCAAGTCGCGATCACGAAGCACAAGGTAGCAGACGCAAGTCGAGCTCGATCCACCAGTCTCGCGAAATCCATTCCGCTGCGGGACACGGCTCAAGACGAGAGGATCGAACTTCTCGGACGGGATACTACCGGAGCGGGAGGTAGATGACCTGCCCCTCCCACTCGTCTTCGAGGCTGCACTGGGCGAGCAGGATGATGTCGTCAATAACGTCGCGCACCGCGAGATGGGAGCCGACCTCGAAGCGGCCAGGCATCCGCTTCTTTTGGGCGCCGCGATCGTACGCGAAGGTGGTCATGGTTGCAGCGTCGTGGGTCAGCAAGGCTCGACCTTCGCTGGCGGCCCAAGCGAGCACCTGGGATCGTCGGCTCCGCCAAGGCCGACGTCCTGGACGCGCACGATGTCGGTCTTCGGGCGCCGTCGCACAATGCCGCGCACGATGTCGTTGTTGAAGTTCTCGTCCGCCGCGAACTTCAAGGGTGACCTGGGCCGCGGCGAGCGAGAAGGCGAGCTCGAATCCCTTCGGGCGGCGAGCGCTTCTCGTTTTCCGCGCGAACCGCCGAGTACTCAGCGACGCGCTGGGCGAGATACGCATCGACTTCACCGCGATGCTGAAGGATCCAGCCGATGGCGGTGTATGCAGCCTCGAGGCTCAGCGTCGGGTACTGATGAACGATCTCCTCCGCGGTCGAGCCGCGATCGAAGGCCGCGACGACGGTGTCGAGCGTGACCCGGGTTCCGGAGATGCGGATGACCCCGTCGTTTCCCGCGACGAGCGGCACGGGGCTCGGCTGGAACGCGTGCATCGGCCACAGAACATCTGTCGGCTCTCGGTTCGCCCAGGGCTCACTCGCCGGCCCGACGACTCCGCCGCAACACCCCGCACGGACTCCGGGAATCGACCTCCGGGGTCAGCTGCCTCCCCCGACGGCCGGTGGGCCGAGCCGGTCCAAGCCACGCCCACCAACGTCATCCCTCTGGCCCCGCGACGAAGTATCCCCGCCTACGTCGACCTCCTCACCGCCGCCGGTCACGCCACCGGCGCACGCCTCGATCCCTAAGGGCCCGTTCCGGAATTAGGTGGCCATCTCGGGTGATGAGGCGCCCGCCTGGCAAGGCTTGCCGAGGAAGGCATACTCTGCGGTCTGTCGACGAGGCGTAACGAAGCCAGGCGGGATGGATCATCACCCCAGGTGGCCAGTTAATTCCGGAGCGGGCCCTAAGGCTCACTTGAGCAAGACACGAGCCGGGCCCTCCGGGCGACGCCGCTTCTGCTCCCAGTTCTTGAGCGCGGCCAACTCAAAGCCGAACTGCTTTGCGAACTGGGACTGGCTGAGCCCGAGGCCCTCACGGATCGCCTTGACGTCCACCTCCTCTGGGACATGCACGCGAAACCCAGACCTCGCTCCCTTGGCGTATTGAAGAGCTTCGCGGGCTCCGGCGAGGACCTTAGCTCCTGCTTTTGACATTACGCCCCCCTTTCTCTTCTTCGGTCCGTACTGCTCGACGATCTGCGCCAGGATCGCCCTGAGGAAGCTCGTGCGTTCGACGCGCCTCCGTTTGCCCACCGCAGCGGTCTTGTCGGAATCTGCCGGCTTTAGCCTCGGGCCTTCCGCGGCCCTTGCTCGAGTTTGGTCAACCGCAGGTCGTGTCGATGGTGTCGACCTTTGAACTCCGCGTAGTGGCGCTCCACCTTGGCGTCCAGCTTCTCGACTTTCTGGTCGACCTCATCGACTTTCCGGTCAACCTCATCGACCTTCCGGTCAACCTCATCGACCTTCCGGTCGACCGCATCGATCTTGGCATCGACCCGCGCGAAGCCCGCCTTCATGTCCTTGCCGAGACCGTCAACGGTGGCCTCCAGGCCGTCCATGCGCCCGTTGAGCTGCCCCATCTGGCCCTCGAGGCCGTCCATGCGCCCGTTGAGCTGCCCCATCTGGCCCTCGAGGCCGTCCATGCGCCCGTTGAGCTGCCCCATCTGGCCCTCGAGCCCGTCCATCTGGCCCTCGAGCCCGTCCATCCGGCCCTCGAGCCCGCCGATCTGGCCCTCGAGCCCGCCGATCTGGCCCTCGAGCCCGCCGATCTGGCCCTCGAGCCCGCCGATCTGGCCCTCGAGCCCGCCGATCTGGCCGCCGAGCCGCTCACCCCAGGCGTCCACCGAGCGGAGGATGTCGTGAAGGGTGACCTCCGTCTTCTCCGGGTCGCTGCGCTTCTTCCGAACCACGAAACTCACGATAAAGATCTCACCGCACCCTGTCACCTGGATCTCGGCGATATCCATTTCGTTGGCCGTACCGCCCCCCGGGTGCGCTCAGGCCCACCTCGCAGTACTCTCCTCCCTGCGCGGATGGGCACGCCGAACGACAGCCCCTTGCTCCAGATCCCCCGGGCCATCTGGACCACGAAAACACCCTCGCCTTCGCCGCCCCCGATCACCGCCGGCCACACCCTGATCATCACCAAGCGCCGCGTCCCCACCTGGTTCGACGCCACCCTCGCCGAACACCACGCGCTCCTCGCCCTGCTCGCCGAAGTAAAGGCCACCCTCGACAGCACCCTCCACCCCGACGGCTACAACGTGGGCTTCAACGCCGGCCCCGCCGCCGGCGACACCACCGGGCACCTCCACCTCCACGTGATCCCGCGCTTTCATGGCGACGTCGACGATCCCCGAGGCGGCATCCGCAACCTGCTCTCGCCGCGCGCCCACCTGGCGCCTTCGCCTCTCGCCACCGGCGGCATCGACGATCCGTTCGCCCGGCACATCCTCCCGCTCCTCACCCACGCCGACCGCGTCGGCATCGTCGCCGCCTTCATCCAAGCCAGCGGCCTCGAACACCTGGAGCCCGAGCTGATCGCCGCCGTGGATCGAGGCGCCCAGGTCCGGATCGTCACCGGCGACTACCTCGAGATCACCCAGGTCGAAGCCCTGGAGCGCCTCCTCGATCTCCAGTCGGGCATCGCCCCCGATCCAAACGACGCCTCCACCGGTCGCCTCGAAGCCCGGGTGATCGAGAGCCGCCAGCTCCCCCACGCGACCCGCTCATTTCACCCCAAGAGTTGGTGGTTCGAGTCCTCCACCTTTGGCGTGGCCTTCGTGGGCAGCAGCAACCTCTCCTACGCCGCGCTCCGCACCGGCATTGAGTGGAACCTGCGGGTCGACCGAGCCCGCGATCCAAGGGCCTACGCCCGGGTGCGCTCGGCCTTCGAAGATCTCTGGCAGAGGGCGGCGCCCCTCACCGCGCCGTGGATCCAGGCCTACGCCGTCCGAGCCGCCCTACGGCCCAACAACCTCCCGCCCGGCGAGGTCGACCTCGAGCCCGTCCCTCGCCCCAGCGCACCCCACGAGGTCCAACAGGAGGCCCTGGCCCAGCTCCCCCGATCCCGGGAACAAGGCCGCCGCCGCGCAGGGGACTTGGCCAACATCCCGTGGCCGCTTCGATCCCGAACTCCTCGCCGACGCCACCGACATCGTTCAGCCCGCTGGCCGCGCCGAAGCGCGCCCTGCTAGTGCTGCCAGATCGCGAGATTCGTGATGTTGGTGAGTGTCCCCACCCTGGCCCTTCGGACGAGTTGCCCTTGGACCGCGACATGGAGCTGGCGCCGATGAGCTTCAAGGGCCTCGCCGTACTGACGAGCGTCGAGGCTCGCGCGCGCGTTGAGCAACTCATCGCCGAGGTGGAGTTGGAAGGTGACGTCGCCCGCGAGTTGGCCTTCGGCGTTGTCTTCACCCGAGAGGCTGACCACTCGACCGTAGTAGAGGCCTTCGCGGGGTTCAGCCGCCGGGCGCAGGCGTTCGGAGAGGTCCTCGAAGGTGGTCCGGAGGTCGTGATCGATCGTCACCTGGCTCGGGAGATCGGTGGGTGGAGGCAAGATCGCAGACCAGGACATGGCTAGAGACAACCTCGCTTCAGCCTCGTTCGACAGCATTCCCGAGATGGCCTCACAGAGGTTCGCGGTGAGCCCGGGCGCTGCCGCTGGATCCTGGATGATCTGATCAACGGCGCCCTGGCGGGCCAGCGCCACCGTCGTGGCCACCGCGCGCATCAGTCCCTCGGTCGTCCGCCGGCCAAAGTGAGGTTCGTCCTCGGTTGGGAGTTCGGTCGGGCAAAGCAGCGTGAGGACGAAGCTCCCGTGTTCGGTGTGGCCGAGGCGGCAACGATCGATGAAGGCCTCGGCGCTCTTGGAGGTGAGCCTTCGGTGAAAACGGTCGTTGGGTCTGGACACGCTGCACGCAGAGGCCAGGAGAGCGGTGCGCGCGCCCGTGAGGAGGTCGCTGCCTTCAGCCAGTGGCAAGCTGCCCTGCTGATTGAAGGTAAAGCGGGCCACCCGCAAAACGTCTGACGACACGCTCGCGAGGTCCGCCAAGACCGCGGCCGTTGAACGTCCTTCGACCTGAGCGACGCGTTGCGCTGCGGCCACTGCGGCGTCGGCGAAGTCGCCGAGGTCTCGATCGACGGGGATCACCACCTCGGCGTCATTCTTTCGTCGGACCGCGACGTCCAGCCGGCGCGAGGTGACCACTGTCCAGCCTCGGGCGTCGAGGTACCTGAGGAAGTCCGCGTATTCGATCGCCGCGGCTTGTTCGAGGAGGCCGCCGTTCACGAGATCCTCTCCTCTTGGGCGACTTGCCGCATGAAGCGTTGCACGGCGGCGACATCGAAGGTCTGCGCGACCGGGAGGTGAACGGTCTGACGCGTCTCATTTTCGGTCGGCGGCAGTCCCAGCAGATTCACCCAGTATCCGCGGCGCCGCAAGACAAGCTGATCGGGAGAGATCGATAGCCACTGCTCGGGCTCCGCCGGAAGTACGACGACCACCAGCAGCCGTGGCACGACGGTTCGCTTCACGAGGTCGTGGTGGTTCTTTCGGGGGAGCGGAAACGGAATGACGTCGCCCGTGATCGCGGCCGGATGCGCTTTGACCTGGATCGCGACTTCGGGTGACCGGAGCACAGCCCGTGGATCATCGTCGTTCCGACGCTGGAGCTTGAGGTCGATGCTGTCCATATCGACCGTGGTGACCTGGCAGGCGCAGGATGCCCTGGAGGCCACAGCGTAGACGTAGGAAAGCGCGAGGTGCTCCTTAACCTGGTTCTCGGTGAGCACGCCATTGGTCTTAACTTATGGATCGATCGGACTCAATGAGAGTTGGCGCTCCGGAACGAAATTCGCAGCACTGCGCCGAGTTGTTGGCGCTTTCCGCGCTGGTTCGGCTTCGTCGCCGCCGAAGGCGACCTGGGCGACGACCAAGCCACCTTCGCGTTGTTCCGCGCCTTCCTCGACGAACTCGAGACCACCCCGCTCCCCAACCCGCTCAAGATGGTCGCCCTCGAGGCCCTGCTCGATCGCAGCGCCTTCTCCGAAGGCCTCCCGCTCCCGGAGCTGGCCGACCTGGGCCATCAAATCGTACGCCGCTCCCCCGAGCTGTCGGCCGATCTCAGCGAAGAACACCGAGCGCCCCTCAACGACGCCAACCTCCCGAGCTGGCACCAACACTGGCGCGCCCACGCGATCCAACCGCTGATCAAGGCCGCTTATAACCTCGCTTCTCGAACCGGAGACGCGCTGGAGAGGGGCCACGCCAGTCGGCTCGGGACCCCCTCGGTGAACTTTGGTGCTGCGCGGACGTTGGTCTTGGGCGGTGGAGGCGCCGACGCGATGAACGCCTTCACTTCCTGATGCATCCGCTCGACCGCCATCCGCGTCAGCTCGTCCATGATGGCCTCTTCGGCTTCGAGCTGGCCCGCCGGTGCACGGACCTCGGCGACCTCGACGTCCCGGATGTTGGCAACATGCAGGCTGTTCCTCAGGGTGCTGTGCAGCCCGGTAAGGATCAGCTCGAGCGAGGCGCCGGGCGCCAAGCCCGCCAGGACCCGGTCGACGTGATCGCGGATGAGGGTCGTGGCTTCAGAGAGGACGTCCGCGGTGATGGGATCGAATGTCGCCTTGGGGTTCTTTGGCGTCAAAGCCGCGATCACCGCGAAGCGATCCTGTTCCGCTGAAGCGACCAGCAGGTGAGCAATGGGGGTCGAGACCGCCTCCGGATCGGTCAAGTCCATGCAGAAGCTGATCGACGCGCTTTGGTGGGTGACTTTCATGCTGAGATACCTTCAGGAGCCTTCAATTTCCCGGGAAGCTCAGAACGGCGTGTACTCCGTCATCTCTGTATCCGAGATGAACTTCGACGGATCCCCCACCAGCTCGTCGAGGAGCTGGTCGGCCTCCTCTGCGGTCTGGACCTCATGTTCTACCAGGTACAGCAGCTCTTCGTTACTCACGTCCCAGTCGCCCGACCTGAACTTGTTGGGCATCTCGAAGTGGCGAATGATGTACCTCTCGGCCGCGCCAGGCTTCGGGATCCAGCGCCCGAGCTGGACCCAGGCCACGGCGTCAGGAAACGTTGGCTCGACCGAAGCAAACATGCTCTCGCCCGCGAGCATCTTCTTGGTCAGATGAAGAGGGAGGTTTCTCATCGGTCCTCCGATCGGGAAACAACGGAAGCCGGGCCCTCGTAGGTCAGAACGGCGTCCAGTCTTCTAGGTCGCCCCGAAGTACAAACTTCGACGGGTCGCCGACGAGTTCGTCGAGCACAGCGTCGGCCTCTTCGACCGTCGGAAAGGTGTACTTCTGGTAGTACAGCATCTCGGTCTTTCCGACGTCCCACTCTCCGGACGAAAACTCGGCCGGCATTTCGTAGTGGATGATCTGGTAGATCCAGGGCTTGTCCTTCAACTCTTCCGCGGACAGACGCGGCATACCTAGCTTGTGGCGGATGAAGCTGACCCACGCCACCGCCGAGGGGTGTCGCGCCTCGACGGAGGCGATCACCTTCTCACCCTCGAGGAAGGCCTTCATAAGGTGGAGGGGTATGTTCCGCATCACTTCGCCTCCGAGAAGAAGATGTGGCGAGACTCGTTCTTGAACTCGAGCTGTAGGTGAGGCGTCCTGGCATGCTCGCGCCGAGCTCGATGATGGTGGAGCAGGACGCCATCTGGGCCAAAGACATCATCCCAGTGGAAGGTGTTCTGGGCGGGCTTTCCGGGGAGCAGGCCCTTGATCATCTCCCAGCCCCAGTTGGAAGTGTCAACCAGCACCGGGTACTGGCTCAGCACCTCGAGGGCCTCGGCTTTGGACGCAACGGTCACCTCAGTCGCTCCCGCGTCGAGCTTCTGGATCGCACGCCGAGCCCCGGGACTCAAGGACTCGAGCGGGGGCACGAGGCCACCGCGCCGAAGCGCCACGCGAAGGTCGATCCCGGCCTCGTCAACGGCAGAGCGCAGGGCGCGGATGGCCCGGGTCCGGCGCGAGTCGTTGGGGAGCTCGAGGATGGCCTGCACCTCGCTCTTCATCCGAGCGTTGACCGCGGCGTTGAGCTCGGCCGCGAACTCTTCTCCCAGTCGACTCGCCACTCGAGTGAGGTCTGCCAGCTCCGCCAACGGGAGGGCCGACGCATCTTCGATCAACCGAGCCGTGATCCGACGGCGGACCTCGAGCTGGGCGGCCGCGTCCATCTTGTCGGCGCGGTCGAGGACGTCCCCGAGATCGCGGGTGCTGTACATGCTGCGGTCCGAGAGATCGCCGAACGCTCGATCGGCCCGGTCCGCGGCCTTCCATCGAGTCTTGGCGTCGGCTTGGACCGGAGCACCCGGTCCGTCGGCCGCGGCCGCGCACATCAGCACCGCGGTCAGCGCGACCTGAGTGCCCAGCCAACCGAGGCTGGCCGCCTCGACTCCGCCCACCAGCACCTGGCCGCCCCCGACCAGCTCGACCATGCCCAAGCCCGAGATCGCACCCGACGCGCGAGCGCCGCCCGAGACAATCCCCGCCCCGCCTTGGACCACCAGGAGCGCGGTGGTGAGCCAGTTGGCGACGGCCTGCACCCGATCGTCTTCGGGGAGCTGGGAGAACTGTTCGTAGAGCGCGGGTGACTTGCGGATCAGCTCGGCGAGGGTCGTCGGCAGCCGCCCGAAGCCATCGACCGCGGCGACGATGGTCTCCTCGGGTCGCTCGTAGAGGTCCACGGTGAGCTGTGCCAGGCCCAACACACCGTCCACCACCGCTTCGGTGACCCCATCGAGGGCCGCACCGACCGGGCCGCGCTGGAGCCCAAGCTCCGCGACGATCTCGCCAACCTCACCGTCGGGGCGCAGTTCGCGCAAGATACCTTGCCGAAGTTGGTAGGTCGTCCCGAGCCCGAGGTCGCGACGTTGCTCGATCGCAGCACCACCAACGACGTGGGCCAACACGCCGTCCGGGCGCACCACCACCGCGTCGCGAAACGCGTCAAAGAGTTGGCGAACTCGAGCCCCCGAAAGCGCCCCCACTTCGATCGCCTCGCTCAAGATCCGGAGGGTGACGAGCGACGCCCCGTAGTGCTCCATCCGAGGCTGGAGCAGTCCCAGGTGAAGAAGCTCCCGGGCCCGGTCCGCGTCGAGGCCGTGGTACGCGACCTGCCACGCGTCCTCCATGCTCAACCCCGCCGACTGGAGAACCTGAACCAGCCGAACCAGCCGGTCGTCCCCGGCGGGCCGGGCCACAACGAGACCCACCATCGAAGGCAACGCATAAGCCTCGACCGAGTCGAAGGTCCCTTGAGCCGCCATCGACGCCGCACCCGGCGCGATCACCTCGTCGGTGCCGCGGTCCACCCGATCGACCGACGCCGTCCCCTGAGGTTGGAGGCCCCGGGCCCCGGTCTCGGAACCGTAAGAGATGACTCCATCCATTCGCCGCCGGGTCGTTCCTGGGCCCATGCCTGGCGAACAGCAGGGTTCGTGCCGGACGATTTTCCTCGAAAGCACTGGAGATCTTCCCACCGCGTCCGGACGTTTCGTCCGGACGGACGGACGGGACCCGGACGAATCCGGACGAACGCATGGGTTGGAGGGCCAAGTCCCTCGGGCTTGGTGGCGTGTGCACAGCTTGCCACCTCGGACCGGTACCCGCGCCGGCGATGGTTCACGTCGCCGAGGGCTCACCTCGCTCCACGCCGAACGAAGTCCAGAAAGTGGAGGTGCTCGATGCCCTCGAGCTGGCAGACGCCGGGGATGCAGCGCTTGATCTTCTCGGAGCCCGACTAGAGCGCCTCCTTCGACGCCACCGGAGTTCGGTTGATCTTTGCGTAGCCAATCACCCACGCGTCGGCCACGTTCTTGGCTCGCACCTTCTTCTTCTTTGTGAGTTCCGGATAGGTCCGGTTGAGGCGGGCAAACTCGCCGATCAGTCGCGCATCAGGCTCGACCTCGATAGCCGATCTTCGTTGCCTCAACCACTCGCCGATCTCCTTGTCGTCCTTGAGTTCTTCGAACACCTCGCTCGGCGACATGGGCGAACTCGATCCATGCCGAGGTGTCGATGCAGAACGTGCTCATCCTGCCGAACCGCGAGCCATCTGCTGATACAGCCGCTCGCGCAGTCCCTTCGCCGACTTGGCCTGTCCACCGACGTAGCCTCGAACATCCGAAAGCGTGATGAGTTCGTTGTCGAGCGCCTCGTAGACCAGCTTCAAGTACGGCGTTCCGTATCGCTGCAGAGCCATGGTGTAGTAGCTCGGGCCTCCTTCCTTCTCGCCGGCTCCCTCATCGCCCACATCTGGGCGAGGGGGCTGGTACGGATGCTCGGCGCGCCACCGTTCGTAGAAGGCCGACGGAGCCGCACCGATGTCGACCAACCTCCTGACGATCACTTCCCGGCTGACGCAAAAATCGCGCGAGAGTTCCCGGACGATCGCATCCGGCCACGCCCGCCTTCGTTTGCCCTCTAGCCGGCGCGTCAGCTCGTCCGCTGGTACCAAGATTTCGGCCGCGACGGCGTTGCAGTAGCTCTCCGCGTTGGCTCGGGGTTTCGTATCAAGGTCGTAGCGAAGGTCCGAGATCCCACTCACTCCAATCGCGACATGGGCCAGCTCGTGAAGCAGCGTGAAGATCTTCCTAGTCGTGTAATCTCGTCCGTTGACCGCGATCGTGGGAGCGATACCTTGGCTCGCGATGGCGAACCCACTCAAGATCGCAGGCGACACCATAACCCGGGTGAAGGGCTTGCCGAGCACAACCACGAGGACGCGACGAGCCTCGATGGCGGTCCGCCATTTGCGAAAGGCGACCTCGGGATCGCGCCAGCGATGTTGCTCGTCGAGATCCACCGCGAGGAACTCTCGCAGCGCCGCAGCGGCCTTGACCGGAGTGACCTTCCGAGCGTCGAGCCGAAGCGGAAACGGCTCGAAGGACTCGTCGATGAGCCCAGCGAGTTCGATGGCGGCTTCCCGGAGCGCTTCGACCCGGCGAATTTCGACCACCACCTCGGGAGGCAGAGGGACCCCAGAGGCGCGGTAGTCAGCCGGTAGCGGGTCCTCTTCGGGCGGATCGCTTAAGAACAGAACGCCCAGGGGCTGGCTATACTTCTCGGCGAGCTTTCGGGCCTGAGCCAAGCTGGGCTGCTCCTCCCCGCGTTCCCAAGCCAGGAGCTTGCTGGGGTCGGCGGTGACGCCCTTGGCGGCATCGGGGATCCCGAAGCCGATCCTCTCCCGGGCCCAGACCAGGATGGCCGGATTCACCGGCGCTAGAATTCTGCCCGCCATTGGCCTCGCCTCTTCCACAGCCTAGAGCGATTCGCCCGAGGCCTCCAAGGCCTTGTGTCGTACCTTCGTTGCGTTCGCTCAATGAGGTCCGCCACGTCCCGGACCAGCCTTGGCGCCGGACGTGCCCCACGGTGTCAGAGATGTGCGCGCCCTGGCCCGGGCTCAGCGTTGGACGTCCGCTTCTCCGCCTCCCCCGACGGCGGGTGGGCCGAGCCGGTCCAAGCCACGCCCACCAACGTCATCCCCCTGGCCCCGCGCCGAAGTATCCCGGCCTACGTCGACCTCAAGGCCGCCGCCGGTCACGCCACCGGCGCACGCCTCGATCCCGAAGCCCAAGCCGTGTGGCTCCCCATCGAAGCCGACCGCCCCGATCTCTTCGCCGTCCGCGTCTGTGGTCACTCCATGGACGGCGGCCGCGCCCCCCTCCGCGACGGCGACTGGGCCGTGCTGCGCTTGGCCCGCGGCGCCCCGCCTCCACCGCAGCCCTCACCTCCGACAATCTCAGCGGCCCCACCTTCGACGCCGGCCCCGACACCGTGGTCATCGCCAAGCTCGAACGCGCGATCTCCCCCGAGTCCCTCGCGCCCCCCACCGGCACCGTGATCGCCGACGACGACCTGGCCGCCCGCTTCGGCCTCCACGAACTCCACCCCAAGACCGGCCGCCACGCCGGCCACCTCTTCCTCTTCATCGACACCAAGGGCGTCCTCGAGTCCCCCGATCGCCTCCGCCTCACCGGCCTCCCCACCCCCTGGCCCGGAGAGACCGGCTTCGCCCTCGCCCGCGAAAGCGACACCACCTGGCGCTACCTCGGCGTCGCCCGCACCACCGAATCCGCCAACGTCTGGTCCGTCCCCGAAGTCGACTTCCGCACCTGGCGCCGCTGGGGCACCGGCCGCTCCGTCTCCCGAGCCCTCCCCGAAGGCGCCCTGGCCCGAGCCCAAGAAGTGGTCGATCACCTGCTCGCCCTCCCCGAGTCCGAACGCACCCTCACCGCCCACGACGGAAAGACCGCGAGGCTCCTCGGCCCCGCCGAAAAAGGAGGCCTCCGCATCGACGGCGGCGAAGGCGGCTTCACCGCCTGAACCAGGACGGGGCTGGGCGAGCACGTACGATCTAGCCACACGGCGGGTGGGTGGTGATTCTGGCCCCGGCCCGACAGTAGGGTGCAGCGATCGTCAACCACCCGTCTTCGGAGATCTCGATGGCGTCCTTTGGCAGGGCTTGGCCGTCCACTCGAATCGAGCCTTCTTGCCAAGCTACCCGATCTGCTTCCACTGAGAAGCGGCAGGAATCCGGCTTCAACTCCGCTTGAACAACCAGATCGATCGCCGCCTGGCTCCAGGCGGTTTCGAAGCTTGGCTGACAGATCGACTCGATTCGCGTCATGGCTCTTCCAACAGAGCAGGACGCTCCCAGCCCGTCGCGGCATAGGCGTTCGTATGCCGAAGCGAACTCTAGGTATCGGGTGCCGCCCGACGCCTCGCAGCATCCGGGAGCTCGGTAGAACGAGCAGAACGCGCATTCGCTCCAATACGCGAGGGCCTCGTTTTGACAACGAGTCTGGCCGTCGTCGCCCGGCTGGCAAGATTCGCCAGCCGGGCACGTTGTCCTGAAGTCGCACGGCCTCAGGCTGCCGGCCGGGGGAGGGGATGCGCAGGCGCCCCCGCAAGCATCGCCGATTCCCGCTCCACAACGAGCAGCGGAGGCGCCATTGTCCGCCCCGAGAATGAAGAGAAAGGTGGTCCTTCCGAGAGGGCGCAGGGCGAAGAGGCGGTGGGCGTACGCCTCAGGCGACAGCGGAGACTCGTCGTTCGAGTTGGTCATGACGACCACCAGCAAAGTGGCGGCGGGATCGAACGCGGAACCGCCGCACTCGCGGCGACGTCCTGGATCAAGCGCTAGCATCAACGCCCCCAAGCCCTGCTCCGGAACGAGTCCGCATGAGCCGACCCGAAGGTAGGAGGAGAATTCGGCGGCTCTGATTGCGAGGTCGTCGGCGACCGCTCTCCGCGCGGACACCGCGGGGTAGCCGCGATGGCAACCGTGAGGAACGCCCGGGTTACTGCACCCGCTAAGGTCGACGTCCATCACCTCGAACGGGCTCTGCTGGGAAAAGGTCCATCGGGCTTGACCAAAAGACTCTCCGACATCGTTGAGGCCTCCGGTTGAGGTGTCGGTGGTCACGACCTGCAGTCGAACCTCTGTATTCGGGAGGCGATCAAGAAAGCTCGGCACCGCCTGGCCCAGGAGTTCCTGGGCCCGCACCATGGATTCGCCGTTGTTGTCGACGATGGCCAAGACCTCCAACTCGGACGGCGCCCCTACGACCCATGCGGCGGTGGGTGGGCCCTCGCACGGCAGCGGTCCGGTGTTCGATTGGCAGGCAAGGTTCGCGAGCAAGGCGACCGCACAAAACCCGGACCGTTCGGTGCTTGAGCAGCTCCTGGGTCTGAGTGTCCGGGCGCAGCTCACCGAGGCAGCCTCAGACTCGGAAGCTCAGACTCCTCGTCCTCATCCTCATCGTCATCCTCCGGCGCCGTGTAGGAAAAACGGCCGAGTAATGTATCAGCCGAGATCGAGGAGCGCGTGCCGTACCTTCGTCGAAATTCTAGTAACCCCCAATGGCGCCCGGCAGGATGGGACGGCGGAGCTGCGCACTGCCGAGAGCAAGCTGTCAGCCGCGCTTCTGCATCACCGACCGCGTCGCACATCAGGCATCTTGCACAGGATGGGTTGGGTATCTCGGACATGCCGAACTGATTCCTCACCTGAGCAGAAAGCATCGACACGATGAACTGCGTACCGAAACAACAGCCGCACTCGTCGGCGCTCCAAGAGTTGATGAACGTGCCCGTGGGGCCCTGCAGTGTGACGCAGCACCCAGGCGCCCCTCCCGGGCCTGTGCAAAGAGCGCCGCTTCCAATCCCACTGGCCCCGCCGTCAGTGCAAATTGTAGGTCCTAGACCGTTCGGATCGGTGGCCGAAACTGGGGCATTGCCAACATAGGCCGAGTACCCCGCCTCTCCGCCCGCCAGCCCGATCGGATCTGGGCTGATGTACCGCCCATCTTGGTTCCGGTACCACCGGTTCCAGTTGTAGAAGGCCTCCGCGTCTTGGTCCGCAATCTGCCCCGGCATCCTCAGGTGCATCACGAAGCGGCCGTTGGCGGTGGTCGTGTACTCGAGCTTGTCCACCACCCACCCCTTGGTGCCGTCGGCGAGGTTGTCGGTGATAAAGTTGATCTTCACGCTGGCGCCTCCCGACCAAGGACCCCAAAAGTCTCCGAGATCGCCCGTCAGGTTGGCAAGCACCGTGGTTCCGTTGGAGGCCACGTACTGGAGATAGTCCTTTCCGGTTCGGCTGGTTGCGCCCGGTTTGACGTCGAACGAGCTGAAGTGAAGGCGGACGTTGTTGGCGCCTCCCGGGGTGTAGGTCTTGGTCCATACCTGGGCCTGGGAGGTGCCGCCGGCACAGCAGCCGTTGAAGCAGCCGTTGGTACCGGTCCCGCAGCCCGAGACGCCGCAGCTGGTGCAGCAGCAGGTGTTGTACGGATTGCCGGAGCTATCGTCGGGGCTCACGTCCTGTGGGCTGACCGTGTACTCAACCGGATCCGCCCGCCCGAAGGGATCGTTCTCCCAGCGCCACCGCTCCGTCCGGGTCAGGCTGGTCACCAATACCGGTGTCCCGAGCTGGTCGGTGTGCACCCAGAAGGTCCCGACGTCGGTCTGGGCGTCGCCGGGCGCCACGGCGGCGATCGTCGAGTGCACCACGGCGAAGGGCCGGCCTTCAAGGTAGATGTAGCTGCGGAGAGAACGGGGATATTCGCCGAGGCAAGTATTCCACAGGCTCATCAACTGCAGCTGGCTCCCGGCTCCGCCCGGCCCTGGGAAGTAGTGGAAGAAGTTCTTCCGGCTGTTGCAGGTCGACACCTTGCTGTAGCGGTCCATGAACGGAGTCGAGTTGTGGACCACGGTCCCAAGGAACGTGTCGTTGGTGTTGGTCAACTGGCTCTCGGCGTTGAAGGTGTAGTCGATCTGGTTAGGCTGGTTGACCCGCGTGATCTCGCCTTTGGACGAATTGTCCATGCTCCGGGTGGTGCCCCCCGACACCACGAAGTCGATAGTGTCGGTGCCCGCGACGTAGCTGTAAGCATCATCGTCTGAGGAGTTGTACGCGCCCGAGCGCCGGTTGGTGCGGTTGCCGGAGAGATCGTAGTCGAACGACTCAAGGAACCGATTCTCCCAGGGCTCGCTACCCGCGCAGCTGGTGATTGGTGCCCGGGAAACACAGCGGATTCGGTTGAGCCTATCGTAGGCCGCGTAGTGCTGGAGGTGTCGATAGCCCGTCGAGTCGTCGTAGCCAGTGATGCTTCCGTCCACGTCGTACGTCAGGTTAATGTCGGTGAACTTGGTGCTGAGCCGCTCCGAGCGCCGGCGGGTCAGTCGGTAAGCCTTGTCGCGGGTGTTCGTTTCGGTGATATCGTTGGCGTAGAGCACCGTCTTGAAGCCGCCGAAGGGGAAGTAGGTGGGCGAGGTGGTGGGGCTGGTGACGTCGGTCCAGCTCCCGGCCGAGTTCAGCTTGTGGCGGATGCTCTTCACCCGATCGAGGAGCGAGGCGTCGTAGGTGTACTCGACCACCCGGGCGTTGGTGTGGTCGGCCGGGCGGTCGAAGATGTACTCGCGCGACAGGTTGCCGTTGGCGTCATAGATCAACGTCGTACCCTTGGCGGTGGTGTTGTTCCAGGTCGAGGTCTCATTCATCTGCATGCTGGCATACAACATGCCGTTGGGGTGGTAGCAGAGCACCCGGGCGAAGGAGGAGACCTTGCTGAACATCGAGAGGCGGCCGGTCTGCACCGTGCCGGCGCGGCAGGCCCCCGAAGGCATCGAGTCCCCATCGTAGTAGAAGTTCCAGTCGACGCCATTGCACGCATAGTCCAGGGTCTTCTGCCGCCCCAGCCAATCGCGGCTGTAGCAAGTGCGGTCCGGCGTGGTGAGGGAGTTGTAGGCGAAGCGCTGGCGTTCGGTCACGAAGCCACTGGGATCGTAGAGCATCCGAATGTCACCCCGGGTGGGGGACCGCTCGAGCACCAGCTGGCCAAAGTCATCTCGTTCGGTTCGGGTCACGACCCCGGTCGGGCTGGTGGTGGTGAGCAGCTGGCCCGCGGCGTCGTAGCCGTAGCCGGTGACTGCGTTGAGCCCGCCCCCGCCATCGTCCCGTTCCACCTGGGAGACCCGACCTTGGTCGTCGTAGGTGACGCTGGTGACGGTCCCATCGTAGTCATTCGAGGAGGTGAGCTGCCCGAGGGCATAGACGTTGGTGGTGGTGGCATCTGGGGTCGCGGTGTTCGAGGCGTAGAGGGAGCTGTCGACCTGTTGGCGTCGAGGGTTGTAGCTCCACGCCCGCCGCACCTCCCAGGTAAGGCAGGTCTCGTCCGTGCATGGCGTGGTGCCCACCAAGGAGTCGATGACCTTCTCCTCCGTCCGCGAACCGAACTGGTCGTACTCGTAGCGCATGATCTCCTGGAGGCTCGAGTCACTTCCTGCGTTGGCGCTGGCCAACACCCGACCGTAGCCGCCCGCGCCGGTGGAATACTTCCAGATCCGCTTGTTGCCCTTGGGCAGGGTCTTGGTGTCCAGGCGGCGGAGCTTGTTGTAGGCGTTAGAGGTGGTCAGGCTGAAGGCCACGGGGGGCAACGCGTCGTCGAGGAGTGCGTTGGTGTCCACCATCGAGGTCATGGCGTTCCAGCCGTTGTAAGTCATGGTCCGGGTGACGCCCGCCTCGTCGACCACGGTTGTCGGGGTTCCAAAGGCGTTGTACGCCGAATAGAGCGTGGTGAGGGGCGCGGGATCGGCGCTCATGTCGTGCCTTCGGGTCTGCTTCGGCAGCCCAGCCAAGAGGCCCTGGCCCGAGTCGTGGTAGGTGTAGACGTTGCGCTCGTAGACCACGGCCCCGTTGTCTTGGAGCTCGTCCTGGCAGAGGAGCCCCGTGTACCAATCTCCAGACGAGGCGCAGGTACCGGTGTCCAGGCCGAAGTAGAAGTAGCGGCTCTTTCGCATCTGCTGTTGGGTCGTGTCGTTGAGCAGCTTGGTGTAGCCCGTTTGGGTCACCCACTGGATCCGATCGTCGGTGCCGGAGACGTACTGGTATTTGACCTCCGAGCAGTTGGCCGGAAGGCTCACGCCACTGCAATCGGCGGCGCCCGAATAGACCGAGGTCCGCCGTGACCAGACAGGCCGAAGGGCCTGGACATTGCCGTTCACTTCGTAGGCCATCCACGTGCGATGGTCCACCACTCCACCGGAGACGCAATCGCTTGATTTGCCGAAAAACTCAGCCCTGGTCGGCGCGGTGCTGTCGCCATAGATCAGCTTGGTGGTCCGGGAGTCGTCGCTCTCGAGGCAGGTAATGCGGCCGTGGCTGTCATAGACTTGGGTAGCCGCCGCCATGCCGCCGACCCGGTGAGCGCTGTTCCGATTGGTGACCCAGAGCCCATTGTGGGTGAAGACCGAGGACGGGTTCCCGCCGCCGCTCAACACGTTGTAGGTTACGGTCGTGGCGCCCGAGGCGTAGCTGAAGCCAAGATTCTTGGTCGCATCGGCCAACGTCGTCACCCGACCGCTTCCGTCGAAGAAGTACTCGGCGAGGGTGATCTCGGTGGCCGAGGTGTCGATCTTGGACTTGACGGTCCGCAGCCTGGTGGACCCGGCGTCGTAGGCGTACTTCAGGTAGTTGTGGGTATCCAAGCTTCCCAGGTCGCTGGAGAAGGTGACTTGGGTCAGCAGGCTGCTGGCCACCGAATAGTCGAGGATGGTGTTGGAAGCGGCGCTGTTGATCCGGATGAGGTCGAGGTTGCCGGAGCCGTCGTAGACCAGCGAAAAGTAGCGAGCGGCGTTCGCGGTCTCGATCTTGGTCGGGCGGCCGTTGGCGTCGACGGTCGCGAGGGCCAAGCGCTGGTTGGAGCCGTTCTTCCACTCCGACAAGGCCCGGCGGCCGTTCTTCACCGTGTCCTCGAACAACCACACCGTCCCGTCCCCTGGATAGTACTGGAACTGGCCGGCGACCCGCCGGAGGTTTCCAGCGATTCGGTGATCGTCCACCGCACAGCTCATGCTCGTCCCGAAGGTCGTGCACCGGAAATACTGCATCTCGCCACTGGGGGTCTGGACCTGCCACCGGTCGTCCCCAGCCGGCATCTGCTTCAGGTAGACCGAGAAGTTGTGGACCCATCCGTTGCCCAGAGACGAATCGTTGGTTGTCCGGGCCGAGTTGAAGGTCCGGCCAAAGCTCAGGGGTCCGTAGGGTCCCTCGATCGTGGCGTCCGTCTCGCTTCGGAGCAATGCCCCGGTGATCAGGTTGACGCGCCCGTCCGGCTCCCCCTGGTACAGGTGGTTGGCGTTCTGGCGCTTGTAGTCCTTGGCGCAGGCCGTGAAACCGTCGTCGACCGTCAGGTCTCCGTCATTGTCAACCCCGTCGCACACCGTCTCATTGCCCGGGCTCGCGACCCAGACCCGAGGGTCCGTGTCGTTGGCGTCGATGCAGCTGGCGACGCCGTCTTGATCGGAGTCCACGAAGCTGGCGTCGCACTCGTAGAAGCCGGCGCCGCCTGGGGCGTACTTTGAAAGGACGGTGGCCAGGGCTGTGTCGTAGCCGACCAGGTCCTCGCAGTTCTTCGCCGGATCCGCCGAACCCACGGTCGCTAAGAGCGTCTTGGTTCCTGGAGTTCGAGTGCCCCCCGTTGCCCCACAGGGGTACTGTTGAGCGTAGAAGAAGCACTGGCCGCTGGTGTTGCGTTCGACCCAGAAGTCGCCCCAGGACTTGAGGCTGGTGCTGTTGCTGCAGACGGCCTGGGCGTCTTGCGCGAAGGACAGGAGGCCAACGGCGAGGGAGGTGATAGCGATGAGGCGTGGGGCGTCGGGCAAGGCGAACTCCGTCGAGAGCAGTCAAAAGAGGAGAGGACTCGGGTGCAATCAGGGAGCGGGGCTCTCGATGCCGATCCTTCGAGGGACGCAGAGACCGATCGGCTCGCCGTTCCCTTGTTCGATGACCTTGCAGCCCCATCCCTCAAGGCATTCGATGTCCGTCTCGCAGACCGAAGTGCAGAGATGACCAAACTCTATGCGGATCGAGATGCCCGAAGCGCAGTCTTGACCCTCAAGAGCCTCGTCAGCCGGCGCCCCTGGCGACAAGTCCATCCCCGGCTCGTGCGGCAGCGGCGCTTCTTCTCCAGCCACGGCGGCGCTCCACAGAAGGCCAGCAACCAGTGGAGCGGACAGCAGCACCATGACGCTGCGAGCGCGTTGCTTCTGGAAGGAGTTGTACATGGGCATGGGGGATCGGTTACGCCGTGCTCGGGCTGTGGTCAATCCACCGGCCAAAATATTGGATGAGTTTGCTCTAAGTTCACGAACCGTAGTTTCCAACCCGCAACGGCCATCTTTGAAGCTGCTACCATCAAAGGTTCAGCCGGAAAGGGCCGCACGTGTAGACGGCGGATGTACCGGGACCGATGGTCGGGGCGACGTACGAATCCTGGCCTCGCTCGAGTTGGCAATCCGACGGCGAATAGGAAATTTCAAAGGTGATTGCCGGGCCCACCTCTGCTTGGATCGATCCGTGTTATGGGGACAGCGCTCTACCCAGCCAGGATGCTTGGACCTGCTTGAACGACGGTGAGGGGCCGAACTCGGTCCTCTTGCTGGGGTTGAGGGGCGCTTCCTCGTTCACAAGACGAGCCTCGGCCTTCGCGAGGGTGCTCGCCTTTTTGGGGTCCGGGGGCCGAGCTCAGGCGTTCAGCTCGCGAGGGCGAGGGGTTGTTGCCGCCATGGCGGGCCGGTGCTCTCCACCGGCACGAACTGGTTGAGGCGCACCCACTCCGCCGCGTGGGGCGGCAGCACCGCGCCGAAGGGCCGCAACGTCCCGGGGCAGCGAGGGCAGGAGCGGCCGTTGACCTCGTAGACTCGGGCCAAGAGCTTCGCTCACGCTTCGCGATACGGCACTGGCGTCGCCGGCTCGAACTTCCGAGCCCCGAACCAGGCGCCTTGCACCGCCACCCGGCCTGCGGGCACCCCGCCACCAGCCCACGCCTCGATCCCGAAGCCCAAGCCGTGTGGCTTCCCATCGAAGCCGACCGCCCCGACCTCTTCGCCGTCCGCGTCTGCGGTCACTCCATGGACGGCGGCCGCGACCCGCTCCGCGACGGCGACCGGGCCGTGCTGCGCCTGCCCCGCGGCGCCCCGCCTCCACCGCAGCCCTCACCTCCGACAACCCGAGCGGCCCCACCTTCGACGCCGGCCCCGACACCGTGGTCATCGCCAAGCTCGAACGCGCGATCGCCCCCGAGTCCCTCGCGCCCCCCACCGGCACCGTGATCGCCGACGACGACCTCGCCACCCGCTTCGGCCTCCACGAGCTCCACCCCAAGACCGGCCGCCAAGCCGGCCACCTCTTCCTCTTCATCGACACCAAGGGCGTCCTCGAGTCCCCCGATCGCCTCCGCCTCACCGGCCTCCCCACCCCCTGGCCCGGAGAGACCGGCTTCGCCCTCGCCCGCGAAAGCGACAGCACCTGGCGCTACCTCGGCGTCGCTCGCACCACCGAATCCGCCAACGTCTGGTCCATCCCCGAGGTCGACTTCCGCACCTGGCGCCGCTGGGGCACCGGCCGCTCCGTCTCAAGGGCCCTCCCCGAAGGCGCCCTGGCCCGAGCCCAAGAAGTGGTCGACCACCTGCTCGCCCTCCCCGAGTCCGAACGCACCATCACCGCCCACGACGGAAAGACCGCGAGGCTCCTCGGCCCCGCCGAAAAAGGAGGCCTCCGCATCGACGGCGGCCAAGGCGGCTTCAGCGCCCGAACCATCTCCCTCACCGACCTCGCCTGGATCGCCGTGGCCCACGACGACGTCCTCAAACTCGGCGGCACCCTCGACGAACCTCGAGTCAACCGCGTTCGCTATTTGGAAGGCACACCCAAGGAGTCCACCCGCTGGATCGACTCGGCCTGGGCCATCGCCGCCTGGGAACGCGGCTTTCCGCTGGTCCTCACGCCCCCTCTTCGCGTCCAGGTTGAGGCAGAAAACTAGACCCAGGTCGCGGCCACGGCGACCGCTTTGCAGAACCGCTTCTTGTGCTTCTCACCGACGACGAGCCCGTGAGCTGGCTCTTCGTTTAGCGGATCATGAACCACCTTCTGCCCCAACTGTCGAAGCAGACCCACGCGGATAGCGACGAGAGTGAAGCCGTCGTGGCCTGCGAGTGCGCGTGCCTTGTCGGCCCCCTTCTCGACGATGATCACGGACATGGGGCCGCCGCGGGGATCGTCCTCAAAGGCCGCAGAGGACGGGCGATGGCCGCCTTGACCATCAGCAACGACGTGATACGGAGGAATACGCCTCCACACTGTCCAGTCGTCGCCGATCTCCGGGTCGTCTTCGAAATCCTCGGCCGCCAAGTCCCCTCCCTGGAGCCCGTGGCGTCAGGTTCCTACGAGCTTGGTGACCAAGTCGAGGATGGGAGCAATATCCGTGAACTGCCCATCGGAGCTTTCGCCAGTGGCCTGATCTTCGAAGATGACGTTGAAGCGGTCGTGGGCGACCACCTCAACCTCGAGATCCCGCGTAGGTAGATGCCACTCGAGCTGGAGGCCGCCGCGATTCGTCGGAACGACCGTGGGAGCCGGAACGTCTTGCTTCAGCATCCGAACGAGCAACTGAAGGGCGGCCTCGACAAGGTCCGGCCGTGGACTCTCGGCGCCATACGAGTCCCAGCCCGGGCGAAGACCGAGGAGGCGCAGGCAGGACTCAACAACGGGCCGCACGCGCTTCAGATGCTCTTCCGACTCGACTTCAAGAACGATGGTTCCGGGAGATATCGACGGCTCGACCGTGGCCATCGCCGCAGTTTCACCCCAGCCGGCCACACCCATTGTGCCCTCAAGCTCCGCGTCGGAAAGGTACGCAGCACCAGCGCCCCTACGCCCCCAAGATCCACCGAAGAGGACCGCTGGCGGAAAGGACCGACTGCCGACCGTGATGACTTCCCTGCGCATTATTCGAGCCCCCAAACTTCGTGCATCTTCTTCGTGGTGATGGAGCGAAAGGCATTCACCAGGAAATCATGACCCTTGTCCAGCGCGCCGAGGGCTCCGGTCAAACCACGGTCTTCGACGAGCGTCCTCGCCGTGAGATCGAGTTTGAACATGGGCGTTCCGTCGACTCTACGGATCACAGGCCGGGCGGCGACATGCAAGCGGCCCACCGGTCGACCGTCGAGATCGGGAATGACGTACCTGAGGTTGAGGTCGACCCCCTCCGGCTCGGCCAAGAATCCATCCGTAGTGTGGCCGCTGAAACTGGCGAGCACCTCTCCGAGCTGACCATAGCGACCCCATACCTTACTTGCGGGAACATGGTTGACGTAGGCGACCTCGCAAAGAGTTGCGACTGGTTCACCCAGCCCGTGCTCTCCAGCGAACTTAGCAAAGTGCTGGAAGGCCGCCTCGAAGTTCTTGCGGACCACTGGATAGCGTGGATAGACGAGAGATTGGTCCTGTTCCTTCTTCCAGTTGTGGACGAAGCGATCGTTTTGGACCTGAATCAGGTGGTTCCCGGCGATGTCCTCGAACATCGAGCGAATCATCGGGTCATTCCTCAGGCTGAAGCTCACATTGAGGGGAACGGCCATCGGCGATCCGAATGACTCCATAGCGGCGGGAATCAATGGGTGCTGAGTCCACTTCGGGAAGCGATCGCGTATTTGCTCCCAGAACTGGGCCATCAAGGGGATGCCGAGTCCCCCCAAAGGCTCGAACTGAACCCCGAGCGCGACCTCGACCACGGGCGGGGCTCGAAAGGTCGGGCCCTCAGCCAAGGCGCGCCTCTCCTTCTTGGGCTACGGGGTAGCACCTACGAGGCAGGATCAACTCGTCGGCCATGTCAAGAGCCTAGAGCCAAACGGCGACGTCGTCTAGGCGGAGCTTCGGAGGTCCACAACGCCTCCCCACCTTCCGGTCCTATAGCTCTGATTTCGAACGGGATCCTGGCGCCACGCGCGAGCGATCAAGCGTGGGCGGGGGCCTACTCGACGGCCTCCCAAAGCCGCCGGAAGCAGTGAGGTTCGCAGGTGGCTCCGCAGACAAACGCAAGGCCCAGAGCCCACCGGCCGGGACGGGCGCGCCATCGCGAGCTCCGCAGCCTGGGCCGCAGCGGCGCCGCGCGGCGCACAGCTCGGCCCACCCAACGTTGGCGGTTAAGGATGCCGCGGCGATCGCGGAGGTCAGCAACGAACGAGTCAAAGCCCGGGCCGGCGAGCCCCTCTCTCCATCGACGGGACCCGCCGCAGCCCCAACCGACCGCCCCGAACGAGCCCCGGCACCTGGTCGAGGCACCCCCGCTCCCGTTTCAACGACCAACTTCGCTCGTCCAACCCACTCCGGAGTCGCCTCAACGCTCAACTTTGCTGGTTCAACCCACTCCGGAGTGGCTTAAACGATCAACTTTACATCCCTCGAACCCGCCAAAACCGCCGATCGTGTCGTTCCTGCTACACTTTTGCCGCTCCGGAGCGCCTCCGACGACCAAAATCATGCGTGGATCGCCCCATCCCAGTGGCTCCGACGGGTCCCGGGACCTGTCCAAACGACCTTGAGAGTCGACTTGAGATCCAAAGTTGCTCGTCAAAACGACTTCGCCGGGGGATCGCGATGTAAAGTTGCATCACCTGGCTGGCAGAGATGTCGCGGATCCGGGGCGCAGGTGTGGTGCTGGTGCGTCACCGCGAAGGCTGTAGGCGGTAGTCGCCATGGTTCCGAGCTTGGAGATCGGCTACCCCTGAAGGTGGACCTGGCCCCACGTGCCAGGGCGCAAAGCCAATGAGAGGGAGATCGAGATTCGGGGGCTCAACCCATCGGAGCGTGTTGGGTCCGCTGGCCGGGCTCATGGCGATCTTGCTCCCGTCCGTGCCGGCGCTCGCGGGATCGTCGGAGGGTCGCCCCGCCGTGGCGGTGTTCGAGATCGCGGTTCGCGATCTGCCCAAGATCAACGCCTCGACGATGCCCAAGTTCTTGGACCTGCTGGAGGGCGAGATCGCGCGGAGCGGCTTTCAGACGGTGCCGCGGACGGCGGTTCGGCAGGTGCTTCTCGATCGGAAGTCGGAGAGTTACCGGGAGTGCTTCGATGAGGCCTGCCAGATCGAGCTGGGCAAGGCGGTGGCGGCGGCGAAGGTGGCGGCGGCGAGTTGGTCCAGGATCGGCGGTGGCTGCATCTTTGAGCTTCGGATGTTCGACCTGCGGACCGAACTCAACGAGCAGTCGTTGAGGGCCGACGCCGATTGTACCGAGGACGGCCTTCGAGCGGCGATCGAAGAGGTGGGTCGGGAGCTGAGGGCTCGCCAGAGCGGGCTCTACGGCGACTTCCAGGTCGATCTCGAGCAGGGGGCACGCATCAAGAATCCGCCCACCGATCGGAGTGGGTACTTGAAGATCAGCGTGGCGGCACGCGGGCGACCCGAGGAGCCCATCGAGATCTATGTGAACGGGGCCCATGCGGGCACCACGGCGGGTGGGCTGTTCACCAAAGAGCTCGGGGTGGGCCACTACGTGATCATTCTCCGGGCGGCGGGCGGGCTTTATGGCCATCGACGCTTTGACGTCGACCTCGGGCCCGCGGGCGTGCGCATCCCGGCCGAAGGCACGGTGGAGCTGGAGTCGATCTTTGGAACTCTTGAGGTTCGCGGTACGCCCGACTCTGCGACGCTATTGCTCAATGGTGAGCCGCGACCGGTCCAGGGCGGTGTCCTGAAGCTGGATCTTCGGGCCGGCGAATATGAGCTGGTCGTGGAGGCACCGGGATTCATCGCCTCCCAACGCCAACGCGTTCGCGTTCAGCCCGGGGTGGTCAGCCCGTTTCGCTACGCGCTGGCGCAAAACGCCGGCAGCCTCGTGGTGGAAGGCGAACCGCAAGGTGCCGAGGTCTTCGTCGATGATCGGCCGGTCGGGCGCCTGCCCCTGCGCCTCTCCGCGGTCGGCGTCGGAGACCACGTCGTCGATGTTCGCGCCCTGGGTCACCACTCCTTCAAGCAGATGATCACGGTGGGCCTAGGCGGTGTGGCCAACATGCGGGTCGGGTTGATCGCCAAACGCGCCCGCCTCAAGGTCGAAGCCCTGTCGCTTGTCGCGGGTCAGCCCACGGCGGTCGAGGCCGAAGTGATCGTGGATGGCCGATCGGTCGGCACCACCCCATGGAAGGGTGAGGTGCACGCGGAGCGCCCGGTCGAGCTGCAGCTGCGCCTGGGAAGTGCGCTCGGTCCCAAGCGCGTCCTGCAGTTGATCGAAGGTGAGGAGCGACGAGAAGAACTGACGGTGCCCCCTTCTTGGGCGGGCGCCACCGCCAGCGTGTTCGTGAAGCTCCCGCCGGGCGCCTGGGATTTGAGAAGTGGCCCCGCGGTCCTGGTCCCCAACCAACCCAACCCCGTGCGACCGGGAGCCCTCCCCCTCGAGCTGGTGCTCGACGGCCAACAACGCTGGAAGGGCGAACTGAAACTCGCGCCCGGCAATCAGCGAATGGTGATCGTCGCCGAACGGCCAAAGACCGCCGAAGAAATGGCCGCGAGCCAAACGGCCTGGTTCTGGCGACGTTGGGGCTCTCTTGCGGGCGCGAGCGTCGCCGTGGCCGGTGGAAGTTACCTTCTCGCCCGTGCCCACAACGCCGCTGCCATCCGCGACGAAGCCTTTGGAAACCTAATGCAAGCCAGCTTGCCGGAAGAGGTCGATGTCATGAGGCGCGCGGTCTCCGAACAAGACCAGGCCCGAGTCGAGTTCCAGGGCTGGGCCACCGGCTTCTTCGTCACCGCCGCCGTCCTTGGCGCCTGGAGCGCCATCGAGTGGCTCTGGGGCGAACCCAAGGCCGGCACCTTGGAGAGCGACGTGTTCGCGCCCGTTGAGGGAGGGAGTGAGCGATGAAAATCGGATGGTGGGTCGCGATCGGGACATGCTTCGGATGCACCCAGGCCCTCGACCCCAGCCAGGACCTGCCCGAATGCGGCGATGGCGTTCGCCAGGACTACGAAGAATGCGACGACGGCGCCCGAGCCTCCGGTGACGGCTGCTCCGCCGCCTGCCGCGCCGAACCCGGCTGGACCTGCACCGGAGCGCCCTCCACCTGCGCCCGGAATTCGGCCCCCGCCGGCCCCACCGGACCCGCAGGCCCCACCGGCCCGTTCGGTCCCTCTGGCCCACTCGGCCCAACCGGCCCCGCAGGTCCCACCGGTGCCACCGGACCCGCAGGAGGCCCAGTCGGCCCCACCGGACCCACCGGGGCGCGGGGCGCCGACGGCGACTCGGTGACGGTCGCAGTGATCCCACCCGGCGATCCGCGCTGCCCTCAAGGTGGGGCCGCCTTCACCACTCCGAGCGGAGGTTCGTACCTGTGCAATGGCACTCCCGGT
Source organism: Deltaproteobacteria bacterium (assembly GCA_016703535.1). Taxonomy (GTDB): domain Bacteria; phylum Myxococcota; class Kuafuiibacteriia; order Kuafuiibacteriales; family Kuafuiibacteriaceae; genus Kuafuiibacterium; species Kuafuiibacterium phototrophicum. The sequence goes on along the minus strand of JADJBV010000002.1, from coordinate 562,858 downwards.
CCCACTGGGCCGACCGGGCCGCCAGGGATACGTTGGCGCGATGCTAATGGAACCCTCGTACCAGGGCTCTACCGTCCCGACTACCGAGTCCAGGCGCCCAGTTCGGACGATGTGTACTATCAAGACACAAATGAAATTCTTTGGAAGCTCAGTCCAGACCTATCCGCGTACACGCCAATTTGGCCCTTCAATCCAACATCAAACGATCGGCAATACGAGTCTGTGGACTGCACTGGTGCCCCGCTGTATGCGCCCACGAACCAGAACTTTCCACTCCAAGGTCATGCCTCGGGCAATGGAAGTTTGTTCTACAACGTGACGACTCCACCAACCTTGCGTACGATCTGCTCGTGGCTAGACAACGGGGTAAACTGTCATCCTCTCACCCCATGCGAACTACGACCGAGCCTATTGTTCCAGGAAGCCCAGAGCGTTCCGCCCCTCGTGGTGCCGGTGTTTCCGTACGTTCCACCGTTCACTCCGGTCCTGCGATAGAGCGGAAGGCCGGCCCCGAGGTAACCGTCCCGGGAAGCCGGGCGAGCAGGCGATCAGCATCGCATTGTTGAGACTTGGTGAAGCGCCGGCAGCGACGCGGGGAATTGGGTGGCCGAGTTTGGTCGGGCCCCATGGCGTAGCGGCGCTCAGCGTTGGTGGGCTGGCGCCTGCCTAATCGACCCGACACTGATCGGTCTCCCATCCACCTCCACCTAACGGATGGATCTTCGCTCCCCTCCACGGCAGCTACATGGGGCTTTCCGTGATGCATCGACAGCAGCAACCTGTGCGCTTGGCCCCCTGTCCCAGGCGGAGACAGCTATCCGGTAAGACCCGCGCGCACCAACTACGAGATGCCAACGTATACGTATGACGCGGTATTTCGGATTGCGCCTATACCGCGTTTGGCCACCCAGCCTCGTCGGTGGCTAAGTCCCTGTTCTGAACGAACGTTCCGGGGATCGCAACCCGTAGCGCGAGAAGGCAGACTGGGATAAACGGGCCCGCAGCCCTTGCCATGACCGATCTGGAAAAAGAACTCGGGCACTTGTTCCTTCGCGCCGACGCGATCCTCGACTGGAACGAGGACCTCTGGGCGAAGGCCCTCGCGCTCGGAGAGCTACGCCGAAACGCAATCATCATCTCTTCCTTCGCGGTGTCCGGCGAATTCGAAGGCAGTGCGGTTTTCGTCTCGCCGGATTTCGATCCCGCAATCGATCTCGAGGACCTAGGAGGGATGGCTGAACAGTCGGTTGAAGCCGAGCAGCAACATGAAGGCGTGGAAGCCGTTGAGCCGGACGACGAACCTGCCCGACAGGTCTACTTCTCGATCATCCTACGCCCGGCCAAGAAGGGCCGGCCACCGCCTTCCTCAAAGGTCACCTGGGGCGAGCTCTCGCACCTCGTGCTTCAGTGGAGCGCTGGTGCGCTCGTCGGTTCGGGCTTCTTTCATGGACACCTGAAGGTCGGCAAGTGGCGTGCGCCTCTCCCTGGTGCACTTCCTGACAAGGTCTTGAAGCTGGGGAAAGTCGTCAGTATTGAAAGAGTGAGCTATAAAGTCGATCAAGGCATCGATGGGATTGCCGAGGTTTCAATTTCAATGTCGCCAGATTCATCGGAGTTCTTCGTTGAGACCGTGCAGCCATACACGAGCATTGATCTCGGCTCGGACAGGGATCCACTGCCGCGCGTCCGCCAGGTCGCACTCGCCGCCGTAGCGCGCATCGTTGAGGAGATTGTTCAGTGAACAAGCCGACGCAGACCATTCACGCTCCCATCGAGCAGGAGACCGGAGAGCACTTCGCCTCCATCGGCACACACCAACATTGGAAGAAGGAGAGGTCTGGCCGACGCATCGCTGACCAACTGTTCCGCGAAATCCAGAGAAAGGAGGTACCCGCACCCATGGCAGCGGATCTGAGCCGTTGCTTTTGGCTGGACATTCATGAGGTTCATCTTGGCCTTGCCGTGGAGCCCTCGCTCTACTATTCGAAAGCGTCCAACCCGACTCAGGAACGGCTTGACGCGCTCGAGAGGGAGGTTGAAGTCCTCAAGAAGCGACTCGCCCGATCGGAGCGAAGATCCTCTTGTCTGGAGCGCGCGAACGATGATTGGCATGAGACGCTCAAGCTCTTGGCGAGTGAGGTCCTCTTCAGGACCGATGTCCTCGCCGGTGTCCGGTTCTTCGTGAAGGCACGCGACCCGGCCTTGGCTGGCGAGCTAGTCCTCGACCACGTTCGGGCTCTGCTCGATGCAGGGAGGTTCGCGGACCTTGAACAACAACTTGAGGAGCTCGACCTCGGGGAACTTGACTCAAGCACGCTGGTGATGCTGCTTGTAGCCACAAATCTTGGACGGGAGCATCTCCCGAAGCGGGGCGAACTCTGGGAGCGCGTCAGGCAACGCCTCCTCGAGATCAAGTCTTCAGAGAAAGAGGTCGCCCAGCTGGTGGATGGGCTGAAGTAGCATGACCTTGCCTCCTTGGCTGATCGCGCCTAGCGCCGATGATTTGCCAGTTGGGCAAGTCCATGTCGGGATAGTTGGGAACGCCGATGGGGGCTGGCATGTCGCTTTACTCTACAGGTTGCGACTCTCAGCAAGCTTTGCTTGGCTCCTGCACCTTGCAGGAGACCAACAGCTTTACAAGGACGAGCAGGATCACGAAGACATCAAGTTCTATTGCTGGGTCAAGCCGGCTCTTGCGCCCGAACAGCAGCTTGCGCTAGCGCTCCTGTGTGGGAAGGTTGCTGAAAAGAACCTAAGCGACAGCATCCGCTTCGGATTCACTCCTCCGATCGCGAAGGTTCAAGACGACGGGAAGATGCTGCTCGGCTCGACCGACGTAGGGCTGACCTGCGCCTCATTTGTGATGTCCCTATTTAGCAAGATCGGGGTTACTTTGCTCGACTTGGAGAATTGGCCCTCCCGCAAGCAAGATGAACAGTTCATCAGCGGCGTTGGGAAGAACATCAAGAAAGTTGATGAAGCGCACGGCGAGCGTATTCTGGCTGCGATAGCCGCCGCGATCCGCTGTAGACCTCCTGAAGTCGCGGGCGCATCATCAAGCCCAAACACTCCGCTCAAGCAGGCCGATGCCGAGAAGGTGGCAAGTGTGCTTCTTAGTGCTCTCGGCAATCTACCGAAGTCCTCGATATCGCTGCGTCGAAATGGCTAGCAGCCTGTTGATTTGGCGCCGAGGCGACAGTTCTGCAGGCCCGGGAGTTGGGTAACTGGCGCCAGGAGCTGTGTCATGAGGCGGCCTACCGCGCGGTAAACCGGCCCGAGCGCCACCTGCGCCACCGAGCACAGTAGGACGAGCAACATTCCGAGGACGCCACCGTCCGCCCATCCGCGTGGAGTCCCGCGGCCGTGGGTGGTCCTCAAGATCAGCCCGAGGTTCGCTGCGGCGGCGTGGATGATGTAGCGCTTTTCGACGTTGCCGCGGCCTCGGAGGCGAGTTCTTCGCGCCGCGCCCGTCTCGAGGAGATGGGCAAACGGCCGTTCGAGGAGTTCGCCCCTCTTCCGTTGGTGACTCTTCCCCTTGGCTCTGGTGGTGCGGCGTCGATTGTCGAGCACGGCCCTTCGCGCCTCTGGATCAAGTTCGGCCAGTCGCCGTCGGTGTTGTCGGACCGGCTCAGGAATGTAGGGCCGAAATCCAGCCTGTTTGAGGTCTACGAGGAGCTGAGTCTTGTAGTAGCCCTTGTCGGCGACGACCTCCACCGCGCCGCGAGGCCCCACTTCGCCGTTACCGCCAGGCTGGTCGTCGTCATCGTTCTTGTTCGAGCCTTTCTTCGTCTCCGCCGTCTGCGTCTTCGACTCCGAGAGGACGTTTTGGCGCGCGGTCTCCAGCGAAGGCAGCAGCGTCTCGGTGTCCGGGGCGTCGCTCGGGTGGACCGTGGCAGCGATGATCGCCCCGGTCTCAAGGTCGGTGACGTGCTCCGCTTTGTAGCTCAAACGGGTGCGCCCGTCCTTGAGACGCGCGATCCGCGCATCAGGATCTGTCGGAGACTCCCACTCCTCGTTCGAGGTCTTCTTCTTCCGCTTCCGATCGTGGCGGCGGGCATCTTCGGCGGTCGGATTCTCAATGCCGGCGGCCTTGGCCAGCTGCAGGATGTACGCGTCGTAGCTCTCCTGCGTGTCCCGCCGAACGATCGCCTTCATCGAAGCGTCGGCCCGAAGATAGGTCGAGTCCACACCCGCGACCCGACCTCGCAGCAGCCATTTCTCCTCGACAAGCTTCAGAACGAGACGGAAAACCGCCCGAAAGACGTCGCTACTGAGCCGCGTCCGTGTCCGGGATAGGGTCGAGTGGTCGGGTACCGGATCGTCCAGGCTGAGGTTCAAGAACTCCCTCAAGGACAGCGAATCCTCGCAGCGCCAGCAGATGCCGCGCTCGGATTCGATCCCCTCGAAGTACCCGATCAGCAGCATCCGGAAGTACACGCCCGGTGGAATGGACTGCCGCCCCTTCGTCGGATCCGGATCGTAGAACGGCTCGCACAGCGCCTCGACCTGCCGGTCGAAGTCCGCCAGGTCCAAGAGTTCATTCAGCTTCTCGTAGAACCGGTGCCCCGGCGGCCTCATCCCGGCCGCCGCCACGAACATCTCGGGCTGCCGGGAGCGCTTCTTGCCCATCGACATGCCGCCTTGATCTCATGGACGCAGGGCCGGGTCGATCCGAAGAGCGGCGGGTCAGATCAACAGGCTGCTAGGTCCCCCCACTCACTTTTCCGAGTGCATTCGATCACCCGGCTGCGGCCTTGGTCTCCTCATAGATCTCTGGTGGGATCGGGTGCTCCAGCTCCCACACGATCTGCATCGGCCTCCCGCCGGTGTGGCCCTGATACCGGGCGGGCCCGAGCAACGTGTACGGCTCGGTGAACTTCCTGGCGTCCTTCCTGGTCCTCCGCACGAACAGCAGCACCTTGGTGCCCTCGGACTCGTGGGTCACATACCTCTTCCCAGTCGCGGTGCCTTCGTGGGCGGTGCTCTGGGACTCCCAGTGGAAGAGGCGGTCGGAGATTGGGTAGTCGTTGTAGAGGGTCGAGGGCGTGTACTCGGACTCGATCTTTTGGAGGGTGACGAAGAGGGCGTCGGTCTGGTGGGTGGGGACCCAGAGGACGCCGGTGCCTTGGGGGCGGCGGAGAGCGCCCTTTTGGGTGCGGACGTCGAAGGCGGCGGCGATCTCGTCGAGGCTGTAGTCGGCGTGGACCGCGAGGATGGTGCCGGGGATGGGGGGCGTGCGGCGGCGGAGCTGGTCTTCGCGGACGTCGAGGAGCTCTTTGAGTTCGCGGCGGGCGCTGGGGGCGGACCAGAGCTCGTCCCAGGCGTTGGGGAGCTCGGCGTAGGGGCGGTTGAAGTGGCCGAGGGCGACGTAGAGGAGGCGTTGGTAGGGGTCGCTTTCGTTGGCTTGGGGTGGGCGGTCGCGGGTGATCAGGGCGCGCCAGGCTTCGATGCGGGGGAGGTCGTTCACGTAGCCGAGGCGGGCGATGGAGCGGAGGAGCGCGGCTTCGGTGGGGGCCTCCTCGGGCAGGGGGGCGACGTTCGCGGCGCGGCGGAGGCGGGTGATGCTGGCGTCGGCGTTGGGGTAGAGGTCCTCGAGGTCGAGCTGGGTCTCGGTCATGAGCTCTTGGAGGGTGACGTCGCGGCCGAGGGCCTTGAGGTCTTCGATGAGGCCCTTTTGGTTGGCGCCGAGGGCGCGCTTGATGTTGTCGAGGATCAACTCTTTGGCTTGGCGCTCGAGCTGGATGGCGCAGCCGCTGGGGAGGTGCGGGAAGTCTTGTTCGACGGCGTGCTGCACCTGGCGGCGGGTGCCGCCGATGATGGCGCGGAAGCGGGCGTCGAAGCGGAAGCGCTGGTGGGCGTTGCCGATGAAGTCGAGGACGGTGAGGCACTCTTTGTCGTCGCTGAGGCGGAGGCCGCGGCCGAGCTGCTGGAGGAAGACGGTGGCGCTTTCGGTGGGGCGGAGGAAGAGGACGGTGTCGACGTCGGGGAGGTCGATGCCTTCGTTGAAGAGGTCGACGGTGAAGAGGATCTTCAGGGCGCCGGAGCGGAGGTCGTGGAGGGCGTCGCGGCGGGTTTGGTCTTTGCTCTTGGCGCTGACGGCCGCGGCGGGGATGCCGGCCTGGTTGAAGACGTGGGCCATGAACTCGGCGTGGGCGATGCTGGTGCAGAAGCCCAGGGCCTTCATCTGGGTGACGTCGCGGATCTTGTCGTGCACCGCTTGGAGCACGCGCTTCGCCCAGATGTGGTTGCCGGTGTAGACGTTGCTGAGCTCGGTGGTGTCGTAGCGGCCGGCTTGGAAGCGGACCCGGGTGAGGTCGGTGCCGTCGCTGACGCCAAAGTACTGAAAGGGGCACAGCAGGCCTTGGTCCAGGGCCTCCCAGAGGCGGAGCTCGGCGGCGATGCGGCCGTCGAACCAGCCGAGCACACTCTTGCCGTCGGTGCGTTCGGGGGTGGCGGTGAGGCCGAGTAAGTACTTGGGCTTTAGGTGTTCGAGGAGGCGCTCATAAGTTGGGGCGGCGGCGTGGTGGAACTCATCGACGATCACCACGTCGAAGGCTTGGGGGTCGAGGTCGGCCAAGCGGGCTTCGTGGAGGGACTGGACGCTGGCGAAGACGTGGGTGCCGGCCCGGGGCACTTCGCCGCCGGCGAGCAGGTCGCCGAAGGAGCCGTCCTTCATGGCCACTCGGAAGGCGGCTTGGCTCTGGAGCAAGATCTCGGTGCGGTGGGCCACGAAGAGCAGGCTGAGCTTCTTGTGGGCCTTGCACAGGCGCGCGTAGTCGATGGCGGCGACGATGGTCTTGCCGGTGCCGGTGGCGGCGACGACGAGGTTCTTCTTGTGGCCCCGTTCGCGTTCGGCGGCCAGGCTCTCGAGGATGCGCTCTTGGTGGGGTCGTGGATGGAGCTGAATGGCGAGCAGGAGCGCCGAGTGTTGGTTGACCTGGCGCTTCACCGCTTGTTGGAAGCGGTCGCTGTCTTCGGCGGAGGTGTAGGGCTCAAAGCCCGGGTCGTTCCAGTATTGATCGAAGACCGCCTCGAACTTCTTGAGGATGCCCGGGTTGGCCACGCCCGAGACCCGGACGTTCCACTCCAGGCCGTCGAGCATCGCCTCGTGGGACAGGTTGGACGAGCCGATGAGCCCGGTGGAGTAGCCCGAGGCCCGGTGAAAGAGCCAAGCCTTGGCGTGGAGCCGGGTGCGTTGGGTGTCGTAGGAGACCTTGATGCGGGCGCCCATCTCCCGGAGCAGGTCCAGGGCCTTCTGTTGGGTCGCGCCCATGTACACCGTGGTGATCACGCGGAGCTTGCCGGGGTGGCGCTCGAGGAAGGCCGCGAGTTGATCCTTCACCAGGCGCACGCCGCTGAATTTGAGGAAGGAGCAGAGGAGATCGACCCGGTCCGCCGAGGCCAACTCCTTGTTGATCTCGGTCCCCACGCTGAGGTCCCGGCGGCCGTTGACCAAGAGCTCACTCTCCGAGAGCGGTAGGCCGGGCCGAGTGGGTTCCTGGAGAGCGCCCACGCCGGGTGGTGGCGGCGCGAGGATCGCCAGGAGCTTTTGGGCCGAGTCGTGGAAGTGATCGCCCGGGCTGGCGCCGCCGTATTGAGCCTGGGCCTCGAGGAGCTGGAGGATCTGGTTGGCGAGGTGGAGTTGTTGGGGGAGGCGTTCGTCGCCGGTGAAGGAGGCCAGAGCATGTTGGAGGCGATCGGACAGGGCCCGAGCGAGGAGGAGGGGCACCTCGTCGGGATCCAGGTCCTGGGTGCGGAGGCGATCGGCGGTGAGTTGGGCCAACTCATGGAGCAGGCCCAAGGTGATGGGGCGATCGTAGAGGCCGGGGACCAGAGCCATGGGAGAGGCCAGGGTGCCTGGGCCCGGGGCCGAGGCCAAGGGGGTGAAGACTTGGAAGCCCGGCGGTGCGGCCGAGGAGCCGGGCCGCGTCAGGAACGAAATTCGGGCGGGTTCGCTGGATCCGCCGATGCCGTCTGCGCTAGCGTCGGTCCATGTCGAGCGCGAAGCAGATCGTGGGCCAGGTCCTTGAGCTCCCCGAACCCGAGCGCTCAGCGTTGGCCATCGCGCTCCTCGAGCTGCTCAACGGACCCGACCCCGAGGGTGAGCTGAGCCCCGAGGCGTTCCGCGACGAGATGGTGAAGCGGGCGGAGCACGCCCTCGCGAATCCAACACTCGGCGGTGATTGGGCGAGCCTTCGGCAAGAGCTCCTTTGAGATCGCCTTGAGGCGCGTCAACCTCCAGCCCACTGCGCGCAGGGAGATCAAGCTCGTGCGCGCCTGGTACCTCACCCAAGGAGCCCCAGAAGCTGCTGAGCACCTGGTCTTCGAGCTCGACAGGGCCATCCGTCGACTCGAGCACTCGGCTCATCGATATTCGATGGTGGGGACGACCGGTAGCGGGGAGCCAATTCGCAGGCTGCGCCTTCGCCGATTTCCGTACACTCTGGTGTACGTCATTGACCCCCTCGACGTCGTGCAGGTCTTCGCCTTTCCCCACTGGCGGCGGGACCGCTACTGGCTCACTCGAACCCCAGGCGGGAGAACGTGATGGATAGGGGCAAGATGAAGCGCCTCGAGAAGGCAGGTTGGACCGTCGGGACCGTCGCACAGTTCGTCGACCTCACCAAAGTTGAGGAGGCGCTGGTCGGGATCAAGGCCGCCCTCGCCGAAGAGCTCCGAAGGACCCGGATGCGAGGCCGGCTGACCCAAGCCGAATTGGCCAAGCGCATGGGATCGAGCCAGTCGAGGGTCGCCAAGATGGAGGCCGGGCACCCCAGCGTCTCCCTGGATCTGCTGGTGCACGGGCTGCTGGTCGCGGGCGCAACTCGACGTGACATCGCCAGCGTGATCGGCAAGGCGTCGCTGCCCACGGCCTAGCGGTCTCTCGCCTATCGCCAATTGGCGGAGGAGCGTGGCCGACGGGTGCTCCGGGTGCGGAGAGACCGCCTTCACCAGGTTCCGCGTTTCTTTGGCGGCGATGCCGGTGATGAACGCGGCGGTGAGCAGACGCGCGGCCACGGGATGAAATCGAGCCTGAGAAGGAATCGGAGTGACCATGGCTGAGCAAGTCTATTGGATAGGTGTGGGCGCGCCGGGCCGGCTGGGGATCTCGCTCAGGCCCCGCGGCGGCGACTGGCTCACGGATGACGTCAAGGCGTGGCGTGCGACCGGCGTTGACACCGTCGTCTCCCTCTTGACCCAAGATGAGGTCACCGAACTCGAACTCCAGCAGGAGCCCATCCTCTGCCAAGCTGCCGGTATCAAGTTCTACTCCATGCCGATCCCTGATCGTGGCCTGCCAACCTCGCGAGCCGAGATCGAGCGGCTGGTGGCGGTATTGCTGCGAGACCTCCGAGGCAGTCGGACCGTGGTCGTGCACTGCCGTCACGGCATCGGCCGATCGTCTCTCATGGCGGCGTCGGTCTTGGTGGCCGCGGGTGAGGCCCCCGATGCGGCCCTCTCGGCGATCCAGGCCGCCCGCGGCAGGCCCGTGCCAGATACCGAGGAACAAGCCGGGTGGATCAGGGCGTATCCCGCCGCTTGAGTGAGCGCGTCGGCCGCTCCCCAGCTCGCCCGGGCCTTGAGCGCCCTGGACCGCCTGCTCTCAGGACGACAGCTCATCCGTCGCTTCATGCTACGAGCCGCTGGCGTGCCCCCAACGAGTGGCTCCTTGCTGCTTGACGTCGGGCGCGTTCTGGATCGATGCACCGAGGGCCTATGTCCAGCGAGAAGGTGGGCCGCAACGACCCCTGTCACTGTGGTTCCGGCAAGAAGTACAAGAAGTGCTGCTTGGGCAAGGATGATGATCGGGTCAGCACCGACGAGGCGACCCCAAGCGCCGGACCCACGGGGCGCTCCAACGCGGCGGTCGCGGCAGCCATGAACAAGAAGATGGGCGGCGCCGCGGTCGTCTCGCCGTACACCATCGCCAAGATGGCCGAGGACCCGCGGGCCGCCGGCGACGACCCAGAGCTTCGGAGGACCATCGAGCTGGCCGTGCGGACCGGTTGGACGATCAAGAAGCTCGAGGCGATGCCCACCGGCGCGATCGAGGCCCAGATCCAGGGCTACGGCGTGCACCACTCGATCGAGCGCTTCTTGCGGCTGGCCGAAGGTGGGCTCTCGGCCTGGTCGCTATCGGAGACGTGGATCGCCGAAGACCGGGTCCATCGCTCTGGCAAGGCGGGGGGCGCCGAGGATTTTCTGGGCTTGGCGGCCTGCGAGTTGTGGAAGCGCCTGCTCCCCGATCGCCCTTCGGTGGAGATGATCGACGACTGGATGCAGGGGGGTTACGTGCTCCTCGAGGAAAAGAAGGGACCCGAGACCTGCGACCTCTGGTGGAAGAGCTGGTCGGCGATCCGCGATCGGATCCTCCAACCTGAGATGCGCACCATGTCCTTGGTGGACCGAGTGCTGCAGGGCTATCAGTCGATCTTCAACTGGAGCCAAGACCTGGAGCGCGAGCTGGGCAACGCTGCGATCAAAGACCTGCGCTTTGCGGCCCTCGGGCGCCGCTTCTGCTCCGAGTGGCTCGCTCAGTTCACGGATGAGAGCGCCAAGATACAGGCTGGGTTCGTGCGCGCGCTCGGTAGGTTTTTGATGCGCCTCGGCGAGCTCCAGGAAGCAGAGCGAGTGCTCGGCAGCGCCGTGGAGCGCTGGCCCGACGACCCGTGGGTCTACATCTGCCTCGCCGATGCCTACGCCCAGGTCTTCCGCGGTGAACACCTTCCGCTCGACCTCGACAAAGCCCGTACCCTTTTGGAGCGCGCCCAAACGATCCGGGGGCTAGAAGCACGGGATCGCCAGGTGGTGGAGGCGCGACTCAAAGATCTCGCGGCGCGCTGAAGCCACGCCCCGCCCTATCGATCGGATCCAGCCCCCAACGAAATGAGATCTCGGCTCGGGCGGCTTGGCCTGACGCGATCAGCGCGCTAGCTTGGAACCGATGGGTCGAAGAGCCAAGGAGCGTCGACGGGTCACCGACCGCAAGATCCGTGGGCAGCGGCTCTCCGAGGCCGAGAGGGCGTTCTTGATCCAAAATGCCCGGTACGAGGGCAGCCCCTATCACAAGCGCGACCCGGGGAACTTCGGCTTGACGCCGCCGTCTCGGCCGCGGCCGGACGCGACGCTCTGCGATGAAGCCGGGTTGTTGAACAAGGAGCAGGCCGAACGTTTGCTTCAACGCGCCATCGACCGCGGCTTGGTCAGCGAGGCATCGGCGGCCGGCGGCTATCCCAAGCAACTCTGGGCCTACGATGGTGGGGGTCGTCGATCGGTGGGGCGCTGAATGAACGACTTCTCCATCAGCGTGACGGATTGGTTCGGTGCGCCAGACTCGGAGTCGAACGCGAGCTTTGGCGCCCTGCGGATCGACGTCGATGGTCGCCCCTGCACCGAAGTGCACGATGCCATCGCCAGGACCACCCGGCCCGCGATCCACGTGCCCACGAACCTCGTCGCCGAGTGGCTGCTGACCCGGTGGTGGCGCCTGCGGTGGAAGCCCCGGCCGGAAGCGCCGGGATACGACTGGATGACGGCGCACTCGATGGCCGCGATCGGTGGGGGACACGCGTGGCCCCCGCTTGAGATCAGCGGTGACGGCGAGTTCGTTCAGCTCTCCTTACGACGCGAGGATCGGCCGGATGTGGCCGGGATCCGGTACCTCAACGACGTCTCGGTCGACGTCGAGGGCGCCGACTTCGACGCCGCGGTCGATGCGTTCTGTGCGACGGTCGAGGATCGAATTGCGCTCGAACCCGCCCTGACCAACAACATCCGAGAGTTGGCCCGCGAGCTTCGTGACGAACGGCGTGATCCTGACCTCGCCCGACGATGTCGGTGGGAGGCCCGGGCGGGCTTCGATCCGGGAGACCCGCTTGATGACTGGATCGAAGCACTGAAGAGGCTTGCTTCGCAACACGGTGACACGGGGATAGAAGACCTGCTCGCCAAGAGCGCGGACTACGAAAAGCTTGCTCGCGCCATCGATGCGGTTAAGCAGGCTCGCGTCTCCGTCGACCTCTCCGCCGTGCCGGCCGCGCCGAAGCGGCGACGGGGGCAGAGGCCGTGGGAGCGGGGTTCGCAGGCGGCCCAGGCTGCCCGCAAGAAGTTGAACCTACCGCAAGGCCCGATCTCCAACGAGACCTTGGCCGAGATCCTTGGGACCAGGCTCCCCCTCGACGCCGACCCGATGGCCGCGCCAGGCATCGGCGGCGGTTACCGGGCAGACGACGGGTCGTCGTCCACTCGAGTGCTGGTCACCAGCGGCCGCGCCACCAGCCAACGATTTTATCTTTGCCGCTTGATAGGGATGGCCAGCGCGATCCCCGCCCAGGATCCGCTCCTCCCCATCACCGACACCCATACCGCGCTGCAGAAGCTGGGGCGCTCCTTCGGCCAGGAGTTCCTCTGCCCGTGGAATGAGCTGGAGGCCTTTGTCGCCGAAGACGGCACGAGCGAAGAGAGCATCGTCCGGGCCGCCGAGCGCTACCAGGTCTCGGAGCTACTCATCGCCTCGACCCTGGTCAACCACGGCAAGATCGACCGGGCTCGGCTCGAGCGCTTCAGCTAAGACGGCCCCTCCGGGTCGCGTCCTGTCCCTGGCGCGATGACCCCCGAGGCGCTCCGAGACGAGATGGTGAAGCGGGCGGAGCACGCCCTCGCGAATCCAACGCTCGGCGGTGACTGGGCCAGCCTTCGGCAAGAGCTGCTTTGAGATCGGGTTCCTTGAGGCGCGTCAACCTCCGGCCCGCTGCACGCAGCGAGATCGGCGGCCCGTCCCTCAACGGTCGCTCATCGATACTCGACGGTTGCGACGACCGATGGCGGAGAGCCGATCCGCAGGTCACGCCCCCCCCCTTTTCCTTCCCCTCTGTTTGGGTCCGTTGCCCCCTCGACGTCGTGCAGGTCTTCGCCTTTCCCCACTGGCGGCGGGACCGCTACTGGCTCACTCGAACCCCAGGCGGGAGCACGTGATGGATAGGGGCAAGATGAAGCGCCTCGAGAAGGCAGGTTGGACGGTCGGGAGTGTGGCTCAGTTCCTCAACCTCACCGAGGTGGAGGAGGAACTGGTCGGGATGAAGGTCGCCCTCGCCGACAAGCTCCGGAAGATCCGGATGCGAGGCCAGCTGACCCAAGCCGAATTGGCCAAGCGCATGGGATCGAGCCAGTCGAGGGTCGCCAAGATGGAGGCCGGGCACCCTAGCCTTTCCCTGGATCTGCTGGTGCACGGGCTGCTGGTCGCGGGCGCGACGCGACGTGACATCGCCAGCGTGATCGGCAAGGCGTCGCTGCCCAAGGCCTAGCGGTCTATCGCTCATCGCCACTTGGCGGAGGAGCGTGGACGACGGGTGCTCCGGTTGCGGAGAGTGCGCCCTCGCCGCGATCCAGGCCGCCCGCGGCAGGCCCGTGCCAGATACCGAGGAACAAGCCGGGTGGATCAGGGCGTATCCCGCGGCCTGAGCACGAAGGTTGTCGCGCCGGGTGCGCTCCGAGAGGGCCCGCGGGCGCTGCGGGCGACGGCGTCAGCGGACCCTGATCTTCCGGAGCTAGACGATCGATGACGGGTCGTCACCAGCTCGCTTGGCCGCAGGCCTTCGCGCTGACCTTGGTCTGGAGCTCGATCCCCTTGGCCTTCAAGGAGCGAGTGTTGACGGCGTCCTTCTGCACCAAATTGGCGATGTCGACCGGGCCGACGCCATCACCTTCTTGCCCTTTGATCATCGAGAAGTCGGCGCCGAACGCCGAAGATTTGCAGTCGCCATCGACCATGAAGCGGCAGGGATCGGCGCCGCCGATCTTGTCGAGGTTCACGCCATAGGACGCCTCGCAGCCGGTACCGAGAGGGCCGACGCCCGCCTTGAGCGCGGCCTCCATGGAGACCGTGTTGCCGTCGACGTTGGCCCAGGGTTGGACGTCCGCAGCGACGCCGGCACCAAAACCGAGCTCGCCGCACACCGAGATCTTTTCCTTGGTGATGCAAAACTTGCCGCCGCCCCCGATGCCACCGAAGGCCGAGCCTCCGATGCAGAACAGGCCGCTCGGATCGCGATATCCAAGGGGGCTGGAGCGCGCGTACGCATAGAAGTTGGTCTGATGCCCATCGAGCAGCGCCGGATCTCGCGCCGTGAAGCGCCCGGCGGCGGGCTCGTAGTCGCGCATGCCGAAGCGCACCAGCTGAGTCTGGGGATCTTCGAGGCCGCCCGCATAACCGATCGGCAGCACGAACGACGGCGCCGAGTCCGAGAGGATCACGCCGTAGGCGTCACGATCGATCGTCTTCACGACGGCGCCGCTCGCATCGTCGACCACCACTCGCGGTGAGCCCACCAGATCGCTCCCGACGATCCAGCGCGCGCCGCCGCGCTCCAGGGCCACCAGGAAGCCCCATTCATCGTGGAAGCAGTGGGTCAGGCCCTCGCCCGGCGCTTGGTAGGCGCTGAGCCGGAACACGTCGAGGGGATCTCCATAGTAGAAGCGGGTGCTTTGGCCGCCCTGGGTTCGCCGCACCAAACGACGAAAGCCGTCGTACTCATAGGTGACGGTCACGCCGCCGACCGTCGCGCTCAGCAACTCACCGGTCGTCGAGTAGCTGTAGCTCGCGGTTGACCGACTCTCGAGGAAGCCGTCGGGGCCAAAGCTGTAGGAGTTTCCGCCGCGATCGATCAGCCGATCTTGAGCGTCGTAGGTCGCGCTTTCGCCGCCCGCGCTGGTGCGGTTGCCGCGCGCATCATAGGCGTAAGTTTCGGTCATGGTGCCGTTGCGCTCGACCGAGATCAGCTGGCCCACCTGATCATAGGCGAAGGTCTCGTTGCGGACGTTGCCTTCCACGTCGTCGACCCGAGTGACCGGGAGGCGAAAGTTCCCGAAGGTGTAGCTGCTGGTGTGCTTCGCGGTGCCGCCGACACTGAGGCTGCGGCTCGCGAGCTTACCTTCGGGGGAGTAGGTCAAGGTGATTGACCCATTGCCGACGGTCACGGTGTCGACCATCCGATCGGGGCCATTGCGAGTGAAGTTCATCGGGCCGTAGCTCATCAACCTCCGATCGGCGTCGTACGTGAGCGGATAACTGACGGAGTCAGCGCCGCTGGTGAAGCTGCGGTTCATCAGCAGGAAGCTCGGGCCGTAGGTCAGGTCCTCTTGGCCGCTGGTCGCCCCGCTGTAGGTCGTGCGCACCGGCAGATTCGCTTCGTATTCGAGGGTTGTCGTGTGGGCGGCGCCGGCCCCGGGCGTGCGGGTGATGGTGGTCGGCAGATCGGCGGGCCCGGCGTAGGCGTAACTTACGGTCGCCTCCGGATAGGTGATCGATCCCAGCCGACCGTCGGCCCCGAACTCGAACACCTGGGTGCGGCCGCTCGGCATCCCGACCGACTCGAGCACGCCGCCGACGTTGTAGTTGCGGGTGTAAGCTGGGTTGTTCGGGGGTGTATAGCCGGTCGGCCGCCCCGCCCCGTCGCTCTCGAACAAGTGGGTCATCCCGCCGGGGAGCGCGAGGGTCGCCAAGTTTCCGTCGTCGTGGTGAGTCACCAGATGCGAGCCGGACGGATCGGTGATCGACGTGAGCAGGCCATCGGCGTCCCGGGCGAGGCTCCAGGTGGTGCCGTCGCTGGTGATCGCCGAGGCCAAGCCGTCGGGGCCGTACTCGAAGGCCTGAGCCCAAGCACCGAAGGAGACCAACTCGAGGTTGCCTTGGGCGTCGTAGACCGCCTCTTTGGCCGCCACGCCGGGACCCGCTTCGATGCGCACCAGCCGGCCGGCCGCGTCATAGCTGTAGGCCCGCACCCGGCCCGCGGGCGAGGTGATCCGCATCTGGGCCATGCTGGCGTCGAGCTCCATCGTCGATTCGGCGCCGTCGATGGCGCCGGTGATCAACAGCGAACCTTCGGCAAAGTAACCTCGGCCACCACTCTTGGTACGCAGGAGATCGATCGTCAGCGTCCGCCCGTTCTTGATGATCTCGGCGGACCGGGTGTACGGCATGATCGCGCCAAAGCGCGGATCGGCCCCGTCGAGCGCGTTCATGACCGTCCCGTCGGCGGTGAGGATCTCTCGTCGTCCATCGGGGTACCTGCGGATCGCCTCCACCCCGCGGCCGGGGGCGAACACCGCCCGCTCCCGGATCCCTTCGTCGTCGACCACGCTGCGGTAGGTGGTGGTCTGGGTGTCGGCGACGAAGTCGACCTCCGCGCCGTTGGGTAGGGGACGTCGCACCAGCGTGACGTCACCGCCGTCGGGGGTCGACTCGTGCACCAGGCGACCGTCAGCGTCGTAGTCGTAGCTCGAGACCCGGCCGCGTTCGTCGGTCAAGGTCGCCACCAGCTCGCTCGTGCCGTGATAGGTGATCCGCTGCTCGCTGGTCGACGGCGCGATCACCCGAGTGAGGCGATCGCTCCCGTCGATCTCCAAGGTCGTCACCATCCCGTTGGCGCCAGTGATGGTCGCGCCGCTCACGGTGCGCGCGATGCGGGTGACGCCGCCGAAGGTGTCGGTGATCGTCTCGAGGCGCCCCTCGGCATCGTAGGCGAAGGTATAAAGCGCCGTGCCGGTCAGCAGATCCCGGGTCGAGAGGTGGCGCCCCTCCAAGTCGAACGTCCAGGCCACGCGCCCGTTTTTGTCGGGGACGATCGTGTCGGTCGCCGAGAGCGAACCGAGGGCCGAGGTGGTCGAGAAGAGCTTGCCCGCCTGAGTGCCCGGAACGAACGAGGCCAACACCAGATCCCCGTTCGGCTTGAAGCCGAAGCCGAGGCCGCTGCCGACTCGGATCTTGAAGGTGGTTGGAAAGCCGCCCTCGGACTCTTGGCCGCCACCGGCGACGGGCACCAAGTGGTCCTCGAAGCGGTAAAGGACCACCTTGTTTTCACCATCGATGAAGCGATTGAAGATGGCATGGAGCGCACCGTCCGGGGCCACTTGGAACGCGACCATCGCCGCCTGTAAGCAGACGTCGGCGAGCGGCGGATCGGACAGTGCGCCATTTAAGATGCAACCCTGGGGTGCGCCGGCATGGTGATGAAGGGTGCCATTGGGGTCGCTTCGGTAGACTCGGGCGTCGCTCACGAAATACACGGAGCCATCCGAGTGCACCGAAAGTTGGGTGAGCTGGGCAAGGAGACAGGCGTCGGTGGCGGGGGCCTCGAGGTAGTTGTCGATCGGTGCGCAGGGCACAACCTGGCTTCCCACGATGCGGGCGAGCCTCCCGTCGGCGTCGATCCGCATGATCTGTGTTTTCTGGGTGTTCTGGCGGTTGACGAAGTAGACACTCTGGTTGGGGCCGGCGGCGATCGATCCGATGTCAAAGACGAGGTCCCGGGCGATCGAGGACTCGGCCGGTGGCACCACCACGTCCGCGGGGTTGGCGCCTTGCATGCCGCCGATCCGATAAAGCGTGCCGTCGTCTTCCCGACGCCAGAGGCTCGATCCGAAGCCCGAGTAGTCTCCGAAGTAGACGAAGAGCCGATTGTCCGGGCCGATCGCGAAGTCCTTAACGGTCGCGCTGGTCCGCGAGACCGTGCTCGCGGGCGTGCCATCGGCGAGCTGCGGGCAGGTCGTGCCGCGCAGACAACCGGCGGCCATGGAGAGTTCTCCGGAGGTCGAGACCTGCCAGAGCTGTCCGAACGTCTTGTCGAGGATGTAGACGATCCCGTCGGGGCCGACGAGGATCTTGTCCGGCTTGGGGAGCGCGGTATCGAGGGCCGGCCCGGGGCTCGGCTCGAAGCTGCTCTCGTTTCCAGCGATCACCGTCAGGTTGTCGGCTGGGCCGACGACCTCCCCTCTCCCGGTCGAGACCATCCCATTCATCGGGCTGTAGACGTGGTGCGCGTCGATCGACCAACCGCCGAGCTCGGCCTCGGCCGGCCTCACGAAACGGGTGAGGATCTTCTTGAACGGTGTCGACTTGTTGTAGAACGCGCCCTGGGAGTCGGTCGCCGGGGAGAGCCCGCCAGAGCCGGTACCGAACGAGTAGCCGGGCTGCCCGGCGCCGCGAGTCCCATAGAAGACGCTGTACTGATACTCGATCACTCCTTCGAAGGGTGTCGGACCGATCACCGGGCGGCCGAAGGCGTCGAGCCCATCCCAATCGAAGGTGAACTCGAGATCGAGCCCCGGGGTGAGGACCTGTTGAACCTTCCGGCCAGCGATCTCACCGGTGACCCGGATGCGCTGGAGCAAGGCGAGGCTCTGGATGTCCGAGCCCGACACCTTAAGCACCGCCCGAGACTCGACCGCTCGACCCCGGGCCGCCCGAGACTGGTAGCGAAGCTCGAACGAAGTGCCGAGGATAGGAATGACCTCACCCAACGACTGATCTTCGCAGCCGATGATCGAGCCCGACTGGGGACAAGGACTCGGATCTCCGTTGTCGGGGTTGCGCGGGGGATCCGAGTTGGGATCCGGGACCCACGGACCGAAGTTGCAATCCCAAGGCGAAAAATGGCCAATCCGCACTCGCCACACCGAACCGCCGCTGGGATAAAGCCCGGCGATCGTCGCGCGTTCGGTGTCATCGATGCCGTGCACTGCAAGCTGGGTTGCGTCGTCGGCCTGGCCGTCGCCATCGGTGTCGAGGTCCGCGAGGCCTGCCGTCACGCCCAAGATCTCGACGACCACCCCATCGGGCTCGGCGACCCATAACCCGCGCTGGCGATCGTAGTAGCCCAGCGGCACGGCCTCGCCGGCCGGCGCGCCGCGGAAGTTGTCGACGTACGTGATCACCGGAGCGCTGAACTCCACCGTCTCAGCGCCAGCGGCCAGGGCTTCGTCAACGCTGAGCTCGACCGCGTAGGTGTACGCGGATTGGGGAGGCAGCTGCCCGGGCATCGCCTGGGGACCGCGTTCGCCGACCGTATATTCAGTAGCGCGTATCATCCCCATCGCGAGGGGCACCCGGGCACCGCCGGGCATGACCATCGTCGCCGAGACGTTGGGTGGCACCGCCACCGTGGCGCGACGCATCCCGACCGCGTCGGCCTCCATGCTCGCTTGGTGGGTCTGCATCGACGCGGTGCCGAACGCGACCATCGTGCCGACCGGATCGGGCACGATCATGACCACCGGATCAGGGAGGATCGAGAAGCGCAGCCACTTTGACGACAGGGCCCGCTGCACCGGCAAATAGCCGGCCTTTTGGAAGTCGAGGGTCTCGATCGGCCCGCCGTTGAGCACGAAGTTGAACTCACCGTTGGCGTCGGTTTCGGTGCGCCCGAGCTCACCATGGCCGAGTAGGGTCACCGTTACGGCCGGCAGCGGCGCGCCGTCGACGTCGACGACCTGTCCGCGCAGCACAGCGACCTCGGCCGGCCGGATCACGCCCGGCGTAAGGCCGATCTGGGAGGGATAGAGGAACTCGATCGACTTGGCGAAGTCGGTGACCACGCCGGGCAACCCCGGTGGCACCGGACCGATGTCGGCGGGCGTCGCGTCGATCGGGTTGGCGTCGCCGATCGTCCCGTCGAGGATCGAGCCATCGGGTTGTTCGCCGACCCCGGAGTCGACGTCCGTGCCCCCACCATCGCTTAGCCCAGCGTCCGCCGGTGGCGTTTCGACCGGCGGGTCATCACCGCAGGCCAACGCGAGCGGGAGGAGCGCCGCGGCGACAATCTGAGCCGTTATCGCCCTCGTGCGCACTACCATGCATGGATGGTACTGGATCCGGGCCGTTTCCTTTAGGGCGCCCCCACGAAAGTTCCGGGGCGAGGGCAACCCGGTGGACAGAACCGCGGCAACCTCGCGCCAAGTCGGCAGGTCCCATCCCTGGATCCGCGGGTGGCCGGCTTGCTGGTCGTGGGCGCGACGCGACGCGACATCGCCGGCGTGATCGGCAAGGCGTCGCTCCCGCGCTGAACCGACTCGACCCTCGGCCGTTTGGTGGCTCGAGGCTCGATGCCCTAACGATCCGGGTGCACGGGGCAGAGCTGACGGGCGGCCTCGCGACTTTGGAGGGCCGCGGCCTTGAGATCGGGGTCGTCACTGCGCACGGCGCGGTCGAAGAGCGAAAGGCTCTTGGCGCACTCACCCGTCTGGAGGTGGATGGTCGCCAACTCGAAGGCGCAGCGGGCCCCATGGGTGCGGTCGGAGAGGCAACGCCGGAGGATCTCTTTGGCATCTTCTGTTTGGCCTCGGGCCTGCGCGAGTTGGGCTCGGCGCAGGCCGTAGGTCGCGGTCGAAGTCTGGGTCCTCTCGAGTCGCTCGAGATCGGCTTCGGCTTGCCGGAGGAGTTGGGCCCGTGGGTTGGCCTCTTGCTCGCGGGAACCGAGGCGCGCCGCAACCTCGATCGCGCAGACCACCCGGTTCTCTCGAGCGTCCTCGTAGGTAGGATCGTGGGCGAGCGCGATGTTCAGGTGGGTGCACGCCACGTGTGGATCTTGAGCGGGGTCCCGGAGGATCGTCGCGGCCAGGTTGTTATGGCCCTCGATGGACTGTGGCTCGAGAGCGATCGCGGCGCGGAAGTACCGAGCCGCCTCGGCGACCCTACCTTGCACGCCCCTCACGATGCCCATGCAGTTGTGGGCCCGGGAGGACTCGGCCATGAGCCAATGCCGGCATGGTGCCGAGCACGAACGCGAGGGTGGACCGGAAGAACCACCAACTTCGGCGCAGAGACCCGTGGTGTCGCCCCACCAAGAGATGGTGCCACGGCGCGCCCCATCGGGTCGACCGTCGGACACAGGTCCACGCGCGAGCTCAGCGGAGGGAGTTCAGGCGGACCGACCGGTGGACCACCGGAGGATCTTGCCCGGGGCGGACGACGATGCCTCGCAAGCCTCGCAGCGTGGGTGGGCCCGGGAGGCTTCGGTGCGTTCGCCGCATTGGTGACAGTGCCAGTCCTGGTGCACCGGGGCTCGGGTGGTGAGGGATTCGTAGTAGTCGAGGGGGCAGTAGGGGCGCTTGGGGTTGAGCGGAATGCTGCGGGCGCAGTGGATGCAGAAGCCTTGTGGGCAGCGGGTGTCTCGGAACGGCAAGCGGGGTTGCAAAACGCTCACCGGTCGGGCTCGGCGTTCGATGCCGGTGAGTTCGTCGAGGAGGGCCGCAAAGAGCGGATCCCGGCGCATCGGAAAGACCTGGGCGTTCTCGAGGTTGGTGTGGAAGGAAGAGCGGGTCAGGTTCATTGAAGACCGGATCAGGCGGTCATCGATGACGTAGATCTTGGAGTGGAGGCGCGGGACCTCGCAGAAGCGCACGCCCACGTCGGCCAGGGCGTTGAACCAGCGGGTTCGCCGGTACTTTTCGGTCTCTAGATCTCGGAACCGGAGCTCCACGCGAACGCCGCGGTTCGCCGCGGCCACCAGCTCGGCCAACATCGGGCGGTTGGGATCGATGAAGGGGGACACCAGGAAGAGTTGGTGCGTCGCCTGGTGAATGAGCTGCATCAACCGGCGATAGATCTGGCGGTTGTTCAGGCACTCGATCTGGCGGAGTTCGGTCTCGTGGCCCATGACAATCCCCCCTGAGGTCTGCAGTGGTGCTTGGACGCGGGTGGGCGACTTTTCTTCTCGGGTGCCATGAGCAACCGTGAAATGATCGCCGTCGCGAGCAGAAGATGGGGTGGTAAGTCCCTGAACCACAAAGACTTCCGAACTGGCGCTCCGAGCAGAGGCCCCGTCCACGCATGTTCCCGACGATCGGAGCCGGTGTGGGTACATGGGCGCTGGCTTTACCGGGGGCGGACCCCGAGCTAAGTCATCAACGGAAGGTGGAACGCTGATGAACCTTCCCCTCCGCCCAAACTTTCGCTTCATCCACCAGCCCCTCACCGGTGCGCAGAAAGCGCTCTTCGTGGGTCGGCGAGAAGCCGCGGTCGCCTTGGCCAATCGGATGGCCTACTCCCAAGGAGGCGCGTTTTTGGTGACCGGCTACCGCGGCGTGGGGAAGACCTCTTTCGTGCATCAGACCATCGCGTCGGTGCGGGACGTCGTGGGCCGGCAAGAGGATCATACCGAGGTCGTCGACGTCTGGATCAACGTGTCCCGGCCCCTGAGGCCAAACGAGCTGATGCACCACATCGTTCGTCGCCTTCGGGAGGAGTTGGCCGTGCACGGGGTGTGGAGTCGCCTGGAGGCCGACACGCGCCGCGACCTGGAGTTCGCCTACACCCGGACTTCCTACAATGTTCGGTTTGGGAGGGAACGTGTGACGGGAGGCGAGGTCCAGATCGGCGGGAAGACCGACCCGGAGGTCCTCAACGCCACCGTAAAGTTGAGTGCAGCCTGGAAACGCTCGCTCTCGATGGACCTCCTGGCCTACGACGACATCGCTGCCGAGCACGACGTCCTCCAGTTCTTGCAGCGGATCAGCTCCCAGCCTCTGCGACTCGCCCGAAAGGGATGGGCGGCAAGGCTTGGCGGGGGTGGGCCGGCCGAGATCCGCACCATCAAGCCGGTCATTGTGTTCGACGAACTAGACAAGCTCGAAGGCGTCAACGACCAGCAGACTGGAGCGGCGCCGCACCCCGTCGTTGCCATCGTCCACACCTTGAAGACGCTGCTGACCACCTCCGGGGTGTGCTTCGTTTTGGTCGCTGGCCGGGACCTCCGAGACCGCTGGCTCTCCGACCTGCGCCAGGGGGACAGCGTCTTCGAGAGTGTCTTCGCACATCATGAGTACGTGCCCTGCCTGTGGGAGCACCTCGATCAACTCTCGGAGCGCTACCTGGACGCCCCTGCTAGCCAAGCGCTGCCCGAAGAGACCTCGCCTGCGGAAGGCGACCGGTACGAGCGGGAGATGCTCTCGGGATACCTGGGCTTCAAAGGGCGAGGGCTGCCTCGCCGGGCCGTCCGGGCGTTGGACGACCTGGTGCAGTGGCATCGAGAGAAGCCAGAGCTCAAAGTCCCCGATGAGCGCTGGCGGGTGGTTCGATTTTTCGGCGGGCTCGAAGAGGTCCTGCGTCGACGTCGGTCCGAGCTGATCCCGCGCACCATCCATCCGGCCGAACACGACCGGAGCTTGATGGTGGCCTACTATCTGCTCGACTGGCTCCTTCGCCAAGCCGGTCGATCCCTGGCCGCCTCGGACCTCGTAGAGGCGATGGGCGGGCTCTCTGATCAGGTGACCATGAGCGGGCCCGCCGCGGAGGCCCTGGTGGCTCGTTTGGTTTCGGTGTTGGTGGCGGAGAACTACCTCGAGGTCGACACTCCCAACCTGGAAGCCACCATGGTCGCCCAGGTCAACCTCGACGAAGGCCCCCGCTATCGACTCAGCCCACGTCGCCTGATCGAACTCGAAGAGCCGCCGCCTCCGACGGCTGCCAACCAGGAAACCGAGGCCAGCGTTGGCGCCCCTTTGGCACCAGGCGTCTCGGTCAGCGGGGCGGTGCTCTCCAGCTTCCTTGGGGATGGCGGCACCAGCGAGGTCTGGGCGGCTCAAGACCCCCGCCTTGGGCCGGTGGCGATCAAGGTGATAAAGGCCGGAGACCCGCACACCGAGGTGGTTCGGGCCATCTTCGCTCGAGAGCAGGAGGTTCTATCTCGCGCTCGTCACCCGGCCGTTGTTCGTTTGCTCCGGACCGCACTCCACTTCGAGCGGCCGGTGATGGTGCTGGAGCTCCTCGAGGGGCAGAACCTCGCGTCGCTGACCGCGAGGCAAGGGCCGCTCAGCGTCGGGCAGGTGGTCCACCTCGCTCAACGGGTCGCCTCCGGACTCCACCACATCCATCAGCTCGGCTACTGTCGGTTGGACGTCAAACCTTCCAACCTGATCGCCACCACCGACGCTCGGATCTGCATCGTCGACGTGGGAATCGCACTTCGGCGTTCGGGACCCGATTCGCTGAGAGACGCCCAACGCGGCCTGATCCTCGGCTCACCCGTCTCCATGGCACCCGAGCAATGGCTCGATGGCCGAATCGATCCGCGCACCGACGTCTACGGCTTGGGCGCGACGCTGTACTCACTATTGGTCGGCAAATCACCCTTCTCCAACGACTCGGTGGGTATGGCCTTTCGCGCCAGCGTACAAGAACCTGCACCTCGGGCCTCCTCCAGGGTCGAGTGCCCAGAGCAGCTCGATGCCCTCATCGCCCGGTGTTTGGAGAAGGACCCGGACGCACGGTTCCCGTCGATGGACGAGGTGCTCAAGGAGCTCGCGAAGGTGCCGACGGCTCCCGGCCCTGGAGGCGCTCGCCTCGCGCCCCCGCCCCAGAGCGCCCTCCCGAGCGCTCAGGCCCGCAGGGGGTGGGACGACCGACGCACCGGGGCCTTCGTCCCGCTGCTGGACCCCGCGAAGGCGACCGTGCCTAGTCGGTCGGGGAGCGGAGCGAGCGGATCTCCCCGGTTGGTCCAGCTCGATATCGACGCGACGACGGAGCTGCGGGGTCGGTCCGAGTGCCGCGTGGGCCGCAGCGTCGAGAGTGACATCCAGGTCAAGTCCCGACACTTGAGCCGCTTCCACTTTCGGCTCTTCAGCCACGATGAGTCCTGGTTCGTTGAAGACTTCAACTCTGCGAACGGCACTTGGCTGAATGGAACCCGAGTCGGGCGACCGCAGCGGCTCAGCCACGGCGATCGCATCCGCGTGGGCGAGGTTGAGTTCGAGTTCTTGACCTGAAGGGCTCCCCCTGGGCTCGGGCAGCTCCCCAGCATGTGCGATTGAGGGCTCGGCTGTCTGGACCGAAGCCCGTCACGGTCGTCCCGGCGCCTAAGTCGGTTCCTGGAGCCCATTCGGGGGCGATCACCCTGCGCCGCTGATGTTCGCCTGGCCATGCCAACCTCGAACCAGGTGGGTCCGGGCCGCCGTGCGGATCTCAAGGTCTTGCCCCCGGAGCTCGATGGCCACCAGGCCGTCGTGGAGGAGCTGGTGGTGTTTGCTGCAGAGGCTGACCAGGTTGCTGGGCGTGTGGCGACCCCCTCGAGCACGAGGCAGGAGGTGGTGGAGCTGAGTGAAGCTTCGGTGTTCGCAGCCGGGGACGATGCAGCGGTGGTGATCTCGGGCGAGGATCAGGGCCCGGACCTTTGGCGTGACGGTGCGGAGTCCCAGGCCCAGGGCGTGAGAGGTCGCGTGGAGCACCGCGCGGACGCCGCCGCGGTGGATCAGCTGGCGGATCACCTCGGCGGGATCGGAAGCACTCGGTGGACCCCCGTGGGTCTCGGCTGGGCGGGGCGTCATGGGTGCAACTGGCGCCGCCCTTGGACCCACGTGGGTCGGACCTCGTGCAAGTTCACTTGCACTTTCGGCTGGGGCACCGGGCTCCACGATCGGCGCCTCGAAGTCGGTGAGGCCCACCACCTCGCCGTCGCACGCCGCGCACGCGCCGATCGCCGGGCTCACCTCGACCCGCTCGCCGCCCGCGCTCTGCAAGGTGCGTTGACACTCGGCGCAGACCGCCACGGCGATCTGGTACGCGGGCCGGTCCTCTGCCTTGGCGGCCCCGAGCACGAGCTCGGCCATGGCTCGGGTCAACTCGACCTGACTCGCCGCCGGGCCGTGGACCTCCCGGAGCTGGGCGTAGGCGTCCATCAAGAGGGCGTACACCTCGGGGGGCAAGTCGAGGACCACCCGGCGGGGCGTGAGGAGCGGGTCTCTTGCGTCGGCGGGTCGGGCGCCCGGGCGGAGGCCCGCGACCAAACGCTCGAGCTGCCGTTGGGTCTTGCCTTGGGCGGCGTCGAGCCACTCGGCCTCGGTCTGAGGCGTAACGACTCGGGTCAACTCCCGAGCGGCGCTCCAGGTCTGCGCGCCGGTGGCCAGCGCCCGCTCCAGCTTGGGGAGGCGCTCCAGGGCCCGGGCGACCCGGAGCTTCTCTTTGGTGAGGCGCGGGCTGTAACCCAGTCGAAGGTTGGCGTACTCGACGAACGACGAGAGGCCCAGGTGTTCGTGGACCCGGGCCGAAAGCGCCGAGAGGAGGCAGCGGCCGATCTCCTGATCGAGGGCGCCTTGCCTCTTGGACAAGGCGGTGAGTTCGGCGTCGATGTGGATGGGGTGAGTTCGTCGCACCGCGTGCATGGGAAGTGCGTAGCACGGGCCTGAAACACAGTGGCCGATGACGGATCTGCAACCCAACTTGCAGACCTCATCATCGCCCTCCCCCGGCCTCCGGGTTCGACAATCTCGGCGTAAGTTCGCAAAACGCGATCTACGCTGGCGATCGCGCACCACGCGCGAAGGGCGAGGCCTCCAGATCCGTCAAGTGCAAACCGCCAACGAAACGGAAGTGGGCAAGGTCCGCGACCGAGGGAACCGGGGGTCTCGAGGAACGGGCCCTGCGGCGGATTGCGTGCCCCGCCGGATCCGGCGGTCGAGCTTGATGAAGGCACAACGCCTGCTCGGCGGAGCGGCGCCGACGACGACCCGAAGCCCGCACGAGGGGACGTGTGGAGCCGTGAAGCGCTGAGAAATGCGACCGCTGCGGCCTCGGGGGGGATCCCGGGCAGCCAGAGGAGCGCCCAGCCCACCTTGCCCTTGTGTGGGTGGCGAGGCCGCATCCCTGGGATGGAGCGTTGCCGGAGGGTGGTGGGGCGGTGTTTGAAGTGACGGCCGGAGGCGCCTACGCAAGTTGTCTCATTCATTTCGGATTTGGGCCGTTTGGTCCTCCAGCCCTGAGGGCAGGTGTTGGGTGTACCCGACATCGGATCTCCGGAGGACCGCTCCAAAGGTGGGTAGTTTTCCACCTCTGGGCTCGTATGCTATCGGGACATTCCCGTCAGGAGACCCAGCCTATGCCTACGCCCATCAACGTCAACGTCCGCCCACTCCGCTTCGGAAACGGTCAGCCTCTTCCTGCACTGCCCCCTGAGCTTGGCGCTGGCGCCGACCCCGCGGCCAAGGCCGCCCAAGCCGAGACCCTCCTCCAGCTCGTGACGGTCAACAAGGTCGCCATCCTGGGCGGCAACAAGAAGATCAACAACGACGAGGGGGCGTTCCTGCTGAACATCGGCAAACACGGCAGCGCCAACGACGCGGTCAAGCAGGGGATCAAGAACCTGGTCGCTGCGTCCCGCTCGGCCCCGGCCGCCCTCAAAGAGTGGGTCGCCGCGCTCCGTCCGGCGGTCGACGTCAACCCCGAGTTGCCACCCGTGGCGCCTGGAGGCGGGGGTTCGACCTCGGGCGTCGACAGCAACGGACCGGTCATCCTGCGCCCGGAGGTCAACGGGATCAACCCGCTCTACTTCGATGGGCCGACCCACTTCGATGGAGACTTCCGGCTGAACCCAGCCTCCCTCGCCGATCCCAACATCTTTGGCACCCTCCCGAGCGCAGATAAGTTCGGCAAAGTGGCGGTGCCGCTGCCGACGGGTGGCGTGCGAGAGGTCGGGGACAACATCTTCAACCTCGGCAACGGCAAAGTGGGTGTGCGGGTGCTCCCAGCCGCAGACGTGGCGAACGGCTCCAAGGTGATCGACGCCTATATCCGCAAGGCGATGGGCATTGGCCCCGAGCCTGAGGTGCGCACGCCGGAGAACTACCACAAGGCGCGCATCTACGCCTCGGTGCTCTACTGGCACCCCGAGCTCTACGCCGCCAAAGGGATGGCCGATCTCGCCAAGAACATGCTGGCCACTGAAGGCCGCGCCACCCACGAAGGTTCCTATCTTGGCAACGGCGAGACCACCAATGCCCCCGAGGGCTACCATCGCAAACAGTGGGGTCTGACCGACGGCACCACCTACCCCGCCCACGTCTTCATGGAGAGCCTCAAAGGCGTCGACCAGGAGACCTACAACTGGCAGGGCTACGCGATCGACAAGGTCCTGAACCTCGGCGTCCAGTTCCCCAACGACTACAAAAAAGACATCTACCGCGCCCGGGACGTGAACACGGCGCTGATGTTCTTCCGAGACTGGGTGTTGTCGGAGCCCTACCTCAAAGAAGACAACACCTGGGCCACCTACTGCGCCGAACACAAGAACATCGTCCGCATCCTGCGGATGAACCTGCCGCTCAACGAAGCTTCGTTCAAGGACGCCTTCGGCGAGGCCGACGGCGCCAAGGTCTGGGAAAACTGGTCCAAGGACGGCGGTGTCTTCCAACAGGCCCACGGCGTGGCCTGGCGCAAAGAGTACGAGACCAACTTCAAGCCGGTCTGGGCGCGTGATGGCTTCAAGCCCGAGGAGATCCGGCCATTCAAGGACCTCGCCGAATACGACCGTCACGAGATCGCCCGGGACACGGGGCCCGAGGCCCTGGCCGCTTACAAGGCGGCAGGGGGACAGATCCCGCTCGGCGAACGCCAAGCGATGCCCTACGCCACCGAGTCCACCTCGGACTTGATCCGTGACTTCGTCGAGACCTACGCGAGCTTTGGCCAGGTCGGCGGCGTGGCTTCCTCGGCGACGATCATGAGCTTCAGGGACGTCTGCATCGACCGGCTCTGCCTCGACGAGGACGCCCAAGGGAACCGGAACGCCGACCACGGGAACAAGGTGTTCATGGCCCACGCCCTGCCGGTGATCCAAGAGATCCTCTACCACGAGGCGCTGGTCCAGAAGTCCGAGGGGCAGGTGCCGTTGACGATTTGGCTCAAGGGCGCCGAAGCCGGGATGCTCAAGGCCCTCGCCGGAGAGAACGAAGCCGCGCTCCAAGATCCGGTCCTCAAGGCCACCGTCAAAGCGATGTTCGAGAAGGCCGACGCTGAAAAGGGCGCGATCGACGCCGGTCGAGGGCTGCCCCGGGCCGAGGCCCACCGGGCCCTCAAGGCCGCGATCGCCGACGAAGCGGAAGCCGCTCGAAACATCGGGGTCCTCAGCCCGACGGCGATCGAGCGTAACGCTCCGCCGGGCCTCCTCATGCGCGTGATCCAACGGCCCGATCACCACCCGCCCCACAAGGACCTGACCATCAAGTACCTGTGCACCGCGGTGGAAGCTCGGGACGTCGTCCCGGCCTGAATCCAGACGCTCCGCCCCGCCCGCGCTACTGAATGACGCAGCTGGAGCCGGCGGTTTGGCACTTGGTCGTCGCCGCGGCATCCAGCAGGCCTTCGAGCTGCTCCATAGTCTGGCCCGATCCGAGCTGAAAGAGCGGGCCGTACCCCGAGCTGACTTTGGAGATCGACACCTGGACCTCGTCGGCGTCGGGGAGCTCCAGAGCGCCGGCCACCACCGGCAGGTCGGTGCGCCCCAAGGTGGCGGGGGCGTAGATCAAACGTCGTTGCCCGGGTGCGTCGAGCTGGAGGGTGATCACGTCGGCCAAGGTCGGCGAATCGAGGGTCAGGCGCTGGGGGCCTCGCTCGACGGTGAGGTCGGCTTGGGCCAGGCTGGGGCCCGAGAGGGTCAGGGCCGCCGCGGGGACCACGTCGTGGACCGCCAACATCTGGAGCGAGTCGTCGAAAGATCCGGCCGGGCCCGCCGGCGGCAAGATGATGGCCACCAAGTGGATCGGGTGGCCCTCGGCGCCCTGGTGCGGGGCGGCGATGGAGATGGGCAAGGTGGTGGGCGACGGTGATGGGTTGGCGGGCGCGAGGGGCGCGGTCAACTCACACCCCGAGTTGGAGTCCTGGTACCCGGAAGTGAAGCCGAGGGGTACCAACCCACGGCCCGGCAGCTCGACCAAGGCCATCACCGCGACCTGGCGATCGCAGGTCGACGACAGGTTGGGGATCGAGACCAAGGCCTGGACCCGCGGCACGTCCGCGGCGACCAACGAGAGGTTGGTGAAGTCTTCGTAGCGGGGACGACAGCTTGCCAGTTGGGTCGGATCGCTGCAGTCGATGCCCGACACGTTGCCTACGAAGGGCAAAGGCGACGGGTGCACCTGGTAGGGGATCAAGGCGTGGCCCAAGCGCCCGCCGCCGATCAGCAGGAATTGGAAGAAACCACCTTCGGCGGCGAGGGCCGTCACCTCGGATAGGCGGAGCTGGGACCCGATCCCGTAGAAGGCCCCGAAGGGTCCGCTGACCCGGGCCTGATAACAGCCCACCTGATCCCGCTCCGGCGCCATACCTTGGCAACGTCGGACGTCACCGGTGATCTGCTGCGCGCCGAGGCCCATCATGAGGCTCTCGGGGAGGTCGAGGGTTTCGTTATTGAGGCCGAGCTCCGGAGCGTTGACGGTGGTCGGGATCCCGGCGGTGACCAAGGCGCGATAGCCGAAGTCGGCCAGGTTGACGGGGAAGGCGGCGGCCGCGTTGCCGAGCCGAAGGTCGGCCCGGGTCAAACTCGAGAGATCGAGGGTGCCCCGATATCCGGCGGTTTCACCGGGCGTAAACGGCGGGAGCACCACCACCACGTCGTTGCCCACCGGCCCGATCACGGTCACCGCGGCCCGACCCGGGGCGCTGACGTTGACCCATTCGATGCCCGCGGTGTTGTTCGCCTGGAAGCGGCCGAGGACATCGGTCGTGCCGGTGTCGTCGCCGTTCGAAAAGCCGATGGACACCACGGCGCCTTGGATCGGCGCGCCTTCCCGTTCGGCGATCACCACCACCCGGGAGGTGCCGGCGGGGAGCGGGCCGTAGTTGTAGAGCTCGAGGACGTTGTCGCAGCTCAAGCCGCCGGCTTCGGCGCTCACCGTGATCGCCCCCGCTTGGGGGCCGCCGGTGATCGACCCGGCGCCGACGACCACGTCCGGGTTGGCGGTGATCGAAAGGGCCGCGTTGACCGGGACCGCCCGTCCCCCCGAATACCCGATCACCTCGGGCGACACCTGAGTGGCGATGCCGATGGCGATCGCTTGGGGGACGAGGACGCAGGCGTCGATGGTCGGGACCGGCTCACAGGCCCCAGCGATGCAGACCTCGCCGTTGGGGCAGCCACCCGAGGCGTCGCAGACCTCGGCGACACACACGCCCTGGGGCGAACAGACCTTCCCGGGCGCACAATCCCCGGGGCCACTGCAGGTCACCCGGATGCAGGTGTCAGCGGGTCGAGTGGGATCGTAGAACTCTTCGGTGGGTTGATTGCAGATCTCACCGATCTGACAGTTGATGCTGTAGGAGCAGTGTTCGCCGGCCATGCAGCAGCTCACGCAGGTTGGGTCGAGGTCGCAAGGAGACGGCCCGCTGTCGACGGCGCCTTGATCTCGAACGCCTTCGTCCCGAGGGCCCACCTCTGAGGCCCCGCTGTCGCTGCCGCCATCCGAGGCCCCATCCAAGACCGGTCCCTCGGCGCCTGAGCCACCGCCGTCGAGTCCGCTGGTGTCGGACTCACCACACGCGATCAACAATAGCGGGAGGAGGAGGAGTTTGGCGCGCACTCGACGACGTTACGCGACCTCTGCTCCGCGGAACAACCTCCCGCCAGGGCGAGGTCGGGCACCGTTCTGGGCTACGGCGTCAGGGGGTCGTGGTTCGCCAGGATCTTCTGGAGCTTGGCGTCATCGACGCGACTGGTAATGCGCTTCGCTTCGTGCTCATCCCTCAAGGTCTTGGACAGACTCAACGTCGAACCCACCGAAAAGATGAGCCCCATCCCAAGGAAGGCCTTCATCCAGGCATCGACGGGGAGGTAAATGACGCCGATCGCGGTCGCGCCGATCGACAGGGCAAAGGAGATCCACGTTTGGGCCACCCACGCCGGGCTGTGAGGGCTAAGCGTGGTGATAATTGGGGCACTGGGCATGACTGAACGCCACGCAAGGCACATGCCAAGTCGCCCTGCGCCGAAACGGCGAGCACTCCAGGCTCGTCGGTGCCTCGGCGACTTCGCACGGGTGCGCACCGAGCGACTCAGGTCCGCGCGAAGCACTGTGAGCGCTGACAAACCTGATCGCGGCACCGCCAATTCGGGGCCCGAGCGCCAACTCGCCCGCCAGCTCCGCGCCCCACCCTTGCCTGCTTCCACTTCGCCCACTAGGGATGTGGCATGCGTTGGGCGCTGCTCCTGGTGTTGTTCGCTTGTGGTTCGACGCCACCTTCGGGGCCCCTCGGTGAGCCGCACCTGGAGCAGGAGTGGTTCTTGTTTCGGGCCCAAGATCTGGGCGTGAGCCTGGAAGAAGCCCAAACCAGAGATCGGGCGCTTTCGGAGAGTGAGCCGCCCCAACTGGACGCCACCACCCAACGGGAGGCCGCCGCCTTGTGGCGCTCCTTGTGCGCGGGGTGTCACGGCGCCACCGGGCGGCTGGAGGGGGTGCCGGTGGTCGAACCTGCCCCGAAAAAGTGGGGCGGCTTTGGGGTGTCGATGGGCTTCTTCTTCGGCGGCGACAAGATGCGGGCTGGGCTCTATCGCAAGATCCGAGAGGGTGGAGAAAAGATGCCGGCCTGGGGTGAGTTGTTGTCCCGGGAGCAGACCTGGGCTTTGGTCGCCCACCTCGAGGGGCTCTAACTCATTCCCCCGCGGGCTTGGCCGCCGACTTCCAGAGCGCTTGGGCCTGGGCGATCGCCTCTCGACAGTCCGCACAATAGTCGACCAGGTAGTGGTGCCCGAAGGCGATCCAGAAGGCGTTGTAGAGCACCGCTTTGGGCCTCGGCCGGGACAGAGGGCAATCGGGGCTCACGCAGTGCATCCCGCCGCTGAAGCTGGGATACTTTGGATAATAGCCATAGTGAGGCACCGGCAAACCCAAGAGATGGCCGTACTCATGGATCAGGGTCTGTTGTTCCAGGCGGCGGATCGGCATCAACACCTTGAAGTTGCGGTGCACCTCTTGGTTGATGATCAGGAAGTACAAGGTCCGGCCCTGGACCTGGCGGTTGTAGGCCAAGCCAAAGCTGGGGAGCTGGTGGCCCACGTAACGCACGATCACGTAGCTGACGTTGGGGTCGAGCTTGAACGGTTCACCCTGTCGGCGGGTCACCCAAGACGCCGGGCGGCCGCCGTAGCGGCTGGCCAGCTCCACCAGATCGTTCAAGGCTTGGCGGTTGGGCGCGTGGCCGGCCAGCTGCTCGACCACGAACTCGATCCGTTCGTTGGCCGGCGTCAACAGCTCACGATTGAGGCGCCAAGGGAGTTCGGTCGGGGTGCCGGGCCGGGCCGGCGTCACCACCTCCTTGAGGGAGGCCGCACAGCCGCTGAAGAGGAGCCCCACGCCGATCCCGATCCATGCCGCTCGCACCGGCATTGCCTAACAAGCCCCAGGCTCAGAGGCGAGGACCAAGCGCCGCCCCGCCGGCGATCAACCCGGCGGGGTCCGGAGATCTTCGAGCAAAACCCCCGCCGCCAAGGTCTCTTCTTCGTGACCCTTCTCCCGCCACTTTTCGGCCAACGCCGCTTGATACCAACGTTGGGTGCTGGCCAGGCCCAAGAGGCGTTGAGCGTAGGCCATGGCCCGGGGGCTGAGCTCCAAGCCGTAGGTCTGGATTCGAAAGGCCACCGGACCAAAAAACGCGTCGGCAGCGCTGAACTTGGGCCCCGCCAAAAACGGACCGCCGAAGCGGGCCAGGCCGTCGTTCCACAGCTCATCGATCCGGGCGAGGTCCTTCTTCAGCTCCGGTGACTGTTGGTGCAGCCGGACCCGGATGCCGCAGTTCATGCCGCACTGGTTGCGCAAAACCGCAAAGCCCGAGTGCATCTCGGCCGCCGCACAACGGGCCCAGGCCCGGGCAACGCCGTCGGTGGGCCAGACGCCCGGGTGTCGTTCCGCCAGGTATTCGGCGATCGCCAGCGAATCCCAGACCGTCACGGGGCCGTCCACCAAACAGGGCACCTTGCCGGTCGGCGAAAACTTTCGGAAGGCGTCGTAGTTGCCGCGTCCTTCGTCGAAGACCATCAGGTGCTCTTCAAAGGGGAGGCCAAGTTCGCTGAGCAACAACCAAGGGCGGAAGGACCAAGAGGAGTAGTTCTTGTTGGCGATGTAGAGCTGGTACATGGGCGGCGCCACGCGAGTGTCCCTTCCGGGAAGTTCGGATCACGTTCGCGCTCGTCCTTTTCGCCGCTGTTCGACGCGCGGCCTGCGGCCGCCCTTTCGGGCTCCTCGGTCATTGGGGGCAACCCAACTCCCTTCGTAGCGCGACGATCAGCGACGAAAAATACTTCGCGGGAACATGATCGAACTTCCCGGACGGGACACTAGTCGCTTGGGCCCGGCGCGGGAAGTGTGGGTCGGGTGGGAGTTGGTGGTAGAGGGGGGGGCGGTCACAACCCGGGGGCCGCGTTGTTTCCCCGGCCGGCCGCGATTAGCCTCCCTTCGATGGTTCGATCGGCCCGTGCCCTCTGTTGGCTCAGCCTGGCCGCCTGTGGAGGGGGCCCGCCGCCGGAGCTGCTCGGCGTGTCGCTGGAGGAGCCGTCCGGTCCCTTGACCAAGGGAGATTCGGTGTCCGCGGTGGTCACCGCCCAAAACGCCGACGGTGAGAGGGTGCGGGTCACGGCGTGGTTGACGCCGGAGCTATCGGCCCAGCCCCGGGCGCTCGAGGAGCGGGAGCTGATCTTGGCCACCGCGGGCCCAAACGATAGCGCCAGCTGGAGCCTCCGGCTGACCGAAGAGGCCTTCGCGTATGAAGGCGACAACCAACTCCACTACACCGCCACCTTGGGCGACACGGTCGTCGAATCCCAGCCGGTGACCTTCACGGTGCGCCCCCGGGTGGTGGCCCTGAGCCTTCGTTATCGCAGCCCCGATGGCCTGCAGGACTTGGCCGGCGGAGAGGTGATCCCGGTGGGCGCCGAGGTCTCTCTCACTTTGGACACCGCGGATCTGGCCGGGCGACGCCCAGTGCAGCTCCTGGCCGAAGTGGATGGCCAGGTGATGGAGACCTGGTCCCTCACGCCTGAAGAAGATCAGGTGGTCAGCACCCGCACGATCCCAGCTTCTTGGTTGGGTGCGGGCAGCTCCTCACGGATCACCTTTCGGGCCGAGACCCCGGGATCGGTCGTGGAGAGCCCCGAGATCTTGGTGAGCACCCACGGGATCTTCGACTGTGGCTTTCGAGCTGCCGACGGCAGTGAACTCGGTCCGGGGGCCCGGGTGGGCCCTGGCAACAACGTGTTCTTGAGGGCTCGGGTCTGGGGGCGCGCCGGGCAAGCGGCGAACTTCGAGTTGTGGGAACAAGACTCCAGCGAAGACGACTTCGTGACCCGCTTCGACGCCAACGAACAAAGCGGCGTGCTCCAGGTGGCCTGGTCTACTCAATGGATCGATGACGGGCTACTCGACACCGAAGACGAATATTACTTCAACGTGGACTTCGCGGGCGCCCGTTGTCGCAGCGGCCTGTTGGTGGTGCCCCAATGATCGCGCTGTTCGCCCTTGGTTTGCTGGCGGCAACCGAACCAGAAGCGGTGATCGCGGTCTTCGAGATCGAGGACGCGACCGGGCGCTTGACCTCGGTGGAGCTGGATCAGCTGACCACCTACCTGACCGCAAGTTTGGCCAAGACCAAGGTCTACGAGGTGGTGCCCCGCTCCAACTTGCGGGACGCGTTGCGGGCCCAACAGGCCGAGTCCTTCAAGGCCTGCTACGACGAAGCTTGCCAGATCGAGCTCGGTCGAGAGTTGGCGGCCCAAAAGGCCCTGGTCACCCGGATCGTCCAGGTCGGCAGCGCTTGTGCCGTGACCGCGACCTTGATCGATCTGACCCGGGCCACCAGCGAACGGGCCGCCACCTTCAAGGCCGACTGCAGCGCCGACGCGGTCGTCGATGGCCTGGAGTCGATGGTGCAACAGTTGACCGAGCGGACCGCGCCCCCGCCCCCACCGGCGGTGGTCGCCCCCGCACCCCCACCTCCGCCGCCTGGCCGGATGTTGCTGACCAGCGAGCCGACAGGCGCGACGGTGCGGATCGACGGCCAACCGGTCGGGCAGACACCGCTGGAGTTGCCGCTCCCCGGCCTGGCGATGCGCCAAGTGGAGCTGAGCCTGCCGGGGCACTCGCCGTATGCGACCGGGGTGCGCTCGGGCCCACGCGAAGAGTATCGGGTGCACGGGGTGTTGGTGCCCACCGCTCTTCAGGCCGAGATCCTGGAGGGCAACGAGAGCCGCAACAGCACCGCCCGTTGGTTGGCCTTGGGTGCGGTGGCGGCGACGGTGGGTGGAGGAGTGTTGTTCGCCGTGGCCCCGAGTGAACGGGACATCCGGGAGTCCGAATACGACGCCTACTTGGGCTCTCGCTTCGATCCCGCTTTGTATTCGCCGGTCGAAGATCGGGTGGCGACCCACAACCGCCTGACCGTCGGCGGCTTGGCCCTGGTCACCTTGGGCGCGGCGGCCGCGGTGGGGGCCGTCGTGTTGTGGCTTTCGGAGGACGAGATCCAAGAGAGCAGCGGCACGGTCGAGGTCGCGCCTTTATGAAGCGATCCCTCTGGTGGTCTTGTTTGAGTTTGGCGGCGTGCCTCGACGCCGAGGCCGACTTTCCTCGGGCCATCGAGACCCCTTGCGCCGAGCTCAGCTGCCCAACGGCGATGGTGGCGGTGGTCGATCCCAGCGACGTCACCCGAACGGTCGGAGGACTTTCGGTCAACGGCAGTTGCATCTGCGTCGACGCCTACGAAGCCTCCCGGGGTCCAGGCGACGTGGCGGTGTCGGCCCCTGGCGTTCGACCTTGGGTGGGCCTCAACTTCGATCAAGCGACCGCCGCCTGTGAGGCCGCCGGCAAACGTCTCTGCACCGGTGCCGAGTGGACCGCGGCCTGCACCGGGATCCCGGCCTTTCCGTTTCCCTACGGCGAAAGCCTGGATCCCAAGGCCTGCAACACGACCTCGACGGTGGCCCTGACCGGCGCCTACCCGGGTTGTGAAGGCGGCGCGGCCGGCCTCTTCGATCTCAGCGGCAACGTCGCCGAGTGGGCCGCCGAACCGACCCGCGGGTGTGACCTGGAGTTGGGCTGCGCAACCTTCGGTGGTGGTTGGGACGCCCCGGAGGCCGAGTTGGCCTGCGGTTATCGAGCCGGCTTCGGGCGGGATCAAGGCCACGCCAACGTCGGCTTCCGCTGCTGCCGATCACCTTGATCGCGATCGCGCCAACCACGCAGTAAAGCCGGCGATCAACAAGGCCGCCACGACCATCGCCGGTTGGAGCCAAGAGACGTAGCCGATCATTGCAAGTTGGGTTGCAATCCACCCCAACAAGACCACCGCGGCCAAGGTGGACCACCAGAAGGCCTGGGGTTGACCTCGGGCCACCGAAAGGGCGGCCCCGGCCGTGGTGCCACCGACGACCAGCAGCAAGATCAGGCTTGGCCAGAAGTAACTCTGAAAGGGCGTGCCCTCCAGCCACGTGGTCGGGACCCCGGCGGCGCCGCTGAGGCCGTAGTAGCCGCCCCCCCAGGCGTTGAAGGCGATCAAGAGGAGGACGACCACCAAGGGCCAACGCCGACGGTCCTGGCGCAACGCCGAGGTCGACATGGCAGGTCGACGTGCATCGGCTGGGCCAGCGCCGAAGGTCCCGAGGGGACGGCGGCGAGGACACGCGGCCGTGCCTGCCCACCCGGGTGGGGCTCCTGGGTGGTGACCGTCAGGCCCATGCGCATCTGGGCAGGCGCAACTGCGGGACTAGGTCCAGCCGCCCAACTTGAGGTTCAGCTTCTCCCGGAAGGTGGCGTCGTAGTCGGTGATCCGCTTGGAGCGGGCCTCGTCAGGTCCGAAGAGCCGCGCCTGCACATCCTCGGCAGCGGCGCGGCCTCGCCAGAGGAGGTTGAGTTCGTCGTTGAACTCCAGGCTGCGGGAGTCGAGGTTGGAAGAGCCAGCCATGACGACGTCATCGAAGGCGCCGACCTTGAGGTGGCTCATCCCGGGGACCTCGAAGACCTTCACCCCGGCTTCGGCCAACAGCTCGTAGGCCGCGCGGGCGGTCCGGGCCATGATGGCTTGGTCGTTTTCGGCGGGAAAGTAGACGCGAACGTCGACGCCATCTTTCGCCGCCTTGATCAAGCCGTCGATGATGTCCCGATCCCCCCAATAGGGGTTGGCGATACGGATGGTGTCCTTTGCGGTCGCCATGGCCCGCAGGTAAGCGAACTTGATGTTGCGGTCTTCGCCGCTGCCGTTGTGAGGAATGACCCAAGTATCGACGCCACCCGGGACCTCGGGAGAGGCGGCACAAGCGGCCCGCATCGCGGCGATCTCGTCGGCCGGGATAGGCTTGCCGCCGTCCCGCTCCCAGTTCTGGAGCACTGCCTCGAGCATCAGCGCCACCGCCGGACCTTGCACTCGGTTGGTCTGGTCGTGCCAGCCGTGTTCATGACCGTCGATGCCTCGGCCTTGGTAGTGGTTGCCGATGTTCATCCCGCCCGTGTAGCCGACCGCGGTCCCAACGGCCGTAGGTGTCCGGTTCATCAACACGGCGATCTTGCGGTGATTGAGCTCGCTGACCGTGCCGGGCGTGTCGTTGACGGTCAGGTCGATGCCGAGATCCCGCATCTTGCCCATCATCTTCTTGGCCTCGACCTCTTGGCCGTCGTTGGTGCCGAACTCGTCGAGCATCCATCGGACGTTGGCGCCCTTCTTCACCTGTCCACCGAGGCGGTCGACGAAGCGGTTGCCGATGTCGTCGGCCTGGAGCGCGAAGACCGTGCCGATCACGTGCTCGAAGGTGTTGTTGGCGAGGTCGTCACGCATCGCCGGCAACGCTTCGGCGCCGTCGATCAAGAACTGGATGCTGTTTTTGCCAGCGGACTTGATGCCCGCCATGGTCTCCAGGTACGGGAAGAACGAGGCCCAGTCGCCGCGCTTCACGGTGTGGTGTTTTTCGGCGAGGGCGCGGACGGCTGCGTCTTCTTTGCCAGTCACCGCCATCATCAAGGCGCTGTGGCCCACTCGGGAGTAGAGGTGATCGAACTCGCCCGCGTTTTTGGCGGAGCTGAGCAGTCGAACGATGGCCTTTTGGTTGGGGCCGAAGGCCGGGGCCAAGCGGTAGTCCTTGGTCACCGAACGATCGCCGAAGAGGCTATCGGCGACGGTGTCGATGGTCGAACGGAACGGCACCACCAGCTCCCGCAGCACGTCGGCTCGTTCGCCCAAGCTCATCTTGGCGATCGACTCTTTGGAGAGACGGTCCTGAGCGCCGCTGAACTTGAACGCGTCGAGGAAGGAGCCCGCGTTGGCCCTCCGAACCGTCGACGACGCCTGGGTGCCACCTTGGCTGCGCGCCAATCCCTGGGAGTCGGCGAAGGGGAACGCCTGGGGCGTCGCGCCCTTCACGATCGGCAGTTCGGACTGGGCGATGACCGGGGTGCTCTTGGCGATCGAGGAGGGGGGCGGGAGTGGGGGCAGGTCCATTGACATTGGGTTTCTCCGGTGGGGCGGTGTAAGACCCCTTGTGGTGCCTTATCGCACCCGATACGAAATGGTTGCGCCGATCCGCCGGCCGGCTGCCCGATGGACGCGAGTCGGTTACATTTACACACAACCCCTGACATGGGAGGACCGATACCCTGGCATGCGCCTGCTCTCCCAGCTCAACCCCCTCCGCTGGTTCGACCAAAAGCCTAAAGAGAACGATGCTTTGCCGCAGACTCCGGCGCTCCGGCAGCCCGAGGCGCCCGCCGCCAAGGTCGGCGCTACGACCGTTCGCCACGTCCCGTTTCAGCCGAAGGGCCTGGCCCACAACCCCGCGGTCATCGAGACCTTCGCCCGAGCCAAGGGGGCCCACGGCGAGGAGCTCCCGGGCTTTGACCAGTGGCTGACCCGCCAACACGGCGTCCCCGCCACCGACGGGCCCGAGGCCCGGGTCCGATTGTTGGAGGTGCTGAACCAGGAGCGGGACCAGATCAAGGCGGCCCTCGGGACCGAGCTGAGCAAAAGCGACAAGAAGGCGGTCAAGCGCTACGACCAGATCTTCAAGGCGGCGATCCAGTGTCTGGAGCGGGCCTCGCCGGACAACCTCGCCACCACCGCCACCGCGGTGCGAACCGCCAAAGAGCTGATCTACACCGCCATCGCCAAGGACGTGCGAGACGTGGCCGGTGGACGAATGAAGGTCGGGGGCGCCCTCGGCGTCGCTCGGCGCTTCGTGGCCCAAGAGACCTACTACTTGGCCCACGCCGACGCGGGCGCTCGCCTCGAGAAGGGACCGGAGGCCGAGGCCACCAACCTGGTGCACCCGAAGGATCCAACGCGCTTCATCACCGTCGACGAGCTCCGCAACATGAACGTCGGCCAGGTCGCGGATCTGGACATCGCCCCCAACCACCCGATGTGGCGGACCGAGGCCGAACGACAGGCCCTCCCGGATCCCTACGGCGCCCTCGAGGCCTGGCTCAACAAGGCGGTCACCGCCGAGCTGCAAGAGAAGTTTCCGGGCGTAAACTACAACTTCCACCAGGCATCCCGGGTGGTCTTCTTCGACAGCCTGCGGGACGCGGCCACCTCACCCAAGATCGGGATCGTCGACGCCTACGGGCAAGAGCTCGGCCTCAAGTGGGGCGAAGAGTGTGCGGTCGAGCCCGCCCTCAATCGCTTGTTGGTCAAGCTCGGCCTCAAGTTCACGGATATCACGGTCAACAACGTTGGTCGGAGTTCGCCGATGTTGATCTTGGCGTCTCCCGAGGAGAAGGCCAAGGCCAAGCCGGGAGAGGTCGTCCCCACCAACGCCTCCGAGTTCGTGACCGCGATGATGGCCTCGGCCTACAAGTTCAACGCCAAGCCCCACCTCCAGAGCGCCGAGCGGATCACCGAAGCGAACGTCGATCGGATCATCGCCGCCCTCCCCGAAGGCACCGCCGCCCTGTATCCGCGGGAGAAGCTGCTGGGGCGAACCGTCCTCACCTTCAAGGAGTCGATGGTCGAAGCCAAACACGAGGTGCTCGGTCGGGCCGGGCCGGTCGCGCTCCACTCCGAAGCGGCCAAAAGTGATCGCGTGCACCGGGGCATGCAGCTCGCGTACATGTGGCTCCGCCTCCCGGACAATAAAGAGGACAACCACCGCTACAGCTTGCCCAAGGGCTTCGAGGGCAAAGGTCACAGCGCCTTCTCCTTTATCCACGACACCGGGTCGGGCATGGGCTCGGCGGGTCGCTCCGGCCAACTCAATGATCTCAACACCGACTGGCGCTTCTTGAGCCGCAGCGCGTTCGGGCTGGGGGGAGCGTTGCGCTCGACCGAGTTCCAGCTGTACCGCGCCGGGGCGTGGGAGCAGGAGACCGCCTCCGACGTGTTGTGGATGGCCAAGAAGATCGTGACCATCTCGCAAAAGGACCTCGCCGATTGCGCCAATGCCACGGGCTGGCCCGACTTCATGAAGGCCACCATGGTCTACCGGCTCGCCAAACGTCGGGACATGATCGCCGAGGCCTTTGGTCTGAAGACCGCCGACCCGGTTGGGGCGGCGCCGACCTTCAAAGTCCCGTTGAGCACCCCGGCGGATCGGGAAGCGGCGGCCACCCGCTACGAGATCGACGTCACCTTGATCGAAGAATCGATGCGCGACTCGGGGGTGCTCGGGCGCCCCTTCGAAGACCTGCTGGTGGACCGGGGCACGATCTCGGATCCGAAGGACACCGTGTTGATCGGGATCCTCCAGGACACCTATTTTCCCGTGGGTTTGGTCAAGCGCACCAACCGCCGCGAAGACGGGCGCGAGTACGTCTCGGCTCGACACGAAGGGTGAGTTGAGATGAGTTTGAAGGCTCTCGACGCGGTGATCGCGAAGTTGCCTGGCCGGATTGGGCCGGAGCAGGTCGATGCCCTAGCGACGGCGCTCGGTAAGCGGGTCGGCAACGCCGAACTTGGTCGGCTCCGGGAACTCCTCGACGGTGGGTACCAACGTTGCTCCAAGGCCGGCCTCGTTGCCCTGGAGATGCTCGCCCAAAAGCCGGCACCCGACCGAGCCCAGGTGACCTTCAAGGTCGACGGCGAATTTTCGACCGGTGTCCGCGAACAGTCGGCGATGTGTTTTCTTTCGGAGCGGCATGGCTTTGCGGTCATCGACGACGAGTCGAGTGTGGTCTGGCGGGTCCCGCTCCCCAAAAAGAAGGAAGAACTCGCCGCCCAGGCCCTGCGGGAGAATGATGGTCACCTCAAGGGGCTCGAGGCCTTGGCTCACGATGAAGAGGCCAAGGTCCTCCTCACGCTGAGCGAAGACAACCGAACCATCCACGAGTTGCCGGTGGAGCTCGAGGGACCCCGGGTCGAGCTCGGCGAACCCCGGGCGCTCGGCAAACTCCCCGACCTGACCCGTCGCAAGAACAAAGGTTGGGAGGGCTTGACGGTGGTACCGGCCGCCCTCGCGCCCGATCACCGCCCTCGCCTCTTGGCGGTGCAAGAAGGCCTGCCGCCGCTGGTCTGCATCTTCCATCGGGACACGCTGGCGCTCGAGGCCAAGCTGGAGCTCCCCGCCGAGGCGATCAAGTTCTTGCCGGACGTCTCGGACGTGGCCTTCGATCCCAAAACCAACCACCTCTTTTTGCTCTCCGACGAAGGCAACGCGATCTACGAGTGCATCTTGGCGAGCCGGAGCCGCGCCCGCGGAGGCCAACTTTTGACGGAGTGGGGCCTGATCCCGCTCGGCGAGACGTTGCTCCCAGAGCTCCCGGGCAAAGTGGAGCGTCAGGCCGAAGGCCTCACCTTCGATCACCGGGGCGACCTCTTCGTGGCAGGAGAAGGCGAAACTTCGCTGCTTCGACTCCGCCGCGAGTGATCCGTCCAGCCTCCGGGGACGTTATTGGCAGCGGACCGCGTGGAGCTGTTGGTTGGTGCGTTCGCTGGCGGTGTAGTAGCCGAGCCCGTTCGGGAACCAGGTGATCGCTTCGCCTTGGATCTCGTTGTTGGGACCGATCCCCAGCGGCGCCGCCGGCACCCGAGTGTAGGGCGCCGAAAAGATCGGATCGAAGTCGGGGCCGGCCGGCCGGATGAACTGATAGATGGTGTTGTAGGTCCGGAGCAACAAGGCCTCCCCGAGGGGATGAATGTCACCGCCCGTCACCGGCAGATCGAGGCCCGCCGGGACCGCCAAGGTGGTGACCAGGCTCAGCAGGTTGATCGCCCCCAAAACCAGCGGCGCTGAGGCTTTGTACACTTGGCTCGGATCGCCGGTGCTCTCCTTGGTGACGATGTAGAGATCCGAAGTGATGGGGTGCACCAAGAGGGTCTCGGCGTTGTGGTGGACGCCGCCCGGATATTCGAGCTCGAAGACCTCGAAGGCGACGGTGCTGGTGCTGGGGCCACCCCCCACGAAGGGTTCGTCGACGCGATAGACCCGATAGGGTTCGGGGCGGTTCAGGCCGTTGTCGCCGATGTCGCCGATGTACAAGCTGGGACCGTTGGGCCCCGGGCCGAGGGCGAGATCTTCCCAATCGGTGGGGGTGACGCCGTCCAGGACCCGCTCGCCCAGGTC
The DNA here is from genome assembly GCA_016703535.1 of Deltaproteobacteria bacterium. GTDB lineage: Bacteria > Myxococcota > Kuafuiibacteriia > Kuafuiibacteriales > Kuafuiibacteriaceae > Kuafuiibacterium > Kuafuiibacterium phototrophicum. Next base: position 519,797 of record JADJBV010000002.1, on the reverse strand, counting down.
GGCGCCGGTGGTGGACAAGATGAAGATCACCGGCGCGCCGCCCGAGTCGTTGTGGCCATAAAGCACTCCGGCTTGGGAGTTGCTGGCGGCCAGCCCCGAAAGTTCGGTGAGCCCGGCGTTGGCCAACACACCTTCGTTGCTCACCGCGCCATAGGCCGCACACAGGATCGGAGGACCGGGGTCGGGGGTGCCTGCGTCCACGCCGAGATCTGGACCGGCGTCGGCGCCCGCGTCTTCGGGGAGGCCAACGTCCTCGGGGAGGCCAACGTCCTCGGGGAGGCCAAGGTCTTCGGCGAAGCCAAGGTCCGCATCGGCGGCGTCGGGTTGGGTTGCGTCGAGAGCGAAGCCTAGATCGGGTTCAAGACCTGCGTCCGCGCCGACGTCGGCGGCGGCGTCGGCGGTGGCGTCGGCCATGCCGAGGTCCAAGCCCAGGCCCAGGTCGTTGACGTCCGGGCCTTCACCACAGGCCGCCAGACACAAGATCCACCACAGCCGACGGCCCGGGGGGTTCAGGGCTCGTTCCTCCACAAGGTCACGTGGTCTTCGGTGCCCGATTGTTCATAGGTGGTGGTGATCAGATCCGGGCGACCGTCGGCGTCGAAGTCACCGCCCAAGATCCAGATCACCCCAAACTTATCGGCCACCGGTAGCTCACCCCAAACGCCGCTGACCCGCCGGAACACCCGGATGGTGCCGGCCGGATTGGAGGCGGCGGCCACGTCGATGGTGCCGTCCCGATCGTAGTCGGCCAAGGCGAAGCGGGTGCTGCCTCCGCCAAAGTCGGCGGTGATGGTCGACTCACTCCAGGGTTGCCGCGGATCGGCGGGCGGGTCGTAGGCGACGATGGCGCCGTTGTCTCGGCTGATGGTCACCACCAGCTCGGCTGCGGGATCGGCGTCCAAGTTCGCCAGGCCCAAAAACTTGGGGGCCGGTGGGCTGGCGATGTTTCTTCGGGTGAAGGTCGGCGTGCCGTTGGTCTGCCCCGGCGGGGTGTTGTTTTCGTACCAAGCGAGTTGCCCGCTGGCCTCGCCGGCCGCCACCACGTCCAGGACCCCGTTGCCATCGATGTCGGCGACCACCACCCCGCCCACGTCGAGGAGCGTGTCGTCGATGGTCTGGGCCGGGCCGAAGCCGCTCCCAGTCCAAGGATAAAGTCGCACGCCATTGCCAGCAGCGGCGCCGCTCGGATCACCCAGGGTCACCACCAGATCGGGCCGACCGTCGCCGGTGAGATCGGCCGCTTCAACCCGGAAAGGCCAAAGTACGGTCAAGCCGGTGATCGGGCGCGTGGCCCAGTTTTGCCGAGGATTTCCAGTGTTTTCGTACCAGGTCACCTCCCCGGGGCTGCCGAAGCCATCGACTCGGGTGAAGAGCCCGACGGCGGCGATGTCTTGATCTCCATCGCCGTCGAAGTCGGCGATGGCGGTGTCCATGGCGACGATGGCGCCGTCGGGAGCCACGTTGACCCGGGTCCACGACTGATTCCGGTTTTCGTTGAGGTAGAGATAAACCGTGTCGGTCAGGCTGGAGGCGATGGCCACGTCGTCGTCCCCGTCGCCGTCGAGATCGGCGACCTGCCCGCCTTGGCCGTGACGGAAGGTGTTGTCGAGGAGCCGTTCGGTGAAGCGGGCGGTGAAGTTGCCGGCGTCGCCTGGGCCCGTGTCGTTCGGGCCGACGTCACTCGGGCCTACGTCGGCCGGCACACCTTGATCTTGGGAACCCGTGTCGGCCACCACGCCGGTGTCGTTGGGACCCACGTCCGGGATCCCGGCATCGTTGGGCAAAAAGCCCAGGTCCCGGGGCCCAACGTCGGTCGGTGCGGTGCCGAGATCCGGCGCCTCCGCGTCTTCGCTGCTGCAGGCCAGGGGCAAAACCAGCGTCACGAGCAAGGGGAGCAGTCGAGGTCCAAGAGCCACGGGGCGCAGGGTAGCCGAAGGTCGGGCCCCTGTCCCGTCTCGGGGGATCGATGATCCGCCTGTTTTTCAGATCGCCGGGGCTGGGCGCGAAGAGTCGTCGATGCTGGACACAAAACTCCCCCGGCGGGCCTGGTCCGCGACCGCCCTGTTCCTCTTCGCCTGTGGAGGTGAAGGTCCCACCGGCCCTGCGGGTCCCGGCGGCCCACCCGGACCCGCCGGCGCCACCGGCACCAGCGGCAACGTCGGGCCCAACGGCGCCCCCGGACCTTCGGGGCCCACCGGTCCCACCGGCGCGGCTGGAGAGATGGGATCGAACGGGCCAGCCGGACCCACCGGGCCCACGGGCGATCCCGGGCCTGCGGGGCCCACGGGACCGACGGGACCGACCGGCCCCGGAGCCCCCGAAGAGCCGGTGATCGCGCCGTACTTGGACGTTTATGGGCTCTCGCAGGCCGAGTGGGCCGCCGAGTGGTGGCGGTGGGTGGTGTCGATCCCGGCGGGGCCCAACCACCCCCTCGCCGATCCGACCGGGGCTTCCTGCGGGTTGGCTCAAGACGCGGACGTCTTCTTTTTGGTCGGCACCTTGGCCGATCCGGTGACCTCTTCGACCGCGGTCGGGTTGGCGCAACGTTCGTGCACCGTACCCGCGGACACGCCGCTCTTTTTCCCGCTGGTGAACACGATGTTCACGATGATCGGCGCACCCGAGGGCGCGACGGAGGCGGACATGATCGACGCCGCCGAATATTTTGGTGAGCCCGCCTCCAACCTGAGCCTGGAGATCGATGGGGTGGCCCAAACCGGTTTGTACGGGCATGACCAAACGACGGCGGCCTTCGACCTCCCGTACCCCGACGGCAGCATCCTCGAGTACCCGCCCGAGATCTTGCCGGCGGGGGTGACCCGAGCCGCCGATCACGGCTACTACGTGATGTTGGCGCCGCTGGCGGCGGGGACTCATACGGTGCGTTTTACCGGACGGCTGGTGAAGAGCGTCCCGGTGCACGGCTATGACTTCTCCTTCGAGCTGGATGTGACCTACCTCATCGACGTGCCGGCCTCCCCCTGAGGCTCGGGGCGGGATGTCAGAGATCCCGGCGGCGCTGCGTACGGATCAACAATGGTCGACGTTCAGCTCCTCCGGTGTTCACCGGCCCTCCTCCTCTCTTTCGGCCTCCTCGCTTGCGAGGGTTCGAGCGGCTCCGCGGGGGCTCCGGGCCCTGTCGGCAATGACGGCGCATCGGGCCCCACCGGTCGAGCCGGTCCCCCCGGTCCGATGGGGACGGAAGGTCCGATGGGCGTCCCGGGTCCTTTCGGCCGAACCGGAGCCCCCGGCCCCACCGGCCCCACGGGCGCCGCCGGACCCGCAGGCCCCGCCGGCGCCGACGGAGCCGCTGGGCCGGTCGGACCGGCGGGACCTCCTGGCGGACCGGCCCCGCGATCCGCGGTGATCCCGTCGTACCTCGACGTCCACGGGCGCTCCCTCGAGGAGTGGGCCGGTGAGTGGTGGCGTTGGCTGGCGGCGATCCCGTCGGACTCGAGCCCGCTCTACGATCAAGATGGCGCCCACTGTCAGGTTGGGCAGAGCGGCCCCGTCTTCTTCTTGGCGGGCACCGGACCCACCACCAGCTCAGGGACGGTCAGCGTTGGACAGGTCCAACGGGAGTGTGAGGTGCCCTTCGGTCGACCGGTGTTGATCCCGCTGATCAACCAGCTGACCGTGGCGGATCAGATCGGCGTGGCTGCGGTGGACGACGCCCTTCGCGAGGCCGCTCAGCAACGCGGCGAGCCGGTGAGCGGCTTGTGGCTGGAGGTCGACGGCGTGATCCAGGACGTGTTGTTCGTCCCGACGACGGCGGGCCCGCTGCTCTTGGAGTTCCCAGACGACAGCATCTTCGAGGCCAATGGAGCTCTCCCAGCGGGCACCCTTCGCGCCGCGGACCACGGCTACTACGTGATGTTGGAGCCGCTCCCGCCGGGCACCCATGAGGTGCACTTCGGAGGTCAACTCGACCAACAAGCCGCGGTGCACGGCCAGGATGCAACGTTCATTCAGACGGTGGAGTATCAGCTGAAGGTGCTCGCGCCCTGAGGAAGTGCGCCGAGCCAACGACGAACGAGCGTTCGCCGGAAGTGAAGGGTGGTCGTGAAGCCCGAGGGCCGCACGACCACCCGCGACAACTCAGACCATGCCCTTGAGGTTCTTGAGCGGACGAACCTTAACCTTGGTGCTGGCCGGCTTCGCAGCCACGTTCATGAGCTCACCCGGCTTGAAGGGGTTCGGCACATTCTTGCGGGCCGGACGAGCCGGGACCTTCTTCTTCTCGATCTTCACGAGGCCCGGGATCGCAAAGACGCCCGCGCCACGGCTGCTGAGGCTCTTCTTGATCTGCCCCGTGAGGGAGTCGAGCACCGAGCCGACCTGCTTCTTGGAGAGCTTGGTCTCCTCGGCAATGGCCGTGAGGATCTCGGTCTTAGTGGGGGCCTTCTTCGCCTCTTCTTTTTTCGCCATCGATCAGTGTTCCTTTCGAGCTACGTGCTGGATCGCTCGGCGATTCCGCGGCGCGCGAAGGATTCGCGCACCTGCGTTCACCGGTTGATCGCGTCCGAACCCGCAAAAATCAGGGTTCGAGCGGCGAATCAAGCCAACACCTGTAGGAAATGCTGTTTTTTCGGCCTTTTTTTGCGATCACGCCCGGGGCCGGCGAGATACCGCGCGGTTTCGACCGCTGGGTCCAGGCCAAAACCGGTGTTTCCGCGGCGTCACGTGGGGCGGAAGGGCCCAGTTGGGGCGGTTGGATTTGACCGAGCGGATCGCGTCTCCTATGGAGATCCTACGGACGACTACATCGGCCAGACCCTGCCTGGGCAGGTGCGGATCGTGCGGCGCCTCGACGAAGGCGGCGCTGGCGCGGTTTATCTTGGTGAAGCGCCCCCCCGGGCTCCCGGCGGCCGCCCCGAGCCGGTGGCGATCAAGATCCTCGACACCGGCGACCTGCAGGAGCTCGACCTGGGCCTGCGAAAATTCCAGGCCGAGGCCAGCATTACCGGGCTCTTGCGCCACCCGGGGATCGTCAAGATCTACGGCCACGGCCGCACCTACGACGGCGCGCCATACTTAATACTCGAGCTGCTGGAGGGCGAGACCTTGCGGGCCCGGCTGGGCCGAGCGGTCCTGGGCCCCGAGCCGACCCGCCACCTCTTGTACGCCGCCGCCGACGCCCTGGCCGAGGCCCACGCCCTGGGGATCGTCCATCGGGACCTGAGCCCCAACAACCTCTTCCTGGCCCGTGGGCCCCTCGGTGAACGACTCAAGGTCCTGGACTTTGGCAACGCTCGAGTCCGGACCCAGGCCCTGGAGGCCCGGCCCGAAGACGCCGACGCCGACTGGGGCGGAACGCCCGACTACATGGCCCCGGAGCTCGCCGCCGCCCAAGCCGTCGACGTCCGCGCCGACCTCTACAGCCTCGGCGCCATCGCCTTCGAGTGTCTGACCGGCCGACCTCCGTTTGTCGGCGCCCCGACCCAGGTCTTGCTGCAGCACGCGAAGCTCCCGGCCCCGAGGCCCAGCAGCCTGGGCGTGACGATCGATCCCCGCTTCGAGGCGGTGATCATGCAACTCCTGGAGAAGCGCCCCGACGATCGCCCGGCCCACGCCGGTGCCCTGCGTGAAGCCCTGGCCAAGCTCTGGACCAACCCGGTCTCATCGTAGGTCGAGGCACGGCTTTGCCCAGCCGGGACCCCAAGGCTCAGCAAGCAAAGCGCGCAGCGAGCCCAAGGCTCGCGTAGAGGGGTCGCTGGGCTTTGCCCAGCCGGGACCTCAGGGCTCAGCAAGCAAAGCGCGCAGCGAGCCAAGGCTCGCGTAGAGGGGTGGCTGGGCTTTGCCCAGCCGGGACCCCAGGGCTCAGCAAGCAAAGCGCGCAGCGAGCCAAGGCTCGCGTAGAGGGGTGGCTGGGCTTTGCCCAGCCGGGACCCCAGGGCACGGCTTTGCCCAGCCAGCAAGCAGAGCGCGCAGCGAGCCCAAGGCTCGCGTAGAGGGGTCGCTGGGCTTTGCCCAGCCGGGACCCCAAGGCTCAGCAAGCCAGCCCCGCCGCCCCCAGGGCCGCAGGTCGCTGGGCTTTGCCCAGCCGGGACCCCAAGGCTCACCAGCAGTCGCCGGAGCCGGAGAGGGCGCTGTACGAGTCGTATTTCCAGAAGCGGCGGCCGTTGCGGCTGAGGACACCGAGGTGGATGGTGGCGCCGCCGAGGCCCACCGAAAGGTTGAGGCGAGGGTTGAGGTTGCTGCCGGGGGCGATGTCTTGGGCCGCTACCAGATCGCGCTTCCAGTAGGTCTCGCAGAGATAGGCTTGGGCGTCGGCTCGGCTGCGGGCGCTGAGGAAGTCCAGGTCCACGGCGTCGCCGTCGGGGTGATCGCCGCCGGCCGCGCCGCCGACACCCGCGTTGTAACAAGGGGGGCGCCACCAGTTGCGCAGGATGATCGGCTCGGCGACCAGGTCTCGAAGTTGGTCGGCGAGCAGTCCGAGGGCGGCGGCCTTCCGCCAATAACCGCGTTCGGGCAAGAGGATGGTGTAGCCACAGTCGGCGGCGACCTGGGGGTTGTTGGGCTCCACGTATTCGTAGGCCGCGAAGTGCAGGACCCCCACCGCGTCCAGATAGTCCTGAAACCCCCCTTGGGTCTCGGGGAAGGTGAAGGGATCGACGTCGTTCCCGCCGAAGCGGGTGATCAAATACGGGTGGTCGATGACGCTGACCCCCGGATCCGGGATCGTGGTGGCGGTGAGATCTTGGGTCACGCTCAAGGTCGCGCCGTCGGCGACGGTGACCTGCTGGGTGGCCGAGTCGTAGCCAGCTTTGGCGAACGTTAAAGTATGGGCGCCGGCGGGCACCGCCATGGTCCAGGCGCCGTCGGCGACCGTGGTGCTGGCCGGCCCGCAGTCGCAGCTGACCGTGACCCCCGATAAGGCCGAGCCGCCTGGAGCCTCGTGGACCACGCCCTCGAGGGTGGCGCCGGCCGGCGGTGGATCCGGGTCTTGATCCAAGGGGTGGGTCGCCTGCCAATCGGTGAGCATTTCTGCCAATGGGTTGTCCGCGGCCCCACAGGCGGGCGAGGGGCCCATCTCGAAGGCGGTGGGCACCAAGTTGTGGCGCCGCTGCAGGCTAGAGAGGAGCAGGTCCAGCTCGGCCCGAGCTGGCGCGGTGGTCTCACACCCCAAGACCACCACGGTCATCCGGCCTTGATCCGAACCCAAGGCGCCGTAGGCGGGGCGACGTTCACCCCGGCCGGTCCAAGCGCCTTGTTCGTCGACCAGGTAACTCGGGAAGAGATCGCAATATTGCAAGCCAGCTTGCGCTTCGGCTTGGAGCAGGTTCAGGTAGGTCGCCACCGGGACTTCGGCGGGAGGCGCCGGGAAACGATAGACGGTGACCTGGAGCGGGACCGGATCACTTTGGCCGCAACGGGCCGCTTGAGCGCCGAAGTTGCTGCGCGGTTGAGCGCCCATCACTCCGACCACCTCGGCCAAGGCGCCAGCCCGAGCCTCGGCCGCCACCGGGAGCACCGCCGCCCAGTGCACTTGTTTCGGCACCGCCACCGCGCCGATCCGAAAGCGCAGGCGAGTCGCCGCGGTGTCGAGGTCCACGCCCAACACCCGCCCTTCGGCGGCCATCCCCAACTCCACCAGCGGCCGAAACGGTCCGGTCTGGCCGTTGCCCCAACCCGCTTGAACCTCGATCAAGCCCGGCCCAAAGGCCAAGGCGCCGACCCGGGAGACGGGCCCATCCAGGCGTACGACGTCCGAGACCCGTCGCCCGTCTTCGATGGCCCAGGACATGACGTCGGCCTCGCCGAACGCCCCTTCTCCGATCGGGCCGCCCTCGGCGTTTTGGGTGAGAGGTGCCTCTTGTTCGGGCATCATCTCGTGGGGGTCGGGTTCGGGGGTGGGCGCCGCGTCGGGATCGGCGGCGCAGGCGATGCACCAGAACAAAAGCGGGAGGGGATCACGAAGCGGGGCCCGGGCCATCGCCGCCCAGTTAAGCCTGGGGTTCAGGCCCCGGCAATCGGCCGACCTTGGATCACCCCCCGAACCGTCAGGTGTCGGTCACTCACTTCCTCGACCGTGAGACCAAACAGCCCCACCTGAGTCAGCTGGGCCTCGACCTCGGCCTTGGTGAAGGCGGCGCACAAGGAGTTGTAGAAGTCGCGCTGCAAGATCTCGGGTTCGTCGGCGGCGTAGGTCTGGACCAGAGCTCGGGCCTGTTCGGGGCTGGCCGGCCGCATCAGATCGAAGACGAAGACCCGGGCACCCAAACGAGCGTAGCGAGCCAAATAACGCCACAACACCTGGGGTTGATGGAGGTGATGCAACAGGCTGCTGGAGACGATGATGTCGTAGTCGGTGCCCGGCGGTGGCTCGTCGGGCAAGAAGGCTTGGCAGAGGTGGACCCGGTGCGAAAGTCCCGCGGCGTCCACCCGGCGTTGACCAAAGTGCAGCATGGCGGCGCTGCCATCGACGCCGTCGATCGTCACCTCGGGGCAGGCCAAGGCCAGGCGTACGGTGATGTCGGCGGGGCCGCAGCCCAGATCCAAGAGGCGACCCGAGATCGGTCCGCCGGGCCAAGAGGCACGAAACAGCTCGACGCAACGATCGTGGGGGGCGGCGAAGTTGGCCTCCGAGTACGCCCGGGCCTGCTCGAGATCCTCCATCAGCTCGGGCTCGGGGATCCGGGCGAAGGCCAGAGCAGACATGGGCCAGGGGAGCTTGCCCCCGAGGATGGGGGGTCTGCAATCGGTGGGTGCGGCTCAAGGGAATGGCGGGGTGCGGGCGGCGTGTCCCCATTGGGATGTGGATCGGTCTGTGGTTGTTGGCCCAACCCGCTTACCTGTGGGGACCCTCTCCGGACGCGGTGCCCCTCCTGGAGCGGACCCCGCCGCCCCTCGAGGCCTCCCGGGTTTCAACCCAAGGGTTCGGTGCTTGGCTGCGGGCGCTTCCGACCCAACCGGGCCGGCCCCCGGTTCACCTCCACGACGGGCGCAAGAAGGGGCGACAAGACGTCCACGCCTTGGTGCTGGACCTGGACGTTGGCACCCAAGATCTCCAGCAATGCGCCGACGCGGTGATCCGGCTGCGGGCCGAATACCTCTGGGCCGCAGGCCGGAGCGACGAGGTGTGTTTTCGCTTCACCTCGGGCCACGCCGCTTGGTGGCGTGATCACGCCGCCGGGCGACGACCCCGGATCCAAGGCCAACGGGTCACCCTCGAACAGGTCGCGGCTTCGGACCAGAGCCGTGGCAACTTCCGCCGCTACTTGGACTTGGTCTTCACCTACGCTGGCACCCGATCCTTGGCCCGGGAGCTGCGGCCCGTAAAGGAGACCGAGGTCCAGCCCGGAGATGTGTGGTTGCAAGCGGGCTCTCCCGGTCACGCGGTGCTGGTGGTGGACGTGGCCCGAAGCCCAGAGCGAACGTACCTGTTGCTCGCTCAGAGTTACATGCCGGCCCAAGAGGTCCACGTGCTGAAGGCGCCCGACGGCGGCGTCTGGTTCGAGCTGCGACCGGATCAAGGCCTGCGCACCCCCGAGTGGGACTTTGGCCCGCGAGATCTGTACCGCTTCGAGGACCAAGGCTGCCCACCCTGGCCCAAATCCGGGGGTCGTGGTTCTGTCAGCGGATGAAACGCGGCCGGGTGGTGATCTTGGGCGGCGGGTTTGGTGGCCTGGCGGCCGCTCGTTCGCTGGAGGACAACCTCGATGTGACCCTGATCGATCGCCAGCCCCACTTCGAGTTCTTGCCGAACATCCACGAGATCGTTTCGGGGCGACAGTCGATCACCTCGGTGCAGCTGCCGCGTCAGCGGATCGTGCACGAGCTGGGGCACCAGACCCGGATCGCAGAGGCCCAGGCCATCGATCTGGCCCGTCGCCAGGTCGAGCTCCCCGACGGTCCCCTGCCCTACGACGTTTTGATCTTGGCGCCCGGCGCCGAGACCCGCTTGGAGGGCACCCCGGGGGTCGCCGAACACGCGGCGCCGATCCGCAGCGCCCAAGAGGCCGCGGTGATCCGGGATCGCCTGGAGCAGTTGGTGAAGGCGGGTGCGCCAGCCCGGGTGGTGATCGTCGGCGGTGGCCTGACCGGCGTCGAGGTCTTGGGCGAGATCTTGCGGCGCCACAAAAAGCAGGTGCACCTGGACCTGGCCTTGATCGAGCCCAACTCGCGGCTCCTGCCGGGTTGGCCCAAGGTGCTGCACAAACGGATCAAAAAGTTGGCCGAACGAGCGGGTGTGCAGGTGATCTTGGGGGCCCGCGTCGCGGCCGTCGAGGCCGATCGTCTGCACCTCGACAATGGCCGCTGCCTCAGCAGCGCCTTGACGATCTGGGCGGCGGGCACTCGAGCTCCGCAAGTTCTGTTGCGCTCCGGCCTGTCGTCGGGAAAAACCGGCCCGGTCCGGGGCCTGATGGTGAACACCCAGCTGCAGCTCCCCGCCTATCCGGAGGTCTTCGTGATCGGCGACGCCGCCGCACCGCCCGGCAAGGTCAAGAAGCAAGCCGCCCAAGCGTTGTTGCTGGGGGAACGCGCCGCCAAAAACGCCACCCGTTTCCTCGAACAACGACCGCTGAGCTCCTTCGTCAAGGAGCCGCTCCCGGTGCTCCTCACCTTCGGTGATCTGTCGACCTTCGTGATCTTCGACGACGATCGGGTGGTGGAAGGACGGGCCTTGGCCGTGGGCCGAGACCTGAGCTTTCAGGTGGGCATGGCGGAGCTCGATCGCTTGGCCAGTAAAGGCAGTCTGCGAAGGTTGGACCGCCGGCTTTGGCACGCCAAGGCCCTGGCGAAGTGGGAACGTCAGCCCTGGCGGGTGCCCCAAGACCTGGCAGATCTTCGACTCCACGAGCCCTGAGCCACGTTGACTTCAGCCGAGGCGGGCCCTAGGTTTCCCCCTTCATGACTGACACCACCGAGCCGATCGTGGCCGATCTCGGCAAGCGCAAGAAGAAACAACTCACCCAACTCCACCAAGGTGTGGGGCCCGCCGCCGACGAAGTGAACGAGGCCGTGGCCCAACTTCGGGAGCAACTCGGCGCCGCCGCCGAGGGCAAGACCATTGTTCCGGTCGTCGTCGTCTACCGGAAGAAGCGCAAAAAAGACGCGCTGTGGGGGATCTGAAGATGGACCAGAACAGCCTCAAGCCGATCATCTTGGATGTCGGCAAGAAGAGTAAGAAGGCGATCAAGAAGCTCAAGAACGGTGAAGGTGAGCTGATCGAACAGGCCAACGCCGCCGCAAAAAACGCGCTGATGACCCAGGGCCGTGAGGGCTCCCCAGCGATCACCTTGGTGTTGCTCTACGAAAAGAAGGCCAAAAAGACCGTCAAGAAGTTGGGTTTGGCCAGCCTGATCCCGCTTTAAGCCGGCCGCACGGCGTAGGCGCCGAAGGCCACGACGAAGAAGGCAAAGCCGACGACGTCGATCCACCCGGCCGGTCCCACCGCGCCGGTGCCGACCGCGTAGAGCGCTACAGCCAAGCTCAAAGCGTCGACCACCACAAAACCCCGGATCATCACTCGCTTGGCGGGTGAGTCCGGGGTGTTTCGTCCCCACCAGCTCAACACTCCGAAGCCCACCAGTTGGGTGCCGTACATTCGCGCCAGCAGCAGCCCTTCGCCGCTGGGGTTGAGCCCGGTCATCAGCGGCAGCCAAAGTTCGGGGACCAACAAGGTCAACAGGCCGTAGGGCACCGCCACCATGGCGCTGAAGGCCATCAGCCGCGGCAAGCTGAGGAGCGGCACTCTCAGCTACCCCCCAACGTCGATGTCCTCAAAGCGCATCAAGGTCTTGCGGATCACCACCAGGCCCACCACCAACAGCGCGATCTGGTAGTCCAGGCTACCCACCAACCAGATGAAAGACTCCCACATGGTCATCGATTGGCCGGTCCAGCGGCTGCCGAGGGCGATGCCCAAGATGGCGACCAGGTGCACGACAGTGGCGAAGGAGGTCACCCGCAACAACATGGTCGCGCCGTAGGCGGCCTTGCCGATCACGCTGGCGAAGTTGTGACGTGGGGTATCGAGGAAGTGTTGGATGCGACCGAGCATCTGGTTGCCCATCCGCATCGTCTCTTCGATCCGCTGGTAGTCCCGGTTGTCCAGGCCCTTGATCAGGCGACGACGCACGTCCTTCTGCACCCGCTTTTTGGAGCGGCGCCCGAACTTCTTGAAATACCGCTGGTACTCCTTGTCGAGATCCAGCTCCTTCCAGAGCCGGAACATCACCGTGTCGTAGAGGAAGGTGGCCCGGAACAAACGCAAGGTGTCCAGGTTGATCGGGATGTTGTAGCGCCGAGCCAAACCGGCGAAGCGGATCCACAAGACGCCCGAAGCCTTCTCCCACCACTCGGCGTAGTCGTCTTTGGAGGCGTACATCATCTCCCAGTAGAGGGACTCGACCTCCTTGGTGAAACGATCGACGTCAATCGGCGGCAGTGGCTCCAGCATGGAGATCGAGCACTCCACCATGCCCTGCACGTCCTCGATGTTCATGTAGTAGTGGAGCTGGTGAAAGAGGCGGCGAGTTTTGCTGGAGAAGCGACCGCAGGCACCGAAGTCGATCAGGACGATGGTGCTGCCGGGACGACAGACGATGTTGGCCGGGTGGGGATCGGCGTGAAAGAGGATCCCCTCCATCGACTCCCAGTTGAAGAGTTCGGCCATGTTGCGGGCGACCTGCTCGGGTTCGATGCCCTGGGCGCGGATCTGCTCGATGGTCTCGTGATCTTCGCGATCGATGGCGTTGAGGATCTCCCACAAGAACACGCCGGAGACGAACTCCGAGACCATCACCTCTTCGGAGGAGAGCTCCCGGAAGATCCGGGGGGCGGTCACGAAGTCCAGCCGCTCCTTTTTTGTCCGGTGCCGAAAGATCTCGGTGAAGCGGGCCTCCCGGTTGAAGTCGAGCTCCTCCATCAACATGTCGAAGAGCTCGCGGCCGAAGTTGCGGGTCAGGCCCGGTCGGATCAACGAGGTCAACTCAGCGAAGCTCATCATCCAGCCCAGGGCCCGTAGATCGGCGGCCAACATCGGCCCGATGTTGGGACGCCTCACCTTCACCGCCACCTTGTGGCCGGTCTTGAGGAAAGCCTGATAAACGCAGGCCAAAGAGGCCGAACCGATGGGCTTGGGATCAAAGACCGCAAAGACCTCGGTGATCTTGCGGCCCATCGAACGTTCGATGGCCTCCACCGCCTGTTCGGTGGGAAAGGGCGTGACCTTGTCGAGCATCTTGGAGAGCTCGGCGCAATATTCGTAGGGCAAGACGTCGGCCCGGACCGACATCTGTTGGCCCAACTTGATGAAGGTCGGTCCGAGGCTCTCCAAGGTCTCGCGGAGGCGGACCGCACTCCGCTTGCTCGAACTGCGACCGCGCAGGGTGTCGAGGAGGTTGCCGCCAAAGAAGCGGACGAACGCGAATAGCCAGAAGAACAAGCGTTTGGTGGTGGCGAATCCACCGGCACCGAAGGACACCGAGTGGGCCATCGGTGGGGCCGCGTTCATGTCGGTGGCCGCCCCAACCGCTTTGCGTCGAGGCAAAGCGGCCACCTCACCTTCACCCTCGAACTCACCGAAGTCGACGAAGCGCGCCCCCGGACCGATACCCTCCACGGTCCAGACCTTGGCCAGCGGTGACTCAAGCAATGAGTCGAGGGCCTGAAGGTCGGCGGAGATCTCGGGGAGCACGTCGGGCCCGCCGTTGCGCTGCTGGCGTCTTTCGATCCCGGCCCGTACGGCGGCCTGAACTCGGCTGGTGGCGCCGCGGCGTTCGCCGGTGGGCTTGATCGTCACACGGGCCATTCAGGTCTCCTTAACTCGGAACCAGCGCCGATCAAATGCTACCGCCCAAACGCCTCCGCAGGGCTTCGACCACCCCACCGGTCACCCGGATCGGCGTGGGGCCCCGGTGTTGGTGGGTCGGCGGGGGTTCGGGCAAGTCGAGGCCGGTCAGGGGCACCTCCGGCTCTTCGACGGCCGGCGCCAGGTTGGCCGGCCGCGGCCGAGGCGCCTGGGCCCAGGCCTGAGCCAGGGGATGGTTCAAGACGGCGCTGGCGGCCGGCCCGAGGAGCGTGACCCCGGGGTAGTCGCTGAAGGCCGCTTGCTGATTGCGTTGCACCAGGGCCAAGAGGGGTTCGCTGAACTCCACCGCCGAGATCGCCAGAAAAGACGCCGAGAGCTCCCGGGCCAGCGGGTGCAGGCCCCGCAGGCGATCCAGGAGCTCGGGCCCAGCTTGGGCCTCCACCAACATCGCGGTCGGCAAGTTGGCTTGCGCAAACAACCCCAACGCGGTGGCTGCGTCGTCCCAGCTGCGGCGCCCCCACACCTGATCTTGCACCTCGGGCTTGGCGTCGAAGAAGCCGATCGCCGCACCTCGCAACCCGGCCTCGCTCAGCCGCTGGGTGGTGCTGGCGGTCAGGCGCCGCCCCGAGGTGAGCAACCAGACTTCGGTCCGGACCGCGGCCTCGGCCACCAAGGCCACCAGCTCGTCGGGATCATGGGCCAGCTGATCGCCCCGCAACACCAAGACTAGAGGCGCCTCCGCAGACACGACCGCACGAGCGGCGGCTCGACCTTCACTGCCGTCGGCGTCGACGATCCTCCAGGGGGCGAGGGACGGCGAAGGCGACCACGCGTCCAGGATCCAGCGGTCGTGGGCGGGCCCCGGCCAAGAGGGCAAAAAAGGGCCAAAACACAGCTGATTTTGGCGTAACCACGGCTTGTGGGCGATCAAGGCCCGCTCCAACGCCATGGCCCGCTGCAGCCTACGGGGATCGGGAGCGGCTCGCCGAGCCAAGGCGGCGCGCCAAGCCCAAAGGGTGCGAGTCTGGTTCATCATGGGCCCTCAAGGACAGCGGATCGGCTGGGTCTCGGACCAGATGGCTCGGTGCCACCGTTCACCCCAGTCGGAGGTGGCGTGCAAACGACCGAGCACCGAGTTGAGGCCCCAGTGCACCCGGTTGATCAACAACCACTCGGGCGGCGTGGCGATCATCCCCGCGACCTTGGCGTTGAACAGCAGCCGATCGTAACTTTCGGCCACGTACTCCTGGGTGAAGCGAAAGGGCTGGGGCGGTTGATAGGGGCGACAGACGTACTCCATCACCTCCCAGTGCAGGTCCCAATCGAACTTGTCAGCGGCGACGCCCATCATGCCAGTGGCGGGGAAGGCGCGCCGGACCCCTTCCCGATCCCGGGCGTGCATGGCCCGCTCCATGGGCTTCCAGTTGTCGAGGAAGGTGGCGCTGAACTCCCGCACGCAGCCGAAGTCGAGGAACACCACCTCGCCGTCCTTGGTGAACAGGTAGTTTCCGGGGTGGGGATCGCCGTTGTAGATGCCGTGGTGGAAGAGGGTCTGGAACACCGCGTCGAAGATCTTGGCGCCGGCCTCGTTCTTCTCCTCTTGGCTGCCCTGGTCCGCAAAACGCTCGAAGGGCAGGCCGTCGATCCACTCGCTGGTCAACACTCGGGTGCTGGAGCGTTCGCCGATCACCTCGGGCACGCGGCAACCGGGTAAGCGGCCGTAGAGTTCACGGAAGAGCCGCTGACGCCGAGCCTCCAGGGCGTAGTCACACTCCTCCAACATTCGATCCCGCAGCTCTTTGGCCAGGGCCTCGCCGTCGTTGGGGGTGCCGACCACCAAAACTCGGCTGAACATCGAGACCATCTTGAGGTCGCTGGCCATCAAGGCCTTGACCTCGGGGTACTGGATCTTCACCGCCACGTCCCGGCCTTGGTAGCGGGCCCGGTGCACCTGCCCGACCGAAGCAGAGGCCACCGGATCGCGATCAAAGTCCTCGAAGAGTTGGCTCACGGGGGCGCCCAGATCTTGGATGAGCACCTCTTCCAGGTGTTCGAAGCGAACCGGCGTCGAGCGGGACTGGAGCTCGGCCAAGACCTTCTGAGCTTCGGGTGGAAAGGCCCCCGGGACGTAGCTGGCGATCTGCCCGACCTTCATGGCCAGGCCTTTGAGTTTGCCGAGCTGCTCCACCAGCTCGACCGCACCTTTGATCGCCGCTTCCCGATCCGAGTTGTCGCTGCTGGGGCCTTTGACGGCCCGCTTTACGTAGCTGACGCCCATCTTCCCGGCCAACTTCGCGGTGGCCAAGGTGCGCTGCCGAAAGCCTTTGGCGAGGCCTTCGAGAGGCGCTTCTTTGTCGCGGTTATTCATCAGCGCTGTTCCACGCGGCCTACAACAAAACCGTGCCGGCGGGCCAAGGCCCGAATGTGCTCGACCTGATCGCGGCTGATCTCGCCGAAGGAGAAGTGGGCCCTCCGCCCGTCGACCCCGAGGAGCGCGGTTTCGGCGACGCAGCCGTAGAGGTGATCGGGCGGGAGGTGGGTGCCGTAGAGCTGCACGCCGTTTTGCCCCGGGAGTTGGGCCAGGCCACCCGAGATCACCTTGATCCCGGGAAACGCGGCCAACACCGAGGGATCCACGTCTTTGGGCGTGGCGACGTCGCAGATCACCTGGACCCGCTCCGAAAGATGTTCGGGGCGGATCACCGAACCGGCGGTGCTGGTGCAGGTGATGATCACTTCACATGCCTTCAGCACGGAGAGATCGTTGGTGACCGTCACAAAACCTTGTTGGCCGCCGTGTTCCTCTTCCAGAGCCCGACGTAAGGTCGCGCCGCCGATCGGCTGGCCTCCGCGCAACAAAGACTGCGCGGCGTTGCTGGGTCGGATGGCCGCGGCCACGCCGGTGTGGCCTCCCCCGGCCAGGAGCGCGTCTTCGGCGTTGCAGAAGATCTGGTTGGCCACCGAGTGGAGCCGGGGGTCTTGCGCGTCTCGACCGATCAACACCACTTGGCCCGCGTGTTCAGCCATGATCTTGGCCGCCACACTCCCGATATTGCCGGCGCCCCCCACCACCGCAACTCGGCAGCGGGAGAGGTCCAAGCCTCGTTCAGCGGCGGTCAACAAAGCGCCCTCGACGGCCAGGGCTACGGTAAAGGCGTTGCCCGAGGTCAAGGCGGCCCGGGGGGTGGCCACCGCGGTGCAGTTGAGGGTGACGATGGAGGTGTAGCCACCAAAGCCGATCACCTCACACCCTTGAGCGATGGCCACGTCGACGGCCTCCTGGATTTTGTCCACCACCAAGGCGCGATCTTCGCTCTTCATCATCGACTCGAAGATCTCACCCGTGATGATCAGACCGAGCAAGGAGAGGTGCACCGACTCCCCAGTGGCGGTGGTGATCCGTAGGCGTTGACCGATGGCCGGGCGCGTAAAGCGGAAGAGCCGCCACAAGAGGTCCCGCCGTCGATCGGCCGGGATCTCGGCCAACGACGGTTCGGTCAAGAGCAAGGTTTCATCGTCTTCGACGTGGGCCACGTGGGCCACCCGGCGTTCACCGGGTCGTGGGGCGTCGTCGCGCCAGGCCGGATAACGGGTTCGCCAGTCGCGGATCGGATCTCGGCGGTCGGCCTCAGGTACGACCAAGTGCCGCAAGAGGCGCCCGATGTTGACCTTCTCGATCAACTCGCAGACGGACCCGAAGGCCGCCACGACCCGATCCATCTCGGCTTCGGTCACGTAGGCGGAGGGCAAAAAGCGGATGGTGCTCCGGGTTTTGGTGGGTGCGATCCGCAGGTCGTGTTCGTTGAGCAGGTACCCCGCCAGGAGTTGATTGAACATCTCCGGGTCACTCTGGGAGACGACCCGCAACACCAAAGATGGGGACTCTTCTTGGGTGGCGATCTGGATGCCCAACATCAACCCGGCGCCCCGCACCGACTTGATCACGTTCGGGTAGCGGGCCTGGAGCGCCGACAACTTTTGCCGAAAGAGCCGGCCCTTTTGTTCGGCGGCCTCGAGCAGGCGATCCCGATCGATCAACTCCAAGGTCTTGAGGGCCAAGCTGGCGCTGACCCCGTCTTCGGCGAAGGTCGAGCCGTGCACGTAGCCAAACTCGGGTTGATAACGACGTTCGAGCACCGCCATGGCCGAGACCTTGGAGGCGCCGCCGCCCAAGCTCTTGGACATGGTGTAGTAGTCCCCTTTGAGGCCCACCAACTCGGAGGCGAAGAAGCGCCCGCTGCGGCCCATGCCACACTGGATCTCGTCGACGATCAGCGGGAAGGCCGCCCGATCGGCCTGGGCCCGAGCCGCCTTCAGGAACTCGGGTTCCAGGGGGCGGATGCCACCTTCCCCTTGGATGGGTTCGAGGAAGAGGCCAGCCACCCGGTGCCAACTTTGGGTGCGCAACACGGTCCGGCCCCCGGCGTCGAAGCCCAAGGAGTAGAGTTCGGATCGCTGGGCGTCCACCGCCTGCTCCAGAGCTTCACTGGTCTGGGGCAGGCGCAGGGCCCGAACCCCCATCCAGTGGAAGGGTGCCCGGAAGTCCGCCGAGGCGGTCAAGCTGAGGGCGCCGGTGGTCATGCCGTGGAAGCAGTGTTCGAGGGCCAAAAAGATCGGCTCTTCGTCGCACACCTGCTGGTTGGCCCGGACGATGACGTCGTAGGCGCCGGCCAAGGTGTCGACCTCGATCCCAAAACGGAGCTTCAGCTCTTGATAAAGCTCGGGGGCGACCTGCGACTTGCCCTTCAGCTCTTGATCGATGATCACCGCCGCCACCGAGTCGGTGGAGTGGGCCAAGGCTTGGGCCCGAGCCCGGTACTCCATCTTGGCGTGTTTGAGGGCGGCCTCGATGGCCTCGGTCCCGGTGCTGGCCAAGGTGATCACGAAGGGGCTGCCGGTGGCCAACTCCAGTCGATCCGAGAGGGCCTTGCAGAGCCGCCCAACCGCTCGATTGTTCGTATATTGGGCGTGAAACGGCTCTTTTTGCCGGAGCAGGGACTGGGCCAACTCGACGATCTCGGGGTGGTTGTGGCCCAAGATCGCCGAGCCATAACCGCCGACCATGTCCAAGACCTCAACCCGTTGACCGTCCCGTTCATACCAGAGCCGGTTGCCTTCGGCCTGGACGTAGCTCTTGTCGGTGCCCAAGGCCCAGAGGCGTTCACCGATGCCGCGGCGGGCGTAGTGGGCATACAGCCGCTCTTCGGGCACCTGGACCGGTGCAAGTTGGGTTGCACTCCCCAAAGCTTGGGCCAGACCTTCGATGGTCGGGGTCTCGAAGAGGGCCCGGATCGGCAACTCCCGCCCCAAGGCCTCCCGCAGCTCGAGCATGGCCCGGACCGCTAGCTGAGAGTCACCGCCCGCGTCGAAGAAGCTCTCGTCCACCGCCACGTTGGGCCGGCCCAAGATCTTGCTCCAAACCGCGGCGATCTTCCGCTCGGTTTCGTTGCTGGGCCCGCGGATACTTCGGGTCACCGCCACCGGCGAGGGCAAAGCGGCCCGATCCACCTTGCCGTTGCTGGACAGCGGGAAGGTCGTCAAGGAGGTGTAGCTCCGCGGTACCATGTACGACGGCAAACGTTGGCCGAGGTGAGCCCGCAGGGTCTGGGGATCGACCGGCTCGTCTTTGGGGATCACGTAGGCCGCCAGCTGACGGTCGCCGGGGCGAGCTTCGTAGGTGGTGACGATGGCGCCGGCCACTTGGGGGTGTTCGAGGAGCACCCCTTCGATCTCGCCCAACTCGATGCGGTGGCCCTGGAGCTTGAGCTGAAAGTCCTCTCGGCCGAGGAACTCTAGGGTACCATCGGGCCAATAACGCCCCAGGTCTCCGGTGGCGTAGAGGCGTTCACCGGTCTCGGGGTGCAAGACGAACTTGGCCCGGGTCCGCGCCTCGTCGCCGAAATAACCGAGGGCCACGCCGACGCCGCCGATGTGCAGTTGACCGGGCACCCAGGTCGGTGACTCCTGGCCCAACTCGTCGAGCACGAAATAACGCTGGTTCCGGAGGGGACGCCCGTAAGGGATGCTCTTCCAGCTCGGATCGATGGCGCCGATCGGGTGCAGGTTGGACCAGATCGAGGCTTCGGTGGCGCCGCCCATCCCGATCACCTCGACGCCCGGCCGCGCCGCGTGGAGTGCGCTCGGGAGATCGAGGGGGATCCAATCGCCGCTCAAGAACACCAGCCGCAAGGAAGGGGGTAGGTGTGCATCACCGACGCCCCGCAGGTACTCGAACAACATCTTGGCCAGGGCCGGGACCGAGTTCCACAGGCTGACCCGGTGGGCCGAGAGGAGCCCCATCCAATGGCTGGGATCCCGCAAGCCGGCCTCTTCCGGGAGGACCAAGGTGGCGCCGGCGGCCAAGGTGCCGAAGAGATCATAGACCGAAAGATCGAAGCCGAGATCCGAGACGCCGAAGATCCGATCCGAGTGCCCGACCCCAAAACGTTGGTTGAGATCGATGATGGTGTTGAGGGCCCCTCGGTGATCGATCATCACGCCCTTGGGCCGACCGGTCGAACCCGAGGTGTAGATGATGTACGCGAGATCGGTGGGTTGCCGTTCGTTCGGGAGCCGCACCGGCGGGCGGTCCGGGAATGGCTCGGCCTCCACACCCAAGGCAGTGACGCCGCTGGGCCATGGGCCGGCCGCCCTCCCCGGTTCGGTCAAGATGAAGCGGGCCTCGGTGTTGGCCAGTAGGTACTCGACCCGCTCGCGAGGTTGAGACAAGGCCACCGGCACATAAACGCCGTCGGCTTCCAACACGCCCAACACCGCGATGATCTGGGCGGCGCTTTTGGGCAGGTGGATCGCGACCCGATCACCGGGCAACAGGCCCCGGGCTCGGAGCTCCGCGGCGACCCTCAGGGCGGCGGCCTCCAAGGCGGCGTAGCTCAAGGTACGATCGGTGCCGATCACCGCTGGGGCGTCGGGGCGACGGCGGGCTTGTTCGGCCAAAGCCGAGTGGAGCAGGCCGGCGGGCACCGGGCCGTCGGTCTGGTTGGCCTGCCGACGAGGCGCCAAAGCCTTGGTAGAGACCAAGGGCAGGCGCGGTTGAGTCCAGACGCTGTCATCCTCGGTCAGGGACTCGAGCAGGGCGCCGTAAGCCTCGAACATCTCGTCGAGCAAGCCCTCGGGGAACAAGGCCTCGACCGCGTCCCAATAGAGCAGCAACTTGCCCTGCCGTTCGTAGACCTGGTGATCGAGCCAGACCTGGGGGGTCTGCGATACTGAATATACGGACTCACCAAACCAGGCGTCGGTGCGATCCGCTTCGGCCTGCAGGCCGTCGGTCATGCCGATGCCGCTGGTGAAGACCACCGGGGCCCCGACAATCCGACCCTTTTGTTTGCTCCACTCGCGCAAGACTCGGACGCCCGTGACCTGGCGATGGGGCAGATCTTGGCGCAAGCGGGCTTGCAGAGCTTTCGCCCGCTCCACGAAGTTCCCGGCCCCGCGGTGATCGACCTCCAGCAGGATCAGGCTGGTGAAGTCACCAACGACCCGGTTGACCTCGGGGTGCACCGGGGCCCGGTTGAAGAGGGTCAAGTTGAGCGTAAAGGCCTTGGACTTGCTCCAGCGCTCGAGGACGTGGGCGTACGCCGCGGCCACCACCATCGCCGGTGTCAACCCAGCTTGCCGAGCCCGCTCCTTGAGCCTGGACCACTGCTGGGGGGCCAACACCCGCTCCCGCCGCGTGAACTGGGGCCGACCCACGTCCTTGGGCGCTCGGGCCAAGGGCAGTTGGGGGCCCTCGGGCATGGTCGTGATCCGCTCCCGCCAGTGGGCCAGGGAGGCCTCGAAGGCCGGCGTCGACTCCTGAGCCCGCTCCCAAAGTTGGTAGTCGCGGAACGAAAGCGTGATCGGCTCCAGCGCTTCTCCTTCGTAGAGGCGGCGCCACTCGGTCAGCAGCCCGACGAAGCTGGAGACGTCCATGATCAACAGGTCGATGCTCAGGTGGAGCCGAGTTCGATCGCCGTCCAAGCGGTGAACGCGCAGATCGAAGAGCGGCCACCGTTTGGGATCAAAGACCTGGTGAGACAACTCGGCCCGGGTTTGGGCCAAGGCAGACGAGACCTCGGCTGGCGTTCGGCCTCGCAAATCCCGGACGTCGAGGGTGTAGGCAGGGGTGTTGGGCAGGATGTGTTGTTGGCCGTCGTCTTCGATGACCGCCCGCAACATCTCATGGCGTTGGATCAACAACTGCCAACTGCGGGAGAGGCGCTCCACGTCGAGGCCGGTGCGCTCGAGTTCGCCGTAGTAGTGGCAGGAGGTGCCACCCAACTCGAAGCCGCCGGTCCGACCCAACCAATAGGCGGCTTGGACGTCGCTGAGGGGGAAGGGTTGGTGGCGACCCGCGAGATCGGGAGTGATGGTGCGGGCCGAAATCTGGGGCGCCTCGTGCTGATCCTCGAGGAGCGTCAACACCAGCTCGGCCAGCGGCTTGACCGCCCGCCGTTCGAAGGTCGCGGACTGGGGCAAGCTGCGACCCAAACCTGCCTCCAGCCGATCCCGGAGCTCCAGGGCCATCAAGGAGTCGAGGCCCAGCTGCACCAGATCGGCGGAGGGATCGATCGGCTCCGACTCGGCCAAACCCAAGATCTGGCGGACTTGCTGGGCCACCAGGCGTTCGGCATGGACCGGGCGTTCTTCATCAGGTGCGGCCAAGAGGGCCGTTCGCAGGGCCGCGGGCCGGGCGGATGCGGTGGGGCCGAAGCCCTCGAGGAATGCAGGCCGCCTTGCGCCCAGCGCCGACAACAGTTGCGGCCAACTCAAGGCCGCCACGCTGACCGAACGGGGGGGACCCGAGAGGAGTTCGGCGACCGCCGCCAAGGCGAGTTCGGGAGAAAGTGAAGAGAGGCCCGGCCGGGCCCGGGTGGTGGCCGCCATGCCGAGGGACCAGGGCCCAAAGGCGATGGCGTAGGCGGGTTGACCTTGCCTGCGCCAGGAGGCCATCAGCCCCTCGAGGGCGCCGTTGGCCGCAGTGTACGCAGCCTGACCCGGTGAACCCAAGGTGGCGGCCAACGAGGAGTACGCCAAAAAGAAGTCGAGGGGGCGTCCTTCCAGGGCGTGGGCCAAGTGGACCGCGCCGGCAAACTTGGGGGCTTTGACTCGCTGCAGCTGAGCCGGAGTGACCGCCTCGAGGAGGGCGTCTTCCAGGACTCCGGCCGCGTGGAACACACCGCGCACCGGGCCTCCCCAAACCTCGAGAGCCTGCACCGCTTGGGCAACGCCGCTGGCATCGCTGAGATCGACGGGGCAGATCTTGAGGGCGACGCCCCTGGCCTCCAAGGCCTGAAGTGCGGCCCGATCTTGGTCCTTGGGACCATGACGACCGAAGAGGCCGATCTGCCGCGCCCCTCGATCGGCCAACCATTGGGCCGTGGCCAACCCGAGGGCTCCGAGGCCACCGGCGATCAAATAACTGCCGTCGGCGCGGGCCGCCCAAGGGGCCACTGGGGCGCGTTCGGCCGAGATCAATCGCGCCACCCGCCGCTCCAGCGGATCGAGGTGGACTTCCCGCTCGAGGCTGGGCGTGCGGAGCTCCGGGATCGGATCGGCGCCTGGCTCGAGGGCGATCCAATGGACCGCCGGGCCCTCGCGCTCCAGGTGAAGGGTGCGGGCCAAGGCCCTCAGGCCCTCGAACTGCGGATCGTCCAAACGACCCAAGAGGTGCACCCGTTGGACCTCGGGGTGGGCCCGCCAGGCTTCGAGGAAAGCCGCAGCAGAGGCGTCTTCCAACACCAGATCGGTCGGGTGCCGCGGATCGAGGATCGCTCCAGCGTCTTTTAGCGCCAAAGACCGGCCTTCGGCTCCGAAGACCAAAAAGCGACGATCCGCGTCGACCGCCGCCAGCCGCGGCGCCGCCCGCCAGGACCACTGCAACCAGGAGGGCGCCCCCGCCACGTTCGGGCCGCGGGAGAGGGACGACGGTTGGGCCAGCTGAAAGCGAACGCCGACCAAGTGGGCGACACAACGTTCTTCGGCATCGAAGAGTTGGGCCTCACCTTCGAAGAACTCGGGGCCCAACTGGGTCAGCCGAAACTGGGCCCGATGCAGACCGGGGCCCGTCGCCTGCAGGTGGGCCGAGGCGATGGCCACCGGCAGCAAGATCCGTCCGGCCAGGCGTTTTTCCCCGAAGGCCGCCGCCCCTGCTTGAAAACAGGCGTCGAGCAAAGCGGGGTGAAGGTTCGGTTCTGGGCCCTGCTGCACCCCATCGGGCAAGCGGGCGGTGGCCCGGGCCACCTGATCGCCGATCGCCAGTTCGGTTAGGACCTGGAAGGCCGGCCCCAGACCCACGCCCGAGGCGACGCTGCGCCGATAACGTTCGAGGGGATCGAGTGCAAGTTGGGTTGCAGGCCAGTCCACGGCCTTGGGCAACCCGGCGTCCTCGATCTTGGCCTCGGCGTGGAGTCGCCAGCGCCCCTCGTCGAGGCTGTAGACCTTCACCGCTTGGGCATCGACCACCGTCTGCACCCGACGGGGCGACCCGTCCAAGGTCAGCGGCGAGCGGACTTCGATCCGACCGAGCTGCACCGGGCCTGGACCACGGACCTGGGCCACGGCCGCCCGGAACATCTCCAAAAAGCCGGCCGCCGGCAGCAAGGTGACGCCGTACATCGCGTGATCACCCAAGTACGCCGGTGAACTCGCCGAAAGGTCGGCCTCGAAGACCGTGCCCCCGAAGGCGGCCGATCTGCGTTCGACCCCCAACAACGGCGCGACCTGCGCCTCGGGCGCCCGGGTGGTGATGGCCCCGTCCAAGGCCCAAAAACGCCGGTGTTCCCAGGGATACGCCGGCAACGGCAAGGGCCGCACCCTGGCTGGGTTGACCACCGACCAGTCGATGGCCACCCCTAGGACGTGCAGGCGGGCCAAGGCCAGGTGAAGTTCAGTTTGATCGTCTTGGCCTTTGCGCAGGGTCGAAGTGACCAAAGCCTTGCCCAAGGTGCTGCTGTCGATGGCGCCACCCAAGGCTGGGTGGGCCCCGAGCTCGAGGAAAGACGAGTGGCCTCGACGAGCCAAACTGTCGATCGCCCCCCGGAACTGGACCGGCTGACGAAGGTTGCGGGCCCAGTAGCCGAGATCGAGGTGGGCGCCGCTCTGCAAGGTTGCGGTCACGGTGGAGCAGAAGCTGGCCTGACCGGCCCGGGGCTCGAGGTGCAGGGGCCGGGCGTAGAGGGCCTCGGCCGCTCGGTCTTGAGCGGCGGTGTGAAAAGCGTAGTCGACGCCGAGATCGGTGGCCTCTAGGCCCGCGGCCTGGAGCGTACGACGAGCGGACTCGACGGCCGACGCCGGGCCGGCCAAAACCGCCGAACGTGGCCCGTTGTCGGCGGCCAACTCGAGCTCGGGGAAGCGGGACCGGGCCTCTTCGGCGGGCAAGGCCACTGCCAACATCCGGCCTTGGCCGGTGGTGAGATCCATCAACTCGGCCCGGGCCACGACCAAACGGGCCGCCGCGTCCAGGTCCAAGATCCCGGCGGCGTGGGCCGCAGCGATCTCGCCCACGCTGTGCCCCACCACCACCTCGGGCTCCACGCCGTGGGCCCGCCACCAGGCTGTCAACCCAACTTGCACCGCGAAGATCGCCGGCTGGGCCCAGCGGGTCCGGGCCAAGGCCGCGGGATCCCGGATGGCCCCCTCGAGCCCGGGCAAGCCGGCCCTCCCCAGGGCCTGGACCACCTGTTGGAACGCGGAGGTGAAGACGGGATCTTGGCCGAGGCCTCGGGCCATCTCGGCGTGGGCGGTGCCTTGCCCGGAGTAGACGAACACCGGCGGCGCGGCGGAACCCGGCGCTCGACCGGTGACCACCCGACGATGGGGTTGGCCGTCCAACCAAGCTTGCAAGCCAGCTTGCAGTTCCCCGGCGTCTTGCCCGACCACCCCCAGCCGATACTCATGGTGGGTGCGTCGGCAGGCCAAGGTCGCCACCAATCGCACCAAGGTGTCGGGTTGGATCCCCTCCAGGAGGGGCAGGTGCCGTCGAGCGGTAGCCAACAGGGCGGCTTCGGTCTTGGCCGAAAGCACGAGCACGTACCGGGCCGGAGCGACGACCTGCTCTTCGGCCCGCGGCGCCTCCTCCAAGATCACGTGGGCATTGGAGCCCGAAAAGCCGAAGGCGCTGACGGCCACCCGCCGCAACTTGCCGTTGGTGAGGAACGGTCGAGGGCGAGTGGGGACCGCCAGCGGCAAAGCCTCCAGACCCAGGTGCGGGTTGGGGGTGTGGAAGTGGAGTTGAGGTGGGATCTCCTCCCGATCCAAAACCAAGGTGGCCTTCAGCAAGGCGGCGACGCCGGCCGCCGCCTCCAGGTGGCCCAAGTTGGCCTTGGCCGAACCCACATAAAGCGGGTCCTCGGCGGCGCGGCCGGTGCCGTAGACCGCGGCGGCGGCGCGGATCTCCACCGGATCACCGAGGGGGGTGCCGGTGCCGTGGGCCTCCAGGTAAGCGACGTCCCGAGGGCCAAGGCCGGCGTCGGCCAAGGCGCTGCGCAAGACCTCTTGTTGAGCCGATCCGCTCGGCACTGTCAGGCCGCTGCTCCGACCGTCGTGGTTGCTGGCGACACCCCGGATCACCGCGTAGATCCGATCTCGGTCTCGCAAGGCGTCGGAGAGCCGCTTCAGGACCACCATGCCGCAACCTTCGCTGCGGACGTAGCCGTTGGCCGAGGCGTCGAAGGTCTTGCAGCGACTGTCGGGCGAAAGGGCGTGGAGTTGGCAAAAGGCGGCGGTCGGCTGGGGCGCCAAGATGGCGTTGACGCCCCCCACCAAGGCCAAGCTGCATTCGCCGGTACGCAGGGCCCGAACTGCAAGTTGGGTTGCAATCAGCGACGACGAACAAGCGGTGTCCACCAGCAGGTTGGGGCCGAGCAGCCCCAAGGCGTGGGAGATGCGGCCGGCGGCGATGCTGGGCACCACGCCGGTCAAGACGTAGCCGCTGTCTTCGCCGTATCCCCGCTGGGCCATCAGCTGCAGGTAGTCGCTGGAGCTTTGCCCGATGAAGACGCCGGTCTTGCTGCCGGAGAGCTGGGCCATCGGCAAACCCGCCTGCTCCAGGGCCTCCCAGGCCAACTCGAGGAGCAGACGTTGTTGGGGATCCATCGCCGTCGCCTCGCGCGGTGAGATCCCAAAAAAGCGGGCATCGAAGTGGTCGATGCCGGCGATGAAGCCGCCCTCCCGGACGTACATCTTGCCCGGGCGATCACGCTCGGGATCATAGTGGGCCGCGACGTCCCAACGTTCGTGGGGGATCGGCTGGATGGTGTCGACCGCGCCGTGAAGCACCTGCCAGTAGGACTCGAGATCCACCACCCCACCCGGGAAGCGGCAGCTGGCACCGATGATCGCCACTGGCTCGTGGCGGGCCTCTCGTTCGGCCTTGAGGCGCTTCAGCTCGACCAGCGCCTTCTTCAGGACTTCGGCGCCCTCTCGGGGTTCGCTCATCCGCTGACCCCCTCGGCGTTGAGCTCCTGCTCCAGGAGTTGGATCAGATCGGCCTCGGACTTTCCGGCGAGCTCATCGGTTGGCGACTCCGACTCATCCGGCACCAGCTGGGCCAGGAGGTGGTGGCAGAGGGCCTGCAAGGTCGGCTGCTCGAAGACCAAGGTCGCTGGCAAACGAGTGCCCAACTTGGCCTGGAGCCCTTCGGTCAATTCGACCGCGGTCATCGAGTCCAGGCCGAGCTCAAAGAGGCCGACGTCGCTGGGGATCGTGTCGGGACGCTCCACCGCCAACACCGCGGCGAGTTGATGACGAATCCGGGCCAGCATCAAGTTGGGCCGGGTCCGGCTGGGCGCGGCGCGGAGTTCCTCCAAAAAGGCCTGATCCACCGGGGAGGTTCCCCGGGCCGTCCGCAACCGGAGGAAAAATGGGGACTGGAGTTCACCACGGCCGGCCAAGAGCCGATCCCAGTCGGCGCGCAAGACCAAGGTGCGCGCCCGGGCGCCTAGGCTCAAAAGGCACGGGCTCACCTGCTGGGGATCGAGGGCCTGGACCCCCAACGCGGCGGCCCGTTGTTGGCCGATCGAGCCGAGCCGCTCCGCCATACCGGCCGAGGCGATGGGACCAAAATCTACTGAATAGAATGGGCGACCTTCGCCCCGGCGGCGCGCGCAATGGGCGTCGAGGTAGGCGTTGGCCACGGCATAAGCGGCCTGACCCACGCCCCCCAAGATCCCCGCGGCCGACGACACCCCCACGAAGAAGCTCAAGGGGTGTTGGGCGCTCACCCGATCCAGGTGAATGAGCCCCGACACCTTGGCCCCCAAGATCCGATCGACGGTCTTCGCCTCGAGCTGATCGAGCCGCTGATCCTCCACGACTCCGGCGGCGTGGACGATCCCATCCACCTCACCTCGGGTCTCGCGCCAGAACTCAAAGACCGCGGCCTCGTCCCGGACGTCGACCACCCGAAAGTGGACCTCGGCGCCGCTGGTGCGAAGGGCCGCGAGCTCGGCGTCCGCCAAGGGGGTACGGCCCAACAGCCATAACCGACGAGCCCCCCGTTCCACGAAGTCCCGGGCGATGGCCAGGCCCAACGCGCCACCGCCACCGCTGATCACGTAAGCGGCGTCGCCCCGCAAGGCGGTCGGCGTCAGGGCTTCCGGGGCCCGCAGGAGCCGGGGTACCCAAAGGTGGCCTCCCCGGAGCACCAGGCGGTCTTCACCCGATTGCAAGCTAGCTTGCACCACCGCCGACAAAGAGTCGGCGTCGATGCCGCGGATCCGGATCTGAGGCCGCTCCAATCGCGCCACCGCCAACAAGGCGTCCAAGGCCGCGACCGCGGGCGTGCCGAGTTCGCCGGGCAAGGCCACCGCCCGTTCGGTGGCCCGCACCCACTCCTTGGGCCCTTGGCTCAAGACGTGGGCAGCTCGGAGGGCGCTGGTTTGCAAGTAGCCTTGCGTATCCGTGGGGAGTTGCCCAAAAGCGCTGAGGTCCAAAACCCGGGCGCCCTCCACCCCTTCACTCCACGCGGCCCCGGCGGCCTGGAGTTGGGCCCGAGCGGCTGCGACCAAGTTCGGATCGTCGCCGATCACCCGCCAGCGCCCGGCGAGATTGGGGCCCCCGACTTCACTGGCCTCCCACCGTTCGGCGTAGAGATCTTGGCGGCCGATCCGCTCGAGTTCGGCCCCGGGCAACTCGGCCGGGCGATAGTGGATGCCGCGGAAGTTCAGTACGGGCCGGCCTTGGGCGTCGTAGAGGGCAGCGTCGGCCAACATCCGCTCAGGGCTCTGTTCCCTGAGGTGGACCTCGGCCCAAGCGGCCTGATCCAGGGGCCCGTGGACCCCAATGGACTCGAAAGCCACCGGCAAAAAGCCCCCATGGGCCGGCCGTTGGTCCGGGGACAAGGCCGCCCAATAGAGGTGGAGGGCCGCGTCGAGCCCGGCGGTGATGGCCTCGGGATCACCCGGCGACGGTCCGAGTTGAGCCCGGGCCCGACCAGGTTCGGAGCTCCACCGTTCGATGCGACGAAAGTAGGCCCCGAAGTCGGCGCCGCGTTGGCTCAACTCCGAGTAGTAGTCGGCGCCGCTGCCGCTGGATCCCACCAGGGGGGTGGTGGCGATGGACCCGGGTGGGCTGAGTTCGGCCCAGCGGCCCCGAAAGTGGGCGTTCCACGGTGCCCCGGCCGCGGGATCGACGCTGGCGACCACTTCGAAGTCGCCCTCCGCTCCCAGGACCAGCTGGGCCCTTTGACCGTCGCCGGGCCGCACCAACAAGGGGCGCAAGACGGCCAACTCGGCGATGCCTGCGTGGGGCACACCCAACCTCGCGGCGGCGGCCCGGGCGGCCTCTACCACCCCGACCGTCGGGAACAAGGCCTGCCCACCAAAACGATGTTGCGCGACGATCTCGCTGTCGAGGTCCAACTCGAAGACCGCCTTCGACAGGCCAGGGGCCAGGACCTCCTGCTTGAGCAACGGGTGCCCCAGATCGGCGTGGAGGCGAGAAGCTTGGGCCCCAGTCCCCCACCGGCGCTGGTGTTGCCAGGGGTAAAGAGGCGGAGAAACGGGGACCAGGGGCTCGTTCGGTCGAGGCGACCAATCGACCACCGCACCTTCACACTCCAGCGCCAACAAGGCCGCGTCGAAGCGCAGCTCATCATCCCGGCCCCGCAGCAAGGTCCCGATCGCCCGGGGCGCCCCCAAGATCGCCTCCAGATCTCGGGTCAGGCTGGCGTGGGGGCCCAGCTCCAAAAAGAGCTCGACGCCGTCGGCGGCCATCCGCTCGATGGCCGGGGCAAACAACACCGGCTCGCCCATGTTGCGGCCGAAGTGGGCAGGGTCCAGGTGCGGCGCCAAGCCACCCGTCACCGTGGAGTAGAGCGGGATCCGAGGCGCAGCCGCGGCGACCGCACCGATCGCCTGGGCCAAGCGAGGGGACTCGGCTCGCAAGGCGCGACCGTGAAACGCGCAGCCCACGTCGAGGGGCCGCACCATCACCCCCCGGCCGCGCTGTTGAGCGGCGAAGCGCTCCAGTTCGGCCTTGGGGCCCGCCAAAACCGTGGCCTGGCGTCGGTTCACCGCCGCCACCGCCAAGGGTGAACCTTCCAGATCGGCCTGCAGCTCTTCGGCGGGTCGAGCGACCTCGATCATCCCGCCTTGGCCTTCGTGGGGCGCCATCATCGCGGCCCGCAAGCGGATGATCCGCAAGCCATCTTGCAAAGTCAGCGCCCCCGCCACCACCGCCGCGCTCAACTCGCCGACGCTGTGGCCGACCACCGCCGCCGGCTCGACGCGATAGGCCGCCAACAACCGAGTGAGGCCGAGCTGAAGCAAGAAGATCGCCGGTTGGGCCCGTTCGGTGGCGAGCAAACCTGGATCTGCCCGCTCCAGGGCCTCGAGGACCGACCAGCCCAAGATCGGCCGGGCGATTCCATCGAGCTCCGCGAGGGCACTTCGAAACAAAGGGGCCCGGGCCAACAGCCGTTGCCCCATCCCAGTCCAGGCTGAACCTTGTCCGGTCATCACGAAGGCCACTTTGGGGGCCCGCAGCCGAGCCTCCCTTGGGGTGACGGCGTAAGGACCCGGTGGCCCGTCGAGCAATGATCGCAGGGCGCCGGCGGCTTCAGTCCCGGTGGCGGCGACGATCCCCGCTCGGTGCAGGTGGCGATGACCGCGGCGCAGGTTGACCTCGGCCAAGGCGGCGAAGTCGGCGGGTTGGGCCTCGAGCCGGGCCGCGTATTCTTGGATTCGGGCGGTCAGAGCGTCCGGGGTGGCGGCGCTCAAGGCCAACACCCGGGATCGTTCCTGGGGCGCTGGCGCGGAAGTTGGCGGGGCCTCTTCCAGGATCAGGTGCGCGTTGGTGCCACCAAAACCAAAAGAGCTGACCGCACCGACCCGAGAGGTCGCGCTCGACCAAGGTTCGAGGGCCCGAGGGATCCGAAAGGGCGTGCGCTCCAAATGGAGCTTCGGGTTGACGGTTTCGAGGTGCAGGTGAGGTGGGATCGATCGATGACGCAGGGCCAGGGCCAACTTGAGGAGCCCGGCGATCCCAGCTGCACCCTCCAGGTGGCCCAGGTTGGTCTTGATCGATCCGATGGCGCAGGGCGTACCGCTGCCCTTGAGCGCTTCGGCCAGGGCTTCGATCTCGATTGGATCTCCGAGCGCGGTGCCAGTGCCGTGGGCCTCGACGTAGGAGACCCGATCGGAAGATAGCCGGGCGTCGTGAAGCGCCTCTTTGATGACGCCGATCTGAGCCTCCAAGTTGGGTGCGGTCAGGCCGGCGCTTTTTCCGTCTTGGTTGATGGCCGAGCCGCGGATGACCGCGTAGATCCGGTCGCCCGCGGCCTGAGCATCACTCAAGCGTTTGAGGACCACCACCCCACAACCTTCCCCCCGCACGAAGCCATCGGCCCGAGCGTCGAAGGTCTTGCAACGCCCGTCCGGGGCCATCATGCCCCACTTGGAGTAGGAGACCGAAAGGGTCGGCGCCACGATCACGTTGACGCCACTGACCAGCGCCAGGTCCGTCTCTTTGCTGCGCAGGCTCCGACAGGCCAGGTGGGCCGCGACCAAAGACGAAGAACAAGCGGTGTCCACCGCCAGGCTCGGTCCCCGCAGATCGAACTGATAGGAGATCCGATTGGCCAAGATGCTCTTGGAGGTCCCCGAGCTGGCGTAGGCGTCGATGGAGGTGAGGGGCCAACCGAGCAGGGCGTATTCGACCGCTGAAACTCCGACGTACACTCCGGTGCGGCTCCCGGCGAGTTGGGGTCCGTAGGCGGCGGCGTCCTCCAAGGCCTCGACCACCACCTCCAGCAAGATCCGCTGTTGGGGGTCCATGGCCGCGGCTTCCCGGGGCGAGATCTTGAAGTACGCCTCGTCGAAGCCACGCACGTCGTCGAGGAAACTCCCCCAGCGAGTGCTCATCTTGCCGGCGACGTTCGGATCGGGATCGTAGAGGGCGTCGACGTCCCAACGATCGGCCGGGATCTCGCGGATGCCGTCGACACCCCCGGACAACAACTTCCACAAACCTTCGGGTCCCCGAGCGCCGGTGGGCAAACGACAACCGACGCCGACGATGGCGATGCCCTCGGGCGGACCTGCCAGGGCCTGTAGCAAAGCCGCTCGCTGGTCGGGCGACAAGGCGGCCACCGCAGCGGCGATGTTGTTGCTCAAGCTCACTGGTTTTAGCTCCGCAGACTACCGAGGAGATCGAGCAGGCCTTGGGCCTCTGCTTCGGCGAGGGGCGGCGGAGCGTGATGCTCCGGCACCTCGGGGGCAGCACCCGACGGTTCAGCGAGCCCCAGTTGCTCGGACAGGTGGACGGCGAGCCGCTCCAAGTTTGGATATCGCCAGATCACCGTCGCGTTCAGGTTCAGCCCGGTGGCGCGCTCCAAGCGGTTTCGGAGCTCCAGCGCCATCAGAGAGTCGATGCCCATCGCCTGGAGGGGTTGGGTGGGATCGAGCTGAGCGACGGGCAAACGGAGAACCGCCGCCGCCTCTTCGGCCAACCAGCTCGACAGCTGAGCCCGCTGTTCTCCCGCCGCGACCAGGGACAAGCGTTCGGCCCAAGTGCCCCGAAGGCCCACCACCCCTTGACCGCGGAGGGCCGACAAAAACGGGCGTTCACCCAAAACTCCCGAAGTTCGAGCCCGCTCCGGATCGATGGCCAAGGCCACCAGCTCGGGTCGCCCCAGGCTCAAGGCCCGATCCAAGATCCCCCGGGCTTCGACTGGGCTGAAGGACCGGAGGCCCAGCTCGAAAAAGCGCGCCTGGTGGGCGGCGTCGGCGACCAAACCCACCTCGGCGAAGGGCCCCCACTCGATCGCCAAACCCACTTCACCTTGGGCCACTCGGGCCCGGGCCAAGCTGGACAAAAAGGCGCTGGCCGCGGCGTAGCCACCTTGCCCGGGCGATCCCAAGGCGTCGGCTGCCGAGGAATAGAGCACAAAATAGTCCAAGGCCCGGCCGGCACAAGCTCGGTGGAGCGCCCAAGCACCATGGACCTTGGCGGCCCACAGCGCCTCGAAGCGAGCCGGCGTTTGTTGGGCGAGGAGCCCGTCATCCAGGACACCGGCCAGGTGAAAGACACCTCGGAGGGTAGGCAAAGATCCGATCAACGCCGCGACCGCGTGGGGGTCGGCGACGTCGAGGGCCACGGTTTGCACGGTCACCCCAGCGGCGCGCCAACGTGAGTGTTGCGCCTCGAGGCGTGCGGGTCGGCGCGAGGCCAACACCAAGGACTTGGCGCCCCGTTCGATCAACGCCTCGGCCAGATCGAGGCCCAGGCCGCCGGTGCCGCCGGTGATCAGATAAATGCCATCGGGCTCTACCTTGGGGACCCGGGGGCCCGCCGTCGTGCCCGCGCTGTCGAGTTCGATGACCAACTTGCCCCGGTGTTGCCCGGCCGCCAAACGCCCCAAGGCCAAGCCCAAGCCACTGGCCGGGTAAAGTTGGTGGGGCAGGACCTCGGGGGCCGGCGCTTCCGCCCAAAACTTGCCCAACCGGGCGGGGGCCTCGGCGATCAGTTCGGCCAGGTCCAGGTGCAGGAGCGCCCCGTTGGCCGGCAAGCGCTCGGCGCCTTCACTCTGCTTCCCGAGATCGACATAACGACCAAAAGGCGCCAGGGCTTGCAAGCTCGCTTGCCGAACCGGTCCGGTCGGCGCACCCAAGACCACATCCACGCCACGACCCGCGGTAGCGACGAACAGCGCCTCGATGAAGGCCGGATCCCGGGAGTCGTAGACCGCGGAGACGCCCAACTCCCGCAGGTAGGCCCGCTTTTCTGGGGTACCCGCGGTGGCGTGGACCTCGGCGCCCAAACGTTTGGCGATCGCCAAGGCCGCCAGCCCGACCCCACCGGTGGCGGCGTGGATCAAGACCCGCTCACCGGCGCCCAAACGACCCAACACCTGGAGCCCGTAGGCGGCCGTCAGCCAAGCGATCGGAAGACTGGCGCCCGCCGCGAAGGACCAACCTTCCGGCAGCGGCCGAACCAGCTCGGCCCGGGCCAAAGCGGTGGACGCAAATCCACCCGCGACGATCGCCATCACCTTTTGACCGGGTGAACATTGATCCACCCCGGGTCCAACCGCCTCGACGATGCCTGAGACCTCGGCGCCGAGCACGTCTTGATGACGCCCGGGATACGCGCCCAACACCTTGAGCACATCGCTGAAGTTCAGGCCCGCGGCCTTGACCCGGATCCGCACCTGGCCCGGCCCGGGCGACGCGGGCCCGACCCGACGAAAACGCAGCCCCTCGAAGGTCGAACCGGGCTGGAAGGCCAGGGCGAAGTTTTCACCGATGGTCAGCGGCGAAAGGGGCGCTTCGGCGTCGGAGGACAACGGCTGGAGGCGAGCGACGTAGCGACGACCCCGGCGAAAGGCGATCCGATCTTCTTCACCGCTGGCCGACAACTCCCGGGTCAAGTGGACCAGGTTGTCGGAGGGCGCCTCCGGATCGAGATCGACCACCGTCGGGTGCAGGCCCGGGTGTTCGTTGGCCAACACTTGGCCGAGGCCCCAAACCACCGAACCGGCGACCCACAAGGCTCGAGGTTCAGCCGGGACCTGCACCGCCCCTTCGGTGATCAGCCACAGGCGAGGACGAAGTGAGGTGCCCAGGCCCGCCGCCAGCAGGCCCAACACCGCCCGCCACGAAGGCTCTCGATCCGCCTCGGCGGCGGCGTCACCGTCGACCCGAAAAGGCCCGGCCAAAAGGACCAGATCGGTCGCGCCAACGCTCTGACAACGGGCCAAAACGGCCGCCGGATCGAGGTCGACGGGGTGCACGAGGTGCCCACCCCTCGAGAGCGCGTCGACCAAAGGTGACGACGTCGGGTGCGAGTGGGCCGCCACCACGATGGTCTTGGCTTGGGCCGGCGCCGTCAGCGGCGCTTCCACGAAGGAGGGTTCGTAGAGCCGAACGTCACCCCGATCCAACACCTGCAGGGTCAAGGAACGGATCGCCAAGACCGGCTGCCCCGCGGGATCGAGGATCATCAACTCCACGGACCAGGGGCCAATTCGACGCGCCACCACTCGGGTGGGCACCCCGGGGCCGAGCCGCACCAGCTTGTCGATGGCGCTCGGCACCGCGGCCCGGCCATGGGTCGGGATGACCGCCGCGGCGGCTTGCAGCGCCGCGTCGAGGGCGATCGGGTCGAGCCGAGGACAACCTTCGAGTTGGGCCTCGACCCCACCGGGGCCACGGGACATGGACAGGAGGCGCCGAAGGGCGGGGCCGTAGTCGAGGCCCAAGCCTTGGAGGGCTTGGTAGTAAGCGTTGACCGACGCTGGGGTGGTGGGCCCGGGGTCCGGACAGTTCGCCGTCGGCGACACCACCTGCGCAACTTCGGCCGTGGCGTACCGCTGGTAGAGCTGATCACCGCCGGCCGCGTGGAGTTCGGCGCGCCAACGCCCCGGACCCCTTGAATGCAAGACAACTTGCATTTGCAGGGTGTCTGCCCCGCTCAGGCGCAGGGCCCGCTCGAGCTGGACACTCCCGAGCTCCACCGGCCCACCGGCCAGCTGCTCGGCGGCCTCCAAGATCGAGAGGAGCGCCACCGAACCCGGCACCACGACCTGCCCTTCGATCCGGTGATCGGCCAACCACGGGTGGGTGGCGAGGCCAAGGGCGCTCGACCAATAGTGACGCTCCGGATCGTCGGCGGGGGCCCAACCGGGACGAAAACCGCTGGCCTCCGGGCTGAGCGCCACTTGGGCCTGGGCCACCGCCGCCGACCAAAACGGTTGGTGCTGAAACGGATAACGAGGCGCGGCGCAAACTCGTCCCGTGAGGCCCAGCTCCACCTCCAGGCCCGCGTTGTAGAGCTCGGCCAAACACCAAAGGC
This sequence comes from Deltaproteobacteria bacterium, assembly GCA_016703535.1. Taxonomy (GTDB): domain Bacteria; phylum Myxococcota; class Kuafuiibacteriia; order Kuafuiibacteriales; family Kuafuiibacteriaceae; genus Kuafuiibacterium; species Kuafuiibacterium phototrophicum. The sequence goes on along the minus strand of JADJBV010000002.1, from coordinate 483,742 downwards.
CCGAATACCGGCCGTCTTCACCCCGGCGCAAAGTCGGGATCGACTTCAACTCCGGCCAGGCGTCCAGGTTGGCGGTCAAAGTGGGGTGCGGGCTGAGCTCGACGATCAGATCGATCCCTCGGCCCACCAAGGCCGCGATGCCCTGGGTGAACTGGACCGGCTGGCGCAGGTTGTCCAACCAGTAGCGGGCGTGCATTTCGTCGGCCTGGATGGGCCGACCGTGGACCGTCGACCACCACTCGATCGTCGGCGCGTGGCTCTCGACCTGACCCAATGCCTGGGCCAACTCCGGCAAGATCGGATCGACCTCGGGGCTGTGGGAAGCGACCTCGACCTTCACGAAGCGGCAGTAGGTCCCTTGGGCCTCGAGGGCGGCCCGGATCGGCTCGAGGGCCGCTCGATCTCCCGACAACACGGTGGCCCTTGGTCCGTTATAGGCCGCCACCGCAACCCGATCTGCGACCGACGAGATCTGGGTCGCGGCTTCGGCGGCGCCGAGTTCGGTGTAGAGCATCGCCCCGCGACCGGCGACTTGGAGCATCCGTTGGCTGCGGAGGCTGATGATCCGGGCGGCGTCCTGCAGGCTGAGGGCCCCGGCGACGTGGGCCGCGGCCAGCTCTCCCATGCTGTGGCCGATCACCACCTCCGGCCGGACCCCCTTCGACTCGAGCCAACGAAAGAGCGCGACCTGGAGCACGAAGATCGCCGGTTGGATCTCGGCGATGTCTTTCAGGCTCCAGCGGCTGGGCGGCCCGAGGGGTCGGGTCAGATGAGGCTCCAGCGCCAACACCGCCTGATCGACCGCGCCGCGAAACACCGGATCTTCGGCGTAGAGCTCTTGCCCCATGCCAACCCACTGCCCACCTTGCCCGGGGAAGACGAAGGCCACCCGCCGTGGCCGAACCGGCGCGACCGGAGGTTCGTGTTCGAGGGCGGCCTGGAGCGCCGAAAGATCGACGCCCACGAAGGCGTGGCGATAGGCGTGGTGATCCCGACGTTCACCGGCGGTGTAGAGCAGATCGTTGGCCCGAGGCTCTTCGCTCAACTGGGTTCGCCAACGCCGCTGGAGGAGGCGCAGCGCGGCCTCGGACTTGGCCGAAAGCGGCAAGATCGCCGGGCCGACCACCGGCGCCGGTTCAGGTCGCGGCGGCGGCACCTCCAAGATCGCGTGGGCCAGGGTCCCGCCAAAGCCAAAAGAACTGATCCCGGCAAAACGGGCTCTTTCCGGCCAATTTTGGGCCTCGGCCACGACCTCCAGCCCCAGAGCCTCAAAGGGGATCTGGGGGTTGGGCGTCTGAAAGTGCAAGCTGGCCGGCAAACGCCGCTGCTCCAAGCAGAGCACCGTCTTGATCAGCCCGGCCACACCCGCGGCGGCCTCCAGGTGACCCAAGTTTGACTTGATCGATCCGAGCTTGAGGGGCCGAGCCCCGGGGCCAGCGGGCCGCAACGCCTCGGCCAGGGCTTCGGCTTCGATGGTGTCACCGAGGGCCGTGCCCGTGCCGTGGGCCTCCACGTACGCCACCTCACTGGGCGCGACGCCGGCGCGGATGCACGCGGCTTGGATCACCGCACTTTGGGCTTTTTTGCTGGGCGCCATCAACCCGTTGGTGCGCCCGTCTTGTCCGGTGGCGGTGCCGCGGATGACGCCGCGGATGCGATCGCCGTCTTTCATCGCCTGGGACAGAGGCTTGAGGATCACCACGCCGACGCCTTCACTCCGCACGTAGCCATCGGCCCGGGCGTCGAAGGTCTTGCAGCGCCCGTCTTTGGCCATGGCGCCGGCCTTGCTGAAGTTGACGGTGACCGCTGGCGAAAGGATCAGGCTGACGCCCCCGGCGATGGCCAAGCGAGATTCGCCGCGGCGAAGGGCTTCACAGGCCAAGTGGATCGCGACCAGGGAGGAAGAACAGGCGGTGTCGATCGCGTAACTCGGGCCGCGTAGATCCAAAAAATAAGAGAGCCGATTCGCGGCGATGCTGAGGGCGCTGCCGGTGCCCGAGTAGGCGTCCACCGCCTGGAGATCACGGAACTGGAGCGTGCCGTATTCGGTGCTAGAGATGCCGATGGCCACCGCCGTGTCGGTGCCCGCCAGGCCACTGGGTCGAACGCCAGCGTCTTCCAGGGCGGCCCAGGTCTCTTCGAGCAACAGGCGCTGCTGGGGATCCATCGCCGTCGCTTCCCGAGGAGCGATGCCAAAAAACGCGGCGTCGAAGCCGGCCACCTGCTCCAAAAACCCGCCGTGCCGGGTGACCACTTTGCCCGGGCGGCTGGGATCCGGGTCGTAGACCTGGGCCACGTCGAAACGATCCGCCGGGACCTCGGTGATCAGATCGGCGCCACTCAAAAGTTTGGCCCACAAGGACTCGACGTCGTGGGCGCCCGGGAAACGGCCGGCCAAACCGATGATCGCGATCGGCTCATCGTGGGCCACGCCCTGCTCCGGTCGGGAAGGCGCGCCTGCGCCGCTGAGGTGAAGAGCCAAAGCGCGGGCGCTCGGGTGATCGTAGACCACCGTCGGCGAAAGCCGTCGGCCAGTGTGTTGCTCCAGCTCAGCGACCAGGCCGATCGCCTCTTTGGAGTCGAGGCCCAAGGTGCGCAGTGGGGTCTGAGCGTCGATCGCCAAGGCCTCGCCCAAGATGGCCCGCAGCCGCAGAAGGACAAACTGCTCCAGCTCGGCGGTGCCGGGGGCCGAAGAAGAAGTGGGCTGGGGGTTCGGCTCGGCGGGCCGCTCCCACTTGGTCTGTAGCTCCAGGGTGCCCTCGAGCAGGGCCTTTTTGGTGGCGCGGCGTTGAATTTTGCCGCTCGACGTTTTGGGGATGGCCCGGGCCGCGGCCAAGGCGATCAGGTGGGCCGACACGCCATGATCGGCGGCGACGCGGCTGCGGATGGCGGCCACCACCAGCTCGGCTTCTTCGGGCGTCGCGACCTTGGCTTCACAAACCACCGCCAGGCGCTCTTCGCCGTCGGCCTCGATCGAAAACGCCGCGACACACCCCGGGCGGACCGCGGGGTGGGCGGCCTCCAAGGTCCACTCGAAGTCGTGGGGATAATAGTTGCGGCCCCGCAGGATGATCAGGTCACTGCGGCGGCCGGTGATGTAGAGCTGGCCGTCCAACATCGCGCCCAGATCGCCGGTGCGCAGAAACGGCCCACGTCCGTCTTGGGTGAAAGCGCGGAAGGTGCGTTCGGTCTCTTCGGGGCGGTTCCAATAACCGAGGCCCACGCTGGGACCGCTGACCCAGATCTCACCGATCCGTTCGGCGGACACTTCGCGGCGCGTCTCGGGATCGACGATCAAAACCTGAAAAGGTGCAGCGGGCCCGTGACCAAACAAGGTCAGCTGCCGTTCGCCCGATGGGGGTGCGATCCGGTCTTCGGACAAGGCGTCGGGATCCACGACCCGCCGAGTGGCGACCTCGGCGTGAGGGGCCCAGGTGACGCCCATCGTCGCCTCGGCCAGGCCATAACCGGGCATAAAGGCGCGGCGAGGGAAACGGCTGGGCGCGAACACCGTCCAGAAGAGATCGATGGTCTCTTGCCGAACCGGCTCGGCGGCGTTGAAGGCGGTGTGCCAACTCGACAGATCGAGGGCCGCCGCTTGTTCGGGCGTGGCCTTTTTGGCGCACAAAGCGTAGCCGAAGTCGGGGCCGCCAGCGTGGGTGCCTCCAAAACGCGAGATCGCCTCCAGCCAACGGAGAGGCCGCTTCAGGAAGTCCACCGGCGACAACACGGTGGCCGAACACCCCAAAAACGGCTGCATCAGGAAGCCGGTCATCAGCCCCAGGTCGTGATACTGGGGCAACCAACTGACCACGTGGCTGTTGGCGTGGCCCGCGGTGTGGCGGGCGCCGGTGCCGAGTTGGGCCACGATGTGCCCGTGGGTGATCATCACGCCCTTCGGGTGGCCGGTCGATCCCGAGGTGTACTGGAGGAAGGCGAGGGCCTCGGGCGAAGGCGGCCGAAAGCGATCGAGGGCGTCGCCGGACTCCAAGGTGTCGGTCGCGTAGCACGGCAAGGCCACCAGGCTCGGCGCTTCCTCCGCCGCCATCGGCAACATCATCTGGAGAGGTTGGGTGGTCAGGATCGCGGCGACCTGAGCGTCGTCGGCGATGCCCTTGAGCCGGGCCAAGCTGACGCTGATCCGGGTGGGATCCGGTGGATAGGCGGGCACCGCCACCACACCGGCCAAGCAGCAGCCGAGGAAAGCTCCGGCGAAGTCCATGCCCGGCGCGTAAAGGAGGAGCACCCGCTGACCCGACAAGCCCTCTCGACGAAGGAGGGTCGCGGTCCGGGCCGCGTAGTGGGCCAGATCACCATGACTCCAGGTCTGGATGGGGCCGTCGACGTCACCCGCCTCGAGGAAACGATAGGCCAACGCCTGGGGTCGAACGGCGGCGTTCGAGAGCAGCGCGTGAACCAAGGTGGGGTGGGGGGAATCGACCATATCCGAGGCGTCGGAGCCTTGTGGGGTCGTCGATTCTCGAGGTGACGTCAAGGAGAGAAGTGGCGCGCCACGACCCCCTCAGCGTGCACCACCGCCGACTCCACCAACTCCATCGCCAAGGTGGCCCCCGCGAAGAATATGTTACCCGTGCCTTGGCTGCGCTCCAGCGCGACCGGCTCGCCCCGCTCGAAGGCCTCCGGGGAAAAGTGTGGGAAGAAGTGGGACCAGCGGCGACGCAGCCGAATGTCGGGATCTTCGGCCCCCAGCGCCTGGGCATCGGCCAAAGCGACCCGCTCGTGGGCGAGATCGTCGTCAGAGGTCGTGTATTGCCAAGCCAACGCGAGGGGGCGGTCGGCGTGGGGTTGGGCGTAGAGCGCGACGTGGCCCAGGTGTTCGGGCCGATTGTTGCGCTCGACCATCACGATGCGGCCGGGCGCCTCGGCCAGGCCCTCCCCTTCGATCACCCAGGTGCGGTAGTCGATGTAGCCCAAGTTGCCCAAGGCCTGGGCCTGCTCCGGCGTCAGCGGCAGGGCGGCCAGCGCCTCTTTTGGGCCCCCGGTCCAGATCAGGGCGTCGACCTCGACCGGCGGGGCCGCGGCGGTCTCAACCCAAAGGGGCGGGCCCGGCACCACCCGGGTCACCGGGGTCCGGGTCCGAAGTTGCAAGCCGGCCTGCACCAACCTTTGGGCCTGCCGACGCCACAACTCCTGATAACCGGCCTTCGCCACCCAGACCCGGCCGGTGCACGTAAACTGGGCCCGCAGGAAGTAGATCGCCGGGACCCGCTGGGTCCGATAGCCATAACCGGTGGACTGGTAGAAGTAGAGGCTGAGCGCCGGGATCGGCTCCAGGCCAAGACGCTGGGCCCAGGCCCCGTAGGGCTCGTGCAGGCCGAGTCGGACCACGTCCTCGAAGGACTCGAAGGGCCCTTCAAAGAGGGCCGGCACCTTCTGAAGGACCTGCTCGGCCCAAGCCTTGACCGCACCGGTCGGCGGCAGCGGCAGTTCGCGCCCTCCCCCTTCGGGGCGCAGGTAAGTGGGCGCCTCCTTAAGCGAAAGTTCGACCTCCTGGGCCAGGGCCAAGGTCCGGGTGTAGCCCTCGAAGATGCACACCGCGCCCAGGTCATAGGCGCGCCCCGCAAACACACCGGTCTCACACTTCCCACCCGGATCCGGGCCCGCCTCGAACACCGTCACGTGTCGATAGCCGGCCCGCAGCAGAGCCCGAGCCGCCGCCAGCCCCGCCGGACCCGCGCCGACGATGCCGATCCGACTTTGCTCAGGATTCCAGCGCGTCACGGCCGGCATGTTGACATCACTCGGCCCCGCCCATAAACCCTAAACGTGGCGATCGAAACCAAGCCTTCCACCCAAGCTCCCGTCGCGGCCGCCAACGAAGTGGCCGTCGAGACTCCCGCGTCCCGCTCCACCAAGTCGAAGAAGAAGAAGGTCTCCAAGGAGGCCAAGCCCTTCGAGCGACTCGATCGTGACCTCAGCAAAGCCGAACGCCGCGTCGCCAAGGCGATCCTGCTCGGCGTGGAGAGCTGGCAGAACAACTCCAAGAAGTCGTCGAAGAAGAAGCGGGACGGCGCCATGCGCGACGCGTTGAAGAACGGCGTCCGGGCCTACTCCAAGTTCGTCGATCACGCGGCCAAAGTCCCCGGCGACGTGATCAGCATGCTCTACCCGTACAAGAGCTAAGCAAGGGGCATGCTGAGACGTAGTCGAAAGGGCCCTTCGCCGTTTGCCGGAATGGTGGCGGCGGCGGTAACCTACCCGCGTGTTGGACATCTTCTGCGCCGATCCACTAACGGGTAGGCAAGGCCTGCTCATTCGAGTGCAGGCCGATGCCGACGGGGTGAGCCCCGAAGCGGTGGACGGATTTGTCATACAGCTCTTTCGCACGAGCATCCGCGTGGGTTTGCTCATGACCCCGCTCGAAACGGTCGTGGTTCGCGACGCCCTATCCAGCATGGCGTTCAGAACCAACCAATTCCTCCAGGACAAGCTTGAGACTGCAGCGTTGTTGAAGCATGCCCACCTTGGCACGCCCAAAAGTGGTCCGGCTTTCGAATCGCAAGTGCGACGATGGATCGAAGCTGTAGGTGAATCGTGGTTTCATGCTCTTCCTCCGGAGGCCGTTGGCAAGATGGTGCCGGATGTCGTTGGCCACATCACGGGCGCGGCCCTCGAAGAGAGCAGCGTCGAGCAGCGTGATGCCAGCTGAGTTGGTACCGATCGCATACGTCGAGACCAACTGGCTCGTCGCGCTGGCATTCCCTCACGATCAGTGGTTCGGGCGAGCAAATCGCGTCTTGCTTGAGACAAAAGAGGAGGGTGCGAGATCCGTCTTCCCTTCGCCGCTCGGATCGAAGCCCCACATCGGATCACGCGCAAGAGCACTGAGTTGAACAAGGTCGTCACGGAATTCAAGGATGCCCTGTACACCGCCATCCAAAATGGACAGACGCAGCTGCAGCCCATCTTCGATGCAGCAGGTGAAGACGTGCTCGGAAAATATGTCCAACGCGACGCAATGAGAGCCATAGATCAAACCATCGCCGCGGGAAACGTCAAGGTCCTGGCGTTCGATCACGAGCACCTGGAGATCATGGAGAAGCTACGGCCACGCTTGAAGAAGGTGGGCGGAAAGGACATGGCCGACCTGGCGATCCTGGCGTCCATCGTTCACGACCGACGGTCTCATCACGACGAGCGGCCCACGATCTTGTTCTCCACGGACTCTAGATTCTTTGGTGAGGCAGTGCCGAGCGACCTGCTCCAAGACTCTCGCATCGTCTACGACCAGGACTTCGATCTCCCCACGGCCGTCGGGCGGTGGAAGGCGACCTTCTCTCTGAGCACGTAGCCTCCGAATCGGGCGTGCCATCGCGACGCCGGGCGCAAGAGCGCTGTCAGCCTACTCTCGCCGTGGTCGGGGCGGCTTCGGCTTCGGCCAACGCCTCTTGGACCTTGGCCAGCACCTTGCTCGGCTTGGGGCGGTTGGCCATCCCGAACACGTTTTCGAAGCCCGCGGCGTCTTGGCTCCAGTGGTAGCGGAGTTTGCCGTCCGGGGTCCAAACGAAGATCGCCGGCTGCAGGAAGGCGCCCTTCTTGTATTCGGCCGACATCGGGTGGTTTTTTTCGCGCCGGATCTCCAGCACGTCGTGGGACTTCAACCTCGGATCGCTGACGAAGGTGAACGGCAGGGCCCGCTTCCGCTTGAAGCGACGGAGGGCTTTGGGCTTGTCCGCCGAGATGCCGTAGACCACCGCGCCCAACTTTTGAAAGTCGACGGCCAGATCCGCGAGATCGTCCCAGTAGGCTCGGCAATACGGGCACCAGGGTCCACGGAACGCGACCAACACCGTCGCTTTGTGGCTGGGGACCACCTTGTTCAGGTCGAAGGGGAGCTCGTCTTGGGTCTCGAGAAGCAACATGGGACCGGCACAATCCCTTAGTTCTGGCCTGGCAGCAAGGCGCGGCGTTCGTCGGCGCGCGGCCCCATCCATCACGGCGTGATCAGAGGGAGGCCGGGCCGCCCCGCAACCAAGCCACCAAGGCCTGGGCCCACTCGGCGCTGGGGCCGGCTGGGATCTCTTGTCCCAACAGGGCCGCCCGGATGGCGCTCGACTCAGGGGTGCTGGGCGGGTCGTCTAGGAACACCGAGGCCAAAGCAGCCCGATCGGGATCGACGCCGAGTTGAGCCCCCACTTGGGTGATGCGTTCGGCCAACTTCGGGTTGGGAGGGTTGGGCACCTCGTCTTGATTCCTCGGCCCCAGGGCGTTGATCGCGTTGATCACCCGGGCCTTTCGTTCGCCGTAGGGTACGCCGGCGAGGTCTTGCGGATACAGCGGCGCGCCGAGCCAGATCGACTGACGGCCCGCCCCCACCGGCCGCTCCAGGCGTTCACTCAGCGGCTCCACCGGCAGGGCACCCACGAAGCGGACCGGGACGATCGGTGTTTGGGTGGCCAAGGCGAGGTCGATGAAGGCGCCGCTCATCTTGCGAACGGGGTCCTTACATTGAAGAGAACGGGTGCCCTCCACGTGGACCATCAAGGAACGTTCGGCCAGCCGCGAGCGCAGGCCGGCGATCACCTCGGGCAAGCTGCCTTGATCGGAGCGGTCGAAGAACTCGATGACCCCTGGATCTCGGATCTGAGGATAACTGAAGCTCCGGCGGATCAGCTCACCAACCCAGGTGGTCTGGTGTTCGATCTTGGCCAAGGTCACCGTCACCCGGCCCTGCACCGCCGAGGCCAACACCGAAAACAAGAGCGACTCGATCGCCACTTGGTGGTTGGCCAGGTAGAGCACACTTTTGCCCTTGATCGCCTCGAAGGCCAGCGGATCGGCGATCACCACCTTCTCCACAAAACGTTCGATCAAGCCGTAGTACAGATCTTCGATCGGCCAAGGGCCTCGCCCGAACCACTCGCGCCAGAAGCTCCGAACCGAAGACAGGTCCAAGGTCGGCGGTGTGTCGTGTTGCACCTTCACTTCGGCGCCGGGCGTGACCCGGAGCGGGAAGCGGGTAAGGGGCAAGGCCTGGGGCAGGTGCCGCGGGTGAAGGCCGGTGTGACGGGCCCAGTGTTCTTTGACCGCGATCTCCGTGGGATCGGTGGTGCCGTAGATCCGGGCCACGGTGCCGGGGAGCCAGTCGGTGCCCTTCACCTCGGCCGCCGACAACACCGTCACCGGACCGTCCTCGCGGCTGAGGGCCACCCCCGTGTTGGAGCGGCCCAACAGGAAGTCGCGGCGGGCCAGAGGCGCATGTTGACCGAGCCGACCTTTGGGGAAACCGGCCTCGACCAGCTCCATCTCGGCGAGGACCCGATCGGCGAAGATCAGCTGGATGTGGTGGGTGCGAGTTGGGCCGTTGGGCGCAGAGGAGCGGACCTCACAACGGACCTCACCCGCGGTCGGCAGACCTTCCCACTGGGCGTAACGACGGACCTGGGCCGGGTAATAGACCTTGGTGTCCCCCTCGTGATCGATCGGGTGGGTGGCGGCGTCGAGGAGGACCAAGTGCAAGCCACCTTGCACTCCGCCGGAGGCGTCCAAGATCGCCGAGGCCCCCTGCTCGTTGCGGCGCAGCACCTTCAAGCGCTGAAAGCTGGGGCCGTGGAACAAGGCGGCGCTTTCGTACGGTGAAGGTTGGAGCGGCGCGTCCAACGCCGGCAGCGGGGCCGGCCGAGGCCCGGGATCTCGGGTGAGCTGGGCGCTGGCCACGTCTTGGCCGTCGACGGCCAACACCACCCGCTCGGCCTCCCGGCGGGTGACCATGGTGATGGGCTTCTCCACGGTGATCCAGCGGAGGAGGCGCACGTCCGCGAGCTGCAACCTATCTTGCGGTTCGATGGCCGCCAGCCGCTCCAACACCCCGGTCATGGGCAGGGCCGGCACGGTGAAGGTCGGGCAGTGATCTTGGATCCAAGGTTCGGCCGCCGGATCCAAAGTCCGGGTCACGGTTTTGCTCCCGGCCCCGGGATCCGAGACGATCCGCATGCCTAGGTTTTTGGCTTCGTAGATCCGCTTGCCGTCGACCCACAAAGACGCGGTCGCCACCGCGTAGGGGCCCAGCGCGTCCTGGCCCACCTCGACCACATCCAGGGTCGTGGAGATCACCTTGTTCTTCGGCACCACCTGGCCCCGGTACTTCCAGGTCATGGGCCGGCCGAGCTCCAGTGACTGAAACCGCGGCGCTTCGATGCCCGCGTCCATGCCCCGCTCCAGCATGTAGAACTGGAGCAGCTGGATCATGGCCTCGATGCCCAAGGAGCCAGGCTGCACCGGATCTTGGAAGAAGTGGGCCTTGAAGAACCACTCGTCGGCGTCCACGTCTTTTTCGGCGCGCAGCCGGCCCAGGCCCTTGGGCCCACCTTCGGGCCAATAACCGGTGACCCGATCGAGCATCAACAGCCGTTCGTCGGCCAAACGGGCCGGGCCGGCGCAGTAGCGCGACGGGCGGGCGGTGAGCTCGACGTGGAAGGTCGAAGGTTCGTGGAGCCGCTGCCGTTCTTCGTCGGTGGTGGGCAGACCCACTTGGTTCTCGAGGGCCGCCTTGGGGAAAAATCCAAAGACGGTGTTCAGCTCGTAGATCTTGGTCTCGCCGACAAAACACTCGACCGCAAAACTCTCGATGATGGTGCTGCCGTTTTTGCTGACGTTGGTCAGGGCCACCTTGGTCACGAAGGTGCCGCTGTCTGGGACCAGATCGACCAACAACTTGCCGGTGCCATCCAGGTTGCGGAAGGAGAGGTCTTCGTCGGCGGTCAGAGCCGAACCCACGTAGCTGGCCAACCACCCGCAGGGCTGGAGCGCGGCCTCGAGCAACACCGCAAAGGGCATGACCCGAGCGCCGTTGGCGTCGAAGTACCAAACGTCCTTCGGGATGTCGTAGGCGATCTCGACCTTGGCCCCAGCCTTCATCACCCCGATCGGGCCGTCGACCTTTCGGACCCGGCTCATGAAGTGATAGGGCGGCCCCGGCAATCGCGCCACGCGGCGGGTGCCGTCGAAGACCTTGTACATCTCGCCGAAGGCTTCGCTCGGCCGGCCCCACGCGCAGGCGAGCAGAGACGGATAACCGAGCTCGAAGTCACCGACCTTGGCGATGGGCTCGGGCTCTTGGTAGTCGGCCAAAAGTTGAGGGCGGCTGGTCAACGGCCAGTCCGGCACCAAGCGGATGCCCAAACGACGGGCGTGGAAGGCCTTTAGGCCGTCGACGGTGCAGAGCACGTCGGCCCACAAGGTCGGTTCGGGCCCGGCCTCCAGCTCCTCCACGAAGATCTCGTAGCGAAGCTTTTGAGACTTGGGCGTGACCTGGCCTCGGCAACGCAGCGGCACGGCGTGGCCGGGCACAGGTTGGAAGCGGTGACCGTCTCGGGCCACGGTGAAGCCCAGGGCCGAGAGGTAAAAGGACATGGCCTGGATGCAGCCGTCGAACATCAAGGTGCCCGGCATACACGGGTCACCCTTGAAGTGACCGGCGAAGAACCAGTCGTCGGGTTGGATGTCGAGCTCGGCCTCGAGGTAACCGCGTTTCCAGGGCCCACCCTTTGGATCGAGGCGCGTCACCCGATCGAGGAGCAACAGATCTCCGGTCGGGATCCGGGGAGTGCGGACGTGGGTGCGGAGGTACTCGAAGCCTTCGCCAAAACAATCGGCGCCCCGGCCTTCGGCGAAGGCCTGGAGGGCGGCTTCATCATAGGCGGAAGGTGCGCCGGGGATCGCGGGCGGATCGAGGCGAGGTTCTTTGACGATCTCTTGAGTCTCGGGGCTCCACAAGACGCCGGCCGACTCGGCCAACTCTTGATCGCTGAAGAAGCCCGCCTGACCTTGACGCACGCTCAGGCGCTTCTGTCCGTTTACGGTGCAGTCGTAGTGGAAGAAGAAGAGCCGGATGTCGCCCTGTTGGGCGTGGCCGTCGACGTGGATCTGGTACTCCAAGGTCTCGCCCGGAGTCGGAGCGTCGCCGTGGTAGGTGAGTTCGCAGCCGAGGAGGCGGTAGACCCGTTCGCCCCGGTTGTAGCGATCGATCCCCAAGTAGGAGATCAACATCAGGTCGGCCTGGCCGGCCTCGATCATCAGGCCCGGGCTCATCCGTCCTTCGTGAAGATAAAGTTCGCCCCACTTCACGTCGGTCTGAGTGACGATGGTGCCCTTCCCCATCGAACCCGCCTCGGCGTCCAGGCGCATCACCCGATCGGCCAAGAGCAGCGGCGGCTCCGGCATGCGGACCTGGCGCGGGAAGGCGTCCTGTTCCTTGAACAGCGGCCCGAAGATCTCGGAGATCTTGCCGCCGGCGTGGATCTGGAGGGCCCGGCGATCGTAGGCCGGGGGGCCCGAGTGCAAGACAACTTGCACTTCAGGTGCGGGCACGGCCCGAGGGACCGGGGCCAGTGCGGGGGTCGAAGCCGGGGCCGGCGGCGCGGACGGACCCTTGGTGAGGACGGAGGGTGCAAGTGGGCTTGCGCTGGGAACCGACGGTGCAGAGGCGCTCGGGCTCCTGGCCTCGACCCTCGGAGCAGAGGCGGAGACCGGAGCGGTCCAGGGGGCTGCGCTCGGCCCGGCAGCACTCCGCTGCAACAACGCCAAGGCCCGCTGCCGTTCACTCAAGAAGTGCTGGTGGGCCTCACTCTGGGACTCGAGGAAGGCCTGGTGGGCCAACGCAATCATGGTGCGGGCCGAGGTCGGAGCGACCGCAGCCTTCGCGCCAAAAGCACGAGGGGCATGATCCGCGGGGCCCGACCCGTGACCGTTGGTCCCGTGGGCGGTCGCGACCGGGGTCGACTCCGGGTGGACGGCGGCCGGCGACGATCCCAACGAGGAGTGCCCGGCCGAGGCCGGGGCGCCGTTGCGGGCGTCCGACGGCCCCGAGGCGCTGGGCGCGGCGCCGTTGCGGGCGTCCGACGGCCCCGAGGCCGAGGCGCTGGGCGCGGCGTTGCGGAGGTCCGGCGCGATCGACGCCGGGGCGGCTCGCAGGCTCGTTGCGACGTTCGAGGTCGCGTCCGCCGGCGGGGGGACCTCCAAGATCGGCGGCAAGGTCGGCGCCGGCGCCATCACCTGGGGTGCAGGCTGAGCCGGGGCGAGGAGCGGAGTGTGGGTCGAGTTGGGGAGGGGCGGCAGCACGATCGATCCTCGATGGGCAGGAAACCTAAGGGTGGGGACGGCCTCAGCGGGGCTCCCCAGGTTCTGCAAGTTGACTTGCACACCGTGGCACCACAGCTGGGCCACCACGTCGTACAGGCGAGCCCGGCCGCCGCCTTCGTCGTCCAAGGCCACGGCGAGGACCGGGGCGTCGCCCAAGATCTCGCGGATCCAGGTCGACACCGCGCCCCGGGGGCCAAACTCGATGAAGGTGCGAACTCCGTCTTGGTAGGCCCGCCGGATGGTCGGCCGCAGATCGAGCGGCTCGATGGCCTGTTGGCTGACCGCGACTTGGCAGGAGGCCTGGCTGACCTCGTAGGGGCCGTGGTGGGCGTTGCTGTAGACCACCAGATCCTTCGGCGCAAAGGTCTCTCGATTGTGGAGGGCGAGCCACCGATCTCGTTCCCCTTGGGCCTCAGGGACGTGGACCCACAGGTCGTAGTCGATGCGCCGGGCCCTGTCTTTGCCGAGCCGGCCGATCACCCGCTCACAGGCCGAAGGTTCTCCGCTCACCACACAGTCCCGATCGCTGTGGATGATGCCCAGGTAGGCCCGGGGTTCATTCTGCAAGGCAACTTGCACTTCCTCGGGGCTGGCCCGGAGGGACCAAGTGGCCCAGTCGGGGCGGGCCTCGAACAGGCGGCTCCGCTTGGCGTCTTGGTACATGGCCTCGAGGTCGCGCCAGACCCCAAAGGCCATCAACGACGAACTTTCGCCCGACGAATAACCAAGGATGGCCTGGGGCTGAAGGCCCAACACGGTGGTGGCCAAGCGGGTGTGGAGTTGGCCCAAGGCGGCGGCGCCGAAGAGCCGCTGCAGAGGATTGGGGGCCGAGGCCGAGGTCGCGTAGGCCCACCCCAAGGCCTCGGGCAAAGACTCAAATCGAGCGGCGAGCTCCGGGAGGAGCCGCGGCCACTCCGCGAGCAGGCTACGGCCCATGCCGTGGTAGGTGGCGCCCGCCGCGGCGTAGATGAAGCCCACCTTGCCGCCGAGGGGCTCTTCGGCCCAACGGGCGCCCGGCCAACCCGGCTGCCCCGCCTCGACCCGGGCCGCGAGCTGGATCGCCTTCTCCCGACGTTCGGCGGGGTTGGCCGCGACCACCACCGCCCGGACGGGCCCATCACCCCCGGGGCGATCATTTTGCAAGGCAACTTGCAAACCGGCCCGGTCCGCCGCGGCGTAGGTGTACAGGCCGATCTGCGGAAGCGGCGGCACGGGCTCGGGGCCGGGCGACAAGGCGAGAGCCGAGCCCGAGCCGGCCATCGGGTGCACAACCAGCGGCACCCGCGGCACCGGCGAGAGCTGCACCGCCCCATCGGGCTGCCGGCGGCGAGCCAGTGACAAGGCCAAAGCGGTGAACTCGAGAAGGCCCCGGGCAGCGCCGGCCCCGTGGAAGGCAAGGGGCAGGAGCGAGGGCTCGCCCACCCGAGGCTTGGCGCGGTCCCGGATCCCCGGCTGTGCCCCGGAACTCGGCGAGGCCGCGGACTCAGCGCCGGCGCCTCCGATGGGGCCTTGGGGGAGGTGCGGGTCCGGGCTCGACCCATCAAGGCGGGGCAACTCATCCAGGACGGCGTAGATCTTCCGCCCGGCGGCCTGGGCATCCTCGAGGCGCTCCAACACCACGGCCACCGCGGCGTCGGAACCATTCGGATCGCTGCTCGAGAGCTCGACCGCACCCACCAGGGCCACGTCCACCTCTCGTTGCTCGAGGGATCGAGCGGCGATCGCCAAAGCCTCCAGCCCCGACCGTTCTTCGGCCGAGACCGTAAAACCTGGGCCCTCGAGGCCAAAGTGGCTGCTCAGGCGGTTGGCCACCACGTTGGGCATGGTCCCGACCACCCCGGCCGAACGTAGCACCGGGACCACCGCGTCTTGGGCGGCCCGGAGCCACTCGGGGCCACCGGCCTTGGCCACGCTCGACTCGGCCAGGCGCCAACGCAGACCGTAACGACAGACCTCGGGATCAGTGCCCATCCCGACCACCACCGTGGAGTGCCCGGGTAGGGCCTCACCTCGATCCCGCACCGCCTCGTCGGCGGCGGCCATCATCGCCAGCTGCTGGGGCAAGGTCTGAGCGAGATCGGTCGGAGGGAAACGCAAGCCAGCTTGCGGCAAGTCCACTTGCACCATCCGGCGATCGATGGAGCGGCCTTCGAACCAGGACGCGGCGAAGGTCTCCCGATCTTTGGCGTCTCCGGCGCGGATCCCGACGCCGACGATTGCGACCTTTTGGGCGGAGCGTGCCCTCTGAGTCGGGGCAGCGAGGGACGGATCGTGCTCCTCGAGCAGCAGGTGCGCGTTGTTACCGCCAAAACCGAAGGCCGAAACCGCGGCCCGTTTGGGGCCCGAGGTCTTCCAAGGCTCTGCGGCCTGGAGCACCCGGAGCGGCGTACCTTGGAGGCCCGGGTGGGGCTCCTGGACGTGGAGGGTCGGCGGACGAACGCCGGCCTCCATCGCTTGGATCACCTTGATCACGCCGGCGACGCCCGCGGCGGTGATCAAGTGGCCCAGGTTGGACTTGAGCGATCCCAAGGGCAGATCGGGGTGCCCAGCGTACACCTCCGTGATCGCCGAAAGTTCGGTGCCGTCGCCGACGCTGGTGCCGGTGGCGTGGCACTCCATCAAGGAGATGTCTTGGGGTGACAGGCCCGATCCGGCGAAGGCGGCTCGCATCGCGCGCACTTGGCCGCTCTGCATCGGCGCCAAAAATCCCCGGCCTCGGCCGTCGTTGGAGAGGCCCACGCCCCGGATCACGGCCCAGATCCGATCTCCGTCCCGCCGGGCATCTTCCAAGCGCTTCAGCGCCAAAAACGCAGCACCTTCGGCGGGCACCAAGCCGTCGGCCTTGGCCTCGAAGGGGCGGCTTTGGCCGGTCTTGCTCAAGGCCTGCAGGGCGGTGAAGCCGACGTGGATGAAGAGGTCGTCGGCGCAGTTGACCGCCCCGGCCAACATCAGATCGGCCCGGCCATCGGCCAAGGCGTCGATCGCCAACTTGATGGCGTAGAGCGAACTGGCGCAGGCCGCGTCCAGGGCCAAGGCGCCGGCCTCGAGCTTGAGGTGCTCCTCGAGCAACAAGGCCGGGAGTCCGGACATGAAGCGGCTCCGCGGATCGGGGGCCGGGTGCCCCAGGTGCGGGGCTTCGAAGAGCTCGGCCATCTTCCCGGTCGGGAAGGAGAGGTTGCCGAAGATCGCGCCGGTGTTTGGGCCACGGCCCGAGCGGACGTCGGCCAAGGCCAACTGGGCGGTGTGGAACAACCACGCCACCTGCGGATCGAGGCCCGCGGCCGCGGGACCTCGACCTTCTCCGTGACATACCCACCCCGGGCGTGGAGCGATCGATCGAGGGCCGGGCTCGGTCCGACCGCTCGATCCAACGACAAACGCCAACGCCCCGCGGGTGCGGTGGAGAGCAGATCTCGCCCGCTCCGCACCGCTTCCCACAAGGCCTCGGGTGAGCTCGCCCCCGGCAACAGGCAAGCGCGCCCGACGATCGCGATCGGCGTTTGGCTCACGGACTAGGCCTCGCCCGGGAGCGCGTGGGTCTCCACACCTTCCAGCTCGGCCACCACCTGGCCATCGGCCGCGAGGAACACCAGGTCGGCCCGGGTCCGCTCTCGATGGGTCTCGACGCCGCGCAACAGACACCGGATCTCTCCGTGGTGCGGCGCGGTGGTGTAGATCCGGGCGCTGGCGATGGAGGTCGGGAGTGACGGGCGCCCCAACACCTTCTCGGACCAGAGCAAGGCAAGTTGCAAACCGCCGTCGAGCACGCCGCTGTCGGTGCGCCAATCATCGACCGGCCAACCCAAGGCGCCGAGGCCCCGCAACGTCGCTTCCCCACCCTCGGCCGAAACACCCCGCAGGCTCTGGATCGCTTGGAAGCTGGGCCCGTGGAACAAGACGCCCCCGTAGACGTCGCCGGTCCAGCCCTCGACCTTGGGCGCCACCGTCGACAAGGTCGGGCCGCCCTGCTTTTGGGCCATGCTCGCTTCAGCCGCGTAGTGGAGCTCGCCTTTTTCGCCGCGCAGCTCGAGGCCCAACGTGGCTTCGGGCCCACCGTTGGCCAAGGTCCGGCAGTGGACGGTGAAGCCTTGGCCGCGCTCGAAGTGCTCGAGGCGAGCGCCCCGCAACACCTTGAGGTGGCTCAGCTTGGCGAGACGCAACTCAGGCTGAGCCAGGCGGGCCACCCGCACGAACCACTCCAGCGCCAAGACCACCGGGACCACCGGCACACCCTTGATCCGGTGACCGGACAGGTAACCGTGGGTCTCGGGGCTCACCAAGATCGGCACCACCAGCGGATCGTGGGCGTTCGGTGAACAACCGAGGACCACCTCCACCGCGTCGGGCTTCTCCAGCTCTTCCAGGAAGAGCCGAGCCCCGGAGTCGAGATCGATCAGCGGCACGCCCCGCTCTTCGAAGATCTTCTCGTGGGAGGGCGTGACCATGCCGCCCTTCCACGGGCCCCAGGCCATGACCTTCACGACGCAGGACGGACCCCTTCGGGCCGCCTCCACCCGCGCCACCTTCACCAAGGCTTCGTTGGCCATCGCGTAGTCGGACTGGCCGATGTTGCCGGTCCGGCCCGAGATGGAGCCGAAGAGGGCCATTACACTCAATGGATCGTGAGCGGTGGCCTGCAGGAGAGCCTGCAAACCGTCGATCTTGGTGCCCAACACCCGATCGGCTTGGGCCGCGGTCTTGTCGGCGATCAGCCGGTCTTCGATGACGCCCGCCGCGTGGATCAACCCGTGGATCGGGCCCCAGGCGCTGCGTACGCCGTCCAAGGTCCGAGCCACCGCCGCCGGATCGCGCACGTCGGTCGCCTCGTAGCGGGCCGAGGCCCCCAAGACCGAAAGCGCCGCCATGGTCTCCCGGATCTCCCGGGCCGCCACCAACTGGGCCGCCGCCTTCTTCAGCTCGAGGGGTGGTGTGCCGGGCCGCTCCTTGGCCAAGAGGCCGAGCAAAGCGCGCTCATCTTTGGCCTGCTGTTGGGCCGGGGTCTCCTCGACCAACGGCGTGCGGCCGAGCAACACGTAGCGACCGCGATAACGTTTGGCCAAGCCGAGCACGATGGCTCGGGTCACGCCCCGGCCGCCGCCCGACACCACCCAAACGCTGTCGGCGCCCACCTTGGGTTGCGCCGGACCCGCGCCGGTCGCGGTCGGCACCGAAGACAAGCGGGTGCGGTGGCCCTGGGCATCAAGGCCGATCTCCACCTCGGGTCCGCCGAACATCAGCTCGGCAGCGATCGCTTCTGCAAGTTGACTTGCATCTCTTCCACCCCGGGCCACGTCCAGGCCTCGAACCTGGACCTCGGGCCACTCCAGGGCCGCGGTTTTGGCCAGGCCGAGGAGCCCACCGAGGGGCGCCCGGGCCGGATCGGTCCCGCGCACGCCCAAGGTCCCGCCGCCGTCGACCACCAGGTAGTAGGCGCGGTCTTTGAGCCCCGCCTTGGCGAAGGCCTGAGCCCTCTGCAAGCTGGCTTGCATGATGGCGACCACCGGCTTCGGATCCGCGGTCAGGCCACCCAGATCGATCACCACCTCGCCGTCGAGGGTTCCGCGATCGGCCTCGGCCCTTACCCCGTGACGCTTGAGCTCGGCGATCAAGGCTGCCTGCACGCCCGCGCCGTCGTCGGTCACCGTCACCCGCTGGGCCCGAGGGAGCCGCGGCGAAAGCAGGCCCAAGGCCGGGGCCTCGAGGCTCTGGACCACCCAACGGCCCAAAGGCGGCAGGTGGCTGAGTTTGGGAGCGGCCACCACCTCGGCCACCGGAGTCGGCGCCTTCGCGGTGGGCGCACCGCCGAGTTGTTCGCTGATCTGGCCCAGGGTCCGCAGCTTGGCGAGGCCCTCCATCGGCACGTCGGGCAGGCCCGGCGCCCGCTCCCGCAGGCGAGACAAGATCTCCACCCGCTTGATCGAGTCGATGCCCAGGTCACCTTCGAGGTCCAGCTCGGCCCGCAAGGCCTCGACCGGGTAGCCGGTCTTTTCGGCCACCACTTCCTTCAAGATCTGCTCGAGATCCAAGCCCGCCGCCGGCACAGAGGCCGGCGCCGTAGCGACCGTGGCCCCGCTTGGCCCACCGCCGAGCTGTTCGCTGATCTGGCCCAGGGTTCGCAACTTGGCGAGCCCCTCCATGGGCACATCGGGCAGACCCGGCGCCCGCTCCCGCAGGCGAGACAAGATCTCCACCCGCTTGATCGAGTCGATGCCCAGGTCACCTTCCAGATCCAGCTCGGCCCGCAAGGCCTCCACCGGGTAGCCGGTTTTTTCGGCGACCACTTCCTTCAAGATCTGCTCGAGATCCAGGCCGGGGGCTGCAGCAGTCGCGCTCGCCGCAGCCGCGGGGACCACCCCGCCGGCGCCGCCCAGCTGCTCGCTGATCTGGCCCAGGGTCCGCAGCTTGGCGAGCCCCTCCATCGGCACATCGGGCAGGCCCGGCGCTCGCTCTCGCAGGCGAGACAAGATCTCCACCCGCTTGATCGAGTCGATGCCCAGGTCACCTTCGAGATCCAACTCGGCCCGCAAGGCCTCCACTGGGTAGCCGGTCTTTTCGGCCACCACTTCCTTCAAGATCTGCTCGAGATCCAGGCCCGACGCCTTGGGTGCAGCCGCCGGCTGGGCCGACACCGCCACCGGCGCCCCCACTGCGAGGGCCGGCGCCGCGGTGCCCAAGAAGCCGAGGATCTGCTCCATGGTCCGCAACTTCCCGAGCTGTTCTGCCGCCACGTCGGGCAAGCCAGGGGCGCGCTCCCGCAAGGTCGACAGGATCTCCACCCGCTTGATCGAGTCGATGCCCAGGTCACCCTCGAGATCCATCGCCGGGCCCAAGGCCTCCACCGGATAACCGGTCTTTTCGGCGACCACCGCGAACAACAGGCCTCGCAAGTCCACTTGCGCAGTGGCCGGTGCCGCCACCTTGGCCGGCGTCACGGGAACCGGGGCCGGCGCCACTGGAACCGGCGCGACCGGAGCCGCGGGTGCCTTGGCCATCACCGGCGCCACTGGCGCGACCGGAGCGGGCGCCCGAGGCATGGCCGGCGCGGGCAACGCCAAACCCAGCGCCGAGTCGTTGACCGCCGGCGCCGGCAAAAACGCCGGCGACATCAGCGGCGCCGCCTGAGGTGCACTCTCCAAGCTCTGGGTCATGCTCGACAAGAAGGTGCGATGGGCGTCGGCCATGGTCCGCTGAAACACCAGGTGCGCCTCGGCCGTAGACCGCTGCGTCTCCTCGAACACCCTCAACCACTCCCCACTCGGCCCCCCGGCTCCCCTCCCCACCGCCACCCCATTGCCGTGATCGTGATCGTGATCGTGGGCGTGGCCGTTGCCGTGGCCGAAGCCATTCCCATCCCTCACCGCCACCGGCACCTCCTTCACCACCACCACCGGATCCGGCAACGCCCGAGGCGGGTTGGGCTTGGGCAAGGCCGCCACTCCACCCGGCGGCGGATACGGCCGCGCGTAGTTGGACCCGTTGATCGGCATCGCCATCTTCGGCTTCAGCTTCTTCTTCGGATCTTCCACCGCCACGCCGTCGAACAACGCCGACAACACCAGCGGCACGCCCAAGGCCGACAACTTGGCCAAGGCCACCATCAAGCCGTAGACGCCGCCCTTCTTGTCATCGAGGGCGAGCGCCTGATGGGCCTGGCCCTCCAAGATCCTCCCAGTCAGGCCGGTCAACACCGACCCCGGGCCGACCTCGACGAAGATCCGGGCGCCAGCCTGGTGCATGGCCAACACTTCTTCGACGAAGCGGACCGGCTCCCCGATCTGAGACGCCAAGCGGGCCATCACCTCGGCCCCGTGGGGGGCGGCCGTGCCGTTCGAATATACTGAATATCGAGGCGCCTGATTCGGCACCGAACGCAAGAACTCGGCAAAGGCGGGCACTGAACCCGCCACCACCGGGCTGTGGAAAGCGGTCGCCACCGGCAAGCGGGTGGACGACAACTTCTTGGCCTTGAGGGCTTGTTCGGCCGCCGCCACCGCCTCGGTCGGGCCGGAGATCACCACCTGCTTGGGGGCGTTGTGGTTGGCCACCACCGCCGCTCCACCCAACTCCCGCAGCACGGCCTCGACCTCTTCCTTGGAGGCTGACACCGCGCTCATCGCGCCGGGGATCGCCGCGGCCTCGGCCATCAAGGCGCCACGTTTTTGGGAGACCTTCAAGAAGTCGGCCTCGCTCCACACCCCGGCCGCGTACAAGGCCGTGAGCTCACCGAAGCTGTGACCGGCCGCCATCTGAGCCTCGAGGCCCAGGCGCTTCAGCACCGCCAACATCGAGGCCGAGGTCGCGCCGATCGCGGGTTGGGCCCACTCGGTGCGGCGCAGCTCGGCGTCTTGCGCCTTGGCCGCCGCCTCGTCGAACACCGGCCGAGGGAACACCTTGTCGTGCAGCCCCAAAGAGGCCGCCCGATCCCAAACCGACAAGGCCTCCCGGAAGTTCATGGCCAGCTCGCCGCCCATCCCCACGGATTGGCTGCCCTGGCCCGGGAACAAGAAGGCCACCGGCCCGGGCTCTCCGCTGCCGTAGTGAACGGTGGCGCTGGACGGCGCCGTGCCTTGGGCCAGGGACGTGGCGGCCTTGCTGAGATCCGCGCTCAAGCCGGCCAGGTCCGCGGCGACGATCGCCAGCCGGTGAGGCGCCTTGACGTCGAAGCGCCGCTGGGACTCCTGGGCCGCCCACTGCAAGCTGGCTTGCACTTTGAGCTCACCCAAAAACGCCTGAGCCGACTGAGCCAAGGCCCCCATCGAAGCGCCGCTCAAGGTCACGAGCTCATGGCTGCGGAAGTTCTGCCGAGGCGCCGCGCTCGGGCCGCTATACTCCTCGAGGGCCAGGTGGAAGTTGGAGCCACCAAAACCGAAGGAGCTCACCGAAGCCCGGCGCGGGTGATCGGCGCCGCGCACCCAAGGCCTGGCCTTGGTGTTCAGATAAAACGGTGACTTCTCGATCTCCAGCTTGGGGTTGGGGCGATCGACCTTGATGGTCGGCGGCAAGATCCCGTGTTGGAGCGCCATCACCGCCTTAAAGAGGCCCGCCGCGCCGGCCGCGGCCTTGGTGTGACCGATCTGGGACTTGACCGAACCCAAGGCACACCACTGGCGTTCTTGGCTCTTGTCGTCGAAGACCAACTTCAGGCCTTCAAACTCGGCGGCGTCGCCCGCTTTGGTCGCGGTGCCGTGGGCCTCCACCAACTCCACGGTCTCGGGGCCGTAGCCCGCGCCTTCGTAGGCCCGGGTGATCGCCCGCGCCTGCCCGGCCGGGAGCGGCGCGTACACGCTCTTGGCGCGACCGTCCGAGCCCGCGCCCACCGAACGCAACACTGCGTAGATCGGGTTGCCGTCCCGTTCGGCGTCTTCCAGTCTGCGCAAGGCCAACATGCCCAGGCCTTCGCCGAGCATGGTGCCGTCGGCGGCGTCCGAAAACGGCCGGCAGTCGCCCTTCTGGGACAAGGCCGGCGTCTTGCTGAAGCACATGAACATGAAGATGTCGTTCAGCGTGTCGACGCCGCCGGTGATCACCAGATCCGACTGGCCCAGGTAGAGTTCGTTGACGGCCATCGAGACCGCCGAAAAGGTGGAGGCGCAGGCCGCGTCGGTGACGCAGTTGGTGCCGCCCAAGTCGAAGCGGTTGGCGATGCGGCCCGCGACGACGTTGCCGAGCAAGCCGGGGAAGCTGCTCTCCTGCCAGGGCACGTAGTTGGCGGCGATCCGATCACAGATCGGGCCCACCTCTTCTTCGGGCACGCCCGACTCGCGCAGGGCCTTGACCCAGATCGGCCGCTGCAGCCGGCTGACCATCGAGGCCAAGAGCTCCTGGGCTGAGGTCACGCCCAAGATCACCGAGGTCCGGGAGCGATCGAGCTTCTGGAAGTCACCGCGGCAGGCGTCCTCCAACACCTTCTGGGCCACGATCAAGGCCAAGAGCTGGGACGTGTCGGTGGCCGGCACCGCACTCGGGGGCACACCGAAGGCGACCGGATCGAAGTCGACCTCGGTCAAAAACGCGCCGCGTTTGGCGTAGGTTTTGTCGGGCGCCGCCGGGTTCGGATCGTAGTAGTCGTCGATCAACCAGTGGGACGGCGGGACGTCGCTGATCAGATCTTTACCGGCCAAGATGTCGCGCCAAAATCCGTTGGCATCGACGGAGCCAGGAAAAAGGGCGCTGACGCCAACAACGGCGATCGGAGGGTTCGGCTTTTTCATCGGTAGGCTCATCTTCAGGAGAGTTGTCGCGGTCGAAAATCGAAGGCGGCGCTGGGCAAGGGCACACCAGCGCTGCGCATCAGTTGGGCCCGGGTGTACACCGCAGCGCCCTCGAGCAGGTTAAGGGCCACTTGGCCCACGGTGCGACGTTCGGGGTTGGCCAAGAAAGTGCCGGCGGTCCAGGCGTTGAACGCGCCCATCGCCGGCCCACACCAGATCTGGAAGTCGGCGCGGCGCGCGGCCTCACCGGCGATCGCCCAGCGGCTCGACTGACCCAGGTAAGAGCGGAACACCAAGGCCATCTTGTGTTTGGGATCCCGCTCGGCCTTCTGGAGCTCGTGTGGATCCCGGGCCCGCCAGTATTGGGCGGTGTCGGCCCAGGCCTTCTCGATCGGGGTCCGCAAGATGTCTTGCTCGAGGCGCTGCCGATCCGCAGGGCCAATGGCCTCCAGGCTGGGGTGCCCCAGGTAGAGTTCGTAGAGCTTCTTGGCGCGGCTCGCGAACATGGTGCCGCGCTGCAGCACCTGGACCTTCACGCCCATCTCGAACATGTCGGCGGCGGGGGCCATCACGAAGTCTCCGAGGCGCGCTTCGGCCAACAGGCGCTTGCCGTCGGCGCACAGGCCGGACTCGACGCAAGCTTGGTTCACCGAGCCGGTCAACACGTAGGCCGCGCCCATGCCGAAGGCCGCCGCCACCGAAGCCGGCGTCCCCAAGCCTCCCGCGGCGCCGATCCGGATCGGCCGTTGATAACCACGTTCGTGGGCGAGCTGATCCCGCTGCCGCAACAAGGTCGGCAACAAGGCGGGCAGCGCTTGGTTGTCGGTGTGGCCCCCCGAGTCGGCCTCGGCGGTCAGATCTTCGGCGACCGGCAGGTGGGCGGCCAACTTCGCCTCTTCAGCGGTGAGGTGGCCCTTCTGCACCAACGCGGCCAAGAGGTCCGCGGGCGCGGGCTCGAGGAAACGACGCGCCACCTCGGGCCGAGAGACCTTGGCGAAGACGTGGTTGCGGCGCTGCAAGTTACCTTGCGGATCGACCCACAGACCCGAATAGGCGTAACGCACGATCGAAGGGGTCAAGCCCATGAAGGCCGAAGCCTCGATGCGCTGGACGCCGGTCTTGAGATAAAGTTCGGTGACCGCTTCTTCGATGGCCGGCTCTTGGGGCGAGTGGATCAGGTTGGCGCCCCAACTTTCACCCCGGGCCAGGGCGGCCTTGATCTTCTGGAGCTCAGGCGCGATTCGATCCGGCAAGAGCCCGGCGGCGCCGAAAAAGCCGAGGGCCCCGACCTTGGCCGCCTCGATGACCACCTCGGCGGTGGCGATGCCGTTGGCCATCGCGCCGGTACAGTATGGGAAGCGGAGGTGATGGACCTCGGTGAAGCTGCGATCGCCGAGCCACTCGGGATAAAGACCCGGCAACGCCGCCAACATCGGCCAACGCCCCGACCCTTCGTCGGCCCAGCCGCCCCCGAAGGCCACGCCGCGGCGCCCATCGGGACCGACCACCACGAAGCAGGCCTCGCGACAACGTTCGGCGGCGGTCAACAAAGCCCCGGGCTCGAAGGCCGGCGCGGTGGGGCCAGGCGCCCAAAAGCCCAAGGGCGACGCAAGGCTGGAGGGGTCGGGCATGAGGGCCTCTCCTTGCCCCAAAAGCGAGGCCTCGTCACGCCCCGCTTGATTCACGGTTGTGTCAGGACCGCTCAAGCCCGAGGTCCTCTGCAACCCCTTGGACTTATTCGGATCCTTAGCGGGCTCACCGCCTTGCCGCCCGGCGGCTGGCTCCGGTATGTACGGACCCGATGAAACCCGGTCGGATCTTTGGCGCCGAGAAGTGGTTGACCGAGGCTCGGTTCGCCGCCTCGGCCATGCGGATCTACCTGGAGGAGCGGCGCCGCGGAGCCCGGCCCAACCTGGGACGGAACAACCTGCGGGACGAGGTCGAGGCTCAAAAAGCCTTCCTCAAGTTCATGACCGGCCGGAAGTACGCCCACTTTCAGGGGCGCACCTTCTTCGAGATGTACCTGCCCTCTTCACCGGGGCCGATCTTCGATCGGATGGTCGCTTCCAAGTTTTTGCACATCGACGAAGGGCAGGAGGAGCGCTTCTGCTCCACCGTCGATCTAGCGATCACCGACGCCTGCATGTTCCGCTGCGAACACTGCTACGCCTCCGAAGCCTTGGGCAAAAAGAACGACCTGGATCTGGATCAGTGGAAGGCGATCATCGACGGCTTTCAGCGGCATGGCGCCGGCGTCTTCACCTTGGTCGGCGGTGAGCCCCTCCTGCGCTTCGACGATCTCTTGGTCTTGATCGCCCACGCCAAAGCGAAGAGTGAACTTTGGCTGGTGACCACCGGCTTTGGTTTGACGCCCAGCAAAGCCCGGCAACTCAAGGACGCGGGCCTGACCGCCGCGGCGATCAGCATCGATCACTGGGATCCGACCCTCCACAACCAGTTCCGAAAGAGCCCCAAGGCCTTCGACGAGGCCGCCAAGGCCGTCGCCTTGTTCGGCCAGGCCGGCGTGTTCCCCTGTTTGGTCGCCACCGCCACCCGGGGCATGACCAAAGACGGCGGCCTGATGAAGTTGCTCGATCTGACCCACCGCTTGGGCGCTGGCTTCCTGCAGATCTTCGACCCGATCGCCACCGGGGCGTATATCGATCGCACCGACGTCCGCCTTTCGGTGGCCGAGCTGGAGGAGCTCGACCGCTTCATGCGCATGGTCAACACCGAACCCCAATACCGAGATCTCCCGCCGGTGACCGTCCGCTCCAGCACCGAAGACAGCGAAGCTTTTGGTTGTGGCGCGGGCGGCAACAACTTCATCCACGTCGATCCCCACGGGAACCTCCTGGCCTGTCCGATGTTGTCGATGTCCACCGGCAACGTGGTCAAGGACGGCTTCGACGTCGCCATGAAGCGCATGCGCGAGACCTTCCCCCACGCCACCGCCCACGGCAAAGAGTGCCCGGGCAACCTCCTGCGAGACCAGATCCACGAGGCCAAGGAACGCACCGGCCAGGCCGTGTTGCCCTACGAAGAGACCCAGCGGATCGCCCAGCACTTCAAGACCACTCCCAAGCCCCTCCTGTGAGCGCACCCGATCTCGCTACTTTGGCGCGGCAAGGCGCCCCCGAGCTCGCTCGCTTGTATGCCGGCGGTTCTCCGCCGACCGCCGAGTGGCTGAAGGAGCGGGTCGCAGGCCGGATGTTGGCCTCGGGCGCGCCGGGCCTCCTGGAGCGCCTGACCCGCCCGGTGTTTTTGGCCTATTCGGCCCTTGGCCCCTTCGAGGGCAAGAGCTTCAACAAGGACCTGAGCGGAGGCGCCAACCGGATGTTGGGGCACAATCGGTTGCCGTTCCGCTGCCAAGTGGTGCCGTCGGTGCTCGATTCGCAAGCTACCTTGCGGTTGTCCTACGATCACCCCGAAAACCCAGCGGTGTTGCGGGGGCTCTTCGACGAGCTGCGACGGATCGACGATCACCTGGCCCTCGGCCCGGCCATGGTGCAATTGCCCCTCGGTAAGGCGCCTATCCTATTTTGGTTTGGCCTCGAGATCTGAGCCCGGCCGTGAGGGAGGAAGCCGTCGCTCAACGACCGCGGTAGTACGGCACCGGGAACGGGATGGGACCGTGGGAGTCCGAGTCGAAGAGGTGACGTACGGAGGCCCCCCAAGCCGCGGTGACCGACCACTTCTGATCATGGGAATGAACCAGGTAGAGGCGCCCCTCCACGTAGCCGTCGATCCCGGCGGAGCCGCCCGGGGCAGCCCAGAGCCGGGTGATGCCTGACCGGTACGGGAACTCGACGTCGATGGCGGTCGCGTATTCGGCGGTCGAGAACGGAAGGCCTTGAATCACTACGTTCCGCGGGTGGCCTTCGCGCACCATGGTTACACCATCGGGCAGAGTGACGTGAACGGTGTACGTGTTGGAACGGGCGTACTCGTCGGCCTTTCCAGTGTGCCCACTGGGGTTCACGACGATCGTGCCACGGACGATCCCACCTTCCGGGAGCTCGAGGATGTTCATTCGTCGAGGCTCTCCGGTCTTGTAACCGAAGTACCAACTCTGAAACTTCGTGCCCTTGCTCGGTAAGAAGGTCACCGTCGACGCGACACCTCGCCGCGCGTCGGATTCGGCCTCGATGAGCACAGCCTCCACCTTGCCGTTTCGTGAGATGGTGGCGCTGAGCTGGGTGGGATCGTTGGGGACCGTTGTGTCGACGACCACCATCGGGGTGCTCAAGGCCCGACCCGCGCTCTGCCCAAGTTCGGCGCTCGAGACGGCCGAGCTGCCACCCACGGCCCCGAGCATCACCGCGAGGGCCGCCACCGACCCGCCCACCACCGAAAGCCAACGCCGAGCCTTTCGGGGACTGCTGCGGGGGCTCGGTCCGGTCTCCGGGAGGGGACCATCGACAGACCCCTGAACCTGGCCTGGCCCCTGGACCTCACTGGGATCCGCCGCCCCAGGGGCCTCCATGATCCCGGTCGCCTTCGCCGAACGACCGCCCGGACCACTGATCAGGTTCATGAGGTGGATATCGGCTGGGCCCCGGCGAGCGGTGCCCCAAAAACACACTTTCACCCACATCCACCTCAAACCATTGAATTCACTTTGGATATTCTCCACCTGGTTGCCGCTTCGGGTCGCCTC
This sequence comes from Deltaproteobacteria bacterium, assembly GCA_016703535.1. Taxonomy (GTDB): domain Bacteria; phylum Myxococcota; class Kuafuiibacteriia; order Kuafuiibacteriales; family Kuafuiibacteriaceae; genus Kuafuiibacterium; species Kuafuiibacterium phototrophicum. The sequence goes on along the minus strand of JADJBV010000002.1, from coordinate 455,770 downwards.
GGTTATGGACGGACTTGATGAAACCCGCAGGGATCTTGGGCGGCGAAAACTTTGTGGCCAAGGTTGCGTCGCTCTTGTTGCTCGGTTTGACCGCCTGCACCACGCCCTCCCCCCACGGTCGGGTGACGCCGTTGACCACCTCGGCCGAAGACCTGAGCCTCTGCGCCCACCAGGTCCCGGCCGCCACCTGCACCCGCTGTCACCCCGAGAAGATCCCGGAGTTCAAGGCCGCCGGCGACTGGTGCGCCGAACACGAGGTGCCCGAGTCCCAGTGCCTGATCTGTCACCCCGACCTGAACTTTGAGCCCCTCCCCGCCTTGCCCCCCGACGCTGACGTGGGTCGACTTTCGGAGGCCGGTGAAGACGTCGAAGCGCTGGAGACCTTCGTGGTCCCCGGCAAGGTGACGATCTTCGACTTCTACGCCGACTGGTGTGGGCCGTGCCGCAAGATCGACGCCCACGTCTTCGGGTTGCTGAAGGAGCGCAAAGATCTGGCGCTGCGCAAGCTCAACGTCGTTTCGTGGGAGACGCCGTTGGCCAAACACCACTTGGCCGGCGTCGAGTCCCTGCCCTACGTGGTGATCTACGGGCGGAACGGCCAGCGGGTGAAGGCGATCAGCGGCCTGGATCTTTCGGCCTTGGACGCGGCGATCGCCGAAGGGAGCCAACAATGAAACCTCTCCTCATCATGGTCGTGGCGGTAGCGGGGATCTTCGTGAGCTCCGTCGCCAGCGCCTGAGCGGGTTGAAGTAACCCCAACCTGCCGGTCGGCGGGTCCATCACCAGCAGCGTCGGAAAAGACCGGATCACCGCGGTGGTCAACTTCATGGCTACGCGCCTGCGGGTGGTTCACCAGTCCGCGTGCCCCGAGATCGGCCCGATCTGCGAAGTGCGGAGAGAGCCGCCCCACCTGCACGATCAGGTGTTGTGGGTCAGCGAAGTCCGGGGCCTCATCGATTACGGCCTGAGCGACGAATGGGGCTTGGAGCTCCAGGTGCCGGTGCGCTGGACGTACACCACCATCGAATATCAAACCTTGGACGGGGCGGTGTTCGTGCCCGACTACGAGACGATCCACCACCGGAACGAGACCCTCTTCGGCCTCGGTGATCCGTGGCTGCGCCTAAGGCGGAGTTGGCGAGTGCAAGGGGCCTTGCTTTCCTTCAAGGGCGGCCTCTCCATCCCCATCGGCCGCACCGAACCCGATCCCTTCGCCTTGGGCGAAGCCGGCCGAGTGCACCAACACCTTCAGTTCGGCACCGGCACCTTCGACCCGGTGTTGGGCCTGGACCTGAGCCTGCCCTTCGGTCGCCTCCAGCTCGACGCCTACGCTCAAACCCAGCTGGTGGTCTACGCCAACCAACACCAATACCAAGCCGGCCACCGAGCCGCCGTCGGTCTGCAAGTTGGCTTGCGCTTTCTGGAAGACGGCCTCGCCTTTGGCACCATCGACGCGATCCACGAAGAGGCCGAACGTTGGAGCGGAGTGGTCCAACAAGACGGCAACCTCGGCCGCACCGACCTGCTCCTGGGCGCCGGCCTGGGCTACCGCTTCGGCTTCGGCCTGCTCTCCGCGTCCCTCAAGACGCCGGTCTACCAACGGATCATTCAAGTCGGCGACGAACCCGGACAACTCACCTACCCCTGGTTGCTCAACCTAAGCGTTCGTCGCTGAGCCGACCGAGGGCAGTCGACGCTCGCGGCAGCCGTGCCGATGGCGGGGAGTGCCCAGACCCCGCCCTGGTGCCGCCGGAAACCGCTATCGTGCGAGGAGGCTTCGGTGCCGCATTGATCTACGAGCCGCAGGCGGTCAACATCGGACCCTCGCATGAGACGGGCCTTAGGTCTTGTATTGCTCGCGTCTTGCTCGGCTCCTGCGGATCTCATCTTGCTCCCAGTTGACAGCGGTGTCATGGCCGACGCCCGCTTCCCGAAGGATGCCGCCAACACGGGGACACCGCTCACACCTGACGCGGGTCCGTCTGCGGACGGCGGCTCGATGGAGTTGGATGCTGCGATGGATGCGGGCGCGACTGACGCCGGTGTGGCCACGAGGGGCCTGACACCGGCCGCGCCCACCACAGTTCAGTTTCAGTGGCAGGGACAACAGAGGCACTTCAACGACACTGCGTGCCTCGGACGCGTCGCGATGGCCGTTGGGGCAACGGCCGTTTGTTACGGCCACCAAGACGGCACGATGCGATGTGCCGGGCGGGTGGCGCAGACCAACTTCGGCCGGACCTTCAGCCGCACCGATCAGCAGGAGGTCGACCAGATCTTGATCTCGCGAAGCGTTGGCTTTGCGGACGGGATAGCCGAAGGCATCTGTGTCCATCGACAAGACGGAACAGCGGCCTGTCTGGGCAACTACAACAGCCAAGGGCAGTTCGGCACTGGCAACACCTCCCCGGTCACGTCCTTCACACGGTGGGGAACCGCCCAGAACCTCGTCGCGCTCGCGACCGGCACTTGGGACAGTATCTGTGCGCTCACCGATACGGGTGTCGTCTTGTGCGCCGGCCTCTTTTTTGGGGCAACACCAATGCCGCAGCCGATCGTTTCGAACAATGGGAGCCTGTGGGTCACCACGTTCGGTGCGGCGTCGGTCGATGACGACTCGACCTTCCGCGTATCCAACTCGGTGAGCGAATGTCGCGTAACCGCTGCGGGAGGGGACTGTCTGGGACAAGCGTCCTTCGGCATACCTGGCGAAGTGGTCGACCTGATCATCGCCGACGTCCCTTCTAGGTTCTGCTACCTCGACACCGCGGGGAGCGTATACTGTCGATCCGGGCCAAAGTTTCGAGGGGGAACCGTACTCGCCCTATCGGCGAACTTCGACGGTTCCGCCCTCTGCGCCGTATACAACGACGGCTCCCTCTGGTGCGTCGGGAGCAACGAAGAAGGCAAACTCGGCGTCGGCGAGGCCAACGCACTTCCCATCGAAACCCAGGTCCAACCACCAGGCTCGGTCTACATCGGCTGTCCTTGAAAACCAACGCGGTTGCTCCTCCCCCATTAAGAAGGTGCCATACGAGTGCGCAATACTCCGCGGGATCCCTCCACCCTCCCGAAACGAAATCCCTTCCACACCCCGTCTCCACGCAACGAGTTTCCCACCCCCGGCGTTGACCGCCTACCCGCACCCCACCACATCCTCGATCGCATTCTATGCGGCACCTCAAAGAACGCAAACCCGGCGCGCTCGTGGACGTCACCGTCCGTTGTCATCGCTCCGAGTTCCGCTTCATCCCGACGCCCGAGCGCGTCGCCCTCGTCGCCTACTTCCTCGCCCGCGCCCTCGGCCTTTTCGACGGCATCGTGCTCTATGCCGTGGTCGAGATGTCCAACGTACGTGCTCGCCCAGCCCCGTCTGTTTCGGCTGTCTGAATCAGCTAGCGCTCCGGGATGATGGGGGCGGTCTACCCGTTCTCAAGCTGGGGTGCCGCAGGTGGCCCCACCCGAGCTGCGGCAAAGGCGTCCTGCCGGACCTCGTGGGGCAACGGGGCCAAGCCGCCTCGAAGATGCACCTCGGCCGCAAACTTGAGGTAGCGAGCCGGGTCTAAGCCGTTGAGGCGCGCGCTTTCGATCAGGCTGTACATCATGGCCGATACCTCGGTCCCGCGCTTGGACTTGGAGCCGAAGTGGTTGTTACGCCCGAGCACCAGGGCGCGGAGCGCCTTCGGCGGCGTTGCTGGTGATCGGGATCTTTGGGTCTCCAAGAAAGCGGATGAGGCCGTCCCACTGGTTGGTCAGGTACTTCACCGCGCGACCGATCGGGCTCTCGCTGAGCGCCTTGACCTGCGTCGCCTTTGCTCCGATCGCCTCGACGATTGGTCGAGATTGCCGTTCGCGCATGGTTCTTCGGATCTCTAGAGCCCGTTCGATGGGCTGGCCGCTGAAGGATGCGACGATGTCGCGCTCGATCAGGAAGAGCTTGCCGATGTCGTCGAGGATCGGACCGACTTCGTCGGGCGCGGTGGCTTCGGCTTCGATGAAATATCGACGGGCGTGGCACCAGTCGTGGGCCTGAGTGTAGCCGAGTTCCGTCGCCAGGCTGGAGTAGACGCCGTAGCCGTCGGTGAGGAGCGTGCCCTTGAAGCCGGTGAGCACCTCGCGGGCGGCGTCGTTGGAGCGGGTCTCGTGAATCGAATGGAGGACGGCGTCATCGGCCACCAGCACCCAGTCGAACCAGTTCTTGCTCGCGCGGCCCTTGACGCCGAGCAGGGGCCAGCGAGTCTCGTCGCCCATCAGGACCTCCTTCTTAAGGAGGTACTCGTGCAGCCGCTTGATGGCGACGCTGAAACACCGGGACAGCGCAAAGAGTTGGTCCCAGAGGGTCTGGGTCGTGACGTCGAGCCCGGCCCACGCCATGCGCTTCGCCTGGCGCTCGAGGGGCATGTGGACGCAGTACTTCTCGATCGTGACGTGCACAGCGAAGGCGAGGCTGTAGCGCCCGCCGAGGATCAGCTTGGTGGGTCCGAGCGCGGTCTCGATGCAGCCGCCGCAGCCGCAGCGGTACTTTTGGCGCCGGTGCTTCTTGAGGACGTACTTGACGTCGACGACGTCGACCTCTTCGCTGTCCTCGAACTGGTCGAGCCACGGCTTCAGCTCGCCGCCACAGCTTGGGCATGCTCGGTCGGCCTGATCAAGCAGGTGGAGTTCGGTCACGGTCGGCAAGTCAGGTTGCGGCGTGGGGCCGTGACCGGTCTGCGGCTTCTTCTCCTTGGTCGGTTTGTCGGAGCGCGGCCGGCGTTCGCTTTGGTGGCCGTAGGCCCGCTCCTGGACCTCCTGGAGCTCCTTCTCGAGGACGCTCAGGCGCTCCTGGATGGCGACCGAGTCTTCCTTCTTGGCCGCCGCGAGTTCCTTGGTCACCAGCAGCAGCTGCTTGCTGAGGCGCCGGATCTCCGCATCTTGAACCTTGGCGACTGTACGCAGGAGCTCAAGATCGGAGACGCGATCGAGGTCCACCACGCGAGGAAGTTATCGTACGACGAGGGCGCGAGTTGCGACTCTCTTGGGAACAATCTCGCCCGGTGACAGCGCTCCGATGAACACCAGCTGGCTGCCCTCGATGAAGAGATCCAGTTCGCTCCTGGACATGGTGATCGCGCCCTCGGCGCTCCGCTTCCAGGGCGCCGCGAACCGCCCTTGCGAGAGCCGCTTGTGAAAGACGCAGAGCCCGGTGCCATCCCAGAACAGCACCTTGGCCGAACGCAGCCGCGCGCCGACGAACAGGAACATGTCGCCCTCCAGCGGGTCTCGGCCCAGCTCAATCGACACCAAGGCTGAGAGCGTGTCGAAGGACTTCCGCATGTCCGTCGGCGCCGCCCGGGCGAACACTCGGACCCGTCGCTCCGCGCCGATCACCGCAGCCGCTCCCAGAGCCGAATAGCGCCATCGAGGTCGAGGCCGTCGAACACGAAGCCGTCCGGCGTGGCCACGCTGATCCCAGTCGAGCGCGCGGGCTCGTCATCGGCCGCGATCTGCACCGGCTGAAGTTGGCCCGCCGGGTAGCGCTCCATCCACTGCCGTAGGGTGCCTTCGTGAAGGTCCAACGCCTTGGCCGAGGCGCGGTGAGACTCGCCGCCGGCCATGCGGCGACGCGCCTCGGCCACCAGGTGCTTCTTCTGTTCAGAGGTCCAGATTCGTCGGGGTCTTCTGCTCATCCGTCCAGGGCTACATCGGCGGCGCGGCGTTCGTCAGGACGGGGCCGGGCGAGCACGTACCGTCCAACCACATCCATCTCGTGGTCGAAGATCAAAAAGGCCAGCTCTCCGACTTCATGCGCGAGTTCGAAGGTCATCTCGCCAAAGCCATCAATCGCCTCGACGGCGTGCGCGGCGCAGTCTTTGAGCGACGCTTCACCGAGATCGAGATCCTCGACGAGTACTCGTTCGTTCGTCGCATCGCCTACGCGCTGTGCAACCCGCTCGAAGCCAACCTGGTGCACCATCGCCACGAATGGGCGGGCCTCTGCCTCGGCGGACAGAAGGGCACCGTCCGAACGACCGTGTCCTACTTCAACGAGCCGCGCTTTCGGCGCGCCGTGCGGGACGCCAACCGCAGACTCGAGCCCGACCCGAACGGCGTCGACCCGCGGGAGTTCATGCAGACCGCCGTGCTCACCGTTCACCCGCTCCCCAAGCCCGAGCTTCAGGCCGCGCTCGAGGCCGAACTTCGCGAACGCGAACGGGAACTGCGCGCCACCCAACGCGGCGTTCTTGGCATAAAGAAGGTACTCGCCGAATCGCCGGTTCACCGCCCGAAGTTCACGAAGCGCAAACGTCGACCACTCTGCTTTGCCGCCACCGCTGACGCGCGCTACGCCTACCTTCAACACGTCCGTGCCTTTGTCGCGGCCTTCCGCGCCGCCTCCCAAGCCTTCCGCGCGGGCCATATCGACGCGACTTTCCCGCGCTACTCCTTTCGCCCCTCGGCACCCTCAGGCTGACCAGAAGAGGTCATGGTCGGAAGCGGAACTCGTAGCATCCCAAGAGTTCCACGTTAGACGCGAAGGGAGCGGCACCCTCCAAGGGCAAAAGCCTCTGGGCACTCGCCATCGAAGTTGGCCGACTGGTGACGATCAGCCGCTCCGAGGGGACCTAGCGCTTTTCGTTGCGCAAGAGAGGAGCCGCGAGCGAAAGGGCCTCTTGCGCGACGTCGAGGACTCTGCGCAGTTGCCTGGCACCTCTTCCTTGGCACTTTCGAAGTTGCCTGCCACCTTTTCCATGGGCCCTTTCTTCCTTGGTTCGCACCGTCTTGCGCAGTGGCCTGGCACCTTCGTTTCTCCCTTCTTTTCTCAGCAGCGGCACCTTGTTCGCACCGTCTTGCGCAGTGGCCTGGCACCTTTGTTTCTCCCCTTCTTTTCTCCCTCAGAATAGGCCGCGGAATCCTACGGTGGGGATCACGTAGCGGAGGGTGTTTTCAGGGGCCAACTCTTCGCCGCCCAAGATGGCGTTGCTGATGTCGATGTAGAAGTCGAGGAGCCAGTCGTTCCAGATCGCGGTCTTGTCGATGCGCAGGTCGAAGCGGACGAAGGTGGCGGTCCGGGCTTCGGCGAGGCCGGAGGTGGTGGTCAGGGGGCGACCACTTTGGACCTGGGCTCTCACGCCGAGTTGCCAGCTCCGCGGCAAGGGGAAGCTGGCGACCAAGTTGAGCAGGTGGGTGCGGTCAAAGTCGAAGCTGATCCAGCGATCGTCCCTCAGGCGTTCGCTGCGAGAGAAGGTGTAGGAAAGCCAGCCGGTGATGCCGCTGTCGCTTTGCCTCCGCAGCAATAGTTCAGCGCCGTAGGAGCGACCGGTGGCGGGGGCCAAGAGGCGGTCGAGGCGATCGTTGAGGCCATCGGTGTCTTCGGGCAACACCGCGGGGGCAATGCCGGGCGGGGCGGTGGGCGCAGGGTTGAGGACCTCATCGACGTTGGGGTTGATCTGGACGTCGTAGAGGATCGGGTCCATCCAGTTGAAGTAGGTCTGGACGTCCACGGTCCAGCCGGCGCCCAACGCGAGCTCGGCGCCGACGGTGGTTTGGGCCGACTCGAGGAGCCCCTTTTCGAAGGCGATCTGATCGAGGCCCGGCACCGGGATCGCGAAGCGCGGGGGCTGATGGTAGAGGCCGACGCCGGCCTTCACCCACACCGTCTGTTCGTCGTCCCAGAGGCGATAACGGGCGCTCAGTCGCGGGTCGACGCCCACTTGTCCGGTGAGCCCGTCATAAAAGCCGTCGACCCGGACGCCGGGCCGCACCACCAGGTCCGAGTTGGGGCGCCACACGAACTCCGCCAACCCACCCAAAGAGTAGAGGGCGTTGCTGGGTTCACCATCGAGACCCAAAAGGTCCGCCACCTCACCCGCACCTTCCAACCCGGTGGTGAAAGTCGCCTTACGAAACAGGCCGTCGACGCCGAAGCGAAACTCCAACTCCTCGAGGAGACCCAAACTCCAGCGCAGCCGCGGCGTGGCGCTGAGGCTGTCCAAGGTGGCCTCCTCCTGCGACAGAGATCCGTCATAACCAAGGCTGAGCAAATATTGCCCACTCAGCCGATCCGCCTTGTGGCGATACTGCAGATCCAAGCGGTGAAACTGAAAGCTGAGGAGCGGCTCTTTGGGCGCGTCGTCGGGCAGACCCGTCGGGACGCTGTCCAGGGCGTCGTAGGCGCCGAAGACAAACACTGAATACCCGTTTTTGGCGTCGCCGTGATCGTAACGAGCTTGATAGTCGAAGTACTGCAGCGACACCCGAGGGCTGGCCAGGCTCAAGATCAAGCCCGGAAAACCGTAGCGCCCCGCGACCGTCACCGTACCGCCCAGGCTGGGGAGCGGCTCCCGAATCAAGCCGCCAGCCTGAAACAAGTTGACGTCGAGATCGACCCGCCGTTCATCGGGCCGAGCGGGCCGCGTTTTGCCGTCGACGATGCCGCCGGTGTAACCGCCGTAGTCCACGCCAAAAGCCCCGGGCGCAAACTCGATGGAGTCGATCAACTCGGGGTGGATGATCGACGGCCCGGCCAAGAGGTGAAAGAGGAGCGGCACCCGCACCCCGTCGATCAAAAAGCCGGTGTTTCCTGGGCTGGATCCCCGGACGATCGGGAACGGCAACAAGGACATCATCGAAGAGACCCCGGGCAAGGTGCCGACCACTCGAAAGGGATCGCCGAAGGTCCCAGGAACCTGCTTCAGCTCCGGCCCGCGCAAGATGGTCTGGGCGATCTCGGTGCGCTCCACCCGATCGGTGACCACCACCTCATACGGATGACGTCGTTCGGGATCGACCAGGTAGCGGACCTCGAGTCGTTGATTGGGGGCCAAGGTCTCCCGCTGCACAAAGGCCCGGTTACCGGTGGCCAAGATCTGCACCCGGACCTCCCCGGCGGGCAACTCCAGCTCGAAGCGGCCCGCCTCATCGCTGCTGGTCGACTGTTGCTCTTGGCCGGCGGTGATCAACACCGTCGCGAAGGCCAAGGGGCGACGGGTGCCACGTTCCACGAGTTCGCCGGCCAACAAGCCGGTGGGGGCCCGGGTGCTGGTGGTGACCCGAGGGAGCTGGGGTGGGAAGCTCTGATTATACTGAATATCGACAGGCACCGGCGCCCCGTTGTAGCGGCCCGGGAAAAACGAAAAGTTCGCGGCGCCGTGGAGCACCACCTCGTCGAACGGTTCGCCGCCACTTTGGGTCAAGGTCACCCGCTCCACCTCACCGTCGAGATCAACCCGGATCCGGACCCCAACCTGGCGGGTGGTGGTGGTGGTCAAGGTCGGCGGGACCAACACCGGGGCATACCGCAGGCGCGGCGGCACAAAACCGATGGTCGCGGTGGAGCTGGTCGGCACCTCGGGGACCGCCGAAGCCAAAAGCACCACCCAAGCGCTCAGCGCCACCACGTCATCCACCCCAGGCCGATGTTGTAGTGGCCCCAATATTGATGAAGTTCGATCCCTTCACCGGTGTCGGGATCGGAGCGCCCCAAGGTTTGGGTGCAGCGGGTCCATTGGGCCTCGAACTGCAACACCGGGCCGATCGCCAACAGATCGTTGATCGGCACTGGGTATTCGAGGCGCAAGAGACCCAGCACCCCAGCGCCGGAGCAGGACGAAAGTTGGGCTCGATCGTCGGGGAGGGTGTAACTCGCGACCAAGTTGCCGGCGCTGAAGGCCTCTTGTCCGGTCTGGGAGAGGACAAAACCGGCGATGCCGAGGCCCGCCGTCAACTCCAGGCCGCCGAGGTGTAGGGTGGGCTCAACGGTTCCGCTGTAGCGCAGCCCGGGGCGTTCGCCGAGTTTGGCGCCGTATCGCAACCCAGCGAACAGGGACCAGTCGGCGTCGAGCCGAGCACCGAGTCGCACCATCAAGGCATGGTGAGGGCCGTCGGGGGCGCCGTTTTGGCCGAACACCTGGTCGTAGCCGTAGCCGAGGCCCACTCGAAAGCCGCTCTCTCGCCAGGCCTCTTCGTCCGAGACGATCGCCAAAGAGGTCTTGGCCTCGATCGGGGCCGCGGTGCTGGTGGTGGTCAGGGCCACTCCGAGGAAAACGAGCAGCTCCATCTACGGCCCAGCCGGCACTTCGCAGGGCCACCACTCGGGCACCCGCTCCCGCAGATCCCAATCGGGGGTCGTGCACTCCAAAGAGTCGAAGCAACCCCGCAGCGCCGCCACCCGAACGCCCGGGCATGTGCACTCCTTCTCGACCACCGCGATCGATCCGTCGTCGAGGCACTCGAACACGATGTCGGCCAAGCTGCCCCGGGTCATCGGCGGCCGCTCGAAACTTTCGTTGTCCCGTTGGCCACACGACAAGACGTCCAAAGATCCGGGTGGGGCCACGGTCAACTCGATCGGTTGATCCAAGGGCAAGAGGGCGCAGTCGCCGGCGTCGGGGAGGAGCGGCCCGACCTGCCATAACGAAAAGCCCGGGTTCGGCAAGGTGCTGCAGCTGGGGTGCGGATAAAAGAAGGAGTCCGCGTCCAACTCACCTTCCAAGTACACGAAGCGCCGCTGGGTTTCGGCCAGGGTCGAGAAGGTCGAGGCGTAGATCCGCTCCGGCACCCGGTCGCTGTTGCCGCGGCCACAACCGCGGTGCAGATCCAACACGCCGTCGTCGTCGGTGTCGTCGAACAAAACAAAGGAGGCGTACGCCACCCGGGACTCCAAGGTCCCAATCATCAGGTCCGGGTCGGGCAGGCCGTCGAGCACCATGCGGAAGCGACCGGTCTCCACGTCGAGGGGCACCGTCACGCCACTTTCGGCCGGCACCACGTCGAAGGGATCCCGACAGCCGGCCGAGGCCACCCGTTCGATCACCCGATCGGGATCGTAAGGATTGGGCCCCCGCTCCTGACAAAAAGGCACGTAGATCGGGGTCGCTGCCCACAACAACCCGACCCGGGGACGGACCAGGCTGCCGTAGGCGCCGTTCACCCGACCCTCCAAGGTCAGAAGTGGCGGCGGTTCACTGCCCAAGTTGAGCACGTCGCCTTGGCACCCGGCGACCAACACCAACCAAAGCCACGGCCGCAGCTCAGCCATCCGATCCTCCGAAGCGAACCCGCAGCCCAAGGTTCGCGCTCCAGCCCAAACGCCAGCCACCGTCGGTGTCCGCCAACCGGGAGAGGTTCGGGCCCGCGCCCAAGATCAAGCCAAGGGGATCGACGAGCGAAAGATCCAGCCCCGCCTCGGCGGCCAACAACAGGCCGAAGGTCGAACCCGTCTCTTGAGCGCTCAGCCCCGAGGCCGACAGGCGTTCCGCTTGGTGTCGATTCCGAGTCTCCAGCAGGTGAACCGCGCCGGCGCCGAGGCCCAAGGAGAGTTGTCCTCGACCGATGACGGTGGTCCAACGGAGCTGGGCCAAAGTCCGCAGCTCCTGGTGCACCACTTGGTAGGCCCGATCATCTTCGTTGGCCCAGCCGAGTTGGGCGAGGACCCCGAGCTCAAAAAGCCCGAGCGCCCACCCCCCCCGGACCGCGGGCCCCAACACCTGGCCGGTGCTCATCACCACCGGTCGGGCCGCGAACACGCCGGCCTCGAGTTGGGGTGCAGTGATCGACAGCAGCACCAAGGCCACGCCGCTGATCATCGCCGCCGCTCCACGTCGACATGGTCCTTGCCTGGCCCTCGCGGATCAACCGGGCCAATGCCCCACGGCCCAAAAAGCGCTCACCCGGGCAAGAAACCTCAGAGGTAGGAGGTCACCGGGGGGCTCTGGTGCCAGGCGTCGTGGGCCCCGTCTTGGTAGTGGATCGGGATCTGAGCGAGCTCCTCAGGCGGTACCCCATCGAGGCAAGCCAGGTTGACCGTCACGAAAGCGCCGCCCAGGGCCTCGACGTCGCCGTCCCCGAACGGTCGAAGCCCGCATTGCTGGCAGAAGTGATAACAGCCGGACCGGGTGCCAAAGCGGTAGTCGGTGAGGACCTCGGCGCCGGCCAACAGCCGGAAGGCCTGAGGTTTGATCACCACCCCCCAGCTGCGGCTTTTGCCGCAGTAGGAGCAGTTGCAGCGCCCCGAACCCTGGGACAGGTCCAGGTCGGCTTCGAAGCGGACTCGGCCGCAGTGACAACTTCCGGAATAGGTCTTGTTCGCCATGGACCGAACTTGCCCGAGGCAAATGACAGCCTTATGTCAGTTATTGAGGGGCCGCTTCCAGGCGGGCCAGCCGGGTCCGCACCACCTCGGACTCGGCGCCTTGGGGCGCGTAACGAAGGTAGCGGCGAAAGGCCTCGATCGCCTCGGCCCGGCGGCCCATCCGTTCGTTGGCCAGGCCCAAACCCCGCCAGGCCGGGGCAAAGTTGGGGGCCGCTTGGGTGGCGGCGCGAAACGCCTCGATGGCCTCTGGCAGGTAACCTTTGAGGAGGGCCTGGGTGCCCCGGTCGCTGTCGGCTTCGGCCTTGGCCCGATCCAGCTTGGGACCTCGAACATCGGGCGCGACCTCGACGACCTGGGGCGGTGGTGGTGGAGGGGGCGACACCTTGGGCGTCGGCGCGGACTCGACCGCCGCGGCCGCGGGCGGGGGCGGTCGCGCAGGCGTGATCTTGGGGAGCGGCGGGGTCGGCGCTGGGGTCGGATCCGGCGCGTGAACCGGCGATCCTTCGGCGGGTGATGGCGCCACTGCAAGTTGAGTTGACACGGGCGCCGGCGCCGGCGGCCGCACCATGGTGGTGATCAAGGCGGCCAGGCCAAAGGCGACCAATCCCCCGACGATCCAAGGCCAACGAGGAGCCCGGGCCGCCGCCAGATCTTGAGAGTCCAAGGCCAACTCAGGCGTCGCTGGCGGCGGCGATGGGGTGGTGATCGGCGAGGGCGTGGGCTCCCGAGGTGGGGCCGGCGGCGCCGGCGGCTCGAGGGCCTGAACCAAGGCCTTGGCCGAGTCGAAGCGTTCTTTGGGCTCGCGGCCCAGGCCCCGGGCCACCGCAGCCTCCAGCTCGGGCCCAAAGGTGACCCCAAAACTCGACAGCGGCATTGGCGTCTCGAGCAACTTGCGGCGGATCAGGTTGGTCAGATCGGCGGCGACGAACGGCGGCTGCCCGGTCAGCAAAAAATACGCGACCACCGCCAAAGAATAGACGTCGGCCCGGCGATCGAAGACCTGATCGAAGATCGCCTCGGGCGCCATGTAGAGGGGGGTCCCGGTGATGTTGCCGTGGTTGGTGGTGGTGGCCAGGCCTCGGGCCGGGTCGAGCATCGCGGCGATGCCAAAGTCCAGGACCTTCACCAACTCGGTCCCGTCTTCCTTTCGGCACAACATCAAGTTCTCCAGCTTGATGTCTCGATGAACGATGCCCTTGTGGTGCACCAACTCCAACGCCGCGGCGACCTGGCTGAGGAGTTGCACGACCTCGGCCAGCGGCAAAGGGCCCCGCTCCTCGAGGAGGTTCCCAAAGTTGCGGCCGTGGAGCCGCTCCATCACCAGGTACGGCCGATCGTCGGGCAAACGCCCCAGGTCATAAACCTCGACGATGTTGGGGTGCCCCAAGGCCGCCACGGTCCGGGCCTCCTTCAGGAAACGTTCGATCACCCCCCGGTGATTGGCCAGGTCGACGCTGACCACCTTCACCGCGAACTCGCGGCCCAACTCCTCGTGGATGGCGTCGTAGACCACCGCCATCCCGCCGGCGCCCAACCTCGATCGGATTCGGTAGCGGCCGCCCACCACCGAACCAAGCAGCGGGTCCGGGCCACTCACAACCGACACTGACCTCCGACACAACGGAGAGGGATCAGGTTGAGGACCCCGCAGACGTTGCCGCATTCATTGCAGTTGTCGGGATCGTTGGTCAGGTTCACGCAACCATCGGGGCAGCCCGTGCGACCCATGGGGCAACACTGGCCGTTGCTGCAGATCTGTTGGTTGCCACATTGGGTCATGCAGTCCCCGCAGTGTTGAGGGTCGTTGGTGAGATCGATGCACGGGTTGGCGGGCGCGACCACGTTCGGGCAACAGGTGGTGCCGCCGGTGCAAGCGAAGTTGCAAACGTTGCAGTTGGCCGCGTTGTTGGGGACACAACCGGCGGCGCAGCACAACTCACCGTTGTCGCAGGGATCGCAGCCGTTGCAGTGGTCTTCGTCGTTCGGGAAACACTCGCCGGAGCAACACCGTTCCCCTTCGGCGCAAGGCCGCCCGCAGCTGCCGCAGAAGTCGGGGTTGCTGTTGGTGTCCACGCAGGATCCTTGGCAACAGACGGTGCCGCCGCCGCAGGTTTGCACACAGCCGTTGCACTCGGAGGAGGCGGGATCGTTGCACTCACCGCTGCAACAAACGTCATTGCCGGTGCAGGCGTTGGGACAGACCCCGCAATGTTCCCCGTCGGTCCGGAGATCGGCGCAGCGATCTCCACAACAGACCTCACCATCGTCGCAAGCTTGGCCGCAGCGCCCGCAGTGGGTGGTGCTGGTTTCGGTGGCAAAACAACGCCCCCCACAACAGGTGTCGCCTCGGCAGTCGCCGCCGCAGCCCCCGCAGTGGGTCGCGTTGGTCGAGGTATCGACGCACGAACCACCACAACACTCCAGGCCCGGACCGCAAGCTCGGTTGCACTCGCCGCAGTGTTGGCGATCCCGCATCAGGTCCCAGTCTTCGTCGGTGTTGCCGTCGCAGTCGTCGTCCACCAGGTTGCAGATTTCGTCGCGGCTGGAGGTGGTGATGCACTCGACCGCGCCGCCGCAGGTGCGCAAACCGTCTCGGCAGATGCCGAAGCGGGTTGGATCGACGCAGGCTTGGCCGGGTTCACAAACTTCACCGGTGTCGGACGGGCCACCATCCAAGATCGGCCCGTCGCTGGGCGAAACGTCGGCGGGGTCTGCGTCGGGGACGCCGCTGTCAGAAGCCCCCAACACGCAATAACCGCGGTAACAACGCCGATCGCCGGGGCAGTCGGAGTCGGCGCTGCAAGTGGCGCCGGGGTTGGCCGCGGGATCGACGGTACAACCCGCCAACAAGAAGAGGGCCCAAACAGCTCTCACGGCCCACCTCCCCAAACAAAGTGCAAGCCAACTTGCGTTTGCTCCGACCCCACCGCCACCGTGGGCGTCACTTCAGCGGGCCAGGTCCAGTACAAGGCGGCCCCACCCACCGCGGCCACCACCAACCCCGCGACCAAAAGCACGTTGGCGCCCGTCGCTTGGCCTTCGGCTCGATCCTTCAAGTCCAAAGTTTGGTCCACCTGGGCTTCGGAGTCGGTCGGCGCCGCCCCAAAGTCCGACTCGGTGCCGCTGGCGACCGCGCCCAACACCAGGCCGCTGACCACCAGCGCCCCCCCGCCACCGAGGACCGCCCAAGGCCACCAAGGGGCTTCGGCGGGAGGTGGCGAGGTTTGGGCCACCACCTGGGGCTGATAGGTGGGCGGCGCCACGCGATCGTAGAGTTCGTCGACGATCCCCGGGATCTCGGTGAGCAGCTGACTTTCCCGGGAGCTCCCGGAGGTCCGGCGCACCACCTGACGACGGGCCGGCGTGCGATCCCCGCGGAACTGAAGGACCGACAACACCAGGTCATCGCCGGCCCGATCCAGCTGGGCCGCGACCACCACCTCGACCTTCAGCTGGGCCGCCACCGACCGCAGGCAGTCGTCGTTGTCGGCCACACACCCGACCGCCAGCTGCAGGCCCTCCAGATCCAAAGAGGGCGTGGCGGAGCTATCGACCTCCGGGATCGCGTCGATCTGCTGGCGCAACACCCGCTCCACCGCGCCCCCAAAGCCCGCCAGGTCCGGGTCGCCCAGGGTCGGCAAGAGGATCGCGGTGGGCACCCGCTGGGCCCCGGGGCCGTCTGGACTGGCCACCACGGCCAATAAGGCCCAACACGCGACCAGCGTCGTAACCACCGAGTAACACTAATGAATGCAGGCCCCCGGGATCAAGTTGGCCGGGTCACCTTTTGGTGCGGAGGGCACTTATCGGCCCTCGTAGGCGGGAGTTGCGTCGATCCCGGCCGCCGGGTGCCCGAGACCGACCCGAGCCGGGGTGTGTTCCAATGTAGGAGATGGGACGTACTTCTGCCGCCGCGACCAAACCGACGTCCGTCACGTCGATGCACATCTGGGCCATGAGCGACCCGGAGACCCAGAAGGTCGCGGCCCTGGTCGACGCCGCCAAACCCAAGGGCACCAACGGTCAGCTGAGCGCACCCGAGATCGGGTGGGCCCGGGGTGAACTCGACAAGTTGTTGGCCAATCGACCCAGCGCTCTGCAGATCCCGAACGAAGAGCGGGCCGCCTTCGTCGAGCGCTTTCAGTCCATCGAGGCCTTCTTCCAAAACCCGGCCGCCAACCTGGAGCTGATCCGACGGCCGCCGCTTTTGTTGTCCGGCAAACGTTATGAAAACGTCTTTGAGTTGGGCAAGAACCTGGATGTGGACGCGGCGGTCCAGATCATGCGGCACGGCGGCTACGACCTGATCGTCTTCCGTGAAGCGCCGAGCAACCGATTTTACGTGGCCACCAACGGCCAAGGTCGGCTGAAGAACGCACTCCCGGGGATCGAGGCGGTGTTGGGCACCGATCAGTTCGATCAGGTCCAGGTGCTGCGGGTCGAGGATCTCAACAACAGCTTCTTCGAGGGGCTCTTCAACCTGCCGCGCCGGATCGCCGAGGCGGTGTCCGACGTGTTTTCGGGCGGCGCCAATCGGGCCACCGGTCGTCCCCCGGCGCCCTCGGTGGTCGCCGACACGACCCGTGACGTGGTGGTCTACAACGGCCCGTCTTCGGTGGTGATGCCCAAAGCCGAAGAGTCCGGTTCCCGCACCCCGGGCTTGGCCATGGCCACCGCGATCGGCGTCGGTGCGGTCAGCGTCAGCACCATGGTCGCGGCGGCGCCCGAGGCGGCGGCGGTGTTGGGCGTGATCACCATGGTTGGTTCGCTCTACAACGCGTTCTTCGGGGCCTTCCGAAGCAAAGATCCCTACTTCATCCTCAACTTGGCGGGTGTGCAGCTCGGCGGCGCCCCGCTCAAGTTGCCGTAAGGCGACGGAAGCTGCGCACCAAAAGCAGCAGCTCCTTGCGCAAGCCGTCGAAGACCAAACCCGCCGAGCCGGTGCCGACCATGGTGAAGGCCTGATCCCCGTGGATCAGGAACACGTGGAGCTGCTGGGCCAGGCCGTGGCCAGGCGTCGGAAATCGCACCTCTCGTAGGAGGGCTGGTGCACCGTCGATGGTCTCTTCGCTCTCCTTCAAGACCTCGATCTTGGGGATGGCGGCTTGGAGGCTGGCCAGGTGTTGTCGGGCCAGGTCACTGATCCCGAAGGTCCCATCGGCGGGGGCCCGCACCACCACGAAGTTGCGTTGGAGATCGGGCGCGCCCGCCACGCCCGCGGGACGATCGGAGGGGCGCACGAAGGTCAACACGCTCTGATCCGTCCACTTGGGCGGGAGCACCAGCTCGAGATCACCGAAGCGTTGGCTCATGGTCGGGCCAGCAGTCCACGGATGGGTTCCTGGTGCAAGCTCAGGGCTTGGGCGGAGGGCGCTTGACGACCGGCGTCAACACCGTCGCGTCGGTGTCGATCTTGGGGCGGTTCACCAAGGTGGCGGGGCGCTGGAACTGTTGGGTGAGCCCGGTCGGGATCCGGCGGGTCATCACCATCGTGGCGTCGGGCTTTTCGACGGGCTTTTCGGGCCAATGGATCCACTTCAGATCCAGGACGAACACCGCGTACAAGACCGGCACCAACACCAAGGTCAACGCCGAGGCGATGGTCAGGCCGCCGATCTGGGCATAACAGAGGGGCTCCCAAAGAGGACCGCCGTTGCGGGCCAAGGGGACCAAGCCCAACACGGTCGCGCCCACGGTGATCAACACCGGCCGGATCCGAAGGATGGCCGCGTCCACCAGCGCCTCTTGCAGCGGCGCCCCGTGCTCCCGCAGCTCTTCGATCAGGTCGAAGAGCACGATGATGTGGCTGACGATCACGCCGATCAGGCTGATCACCCCCAAAAACGCCATAAAACCGAAGGAGGAGCCCATCACGTAGAGGGTGAAGAAGGCGCCGGCGATGCCGTAGGGCAAGGAGGCGAACACCATCAGCGGCTTCACCGCCGACTTGAACTGGATCACCAAAGCGATGAAGATCGCCGATACCGAGATGAACAAGACCAACAGCAGCTCGGCGAAACCTCGGTTCTGCTCTTCGTATTCGCCGCCGATCTCGATCCGATAACCAGGTGGCAAGTTGGCTTGCAATGCCTCGATCTCGGGCATCAGCACGCTCAAGATCTCGGACGGCAAGACGTTGGCCATCGGGTAACATGAGACGGTGATGGTCCGAGCGTGGTTGTTGCGCAGGATCTTTTCGGTCTCCAGGGAGTAGGCGATCCGCGAGACCTGCCGCACCGGGACTTTTTCACCCTTGGCGCCGTGGACGTAGAGGTTCTGGACGTCCTCGAGTTGGGCTCGCTCTTCGGCCTTCATCCGAGTGATGATCGGGATCTGTCGGTGTTTGTCGCGCAAGGTGCCCACCGGAGCGCCGTTCATCCCCACCGCCGAAGAGAGGGCCACGTCTAGGTTGGTGACGCCGGCGAAGTTGGCCCGATCCGGGTCCACCATCAACTTCACCGAAAAACTCTCGGCGCCCCAGTCGTCCCGGATGCGGTCCGCCGAAGGGTGTTTGCGAAAGATGGTCTTCACTTGTTCGGCGATGTGCCGAAGCTCTCGGGTGCCCTCTCCTTTGATCCGAACCGCCAGCGGTCGACCGATCGGCTTGCCGTTTTCCAGCTCCCTGACGTCGATGTGAGCCCCCGGGATGTCGGCCAGTGCATCCTGCAAGGGCGCGATCAACTTCATGGTGTCCTTCTTGTTCTTCACCTGAATGATGATCTGGGCGTAGTTGAGCTGTTCCTGCTCCGGCTCCACCGAATACCAAAAGCGGGGCCCGCCACCGCCCAAGAAGGTGGTCATAGATTCCAGGATCTCGGTCGGGACCCGGCCGTTGGCCTTGGCGTAGTCGCTGGTGATCTTGAGGATGGTCTCTTCCGCGGTGAAGGCCACTTGGCGCGTCGCCGATAAGGGCGCGTCTTCGGACAGCCAGATGTCGACGTAGGAGAGGTACTGTTCGTCTTTGGGGAAGAAGCTCGGCTTGATCAAGGCGCCGGTCCCCATGGCCAACGTGAGGGGCACCAAACTCCCGACGAGGACCAACTTGCGGTGACGGAGGGACCACTCGGCCAGGGGCGCGTAAAACCGCGCGAAACCTTTGCTGCGATCGGTGACGCCTTCCTCGTGTTTGCCCGGCCGCAACAGGTAGTAGCCGAGCATGGGGATGAACGTCATGGAGACGATGCGCGAGGCCACCAGGGAGCAGGTAAGGACCACCGGCAACGAGTAGAGGAACTGGCCGGTTTCGCCGCTCAGGGCCAAAAACGGCAGATAAGCGACGATGTTGGTGATGGTCGCGAACAAGATCGCAGTGGCCAACTTGGTGGGTCCGAGCCAGGCGGCGATCAAAGGCTTATGGCCGTCGGCGAGGGATCTCTTGATCGCGTCACCGGCGACCACCGGATCGTCGACCAAAAGGCCCAACGCGATGATCAAGCTGGCCACCGACACCTGCTGGATGTCGAGGTTCAAGAAGGCCATCATCCCGAAGGTCATCGCCAAGGTGATGGGGATGGAGAGGGCCATCAGCAGGGCTGAACGCCACTCCCAAAAGCCGATCAAGGCCACCAACACCACCAAGAAGATCGCCTCCAGGAGGCTGCTCATGAAGAGAGAGACGTTCTCTTTGACCTGGAGCGGTTGATCCGAAGTCCGCCGAATCACCAGATCGTCGGGCAGGAGTTCCTGGGCTTCGACCAGGGCCGCGTCAACCTGGGTTGCAAAGTCGGCGATCTGACCGCCCTGCCGCATCTGCAGGGCCACGGTGATGGCGCGGTTGCGTCGCCAGTCGCCAGCCCCATCCCGCACGGTCAAGTAGTTGAGGTAACGGGGCGGGCTCTCGTAGGCCCGCTCCACCGACACGATGTCCCGCAAATAGAGGGGGATACCTTGTTCGGTGGCGCCCACCAGCAACTCACCGAGTTCACCTTCGTTGGCCAGCTGACCCGAGGGATCGATGGTGATGTTCTTCTGGTCGATCTCGATGACCCCGCCAGGCATGGAGATGTTCCGGGCCGAGATGATCTGATCGATGCTGTCGACCTTGACCCCCAAGGAGGCCAGGCGATTCTGTGAATATTCGAGCAGCACCTGCTCGGACAAAACGCCGGAGCGGGTCACCTTGGCCACCAAGGGCACGGCCTGCAAGCGGCGCCGAATGGCGTCGGTGTAGTCGTCGAGTTGGCGGTAGCTGTATTTGTCGCCGGCGACCTCGGTCAACTTGGCCCGGACCTCCGCCGGGTTGCGGACCACGGTCAGGGGCCAAACGTCCGGGTGGATCTCGGAGAGCCGGGTGCGGTCTCGCAAGAGGCCTTGCAAGCCGGCCAACAGCTCGGCGTCGGTCGCTTGATCGGTGAGCTCGACATCGACCCCAAAAAACCCGGCGCCCTCCAAGAAGCGGAAGTCTCGGGCCCGGCCCAGCTCCTCGAGTTGAGGCGCCAAACCGGCCGCCAGGCGCCGGAAGGACTGGACGTCGGCGTCGGTCGGGAAGGTGGCCAAGAGGGTGGCGCGTCGTTGATCGGTTGGCGCTCCGAGCCGGGCCTCGTCGATCGCTCGACGGATGGCTCGGGACCTAAGATCGATCTCGACCTCCGAGACCTTGGGGCTGCCCACGGTCAACATCAGGGCCGCGGTGTCGCCGAAGTCCTTGTAGAACTGGATCGGCCCGGCCCCCTGGGGCAGGTCTTTGACGGTGTTCAGGCGGAGGGCGATGTCGTCGAAGACCTTGCCGATGTCGGTCAGCCCATCTTTGAGGAGGATGTAGATCACCACCACGCTGCTTCGGGTGTTGGAGGTGATGATCTCGACGCTGGTGTTTTCGGCGATCACCGCTTCGATGCGTTTGGTGACCTGTTGTTCGATGCGTTCGGCGCTGGCGCCGGGCCAGATGCAGACCGCCGCCGCCACGCGGATCGGGATTGAGGGATCTTTGGCCTTGGGCATCCACTGATAACCCAAGACGCCCCAGGCCATGGTGGCGACCAGGAGCACCCAACTCACCTGACGCCACTCGGTGAAATAGCGGGCCAGGTTGTGGGTCTTTTCGATCAGCTGCTGGTCACTGGGCGGCTGCACGCGCACCGTCCTCCTCGGGGATGATCCGGACCTCTTGCCCGTCGGACAAGAGCCCGGTCCCCATCACTACCACCCGCTCTTTGGGCGCGATGCCCTGGGTCGCCGGCACGAAGTTGGCGTAGATCTCGCCCAGCTGAACGTCCCGCAGGCTGACCCGTTCGATGGCCCCTTCGGTCTTGACCACAAAAACTGCGAAAGCGTTCGCGTCGCGTGGAGAACGGACGATGGCCGACAACGGGAGGAGCACCTCGGGCTTGGCCTCGTTGAGATCTCCCAAACGGACGGTCGCCACCATGCCCGTCTTCAGGACTCCGCTCGGGTTGGGGATGCTCGTCTCCACCTCGAACACCCGGGTCGCGAGGTCCGCCGACGGCGCCACCCGGCTGACCGAACCGCTGAACTGTTGCCCGGGCAACGCCTCGATGGTCACCGAGATCGGGCTGCCCAACTTGAGCGCGCCGAGTTGAGTATCCGGGACGCCGAAGGAGGCCTTCACCGAGGTGGTGTCGGCCACGATGAACCCCGGGACCCCAGGGCCCACCAAAGTGCCGACCTCCACCAGGCGCTTCAAGATCACGCCGTCGATCGGAGAACGTAAGGTCATGTCAGCGATCGCCGATCGCACCTGAGCCGCACCGGCGCTGGCGGCGGCGGATTGGGCGGTGGCCGCTCGATAACCGGCCCGGGCCGCGTCGAACTGGGACTTGGAGATGGCGCCGCGCTCGAAGAGGGTCCGGGCCCGCTCGAACTCTTGTTTGGCCATCTCTTGTTGGGCCGCGGCGCCAGAGCCCATGGCCCGCACCTCGCCCAACTTTTCGGTGACCTCACCGGCCTTCACCCGGGCCAGGAGTTGTCCCTTCTCCACCCGATCGCCCTCGTTCAGGAGGCGCATCTTGCCGTCGGGACCTTTGGTCTCGGCGAGGTTCTCCACGTAGCCGCCGATCTTGAACATCAGATCGACCCGGGTGGCAGGCAAGATGTTGGCCGAATAACGGGCCTGGCGTTGGACCACGGTCTCGACCGCTTCCATCACCCGGACCGCGGTCGCCTTGCGTTCAGGCAGAGGTCGGGAGCACCCGCCCGCCAGCACCATCACCAGCCCGAAGGCCAAGGTGCGCTTAGGGCGCGAGCTGCGACGAGATCCGCTGTAGCCAATCATTCCGTTCCTCCGCCGATTTCATGAAGAAGAAGCCACCGACCGCCCGCTCGAGGTCGAGCTGGTCGGACATGAACTGGTATTGGGCCGCCACCGCCAGGTGTTCGGCGTTGAGGGTCAGGTTCTGGGCGTCGAGCAGATCGAGCACCCCGAGGGCCCCGGTGGCGTAAGCGTCTTGAGCGATGGCCAAGTTTTTCTTGGCTGCCGCCGCTGACTCCTCCGCCAAACGCACGCCCGGATACGAGGCGGCCACCGCGATCGCCGCCGAGCGGATCCGCTGTTCGATCTTCT
Organism: Deltaproteobacteria bacterium; assembly: GCA_016703535.1. Lineage (GTDB taxonomy): Bacteria > Myxococcota > Kuafuiibacteriia > Kuafuiibacteriales > Kuafuiibacteriaceae > Kuafuiibacterium > Kuafuiibacterium phototrophicum. The sequence continues at coordinate 433,178 of JADJBV010000002.1, read as the reverse complement.
CCTTGGCCGAGTCGAGCTCGGCTTGCCGGCGAGCCACCTCGGCGTCGGCCTTCCGAATATCGGCGAAGGAGTCGAGATCGAAGGGCAACGGCAAAGCGATGAAGGCGCCCAGCTGATAGGTGGTGGTGCCGATCGGCGGCGGCAAGATCTGCTCGAAGAGGAATCGTTGTTCGGCCGGGAGTTCGGCCGGAAGTTCAGGAGGTGCCGCCCCTTTGCCGCCGGTCGCGACCCGGAGGGCCACCTGACCGCCATAACCGATGGTGGGCACGAACACGGCACGCCAAGCCGCCGATGAGGCTCGGTCTGCCGCCTCGACCGCCGCCTGGAGGGCGACCAGCTCGGGCGCCGCCTTGATGCCTTCGCCGACCAGCAGTTCCCGAAACGACAGGTAGCGCTTTTCGGTCTCGAGGTAGGGCGCGAGCCGCTCTGGCGCCAAAGCGAACAGGGCTTGGTCTTCGGCCTCGGTGGCCAAACGCAGCGCGTCCTCTTGCGGGCGGTGCATCAAGCGATTGAGCTGCATCGAGGCGAGACCCCGGAGGCTCTTGGCCTGCAAAACCTCCCGCTGGTCGAGGGCCAGCTGGCTCTCCCAGCGCAGGATTTCGGTGGGCCCGGCGGTGCCGACGCTCGATCGAACCTTGGCCTGGGCCAGGTTGGCCTTGGTCTTTTTGGCGTTGTCGACCCGCACCCGCTCCAGGACCGCGGCTTGGCGGACCCCCAGGTAGGCCTTGGCGGCCTCCAACATCAGGTCCAACTTCATGGCCTCTCGTTGGCCTTCCCGGGCCGCCTGGATCCGGTCTTGGATGGTGTGATTGGCCAACAACTTGTCGGAGAAGAGGATGCCGTTGGCCTCGACGTACACCGTCCCCAAGCGCTGGGGTTGGAGGCCGAAAGAAGCTTGGGCGCGGTTTTTGTCCAACAACTCGACCCGGCCGCCGATGGTCACCTTGGGCAACATCATCGAAAAGGCCTTCTCCACGTCCTCGGCGGCGGCGGCCACTTCATGAAGGTTGGCGGTGAGATCCAGGTTGCTCTTGAGGGCCCCCTCAACCACGTCCTTCAGGGTCACCTTTTCGCCGGCTTCAGCCACCTCAGGGCCCGCGCCCAAGATCTCGGCCTCAGCGGTTTGGCTGAAGTTGGGCTCCCAGCCGATCTGGCGAGCGGTCGCCCCGTTCAAGATCAGGACCTCGTCCCTTTGGTAGGTGACCGGGATGTTGGCGGCGGCCTCACCCCCGGCGATGCGCAGGACGTCGATCGCGATCCGTCGGGCCCGCTGCAGCGCGTCGGCCGGGCCGGCCAGGGAACCCAAGACCCCCAACTCCACGTCGCTCCTCCCCCGGGCCGACCAAGACTTGATCCGGAGTTCGGCCATCCGTCGCACCAAATTCTGCAAGCTAGCTTGCGAAAGTTCATCGGTGTGGAACAGGTAGGCCGCCTCCAGCCCATCGAGTTTGGCGGAGCCGTCGGCCTCGATCGCCACCGCCCGCCCCTCGAGGCCGGCTTCTTTGGCCCGGCTCTCCAAGGCCGCGCCCAAACCGTCGACCCCCTCGAGCACCGCCCGGCTCACCAAAAGGCCGACTTTTTTGGGCCCGCCCAAGGCCTTGAGTTGCTGCAGATCCCGGGACACGGCGCCGGGATCGATCACGTAGGTCAGGTTCTTTTGGCCGCTGCTGCCGTTGGCCTGGGGCCGGGCTTCCAAAACCCGGGCCGCCACCACCGGGCGGGACAGGTCCTTTTTGCGCAAGGCCTCTTGCGATCCGAGGGGCCCAGTGGTCACCACCAGCTCCACGTTTTTGTCGGCCAAGACCTCGTCGAAGAGGCGACGAACTCCGGCGACCGTCCCGTCGGCGGCCCGCCCCTTTTCGGGGACCAAGCTCAGATCGAAGCCCCGTTCATCCGCGGCCAGCTCCTTGATCTGCTTGGCGTAGAGCGAAGCATGGGGATCACTTGGGCCGTCGGACAACAAGACGACCCGGACCGGTCGGGCCCCCTCCGCGACCAAAGGGGCCTGCGCCAGGCACGCCGTTATTCCCAGGATCCAGGTCGACCACCGCATTGAAGCCGCGGATGCTAGTACAGGACGTACTCTCCCGCGAGGACCCCCCCCCGCGACATGTTGGGATCAGCTGTTGGTGGCTTGAAATGCGGCGAAGCCCATGGCTACGCCGACGATCAGCACGTAAAAAATGATCATCCCCACGAAGGTCCACCCCAAGGTGCGCCAGAGTCGGGCATGGCCCCGAGCCACCTCGGCCAAGGTGTCCAGGGGCTCGATCGAGGCCAGGCGGTTGATCGCGGCGTAGAGCTGGTAGAGGCGCCAGACGGGCAACACGTAGACCGCCCCGATCGCGAAGTACAACAGCCCCACGATCCACATGGGGAAGGGCTGGTCTTGGGCCTCGGGCATGAACAACATGATCGCGGTCATGGCGACGCCGCCCAAGCCAAGACCGATCACCGTCAGGCCGCCCAACACCACAAACAACATCATCCAGCCTCGACTGGCGTGGAGCTCCTCTACGATCACCCGGCCGGCGTCATTGGCGCCGCCGACGGTGTGTTGGACGAAGGGAGCCTCGTAGGGGTTGGTGGGGCCCATGGCCGTCCATACCACGAGGGACGCCGCGACGAAGTCCCGATATCGACTACTCGCAAGCGCCGGTGTCGCGCCAAGCCAACACTTGGTCCCGGCCTTCGCCGATGAAGCCGTAATACCGGGCCATCCAGTAGGGTTCGGTGAGGTCTCGTCCGGGAGACTGGACCTGGCCGTCGACCCCGTGTTGGTCGCCGATCTTGAACGGGCTCCGTTGCCACATGAAGTCGGAGTAGCCCCGCAGGCTGGAGGGGAGGCCATGGGAGGCCAGGCCCTCGACGCACTTGCCGTCGGCCATTAGGCACTCGCCGGCGCGGCCGTCGCACTCGTAGCTGATCACCGAGGTCTCCAGCGGGAAGCCGAAGATCTCGCCGCCATCTTCGCAGGCTTTGCGCTCTTCTTCGGTGGGGCAACGGACGGTCGTCCCCGCCGGCAGGGCCGCGATGATCCGGGCCCGATCGATGTTGTGGGTCCGGCGGGGTGCGTCTTGTACGCCGTTGTTGCCGCCAAAATCTCGGAGTTGGCGCACCGCCGACTCGATCGCCTGCCCGCGGTTGGGTCCGTCGACGATCGACGCGTACATCACGTTGAACTTGGCGCTGTCGTGGTTGTAGAGGGCCTTCTGCCAGGCCTCCTCGTCCATCACCCGGATCATCTCGTCCTTGAGCGGACCGTCGGGCAACATGGTCACCAGCTGCCAGTGGGTGCCGTAGGTGATGTGATCGCCGTAGAAACGGAAGCACCAATCGGGCAAGCGGAAGGCCATCATGGTCCGGGCCACGGCGTTGATGCCGAGTTCGCCGATCAACACGTCGAAGAGGAAACGTCGGTATTGTTCGTCGCCGGTCATTTGGTAGGCCAGGGTCGCCAGGTGGATCAGGTGGCTGGCGTCGCCGCCCCGGAGGCTGACGATGTAGTAGTGATCGATCTGGTTCTGCCGAGTGCGGATGCTGCGGTTGATGTCGGTGGCCAACTCGAGCAACTCGGTCTCGAAGGTCGGGCTGCGGCCGTCGATGACCCGGCCGGCCACGGTGTTGACCGCTTCGGGGCAGGTCTTGTCGAAGGTGGCGGCGTTGTTCTGGTTGATGCCGCGGTGCACGTACCAGACCATCTTCCCGGAGTTGCGCAGGTCCGGATCGTCGGGATCGAGCCGCAGGTTGTCGGCGCCGAACAAGGTCCAGAGGCTGTTCACCAGATCGGGGCGCGCCTTCAGGTTGATCACTTCGATGCGCTGGAGACGCTTCAGGTAACAGGTCAGGTGCTCGACCATCTTTTGCTTCAGCTCCGGATCTCGGATCAGCGGATAAGCGATGGGGAAAGCGGTCATCGGCCCGGTGTATTGATCGATGGAGACGTCGCCATCCCAGTGGGGCTGGCCGCGCACCTTGGCGCCTTGGCCGTCGTCGACCCCGTCTTGGTATTCGATCGGCAGTTGGCTCAGGGCCTGGTCGGGGATCGGCAGCTGCTGGGGCCGGGTGGTGGGGCCAAAACGTAGGATCAGGCGTTCGTCCTGAGGTACCGAACCTTCGGGCAACTGCAGGAAGTGATATCGCGAAAGATAACCGGGGATGCCGGTGACGTCGAAGCTGCGCACCAAGGCCCGAGTTTTGGCTTCGAAGCGTTGGTAGTCGGCTTCGGTGCGGGTGGCCACGTAGCGGTAGAGATCCGAAACCAAAGCCGCCCCGGTCCAAATCCCCGCGTCCCCCAGGCCGGCCCAACCCTCGAAGCGCCGCGGATCACTCCACTCGGCTTCGGACAGGCTGCCGGGCGTGGAGCTGGTGAAGATCCGTTCGGCGGTCAGGCCATTGGGGGATGACCAACGGTCGTACCAACGATCGTAGAGGAACACTCGGCGCAACAAGGGATCGGGGGTGTCCACGAAGGTCCCGGCGGCGGCGTCGTAGATCTCGCAGCGACGTTGCCGACCGTTGACGCATCGTTGGTCCTGGTAGATGGGGCAACTTTCGACATCCGTTCCACTCAATGGATCGGGTCCAACCGTCGGTACCGTGGCCTTGAGCTGGAAGGCGTCATCAGGCGCTTCTTCGGAGCTGCACGCCGCAGCGAAGAAAATGAGCCCGATCCCGATATTTGCCCGCATCCAGGCGAAGAAACGCCAGTCCTGGACCCACCGTCAAGCCACCCCCGGTCGAATCGGGAGGTCGAGGCCGGCCTGAAGGCTCAAAGGTTCTTGAGGAGTTCGGCTTTGGCGTAGCTGTCGGCGTTGACGGCGTCCGGAGGGACCAACCACTCGAGGGTGCCGGCCTTGCGGATGGCCTTCCACTCGTCTTTGGTCTTCACCGCCCGGCAGACGTACTCCTTGACGGTCTTGGCCACGTAGGCCTTGGCCTTGGGCCCCGCGCAGAGGGAACGCAGCGCCCCCAGGCCCGACTCGCAGTAGCCGCTGACGCTCTTGTCGGACCAGCCGGCCGGGTTGGCCTCGAAGCTGGCCCAGTCGATGGTGACCTTGAGTTTGGTGCCGCAGGCTTGATCGGTGGACTCGCCCTCTTTTTCCAGCTCGTTTTCTTGGCGAGCCTTCTTCACCTTGGGCGACTCTTCGTCTTGGGCCCAGGCGGGGGCGGCGGTCAGGAGCAAGAGGCCGAGGAACAAGCGGGTGATCTTCATGGTGGGCCTCATTTCTTGAGCTGGTCCTGGCAATAGGCCGCTTGGAGTTCGCTCAGCTTGGCCTTCTGCGAAATCAGGCCTTGGCAGAGGTTGACGGACTCGTAGCCGCCCGACTTGTGGAAGGCGTCCAACAACACATCCTTGAGCTCGGCGTAACACTGCTGAAAGGCGACCTGCTGGGCCGCTTTGGCGTTTTCGTAGTCAGGAGGTTGGCCGAAGGCCCGCAACACCGCGTCTTTGACCGAAGGATCTTTGCAACCTGTCTTGCGAACCGCGGGCGCCGCCAAACCCTTCGCAAAATACGGTGGCGCCGCCGCGTAGAGGCGACCCTTCTCGACCACCATCTTGCCGGCCGCGAAGGCCAATCCCGTGTCGTTGGGATCGACCTTCAGGAAACGATCGAGCTCGTCGAAACAACGTTGGCCTGCGTAGGCGTCTTGAAAACACTCGGAGAGGGCGCCCAGGCCCGTCTCTTGGCGCACCGCCATAAAACCCTTGCTCTGCTTGAGCGCCGGGAATCGTCCCAGCAAGGCCTCGCTGGTGCCCAGGCCTTCGGCGTTCTTCTTCTGCTCGCGCAGCTGCGTCATCACCCCGACGGCGGCCTTCTCCAGCAGATCTTTCCACGGGCCCTTACGTTCGGAGGGGCGGACGTCTTCGATGTGCTCCAGCAGCTCCGCCCAGCCCTGGGACTCGCCCAAGGCCTTCAGGTCTTCCATCGTGTATTTTTCGGGTGCGGCGAGGGCGGGCGTGGCCCAGGTCAACACCCACAACAGGGTCAAGGCTCTCATTGGCGTCGGGAAGGTAGCACTGGTAGAAGCGCGTTGGGAGCCACGGTGAAAAGCACGTCCTTCGCCCTCTGTTCCTTGGGTTCGTTGCTGCTGGCCACCTCGGCCTGGGCCAGCACCGGTCAGCTGGTGGTGCCCACCTTTCAGGTCAGCAGCGTCGATCCCAACGTCGCGCCAATCCTCACCGAACTGGTGTTGGAGAGCCTGTTGACCCGGCACGGGCTCCACGCCTTGGGACCCAGCGACGTGCAAGACCTGCTGGTCACCGAACAAACGCGACAAAGTATGGGCTGCGAGACCAGCTGCATGAAGGAGCTGGCCGGGGCCTTGGGCGCCAGCAAGTTGGTGTCGGGCAGCGTCGGCCGCTTGGGTGATGTGTTCGTGCTCACGCTGAAGCTGGTGGACGTGGAGAGCGCTCAGGTCTTGTCCCGAGCCTCCCGAAACTTCGCCAAGCTGGAGGGCGCCAAAGAGGTGGTGGGTCCTTTGGTCGACGAGCTCCTCGGCGCGCCGGCCCGGGCCTCGGTGGACGCGCCCAAGTTGATCGGCGCTCGCAAAGAGGCGGAGAAGCAGCGCCCGGTCGCGACCGTCACCACTTTTTGCAGCGCCACCGTCGAGGCCTACACCCAAGCCTTGTTGTCGGGGGACGAGCCGGGCCGTTTGGTGCAGGCGCGGCGGGGCCTCCTGGAAGACCTCTTGTTGACCCCGTTTTTGGCCGAAGTGCAGCAGAAGATCCGCTGCCTCGAGGCCAAAAAAGCCGGCCTCCAAAGTGGCCTGGCCGATCGACGCGTCGCCGCCAATTCGCCCGAGGCCCACGAGCGGATCGTCCGGGCCGAGGCCGAGTGGGCCGAGCTGGAGGCCAACCTGCCGCTCCTCCTCGAGGCCTACAAAAACGGCGTCGACAAAGAACAGCGGGGCACCGGGGCTCGGCCGGTCGAGTTGCCCTTTGTGGTCCGGGCCCCCAAAGCCCAAGCGGCGCCCGAAGATCAGGCCGCCAAGGTCGAACACGAGGCCGGGGCCGTGATCCTCTCCAAGGCGCTGGCGGCGGTCGAACGCAGCGACAAGCCGGCCTTCGTGGCCCAGTTCGCCGAGCCTGGCCCCAAGGGACGGGCGCCGGCCCGAGATCTGTACGTCACCACCTTGGCCCTGTCCGAACGTTATCGCCTCGATCCCTGTCCTTGGCATTTGCTCAGCGCCGAAGACCGGGCCGCCCGCCGGGTTCACCGGCAAAAGACGGGTCGCACCAAGATCTGCCTGAGGTTGGTGGCCAGGGAGGACGGTAAAGCTCGCCTCGAAGACGTGGAGATCATCGCCTCACCGAGCGGGCCCAAGATCCACGACTGGCGCCCGAGCGATTGAGCTCAAGGGGACGCGGCCAAAGAGGCCCGATCCACCTCGGCCCCGCCCTTCCACACGTGGGTCACCCTCCCCAACGCCGACAGATCGAGCAGCGGATCCCCTTCGACCGCCACCAGATCGGCGGTGGCCGTGGGGACGATGTTCCCCAGATCGGGTCGCCCCAACAGCCGGGCTGGCTCGGCGGTCGCGCTCTTGAGGGCCTCGGCCGGGGTCAAGCCCGCCTCCACGTAGAGCGCCAACTCTCGCCGCAAGGAGACGCCATGAAAGTTGGCGACGTTGCCGGCGTCGGTGCCAGCGACGATCGAGACCTTGTTCAACACCAAGAGGCTCAGGTTTTGGCGGACGTTGGACAAAACCTCGGCCACCGCGGTTTTGGTGACGGGGTCTAAGTAGCGCGCGATCCGGGCCGGATCTTGGAGGTCGGCCCGCACCCGAGGGTGGACGTCTTTGGCCACCAACGGATCATCGAGCTCCGTCAATTCGCCGCGGCCCAGCCGATCGAGGGCGTCCAGGTAACCGATGGTCGGCACCACCACCGTGTTGGTTTGGGCGAGGCGCAGGGCTTGGGCCTCGCTCAAGAGATCCCGGAACGGCAGGTGGGCTAAACGTCGGACCCCCACGTCCAAGGCCAGATCCAGATCGGAGGCCCGGGTGACATGGGCCCACAAGGGTCGGTTTCGGGTGGTCGCCGCCGAGTAGATCGCCATGACGGTATCAGCGTCGACGGTCGGCAAAGGCGAACGCCAACCCGGCTCGATGATCAACTTGTAGAAGTCGGGTTGTTCGGCTTCGATCGCTTGGACCGCCTGTTCGGCGTCTGCGATGCCACGCACCGGCTGACACACCGGCAAGGCCTCTTGGCCGCAGGGGTGGCCACCTTCGGCGGTCAACATCGGGCCCGCCGCCCAGATCCGAGGGAAGATGAGGTTGCGTTGGCTTTCGGCCCGATCCGGGAAGATGCCCTCCGAAGGGGAGCCGAGATCGCCGATGCCGGTGACGCCGTTTCGCAAGAAGGCTTGCAATTGCAGCCGGGCCAGGTTGGCCGGTGGAGTGAAGCCGTCTTCGGTCGGCGGGGTGTAGACGTGGACGTGGAGGTCAAAAAAGCCGGGCAATAAGGTTTGGCCGCTGAGATCGACGATGGTCCCCACGTCGGGCGGGACCTCTTCTTCGACCACCGCCTGGATGGTGTTGCCGCTCAGCAGCACCAGCGCGGGTTTGGTGGTGGTGCCATCGAAGATCTTGCCGCCGACCAAAGCCGTGCAGTCGGGGCACGGCGGGAGGCTGCTGATCGGATCACCACCGCAGCCCCAAAAAATGAACGACAGGCAAAGGAGACGGCGCACGTACGATCGGTACCACCGGGCCGAAGCCGGGGCCAAGTCGCGGTCCGTCGGCGCCGCGACGGGATCAGTCGATCTCGAAGAGGATCCGGGTGGAGGCGCCGGTGCGACGGTCGATGTTGATCTCCACCAAGGCGTCGAGCCAGCGGGTCATGAAGACCCATTCTTCCTCGGACTCTTGGCCCAAAGGCCCGACCTCCCGGAGCTCCCGCAAGGCGAAGAGGTGTCGATCGCGGAACTGGAGCGTCAACACCGACAAGGGCCGGCCCCACTCGGACTGGGTCAGGTCCAGGTTCGCCAGGTGGAGCAACAAGGCGTCGGCTGCAACCTGCCTTGCATTTTCGAAAGAGCCCGGCAAAGGGTCGACCGCGGCCACGTGATCCAAGGGGCGAGCGTAGGCCTGATCGAAGACCTGGTTGATCCGCTGATCCAGGTACAGGTCCCGCTCCGCCGCTGTGGCGAAGCCCCGGCCCCACTCCAGCAGGAAGACCTGCTCGAAGTCGGCCAGGACCGATCCGTAGAGGTCGGCCGATCGGGCCCCCACCAGGGCCACGGCGTCGTTGCGGAGGGTCTCGAGGGCCGGGGCGCTGCGGAGTCGGGCGGCGTCGACGGCGGCCTGATCGATGCGGACCCCCAGGGGACAAGCTCGGACCTCCAAGAAGGAGCCACAAGCGCTGGTGTCGCCGGTGCCGGCGGGCAAGGCGCCCAAGCAACTTCGGACGTGATCTTGGCAAGTGGCCTGGGGCCAGACTTCGTAGGGATCGCCGGTGGTCAGATCCAAGGACCGCACCCCCAAGTCGAAGGTGGCCGAACGACGGACCGTGCTGCGGGCGGCGGTGCCCGTTATATTCAAGCGAACGCGGCTACCGGCCAAGGCAACGAACTGATCCACCGTCAGATCGACGGAGAAGTGGCGCGGGTCAATGAGCTGGGCCGTGACGACCTCGCTGTTGAAGGTGGCCTCGACCCGGCTGAGGTTGCGATCGGCGTGGCCCAACACCCGGACCACCGCGCGGCCGTCGACGAAGTGGGTCTGAGGTTGGCCGTCGAAGTAGAGCCCGCTGCCCGGCTGAGCAACCAGCCGGGGCCCGGTCAGGAGCCGGGCGAACAAGGTGGAGGCGCCGCCGGTGAAGGAGAGCCGCAAGAACTCCGGCACGCCGACCACCAAGTTGGTCAACTCCGAGGTGCCGAAGGCCAAGGCAAAACGTCGAGCCGAAAGCAGGCGCAGCTCCCCGTAGGGATCGTCCAGGACAAAACCGAGTCCGTCCTCGACGTTGCGGCTGGCCCGGCCGCTCAGCAAAAACCGAGTGGCGCCGTCGGCCTCGACCTGGCGCCCGATCAGCGGCTGGATCCAGACGGTGGTCTGGGCTTCCCGAGCCCGCAGCTCGGAGGTGACGGGATCATTTTCGTCGACGACCGCGTCGGGCCCGCCGCCACAAGCCACCCAAAACGAACATAGGCTCCCCACGATCCAGCGACGCATGTGGGGCCGGGTACCACAGGCATTTTTGAGGCGGCAATGAAGATCGGCTCAGGGGCTGGCTTTGGAGGCGGCGCCGCGGTGTTCGAAGCGGCAGCGGGCCGCGGTCAACCACAAAGGCAGGCCCTTTTCGGCCCATTCGGGCGCGTCGCCCCCATGGACGGCGGTGATCTCGAGGGGCGTAAGTTCGCTGGCCAAATCCAACATCCAGCGAGGCGCTTCGATGGTGCTGCTGCTCCTCAGAATGGCCCGGAGTTGCTCGAGATCGTCGGCCGGGATCGGGCGGATGGAGGCGGTGCCCTCCAGGCGACCTTCGACCACTTCGGCGATGGCTTCGGTGGTCTCTTCATCGAGCTCCCGAAACACCAAGCCAGTGATCGGTTCACCTTGGCGGTTGTAGCGCCGGACCACCTCGGCCTTGAGCCAACGTGGGCCGTTGGGCAGGTCGATCACCAGCTCCACCATGCGACCGACGATCGCCTCGGGGAAGCGGCCGATGCCCACGCCACTTTTGCTGAGGTCGGTGGTCTCTCGTAAAAACCGCGAACCTTCGATGGTGATCGCGGCGGCCACCTGCAGATCGATCCGCGGCTCTTTGGCCATCTTGATCCCGGTGTGTTGCTCCAGGAGCCGCACCAAAGACTCGACGCTGTCCACGGTGTGGACCCGGCGTTGGCCGGTGCCGTGGGGGATCAACGCGGCCTGTTCGGCCGAAGCGGTCAAAGTGACCACCGGTAGATCTTCGGGCAGGAGCGACTCGACCTCTCCAGCGTAGGAAGGACCGATCACGCACACGTCGACCAAATCTCCCGACAGGTGGCGGGCCAACTCGTCGAAGGTGCCGGAGATCAGCAGCTCGATCTCTCGATGGCGTTGCAGTTCGGCCTGGAACGGCCCGAGATCTCCGAGGACGGCGATCGTGGCGGCAGTGCCCACGGGATCTGGGATCGACCATCCGCGGAGACCATCAAGGCAAGTGACTCAGTCTGAGAGGGTCACCTTACGTCCCAGCCGACCCGACATCCGCTCCGACAACAAGGTCCACAACTCTTCGGGTCCCTTGGTGGAACGCCAGGCGCGGCCATCCCACTCGAAGTGCCAGGCCGAGGCGTCGGCGGACATCCAGATCTGGCGCGCGGCCCGGTGGCTGTTGACCACATACCGGACGCCGTCCTCGAAGCGGATGGTCAACACCCCACTCTCCAAGTCGGCGTCGTAAGCCTCATCTTCGGCAGCGGCCAAGGCCTCGACCATCTTGTCGAGGGTTGCAGCGGCTTTGCGCTCGAACTCGGGCTCTTCCAGGACGAGTGACATGACCGGCGCATCGTCCTCAAAACGGCCAGAGCCGTCCAGTGGGGCTGAAAGGCTGTCTGATCGGTCCGTAGGGCAGCCGACCGATCCTCCTCGTCCCTGACCCCCGGCACGCCTCCTGCTTGGTAGGGGCGGCGTGTACACCCTCCCCCTCGGCGTTGCTTCGAAGGCCTCGGCGCTCTCCGGCGCTGCCGCCGAAACCCCGCAAAACCCGGCCCCTTCCCCGGCTCGAACCCTCCCCCCGGTGTTCTCTGGAGCGGTGGGCCTGACCCCGGGCAACCTGCCGACCGGCGTGGTGCCCCCCGGTGAAACGGCCCGCCGGTTGGGGGCTCAGCTGACCGAAGCGGAGCGGGCGGTGGTCGAGTTGGCGGCGCACCTGGAGCGCCCGGCGGTCCCGGTGAACGAAAAGACGATGGCCACCCGGCTACACGCGGTCACGGGCCGTGAGATCTCACGACTCGAGGGGCGGGCCCGAGCCGATCGACCCAAGTGGCGGTCTTTGCAAGATGTCTTGCAAAGCGTCTCCGCTGACTCCGACAGCAAGTTGACGGCCGGCCAAAGTTTGGCCCTGGCCTCACAGCTGGTGGACAACCTGCCCCAGCTCGACCGGGCCTGGGAGTTGTCGAGCCGGGTCCCGATCGCCTTGTCGCCGGCGGAGCAGCAGCGGCTCAACCAGAACCAGAGTGTGGTGGCCTTTCAGTTCGATCCCCAAGCACACCTCAACGAGATGATCGTCGCGGCCCGGCGCCGCCCCGAGCTGACGAAGGACCTGCTGACCGCGGCGGCGGCCGGCACCCTCCGCGAGCCCGAGAAGGCCATCTTGGCCGTCGGCCCCGGGGCCCTCCCCTGGGTGGTGGCGGAGCTCGGCTCGGGTTCCCGTTCGTCGATGTTGATGGCCGCCGATTGCCTGGGGGCCTGCGGGCGTTTGGCGCAACAAGCCGCGCCCGCGCTCCTGGAGGTCTTGGCGCGCACCGAACTGGAGACCGATCGGGCCCGGCTGCTCACGGCCTTGGCGACGATTGGCGGGCCCGTCGCCGGGCTCAACGAGGCCCTAGTCCAGCAGACCGTCCGTTCCCTCGAGGCCGGCGGCCCGCAACGAGCGGCGGCGTGGCGGGTGATTTTGGCGATGGCGCCCGCGGTCGATCCTCGGCAGACCCGAGCCCTCCCCCGGGCGGACCTGGAGGTGTTGTTGCCGCACCTGGGGGCCAGTGGTTGGCACAAGGTCGACCTGGTTCAGCTCTACGGCTGCGAGCCGACCGCGATCCAGGAGCTGGGCCCGCCACCGCTGAAGTTGGCCGACCAACTCTTGGAGTCGGCGCTCAATGGCCGTTTTTCACCCCTGGTCCGCTACGGCCTGGAGCGAGGCCCGGCCTCGCACCGGAGGGCCGCCGTCGAACGCCTCCTCAAGGACCAGCCGGAGTTCGTCCGCAACGGGGCCGATCTGAGCTTCGCGACCAACTTGGCCAAGGAGTTGCCCAAGACCGACGAACTGCGAGGGCGGATCGTCACTCGGCTGATCGCCGCCCGTGACAACCAGGAAGAGCCCGGGCTCCGCAAGCCGGCCTTTTCGCTGCTCTTGTCGCTCCTACCGATGGAGGCGCAGTGCCAACAACTGCAACTTGGGTTGCAAGATCCGGCGCTGCAACACACCGCGGCCCAGCAGATCTTGCACTACGCCGGCCAGGCTCTTCCGCACGCGCAGCGTGAGCAACTTTTGCAAGGCATCCTGCAGACCGCGGTGGATCCGGACCTGCGCGACCTGGCCCACCAGCGTTTGGGCCACTCCGAGGGGGTGCGGGCCAACGACTGGCTGAACCACTACCTGATGCTGCCGCCCCGGGACGCGCTCGGCGCTTCGCCGTCCATGTTGATGGTCAAGTCCAACGCACTCCTCATGACCCATGAGTTGATCGCTCGCCTGGGCATGGGATCCAAGATGCACGACGTCGGGCTGATTCGGGCCTTGGGGCAGACGATGCAAGACGTCCCGCCATCGACCCGAAAGGCCCTCGCGCAAGTGGTCTTGCAGAAAATGCAAAAGCCGTCGGAAGTTACGTGGGCCGCGGACTACCGGGTGATCGAACGTTACGCCGCCGGGCTCTGACGCCGGGAGCTCCGAAACGCCAGGCCATAGATCACCACCGCCAGCCCCGAGGCCACCCCCGCCGCCCCGAACACCAAGGCCCCACCGCCGAGTTCGTAAGCGGGCCCGCCAGCGCCATAACCGAGGATGGTGCCGAGCCCCAAGCTGGCCATGATCACCGCTTGGACGCTGGTCCGCAGGCGAGCAGGCGCACGATCCTGGATCAACTTCACCAAGGCGACGAACCAAGCACCGAAGGTGATCCCGTGGAGCGGCTGCAGCAACAAAAGCAGCGGGGCGCCGGTGACGAAGGCCAGGAGGCTCCACCGCAGCGCCGCCACCCCACCCGCGCCGACCAAGAACCAGTAGGGGTCGAAGCGATCGAGCAAACGAGGGGCGGCGAACATCACCAACACCTCGGCCAATACCCCGAGGCCCAAAGCCAGGCCGACGAAACCATCACCGTGCCCGGCGGCTCGCAGGTGGAGGCCAAAATAGATGTCGTAGGTGCTGTGAGCGCCGTAGTAAACCGCGGTCCCGATCAAGAGCAGCGGCATCGGGCCGGTGGTCAAGAAGCCGAAGAGCTCAGGCAACAAAGACCGCTTCGGCTGAGGTTGGCCGGCGACAAAACGTAAGGTGGCCACGGTGCTGAGGAGCTGCAGGCCGGCGCTGCCGAAGAACAGAAGTTGGGCGCGGCTGGAGCCGCCGAGGTGGCCCGCCAAGGTCGCGAACAAGGCGAAGCCGATCGAACCCCAGACCCGGATGCGAGCGTAGCGGCCTCGTTGTTCGCCCAAAGAGGCGACGCTGGTGGCGTCGACCAAAGGGAAGATCGGCGTGCGAAAGACGCAGTAGAGGACCATCGCCGCGAGGGCTTGCGTCAGGCTGTGGGCGGGATAAAGGGCCAAGGTCCCGGCGGCGCCGCCGAGGGTGGCCAAACGCAAGAGGCCGAGCCGCGCCTCGAAGTGATCGGCCAACATCCCCCACAGCGGCGGGACCAAGAGGTGGCCGATCGGCGCCACGATCATCACAGTGGAGATCGCTTGGGCGCCGAAACCTCGATCCGAGAGGACCAGCGGTAAAAAGGGGATCAAGGCCCCCGAGGCGCCGTAAGCGCAGAAGTAGAAGAGGCTGAGATCGAAGGCGAGCGTCGACTTCTTACCGTCCGTGGCGCTCACCGGGCGCGGACGATGGGGCTTCAGTGCAAGGTGGGCAAATCGAAAAACGCCCGCTCTTCGCGGATGGCCTCTTCGTAGTGACGGCGCAACAAGGCGCCAAGGAGCGCCGGCCCTTGCCCGAGGGCTTTGCGCTCGGCCCGGCGCAGGGCCAAGGCGGCTTCGGCCGGGTTGGCGGCCTCTTGGACCATCGGCAGGAACTGGGTCCCGGCCCGACGATCCAGCTCGGCGGCCAAGCCCAGGAGCGACTCGAAGTCGCAGGCCAAGGGATCACCCGCCGGGCACCGCAACAACTTCAGGCCGCTCCCCAACAACGCCACCGAACCGTCGTAGCCGAGCAAGATGTCCTGCACGTCGAAGCCGCCGGGCGAACAAGCCCCAGGTTGGGCCCCTTCGTCGGCCAGGTACGCCAAGACCTCGGCGAGGGGATAAAGGACCGCGGCCGCGTGTGGGGCCGGCAGAGATCCGAGCTGCCGCAACACCTCTCCCAAAGGTCGGCCCAGGCGGTGGGCCCGCACCACGTACGGCACGCCGCCGTCCATGCCCGCGCCGATCAGCGGGATCAGGTAACGATGGGACAAGCCGATCGCCGAGGAGATGTCGCCGAGCAACGCGCCTTCGGGTCCCGCGAACTCGGTGCGCACCAGGTCATCGTATTGTTCGAGCTCCACGACCTCTTCAAAGCCGTCGTGGATCGCCAAGGTCACTTGCCCGTAGGGCACCGCCCGGAGCCGTCGCCCCAACTTGTAAGGACCGATGGTGCGCTGAGTGAAGAGCGCCGCGTCGACCCGCTCCCGCTGCGGTTGCCAGTCCGCCCCGCTCCCCTCGAAGCCCTCCATCGTGCATTACGATATGTCAGCCCCGACCCTGGACGCGAGGTCGGCCGCCTTGTGCATCCGGGGAAAACCTGCTTCATTCCCCCACCCGCGCGCCTCGCGGGCTGCATGCGAGTTGCCCTCGTTCTTTCGACCCTCCTGTTTTTGTGGCCCGGGGCCCTCCGAGCCCAAGGCGTCAGCGACGCCGAGGTCCTGCCCCAGGGCGTGGGTGCCTTTTTGATTCAGCCGGGGATCACCTACGGCAACGGGGCGTTGGAGCGGTTCGGGCGCGGGTGGCAGACGAGGCGAGAGTCGCTGATCGCGGACTACAACGGGATCGACCTGAGTGAGGTCATCGCGGGAGACGGCGCCAGCACCATCACGACGTACCTCGGTGATCTGGGAAAAACGGGCTTCGAGGGCAGGCAAACCTCGGTCGCCTTCAACTTCATGGCGGCCTTTGGGATGACCGACCGGCTCACCCTAGTCGGTGTGTTGCCCTTCATGCACGTCGACTATCAGCTCGATGCGTACCTGACCCCGGGACCCATGCAGTCCAGGTATCGCGTTAAGGATGCGAACCTGATCACCTGTCCCGGAGGCAACCTCGACCTCGGCGATCCGAACCAACTCATCAACGAGGTGCTCATTCCCCCGGACCCAATGCGTCCCCGTCCCCCCTTCAACATCAGCGACCTGAACCAACTCCTCGCCAGTCCGTGCCTCGGCTACAACGCGCCGGTCAGCAGGTTTGACCAGGTCGGTGGAGTAACCCACGGGTACGGAGATCATCGGTACAGTGGTTTTCGCGATCTGATCCTGGGCGCCAAGTACCAGTTCTTCCACGGACGCCACTTCAACCTGGCGGGCCTCAGCTACGTGGTGTTGCCCACCGGGAGCCCCGACGATCCGGACGACCTCTTCGATCCGGCCTTCGGCGATGGACAAACGGACGTGGCGCTCTTGGCCGCGATCACCGTGCCCCTGGGCGACTTCCGCTTCGCCATGTCGGCGGGCTACGAATACCAGTTCGGCGACAAGATCGAGCGGCGCCTCAACTCCCTGACTTTCGACGACGAGCTAGAGACCCAGCTGGCCCGGGGCGAAATCAGCCATGCGGATCTCCTCACCAACCGCCTCGACGACGGCACCCTAATCCCGGTCGTGACGGCTTACGACAAGGCCGAGGTCACTCGGAAGTTGGGCGACAACATCTACGTCTACTCCTACGTCAGCTACAGCGTCTTCGAGTGGCTTTGGGTCGGCGCGTCCCTGAACTTCCTGCACCACTTCCGGGACGAGGTCCTGGAGATCGGCCCTCGCCCCGAAAACACCGCGCCCTACCTCACCGAAGCCCAGGTCCGGGCCGACGTCGAGGCCCGGATCGCCTCCGGGGAGCTGAGCGAAGCCAAACGTGAAGAGGAGCTCAAGGCGGGCCTGGCCAACACCGCGGAACGCCGCAAGGCGGCCTACGGGTGGCGGACCGTCCGAGGGAACTTGGTCGGGGGCCTGAGCGTGGGCGTCAACACCGTGCCGATGTTCCTGAGGGACGAGTTCCCCTTGCCGCTGATCCTCTCGGTCTCCATCAGTCGCAACCTGGCCGGTCAGAACCTGGATACCCCCGATGCGGTGCAGGCCCAGATCGTGATCCCCTTCGCCATCGGCGACGTGCTTGACCCTGGATCGGTCGCCTACGATGGAGAAGAGGGCGCCCATCTGCCGTGGCCCTGAGGACAACTTGAAGGACGACTTTACCCCCACCCTGGAGGTCAACACCGCCAGCCCTGGCAGCAGCGCCGGCCCCTCGCTGCGGCCCCGTCTGCGGGTGGTCAACCCGATCGAACTGGCCACCGAGATCGACGTGAGTCCAGAGCGCTTGATCTTGGGCCGAGCGCCGAGCACCCCGGCGGGTCGTTTGTCTCACCCGACGGTCTCCCGAGAACACTTGGCCACCTGGATCGATGCCTCTCGGGTTCTTTGGGTCGAGGACCTGCAGAGCCGCAACGGGGTCTTCTTGAACGGGGCGCCGCTGAAAATGCAAGCCAGCTTGCAAATCGGCGGTGTGCTGCGTTTTGGCGACGTGGTGGCGATCTACGAACAAGAGCTGGGCCCAGAGACCCCGACCATCGAGGAGTTGCCGGGGCCTTCGGCGGCCATGGCCCGGCTTCGTTCGGGTGTGTTGCGGGCCGCCCCCAGCCCCGCGCCGGTCTTGATCGGCGGACAAACCGGGACCGGCAAAGAGCGAGTGGCCCGGGCCATCCACCGATTGTCGGGCCGAAGTGGCCCTTTTTGGGCGGTCAACTGCGCCGAACTTTCGCCCGAGCTCTTCGCCGGCGCCCTTTTTGGCCACGAACGCGGCGCCTTCACCGGAGCCGAGTCAGCCCGACTGGGCCTGATCCGCTCGGCCGAAGGCGGCACCTTGTTGCTCGACGAGATCGGCGAGTTGGCGCTCGAACTGCAAGCCAAGTTGCTCCGCGTGTTGGAGGAACGAGAGGTCCTGCCCCTGGGCGCCAGCCGCCCGGTGCCGATCGACGTGCGCTTTTTGGCCTCGACCCATCGGGATCTCTTGGAGGCGGTCCAGGCCGGCACCTTCCGCCGAGATCTCTACGCCCGCCTCGGGCTGCACGAGCTCTTGGTCCCGAGCTTGGCCCAACGTCCCAGCGACATCCTGGAGTGGTTGCTTCGTTTTGCGCGGGAGGCGGAGGGCACCGAAGCTCTCGAGTCTTTTGCCTTGGACGGGAGCGCTGCCGAGTGGCTGCTGCTTCGGGGCTTGCCGGGCAACCTGCGCGACCTGAAGGCTTTGGCCCTACGGGCGCGGGCGGCCGACTCGAGCCGCCGCTGGTCCCGCTCGGCCTTGGAGGCCTTGGTGCCGAAGGCCAGCGGCTCGGCGACGCCCGCTCCGAGCGCCGCGGCACCGGTGCCCCCCGCAAAACCTCCGGTCCCCACCAAAGAGGAGCTGGAGCACCTGTTGGCGACCCACGGCAGCGTCCGTGGCACCGCCAAGGCCTTGGGGAGGGATCGACGCCAGATCTATCGCTGGATCGAGGCTTTTGGGCTGAAGCGCCCGCTTGACTGAAGCCGGGCCCAACTTTCGGCCTCGCCCCGGCGCAGCTCGGGTTGTTGAGGGTTGAGCGCCAAGGCCCGCTGCCAGGCGCGGTGGGACGCCAACAGGGCGTCGCCGGGATCGTGGGCGGTGGCCACCTGCAGATCGGCTTCGGCTTCGGCGATCATCGCCAGCGCGACCTCCCCGTGCCAACTCGCCGGATCCAGCGCCTTGGCCCGTTCGGCGGCCGTTCGGGCCCGCGCCAACCAGGAAGGATCGTCAAGGGTGCGGGCCTGCTGAGCCGCGGCTTGGGCCCAAAGAGCCAAGGCGTAGGGATCACTTTTGTGCAATTGCAAGCCAGCTTGCAGATCGGCCAAGGCGCTTTCGATCAAGAGGGTACGTTCGGGCTCCTCCAGCACCTGAGCCTGATCCAAGTGGAGGGCCCCCAGGTTGATCCACGGGGATGGGTGGGTCCCGCCTTGTACGGAGATCGAACGTTCATAGGCCTCGATCGCCGCCGCATAGGCTTGGAAGTCGGGCGCCCCTCGGGTCAGGGCGACGGCCGCCCGAGCGGCGTGGCCGTTGCCCAGATCGTTCCAAATGGCGGCGCCGTTGGGCTTGCGCAAGAGGGCTTGCTCGAAGAGCTCGATGGCCCGCTTCAGATCGGCGTCGTTGTCCGCCTCCACTTGGGAACGTTGGGATCCACGGAGGCGATAGACGTTGCCCAGGGCATCGTAGGGCTCGGCCGACTCGGGCTGAAGGGCCACCGCCCGCTCCCCGGCGAGGATGGCCTGATCGATCAGGCCCGCCGACGCTGCCCCCGTGCCGTGCAGGTGGGTCGCGTACAAGCGATGAGCCCGAGCCAACTCTTGCCAGGGCCGGGCCCGACGGGAGTGCACCAGGGTCGCGGTCTGACAGGCCTCCACCGCCTCTCCGTGGGTCGGCCCGGGATCCCGATCGAGATCATAAACCTCGAGGAAGAGCTGGTTGACCAGGGCCCGGCATCGGCCTTGGTGAGCGTCGGGGTGGCTGGCGGCCAAACGAATGGCCTCGGTGAAGGCCAAGACCGCCCGTTGATGCGCCTCCCAAGCGACCTGCGGTTCGCCCCGGTTGCGGTCGGCTCGGCCCGCCTGGTCTTCGATCCGGCCGAGCAAAAGCGGAGCCTCCACCCGCCAAGGTTCGCCGATCGAGGCCGCCACCTCGGCCCGAGCCAGGTCGAACTGCTCTTCGTAAAGCGCGATCCGCGCGTTGATCAGGCGGTTGAGTTCGGGTTCGTTGGCCGCTACTTGTTTCAGATGAGCGAGGGCCGCCGTTCGCCAGGTCCGGGCCAGCGCCCCCCGTTCTTCGGCTGACCCTTTTGGCCCGAGCTCATCCAACGCCTGGCCGTAGAGATCGCCCATCACCTCACCGAGGGCCGTCGACAACGCCGGGGTGTCGAGCCCCTTCTTGCGGGCGGCCTCCAGGTGTTCGAAGGCGGCGCTCAGATCGCCGAGCACCGCGTGGGCTCGACCCCTCGCATAGTCGCCCGCGCCGTCGGCGTCGTCGGTGTGTTCGGCCACCAACCCTTCGAGTTCGGCCAGGCGTCGTCGTTGTCGGTCTTCGTCGAGGGCCACGTCGTGGAGTGGTGAGGTCAAAGAGGAGCGCCGTGAAACTTCCAGGCGGGCGACCTCATCCCCCAAACGCGCCGCGAACTCGGCTCGCCGCCGACTCCGCTCCAGGCCTAGGCCCCAGCTGGCGGCAGCGATCAACAAAGAGATGATCCCAAAGGTGATGGCGGCCCCGGTGATCGGGTGTTGCCGGAGGCGCTTTCCGAGCCGATAAACCCGGCCTCCGCGGCGGGCCTCCACCGGATCACCGCGGCGAAAGCGGGCCAGCTCCTCGGCCAGAGCTTCGGCGGTGGGGTATCGGTCGTCGGGGCTGGGGGCCAAGGCCCGGGCGGCGATGGCCGCGAGATCTCGGGGGACCGACGAGGGCAAGATCTCGAGGTGAGGTTCTGGCCCGGGACGGTGGCCGGTCAGCAGCTGAAAGAGCGTGGCGCCCAGGCCATAAACATCGGTGCGGGCGTCCAGGTTGGCCCCACCGCGGTGTTGTTCTGGCGCCATATAACCGGGCGTGCCCGCGCCGCTGGCGTCGAGGGACAGGGGCGGCGTGAGGGGTCGGGCCAAACCAAAGTCGAGGACGTAGGGCCGAATTCGCCCTTCAACTTCTTCGAGCATGAAGTTGGAGGGCTTGAGGTCACGATGGATCAACCCCAGCCGGTGCGCTTCGTGGACCGCCCGAGCCACCTCTTCCAAGATCTGCAAACGTCGATGCAGCGGGAGTTCGGGGAGCGCTTCTTTGAAGGTGCGACCGGCGATGAACTGCATCGCGATATAAGGTTGGCCCTCCAACTCGCCGACCTCGTAGATCGGGCAGACGTTGGGGTGATCGAGGCGCGCTTGAGCCCGGGCCTCGTCCAGCAAGCCCGCCGCCGAACCCCGGTCCCCCCGCAGCAACTTCAGCGCAACCGGTCGGTGGAGATCCCGATCCCAAGCCTTGAAGACCCGGCCGTTGCCGCCCGCGCCGACCAAGGCCTCCAGCTGGTATCGCCCGAGCTGAGCCGCCGGTGGTGGAGGTGCGGAGGCTTGATCCGCCGGGCCGCTGGCCAAACGTCGAACAGTGGCCTCGTCGAGGCGGGCGCTGCGCAGGAGGGCGTCCAAGCGGGCCCCGTAGCGGCCATCGAAGTCAGAGGCGGTCGGGTCCGAGGCCAACTGGGCCTCCAGGACCTCGAGTTCATCGCTGGAGAGGAGCCCGGCCTGGACCGCCCGGGCCAGAATCTCCTGTTCGGTCGCCACCTTGCCAGCTGAGCACAGCGGTCACCTCCTCTTCAACGCGCACAGAGGGGGATGGAGCGCGGTCACGCCCGGGAGGTCCCATGGGACATCACTCTCAGGAGGCCGCTTTGCGCCGACCCTTGAGGAAACGTTCGGTGGCCGCGGGGACGGCCGAGTCCCAGGTCTGCTGCAAGTTGGGTTGCGGACGCCCCAACCCGGCCACCAAGACCTCGTTGATCCGCCCCCGGCTGGCGCCCTTGGAGTTGATGGCCCGAGTGGCCTCAACGGTCACGACCTTGAGGTCGGCGTAGAGCTCCCGGGTGATCGGGCAGTCCGAGTTGGACAACACCGCCACCGCGCCGCGCTCACAACAACCCTTGTACACCTCGACCAAACGGGCGTGTTCCTTCGGCCCAAAGGGGTGTTTGTCGTAGGAGGTAAAGGAAGAGGTCGCCGAAAGCGGAACGTAGGGCGGATCGAAGTAGATGCCGTCGCCGCGCCTGGCCAGGCGGGCCACTCCCTCGAAGTCGCTCTCCAGGATGGTGACGTTTTTCAACACCTGGGCGCAGGCCTTCAAGTTGTGTTCGTCCAAGATGCGCGGTTTAGCGTAGCGGCCGAAGGGCACGTTGAACTGACCCTTCCGGTTCACTCGGTAGAGGCCGTTGAAGCAGGTCTTGTTCAAGTAGATCAGGCGTGCGGTCCGCTGGACCTTGTCCATGCGGGTCACGTCTTTGGCCCGGATCGCGTAGAAGTACTCTTCGTCGGTGCCGAAGCGAGCGTGTTCCTCGAGGGCGTCGATCAAAGCCCCGACCTCGTCTCGCACGGTCTGGTAGGCCTCGACCAAGACCGGGTTTCGATCGGCGATCACCGCGTCGTCGAAGCGCCGCTGGCTGGCCAAGGAGAAGAAGACCGCCCCCCCTCCAATAAAAGGCTCCACGTAGGTGGTCATTCTTTCGGGGAGCCGCGGCAGGATCTCGGCCAGGAGTTGGGTCTTGCCACCCGCCCACTTCAGGAACGGGGTCGCCAGGAGGTCGCTCATCGACGCGGAGGCTAACGGCGTCGATCGAACTCGTAAAAATTTCGGCCAGCGAACACGGCTCCGCGCCGAAATTGATCCAGAACTTTGACAGCGCGATCGACTTCGGGCTCGCTACTCGACCCGCCGCGCTGGCGCGCCGGTCCAGCGCTCGCGCTCCTTGATGATCGTGCCGGGCTCCACCACCGCGCCCGCTTCGATGCGAGCCCGATCGCCGGCCTTGACGCCAACGCCGACGATGGCGCCGGTGCCCACCGCCACGTAAGAGCCCAGGTCACAACCTTGCTCCAGGTGGGCGCCTTCACCGATGAAGGCCCCGACCCCGACCTTCACGTCTTCGCCGATCACCGCCCCGGGCTCGACCCGAGCGTCGTGGCCAATGGTGGCGCCCGGCATCAAGATCGAGTGGGCTCCGACCAACACGCCCTGGCCGATGGTGACCTGCCCAACCCGGATGCGCCCGGCGCCGTGGAGCGCCACCTCGATGATCACCCCCGGCTCCAGCTGGCTCCCTGAGCCCAAGCTGACCAGCGACGGCTCCCGCACGACGATCTGCTCGTGCAGGCTGACGCCCACCGAAAGTTGAGCGCCGAGCGCCCGCAGGTACAAGACCCGGGTCAGGTGGAGGAACCAAAACGGAAAACGCAACAACGGGTGGAGGGCGACCTCCGCGAAGCAGACCGACGCCAACCAACGAAAGTAGTCGCGATTGCGCCCCACCTTGTGGGAGCCCGACAGGGGCCGGGGCACCAGCATCCGCAAGATCGCCAGCACCAGGATCTGAGCGCTGAGTCCGACCACCACTCGACCGACCACGTCGCGCCAAAGGGGATAGGCCCGGCCAGGCAAAAGTACGCCAGCCACCACGGCCCCGACGATCACCGTCAGGTAGACCAGCCGCAAGCCATCTTGCAGTACCCGGACCCGCCAGGGTTCGCGGCGGACGGCCACTCAGCCACCCGTCCCATTGAGCTCTTTTTCTTCTTGGTCCGAATAAGTTGGAAAACCGCTGCCTTCCCAAGCGAGCAGGCCCTTCTCCAGGGCCACCACCCGCCGGGTCGGGCTGTTGAGCTTGGCGGCGAGTTCGCTGGAGACCTCACCACTTCGGCAGATCAGGGCCACGTTGCGGCCGGCGGGCAAAGTCGCCACGGTCGCCGCCACGTCCTCTGGGGCCAGCCGGGCCGATCGCAAGAGGTGGCTCCGCGAGAAGGGCCCAAGATCCCGCACGTCGTAGAGAGCCCACGGTTCACCGGCGTCCAAGCCGGCCTTGAGTTCGGCGGGTTTGATCGAAGGCGGCTTCAGGCTGCTCACCGACTTCTCGAGGAACTCGACCAACTTCGGCTTCGGCAAGGCGCCTTGCACCGCGTTTTTGGGCTTGCCGCCCTCGAAGAGGATCATCGTCGGGATCGACTGGATGCGATAACGGGCCGCTGTTTGTGGAGACTCGTCCACGTCCAGCTTGGCGATGGTGACCTTGCCCGCGTATTCGGTGGAGAGCTGCTCCAAGATGGGCGCCACCGCCAGGCAAGGCCCACACCAGGTGGCCCAAAAGTCCACCAACACCGGGCCAGGCGCGGCCAACACCGCGGTCTCGAAGTTTTTGTCGGTGACCTTGATCGTGCTCATCACTTCACCTCATTCGGATGGGACGCCGTTGGAGACCGGCTCCAACTTCATGCGGCACTGAGCGCAGATATCGCCCTCTTTGCCGCGTTCTTCGGGGTGCATCGGGCAGACCCAGGTTGCGCCACGTTTGATGATGTCCAGTTGATCGGCGGCGGCGAGGCCCACGTCTTCGTCCAGGCCCTGCAGGACCGCCTTCTCGAGGAGCGGCTGGGCCGCGGCGTAGTTGCCGTACTCGAAGTGCGAAAAGCCCGCGTTATAGGCGTACATCGCCACGCTGCCATCGAGGGTCGCCGCTTGTTCGAAGGCGGCGGCGGCCTCCTTATACTGAAAAGAAGTGAACTGAGCGAAGCCCAGGCTGGCTTGGATGAAGGCCCGACTGGCCACGTCTTGGGGCGCGTGGGCCCAGGCCTTCTCCAAGATGGGGAGGGCCTCCTTCGGACGTTTCCCGTAGATCAACTCCCGACCGTACAAGGTCAGGCAGTGGGGCTCTTCGGGCTGCTCCTTGATCGCGGCCTGCAAGGTGACGGTCGCGGTTTGGGCCTGCTCCAGTCGAGCCGCCAAGACCGCGGCGTAACACCGGGAAGGCAAGTGGCGCGGCGCCAGCTCTCGGTAGATCCGGAGGGCTTCGGTCTCTTGCGCTTGTTTGTGAAGCCGTTGGGCCTCGGAAAAACGTAGGGCCTGATCCGGGACCACGGTCGCGGGTTGAGGACAGGCGGCCAGGAGGGTCAAAAAACCGAGGAGGGCGAGGCGAAGCGCCATGCCCCATGTTGTCGCGGAAAGGCCCGGGTCCGGCAAGCCCGGCGTACAGTTCGCCGAGGCTATCCCTTGAAGGAGGCCTGGGCCTCGGCGGCGGCGCCCCCGGAGACCGTCACTTCCACGGTCTGGGTGCCCAACTTCCCGTGGACCAGCTCCAACGTGTATTTCCCCGCCGGCACCCCTTCGATGGTGAAGCTGCCATCCGCGCCGGTCACGGCGAAGAACGGGTGATCGACCACGCCGAAGTGGGCCTTCATCCAGGGGTGGACTTCACACTTCACCTCGATGGGGACCTCGGGCTTGGGGAAGGACTTCTCGATGACCGAGTCCTTCTTGGGCATGGCGGTGTTGAACTCGCCGCGTTTGGCGAGGGCGTGAACGTTGTGCAGGGTCGGATCGCTGTTGATGATCTTCACCTTCTGGCCGGTCTGCAGGCCGATCATCAGCGGCTGGTAGATGCAGCCCCGCTGGTCGAGGGTGGGCACGTCGGTGCGGGCCGGGAAGGTCGCGCCCTCCTTGAGGCCACTCTTGATGTAGACGAACACGTCGGCCAACTTGCCGTCCTTCACCGCGACCTCAGTGACCGTGCCCTCTTTGTTGATCTTGCCGCAGGCCGGGTCCTTGCTCATGTCGAGTTTGGTCGGCGCCGGGACCGCCCCTTCGAAGGCGACCACACCCTTGATGGTCCCATTTCCGCCGGCGGCGGCCGGATCGGCGGCGGCAGCGGGGGGTGGGGCTTCGGCCGGGGGCGGTGGGGGAGGAGGGGCTTCGGCGGCCGCCGGGGGCGGGGGCGCCGGAGGCGGAGGGGCCGCCTTTTGTTCGTTGCAGGCCCACAAGGTGGAGCCGGCGAGGGCGAGGATCAACGCGCGGGACGGAGTCATGTCCGCTCCCTAACGCGAGCTGCGCCAGGGGTCACCGGGGATCGCGGCGTTTTGTCGCAGAAAGTCGAACCGACAAACTATTGCGGTTCGGCGGGCGGGGGCGCGGCCCCGTCGGGCGCCGGCGCGTCGGGGGGCGCCGGGGGCTGCCAGTCGGGCTGCTCGAGCATGCGCTTACGGAGCTCGGCGGCCTCGGGCTTGTCCTTGATGGCGTACAAGCTGTTCACGTAGTGGGCGATGGCCCAGATGTCCTCGTCGGGGATCGCGTCCTTCCACATGGGCATGGCGGTGCCGCCGATGCCCGAGGCGATGGTGCGGAACAGATCTTTGGGCGTAGAGCCAGCCTTGATCGGGTGGCGCGTGAAGTCCGGCGGCAACAGGTTGTTGTTGTAGGCCTGGGCAAACTTGACCTCGGGATAATACATGCCTTCGCGGAAGGCCCGGGTGCTGCCTTCACCATCGGCGATCACCGCCGCGTCCCAGATCTCTTGTTTGGTGGCGTAGGCCGGGTGGCACTTCAGGCATTGAGCCGTCGCGTGGTAGACGATCTTGCCGCGCTCCACACCCTGGGCCTCTTTGCCGACCCACGGATCGTCGCTGATCACGACCTTTTCGCCGGGCTCGTCTTCGGTCCAGATCACGTTGAAGGTCTTGATGTATTGGATGATGTCCAACAGGTCTTGCTCCGGGACGTCCCAGGGCAACATCGGCGTCCCGTTCAGGCCGCCCTTGACGATGCGGACCAACTCTTCGTCGGGCGGGAGTTCGCCCGCGGCGACGCCACCAAACTTGAAGGCGGGTTCAGTGAAGTTGCGGGGCGGCGGGCGCATGCCGATCCCGGCCGGACCGCGACCATCTCCGAGGTCGCCGTGGCAGGCGCGGCAGTACAAGGTGTAGCGCTCTTTGCCGCGGGCCAAGGTGGCCGGCGAGATCTCTTTCCCCCCCGCAAGCTTCAGCGGCTGGGTGAACTCGGGCTCGCCGCCGCAGGCCCACAGGGCGAGCGATGCGCTGGCGAGGAGGAGGGGTCGCTTCATCGCCGGAACATCTAGCGCGGCAAAATCACCAGCGCAACCAGGGAGTCCTTGGGTCCCGGCCGGGCAAAGCCCGTCCACCCCTCTACGCGAGCCGGGGCTCGCTGCGCGCTGCGCTTGCCGGAGGCCTTGGGGGCCGAGGCTTGGGGGCCGAGGCTTGGGGGCCCGGCCGGGCAAAGCCCGTCCACCCCTCTACGCGAGCTGGGGCTCGCTGCGCGCTGCGCTTGCCGGAGGCCTTGGGGGCCGAGGCTTGGGGGCCCGGCCGGGCAAAGCCCGTCCACCCCTCTACGCGAGCTGGGGCTCGCTGCGCGCTGCGCTTGCCGGAGGCCTTGGGGGCCGAGGCTTGGGGGCCCGGCCGGGCAAAGCCCGTCCACCCCTCTACGCGAGCCGGGGCTCGCTGCGCGCTGCGCTTGCCGGAGCCTGAGTTGGGGGGCGGGGCCGGGTGGGCGTCCTGGATTGGATCGGGTCAGCTGAGGAGGCGGTCGAGGACCAGGAGGGCCAACAGCGCGGGCAGGTAGGTGATGGAGGCGAAGAAGGCGCCCCGGGCCCGCTGGAGGGTGCAGCGTTGGGCGACCCGGATCCCGGCCCACAAGAAGCCGAGGCCTGCCACGACGGCGCCGACCAAGTAGACCTGGCCGGCCAAACCCAAGGCGGTGGGCGCCAGGCTGACCAGCAACAACACCACACAACCCAGGGCGATCTGGAGGCCGGTCTTTTTGCCCTCCTCGTCGCCCTCGGGTAGGAACCGGAAGCCGGCCCGGGCGTAGTCCTCTTGGTACATGTAAGCCAGCGATAAGAAATGGGGAAACTGCCAGGTGGCCAAGATGGCGAAGAGGGCCAAACCGCCAGCCCCCAGCTCTCCGGTCACCGTGGTCCAACCCATCACCGGCGGGATCGCCCCGGGGATGGCGCCGATCCAGATCGACACCGGCCCCCAACGTTTGGAGGGGGTGTAGACGAAGGCGTAGATCCCAGCGGTCAACGCCGACAGCAGGGCCGGGTACCAGCCGCAAAACACCAGCAGCTGCAGCCAACCCCACACGAAGAGGACCACCGCGAAGGCCAGGGCCTGATCCGGCGCCACTCGGCCCGAGGGGATGGGTCGGCCCCGGGTGCGGAACATCCGGGCGTCCAGGTCCCGCTCCAGGTACATGTTGAGGCCGCAGGCCCCGGCGGCGGTGAGGGCCGTGCCGGTGGCCAGGTAGATCAGCTGGGCCCAGTCGAAGGGCCCACCTTGGGCGGCCAAGTAGTAGCCGAGCACGCTGGTCACGACGACCAGGAGGCTGAGGTTGGGCTTGCCCAACTCGTACAGAGCCCGGGCCCGTCCTTGCCAGGTCAGGGGAGCGGCGGGCGCACGAACCGGGAGCGCCGCGATCTCTTCGCTGTTGGCGGACACGGGCCGCGGCGTTTGTAGGGCCCGCCGCCCGAACGAGTCAAGACGTGGCAGCGGGGGTCGGCCAACCGACGGGCGTTGGAGAAACCACAACTTGTCGCACCGATTGGTGCGTGCTACACGAGCCCCCGGTTCCGGTCCCTGGGGGCTACTCCCTCGACCGTCGCCCAACGACGTCATGAGCAGCTCCGCGGCCCATCACGAACACCACGACATCCTGCCCCACGACTACCCCGTGGATCCGGAGTACGGCCGGGCCACCCTCGGCAAGTTGGGCATGTGGATCTTCCTGCTGTCCGACGCCTTTTCGTTCAGCGGGCTGCTCCTGGCCTACGCCGTGTTGCGGGGCGGCTCAGAGGTCTGGATCCCGAAGGGCGCCCCGGTCCTCGGCATCCCGTTCACCGCGGGCCTGACCTTCCTCCTGATCTGCTCCAGCGTGACCATGGTGTTGGCCTACGCGGCCTGCGTGGAAAAAAACCGCAAGGGCATGGTCCTGTGGCTGGGCCTGACGGTCCTCGGTGGCTCCTTGTTCCTCTGCGGACAACTCCAGGAGTACTGGGGCACCTTCGCCTTCATCTTCCACCACCAAGGGCTGATCGCCGACGGCCTGACCTTTGGCTCGTCCCACTACGCCACGACCTTCTATTGCATCACCGGCTTTCACGGCATGCACGTGCTCACCGGCGTCATCTACCTGACCACGGTGTGGATCAAGGCGGCCCGCGGGAAGTTCGACGACGGCAACTACAACGAGATCGAGATCGCGGGCTTGTTCTGGCACTTCGTCGACCTGGTCTGGATCCTGGTCTTCACCTTCATCTACCTGCTTTGAGCGGTGAGTGAGTCATGAGCGGAAGCGCAGTCCCCCACGTCAATCGCAAAGAGTACCTGCTGGTATTCGTCGCCCTCGCCTTTCTGACGGCGCTCGAGATCGGCATCACCTACATCCCGGGGGTCAGCAAGTTCGCCCTCGGCACCGGCTTGGTCGGGCTGGCGGTCGGTAAGGCTTGGACCGTCGGCTGGTTCTTCATGCACCTCAACCACGAGACCAAGGTGCTGAAGTTGACCGTGGCCCTGCCCTTCCTGATGCCGGCCATCTACGCCTTCGTGTTGATCGCCGACGCCGTCTTCCGCCTGGCGTTGCTCTAGCGCCTCGCCCGCCCTCAGGGACAGACGTCCTGCTGGGTGGTGTTGTCGATGCACGCGCCCGGCGTGGTCACCTCCCGTTCGTCGGCGCCCATCATCCCGTTCCGATCTTCGACTTCGACCCGCATCACGATCCGCTGCTCTAGGATCTCGCAGCAATCGTTGAGTCGGGTCGCAAAACCGTAGGCGATCAAGGCGTCCCCGTCGGGCTGCAGCGTGACCATCCGCTCCTGAATCCCGATCGCCGCTCGATCGGGCAACGACAGGTAGCGAAAGCGGACCAAGGCCCCTTGGGCCGCGAAGCCCCGGACCTTCACCGCACCCCAGATGTGAAAGCCCATCAGGCGCCCGCCCCCTTGAGGACCTTGGCTGAGCTCGATCAACGCCCCGTCGGCCAAGGGGACAAATCCATCGACGCCGGTGCCGACCTCGACCGGGTTGGGCACCGCGCCATCGACGAAGCCAAGATCAAGAGGGCCGGTGTCGTTGGGGCCCGCGTCTTCACCGCCCAAACCCCCGTCGCTGGGCCCGGGCCCGCCTTCACTGCTCCCACAACTCAGCAGCAACAAGGTGGCCCACGCCGCAACCGCCCGCATCGCTCTCAGTCCTACACCGACCGTCGAGGTGGACGATATTGGTGCTCCACCGAGCTGGGGCCGCTGACGAAGGCCCAACCTTGACGTTACCTTCTAAGGAGGTGGCCGAGGTCCTCCAGTACCCCTCGCCCCACGCCGAGCGAAACCGCACGGCGTACTGGGGCATGGGCTTGTTCCTAGCAGGCTGGGCCATGACCTTTGGCGGCCTCTTCTTCACCTACGCCTTGTTGCGGCAGCGGGCGCCGAGTTGGCCGCCGCTCGGTCTGCCGCCATTGCCCTTGTTGTTGCCCACCCTCAGCACCGCGGCGATCGGGCTGAGCAGTGTGGCCTTCGAAGCGGGGCTGATTTCGGTGCGGCGCCGCCGGGCCCACCTGGGTGCCCGTTGTTTGTTGGGGTGTGTGGTGTTGGGAGGCTTGTTTTTGGCCCTCCAGCTGATGCTCGCCCAAGAGGCCGCCGCCTCGGGGCTGACCGCTGACCGAGGTGGATACGCGGCGGTCTTCTACGGCTTTACGGTGTTGCACGCGCTGCACCTGGTGATCGGCTGGGTGGCGGTGATGGCTCTGGGGGTGGCCACCTTCAAGGGGCGTTATACGCCGGCTCGGCACCTGCCCCTTCGCTTGTGGGGCCTCTACTGGCACTTCGTGGGTGTGGTCTGGGCCCTGATGTACGGCCTGCTATTTTTGCTCTGACGCGACCCGTTCCGCGGCCACCCGCAGCTCCAAGAGCCCGGCCGGGTTGGCCTCGAAGTAACCGCGGATCTGACGTCGACCGTCGACCAACACCAGCCGTGATCCGTGGGTGATGGCCATCAGGTCTTGGCCTTCGCCGGGATCGGCCTTCTGCATGGGCAACTTGAAGCCCTGGACCACCGCCGCCTCCACTTGGTCGAGGGGACCGGTCAAGAAGGTCCAACGGGAGGTGTTGATCTCGTTCTTTTCAATATATTGTCGCAGGACCTCGGGCGAGTCCTGCTCGGGATCGACCGTGATGCTGACCAGCCGCAGCTCGGGCGGGAGTTGGCCGTCCAGCTGCTTCATGGCCCGGGTCAACTCCACGCAGATGGTCGGGCAGTGGGTAAAGAAGAACTCGACGACCCAGGTCTGGCCGTCCAGGGCCTGGCTGGAGAAGGGCTGGCCCGACGGATCGGTGAAGCTGAACTCCGGGACCTGGCCGTAACTTGGGACCTGGGGCGGCGGAGGATCGCTCACCCCCAAACGGAGCCCAGCGATCAGCGCGCCCACCAAAACAAACCACGTCAGCGGTGAGCCGATCAGCTTGGAGAGGCGACCCGGCTCGACGGGTGCGGTGAGGGAGGTTCCGGACTCCACCGGACGCGAAGGTGAGCGCCCGGGAGCCTGGTTGTCCAGCCCGGAGGAAGAGCGCGAGCCCTGCCTCAGGGGCGGAGAATCACTTGCCGACGCTGGCGTCGACGGTGCCGTTGCCGCCGGCGACCTTCACCTTGGCCGAGGTCTCGCCCAGGGTCTCGTGCCAGAACACGATGTCATATTCGCCGTCCGCGAGCTGGCTGGCGTCGATGTTGAAGGCGCCCTTGTCGTCGGTGGTGGCAAAGAAGGGGTGATCCATCACGCCGACGTGGGCCTTCATCCAGCCGTGCACGTCGCACTTGATCTCGACCATCTGCTCGGCCTTCTTGAAGTCCTTGGTGATCTTCTGGCCCTGCTTGGGCATGGCCTGGTTGAACTCACCACGTTTGGCCATGGCGTGCACGTTGTGCAGCGTCGGGTCGCTGTTGATGATGTCGAACTTCTGCTTGATCATCACGCCCATGACCCTGGGGTTGTACATGCAGCCCTTCTGGTCCAATACCGGCGAGCCGACCGGCTTGTAATCCTTGGCCGGCGGGTTCTTGATGTACACGAAGACGTTCTGGACCTTGCCGCCGGCGACCAGGGTGTCGTCGGTCATCGCCTTGGGGTTGAGCGACTTGCACTTCGGGTCCGAGGACATGTCGATCGCCTTGGCGGCCGGGGGGCTGCCCTTGGCGCTCACGGTGCCGGTGACACCGGCAAAGGCGGGGGTGGACAGGAGCATCGTGGAGAGAATCAGGGACTGCTTCAGCATGGCGGCTTCAAACTCCCAGTGTAGGCCTGTGTCAAGTTGTCGCAGCAAAGGCGTTGACTTTTCAGCCAGTTGTAACTTCTGGCGAACTGGACGTTCCCGGAGCGCCCCTTATTCAAGCCCTCGGGGCGTCCCCATCCGGTGGTCGATTGTTGCCTGTTTTAGGGCTTCTCTGATTGGGTCGCTGGACCCGTGACCGCCGAGGCCATGGATCAAGACGAGTCCGAGGGTGGGGCAGAACGCCGCACTCGCTACGAGACCTTTGCGGAAGCGAAGGAGCGGCTCTCTTGGCTGGAGCGGCTCAACATCGCCTTCATCAAGCACACCTTCGTGTCGCCTTGGTTGGACGGGTTGTTGTTGTGGTTTCAGCGAGTGCCCGGCGTGTTTTGGGTGCACCACTGCACCAAACATATCCGCCACGTCTACGGGCTGGAGCGCCTGGGTCCCATGGACAGCGGTGAGGCCATGATCCTGGTCTCCAACCACCGCAGCTTCTTCGACATGTTCGTGGTGAACATGGTGCTCTACAAACACGGCTTTCAGCAGCGCCTGCTCTTCCCGGTGCGCTCCAACTTCTTCTACGACCACCCGCTGGGCTTCTTCGTGAACGGCATCATGAGCTGGTTCTCGATGTACCCGCCGATCTTCCGGGATCGAAAGCGCGTGGTGCTCAACCACACCGCCTTCAGCGAACTCTCCAACGCCCTCAAGACCGGGCGGAGCTGCGGCATCCACCCCGAAGGCAAACGCAAGACCGACGACGATCCGTACACCTTACTCCCGGCCCAACCCGGCGTCGGCCGCCTGATCCACTTGTCCCGGGCCAAGGTGATCCCGATCTTCATCAACGGCTTGGGCAACGATCTGAAGCGCCAGATCGGCGGCAACTTCGATGGGACCGGCAAAAAGGTGATCTTGGTCTTCGGTCCGCCGATCGACTTCGGTGAACTCTTGGACCTGCCGCCCAAGGCCTCGACCTACCGCACCTTGGCCGACAAAACCGTCGAGGCGATCACCGCCTTGGGCCAAGAAGAGCGAGCGCTCCGAGCCCAGCTGGAGCCGAAGGCCGAAGCCTAAAACTCGTGGTGGATGTCTTTGGTCTCGCCGGAAGGATCGATCATCAACTCAGTCTCCCAGGGCGTTTTGCCTTCGGCCATCGGCACCAGGCGTAAGGTGCGTTTGCCGGCTTTGACCACCAGGCTGAGGGCCGGGGTGCGGCCGATCTTTTCGCCGTCGACGTAGATGTCCGCCACCACGGTGGCGCTGACGTTGATCTTGCCCAGGGCCTCGACCACCGTCGGTGGCGGCGGCGCGGCGCCACACTCCATTTGAGCGTCGAAGGGCACCACCGTGGCCCTCTCCAGCCTCAGGTTGGCCGAAAAGGTCTTGCACCCGGGGGACTCCAAGGTCACGGCCACCTGCCCCTCTTTGAGGCCCGAGACGGTGATCGGCGTGTTGCCCTTGATCTGCCCGTTGACCTTCAGGGTGGCGCCGGCCGGCGTGGAGGTGACGTCCAGAACCGGGGGGAGCTTTTTGGTGTCGATCTCCACCCGTTCGGCAGCGCCATCCACCAGGCCCATTCGGAAGCGGTGCACGATGACCCCGTCGTCGCGCTTCAGCACCACACTCTGATCGCCCGCGATCAGGCCGGTCAAAGTGGCCGGGGTCAGGCGTTGGGTGTCGACGCCGTTGAGGAAGACCTTCAGGCCTTCGGGTTGAGTCAAGATGATGATGCTGGCGGTGCCAGCCTTTTTGGGGAGCACCACCGTCTCCAGGCGTGACTCGCCCGGGCCCACCTTCACCGCCCGGATCACCTTCTCGTAGCCTTCGGCGCTGACGCTGAGCACGTAGGTGTTGGGCTCGAGGTTGTCCAAGGTGTAGGGCGATTGGTTGGAGACCAAACGATCGTTGATGCTGATCTCGGCGTTGTTGGGCGTGGCGGTGATGGTCAAAGCGCCGGGGCTGGGTTTGGTGGTCGCCACGTAGGCCAAGATCCCGCCGACGGCGACGATCAACGCCAAGAGCCCGCCGATCACCCCGGCGGCCCAGGTCGGGAGCCGAGGTTTGGCCGGCGGGGCGATGACCACCGGCGGTGGAGGGGGAGCCACGGGAATGACCGCGTCCTGAAACGACAGGGGCGCGGCCCGTAGGCCCGTCGGATCTCGCCGTTGGCCGTTGGCCGGTGCCGGGCCGGGTCGATCCCGGACCTCGGCCACCTCGGTGTGGAGTTCCCTCGCCTCCTCGACCGCCCGCCGCTCTTCTTCGGCGTCGGCGGCGGTGATCGACTTGTACTTGTCGAGGCGCGCCTTCTCTTTGACCAGCTCTTCCTTGAAGTGCTGCGCCATGTAGCGCTGAAGATCGGTGCGGGCGAAAGGCTGGTTGGTGGAGAAGAGATAACGCTGGAGATCCTCGGCCATCTCGCTGGCCCAGCGGTAACGATCCTCGCGATTTTTGGCCAAGGCCTTCATCACGATCCGCTCCAGCTGGGGCGAGAGGTTCTTGTTGAGCCGGGTGGGCGGGACCATCTCCACGTTCCGGACCTTCTCCAGGGTCGAGAAGTCCGACTCGCCGAGGAACAAGCGATCCCCGACCAAAAGTTCGTAGAGCACCACGCCGCAGGCGAAGATGTCGGAGCGGTTGTCGAGGTCGACACCTCGAACTTGTTCGGGCGACATGTAGCCGAACTTGCCCTTGAGCACCCCGGCTTGGGTCTTGGACACCTTCCCGGCGGCCCGGGCGATGCCGAAGTCGATGATCTTCACCTCACCTTCGAAGCTGATCAGGACGTTCTGCGGCGAGACGTCTCGGTGCACCAGGCTGATGTCGACGCCGTCCTGATCTTTTTTGCGGTGCGCGGCGTCGAGGCCTTCGCAGGCCTTCTGCATGATGTGGCAGCTCATGGCGATGGGCAGCAGCCGGTTGCGGTTGCGAGCCCGATCCCACATCGTCCGGAGATCGACCCCGGAGATGTACTCCATGGCGATGAAGTAGATCTCGTCGACTTTTCCCAGGTCGTAGATCTGAGCGATGTTGGCGTGTTGGAGCTGCACCGCCAGCTTCGCCTCGTCGACGAACATGGTGATGAAGTCGGGATCTGCGGCGATGTTGGGCAAGATGCGCTTCAGCGCCACCATGCGCTCAAAGCCTTCTACGCCACCGGTCTTGCCCCGGAAGACTTCGGCCATGCCGCCGACGTTGATGCGATCGAGCAGGAGGTAGCGGCCAAACTTGACCGGCTTCTGCTCCGGGAAAAAAGCCACGGCGGCGGACTATATCAGACTCCTTGGATCCACTCAGGGCTTTTGGAGCAGCTCAGTTTCGGGCAGGACCACGCTGCCGTCCAAGTCGCGGGTCGCTTGGAGCGAGTAGGACAGGGGCCCGTTGTCGAAGTGGACCTCCCAGCGATAGGTCACGCCCTCGTCTTTGGCCATCAACACGTCGTCCCAGTTGTGGTGGGTGCTGGTGTAGTCCAGCGCGTCCCAGGCGTCGATCACCCGCCGAATTCCCCCGCGTTCGACCACCAGGCTCACCGGCGCGTAGATGGACGAGGAACCGGCCCCCTGGGCGACGTAGCGACGGACGACCGAGACCTTCAACGCCCCGTCGCTGGAGATCAGCTCGAGGACCACGTCGGGAGCCCAAGCTTGGTCGAGTTCGATCGGTGAGGCCAAGTTGCTCTCGAGGTTGTTGCCGCCCGCGTCGAGGAGGTTGAGGAAGAAGTAGTCGTCGGTCAGGTTTTTGGTGATCTGGAGGCGCTGGCCGCCGAGCTCGACCTGGTAGCCCGAACGTCCGTCGACGGTGACCGCGGTGATCACGTTGCCCTCGAAGCGCTGACCGGCCAGGGCCGAGTTCGCGGCGAAGAAAAGCGGCACCAAGCCGACCAACTCGAAGCCGGGGTTGGAGGCCAGCGGGCAGGTGAGGAGCTGAAAGACGCTGTTGTTGCCGGTGACCAACGTGACCACCGCCCCCGTCGCGCAGCGGGTGATGGTGCCGCTCAGGTGAAGGTTGTCGACCTGAGTCCACGCGCGCTGCGCCGGGAGCTGGCGGGTGCTCTCCTGGGCGGTGGTCGTGTCCAAGGTGGTCACCGCCAAGGCCGGGTTCCCGTCGACGGGGAGGTTGATGTCCACCAGGCCGATCCGCGAGATCACCTCGCTGCGCAGCGGAATACCGCCCTTTTCGAGGGGCTCGAAGACGGTCTCGTAGAGGCTGAGCTCTCGGGTGAAGTCGAAGACCGAGGCCTCGTACCAGTTGTGGTGCCCGGCCGCATAAGTCTGGGACCAATATCCCGTAAAGGGCAGGAGCTCGTAGGCGGCATCGGCGCGCTGCAGCAGCCCTCCGGTTGGCACCATCTGGGCGGTCCGCAGGCCGTCGGTTTTGGCGAAACGCAGCAGGGTGATGGCCTCGGCGCCGGTGCCCGCCGAAAGCACGAAGGCTGCGGGCCGAAGGTTGGCCGAACCTCCGCAGGGCTCGAGGCGAGTTCCGTCGGAGCGACCGGTGGGGGTGAAGTGGAAGGTGTGTTCCCACGCGTCGTCGATCCGGACGGGTCGGGCGTCGGGGCTGACGCGCAAGACCAAAAAGCGTTCGGTCAACACCCCCGCCGGGAAGGTGTGGTGGAGCTCGGCGGTCAGGAAGCTGGAGCCCGGAGGTCCCTCGAGGGTGTAGGAGGCCAAAGACGAGTTGGCCCCCGTCAACGACACCCGCTGGGTCGTCAGGGGGCCGGTGCGAAGTTGTCCCTGGGTGATGGTGGCGGCCTCGAGGTGCGCCCGACCGAGGCTGGGCCGAACTTGAGGCTCCAGGATCAGGTGGACCTTGAGGGCCAACT
This sequence comes from Deltaproteobacteria bacterium, assembly GCA_016703535.1. GTDB lineage: Bacteria > Myxococcota > Kuafuiibacteriia > Kuafuiibacteriales > Kuafuiibacteriaceae > Kuafuiibacterium > Kuafuiibacterium phototrophicum. The sequence continues at coordinate 396,402 of JADJBV010000002.1, read as the reverse complement.
CGTCGGCGAGGGACCGACCCTCTTGCCACGCCGTGCAGAGCTCGAGGGGCGCCGGCCACTCGATCGTGATGCCCGCCAAAGAGGTCCCATCGAGGCTCGGATCGACGCCCGCGTCGTGGGCCACGCCGCTGTCCGTGGGTCCGCTATCGTTGGGACCGACGGTTGCGTCCAGAGCGCCCAGGTCGTCGGTGGGGTCGGGGTTGCATCCCCAAAAAAACAAGGGAAAAGCGACCAGAAATGGGGGCAACCTCGACATGGAGTCCTCAGTTTTTCGACGCGACGGCAAAGAGATTTCGGGCGCTTCGCCCTCACCTGCACCACGCGCAGAGGAGTCCTTCGCAACGGCTGTGCCAGGGGATCAACTTCGGAGGGCGGTGGCGGGGTTGGCGCCGGCGGCCCGCCAAGCGGGGACCAAGGCGCCCAAAAACGCGGCCACGACCCCCAAAAACGCGGCCCCTAACAAAAGGGCCGGCGAAAAGGCCACCACGTGTTCCGGCCGAAAGGGCAGGTCGGGGAGTTGGCCGATCACCACCCGGTCCAGGACCCAGGCCACGCTCGCCCCGACGATCACCCCGAAGAGTCCGCCGAGGGCGCCGACCAAACTCGCCTCCCACAAGACCAGCCGCGCCAGATCTCCGGCCCGGGCCCCCAAGGCCCGCAAGATGGCCAACTCCAGCCGGCGTTCGGCGACCAACAAGAAGAAGGTCTGGGTGATGCCGAAGGCGGCGAGCAACAACAACATCACCGCAAACAGCCCCAACACCACCGCGGCGATCGTCAAGGCGGTGCCGATGATCTTGGGCGTCTCATCCACCGCGAGGCCCGCCCGTTCGATCGCTTGGGACACCGGCCCCGCTCGCCCCGGACCGTCGACCTTCACGTAGGCCGCCGCCAAGGGGCTGACCGGGCGATCGTAGCCCGCGTTGAGCCGCCGCAAAGTGGCCTCGGGGATGGTGATGCCGACCAGGTTGGCGTGATCCGAAAAGCCGACCACCTGGGCGACCCGGGTGCTGACCCGGTTGGGATCGGGCGTGCCTCGGGCCATCGAGGAGCCGAGCACCAACTCGAACTGAAAGCCGATCACCATCTCGGCCGACAACTTGGGCCTTTCGATCGCCGACGCGACCGTCGAGTTGTAGAGCTCCAACAAACGCCGGGCGACCAACACCGGGATCGGACCTTCACTTCGATCCTCGAAGCTGTAGCCTTTGGCCACGTCGCCGCCGACCAAGGCCGGATCGAGGCCGGTGGCGAAGATGTCGGCCCGCAGGCGGCGCCCCAAAAATCCCTCGCCGCCCGAGGCGCTGATCGGGAAGGCCGAGCCCACCACGGGATAAACCGCGGTGACACCCTCCAACTTGCGCAAGCGGGCCAAGGCCACTTCGTCGAGTCCACCCCCCAAGGCGCCGGCGTCCAAGGCCAAGAGGCCGACCGAAACCGTCTTGGGCTCGACCTTCAGGAGGTCCAAAGGCAGGCGCGGCAAGAGCGGCGCGACCACCCCTTGATAAAGGCCGAGGGCCACCGAACCGAGCAAGGTGATGACCGCAACGCTGCCCGCCACCGCCAAACCCACCGAGGCCAACTTCCGGCGGCTGCGGGCCAGATCCCGGCGCAAAAGGGCCCCCAACCTCATGGCACCCCCAGCTCGATCACCTGATCGGCCCGGGCCGCCAACGATCGATCGTGGGTGGCGATCAAGACCGCACAATCCAACTTGCGGATCTGTTCGAAGAGCTCGGCGATCTTGGCGCCGGTGACCTGATCCAGGTTGCCGGTGGGTTCGTCGGCCAACAACAACTTGGGGCCACCCACCAACGCCCGGGCGATCGCCACCCGCTGCCGTTCACCGCCCGAAAGTTGCCGCACCGACTCGTTGCCTCGATCACCCAAACCCACTTCGTCGAGGCGAGCCTGAACTTGCAAGTTGGCTTGCACTTCTGGGATCGGCGGATCTCGGAGCCACAGCGGCACCGCCACGTTTTCAGCGACGCTCAAGTGCTCAAGGAGGTGAAAGGCCTGAAAGACGAAGCCCAGCTGTTCGTTGCGCAGCCGGGTCCGGGCGTCGTCGTTGAGCTGTCGCAGATCTTGGCCGAGGAGCCGCGCCTCCCCTTGGTAGTCGGCGTCCAACGCGCCGGCGACCGACAACAAGGTGGTCTTGCCGCAACCGCTGGGCCCCACCAACGCCACCAACTGGCCGGGCGACACCACCAGATCGATCCCACTCAAGATCGGCCGGGTCCGGCCCCCTTCTTGGATCTCTCGGCGGATCCCGGTCAGGGCGAGGATCGGCTCACTCACGGCCCGGTTCCGACCCGAGCCTTCAGGGTCGCTTCCATCCCAATGCCGTCTTCGGTCGGGTGCACCTTGGCGGTCAGGGTGTCCAAAGAGGCCAAGGTCTCCATGCCTTTGGCGATCATCGAGCGGAACAAGAGCGGCGCCGAGCCCAGATCCACCGCGGCCACCGAACGGCTGAGTTCGGTGAAGCGCACCTCCAACGCCAAGCCGGGCTGGCCCCCCAGCCGATCTTTGCCGACCGAGGTGGCGAGTTGATCGGCGATCACCGGCTCATTGGCCAAGATCATCGCCTTTTCCCGGCCAAAACTCTCGACCAAGGTGGCGGGGGTCCCGCCGATCGACTGGGTGACGCTGCGGATCTTGATGCCTCCTACTTCGCGGCTGCCGATCTGCAGGCCTTGAGCGGTCAGGCCCGGATCCAGGCGCCGCTCCACCGCCAACAAGGCGCTGGGATCTTCGACGCCGATCGCCGCCGCGCTCCAGAGCAGGCCGAGGGGGTTCTGCATCAGGACCTCGAAGCCCCGCCCGCCCAGATCTCCCAGGCCTACGGCGACGGCGGCGTGGCCACTCAAGATCGGCAAGACCTCTTTTTCGAGGTCGGTGGAGAGGTCACTCTTCAGCTTGGCGTAGAGGGCCTCCAGCTTGGCCCGGGGGGGCGTGCCGGCCGGGGCGATGGCCTCGAGCAAGCCGGGCACGCTGCCCGCGACCTGGAGAAAAATCGCGGCCCGGGGCAGATCGACGGCCAAAACGCCGGGGCTCGGCGCACCACGGCTGGCGAAGAGGGCCTTCGACTTTTGGAGGCCTTCGGGGTCGAGGCGCAAGCGGCCTTGCACTTTGGCGGTGTTGCCCGAGAAGTCGAGGGCCCAACCCGCGCTCTTGAGGCGGGCCAGATCCGGGTGTTGATCCAAACCCCGCAGCGGCAGAGCCCGGGAGGCGGTCCGCAAGGCACCTTGCAAAGCCAGGGCGCCCGACGGTGAGATCAAGCGGGCCTCCCAGCTGCTGCCCAAGGCCTGCACCTGGGCCTGGTATTCGGGGTGGGCCTCGATGGCGGTCTCGGGCTTTCGGGACAAGGCGGCCAAGACCATGGCCTTGCCCTGGCTCCCGACCCCGACCAAACCGAAGCCCTGGTGGAGGGTGTAGGTCGCGACCGAGATCTTTTCGGCCCCGAAGGCGCTGACGAAGGCGGTCAACTCTTGGCCTTCGACCTTCTCTTTCGAGACCTCGTCGACGGTGGCCCGGGCCCGCACCACCTTGTCCAAGGTCTCGGCGAACTTCTTGCCGTCGGCCACCGGGAGCACCCACAAGGCGCTGGAGCCACCGTCCTTGAGCTCCACCGCGACGCTGCCGCTGGGGGGCAGGCCCGCGGCGGCCAGGCCCTCGGGGGTCGAGGGATCGAAGCCCAGGCGCAAGGTCACCTCTTGTTGGAGGCCCTCGACCTGCTGGCTGGAGACCACTGACCCGAAGTTGGCCAAGAGCTTCTGACGCGTGCGGACCAAAAGGCTCAGGTCCCGGACCTCCAGGATCGCCTCGGCCTCTTTGCCCACAAAACGCCGGGCCTCTCCGCCCCCTTTTTGGCAGCCGCTGCAGCTCGACAAGGTGGCGAAGGCCAGGATGGAGGCCAGGCGGAGGGGGAAACGCATCGGGCGGGGAGTAGAAAGCCCTCGGACGCCCAGCGTCAACGCGCGGCTTGAACCGGGGGCGGATCGCTGCAAGATTCTCGGGGCGAGTGGCCGACGAGGAGCGCCATACCCGGATCACCCGGGTGCTCGGGGCGAGCACCATCGCTGGTTCGGAAGGGGTCCTGATCCTGCGGATCCTCTCCGGTGAGCTCAAGGGCAACGAGGCCATCATCTTGGGGCACGAACCCTTCATCATCGGTTCGGGCTTCGAGACCACCCTCCGGCTCCCCGATCTTTCGGTGTCCCGAAAACACCTGGAGCTGGTCAACAAGGGCGGGGTGGTCACCGCCAAAGACCTGGGCTCCACCAACGGCAGCTACTTCGAGGGCAGCCGCTTCGAGGCCATCAACCTCCAACCCGGCGCGGTGTTCCAGGTCGGTGAGACCGAACTGCAGCTGGTCGCCCCCGAAAAATCGGATCCGCTGCCCCCCTCTCAGGCCGCCGCCTTCGGGCCTTTGCTCGGCAAGAGCCGGCGGATGCGAGAGGTCTTTGCGGTGTTGGAGCGAGCCTCCAAGACCGACGCCACCGTCTTGATCTCGGGCGAAACCGGCACCGGCAAAGAGGTCGTGGCCGAGGCCATCCATCAGGCCAGCAAACGGGCCAAACAACCGTTCATCGTGGTCGACTGCGCCTCGATCCCAGCGACCTTGATCGAAAGTGAACTGTTCGGTCACGTGAAGGGCGCCTTCACCAACGCGGTCACCGATCGGATCGGCGCCTTCGAGGCGGCCAACGGCGGCACCATCTTCCTCGACGAGTTGGGGGAGTTGCCGGCGGCGCTGCAACCTCGCTTGCTTCGGGTGCTGGAGACCCGGCGGGTCAAGCCGGTCGGCAGCAACGAAAATCGCCCCATCGACGTGCGGGTGATCGCCGCGACCAACCGAGCCCTGGAGACCGAGGTCCGTGAGCGCCGCTTCCGCAGCGATCTCTACTTCCGCTTGGCAGTGGTGCGAGTGAACCTGCCGCCGCTCCGGGAACGCCGAGAGGACATCGTCGTCCTGGCCCAGTCCTTCCTCGACAGATCGGGCAAAGCCGGCCTGGAGCTCACGCCTGAGATCATCGCGGCCCTCACTTCGTACGACTGGCCGGGCAACGTGCGGGAGCTGCGCAACGTGATCGATCAGGCGACGTCGTTGTCGAGCGAAGGCCTGAACTTGGCGTTGCGCCTCAAGAGCCGACCTCGCAGCCAAACCGGCGGCGGCACCACCACCGATCCGGCGGTCGAGGCCATGGCCTTCTCTCGCTTCTTCGGCCTGCCCTACAAAGAAGCACGGCGTCAGGCGCTAGAAGCCTTCGAGTTGGCCTACGCCCAAAACGTCGTCGCTCAGGCCGGGGGCAACGTCACCAAGGCGGCCGACACCGCCCAGGTGCACCGCAACGTGCTCCACCGGATCTTGGCCCGCGGGAGGGGTGAACCACCCCCCGACGAGTCAACCGACGAACACGAGATCTTGGACGAGTAGAGTTACCTGCCGAGGCCGCCCGGGAGGAGCGCGTCGAGGACCCCCAGGACGCTGAACAGCAGCACCAACGCGAGCCCGACGCCCCCAGCCACGTTCATCCAGCGCCGCGGTCGAGCACACCACCGACGGAGCAAAAAGGTGAAGGCGGCGGTCTGGAGCAACACCTCGGGCAGCCCGATCAGGTGCAGCGACGGCGACAATCGCGTGAAGTACAGGCCCTCGAGTGAGCCGGGCGCCGGTCCGGCGGGGCCGAGGATCGCGAGCCCCACCAGCAGGCCATAGAGCACGCGGAACTCCCCCGTCAGGAGCTGACCCCTTAGCGGCCACAGGACCCCCGCGTAGAGGCTCCCTCGGATGAGCTGGAGCGCCGGACCTGCCGCCACCCAAGCCGAGGTGGTGGGGCGCATCAACAGCTGCAGCGTGGTCTCGGCGTAAAGCCGCGGGTAGTCGAGGACCAACATCGCCAACAGCCCCACGAGGGCGTAGGTGCACACGTGAACGACCAACGTGCGCCACCAGAAGGTGCGGGGCGACAACTCGAGCATCACGTTCATGGCTTCGGCTCGCTCCTTTGCGGATCCCATCGAGAGCCCATGGCACCCGGGTCAACGACGACGGGCCCGATGGGCGGCGCCGCCCCCGCTGCCGCCCAAGGAGGTCGCGGCACCCAACAGGAAGCCGAAGTTGTACCAACCTCCGTTGTTGTGGACCTCGTAGATCCGGACCCCGTCGCTGAAGAGCGAGACCACGAAGGTGATCGGCGCGATCAACCCGTGCCACAGCCCCCGCCAAAACCCAGCCACCAGACCTTCGGGGTTGGGCACACCCGTCAGCTCGTTGGCGCCCGCCGCACACGCGGTGGTCCACAGGATCAAGAACAACAAACCGTAGAACAATGGCCCCGTCCGCATGGCAGCCTCCAGCCCAGGGGCAATGGGCAACTCCAGGGCGTGCATCACCCGGACCGATCGGCGTCGACGGAAGGAGGCCGGCCCCGGCGGCGCCATCGGTAACGCCAGGGGTCGGATGCGTGACCCCTCCCGGGTGTCCGAAGGGCCCACGCCAGGCATAGCCCTTGCCTAAGTTCTCCTGAACCCAATGGGGCCCAAGCTGGCTCTTACGGGCAGGCGGGGCATCGCCGAGGAGGGCTTTATGGGTATGGAGTTGGTGATCGTCGGAGGAGTGGCGGGCGGGGCCACCGCCGCCGCTCGAGCGCGGCGGATCGACGAAGACGCGCACATCACTTTGATCGAGCGCGGGCCCTACGTCAGCTACGCCAACTGCGGGCTCCCATACTTCATCTCCCGGGACATCGAGTCTCGCTCCAGCCTCCTCCTGCAGACGCCGGCCGGCTTCGACGCCCGATATGCGGTGAAGGTCATGATCAACACCGAGGTGCTCGAGCTGGATCGTCTTGGCCGACGGGTGCGGATCCGGGGCGCCGAAGGCGAGACCTGGTTGGCCTACGACAAGTTGATCCTCTCCCAAGGAGGCAGCCCGATCATGCCGCCGCTGCCGGGTTCGGAGGCGCGCCACGTCTTCAAGTTGTGGACCGTGCCCGACATGGATCGCCTGCACGGCTACATCGAAGAAGAGGAGCCCAAAACCGCGGTGGTGGTGGGCGGCGGCTTCATCGGCCTGGAGATGGCCGAGGCTTTTCAAAAGCGTGGGCTCAAGACCACGGTGGTCGAGCTCCAACCCACGGTGATGGGCCTCATGGATCGGGAGCTCGGCCGTTTGGTGGGGCGGGAGCTGGAGGAAAACGGCGTCCAGGTCTTGACCGGGGTCGGCGTCAAATCCGTGCATGCAGATGCACACACCGTCGAGCTCTCCAACGGGCAACAAGTGCCGGCCGATCTGGTGCTCTTTTCGGTCGGGGTCCGGCCCGAGCTCACCTTGGCCAAAAACGCAGGCCTGACGATCGGGCCTTCGGGCGGGCTGTTGGTCGATGAACACCTGCGGACCTCGGATCCAGCGATCTGGGCGGCGGGTGACATGGTGGAGGTGGAGCACAAGGTCTCGGGCAAGCGGGTGCGGGTGCCCTTGGCCGGACCCGCCAATCGGCAGGGGCGGATCGCCGCCTCCAACGCCATGGGCTTGAGCGTCAAATACGGCGGCGCTTTGGGCACCAGCGTGGTCAAGATCTTCGAGGCCACCGCGGCGATGACCGGGCTCTCGGAGACCGCCGCCAAAACCGCGGGCTTTCAAGTGGGGGTGGCGGTGATCCACAAAGATCACCACGCCAGCTACTACCCGGGTGGCCAAGAGTTGGCCTTGGCCATCGTCTACGATCGCTCGAACGGGCGGCTTTTGGGCGGGCAGGCCTTCGGTCACGCTGGCGTCGAAAAGCGCATCGACGTCTTGGCCACCGCACTCCACGGTCGGATGACGGTGCACGATCTGGCGGAGCTGGATCTGTCCTACGCGCCGCCCTATTCGTCGGCCAACGATCCCGTCAACCTGGTGGCCTTCGTCGCCGAAAACGATCTCTCGGGCTTCAGCCGACTGATCACCGCCGCCGAACTCCGTCAGGCCTTGATCACCGATCGGCCGCCCCGGGTGATCGACGTCCGCTCCAAAAAGGAGTTCGCCCAGGCCCACCTGGCCGGCGCCCTCCACGTCCCGGTCGACGAGTTGCGGGCCCGAGTGAAGGAGTTGCCCAACGACCGGCCCTTGGTCGTCTACTGCCGCTCCGGCTTTCGGGCCCACTTGGCCCTCCGGATCTTGGCGCAGCGCGGCTTCGACGACGTCCGCAACCTGACGGGGGGGTGGGTGAGCCTGGAGGACGAAGGGGGTTTTGACATCGAACGGGCCTGATCGAAAGCCCCCGCCCGAGGGCGAGGCGCCCCGGTCTCGTTCGTGGCTTCCGGTTCACACCGCCTCCTGGGGGATGAACCGGCGGGGCCCCAACCCCCATACTGGCGCCGATGATCGGTGGGTTGTTGCTCCTGACCTTGGCCGCCCCTTCGCCCCACGCCGCGGCCTTGCTCGAGCACCAAGGGACCGCGCCGGTCACCAAACCACGACGCCTCTACGGGGGGCCGCCCCAAACGCCGCGGGTGCAACGGATGGTCTACGGCTACTACCCGTATTGGGTCGACGCCTGGGACGAGCTGCGCTGGGATCTGCTCACCCACTTGGCCTACTTCGCGGTGGAGATCGAACAAGACGGCACGATCTCGGCGCGCCACGGTTGGCCCGACACCAACTTCGTGGAGGCCGCCCACGCCCACGGGGTGCGGGTCGATCTCAGCTTCACCTTGTTCAGCGGCTCGGGGATCCGCAACCTAACTTGCAACGCAGGTCCGCGGGCCCAGGCGATCCGGGTGATGATCGACGAGATGGAGGCCGGCGGGGCCGACGGGATCAACGTCGACTTCGAAGGCCTGCTGGACGGAACCCGGGACTGCTTCACCACCTTCATCCTGGAGCTGCGGGACGCGCTGACCGCTCGGGGGCACCCGGACGCTGGGATCAGCATCGCCGGGCCGGCGGTCGACTGGACGGGGGAGTTCGACCTGGGCGCCTTGGCGCCGGCGATCGAGGCCTACTTCATCATGGGCTACGGCTACCACTGGAGCGGCAGCAGCAAGGCCGGCCCCAACTGCCCACTCCAGTTGACGCCTGCTTGGCGCCCTCACCTGTCGATCTCCATGCAGCGGACCTTGGCCCACTACACCGGCCTGGTGCCGCCCGAACACCGCCACAAGATCGTCTTCGGCGTGCCCTACTACGGGCAAGAGTGGCCGACCGCAAGTGGCGCCATCCACGCCGCCACCACCGGCGACGGCACCTCCCGGACCTACGCCGCCTCTCGCCAAGCGGTGACCAGCGGCCGAGTGCGCCAGTGGGATCCGGAAACTCAAAACGCTTGGTACAGCTACCAACAGGGCGGGACCTGGCGACAAAACTGGTACGACGACGAAGAGAGCCTGGCCGCCAAATACCAGCTGATCTTGGAGCAAGATCTGGGCGGCGTCGGGATCTGGGCCTTGGGTTACGACCAGGGATATCCGGAGCTCTGGGACCTGTTGGACGGCTACTTCACTGCGGCACCTACCACGTTGGAGGGCACCGCGGCCCACCCGCGGATCATCGACCAGTTCCCTTACCAGGAGGACAACAACAGCACCTTGGGCCCCAGCAACTACTTCAACGCGTATGGCTGTCAACCCAACTTGCAAGAGTACGGCCGGGAGTGGGTCTACCAGATCGAGCTCTGCGAGCCGGGGACGCTGAGCGCCGAGGTCAACGATGGTCCCGACGTGGACATCGACCTGCACCTGTTGAGCGGCCCGCGAGAAGACCAGTGCCTGAGCCGCAACGACCTTCGGATCCAGGCCGAACTCCAGGCCGGCACCTACTACCTGGTGGCCGACTCCTACGTGGACGATCACCTCCCGCAGGAGGGGGCCTACCAGCTGCGGGTCGACTTTTTGCCGGCGCCGGACAGCCCGGGTTGTGTCGTGTTGCCCGAACCCACGCCGACCCGACCGGTGGTGGTGGTCGGGGACTTCGAGGTCCAACCTGGGCAAAATCCGGAGCCTGCGCCGATCCCGCCGCTCCCCGAAGTGAACGCTCCGGAGCCGGAAGGGGGCTGCGATTGTCAGACCACCAACAATCCACTCAATATATGGATCGCGGCGGGCCTGCTCATCCGTAGACGACGCCGGGATAAAGCAGGTTGAGGGCCCCGCGGAAGATGGGCCCCCACACGTAGGCGAAGCCGTTCCAAACCAAAACGAAGCCGGCGATCTGGAACATCGGATCCCGGGCCCACTCGGCCCATTTTCGGGCCAGATCGTCGGGCAACAAAAGGCCAAGCACACCGTGACCGTCCAGCGGCGGCACCGGCATCAGGTTGAAGGTGGCCAACAAAAGGTTGAGCGTAAACACCACGCTCAAGAACATGGTGAAGATCGTCTTGCCACCTTGAGCGGTCATCACGATCTCAGTGGTCGACGGGCGGATGGGCGAAGAGAACCAGCCGGCCGCGAGGCCCACGTGGATCAAGCCCGCGGTGAACAACACCAACACCAGGTTGGCGGCGGGCCCGGCGGCGGCCATCCAGGCGGCCCGCTTGGGGTGTCGGTGGGCCCAATGAGGATCCATCGGCGCCGAACCCCAGCCGATCATCCAGGTGCCGCCGTTGATGAAGAACGAGAGGATCGGGACGACGATCGTGCCCATGGGATGGCGACGAATGTGGGGGATCGGATCGAGGGACACTTGGCCCCCGTAGTAAGCGGTCAGGTCGCCGCCGAGTTTGGCGGCCAGGGCATGGGCGGCCTCATGGCAGGTCAAGGAGAAGAGGAAGGCGACCAGCCACATCGGGAGGGTCGCCAAGATCTGCGGATCGAAGGCCATGGGCTTCGGAGCTTAGCCTTCGGCGAGCAAGACCAAAAGCTCGTCGTCGCCAGGTCGATAGAGGGCCCGCACCGCGCCACCGGCCGCCCGGGATCGCCACTCGGTCAGGTTGCCATATCCATCGGGTCGCCCCGCCACCAGGGCAAAGGGTTTGAGCGCTTGGAGGGCCCGCCGCAGGGGATCGAGGCGCCGGGGCGACCAACCGCCTGGCGGATCGGCGCTGGGATCGACCGGCACCCGATAACGCCCGAGGGCCGAGGTCAAACCGCCCCGGGAGAAGGTCAACACCCAACGATCCCGGCCCCGCTCCGCGATCGCGATCCGCTCGAAAGCCCGGGGATCCAGGCCGCCCTCTTTGGTCTTGGGGGTCAAAGCCCAGCGGTTCCAGAGCTCCAGCAGTTGGCCGTCGACCAAGGCGCGCCGCAGCGCCTGAGGGTCGCTGGCGCCGAGGCGATGCACCACCGCACCCTGACGTTCCAGCACGGCCAAGGCGTCGCCTTCACTTTGGCCGATGTGGAGTTGGGTCAACTCGGCTTGGGCCAAGCCGCACAAGGCCAACACCACGATCATCGAAAGCCTGCCAGGAGCCGTTCGGCCAACTCCACCTTGAGTTGATCGAGATCGGCCCGATACCCGGTGACCGTCGCCGAAGCGCCCGGCACCAGCTGCAAGGTGGCCACCTCCATGCGGTTGACGATCAAGGTGTAGACCGGTCCTTGCCGGCTCACCGAGCCATAAACCAGCTGGTTGGCGATCTTGAAACGCCCGAGCTCCGGAGCGTTGGGCGCGTCTCCGTCGTAGACCGAACGCCCGACCTTCTTCAGCTCGGCCAAGGCGGTCTCCAACTTCTCCCGATCGACCACCTGACAGACCTTGGCCCCCGCCAGCCGGGCCGCCAAATATTCGCTGAGCTCTCGGCCGAGTCGGAGCAGCTCCGGATCCCGGCCGTCGCTGCCATCCCGAAGCGGCAACACCGCCACCACCGCGGTGTCGTCGGCCGGTCGATCGCCCAACTTCTGCAAGGAACGTTCGGCGGCGATCCGCACGCCGCTGTCGGCGTCGGTCTTGGAGAGCTCCAGCAAGATCCCGCGGGCGCTCTGCACCTCCAAGAGGCCCAGGCCCTCGACCGCCGCCAAACGAACGTTGGGTGCGTCGTCCTTTTTCGCTTGTTCGGCCAAGGCTCGACCCACCCACGGGCGGATCTCGGCGATCCCGCGGGCCGCGCCGCTCAAGATCTGGAGCGCGGTGGCCCGGACGATGTGGTGACTGCTTTGGGTCGCGGCCTCGAGGAGCGCGGCGTGGGCCGCCTGAGACTTGGACTCGAGGCCGGCCCGGGCCGTGGAACGCACCGCCGGCCACGGATCACCCAAAGCGCCGATCAACGTGGCGATCACCTTTTCCCCTTCGTAACGAGGTAAGGCCCGGACCGCCGCCACCCGCACCTCAGGCGCGGGTTGATCGACCACCGCAGCTTCGACCAAGGTTCGGCCTCGTTCGTCGTCGGGGCTTTGGGCCAGGCCATCGATCACTGCGATCCGCTCGGCCGGGCTCTCGGACTCGTCCCAGGCCAGTAAAAGGCCGTCGACGTCGTGTTCTCGCCCCATCTTCTGGATGGCCGAGGTCCCGCCGCCCCGACAAGCCACCAACAACAGTCCAAGGATCAACAGCCGCTTCATCTGGGTCTCGTTCTTCACCATGCGGTCGCGCCCTGAGCTCCGGCTGATCCACCTTGCCCCGAATAACCGTTGTCGCCCGAGCTGCCACGTTTGCCGTCGTCCGCGTCTTTGCCTTTGGTGCCGCTGGCGCCGTCTCGACCCCGGGGGTTGCCGCGACCACCACTGCCACCTTGGCCCCCGTCGCCGCCGTCCCCACCGTCACCGGCCGATCCCGCCGAACCCCCAAAACCGCCGGGCCCGCCCGAGCCGCCGCGACCGCCAATACTTTGGAGCACCAAGGCGCCGCGCACCGCCCGGGTCAACTCGGCCGATCCCTCGATGGTCGCGAAGATGTCCCCACCTTCGCCGCCCCGGCCCCCCAGGCCGCCGCCGCCGCCGTCGCCGCCGTCTCGGCCACCGCCACCTTTGGCGCCGTTGCCGCCGTTGCCACCATCACCGCCATCACCGCCAGGGCCTCGATCGTTGTTTTGGCCGTCGCCGCCGTCGCCACCGTCACCACCGTCCCCACCATCACCGCCGTCCCCGCCCGCGCCGCCAGCACCGCCGGGACCGCCGTCACCACCGTCGCCACCGACCGACGCGACCACAAACCGTTGGCCTTGATGAAAGATGTAGCTGGTCTCCTCCACCTTGGCCGCGGGGCCGTTTTTGAACGTGGCGTATTCGGCCTTGATGCGCACGAAGAGCAGCTCCTCGTCCGGATAAAACTTGGAGTAGATCGGCCGGATGTCGAGGTGGAGGCGTGGGCCTGGTTGCCCCGGCTCTCCTGCTTCACCGGTGCCACCATCGCCGCCGTCCCGGGCGTTGCCCCCGGGCTTGCCGTCGGCGCCTTGGCCGCCCGGCTGGCCGGTGGACCCGTCGCTGCCGTCTTTGCCGTCATCGCCGCCGCTGCCGTCTTTACCCGACGAACCCCAACCGCCAGCGGGCCCGATCACCCCGACCGCACCGGTCTTTCGATAGGGTGCGTAGCGATCCGCGTCGTAGAGCGGACGAAAGACCAGCCGTTCGCTGAGTGCGCCGACCCGGACGTCCACCTGCAGGCCGGTGTCCAAGGTGCCGAGGACGTCCCGGATCGGCGTGTAGAGCCGCTGTTCACCGGAAAACTCGCCGTGGGGTGAGCTCAGCTCGATGGCGCTTTTGGCCAACTTGCCGCGCAAATACACGGGGGGTGAGGCGTCATGGAGCCCGTCGTTGAGATAGAGGATCCCGTTGTCGTCCAACACCGCGACCTCGGCGAAGAGAGGCACCGCCCGATCTTCGACCGAAAGCCCCGGCAGATCCCGAGGGACCACGTAGAGGGCCCGCAGCGTGTTGGGCGGGACCACCCCTCCTTTGGCCGAGGCGTAGAGGCCGTCGAGTTGGGTGACGGGCGGCGCCGGCGGTGGCTCGAGCCGCGCACACGCCGCGCAGAACAAGAGGACGAAGATCCACCTCACGGCTCGGCCCCCAAACGCAAGATACGTTGCAATCCGTCGGGTTCACCGGCGCTGGCACCAAGGTCGGCGACCAGGCGCAACACGGGGCGGCCCGGGTTTTGAGCCAAAAAATCGCGATCCAAACTGCGGCGTAAGGTCACGCTCTGGAGCTCCAGGCGCCCCAAGGTCCAGGCCGCGCTCAAGGCCAGGCCGGGCTCGAGGAGCCGGGGCAACAAACGTTGATCGGGGGTCAGGACCTCGGCCACCGGCCGACCCAACTCCGGCGAGCCCCCGATCCGGCCCATGCCCAACAACACCAAACGCGTGAGCCGCGGCTCGGGCACCAAAAGTGTCCGTTGAGACTGGCGCACCGCTTCGCTGATCCGGCCCTGCCACGCCGCCGGGCCCGCCTCGATCTCGGCACGGCTCTCCTCCAACTTGATCAAGAGCTCACTTTGGGCCTGATACAAGGCGGCCCGACTTTCGGCGCTGCCGGTGCCAGCGGCCTCCACCGCCCGGGCCAAGACCTCGATGTTGACCTCCACCGTTCGGGTCTTGGCGCCGAGCACATCGTAGATCGCGGGCGCCTCCCGGGGCTGGTTGCCGGTGGCGTAGATCATCCCTTCCACCACCTCGACCACCCGACGCGAGTCCCGCCCGAGCAAGACGAAGTGTTTGGCCAAGCCCTCCAACACCTGTTCGAAGGTCATCGGATCGAGCGGCGCCCTTAGGGCCTCGATCAACACCGCCAAAGAGGCTTCGCTGCGCAGCTCCCCCAAGGCGTGGGCCGACCACGCCCTTACCAAAGGATCGGCGCTGGTCTCGAGCAAGGCGCTCTTCAGCGCCTCGACGCCCGCTTCGGTCGGTTGGCGCAAACGCCCGATCACCTTGGCCGCGGTGGCCCGCACCGGCACCGGCCGGCCGCTGTTCCGGAGCAGCCGGGCCGCTTGCTCCACCGACTCTTGCCGTTGTCCGTCGGTGCGGGCGTCCATCAGGCCCAACACCTGGGTCGGGGTGACGGCGCAGGCGCCCAGCAGGGCCACACACCCGACCGTGATCAGAGCGCGCATCGCCGGAGCACCATCCGTTCTGCGGCGGCCGCCACCAGCAGATCTTCATCGCGGGTCACCGGAGCCAAGCCGGCGACGGCTTCCGCGCCCCCCAGGCGACAACTCGCCTCGATCGCCGCCAACTTCAGCTCGGGTTCGGCGTTGGGGGTCGCCGCGATGCCCAACAAAAGCGGCACCACCGTGTCCTTGGATCCGACGATACCCAAGCTCTTGGCCGCCGCCGCCCGGACCCAACTCGACTCTTCGCCGTTGGCCACGACCCGGACGAGGAGACCACCCGCTTCAGGATCGAGGGCCAAGGCCAAGGCCGCTTCCTCCCGCACCCAGGCCCGATCGTCGGCGAGCCAACGCTCCAGCTGATCCCGTTTGCCCATTCGGCCCGCCGTTTGGATCTGGGCCGGCTCCAAGCTGGCACACCCAAGCTGGGCCAAGAGGGCCCAAACCGCCCAACTTCGCACCGGCGGAAGGTATCCGACCCGGACTCGGTTCGCAGCCCACCCTGACCCGCTTGTCGGTCGTCACGTGCCGAAGTGGCCTGCAGGTGCCCGAAATCACTGGTATACCCGGACAGGCTTTGGGCGTGGCACATCGGTTGCGAATGCTCCGGGCATGCGAAGGACCTCCGCCCTCCTCCTCCTGTTCGCGACCGGCCTCGGCTGCGGCGCCGACTCGGCCCTGTCGATCCGGGACCCCAATCAAGGTGCACCGCCGGGCCCCTCGGGCCCTACCGGCAACAGCAACGTCAACTTCGGCGGGGCTCAAGACTTCGGATATTTCCGCGCCTTGGTCGAGGCGGGCACCGTACCCCGGGCCGACGACGTCGACGCCGCCGGATTCTTCGCCGAACACCACACGCCCTTGCCCGAACCGAGCTGCGGCCAACGGATCTGCTTGCAAGCGATGGTCGGCTCGATGGGCAACCTGATCACCGGCGCCGAATGCACCCTGCTCCAGCTCGGCCTCAACTCACCGGTGGTGGTCGATCCCGAACAACGACCGCCCCTCTCCTTGGCCGTGGTGATCGACGTGTCGGGCTCCATGAACCAAGACGGCAAAATCGCCTTCGTGCGGGCCGGCCTGGCTCGGCTGATCCCGGAGCTGAAGGACGGCGATCAGATCGCCTTGATCACCTACGATAGCCGGGCCCGAGTCATCTTCCCGATGGCCAACGTCGAAGGGAACCGGGAAGCGCTGCTGGCGTTGGTGCGCGGTCTCGTGGCCGACGGCCCGACCAACCTGTGGGGCGGCCTGGAGCTCGGCTACCAAGAGATCGAGGCCGCCTACGACTTGGCCCGGCAAAACCGGGTCATCTTGTTGAGCGACGGCGAACCCACCGCCGGCGAAGTCAACCCCGAACGGATCCTCGAGCTGTCCGCGGCCTTCAACACCGACGGCATCGGCTTGACCACCATCGGCCTCGGCGCCGACTTCAACCTGGCCTTGATGCGCGGCTTGGCCGAACGAGGCGACGGCAACTTCTACTTCCTCGAGAACGGCGCCGCGGTGGAGGAGGTCTTCACCGAAGAGGTCGCCTACTTCACCGTGCCCTTGGCCTTCGAGTTGGAGCTCACCGTCGACGCGGGCGCCGACTTCCGCTTTGTCTCGGCCTTTGGCGCCTCCACCTTTCGCCCCGAAGAAGACGGCGGCACCCTGCACTTGCCCAGCGTGTTTTTGGCAGGCCGCAAAGCCCACGACGACGTCACGCCCAACGGTGGGCGCCGGGGCGGCGGCTCGGCGTTGTTGCTGGAGTTGGCGGCCAGCGGGAGTTCGACCGAAACGCCAGGTTATTCGGAGGTCGCCATCTTGCACCTCAGCTACCAAGACGGCCTGACCCGGGCTCTCCACCAGGAGGTGTTGACCGTCTCTTTCCCCTTCGACACCTGGGCCCTCGATGAAGGCGGCTTCTTCGACAACGACATCGTGACCAAAAGTTTCGTGATGCTCAACATCCTGCTGGGACTGCAGACGGCCTGTGACCAGTTCCACCAAGGCGATCGGGATCGGGCGGTGATCACCTTGCGGCGCCTGGCCGCCGCGGTCGAGGACTACAACCTCGAGGTGGGAGACGTGGACATCCGTTACGATCTGGAGCTGATCCAGGACTTGGACGCGGTGATGATCGAACGAGGCGCGACCGACCCCGAAAACCCACCGATCCCGGCCAACCCGTGGCCCCGGGACTGATCGCGGCCGTTTGTGGTAGCGATCGAGGATGGCCACCAAGATCGTCCTCTTCGACGTGATGGGCACCCTGGTCAGTGAGCCCTTCCTGGAGTCCATCCCGGCCTTCTTCGGGATGAGCCTGGAGCAGCTGCTGGTCGACAAACATCCCCACGGGTGGGTCGACTTCGAACACGGCAAGATCAGCGAGACCGAATACCTCCGGAACTTTTTCCGGGACGGCCGGGCCTTCGATCATCAGGCCTTCACCGCCATGATCCGGGAGTCGTATCAGCTCCTGCCCGGGGTCGAGCCGCTGCTGGACGCGATCAAGAGCGCCGGCCACCCGATGTACGCCTTGTCCAACTACCCCGAGTGGTGGCGGCTGATCGAAGAGAAGCTCCAGCTCTCTCGGTGGATCGAGTGGGACTTCGTCTCCTGCAAGATGGGCCTTCGTAAGCCCAACCCCGAGGCCTACCGTTACGTGTTGCGGAACCTGGGGGTTCCGGCGAGCCAGTGTGTTTTTGTGGACGATCGCCCGGTCAACCTGAAGGCCGCGGCCGAGGTCGGAATGCAAGTTGTCTTGCGCGAAGAGTCGGCGGCCCAGTTGTGGCACGACCTGGCGGCCGCGGGGATCGGCCTGGGCCCTCGCCCTTCGGGCCCGTGAACAGTCGCGGCCTCAGACCGACAACACGCCCGGCCAGTGGCGCATCCAGGTGCGGCGGCGGGCGCCCTCTTGCCACTTGGGATCCTTCGGGTCGACCCGATCGGCGCCGGCCAGGAGGGCTTCGATCTGCGCCTCGAGGCCAAGGGCGAGCCGCGGATCGTCCAGGACCAGGAGCAACTCACTCTCCCAATAGGAAGAGGTGACGTCGAGGTTGGCGCTGCCCACGGTGGCCCGCTGGCCGTCGAAGCTGCAAAGTTTGGCGTGGACGTGAGGGTGGACCGGTCCGAGCCCCGGATCCCAACCCGGCTGGTCGGTGACCTTGAAGTGATAGACCTGGGCCCCGCGCTCGACCAGGGCGTCGGCCCGAGAGTGCACCAGATCGTTGGCGACGTCCCGGGCCAGTCCCCAGCTGCCCTCGAAGGGATGGCCTCCGTAGGTCGGGCTGACGTGACCGATCAGCAACTTCACTTGCACTCCCCTTTGGATCGCGGCCAGGAGCGCGTGCTGCAGCTCCAACACCAGAGGGAAGCCGTTGACCACGTACAGATGTTCGCGGGCGCCGTCGATCAGCGCCCGATAGGCTTCGAGGGTCCGGGCCTCCTGCAGGCCCCGGTGGATCAACACTCGGGCGGTCGAGTCACCGACGACGGGAGGCGTGGAGATCTCGAAGGGCGCCCCACCGGCCTCGGTCCAGGCGCCGAGGAAAGAAGCGGCCAAGGCGCCGACCGCGGGGCCCTCCACCTTGGCGCCGGCGTCGAGCCAAGGCACCTCCCGCCACTCGGATTGAGGCGTCAACTTCGCCTCCGAAAAGCCAGTGTAGTATTCGTAGGAGAGGTTGCGTCCGCCGATCAGCGCCACCCGTCCATCGGCGATCACCAACTTCCGATGATCCCGCTGCTTCAGATCTTCGAGGGACGGCAACTCGGTGATCGGACGGGTGGTCCGCACCTCCACCCCGGGGCTCTCTGCCAGCCGGGAAAGGAGCGGATTTTTGGCGCCGAAGGACCCGTGCAGGGCGTGGAGGGAGTCGACCAAAACCCGGACCACGACCCCTCGGGCCCCCGCCGCGACCAAGGCGGCCTCCACCTCGCGCCCCACTGGATCATCGAGGGCGATGTAGACCTGCAGATGTAAGGTCTCACGGCTCTCGTGGATCACCTCGAGGAGCCAACGACGGGCCTGGGTGTTGTCGATCTCGAGTTCGATCCGGTTGCCCCCGATCGGCTCGACCGGTGGGAGGGGCTCTGGCTCAGCGACCCGAAACCCCGCCGCCCTCAGCCGATCCGCAACTCGGGCCAACCGCACGGGATCGGTGTTCTTCGATAGATCGAGGGCCTCACCTTCGTCGAGCACCGCCCGGGCGTCGATCACCCGGCCGGGGAGCGCCAAACCTCGCAACCGCTCGCGGATCGATCGACAGCTGTGGGTGGGGCGCAACCGCACGGCGAGGAGTTCATGCCCGCTGCGATCGGCCCGCTCGATCAAGGGCGGGAGGGCCTCCTCCGGCAGCGCTGCGTCGAAGAGGACCAGGGTTCGGCCGCTGGGCCGCAAGATCACGATCCGGGCCTCCATCGCCGCCAACGGATCGCCCCCGGTCCCGTCACCTCGAAGCACCCCCAAGGAGCTGGCCCCGATCTCGGCCGGGAGCTCGAGTTCGCCGGCCCGAGTGGTCAAAGCCGTGGCCACCACCCGGCCCCCGGTGACAAAACCCAGGCGCTCTTCGGCGATCGGCGGCAACTCGCCGATGGTCGTCACCGCGTCGATCCGCGCCCGCAGGGGTCCGCCCAGGTCGACCAAATCCGCCAGGTCGATCGCCTTGTTCGGGCTGGGAGCGGCGCCGAGCTCCGGCAACACCAACACCGAAGCGGGCCAGACCTGAGCGACCAAGTGCACCGTCGGAGCTCGGACCAAGACCAAGAGATCGATCGATGTTTCGCTCGTCGAGTGGGCCAAGGAGCGCCAAAAAGGCTCCCGCACGTGTTCAACGTCGGCCTCGATGCCCGCGACCTCCAACAAGACCTCCAGATCATCGGGCGCCGGTTGAGGTTCGAACACCTCCACCTGGAGCGTCGGATCACCGTGGTCCCGCAAGAAGACGCCGATGGAGGCTCGCTGACGATCCGAGAGGGCCACGCAAGTTAGCTTGCAAACCGCGCCGGTGCGCTCCTCGGGCTCCGGGAAAAGAACCGGCAACGAGAGGTTTTGCCCAAGTTCGGCCAGGACCGCGGCCGCCTTGCGCGAGTGGGAGCCGGCGACCAGGAGTTCGGCGTCGACGGTGATCGCCAGCTCCGCCAAGGCCAGCGCCGAAAGTTCGGGAGCGAGCTGGACCTCGACCTGGGCGCTGGGCAGCTGTTGAGCCGCGGCAGAACGCAGCGCCTCCACCGTGGCCATGGTCTCGGCGTCGGGTTCGGTGGGAGCGCTCCCGGCGAGCCACGCGAAGGTCGGCGCTGGCAAGTAGACCACCAATAGGAGCCGCTCCAGCCCGGGCGCCACCCGAAGTAAGGTGGCCACTGAAGGCATGGCGTCGACTTTGAGGTCGACCAACAACAGGGCACTTTTCCACTTCACGACACGGTCCTGGTGATCGGGAGCTCGCGCTTGTGGAACTGGGAGGAGGCTGGATCCCAAACGACGGTTTCGATCGAGACGATCCGGCCGTCGTCGGCGAGTTCGTAGAGGTTGTAGCCGGCCCGGACCTGAGGGCTGGGATGATCGAGGGCCGACGCCGTGGCGCAGACGACGTCGAGGGCCCCTGCCGAGGTGGTCAAGCGATCGTGGCGGCGATGGTGCAGGTGTCCGAACAAAACCAGGCCCCGGGTGAGGGGCGAAAGGGTGTTGCGCAGGCGAGGCGCGTCGACCAGGCCGCTGCGGAGCTGCTCGAGGTGAAAGCGATCATCGATGGGATCGTGATGAACCAAAACCACCGGGGTTCGGCGCTTCACCTCGGGGTGTTCGAGCACCCTTGCCAAGGCGTCGAGTTGGGCCTGACCAATAAACCCCGCGGAGACGAAGGGCGGACGCGGCACCGCACTGGAGAGGCCGATGATCGCCGCCGGACCCCGCAACTTCACCGACGGGAAACTCCCGGCGGCCAGGTCGAGGGCGAGCTCGGGGAGGTCACTTTGGAAAAACGCCTTGAAGTGGTGCGGAAAACGGCGTTCACGCAGCACCACCGGCAGGTAGATGTCGTGGTTGCCGGGGACCACCGTCACCTCGACCGACCGGGCCAAGTCATCGAGGAGGGCCCGGGCCGCCTCGTATTCACCCTCCAGCGAGAGGTTGGTGATGTCGCCGGTGACCACCACTTGGTCCGCTTGCCGCACGGCCTCGATCACCGACAACAGATAGTCGCGGCGATAAACGCGTCCGCGCTTCAGGAGGAGGTTGGCGTACCCGGTGACCCGCTTGTCAAAGAGGACCCGCCGCAGCTCTACGCCCGCCGGGGCCAACACGTGCAGATCGGAGATGTGGGCAATTCGCACGACCCTGCCGCTCCGGGCCGAAATTTAGCCGAATCTTGGGGAGAGCGCACGTCAGAATGCAGGCTACCTTGCGCGAGGCGGAGGCGGGGCGGTGGTGGCCCGATCGAGGGAGAGTCGGGAGCGACCTTGGGCCTCTTCCTCGAGGCGGGTGAGCGCCCAGGCCCCAAACAGCCCCATCAAACCAGCGTAGAGGCCTTCGGTGATGTCGTAGACCCGATCGATCACGGGGATCTGCAGCACCTCCAAGATCTCGGCCAAGATCAAGCAGGCCAAGAAGCCGAAGCGGGCCGGCTTGCCCACGGCGTGGAGCGCATAACCCAGCGGTAAATAGATGGCCGCGGCCTCGAAGACGTTGCGGAAGGTGGAGAGGTTGATGTTCCGAAACAGCGCCCAAAAAGGCACGAACTGCCAGCCGTCGATGGCCTCGAGTGCCTCCGAAAGAGGTCGAAACTGGAGGGGCTGGAGGGCCCGCAAGGCCGGCGCCAACACCGCAAATCCAAACACGATGGCCGGCCGCACCCGGGTCAACTCGCCGAGCATCTTGGCTCCGTGGAGCTGATCCCCCGCCACCGCTAGGGCCAAAACCCCGCTCAAAAACGCCGCGCCGATCCCGACCACCGTGTCCTGCAAACCCGGGCTGTGGCCGATGATCACCAGCTGGCCCGCCTCGAGGCCCAAGGCCACCAAGGTGGTGAAGGTGATGGCCAAGGCGATCCGCGGCGCTTTGCCGAGCTGGTCCCGCCCCAACAACCCCGGCAACTCCCGGGCCGCCAAGAAGGTCAACGCCGCGAACAAGAGCCCGTCCGCCAAGAGCGCGCCGAAGGGCTTGTTGCCCCAGGGATTGTCGAGGAACAGTCGCACTTGGTGCCGCAACATCCCGACGTCCAAGGTGGGGATGAACGGCGCCAGACCGCCGAGCACGATCGCCGCCAAGTAGAGGCCAAAGATCAAGAGCCCCGGCCGCGATCGCACCAAAGCGGTCAGGCGCTGATGAAAGCGGGCCGCCAAGGTCCGCTCCCAGAGGGCCGCGGCGATCCCGCCGCCCAGAGCACCGGTGAAGTTGGTGGCGAGATCGGTGGCCGCCGGGCTCCGGGAGGCGCTCATGGTCTGGAGCAGCTCCACCGAGATCGACAACAACAGCCCGAGCAACCCCGCCAACAAGGCGCCGAAGACCGGCCCGCGACGCCGCACGAACCCCAGCCCCAAGTGCGCGAACAGCCCAAAAGGCGCGAACAACACCACGTTCTGCACCATGTCGGGGATCGACCAGATCCGGTCCCGGGTCGAATCCCAGCCGGGGACCCAGTGCACCCCGTCCAAGCTGGGCGGCCGGGTGTAGTCCCAAGGGATGGTCGTCGCGTAAGCGATGAACAGGGCGGTCAAGACGAACCAGGTCGTTGGATGAAACAACTTCCGCACGGGCGGCGGGAGCCTAGCGCGGATCGGCCCGGGGCTCACCACCACCTCCGCCGATCCCAACCCTCGATCCCGAGGTGGCCCGACGTGCGGGCCTCGGCGGCGGAACTCTTGACCAAGGCCGGGCCCCGCAACAAGGTGGCCCTCCTCCGATGCGATTCCTCTCCGACAACAGCGCCACCACTTGCCCGGCGGTCATGGCCGCGGTCGCGGCCGCCAACCAAGCCACGGTCTCGGCCTACGACGGCGACGAGTGGTCGAAGCGCCTCGACGGCGCCTTCAGCGCCCTCTTCGGCACCGAATGCCGAGTGTGGGCGGTGTCGACGGGCACGGCCGCCAACGCCTTGGGCTTGGCCTGCCTGACCCCGCCATTCGGGGCGATCGTCTGCCACCAGGACGCCCACATCCAGGTCGACGAGGCGGGCGCGCCGGAGTTCTACGCGGGCGGCGCCAAGCTCCTCCTCTGTGAAGGTGAGGGCGCCAAACTCAGCGCGGCCTCGCTGGCAGCGGGCCTCTCGGGCCTGCGGGGGGATGTGCATCAGGTCCGCCCCAGCGCCTTGTCGGTCAGCCAGGCCACCGAATATGGCCGCGCTTACACCCCCGATGAGTTGGGCCAGCTTTGCGCCGAGGCGCGAGCCCGCGGCCTCCGGGTCCACATGGACGGGGCCCGCTTCGCCAACGTCGTGGCCCACCTCGGCTGCCACCCGGGTGACCTCACCTGGCGCGCCGGCGTCGACGTGTTGAGTTTTGGGGCGATCAAGAACGGTGGCATGACCGCCGAAGCCATCGTCTTCTTCGATCCCCGCCTCGCCGCCGAGCTGCCCCACCGCCGCAAGCGGGCCGGCCAGATGCCGAGCAAAGGGCGCTTTCAGGCGGCCCAGCTGTTGGCGATGATCACCGATGACGTTTGGCTCCACAACGCACGTTCAGCCAACGCCGGCGCCCAGACCATCGGCGCGGCGGCCGGGCCTCGGCTGCTCCACCCGGTCGAGGCGAACGAGGTCTTCTTGAAGTTGAGGCCCGGTGAGGCCGATCGGCTGCGGGCCGCGGGCTTCAACTTCTACGATTGGGGCGCCGCGGGCTCGGGCGAAGCTCGCTTCGTCGTCTCCTGGGATCAACCGGCCCGCGACGTCCAGAGCCTGAGCGCAGCCCTGACCGCGCTCGGTTGACGCCGACGCGGGTCGGGTCCTTTACGACGGCCTCAGCTCCGGGGACCAACGCCCACCGCGCCGCTCGTAGATGACGCCCTCCCGCTCGTCGATCTGCAAGAGCGAAAGCCAGCCGTTGTCGACCAGGGCGCGGACGTGGGCGTGTTTGCCGAGGACCCCGTCGATCGCCTCCCGCGGCGCCTCGATGAACACACTCAACCTCAGCGGGGTGTGCACCCACTGTTGACCATCGTGGAGCGACTGCATCGGTAGGCCGATCCGCAGGTCGCCGCTGTTGCCTTCGAACACCCCCAGGTGCCCACCCACCACGTTGTGGAGCACCTTGTTGCCGCTCCCATATCGTCGGTTGTCCACGGTGGAGGCGTAGTACTGGAAGTTGATCCAGTGGGTGACCACCATCGGCGCGGTCATGATCAACTCGAGGACGCCGTAACCTTGGTCCTCCTGGTGTCGATACTCATGGAGGAAGGCGCGGCCCTTCAGGTTCAGGTGTCGGCAGTGTTCCCGGGGCGCGACGATGAAGGCTGCGTTGTCCGCCAACCCCCACTCGGGCCGCACCTGGGCCCAATCGGTCGTGCGCGCCTGGGTGGCCCGGCGCAGCTGGGCGGGATCGACCGCTTCGAGGCCGAGGCGCGGCGCCCGCTCGGCCCGGGCCCGCTCGCCCGCGTCTCGTAGCCAGCTCTCCAAGGCCTCGACGTCCGGGCGGTGGGAGGGCGGGAGTTCGTCGAGTTCGTAGAGCTCCACTTGGTCGGTGGTGGTGTTATGCAGCGCGGGCACGAAGCGGGTGCCGTCGGGGACCTCGATCCCCCGAGCGGCCAGCCCTCGTCGGACCTCGGCTTCGTTCAGCAAGGCGGCGGCCACCCGGGCGTTGACCTCGCCGGTTTGTCCACAACAAGCCCCGCAATCCAGGCCCGCGGCGTGGGGGTTGTTGGTGGTGGTGCTGCCGTGGCCCACCAGCAAGACGAGGCGAGAAAAGTCGCGGGTCAGGCTCATGCCCCGCAACATCCCGGCCGCGAGATCACAGCGGGCCTCCAGCCCGATCGGTACCCCCGCCGCCGATCCTGTGAGCCGCGGTTTTTCCGGCGCTGCAGACGACCCCGCCCCGATCGTCGCCGAGGCCGCGCCCAGGCCCAGACCGGCCCGGAGGAGTTTGCCGGCGTAGCTAAGACCCAGCGCCTCCACGAAGGTGAAGGTACCCAGCGGATCCACCTTGAAGGACCTCCAACCGCCGGCCAGCTCGAGGCTCCGCGCCCTCTGCGCCGCGCCCTCCGGGCTCAGGCCGGTGTCCGTCGCGCGCAGCCGCGGGGCGAGGAGCCCTGGCAGCTGCGGTCGCGCCGTCGGCGCCCCGAGGGGCTGGTACTCCAGTGGGACCCCAAAAAACCCAGCAAAACCGATGGTCTGCACCGCAGGTGTAGTCGACTCCAGCGCCCGTCGAAAGACCTCCGACCGCACGTCGATGCAGAAGACCGCCTGCACCGCCGCGCCGCTGGGCCGCGCCGTCTTCAGCCCCGACGGCAGCGCCCGCAAGACCGGCGCTCGCCAGGCGATCTCCAACGCCCGCTGCAGCACCCAGTCGTGAGGACGCGCGGAGGCCGCGGCCGCGTCGACCTGAGGCCAGCCCGCCAGAGCGGTCCTCCAGCGGCGGGCCAGCCCTTCGCCTCCGCTTTGGTAGAGGAGCCACTCCCAGGCCAACCGGACCGCCAACAACTCCGGGAGCGTTTGGTCGTCGGCGCCCGCCAGCCCCGCGGTCCAGCGCCGATAGGCGCACCAAGAAGCCCAGCCGTTCTGATCGAGGAGCAAACTCCAAAGGTAGTCCTCTTGCGCAGACGCGGGGATCTCAAGGGCCACCAGCGCCGCCTCGATCAGCGCTCGAGCGGTCGACGGCAGCGCCTGGGCCAACTCCCGGTACGTGTGAGCGCCCATCAGCAAGGCCGGGCCTCGATCGACCCGCGCTTGTCTCAGCCAGGTCGCGTAGAGGCCCCCTTCCCGGGCCGGACCCAGCTGGGCCTGACCATCATCGAAGTAGGCCGCACAAAATTGGCTCACGCTCTGGGTGACGAAGGCGCGCCAGGAGAGGGCCCGCGCCAGATCACGCCCCGCGTCCACCACGTCCAACACCCGCGCCCTCGGCGCGATCGGTGGTTCATCCTGATCGAGCAAGGCGAGGATCGCGCTCAAGGAGAGGGGCGCACCGGTCGCCTCGAGGGCGGCTTCGAGGTGTTCGTCCCGGAGTCGGCCTTCGCGGTAGGCCTGCCGGTACCAGGCCCGCGGCATCAGCAGCTGAGCGCCCGACACGGCCTGCAGCTTGGCGGCCACCGACGCGACCGGCGAGTCGATCAACGCCCAGAAGGGGTTGACGGCGATGTGGCGATCGAGGGGCCAGGTCGGCGCGATGCGCGCACACGCCCGCTGGATGGCCTGGTCCAGGTGCGGGTTCGCCGCGAGCGGTGCGGGCCCACGCGCGGCGAGTTCGGTGACGGGGGTGTTCGGTGCGTTCACGTGGCGACCTCCATGGTCTTGGCGACGGGGACGGGGAGCGACGGCTTTTCAGAGGTCGCCAGGCGCGGCGGCCAGATCCGGAAGGTGAGGCGGGTGAAGCGTTCGTCGAGGAAGAGGCCCCCGTAGAGCCAAGGATAAAACACGCGGGCCATCCGCCCCTCGGGGTTCAGCTCGAGGATCGCCTTCACCACGAAGAGCCCGACGAACCCGGCGCCGACCACGGTCCACGCCAAGGCGCTGGGCGCAGTGGGCGGGGTGGGCAACAGCTGAGCCGCCGCCCAGTGCCAACCACCGTAGAGCAGCCCGATCCCGAACATCCGGGCCGCGGCGGCGGCGATCCAAGCCGGGGACCGACGGGCCCACCAGGGGCTCAAGGAGAGGCCGAACACCAGCGCCAGCACCGCGAGGCCCAGCGCTTCGGCGGGGGAAGCCGCGAACAGGCTCCGTGAGGTGGTGCCCGCGACGATCGCCAACCCCGCGGCGAGGAGCCCGCCGAGGTAAAGGCGCGCGGGCGTCGACGGCAGAGGTCGCGCGGTCAAGTTCTGGAGGCGCCACCCATCGACCGCCGATCCCGCGCTGAGGAAGGCGTGGGCCTTGTAGAGCGAGTGGGCCACCAAGTGGAGCAAGGCCAGGTGCCACAGGCCAAGGCCACACTGGACCAGCATGAAGCCAAGCTGCGCGCAGGTGGACCAGGCGAGCGCAACCTTCACGCTGACCCGGGTGGTCATGACCAAAGCCGCGACCACCGCCGAGACCATGCCGATGATCACCAGCAAGAGCCGCGCGTATTCGGCCTGGGCCATCCAGGGGGAGAGACGGATGAGCACCAGGCCGCCGATGTTGACGACGCCCGCATGCAGCAGCGCCGACACCGGCGTGGGCGCTTCCATCACCTGGGTGAGCCACCCGTGGAAGGGGAGCTGGGCCGACTTCAGGGCCACCGCCAGGACCACCAACACCGCGGCGAGGTGCAGAGACGGCGTCAGCTCCGGGTGTGCGGTGGCGAAGGTGGCGATCTCGGACAGGTCAAGGCTGCCGACGTCCCGCAGCACGAGCCCGATGCAGGCCAGCAGGCAGAGCTCCGCCAGCCGACTGACCAGGAACTTCTTGTGGGCCGCCACCAGCGCCGCCGCCCGGTCCGAATAGAAGGTCAGCAGTTGGTGGAGCGCCAAGCTGGTGGCGGTCCAGCTCAAGATCATCACCGCGAGGTTGTTGGTCACGATCAGGGCCGTCACCGCGCTCAAGGTCAGCAACAGCCAGCGCTGATAACGTTCGAGCCCAGGCTCACCCGCGAGGTAGGTTCGGGAGTATCGAACGATCACCACCCCGAGGGTCGAGACCAGGAGCAACATCACACAGGTCACGACGTCGAGCTGCACGCCCAGCTGCGCCGCCGACCCTGGCCAAGCTCCGCCCAAGAGGGCGAGCCCGGCGGTAAAGAGTAGCGCCAGGCCCCAAGCGACGCCGCTCGCCAGCAGGGCCCGCCGGGGTGAGGCCAGGGCCGCCAAGGCCAAAACCGCCGGGATGCCGAGCCCGATCGCTGGGACGACGGAGCTCCACTCGGAGAGGGTGTTCATGGGCGGCTCCATACGCCGGGGCCATGGTTCTTGAAAAACACATAAAATCGGCCGTATTGTTCTGTTTAATAGAACTACCATGAACGTGGAGCAGATCAACTTCCACCACCTCCGCTACTTCTGGGCGGTCGCGAAGGAGGGGAACCTGACCCGGACCGCGGCGCGCCTGCGGGTGGCCCAGTCGGCCCTCTCCTCTCAGATCCAGCAGCTCGAGGGAGAGCTGGGTGAGGCGCTCTTTCAGCGGCAGGGGCGCCGACTGGTGCTCACCGAAGCAGGCCAGATCGCCCTGGCCTACGCCGAAGAGATCTTCGCGACCGGGAGCCAGCTGCTCTCCACCTTGGAGCACGGCCGTCACCCCGATCAAACGCTGCGGATCGGGGCGGTCGCCACCCTCTCACGCAACTTCCAAGAGTCCTTTGTGAGGCCGCTGCTAGGGCGGGCGGACCTCCGGTTGCGCCTCGAGTCCGGGGTGTTCGCTGACCTGCTGCTCCGCCTCGAGGGTCACGCCATCGACCTGGTGTTGGCCAACCGACCCACCGGGCGCGAGTGGTCCGGTCGCCTCCGCTGCCGGCGCATTGCCCGGCAACCGGTCAGCGTCGTCGGCTCGCGGCGGCTGAGGGGCTTTCGGTTTCCGCGGAGCCTGGTCGACGTGCCGATGATCCTCCCTGGGCGAGAGAGCGACATCCGCTCGGAGTTCGACGCCCTCTGCGAACAGGTCGGCGTGAAGCTCCGGGTGCTGGCCGAGGTGGACGACATGGCCACCATGCGCCTCTTGGCCCGGGACACCCAAGCCCTGGCGCTGGTGCCCTCGGTGGTGGTCCGCGACGAACTTCGGGAAGGGGTCCTCTACGAGCACTGGGTGGTGCCAGCGCTCTTCGAGACCTTCTACGCGATCACCGCCGAGCGGAGGTTTCAGCACCCGCTGCTCAAGACCGTGTTGGCGCAAGAGGAGCAAGATCTCCTCGAGGCTAGGCCCAAACGCCGAGGCTCCAAGCGCTCCGGGTGAAGGGCACGCTCGTTGGGCTTCCGTACGTATCGCCCGTGGAGCATGGACGAAGACCCCTCGGTGCGGGCCGCCGCGGGGCGAAGAGGCCCCGGGCCAAGCCCGTGAGGCTGGCGATCCTCCCCCGTCGCCCCGGCCCTGGACCCGTGGCCCCCTGGCGAGGTCACGACCCTCCACAACCCCACCCCGCGCCCGTCGATAACGACCCTGGTGGTGAACCCGAGTCGAACGCGGAGCCCAGGGGCGCGGGGCCCCTTGGGCGCGGCTCACCTCGGCGAGGTGAAGGACCTGAGCGCCGCGACGTTGGCCACCTTGCCGGCCTACGCGCTTTATCAGCTGACCACCCACGCCCGAGATCGCGGTTATCCACTCGCCCCCGAGGTGTTGCCGGTGCTGAGGCGCGCCCGCCTGGTGGACGACCAGGGGATCGTGCCCGAGGCGGTGAAGGCCGTGGTGTTGGCCCACGTGTCGGGCCACGGGCTTCGCATGGAGGTCAGCGCGGGCGGCAAGAAGTTGACGCGAGCGTCGGCGGCCGATCGGCCGAAGAGCACGGGGCTCGGGGTCGGGGCCGGGCGATCGAAGTTGGCCCTCGAGGCCGCTTGGCTGGCGAAGGTGGAGCGAGAAGCGGCGCAACCCCAGGTGGTCGCGGGCGCGTTGGTAGACATGGCCCGCACCATGGCGAACTCGCACCACAAGTTCGACGCCAGGGAGATGGCCAAGTGGACCGCGGCCGCGGCGACCCTCAGCGATCGACACGGCCGGGTGACGCCCGAACTCCAAGCCACCATCCACAAGGTGGCCGCCGATCACGCGGGGTCGTTTTCGAAGAAGGCCAAGGCCCTCTTTCAAGATCTGGTGGCCATGTCCGGGGCCGACCTAGACGGCCCACACCAAACGCCGCTTCGACGGAGTTCGTACTGGATCAAGGGACCTCAACCCCTGGCCAACTTTCAGTCGAGCCCCGAGCTGCCCCAAGAGGCAGACGTCGTGATCGTCGGGGCTGGGCTCACCGGGGCCTCGACCGCCTATCACCTGGCCGCCGAAGCGAAGCGCCAAGGGAAGCGGGTGGTGGTGCTGGAGCAATACGATCCGGCCAGCGGCGCCAGCGGTCACAACGGCGGCAACTTCGAGACCCTGGGCGAGCAGTTCTGGGGCAAATACGGCACCTACGACGGGGTCGTGGCCGAACGCTTCAAGTTCCTCAAAGACTCTTATCCCGAACAGCCCGACGAGGTGTTGCAGGGACAGGCGGTGCGGATCGCCGAGGTCCTCACCCGCTTCGCGCTCCGGAACGCCGAGCGCATGTTGAAGACCATCGACGAGGCGGGCATCGACTGTGACGTGTCCAAAAGCGGCTGGCTGCGGACCGCCCTCAACCCGCGTGAAGAGCAGGGCCTCTTGGCCCAGGCCCGCTTGGCCAAGCGGTTGGGCGCCAAGATCGAGGTACTGACCCCCGAGCGGATCGCGCGCACCTACCAAATCCCCACCAAGTTCTTGGGCCACGTCATCTACGACAACGGCAACTATCACCCTGGGAAGTTGATCACTGGCGAGCTCGAGCGGGCGATTGAGCGGGGGGTCCAGCTCTACACTCGGACCGCGGTGCGCCGGATCCACTCGGACCGGATCGACCGCCACCTCATCGAGACCGATCGAGGCACCGTGGTGGCCAAGCGGGTGGTGATGGCCACCAACGCCTTCACCCGGGAGGTGTTCCCGGAGCTCTCGGACATCCGCTACAAACGGAGCCAGATCTTGACCATCGAACACGCCAAGGACGAGCTCGGTGGGATCACGTACACCGAAAAGGACGGGGATCTGTACGTGAACCTGCCGCGGCAAGATCACTACCTCTCTGGCGACGGCCAGCGGCGTGGCACCTTGCTGGTGGGCGCCGGCACCGACACCGCCGCCCAGAACCCCCACCGCCCCCGGGCCCAGCGCCCGATCTTCGAGGCGGCGCGCCGTGAGCTCGACGCCGCCCACCCCGACGTTCAGAAGGTGCCGGCCTCCCGCCTCTGGGCCGGCCCGATGGCCTTCGTCGAAGGAGAACGGGGCATGCGGATGCCGGTGGTGGGCCCGCTCGGCAAAGGCCCTCGGGCGGGGATCTTCCTCGCGGTGTTCTGCAACGGTTATGGCGGCGGGGGCTGCCACAACACCGGCTTCAACGCGGCCAAGTGGGCCCTCCGCGGCAAGGTCCCCAAAGAAGTCCCCGCGGACGTGTTCTCCCCGGCCCGGCTCTTCGAGGTTGAGCCGATCTTCGACACCGAACGGGCCGCGGCGATCGGGCGTCGGGCCAAAGCGCGGGAGACCAACCTGGCGCCCAGCTAAGGTCCGAGCTGGGCCAAGGCCTCGAGCGGGGCGGCCCCCGCCAACACCGCCTCGATCACCGGCAGGTGTCGAGCCATCAAGGCGACGTTGAGGTACAGTAGGTTGCGCACCAGCTTGGCGTCGACGACCGCGTCCTCGAAGTCGATGCTGGTGCGGCACCGCAGCTCACCGTCGGCGAGATCGAGCTCGAAGTTCCCCACAGGCAGGCCGAAGTTGGCCCGGGTGATCAGCTCCGCCATCGGGGCGCGGCGTTCGGCCGGGACCACGAAGGGGCAGACGCCGTAGATCACCAGCCGATCCTCAGGCGGGTTGAAGATCGCCATACAGGGCCAACGACCGGTGCCTTCGCGGATGACGATCCGAAACCCTCCGCCCTCCGGGAGGGGTTCGTGGGGCCAAGCCTCTTGCTCGAGCAGCCCTTTGAGCGTCGCGGTCAACACCCGCAGATAGTGGCATGAGCCCCCGGTCAGGGACATCCGCGAGCAAGGGACTAGGTGTCCCCGCCTGGATCGCTCCCAGGGCCCAAAGGCCCGGTTTGGCTCACGGGGGGCGAAGATGGGCCGAACCCCTGGGGAGGAGAACTCCGTGACTGACCCTCGAGCCATCCCCCGGGACCCCAACACCACCCAGCAGCTCCGCCACCTAGGGAAGCGCCTTTCGCTCGATCCCAACGAGCTGTCGCGTCGAGTGCAGCAGCCGAGCTGTGTGCTCTGCAGCGGCGCCTTGAGCTACGTGCGGTTTTATTTCGAGCATCACCAATGTTGTCCAGCGTGTGAGGCAAAACTGGACACTCAGACGGTCGCTTTGTTGGCCAAGCTCCGGGACTACTTATAGACCGGGCTGGTCCTGACCGCGAGGCCGTCCTAACCTCGGCCGATGGGAATGTTGATCGACGGCGTTTGGCACACCACCCCCGTGGCCCAGGGTGGAAAGAGTGAAGAAGGAGGTCGCTTCATTCGCCGGCCTTCGGTGTTCCGCGGGCACATCGAGGCTGGCTCGCGTTTTGAGCCGACCGCCGGCCGCTATCACCTCTACGTGTCTTGGGCCTGCCCTTGGGCCCACCGGACGATCTTGGTGCGCCACCTCAAGGGGCTCGAGGAGGCGATCGGGCTGTCGGTGGTGGACTACTTGATGGGCGACGACGGCTGGCGCTTTTCGGAGCGATCCGGCGCCACCTTGGACCCCGTCAACCACACCCAGTTCCTTCGAGAGCTCTACCAACTGGCCGACGCCCGCTACACCGGGAAGGTGACGGTGCCGGTGTTGTGGGACACCAAAGAGCGGACCATCGTCAACAACGAGTCCTTGGAGATCATCAAGATGTTGGACCGGGCCTTCGAGAGTTCGGCGCCGGCCCTTTACCCTCGAGCGCTGGAGGCCGAGATCGACGAGATGATCGCGGCTAACTATGAGACGGTGAACAACGGCGTGTACCGGGCCGGCTTCGCCCGCAACCAAGAGGCCTACGAAGAGGCGGTCACCGAACTCTTCCATCGCTTGGACCAGCTCGAGGAACATCTATCGAAAAATCGTTTCCTGGTGGGGCCGGCCTTGAGCATCGCCGACCTTTGTTTGTTCACGACCTTGCTCCGCTTCGACCCGGTGTACGTGGGGCACTTCAAGTGCAACCTTCGGCGCATCGCCGACTACCCATCATTGCAAGGTTTCTTGCGGGACGTGTACCAGACCCCGGGCGTATCAGGGCTCTGCAACTTCGAGCACATCAAGGGCCACTACTATCAGAGCCACGAGGCGCTCAACCCCAGCCGCATCGTGCCCAAAGGTCCGGTCCTCAGCCTCAACGAACCCCACCAAAGGGGGTGAAGCTCCGGGCCGCCTCAAGTTTGGGCTAGCGGCTCAGGGCTGCAGCACGCTGAGGCTGAAGCCAGTGTAGTGCCACTCGAGCACGATCCGACCGCCGACCAGATCCATCTCGACGTCCGCGGGTCGTCCAACGTCGTTGGGGTCGGCGTCGATGGAGCGGAGGAAGACACCGAGGTTGTTGAGTTCGTTGACCCCGGTGCCTTGACCGTCCCCGTTCGTCACCCAGATCGAGGTGCCGGTAGAGCGGATGGCCCAGGTACCATCGTGGGTGTTGGCGAAGGTGGCCTGAAGTTCGGTGATGGGTTGAAAGGCTGCGTCCAAAAAGAGCAGCGAAGTCCCAAAAGCCCCGGTGCTGCTGGCCAGCGTGACGTAACCGCCGCCGTGAACGTCGGCCGCCTGGTTGTAGCCCCAGCCGACCGGAACCTCGCTGCCCATGGCGCCGGTGGGATCGATGCTGCGGACGTAGCGGTGATCGGACCCCGGACGATCCGAGTAGAAGATCAACCACTCTCGCCCATTCCAGAGGGGTCGCGGGTAGTAGGCTTCGGTGCCGGTGTTGGGTTCGTTGACCTGCCGCTCCACATCCACGGTTCCGTCGGGCCCGATGAACGCCGCGTAGATCTCGGTGCCATTGCGGCGGTCGACCCAGGTCGCGAGCACCCGATCGGTCTCGGCGTGGCCCCGGGCCGTCAGGTGCAGGATGGCGTTCGGTTTGTCGGTCAAGCGGCGCTCGGGCAACAAGACCGCACCACCGAGGTCCACCGCGGCGAAGTACAGCTCCTCACGGCACGGGCCGCAGGCGTCGGGGAAAGGGTCGTGCCGTTGGTCCGTCCACAAGATCACGTAGCGATCCCGCACGAACACCACCCGGGGCTGATACGAAGCACCGGGGGCCACGGTGAGGCGAACCGGCGCGCTCATGTCGACGCCGTTTTTGGCGAGGACCCGAAAGAACACCTCGGAACGTGCACCTCCCGCCCGGGTCGCCCACACGTAGCCGATCTCTCCGCTGCACGGGTTGACGGCGAAGCTGGCCGAGTCCCCGAGCTCGATCAGCTCGTTGGTCGGGCGGCGGACTCCCGGATCGGGTTCAACGATCGGACAAGAAAACGGACCGGCGTCTCCGGGGCCACCGTCGGCGCTGCCGCCACCGTCGCCCGCGTCGCCCTGGTGGCCGTCGGTCGCGCCTGCATCCGCGTCTCCGAGATCTGGGCCTTCACCCGCGTCGTCGACGTCTGGCCCCCCGCCCGCGTCCCGGTCATCGACCCCAACGTCGCTGCTGGTCCCGTCGGGTTGCCCGCTCCTCGCGTCAAAAGGCCCACCGGCCGGCGGATCGTCGCTGCACGCGAGGAACCCAAGGAACATGGAAGAGGCGAAGAAGCCGAGGCGCCGCACCGAAGGAAGATACAACGGGGCCTCGGCGTAATCACAACAAAAGCTGTGGGAAGCGCCGACGTCGACCGGGACGTCGGGGCGCCGGCGTGTTCTGCCCGAAGGGTTCAAAGGGCCGCTCCAACGTCAGGCGGTTCGTGTTAACTCAACCCCGATGGCCTCCAAAGACGCGCCCCGGGCTCCCCTTCCGATGGCCGGCTTCACGCCCGATCCCAACGCGGATCGGGAGCTGGTCAACATCCACGACTACGAACGGGCGGCGATCCAAAAACTCGGACCCGGTCCCCTCGCCTACTACACCGGCGGCGCCATGGACGAACGGACCTTGGCCGCCAACCGGGAGGCGTTCCAACGACGGATGATCGTGCCGCGGATCATGACCGATGTGTCGAAGCTCGATCCGTCGGTGATGGTGTTGGGGCGACGTTGGCCCCACCCGCTGTGGGTCACCCCGACCGCGCTGCAACGTTTGGCGCACCCCGACGGCGAGTTGGCTTCGGCGCGGGCAGCCTTGGCCCGGGGCCTGACCTTCGGCCTCTCCACCAGCGCCAGCACTGACATGGCCGACGTCGCCGCCTTGGGGGGCCCACGGTGGTACCAGGTTTATCTCTTGGAAGATCCAGGCGCCCGGCGCGCGATGATCGAACGGGCCATCGACTGCGGCTACGAAGCCTTGGTGCTCACCGCCGATCTGCAACGGCTCGGCCGCCGGGAACGGGACATCCGGGTCGGCTTCACCATCCCCAGCGGCGTGACCTTGCCGAACATCGCCAAGGCCGCCGGCGTCCCTCCCGAAGAGGCGGCCCAGGTCCCCTTCGTCTCCACCCTCGACTGGCGTTCGCTTGAATGGATCGCCAGCTTCGGCAAGCCGGTGGTGCTGAAGGGCGTGCTCCACCCCGAGGACGCGCGCCGGGCCCTCGATCACGGGGCCAGCGCGGTGGTGGTGAGCAACCACGGCGGACGACAACTCGACGGCGCCATCGCCAGCTTGGATGCGCTGCCGGGGATCGTCGAAGCGGTCGGCGGACGAGCCCCGGTCTTGTTCGACGGGGGGATCCGCCGCGGCACCGAGGCCCTGCTGGCCCTGGCCCTGGGCGCCACCGCCGTCGGGATCGGGCGCCCGGTGTTGTGGGGCCTGGCCACCGCGGGTGAACAAGGGGTGGGCCGAGTGCTGGACCTCTTGATCGCCGAGCTCGAGTTGTCGATGGCCCTGGCCGGCTGCCCGGACCTGAGCGCCGTGGCGAAGCTGGTGGTTCGCAACCACTACGGACAGAACATGTAGTGGGTACAGCCCGGCATCGTGCCGTCCGTCCAGGTGCCGCCGTGATAACGCACGCGGAACTCGACCGGGCCGCTCGGATCATCCTCGAAGTCACGGGGAGGTGCGTTGGGGACTTGGGAACCGCAGCCGGCGAGGGGTGCGGTGGTGGCGGCGTAGTCGGCGTGGGGCAACGCCAGGTGGAACGAGTCGCAGGCGTTGTGGTGGTTCCAACGGTAGTTGAGCACCGCTTCGACCGCGGCCTCACCTTCGAACCGGTGGGTCATTTGTTCGGCGGGCGACAAGGCGGAGTTCGTGTCGGTGATCGAAAGGCGGCTGATGCGGTAGGCAGTGGTGTGGCCGCCGCCAAGATAGGTGCAGGCGTCGACCTCGAAGTCGGCGCTGCCCATCCGCCAGCTGCGCTCGAGTAGGCTCTCTCCCAAAGGACAAGGCCGCCCGGCGATGACGTCGCCAGGGACCAGGCGACCGGCCACCACGTAGATGCTGGAGTAGATGATGGAGTTGGCGCCGACCATGCCCGTCGCGCCGGCGAGGAAGCTCCCGTGCCCCAGGACCCATAGGCCGTAGTCCCCAAAGATTCGGAGTTCGAAGGGTTGGAGGTCCCCCGCGACGGCCTGCTCGAGGCCGGTGACGCGGAAGGATGCAGGCGGTACGCGCAGCAGATACACCATCCCGCGTCGATATTCGACGAACTCATCGGTGATCGCGCCGACCGCATCGTCCCGCACCCAATAGGTCGGCGCGCTGAACTCGTCCGTCGCCCACAACACGCCGCGCAACGTCACTTGTCCCGCGCCGTCTTGGCAGAGATCGAAGCGCACGCTGCTGGCGGTGCCCTCACCGGCGTTGAGCACCGTCGTCCCCCCCGGCAGCCCGGTGAACTCGAGCTCCGCCAGCTGGGGCACCGGGGTGATCGACGCCAGCGACATGAAGACGTGTGAAGATCCGGAAGGACAAACGACCAGCTCGGGATCCCCGCTCCCGCCATCCGAACCGCCGCCATCCGAACCGCCGCCGCCGTCCGAACCCACGCCGAGGTCCGGTGTCGTCGCGTCCAAGCGGACGCCCCCGTCTTGTCCAGGATCGATGGGCGTTCGCGGAGGCGTGGCGCTGCAGGCGAGGGTCGCAAGGAGAAGGGCGGAGAGCAGGACGGGTCGCACGCGGGGGCCAGAAGCAACCACGAGACCAAGCGCAAGCGCCTGACGGTTCTTCGGGAAGGGGCTCCGAAATCTGAGGTTCATTCCCTCGCCCTGCGTCACTTGGGTCGCAAAAATCTCCGCCGCAGCCGCCACAAGCGCCCCAAGACCACCGCGACCACGGCCAAGGCCGCGCCGGCGCCGAGCGGCCAAAGCCGCTGCAGCACCCACCAGCGGGGGCCCTGATCTTGGCGAACGCCGTCGAAGCTGATGGTGTCGCCGGTGTTCAACGAATCCAGGATCGCGTTTCGGGCCCGGTCCCAGTCGAAGGGGTCGATGGACCAAGCGCCGGCGCCCGTCTCGGGCACCCGGTCCCCCAAGGCCCGGGGCACCATCAACTGGGTGAGCCGGCGGGCGGCCTCGGGATCTCGAGCGGCGAGCATCTTGAGGAGTTGGGCGTCTTGGGCGCCGCGGCGGAGGGCCTTGAGGCGCATGGACGCGATCGGCCGATCGTAGGCGGCGCCGACCTCGTGGCCCCGGTAGATCAAGGTCGCGTCGAGGTTCATGGTGCGGCCGGGGGAACAGAGCGGTTGTTCGACACAACCTTCCCGGAGATCGACCTCCCAGTTGAGCGCGCCGTCCCAACCGTAACGGGCGACGATCCAACCCCAGGCCCGGGCACCGGTCAGGGCTGCGTCGATCACCAAGGGCGGGACCGCCGGTTCACCGCTGCTGTTGGACGCGTAGAAGGTGACCTGCTCTTTGCGATCGGCGCGTCGGTGTTCGAGCAACTCGAACGGGATGGTGTAAGGCGCGCCGTGGACGTTCCAGAGGTCGACCACTGGACCCAAAAGTTCGGCTTGGGTGAGGGCGTCGTAGCCGTCGATCGGCTGGCCAAAGTTGCCGTCGACTCGGAACCAGACCCAGTCCCGGTGTTGGAGTTGGGCCGCTTCGATCAAGGTGCGGTAAGCCGCCAAGGACTGGAGCACCCCCTCGGACTTGGGTTCGTCGAGGCTGTTGATGAACAGGATCCACTGGGTGGCGTTGGGGAGCGTTCGCCAGCCTCGAGCCGCCACCACTTGTTCGAAGGTCCGCAGCGCCGCCGACCACGCGGCCTTGTCGCTGGGCAAGCCGGCGGGGGTGGCGGGGTTCGGCCACCAGTCCGTCAAGGGAATGACCGCTCGGCCAATCGGTTGTCCAGCCCGGGGCCCCACGTATCCGGTGCTGGAGGTGAAGGCGGTGCCCTCGACGTACGGCGCGAAGCGATCGGCCCAGGTCTGCCAGTCCACCTCACCGTCGGCGTTGCGCTCCGGGACCGGTCGCAACACCTCAACGGACAAGAGGTGAGCGTGGGCCAACTGGAGCCAGGGCCGTTCGGTGCCTCGACGCCATCGGGCCAACACCGATCCAAAGTTGACCGCGCCGAGCCGGGCCACGTCCTCTTTGGGCAAGGTCAGATCCAAGACCTTGAGCTCGACCGGCAGGCTCGTGCCCCCGACATCGAGGTTGGCCTGGTGGACGCCGGAGGCGGTGCCCGGTGGCACGTAGAGATCGATCCACAACACCGCGATCCCTTGGGCGTAAGGCACGGCAACCGTGGTGGTGGGCACCAAGGGATCGGGGTAACGGCCGGGCCCCAAGCTGTGCACGAAGGGCGAAGCCGAGGCGACGTCGACCTCGATGCCCCGTTCGTCGTGGATGGTCGGCACCACCCGGCTCGGCTGCCCGTCGGGCCCGGGCGACGCGTTCCACTGAATAGAATGGGTGCCGGCCCCGCCGCTGACCACCACCTGGAAGGCCACCACCTCGTCCCCGACGCCGGTCAGGCGCAACGGACGGGCGGGCAAGGCGTACCGGCTGGGATCCGGCGATTCCCCTTCTCGGCCCGGGACCAAAAAGCGGCCGGTGCGGAGATCGAAGCGGACCCCCTCGGGATAAGCGGCCAAACGGGGCGGCTCGGCGTAGGCCACCTCGGCCCAGAGCAGCGCCACCCCCCAAAACCACCACCGCACGCCCCGACGATGCCCGCTTTTGGGCCCGCCCGCAAAGTGGCCACCCGGCCCAAAGGGACTCTATTGACGCCGTCGGATCCTCCGGGGATGGTGGCGCCCCCGTCGCCGTGTTGGCCCTCTTCCTCAAGAAGCTGCGCTCGCCGAGGTTGTGGCGCTTCGCCGCCGTCGGCTTTTCGGGCGTGTTCGTCAACATGGGCGTCTTGGCCCTTTTGGCCGAGGTCTTCAAGGTGCCCGACGTGTGGGCTTCGGCCGCGGCGATCGAGCTGAGCATCATCTGGAACTTCCTGCTCAACAACGCTTGGACCTTCCGCGACAAAAACGAACAAGCGAAGGCCGGTTTCATCCAGCGGATGGTCACCTACAACGTGGTGAGCCTGGTCGGCATGGGCATCCAGCTCGGCTGCTTCGTGGGCCTGAACCAGGTGTTCATGCAGCTGATGAACCTGAACGAGCCGGGCCTTTGGAAATATCCGTCTCAGCTGGTCGGCATCGGCGTCGCGATGGCCTGGAACCTGCTCTCCAACTTCTACTTCACCTGGGCGCAGGCCAAACCAGCGCCGGAAGCCTCTGAACATGCAAGAGAACAGCTCTAAGCCCCGGACCGTCGTCCTGCTGCCGACCTACAACGAGTCGGGCAACCTGCCCCGAATGTTGAAGGCCATCCATCACAGCCTCCCCTACGCCGACGTGTTGGTCATCGACGACAACTCGCCCGACGGCACCGGCGCCTTGGCCGATGAAGCCGCCGCCGTCGATCCCCGGGTGAAGGTCGCGCATCGCCCGGGAAAACAGGGCTTGGGCGTGGCCTACCGCTTCGCCTACCACTGGGCCCTCGACAACAACTACGAGCGCATCATCCAGATGGACTGCGACTTCTCCCACGACCCCAAGGACCTGCCCCGCTTCGCCAAGTTGCTCGAACAATATCCGGTGGTGGTCGGCAGTCGCCGTTGCCCCGGCGGCGGCAGCGTGGGCTGGCCCTGGTATCGCAACCTGCTCTCCACGGCGGGCAGCTTCTACGCCCGCCAGGTGCTGGAGTCGCCGGTGAAGGACCTGACCACCGGCTTCAAGGCCTACCGGCGCGAGGCCCTATTGCAGCTGCCGATCGACGGCCTGCGAACCGACGGCTACGGCTTTCAGATCGAGGTGACCACCCACTTCGTGAAGCGCGGCCTCGAGGTCCACGAGATGCCGATCCGCTTCGAGGACCGGAAGTGGGGCAAGTCGAAGATGTCCGGCAAGATCGTGGCCGAGGCGTTGGTGAAGGTCTGGAGCATCAAGAAGAACGCGACCCAGTCTTCTTGAGGGCTTGGGGTGGGTAGGACTTTTGTCTACCCTTGATCCCACGGAACGGTCACGATCGTAAAATCTCGGACGTTTGGCCGATGCGCGTGGGGGCTCTCGGAGGGACGGTGCCGGCCGGGTACCCCCTTGAGAACACTCGCCTTCGCCCTGATCGCCACCACCCTGCCGAACCTCGCCCTGGCCGTCCCGAGCAGCCCCTACCTCGGGGAAGACGCCCTGACCTTCCCGAACGGTCGTTCGTTGCCCGCCCGCCGCACCGAAGTTGGGGTGCCGCCCCGATCCCAAGCCGCCTGGGCTGAGCTGCAGGCCCACTTGGGTACAACCTGGCGCGCCGACTTCGACGTGGTCACCGGCGTGCCTCACCAGATCTATGGCGGTTTCGTCGACGCCCCCGGCGCCATCGCGTCGGCCGAAGCCGCTCAGGCCTACGGGCTCGAAGTTTTGGCGCGCCACGGTGCTTTGCTCGCGCCCGGCGCCGCCGTCAGCGACTTTGTCGTGGCCAGCAATGATCTGACCGATGGCCTGCGGACCGTAGGTTTCGTGCAGCACCACCAAGGACTTCTGGTCGAAGGGGGCCAACTCTCCTTCCGCTTCAAGAAGGATCGCCTCTTCATGATCGTCTCGGAGGCCTGGCCCAAAGTGCAAGTTAACTTGCCGAAGGTGCTGCTCGCCAAAGAGGCCGCCGTCGCCAAGGCCCAGACCTGGTTGCGTTCGGTGCACGGACAGGAGGGTGAACTCCGTGACTTCCGCGGCCCCTTGATCCTGGCCCAGACCCCCGAAGGTCCGGCCGTCGCGTTCGTGGCGACCCTGCGGACCCGCCAGCCGATCGGACAGTTCGACGTCTACGTGGACGCCGAAAGTGGCCGCCCCTTGGCCCGCCGCCAGACCTTGATGTTCGCCGACGGCACCATCTTGGTGGACTCGCCCGAACGTTACCCGGCGTCGACCCGCATCCAACACCCGGGCGACGGCCTGTGGGTGACCATCAACGGCGTGCAGGCCTTGGCCGACCCGAACGGCCGGGTGACCTGGACCGGCAACGACACCGGCTCAGCGGTGCTGACCGCCGAAGGACCATTGGTGAAGGTGGTCAACGCCGCCGGCACCTCGACCTCGGTGACCGTGCCTATCGCCCCGGGCGGGTCGGTGTTGTGGAGCGCCGCCAACGAAGAGCACGTGGACGCTCAGCTGGTCGCCTTCGTGGCCTCTCAGGACGTGAAGCACTACACCAAGATCATCGCGCCTCAGATGCGGTGGCTGGACACCAATCAGCTGTTGGCGACGGTGAACTTGTCTGAAGAAGCCTGCAACGCCTTCTCGGACGGGGTGACCATCAACTTCTACCAGGCCGGAAACGGCTGCGAAAACATGGCCCGGATCCCGGACGTGGTTTATCACGAGTTCGGCCACGCCTTTCACTTCCACGCGATCTTGCGGGGCGTCGGCAGCTTCGACTCTTCGCTGTCCGAAGGTGCCGCAGATTTCTTGTCCGCGGTGATGACCGGCGACCCTGGCATGGCTCGGGGTGTCTTCGGCGACGAACGCCCGCTGCGCCACATCGATCCGGCCGGCGGAGAATACCGATGGCCCGAAAACATCAGCCGAGATCCCCACGGCACGGGCCTGATCTTCGCGGGCGCGATGTGGGATCTGCGCAAGGCGCTGATCGAGCTGTTGGGCGAAGGCCCGGGCGCCACCTTGACCAACCGCCTCTATTACGCGGCGTTAGCCCGCTCCCGGGACATCCCGTCTTCCTACGCGGAGGTGTTGGCCGCCGACGACGACGACGGTGACCTGGGCAACGGTACTCCTCACCTCTGCCTGATCAACGCGGCCTTCGAACCCCATGGGCTGGTCAGCTCGACCCTCGCTGGCTCCGGCGTCAAGAAGCCCGAGCTGATCGGCTTTCAACTCGAGGTCCCGGTGGAGCGGCAGAACACCTGCCCGGGCACCGAGGTCGCGTCGATGGTGGTCACCTGGGAGGTGCGCGGTCAGCCCGGCAGCGGTGGCCGCTTGAACCTGACGCCGGGTGAAGGGACCCGCTGGATCGCCTCGATCCCGACCCAACCGGCGGGCACGGTGCTGCGCTACAAGCTGGAGATCGTGTTGGGCAGCGGTGATCGGACCGTCTACCCCAACAACGCCGCCGATCCGATGTACGAGGTCTACGTCGGTGAGGTCACGCCGATCTACTGCACCGGTTTTGAAGACGTGGCCTTCGGACAAGGTTGGGGCGCCAACGCCAGCACCGGCAGCAACGAATGGGAGATCGGAGCGCCCGTGGGGGTTGCGGGCAGCGGCGATCCGAGCGCAGCCTACGCGGGCGACAAGGTGGTCGGCACCGATCTGGGCAACGTCGAGGAAAGCAACGGTCGTTACGGACGGCTCACCGAAACTCAGCTCAACAGCCCAACCATCGACACCACCGGGTTTGCGCAAGTTCGCTTGCAATATCGCCGCTGGTTAACGGTCGAAGATGGGCTTGGAGATCAAGCGACCATCGTCGCCAACAACGGCCTGGCCTGGTCCAACTACGCCAGCACCGAAACCAGCACCGTCCACCACATCGATCGGGAGTGGCGGTTCCAGGACGTGGATCTCACGCCCTTCGTGGCCAACAGCCAGGTCGAGGTCAGCTTTCGTTTGAGCACCAACGAACGTCGCTCCTACGGCGGCTGGACCATCGACGAGTTCTGCGTGGTCGGCGTCAACATGGCGTGCGGCAACAACGTGGTTGAGGTCGGCGAGGCCTGCGACGACGGCAACGACACCAACGGCGACGGCTGCGAGCAGGGCTGCGTGCTGACGCCGGCCCCGATCTGCGGCAACGGCATCGTCGAACTCGGTGAAGCCTGCGACGACGCCAACCAAGCCAATGGCGACGGCTGCGAGGCCACCTGCACCGCCACTCCGCCGCCGCCGCTGGCCGTCTGCGGCAACGGCGCCGTGGAGACCGGAGAGGCCTGCGACGATGGGATCTTCGACGGCAGCCGCTGCGCGCCGGGCTGCGTGCTCCCGACCGTGGACCCCGGGT
The DNA here is from genome assembly GCA_016703535.1 of Deltaproteobacteria bacterium. Classification (GTDB taxonomy): domain Bacteria; phylum Myxococcota; class Kuafuiibacteriia; order Kuafuiibacteriales; family Kuafuiibacteriaceae; genus Kuafuiibacterium; species Kuafuiibacterium phototrophicum. The sequence continues at coordinate 353,151 of JADJBV010000002.1, read as the reverse complement.
TGGCGCAGCTCGACGAGGAGTCGGGTTGTGGCTGCTCCACCGGCCGCCGTTCACCGGGCGCCCCGTGGGCCCTGGCTTTGTTGGTGTTTGGCCTCGCCTTCCGTCGCCGCCGCTAGCGCTGCTGGCCGGGGCGGGATCAACTCGATCCCCCCGGCGCGCCACCCGCGACCCCACTCGATCCCCAAATGCCTGGGTCTCCCCCGATCGGAGGCGTGGACTGCGTGGCTCAGCCCTGAGGGCTCGACGCCTCGCCCTTTGGCACGATGCCTGCTCTCTGTTCGCGTTGAGCGGACGCGCGAGCACCAGGATGGTGCCACCCCAGGAGGGAGGCGTCCGCGAAGGAGCCATGACGTGGGACGACTTTCGGGGATCGGCAATCAAGCGATCGGGAACCTCTCCTCTGGATTCGTGGAGGGTCTGGGACTTTCACCTTCGGCCCAAGACGCCCTCGGCGCCCTCGGCGCGGTGGCCAAAGGGGACGTGATGGGCGCGATCGGCGGCCTGCTCGGCGGGGTCGACGTCGGGGGCCTGGGCAACGCCGGCTCCTTGGCCGCGGCCCTCGCCGGCCTGGCCACTGGCAACCCGATGGGTTTGGCCGGCTTCGCGATGGACGCCTTGGGCCTGGACGTCGGCAAGGCCTTGGATGGCCTGGGCCTGGGGAGTCTGGGCGACGTAGGCAAGGGCCTGAGCGACGCCTTGGGCGGGATCGGCGAAGCGGTCGGTCAAGCGGCCTCGGGCATCGGCGAGGCCTTGGGTGGGATCGGCGAAGCGATCGGTGACGCGGTCGGTGCGGTCGGCGATGCGATCGGCGGAGCCCTGGGCGCCGACACCGCGGACTCGGCGGACTCGGCGGACGCGGCGGATGGTGCCGACTCCGAAGGCGGGACCGAAGGCGCCAGCGGCGCAAGCGACAGCGGCGACAGCGACGGCGGTGGTGACAGCGGCGGCGACAGCGGTGGAGGTGACGCGTGAGCCGCCTCTCCCGGGTCCAACTGAAGATCGCCGGGCTTTTGGTCGATCGGGCCGGGATCTTGTGCTTCCCGGAAGGTGCGGTGGCCAAGGTGGCGGCGGTGGTCGAAGTGGCGGCCCGGCTCCCGGACCGAACCCGGGGTGATGGCGCCCTCTACGATCTCATGGCCCTGATGGTGGCCTTGGCCCGTCAAGGTCACCAAGTGGCAGCGGATCAGCTCTCGATGGTCTTCCGCACCTCACCCGCCGCCCTGACCCGGTTGGCCGAGCTGAAGGAGCGGATGGAGCCCCGTGAAACTCCGCTGATGAAGTTCAGCGATCTCAAGGCGGTGAAGCGGGCCCCCCAACAAGGAGCTGCACCGCCCCCCGCGACCATCCAGCTGAAGCAACTCTTGACCCCCAGCCGTCGGCTGGAGCGCCCTTCCCGTACCCGTTGATTCGGTGGGTTCAGGCGGGCCGGATCGGCGCCGCCGAGCTGACGTCGATGGCGCCCAGATCGAGGCCGTCCTTTTGGGGAGGCCCATAACGCGGCGGCGGCCGCAACTCGACCGCGTCCTTGGGCTTCAACCACTCCAGCCGTTCGGCGGTCTTTTTGGCGATCTCCAGCGCCAAGGGCCCAGTGATCATGTGCCAGTAGATGTAGTCGTACCACATGAAGGAGTTGAAGCTGAGCATCACCGCTGAAGCGATGGCCCCCGCCTCCATCCCCAGACAGATCGCTGGGAACCACTCCCACCCCGGATAGTTTCTCAACCTCCTCCGCGCCCGGAAGTAGCAGGTGAAGGACCACAAAAAAGATCCCGCCCATACCACCAGGCCCAAGGTCCCGTATTCGGCGGCGATCTGGAGCCAGGAGTTGTGGGCCTGCAGTCCCTTCTGCCCTTTGTAGGGATCGGTAAAGTCGGTCTCCTCCGCCGACACCACGGTGTAGTTGGCCGGCCCGATGCCGGTGATCGGGTGCTCACGCCAGATCTTCTTGGCCAGATCCCAGAGCACCAGCCGCTCTCCTTTGGAGGGCTCGACCGCCGTGCGCACGTAGGGATTTTTGTCCTTTTCGCCGAGGATCGTGCCCATCTTTTCCCAGAAGGACTCGGGGGCCGCGACCAAAAACCCGGAGGTCGCCAACATGGCCAAACCCAAGGCGATCAACTTGCGGTTGGTGTTGATGGTCCAGTAGCCCATGGCGCCGATCAGCGCGAGCAAACCGGCCCGGGAGCCCGAGGCCAAGACCCCGAGCGCATAACAGGCAGCGGCCCCCAAAAACGCCAAGCGATAGACGTTGTTCTTCAGGTTGACCGCCAACCCGAAGGCCACCGGCGCCACCGTCACGATGATCGCCGCCAAAAAGTTGGACTCACCCCCTTGGCCACCCGCGTTGTCGGCGCGACCACCGTACTGCAGCCAGTAGTGCACGCCGTTCATGCAGATGTGCCAGGTGCCGAACATCCAAGCGAAGATGAAGACGAAGAAGTGGCGAGGGGTCCGGACCGCCAAGACGATCGACAAGATCGGGATCAAGAGCAGGATGGTGGTCATCACCTTCGCCGCCGCCGCGTTCTTGTCATAGACGGCGTTTTGGGCGCCGTAATAGGTGAGCCCGATGAAGATCACGTGGAGCCAAAAGCCGCTGTTGAGCATCAGGCCCCTGAGCGGCCCGTTGGGCAGCGGGATCCCGAGGGGGCCCTTGTCGTTGCCGCGATCGGTCTTTTCGTCCGACTTGATCGCCTCGTTGATGTTCTGCTCGACCTCTTTGTCGAGGCGCGCCTCGATGGTCTGATCGACCAACTTCAGGGCCCGCTCCTCGAGGGCGCCGCGGATCGCACCTTTGGTCTTCAGGGCCGGCAGGCCCGCGACCTTGATGGCCTCTTGTTCGGCTTGGTCCGCGGCTTGGGTCAAGACCGACTGGACCGCCCGGCGCACCGGCACGTGGATCACCGCGGGAGCGTCGGCCCGGACCACCTCCAGGACTTTGGCCTCACCGGCCTCGATCCCGGCCCGACGGATCTCGCCCTTGAGCCGGTCTTGGAGCGTGGCCACCGCGATCGCCTCTTTGACCTCGGCCTTGACCGAGTCCATCGCGGACCTGGCGACCCGTTTGCCCAGGGCCAAGATCTCCTCGGCGCCCCAGCCGTGGAACATCAGGTAATAACGAAAGGCCCCCAGGAACCCGAGGGCGAAGAACATGGCCTGATACGGCATGCCGGGCACGCCGAACTCCACCGTGGGGATCGCAAAGTAGACGTAGGACGCGGCGGCCACCGCGTAGATCGGGTCTTTGATGGCCCGATACAAGAAGATCGGAAAGCCGATGAAGAAGATGACCGGCCACATTCGGCTTCGGTCGATTCAACTCCGGATGGGGCCCGGCGCCAAGACCCCGTTCGGGAATTAGGTGCTACAATCGATTGATCAACCAGCGGAAGACCGTGTCGATGTCGGCCTGCCCGGTGTTGTGGAAGTCGGTGTACATCACCGTGCCCGCCCCGGCCGAGGGGGAAAAGCTGACGAAGAAGGGGTGGGTCCCCCCGTCCCCCAAACGGTCGCCCTCCAGGTAGACGGTGGTGGCGGCGGCCGCCGAGTCGATCCCGGTGCAGCAGCTGCTGATGGAGACCGCACTTCGCCCATTGAGGGCGCTGCGCAGCGACGGTTCCACGACGTTGACCAGGCCGTTGAAGTTCCCCGCGTCTTGGGCGTCCCCGAGGATGGTGTCGTCTTGGTAAAAGTCGACGAACATCGGCCAACCCACCTCAATGGCGTCATAGGACCAGTCGGAGGCGTAGACCGAGCCGCCGTTGGCCACGAAGTCCCGTAGGTGTTGGTAGGCGGTGGCGTCGAGGAAATGTTCGTTGAAGCCGCAGTTGAGGAAGATGATGTCGTACATGGCCATCTCGTTCGGATCCGTCAGCAGGTCCTCCTGCTGGGACTGATCGTAAAACGTGTAGGGCACGCCGACGGTGGTCAGAATGTTCTCGATCTGATCCCACTCGCCCCAGGCCACCGCCACCCGGGCGCTCTGAGGGTTGAGGCACTGCTGACCCGGGATGGTGGTCACCTGTTGATCGAAGACCGTGGCGCCAAAGCTGGTGCTCCAAGATCCGCTTTCGGCGGTGATCGTCACGCCGCCCACCGGCAAGCAGGTCAACACGAAGTCACCGTTTTCGTCGGTGGTGGTCTGGACTCGGCCGCTCGGGGTATCGACGTAGACCGTGGCACCGGGCGCCGGCCCTGAACCATCGAGGCCGCAGATCCGGCCCACCAGATCGCCGCAGGTGTCCCCGGTGGCGGCGATCAACGCGACGTCTTGGCTGGGTTCGATGACGTCGTTGGACAGGACCCGCAAGATCCCGTCGTCTCGGCCGGCGTTGGTGCCGACGTAGCGCACATCCAAGGGCATGGACGTCCCGGACGGCAGGGTCAGGGGCAAACTGGGCAAGGCGACGATCTGGTATTCACTGGAGGTCGGGGCCGCCAAGCTGAGCGCGCTGATCACCACGTTTTGATCACCGCAGGCGACCAAGCTGGTGCTGCGGGTGACGGTGTTGCCCAAGGGGTGGGTCCCGAAGATCACCGGATCGGGCATGACACAGAGGCGTGGCCCGCTGCCGAAGCCGGTCAGGGGCACGGTGGTGGGCGCCGTCGTGATGCCGGTTCGGATCTCCAGGTTGGCGGTGTCGGGTCCGGTGGTGAGGGGCTGAAAGTAGACGTCGACGGTGAAGCTGTTGCCCGAGGTCAACAGCGGAATGGTCGGCATGCCCGTCGCCGAAAAAGCGGAGGAGCCGGTGGTCCCAACTTGCAGGATCGTGCAGAGGCTCGAGCCGGTGTTGGTGATGGTCACGGGCCGCGTCTGGCGCGAGCCGAGGGCCGCCACGCCGAAGGCCACCGGATCGGGCATGGCGGTGAGCTCACACTCGCCGAGGGCCCGGCGCCGCCCATCGAGGGTCACGACCAAACTCGGCATGTCGGTGTCGTCGCTGAGGATCGTGAGGGTGCCGGTGTCCATGCCGTCGTCGACCGGGGTGTAGGTGACGCCCAAGGTGGCGCTGGCCCCGGGGGCGATGGTCTGGCTGGCGGGCGTGGCCGCGGTCAGCCCGAACTCGGCGCCGACGATCTGCAGGTTGGAGATGTGGCAGTCGGCCGCGCCCTGGTTCTCGACCAACACCGGCCGGTCTCGGGTCTGGTTGAGGCTGACCGCTCCAAAGCTGACCGCGGTCGGCGACGCCACCAAAGCGCAGGCCGCGGTTTGTCCACGCAGGATCACGTAGGCCTCACCGATGGAGGCAATGGCCCGGAGCCGCCCCATATCGGCGCCCGCGTCGGTCGGAGCGTAGGTGACGTCGACGACGTGGCTCGCGCCCGGTGCCAACGGGATCGGCGCCGCCAACGCCGGCGTGGTGAACTCGGCGCCGTTGTCGATCTGGACCGCGCTCAGCTCCAGCGGCGCCTGTCCACAGTTGGTCAAAGTCACCTGCCGGGTCACGGCCTGGCCAATGGCGGTGGTGTTGAAGTCGACGACCGGCGGATCCGCACAAAGGCCCGAGCGCACGCCGCCCGCCGTCAAGATCACCGGCACCAGATCCCGCTCGGGATCGTTCGAGACCACCTGGAAGACCGCGTTGATCATCCCTTCGACCGCCGGCGTCAGCGTGACCTCGATCGGGAGTTCGGCCTCGGGGTTCAAGGTGGTGGTGGTGGCCGAGGGGTTGAAGGAGAAGGACGGGTCACTGCCGACCTGGGCTTCGGCCGAGGTGATGGTCACCGGTTGATCGCCGATGCTGCGCAGAGTGATGCGGGCGCCCAGGCTCCCACCCACCGCCGCGTCACCGAAGTCGATGCGCAAGGGCACGTCGCAGGTGACGGCCAACCCGAGGTCCACGCTCTCCACGCAGACCGCCAAGGCCGGGCCGGTGCGTTTGGCGCCGACCGCCTCGATCGGCACGCGCAAGACCGGCGTCGCCGGATCGTTGGAGCTGATCAAGATCGCGCCTTGAATGGGTCCGATCTCGGTGGCGTCGAGCCGCACCAGGACCTCTCGAGTCGCCGCGGGCGCCAGATCAAAACGTTCGTTGGGCACCGACAGCCCGGCGAAGGACCCCTCCTCGACCGCGATCCGCGAGACCGACAACGCCGCGGAGCCCACGTTCTTGATCTTCAGCGAGACCGAGCGGGTCAGACCCACGTAGGCCGTGCCAAAGCCAAGGGGGTTGGGCGTCGCTTCGATCCGGGGCGTCAGGACCGCCAGGCCCTCGTCGTCGCAGTTGCAGGCGCCCAAGGAGAGCCCCAGCAGGGCAAAGGCCAGCTTACGCATCGCCGGGAGGATCCCTCCGGGCCGACGAGCCTGGCATCCGTCAAGGTGCCGGCCGACCTTGGGTCATGTAGGGACTCATCCCACTGTTCACTTGCGGGCGGCGGCGATGGCGGCCCGGGCCTCGGGATCGGCGGCCAAGACGTCGGCGGTGGACTCGGCCATCAGGGTGGCGAGGCCGGTGCGGATGCGGCCGACCAGATCCTGCTTTACGCACCGTTCGGCGACCTTGATCGCGTTCCGAATCGCCCGGGGCCCGGAGCGGCCGTGGGCTTTGATGCACAGGCGGTCGAAGCCCAAGATCGGTGCGCCGCCGTACTGCTGCCAGTCGGTGAGATCTTTGATGGTCTTGATGCCGCTGGAGAGCAGCCACATGGCGACCTTCCAGGAGAACTTGCTGCGATAGGCGTAGCGGGCCAGGTTCATCACCGTCTCGGACACGCCCTCCAACATCTTGAGGGTGATGTTGCCGGTGAAGCCGTCGCAGATGATCACGTCGGCGGTGCCTCGAGGGATGTCGATGCCCTCGATGTTGCCGATGAAGTCGATGCCCGGCACGTTCCTCAAGAAGGCGTGGGCGCCGATGATCTCTTCGGTGCCTTTGTTGGGTTCGGTGCCGTTGGACAACAAGGCCACTCGGGGACGTTGGTTGCGAGAGACGATCGACGCGTAGGCCGCGCCCATCAAGCCGAAGGCCGCCAGATCCCGGGACGTGACCCGTACCGTCGCGCCGGCGTCGAGGAGCAGCGTGAAGGGATCGTCCTTTTCACCCCGGCGTTGTTCGGTGGGGATCACCGCGGCCAAGGCGGTGCGTTTGACGCCGTCCAAACAACGAAAGGCCTGGGCACAGGCCAAGATCACCGCGCCGGTGTTGCCCGCCGAGACCAGGGCATCAGGCCCACCGGGCGCCGCCACCAGCCGCGCCGCCGTCGGCAAAGACGCGTTGGGCCAGCTCTCCAGCGCCTCTTTAGGTTTGGCGTCCATGGGGATGGCACCTTGGGCCCCGTGGATCCGGATCCGGGAGGGATCGTGGCGGACCGCCTGGAGGAGCTGGGTGATGATCACCTCGTCGCCGACCAAGACGATCTCCGAGTCCGAGATCAGGGAGGCCTCGGCCGCGCCCTCCACGATCGACTTGGGCGCGCTGTCCCCGCCCATGGCATCCACCGCGATCGTCACCATCTTCAGCTCACCACCACCAGCCGCGAGGCCTTGGGCTCCAGCGACTCTTGAGAAAGGCGCATCCCCGCGTCGACGCCGATCAAGTGATCTTCGGGCATCTCGATCCAGACGTTTTCGCCGCCGAGCGGTTCGCTGGAGAGGATCAAGTGGTTGACCTTGCCGCTTTGGCTCGGATGTTCACACTCGTAGGACAAGCTGGAACAGGTGTCCCGATCGGCGCAGCGCCGTTTGTACGAGGACCAATACAACTCTTTGCCGCCGCGGGTGGCGACCAACACCGACCCGTTGGTGGCGATGAAGGTCAGCAGCGATCGATCGCGCCCGGGCCGCTGATCCGAGATCTGCCGAGCGGTGCGGACCATGCGGCGCATGGCCTCCATGGCCGGCGCGAGTTCGTAGTGACCGCCCAAAGGCCCGATCCGCTCCAGCTCGCTGAGGAACAAGAAGAACAAGATCTCGCTGTCGGTGTCCCCGAGCACGAAGCGGCGCAGGCGCGGCGAAACTTCGGCGAGCAGGCGCTCCCGCACCTCGGCAAAGGCCGGCACGTCCCCGTTGTGGGCAAAAACCCAACGCCCATACTGAAAGGGGTGGGAGTTGAGCACCGAAAGTTCACCGACCGTCGCCTTGCGGATGTGGGCCAACACCGTCTCGGACGAAACGATGCCGCTGACCCGCCGGAACAAGCTGTCGTGCAGCGCAGTGGCCGCACTTTTGGTGACGTGGGGTGCGCCGTCGACGTAGTAGGCCACGCCCCAACCATCGGGGTGCCGTTCACTCTGCCAACCCAAGGCGTTGTCGGCGGCGAGCAAGGAGCGGTGCACCATGCTGGGGATGACGCTCCGAAAGCCGAACAGCCGGCACATCCCGGTGGTTGTACCACGCCCACTAACCCGCCACCGAAGCCCACCCCGTCTTGTGGGGGGCTTCGAGCGTGGACCGGCGGAGGTGGACGATCGGAGTCTAATAAGACCGATTGTTGCTCTAAAAGACCTTTTTTGGTCTTATTAGGTCCGCATGCGACCCACGGCGACCCGTCAGAGCGCCCTGCGTTGCCCCCTCAACGACATCTTGGGCAGCGAGGCCAACGTACGAATTCTCCGGGCACTGTTCGCGAGCCAAAGCCCCTTGGCCCGCAGCGACCTGGCGCGCGCCGCGGCCCTTTCGCCGACCGGCGCAAGGCGGGCCCTAGAAGCACTGGTGGAGACCGGCGTGGTGGAGATGATGGGCGCTGGGCGAGTGCTCTACCGCGTGAGCGGGCGACAGCAACTCTTGCAGCCCCTACGCGCGCTCTTCGAGGCAGAGGCGGCGTTCGCTGAGCGGATCGAGGCCGATCTGAGGGAGTTGATCTCCAAGCTCGATCCTCCTCCGCTTGCCGCCTGGATCGATGGCCCCTTTGCCGACGGGAGAGACCAAGTCAACGAACCTCTACGCGTCATCGTGGTCGCCGACGCTGCCTTGCTTGGTCGAGTGGAGGAACAACTTCGCCGAAAGTTCGGCGAGCTTGAAGCGGAGTTTGGCATAGTGATCGACTTGGCGCTGTGGACCCGGGCCGACTTCGAGGTGGCGTTCAAGGCTGACCGATCCGAAGCGATCATCTTGCTCCAAGGGGCACCTCCCAACAGCCTGCTCCCTTCGAAGGGAAACGAACGAGGGCGAGGGCGCCAAGGGCGAAACCACGCCTCGGTAGATCGGGACCTGCTGGAGTTGGGACGGCACCTGGCCAAGATTGTGCGAAGTGATCCCGACCTCTTGTCTCGGGCTGCGTTGCGGCTGAAGAAGCGGCTTGTTTTGGCGCCCGACGTCCCGTCCGACGTCAAGGAATGGCTCCACATCCTAGAGCACAACTCGCCGGCCCAGGTTGCGCGTTTGTTGGAGGGCCAGAGTGAAAGATCAACCCGCCTCCGGCAGTCTCCGGTTTTGGTCTCGGCCCTGACCCCAAATCAACGACAGAAGCTCGATCGCGCCCTCGGACGAGGTCATCGGTCGGAGGCAGGAGTTCTACCTTGAACCGGCAGCAACTGGAGCACGCGATCCGCGCCGCTTGCACGGTGGCTGACGACCGAGAGCTCTATGTCTTCGGTTCACAGGCGATCCTGGGTGAACACCCGGAAGCGCCATCGACGCTTTGTACGTCGATCGAGGTCGACGTCGCCCCGAAGAACAGGCCCGAAGCCTGGGAGGAGATAGACGGCGCCCTTGGAGAGCTTTCGCAGTTTCACGACACCTTCGGGTGCTATGTGCAGGGTTTGGACATCGAGGCCGCGATACTCCCAGATGGATGAAAGCTGGCGGCGTTCCGTGAAAAGGACCTCAGCTTCGTGCGAACGCTGATCATCGAAGGCTTGGTGCACGCAACCATGCTCCTTGACCGACTGGAAACAATGACCATCACTCCCCCCGACAGGAAGAGCTTGATCGAACGCTGGATCAAGGCGACGGCTCGCGAGTTGCCGCGTCGACCCCGCTAGCGGACGTCGAGGATGGGCCAGTTGTGCTCTTCGGCGGAGCGGCGGAGCTTGGAGTCGGGGTTGACCACGGCGGGTCGGCCCACCACCGCCAACATCGCGTAGTCCGAGAAGCTGTCGGAGAAGCCGTAGCTCTCGAGGAGGTCGATGTTCCACTTCTGGGCGTACTCTTGGATGAAGCGGGCCTTGTTGGCGCCGACCACCACCGGCTTCAGCAACTTGCCGGTGGCCACGCCGTCTTGGAACTCGAGGCGGTTGGTGATCAGGTCGTCGATGCCCAGGTGTTTGGCCAAAGGCGCGACCATGAAGTCGAGGCTGCCGCTGACGATCACTTGGCGCAGGCCCCGCTTTTTGGCGTTCTTCACCAAGTCGGCGGCCCCCGGGAAGATGTTAGGCTTCAGCACCTTCTCGAAGTGTTCGCTGGCGAACTCCATCAGCCGGTCCTCGAAGGAGCCCTTGTAACCGGCGAAGAGCAGCTCGTTGAAGGCCAGCCGGCTCACCTGATCGACCGCGGCGAAGAGCGGGATCTTGGCGATCCCGGTGGCGGTCTTGAGCAAACTCCCTGGGATGCTCGGCTCGTTCATGGCCATAAAGAGGAAGGAGTGGACCAGGTTGGTGCTCACCAAGGTGCCGTCCATGTCGTAGAAGGCGGCGGCCAGTCGTTTCTCCATGGCGGGGTCCAAAGGATGGCGCTTGACCCGGCGTGTCAAGCGTCGCGTCGGGGGCTTCCCGGTGGCAGCCGGGGGACCCCTGCTCAGGGCCCGCGAAGTGACAAGTCGATCGTTTCGGCTGACGAGGCGCCCGACTGGCAAGGCTTGCCGAGGCCCAAACGGTCGAGTTGTCGCTTCGCGGGCCTTAACTCCGGGCGGCGGCCAGGGCGTCTTGGATGCTCAGGAAGGTGGCCCGGACCTCGGGTTCAGTTTTGCCGTAGGGATCGCTGATCCGGGGTGGGGCGAAGATCGAGAGGTCGTGGCCCTTTTTGCCCGCGGCGGCCCGGCCGTGTTCATCGAACACCAAGGTCAGGTCGGCCCACTCGCTGAGCTCCGGGGTGTAGACGGTGGAGCGGTGGGCCTGGAGGTCAATCCCCAGACTTTGGGCGGCCGCCAAGACCTCCGGGGGGCAACGACGGCCCGGGTGGGTCTTGAAGCCGGCGGAGCGGATCTCGAAGCGGCCCGGCCAAAGTTGCTCCAGGGTGTGGGCGGCGAAGGGGCTGCGGGCCAGGTTGCCTTTGCAGAGGAACAACACCCGGCGGGCCTGCTGCAGCGCCTCCTTCAAGGCCCGCTGCTTCCGGCGGGCCAAAAACGGGACCCGCTGGGCCTCACTGCGCAGGCGATGCAGCACCTTGCCGCCGGCCCTTTCGCCGTAGCTCCACAAATCGAGCAAGGCCGGGGCGGGATCGTCTTCGGCGAAGGTGTCGCTGGCCTCGCCATGCAAGATACCTTGCACTCCTTCCGCGAAGGCCGTGGGCACGACGCTCGGGCCCTCTCGGCGGGCCCGTTCGGCCCAGTAGCCCAGATCTCGGCCGAGGTTGCGGGCCACCACGCCGATCCGATAGGCCGGATCGAACTCCCGGCGGCCTTCGACCAGGGCTTCGTACAAAAACCGCGGAAAATCCGCGCCCGCGGCGATGGCCAAGGGCAAAGAGCCCCAAAAGCGGCCGTTGATCTCGAGGAGCGTAAAGCCTTGTTCGTGTTCCCGGATCTCCAACATGGCCACGCCGGTGTAGCGGAGGGCCCGGGCCAAAAGCGCGCCGGCCTCGGCCAAGAGTGGATCGACCGGCACGCTCTCACGCAAAGAGCTGCCGCCGCCCCGGGCGGGCTCGTGGAGGCGCCGGTGCTGGAAGGCGAAGAGGACCTCCCCTTCGTAGGCCAAGATCTCCAGGCCCCCACCCACGCCGGGCACGGCCTGCTGGACCACCACCTGGAGCGCCGGATCCCGCACCGCCAAGGCCCGCACCAAGCCGTCCCGATCGGACACGGTCTCGACCTGATGACGATGCACGAGATCCGAGGCGGTGAAAGAAGAGACCGGCTTCACCACCAAGGGATAGGGCCAGCCGTCGGGCACCCGTTCGGCACCTTCGCCGGGCCCCAGCACCACTTCCTCCGGCACCGGGATCCCCAGGTTTCGACAAAGTTCGGTGGTCCGAGCCTTGTCTTGCACCAGCCGAAAAGCCTCGGGGGAGGGAAGTGCAAGTTGAGTTGACAACCCTCGCGCCCGATCCAGCGGGATCGCCACTTCGTCGGTGGTCGGGATGATCAGATCGTAGGGTTCGGCTTCGGTGCGGGCCCGGACGAAGGCCGCCACCTCGCGATCGATCGGATACCGCCGCGCCACATAACGAGAGCGGGCCGGGGGGCCGTTGGGGTGTCGCCCGGCCCAGTGGACCTCGACGCCGGCGCGCCCCAAGGAGCGGATCACCGCCAAGGTGGCCCGGGCCTCGTCCCCGAGCACCAACACCCGACCCCGGGTCACCGCCGCAACTCCAAGGCCCGGCGAGCGGCCCAGGCGATCGGCTGAGCCAAGCCGGTGGCGCGCCGGTCGTGGAAGCGCGCTTGGACCGCCGGAAGGTCGCTGAAGAAGGCCCGATAGGAGTGCAAGTCAGCTTGCAAACGCTGGAGCTCGACTTCACCCCAGCCGTTCAGGTGATGGCAAACGGTCCAGACCCCGGGCGGCATCGGGCGAAAACGCCACAACTGTTGGGGCACCCACAACAGCCCGTGTTCATCCCGGTGGGGCAACACGAAAAGCCCGTCGCTCAAGGTGTGGAGGCCCAGCTCAGCCAAGGCCACCAAGGTCGAGGCGTCGAAGCTGTGGGCCGGGGCCACGAAGAGATCGGCCCGGACGTCCTGGGCTCGAAAGAGGTCCAGACCTCGGGCCAACTTCTCTCGCTGCTCCCCGAGGCCCAGGCCGGCCAGCTCACTGTAAGCGTTGACCCCCACCAAACCCGGGGCCCGGGTGACGTAGCGGTGTTGGTAGCCGTGGAGCCCAATGGACCACCCTCGGGCCTGCCATCCGCGGACCCGCGCCCAAAAGTTGGGGGCGGCCGCCTCGACCATCAGCTCCGGGTCTTGGTTGTCGGGCACCACCGCCAAGATCGGGCGGACGCCGGCCTCGACGAGCAACGCCTCCACCCGGTCCCATACGGACCAAGCCATGGTCGGGCAGATGTCATCGAAGCGCACCAGATAGGCTGGCGCCCAGGCCAAGGTCTCAGCCTCCGAGCTCGATCAGGTCGGCGACGATGTTGGCGCCTTCCCGGGCGAAGGCCGACTCCAGGGCCTTGAACTTCTCCCGGTTGGTCTCGTCTTCCTCCTCGCCCTCTTTGGTCTCTTTGCCGTTCTTCTCTTTGGCCTCTTTGGCCTTTTTGCGCAGATCTTCGAGCTTGATGGCGCCGGTGTCTTTGCCGCGCTCCTCGAGCTGCTTTTTGATCTCGGCGAAGGACTCGTCCTTGGCCACTCGAGCCTGGGAGCGTTGATACAACTTTTGGATCACGTCCAGCTTCACCGGCTTCCAGATCTGATCGGGCCCGGTGCCGTTGGCCAAGCTGGAGATGAAGGTCGGGACCGCTTGAGGCGGCAAAGAGTAGTCGAGCTCCTTTTCGCCCATGTCCATGGCGTCGTAGAGGGTCGGGACTTGGAAGTCGGAGCGGACCCCTTGTTGTTGGGTCGACTGGCCGGCCGGGAGGAAAAACATCCCGGTGGTGACCTTGAGCGCGCCGAAGTCTCCGAAGGGTTGGAGCGTCTGCACCGTACCTTTGCCGAAGGAGTGGTCACTGCCGACGATCACCGCGCGGCGATAGTCCTTGAGCGCCCCGGCCAAGATCTCGGAGGCGGAGGCGCTGGCCGGGCTGATCAAGACCGCGAGGGGGCCGGCCCAGTCGACCGCCTCATCTTCGTCTTCCAGGACCTCGATGCGACCGAAGCTGTCTTTGGTGGCCACCACCCCGCCCAACCGGAGGAACAAGCCCGAGATCCGGACCGCGTCTTGGAGGAGGCCGCCGCCGTTCCGCGAAAGATCGAGCACCAGGCCGTCGACCTTGTTCTCCTTGGCCTCGGAGATCAGGTTCTTCACGTCTTGATATGACGAACGTCCACCTTCGTCGCCGCCGTAAAACGAGGGCAAATCGATGATCCCGATCTTGAGGTTGCGTTCACCGACCTTCCGGTTTTCGTAGGTGATCTTGGCGGCCTGCTCTTTGACGTCGATCTTGTCGCGCTCCAAGGTCACGTCGAAGGTCGTGCTCTTTTTGCCATCCCTGAGGACGGTCAAGGTCACCTTGGTGCCCTTCTTGCCGCGGATCATCTTCACGACGTCCCGCAGCTCCATGTCGATGGTCGGCACCGCCTTTTCGCCCTCTTGAGCGACGGCGATGATCTTGTCCTTGGGCCGCAAGGTCCCGTCCCGATCGGCGCTGCCGCCGGGCAACAAGGTCTCGATGCGGGTGACGCCGTCTTGAGACGTGAGGGCCGCCCCGATGCCTTCGAGGGAGAGGCGCATCGAGATCTGAAAGTCGTCGAGCACCGAGGTCGACATGAAGGAGCTGTGGGGATCGAGCGACGACGCGAAGGCCTCGGCGTAGAGCCCCGGCAACTCGCCCTTGGCCAGCCGCTCCTTGGCTCGCTTCACCGTCAACTCGTAGCGGTGGATCAGCTGCTTTTTGGCGGCGTCCAACTTCATGCCCGTCTGCAGGTAGTTGTTGATCTGGAAGTGGACCAACTTCTCGATCAGCTTGGCCCGTTCTTCCAAGGTCTTGGGGCGGCCCCGTTTGTCCGGGTCGAAGATCAGCTCCACCTTTTCGTCGAGCTTGTACTTGGGTCCGAGCAACTTCTTGACCAGCCGCTCGTCCTCTTCGATCCGCGAGATCACCAGCTGGGCCGGGCGCTCCAGCGCGACGCAGGCGCCGATCTTCATGCCCTCCAGCACGTTGGGGATCTGCTGGGTGTTGAGGTCGGCTTCGCTCTCGAGGAGCAGCGTCTGGGAGGGGTCGATGATCTTGATGAACTGGGTGCCGGTCCTCAGCTTCACCGGGTCCGTCACCTCCCGCACCACGTAGTGTCGGCGGGTCAGGGCCTCGACCAACATCGGGAGGTCTTTGCAGGTGACCTCGGCCGCCTGGGCGACGCTCGGCAGCAAAAAGAGGGGGGCCAAAAGAGGCAAAGCTAGTCGTCTCATCGGGGTCTTACGGGGAACGTCCCTTGCCCAGGGAACACTCCCTGCGGTTTCACGCAAGATCTGGGCAGGGCGCACCTTCGCCTGAACGTTCGGCCCACCCATTCGGCTCACCATGGCGGATCGACGCGCCACCCTGTCAGTATCTTCAGACAGCGCAAGGGCTTAGGTGCGGTGTGCAAACGCGGGGTGGGCAGGATCCGGGCTTTGCCCGGGCGGCGGCGGCTTGGCCCCGTGATTGCAGAATTACCCCCCGTGCAGAAGCCAGGCATTGAGGGCCAGGTCCAAAACGGCCGAGTCGACGTCCAACGGGAGGGTGAAGCCACCCCCCAAACCGACGAAGCCACCCGGGAGCGAGAGCGGCTCGAAGATGAGGTCGCCTCGGGCTTCCGAGCGATGATGGAGATGTTGATCGAGGACGCCCGCAGCGGGAACACCAACCCGGCCGACAAGCGCCGCGGCCGCGCCGATCGACGTTCACAAGCCTTGAGCAAAGGTGGCGTCGGCCGCAGCGGGGGCCCAAAAGGTGCGGTGAACGTCGACTCGGGCCGCGCCAACCCCGAGCCCGGTGGCCGCAGCGAAGGGCGAAGCGCCTTATCGGCCGCCCAATCCGAGGTCACCCGGATCAGCAGCCACGGGATCAAGGTCGGGAAACAAGACGAAAAGCCGGGCCTCGGTTTTCAGGGCTTGGATCAGCTGATCTGAACATGGGCACCACCCTCGCCGAACTCGACCTGCACCCATTGGCCAAGGAGCTGTTGCGGTTGCTCTTGGTAGATCCAACCTCGGATCGCCGGCGGCTCTACCGAGCGCTGGAGGAGCGTTTGGCTCGTCTGGATCGGGAGCGCTACGGCGAGGCCGCCACCGACGTCTTGTGGGTCGCCCGTTATCTGGAAGAACGCGGCGACCCAGACGCCTGCAAGGCGATGACCAAGGCAGTTCGCGGCGCCACTCGGCGGGTCGCAGCCCGCGACGGCTTGTTGCCCTTGTTGGATGGGGCCACGCCGCCCTCGGAACTCACGACGGGCGAACGACACCTGCCGACCCCCCGCGCCAGCCCGACCCGGGTGGCGCCCCCCAGCCCGATCAACGCCTTCGAGACCGAGCTGGACCTCGATCGCCTGCGCCGCCTGGCGGCCCAGAGCGCCTGGATGAAGAGCGGCGAGTGACGTAGCCTGCCGGCGTGCCGAAAAAAGCCGCCGCGCCCAAGACGACCAAACGTGCCCCGCGCAAGAAGAAGGCCGAAGCCGCGTCTCGAGGTCTGGCGCCGACCGCCCTCACCGACGGGGGCCCTTCGCCGGAGCTCACCGCGCTCAATCGGGCCATCGAGGCCGACGGCGGTCAGGTCTTGGGCAGCTACCGAGATCCCCTGGGTGGCCACTGGCTGAGTTTGGCCAGCTTGCCCTTGGAGAAGGTCGAGCCCACGCCGTTTCAGCGTGACCTCTCCGAGACCCACGTGAAGCGGCTGACCGAGGTGATCGACAAGCTCGGTCGTTTCCTCGATCCGATCATCGCGGTGCGGGCCGGCGAAGGACGCTACTGGACCTCCAACGGCCACCACCGCTTGAAGGCCTTGGGTGCTTTGGGCGCCAAGGCGGTGATCGCTCTGCTTTCGCCGGAGAAGGAGCTGGCCTACAAGATCTTGGCCCTCAACACCGAAAAAGCCCACAATTTGCGGGAAAAAGCGCTGGAGGTGGTGCGGATGGCCCGGGACCTGGCAGGCCTCAGCAAAGATCCCGAGACCACCTACGCCCTGGAGTTCGAGGAGCCGTCGTTTTTGACCTTGGGCCTGACCTACGAGGCCCGGGGACGCTTTTCGGGCGGTGCGTATCACCCGATCTTGAAGCGAGTCGATCACTTCCGGGACGAAGAACTGCAAGTTGCCTTGCAAAACCGTGCCAAAGAGTCGGCGCGGCTCTTGGAGGTCGACGACGCGGTGGTCGAGGCGGTCGCTGCGCTCAAGGCCAAGGGCTTCGAGAGCCCGTACCTGAAGGCCTTCGTGGTGGCCCGCATCAACCCGATCCGCTTCGTCAAAGGTGAACTGCCGCCCCTGGAACAAGTCCTCGACAAGATGTTGGCCAGCGCCAAGAAGTTCGACGCCGCCAAGGTGAACAAGGATCAGGTCGCGGCCGCCTCGGGTCCTCCCGAGGAGAGCTAAACTGCAAGCCGCCTTGCATTCCTCAGCGAACGATCTCCAGCTCGTACTCCACCTCGACGTCCTCGGCTTTGACCCGAAGTTTGGTCCGGCCCTCGACCTTGCCCACCAACACGAAGCCGGTCTTCGCGGCCGAGCCGGCGTAGAGCCCGTCGGTGTAGTTGACGCCGAGATCGTCGAGATAGGCCGGTAAAACCAGGACCAAATTGCCGTCGTCGACGGTGGCGCTGGCGTCGGCGCAAGGACCATCCAACGCACAATCAAAGCCGAGGGCCACGCCCCGGCTCAAGGTGATGGTCCGAGCCTCGGAGTCGAGGAGCGCTTGTTTGCCGAGGGGCGGCACGGTCAAGGCGTTGAGGGAAGGATCGACACAGGCCACCGCAAGGAGCGCCCAGGCGCCTACGATAAGTCGCTTCACGGCAACACCTCCAAAGGGATCTCGGTGATCAGTCCACCCGCTCGTGCCTGCAACACCGTCCGGCCCGGGGCCCGGGCCAAGATCCGCTTTCGCCCCAAAGATCCGCTGTCCAAAAGTGGCGCGATCTCGGGATCGGTCTGCCAGGAGATCGCGACCTTGCCGGCCAGATCTTGGCTCTGGTGCCGGAGGGCCGCCGAGACCCCGAAGGTCTCCCCCACCAAAAGTTGCACCCGCCCTTCGAGCTCGGCCACCGACTCGCCGTCGTCGGTGAGCCGGTGCACGACCAAAGCGGTCGGTTCGGCGACGGTGAGGTGGATGAAGTCCAAGACGATCCCGTCGGGGGTCAAGAAGAGGACCGCCGTGACCCCGGGTTCGCCGCCGATCACCGCGTCGCCATCGACCCGGGCCACCACCTCGTCGGCCGAGAGCAAGGAGAGATCGACGGCCGCGCTGCCTTGGGTGAGGGAGGAGATGTCGAGGGCCAAGGTTGCGCCCCGGGCCAGCGGAGCGACCGAACTTTGGAGACAAACGACGTCGCCGGGATCGCATTCCGCCCTCACTTGAGTTTGACCGAGGGCGCCGGTCGAGCCCCCGCCACAGGCGGAGACCGCCAAGATGAGGGCCCCGAGGGGCACGATGGTTCTGAACATGGCGGCGGCCTTCGCAACGCCCGTGCCACCGGGGGAAGAGTCGCCGTGGTACAAGCGAGGCCGTGCGCTTCGGGTCTGACAGCGGTGTCACGGTTCTGGGCAGCGCGGCGTCGCGGTCCTGCCCGACGACCATTGCGCCGGGGAGGCCCGGGCCCGGGTCGCCGACCCTGCGCACTTAGGTCACGGCACGTTCGCTGCAAAAGGGCCCCCCATGCGAATGTTGTTATCGTCCGCCGTGCTCCTGTCCGCCCTTTTGCCGGCGACCGCCCGCCCCTGCTCCCTCGCCCCTCGGAACGAGGCGCCGATCTACTTCGATGAGATCCTGGACGGCGCCCCCCTGCTCTTCTTCGACGACCTCAGCGATCCCTACCTCTACGCCGCGGGCAGCACCCTCAGCTTCGGCCTGAAGGTCACCCCGCGCCCGGAGCTCGGGACGCCCCAGACCCGAGGTCGCCCGGCGATCTTGGCCGAGGTCTCGGGCCCCCTCGCCCCTGGCCGGTACTACACGATGGGCCAGGGCTTCGAGATCAGCCCTCAAGGGCGTTCGGTGCGGGCTGTCCCGGTGCCTCCGGCCGATACCCGCCTCGAGCTCCGGATCTTCGAAGGCACCTGTGGACAAAGTGGAGTGGACGTCCTCTTCCCCTATGAGCAAGCCAAACACACGGCCTTTGTCTTGAGCGCGCGCACCGCCGATGGGCGGGTCGAGGGGAGCCTCCTCTACAGCCCGGCGGCGCTGGAACAGCAGAGCACCGGGTTCCAAAACATCGCGTTCACGGAAGAGCGCGTCTGTTATCAGCTCCAAGGCCTGGCCCTGGACGGCACCGTGGGTTCGCCGCTGGACCTGGGCTGCATCGACCCCACCGACAGCGATGACCCTCGGGTGGTGTACACCGGCGGCGGCATGTTCGGCTGCAGCAGCGTCACGCCTTCGATCGAGCTGCCAGCCCTTTCGGTGTTGCTCGGCGGGCTCGCGCTCCGGCGCCGGCGGCGGAGCGCGGCTTAGACTGTAGCGAGGTGGGTACGAGGAGGTGGGCGGCCGTTCCCATCTCCGGCTCTTGTCCTGATCCCGCCGACGTCGGAAGCTCGGCCCGTGAACGAGGCGATCGCGTATTTGCTCGAAGAACACCGGGCCGCTCGGCGGGTCTTGGACACCGCCCGTCGGGCCTTGGCCCCCTTCGATCCGGTCCGACTCAAGCGGGCCCTGCTTTTCCTCAAGTACATGATGGATCGGGTCCACCACGCCGAAGAGGAGGACGGGCTCTTCGCGGCCCTCCTCGAACACGCGAGCGGATCGGATCGGACCCAGGTGGAAGAGATGATGGCCCAACACGGGAAGGGCCACGCACACCTGAAGACCGCCGAACACCTCTTGGGTGAGGTCGAGGCCGGTTCGGAGACCGCGGGCGCAGCGTTGGCAGGCGCGGTGGCCGACTACGTGGACTTCACCCTGAGGCACATGCGCTTCGAGGAGCAGGCCGTGTTCCCCTTGGCGGAGCGGGTGTTGCCGGGGAGCCAGGCCGCCCAGCTGCTGGAGCAGTTCGCCCGGACCCGGGCCCTGTTGATCTCGGCCCGGGACTATCAGCTCTACCTGGACTTCGCCCAAGATCCGGGGCGGGTCGAAACCATGGTGGCCGGGCCCGCGCCCCAACCTCCGGAAGACGCCGCCACCCGGGTCATCCAAAGCGGAAGGATCCTGCACACCACCGGGGCCCACCGCACCGTGTTGTTCGCCCAACCCCACAAAGGGGGCGCGACCCTCAACCACTACCTGGTGATCGACGGCCCGAGCGGGATCTTGATCCACCCGGGGAGCCGCGCCCATCACCCCCAACTCAAGGCCGGCGTGCAGCAACACCTGGAGAACGGGCGCCTCGACTACCTGTTCACCACCGGCGTCGATCTCGATCCGGCGGGGCTGTCGTCGTGGTTGATGGACACCGACGCCGATCTGCTCACCGCCGCCTCGGAGTTGCCGAGCCTGCTGGGTCTGGAGTCGGAGCGCTGCCACCCGGTGCCTGAAGAGGGCGGGATCTTGGCGCTGGGGCGCTCGGACCTGGCGATCTTGCCGGCGCCTTTCCTCCCGGATCCGCGGGGCCACCAGCTCTACGATCCCTTGTCCAAGACGCTCTACACCGGGGAGTTGGCCTCGACCTCCCACGGGCCTGCCCAGCTCAGCGATGGCCTGGGTGAACACGCGGCGGTGATCAAAGAGGAGCACCAACGTCGGGTGCCGAGCCAAGCGGCCGTGCAAGCCTGGTTGCGGATGGTCCGCGGCTTGGATGTGCGGATCGTCGCGCCCCGGCGGGGCCCCATCTACCTGGGTGAAGGGGTGGTCGCCGAGTTGTGGGCGCTGCTGGAGGCCACACCCGGGGGGGCGGATCGGCTGCGCGAGCGGTTGGAGTTGCCCACCAGGCCGTTTGCGCCCGGGGCCAAGCCAAACGCTGGCTGAACGTTATTTGGTGACGTCGCAGACCATGATCGGCGGGATGTGCATCATGGAGATGTCCGGGTTCGGTTTGGTCAGATCCTTGGCCCGCTCGATGGCGTCGGCCAAGGTCGGGGCCGTCTCCCAACCCAAGATGCGGGCCACGTGTTGGTCTTTGGCGCCCACGCAGATCACCTTGCCGACCCGGGAACGCCCGCGGTCGCCCCAGTACCACATGTAAAACGGGTGAGCGCCGTGGAAGGCGTTCCCGCGCCGGTACATCTCGATGTACGTCGGGTTCTTGGCGAACTCTTTTTCGAAGCGCTTGTGGAGCTCGAAGCTGTTGCGGGTCTCGGGCAAACAGCGGTGGAAGAACTCGATGTAGCTGGGGTGGAACTTCTGGTCCCACTCGTCTTCCAGCGGGTGGGCGATGATCAACACGCCCCCGTCCTTCACCAGCGGCGCGTTGCGATACAGGTTGTAGAGATAACCGAGGGCCATCACCTGCACCAACAGCGGGTTCAGGATGGAGTTCACGTTGTACGGGCTGATGTGCGGGATCCCGCAGATCACCACGTCGGCTTGTCCCCGGACCGGGACCGCGTACTGCTCGTAGTTCTTCTCGAGGATCTTGGCGTGGGTCGGCTCGGTGGCGCCGGCGTGCACCGCGATCAACTCGTAGGGCGCGGGGACTTTGTGAAAAATGGCCCGTTTTCCGGCCTTGGGGGCCTTCGACAGGGCCCAACGCAGGGACTGGAAGGCCAGCCGATCGAACTCCGAAAAGTCGTCCTCGTTTTTGCCCATGAACTCCATGCCGCGGTCGTACATGCGGTTGTTCAGGGCGGTCTCGATGTGGAAGACCTTCACGTGTTTGTCGAGCACCCGGCCGATCCGGTTGCCCGAAAACGAGAGCTCCGACTTGGTTGGATCCATGTACGAGTCACACTCGAGCATGGTCTTGGGGTTGTGGTGGGCCCGCAGGCCTTCGTAGTCGGTGGTGCCGATGCCCATCGACTTGTGGCCACCGTCCATGGGCACCAAGTTGATGTTCACGTAGATGGTCAGGTCGGCCTCGGCGCAGAGCCGGTGGGTCTTCACCACCTCGCCGATCTCGGTCTTGCCCAAGGTGACGATCGCCTCGGGATCTTCGGCGTCGTGGTTGATGAAGCGCTTGGGATAAAAACGCTCGAAGATCTTGGAGCCCACCGAACGTTTCATCTCGTCGGCGGTCATGCGCCGGTGGAGCGCGTTGGCGATCATCAGGTCGATGTCGTCGACGCCGTGGTCGGCCAAGATCTGGAGCAAGATGGTCAACACCCGCTCCCGCATGTCCGGCAACTTCATCGGCGGCAGCGGCAGGGAGATGTCATCCATCACGATGGTGACCTTCATCCCCGGCTCGAGCATCGAGTAGAGCGGGTCCATCTCCTCGGGATGGTTCAACGCATAACGGATGGCGGCGTCCGGGTGGGGCAGCCCCTTGATCGGCGGGTTGGCGTAGATGACCCGAGTCCCGACCGGCAGGTGCTCGTACAAAAAGTCCTCGCCGTACGGAATGATCCGGGGCGCGCTGTCCGAGTCGATGTAGACGATGTTGTCCTTCTCGCGAGGGATCACGACGGGTCCCTTCCACCCGTCCCGCACCGGCCTGTCAATCGAACCTTCCCGGGGCTCTCGCACAAACCCTCTATACAGCCCCAAACACGCCGATTTACTCGCGCCGAAGCCGGGTCCGCCTGGGTACATTGCCCAGATGCGCCGCGGGTCCTTGCTCTGGATTTGGCCGGTTGTGGCCTGCACCGCGGAGACGGGCGGCCTGGAAGCCCAAGCCGGGAGCGACGCGGGTGGGGTCCTCCTCGACACGAGCGTAGCGGTCGACTCCGGCGCCTCGGACCTCGGTTCGCCGGCGGATCTCGGTGCCCCGCCGGACAGCGGGGTCCCCTTGGATGGCTGCCCCGCGTGGGTGGATCAGACCATCGGCGGCGGCGCCCAGCTGCAACAAGCCCCGCTGTTGTTAAGGGACGGCGAGTCGGTCCGGGTCGTGTGGACCACCACCACCGGGATCGAGGTCGCGACCTTGGGCTCGACCCTCCAGCTCGAAGATCGTCAACGGCTCGGCGGGCCCCGGGCGTCCGACGTCAACCTTCTGACCTACGACGGCCGCCCCCACGTGGTGTGGGTCGAGAACAGCTCGACCGCCAACCAACTCTACGACGCCGAACTCAACGGCCGAGTGGTGAGCCACGTGTTGGGCGGCGGTGAAGTTCGACATCGGATCAGCGCCGCCGTCGGGACCATGGATGGGCTATTGGTGGTCGCCACCAACGGCGCCGCCACCGCGATCTTGAGGCTCGACCCTCAGCTGCTGCAGTTCTTCGTGGGCCGCCTGCACTTCGACCTGCCGATCTTCGATCCCGGCGACTCGGGCCCCCCCATCACCCTCAGCGCCGGCGGCAACGGAATGGCCTTCTTGGCCTGGTTGACCGCCGACGGGATCTACGCGGCCGAACTCACCGATGGCGGGGTGTACGCGTTGGGGCCGGCGCTGGTGGATCCCAACGGCGGCACCTTCATCCCGGGCTTTCAGGTGCTCCATCGGGTCCTCGCCGGAGGCCAGGAGACGTTTCGGCTGCTGGTCAACGACTTCGGGGACCGCCGCGCCAGCGTCCACTTCTACGACCTCCTCGCGCCGAACGATCACACCTTGGTGCAGCGACACGCGGGGGGCATCAGCGAATATTCCTCGACCGCGGTGTGGGTGCCCGGGCTCTCCTCCTACGTGGTCGCGTGGCCGGACTTCCGCGAGAGCTTCAGCGCCGAAGGCTACTACGGACGACGGCGCATCTACGCCACTCGGCTCGATGAAACCGGCGCCTTTCAGCTCACCGACGCCCAAGGTGGGCACCCGGATCTTCCGCTGTCGCCGCCCCTGACCCAAGACGCGCTGCGCCCCAGCCTGTTGTCCCTGGGCGGTGATCGACTGCTGCTGGCCTACCTGACCGACGACGGCGCGGTGCACCTCTCCTCGGGCGCTTTGTCTTGCCTCGAGCCGGTCGCGGACCTGAACCCCTGAGCCTCAGCGTGGGGCGCAGGGCCGCCCGCGGGTGAGCCGCACCTCACCGGTGTCAGTCAAATAGACGATCGCCGCCCGATCCCCGACCCAACCCAAAGATGGGTAGAGGGCGTTGCCGCTCGGGGCCTCGGAAACTCGGCGCGGCGGGATCGCGCCCGGGGCGGGATACGGGTCATCGACTTCGTTCAGGCCGGCCAAGAAGATCTGGCGGCGGGGCGTCGTGCCGCCGCCGAATGGGGTGTCGCTGGCGTCGGGCCACGCGAAGAGCTTGGCCCCCAACTCCGGCGCCCAGGCGCTGGAGATCGAGAAGCCAATGGCCGTGCTTTGCCCCTGGGCGATCACCGTCGGCGCGGTCTGGGAAGTGTAGAGAGGGAACCGGTAGTGGAGGACGGATATCGCCCCCGAATCCGGCCCGGGGACCGCCGCCGCCAAGCCGTGACCCAAGTGGTTGAAGGCGGGCGGGCTCCAGGTCACGACGAAGCCGGGAAAAAACGAAAGCCCTGCTGGCGGCGAGATCAACTCCCGGCCTCCGCTGCCCGAAAGATTGATGGTGGAGAACGTGATCCCCGCCTCGTCCCAGGCGGCCAAGAAGCGGCCGCCGCTGCTCATGTGCATCGAAAACGGCGGGTAGGGCTCAGCGACCGGAGGCACCGACCAAGACGGATCGAGCTGGACCCCAAACCGGACCCCGGGGTCGACCAGCTGCTCCAGGGTGCTGACGGTCGGGCTCACCGCGGCGACCATCACAGTCCCGTCGGGGATTCGCTCGACCGCGATCCGCGTCGGCGCCACCTCTCCCAGGTCGATGGATGTTTCAAGCCCATCGACGACGACGCGGCGAATGAACGACCGGTCTCCCACGGACTCCGTGAAGATCGCGTGCAACTCAAAACCCATGTGAAAGAGGTACGGATCCTTGGCGCTGGGGTGACCAAGGTCGAGGCGCAGACGGACCTGCCCTTGGGCGTCGACCACCACACCTCGGATGCCCAAAGGTGTCTGCCAGCTGACCGCCGCCTCGCCGACGAAGACCGTGAGGTGCGGGGGCACGTCGGTCCGAGCCCCGGTCCCCAACACCACGTCGTTCCACGGCTCGCAGGCCTCGACGCCCCCATCGGCTCGACCTCCGTCCTCCACCGCCCACCCGCCGTCCGCCGGGTTTGGACCGGTTCCACCGTCGACGTCGCCGCGATCCCGAGGGCCTCGATCTCCTGGGGACGGACCGAGGTCCGTAGACGTCCCGTCCACCCCGCCGCCATCGAACGAGGCGGGGGGCCCCAAGAGTAGCCCGGTCTCGGCCGTGCAAGCCGAGAGCAAGGCCAAAGCCCACAGGCAAGGACGCATCCGGATCACCCTGAACCCGGCGCAGCAACCGAATGGCCGAAAAATGGGTCCCCAGCGCCGAAAGATCTCTTCAGGCCCCGAAGTAGTCGTTTTTATCGGAGAACAGCAGGTTGAAGGTGGTGAAGCTGCCCTGCATGGCGCCCAGCTGCTTCTGCATCTCCGGGAGGTCCTCGAGGAGCGCGTCCGAGCGGGCCACCGCGTCCTCCAGCTCCACCATGCTGCTCTTCAGCTTGTCGAGCATGACGAAGAGCCGGGCGATCGGGAAGCTGCGCTTCTTGCCCTGAGCGTCGATCACCTCGACGGTGCCGCCGACGAAGCGTGGCAACAGCTCACGACCGGAGCGTCCCAACTCTTCACGACAAAGATCGAGCAACACTTGGCGGAGGAGCGGCGGGCTTTCGGTGCCGACGTCGACGTGTCGCGGCACCTCGTAGGGTCGGGCCAACTTCACCTCGCGCAGGCGCGTCGGCTCGTAGGGCGCGTCGAAGTTGGGCTCGGGTTTGGGGGCCCGGGCCGGCACCTTGAGCTGCACCATTTGATCGCCCGGGCCACGCCGCATCACGGTCACCGCGGAGGCCCGCTTGCGTTTGCCCTTGGGCTCTTGGCCGGGCTGGTACACGAATTGGCCCCGGGGCTTGTAGAGGCTGCACAACTTGAGGGTGGCCGGCACCCGAGGCAGCTCCTTGCGCAGTCGACAGCTGCCCGAGGCGACGGTTTCTCCCTCTTTGGGAGACTCGGGCCGCCAGGCGATGCAGCTCCCGCAGATCCCGGGCTCCCGATACCAGGCCTCGGGGTTCATTGGATCGACCTCTTCGATTTCGTCGGGGCCCTGGCCGTTGTTTGGTTCGCTCACGGGGGTCGCATCGAAGCACCCGAAGGCCGCTCGACGCAACCGCGGATCTTGGGAGTGGAACTCCTCAGCCTTGCCTCAACCGGTCGGATTCTCCAGCATTTACGACAGCTTGCAAACCATCCATCCCGGGCGCTGGCAGGTACCGCGCCAGTGCACTCCGGAGCTGCTCCATGGTGATGGGTTTGGTCAGGTAGTCGTCCATTCCGGCCTCGAGGCACTTCTCGCGATCGCCCGCCATCGCGTGGGCGGTCATCGCCAGGATCGGTGTCCGACGCCCTTGTTCACGGGCGCGGTGGGCCCGGGTCGCCGCGTAACCATCCATCTCGGGCATCTGACAATCCATCAGGACGCAGTCGTAGTCGCGCAGCAAAAGCGCGTCGAGAGCCTCTCGCCCGTTGTTGACCAGGTCACACGCCAGGCCCATCCGCGACAACATCGACCGGGCCACGAGTTGGTTTACGTTGTTGTCGTCGACGACCAAGATGCGGGGCGCGCCGACCGCCGGGGCCGCCGAGGGCGGGGACGGGGACGAGCGTTCGAGGGTGCTCCGGGCCAAGCGATCGTACCAACGAGAGGCTCGCTGGTTGAACGGCAAGACCTCGACCTCCGCGCCGAAGCCCGCGGGTCGTCCGGACTCGCGTTGGGGAGAGAGGATCCAGATCCGGGCCGCCGAGGACGGGTCCACCAGGCGCGGGACCTGGCCACGTTCGATCACCAACAGGTCGGGCCCTGGGCCCACGGGGAGGCTCTCCACTTCGGGGACCGCGACCACCGTAAAGCCCAGCGCGACCAGTCGTTGGCTCAGCGCCTGGCGCCGAGCCGCGTGGGCCACCACCAACCAGCTGGTCTTGCCCATGGCGAGGGGCGGCGGAACCGGACCTTCGGCCACCTCCAAGGGGAGGTCGACCTCGAACTGGGTCCCGACCCCGAACTCACTTTGGACGGAGATGGTGCCGTTCATCCGCTGCACCAACTTCTGGCTGATGGTCAGGCCCAGCCCGGTCCCGCCATACCGACGAGTGGTCGAACCATCGACCTGCCGGAAGGCCTCGAAGATCCGCTCAAAGGCTTCGGCGGGGATGCCGATCCCCGTATCCGCGACCTGAATCTTGACGCGTCCTTCGGCGACAAAGGTCCGCACCACGACCTCACCCGCGCTGGTGAACTTGATCGCGTTGGACACCAGGTTGATCACCACCTGGCGGATCCGGGTGGCGTCTCCGTAGATCCACCGCGGCAGGTCGGGTGCCGGCAAGGACACCAACTCCAGGCCCTTTTGTTCGGCGCTTTCGGCGGACAACTCGAGGGCCTGATCGATCACCTCCACCAGCTCCAGGGGTGATCGCTCGAGGTCCATGCGCCCGGCTTCCAGCTTGGAGAAGTCGAGGATCTCGTTCACCACTGACACCAAGGCCTGAGCACTGCTGGCGATGGTGGCGGCCCACTCCCGCTCTTCGGGGGGCAAGTTGGAGGAGGCCAAGAGGCTGGCCATCCCGGTGACGGCGTTCATCGGCGTCCGGATCTCGTGGCTCATGTTGGCCAAGAACTCGGACTTGAGCCGAGACATCTCCACCGCGGCGGCCCGGCCCGCCTCGGCCTCTACCGTCTGCAACGTGGCCCGCCGGACCTTTTCGGTCGCTTGGTCCAAGCTGGCGGCCATCACGTTGAAGGCCTCGGCCAAGGCGGCGGTCTCTTCGGTGCCCTCGGCACAGACCCGCACCGAACGATCTCCGGCCGTGACCGCCCGAGCGGCCCGGCGCAGATCATCCAAGGGTCGTGTGACCCGGCGCGCCAGTAGGAACGCCACGATGATCACCGACAAGCCCGTTAAGGTCCCTAGGAGCACCAACTCGATGGTGTTGGCCCGGAGCTCCTCGTCGGCGCTGCGGAGGCCGAGTGACACCCGAACCCAACCCAACTCCGCGGCGGCCACTTCGTCGTCCCCCGCCGGATCCAAGGCCGGCGCCGCGCCGATCCGCGCCAACCCTGAAAATCCCGGTGGACACCCCTGGCCGGTCAAGGCGCAAGCTTCGCTGCAGTCGGGGGCCACCCGCCAAATCCGAGGCTGGCGAAGGCCGTTTTCGATCACCACGTACTGCAGATCGGCGATGCCTTCAGTCGCCGCGACCCGGTCGCTGACCTCGTTCCAGGCGCCGATCGAAAGCGGATACTCTAGGGCTTGGGCCAGGTCTTCGGCGGTGTGTTCGGCCAGCTGCTCGACCCGTCGAATTTGTTCGGCCCGGGCCCGATGGTAAGAGGCGAGCAACACCGAACTCACGCACAACAAGGTGGTGAAGGCCACCAGCTGGATCAGGTGCGTGCGCAGCTTGACCCGTGGGGCGCTCATTGGAACACCTCGTGGGCCGCGTCGAGGGCGCCCCGGGTGGGCCGGATCCCGAGCCGATCGGCGACCACCAAGTTGATCGAGGTCAACGACCGCTTGGGCGAGACCAGCCGCGGCAAGTTTTGCCCTCGCCCGGCCAGGATTTCTTGAGCGAGGCGCGCCGCCTCCGCCCCGATCCCAGGATAATCTTCAGCCGCCACCGACGCCAACGCCCCGGCCTTGGTGAAGCTGGTGGCCATTCCGAACAACGGACGCCGGACCCGCAGCGAAGAGATCACCGCCGCCTTGAGGGTGTTGCCGTTCCAGAGCCGCGGATCGGCCCCCGCCAAGATCCCGTCGACCTGATCCGCGGCCTGAAGGATCGCCGCCGCCACCGCCTCCGGCCCGGCGACCTCCAACGGCACCAAGGTCAGCCCCTGGGCCTCGGGCAAACTTCGGGCAGTGGCCAAAAATCCCAGCTCTCCGGTGCGACCCACCACCCCGATGCGCTTCAGGTTGGGGGCCACGGCCCGAACCAAAGCCAGCTGATCCGCGAAGCTGGGGATCGGCGACACCCCCGCGACGATCGGCGCCCCCACGCCAGGGGGAGGGAGTTCGGGAGGGCGCCCGGACACGGCGTGGATCAATGGAGGGTGATGAGCCCGGGCCAACACCGCAGCCGTGGCTCCCGACCCCAAGGCCAACACCAGGTCGGCCGCCAAGGGATCGTGCGCCACGACGTCGGGGTCCAGATCTCGCCGTACGATGGTGAGCCCTTGGGCCTTGAGGCCGTCGATGAAGCCGTCGATCACCTGTTCAAAGGCAGGGCGCTGGTCGGCGGCGACGATGATCACCGTCGGCGCGGCCTTGCTGGGAGACGCGGCCAATCCGCTCACCCCGGCCAGGAGCAACGTCAAAAAGTGGCGGTGAGCTTGGCCCATACCACTCGCCCGTCTTGAGGGAGGAAAGGTTGGACGTGCTCGAATCCTCCCGGCGCGGCCCAACGGGCGTCCAAGACGTTGGAGGCCCCCAGCCCCAGATCCAAGCCGGGGAGGACGTCGTCGACCGAGAAGGTCACGTCCAACAAGATGACGTCCGGGGCGGCGGGTCGACCCGGCAGACCCGCCCGTTCGCCCAGGTATCGGCCCGAAAGCCCGAGGTGAGCGCGTTCCTGAAAGAGGGGGATCTGGGCCCGCGCCAACAGGGTGTGGGCCGGGGCGTTGACCGGCCTGCGCCCGGTCGCGTCCAGCCGAGCATCCGCGAAAGAGTAGGCCAAGGTCCCGCGGATTCCGGCCCAAGGCAGGCTCCCGTTCAGCTCCGCCTCCAGCCCAGTGATGATCGCGCCCGCGCCGTTGATGAAATAACCGAGCTCACCGTCACCATCCGTCTCTTCGATCAGCTGAGTGAAGTGGTCCTTGAAGATCGAGAGGGTCAATAGGCCCGCCCCGTGGTTGAGCTCTTGTTCGACCAGGAGCTCGTAGTGCCGCAAGGTCTCGGGTTGGAGCGCCGGGTTGCCGCGGAAGGTCACCTCGTCGGTGTAGTAGAGCTCGTAGAAGTTGGGAGCCCGGAAGGACTCGCTGAACAACAACTTGAGGGTGGTCCCCGCCACTGGCGTCACCACCGCCGCAAAACGCGGAGAAAGTTTGCCCGAGATGGTGTCCAGGTGATCGACCCGAGCACCGGCGTGTAAGGTCACGCCTTGGATCGGGGTCAACTCGAGCTCTCCAAAGGCCGCCAGCTCCCAGTAATCCCGGGAGGTGACGTTGGCGCCAGGTCCGACCCCCACCCGCTGTTCGACCTGGAAATAACGCTGGATCGTCCCGCCGGCCAACAACCGCAGCTGGGGCAGGGGGCGCCAGTGCGCGAAGGACTCTAGGCCGCTCCAGAAATCTTCGGCGGCGTCGACGGTCGGGCCACCATCTTCTTGGGCGTAAGGATAAGCGCCGCCGTACGCGTAGTAGTTGAAGTAAGTGCGGGTCGTCCAACTCAAGGACGAGACCGGCTCCAACTGGAGGCGGGCTTCGACAAAACCGCGGCGGTCCCGGGTCTCGATCGCCTCGCCAGGGGTGGTCTCGTAGGCGCCCGTGGCGGTGCTCTTTTCGAAGTCGTTGTAGCCGGCCTGTAAGGTGAGGGGCCCTTGGCTCAGCTGGGTATAGAGGTTGAGGGGGCGATCTCGATCGTTCTTGGGATCAGTCCAGCCGTCGAGCCCGAGCTCGGGGAAGTTGAAGCTTTGCCCGGGCGACTGATCGTAGGACGCGGAAAGGAAGACCCGGCCGGGCCCCTCCACCCGATCGAAGCGCGCCGCGCCCTTCAAGCGGCCCAGGGAGTCGGCCTCCACCGTCCCCGAAGCGCCGACGCCATCCAGGCCGCGCAGGTCGGGGCCGGTGCGGGTGACCACGTTGATCACGCCCATCAGGGCGCTCGGGCCATACTGAGAAGATCCTGGGCCGCGGATGATCTCCAGGCGTTCGATCAGATCCACGTCGATCCCGAACTCGCGCCCGAGGAGCGCGCCCATGTAGATCGGCTCGTTGAGGGCGTGGCCGTTGACCAACACCAAGATCCGGGAGTTGTAGTCGCCGCTGCGCCCGAAGCCGCGGATGCCCACGAAGGAGTAGTTGCGATCGGTGGAGACGTAGACCCCGCGGACGTGACCCAAGATCTCGCCGAGGGTGCGCCAACCAAAACGTTTGATCTCGGCGGCGGTGATCACCGAAACCGCCGCCGGAGCTTCGTGCAGGGACTGACGCCGACGAGAAGCACCGACGATCACCTCTTCCGGCGACTGGGGCGCGACCGTCCCGCCTTCGAAGAGCGAGTCTTCAGCGTCTTCGGCTGGGGTCCACGGCTCCTCGGACCCCCCGGCAAAACTGGCCGGCGAGGCCAAGCCCAACCCAAAAATGAAGGCCCATGGCAGGGGTCGGCGCATGAATATTCCCTCCCTCCTGTTCGGCCAGATCCCGGGGGAGTAGAGAGGGCACGCCAAACCCTTGAGATCGGGGCACTTTCGACCGTGTGGTCTTATGTAGGATAAGGTGTGGGGTTAGCCTACTCGGACGTTCGCCCGAATCCGGAGCTTTGACGCGGGGTTGGGGCAGGCCCTAGCCTGAAGAACGATGCGGAAGTTCCTGACCTCGGGTTGGCTCACCCGAGCCCTCGCCTTCGCCCTCTTGATGTCGATCTCCTGCGGAGGTGGATCGTGTGGTGGAGGTGCAGGGGGATGTAGTGGCTGCGGCGGCGGCACCTACGTCTATCCGTACAACGAGCCGAGCCGGCCCGACGCCATCGTGCAAGACGACGCGGTGCGGGTCCGCATCACCCAGGACTTCCTCGACTTCCTCCGCCCTCAGCTGCCGACCTTGATCCGCAGTCAGTTCGGCAACCAGACCGGCGGGATGTACATCGACGCCAACAACATCCTCCACATCCCGATTCCCGATCAGGATCTCTTCGACATCGGCGTCGCCGAAGCCCGGATGCGGAACGCCGAGGCCTTGTTGTTCCTGGACGACCTGGCCAACCGGGTGGACCTGCAGTTTACGCCGCCGACCGGCATGCGGCTGACGATCAGCAACCTGCGCCTGGGCATCCAACTCAAGCTCAAAGAGGACGTGGCCGGCACCACCAGCTCTTGCCCGATCATCGGCGATCTCGGGCCGGTCAACGGCAACGTCCCCCACGCGGCCGAGATCTCGATCGACGCGGTGATCGATCCGGGCGTCGGCCCCCGCCCCGACTACCCCCTCGACATCGACGTGACCGTCAGCGACATCGCCCTCAACGACCTGGACGTGGAGGTCGCCAGCAGCAGCGTGTATTGCCAAGAGCCCGAGTGCCAAGACTGCTTGGTGGAGGTCTTCGGCAACTGCCTCGATCCCGTGGGCCGCTGCGGCGAATGCGACATCTTCTGTGGTGGCCTCACCGATGGCCTCTTGAGTTTGGTCGGCGCCTTGATCGACCTGGTCAAGCCGCTCCTCAACCAGATCCTCCAGCCGGTGGTCCAGGGCATCTTGGGCAACGTCCTCAACAACCTGAACGGCAGCTCGGCCAAGCTGGAGAGCCAGTTTAAGGTCGCCGATTTGGCGGGGATCGCGGCGCTGCAACGGGCCGGCGCCATCGGCGTGTTGGTCGCGCCGAGCCCAGGCGTTCACTTCCCGGTGGTCGATCGGGGCACGGGCAACGGCATGGAGATCACCATCAACGCCGGCGCCGAAGGTGAACTCGCCGACTGCGTCGACGTCACCGATCCCTTCGTTTCCGCGCCGGGCCCGGTGCCGGTGTTGGCCGGCGCCGACAAGATGGGCCGCCCTTACCACCTGGGCATGACCCTCGCGAGCACCTACCTGAACCAGATCTTCTACGCGGTGCACCGCTCGGGCACTTTGTGCCTGAAGCTCGGCAGCGAAGACGTCCGAGAGTTGACCGGCGGGGCCTTCACCTTGAACGCCTCCTTGCTTTCGCTGTTGGCCTCCGACATCAGCCAATTGGCCACCGATCGAGCGCCGGTGATCGTAGAGCTCAAGCCCCGTCAGGCCGGCACCGTGGAGCTCGGCACCGGCGAACAGACCGGCATGGACGCGATGGGCAACCCGACCTACGACTGGTTGATCAAGCTGCGGCTCCAAGACCTGGGCATCGCCTTCCACGTGTTGATGCAGGACCGTTATGTGCGGGTCTTCGAGGTGACAGCGGACGTCTTCGTAGGCCTGAACATCAACGTGTTGCCCGACAACAAGCTCCAGGTGAACTTGGGCGAGCTGCGCATCGACGACTTCCAGCAGGATTTCAACGAGATCCTGCCCAACGCCGACTTCGCGATGGTGTTGCCGACCTTGCTCGACCTGGCCTTGGGCGCCTTCTTGAACCAAGCCCTGACCTTCGACTTGGACCTGACCACCAGCCTGTCGGACGCCTTGAACGGCGCGCCGATCTTCATGCGCATCAACGAGATCTTCCGGGACGGCATCCAGCAGGACTACCTGACCCTGAACCTGACCTTCTCGGACAACCCGGCCTTCAGCCTCACCGCCGCCGCCGACACCCGGGCCCGACTCCACCCGATGGACAACGGCCTCCTCGATCGCACCCTGGAAGGACCGACGCGTCCGACCGGTCGCGTGCGCCTCGAGGTCGGTGAAGGCCTGCTCTACACCGACGCCCACGCCCTCGAGTACCAGCTGCGGGTCGACGGTGGCCTCTGGCAGATCTGGCGGCCGGCCCGGGAAGACGGGACCCTCTACGTCGAGGACGCGCGCCTGCGGATGCCGGGTCGCCACGCGGTCGAGGTGCGGGCTCGCAACATCGGCGACTACCAGTCTTTGGATCCGACCCCGGTCGAGTTGACCGCGGTGGTCGATCCGTTTGCGCCCCAGCTGGCGGTCAGCCTGGGCGACGAGGCGGTGGAGGTTTCGGTCGAAGACCCGGAGAGCGGGGACGCCAGCACGGTGTTGCTTTCGGCCCGGGCTGACGATGGCGAGTGGTTCGACGTCCCGGTGTACGCGATGGACGAGGCCGGCAACGGCGTGGCCGAGGTGCCCTTGGCCCGGATCAGCGACGCCCGGGCGATCACCTTCCAGGCCAAGGATCTTTCGGGCAACACCAGCCCGCCGGCCCGCCTGCGGTTGGGCCTGGGGGTCGACACCGACACGGTGGACGCCAAGCCCAAGACCCAAAAGTGCAGCTGCCACGAGGTCCCCGGCGTGCCCCACGGCCACGACGAGTGGACCTTGATGATGTTGGGCCTCTTCGCGGGGGCCCTGGTGTATCGGGCCCGGAATCGCCGCTAGGCCTTCGGTGTTGAACGGGCCTCCTGCGCGTGAGTGTTGAAAAGAAGAACCTGGAGGGCGCCCAGCTCCTGGTGGTCGACGACGAGGCGGAGCACCTCGAGTCGCTCCGTCGCCTCTTCGAGCGGGACGGCGCCAAGGTCCACACCGCCACCAGCGGTGAGTTGGCCCTCGATGTGCTGCGCAAGAACCCGGTCCAGCTGATCCTGTCGGACCTGATGATGCCCGGGATGAGCGGGCAAGATCTGTTGAGGGCGGCCCGGGCGATCCGGCCCGAGGTGGACGTGGTGGTGATGACCGCCTTCGCCACCATCGAAAACGCGGTCGAGGCCATGCGCGAGGGGGCCTACGACTTCGTGCAGAAACCCTTCAAGACCGCCCTGATCTTGCGGGTGGTGGAGCGGGCCCTGGAGCGACAGGCGCTGCGGGCCGAAAACGTGATGCTCCGAAAGGAGCTGGCCGAGGCTTCGCCCAATCAGGTGCGGGGCCGCCCGATCATCGGGCGTTCGCCGGCGATGTTGGCCACGCTGGAGACCATTCAGCAGGCCGCACCTTCGACCGCCACGGTTTTGCTCTACGGCGAGTCGGGCACCGGCAAAGAGTTGATGGCCCGGGCCCTCCACGAACAATCACCGCGGATGTCGGCGCCGTTGGTGGTGGTCAACTGCGCGGCCTTGCCCGAGTCGATCTTGGAGTCGGAGCTCTTCGGCTACGAAAAAGGCGCCTTTACCGGGGCCAACCAGCGCAAAGAGGGCCGCATCGAACGGGCCCAAGGCGGCACTCTTTTCCTCGACGAGATCGGCGAACTTTCACCACCGGTGCAGGCCAAGTTGCTGAGGGTGTTGCAGGAGAACGAGTTCGAACGCCTGGGTGGCCACGAGACCATCAGGGTCGACTTCCGCTTGGTCGCCGCGACCAACCGGGACCTGGCCCAGGCCGTCAAGGACGGGAACTTCCGGGAAGATCTCTACTACCGCCTCAACGTCATCGAGGTGCGGCTCCCCTCGTTGAGGGACCGCCCCGAGGACATCCCGCTGATCGCCGATCACTTCCTCCGGCTGTACGCGCAAAAGAACGCCAAGACGGTGCACGGGCTCACCGAAGAAGCTCGCCAAGCTCTGGTTCGGTACCGCTGGCCGGGCAACGTGCGGGAGCTGGAGAACGTGATCGAGCGGGTGGTGGTGTTGACCCGCGAGTCGGTGATCGATCTCAAGACCTTGCCGGCTCCGCTCCGGGAGGCCCCGGTCGAAGGTCAGGAGATCCGGCGAGAGGGTGGCAAGATCGTGATCCCGATCGGCACCAAACTCGAGGAAGTGGAGCGGGTCCTGATCCGGGAGACCTTGAAGGAAGCCCACGGCGACAAGAGCTTGGCGGCCCAACTTTTGGGGATCGCGGCCCGGACCATCTACCGCAAGCTGGAGGCCGAACGTGGCCCGGGTGATCCGTCGGCCACCTGAACCGAACCTGTAGGGCCCGCGAAGTCGGGCGCCTCAGGGGCAACCCAACTCCCTCCGAAGCGCGTCGATCAGCGACGAAAAATCCTTCGCGGGAACATGATCGAACTTCCCGGACGGGACACTAGCGCCCTCGGCCCCAACGAACCTCGGGCGGGATGGTGCTCGGACCCACGTGTTGATCGAGCCACCGCGACAAGGGCTCCAGGTGGGCCCAGGTGCGGGCCACGAACTTGAGCGCGGCCCGTTTCGTGAGCCGGGGATCATCGGCGGGGAGCAGGGCCCCCGCCACCAAGGTGGTGTGTTTGAGCAACACGGCCCGGGGGTGGTCCTTGGCGTAGCCCCGAGGCATCCCGGCCAGGGCCGCACCCGCGACCGTGAGCTGCCGGCGGCCCAACCCCGCCACCACCTTGGCCAAGTTGTCCCCCGCCGGCGCTGCCGCGACCGCGGCCCGGAATCGAGGCAGCTGATCTGGCGCCATGTCGTAGTACCCACCGCCGGCGTAGAGCCCCTGGGAGGACAACTCAGCGTAGAGCCCTGCCGCTGATCCGGGGCGGTCGAGCAGCACCCCGTAGGTGGTGATCTTGTACGGCGACTTGTCCTTGGCGAAGCGGACGTCCCGGTTCTGGCGAAAGAGCTTGGGCCGGCCACCCAGCTCTTCGGCCAACTCACCGAGCAAGACCTCCAGCGGCCGTTTGACCTGCGCCTCCCAGATCCCCCGGTGAACCTCGAAGTAGGCCTTGGAGTTGTCCTCCTCCAGGCCCTGGAAAAACTCGATGGCCCGGGGCCCAAAACCCCCGAATTTTACGACTTCCCTTGGTGTGGTGGAGCCCATGTGACACAATCTGTGTCTTTTCCTGAAAGGCGTCAAACTGTGTCAAAAGTGATCCGCCCAGATCCACGCCCCCACCGGACCCGAAACACGGCCCTGGCGGCGGCGCGGCGCCTGCTCCTCGAAGAAGGGCTGGAGGCCGTGACCCACCTCCGGGTGGCGACCGCCGCCGGGTTGGGGCGAAAGACCATCTACCGCCATTGGCCGACCAAGACCGAGCTCCTCCGGGATAGCCTCTCCACCCGGGAGTGGGCCCAGGTCGAGCTGAGCGGTGACCTCCCGGTGGACCTGGCCCGGCACCTGGAGCAGCTGCGGCGAGCCTTGGTCGAGGGCCCCTTGGCCCGGATCTTGGTCGCCATCTTGGAGCGGGCCGCGGTCGACCCGAGCTTTTTGCCTTTGCACCAGGCCCTGGCCGCCGAGGGGGTCCGCCCGCTCACCAAGATCCTGCGCACGGGCGTGCGGAGCGGCCGTTTGCCCCCGGACCTGGACCTGCACCTCGCCTTGGGTCTCCTGGAGGGGCCGCTGTTCTATCGGGTTTTGGTGTTGGGGGAGCGACCGAACTCCGGGTTGATCCCGTCGTTGTTGGCCGCGTTTTTGGCCCACCCCCCTCGCCGCCCGGCGGCCCGAAAGAAAATTCGCTCGGCCCGTGGATCCGGTCGGAGGTCTGGTTCGTAGCCCTCGAGGATGGTGCCCTCCCTCGACGACCACACCCGCCGTCTTTCCCTTGGCGCCGCCCTCCTCTTTTTACTCGGCGCCTTGACCGGGATCCCGTTGGCCTTGGCCCAGACCGGGGTGTTGACCGGAGATGCCCACACCGTGCTGGGCGCCCACATGAACGCGATCCTGGGCTGCTTTTTGTTGTTGGGGGTGAGCTACACCCTGCGCCTGACCCGGCTGGGCCAACGGGGGCTTTCGGCCCTGGTCTTGTTCACCTTGATCCCCACCTACGCCAATTGGTTGGTGACCTTGGTGAAGGCCTTCCTCCACGTGCGGGGCGTCTCCTTCACGGGCGAACCGGCCAACGACGGGGTCGCGGTGGCGCTCAACGTGTTGGTGGTGTTCCCGACTTTGGCCGGCGCGGCCCTTTGGTGTTGGGGCCTGAGGGGCGGCGCTCAGGCGGTGCCGGTGGGGGTGCCGTCGGGGAGCGGGACCCCTTCGCGCCGGGCCACGTAGAGCGAACAGAGCAGGTCCGAGGTCACGTTGGGGACGGTCCGGGTCATGTCGATGATCCGGTCGACGCCCAAGATCAGGCCCAACATGTCGGGGGGTACGCCGACCTGCACCAACACCAAGGCTAATAGCGGCAGAGATCCCCCGGGAACACCGGCGGCGCCGATGGCGGTCAAGATCGCCAGGACCACCACCACCACCTGAGAGCCGAGGCTGAGCTCGACCCCGGCGACCTGGGCCAAAAACAAGACGCTGACGCCCTCGAACAAGGCGGTGCCGTTCATGTTCATGGTGGCCCCCAGCGGCAAGACGAAGCCGGCGATGTGGGGTGGCACGCCCATATCGACGGCGGTGCGGATGCTGGTGGGCAAGGTGGCGTTGGAGGACGAGGTGGAAAAGGCGGTGATCATCGCCGTTCGCGCCCGGACAAAAAACTGGAGCGGCGAATAACGCACCAAAAACCAGCAGAGCAGGCCCAAAACCAAAAACTGGTGCACCACCAGGCCGGCCAACGCGGTCAACACGTACCAAAGCAGGGCGACCAAGACGTCGAAGCCCAACTTGGCGGTGACCGCGAAGATCAAGCCGGCGACCCCCAGCGGGGCCAACTTCATCGCGAAGCCCAAGATCACCACGCAGAGGTCGTAGACCGTCTGGAGGACGTCGATGAACGTCTTGATCCGTTCCGTGGGCAACATGGTGGCGGCGATACCAAAGAGGATCGCGAAGAAGATGACGCCCAAGGTCTCCCGATCATCGGCCGCGGCCCGCACCACGTTCCGAGGGATGATGTTGACGAAGGTGTCGACGGAAAAGCCGGTGCCTTGTTCGGCCTGGGCCATCTTCTCCGAAGCGGCCTTCTGGAACTGGGCCCGGATCTTGGTGGCCTGGGCCGGGTCGATGCCCTTCCCTGGCTGGATCAGGTTGACCATCAACAAGCCCAGGGCCACCGCCAGCCCAGTGGTCAAGATGAACCAAGAGATGGTGCGAAAGCCGATGCGCCCCAACTTGTCCAGGTTGCCCAAGCTGGCCACACCCAAGGTGATCGAGCAGAACACCAAGGGCACCACCACCATGAACAAGATCCGGAGGAAGACCTGCCCGATGGGGTTGGCGATTCGGTCGGCCACCCACAACACGTTCTGGTAGGCGGGGCTCGGCTCACCCGGGCCGGCGAACATCAGGTTCAGGCCCAGCCCCAAGACGGCGCCAATGACCAAACCCAAGAGGATCTTGGTGGGACCGGTGGTGTCGTGAGCGGGGGCGGCTTCGCTCGGTTTGGCTTCGCTCATCAGTGAAAGGCAGGAGCCTGACTTGCCACCCGCATCTCCGGGAGATTGCGAAGCGCCTGGGCCATCTCCGGCATGTTGGCATACCGATTCGCCGGGTCCCGGGCCATCGATTTCATCAGCACCTGCTCCAGCTCTTTGGAGACGTCCGGCAGATAAACGGAGATCGGGGTCGGATCTTCCGAGGTCTTGCGGACCACCACCGCCTCGCCGATGTACGGGTACTGGCGAGACAAGGAGAAATAGAGCGTGGTGCCGAGCAGGTAGATGTCGGTCCGAGGATCGGCGTTTTTGCCGAGGATCTGCTCGGGCGCCATGTAGTTGACGGTGCCAACCTGCATTCCCGCCGCTGAAAACGCGGTCTCGCCGTCGGTTTGGCCCTGCAGCACCCGAGCGATGCCGAAGTCGGTGATCTTCACGGTCCCGTCGGCGCCCACCAAGATGTTGGCCGGCTTCAAGTCCCGATGGATCACGCCCCGTTTGTGGGCGTAGGCCATGCCTTCGGCCACCGCGGCGATGATCGAGATGATGTCTCGACGGGAGGGCGGTGTGGTACCGCTGATCAAGGTCGCCAGGTTGGGCCCTCGGACGTACTCCATCACGATGTACGACCAGTCGGCCTGCTGACCAATGTCGTAAACCGCAACGATCCCCGGGTGGGAGAGCTGGGCCACGATCCGCGCCTCGTCCTTGAACTTGGCGATGAACAGGTCGGTGGCCAGCGTGCGGCGCAAGACCTTGATCGCTACCTCACGACCCAACGCCACATCTTCGGCCAGGTGCACCTCACCCATGCCACCGGTGCCGATGCAGCGGCCCAGCTGATAACGAGGCAACAACACCTCTTTGAGCGGCCGAGGTTGGCCGTTGACCGGCGGCGCCACCGTGACCGGCGGGGGGCCTTTGGCCTTGGGCGCCTCGGGCACCTCCAGCCCCGCGTCGTAGCCGGTTTGATCTTCACCCGGCGGCACCGCGTTGGGATCGGTCTCGGGCCCCGCGGCCTCGACGTCGTCGCCCTTCAGCCAGTCGGTGTCCGAACGCCCGAAGGTCGGACGTTCGCCGGCATATTTCCTGGAGAAGCCGGGGATGAAGTGTTCCAGGGCCGCGTCGATCTTGCCGGACTTCTTCAGGTCACCGATCGACTCGTAGGCCCGGGCCAACTCGTAGTGCAGCTCCGGCGTTTCGGTCGGGTGGCGCCCTTCGATCGACTCGTGGAAGACCTGGAGCGCCCGCCGCGGGTTGGAGGCGGCCAACTCGGCCCGCCCGAGGAGCAGGTCGGCTCTGGCTTTGTGGGCCGACGAGGCCCGCATGACCTCGAGGAGGGGCACCGCTTGGGCGGGTTCGCCGGCACAAAGATAGAAGGACGCCAAGCGGAGGTGCGCGTCGTAGCTCGGGGCGCCGGTTTGGGTGACCAGATCTTCCGAAAGCAGGTTGGTCGCCAGCTGGATCGCCTCCGGATCACGGCCACCTTCTTTGGCGTATTGTTCGTAGTCGGCCAAGGCCGCCTCCCGATCGCCGGTGTCCAGCTTGAGTCGGGCTCGCTCCTTGCGCAGCTCGATGTCAGCCTTGCCCCACTCGAGGATCGAGTCGACCAATTGCAAGACATCTTGCGGATTTTCTGCCCGCAGCCGGCTCCCCAACAGGAAGTTCAGCTCCTTCAGCGCGTCTCGCGTCTTTCCGGCCCGGATCTGGGCCCGGGCCAGGCCCAGGCGCACCGAAGCTTCATCTGGGAAACGCTCCCGCAGCCGCTGGTAGTCGGCCAACACCGTCTCGGCGGTCGAGCCTGGCAACGCCGCCAACTGACCCATCTCGGCCAAGGCCTCGTCCAACTTCCCGGTCTGCACGTAGATCTGGAAGAGGCGCTGCACCACCGGCACGTCGGTCTTGTGACGGGCCCGGAAGGCGGTCAGGATCCGGATCGCGTTCGGACCACCGACGTTGGACTCCAAGACGTGCCGCACCAAGGGCTCTAGGAACTTGTCCTCGGGTGTCTTCTCCAACAAAAAGATCTTGCTGAGGATCGGCAACAACTTGTCGCGCTGGGCGGGGTCACCCAACATCCGCTCGCCGACGATCCGGTAGACCCGGAGGGCGTCCTCTTTGCGGTCTTGCTGTTCGTAGGCCATGCCGGCGGAGACGTACTCCTCCATCGCCTCTAGGACCTCGGGCGGCGGCTCTTCCCGGAGGGCCCGGCACAGATCCAGGGCGTGTTGACCGACCGCCTGCCGCTCCTCCTTGTTGCCCTTCTTGGAGAGGGCGGCCTGACAAGCGAGCCGGGCCGCCGCCGTCCGTTCCCCCAACTCGATCAGGACCTTGAGCAACCGCAAGACAGGTTGCGGAGGTGGGTTGCCGCCTTCGTTCTTGACCCACTCGACGGCCACCGCCTTGTAAAACTCGGGGATCTGGCGTTCACCCAAGGCCGCGTAGATGGCGTCGGCGGAGCGTAGATAGCCGGCGGTGATGTACTCCTCGGCCGCGGCCTTGGCCACGATGGCGTCGACGGGCAGGCCCAACTCCACCAGGATCTGGAGCGCCTCCCGGTTGCGGTTTTTCTTGATCAGCGTCCGGGCCCTCTCCTTTTGGACCTCGGTGTCCGGATCGGCCTCGACCTCGCGATAACCCGTCGGGCGGATGGTGATCTGCTCCGGCGTCAACAACACCGGCGACTTGACGTCGTCTTCATTGACGACCGGCGGCGCGTCGGCCAACAGATCGGGATCGAGATCCTCCGGCAGATCCAGGGTCGCGGTCGACGCCGCGCCGCTCCAACCGGTGACGGTCTCCATGCCCCGGCGCTTCCGCACCGTCCGCAAAAGTTCGTCGGCCTGGTCTTTGCGACCCTTGGCCCGCAGCTCTTCGGCCTCTTTGACGGCGGCCAACTTCAGGCGGTCGGCGGCCACCACCTGCTGATCTCGGTTGGCGGCCTCGTCGAGGGCACGCTCGAAGAGGCGCCGGGCCCGCTTGGCGTTGCCTTTGTTGAGGTTGTAGACGCCACCTTCCAAGTACTGGCGATAGGCCCTCTTTTTGGCGGATTTCCAGGCGATCGGCCGCACCACCAAGGAGGCGCCGATGCCCAAAGCCACGGTGCCGAGCAAGAGGCCGCCGAGGTAACCCACCAGCCGCTCCAGGCCTTGATTGGCGACGCCGCCGACCATCAACCACAACACCGCGCCCAAGATGGCCAAGGTCATCACCAACGGCTCGACGTTGGGTACCCGAGCCTCGAAGTCGGGTTCGTTCAAGTGAGCCGAACCTTTGGCCGCCGATCGTTCGCGGATCGCCATCAAGCCCGGATAGATCAGCGCCCAAGCGATCCCGCCGAACATCAAGATGCCAGGGAGCAAGGTGTCGAAGATGCCGTCGGGGGGCACGCCGGCGGTCAGGGCCGCCAAGGGTGCACAGACCAACAACAACGCCGACAAGCTCCCGAGGACCATCGCCCGGCGCTGGGGATCCGCGGGCA
The DNA here is from genome assembly GCA_016703535.1 of Deltaproteobacteria bacterium. Lineage (GTDB taxonomy): Bacteria > Myxococcota > Kuafuiibacteriia > Kuafuiibacteriales > Kuafuiibacteriaceae > Kuafuiibacterium > Kuafuiibacterium phototrophicum. The sequence goes on along the minus strand of JADJBV010000002.1, from coordinate 310,829 downwards.
ACAAGCTGGTGGTGGCGGCGGGCCGCGGCACGCTGTCGAGCTTCAGGTCCCCGGTGCTGGTGCCGCCGTCGGGCGTGGGTGTTGCGCCGCGAGGTTGTGCGACCCGGGCGGGCGCCGAGGCCATCGAGTTGCCCCGGGGCAACGAAGAGCCGCGAGGGGTCACGCTGTTGGCCCGAGCTGGCGGTCGAGGCCCGCTGCCTCTGGGAGGGCTGGGTGTCGTGCCACGGACCGCGGTCGGCAAGCCAACCTTCGAGTCCTCTTTGGGAATGGGCGCTTTGGTCTGGCCCGCCTGGGATTTCACCAAACCTTCGAGCTCGGCGAGGCGAGCTTCGAGCTGATCGGGCAGTTGGCCTTCGGCTTTCTTGCGGGCGGCGAGGTGCTTGTACTCCCGCAATACTTCGAGCATCGATGCCATTCGGTCCGGTGTCCTCGTCGCCTTTTAGAGGGCGACCAAGGCCGAGGATAGAGCCAGCCCCGGCGTCGCCGCAATGAAAGCGCCAAAATCGAAATCCGCCGCCGCTCCCGCCCCTCAGGTCGGGGAATGTGGGGGGTCCGCCCCTGAACCTCAGGTCGGTTTGGTGCCGGTCAGGTGCTCCACAATGGGACGAGAGCCCTGAATGGCGGTGCGCTGCATGAAGTGCTCGACGCCGCGGAGGCCACCCAGCTCCTCTCCGCCGCCGGCCCGGCCCGGGCCGCCGTGGATCGTCTGGGGCAACACCAGGCCCGGCCCCATAGCGTGTTCCAGGACCTTGGCCGATCCCAAATAAACGCGGCCGTGGAAGGGGGCGATCCCGAGGGTGGCGGTTTCGGTGAAGTCGCGATCGTCGCTGAAGATCGACGCGACCAGGCCCCCGCCGCCGAGGGCGACCAGCTCGGCCGCCTCCTCCGCTTTCCCGGAGTAGGGCAACACGGTCGCCACCGGGCCGAACACTTCGTGGCTGTGGACCTCGGGCGAGTGGGCGCTGTTTTTGGCCTTCAGCAGGAGCACCGGGAAGAAGTAGCCCCGCCCCGGCTCCACCCCCAAAGGCGCGAGCTTCGCCTGGGGATCGCCGTAGACGACGGTGGCGTCCTTTTGCAGCCGCTCGACCCCGGCCCGCACGTCCCGGAGTTGATCCGCGCTGGCCAAGGGGCCCATCCGGACCTCCTTGAGCGCCGGATCGCCGATCACCGTCTCGGAGAAGCGGGCCGAAAGTTCGGCCACCACGTCATCCACGCGTTCGGCGGGCACGAAGATCCGGCGCACCGCCGTGCATTTTTGCCCTGTTTTTTGGGTGATTTCGCGAGAGAGGTCCCGGAGGAAAAGCTGCATCGTGTCCGAGCCCAACTCCACGTCGGGGCCGAGCACGGCGGCGTTCAAGCTGTCGGCCTCGACGTTGACCGGCACGCTCGCCTCGACCACTCGCCGGTGCGAACGCAGCTTGTGGCCGGTGTTGGCGCTGCCGGTGAACGACAAGATGTCCTGGCCCTGGAGGTGATCCAAGAGATCACCGCTGCCCCCACCGACGAACGACAAGATCCCCGGCGGCAGGCCGGCGTCGACCAACACCTTGGTGGCCAAATAAGCGGTCAAGGCGGTGGAGGTGGCGGGCTTGGTGATCACTGGCATCCCGGCCAAAAGTGCGCAGGCGGCCTTCTCGGCGAAGCCCCAGGCGGGGAAGTTGAAGGCGTTGATCAACACCGCGACCCCACGCCGAGGGACGTAGACGTGTTGGCCCCAGAAGCGGGGGCTTCGCCCAAGCTGAATTCCCTCGCCATCGGCGAGCAAACGTCGGTCGCCCAACGATTTGCCGAGCTCGGCGTAGTGGTACAAGACCCCGATCGCGCCGTCGACGTCGAACTTGGCGTCGCCCCGGGTGCAGCCGCCATTCACCAGCTGGGCCTCGATCAATCCCTCCCGAGCCGCGTGCAAGGCGCCCGACATCCGCTCGAGGACCGCGCCCCGCTGGGCAAAAGTCAGGGCTCGCAGCTCGGCCCCACCCGTGGTCCGGGCAAATGCCAAGGCGTTACCGAAGTCGAGGCCGACGGTGCTGGCGCTGGCGACGGGTGCTTCGGTCGCGGGGTTCACCAGGACGGCGCCTGGCCCCGTGCCCGCCTGCCAACGGCCGGACAAGTAGCTCTCGATCTGGACCTGGGTCATGGCGATGGACGCTAGACCCGAAAGTCGCCCGAAGGCCAGCCCAACTGCCGGATGGCCGTGCTTGATCAGAGGCCCTTTGTCGGCTAAGCGGGGGGCATGACCTTCGTCGTCGCTGAGCCCTGCATCAAGTGCAAGTACACCGACTGTGTGGACGTATGTCCGGTCGACTGCTTTCACGAGGGCAAGAATTTCTTGGCCATCGATCCCGATGAGTGCATCGACTGCGGCGCCTGCGAGCCGGAGTGCCCGACCACCGCGATCTTTGCCGAGGATGATCTGCCGGAAAAATGGGCCGAATACACCGCCCTCAACGCCAAGCTGGCGGCGATGTGGCCGGTGATCAGCCAGAAAAAGGATCCGATGCCCAACGCCGACGACTTCAAGGAAGTCGAAGACAAGCGGGCCGATCTCAGCGAAGCCGCTGGACCGTGAGTTCGGCCCCCCTCGGGCCTCTGTGAAGAACCTCGACCAGCTCCGTCTGATCGGCTCAGGTGGCGCCAACCGCGCCATGGAGGCGGAGCTCAAGCGTCTGGCCCCTCGACTCCTCGACCGACCCAAGCTCGACAAGCCGGTCCGCGCCGATCCCCAGACCCTGCTGTATCCGTTTGACCCGGGCCTGGCCTGGTTGGCGGCCAACTACCTGCGCACGCCATCCCGAGCCTTGTGGGATCTGGCCCTGCTCGACGCACCTCGGCTCGAGCCGCTCTTTCAGCAGGTGCGAGACTACGTGGCCGACGGCAACCACGCTTGGTTGACCGAAGACGCGCGGATTTCGGTGATCGTGCGGGACATCGGCGCCTTCCCGGCCGGGGCGCTGCAGGTCCGAGGGACGGTGAAGAACGGCCTGGTGGAAGGCGCGGCGGCCCACCACCTCACCTTGACCCTTTCGCCCGAAGACGCAGACCTGGTCTTCGTGATCCGGCCCGACGAGGCGGGGCTGGTGTTGTCCTTGGATCTGGCGGCGGTCAGCTTGCACCAACGCGGCTATCGCTTGGACACCAGTGAGGCACCGCTCAAAGAGACCTTGGCGGCCCAGATGTTGATCCTCTCGCGCTGGGATTCGCGCAAAGAAGGTCTGCTCGATCCCTTCGCCGGCTCCGGGACCATCCCCCTCGAGGCTGCGATGATGGCGGTGGGTGCGCCGGTGTTCGTGCCACCCCGGGGCCCGCTCTGCGCCCGCTGGCCACTTTTTCACGATTGGCGGGCGATCGGCGAAAAGGACCTCTTCCCCGGCACGGCGCCGACCATCGTCGCCAATGAGATCCAGACCCAAACCGTCGAGGCTTTGCGGCGCAACCTGGCCCGAACGGGCCGACCCGAGTCGGTGATCGTCCAACAAGGCGACTTCCGGGATCTGGACGCGGCCAAGATCAAAGGCTGGTTCGGCGACCAGCCGGGCCTGGTCCTGAGCAACCTCCCCTTCGGCGAGCGGGTCGGTGGCAAGGGCCGGGGCCTGGAGGATCAGTCGGAGGATCAGAAGTTGATCCGTCTTTTCGAGGACTTGGCGGACTTCTGCCATAACCTGGGGCGCCAGTGGCGGTTTGCTTTCCTCTCGGCCCATCCCGCCGTCGAGGGGATCTTCGGCGAACCGACCATGAAAAAGCCGATGGCCCACGGGTCGATCAACGCCCAGTTCCTGCTGTACGAGTGGTAGTGGCGTCGGTCTCATTATGAGACCTAGTGGCCAGACCGGCCACCACTGGGATGGTGCCGATTGGTAACCCAGGGTATGACGACCCGGTGTCCGAGTCAGAACGGTGGTCGGGCGAGGGCGAAATGGGAGGCCTCTTGGATGCCGCCCCGGACGCGATGGTGGTGGTCGACGCCCAAGGCCGCCTGATGTTGGTCAACCAACAAGCCGAGAAGTTGTTTGGCTGGAGCCGAGAAGAGCTGATCGGCCAGTCGATCGAGGTGTTGGTGCCGACCCGTTATCGGGCCGCCCACCCGCTCTACCGAAACGGATACGCCTCTTCCCCTCACCCTCGTCCGATGGGCGCTGGTCTGGACCTGCACGCCTTGCGTCGAGACGGCCGCGAGTTTCCGGCCGAGATCAGCCTCAGCCCTTTGGAGACTCGCCACGGTCGGCTGACCACCGCGGCGATCCGCGACGTCAGTGAACGCCGACGACTCGAAGAGCTCCGGCGCCGCACCCTCGAAGACGCCAGCCGCCTCAAGAGCGAGTTCTTGGCCAACATGTCCCACGAGCTGCGCACGCCGCTCAACTCGATCATCGGCTTCGCCAGCTTGATGGAGGCGGGGCGCGTCGGGACGCCAAGCGCCCAACAAAAGGAGCTGCTCGGCGACATCTTGAACAGCTCCAAGCACCTTTTGCAGCTGATCAACGATGTCCTCGACCTCGCCAAGATCGAGGCCGGACGGGTCCAGCTCAACCCCGAACCCTTGGACCTCTCGCTGGTGGTGCGGGAGGTGAAGGACACGCTGCGGGGCATGGCCGCCGAAAAGCGGGTCAGCTTGGAGTCGGTCCTGGACCCCGGCTGCCTGGAGCTCAACCTGGATCGCGGGAAGCTGAAGCAGGTGCTCTTCAACTATCTCTCCAACGCCCTGAAGTTCACCCCCGAAGGTGGCCGCATCGTGGTGCGGGCCCTGGCCGAAGGCGCGGAGAACATCCGCCTGGAGGTCGAGGACAACGGCATCGGGATCGCACCGGAAGATCTGAAGACGCTCTTCACCGAGTTCCGCCAGCTCGACTCCAGCGCCGCCAAAAAATACCAAGGCACCGGCCTGGGTCTGGCTCTCACCAAGAAGATCGTCGAGGCCCAAGGTGGCCGGGTCGAGGCGATCAGTGAACCTGGTCAGGGCAGCACCTTCGTCGCCGTTTTGCCCAGGCGTAGTCCGCCCAGCCCCGGGGAGTGATTGATGGCCGCAGAGCCGATCCTGATCGTCGACGACAACCCGGCCAACCTCAAGGTGGCGCGGCTCGCTTTGCAGTCCGAGGATTTTTTGGTGCGGACCGCCGGCGACGCCGAAGAAGCGCTCCGGATCCTGCCCGAGCTGCGCCCGCGGCTGATCCTGATGGATATCCAGCTCCCTGGGATGGATGGACTGGAGTTGACCCGACGGCTCAAGAGTGATCCCGCGACGCGGCACATCGTGATCATCGCGGTGACCGCTTACGCCATGAAGGGTGATCGGGAGCGGATCTTGGCCGCGGGGTGCGATGGTTACCTCTCCAAGCCGATCGATCCGCTGCAGCTGCCGGCGATCGTGGCCAGCCACCTGCGGGCGCACAATGAACGGGCCAACCCACCCACTCCGGAACGGCGGCCCCGGGTTTTGGTCGTCGAGGACAATCCGAGCAGCCGGCGCATCCTCTTGCTGGCGCTGGGGAGCCACGGCTTCGAGGTGAAGGAGGCCGAAGACGGTCAGACCGCCTTGGATCTCTATCAAAGTCATCCGCCCGACCTGGTGGTGCAGGATCTTTGCCTCCCGGATCTGGATGGCGCCGAGCTGCTCAACCGCTTCCGCAAGCTGGACCCGGCCCGTCGAGTGCCGATCTTCTGCGTCTCCGGCTTCCTCTCGGCCCAAGATCAAGAGTTGGCTCGGGGTCGAGGCTTCGATGAAGTCTTGGCCAAACCGGTGGACCCTAGTCACCTGGTCGACCTGGCCCGGCTCCACGTGGAGGATCCGGTCGAGTCACCCACCAACGGCCAGGCGCGGCCCCGGGTGTTGGTCGCCGAAGACGATCCGATGCAGCGCCGCTTGGCGGGCCACTACCTGCGGATGGCGGGCTTTGAAGTGACGCTGGTGGAGAACGGGCGGGTGGCCCTCGAAGAGGTGGAACGTTCCCGCCCCGACGCCGTGGTCTCTGATGTGTTGATGCCAGAGATGAACGGCTTTGAGCTTTGTATGGCGTTGCGGGAGCGCCCCGACATGCAGGGAGTGCCGGTGATCTTGGCCTCCTCCCACTACGGCGAAGACGCCGATCAAAAGCTGGCCGCCCGAGTGGGGGCCACTCGCCTGGTGGGCAAAGCCAGCGACTCGGGCCCAGCGATCAGCGCCGTGCGGGCCGCCCTCGCCACCCGCGCACCACCCGCTCAGGGGGAGGCTGCCGAGTCGGCCAGGGAAGAGATCTTGCGACGCACCTTGGCCCAGCTGGAGGCTCAGGTCCGCCGCAACGAACGGCTCTCTCGCCAGAACCTCCTGCAATCGGCCCAACTTTCGGTGTTGGCCAGCGTCGCCGAAGCGCTGGGCAAAAAGGGCACCTTGGAGCAGGTCTTGGAGGAGGTCCTGGCCAACTGTTTGGACATGGCCGGCATCTCCCGTGGTGCGTTCTTTTGGGTGAGCCCCAGCGGCCTGGTGCCGCGTTTCCTGATCGGCTTTCCGGCCAACGCGGTGGAGCTTTGGCATGCGTCCGGGGCCGAAGCACTTTTGCAAGTTATCTTGCAAACCGGGAACGTCACCGCCTTACCTTCACCCGGGCTCCCGGAGGGTCTCACCCAGGCCTTTTTGGCGGCCGCGGGCCTGGAGACCATGTTGGTGGTGCCGGTGGCCTGGGATGGGCGTTCCTTTGGCGCGGCGGTGTTTGGAGCCCGCTCCTTGGATGTGACCGGGCGAGAGCCGATGGCCTTCGCCCGAGTGTTGGGCGCCCAACTGGGCCAGGCCTTGGGTTTGGCGGAGGTGTTCGGTCGCCTCAACGCCAGCGAAGAGCGGTTCCGCGTTTTGGTGGAGTCGCTGCACGACAGCGTGGTGGTCGTGGATTCGGAGCTCCGCTGTTTGGCGGCTTATGGGGGCCAGTCCTTCGGTGGGCTCAGTGAAGCCAACATGGTTGGCCTGTTGCTCTCCGAGGTGCTCGGGCGAGACGTCGACGGCCTGCATGAGGCCCGCACCAAAGAGGCCTTTTCGGGCCGCAGCACCACCTACGACTGGGCCCTGGAGCAACCCGAGGGCTCTCGGTTCATGCAGACGGTGGTCTCGCCGATGCGGGGCGTCAACGGAGAGGTCGCGGCGGTGGTCCGGGTCACCCGGGACACCACCGAACACCGGCGCCTGCAGGCCCAGCTGATGGTCGCGGACCGGCTGGCCTCCATGGGGACCCTGGCCGCCGGCGTCGCCCACGAGATCAACAACCCACTGGCGGCGGTCTTGGCCAACCTGGAGCTGATGGCCCAGCAGGCCGAACAGTCGGGGCTGCCATCCGACTCTCGGGCCGCCTTGATCGACGCCAAAGACGCGGCCGAACGGGTGCGCTTGATCGTCCGTGACCTGAAGGTTTTTTCTCGGGCCGAAGAGGAGCACAACACCGCGGTCGACCTCCAACGGGTCTTGGACTCAGCGGTGCGCATGACCTGGAACGAGGTGCGTCACCGAGCCCGCCTTTGTAAGGAGTACCTCGCCGTTCCCCTGGTGTCCGGGAACGAGGCTCGGCTGGGGCAAGTGTTCGTCAACCTGCTGGTCAACGCGGCCCAGGCGCTGCCCGAAGGCCACGCCGACACCAACGAGATCCGGGTCAGCGCGGGCCACGACGAAAGTAGGGTCTGGGTCGACGTGGCCGACTCTGGGCCCGGGATTCGACCGGAGCACCTGCGGCTGATCTTCAACCCCTTCTTCACCACCAAGGCGGCCGGGATCGGCACCGGGCTCGGCCTGGCGATCTGTCAGCGGATCGTGACCGAGTTGGGCGGCGAGATCACCGTGGAGAGTCAGGCGGGCATCGGCACTCGGTTCCGGGTCTCCTTGCCGATCAGCCACCAAGCGATCGAGGTGCGCCCCACACCAGCTCCGCCGGATCAGGTGCGGCGAGGGCGGGTGTTGGTGGTCGACGACGATTCCTTGATCGTCACCGCGGTCCGTCGGGCCCTCGGTTCTCTGCACGACGTCCAGACCTTCACCAGCGCCGAAGAGGCGCTGCGATTGTTGGTGGCGGGGCTCCAATGCGACGTGATCCTCTGCGATCTGATGATGCCGGTGATGACTGGCGTCGACTTCTACGAGGCCTTGGCCCAACAACGGCCCGAGATGGCGGAGCGGGTGGTCTTCATGACCGGCGGCGCCTTTTCGGTGCGAGCACGGCAAGCCCTCGACCAACTCCCCAACGAACGTTTCGAAAAGCCCTTTGGTGTCTTGGAGTTACGGGGACTGGTGGCCCGGCGGGTCAAGGCTCGAGTTGGGGAGTCGTCCGGCTGAAGGTTCAGGACTGATGGGCGGCCCGGGTGAGGATGAACCAGGCGTGGCGCGGTTTGCCGTGACGATAAGCGGCGCCGATGATCGTGTGCCGTGAGACCCGCCGGGCGTAGTCGATCATCTCGCCGTAGACGCCGCCCGGGATCAGGCCGGTGTTGGGCTTGATCGGGGGCCAACCGTCGGGTCGCAGGGTCGGCAGGCGGGTGTAGTCGAACTCCAGCTCCCCTTTTTCGCCACCTTTGGCGAAGAAATAGCCGGGTCCGGCGAAGGTCTTGGCCAGGCCTTCGGTGTGGTTGTAGCCCACGGTTTCGCCGGTGGCCGGGCGGAAGAAGCGCTTCTGGCTGATGTTGAAGACCGGCATGTGGTTCTTCAGCTCGTAGATCACGGTTTCTCCCGCGGGCTGGACGAACTCCTCGAGCACCAGATCCGAGTGGCCCTCCTCCAGGGCCCACAACTTCTTGAGGAGGCCGCCGGGGATCGCCAGGACCTCGGCGACTCGAACCTCGGGGCTGAGACCGTCCAAATATTTGGCGATCTCTTCAGGGCGGGCGTCGGCTTTGACCAGGTCGGTGAAGCTCATCGGATCAACCGTTCTTTCGCTGGAACTCACGCATGAAGTTGGCGAGTTCGGTGACGCCTTCGACGCTGACCGCGTTGTAGGTCGAGGCCCGGATCCCGCCGACGATGCGGTGGCCCTTCAGGCCTTCGAGCCCAGCCTTGGTCGCTTCTTTGACGAACTGCTCTTCCAGGGCCTCGTTCGGCAGACGCCACACCACGTTCATCACCGATCGGGCGCTGACCTCGACCGGACAACGGTAGAAGCCGGCGCTAGCGTCGATGGCGCCGTAGAGCACCCGGGCCTTCTCGCGGTTGCGTCGTTCCATGGCGGGCAAGCCGCCCAACTCCTTGAGCCAGGCCAAGACGTTGCGCATCAGATAGATCGAGAAGGTGGGCGGCGTGTTGTAGAGCGACTGGTTGTCGGCGTGGGTCTTGAAGCGGAAGATCGACGGGATCTTGGTGGAGCCGGTCGCCATCCAAGCCTTGTCGATGATCGCCACCACCAGGCCGGAGGGGCCCACGTTCTTTTGGGCGCCCGCGTAGGTCAGGTGGAACTTCGACACGTCGAAGGGCCGCCACATGAAGTCCGAGGACATGTCAGCCACCAGCGGGACCGTCCCCGGATCGGGGAAGTCGAAGAACTGGGTCCCTTCGATGGTGTTGTTGGTGGTGAAGTGCAGATAGGCGGCGTTCGGATCCAAAGAGAGTTCACTCTGCTTGGGGACCCGAACCGGCTTGCCGTCGACCAAACCCGAGCCGGCCTCTCGCACGGTGCCGATCAGCTTGGCCTCGGCCAGGGCCTTGTCCGCCCAGTTGCCGGTCATGATGTAGTCCGCCGACTTCCCGGGGTGCAGGAAGTTCATGGGCACCGTGGCGAAGAGCTGGGAGGCACCGCCCTGCAGCAACAGGATGTCGTGACTCGCGGGGACCTGGAGCAGCTCCCGGGTCAGCTGGAGCGCCTCTTGGTGCACCGCTTCGTAGGCCTTGCCGCGATGGGAGTGTTCCATCACCGACATGCCGGTGCCCTGGAAATCCAGGAGCTCGGCTTGGGCGCGTTCGAGGGCCGGTCGAGGCAAACCCGCCGGCCCTGCGTTGAAGTTGACGACGTGACGGGTCACGGAGCGGAAGCTACAACCGCCCGCCCCCTACCGCCAAGGGCCCAAAACCTCACCAACCGAGGATGTTGCGGGCCGCCAGTTGGGCCGCGGGACTCGAACCCGGGCCGGGGACCTGGAGCGCCCCGATCCCTTGGATCAGCTCGACCACGCCGGTTCGAGCGAGGGCTTCGTCCCGGGCCACCTCGTGGGCGTAGCGCAGGGCTTCCAGCGGTTGGGCGTCGGGCTCTCGCAGCGAGTCCCTTTGAAAGTGGTCGGCCAAGACCGAAACCAGGGCCCCAAAGGCGCCGGCCTCACTCGGGGCCAATTTGCGGAGCCACAGCTCCCGGGCAGCCACCCCCAAGATCTTGAGGACCGACCAGGAGTCGATCGGCAAGCGGTCGGCGACCACCCCTTCGGCCACTCGCTTCAGGAGGCTGGTGGTGGCGAGCACCAGATCGTCGTTGCTCAACCAAGGGGCGGCGCCTTCGTACAAGTCGCGGATCCGTCGGCCGGTGTCGGGCTCTTCGCGACGGGACCAGAGGGCCTCGAGCTGGGGCTCCAAAGTCTTGAACTCGTGCAGGCCCGGATCTTCCAAGTGCAGGATCCGGATCGCCTCGCCGAGCACTTCTTCGATGGGCGCCACCGATCGCGCGGCGGCCGACGGCAGGGTGAGGCTGCCGAGCAAGGCCCGGAGGTGCTCGATCCGCGGCAACACCTCGAGTGGATCGAGGCCAAGGGGCGCGACATTCATGGCGATGCGTCGACCGATCAACGCTTCGTTCGGAGTGGCGTGGATGGACGAGCTCATGAGCGGTGCTCCTCTTTCGCGAGTTGGGTCAGGCCGTCCCAAAGTTCGGGCGCGATCGGGGCCTCTTGCCACCGGGCCGCCAAGAGGCGTCGGGCATCGGGCACGCTGGTGGCCGCGGTGATCTGGGCTTGTTCGAAGAGGTCCAAGATCCGCCGGGTCAGCCCGGGAGGACCGTCCCCCATGCCGTACCCGGTGAGGGCCAGCCACGAGAGGGCCTGTTCCTGCTCCGCGGTGGGGGTTCGTCGGCGACCATCGGGGCCTCGGGCATCGAGGAGCTGGAGGGCGCGTTCCAGGAGCGGTGCGGTCATGGCGCACCGAAATGCACCCGGCATACCAAGCCTGGCGGTCCCGAGCTGCGGGGCCGGACCTGTCCAGTTTGCCTATCAGTCCTTTCGGTTCGACAAGACACGAGCGCGGGGCCCGGGACGCACCCGGAAGCCGTGGGCCTCCCGCTCCAGCTGGACGGGCCTTTGGCTGGCGGCGTCGTCCAGGGCCAGGGGATCGATCCGGATCGGCGTGGTTTGAGCCAAGGGCAGGTGAAGACTGGTCAAAAAGGCTCGACGTGCGGCCCGGTCGACGGTCGCCAGGCGGGCCAAGTTCGGGGCATCGACCTCCAGCGCCTCCCACTGCCGCACCCGAACCTCTTGGCCCAACTTGCTGGCCAGGGCCGAAAAGGCGGCCTCGCTCTCCGCGAGCCCCTGATCCAGGACCACCAAGATGCCCGCGGGTGCAGCCCGGACGGCCCAAGCCGCGATGGCGGTCGCGACCAGCAAGGGCACCTCGGAGCGGAGGCCGATGGTCAGGAAGGCCCCAGCCCCCAACGCCGCGACGTCGACGGCCCCGCTGCCCAAGGGCCGGGCTACCGTCGCCACCTGCACCAGGGTCAGCCCATCCCGTTGGGCCTCCAGGAGGAGGGACTGGGCCGAGGGCCGAAGGTCGGCCTCAGCCCCACGGACCACGGGTGCCTTCGCTTTGGGCTTTTTGGCGGAGCCCGCGGTCGGTGGCCGCTTCACCGGTGGAGCACTCGGCCGCCGAGAAGCAGAAGCCTTCGGCTTGGCCGGGGCCTGCTGCTTGGCCGGAGCCTTCTTCTTGGCCGCAGCCTGCTTCTTGGCCGGAGCCTTTTGGGCCGCGGCTTTTGGGGGAGCCGCTGAGGCCTTGCGGGTTCGACTCAATCGAGGGCCCGCCACGTCACGGCCTTTCCTTTGATCGTTGGTCCCTCCACCGCCACGATGTATTCGGCGCGGCGGTTTTTGGCCTCGTCGGTCTCGTCGGGGGTCTCGACCAGCAGCAGGTCTTCGCCAAAACCGGCGTAGCTCACGGGGATCTTCAGGCCCCGCTTCTTGAACCAGCGCCCCAGGGCCTTGGCCCGGTTGTCCGACAAGCTGCGGTTGGAGCCCGCGTCGCCAACGGTGTCGGTGTGACCGGCGACGAACAAGCGGATGGTCGCGAGTTTGCCGTATTTTTTCACGGCGCCTTGCACCAACTCGAAGCTGGCTTCGAGCTTGGGCGTCTCCGAAGGATCGACGTCGAACTTGCCGCTCCTGAAGTTCACCTCTTCGTGGGGGATGTCGACCCGCCAGGGGAAAAGATCGAGCCCGCCAAAAAAGCCGCTGGCGTCCCAACCCTGCACGCCGATCTTCAGGATCGTTCCCGGTTCCTGTTGCCACTCGATCGCGTATTTGCCGCTGCCGTCGGGCTCACCGAGGTTGCGTTCATCTCCGCCCAAGTTGGCGCCGGTGTCCGAGAGCAAGCTAACTTGCACTCGTGCCAACGGGCGATTGGCGGTGATCGCTAGGCGTTGAGCTTTGAGATCCAGATCCGCCGCCACCACCGTAATTTGGAGTGGAGGCAACAGCTCGACGTTGAACTCGAGCGGCATGGTCGCCGGATCGACCTCCTTGAAGTGAACGGTCAGCTGGCCTTTGTACGTCGCGGCGCCGATCGCCTCGAGCGGGAGAACAAAGCGATGTTCGCCACCCGGCCGCTGGGCACCCGCCTTGGCTTTGACGTTTTTGCCGTCGTTGCGACGGACGTCCAACACCAGGCCCGCGAGGGGCTCTTGAGCCCGGACGACCAGCTCCGGCTGGCCTTGGCCTTTTTGGGCTTTGGGGATCAGCTCGACCGAAATTGCGTCCCCGGCCCGCGCGGTGGCGGTGAGGCCGAAGACCCAAAGGCCGACGAGGGCGGCGATACGCACGCCGGTGAGACTACCAAGTTAGACTTGGGTATTCATCGTCTGCTTGATGGTCGAGGTCGCCTTCTCGACGACCTTGGAGGTCAACTCCAGCTCCTGGGTGAAGCGATAGACGCCGGCCTGCATGGCCAACAGCTCCGAGGTGCTGAAGTTCTTTCCCGACAGGGACATGTTGATGATCTGCTCCAGCTTGTGCTGACCCGACATCACGTCCTCCATCATGCGGTGCAGGCCGCTGACCAAAGGCCGGGTGTCGATGCTGTTGCCGATGGCCGGGACCCGGGGGGCCCCCTGAGCGTCCCGGGCGGCCCGGAGCACGTCACTGGTGTTGGCGGGGTCGAGGCGGGACGGGTCCGTGGCTTGGACCTGCCCGGCCTGCTGAGCCTGGAGGGTGTCGTTGAACTGGACCGCCCCCGGCTGCTGGGCCTGGGAGAGCTGGTCGGCCTGCTTCATGGCCGACTGGACCTCGCGCATCATCTCTTGCGCGATTTTTCCGGCGCCGGTTGAAGTGGGATCGTTCATCTGAGCCTCCAGAAAGCCGAGCCTTCGCTTTGTCGCTCGTCTTCAGCTTCCGATTATCGGGTCGGGGTCCCGTGGGGTTGCGCAGATCTTGAGCCCGGCGGTCGATTGGCCCCGGGGCCGCCCTCCCCGTCCTGGTACTCGGCGACCAATTCCTTCAGCAATCGCGAGAGCTTGGTGATCGCGCGGGTGTGGAGGCGGGAGGTCCAGGATTTGGAGAGGCCCAGCTCTTTGCCGACGTCCTCTAGGGACATCTCCTTATAGTAGTAGAGCTCGAGGAGCTTGCGCTCCTGCTCGGGCAACTTGCTGACCGCGTCGGCCACCAACTCCCGGGCCTGCAGGTTCTCCAGCGACTCCTCGATGGTCGGACCCCGGTCGTCCTTGATCTGGAAACCTTCCATCGCGTCGAGGGCGGTGACGTAGATGGTGACCAGGCCTTCGACGACGTTGGCCAACTCGCCGACCTCTTCATCGTCGGTCTTCTTGATGTTCGAGGGCGTGGCGGCGTTCGACTCGTTGAGGCTGTTCAAATACGAGTTGGCGTGCTGCTCGAAGCGGTAGCGCTGGTATTCGGTGCGGCTGACCCAACCCATGCCGCGCAGGCCGTCGTAGATCGCGCCCCGGATCCGGTAGTACGCGAAGGTCATGAAGTTGGCGCCGTATTTGGCGTCGAAGCGATCCGCGGCCTCCAGGAGGCCCGTCATGCCGTAGCTGACCAGGTCGTCGAACTCGATGTCCTTGGAGAGGGTCTTCTTCACCTTGCCGGCGATCGAGCGGACGTACGGCATGTACTGCTCGACCAGCTGCTTGCGCGGCATGTTCTTGTCGGGCGGCGGCAGCGACTTGAACTCGCTCTTCTGCTCGAGCTCGACCACTTCGGGCGGCGGTAAACCGGGCGCGATCGGCGGGGCCACGGCGGCATCCACGGGGGGGACCATCGGAGCCACGGCGACCACCGCAGCGGCCTGGACCGGCGTCGGCGGAGATGCACCCGGGCGCGGAGCACGGCCCGGCAGGGGGCGCTTCTTCAACCCCTCCTTCGCTTCGGCGGCCTTTTTGGCGCCCTCTTTGAGCTCGTCGGTCAAATCGTCTCTCTATTTTTGGGCCAGCTTTTTGAACTGAGTCTGGAGGCGCTGGGCCAACACCGGGTCCCGATCGATCAACTCGGTCACCGCTTCCTCGAGCTTCTCCTCGGCCGTGTCGTCGTCTTTGTCCTTGTCGCCCTTCTTCTTTTTCTTCTTCTTGAAGTTGGGGAAGCGCTCCTCGATCACCAAGGAGACGAACTCCTGGGTGGCCTCCTTTTGGCTCAACTTGCCACTTTGGAGTTTTTTGGCAATTTCTCGAGCTTTGCCGGTCAGCTGGGACTGCTGGGTCTGCTTCGCGGTTTGAGTCCGGGCCGCGTCGGTGCCCTGGGTTTGGGCCTGGGCGACCTTGCTCGCGAAGTCGGTCTTGCCGGTCTGTTGGGTCCCCTGGGTTTGGCTTGCACCCTGGGCTTGTGGGGGCACAAAAGGCCCACCGCCTCCGATTCGGGGCATATCTAGACCACCCCCGCGGCCATACCATCGAGCATGGCCTTGGCAAACTCGGCCGCGGCGCCGTCGGGCTCGAGCTCCAGCGCCTTCTCCAGGGCCTTCTTGGCCTCGGGTCGCTTTTGCATGAAGAGGAGCGCCTCGCCGGTGTGGGCCTGGGCCAAAGCGCTCTTGGGATTTCGGACCAACGCGTCCTTGTGGAACTTCAGGGCCCGATCGTACCGGCCCTGGCTGAAGTGCAGGTTCCCCAGGCAGATCAGCGGCACCTCGGAGTGGGGGACCAGGGCCGCCACGCCGGCGAAGATCTCCTCGGCCTCCTTGTGCTTTTGCATCTCGAGGTACAGGTAGCCCGACTCGAGCAACAGCGCGATTTCAGTCTGGGGGACGTCTATGAGCCCCGCGACCATCACCCGGTCCGCCATGAGGTGTCGAATGTACCCCGGGGCCAGCGTTCGCGTCCACTTGCCGGAACTTGCGTACCTTTGGCCACACAAACGACAACGCGGGCGCGACCCCGGGACGACGGTGAGGGCGCCGTCCCTTGGTCACACCCGCGATGCCGCGCCCGTGGCGCTTCAGCAACTAGCGGACGTTGTTCAGCGCGTTCTTCGCGGCGTCGTGTTTGGTCTTCATGATGTTGGAGACCAAGTTGAACTGCCGCGTGTCGATCTGAATCTTCTCCTGCAGTTGCAGGTACTGCAGGTTGAATGAGGCCTGGAACTCGGACATCTGCTTGGTCGAGGCCATCATCTGGTTGAAGGAGTCACCGGCGTTGGTGGTGCCGGTGGCGCTGCCGCCGCTCGAGAAGTTCGAGGGGCTCTGGCTGAGGTTGGTCTCGAGGCCAGGACGACGCCCAGGGATCGCCAGGGTGTTGCCCGAGCCGTAGCTGTTGGAGCTGGCGCCCGCGTTGACCGAGCCGCCGGAGCCGGCCGCCAGGCCCGAGGCCGAAGTGCCGAAGCCCCGAGTCCCCGCGCCGCCTTCGGCGACCATGTATTGAGCGCCGCCGCCGAAGCCGCCGCCGCCGCCCGAATAACCGGCCGCGGTGTTGGCACCGGCGAGGGCCGCCGAAACGATGGCGCCGCCGGGCACGAAGGGCGCGGCGACCTGCAGACCATCGGCCACGACGCCGCCGGCCCGAATGAGGCCATCGCGCATCACGGTGCCGAAGTCGGTCTTGGGGGTCTGACGAGTGGTGGTCGCGACGGTCGAAAGCCGAATCGACGCGGACCGGACGTTGTTGTTCTGATCCATGACTGTCTTCCTCACTCCGAGAGCAACTTAGGGGTTCTACAGCCCAGCCGAAGACCTCCCCATTTATCAGCTCAACGGTTCGTGGAGGTTTATCGGGGCCGCCGCGCAGACGTTGCTAAAAAAATCGCATCGATCACGCAACACCTCGAGATCACGCGGAAATAAATCCACCTTGAAGCCTCTCGAAAGCCGAAGGCGCCCAGGCGCAGCGGCGGGAGTGAACGAGGAGGGAGGGAGAGTGAGCCGTTCACACCCACGGCCACGATCACGGGCAGGTTCTGGCAAGCCGGAGGCGCGCAGCCCGCCCCTGCGGGCGTAGAGGGGTGGGCCGGACCGGGACCCAATACCGGTCTTGGCCCCCCCCCCCCCCCCCCCCGCCGGGGCCGCCCCCCGGGGCCGGGGCGGCCCCCCCCCCCCCCCCCCCCCGGGGGCGGCGGGCCCCGCCCCCCCCCGCCGGCGCCGGCGGGCGGCCCCCCCCCCGGGGGGGGGCGGGGGGGCCCGGGCCGGGGCCCCAGTTTGCCGGTTTTCGAGGGGAGGCCGAACGCCTCTCGGGACTGTGCTTCAAGGCTCGCTTTCGGAGGCCCAATTCCTCGGGCTCCTAGGTTCCTGCATTCCTAAGCGGTCTCCAATCCCCCCTCGATGCCGCGCCTGCCGGGCCGGGGCGCCGCCGGTAAAACCGCTTAGGAAGCCAGGAAACCAGGAAGAGTCCCAAGAAGTCCTGGCTCCAGCGACACCACCATCCACCTCGAAACGAAGGCTAAACTGACCGGCATTTGGACCGGGACCCCAAGACTCACCGGCCTTGGTCTCGTAGATCTGGCAAGCCGGAGGCGCGCAGCCCGCCCCTGCGGGCGTAGTGGGGTGGGCCGGCTTTGCCGGACCGGGACCCCAAGACTCACCGGCCTTGCTGGAGGGCGGCCTTGGTTTCGTAGAGGTATTCGAAGAGGTCGGCGGTGCGCTCGTAGGCGGCCATGGCTTTTTTGGCGGCGGCCTTCTGCTTCATGTCGCCGTCCGAGGCCATGGCCTCGAGCTTTTCGTAGGAGGGACGGAGTTCGTCGGCCAAAGACTCGATCGACCCCGCCTCGAGGCGGCTCTCGACCGCCGGGAAGCCCACCGAAGGTCCGGCGGGAGCAGCCGCTTCTTGGGGCGTCTTGCCGCTGCCCCGGACCTCGGGGCGGCGCAGGTCGCCGATGCGGAAGGTGCCCAGGCTCTTGTCGTCGCTGGCCATTGGTCCTTGGTTATCGCCGGGCCGGCGCTCGGGCGCAAGGATCCGCGCTCAAGGGTCGGCGCAGTAGTAGCCGGTTTCCGCGTCGATGTAGCGGCAGATCTGGCCTTGGGCGCCGCAGTCGAGGCGCTCCCGGCGATCTTCTTCGTTGCACCACTCGGAGACGTCCCCGTCACAACGCCCCAAGTAGTCGAGTTCACCGCAGGCCAAAGGATCGACGCTGCAGTCGTAACCTTGGCGTCCACCCAAGTAGAGGCAGGTTTCACCACACACCCCGCAGTCCCGGCTCACGACCACGCCGGCCTCGCACCAACGGGCCACGTTGTCGCTGCAGGCGCCGACCAGCCCCAGGCCTCCGCAAGGCAAGTTGTTCGCCCCCGGCGTGGGCCCGGTGGTCTCTTCGATCCACGGTCGCAACACGTCGGCCCTGACGAAGGTGTCTTGATAACCGCACTCGGCGTCGCCTTCGCTGAGATCTCCCAAGGTTCGGGGGTCACCTTCGGGCGCCACCAAAAACGCCGGGCCTCCCGAGTCGCCGAAGCACACGCCGCGCAGGCCTTGGCCGTCGACGGTGAAGGTCTGGGCGTCCACCGAGATCAACAGCTCGATCGCGAAGAAGCGGCCCCACTCGTTGCTTTCGGTGTCGCCGTAGCCGGCGGTCTCCACCTCCCGGCCGACGTCGGCGGCGGTCAAGGTGCCGAGGAAAATGGGGATCGGCAACACCGCGAGCTGGGCCGAAGGTGCGCTGACCGTGGTCAAGAGGGCCAAATCTTGGGTCGGGTGCTCTCGCTTGCTGGCCACCGGCACCACCAGCTCGGGAGAAAGATCGTCTTCGCCGAAGATGATTCGGAGTTGATTGGCGGCGATGCCTTCGGTGCAGTGGGTTGCGGTCAACACCACCTGTTCGGCGATCAAGGTGCCCGAACAAACGGCGCCGGTGACGCCCACCTGGCCCACCCCGACCACGGCCCGACGTTGTTCCGCGCTGAGGGGCACCAAGTTTGGCGCCCGGGTCCCGTTGACGATCCCGGCCCGGATCCCGAGGGGCTTGCGAGGGCCGTCCACGCACTGATTGGCCGCGTCTTCGGCGCCGGAGTCGGCAGCGGTGCCGAGGTCCCCGGCGTCCAAGTTGGTGCTGGCGTCGGGATACAAGATGGGGCCGACGGTGGCGTCACGAGGCCCAACATCGGGAGTGTCCCCTTCGCCGGCGCTGCAAGCGAAGAACAACAGCAGAGAAGGTGCAGCCACCCACTTGAATCTGGTGGTCGCGGCGCCCATCACCCCTCGGCTCAGTCCGCCATCCGAGGATCGGTGCCGGCGCAGAACTCCTGCAGGTTGGTGCGGGTGTCGTTGTCGTCGTCTTGGTCCTTGATCAGCCGGTTGGCTGGGAACTCCAAGACCACCGTGGGCTCCCGCTGATCCCGCAGATCCAGGGCCGCGGTCACCACCGCCAACTCGACCTCCGGATCGGGCCCACGGCCGATGTCGTAGTAATAGACCAAGCGGAAGTTGCGGACGTCGCCGGCCGGGACCTCTCGGCAAACGCCGGTCACTCGGTGGTCGGCGCTGACCTGGAGCGGGCAAGCGCCGACGACGCCGGTGGCCTCCAAGCGGGCCTGCATTCCGGGCGCGGTGCACTCCAGGCCTTGTTGGATGAAGCCGATCTCAAGAGCCGGGCCGTCCTCGACTTCACCGCCACACGCGGCCAACAGCAAAGACGCCGAGCAGATCAGAGCACGCATCATCGACCTCACAACCCCATCGTCGGGTCCGGACCTCGGACCTCGATGTCGACAAAATCCTGCGGATCACCTGGGCGAGTGGCCAACACCACCCCGACGATCCCGCCGGTGACCGCAACGCCGACGATGGTCCAGAACCACCACTTGGTGGCGATGCCACCATCGTCATCTTCGGCCGGGGGCGTCGAAGGCGCCACGACCTGGCCTCCAGGCGGAGGAGGTGGAGGCACGACGATCGGCGGCGGCTCCAGCGTCGCGCCACCCATCTTGATCGAAAACGGCGCGTCGGGGCTGCCTTCTCGGGCCGGGCCGTTGCCCTCCTCGTCGAAGGCCTCGATAAAATACTCCAAAGGACCGCTGACCTGCTCCGAAGGGATGGTCGCCTCGAAGGCGTCCTGCACCCGCTGCATGGAGATGGTCACGTATTCGCCGCTGCC
This sequence comes from Deltaproteobacteria bacterium, assembly GCA_016703535.1. Classification (GTDB taxonomy): domain Bacteria; phylum Myxococcota; class Kuafuiibacteriia; order Kuafuiibacteriales; family Kuafuiibacteriaceae; genus Kuafuiibacterium; species Kuafuiibacterium phototrophicum. The sequence continues at coordinate 291,191 of JADJBV010000002.1, read as the reverse complement.
TTGGGCCCGGACGTACACCGACGGCGCGAAGATCTCGCTGGCGTCCTCGATCCGAGCGCGGATCAAGATCGGTCGACCGATGGGCGACTCGGTGACCCGCACATGAGTGATCACCGGCGCCGCGGTGTCCTTGACCTTGGCCTTGGGGCGAGCGAAGGCCGGACCCGGCACCAGCAGCGCCAGGGCCAACAACCAAGGAAGCGGGCGAATCATGGGGTGGGGCTCCAGGTGAGGCCGACGGTCAGCGGACCACTTTGGCCCGGGCGCATCAGGCCGATCTTGTGACGGGCCGCCGGGGCGACGGTTTGAGGGCTCTTGCCGACCGATAGGCCGTTGCTCTGGACGATCGCCCACGGCTCGGCGTCGACCTCGACCTTCACGCCATCGCCGACCACCGAATATCGCAAGGTGACCTTGGAGTCGCCGGTTTCAGCGCCGCCGATCAAGACGATGGTGCCTTCGGTCTTCTTCACCGCGATGCTGGCCGGCGAGGATCCCGCGGCCCGGCCGTCGACCTCCACCGCCACCTGGCTGCTGGTGCGGAGGGTCAAGGTCCCCAGCCGGCTCTTTTTGGCCGGTTCTTCGGGCTCAGGTTTGGGCTCCGGTTTGGGCTCGGCCACCTGGACGGGCGGCGGGGGCGGCGGCTCGGGCTCCGGCTCGGGCTCCGGCTTGCGCTTGACCGGCGGCGGAGGTTCGGGCTCCGGCTTGGGCTCGGCTTTGGTCGGGCGAACTTCGCCCTTGGGCGCCTTGGCCTTTTTGCCCTTCTTCTTTTTGTTCGGTTTGGCCGGATCCTTTTTGGGATCGGGCTCTTCGACGGCGTCTTCGCCGGGCTCCTCGTCCTCGAACTCTTCTTCAACCACCGGCGGCGGTGGGGGCGGCGGCACCGCACTCGCGCCCGCATCGGTGCCCCCCATCGGGACCTCGGGATCGACGGTCGGTTCATCCTCCAAAGGCACCAAAGCCACGGCCTTCTTTTCGGGCGGAGGACCGATCACCCAACGGGTCGCCTGGTACCCGGCCAACATGGTCACCACCAAGATCGCCGGGTAGACCAACAGCCGAGCCCACCGCTTCCACTCAGGTTTGGGGGGCGTGAAGCTGCTCTGCTCCTCGTCGGTGATGTGATAACCCGGCAGCGGCTCGGGCCGAGGTTCGGGCGCCAGCCGCTCGTTCTTCTTGATCTCCCGGGTCGGATCCAGGGTCGACGCCGGCACCAGCGCCCGGGGCATGGGCTCGTCGAAGGCCGCCTGGGGCATCGGCGTCCGCCGGCCGTCGGGCACGATCGAGCTGGGCAGCGGCGTCCGAGTCAGGATCGGATCCGGCGCGGGCGTGCGCGGCTGAGGCGGCAGGTTGTCCGGCTGCTGCAGCAGGCCCGACGGGATCTCCGGGTTGGTCTCGCGCTCCGGCGGCACCTCGGTCGCGCCCTCTTCCGGGAAGTCGTCGACCAGCTCGGCCTCACTCTGCTTCGGCACCCGATCGGAGCGGGTGTTGTGGTGCGGAAGATCGCCCGAGTCGCCGTCGGGATCGATCACCGCCGCGCCCGAGTGGTCAAAAAGATTGGAGCGGTTCTCCGAGCGCTGCTGGATGTCCTCCAGGTCGCCCGCCAAGGTCGGCTCTTCGTCGGCGAAGGCCGGGTGTTGGGCCGGCGCTTCCGTCGAGCCCGCGTCGATCAGATCCGGTGAAGGTTCAGCGGCCCCCATCTCGGCGGGTTCGGGGGGCGTGGTCGCTTGATCGGCCTCGGCCAGGAGCCGGTCTTCTTCGGCGATGTCGCCGGTGAAGAGCTTGTGCAGGAAGCTGGTGAGGTCCTCTTCGGCGGGTTGGGCGGTGCCGTCCCGGAACAGGTTCCGCAGATCGTCCCGCATTTCGGTCGCGGTCTGGTAGCGATCCTCGGGTTTTTTGGCCAAAGCCTTGGCCAAGATCTCGTCGAGGGGCCCCGCGTCCGGGCGTTTGGTGGAGGGCGGGGCCACGTCGTGGCGCTGAATGGCCTCGAGCGAAAGCACCACGTTCTGCCGCACGAACGGGTTCTCGAGGCAACACATCTCGTAGACCACGATGCCCACCGAAAAGATGTCGCTGCGGCGATCGATCGGGTCCGCCGCCGACTGCTCGGGCGACATGTAAACGAACTTGCCCTTGATGGTGCCGGTGGCGGTGTGGACCGAGGTCATCTCGGACTTGGCGATGCCGAAGTCGATCAACTTCAGATCGCCGGTGTACGAGATCAGGATGTTGTGGGGGTTGATGTCCCGGTGGACGATGTTCATCGGCCGACCGCGGATGTCCCGGGCCTGATGCGCGAAGCCCAGGCCTTCACAGAGCTTGATCGCCAGATCGATGACGTGGGGCAGCGGGAGGAAACGACCCTCGGCCCGCAGCTCGTCGATGATATCCCGCATCGACTTGCCGCGGACGTACTCCATGGCGATGTAGTAATCGCCATCGATCTCGCCCATCTCGTGGATCTGGATGATGTTGTGGTGGTTGAGGCGCGCGACCAGCTTCGCCTCGGAGAAGAACATGTCGAGGTAGTCCTTCTTGTCGAGGTGGTGAGCGAGGATGCGCTTGATGACCAGGAGCTTCTCGAAGCCCGACGGGCCCCGCTGTTTGGCGAGGAAAATTTCGCCCATACCTCCGGAGGCCAGCTTCCGGAGCAGGACGTACTTCCCAAATGTGGAGCGGCTCGCTTGCGCCACCGTCAAACTCTCATCGTCCCAACCCAACCCCGGAGGGTCGAGTTTCCGGCTGCTTTAAGCCCCGGTTGTCCCTTGGTAACCAACGGGCAAACAACCGAGATCCGTCTATCTTCTGACGCGGGTGGTCCTAGGGTTTCTTCCACAGGTCAAGCCGAATCGGTGGTGAAGCGGGTTTGGGTGGACCTGCTCGGACGATCTTCGTAGAGGGAAGGCCGATGGCTCTCAAGTTCTGGGCGCTGCTCCTGGTGATCCCTGCCCTGGGATGCCCCGCTGATCCACCGACGGGCAACGAGCTGATCGCCGCCAAGGCCGATTTGACCACCCGCCAGCTGGTGGCCGGCCTCAACGCCAAAAACGCCACCGTGCTGGGGAGCCTCACGGTGTTGACCTCGACCAGCGGCGGGGGACCGCGCCCCCTGACCAAGGTCGAGCTTGATCGGCTGATGTTGCCCGATCCGCCCTACGAACAGCTGGGACCGGGGCCGCCGGGGTTGATGTTGTTGCGGGACGGCAAACAGAAGAAGCGGGCGGTGCGCCTGATCGTGGTGGGCGAAGGCCTCAAGGTGTTGGCCCAAAAAGTCCCGCTTTCTCGTTATCTTTCGGTGGAGCAGGGCCAAGCGGTGGCGGGGGTCCCCGGCGCCGATCCCGAGGTCATCTCGATCTTGGCCCCGGCGCCGCCGTAAGCCCCTGACCCCGGTAGGCTGCCTCCTGGAGGTCCTGTTAACATCGGAAGGCTCGTGCGGGTTTGGCTGGCGCTGCTGACAACGGCGGGTTGCTCCGCGCCCTCCTTGCGGGTGGCGGTCGATCCCCCAGCCACGATCGATCGGGTCGGGGCGGTGTTGCTCGACGCCCGTGGTGTTCCCTTCGGCGGCACCGGCCTGTTGCCCAGGGACCAAGGTCTGCAGAGCCAACTGGCGGCCCTGACCAGCAGCGCCGACGAGATCGCTACTGTGCTGCTGGTCGGCTACAGCGATGACGAGTTGGCCCTCGCCAACGGGGGCGCCATTCCTTCGCCGGAGGTCTTGGCCCGAAGCCCGCTGCACCTGGCGCGGCCCGAGGAGCCGGTCTTGCCCCAACCCAGTTGGCAGAATGAGGGCCCCCTCCAAGGCGGTGAGGCCCGGTTGGGGTCCAGCAGTCGAACCACCGAGCTGTCGGCCTCTTGGTTGCCGCCGTGCCCGACGCTCCTGCCCGAGTCGGCGCAGGTGAAGGTCAGCGCCTGCTCCGGCTTCTACTGCGGCGCCAACTTCACCCAGGCCGGCTGCACCCTGTTGATGGAGCTCAACGCCTGCATCGCTGGCGCACCCGAGCAGCTCCAGGTCTCGGCCCGCGGCGAGGTCTCGGGCAGCTCCGCCGACTACCAATGTTCTCCGGCTCCGACCAGGCCGGGCGCCAACTTCTCCTTCGTGTGTGAACCGCGGACCATGGACGAAGTTTGCCCCGTGGACGTGTTGGTCGGCCCGTACACCGCGCCGTTTTTGGTCTCGCCGCCGATCCAGGTGGTTTCCGGCATCAACCCGACCGAACGACCGGTGGCGGTGGCCGCCCCCAACTTTGGCTACGTCTTGGACGCGGTGCCCTTGCCCCCCGCCCAGACCGATTGCCCCTACCCCGGGCGACGGGTGGTGGTCTTGACCCGATCGGAGGCGACCCGCTGCGATGGTGAAAACCGCTTGGTGGTGGTGGACGCGGAGTCGTTGGCGGTTTTGGGTGAGGTGCCCTGGACCGGGAGCTGCGCCGCTCGCCTCGACCCGGATCCGAGCAGCGACGGGCTCTTGTTGTTGGCCGAGGAGCCGCTGGAGATCGCGCGGCTGGGCTGCGATCTGGCGGTGATCGGTGAACGGATCCCGATCCGCGCCGAAGTGCCGAACACCCACGAGGCGATGGACGCCACCTTGGTCGAACGTTCCACCGCGCCGACCGAGTGGTGGCTGGGGTTTGGTCGAGAAAACGTGGAGGCGCCGCCCGAACCCGGTTGGCTGGTGCGAGTGAACCCGGCGGATCTCACCCAACAACGGTTGCTCGCCTTGGGGACCTATCCCGTCGGTGGGATCCAGGTCGGCTTTGGCTTCGACCGGCTGCTGGCGCCCCTGTCGACGGATCGGGTGCTCGCGGCCCTCTCGACCCTCGACAACAACGTCTTCCAGGTCGGCACTTTTGATCTGCTGATCGATCCGCCGTCACTGCAGATCTCGTCCGCCAAGTTTGGCGCCAAACTCCCGACCCGGGCCAACGCCCTCGCGGGTCTGCCCCGGCGGCGCCAGATCATGGCCTCGTCCGTGCCCGGCAAGACCGACCCCCGGCCCTCGGTCCTGCGGGTTGGCTCACCGGCGGCGATGCTGGAGCAGGACTTCCTCGACTTCACCGCGCCCGACCGGGACCTGACCGGGGCGATCGTCTGGCCCGCCGCCCCTTCCCGCGCCGAGTTCGACGACTACGCGCTGGTGGTGTCTTCGGCGCGATGGGACGCCACCGCCGAGGCCCGGATCGGGCTGGTCAACTTGGGCCTCGGTCGCTTGGAGCCCGGACGAGTTCGGATCGGCTACGGGCCGTCGGGGCGCATGCGCGCCGACGACCTCGGCGATGTCTGGGTGCCACTCCCTTGGCACGGCGCGATCGTCCGAGTGCGCCCGTCGCCACCGGTCGAGGTGAGCCCATGACCGGGGGACGTTGGCGGCTACTCCTGGTCCTGGCTGCGTCGAGTTGTGCCCCGACCGCGGTCCGAGTGGAAGCGGACCCACCGAGGGAGGTCGACTGGCTGGCGGCGCTGTTGCTCGGGACCGATGGTGCCGTCTTGGCCTCGACCAGCTTGTTGCCGAAAGGCGAAGGTCTCAGCTCCCAGCTCGCTTCCTTGAGCGCCGACCTTGAAGAGGCCGGTGAGGTGGTGGTGGTGGGTTACCGGGACGCCGACCTGCGACGCGCGAACAACGGGGTACCGCTGTCGGCCGAGGTCGCCTCCCACTTCCCGCTCCTCGCCGCCACCGCCCAAGATCCGGCCTTGCCCAAACCCTTCTGGAGCGGCGGCGGGGCGCGGGGCGCGGAAGCTTGGGTCAGGCTCGTGCCCCGGGTCTTCGAGCAAGATCTCTGGGCGGGGTGGATGCCGGCTTGCCCGATCCTGGAGCCCCCCGGAGAGGAGGCGATCCTCTTTCCTCACTGCGACCAACGCTTCTGCGGCGAGTTCGTCCAGGACGGCTGTCGGGTGCGCGCCGAGCTGAGTTGCCTCCGGGAGGATAGGCCGGAGGTGCTGAGCGTCGGACCTCGGGGTGAACTGCGAGGCGGCACCGGTGATTTCGAGTGTAGCCCGGCGCCGCCCCCCGAGGAGGCGGTCTTCGCCTTCCAATGTGGATCCCCGACCACCCTGTGCATGATCAGCGCCTATCGCCCGCCCTTTTCGGTCCCCTTCGAGTTGTCCGAGCCGATCGTCCTGGTACCGCGGGCCCGCCCCGATGAACCCATCGACACCTCCAACCGCGCCGCGACCGGCTTCGTCACCGCGATCGTGGCGCGGCCTGGGCCCATTGGCGGCTGTCGCTTCGGACCTCGGGTAGTGGCCTTGACCCGAAATGAGGCTCGCCGCTGCGAAGGTGAACATCGTTTGGCGGTGATCGACCGCGACGCCCTGACGGTGATCCACGAACAAGTCTTCCCAGGTTGTGCGATCGATCTGTTCGCGGACGGGGATGAACTTTGGGTGGTCGCCGCCCAACCACCGGCGCTGGTTCGATTGGATTGCGACCTGCAGGAGCTGAGCCGCCACCCGATCTCGACCACCGTCGCCCTCACGCTCGAGGTGCTCGCCGCCGAGTGGGTCCCGCGCCGCGGGGTCCCCGACGAGATCTGGGTGGGCCTGGGCTCGCCGCTCTTCGAGCGCACCTCGCCGACCGGGTGGATCGCGAGGATCAACACCGCCGATCCGACCCAACAGACTGAGATCCGACTCGGCCCCTATCCGGATGGGACCGACGAGATCAACTTCGGGTTCGGCGGGCACATCACGACCTTTGCGGCGGATCGGCCGGTGATCACCATGTACGGCCTCAACAACAACATGAACCACGTGTTGGGCGCCTTCGACCTGACCCAGTCCCCACCCGGGCTCCGGACCGTGGTCGCCAAATCGGGAGGAGGCCTGCCGGAGGTGGTCGAGTCCTTGGCGGCCATCCCCAGTCGAGGCGAGCTGCTGACCTCGGCCCCCGGGGCGGCCCGGCCTTCGGTGCTGCGGATCGGGGCGCCCAACGGGATCTTGACCACCGAGGTCGGCGACTACACCCGAGGCGAAACCGACTTCAGCGCCGCCCATGGTTGGAGCGCTGCCCCGTCGCCTCCAGGGACGGTCAACTACGCGATCGCGGTGACCACCGCCCGGCGCCCAGCTCGCCCCGAAAGTTGGATCGGGATGGTCGACCTGGAGCGACGGCGCCTCCTCCCCGGGCGGACCCCGATCGGCTACGGTCCGGCCGGGCGGATCGCCGAGGACGATCGCGGTGATCTCTGGGTCCCCCTCCCCTGGCAAGGAGTGGTGGTTCGGGTGCACCCTTCGGCACCACAGCTGGTGAGGCCTTGACCGACGACCGCTACCGCAGCCTCCGCCTGATCAAGCGGAGCCAAACCGCCGAGGTCTTCGAGGCCACCGCCCTCGGGCCCGAGGGATTTCGGCGCCGAGTGGTGTTGAAGCGACTGTTGCCCGAGGCGGCCCAGGACGACGGGCTCAAGCAGGCCTTCTTGGACGAGGCGCGTTTGGGCGCCCAACTTTCGCACCCGGGCCTGGTGCCAGTCTTCGACTTCGGGTTGGTCGACCACGCGCCCTTCTTGATCGGCGAATACGTCGACGGCGCCAGCTTGACCCAACTCCTGGATCTGCTGCGGGAGCGGGGTGACTTCGTGCCCGTCGATCTGGCGGCCCACATCGCCCTCGAGTTGTGTCGAACCTTGAGCTTCATGCACGCCGCGCGAGATCTGAAGGGCCGAGAGCTGCGGCTGGTGCATCGGGACCTGAGCCCCAACAACGTCCTGATCTCTTGGGACGGCAGCGTCCGGATCATCGATCTCGGGGTGGCCTCCTCCACCGAACGCCGCCAAAAGAGCCGAGTCGGCTGGACCAAAGGCACTGAAGGTTTCATGTCGCCCGAACAGGCCTTGGGCAAGCCGGTCACCGCGGGTTCGGACCTCTACGGCCTGGGTTGTTTGATCCACTTCATGTTGACCGGCGCCAGCCCCGTGGAAAACCGGGCCGATCAGCTGCGGATCGCGGCCGGCGGGGCGATCAACCTCTCGACCTCGATCGATCGGGGCATGGCCGAGGTCTTGCGCCGGGCCTTGGCCTTCGAGCCCCAACGACGTTTCCCGTCCGCCGAGTCGATGGCCGCACCCTTGTGGGCCCTTTTACGGGCCCGGGCCGACAGCGAGCCGGTTTCGGCGCTCAAGGCCTGGCTCGAGCCGATCAAGCCGGAAGAGACGGTCACCAAGTTGGGCGGGGTCGCGGGCCTCTTCGATCTGCAGCTCCTCGGGCCGTTGGTCCCCGACGATGAGTCCTCGGAGCTGCGGCACTTCACGGCGGTGGGCACCGTCCCGGGCGCCGAGTTGACCCCGGCTCCCACCAAGCTGCGAGGACCCTCCCAAACGCCATCTTTCCCGGATCTGACCCGGCCTCTGCCCGAAGACGAAGATCCGCCCCAGGCTTCGGTCACCCCGATCTTGGGACCCGGAGCCAGCGTGTTGGCTTCTGAGACTCTACGCGACCAGCCGTTGTCGGTGACCCGTCCCCCGGCAGCCGTGACGCCCTTCTCGACGGTGGGGCCGGTCCAAGCCACCACCCCCACCAACCCGCCGGTGGTGGTGCAGATCGATCGACCGCCGCCGATCGGGGGGCGCTTGGGCCTGGCCGCTCTTTTTGTGAGCGTGACCTTGTTGGTGGCGGTCTTCATCGCCCGCCGGGAGCCCGAACAAGTGGCGGCGGTCCCGATCCCCCCAACCCAAACCACGCCCCCACCCGCGGCGGCGCCTACCCCGGTCCGAGTCGAGCCGAACGTGCCGGTGGTGGAGGCCCAACCCAGGCTCCCCGAGGTGCCCGAGGAACCGCCGCCCGAACCCCGGACCCGTACCCCTCGCCCCACCCCCAGGCCGCCCCCGGCCCGTCGTTCGGTCTTGCCGGCCTTGGCGGATCGAGGCCTGGAACCGAGCGATCTTTTGGGCGACCCGGTCACCGCGGCGGCTTGGCAACAATATACTGAAGCGAAGGCCCAAAAAGACGAAGCCCGGCTGCGCAGCGCCGAAGAGCAGGTCCTGTCCACGACCAATCAGCTGGTGATCGACGAAGGGTTGCTGCGTCGCAAGTTGGATCGGGCCGCTCGTCGACTGGAGAACCGGGTGGCGACCGGCGAAGAAGGCACCGAACTGGAGCGCCGCTTTTTGGATCTCCGGGTCGCCTTGACCAAGGTGCGCTCCAGCGATGAACGAGAGGCCTTGGCCAAAGAGATCTACAGCTTCTCCCGGCGACTCGACTGAGGCCGGGGATCAGCGCAGGCCCAAACGCCGGGCCAGGTGGTGCAGGTTGCTGCGGTGCAGGCCCAGGGACTCGGCCGCCTGGGCCCAGTTGCCTTGATGGGCCTGAACCGCCTGTTGGATCTGCTGGCGCTGAAAAGCCTCGACCCGATCCCGCAAGTTGCCCCGAGCGGGCGCGGCGTTCGGTGGCGTCAGCGGGGGAGCCACCTCGTTCGGCAAAACACCGGTCGCTTCGATGACCACCACCTCGCCCCGAGCGACCTTTTCGGCCGCCCGCAACACCAAACGGAAGAGGTGGTTCTCCAGCTCCCGGACATTGCCCGGCCAAGTGGCGGCCGCCAGCTCGGCCCGGGCTTCGGGCAACAGGCGCACCGGCCCCAGGCCCAAACGCACCCGAGCTTGATCGCAGAAGTGCCCCGCCAACAAGGCGAGATCTTCTCCCCGCTCCCGCAAGGGCGGCACCGCGATCGGGTACACGTTCAGCCGATGGTAGAGGTCGGCGCGGAAGCGACCTTCGGCCACCGCCCGCACCAGGTCTCGGTTGGTGGCGGCCAAGACCCGCACGTCCACCGAAAGTGGTCGATCGGCGCCGACCCGCTGGATCTCGCCCTCCTGCAGCGCCCGCAACAACTTCGGTTGAATCGACAGCGGCAACTCGCCGATCTCATCGAGGAACAAGGTGCCCCGATCGGCGACCTCAAACTTTCCGGCCCGCTGCTGTTCGGCGCCGGTGAAGGCCCCCCGCAGGTGACCAAAAAGTTCACTCTCCGCGACCGACTCGGGGAGCGCCGCGCAGTTCACGTAGATCAACGGCTCTTGTCGGCGGGCCGATTGGTGATGGATCGCCCGGGCCACCAGCTCTTTGCCGGAGCCGGTTTCGCCGGTGATCAACACGCTGAGATCCGACTGAGCAACCAGGCTGATCTCCTTCTTTAGCGCCAGCATTTTCGGGCTTTGGCCGAGGAGCCCACCGCCCCGCTGTTCTTCGGCGGCCCGCAAGAGATCTCGGGCCACCGAGCCGAGGCGTTGGCTGCTGTGCTCGAGGGCCTCGACCAAACGCCGGGTGTGGAGCGCCGCGCCGGCCAGCGCGCCCAACCAGGTCAGGAGCCGCGGATCGAGGTCGGCGAAGGCGTCGGGCAAGAGGGCGTCGGCGGTCAACAAGCCCACCAGCTGATCCTCCACCCGCAGCGGGCAACCGAGGCAAGCGTGCACGTGGGCCAAGGCGGTAGCGTCCTTTTCGAGGAGGCCGTCGAAGGGATCCGGGAGCTCGACGTCGGGCGAAAAGCGCACCGGCGTCATCGAGCCGGCGATCTGCGCCAGGCGCGGGTGTTCGGCGAGCAGGTAACGACGGCCCATCGCGTCTTCGACCAAGCCGTGGCTGGCGACCGGCACGAAGGCCTCGCCGTCCCTCCGCAAGAGGCACACCGCGTCGCAGGGGAGGAGCTGGCGAACGCCCTCGAGCAAACGGCGGTAGCGGTCTTCGGTGGCGAGGTTGGCGGTCAGGTCGATCGCCAGACCCAACAACACGTCCAGGTCTGGGTCCCGTTGTTCTTGTAACAACACGTTGCGTAAATCATAACGCCAATGCGGTTATGGATTCAACAACCGCCGCAGAATACCCAGGGATTCGGGGGGTTGGAACGGTGGCCGCCGCCTTGCGAAGGGGTCAGGCATGGACACCAACACCACCCTCGCCGAACTGGCCGCCACCCAAGCGGGCGCCGTCCAGGTCTTCCATCGCCACCACCTCGACTTCTGTTGCGGCGGGCAAAAGAGCCTCAAGGCCGCCTGCGAAGCGCGACAGCTGGAGCCCGCCGCCGTCTTGGCCGAGATCCAAGCCGCCACCCCGCCGCCGGATCCGCTGACCCAGTGGTCCGAGGCGCCCCTCGACCAGGTCCTCGCCCACGTGCTCGAGCGTTATCACGCGGGCCACCGGGAGGTGCTGCCCCACCTGCTGCAGATGTCCGAAAAGGTCGAGGCGGTCCACGCCGATCACCCGGAGCGACCGACCGGGCTCACCGGATTTTTGGTCGAGGTCGCTGACGAGCTCGAAGGCCACATGCAGAAGGAGGAGCAGATCCTCTTCCCGATGATCCTCGAGGGCCAAGGTTATCTGGCCGGCCCGCCGATCCGAGTGATGACCCAAGAACACGACGAACACGGGGTCCGCCTGGCGAGGCTCCGGGCCTTGGCCCACGACTACCAACCACCCCCCGACGCCTGCACCACCTGGCGAGCGCTCTACGCCGGCCTGGCGGAGCTGGAGCAGGAGCTGATGGCCCACATCCACTTGGAGAACAACGTGCTCTTCAAGCGGGCCAGGCAGTGAAGAACGGAACGACGTCATGAACACCGAAAAAAACTCTGGCTCACGCTGATCGGAGTCCTGCTCGGGACCTTCCTGATCCTCGGATTTTTTGGCCGTGAAGTGTATCGACAGGCCCCGCCGATCCCGGCCCGGGTCGAGACCCCCGACGGCCGCTTGTTGATGACCGAAAAGGACATCTTGGACGGCCAACAAGTTTGGCAGAGCATCGGCGGCCAACAGGTCGGCACCATCTGGGGCCACGGCGCCTACCAAGCCCCGGACTGGTCGGCGGACTGGCTGCACCGAGAGGCGACGGCGCTCCTGGATCGCTACGGCGAAAAGGAGCAACAGCGGCCTTACGCCCAGCTCCCCGCTGAATTGCAAGCCAGCTTGCGAGAGCGGCTGCGCGGTGAACTGCGCCACAACGGCTATGACCCGGCCACCGGCCGCTTGGTGATCTCCGCCGAACGGGCCGCGGTGATCGCCGAAGTGGGGCGCTACTACCAAGACCTCTTCGGCGACTCGAGCGCCCTCGCCTCTTTGCGCGAGAGCTACGCGCTCCAGTCCAACCCGATCCCCGAGGCCTGGCGCCGGGAGCGGCTGGCCAACTTCTTCTTCTGGACCGCGTGGGCCTGCACCACCGAACGCCCCGGACAAGCGGTGACCTACACCAACAACTGGCCCCACGAACCGCTGGTCGGCAACGTCCCCTCCTCGGCCAACATCTTGTGGTCGATCTTGAGCATCATCTTGTTGTTGGCCGGCATCGGCGGGCTGGTCTGGTACCAGGCCTTCAAGCGGGATCACGAGCCGCTCCCCGAACCACCGGCCAAAGATCCCTTCGACTCGCTGGCGCTGACGCCGTCGATGAAGGCCACCGCCAAATACGGCGTGGTGGTGATCGCCTTGTTCGTGTTGCAGGTGCTGCTGGGGGCCTTGACCGCCCACTACACGGTCGAAGGTCAGTCCTTCTTCGGCATCCCGATCGGCGAATACCTGCCCTACGCCTTGACCCGTACTTGGCACCTGCAGCTGGCGGTGTTCTGGATCGCCACCGCGTTTTTGGCGGCCGGGTTGTTTTTGGCGCCGGCGGTCGGCGGCAAAGAGCCCAAGTATCAACGCCTGGGCGTCAACCTGCTCTTCGGCGCTTTGATCGTGGTGGTCGGTGGGTCGATGACCGGTGAGGCCCTCTCGATCGGTCAACACCTGGGCCTGGACGCAGGCTTTTGGTTCGGTCACCAAGGTTACGAATACGTGGACCTGGGCCGGGTCTGGCAGATCGGCCTTTACGTTGGCCTCCTCCTTTGGTTGGGCCTGATGTTGCGCGCGCTCTGGCCGGCCTTGACCGCCAAAGACGCCACCCGCCCGATCGTGTTGTTGTTCACCGGCTCGACCGCGGCGATCGGCTTGTTCTACGGGGCCGGCTTGATGTTCAGCGCCCGCACCCACCTGACGGTGATGGAGTACTGGCGCTGGTGGGTGGTGCACCTTTGGGTCGAGGGCTTCATGGAGGTCTTCGCCACCGCGGCCATCGCCTTCATCTTCACCCGCTTCGGCCTGATCCGCGCCGAAAGCGCCGGTCGAGCCACCTTGTTGTCGACGGCGATCTTCCTCCTGGGCGGCATCCCCGGGACCTTCCACCACCTCTACTTTTCGGGCACGCCGGTGTCGGTGATGGCGGTGGGCGCGGCCTTCAGCGCCTTGGAGGTGGTGCCCCTGGTGTTGATCGGTTGGGAGGCCAAAGAGACCTTGTCGATGGAGAGCCGGGTCAGCTGGATGCGCCGCTACCGCTGGCCCCTCCGCTTCTTCGCCGGGGTGGCGTTCTGGAACTTGGTCGGCGCCGGGATCTTCGGCTTCCTGATCAACCCGCCGGTGGCCCTCTACTACATGCAGGGCCTCAACCTCACGCCGGTGCACGCCCACACCGCCCTTTTTGGGGTCTACGGCCTCTTGGCCTTGGGCCTGGTGTTGACCGTGTTCCGCCGCCTCTGGCCCGCCCGGGAGTGGAACGAACGTCCCTTGGCCTTCGCCTTTTGGGCGATGAACGGAGGGCTGGCCCTGATGGTGTTGCTCAGCCTGCTGCCGATCGGCCTGATCCAGACCTGGGCCAGCCTGGAGCACGGGCTCTGGTTCGCCAGGAGCGCGGAGCTGCTGCAATCGCCCTTGCTGGAGAACCTGCGCTGGTTGCGCCTGGTGGGTGACACGGTGTTCCTCGCCGGGGTGGGCTCCTTGACCTGGTTCGTGATCGGCCTCTTCACCGGCCACTCCTTCGTGACTCAGGCCGCCCCCCACACCGCGCCGCCGGCCCTGCCCCGCCCGATTTGAAGCGGCGTTCGACGCCAGGCCCCAAAAGCCGTATCTTCCCTCGGTGTTCCCGCTGCTCGGGCTCCTGGCCGCCGGCGTGTTGGTCGAGGTCCGCCCCGGGACCGCCGACGGCATCAGCCCCGACGAACACGCCCAGGCCCTCCAGGTGGTGTTGGAGCGCTTGAGCGCCCGTGGCAACGAAACCTGCGCCAACCTGCGGGGCAGTGAGCTGACCTTGAGCGCACCCACCTGCGACGGTCAGAGCCCGGATCACGTGCTAACGGTGGGCCTCTTTGTCGGCATCTCCCAGGTTCGTTGGCTGCTGATCCGCCAAACCCCGGGGGGCCGGGAGGTCTCGCAAACGCAAGTTGACTTGCGAAAGGGCGCGGCGCCAGACGAGCCGATCGCGGCCGGCCTGGATCGATTGCTGCCACGGATCACCGCCAAGTTGCCGCCCCCGCCGCCGCTGGTCCCGATCACGCCCGTCGCCGAACCCGAGACCCCGGCCTGGGTCCCGGTGGTGGGGGTTGGTGCGGTGGTGGCGGCGGTGGCCGGCTCGGTGTTCGTGGGGAGCGCCTTGGTCGCCCGGGGCAGCGTGGGCGAACCCGCTCAAGATCCGCAGGAGCTCGAGGACTTGGAGAGTCGCCGGGTGACCCACGGGACCGTCGGGGCCTTGTTGATCGGCCTCGGCATCGGGGCCGCGATCGCCTACGCCACCGCCGACTGAGGGGTGGCGCTGGGGCGGACTAGCGGATGCCGTGCCGGCGCAACATCACGTTGATGTACGAGCGGTGGATCCGGGACTTGCGGGCCGCTTCGGACACGTTGTCGTCGCTGTTCTCCAGCACCTTCTTCAGGTAGGCCCGCTCGAACTCGTCGAGGAGGCGGGTCCGAGCCTCGCGATAAGGCATGCCGGTCAACAGATCGATCCCCTCTTGGTTGACGAGGCCCGGCCCAGCCGCCGCGCCTCGCGCGTGAGGCACAGCCGAAGGAGGCATGGCCTCACCCATCACCAAAAAGGCCTCGATGAAGTTGCGCAGCTCCCGGACGTTGCCGGGCCACTTGTGGCGGGTCAGGCTGTCCATCACCACCGGCGGCACCAGCTCGTCGACGGGCGCGGTGTGGCCCGCCAAACGCAAGAAGTGCTCGACCAAGATCGGCACGTCTTCGATGCGCTCCCGCAACGGCGGGATGGAGAGGGTCACCACGGCCAGGCGATAGTAGAGGTCCTCGCGGAACTCGCTCTTGTTCACCGCCGAGCGGAGATCTCGGTGGGTGGCGCTGACCACTCGCACGTCGACCGGGATGGTCTTGGAGCCACCGACCCGGCGGATCACCTTGCGTTCGACCGCGCCGAGCAAGGCGGGTTGCAAGGCCAGGGGAAGTTCACCGATCTCGTCGAGGAAAAGGGTGCCGCCATGGGCCCGTTCGAAGGCGCCCTCCCGGGACTCATCGGCGCCGGTAAAGGCGCCCTTTTCGTGGCCGAAGAGCTCGCTGGCGATCAGCGCTGGCGAGATGGCGCCACAATCGACGGTCTCGAAGGGTTGACCGGCCCGGCCGCTGGCCTGGTGGATCTCTCGGGCGACCAGCTCTTTGCCGACCCCGGTTTCGCCGTTGAGCAACACCGAGGCGTCCGAACCGGCGACCCGGGAGATGCGGCCAAAGAGCTCTCGCATGGCCGTGGATCGGCCTCGGACCGCTTCCAGCTCTTCGCTGGGAGGAGCGTCTTGTTCGAAGGTGCCGCCGTCTTCGACCCGGATGCTGGTCGAGCCCAGGTTGAGCACCGTGCCGGGCGCCACCGCGGCCTTTTCGATGTAGACGCCCGAGGTCACGACCCCGTTGGTGGAGCCAAGATCTTGGACCTCCAGGCGATCACCCCGGCGCACGATCTCGACGTGGTAACGAGAGACGGTCGGGTCCTTGAGGACCAGCTGGTTGTCGGGGGCGGTGCCAATCGAGATCCGTTCGTCGCCTGATTCGCGTTTGGCGCCGGTGTCCGGGCCTTTGACGACCACGACCTTGACGCTCTGCACCGGTCGGACGGATCGACGTTGGGGGAGTGTATCGGCTGGCACGACGCTCGGAACGCTAGCACGGATCCCCGAGGAACACAGCAATTCGGCCAGGTTCAGCGGCGTGGTGGAATCGGCCGCCGGCCCCGACGTGGCGGCAAAGACCGCGGGGCCTCGGGCGGTTTGGAGGCCGGCGTCGGCGGCAAAGACGCTTCGATCGCCGCGGGTGGGGCGGGGATCGGCAGCTTGGAGGCGTTCAGGGCCAACACCAAGGTCTCCACATAACTCCGCAACGCCTGGTTTTCGGTGGCCAGGTCGACGGGATCTTCCTCGGCCAGAGGCAGAGGCTCGAACGGGGTGCGACCGTCCTCGGTCGAAGGCGGCGCCAGCGGCTCGGACACCAGCGGTGCCAAAGGGACGATCGGCAGGTCGTCCGACGGCACCGTCTCGAACTCGACCCGGGCCA
Source organism: Deltaproteobacteria bacterium (assembly GCA_016703535.1). Lineage (GTDB taxonomy): Bacteria > Myxococcota > Kuafuiibacteriia > Kuafuiibacteriales > Kuafuiibacteriaceae > Kuafuiibacterium > Kuafuiibacterium phototrophicum. The sequence goes on along the minus strand of JADJBV010000002.1, from coordinate 274,910 downwards.
GGGGCGCGGTCGCGTCCGGCAACAGTGGCGGGGCGAGCTCCAGGGGTGCATCCCAAGCCACCGGCTCGGGATCCGGCGGCAAGGTGTCGTAGGCCGTCGGATCCGGGCCCGGCGGCAGGCTACTCGGCAGCGGTTCGATGGCCTCGTCGTCGATCAGCGGCGGATCGTCTTCATCACCCGGCAGATCGAGGGCCGCCAAGACCTCGTCCAGACCGGCGGGTGTGGCGCCGAGCTCTGGCAAGTGGGCTTGCATTCCGTCCTCGAGGCCCAAGGCCCGTAAGGCTTCGGTGTCCACCAGCGGCGGAAAGCCGAGCTCGTCCAAGGTCGTGTTGGCGCTCTTTTCCCCGAGGAACAAGCGGGTCCCTTGGATGCGGTTCAGGAACCGCCCGCCATCCCGGACCATCAGGTCGACGGTGTGGGGCGGATCGCCCAGCACCCGGACCATCGGTCGATCCCAACGGGAGCCCCCGGCGTGGCTGACGACCACCCCTACCTCCCCCCCGTCGAGGACCACCTCGGCGCCGACCGGGTAGGCCCGGAGCACGTTGATCAACAGATCGACGGCCCGGGGGTCGTAACGGCCTTCGCGATTTTCGGCGAGGCGGCTGAGGGCCTCGAGGGGCAAAAGGGGCGCGGGATCGTCCGCGAAGATCCCGAAAAGGAGGCGCTGATAGCCAGCGGCCACCTGGAGGAGGCGGGTGTACCAGTGGGGTTTGCTGCGGCCGCTGGCGCCCGGGACCAACTCGGCCACCACCAAGGTGCGAAGGTGGGCCGAGCGGCTCAGGCCACTTTCGGCGACCAACCACGCCAAAGAGGCGCGTAGTTCGGTCTCACCGAGGAACCATCGTTCCCCTTCGGGCCGGGCCCCCAAGACGTGAAACAAGGCCGCCATGCCCAGATCCACCAGATCGGCGCGGGGCAGGCCCAAACCGTGCCCCAGACCGATGGCCAACAAGCAGGTGTCGACCGCGTAGAGCTCGAGGGGTTGGGCGCCTTTGCGATTGGCGGAGAGGCGCAGGAGGAAGTCGGCCCGATCGCTGCCCAACTCCACCAGATCTTGGATCACCCGGACCGCCCGCAGGCGTGGGGCCCCGGCCCCGCCGGCCCAGTCCACCTCCCGGGCTTGTTGGGTCCGTTCCAGCTGCTCCCGGAGCGCGAGGATCAACTTGGCGTAAGATTGGGCCGCAAAAACTCGGCGATCGACCTTGATGCTCCGGGCGCCGTCCGAAAACCGCTGCACCCCGAGCAGGCCGATCTGGGCGCCCTCCAGCTCCTCCTTGGAGACGTTTTCGCCGGGGCGGGCCGCGAACAAGAGGATCAACTTGCGGACCGACTCGGTGGTCGGCGCAGTCCGCATCTCGATGCCGCCCAACTCCTTGGACTCGAGCAAGGTGCGCAAGGTGCGCATGGAGGCGAAGGCCCCATCGGCGAAGCGCAGGCGCACGCCGTTCAAAAAAACGGACTCTTCGACGAACTGGATCTGAAAGCCGCCGGTGGTCGAGTACAACTCCCGGGCCGCGCCGCCCAAGACCTGCACCGCGTTGTCGAAGGCCCGGTTGGCCGGATCGTGGATCTGAGCGGTCCTCAGGCCCATGAACAAGGCCGAGAGGAAGTTGCGGGCGTGATCGACCGCTTTTTTGGAGAGCTTGGCCCGTTCGCCCTTCTCCTCGGTGTTCACTTGCCCTCCTTCATGCGGAGGAGCGCGGCCCGAGCGGTCTCGCGGATCCGTTTGCTGCGTCCACCGACCGCCTTCTTCAGGACCTCCACCGTACGTGGGGTCCGCAACACCACCAGCGCTTCCGCGGCGGCCACGCCCAGATCTTCGATCTCCTTTTTGGCCAAGAGTCCGTCGCCGCGTTTGACGTAGTTGGCCAACACCGAGATGGCCCGCACCTGGGCGAGGAGCGCGTAGGCCACCAAAAAGGCCCGCTTCACCTCGTAGGCCTCTCGCTCCAGCTCGGGCGAAACCGCGTAACGTTCAATGGTGGCCAAGGCGTCGGGGCTGCGCACCCTGGCAAAGGCCCGGGCCGCCGCGGCCTTGATCTTGGGCTCGGGATCGTCGAGGAGCGGCGCCGCCAAGGCTTGCAGGCGTTGGGGCGGCAACTTGTCGGCCGCGGTCAGGGCCGCCATGCGCACCTCAGCCCGCTCGTGAGAGGCCGCCGCCGACAACATCGCCAAGGCCGGTTCGGTGCCGATCTGAGCGAGCAGGTAGATGCCCTCTTCAGCGACGAAGGCCTGTTCGCTGGTGACCAACTCTTGAATCGGCCCGAGGTCCTCGAAGCCGATCTCCAAGGCCACGTCGGCGAAGCGGCGCCGCATCGCTTGTTCACCGAAGCTGGGCAACATGCCCAGCAAGGAGGGGACCGCGGTCGGCCCACACACCCGGAAAAAACGCATGATGGCGTGACGATCGTCGTCGGCGATCAGGCTTTGGTAGATCTGCACCGCTTGGCGGAGCCGGGCGTCGCTGACCCCTTCTGCCAACCAACGACGGGCCCGGGATTCGGCGGGACCCCCTTCCAAACGGCGAACGCCGTGGACAATTTTGGTGGCCAACTTGATCTCCCGGTTGACCAAGGCGGCGTCGAAGATTCGGAGCAAACCGTCGGCCAAAGAGTTGAGATCCCCATCGGGCAACGGCGCCCCAAGGGCGGCGATGGCGGCGGTGGCGGTGCCCAAAGCGAGCTCGGACTCACTTTCACTTTGGACCTTCTCCCGGGCATCCCAAGCGTAGGCCGGGGGCTGGAGGAAGGCCCGGGGCGGATGAAAGCCGGGGGCCAACTCTTCCACCGCGTCCAAGGTCTCAGCGATGGCCTTGGCGGCGAGGTCACTGCGATCGACGTGGAGGGACTTGGGGCCGACGTCGTCGGAGCTGTCGCCGTAGATCTCCCGGAGGAAGCCGTCGATCTGGGCGTCGAGGTCGTAGTCCCCAGGGGCCGGCGGGGCTCCGGGGTCTTTGCCGGCGGCGACGATGGTGGTGTCGAGGACCAGGTAACGCAGGTGTTCGAGGTCGTGGTGCCAAAGCCGGGCCACGATGTCGTCGCCGAAGCCCGAGAAGTTGAAGCCCTGGGCGGTGGCGTCGAGCAAGATCTGGAGTTCCCGGGGCTCCAAACCACGGACAAAGTCCAGGCGGCGGATCCCGTCCCGAAAATAAACGAAGGGGATCGACTGCTCGGGGTTGGGTTCGTCGAGCACCACCTCGTCGTCGAACAACAGCGCCTCGGGCCGGACCTTGATGGTCAACTCCGGCACGATCTTGAGCGCCTCGGTGAAGGCCTGGGTGAGCTCGTCGATCATCCGCCGCAAGATGGCGTTGTTGGGCGCGTAGAGCTGCCGGGCCCGGGCGGTCCGGGCAAAGATCTGGAGCGCACGAGCGACCTCGCGCCCCACTCCTACGGCCGCCCGCTCCTTCACCATCTCAGGACCCCCGAACGGCCAAGTCGACCGTTTGGGCGGGCGATCCATCCTGCCCAGCTTTGTTGGGACGCCTCGCCAGACAACGAGTATGCCTTCAGCGCCCCGCCTTGCTGGGCAGGCACCTCACCCGCCGAAACGATCGACTTGGCCATTCGGGGGTCCTTGGCTCAGCGCACCAACCGCTGCAGGTTTCGCAACTTGTCTTGCAGTTCGGAGACGAGCATCGCCTGGTACCGCTTGGGCAACATGGCCCGGCTCGAGGACTCGAACACCGCGAGGAGCTCCATGTACTCGAGCATGTTGGCGTCCCGGGACGGCAGGTAGTCGTCGATCACCTTACTCAAGGTCGCCGCCGTGACCCGCTCTCCGGCGGCCTCGGCCCGATCGTTGGCGGCCAAAACCAGGGCCTCGATGTCGGCGTTGGAGTAACCGACCAGCCGAGCCGAGGTCTGATCCCGATCCCGGGGCAACTCCAGCTCGTGGGCCACCTTGTGCCGCCGCAGCTGGGCCATCAACACCGGCTCCACCTCGTTGGCGTCTTGGGCGTAAAAGAACGGGATCTTCCGATCCAAACGGCCGGCCCGCTTGATGTCGATGTCCAACTTGTCGGGGCGGTTGGTCATCAACACGAACAACACCCGCCCGCGGTTGGTGGTGTCGCTCATGAACTCTTTGATCCGGGCGATGACCCGGCTGGAGGTGCCGCCGTCGCCGTCGCCGTCGTTGTTGCCGAAGGCCCGATCGCCCTCGTCGATGATCACCAGGACGTTGCCCAGGGCCTTCACCACGCTGAGGATCTTCTCCAGGTTGCCTTCGGTGGCGCCGACCCACTTGCTCCGAAAGTTCTTCAGCTTGATCGCCGTCAGCCCCGAAGAGCGGGCAAAAGCCTCGGCCACGAAGGTCTTGCCGGTGCCCATCGGCCCGGTGAACAAGAGGCCCATCGGCACCCGTTTGGTGTTGCCGTCCCGGACGTTGATGGCGATCTGCATCAACTCCCGCTTCACCTCTTCCATGCCGCCGACCGCGCCGAAGTCGTGATCGGGCTCCACGAACTCGACCAGCCCGTAACACTCCTTCTCCAAGATCTCGCGCTTCCGCTTGGCCAAGAGGCGCAACACCTCGTCGTAGCGGCCGTCGTCTTTTTGGTGGCGGGCGGCCACGTCCAGGCCCTCCCGTTCCCGCAGGTACGAGATGACCTGATCCCGGGTCATGCCCGAGGTCATCCGGGTGAGCTTTTTGGCCCGCTTCAGGGCGTCGTGGGCCTCACCCAAGATCTCCCGGATCAACTCGTACCGTTCGGCGAAAGCCTCTTCCGCGTCTTCACCGGGCAACAAGATGCCCCGAACCTGCACGGTCTTCAGGCCCGCCGAGTGGGCGGTCAGCCGTTCGATCTCTCGGGCGTTGGCTTCGGGCTCGAGGGAGCGGATCAGCTCGGCCCGGGCCTCCGAGTCCGGCAGCGGCACGTTGATGGTGGCGATCCGAGGGTTGGTCGAGAGCATCGGCGACAAGCCCGCCAAGGACTCGGCCACCAGAATCACCACGCTGTCGGTGTTCTCGAAGCTCCGGTCCATGCTCCAGCGGTGGAGCGTCACCACCGCCCGGCGATCCGCGTCGGCCAAGAAGCTGTTGTCGGCGGCCGGGGCCATCACCTCGGCGTAGTCGAGGATCAGCGCCACCCCGTCGGTGGTCCGCAACATCTTCTCGATCGCCTCCAGCTTCTCGGGCACACCCCCCTCCCCGAGCAGCTCCTCGAGGTTGCCGATCTTGGCGTCCTTCTTCCGGAACTTGACCCCCAGGGACGGGTTGTACTGGCAGACGACCGGCTTCTTGGCGAGCAGGACGTTGGCCAGAAAGTCGGTCAGCGAGACCAGCTCACCTTTGTGCAGGATCAGGTCGTAGACGTTGCCATGAAGGATAAAAACCGACGCTTCCCCGCGGAGGTACGTGGTTCGGATCTGATCGGCCCAGCCGGGCAAGGGGGCGTGTTCGGCCATGCCGATCGCGTACCCCAACCGGCCCGCGCCCGCCACCGCCCCGCCGCTCTTGCCTTGCACCCTCGGTTCGTTGAGGCTATAGAGGCGCTCTTCGGGGCGACCACGGAGCAGTGGCCGAGTGGTTGAAGGCAGCGGTTTTGAAAACCGCCGTACGGTGTTGAGCCGTACCGGGGGTTCGAATCCCTCCTGCTCCGTACGTTTGGTTGGTGTTTTTGTTGTTTGGCAGTCTGGTGATGGAGACGTGGCCGAGTGGCTGAAGGCGCCGGTTTGCTAAACCGGTATACCGGCAAAACTGGTATCCAGGGTTCGAATCCCTGCGTCTCCGCACCCCTTTTTCTCTTCGAGTAGTAGGCGCCGCCCATCTAAGGTGGCAAGGCGAAGCCTCGGAAGAGAGGCGCGTTCCCGAGCGGGAATCGGGGCGAGGCCACGAAGGAGAGCCGCCTGCCCTCGTCCACCGGGTGAGCCTCGAGGCCAGCCTCAAGAAGGGCCTTGACTACTTCGGCCCGGGACACGGCCCTACTGAGCTTCTCGGATCACTCGAGCGCCGGGAGTTCCGCGTATTCCACCACCGGGGTGCCATCCTGGCCTGGCCCTGAGTTCCGAGGCTGAGGTATTTGGGGCTGCTCACAGAGTCTTGTCGTGAACTTCTCCAGATCTAGCGCGGCTCGCAAGAGTCGTATTTAGCAATCATCTGCGGCGAGTCTTTCGCGACATTGCCACCTGCCACGCGCCTCTTTGTCCGGGGGCGTTGTGCCCACCGCGCCTTCTCGCCCACCTTGCCCCATAGTGTGGGATTGACCCCGCGCCCAGGCGCGGCGACCTTCCCCGCGGTGAATGCACTCAAGACGGTGATGGGTGGCCTTCTCCTCGCCGGGCTGTGCGGTTGCACGCTTCCTACGACTATTGCAATCCAACGATTCGAGAAGCCCCGCGGTTTTCGGGCCTGCGCGGTCCAGCTCAGTTGGGCCGAGGCCGAACTGCTGCAGGAGTGCGGTTCGCCCGTTGCCGAGGTTACGCGCCGACCCAACGGTGAACGATGTCTGGTGTACCACAGCGATGCCCAGGGCATCGGCTACGGCGCCTTCGCCGGCGCGGAACTCTCCGTCGCAACAGCCCCTGTCGTCGTGGTCTGTCTGCGGGAAGGTCTAGCCAAGAAGCAGCGGGTCTCGAGCGTCTTTGGGATGAAGGCGCCCCGTGAGCGTCTCGTTCGCACCTCGACGACGGCGCGCTAGCCCGATCCCTCGATATCTCGGGTGCAGACCCTGCTCACCTCGAAGACTGGATCAGCTCGCGAACCGGGCCAAACGCACTCGCACAGCGCGCGGATGGTATTGCTCACGGGCGAGGCTAAACAGGCGCCCGAGGTGGATGAGCTGGTCGGGCTGTTCGCAACCCCCACAAGTGGGTGTGGCGGTTTTCAGCCGGGGTCTGAAGGAGCGCTCGCGTCCCGGTCGGATCCTCAATCGCAATTTCCGAGCAAGTCACGGAGCTCCTCACGATGCCGATCGCGGAAGTGCCTATGGGTGCGACGCATTGGGGCGGTTGATGATTCGCACCCCGTCGGGGTGAAGGAGTTGAATGATCATCGCTAGCGCTTCTTCACATCGAGCTTGCCCCAATGAAGAAGCGAGCAAGCCTCGCCCACTGAGTTTGCTCCATTCGAGGTTGTCTCGCGATTGCTTCCGGGATCCCGAACGGTCACCGTGTAACGGCCCCCACTGAAACCGGAACCGTAGTCTCGCACTTCGACTATCACGAGCTTGCCGTCCATCTCGCCCTCGAACGTTGAGACCTCACATTCGAGATTGAGCTTATCCTTTAACTCCTCTTGCAGTTCCGAAAAGTCGACATCCATCGACCAAGCGTAGTTGCGTCGGAGACCGATTGCAATCGCGCCGCCCGCAGTTCTTGACAGCCTATCAAGTCGCTGGTGCCATGCTGCCATGGTGGTCCAACTCACTACGACGGAAGCTACGCCGCCACATCAATGCTCAGCTGGTCCGATGCAAGAGCGACAGATTCAGCGCGCGGCGTACCTCGAGATCTGCGAGCGCGCCTACTACTCCGAGGCGGACCGGACCGGGAAGATCAATGATAGCCTAACTCTTCCACTCGGAGTCGTCGCTGTGCTCCTCGCAGCGATGGTTCAGTTCGTCGATCAGGGTCGATTCGTCAAACCAGGGGGGCTTATCAACGAACCACTCCTTGCATTTTTCGTTGCCCTCCTTTTCGTGGGTGTAGCGTTCCAGGTCGTGTACCTCGCGAAGTGCGCCTACCACGCCTATGCCTGCGCCGAAGGTCACAAGTTCAAGGGGATGCCAACGGTAGGAACCTGGGAGAAGCAGCGCAGAGTTCTGGAAGACTACAGGAGGTCGAATCCGGGGGAGCCTCAGACCGTTGATGAAATGTTTGTAGAAGACTACGTAGCGCAACTCGCCCAGGCCTGCGACGTAAACACTGCCGCCAACGACCAAAAGTCGTACCTTCGACACTTGTGTCTGCTCGAACTGGCGAAGGCTATTGCAGCAACCGCCATCACCTCGGTGCCGTATGTTGTGCTACGGTATCTCTTCCCCTAATCGCTGGAGGCCCACGTGGCGGAATCAGAACCCAAACCCAAGCCAACTCCGACAACCACCCCGCCCCCGACGCCTCGGCCGCCACCGCCACCACTTCGCGACATTCGCGAGGGCGTCGATCCGAAGGTAAAGACAAAGTGATCGCATAGCCATCGCGCTCTCGCTTGCAGTGTCCCGTTCGAGAGAACGGATTGGATTTCTTGACCCGCCGATAGCGCCGCACAAGTTGGCAGCCGAACTCTCGATATCTCGGATGCAGACCGCGTATACGTCGATGACTGGATCAGCTCGCGAACCGGGCCAAACGCACTCGCGAAGCGCGCGCGGATGGTATTGCTCGCGGGCGAGCGGAAACAGGCGCCTCGGGGGGAGCTCGACGGTGATGCGCTCGTGCTCCTCGATGCCGTCAGCACCTTACGGGGCGGGGCTGGATCACCTGCCTCGATTTCGTTGTTGAATCCGGTCTATCCGGACGCACTACCTGCGCCCCCTTTTCATGAGCGAGATTCGCCCGGCCGCCCCAAAGCCACAGATCCGGCTCAGCGGACCATCACGGAAGCGCCCTCAGAGCGGCGCCCCACGACCAGGAACATCGCAAGCAGCAACGCCAGGAGCCCGACGGATCCGCGCCAGGGCTGGCCATGGATGCAGCGGCAACCGCCCGGCTCTTCGAGCTCAGGGATGTCGATGCTCCGGCGCTCCCACCCCAGGAAGGTCCCATCGATCCGCACGATCCCTACGCTCAGGTCGAGGGTCGACCCGGGCGTCGCCGAGATCCCTCGCTGCTCGCAGTCCTTGTAGCCCAGCGGGATCCCGAGCCCCGGCGCGTCGGGCGCGTTGGCGTCGAAGCCATCGACGATCCCGTCGAGCCGCAGCTCATCGAACTCCTGGCCGTGTTGGGTGTCCACGAGCAGAAGGCCGAGGCCCTCGAGGCGGAGCCTGACGGAGGAACCTCGAACCTCCACCAAGACCGCGTAGGACGATTCGCGGGGTGGAGCATCCGTTGGAGAGAACCGGAAGCGCTCGTACAAATTGCTCTTGACGACGTAACGCTGGGTCGGCTCTGGCGCCGGGTCAGGTGCCCAGAGGTGGACCGTCTCCCAGGGCCCCTTGTCGCGGGTCGAGATGTGGGAGTGGCGGCCGAGGCTCAGGGTGCTCCCTTCGACGGTCACCTCCCAAGACCCGACTCCCCACAGCAACTCGTAGCGTGAGATGGGGTGGTCGGCGTCACCGATGTGATCAGGTGGGACATATGAAATGCAGCTCAGGGCCTCGGCCCGAGGCGCATGGGCCGCCAGCCCCACGAACAAGCCGGCCAAAGCCAAAGCGCCAAGCCTGAAGAATGACCGCCGCACTCGGTCCATGTCCTCACGGAAGCCTGTCGAAGTTCAAGGCACGATCTACATCCGCCCGCGCAACATCCCGTTCCAATAGAGTTCCGGCAAGCCGTAGGCCTTGAGGGCGTACATGCTGTAGCGCTCCTCGGCTTGGTCGAAGGGGAAGCTCTCGACGGGCGTACCGTCGTAGTCGAACTCGGCCAAGATCAACTTTCCGTAGCCGGTCACCAAGGGGCACGAGGAGTAGCCGTCGTAGCGGCCGGTCAGGGCCCGGCCCTCGCGGTGGGCGAGCAGGTTCTCTACCAAAACCGGGGCCTGCTTTCGGATCGCGGCGCCGGTCCGGGAGGTCGGGAGGCTGCTGGCGTCGCCCAAGGCGAAGACGTCGGGGAACTTGGGGGACTGGAGCGTGTATTTCTCCACGTCGGCCCAACCCGCGGCGTTGGCGAAGGGGCTCTTCTTGATGAAGTCGGGTGCACTTTGGGGCGGCACCACGTGGAGCAGCTCGTACTTGAGGATCAGCTCTTCGCCGCCGTCCAGGTTCTTGAAGACCGCCTCTTTGCTGGCCGGCCGCACCGCCACCAATTCCCGGCGAAAGTGGGTCTCGATCTGCTTTTTGGCCACCACCTTGTTCAAGGCCTCGGCGTACTTCTTGACGCCAAAGATCGCGGCGCCCGCCGAGGCGTAGATGATCTTGGTGTTGCCACGGACCCCTCGGCGTCGCAGGTGATCGTCGGCCAGGTACATGATCTTCTGCGGCGCGCCGGCGCACTTCATCGGCGTGGAGGGGAAGGTGAAGATCGCGTTCCCCGCGCTCATGCTGCGCAAGAACTTCCAGGTGCTGTCGACGGTCTCGAAGCTGTAGTTGCTGCAGATCCCGTCTTTGCCCAAGTTGCCCTTCAGGCCCTCGATCTTCTGCCAATCGAGCTGGATGCCCGGCGCCAAGACCAGCTGTTCGTAGGTGATGGTGCGGCCGCCTCGAGTTTTGACGGTCTTCTTTTCGGGATCGAACTCCTCGGCGTAGTCCTTGATCCACTCGACGCCCTTCGGCACGTAGTCGCCTTCATCCCGTTCGGTGATCGACTTGTCGAAGACGCCGCCGCCGACCAAGGTCCACAGCGGCTGGTAGTAGTGCTTTTCGCTGGGCTCGATCAGCGTGACCTTGGGTGGGTTGGGCAAGGCCATCAGGCGCGCCGCGACCGAAAGGCCCCCGGTGCCACCGCCGACGATCAAGATCTGGGTGTTGCTGCTGCTCATGGTTCAGTCCTTCCGGGTCTGGGCGGGCAAGGCCGGGCTCGAGTGGTGGTGGGCGACGCGGCCGAAGCCGCGGGCGAAGCGGAGCAAAAAGTCGAGGCTGCGACCCACGTCGGGATCCGCGAGGGCCTTGAGGGCACCGAAGGGTCCCACCCGACCTGGCGGCTCTTCGGCGGCGTGGGCCAAGGCCCGGGCCATGCGCCCCACCACCTCGGTCGAAGCCGGATCCAAGATCCCCGAGGCCAACAAGGTGCGGACCGAGGTCAGGCGATCCAACACCGAATGCAACACCTCGATCGCCTCGTTGGAGGTCAGGCGTTCGGCGGCCGAGGCCAAGTTGCGCACCCGCACGTCCGGATCGATCCCCGCCGCGATCAACTGGGCGGCCAGTCCGTCCAAGGTGTCGGTCAACGCCGCCAAGGCGCCGGGGGCCGCGGCCATCAGCTCCAGCCCCGACTCCAGCTGGCTCAAGCTGTGGGGTTCGGTCGCCCGGAGCACCAAACTGGCCAAAGCCCGGGCCCGGGGATCGACCTCGATCCCGCGATTCGAAGCCTGGGCCATGGCCCGATCGACGGTGTCGGTGACCACCGCGGCCGCCGCCAAGCCCTGGGACTCCAGTCGCTCCACCCGATCGGCCAAGCGCTCCAGCCGCTCCAGCCGTTGATCGATGCGCTGAAGCAGCGCCTTCGTGTCGTCTTGTTCTGCCATGGGGCTCCCTAGAGCAAAGGGCAGACCACCTCCGGGAGTCCGCTGATGTGGCCCGGTCGTGTTTCAGCGCCGTTTCAGGCGCTTCACGGTCACCAGCCGCCCTGGACTTGGGCCCGGGCCCGCCACTCTTCGACCACCCCCAAAGCCCGCACCTGGCGGAGCTGGGCCAGGTCGGCGATCAACTCCAGCTGGGCGCCAAGCACCCGAAACATCATCGCAAATGTTCGTTCTTCCTCGAACTTTGGTGCACGGCTGGCATCCACCAGCTCGGGTTCTCGGGCCAAAGCGGACCAGCGGGCCGAAAGCCGCAGGCCGTCGTCGACGTCGAGGTGGGCTTCGACCAAGCCGCCCTTCAGTTGGGTGGGGGCCGAACTCGGGCCCCCGACATAAAACACGCCAAAGGCCTCGGCGGGCCCCCCTCGCCAGCGCACCTCGGGGGCCGCCCGAAAGGCCAGATCCCGCTGTTCTTCGGGGGAAAGGTCGATGGCGGCGCTGGCGATCAGCTCGAGGCCAGTGGCGACGAAACGAACTGAAACGCGGGTGAACAGCTCCGGGTGGAGGCGCCCCGGGAGGCCCAGGTCGGCGAGATTGGCGAGGTTACGGGTCGCCAAACCAAAACTCGGGGCCAGGCCCAAGCCGTGGGCCGCTCGGAGCGGCGCACCGCCGAAGGTCCCAAAGACCAAGGTCCAAGACTCCACCGCCGCGTGCAGTTCCAGGCCCAGTTGATGTTCGGCGCCGAAGGGCCGGGTCACGAGGGTGGCCCAGTCCACGAAGGAGAGCTCGGCGTAACTTTGGGCCCGGTAGGCGGTGAAGGGCACCTTGAAGAAGCCGCCCTTGAGGCGCAGCCAAGGCGCGGGCCGGCCTTCGATCGAAAGTTCGATCAGCTCCTGCACCGCGGGCGTGGTGTTGACGCTGAGCCCGAAGGCCAACCGTCGATCGAAGGTGGAGAGCCGAAGCGTCTCCCGGAGGCGTTGCAAGTTGACTTGCACTTCTGAGGCGCCGCCGGGCCGATCACTTTCCGTCAGCCGCAGTTGGCCGATCACCGAAACCTCGAGCTGGCTGGACCCCCCGAGCTCGAGGGAGATCGGAGCGCCGAGCAACAAGAGGATCAGCGCGGGCATCGCGTCCGTGGCCTAACGAGGTTTGGGTTCGCCCAACTCGTCGGCGGGGCGGAACAGGTTGATCGGGACCTGCAGGTAGCGATGACCCGCAGCGTTGGCCGGGGGCATCCGGCCGGCGTCGATGTTCACCTGGACGCTGGGGAACAGCAGCTTGGGCGCGGCCAAGCCCTTGTCTCGATCGTAGCGCATCTTGACGAAGGTCTCTTTGCTGGTCTTGCCGTTGAGCTGCGGGTTGTTGGCCTTTTCGGCGGCGATGGTGGTCTCCCACTTCACTCCGCGGGAGGGCGGCGGATAGTCGTGACCGGGGAACACGCGGGTCGAGTCCGGCATCTGGTAGAGCTTCTGGATCGAGTCGTACATGTCCGCGGCGCTTCCGGCGGGGAAGTCGCAGCGGCCGGTGCCGTAGTCGTCCATGAAGATCAGGTCGCCGGTGAAGAGGGCGTCACCGATCTGGTAGGTCATGCAGGCGGGCGTGTGGCCCGGCGTGGCGATCACCTTGATCTTCAGGCTACCGGCCTCCAGCACCTCGCCGTCGTCGAGCAGGCGATCGAACTGGCGGCCGTCGGTGGCCAGGTGCTCGAGGTCGAAGACCTCCTTGAAGGTCGCCTGCACCTTGGTGATCGGGCGACCGATCGCCACCTTGGTGTCGAAGCGCCGCTTGAGGAGCGCGCTGCCGGTCAGGTGGTCGGCGTGGGCGTGGGTCTCGAGGGCCCAACGCAACTTCAGGCCTTGGGTCTTGAGGAACTCGCCAACCTGATCGACCGAATCGGTGAAGGTGTACGAGCCGACGGGTTCGTAGTCGAGGACCGGGTCGATCACCACGGCGTCCCGGGTGGCGGGGTCCCAGACCACGTAGGTCAGGGTGAAGGTGCGGGCGTCGAAGAAACTTCGGATCTCCATGACCTCTGGATGAGCAAGGGGCGTGCCGTGCCAGCGACGACGGCATCCTAGGGGGTTGCCGGCGGTCCCCGCCACACCACGTTTCAACCCTGTTTCATCTTGCTGCCCTGCCCGGGCCGGCGCATGCTCCCGCCCATGAGAGCCCTGATCTTTGCCTTGATTCTGGCGCTCCCCAACCTGGCCGTGGCCAGCACCAAAGCGGGCGTGACGCTCCCGGACAAAGCCACCGTCGGCGACAAGGAGCTGGTCCTCAACGGCCTCGGCGTCCGGGAGGCGACGGTCTTCAACGTCGAGGTCTACGTGGCGGGCCTGTACGTCGAACAAAAGACCAGCGACGTCGACTCGATCTTGGCCGGCGACAAGACCAAGCGGCTGGTGATGCACTTCATCCGGGAGGTCGACCGGGACGATCTGGTCGGCGCCTTCGAGGAGGGCTTCGAAAAAAACGGCGCTGGCGCGGGCCTGGCCGCCAAAGTGAAGCAGTTCATCGGCTACCTGGGCCCGGTCAACAAGGGTGACCAGATCGTGATGAGTTACGTCCCGGAAAAAGGGGTGGAGGTCTCGTACAAAGGCGCGGTGAAGGGCACCATCCCTGGCGCTGACTTCGAGAAGGTCCTCTACGCCATCTTCGTCGGGCCCAAACCCCCCAACGCGAGCCTGAAACAAGGCTTGCTCGGCAAGTGAGCGGCGGCCAGCTCCTCGGCCTGGCCTTGGCCGAGCTCATCGAAAGTGGACTTTCGCTCAACGTCGGCACCCGCAGCGCCGACCGTTGGCCGGAGACCTGTCGCGCCATGGGCCTGCGCGTGCACCCCGATCGGCGAGGTTTCGACGTGTTTTTGCCGGTCGCGACCTCGGCCGCCACCTTGGCCAACCTTCGGGACAACGGCTTGATCGCGGTGACCGCGTCCCATCCACCGACCCACCGCACCGTGCAGCTCAAGGGCGTCACGCGCCAGATCCTCCCGGAGAGCCCGGCGGATCGAGAGTTCATCGCCCAGTACCGTCGGGGTCTCGGCGTGGTGTTGGCCACGGTCGGAATCCCGCCCCAGGTCGCCGGCAAGGTGGTCCATTCGCCGTGTTGGCGGGTCGAGATCGCCCTGCATCAGGTCTTCGAGCAGACGCCGGGGCCTGACGCGGGTCGGCCGTACGGGCAGGAGCGGCGCGGATGAACTTCGATCTTTCGCTTTATCCATCGCTGTTTCAGGGGGTCGTGCCCAGCGTCCTCGCCACCTGCGACGCCGAGGGCACGCCCAACATCACCTACGTGAGCCAGGTGCACTACGTGGACTCTCGCCACGTCGCGCTTTCGCGGCAGTTCTTCAACAAGACCAGCCTCAACCTCGAACAACACCCCTTGGCCTGCGTCGAGCTGCTCGATCCGGTGACGCTGCAGCCCTACCGGATGAAGCTGCGATTTCTCCGCTCCGAAACCTCGGGCCCCCTCTTCGAGGCCCAGTCGCTGCGGATCCAGGTGATCGCCAGCCACACCGGGATGTCGGGGATCTTCAAGTTGATCGCCGCCGACGTCTTCGAGGTGGTGTCCTTCGAGAAGGTCGTGGGCGCCTTGGATCCCAGCGCCGAACCCCCACCGCTACCTCAGCTCGAGGGCCCCACCCCCATGACCGAACTGCGGGGCCTGCAAGAGATCTCCTGCCGGATCAACCGAACCCGCGACCTCGACGAGCTCCTGGACGTGACCTTGGCGGCCCTCGATGAACTCTTCGGTTTTCACCACGCGATGGTGCTTTTGCCCGACGATAGTGGTCGACGTTTGGTGACCATCGCCAGCCGCGGTTACGGCGAAAGTGGCGTCGGCGCCGAGGTCGAGCTGGGCCAAGGGTTGATCGGGACCGTCGCCGAAACGCGTCAGATCATCCGGGTGGCTGGGATCAACACCGAACTCCGCTACGGTCGAGCGGTGCGTGGACAACTGGCACCCGCCCAACAGCTGCGCCCCGAGATCCCGCTGCCCGGCTTGCCCGACGCCCAAAGCCAGCTGGCCTTGCCCCTGTTGGTGCACGATCGCCTGGTCGGCGTTTTGGCCATCGAAAGCCGACAGACCCTGCAGCCCGCCGACTGGCACGAAGCATTTCTTCAGGTGGTGGCCAACCAGATCGCCATCGGCATCGAAAACGCGGCGCTCCGGGAAGAGCCAGAGGAGCCGGAGCCAACAACGCCGCCCAAGGTTCCCGTCGCCGGTCGCGCCCAACGTCGGCGACGCTTCGCGTACTTCCGCCACGACGAGTGTGTGTTCGTGGACGACGAATATCTGATCCGCAACGTGCCCGGGAAGATCCTCTGGAAGTTGTTGTCCACCCATCGCCTCGAGGGCCGGGACGAGTTCTCCAACCGCGAGCTGCGCCTCGATCAGGGCCTGGGGTTGCCGGCCTTGCGCGACAACCTGGAGAGCCGCTTGATCCTCTTGCGCCGCCGCCTGGAGCAAAAATGCCCCGAGGTGCGCCTCGTCCCCACTCGGCGCGGACACTTCCGGCTGGAGCTCGACTGTGAGCTGGATCTCGTCGAACGCGCCTGAGCCTACGCGACGCCGTGAAGATTCCTTTAGGATCTTCGGACGAACTTCTTAGCATCCAGGAGGCAGGGGTCCCTCACTAAACCATCGTGAGCTCGGGAGCGTACCGAGCCGCGAAAGGACCCTGTATGCGTCAGTCTCTCCTCCTTGCCCTCTCGATCGTCTGCTCCTTGTTGGTGATCGGCGTCGCCGGTGGCCTCACCTACTTCATGGTGCGCTTCCCGGACGTTCCTCCACCGACCGACGAGCGGGTCGAGATCACCTTGGATCGGACGATCCGCGGCGGTTATCTGGCCCAACACGTCGCCGTTTGCGTCGACTGCCACTCGAGCCGGGACTTCGGCAAATACGCCGGGCCGATGGTCGACGGCACCGAAGGCCAAGGTGGCTTCCGTTTTGGCCCCGAGCTGGGGCTGCCGGGCGTGATCTACGCCCGCAACATCACCCCGACGGCGATCGGGGCGTGGAGCGACGGCGAGTTGATCCGGGCGATCACCAGCGGCGTGCGCCCCAACGGTGAGACCTTGTTCCCGTTGATGCCGTATCAGACCTTCAGCCAACTCTGCCGCGAAGATCTGGAGTCGATCGTGGCGTATTTGCGCGGGATCCCGGCCATCGACAATGAGGTTCCGGCCCGAGAGCTGGACTTCCCGATCAACCTCTTGATCCGCACCTTGCCCCAGGTCGCGGAGCTGCGGGCCGACTGCCCCAAACCCAGCGACGGCGTCGCCTACGGCCAATATCTGGTGACCATCGCGGGCTGCGCTGACTGCCACACGCCGAGCGTCAAGGGAGAGCCGATCCCGGGCCGCAACTTCGCGGGTGGACAGGCTTTTGACTTGCCTTGGGGCCAGATCCGCTCGGCCAACCTGACCCCCGACGAAACGGGCCTGGGCAATTGGAGCCGGGAGCAGTTCATCGATCGCTTCAAGGTCTACGAGTTGGCCGACGCCATCCGGGAGGTGCCCGCCGGGGACTTCAACACCTTGATGCCCTGGACCTTTTACTCGGGCATGACCCGGGAGGACTTGGGTGCCATCTATGACTACCTGCGGACCGTGCCGCCGGTGCAAAACGCGGTGGACCGTTGGCCCCAAGGACCGATCGCTCAGAAGTGATCGCTCCTCGAAAATCTGAGGCGGACCCGGCCTTGTCGTAGAGGGAAAAGCGTGGCTCGAATCCTGCTCACGCCTGGCCGGGCCCGCCATGACCAAGAAGTTATTCGTCTCTCGTCACCGCCTCACCGAATGTCCGGGTTGCCTCAACCACATCCGGCTGGACGACAACTGGCGCACCACCCAGTGCCCGTTCTGCGGCGCCGCCTTCGCGAGCGCTCTCCAGCAGCCGAAGCGTGACCTCTTCGCCACCCTCCAAAAAGTCCAGAGCACCACCGGTGGCTTGGTCGCGGCCTCTTTGCTCGGCTTGGGGCTGGTGGCCTGCGAGGCCGACACCGGATTGTTGGATCCCAACTTGGCCGACTCCGGCGCTCAACGCAGCGACGACGCCGGCCACTCCCAAGACGCCCAGGTCATCGCCGAGGCCGACGCGTCTTTGGTCGACGCGGCCGATCCGGTGCCGGGGCCCGAATACGGAGAACCTGGGATCCCAGACACGGGCGTCGTGGACGCGGGCTTCGTCGACGCGGGTGAGCCGCCGCCGGTCGCCGACTACGGCCTCCCGCCAGTGTTCGACGCCAGCGTGGCGGACGCCGAGATGACCGACACGGGAGAGCCGCCGATCGTGTTGCTCTACGGAAATCCTCCGGTCGACGCCGGTGGATCGTGAGCACCACCTTCACACCTCGGGCGGCCATCGGCGCCGTGCCCACCGAAAACTTGGTGCGGGGCCTGCGCCCCAGTGACTACGAGGCGGGCCGGCCGATCTACGTGGTTTGGGAGATCACGCTCCGTTGTGACCTGGGTTGCCAACACTGCGGCTCCCGGGCCGGCCATGCGAGACCCGATGAGCTCGACACCGCCGAGTGTCTAGACGTGGTGCGGCAGATGGCCGACTTGGGCATCCGAGAGGTCACGCTGATCGGCGGCGAGGCCTACCTGCGTGAAGACTGGGACTTGATCGCCAAGTCCATCACCGATCACGGCATGGCCTGCGGCATCACCACCGGCGCCCGCTTTTTTACGCCCGAACGCATCGATCGGGCGGTGGCCGCGGGGGTTCGTTCGATCTCGGTGTCCCTCGACGGCCTGGAGCGCACCCACGACGCCCAACGGGGGGTGCGGGGATCATTTGCGGCGGCGACCCAAGCGGCCCGGCGGATCGGGGCCACGCCGATGCGCCTGGCCACCAACACCCAGGTCAACCGACTGTCGATGCCCGAGTTGCCGGCGCTGGCTGAGCTCTTGGCGGACCTGGGCTCCAAGGCGTGGCAACTCCAGCTGACTGTGCCGATGGGCCGGGCCGCCGATCGACCGCAACTTCTGCTTCAGCCCTATGAGTTGACCGCCCTCTTCCCGCTGTTGGCCTACGTCAAACAACAACGTTTGGACCCGGCCGGGATCCGGCTCTTCCCCGGCAACAACCTCGGCTATTTCGGCCCCTACGAGGCGGCCCTTCGACACCTGGGCGATCAAGGGGCCCACTGGGGCGGTTGCCCGGCGGGCAAATACAGCTTGGGGCTCGAGGCCGACGGCAAGATCAAGGGCTGCCCTTCGCTACCGAGCAACACCTACTCGGGTGGGACCACGCGCGAAGTTTCGGTGGCGGTCGCGGTGGAGCGCGCCAGCGAACTCAGCTACGTCAAGAGCCGGACCCGGGCCGATCTTTGGGGGCACTGCCGCACCTGTTATTACGCCGACGTTTGCAAGGCAGGTTGCACTTGGACCTCCCAGGTTTTTATGGGCCGCCCTGGCAACAATCCCTACTGCATCCATCGGGCGCTGGAGCTCGAGCGACAAGGGCTGCAGGAGCGCTTCGAGCAGATCGCCGAGGCGCCCGGGATCCCCTTCGACCAGGGGCGGTTCGTGCTGCGTGAAGAGCCCCTGGGCCCACCGACCGCCACCTTGTCGGGTCACTCGCTGGAGTCGATCACCCAACTCGACTGGCGAAGTGGGGGCCTCTGGAGCGACGCCGAACTCGAGCAACTCCTGGCGCCGACTCGGAAGAAGCAGCGGCTGCCGGTCTTGTCCGAGTGAACGCTCCCGAGTGAGGCGAGACCTCGAGGCCTCGTTCGGGGGGACCTGGTCGCGACGCCGAGACCATTAAACCACAATAATTTCAATAACTTATGCCGCAACTCGGCTCGCGAGATCCGCGATACTGGGATCGATGTTGCGAACCGTCGATCCGAGGATTGGATCCTACTTGGCCGAGGTTGGCCCTCTTTCGGTTCCCCGCGGATACCAGGCCGCGCCGAGCCCCGACTTGGTCTTGGCGGGCATGGCGCTGCTGCAGCTCGGCCAGGCCGGCGAGCTGGTGGCGGTGGTCCAGCGCCTCCTGAACCTGACCGGCGTCGCGCCTTTTTTGGCGCTGAGTGGGTTGTTTGATCTGCTCACGCGGCAAGCGGTGCAGCGCTATCAAGCGAGTTTGGGGGAAGGAGAGACCGGAGCTGTCGACGCCGATCTGTTGATCGCCTTGTTGACCCACGGGGCCTTGGCAAATCCCCGGGGCGCCGATCAAGCGCCTCGTTGTGCCCCTCAGTTTGGTTCGGCGGCGCCGCGCGGTTCGGTCCCGATGTCGAGCCTGTTGCGGGCCGACGAGGCCCGGCGCCGAGGAGCGCCCGCTTCACCCCAAGCCCGCCCGACCGCCCGGGGGGTGCCGAACGAGGCCCCTGGCGGAGTGGGCCCGACCGAAGGCACCCGCATCCCGCCGAGTGGTCCGGCCGACGCTCAGCTGGCCCAACTTCAACGGGCGTCGATCGAGTCGGCGCGGCGAGAGTTGGCCGCCGGTGTGCGGGACGACGGCCGCAATCGGAGCCCCCGGGTCGATCAATACGCCCGAGACGGCGGCATGAACGTGGGCCAAGCGTGGTGTGGGTTCTTCACCGGCTTCAACTACAACGAGGCGGCCCGAGAGGCCGGCGGGCGCTTCACCGAAAACGTGCGCTTTCACTCGATGCAGAAGGCCCGGTCCTACTTCGAGTACCGCAACTACACCAACAACAGCCGCACCGAAAACGCGCGGCTCGACGCCTTGCAAGAGCGGCAGACCGCCGAAGGGAGCCCGCGGCGTTGGATGGTGCTTTCGGGTTCGGGAGGCGAACGACACGCCGCCGCCAACGGCCGGCCCCACGAGGTCTACGAACCCAACAACCTGCCGATCCGCGAAGGCGACACCGCGCTGTTCTCCCACGGCCACGTCGGCATGGTGGAGAGTTATGATCAACGGACCGGACGCCTGGTGACGATCGAAGGCAACTCCACCGGCGGGCGCGTGTGTCGCAACGAATACGACCTGAACAACCCCGCCCACCGGGCCCGCTTCGAGGGGTTCGGGCGACCGGCCCGCAGTGACTTTGCGGTCGAAGGTCAACCCGCGCCCGAGGCCCAAGGGCCCGCCGCGCCCGCTCCGAACGCGCCTGCGCCCAACGCGCCCGCCCCGAACCGGGCCGAGGCGCCCCCGACTGGGGCTCCCGGGATCGAAGAACGCCGAGCCGCGCCGAACAACGGCGTGAGCCTCGGCCTGCCCCCGCGCCCCGAAGGTGCGCCCACCGGCAGCGAGTTTTTGGCTTCGACCAAAGGCCTGAGCCGCGAACAACGGGAGGAGGCGATCCTGCAGCAGATCCAGAGCGGCAACATCCCGGATCACCTGCGCCAGTTCCAAGAGATCGAGGTCCGCTCGACCGGGAGAGACGGCCAAGCCCACGTCGGCAAGCTGCGCGTCTTGCCCGATTACTTGGCGGTCGGCAGCAACGAAGACTTCGTCCAGGTGCCGATGACGCCCCGGGTCGCTCAAGCGATCGCCGATCGGACCGGCACCAGCCTGCCGACCCGCAAGATGGTGGACGACATCTACCGCAGCGCCGACGTGCGCCTGTCGCCCCAGCCCCTGCCGCCGGGGGCCCAGATGATGTCGAGCGAATATTACGCGCGTCACCACGGCATGGTGGAGTCGCAGCGGGCTCAGCGGGGCGCGAGCCCGGGGCAACTCACCGCCGGCCACCAAAAGGATCTGGTGATCTCCAATCAGCTCACGGCCCACCCGGATCGGGTCGCGATCTATGGCTGGCACCAACCGAACGGCCGGCCGATCCAACCGCTGTCGACGATCCACGAGGCCAGCTACGCCGACTACAGCCACGGCGTACGTTTGGTCGGTGGCACCATGAACGTCGACGGCGTGGAGCGGCCCATCGCCGAGGTGTTGGCGGATCCGAACCTGGCTGGCCTGATCAGCGACGAAGGTGTGATCCGCAGCCCCCGGGTGCCCTAGTGTCCCGTCCGGGAAGTTCGATCATGTTCCCGCGAAGGATTTTTCGTCGCTGATCGACGCGCTCCGGAGGGAGTTCCCAATGACCGAGGAGCCCGAAAGGGCGGCCGCAGGCCGCGCGTCGAGCAGCGGCGAAAGGGACGAGCGCGAACGTGATCCGAACTTTCCGGACGGGACACTAGATCCCGCTCGAAGCCGCCGCTTCCATCCTCGGGGCGGCGCGAGGTAGAGAGCCGTGGTGCGCGGCGATGGTCCCCGGTGCCCCCGCTGCGTGCTCCCTCCCTCGGTGTGCTTCTGCGCGACGTTGAGCTCCTTGGAGGTCCAGACCCCGATCGCGGTGATCTGCCATGACAAGGAGCTACGGAAGCCGTCGTCGAGTGGCGTCTTCGCCCGGCTGGCGATCACCGGGTTGAGGCTGATGGTGCGACGGGATCCGGCGATCATCACCCACGTGGAAGATCAACGCCGCGCCGGGCGCACCCCGGTGTTGCTCTACCCCAGCGCCAACGCCGTCCCCTTGGCCTCGATCGAAGGTCCGGTGGCGCTTTACCTGGCCGAAGGCAACTGGCGGCAAGCTCGCAAAGTTGGGCTCAGGGAAGCGCCGTTCCCCACGATCCAACACGCCTTCCTCCCTCCGGTCCCGGCCCGGCGCCGGCTCCGGCGCCATCCGAAGGACGACCACTTGGCCACCATGGAGGCCATCGGTCACGCGGTCCGCATCTTGGAGAGTGAGGCCCTGGGCGAGCAGATCTTGCGCACCTACGACCGCTTCGTGGACGCGGTGGCCGCCCTCCGGGGTTGGGGCGACGGCGACTCCATCGCGGACGACCAAGCGCGGCGGGAGAACACCTGATCCTTGACGGGACGGGCCGGGCGATCGACAAACCGGCGGCGTGGCTTTGACGTCGCAAGTCCACGGGGAGCACTTCACTTTTGGCTCCTTGAAGGAGGTCCTGGGTCGGGCCAATGAGGTCCGCTCCGGGGATCGCCAGGCCGGCCTCGCCGCCCGTTCGATGCGAGAGATGGCGGCCGCCAAGCGGGTCTTGGCCGGCGTGACCATGGCCCAGCTGTACGAGGCCCCTTCGGTCCCCTACGAAAAGGACGAAGTCACCCGGGTGGTCATCGACGGCCTGGATCAGGCGGCCTACCGCAACATCCGCGGGTGGTCGGTGGCCGAACTCCGGGAGTGGATCCTCGACGATCGAACCTCGGGCGAGGAGATCGCTGCCATCTCGCCGGGCCTGACGCCGGAGATGATCGCCGCCGTCGCCAAGTTGATGTCCAACATGGACCTGGTGATCGCCGGCCGGAAGATCCGAGTGGTGGTCCGCTGCAACAACACCCTGGGCCTGAAGGGCCGGATCTCCAGCCGCCTCCAACCCAACCACCCGACCGATGAGGTGGAGGGCGTGTTGGCCGCGGTGCGGGACGGCTTGTCCTTCGGCAACGGCGACGCGGTGATCGGCGTGAACCCGTCCACCGGAGATCTCCAAGGCACGGTCGACATCCTGACCGCGGTCAAAGACCTGATGCGCAAGTATCGGGTGCCGACCCAAAACTGCGTCCTCAGCCACATCACCATCCAGATGGCGGCGGTCCGGGCCGGGGCGCCGCTGGATCTGATGTTCCAGTCCATCGCAGGGAGCGAAGGCGCCAACAAGAACTTCGGGGTCAGCGTGGCGGTGTTGGACGAGGCCTATGATTTGGCGCTGCGCGAGGGCACGGCCCAGGGCCCGAACGTGATGTACTTCGAGACCGGGCAAGGCACCGCACTTTCGGCCAACGCCCACCACGACACCGATCAGGTGACCATGGAGGCCCGGGCCTACGGTTTGGCCCGGCGCTACAAGCCCTTTCTACTGAATAGCGTGGTGGGCTTCATCGGCCCCGAATATCTGCGGGACGCCAAAGAGATCACCCGAGCCGGCCTAGAAGATCACTTCATGGGCAAGTTGACCGGCATCTCCATGGGCTGCGACGCCTGCTACACCAACCACGCGGTCGCCGATCAAAACGATCAAGAGAACCTGGAGATGTTGTTGGCCACCGCCGGCGTCAACTACCTGATGGGCATCCCCATGGGCGACGACGTGATGCTCAACTATCAGACCACGTCCTTTCACAACAACGCGGCGCTCCGGGAGATCTACGGCTTTCGGCCGGCCCCCGAGTTCGAAGCTTGGCTAGAAAAGATGGGCTTGTGGCGCAACGGCAAGCTCACCGAACGGGCCGGCGACGCGTCGGTGTTCGCAGAGGTGCGGCCGTGATCGACCCCAAGGCGCTGCGGGAGTTGGTGGCCCAAGTGGTGGCCGAGGTGGTCAAAGAGGTGGAGGCCGAGTCGGCCCCCTCGCCGGGCCGGACCCCTGCCAAAGAAGAGGCGCCCCAGTGGTCCCGAGGCCCCAAACATCGGCCTCTGCCGCCGCCGCGCCAGCCCGAGGTGGTGGAGGCGATGAAGGCCACCACCCCGTCCCGGATCATCACCGGGCGCACCGGCACCCGCTACCTGACCGAAAGTTACCTGGGCCTGCGGGCCGATCACGCCATCGCCATCGACGCGGTCGAGAGTGAACTCGATGAAGCGTGGGGCCAGGCCCAAGGTTGGTTGCCGCTCCGGACCCGGGCCAAAGATCACCAGGAGTTTTTGCTCCACCCCGATCAGGGCCGGCGCCTGGACGACGCGTCTCGGGTGAAGTGCGAAAAAGAGGCGGACCGCGGGGTGGACGTGCAGCTGATCGCCGGCGACGGGCTGTCGGCGGTGGCGCTCAAGCAGAACGGCCCACCGTTGGTGGCGGCGCTCCAGAGGCAACTCGGCGCCGCGGGCTTTCGGGTGGGACGGCCGCTGTTCGTGAAGTTCGCCCGGATCGGGGTGCAAGACGAGATCGGCGTTTTGACCCAGGCCAAGTCGACCATCATCATGGTCGGCGAACGACCTGGCTTGGGCACGGGTGACTCTTTGTCGATCTACACCGCGTTCAAGCCTTCGCTCGGACAAGACAACGCCGAGAAGGACTGCATCTCCAACGTCCGTTCGGTCGGCTTCGTGCCGGAACGCGCCGCCCAACGTTGCACCGAGCTGATGCAGCGCACCTTCGCGGCCGGCGGTGGCGGCCTGAAGCTGATCGGCGGCGACGGCATTCGCGCCCACGTGATCAACAAGTGACCCATGGCTGAGCTCATCGCCGTTCGACCCAAGTTGCTTTCGGTTCGCCTGCTGGACCAGGTCGAGCCGTCTTTGGCCAAGGCCTTGGGGCTCGGTGAAGGCCACGTCTCGGCGGGTTTGGTCACCTGCGATCAAGACGACGCCCTCTACGCGGCCTTGGATCACGCGACCAAACACGCCGAGGTGGAGGTGGTCTACGCCAAGTCTTTCTACGCGGGCGCGGCCCACGCCTCGGGCCCCTTTTCGGGGGAAATTTTGGGTGTTTTGGCCGGCGCCGATCCGGATCAGGTCAAGGAAGGGATCTGGGCCCTGCGCCAGGCCCTGACCAAAGACATCAGCTTCTACACCTTCGCCGACGGCAAGGGCCCAAGCTTCTTCCCCCACGTGATCTCCGAGACCGGCCGTTACCTGGCGCCCTTGGCCGGCATCCGGGTAGGCGCACCCATGGCCTACCTGATCGCCCCGCCCATGGAGGCGATGATCGGCATCGACGCCGCGCTCAAGGCCGCCGACGTGAAGCTCGCCAAGTTCTTTGGGCCGCCGACCGAAACCAACTACGGCGGCGCCTATCTGGTGGGTGAACTCGCCGACGTGCAGGAGGCGGCCTCGGCCTTCGTCGCCGCGGTGCGGGCGGTGGTCGACTCGCCGCTCGGTGGCCTGGTGCGCCCCGAACGGGAACGTCACTAAGGCGCGGACCGATGGCGGTGCTCCGGGTCAGCGGCCGTGACTTCGAGGTCGACGCCTATCTGGCCCAGTCCCGCCTGGTGCCCTACCGGGTCTTCTACGCCGACGAACCGCGGCCTGGGCCTCGACGAGATCCGTCTGCTCCTGCCCGCTCCGGCTTCGTGGTGACCGTCAGCCGGGCCGAACTTCACGACCTGCCCGGGCAGGTCGGGGACGCCTGCACCTTCCTCGAGGAATACGGCGACGTGCTGGCGGCGCTCGGGACCTGGCCTGGCGTCGAAGACCTGCGGCTCGACTTCGGGGTGGCGCTGCGGAGCGGTCCCGGCGACTCGGGGACCCAGTTCGACTACTTCCCGCCGCGGCTGGTGCGTTTGGCCGGCGCTTTGGGCCTGGGCCTGGAGTTGTCGATCTATCCCGGGCCCGGCTGAGCTCAGCCCTCTTCGAGCTCTCGTTCCTTCATCTCGATGCCGTACTTGTCGAGCAAGCGGTAGAGGTGGCGACGATCGATGCCGGCCTCCCTGGCGGCCTTGGAGATGTGCAACTTGTGTCTATTCAGTAGATCGATCAGGTACTGGCGTTCGAAGGCGTCCAGGATCTGAGCCTTGGCGTCCTTGAAGGGCAAGGTGGCGTCGAGGAGCAGGACCTGGTGGCTGCCGGGAGGCGTGCTCCCAGGTTTGCCTTTGGCGCCGGTGATCTCGGCCGGCAGATCGCCGACCAACACCTCCTCACCTTTGGCCATGGCCACGCCGCGACGAAGGACGTTCATCAGCTCCCGAACGTTGCCCGGGAAATCATAGCGGGAGAGCTGAGCCAACGCGGCCGGCGCGAGCTTACGCGCCTTGCTGCCGGTGGCGGCGATCTGGGCTTCGTAGCGGCGGAAGAAGTCGGCCACCAACACCGGCAGATCATCTTTGCGATCGACCAGGTTGGGGAGGTCCACCCGGATCTCGGCCAACCGATAGAACAGATCGGCCCGGAACTTTCCTTGATCGACCAGCTCCCCGATGTCTCGGCTGGTGGCGGCCACCACCCGCACATCGACTTGAATGGGGGCCTGGCCTTTTTGCCGCTGGATCTCGCCCCGTTCGATGGCCCTCAGCAACCTGGGTTGCAGCTCGAGGGGCAACTCGCTGAGTTCGTCGAGGAACAAGGTGCCGCCGTTGGCCCGCTCGAAGGCGCCGGCATAAGCGTCGTCGGCCCCGTCCACCGCGCCCTTTTCGTGGCCGAACAAGGCGCTCTCCAACAAAGCCGGGGGCAAGGCGCCGGCGGCCAAGGTGACCACCGGCCGATCTTTCCGTCGGCTCAGCTTGTGGACCGCCCGCATCACCAGCTCTTTGCCGGTGCCGGTGCCGCCGGTGATCAACACCGCGAGATCGGTGGGCGCGACCCGCTCGATCACGAAGAAGATCTCCCGCATCAACATCGAGTCCCCGACCAACTCGTCGAGTCGTCCGGAGCCCGAAGGCTCGAAGCGCACCTGGGTGGAGAGGGGGTGAAAGCGGATGGTGGTGGTGCCGCCCAGGTTGATCTCCTTGGCGGTGCGGATGGTGGCCTCTTTGACTTGGAGATCGCCGATGAAGGTGCCGTTGGTGGAGCCCAGATCGGCCAGGACGTATTGGCCCACCTGGCGGCGGAGCTCGAGGTGAGATCGGCTGACCTCGGGATCGTCGAGCACCAGATCGCTGCCCGGCGCCGAGCCGACCCGCACCAGATCCTTTTCGGTCTCGATCACTTTGCCGGCGCTGGGACCCGAGAGGACCTCCAGGCGGCAGTGGGTATAGACCAACGGCGCGCGGGAACCGTAGAGCGCGTCGCTGGTGACAGTTGAGACCTCTTTGTCGGCCATCGACGTCTTTTATAGCACAGGGCTGGGCGGACGCACGCGAGGCGCCGAGGTCTCAATCGAGGCTCGACCGTCCCGCCAGCCTAAAAACAGCGGCCTTCTTGGCAGGTCTCGCCCGGATCACACTTGAGGATCCCGCAGGGGCATTTGTTGCCCGCACACCGACACTGCTTTTTTCCGCCCCGGTGTTGGCACAAGAAGTCGTAGAGGCAGGGCGCCGCTTGTCCGCAGCCGCAGACCCCGTTGGTGCCCTTCACGTCGTAGCGGGTGGGATCGCTGCAGAAGGTCTTGAGTGGTCCACAACACGGCAAGTCGGCCCGGCGGTAGGGGTTGCTGCAGGCCCCTTCTTTGTTGAGTTCGGCCAAGTTGTGGGCGCGCAGGCGATCGGCGAGCTGCAGTGGAGGCACGCCCTCGGGCGGCGGGCCGGTGCGTCCGGCGGTGGAGGTCGAGATGCCGACCAGCGTGTAGACCGTGCGATCACCGTCGAACCAGCCCGACAGCGGTTCGCTGCGCTCCAACTTGGTCAAGCGAAGGCGGCGTTCTTCTTCCGGACCCTGCGCCAGCTCCGGCCCCAAGGCGGTCCGGGCTCGGTTGAGGGCAGCGCCGATCAACAGGTTGGGCTCCCAACACCCTTGGGCCTCGATCTTGGCCTGGCCCACGCCGTAGCTGGTGCCGCCTTCGGTGAAGGTGGTGCGGCCCACCCAGGCCGGGCGCTCCGGGGCCTTGGGTTTGACGGCCTGGGGCGCAGCACCGGGCAGGCGGCAGGCGACCACCACCAAGAGGAGGAGTAAAACTCGATTGCTCATATCGTCGGGCCGATCTGCTGAACGACCTTCTGTAGAGCGGCCTCCAAGGCGGGCTCCTGGGGATCGTAGTGGCGAGCCAGGTGGAGAAAAAGTCGAGCGCCGTCCAGGTCACCCTGTCGATAGAGGCCTTCGGCGTGGCCCAGGAGCGCCGCGGCCCGGGCCTCTTGGCTGTGTCCACCCAAACCGGTCGGGGGTGCGGTAGCCAACACCAGCTCGGGCCGTTCACCACTTTTGCTGGCCCGCAGCTCATCATATTCGCGGCGCAACACCTCGTCGGCCAGGACTCGATAGGCCTCTTGGATCCGACGATATATTGAGTAGATCTTCTCCTTGAGCTCCCCCGAACGCAGCAAGAAGAAGCGATCCGGGTGGAACTCGAGGGAAAGATCGAAATAGGCCGAACGCAGCTGAGCCCCGGTGGCGCCCGCTTCCAGGCCGAGGAGCTGGTAGTAGTCGACCTCTTCGAGGAGCCGGTGCATGGTCCGCACCCGCTTGGCCAGGCGTTTGCCGAGTTGGCTTTCATCCAGGCCCCGTCGAGCACCTCCGCCGTGATCTTGAGCCTCCCCGGTGGGCGTGCGCTCTTCCCGGGGCAACTCTTGGATCAGCCGCGACTTCCCAGAGCCCTCTTTGGGCGCCTCCACCGGCGCCGGGCTCGCGGGGCCCCCTCCGATCGGCGGCTCGAGCAGGAGGCGCGACTTGGTGGAGAGATCTTTGGTCGGCGTCGGCGAAACGTTGCCGGTCTCGGAGATGGGCTGCTCTTCGAGGATCTGGGCGTGGCCGCCCGCGCCAAACCCATCGGTGAGGACCGAGTCGATCCGCGGCACGGGGCTGGCGCCGATCGGGTGTGCGGGCCCGTCTTCGAGCATCGAGGGGAGCCGACCCGTGTCGGCGGTGTCGTCTTGGCTCGGCCGCAACGGGCCGGGCGAGTCGAGGTCGGCGGCCGGGTGGGCCTCGATGGGCACCGGCGCCCGTAGGGTCGACGCCACCGGCCCCGCCCCTTCGAAGAACGGGTTCTGGAAGCTGACCACCGTGTCGACGTCCACCACCTCGGCCTGGTGTGGCAACACCGGCAGGTCCCCGGACTCCATCAACGACGGCACACTGGGAGCGTCGGTCCGCTCCGGGAAGTCGAGGCCCCCCACTGGGGCCAGCTTGAGATCTTGGGCAAAAAGGGCCTGGGTGGGTGGCTCCAGCTGCACCTCCAGCCGGGCCGGGCGTCCGGCGGCCAGGAGCCCAGAAACACACTCTTCCAAGACCGTTCCACTGAATGGTACGGGCAAAAAGCGATCCGCCCCCACCGCGGCCAAACGTTTTTTGGTGCGTTCGTCGTCCGCCGATTCATCGCCGATCAACACCACCGGCACCTGATCGCCCCGCGGTTGTTGGCGGAGGAGTTGGCAGAGGATCGTGCCGTCCAGTCGGGCCACGTTGAGGTGAGCGATCACCAGATCGGGCTTCACCTCGGCGTAGCGGTCGTAGCCGTCTTCCCCGTCAGCGGCGAAGACCAGGTGGTGCGGGGTGCGCGCCAAGTAACGGTTGAACATCACCCGGTGCGCCGGGTTGTCGACGACGATCAACAGGACCTTGGCGGCGGGATGGCTCAAGGCTTCACTTTGACCAGCGCGGTCACCTTCTCCTTCTGACGCTCGCAGATCTTGGCGTCACAGACGAAGAAGGTGGCGTCGACGTCGATCTTGCACTCACCCTCTTGTTCCGCGCCGAACTTCACGCCGAACTCGGGGGACGTCGCCTTTTGATCTTTGGCGTCGGTGGCCCCGAGGGCGGTCTTGTGGAGCTTCAGGTTGTCGCTGCTGAGGGCGATCTTCAGCGGCGCTTCGGTGCTGATCTTGAAGCCGGGGGCCGCCTGAATCTGGAGCCACAGTTGCCCCGAACTACCCGGCTTGAGCTCAACGGTGGTCTTGCTCAGGTCCAGGCTGTACTTCTTGCTCGGTGCCGCCTCCTCTTTGGGCTGCCCCGCGAGCGAAAGTCCGATCAGGAATACCGTGGCGTACATATGGCTCCAATCTAGCAGCTACAACAGGTTTGCGGCCAGCTCGGCCAGCTCGCTCCGTTCGCCCTTGAACATGGTCACGTGACCCGCGATCCGCTCGGCCCGGAAGCGGTTGACCACGTGGACCAGGCCGTTGTTGGTCGCGTCCATGTAGGGATTGTCGATCTGGTACGGGTCGCCGGTCAGGACAATTTTGGTGCCCTCGCCGGCCCGGCTGACGATGGTCTTGACCTCGTGGGGCGTCAGGTTTTGGGCCTCGTCCACCACCATGTATTGGTTGGGGATCGACCGACCGCGGATGTAGGTCAGGGGTTCGATCTGCAGGATGCCCAGGTCGATCAGCTCCCGGTAGGAGCGCCCGCCCTTCTTTTCGTCCTTGGATAGGCCCATCAAGAACTCGACGTTGTCGAAGATCGGCTGCATCCAGGGTGAGAGCTTCTCCTCGACGGTTCCGGGGAGGTAACCCAGGTCTCGCCCCAAGGGGAAGATGGGCCGAGAGACCAACACCCGCTGATAGACGCTTTCTTCGGTCGCCTTATGCAGACCGGCGGCGATGGCCATCAAGGTCTTGCCGGTGCCGGCCTTGCCGACCAAGGTCACCAGCTTGATCGAGTCGTCCATCAAGAGGTCCATCGCGAAGGACTGCTCTTTGTTGCGAGGCCTGACGCCCCAGACGCCCTCCTTGACCCGAGTGATCGGGACGATCCGCCCTTCGGTCAGGTGCACCTTGCCCAAGGCCGAGTGGGCCGGGTTGTTGCGGTTCTTGAGGTGCACGAACTCGTTGGGGAAGTGGTAGAGGTCCGGCAGCGGCCAAAAACCTTGGCTGTAGAAGGTGTCGATGTCCGAGCCGTCGCACTCGATCTCCACCACGCCGGTGTAGAGCTCGTTGATCTCGACCCGATCGTGGTCGTAGTCCTCGGCCAACAGGCCCAAGGCGTCGGCCCGGATCCGGAGGTTCACGTCTTTGGTGACCAGGATGCAGGGGACGCCGGGCTCTTTTTCTTTGGCGTCCAGGGCGACCGCCAGGATCCGGTTGTCGACCGCGTGTTCGGCCTGGGCGATCTCGGCGGGCAAGGTCCGGGCGGAGAACGCGACCCGCAACATGCCACCCCGGGAGAGGGCGACGCCGTCCTTGATGCTGCCCTCCTGGCGCAGGGTGTCCAAAGCCCGGGCCACCTCACGGGCCGAACGGCCCAACTCATTGAGGTCCCGCTTGAACTTGTCCACCTCCTCGATCACGTAGATCGGGATGATCACCGTGTTCTCCTCGAAGGCGAACAACGCCGTCGGATCGTGGAGGAGCACGTTGGTGTCGAGGATGAAGTTCTTTTTCAAGCCGACGGTCTTGTAACCGCCGTTTTCGACCGAGCGCAACGCCGCCCCGGGAGCATTTTCGAGGCCTACATCGCGGCCCGGGGTGGCTCGGACACGGTGGACCGATCTCGATAAACCGCCACCCGGTTGCGTCCCTTCCGCTTGGCCTCGTAAAGCGCAGAATCCGCGCGCTCCAGGAGCTCTTCCCGGTTTTGGGCCTGGAGCGGCCAGGTGGCGAGGCCCAAGCTGGCCGTGACCCGGAGGCGCCCAAAGTCACCTTGGATCAGCTCGGCCTCGATCCGGGCCCGGATCCGTTCGGCGACCCGTTGGGCCCCGGCGGCGTCGGTTTCGTCCAAGATCACCACAAACTCTTCACCACCGTAGCGGGCGACCACGTCGGTGCGGCGGGCCTCGGCCTGAAGCATGCTGGCGATCCGCTGCAACACCAGATCACCCACCGGGTGCCCGTAGGTGTCGTTGACGCTCTTGAAGTGATCGGCGTCGATCATCAACACCGAAACCTGGCGGCCAAAGCGGGCGGCCCGGGCCAGACACTCGTCGAGCAACTCACCGAAGCGGCGGCGGTTGAAGGCGCCGGTCAAGGCGTCGGTGGTCGCCATCATCTCCATGCGCTGATACATCCGGGCGTTGGCCAGGCTGTTGGCGGCGTGGGCGGTCACCGTGTCGAGCATCCGCTCTTCTTCACGCGAGAGCTCCCGGCCGCGGCGCAAAGAGCCGACGATCAAGGCCCCCAACGGTGCACCGCGGTGGAGCAACGGGAAGACCTTGACCGACTCGAGGGCCGGCCCTTCGTGGTGCCCAAAGAGCTGGAGCTTGGCCCGATCCGGCTGTTCGCTGAGCGGGACATACGGCAGCGCATGGCCGTTCTTCAGCGCCATCGCCACCAGTCCCCCGTCTTTGTCGTGGAAGGGGTGGCCTTCGAGGGACTTCTGGAGCGTGGCTTCGGCCTTGACCCCCACCACTTGGTGGCGGTGGGCTTCGGCCTCGTAGAGCGTGACCGCCACGAAGTCGACCGGCTTGATCCGGGTGACGGCCTCGATCAACTGCCCGGCAAAACCGTCGACCGAAATCGCCTGATTGAGCAGCGAAAAGGCGTCGTAGAAGCGCTCCTGCTCGTACTTGACCTGATCCATCGCGGCGAAGATCCGCTCCGACTCGATCGCCCGATCGACCTCCCGGGCCACCGACTCCAGGATCAACTCCTCCCGATCACCAAAGGGATCGGCGGCCCGACGATCGACCGCCAACACCGCCGCCACGTGGCCGTTGCGCAGGACCGGCACGCCCAAAAACGCCCCGACCGTGGCGGTGCTGTCGTAGCCCAGGCCCTTGCCGCCCCGGGGCTGGAGGTTCACCGGTCGTAGCGTGCGGACCACGGCGCCGAGGGCGCCCAGGGGGCCGGTGGTGTAGCCCTCGGGCAGCGGCGGTTCACCTTCTCCAACCACACACTCGGCCAACTTCAGCCGGTCGCCGGCGTCGTTGAGCACAAACACGAAGGCGCTGTCCGCGCCGGCGCCCAAACGGGCGACCTCCAAGACATCGACCAAGGCTTCACGGATGGCCCGGACGCTGCCGAGTCGGCGCACCTCCGCCAACGTCGCCGGATCCCGGGGCGCTTTGCTTTCGGGTCCGAGCAAAGAGCCGATCAAGCGAAAGTCTCGGGCTTCGGTCTCGACCCGGGCCAACGCTTCTTTGACCGCGTCCTCCCGGGCGGAGCGGACCGAACGGACCTCGCGCAACAAAAGCGCCGCGTAGAGCGCGCCGAAGATGGCGAAGAAGCCGAGGTGGGCCATGGTCGGCCCCAGCCCTTGGGCGCCCAGGGCCCAGGCGGCCAACTCCGAAGCCACGGCCAACGCCGCGGTGGTGAGGGCAGACTCCCAACGATGGAGCCCGGCCACGATTGCCAACCAGAGATAGAGGAGCGGGCGATATTCGGGGCCGGCCAGATCGACCACCACCCACAACAACGCCAAAACGCCGGGGCCCAAGGCCAACTCGGCCCCGGGACGTCGCCCGATCAAGGCCAAGCCGAGCAAAAGAGGCAAGGCTGCAAAACGAGCCCAAGCCGCCGCGCCGTCCGCCGGCCACAGGCGCGCCGCCAACAAGAAGACCGCAGCGGTGACCGCGAGCGCGACCGGGAGGCGCGACTTCGCGGTGGACCTCAAGGGTTGCGCTCCGGGGGGAAGATGAAGATCAGCTCATCGCTGCGGACCCAACCGAGTTCGTCGCGGACCGCGGCCTCGAGATAGTCAGGATCACTCTTGAGGGCCCCGGCCTCTTTTTGGAGGTGCGAATTTTCCCGGCGCAGCTGGTCGTTGAGGGCCTGAACTTGTCGGAGATCTTCGCGGAGTTTTTCGTGGCGCGTGACGCCTTCGCTGCCGAAGACCGCGGCGCCGACGAAGGCGACCACCAACACCCCACCAAGGGCAGCGAAGCCCCGCACCGCGGGCGGGCCGATGTTCGAGGGCAGAGACATGACGGAGCCCCTCGACTCTACTGTCGGCCAAGATCCGCCGCAACTTTTCGGTCTCCCTCTCGCTTCCTCCCGGCGAACACGATCTCAACCGTGATCGTGATCGTGGCCGTGGCCGACTTGCCACTTCACTCCATCGCGGAGGTCGGCGCTCAAGTCCTCGAAACCAAAGAGACTTCGGTCACCCAGATGGTTCGGCCACGGCCACGGCCACGATCACGATCACGGCCGCGTTTGGTGGGGGCTAGTTTGCGGGGAGCAGGGTGGAGATGGCGCGGTCGAGGAGGTCGGGATCCCACATCCCGTCCATCCGCGCCACGATCCGACCCTCGGCGTCGATGAGGACCGAGGTCGGGATGGATCCGATGGGGCCGAGGGGCCCGCCGGGGCCGGTGAAGCCGGGAGGATCGGCGACCGTGACGACCTGGTAGGGGATCGCGAAGGTGTCCCGGAAGATCCGCGCCATCCCGGGGTTGTCGTCGAGGACCACGCACACGACCGTCAGCCGTTCGCCGTAACGTTCGTGGAGTCGCTTGTAGACAGGGACCTCGACCATCGCGGGATCGGCCCAGGTGGAGATGACCGTGAGCAAAACCGGACGACCCCGGAGCGTCGTCATGGAAAGCGGGGGGCCCTCCAGGCTTTCGAAGCGGTAGATGACCCGGCCTTCGGGCAAGGGCGGACCGGTCGGGGGGCTGGCGGCGCAGGCGATCGCGAGGGCGCTCGCGGCCAAGAGCCAGAACCTCACGGGTCCTCCGCACCACCACCCACCGCTTGGAGCTCCGTGGGCCAAGCTGCGGTAAACGAGCGGCCGTCGGCCAAGGTCAGGCGGTGGGCGTGCAGGCCGAGCCGGGCCAAGGACGTGGGCGTCGGGCCGTAGATGGGATCACCGAGGAGCGGAAAACCGGCCGCCGCCAGGTGGGCCCGGATCTGGTGTCGCCGCCCGGTGCGGGTGGTGGCCCTGACCAAGGTGCCGCCGGAAAAAGTGCGGAGGGCCACGACGTCGGTGTGGGCCGGCAAAGCGTCGGGATCCTCTTCGGCTTCGGCGACCCGCACCCGATCGGCGCGAGTGCCGGGGCCGATGGCGCCGGTCAGCGACCGTTCGCCGATCCACTCGCCATGGACCAAGGCGAGGTACACCTTTTCGATCCGGTGGGCCCGAAAGTCGGCCCGCAACGCCTCCCAGGTCCCTCGATCCCGGGCAAAAACCACCACCCCCGAGGTCCCGGTGTCCAGCCGGTGGGCCAAACCACCTTCGAGGGGCGGGCCCGCCTGTCCGACCGCCGGATCGAGGCCGATCGCCGCGGCCAAGAGTGTTTGGTTTTCGCCCGGTCGGATGGGGCCGCTGGGGAGGCCGCTCGGCTTGTCGAGGACCAAGAGGTGGTCGTCGCGAAACAACACTGGGATCGAGGCCGCCAAAGTGGGGTTGGCGACAGGGGTGGCGTCTTGGCGGGGCTCGAAGTCGACGAAGGTGATCTCTTCGTCGCCGGTGGCCTTTTCACCGGGGGCCCGGGTTCGACCGTTCACCAAGATCCGACCGGCCTCCAAGGCGCGACGGACCTCTCGCACCGAAGCCCGCCCCAAGGCGGCGGCGATCGCCCGGTCGAACCGTTCGCCCCGAGCGGTGGATTGCAAGTTCACTTGCGAGGTTTGGGACCGACGCCAGGGCCCGGGCCAGGGCCAGGTCGGCGCGGCACGGGCCGAGGTGAAGGACGCGGGCTGGGGCCAGGGTTGTTTTGGGGTCGAGGGCCAGGGTCGGCGGCGCGAGGGGCGGGTCGAGGTTCGACCTTTTTGCCGTCGGCAGGCACCGCTTTGGTGGCGACGGTCGTGTCATTGCCGGCCAGATCGGTCTTGGGGGCGAGGCCCTGGGCGGCCTCGGGGGTCAAGACGTAGCGACGGGTCGGCCGTTCGCTCCGGGACATGGTGAAGTGAATGACCTTGGAGAGGGCCTCGACCTTGATAGAGTAGATCTCCCGGGCGTAGTGCTCCTCCGCCATGTTCCACACGGTGTGCGCGAACATCTTGCAGAACCAGGGCCCGCCCACTTGGTTGTGGTAGAAGAAGCGAGCAAGCTCGTCTTCGGTCACGGCACCGTCGCGATCGCCATCGAACGTACGGAGGCGTTGCGCCAGCTCTTCAGCTGGTACGATGCTGCCCTTACCGAGGCCCCGACGGAGCTTCACTGGGAGATCGAGCCCAGCCACTGATGATAGGGACGTACACCAGGGCCTCGGGCGGCGTCCAGCGCAGAGCCGAAAAACGCCTTCCCTGGCGCAAGGCTCTTGGCGCGTTGGCGCTGGCGATCGGCTGTGGGGCTCAACCGGCTGCCACACCCCCGCCCCCACCCACCTGGGAACAAAAGGGCCGTTTTGCGATGGAGGCCCAAGCCCAGGACCTGCTCGAGAAGCTGGTGGCGATCGACACCGGGACGGCCCCGGTCCGGGAGCGGCCCGCGGCTCAAGTCCTCGTCGACGGGCTGAAGCGGGACGGGATCAGCGCCCAAATTTTGGACGACGGCAGCGGGCGGGCCGGTGTCTACGCCCGGATCCAAGGTGGCAGCGAGCAACCCCCCTTGCTCCTCCTCAGCCACTTGGACACCCACCCCTTCGAGGCCGAACTTTGGCCCAAAGAGACCGGCCCCCTCTCCGGGGACGATGGACAGGGATCGATCTGGGGACGGGGCGTCCTGGACGGCAAGGGTCTGGCGGTGCTGCACGCGGTCGCCTTGGGTTTGGTCGCCAAAAGCGGCGGGCTGAACCGAGACGTGCTGCTGGTGGTGACCGCCGAAGGTGCCCTGGGCCAAGGCACCGGCCTGGCCCGGATGATCGAGGCCCATCCCGAGATCGCCACCGCGAGTATGGTGTTAACCAAGGGTGGCGCTGGCTACGTCGACCTCTTGGGGGACGGACGCCTGGTCCACGGCTTGGCCTACGCCGAACGAGGGTGGGCGCGGCTGGAGGTGGCGGCGGTGGCCGGAGAAGCCGGCGTCCCCAGCCCCAAAAACCGGGTCGTCCAAGCCGTGAGCCAGGCGCTCCTGCCCCGGCCCCGCTCGACGCTGACCCCGCCGATCGAGGCCCTGTGGCGCTACAGCACTCAAGATCAGGCGTGGCCGCTGCAGCTGGCGGCCGGGAGCCAACTGCTGACCAAGTGGTTCTTGATCGAAGGGTGGTCCCAGCGGCCCGAGACCCGAGGCCTGGTGCAAGATGACTTGCGCCTGGAGCGGCTGGACGTCGGGGTCGATCGGGCCCGAGGGATCTTGGCGGCCCGCACCTTGCCCGGATCTTCGGTGGCCGGGATGTTGGCCGAGGTCCGGATCCGAACGGCCAACGAGTCGGTGCACGTGCAGATCCTGGAGGGGGCCGAGGCCAACGAATCACCGCTTTCGCCGGCACTTTTGGCGTCTTTCCGCGAAGCGATCGATCCCAAGGAAGGTGAGGTGGTCGCGCCGATCTTGGCGACCGAACCCACCGACGGCCATCGCCTCCGAGCGATCGGGGTGCCGACCTACGGGTACCTGCCGTTGCCCCTCGATCGAGATGCGCTGGCCAGCATTCACGGCCGCAACGAGCGGGTCCGGGTCGCCGATCTCGGGCTGGGTGCGGAGCGGATGGCCCGGCTGATCCACGCCTTGACCCACTCGGTGGTCCCGGCTCACTCCACTCGGTAAGAGAGCCGTTCGCCGCCCAACTCCAACACCAAACGCAGGTAGCGGCGTTCGTCGGGATCCGGCTCGAGGGCGTGGCGCAACTTCAACACCTCTCCCTGTTTGACGGTGCGCGGAGGGAAGGTGACGTAGGTCTGGGCCCAGTGGGTGTCGGGTTCGCCGGGGCCGGTCTCCAGCCAGACGTTCGGCGACAGGCGCGCCCGGAACCAGCCGACGAAGCCCGACAGCACACCGTCCCGCCGGATGTGGAGCTCCGACTCGCCCGACTGCCACCAATCCCCCGGGTGGGCCTCGAGCAGATCCAAGTGGGCGATCCGAACCCCGGGCGCCACCAAAGCGGCCGACTCGATGCGGCACTGGACCGCCCTCGCCTGCTCCAGCTCCATGGCCTCCAAGGCCGACAGATCCAGGCCGTGGACCCGATCCCGCCAAAAGCCCGGACCCCACTGGTGGTAGAGGATCACGTCGTCGAGGGGTGCGACCCAAACCTCGACCTCCGAGGGCACCATCTGGCCCCCCGCGCTGAGGCTGTGGTCTCGGGCCGCCAGGACCGCGTCGAGCATCCCCTCCACGAAGGCCAAATTGCCGAGCCATTCGCTGATCAGCACCTGGACCGGCCGGGGGGGCCGAGTGGAGGCGGCCGGGCCCTCCAGGGCCTCGATCCGGTATTCGGGGTGGCGGGCGAAGACCTGGCGGGCGGTCCGGATCACCGGCGACTGGTCGACGGCGTAGACCCGCTCGGCGCCGGCCTGGGCCGCAAAAAGCGACAAGATCCCGGTGCCCGTCCCGACGTCCAGGACCGCGTCCCCAGGCCGCACCACCTCGTGGATCGCCCGGTGAAAAGCGTTGGTCCGGGGCCGGTCTCCCACCATCCGCCGTTGCAGCTCCAGGTCCGCGTAGCGCTCGAAGTAGTACTCCACCGGGGCGCCATACAGTTTGACGTCCCCTTCGGCAAAGACTAATTCGGCTAACGGATGGTCCGGTCCCTTCGCCTCACGACGTTGCCCCTACTGCTCTCGCTGGCCCTGGCCTGCAAGAGCGCGCCGCCGCCACCCCCGCCGCCGCCCCCGCCCGAGGCCGCAGCGCCCGCGCCCGCGCCGGCCGAGCCGGCCGCACCGGCAGCCCCCGCGCCCGATCCTAAGGTCGCCAAAATCCAAGTCGTCGCCTTGTCGGACTTCCACGGTTGGCTCTTGCCCCTGGAGCCCAAGGACTTCTCTCGCTACTACGGCGGCATCGCCAACCTGGCCGGCATGCTGGAGCAGAAGGAGAAGCTCCGGCCCGAGACCTCGTTGATCCTGGACAACGGCGACATGTGGACCGGCCCCACCGAGTCGACCTTGTTGCGCGGCGAGTCGGTGATCCAAGCCTACAACGCGATCGGCTTTTCGGCGGCCAACATCGCCAACCACGAGTTCGACTTTGGCGCCGAGGTCCTGCGGGCCCGGACCCAAGAGGCCAAGTTCCCCTTCTTGGGCGCGAACCTGATGAAGGCCGGTACCATCGAACAACCCGACTTCGTGAAGCCCTTCGTGATCCTCGAGCGGGACGGCGTGAAGGTCGCGGTGATCGGTCTGTCCTACGTGGAGACGCCCAAGACCACTTTGGCCAAACACGTGGCGGGCCTGGAGTTCAAGCCCTACGCCGAGACCCTGAAGCGGGTGGTCCCCGAGGTCCGTGCCCAAGGCGCCGAGGTGATCGTGTTGTTGTTCCACGACGAGCTGCCGATCGTGGTGCAGACCTTGGAGCCCCTCCAAGATCTGGGCATCACCGCGGTCGTCGCGGGCCAAAACCACCGCAAAGAACAAGCGATGGTCGGCATCACGCCGGTGGTGAACCCGGGTCCCTTTGGCCGAAGCTACGTGCGCTTCGACATCTCGGTGGATCGGGCGACCCGCAAGGTGATCGAGGTCAGCAAAGAGATCGTCGACGTGACCGGTGAGGTGGGGGCCCCTGCTTTTCCGCCCAAACCCGAGCTGGTGGCGATCACCGAAGGCGCGCGCCAAAAGGCCAAGACCTTGGGCGATGAACCCCTGGGCCGCCTGGCCAAGCCGCTTCCGGTCGGCACCTTCCAGAGCTCGGCCCTGGGCAACTTGGTGGTCGACAGCTGGTTGTCGTCGCTGCCGAACGTGGAGTTTGCGATGTTGAACCACGGCGCCCTGCGGCAGCCGCTCCCCGCCGGCATGGTGAAGGTCGGTGACCTGATGAGCGTCATGCCCTTCGAGAACAACCTCTACGTGGTGACCTTGACCGGGGCCCAAGTGAAGTCCCAGCTCGCGATCGATGGCCCGGTGGTGGGCGGCCTGACCTACAGCTTCAAGGTCGACGCCGGCCGACGGGTGATCACTTCGGCGGTCGACAAGAAGGGCAAGCCGATCGCCGACGACCAGAAGTACCGGGTGGCGATCTTGGACTTCATGTACACCGGCGGCGACGGCTTCGAGTTCATGAAGCTCGACACCGCGCCCGTCGACACCGGCCTGTCTTGGCGTGAGCCGGTCATGCGCACCTTGCGCACCGCCGAGGCCACCAGCCGGAAGGTCGAGCCTTTGACCGCACCCCGGGCCCGCCAGCTCAAGTAGTCAGCGCTTCTTCTTGGGCGTGGGCTGGACCCACGAATACACCGCCACCGTCGCAGGGAAGCCGAGCACACTGGCCGCCAACGCGATCGTCTGGGCGATCTCCTCTTCGGTGACCCCACCCGCCCGGGCTTTTCGAGAGGCCGAACCGACCGCCCCTTCGCGCAGCGCCCCGGCCGCGACCGCCAACTTCACCAACAGCCGCTCCCGTTCAGTGAGGGGTCCTTCGGTGCTGGCCTCGTGCACCAGATCCCAGGCTTGCCCGAGCTTCGGATATTGTTCGACGAAGCGCTGGTAGGTGGGCGGCGGCCCCGCCAACTTGGACTTCTTCTTGGACTCGACTTTGGGTGACTTGCGGATGGTTCGCATAAGGAGGGCCCTCGGGGGCGGCCCACGAATCCCCGCGACGGCGGGGCAAGTCAACCCACGGCGGGGGCCTGGGGCCCAGATCCTGCGCCGAGACCTGCGACCTCCAGGAGCAACTTGGCGTTGCCGATCGCGTCAGCGGTGCCCGCCAAGGCCAACACGTCGCCGGCCCGGAGGATCTCGGTGGCGGTCGGGACCAACACACCTTCATCACCCCGGGTGATGGCCAAAACCGTGGCTCCGGTGACTCCGCGCAAATTGAGCTGGGCCAACGATTTGCCGACCGCCTGACTGGCGGCGTCGAGTTGGATGGGCATGGGCACCCCCAACCCCGGGAGCTGCAAGTGAACTTGCGCAAGGACCGGGGCTGGGCCCGACACCAAGGTGCTGGGGGCTGAATCACCTCGGGCCTGTTCGAGGAGTGCGTTCACGATGGCCTGAGCACCCGCCTGAACGTGGCCTTGCAGATCCGCCGCGCCTCTCCAGAAGGCCACGCTCAAGAAGATCAACAGCAGCGCCAAAAACACGGGACCAAAGGGCCCACCGATCACCGGCTGGGTGACCGCCAAGATCGGTAGGCCGGTCAACAGGACGATCCCCAGCTGCAGCGTGACCACCATCGCCCGGCGCGGGGTGGACGCAGGGTCGAGTTTCCCTGCGGCGGCGGTCGGGAGCGCCCCTTCGGCGATGGCCAGGCCCAGGCTTTGAGCGACCCGGATGATCCCCGCCCCCAACGGTAAGGTCAGGACCCCGGCCACCACCAGCACCAGGTCACGCGACAAGGTCAGGCTCAGTCCGGTCTTCGCCGCCAGGAAGTTGGCCAGCGATGAGACGGCCAAGGACGTGCCGACCGCGATGAGGACGATCAGGGCGGCGTCGAGCATCAGGAGGCGCAACAGGTGCCGGATCCGTCCGCCCCGGGTCGTGTTGGGAGGGCGGCTCTTCAGCTGTTCGATCCAACTGGCG
Source organism: Deltaproteobacteria bacterium (assembly GCA_016703535.1). Lineage (GTDB taxonomy): Bacteria > Myxococcota > Kuafuiibacteriia > Kuafuiibacteriales > Kuafuiibacteriaceae > Kuafuiibacterium > Kuafuiibacterium phototrophicum. Next base: position 233,804 of record JADJBV010000002.1, on the reverse strand, counting down.
TAGAGGGCGACGAAGGTTTGGAGCCGGTGCGGCATCTTTCGATCGACCAGGTTGGCCACGGGGCCCGCGGCCTTGATCAAGAGCGGGGTGGTCAAGGTGGTGATCGCCGATACCGCCACCGCCACCGGGTAGACGAAGTCTCTGGTGGCTCCCAGGGACAGGCCGAGCGCGGCGATGATGAACGAAAACTCACCGATCTGAGCCAGGCTCATGCCGGTCTGAACCGAGGTGCGAACGCCATTGCCGGTCAACACGGCCCCCAACGACACGCCCAAGATCTTGCCCCCCATCACCACCCCCGACAGCACCACCACCGCCAACCAGTTTTGGGCGATCACCGCCGGATCGATCAACACGCCGACCGACACGAAGAAGACCGCGGCGAAGATGTCCCGGACCGGCTGCACCAGGTGTTCGATCTCTTGGTGCTCCCCAGATTCAGCGATCAAGGAGCCGGCGATGAAGGCCCCGAGGGCCACCGAATAGCCAAAAGCGTGGGCCAAAAGCGCCACCGCAAAACAAAAGCCAACGCTGGCGACCAAGGTGGTCTCGGGTCGCCCCAGGCGCCGGACGGCCCGAACCCCCCGGGGCACGAGCAACAACCCCACGCCCACCAGCCCGACCAAAAAGGCCAGCAACTTGCCGGTGGTGATCATCATGGTGGTCGCCGACAGCCCGGTGCCGCTAGCGACGGCGGTCAAGGTGGCCATCAAGAAGATGGCGATCAGGTCCTCGACGATCAGGATCCCGAAGACCAACTCCCGGATCGGCCCTCGGACCTTCTGCTCATCGAAGGCCTTGGCGATGATGGTGGTGCTGGAGATGGCGATGATCGCACCAACGAAGAGGCTCTCGACGGTGGTCCAGCCAAAGGCCTGACCGGCGACGAAGCCGAGCCAAACCATCAGGCTGGACTCCAGCAAGGCGGTGAGGCCCGCGATCGGCCCGACCTTGACCAACTTCCCCAGGCTGAACTCCAGCCCCAGAGAGAACATCAGGAGGATGACCCCGATCTCCGAGAGCGTCTGGATGATCTCCCGGTCGGCCACCAACGGAATGGGCACGTTGGGGCCCACGATGAACCCGGCCAAGATGTAGCCGAGCACCACCGGCTGCCCCAACTTCTGAAACAGGATGGTGGTCACCGCGGCGACGCCGAGCACCACGGCCAAGGCCTCCAGAAAATCGTGTGCGTTCATGGATCCCGTTCGGCGAGGCGGGACGACGGCCGCCAGCCAGCGACCGTCAACCCCAGTGTCCCCGGACTGTATTCCGAGGTGCGGTGATCTTCGAGGGGGAGCCCAGAAATTCTTGGAATCGGCCCGAGCCGCCGCCAACTTGACCCGGATCAGAGCTCAGTGCAGTCGGGCGCGTGGGGCTCGTTTAAGGCGCCTCTACCAGGCCGTCGACTGGAGCCAGTGAGGTCGTCCGGACTAGGCGCGGAGGCTGCGCTTGGACCCAGGTTTCGCCGACCTCCAGGATCTGGACCCGCTCCGGCGTGAGTCCCTTGGCCTGCATCGCGCGGCGCAACGCTTGGATCGCATAACCCGGGGGGTCGATGCCGTGGGCAAAGGTGTCGTAGTGGATGGGGATCATCACTTGGGCCCCGAGGTCCAGGAAGGCTTGGACGGCCTCGGCGCCGTCGAGGTGAGTGGGCCGGGTGAGCTCCGGTGGTTCGACGGGCGCGATCGGCAGGAGGGCCACGTCGATGCGCGGAAAGTGGGCCTTGGTGGCCGCGAATATCGCGGGATCGTAGGCCGTGTCTCCGCCGAAGTAGACCGTGTGGTGTTCGTCTTGGATGACCCATCCCGAATAACTCCGCTTCATCCAGGCCGCGTCGACGCCGTAGCGCCAGCCTTGGTGGCGTACGGGCACGGCGGTGATTCGCAAGTTGTCTTGCAGTTCGGTGTGCCAGGGCTCCACCTCGCGAATGGGGAAGGAGTAGCGGGGCAGGTACACCAAGGCCTCCGGGGGCACCCAGAGGCGACCCAAAGTGGGCTCCAGCAGATCGAGGCTTCCGAGAGAAAGGTGGTCGAAGTGGAGGTGCGACAACACGGCGCCGTCGATCCTCGGCAGGTCGGGCGCGTCGATCCCCGGCTCCACCAGACGGCGAGAGAACTGGCCCACCGTCTCGGTGAAGACCGGGTCGGTGAGCAGGTACCGATCCCCGAGCTGAATCAGGGTAGTGGCGTGGCCCACCCAAGTGATGGCCAAAGAGGCCCCTCGTACCCGCGGATCCGCGCGCCGACCGGGCGCTCGACGGGGCCGTTCCCCCAGGGCCCGGCCGTTCCGTTCCATGACTCGGTGGACCACGCTGCAGCCGGCCAAACCAAGACCCAGGCAGAACATCACCAAAGCCCGACGTTGGAGGCCGGACATCAGAAGTACCGAACCCGGGCGGTGATCATCCAAGGCACCGGCTGTTCAGGCCCCGGCGTCCACGTCAGCTGCAGCCCCAAGATCCCGAACAAGAGGTAGGCGCCCGCCTCGAGGCTCACGCCCTCGTGCCCGTAGATCCGCTGATAGGACGTGGCCAACGAAAGGCTCAGATATTCGCCGTGCTCGACGACCGGCACGTAGGCCCGCAGACCTGGGCGCACGATCACCGTGGGTTCGGGCCCGAGGAGCAACTCGGGCGACACGAAAAGTTCGATCGATCCACCGTGCCGTTGCCGCGGCTCCACCACCAGGCTCCTCCAAGGCGAAAGGCCCGGGTGTTGGCCGAATGCATAAAGGAGCGGCGTAAGCTGCCAACGCATCCCAAAGCGGGCCGCCCCCGAGGTCCACACCATCTGCGGGCTGGGCAGGAGCTGGGTGCCCAACCAAACCGCGGTCGGCTGGGGCAAAGGCGCGGCCTCGGCCACCCCACTCCAAACGCCGCACACCAAGCAGCCCCACGAGAGAACTCGCCTCATGTCGGGTGCCGCGTCATGCCGGCCATCACCTTGGCCAGGACCCGGGTCCGACCCCAACGGGGCAAGGTGGCCAAGGACCACTCCAACAACTTGCTGAGGAAGCCCGGGCGCACGGTGCCCATCTTCCCCAAGGCGCGCAACGTGCCGTCTGCAACTTCACTTGCAGTTCCGGCCATCGACATCTTCATCCGCGCTCTGGTTGCGAAGCCGCTGCTGATCGGCCCGGGCGCCGAAGCGATCACCGCGACCCCCCGGGGACCCAGCTCGACCCTCAGCCCTTCGGCCAAGCTTTGGACGTAAGCCTTGGTGGCGGCGTAGTTGGCCGCCCGAGGCACCCCTTGGAACGCCAACAAGGAGCTGAGGAGCACCAGGCCGCCACGGTTTTGTGCTTCGAAGCGGCGGCCAAAGTGGTGCGCCAGGGCCGCCACCGCTCGGCAGTTGACGTCGATCATCGTCAGCTCTTCGTCCAGGTCGCCGGCGAGGAAGTTGCCCGAGGTCCCAAAACCCGCCGCCGCCACCAACAGGCCCACCGGCAGGTCGGCGGTCCCCTCAACCACCCGCCTCACCCCGGCGTCACTGCTGAGATCCGCGGCGATCACCCGGGCCTCTCCGCCCAGCCCTGAAAGTTCGGCGGCCAAACTCTGGAGGGCCACCTCCCGGCGCGCCACCAACACCAGATGCACCCCAGCCTCGGCCAGGGCCCGGGCGAAGGCACGACCGATCCCGTCGGAGGCGCCGGTGACCACCGCCCAGGGCCCATATTGTTCTCGCAAACGACGATGCAACTCTGTCTGGTTCATCTCTACTCCTCGAGCGCCGGCTCACCGCGGGAAACAGGCCGCAAACTTGTCGAGGAGCTTTCGATCACCCTCGAGCTTCAAGCGTCCGGTGACCACCGCCCAAACCGGGCTCCGCTTCTGCTGCACGATCTCCAGCCAGGTCTTCGTTTCGGCCCGCACCACCACGTCCGCCTCACCGATCAAACCAGGCTTGGTCTCCAAGGCGCCGTCATCGATGCACACCGTAAACTCGACCGCCCCCACCTCTTGGAGCACGAAGTGGAACACGCCCCGCCAACCCCGGGCCGGGCCGCGCTGAAAGACCAAGGGAAGGGCTCGGAAGAAACCTCGGGCGGAGGTGGCCCGTAGGCTGCTCCGGATGGGCCGCACCCGCTTGTGAGGGAAGCGCTTCTTCACGTGGGCCTCGGCGTCCGAACCCGGCACGACGTAGACCTCTTCGGTGCGGGCCAGCAGCGGGTCGACCACCTCCGCCAGGTGTTTCGGGCGATCCCGCAGGAAGGGGCCGAGGTGATCTTCACCGGCCGGGCAGACGGCCAAACAGTAGGCGGCTTTGTAGTTGGGCCCGTACGCCAAGGACTGCCACAAGGAGGCCGACTCGGCGATCGGCAGGCGCTCCCGCAGCTGGTGGCGATCTTTGCTCTCGGCGACCGCCTCCATGGCATCGCCGAAGCCGGTCATGAACTCTCGATAGTTGTGATCGTAACAGGCGGAGAAGCGGAAGGTGCCGTCGGGTTCGATGGCCCCCACCGGACAAGCGGCGACGCACAACTTGCAGCTGACGCATGGGTCGTAGCTCAACGGCGCCGCCGCCCCCTCCACGACGGCGTCGGTGATCACCGTGCCGAGCAAGATGAAGGAGCCAAAACGGGGATGGATGACGCTGCGGTGCAGGCCCATCTTGCCGAGCTGAGCGGCCACCGCCACTCGCTTGTGGGAGACGACCCAAGTGCGGCCCGGAAAGTTGGCCATCTCCATGGGGAAGGCCATGGCCGGGTTGATCGCCCGATGACCCCGGGCGGTGAGGGCCAAGACGATCCGATGGGCGATCTCGTCCACCTGGTGCCCGGTCCGATGAAACTCGAGGTTGGCCACGCTGCGGGAGGGGCTGCGGACATCTTCGGCGTGCATCCGCAGGACGATCGGCACCAGGGTGCGGGCCGCGGGGAAAGCCTGCCGCACCGGACCCACCTCCTCGAGGAGCTCCGGGTGCTCCAACGGGACGGCCCCGGCGTCTTCGGCCCCAGCCTCCAAGCACAATGTTCGAAGTTCTTCCAAGGTGAGGGGCGGAGGTGGCCCCGGCGACACCTGGGACCGCAGGCGCTGGGCGGTCGGGTGATCTTCGAGGCGCACTCGAGGTGGCTTGCTTTGTTGCATGATGATCATCATTCCTTTCGGCAAGCCTCACGGCTTGGATGCAGCGAGGGAAGAGTTCTTCAGCTTTGGGGGTGGACCGCGGCCAAGATGCGCTTGGCCAAGGCGGGATCGTCGACCAAGCGCGCCAGGATCACCGCCCCCACCATCTGGGCGGTCAGGGCCAACGCTTGTTCGGTGGGCGGTGCCTCGGCCTTTTGGCGCGGGTCGAGCTTTTGGCCGACCAAGCGGATCAACCCCTCGGCCGCCCGAGCGAAGGACCGGCGCACCTTCTTGCCTTGCCGCGCCCCGTCGGGGCCCAAGGCCGCGACCACACAACCTTCGGCCGGGTGATCGACGTGGGCCATCGACAGATATCGTTGGAGGGTGGCCCCAAGATCTTTGACCTCGGGCCCAAACACCCGCTCCCCGGTCTCTTCGGCGGCGTGCTGGACCGCCGCCGCCACCAGGTCGTCCCGATCTTTGAAGTGAACGTAGAAGCCGCCGTGGGTGAGGCCGGCCTTCTTCATCAGCGCTGGGATGCTGATGCCTTCGAGGCCGTGTTCCTTCAGCGCCCGGGCCGCGGTCCGGACGATCTGGGCGCGAACTTGCTCTTTGTGCCCATCCGGGTAGCGCATGAGATGACGAGCATCATTTCATCTCGTCCCCGAGGAGGCAAGGAGGGCTTCACATACGGCGGTAGACGCCGCAGACGATCCCGAGGATGGAGGTCGATCGGAAGTCCTGCTTCTTGATCACGATCGGCGCCATGGTCCGGTTTTCAGGGAGCAACCGGATGACGTCCCCTGCGGGCTGGTAACGCTTTACGGTGGCCTCGCCGTCGATCATCGCGACCACGATGTCGCCGGATCGGGCTTCGATCTGTTTGCGAACGAAGATGTAGTCGCCGTCGTAGATGCCGGCCTCGATCATCGACTCGCCCGAAACCCGGAGCGCAAAGACCTTGTCGGCCTTGCGGTTGCCCAAAAAGAAGCTGTCGATCTGGACCGTGGCCTCGACGTGTTCGTCGGCCAGGATGGGGCTGCCGGCGGCGACCCGGCCGAGGACTGGGATGGAGATCAGCTCCGAGTCGGTGGGGACGATGGTCGCGACCACCTTGTTGGGCTCGAGGGGGCCCTCTTCGACCGCACCCTCTTCCACGTGGTCCATCACCGGCCGCAAGGCCCGGGACTTGAGCCCCTCCCGCATCAGGAAACCCTTGCGTTCCAAGGCTTTGAGGTGGTCGTTGACCCCGTTGGTCGAGCGGATGCCCATCTCTTCGCCGATCTCTCGAATGGTGGGAGGGTATCCCTGCTCCTGGATCCGCTGACTGATGAACTCCAGGATTTGGCGTTGCCGCTCGGTAAGACCCTGCATGGGGGCGGAGTGTAGCTGAACACCTGTGTGCACGCAACATTTGAGCGGCAGGTTTCTCCTGCAAGCGAGACCCGGGCCCTCAAGGCGGGGCGATTTGGGTCGTTCTTCCCGGGGCGAGGGGTAGACTGCGATGCCCAATGGTCAAGGCCAAGAACGAGCACGGCACCCGCGTCGCCCGGGCGATCGTCTGCAGCGAATGTGGAGCCCACGACACCTTGTCGTTCGCGCCGCGCAACATGGAGCGGGTCTTGTGCCGCAAGTGCGCCGCCCAGATCTTGGGCGTCGAAGATCAAGACGCGGGCATCCTGGCCGAACGCAGCTTGAAGTGCATCGAGTGTGGCCGCGTGGAGAGCACCAACTTTCCCTTTCCCGCCGAGTTCTCCTGCAAGGACTGCCGCGCCGGGATCGTCAGCCGCCAACAAGATCGGACCAAAAAGGCCGAGCGGGTGGCCAACGGCAAGGTGCTTCGGGTGAAGCGAGGCTGAGCGCATGACCGGGACCGCCCTCTTGATCTTGGGCGCGGCCCTGGCCGGCCAGACCGAAACCACTTCGACGGCGCCGGGCCAGGCCCGCATCGAAGCCACCGAAACCTCCTCCATCGCCGCCGAAGAGACCTTGGCGGATGGCAGCTTCGTCAAAGGCGAGTTCATCACCGTCGGTGCCTTGCGGGTGGTGCCGAAGCGCTCCTTCGCGGGCGTGCGCCTGGGCGCCTTGCTCCAAGAGAACACCCTGTTTTTGGCGGTGGCACCTCGGCTCGATCTGATCTTGCTCGATCGCCGACTGCGGATCGGTCTGGAGGTCCCGCTCAACTTCGAGCTCTACAGCATCCGCAGCGCCGCCGACGCGGGCACGGGCGGCGGCGGCTTCGACAACGCTGGGCGCCTCCGAAAACGCGACTATGACGAAGCCCGGGACTTCGTGAAGTTCCTCTCTTACTTCGTCTACGGCCGCAAAGAAGACGCGGTCTACTTGGCCGCCGGCCAACAACACAACGTCACCTTGGGCCACGGCCAGGCGATGCGCCGCTACGCCGCCAACGTCGACGTCAACCAGACCCGAGTCGGCGTGGAGCTGGACGCTTACGGTCCCTACGGCGGCTTCGAGCTCTCGTTGGCCGACGTCACCCGGGCCACCTTGTTCGGCGTGCTCGGCTTCGTGAAGCCCCTCTCCTTGTTCACCAGCGAAGACAACTGGGCGGCCCGTTCGGTGTCGATCGGCTTCTCTTACGCGACCGATCAAAAGGCGCCCTGGGCCTTGTTGCGCAACCCGGCGGTCGGCAACGCCGCCGTCGGTTCGGTGGTGGTGGACGAGTTCAACGCGCCCCAGGCCAGCACCCGCTCCGTCAACCTGTTCGGCGTGGACGCCGAGGTGAAGGTGGTGAAGACCGACAGCGTCGACCTCAAGACCTACGTCGACTTCAGCAAGCTGGACGCGGGCGGCTCGGGCCTGACCTTGGGCGCACTCGGGCGCTTCAACTTCCGCAGCGGCGACACCTTACACTTGCTCCGCACGCGGCTCGAGATCCGCAGCTACCAGGCCAACTTCATCCCCAGCTACTTCGACGCGGCCTACGAGTTCCAAAAATTCCTCTTCATCCCGGTGGGTGGGCTCGCGGGGCCCGACGTCCAGACCAAACTCCAATACGTGTTGGGGCGAGGCGACGAACGGCGCTTCGGCGTCTACCTGGAGGCGACCTACTCTTTGCCGGGGTGGTTGGTGTTTGCGGTGGCCCTGGAGACCGACAGCGTCGGCCAAGATCGCCACCTGATGATCCACGCCGAGGTGCCCCTGCGTTACCTGGACATCTTCGCGACCTACCACCAACGCAACTTCACTTCGCTGTTCCGCCTGGACGACAACGACCTGATCTTCGCGGGCGCACGCCTCCAGATCTTGCCGATCTTGTTCCTCAACGGCCGGGTGCAGAAGTCTTTTGAATGGAACAGCGCTGCCTTCGACGGCTTGGGCTCCTACGCCGAAAACTTCAACTACCAGGTCGACGCCGAGTTCGGCTTTCAGTTCTGATCCCCGCTCAGAAGCGCTTGCGTCGTTTGTTGTAGAGGGCGCCGAGGGGGATGCTGCCCTCGGGCTTTTTGCCGTCGTGGAGCGGGGCCCGGGTCGGATCTTTTACGACAAATTGGGTCCAACTTTGGTCGCCCGAGCGCTCCAGGCGAGTTCGCCCCAGGGGGTGGGCCAAGACCATGGACACCAAGGTACGGGCCAACTCGTGTTCCCCGCGGTGCTGCAGGGCCGCGCTGGCGAAGCGGACGATCTGATCAAGGAGTTCGGGGGCGGTTTTGGGATCGTCCAGGCCGGCCTGCACCGCTTGTTCAACCTGGGGGAGCACGTGCGGCGGGATCGCCAAGCGACCATTTTCGTCTCGATGCAGGAGACCCACCAACCAGCGCACGTGGCGAAGTTCGCGCACGTGGTCATCCTAGCAGAAGGTCAGGCGTTGAGGTTGGCGAGAGCGTCCTGGATCTCGCGTGAGCTGGTGCCGGTGCCCTGACCGTAGTGGGAACGGCCGGTGTCGGAGCGGGCGATCGAAGCCCACTCTTGGGCGAGGCGGTTCTGGAAGGTCGAAGTCGAGATCCGACCGGCCTGGAAGTCGCCCAGGCCACGCCGTTCCAGGAGTCGCATCGCCATTCGGTCCTGGAGCTCCGGAGAAAAACGCTCGTTGTCGGAGATCCCCATCTCTTGCTGCAGGCCGCGCAAGGTGGTGCCCACGATCTGGTAGCGTCCCACCGCGCTCGAGTTCCAGTGGTTGCGGGGGTTGGCCAACATCTGCCGCTGCAGGGCCTTGACCTCACCCACCGTCATCTCGGTGAGGGGCTTGCTCTTGTCGTCGGCGTAAGCACCCCAACCCAGGGTCACGTCGTAGCCCGAGTTGTACCCGTGCTGACGGGCGGCGGCGTCGGAGGTGCCTTCCCCTTCGGCGATCTCGTCGAGCAGACCTTGAGTGCCCATGGTCGGTGCCAGCTCGGGGGTGCGGGCCCGGGCGTCGTAGGTCCGGCGGCGATCCCCATCGGCGCTGGCCGCATCCCGCTGGTAGTCGGGCTGATGTTTGCCCCACTGCTCGCTGGTCAACGGCGTGCCACCTTGCCCGAGTTGGGAGAGGGTCGAGCCTTCGGCGATGCCGTTGTCCGCCAGGCCTCGGGCCGATTGGAAGGAGCGGAGCGCGGCTTCGGTCTTGGGACCGAACTTGCCGTCGACGTCGAGGTTGGCGCCCATGGCGTTCAGCTGGCGCTGCAGGTCTTTGACGCTTTCGCCCTTGTGTCCGACGTGGAGTGGACCACCGGTGTGTTGGGTATAGACGTCCAGGTTGCGCCCTTGGGAGGCGATCTGGGGGTTCATCTTGGCGCCGCTGTTGCTGAAGCTGTCGGAGATCAGGCCCAGCTGTTGGGCGAGTTGGTTCAGGTCCGGGTTTTCGGTGTTGGCGGCCAACATCACCAGGGCCGCTTGTTCAGCGGCCGAAAGGCCCTGGAGGGCCGAAATATCCAACGAGCCACCGCTGCCTTGAACCCGACTGACCATCGTGACGTTCACTACAGCACGAACCGGGCCGGCCCAGGGACCTCCGTCTTGGTTGGGATCTGCCCCTGGGGTGGGGGCGAGTGCACCGAACCGGGTGCGATCCGCGACCCGGGATGACAAACGGCGCCGGCCTCAGGCATCCTGGGCGGGATGACTACGCCCAAGACTGGCAACGTGCTCCGCGGGCAAGCCCCTCAGGCGAAGAACGTCAGCCGCGGCCCCGCCAAAACCACCTTCGAGGCCAGCCTGGCCGCCGCCGCCCAGAAACTTCGGGAGCCCTCCACGAACACCGCCGAGGCCCAAGCGCTGGAGATCGTCAAAGACGAGGCCGGCAAGCAGCTGGTGCGGTCGCTGCTGACCACCCAAAAACCTGGGCAGATCGATCGCGAAAAAGCGGTCAACCCGGAAGACGAAGACTAACACCCCGTCGCCCGCGGTCCTCCTTCACCGGGGCCGCCCAAGCCCCGCACCGGCGCGATCGATCGGATCCGCTCGCCGATTTTTGCCGCGTTTTGGCCTAGTTTTGTCGCTTGCTCGTGACCATCACCTTGGGCCTGATACGCCGGTGCGCCGAGGGATGTGGCTCCTGCTGGGGGTGTTGGCCTGCTCCAACACCGAACTCGTCGAGGACGCCGGTGGGGATGGCGGAACGATCGACCTCGGGCCGATGGACCAAGGCGTCGCCGACTCGGGCGCCAGTGATCAAGGGCCCCTCGACTTGGGCCAGGACGGCGGGACCCACAGCGACGCCGAGGTCCCCGGGGACACCGGCCCCGACGACGCCGGTCCAACGCCGGTGGGCGTATTGAGTGGCGCCTGCGGCGAGCTGGATGACACCGAACTGCTCGGCCCCGCGCCCTACAACTTCGAGAACCACCTGGACTTCACCATGGGCTACTCGATGGCCGACCTGATGCGCCTTTCGGCCGGCGCTCAGGAGATCTTGGCCGACGGGACCGCGGGCGGCAGCTCCGGATATTCGGAGGCCTTCTCCTTCGAGGTCTTGGCGCGCTGCGAAGGCGCCACCTTGATCAAGAGCGAAACCGAGATCGTCTACGATCCGAGCACCAGCAAAAAGACCGACATCTTGGTGCAGATCGACGGCCACAAGATCGGCGTCAGCGTCACCCGGGCCGTCGGCTTCCCCCGCGACGATCCCTACACCGTCGCCGACGCCTTGCCGCTGATCGAACGCAAACTCGGCGACATCTTGGAGAGCAGCGCCAACGTGGTTCCGGCCGACCGGTGGGTGAAGCAGATGTTGCACGTGGTGGCCTACTCCCAGGCCCACGCCGACACCATTCGGATGACCGCGGCGATGATCGATCCGGCGATCCGCGCCGACACCATTCTTTTGGTCACGGTCACCGACGGCGACGACAACTTCATCTACTGAGTAGATCGCCACCCCTGGGTGTTTGGCATCAGAAGATGCAGAAGCCCGAATCGCAGACGTTGAAGCAGTCCGTGACGGGAGTGCAGGTCCCGTTGCACTCGATGACCCCCGGCAAAGGGCAGACGTCGACGCCACAAAAACAGGCGTCGATCAGCTCGCAAGAGAAGCCTTCGTCCGGGTCACAAAAGCAGAAGTCGTCCACCGGATCGCAGGTGAAGGGCGCGCAGACCTCGTAGAGCGTAAAGGTCTGCCCGCAGCCGTATTGGTCGGTCTCGCAGCCGTAGATGCTGTTGTCGGGCGCGCAGTAGTCGCATTCGACGCTGCCCCGACCGTCGCAGTTGCAGGCGTCGGCGCCGCTGTTGCAGACACAGGTGCCGTTTTGGCAGGTGGAGCTGAGGCCGCAGGTCCCGCCGACACAGCCGCCGCAGGTCGGGGTGCCACACTGGCAGGTGGGGAGTGGGGTGCCGCCATCGCAGACCCCCTCGCAGTTGTAGGTCGCGTCACAAAAACCGGTGCGGGTGCAGGTCTGGCCCACGTTGGCGCTGCAGCCCGAGTCCCCGGCGTCAGGCCCGAGGTCCGTCGGTTCGGCGTCGGTGCTCCCCTGGTCGGGGCGTGGGCCGAGGTCGGTGGGCCCCAGGTCCGGATCGGCGCCATCGCTGGGCTGGGCGTCGGCGAGGACCCCTCGATCGAGGAGGAAGCCCGTGTCCCGCAGGCCGGTGTCGGGCCGCAGATCCGAGGCGGACGACCAGCAGCGTTGATCCCCCCGGCAGAACCAACCGGAAGGGCACTCGTCGTCGCCTTTGCAGGCGTAGTGGCCTTCCCGCAAGTCAGGTTGACAGGCCCCCACCAGGGCGGCCAAGGCCACCAGCCCACCGAACGCCTGGCTGGGCGACCCCATGGACCCGAGGATAGGCCGGATCCGCGGAGAAGCCCAAGTCTTGGACCACGGTTGAGTGTCCGAGGGGACGAGGTCGGGAAAGGTCCGCTACTCGGGTTTGGTGGGTTCGCCCAAGACCTTGGCCAGGGCGTCGCCGGTGAGGCGGTTGATCATCCGGATGGTGCGGTAGCTGCCGCGCATGACGCCGTAGTGGACCGCCCGGACCACCTTCACCGGGGCCTCCAACGGCGGCACTTGCTGCAAGACGTCGTAGGGGCGTTGGGTCAACTTCTCTTGCACTTCCTGGATGGCGGTGACGCCGTGTTCGACCGCGTCGATCACCAACCCTCGATAGGCGGCCAGCCGTTGCCACGACGGAGTGGCGGCCGGCGAGGTGGGGTTGGTGGGGGCGGTGGCCTGGACCGGCGCCGCCCCGGTGGCGCCCCACCATGCACGGAGTTGTTGATAGACCTGGGGATCATGCACGATCTGCATGTGGTGCATGCCCGGGAAGATCGCCAGGTGATCGGCCTGCAGGCCAGCCTGCCGACCCGGGCCCAAGGCGCTCGGGACGCGGACCAGGGCGTCGCCGAGCATTCGGCTGAGCAGGTGATCCTGATCTTCGTTGAGGGTCGCGGCCGCCAGGTAGTGATCGAGATCGGTGGGGAGCGGGAGGACGTTGGGGCGGCCTTCTTCGCCGCCAGACCAGTCTTGGTCGAGTAGGCTGCCGTGCCGCAGGTCTTTGACGCCGGCGCTGCGCAGCTCCGCCAACTTCCCGGCCAACTGCACCACCGGATCCGGGATGGCGTGGAGCACCTTGGTCACCACTTGCCCCAACTTTTCGTGGGGTGAACCGAGGTGGGGTGAGGCCAGGTAAATGGCGCGTTTGGCCCGGCCCCGCCAGCGGTGGCCCAAGGTCTCACCGTAGTAGAGGGCGCTGCGGATCAAGAGCCCACCCATGCTGTGGCCCAACAAGGTGAGCTCGGAGATGCCCGGCGAATACACCTCGTAGAGTTGCTCCAGCAGCTCGGCCAAGGCTCGCCCGTTCTGGGAGATGTGGAGGCCCGAGTTGTAGCGCAGGTACAAGGGCGTCACGCCGAACTCGGCCTCGAGCAGGCGACCGTAGTTGGTCGCGGGATCCGCGGGGTACGCCCAGCAGGACTCGTCGTAGGAGCTGCCGTGCACCAACAGGCACAGGTGCTTGCTGCCGTTCGGATAGGCCTGCTGGAGGGCTTCGGCGGTGAGCGGCAGGGGGCGACCGTCCAGTCGCAGGCCCAACTCAAACGCCAGGCCGGGGTGACGTTCGGCCAGGTAGTCACCCAACACGCCATTGAGGGCGGCCTCGAAGGCCTGGGCCCGATCTTTGCTCATCCCCCATCGTAGGCCGCTCGGGCGCCCTTGACCACCTCAGCCGCCGCAGCTGCCGCTGGATGAGGCAGTGCAGACGGTCAGTTCGATGCTGCCTTCGGGGCAAAACTGGAACTGAGGGTCGAGGATCCCGCAGAGTCCGTCGACGGCCTCTTCGGTGCAGCACCCGGGGATGGGGCCTTCCCGTCGGCAACGACCCTCGTGGTTGGTGTTGCCACCCGAACACTGAGGGTAGCAGCGACCGTTGTTGGCGCACGCCAAGATCCCTTGGCAGGCAGGGGTGCTGGTCCGAACGCAGGGCCCACCGTGTTGCCCGGCGCAGCGGACGTCGAGCTCCGGGAAGGGGATGGTGGGCCCGGGGCAACGCAGCTCGCCATCCACACACTCTGCCGGGTAGACGATGTCGCCGCCGCAGCTCTCGAGGCAGCTCAGGGATCCGCTGCAGCCGCCGCCGTCGGGTGAAGGGCCTGAGTCAGGGCAGGTGATGGCGGCGCCCAGGCAAGCGTCGGTGTTGAGCCGAGCCCAACTGCCTTGGCTGCAGGTCGCGACCTGGGCCGGGTAACACTGGCCGCAGCAGCACTCTTGGCCGTATTCGCAGCGCAGCCCTTCGACCGAGCAGGGGTCGGTGGCGTCGTCGAAGGTCGCCGGACACGCGGTCGAGCTGCTGGCGACCCAAGCGCCGTAACGAGAGAAGTGGGTGAGCTCGGCCCGGATCCGAGTGGCGCTCAAGGAAGTGGACACCAAAGGAGCCGGGGCCGCGCCGTCGAAGTTGGCGATCACGTAGCGATCCCTTTTGGCCCGGGAGAGATCGAGGATCAGCTCCACCGGCTGAGAGAAGTTGGTGATCGGTGGATCGGTGGTCAACTCGTAGATCGCCAGGCTGTGCGAGGCCGCCAGCGGGTGCACGCCGCGGTCGGTGCGGATGCGGACGGTGGTGGCGTTGGCCAACACACCGGACGGGAAGTTGAGCTCCAGCTCCCCGGCGGCGCTGCGGGCCTTGCCGCCTTGAGCGCTCAAGGTGGTGGAGGTGACCTCTTCGAGAGGCACCAACTTTTCGGTACAAGCGAACACGAGCGGGATGGCCAAGAGTGGGCCGAGTCGATGAATCATGTTGGGGACCTTCTTTCGCCCCTTGAGTCCCCGAAGTGCCCTCGTCTCTTCATTTGAGCCCTCGATTATTCTTGGTGTGGGCCCGGATCCGCGCGGCCCGTTCGGCCAAGGTCCCGGAGACGACCCGCTCGACCAAGGCCCGGGCGGTCGAGGGATCGCGCTCGAGCAACGCCTCCGCCACCAACACCCGGGGCTCCTCGAGGACCCGATCGGCGCCGGTCTCTCGGGACAAGGTCAAGGCCGCGTCGGCTGGGCGCCCTTGGGCGAGCTGGAGACGGGCGGTGGCGGCGCTGCGTTCGGGGCTGAGGTTGCCCTGGGCTCCGAAGCGAAGCTGAGCCTGCTCGAGCAACTCCAGGGCTCGTCGACCTTGGCCCAACTCGGTCAACAGCGTGGCCCGGCGGAGGGTGGCCTCCTCGGCGAAGGCCTGGCCCATCGGGTGTTCGGCGGCCTGTCGATAGTAGTCGGCGGCCTCATCTCTTCCACCGCGGCGGCGCCAACCATCGGCGGCGATCATCAGGGCCGCAACTTCGGTGGGACCATCGGGGCGGCGGGCGATCACGGCTTCCGCGATCTGCACCGCCCGCTCGTCGTCGTGGCCGATCAAGGACCGGGCCTCTTCTAGGACCTGTCGATCGGCCCGGGGAGGTGGGGTTCGAAGTGGGGCTGCGGGTTGAGCGGGCCCGGGCGAGGGCGGCAGCGGGCGAGCGCCGAAGTTGGCCGCGGCCGTCGGCGGCGTGGAGGGCGGGATGTCCCACTGGATGCCAGGCCGCGACGGATCGAGCTCAACCTGGCCTCTCTGCACCCGAGCTCGAGTCCGGGTCGGTTCGACGTTCAACTCGACCCGGGCCGCCACCAACTGAAAGGCACCGTGGGGCGTCTCGACCCACCAACCCGGCGGAGCGCTGGCCACGTCCAGCTCCACCTCACCCGCCAAGATCACCACCCGACGACCGGTCGGCCCCTCTGGAAATTGCAAGTCAACTTGCACTTTTGCTCGGGCGCTCAGATCACCGAACTCCAGCCGTTGTCCGGGCAAGAGGTGCGCCGCGCCACTTTCGCTGGGGGCCCGGGCCATCTCGACGGTTGGGGACGGTTCGGGTGGGGACGGCAAAAACAGGCCCAAAACCAGGGCCCCCGCGGCGGTCGCCAGGCCCAAGCCCACGGCCCATCCGATCCACGAGGGTGCGGCCGGCGTTTGAGTGGCGGCCTCGAGTTCGGCCCACTGGGCGGCCTGGGCCCGGGGCGTCAGAGGCGGGACGTCGCTGGCCAACACGGCGTAGGCCCTGCGGCGCACGGCGAGGCGGTGTTGGCACTCGGGACAAGTTTGGGCGTGGATCGACAAGAAGGTTTGGGTCTCCCGGTCGAGCTCGGGCAAGAGGTGCGTGTCGAGGTGTGGGCAGCTCACGGCGTCGCCTCCAGGGCCTGCTGCAGCTCCCGCCGCGCGTAGTAGAGCCGAGTGTGGACCGTCGACTCGTTGATCTCGAGGCGATCGGCGATCTCTCGGCCCGAGAGGCCCTCCAGCTCGTGGAGCAAAAACACGATCCGCTTTTTGGGGTGGAGGGCCAGCAAACAACGCCACACCTTGGCCAACTCGGCCCGGTGCTCCAGCTCCCGGGCCTGGAGGGCGGCCTCGATCCGAAGAGCGGCGTTGGTCTCCAAGGTGGCGACCATGCGGCGATGCCGAGTGCGGTTGCGGAGCTCACGATAGACGGTGCGGGTGGCGATGCCGTAGAGCCAGGTCGAGGCCTTGCTGTCGCCGCGAAACCTGGGCAAGGCCTTGTGCACCGCCATGAAGATCTGCTGGCTCAGGTCTTCGACGTCGGCGGCGCTGGCGCCGGGGCCGAGGAGACGCCACACCAAACGATGGACGTCCCCGGCGTGCCGGTGGAACAGCTCTTCTAGGGTCGGCTTCACTTCGGGCTTGGTCTCGGCTCGTAAGGTGGGGCCCCCCGGCAACTCGGAGACGAGGCTGAAAAGACGCCCCCAACCCTCGGCGACCGCGGAACGCATGCCACCCTTTGGGTTCCCGATCGGCGGCCGATCCTTCAAAACCAACCGGCCTCCACGCCCAAGTTGAAATAGGGCGCAAACCGCTGCGCCCCCAAGGCCTCGGTTTGAATGGGGAATCCGTCAGGCAAGACCACCCCCACCGGGCTGCTGCGGACCTCCACACCGGCCCGGGCCACCCAGGCCAGCCACGAAAAAAGGGGCCCCCGAACCAGGGCACCGGCCCGGCCCACGCCGGTCCAGGTCGAGGTCTGGGAGCGGACCTCATCGCCCGGAAAGAGGGCGGGTCGAGCGTCGATCTGGATCCACTCGGCGCCCGCGGCCAACCCCAAGCCGAGCTCGAGCCCCGCGACGTGAAGTGGCCGCCACTCGGCTTCGACGCGGGAGGTGAAGATCAAGAATTGACCTTCGAGGGCCGGACCTCCGTCGCTCGCGACCTCGGCTTCACAACACACCAATCCGTGGAGGCCGGCGTTGGCCCCCACGTAGAAGTCGCCGAGCCGGCGGGCGCCCCGCAGCTCGAGGCCCAGCTGGGGCGCGGCCCCGGCCCAAAGCAGACCGACGTTGACGCCGCCCCACCATCGGGCCGGCTCGGCGAACACCGGGGCCAACGTGATCCGAGGGCCACCGGCTTCCTCTTCGTTCTGCGGAGGAGGCGCGGGAGGGGACGGAGGGGGCGAGATGGGTGGGGGTGCCGGCGGGTCGAGTGGGGCCTTGGAGGGCGGAGGGGGCGGAGGGGGCGGAGGGGCCTCGAGGCGGCGGCTTCGGCGATCGCCAAGACGGCGGCTCGCAGGGTCGCCAGGCGGTCCGAGCCGAAGGGGAAGCGGCGATCGAGCACCACCTGCCCAGTCCGCGACAAGGTCAGGTGAAGATCACCACCGTCTTCGATCACCTGCAACTGCAAGCTACCTTGCGAAACCAAGGCCGACGGTCCCAGCTCTTCGATCAAGAGGGGCGCCAGCTCGGTGGCGAGGGGTGATGGCAACAGCTGAAGGCCTGGCGGGGGAGGCGCCGCCGCGGCCGGCCGGGCAGTGAGCGCAAGCCCAAGCAACAGGGGTGTAAGGATGGTCCTCGGCACCGACCTTCACTATATCTCGCGGCGAAGGAGTTGGGCCCCGACCTCAAGGACAGGCTTGGTGCAGACCGAGGCCCCGACTTTGGGCCACTGCCTGGTCGGCAGCGAACTGGGCTTCGAAGGCGGCGGTGTCGGGGAAGGGGAGCGGGCGCGCGTAACCGCGGCGCAGGAGCTGGCGTTCGAGCATCTTGGTGGTGTCGGGACCGTAGTAGGCATAGGCCAAGGTCCGGTCGAAGGGATCGACGCAGTCCCCGTCGAAGGTCAACCACAGGCGATGGCCGACGAACTGGCGGGTGAAGTCTCGAGCCTCGTTGCCGTAACACTGGGCTGGTTGGCCGGTGTGGGCGATCTCGGGGGTGTCGGCGCCGATCAAGCGGATCGCCTCTTCTTGCCCCGTGCTCAAGACCAAAACCTCCAGCGTGTCGCCGTCTCGGGTCCGCACCACCTCAACCAACGCTGGGGCCCGACAGGGGTTGGGGCCGGCCAACAAGGTGGTGGGATCGATCCGCCCCACGGCCACGTCGTCGAAGACGATCGTTCCACTGAATGGATCGGGTTGGGTGCCGCAGTAGGTATCGGCGGCGCAGTCCAGGAGCCCACAACAATCGAGATCGCCGCAGTCGAGGTAGCCGTCGCCTTCATTGTCGCAGGCGTCGGTGCAGCTGGAGTAGCGGATCTCGGGGCCGGCGATGCACTCGGGCGCGTTGGCTCCGCAATAGGAGGTGGTCGGACAATCTTGGCGCAGGGTGCAGCAGTCCGAGTCGTCACAGTCTTGATAGGGATCGCCGTCGTTGTTGCAGCCGTCCGTGCAGGCGGCGAAGGTGTCTTCGGCCGATCGAGTGGGGCACACCGGCGGTGGCGGTTGGATGCCCACGAAGGAGGCTTGGGCGGTGACGCCGTCCCCCGAGTCGTAGTCGAGGCGCATCGGCTGGCGATCGCTGGCGGTCTCGAAGACGACCTCACACACCCGTTCGGCCCCGGCCGCCACCGTCCCCGGTGCACAGGCCATGGGCAAAGTTGCGGACTCTGGCGCAGGGCGGTGGGGCCCGCCGGTGAGATCGGTGATCAACTTGAACTGCTCGTAGCCCGCGGGTTCGGCCAGCGAACGTCGGTTGCGGAGCCGCAAGGTCACCCGGTGAAAGATCCGACCCACCGGCACGGCCCGGCCCCCGACCTCCAGCGCTTGGCCCAAGGCGGTGACGGTCAACTCGACCTTGCCGGTCGGCACGATCACCGGCGGCGGGTTGGGCTCACGGCGCGAGTCGCAGGCGAAGGCCCCGAGGGAGCAGAGCAACAGGAGCCGCCGATCCATGTGCCCAACAGGAAATCACCCTCCCGCCAGCCTTGTAAAGCCGCAGGCGGGAGCCCTCCGAATGTCCGAGCGTGGACGAGGCCTCAGGGCGAGCGCGGGCGACCGGCACCGCCGCTCTTCGACGGTGGGTCTTTGGCCGAAAGTTGGCAGGCCTGGACATCCCCGCCTTCACAGGCCTCGTCCAAGAAGGTGCGGGCCCGGGCCGGGTTGGCGATCTGATCCGAGCCGGCGAAGCGACCGCTGTACGCGAGGCCCACTTGGCGACGGCACTCGGGATCGGTGGCGGGCCGACCGTGGCAGTGGAGCTGGACCAAGGCTCCATCGAGGCGTTCGTCCGAGTGGGGCACCCGGCCCAGGCGATCGAGCTCCAGCACCCAACCGCAGAGCTGGGGATCGCCGTGGCCACAACCATGTTCGGCGGCGCGCATGGCCCTTTCGGGTTCGTAGGTCTCGGGGCGTTGAGGGCGGCCGTGGCTCATCACCAGCTGGGTGCACTCGCCGATCTGACCGAGCTGACAGGAGCGTTCGAGGGCCTGGGCCGAAGCGATCGAGGAGGTCCGGGCCAACAGTTGCCCGAGGCTGCGACAACCTTGGGCGTGGCCGCGTTCGCAGGCGATGGTCAGGCCTTGTTCCATCAGGGCCCGGTTTTCGCCCTGGGCGTAAGGCCACTCTTGAGCCAACGTCAGGCAGACGTCGTCGCGGCCCGCTTGGCATTGGGTCAACTTGTTGCGGGTCCAAAGCAGGGCCCGATCTTCTTTGGGCGCCGGCGGTGGCTCGGGTGCAGTCGCGCAGGCCAACACCTCAAGGAGGGGCAAGAGGCCAAGGCAGTGGGATCGAGCCAAGGTGCGAAGGGCCATCGTTTGTTTAGTGTCCGCAGGGCCCCGATCCTTATGAAAGGTGACCGCAACCACCGGCATCGGGTGGATGTTGCTGGGAAGAACCCGGCTCAGGGGTCGGGGAAGTGATGGTGTTCGAAGCCAAAGCCCTGAGGCGGGCGCTCCAGGACCGCAAAATACACCGGCCAAACTGGGAGGAGCGCGGTGCCGACGATCACCGCGGTGGTGAGGCGATCATCACCCGGGCTCCCCTCACCCCGGAGCGATCGCTTGATGGTGGTGGTGAGGGGCTCTTGGGCTGGGTCGTCTCCTCGAGCCATCTGGTCGTAACGAGCGGCAGCGGCCCGGTTGGCCGTTGAGCCGGAACGAGAGAGATGGGCCGCGGCCCGGCACGCCGCCGAGTCACCTTGGGTGCAAGCCCGATCGAGGAGGGCCAACGCTTCTCGGGCGCGACGACGCGACAACACCAGCACCCGACCGAGGTCACCACAAGCCGAGTCTTGGCCCGCTCGGCAGGTCTTCTCGAGCAAGGTTTCGGCCCAGCGCCACTCGGCCTTGTAGGCGAAGCGGAGCCCCGCTTCGTGGAGGCACGGCTGCTGATCGCCACAACCTCGCTCGAAGTACGCCGCCGCCTTGGTCGGCGCGTAGGTCGGGCCCTTGGTCAAGGCGATGCGACCGAGCAAGAAGCAGCTCGGCCCCAGTCCGCTTTCGCAACTCGATTGCAACAATCTCAGAGCCAGGTTCCGATCCCGGGGGCCCCCCTCACCGCTCCAAGCGTAGACGGCTTCAGGGTGGCAGGCCTCGATGACCCCTTCGGCGCAGAGTTCGTTGTACAAGCGGCGAGCCCGAGCGACATCGAGCGCGCCGTGGCGACCCGCCGAGACGCCGTAGCGTGCGGCCACCTTCAGGCGGCAAGCCGGCTCTTCGAGCCGCGAGTGTCCGCAGGCCAGCCGGGCCACGGTGCGATCACGTCGTTCAGGTGATGGCGACACCTGGCCCTCTTGCTCCATGCGGAGCACGTATTCGCAGTGGGTCGGATCACCGTGACCACAAGCCGCTTCCGCGGCCCGCATCGCTCGTTCGGGATCGTAGGTCTCCGGCCGGGAGGGCAGGCCGTGCCGCAAGTAAAGTTGCGTGCACTCCACTTGGGCGCCCAGGACGCAGGCCCGCTCCTCGACCTCCAGCGCCCGGGGGGAGCGATCCTGCGCCAACAGTCCAGCCAGGCTCCGACATCCGTCGACGTTGCCTCGATCGCACGTGATCTGGAGGGCCGTCGCCATCCGGTCCCGGGTCTCGCCCTGGGCGTAGGGCCAGTCCCGAGCCAAAAATAGGCAGGCCCGATCCCCTTCGGTCCGACAGACCTCGAGCTGGGCCAACTCCCAATCCCTGGCGTTCTGCCCGGGATCCGAGGCCGGTGGTTCACCGACGCTGGCGCAGGCGCAGGCCCAAAGGAGGCTGAGCGGTACCGCCACCCTCATCACTCCCTTTGTACTCGCCGCCGGGCCGTTCCTGTCCACGCTTGTGGGCGCACACGGATGGGTTGCCGCCCCCAGCCAACACCCTGTCTTCAAGCGCTGAATACGACGAGTGAGGTTCGTGTAGTCCTGAGTCGCACCCGATCGGAGGGTCCACCGATAAAGCCCTGGGAGGATCACACCCATGAGCGTGGGACGAATGGCGAAGGTCGTGGGCGCAGGCTTGATCGGCGTCGAGGTGTTGACCGGTTGTGCCTCGGGCGTCACCGAACGAAAGCCCGGCACCACCCCCAACCCGGATCAGGCCACCGAAGAGGCGATCCGCAGCTACGCGGCGACGTGCAACCAGGCCTGGCTGACTCGCCCGAACAAGTTGCCCGCTGGGTGTGTCAGCGCCAACGGTCGACTCTGGTTCCTGGACGAGTTCGTGGAGCGGACCTACTAGACCTTCTCGATCAGGCCGTCGGCGTGTTTGGCGAAGCGGCCGGCGCCGGCGGGGTGCACCGGCTCGGAGCTCGGCCAAGGCCAGCCGCCGAATTGGGTGCGTTGGTAGTCGCTCATCGCTTGGGCGATCTCGGCCCGGGTGTTCATCACGAAGGGACCATGCTGAACCACCGGCTCGCCGATCGGGCGGCCCTGCAACATGAGAAGTTCACTCGGTAAGGCGCCGTTCTCCAGCTCCACCGCGGGCGCGCCGTCGAAGTTGATCGCGGCGTGTTCGGAGAGGAAGTGACCGTCCACCGACAGGTCATCGCCCGCGAAGAAGTAGAGCGAACGTTGCACCCCGGGGCTGGCCGGCGGGATCCGGAACTGGGCCTTGGGTTCGAGGCGTAGGGTCCAGATCGCGACCTCGTTGCTCGGATCGGCGGCCCAACTTTTGGGTGGCGGGCTCGGCACCTCACCTTGTTGAAAACGCCCGGCGACGGTCACGACCTCGGTCTTGCGACCCGCACCATCGGTGACCACCTGCCGCGGGATCTTGGGCGCAAACAACATCTTGAAGTGGGGCTCGACCATCTTGTGACGCGCCGGCAGGTTGAGCCAGATCTGAAAGAGCTCGACGGTGTTGGGTTGGTCCGCCGAAAGCAGCGGGAACATCTCGGCGTGCACGATGCCGCGGCCGGCGGTCATCCACTGCACGTCGCCTTGCCCAAAACGGGCGGTGGCGCCCAAAGAGTCGGAGTGATCGATGTGGCCCTGACGCGCGACCGTCACGGTCTCGAAGCCCCGGTGGGGATGGGCCGGAAATCCGGGCACCACCTCACCGTGGTACATGCGCCAGCCGTCTTTGCCCTCGAAGTCCATGCCCAGGTTGCGACCCGCCAGCGAGGCCTGAGGCCCGAGTTTGCCGTTGCCCTTCGGATAACCATCGAGGTGGTGCACACAAAAGAGGAACGGATCCCGGGTAGCCCAAGGGAAGCCGAGGGGTCCGGTTTGAAAGCGCTTGGGGGTCATCGAGGTCCCATCCTATTGTGCCGCAACCGACGACGCACCCATTTCATGCCGGGTTTGGGTCGGTATCACACTGGGACCTACCCGCGACCGAGGGCACTCAGTCCAGCCCTTCGATCAGGCTGTTCATCACGTCGATGGCCCGGTGGTGACGCAGGTTGGGGGCCACTTGGCTGCCCCACAAGGCGCCGAGTTCGGTCACTGGCCCCTGACGTTCGGCCAACCCTTTGCGCAGCTGGGCCGCCAAATATCCCTGGAGCGGATAAGGCGCCGTCGTCCGTCCTTGCCACTCTCGAGCCCAACGATTCTCCAACCCTCGGGCCAAACGACCCGAAAAGCTGCGGGTCAAGGTGGTGCGTTCACTCCGCGGCGAGTGGAGCATCTTTCGATGTTCGGTCGAGGCGCCAGACTCTTCGCAGGCCAAAAAGGCGGTGCCGACTTGTACCGCTTGGGCCCCCAAGGCCCGGGCCGCTTGCACCCCACGACCATCCACCACCCCACCGGCGGCGATCACCGGCGTCCGGACCCGGGCGCTGATCAGCTGGACGAGCCCGAAGGTCCCCATCAACACCTCCTCGGGGCGATCCAAAAAAGAAGGCCGATGTCCCCCCGCTTCAGAACCGGTGGCGACGATCAGATCGACGCCCGCCGACTCCAAGGCCTGAGCTTCGGCGATCGAGGTCGCGGCGCCAATGGTGACGATCCGTCGAGCGCGACAGGCCTCCAAGATCTTTGGCTCGGGGATCCCAAAGACGAAGCTGAAGACCGGAGGCCGAGCCTCGAGCAGGGCTTCGATCTGCACTTCGTACTTGAAGCCGACCGCACTCGAGGCTGGCAAAGTCGGCAATGGCAGATCGTGCTCGAGGAAATACGGCACCAGCGGCGCCAAGGCGGCCTGGAAGGTGGCGGCGTCGAAGTCGAGCCCACCCGGGTCTTGATTGGAGATCCAAAGGTTGAGGGCGAAGGGCTTGGAGGTCTGCTCCCGAAGGGCGCGGGTGGTCGTGGCGATCGCTTCGGGCGACAAGATGTGCGCCCCAAAAGATCCGAGGCCGCCAGCGTTGGAGACCGTGGCGGCGAGCTGAACCGTGGACAAGCCGCCGCCAAAGGGACCCTGGATGATCGGGAGCTCCACGCCCAACCGGGCCGCGACGTCACTGCTTTTCATGGCCGCAGGATACACGGCGGGCGTTCGGGATCAGAGCAGGGCCTCGGCCCCCTCGAGCAACAACCCGACCGCCAAGGGACGTTGACCCTCGGGCCAGGCCCGTTCGGCGGCCGCGACGTCGACGGCCAACTCGGCCCGGTCGCAGGCGAGACCCTCTTTGGTCAACTTGTGTTGCAATCGATCGAAGAGGGCCTGGTGTTCCAGCTGGAGTTTGGGGAGCGGCGCATCCCGAAGTTCACTGCGGAGTCGCGACAACCGGCGCTCCGCGAGCAGCGGTCGCCAGGGGCCGTCCCCCTTGATCGGCGCCGGATCTTTGCCAGGCACGATCGAGAGCGGCCGGTCCCGCCCCACACCCCCCAAGGCCCGAACCAGCGGCGCCCGGAGTGCATCGGCGAAGGTCATCGCCACCTGGGCCGCGTCTCGGCCGTCCCGCACCGCGTCGGCGACCCGGAGATCCAAGGTTTTGGCGTACGGGCGAGGGCTGGCCGATACCAAAACCTGGACCGCGGCGCCGAAGGGGCTGAGTTCGGGCCCGACGTGCACCCGCTCGGGCGGGATCTGAAACGCCCGACCCGCAGCCTGGGCGATCGCGAGCTCCGACGGCGTCGATTTGAGGAAGTAGACGTCAAAACGTTCGCTCATGGCCTGACCTCACTGCCCCGCCCCGAACCGATCGAGATCGGCTCGCATCCGCGCCAGTCTATCTGAAGGTGGAGTCCGTGCCCACGCGTCCAGCACCTCAGGCGTGATCCGTTCTTGATGCCGCGCGATCTCGGCGGCCCCCCGTTCGGCGAAGATCTGGGCCAAAGGCTCGGGTCCCACCCGTTCTCCGACCCGCACCAACCACTGGGCCGATTCAGCGCCGTCGAAGCGGACGAAGCTCCCCATCTCCTCCCGCGCCCTCGTCGCCACATCGGTGGGCAGTGGGGTCGGCGTGTTCGGGCTCAAGAGGCCCCGAACCGCTCGCGCGTCGTGACGGGGAAGGCCCCTCAGCTCCTGCTCCAGCACCTGGCTCGGCAGCGGCAAACCGGACTCGGGCAACGCCTCGGGCATCGGCCGACCCTGCTGACGATAGAACTCTTGTACCAACGGCGTCTCGCGGACGTATTGCCAGTTCAACTGATAGGTGGTGCCCCGCTCACCCCCGTGGCCCCGAGACATCTGCTGGTGGTACTCGAAGAGCGGCGCGTCCATGCCGTGCAGATCGATGAAGGCCTCTCGGTTGCCCCAGCGGGTGAGCGGGCTGTTCACCGCTTCGGCGCCACCGATGCTGACCCGACCTTGGCTGTCTTCGATGACCAGGTAACGCAGGCTCCCGTCCCGGGAGTTGTAGATGTGCCCGGTCAGTTGGCCGTTGCCGGTGATCTGAGCGTAGGCATCGGACTGGAAGGTGAAGCTCTGCTCAGGGGGCCGAGAAAAGTCCGGTCGTTGGGCGAGCGGCGGGAGCTGCATCCCGGCCGGATCGGGCAAGGGGTGGCCACCTTGGGTGTGGACCTCTCCGTTGCTGGCGCCCACCGATTGGCGCTGGTGGGCGGCCGCGTATTCCGGGGTGTAGTAGTGGACGGCCATGCCCTCTTGGTGCAGCTCGATGCGTCGGGCGCCGATGGCCTCGGGGGTCATGGCCCGAGTCAAACCACGGAAGGCTCGATCGGCGACGTCTCCATAATCATCCCCGGTGGGATCTTGAATTCGCCGCTGCTCCGGGTCTCGGAGCGGCGTCGTGTTCTCTCGGGCCATGCGGTGCAAGGTCGCGTTGAGCTCCAGCGGCAAGGCGGTGTCGGTCTCGCCCAGACCCTTGCCGTAGTGGCCGTTCCGGCTCGCGTCCGAGGTGCGCCAGACCGCTTGAGAGTTGGATCGATAAAAGATCTGAGCGTGGGTTTGGCCACCATCTTCGATGAAGGCCACGATCCCTCGGCGCCCATCGTGCAGGTTGAAGGGCTCGGACAAAGCCATCGTCGTGCCATCAACGGTCAATCGATAACGAGGTTCGAGGCCCATCGCGGCCAACTCGGCGGGACCAAGCTGGACGTCGGCGGCATCGTTGGCTTGGAGCGGCGCCTGAGCCCGTCGGAGGATCTGGGCCGACTCGGTGCCGCTGAGGGCGGTGAAGCCCACCCGATCCCCTTCGTCGACGACCCCTCGGTAAACCTCGAAGGATTGCTGAGCGCGGATCCGCGCCGCCGCCGGATC
The DNA here is from genome assembly GCA_016703535.1 of Deltaproteobacteria bacterium. Classification (GTDB taxonomy): domain Bacteria; phylum Myxococcota; class Kuafuiibacteriia; order Kuafuiibacteriales; family Kuafuiibacteriaceae; genus Kuafuiibacterium; species Kuafuiibacterium phototrophicum. The sequence goes on along the minus strand of JADJBV010000002.1, from coordinate 207,565 downwards.
GGTGCGCAGCAACGCCTGGCCGTCTGCGCCCGAGGTCCGAAGGAAGTGGATCATCGCCGCCGGGCTCTCGACAAAAAGCTCCGCCGCCGGGATCCCGAGGTCCCGAGCGATGGTGGCCGCGTCCAGGCCGGGGGCCGCCTCGAGGAGCCGCCGCGCCCGGGGGGCATCGGTGCGGACCAACTCGGCGAAGGCCGGGACTTGGGACCATCGCAAGAGAACTTGCGGATCGGGCTGGGCCCCGAAGTTCCGAACGAAGGTCTCGGCGTCCATGGGGCCCAAGGCCCGGATCAACTGGGGTTCGGCGGCGTACACCGCCCGTTGGGCCGCTTGGGCCGGGGTCTCGGCGCCCGGCAAGATCAGGCCTGAACCTTCGAATTGCGGGCGCGAAAGCAAGATCTCTTGCCCGATGACCCGGGCCCGCTCATCGGACACGCCCAAACGACGGGCCAACTGCTCCCCGGCCGCCGAAAGTTCGGCGTTGCTCAGGGGCACTTCACCGGCGGCCGCCTGACGCGCCGCCAACTCGCGACGAAGCCCGGTCTGGAACAACTCACCACGTAAGGTCTGGACCACGGCAGCGGCTTGATCCCGAGTCAGGCCTTGTTGATCCTGCATTCGGCGCTCGAGGCCGCTGAAGTAGGCGCCCATCGGCTCCCCTTCCGGGGCCTCAAAACGTCGGCGGGCTTCGGTGAGTTCGGTGGCCAATAAGGTCTCGACCCGGGCCGCTTCACGGGGCCCCAACACGGGCTCGCCCCCTGGACGGGCCACGGTGAGGGACGCGGCGATTTCAGCGCCGGTGATCTGATCCGCCAAACGATCGGCGGCGGCCCGAGAGGTCGCGGCACCCGCCGTGTCACCCGCTGCGAGGCGAGTTGCGGCGTCTTGGGAGAAGACCCGCTGGAGCGCCAAAGCAGCGTCGCGGCGGGCGGACAGCGAAGGTGAAGTCCCTTCGGCTCCACCCCGCGCTCGGTGCAGGTGATCGGCGGCCCGTTGGAGGGCGGCGGGTCCGGCGTTGGGATCCGAGGCCAAAGACCGGAGGTCGTGACCTTGAATGGCCAAGGTGGTGGCCCGCTCGATGCGGAAACTCTCGACCGCGCCCTCGAGCACGGCCCGAGACTCGGGGGCCGACGCATCGGTGACCTGGAGATCCCGGGCCAAGTTGCCGCGCAGCTGCTGGAGCTCGGCGTCGGTCGGCATACGCCCTTCGGTGGCTCGCTCGAAGCGTTCGATGGTGCCCGTGGCGGCTCTTTCGGCGGCGACCCGTTGGACCTGGCCCAGGCCTCCCCCACCCTGAGTTTCAGCGACCATCCTCGAAAGTTCCGCGGCTCGGGAGGCGGCGGCGGCCCGTTGCCCTCGACCGGCGAGGGCCGCACCGCCCGAAGCGAAGGCCGTGTTGAGCAACACGCCGATCGCCATCTGGGCGACCTCACTGCGCTCGACCCCCAAGGCGTGGGCCAGGGCCGGCGTGCCATGCAAGGTGCCGACGCCCATCAAAGTACCGAGCGCCATCTGGGGGCCATAAAAGCGGGCGTGGGCCGCCAATCGCTCCATCGCCAGCGCCTCCCGAGCGTGGGCCACGCTGAAGACCTGGCGGAGTTGGGCGACCCGTCCTTCGCCCATGGTGGCGGCTCGACGGACCGCACCCGAAAGACCAGCAGCTCGAGTGCCCGCGCCGATCGGCACCACCACAGCGCCGAAGTCGGCGAGCTGGGCGGCGACGCTGTTGCGCCCAAAGGTTCGGCGGGCCGCGTAACTCAGCCCCGCCATGGTGGTGCCGACGCCGGCCGTCACTCCGGCGGTGTACAAGATCGGGTGGACGGCGCGGAAGGCGTGGGCGGCTTCGACCAAGCGGGTCAAGGTGGTCGCGGTCCGCACCGCGTTGCCCACGGTGGCCACGTTGCGGGCGGTGTTGGCGACGTTGGCGGCTTCACCGACCGCCGCGGCCGAGCCCAAGCCGCCGGTCAACACGATCCCCAGGCCCACCTCACCGATGGTGTTGATGGTGAGGGCCACCCACATGCGATCGACCGTGTCCTGCAGGCTCTCGGCTTGGTACTGCATCATCCGGGCTGAGTCCCGGGTGACGACGGCCAAGTCTTCGTGTCCGAGCTGCTGGAAGGACTGCTGATAAGCCAACATCGGGCCGGCGGTGGCCTCTCCCAACGGGGTCCCACCGCCATTCCAGGCCAAAACACCGTAGTGGGCCCACATCGCGAAGCGCCCGTCTCGCCGGTTTTCCGGCAAAAACGCGGTCATTCGATCCCGGGCACCTGTAAAGGTCGCGTCCGAGATCGTGTCGTCTCGGTACGAAGCCCGCATGGTCCGGAGCGAGTCGAGGAACTCGAAGCCTCGGCCTTGAGCTCGGGCCTCCGCGAGGCCCCGCCCCAGGTCTCGGGCGCCCATCATTGCGCCGGCCAGATCGACGTGCTCCTGGTTGACCCAACTTTGGGCCGAGCGATCGGCCAGGTCCCGGAGTTCGCCCCGAAGATCGATGAAGGGCAACATCGGCACCGAGATGACCACCGAAACGCTGGCCGCCGCCGCGTCCCCTTCGTCTTGCGCCATGAGCCGGGTGTAGGACGAGGCCAACTCGTGCCCCCGCTGCGCCTGCTCGACGGTGCGGGTGAACATCTGCGGCGCCAAAGCAAAGGCGGCATCGAAGCGACCGATGATGTCCCGGGCGCCGCGGAGTTCGCGGCCGAGCGCACCGTCGGTCGGGAGCTGGGCCAAGAGGCCCGTGGTCTGCCGGTAGATGTCGTCGGCAGCGGTGACGTCGTGGTTGCCCGCTCGAACGATCTCGATCAAGCGGCCATCCCGTCGCGCCAAAGACTCGGCCCCCGCCTGGGCGATCTGGGCCCGGGCGTTGGTCTGACGCGCCGGATCGGCGGCCAGATCACCGTCGGCGATGCCTTGAGCGTGGGCCAAAAGATCACGGCTGCGACCCGGGCGATATTCGGACTCGGCGGAGGCCAAACGGCTTTCGGCGAAGACGATCTGAGCGCCCAAGGCTTGCCGCGCCGGACCGACCTCCATCGCCTGTCGATGACCGTCGGCGGCCTGGGCTTGTTCGCCCGCAGAATCCAGGCGGGTGGTCGCGCCTTGGCGTCCCGCCGGGTCACCGAGGGCCGCCAGCTCACCTTCGGCGCTTTGGGTCCAGTAGAGCGAAAGTTCGGCCCGGGCCGCGCCCAGCTGATAGCGGTCGCCGTTGGCCAAGCTCCCACCCGGCGGGACCGCGGCCTCGGCACGATCGAGGGCGACGTCGGCCGCCCGAGCGCTGGTGTCCGCCAAACGACGAGTTTGGGCTTGGGCGTCGGCGACGCTGGTGGTGCGTACACCGCTGCGGCGCAGGGCCGCACGAACGGCTTGAGCGTCTTCACCGTCTCGGCCAGCTTGCACCTGCCAGGTCCGAGCCTGATCCCGGGCGGTGCTGAGATCGGATCCGACTCCGTCCTGGTGGGCTTGGGTGACGGCCACCTGGGCCTCGCGAATGGTGACGATCCGATCGGCGTCGGCGCGAGCGTCGAGATCTCGTTGATCCAACCCGAAGATCGAGTCGGTCGACTCGTAACGCGCCGTTCGTTGGTTTCGATCTTCGGTGAGTTGCCGCTGAGCCTCGTCTACTGCGGTCGCGCTTTGAGCGGCCTGGGTCTCGAGTTCGGTGACCCGAGTGGTGGCCCCCTCCAGGTGGCGATCGGTGGAGAGTGAACGGCCGCTGATCTGGCTCAGTTCGCCGAGGATTTCGGCCCGCTCGACGTTCAGTTGTCCGACGGCCGTGGCGTCGCTAGTGCCCAAGGAGGCCGTGGGTCCATAGAGGCCAATCCGCTCCATCAAAGAAGAAGCGGTCTGGGCCCGGGCGTCCAAGTACCGTTGATATTGAGCGCGGCCGGCATCGGTGCGAGCCGGCGGCCGATTGCCGTCGCCGTCCACTCGGGCCAGGTATCCCGATCGTTCGGTGGCCAAGCGATCGAAGTCGGCGCTGACCCGCAAGCGATCGATCTCCAGATCGAGCTGGGGTGCACCGGCGCCGCCGGCGCCTCGAGCGTTGGTCAACAACACCTCGGCGCTGGGCACCCCGTTGGCGGCCTCACCGGTCCCCTGAACCCACGGGAGTTGGGCGGGCAAGGGCCCGGCGGTTTCTCGCAGGCGAGTGACCTCGACGCGACCGCTGTCGATCTGGGCCCGGGCCGCCAGCTGGAAGGTCGTGTCGGCCGAGATGAAGTGGGAAAACTGGCTGCGATAGGTCGCCTCCGAGTGGGCGATCCGGGCCGCTCGATCACGGGCGTCCTGGGCCCGGGTCCGCTCCTGGGCCGCGCCGGCGAGATCCCCCGCCGCCTCCAAGCGAGCCGCGTTGGTCTCGTAGGTGTGGGCCCGGGACAACGCCGATCGGCCCCCCTGCTCTCGGGCCAAGCTCGCGTCCCGATACATGCTCTGGAGGAAGCCGTTCAGATCTCGATCGGTCTGCTCACTCCCGGTGATGCCGGACTGAAGTTCGGCGCGTTGAGGATCGTTGGGCGGCAACACCTCGATCCGGGCGGTGAGGGCCTGCCGTTCGGCCGCCATCAAGGACCGGCGCATACCAACCAAGTAGGTGAAGGAGTTGACCGCGGTCCAGCTGCCTTGGCGTCGAGCCGCTTGTTCGAGCTCGGCCATGCGATCGACCGGTCCATCGGGCCCATCTCCGGGTGGCAAGTTACCCGTCGCCAAAAACGTGCGGACATCTTGGGCGTTGAGCCCACGCTGCTGCAGGGCTCGCGACAGATTCCAGACGTCGACGGGCACCCCCTCGGGCCGAGTGATGGCGGCGGCCCCTCGACGATCCCCCGCGTTTTGCAGCCGAGTTTGTTCGTCCCGGGCGGTCATCGCGTCCACGTAGGCGCGCACCGGCACGTGGCGGCCGGTCCGAGCCGGATCCAAGGCCATCATCTGTTCGGCCAAGCGATCGGCCGGGGCCACTTCGGGCTCGGCGACCGGCGTTTCCGCGGGCACCACCGCCGCCGAGCCGGGGCCTCGAGCCGCGGCAGAGTTGGGCCCCGGCGCAAGCCCCACCCCCACCGCCCGGGGCCGAGCCGACCCTTGAAAGGCGATGTCGGGGATCGCAGGGACCTCCGAAGGCCGCTCCGCCCGGGCCGCCAGCTGCTGAAAGAGCTCTTGGCTCACCGCGATGTCGGTCCGCTGTCCGTTGGTCTCCCGAACCGCCAAAGCGTCATACAACGCGGTGAACTCCTCACCCGAGATCAGGTGATCGTCCCCCGCGATCCGCTGCAGCGCCTCGGTATCGACGCCGTGGGACTCGAGCTGCCGGATCACCGGCTCGGGCAGTTGATCGACCCGGATCTGCTGTTGGGCGAAGGACTCGCTGAACTCACGGCGGTCGACGCGGGACATCCCCCATCGCGATTGCAGGGCCTGTGCCAACGAGGTGGGACATCACCTTTCCCTGGCCCCACCCCGGCCCGGAGGCTGGCCGCGCGGCCTTTGCGTCGCCGAGCTGCGAGAGCTGCACGAAAGTGCCCCGGCGAGGTCCGAACGCCAGCCTCACGAAGGCGAGCGGGGCCGGTGGCCTCGAGGAGATCGAGTAGGATGGCGGCCGTGGAACAGGGGTGGCAAAGGCTCTGGTCCGAGCCCGCCGCGCCGGATCCGCCGCGGCTTGGGCGGGGGGACTGGGCCCTCGTCGCGTGCTTTTTTGCGCTGCTTTTGGTCGAGGTGGCGGGCCGGTCCGATCTCTCCTTGGTTGCCCCTGGGGTGATCTGGAGCTGCCTCCTGTTGCCGTCCTTGTTGGGTCGCCGGGTTCAGCCGTTGCTGATGCTGGCCTTGGCTTTTGGCGGAACGTTGGCGCTGGAGCTCGCCTTGGCGGGGTGGGGTCAGAGGATGGTCTCGCCCGACGCCTTGGCCTTCGTGTTGATCTTGCCCTACGCCTTGACCCGCTGGGGTTCGGGGCGGGCGGTGGCCGGTGGGGTGGCCCTGATCAGCGTGGTGATCGGCCTCGATCCTTTCCTGAAGCAGACCCGGGCGGCGGAGTTGCTCGGGGGCGTGGCGGTGGTGACCGCGGCCTTGGCCTTGGGCGCCATGGTGCGTTTCCGGGATCGGGCGCAACGGCAGGCGTTGGTGGAGGTGCGGCTGAAGGAGCGAGCGGAGTTGGCTCGTGATCTCCACGACACGGTGGCCCATCACGTCTCGGCGATCGCGATTCAAGCCCAAGCGGGCCTGGCCACCGCTCCCCAGCGGCCCGAAGCCGCGCATGAGGCGCTGAAAGCGATCGCGCAGCAGGCCTCGGCGACCTTGGCCGAGATGCGGGCGATGGTGCAGGTGCTCCGGGCCGATGAACCCGCGCCTTTGGCGCCGCCAGCGGGCCTGTCCGACCTCGCCAAGTTGGCGGCACCCCACCCGGATGGAGTTGCAATCCAACTTGCACTTTCCGAGGACCTGGGAGACCTGTTGCCGGCGGTGTCCAACACCCTCTACCGTCTGGCCCAAGAGTCGATCACCAACGCCCGCCGACACGCCCGCCAGGCGACGCGGATCGAGGTGGAGGTTCGCTCCGACGGAGCGCAAGTTCACTTGCGGGTGAGCGACGACGGCGAAAAAGTGAACGCCGGCACCGGCGGTTATGGCCTGCGCGGCATGGCCGAACGGGCGCTCCAGCTCGGCGGTCGAGTGCAGGCCGGGCCCAACCCGGATCGGGGTTGGACCGTCACCGCGGTGTTGCCCAAGAAGGGACCGACCGCATGAACCTGCGGGTGTTGTTGGCCGACGACCAAGAGATCATCCGCAGCGGCCTGACCGCGATCTTGAACGCTCAGCCCGGGATCGAGGTGGTCGGCGCCGCCGCCGACGGCCAACAGGCGGTGCAGCTGGCCCGTGCGTTGTGCCCCGACGTGTGCCTCTTCGACATCCGCATGCCTGGGATCGACGGCCTGGAGGCGACGCGGCAGCTGGCGGGCCCGGGGGTAACCTCACCGGTGGCGGTGGTGGTGATCACCACCTTCGATCACGACGAATATGTGTACGGCGCGCTCAAGGCCGGGGCCCGCGGCTTTTTGTTGAAGGACGCCGGCCCGGAGCTCCTGGCCGAGGCGATCCGAGCCGCGGCCCGAGGCGACGCCTTGATCGCGCCGAAGATCACGACTCGACTCCTGGCCCGTTGGGCCCAGGATCCCCGGGGGGCCAAGGTGCTTCCGGCCGAGGCGCCGCTGACCGATCGAGAAGAAGAGGTCCTCCTCACCGTCGCCAAGGGCCACACCAACGAAGAGATCGCCGACCTGCTCCACGTCAGCTTGAGCACCGTCAAGAGCCACGTGGCCAGCCTGATGACCAAACTTCAGGTCCGCAACCGAGTCGAGTTGGCGATCTGGGCCTACGAGTCGGGCCGGGTTTTGGCCGGCGACCGCCAAGGGGACCCTGGCCGAAAGTAGGAGGCCCGCTTCGGCCGAAAGGACGAGGCGAAATGCCCGTTCTGCCAATTTCCGCGGCCGGTGCCGGCGACCATCTTCGGGTCGTGAACCCGCCCGCTGCGATGATCACCCCTCGCCCTTCGGCCCTTAGCGAACCCAAAAACTTGGGCCGAGCTCGGCCGCCGTGGCTGCGTCCCCTGGGACTGTTGCTCCTGGGCTTCATCCCGGTCCTCGCTGGGATCGGACGTTTGGTGCAGTTGGCCACCGTCACTCAGCCCGCCCCCGAAGACCTCCGCTTCGTCGAGTCTCCGGTGTCCGCGGTGTTGCACATCGTGGGCGCCAGCGTCTTCGCGATCTTGGGCGTCTTTCAGTTTGTCCCGACCTGGCGGCGACGTTGGCCGAAGTGGCACCGCAAGATCGGTTGGATCTTGGTCCCGGCGGCGGCGGTGGGGACCTTGGGTGGCTTGTGGATGACCGCCTTTTATCCGCTCCCGCCCCACGACACGCCCCTTCTGACCTTGTTTCGTTCGATCTTCGGGCTGCTGATCCTGGTGGCCTTGGCCCAGGGCACCCGGGCCGCACTGCAGCGAAACTTTCGCGCCCACGGTGACTGGATGTTGCGGGCCTACGCGTTGGCGATGGCCGCCGGCACTCAGTCTCTGTTGTTGGCCCCGGTGTTCGTGTTGCAAGGTCCACTGGACGCCTTGCCGAACACCTTGATCATGGGCGCGTGTTGGTTGGGCAACCTGGCCTTCGCCGAACTCTGGATCCGGCGGGGCTCCACAACAACTCACTACACGTGTTGATCGATCAACACCGGGTTGCCGTCGGGATCGATCACCACAAAACTCGCCGGCCCCTGTTCCTTGGGCACGGTCACCATGGTGGGCTCCAGGCCCTTGGCCTTCAGGTCCGCCAAGATCCGCCGGACGTCAGTGAAGCCAGGGACGGTGTTGCAGTCGACGTCCCAGCCCGGGTTGAAGGTCAACAGGTTGCGCTCGAACATCCCCTGAAAGAGGCCGATCACCACGGCACCGTTCCGCATGATCAACATATGTTCGCCGTCGCCAGCGTAGCGGGTGAAGCCCAGCTTTTCGTAGAAGGCGATCGAGGCCTGGAGATCCTTGACGGCCAGGCTCAGCGAAAACGTACCGAGGGTGGAGGGGTGGTTGCTCATCGCCGGGCAAGCTAGCCTGAGCGGTGGAGGCCTGACTTGTCGGATCTTGCGAACCTCGACTACCTGCGCCGGGTCAACCGAGCCATCGACCACGTGGTGGTCCACTTGAACGAACCCCTGCCGCTGGAGGTGGTCGCCAAGGTGGCCAACTTTTCCCCATTTCATTTTCACCGCGTCTTCAAGGTGGTGGTCGGCGAGACCCTCCACGACTTCGTGACGCGGCTTCGCCTCGAGCGGGCCTTGACCCTCTTGTCTCGGCCCGAACCCCCGAACCTGACCGAGGTCGCTTTGGAGTGTGGCTTTGCCTCCAGCTCCGACTTCAGCCGCAGCTTCAAGGCCCACTACGGCGTTCCTCCAAGCCGCTTCGAGCTCCCTGCCTATCGAGAGGAACGCCGAGCCCAGCTCTCTGCGGTCATCCCCGGCGGTCATCTGCGGAGTCGCCTGCCGGCTGGCGCCAACCCGGACGGTTTCGTCGCTCAGGTGCGGGCCCTCCCTCCCCGGCGCGTGGCCTATGTTCGGGTGTTCCGGCCCTATGAAGGGAACGGCGCGTTGGAGGCGATCGACCGCCTGATGCGTTGGGCCGAGCCCCTCGGGTTGGCCGACGGTCAGTGGTTGGGCTACCAGTGGGACGACCCGGAGGTGGTGCCCCTGGAGCAGTGCCGCTACGACGTCGGCCTGGAGGTCCCGGCGACCGCGACGTTGGGCGAAGGCCTCCAAGACCTCCTCTTCCCGGCGATGCAGGTGGCCGAACTCGAACTCCGAGGCGACGCCGGGTTGGAGCTTCGGGCCCTCGATTGGTTGTACACCACCTGGCTCCCGAGCAGCGGCTTCTCTCCGGATCATCAACCGTGCTTCGAAGCTTGGATCGGCCGACCCTTCGCCCACGGCACCGCCCACTTCGAGCTTCGGCTCCACCTCCCCGTGGTGCGCACCTCGCCTGAATGAGGTGCGAGGATTCGAATGGCGTCGAGCGGGGTCGCTATCCGCCCCGGGTTCGTCGATAGTCGCGGGTGATGCGGGATCCGGGACCAACACCCGTCGGCGAAAGCACCGAGGAAGGCCGGGCGCTCCTGCAGGTCCGGGTCGCGCTCTTCTGGAAGGTGATGTTTTTCATCAGCCTGCTCAGCGTCGTGTTGGGCGCGGTCGGAGCGATCGTAAAGCCCGGCTTGGAGATGGTAGTCGGCCTGGCTCAGCTGGCCCAGACCGGCGCAATCTGGTGGATCTGTTCCCGTGGGCAGCGGTCGGCCCGGTTCTATCGGGTGATGGAGACCGCTGGACTGCTGGTCAACGTGACCGCGAGTGCGCTCCTCGGGCGCCACGTGGTCGTTGAGTTCGCGGCCGGTCATTCCTTCCTGACCCCCGAAGGCGCTCTGATGTCCGATGCGTACATCACCCTGCTCCACGTCGCCGGGATCGGGCTGCTGCTCGCGGTTCGTGCGGCCCTGGTCCCTTCGAGCCCTCGCCGAACGATCTCCGTCACCGCGATCGTTGGCGCCCCGCTCATCGCCTCCATTTTTTTGGTGCAGACCGCCGAAGGTGGGTTCGCCTGGCGAGCCCTCGACTCGGACGCCTATCCCTGGATGCCAGGGACCGCCGCGATGATGTGGGGCTACGTGATCATCACCTGCACCGTGATCTCTTGGGTCATCTTCGGTCTCCGGGCCGAGGTGCGGGAGGCGCGCCGGCTCGGCCAATACGTGCTCGAACGCAAGATCGGCGAAGGCGGGATGGGGGAGGTCTACCTCGCCCACCACGGCATGATGCGGCGCCCCTCGGCACTCAAGCTGATGAGGAGTGATCAGGCCGGTGCGGGCAACCTCCTCCGCTTCGAGCGAGAGGTGCAGCTGACCGCCCGACTCACCCACCCCAACACCATCACCATCTTCGACTACGGCCGAACCCACGACGGCGTCTTCTATTACGCGATGGAGCTGCTCGATGGCGCGACCCTGCAGCGGATCGTCGCGCTCGACGGCGCCCAACCGGCCGGAAGAGTCGTGCGCATCTTGTCGATGGCGTGCCGAGCGTTGACCGAAGCCCACGGCATCGGCCTGATCCATCGCGACATCAAGCCCGCCAACATCATGCTCTGCACCCAAGGTGGCGAATGGGACGTGGTGAAGTTGCTCGACTTCGGGCTGGTCAAAGAGTTGGCGGTGGACGGTGACGTCAAGCTCACGGGCGCCAGCACCTTGACCGGCACGCCACAATACATGGCGCCCGAGTCGATCCTCTCGGCGGATGCAGCCGACGCCCGCACCGACATCTACGCCCTTGGGGCGGTCGCGTATTTTCTCCTGTCCGGAAGCGACGTCTTCGAAGGCAAGTCCGTCGTGGAGATCTGCAGCCAACACCTCCATCAAGCTCCCAAGCCACTCTCCGCGCGAGGGGTCACCGTCCCGGCCGAACTGGAAGCCGTGGTGCTCGCGTGCCTCGAGAAGAAGCCCGCCGACCGACCTCAAAGCGCCGCCGAACTGCGACGCCGACTCGAGGCGTGCCCCGTCGAGCCTTGGGACAGCGAGGACGCCCGGGCGTGGTGGAGCCAACACCAGGCCGCCCTCGACGGCGCCGCCGCTCAAAACCCGGCCGGGCCCCGGACCATCGCGATCGACGGCGCCCCGCGGTTGTCCCGGGACGTGGCGGCTTGAGGGCACCGACTCAGTCCGGTGGCAACTCCCGGACCTCGACCGTCCCGCCGGCTTCGTAGACCGGGTTGCCAGCGACCAGGCCTTGGGCGTCGGCCAAGTCGTCGGCGCGGACCCGAATAAAACCCACCAGCTGTTGGGTGAGCGGCGCGGGGGCACCACTTTTTCGCAGCGCCACCCCATCGCCGATCGAACTTCCACCTTGAAAGGCCCCGCGACTTCGCAGCTTGCCGAAGTATTCGCCCCAGGCCTCGTCGGTCTCGGCCCTGGTTTGATCCCGGTGCATGAGCAGAATGAAGTCGGCCATGGGCCAACAATGTACCGCGAGCCTACGGCGCCGCGTCCACCAACATCTGCCAAAACACGTTGTCGAAGCTGGACGACGCCAACCTCGGATCGCCCGTGGGGCCGCCGTGGCGCGCCACCACCAGACCTCGGCTCGGCACCACGTAGATCTTCTTATCCCCCGCGCCCAAGGCCGCCACCAGATCACTTGGGCCGTCGGGCATCAGCGGGCCGGCTTCCAACGTGGAGTCGGGCCCGGGCAACACGAAGCCGCTCTGGCCGTTCAGCCACCACAAGTAGCCATAGGATGGGTTGAGGTTCTGGGACGGCTGAGTCGCCTCGGCCAGGAACGTCGGGTGGGTCAAGATCGGTGCGCCATCCCAAACACCGTTGGCCAAGATCAGGAGGCCAAATCGCGCCATATCCCGGGCCGAGGCGTTGAGCCGCTGCGGGCGCCAGGCGGCGTCTTGCATGCCGATCGGATCGTGGAGCCGAGTCTGAGCAAAGTCATCGCGGCTCATGCCCGCGGCCGCATCGATGACGCCGAAGAGCTCGTGATAGGCGCTGGTGTTGTAGTACCACTTGGTGCCGGCATCGACCTCGTAGGCCAAGCCTTCGGTGAGTCCGCTGGTCATGGTCAAAAGGTGGCGTACGGTGATCAGCGCCTCCTTGTCGGCGGGCGCGCTGGTCCAGCCCGCACCCAAGTGGAGCGAAACCGGATCGTCCAAGGTCAAGGCGCCGTCCTCCAACAACATCCCGATCAAGATCGCGGTGACACTTTTGCTCGCCGAAAAGATCGCCTCACTTTGGTGGAGCTCCCAACCTTGCCAATATCGTTCGGTGACGATGCGACCATGTTGCAGGATGATCACCGCGGTCGAGTCCTTGGACTCGGCGAAGGTGAGGGCCGCTTCGAGTTTGGTGAGGTCCCAACCCGCGGTCACCGGATCGAGGGTCTCCCAGGTGTCGCCCGTGGTCGGCGGGAAGTAGAGGGTTGACGGGCCGACGTCGCCGGAGGGGCTCGCGTCGGGTGAGAGACCACCATCGACCTCGGGGAGCCCCAAGTCGGGAGGAACTTGGCCGACATCCGAAGGGTCCCCAGCATCAGGGAGGCCACCGAGATCCATGGCCAACCCGGCGTCCCCGGCGGCGTCGACCCCGGGTTGTCCCGCATCGAAACCAGGGGGATCTCCCTCGCCCGCGCAAGCCAAGAGGCCGGCGCCGAAGACGACCGAAAGCCAGGACCGAAGGCGCATCGACCCCTCAACCCAGGGTGAAAGACGAAGTTGCGCTCACTGCAGCTTCGACCGATCCGGGCCCTCACCCCGGGTGGTCAAGATGGTGCCCACCACCACTTGGACCGCGGGCAACACGTCCTCGGGACGGCGGATCGCCAACACGCCCCGGCTACGGCCGAGGCTCAGCGCGTTGCGGGCCGGGGCCAACCAGTGGCCCGCCAGGTCGATGCGGATCAGGTCCTTTTTGGGGCGGATGCGCAGGTACAACAGGGCCCGGCGGTCGCAATCGAAGCGCCGATAGGGCGCGGGATCTCGCTGGCTCCGCACCAGACCTTCGGTGATGCCGAGTTCGGTGCCGACCAGCGCGATGACGAAGGCTTCGACCAAACGCTCCAACCGTTCGGTGCGTTGAGCGATGGTCGAGGGCCAAGACGCGGCAGGGCTTGGGCGCCGCGGACCGAGATAGTGGGTGATGGCGAGCTGATCGAGGTTCATGAAACCCATCGATCCAAAAGTGATGCCAACCTCGGCCGGCCCAACGCCCCTCGAGATCTGCGGCACCTCCCACCAAATTCGTCCGGATTCGTCCGGATTCGTCCGGATTCGTCCGGATTCGTCCGGATTCGTCCGGATTCGTCCGGTGGCTCAGCCGCGGAAGGTCGCGGGGTCGATCTGCATCTGCTTCATCCAGCGGTGCACCATCACCCGGGAGTAGCCCATGCTGCGGGCCACCGCGGTCACGTTGCCCCGGTGCAGCTCCAACAAGCGCAGCAGCTCTTGTTGCCGGGACTGGCCATCGACGGCCTCGGGCGGCCGGGAGGGGCTCGGCAAGGCACCTTGGATCTCGCTGGGCAGGTGCTCGAGTTCAATGCGCCCCCGATCCGAAAGGGCCAGGGCGGTCTCGAGGGCCTTCTCCAGCTCCCGGATGTTGAGGGGCCAACGGTAGAGCAAAAGCGATCGATAGGCCGCCGGGGTCAACACCGCGTCCGGAGTGCCGAGCCGCGCCAAAAGCCGCTGGATCAACAGGCCCAGATCTTCGGGCCGATCTTCCAGGGATGGCACCTCCAACACCGTGCCCTTGAGCCGCGCATAAAGATCGGCGCGGAAACGTCCATCTTGCACCATTTGGGGCAGGTCTTGATGGGTGGCGCAGACGAAGCGGACGTCGACCTTGATCGGCACGTCGCCGCCGACGGGCAAGACCTCGGACTCTTGCAACACGCGCAGCAAGCTGGCTTGCACTTCCAGCGGCATGTCGCCGATCTCGTCGAGCAACAAAGTGCCCTTGTCGGCGGTGCGCACCTGACCCGGGCGCGCTCGTTCGGCCAAAGAGTGGGCGCCGCGCTCCACGCCAAAAAGTTCGGCGGCGACCAAGGTGGTCTGGATGGCGGCGGTGTTGATCGCCAAAAACGGGCCTTCACGCCCCGAAAGTTCGTGGAGCGCCTTGGCCAAGACCTCTTTGCCGGTGCCGGTCGCGCCGCAGATCAGGACGGGCACCTTGGTGCGGGCGATCTTCCGAACTCGTTCGGCGACCTGCAAAAACGGCAAGGACAAGGAGCTGAGCGGACCAGTGCCCAAAGGACCCGGGGGCTCTCCAGGTTGCTCCCTGAACAACCAAAAGGTGCCGCCGGTTTCGAAGAGATCGCCGTCTTGGAGGGGGCTGAGGGTGCGGCGTTGGCCCCAGATCAAGGTGCCGTTGGAGGAGCCGAGATCTCGCAGCTCCCAGCTGTCCTCTTTCCGCTCCAGGGCCACGTGATCACCGGACATCCAGGGATCGTGGGACTCGAAGCGATCCGGGCCCGGCCGGCCTTCGCCGTCTTTTCGGCCCAAGACCAGCCGCGAGAGCCCGTCGAGCGGGATGATCGCCGGCGGCAGGATCGGGTCACTGGCGCAACCCACCCGAATCAACCAGGCCCGAACCGGCGCGGCGGTCGGCCCGCTCTTCTCTTCGATCCGCTGGGTCTTCATCGCCACGGAGGGTCCATGCCCGGCCCGAAGGACTGTAACATGTTAACCAGATCCGGCCCCTTTCTGGCCCCGGGATCACACTTTCGCGCCGAACGCCCCGCGACGCTAGACTTGGTACGGGGCTCGCAACTACGCCCCAGACAGGGGTATGGTCCCCTAAGGGTCAAACCGATGTTGCTCCAAGCGCTCCTCCTGTCCTCCTCCCTCCTCGGCGCCGCGCCGGCCACCCGAATTGCGGTCTTGGTCGACGACCCTGCGCCCAACGCCCCCGCCACCGCGACCATCGAGGCGACCCTCCAGAAGTTGGGGTACGAGGTGGTGGCCGCGGATACCTCGGAGAAGATGCGCAAGGTCGTGGCGCCCAACGAGCTGCTGGGGACGCGCCTGCCCGAAGGTCTGTCGGTGTTCGAGGCCGACGCGGTGTTGGCCGGGGCCGTCAGCTACGGGACGCCGGCCGACGTCGACGGGGTGAAGAGCCAGTCGGTGTCCATGACCGTCCGGGTGATCGACCTGGGCACCGGTCAAGCCGCGGCGACCATTCAGTCCGAAGGGGTGGGCGTCGGCGCCGGTGGACCCACGCTGGTCAGCAAGGCCACCGAACAAGCGGTCAACCTGCTGTTCGAAAAGCGCGGCCTGAAGGGCGCCTTGGCCAACATCGGTCAAAGCGCCGGTTCGGTGGTTTTGGTGGTCCAGGGCCTCCCCAGCCGCGAACAACTCCTCGAGCTCAAGAGCGGCCTCGAGCAGGCCTTGGCCGGCGCGCCGGTCCGGGAGGTCTACTTCGCCAAGGGGCTCGGTAAGTTGGTGTTGGGCGGCAGCAGCTCCAAGAAGGCCATGGTCGGACCGGACATCGCCGACCTGTTGTCCCAGAACCACGCCTTGGCCTTGTCGGTGGACGAGGTCGCCAACACCCGGATCGTCGCCCGCTACGATCGGGCCCGCACCGTTCGGGTCCACGCCTTGGTTACTGAACCCAAGTTGAGCAAGGCCGACAAAAAGAAGGCCGGCGAGTTGGGGAAATATCTTGCAACCCAACTTGCAACCTTCGAGTTCGCCAAGGCCTCCTATCAACCCGGCAACCTGACCCGCAACGCGGCGATCAAACGGGCCAAGGCCATCGGCGCCGACGTGGTGGTCGAGGCGGAGCTCTTGGGCTCGGGGGACTCGGCGGCCCTGGCGATCCGGGTGATCGACGTGGCCACCGGCAAGCCGATCTTGCGGCAGCAGAAGGTGCTGGAGAAGGCCAACGCCGACTTCGACGCGGCCTCCGCCTTGTTGGCTCAGCTGCAGACCGAACTGCCCGAAGCCTTGGTTGAGCTGCGAACGCCGACCGCGGCCCGCCCCGACGTGACGCCGACCGCGGCCAAGTGAGGTTGTTGCCATGTCCCTCTTGAGTGTTGTTCTCCTGTTGGTGGCCCAGGCCGCCCCTGATCCGCTTTCCTTCAAGCTCAGCGACGCCGAGATCACCGATCCCAGCCGCACCAGCAAGACCCGGATCGCGGTGATGGCCTTGGGCACCGCAGGCGCGCCCGCCGACTACGCCGACGGGTTGACCGAAACCATCGCCACCACCACCCAAGAGACCGGAGTGTTCGAGGTGGTCTCCCCTCGGCAGATCGCGTCGTTGTTGGCCTACGAAAAACGCAAAGAGCTGCTCGGGGGCTGCGTGGAAGAAGCCTGCTACGTGCAGATCGCCCAGACCGTACGGGCCGAACACCTGGTGGCCGGATCGGTGGCCAAGGTCGGTGACAAGTTGGTGCTGAACTTGGTGTTGATCGACGCGGCCGAAGGCAAGGCGCTGAAGCGCACCAACCGAGAGACCAAAACCGCCACCGACCTTTTGCGCGAGGCCCGGGACGCGGTGATCGTGTTGCTCCAGCCGGTGTTGAGCGCTCGCCAAGGTTATCTGAAGGTGGCGGCCAACGTGCCCGACGCCCAGCTGGTGGTGGACGACGAACTCCGCAGCGAAGGGGTGGGCCAAGTGGTGCGGCTGGCCGCGGGGCCTCACCTGCTCAAGGTCAAGCGCGAGGGCTTCTACACCGCCACCGCCGACGTCTTCGTGCGGCCCGGTCGGGTGGGGGTCGAAGACGTGAAGTTGATCCCGGCCAAAGAGACCATCGAAGGTTACGAGTCGTCGGCCAGCCTGATGCGCTACGGCGCCTACGCGACCGCGGTGGTGGCGGTCGGTGCGGCGGCGGCCTCGGGCTACTTTTACGGTCAGGCCACCGACAACAAGAACACCGTCGACACCTACGCAGCGGCCCTCGACAGCGAGCGGGATCCCGGTCGCTACGCCGAGGTCGCCGCGGCCCAGGACAACTTCGGCACCAACCAAGCCCTCTATCTGTCGCTCCTCGGGACCGCGGTGGTCTCGGGTGGGGTCTCTTTGGTGCTGTTTTTGGTCGGCGACGACCCGGATCGCTACGAAGAGTTCCGCAGCTTGAGTGAGTGACGATCGGTCCTGGTGCTGCTAACGTCCGGCCCGGTGTTGTCGGCCGGCGCGAAGCTCGGCGATTTTGTGTTGGTCGAGCCCAGGGGCCAAAAAGGCACCCTCTCGCTCTGGCTGGCCCGGAATCGAGACGGCGATCAGGTCCTGCTCACCATCGGCTCGGTGCGGGCCCAAAGCCGTGAAGCCCGGGTCCGGGAGCGGCTGCGACTCTCCTTCGAACAAGCCCGCACTTTGAGCCACCCCAACCTGGTCCGGGTCTTGGGGGTCGGCGTCGAAGACGGCCAACACTACGTGGCCTCCGAGTTCGTGGACGGGGTGATGCTCTCTCAACTCCTCGAGCGCTCCGCCGGGGGGCCGCCGGTGCCGCCCTTTCAGGCCGCCTGGATCGCCGCCGAGATCACCCGGGCCTTGGCCTATCTGGAGGGCGCCAGTGGCGGTGCCTTGGCGTTGGCCACCGAGTTGACGCCTTCGAGCATCCTCCTCACTCGGCACGGCGCGGTGAAGTTGGCCGAGTTGGTGGCGGCGGTGGAGACCCAAGATCTGGTCGACACCGCCGGACAGGATTCGGTGGGGGTCGCCGCGTACCTGAGCCCGGAGGTCGCCGCCTCGGGGGCCAAGGATAAACGGAGCGCCTTGTTCGGTTTGGGCGCCATCCTTTGGGAGCTCTTGAGCGGAAAGCCGTTGTTTCGCCGCTCGACCGAACTCGAGACCTTGGCCGCGGTTCGAACCGCCGACATCCCACCCCTGCCTCCGCACTTGCCGCCGCCGCTGCTGCGGATCGTGACCCGCTGTTTGTCGCGCCAGCCCGATGAACGTTATCCGACCGCCGCCGCCCTGGCCGAAGAGTTGGACGCGGCCTTGTTCGGGCGGATCGGGATCGGCCCGGCCGAGTTGGCGAACACCATCGCGCCGCTCGTTTTGGGTTCGGCCCCCAAACGAAAGACCGCGATGTTGTCCGACGCCGAGCAGTCGGGCCGGCCCGCACCACGGCACGAAAAGACGATCCCTTCGGAGCCGCCCTTTGCCATCGCCGAGGCCCGGGGCCCCAACCCCACCGAACCTTCGGACCCACCGAGCGTCGCGATCCGGGCCGGTGAGGTGATGCGCACCACCAAACCCTCGGATCCTTTCTTCGATCCGGCCCGAGACGCCGGCGCCATCGTCAACCCGCGTTTTCAGGTCTTGGGGCGCTTGGGGGCGGGCGGCATGGGTGAGGTCTACCGAGTCCGAGACGACGAGCTTAATGAGATCGTCGCGCTGAAGGTCATCCCCAGGAACGCTGGCAACGATCCTCAATCGCTGGAGCGCCTGCGCCGGGAGGTGCGTTTGGCCCGGCGGATCTCCAGCGATCACGTCTGCCGCATCTTCGACATCGTGGACCTCGGCAACGGGGGCCGGGGCCTGACCATGGCCATGGTCAAGGGCGTGACCTTGGCCGAGCTGATGAAAAGTGGCCTGACCATCGACTACCGCCGATTTGCGCGGTGGGGCGCCGAGATCGCTGACGGCCTGGCCGCCGCCCACGGGCTCTCGATCGTGCACCGAGATCTGAAGCCCGAAAACGTGATGATCCGCGAAGACGATCAAGCGGTGGTGTTGGACTTCGGCATCGCCCGGACCTCGGCCGAGGTCCCGGAGCCCGTCGACGGCAAGTTGACCCAACAGGGCATCATCATGGGGACGCCGCTCTACATGTCGCCCGAGCAGCTGACCAACCGTCCCCTCGACGGCCGCTCGGATCTCTACGCCCTGGGCTTGATCATGGCCGAGCTGATCACCGGCGAGGTCCCGCTCCGAGGTGAAGGTTACAGCCAGATCTTGGAGGAGCGGGTCCTCAAGGCCACGCCCTACGCGATCCGGGAGATCGACCCTCGAGTGCCCGAAGAGATCGCGGCGGTCGTCGACGCGCTATTAAAACCCGCGGCCCAGGATCGGCCCGCGACCGCCACCACCGTCGCCCAGTTGTTGTTCCGTGCCGCGGGGAGCCAAAAGTCCGGGCCCGTTTTGGCCGGCGAATCGGTGCCCAAGGGGGTCGCCACCCCCGATCGCCCCCAGCCCCGCTCCGGCAGCCAAAAGCCCCTGGCCCGGGCCCCGTCGAAACACAAACGACCGCCTCCCTACGGCCTCTACGCGGGCATCGGGATCATCGTCGCCGCCGCGTTTGGGGCGGTGGCGTGGTGGTCCACCTTCAAAAAACCCAGCGTCGATCCCATCCCGCCCGATCCGCCGGTGGTCGCGCCGCCCAAGTTGATCCTGGACGCCAGCGTCCCGGACGCCGCCGAGGCCGAGCCCGACGGCGGCACCCCACCCGACGCCGGCAAAAAGAAACCTTACGTCCCGCCCGCGGTCGAGATGTAGCCCGGCGCCCTCTTCAGGCGTTGAACCGGCGCTCCGCGTACGATGTATGAATGGCAGCTCCGTCGAGGCGCCTTCGTCAGTCCACTCGAACCCCAATCAGCGGCCAAAACACCGCCTCGGCCATGATGCGAGTGCCGTAGCGTCTTGCCTTCTGCGCTTTTCCCGAGAGGGTTTCGGGGTCAGCCACTACCAAGAGATCGGTCATTCGGGTCACGCCCTTTGACACGATCAGGCCCCCCGACTCAGCCAGCTCTTCGGCCCTCTCCCGGGAGATGGGGACCCCCTGGAGCGTCGACCTCAACGCGCCCGTGAAGCAGACCCGCTGCCCGACAAGGTTGGCGTCCGCCGCTTGCACGGGCCGGGGTTCTGCCCGCACCACTTGCACGGCCGCCTGGGCGCGACGACCGAGGGCCGCGCCGTCGATCCCCAAGAGGAGCGCCACTTGTTTGAGGTCTTCCGACTCGGCCGCCGAGATCTCACCGTCTCGGAGCGCAGCGCAGATCAGCGCGTCCAGGTAGGTGCTGTGGGCCCGACGCACCTCGGCCGCCGTCAGGCCCCACTCCAACGCCAGCGCGAGCAAGGCCTCTGACTCGCTGGGAGTCACCAAGCGGTCCTCCAGCACCCGGTCGAGGAGCGCATAATAGGCGGTGACGCCGTCTCCTTCTTGGTAGCTGAGCTCACCCGGGAGTCGATCGACGATGCGACCCAAATACGAAAGACGCTTCTCCGCCAACTCCGCCGCGGCCGCCCGACACACTGGGCTGAGGCGTCGACTCGGGCGAGGCCAGAGGTCCAGGGGCGCACCCGACAAGCCCCTAAGCTTGGGCTCGACGTGCTCAGGCGCAGCGCGTCGGCAGTGGCGGAACAGCTCGGCGGTCGCGCGGGCGTCGTCCAAGGCTCGGTGGCTCGCCAACGGGCTCAACCCCGCGGCCTGACAACACGCTCGCAGCGATCGGCCTTGGTCGCTGAAGCCCGCCAGGTCACTCAAGCTCATGGTGTCCAGCCACGCGGCGGGCGGCAAAGTCCAACCCGCTCGTCGCGCTTCGGCCGCGAGGAAGCCCAGGTCGAAGCGGACGTTGTGGCCAACGATCACCGCATCGGCCAGCAACTCGAAGACGGTCCCAGCGACGTCTTCAAAGCCCGGCGCCTCTCGGACGTCCCGGGCCGTGATCCCATGGATGTCTGTAGGCCCGACGTCCCGACCGGGGTTGAGCAGCGACTCAAAGACCCGGGCCTGGGTTCCGTCCGAGTTGAGACGAACGACCGCGACCTCCAAGACGCGATCGGCCTTGGGAAAGAGACCTGTAGTCTCCACATCGAGCACGGAAAGATCGGTCATGAGTTCCCCCCAAGCTCAGAATACTCAGGTTCGAATCTTCACAATAGACCCTCAAGTCAGCCAAGGTCCGACATCGACTCGGGCACGGGTTGGTGTCAGTGCTGCTCTTGATGTCGCTGTCCGATCATGGTTCCGGCCCCAGGCCACAGCGCCTGCGCGCCCAACTCTTCGACCTGCTGGAGGTAGGCGAACACTACCCCGTGGGCGCCCGGCGCCTGGGCTTGGCGATCACCGTCTTGGTGCTCCTCAACGTTATCGCCGTGGTGCTCGACTCGGTGCCCAAGATCGATCCCACCTTGGCCGCGCTCATTCGGCAATTCGAGCTCATGTCGCTGGCGGTCTTCGGGCTCGAATACGCGCTTCGACTCTACGCCATCGTCGAGTCGGCCCGCTTCCGTGCTCCGATCCTCGGCCGACTCCGCTGGGCCATGACTCCTTTAGCCCTGGTGGACCTGGTCGCCATCATCCCGGGGGTCGTAGGCCTCTCCGGCCTGTTCGATCTCCGGGTGCTCCGGATGGCCCGGCTCCTTCGGCTGCTGCGGATCCTCAAGCTGGGGCGCTACAGCGTCGCCATCCAGACCCTGGCCCGAGTCCTCAAGAAGACCAGCGGCGAGATCGTGGTCTTTGCCTTCATCGCGGTGTTATTGACGATCGTCTGCGGGACCTTGATGTATCAGCTGGAGAGTGAAGCCCAGCCCGAGCAGTTCTCGAGCATCCCGGCCTCCATGTGGTGGGCCATGACCACCTTGACCACCGTCGGTTATGGCGACGTCGTCCCGACGACCCCGTGGGGGCGGCTCTTGGCTTCCTTGATCGCCTTCTTGGGGATCGGCATCTTTGCCCTCCCGGCCGGCGTCTTGGGCGGCGCCTTCGTTGAAGAGCTGCGCAGCCGCCGCCTCACTGCGCATTTCGGCGATCGTGATCACCTGAATCGGCCATCGTGATCACCTCGGCCCGATCCGGAGCGAAGCGACGTCTGTCCGTCTGGGTGTCAGGTCTGCTCTTTCGCCATCTACTATCTTCTGGATTCCCCTTTCAGAGTCATCTTGTAGGCATTGTGGACCAGTCTGTCCAAGATCGCATCGGCCAACGTGGGGTCCCCGATCCAGTCATGCCACTTGGTGACCGGAAGCTGGCTGGTGAGCACCATCGACCTGCGCCCGTATCGATCCTCAAGGACCTCCAGCAGATCATGCCGCTGGCTCTCCTTCACCGTGCCGAGGCCGAAGTCGTCTACGACCATCACGTCTGCGCGCGCCAGCTGGGCCAGTCTCTTCGTGTACGTCCCGTCGGACTTCGCCAGGCTCAGCTCCTCGAATAGCCGAGGCATCCGCCGGTACAGGACACGGAATCCTCGCCGGCACGCCAGCTGGCCCAGGGCACAAGCCACGAAGCTCTTGCCCACGCCGGTGGGCCCGGAGATCAAGACGTTGTGGTGCTCGGCGACCCACTTGCACGTGCCGAGCTGGGCGAGCTGAGCCTTCTCCAGGCCCCGGGCGGTGGACGCTTCGACGTCCTCAATGCAGGCCTCGGGTAGCCGAAGTTGGGCCTCCTTCAGACGCCGCTGCAGCCGCCGATTGTCCCGCGCCAAGTACTCGGCGTCGACCAGTAGCCCGAAGCGCTCGTCGAAGCCTAGCGAAGGCATCTTGGGATCCTTTTGTTGTTCCAGCCAGGCGCCAGCCATCACCGGCAACCGCATCGTGTACAGCTTCTCTTTGGTCGGTTCGTTCAACATGGTGGTCTCCTCACTCAGTTCAGGAAGTAGCCAGGGCCGCGGATCTGGTCGTGCGCGATCGGCGGCGCTTGTGGCTCCGCGTCATCGGGATGCGGCCGCAGATCGAACCCGTTCTTCAACATCCGCTCGATGGGCTTGTACGAACGCGCACCGAATCTCAGCGCCCGTTCGCACGCCACCTCCGTGCGCGCTGCACCGTAGGTCTCTCCCATCCGCATCAGCGCGCGGCCCGAGCGCCACGTCTGGTCGCGGTGAGTGTTACTCTCGAAGATCCGCTGCATCATCGCTGCCGCATTTGGGCCCGTCTTTTCTGCCCATTCGACGAGCCCGCCCGGGTCTCGCTCGGCCCACGCCTTATGGTTCGGCGGGCGATGCTCCGGGTCGGTGGTGTGCCCGTACATCACGTGGCTGCGCGGATGAGACGCGACCCGGTTGTTGTAGTGGAGGATCTCCACCGTTGAGCCGTTGAAGCACGCCTCCATCTCCTCGTGAGCCAGGGCGTGCGGCACCGAATACCAGTGGTGCTCGACCTGCACGTGATAGTCGGAGTTCGGTCGAACCTTCTTCCAGCTCCGCGGCACGAAGCTCGTCGTTGGCACCGGCTTGAGCGCGGGGCGCTCGATGCGCTCGTATAGATCACAACGTGACACGCCTCCGAGCTGCTTGCGGGGCCGGGCGTTCAATGAGTCGCAGAGTTCGCGGATGCGGGCGTTCAGCTCCTCGAGCGTGAAGAAGGTTTCGTGGCGAAGACGGGCGAGAATCCATCGCTGGGCGACCTGCACCGCGACCTCGACCTTTCCTTTGTCGCGAGGCTTTCGAGGTCGAGCCGGGATCACGATCGCGCCGTAGTGGCGAGCCTGGTCCAAGTAGGTCCGCTGGATGTCGGGCTCGTAGCGGTCTGCGCGCGTCACCGCGCTCTTGAGGCAGTCTGGCACCCAGACCTCGGCGACGCCGCCGAAATACGCTACCGCGTGGTCGTGGGCCAGGACCCAATCTGCGATCGCCTGGGTCCGCGTCGCCTCCACGTACGTGTAGCTCGATGCTCCGAGCGCAGCGACGAACAGCTCGACCTCGATGACCTCGCCGGTGTTCCGGTCGACCAACTGCGGCTTCTTGCCGGAGAAGTCGATGTACATCTTCTCGCCTGCCTTTTGGGACTGCCGCATCGTCAGGCCATGCCGCTTCTTCCAGGCCCGGTAGCGCTCTGTGAACGCTGTGTACTGAAGCCCTGACGGGTGTTCCTCGATGTACTCCAGGTGCAGAAGCTCGAGCGTCACGCCCGGCTTCTTGAGCTCCTGGTGGATGTGCCGGGGTCAGGCTCCGGCCGGATCGACCCCGGCGCTGCTGGCTCGCCGTAGAGCCGACGCTCAAGCTGGCCGTCGTCGAGTGCCTCGACCGCGGCCCAATCGAGCCCAGCGGCCTCTGCGCGGCTGGTCGCCTTGCCCACGACGCCGGTGCTGGCGCCGACGGCGGCGGCAGTCTGTCTTGTGCTCTTCCCGAGGCTCCACCGAAGCCTCAGGATCTCTCTGGTCTTTCTCATCGTCAGTCGCTCCGTTGCCATGCGCCGAGACTGATCCTCGCTGCGCTTGGGGAAACGACGGTTCGACGTCACTCCACTCGGGTCACCGGCCTCGAGTCGACCCACGGTCTGGGTGTCCACGATGCCCGATCTCGGTGTCCACGATGCCCGATCTCGGTGTCCACGATGCCCGATCTCGGTGTCCACGATGCCCGATCTCGGTGTCCACGATGCCCCGATCTCGGTGTCCACGATGCCCCGAAATCCGCACCCGACGTCGGGCCCAAGTTGTCCCCACTGCGGCCGCCCTCTGGCCGACGGGACCGACACCGCAACCTAACGCCCAACCTTCTGCCCATCGAACGCAACGGCGAGCACCTGGAGATCCGAAGGGGCCGCGGCGGCAGGTCCGGCGTTGGGGCGGGTGCGGAGGTGGCCCTGGCGGGGGTCGGTGACCGTCGCGGTTCGTGCGTGCGGCTGGTCGGTCAACGTCGGCTTTCGCCCCCGCGTCTTGGGGCGGTCCAACCTGTCGAAGGGCGGGGTTCTGGATCCGACTCAACGCGGCATGGTAGCCGAGCAAGAGCATGAAGACGATCTTCACTGTGGAGCGTCCGAGGGACGTTCCGGTCTACGCCGGGAAAGGCGGGCGCACCATCACGAACGAGAACGTTCAGAGCTTCTGGGGCGACAACGACGATCTCGGCGGCCGCAAGGGTTGCTACATCTTTGGCATTCGGGCCGGGAAGGGCTGGACTCCCGGCTACGTGGGCAAGGCGACGAAGTCGTTCAAGCAAGAGGTCTTCGCGCACGACAAACTAACCCGGTACCAACAGTTCTTGGCGGACTACAAGAGGGGCACGCCAACAACACCCATATCAATGACCTGGAGAGCTTCTTGATTCAGACAGGCCTGGCCGCCAACCCCGACCTCATGAACATTCGCGGCACCAAGGAGGCAGAATGGGCGTTGGGCCGACCGATGTGGACGCGGAGACCAAGGCGCCAGATTGCCGCAACGTGATTGCGATGCCCGGGGGAGCACGATGGAATCACCACCGAACCTGCTGATCGCCGATGATCTTGTTGACCCAATTCGAGAGGCACAGAGAAGCCTCGCAGAATTACAAGCCGCTCTTCTCGCTCAGGACGGTGGCCAGAAGGGTGCGCGGGTTGTTCGCGAAGGACTCTTCGTTATCGCGGTCGCGAGGCTCGAGACGGCGGTGAGCGATACGCATATTCGCTACCTTAGCGAATTTCCGCAGAAAATATCTAAGGAACTCCAAGCAAAGCTTGAAGACCTTCAGCTTGCCCGTATTGAACGCGTTGCGGCGCGACAAGTAGAGAAGCTCTCCTATCAGAGCCTCTCCGACTACCGAAAGAGATTTTCTCAGGACCTTTCTTTGAATGAAGAAGCCATTTCCCAGCTGCCGGAGCTTCTCGAAATCAAGGAATCAAGAAACCTCCTCCTGCACAACAACCTATTCGTCAATGACTCATATCTTGCAAAGACCGGGAACCTCGCACGGAGTCGTAAGTATGGGGATCGCCTTGATCTCGATGCCGGATATGTTTCCGATGCTTTCGGCAAGATGGAGGCCTTCCTCGCAGGCGTTCATCGGGAGATCGAGGCGAAATATGCGGGCCCTGAATACTCGCGCGCCGGTGCCTTCCGGCGGCTGTGGGACTGGGCGTTTCGGCGATACGACGGGACGATTTCTCCTATGTGTGCTTTTGATGACTATTGGGACGTGTCAGAGGATGGTGCTGGAATTCATGCGCGCGCCTGCGAGAAGTGGCGCACCATGTCCAGTTCGGAATTGGTCATGTTATGGCTCTTCAGGATCCACTACAATCACAGTGCATGGAGGCACTTGGAAGAAAGCGTTTCGATAGCTAACGTTCACGGTGAGGTCCGCGAGATGACCATCTACTTGCTGCGCGTCCTTCCCAAACTGCAACTCGCGTCGGGGAGCACGGCGCGCCGGTGAGTAAGCCTTGCTAAGGCAGGGCTTCTCGAGTCGGCGGGCCAACAACGCGTTGGACAGACAAGTCGGGCGAAGAAGCGCTCGCTCTGGCGCTCACGTACAGTGCTGCCCTCTGATAACAGTCCAGATTCGACACGAGCTTTACCTTTCGGTTGAACAGATGTACAGTAGCACGACGAGATGCAGCTCGAATACTGAATTGGGCCGCACAGCCGAGGCGAAACATGAGCTCCAACTCGAAAATCGAATGGACCCAAGCAACCTGGAACCCCGTGCGAGGCTGTGCACGTGTTTCTCCAGGCTGCCAGAATTGCTATGCGGAGCGCACTGCTCATAGATTTGGCGGCGTCGGTCGGCCGTACGAGGGGCTCACCGTACTTGGAAAAGATGGCCCACATTGGACTGGGCAGGTCAGAGTCATCCCTGAGGCCTTGGGCCAACCACTTTCCTGGCGCGCCGGCAAACTAATATTCGTGAATTCAATGAGCGACTTATTTCACGAAGCAGTTCCCCTAGACTTTATTTCTGCCGTGTTTGACGTGATGGGTCGGGCTCATTGGCACACGTTCCAGGTCCTGACAAAGAGAGCGGAGCGCCTTGCGGAGGTCGCTTCGGTCCTGCAGTGGCCCCACAACGTATGGATGGGGGTCAGCGTGGAGTCGCGTCGATTTGAATCAAGAATTGACCTACTTCGCACGGTGCCTGCTGCTGTCCGGTTTCTGTCCCTCGAGCCACTACTGGAGAGCCTTCCCGCGCTGAACCTCTCCAAAATTGGGTGGGTAATTGTCGGGGGTGAATCGGGACCAGGAGCACGCCCGATGAACAAAGCCTGGGTAATCGACATCGCGAGGCAGTGTCGACGTCAAGACGTTCCCTTCTTCTTCAAGCAATGGGGCGGAGTGCACAAGAAGCTAAGCGGTAGAGTGCTCGAGGGTCAGACCTTTGATCAGATGCCGCAATCTTCCGCTAAAAGACGAGCCTAAGCGACGATGGCTTTCTGCTCACACTCGCCGCACGTAGTAGTCTTTCCCAAGCGTCAATGCGCCATTTCGCATGGGCCGCTTTGGCGCGAGTCCAACACCTCCCTTGTCCAGAACCTGGAGCTTTCCTGCGGCCTCAAGGGCAAGGAGTGCAGTGCGATATGCGCGCTCACAAAGCCGATTGTCCGGAAGTTGTGCCAACGTTGTATAGAAGTAGCTCACGGGCTTCACGCCCTCCTTCAACTCGGCGAGGACAGACGCCTCAATCGCGTCTTGTGATGGCGTAAACATTGCCTCCATGCCCGAAATACTAGCCTGCTCCAGTACCAGCCCGCCCTTTCCCTCGGCGGTCCGACCGACCGACCACATAACGTCCTTCATGATCCCAAAGCCCAACGGATGTTGCGAAGCATGGACCAGATAGTGGCTCGTTATACGGCGGTCCTCCTTCTCCACTCGAAACGATACGACGAACCGTGCAGGCGTTTGGGTGCGGAGCAAGCCTTCGTAGTAGGAAATGATCGCCTCTTCACGCTTTGCCGCACCGTCGAGCGCTCGTACGATTCCCAGGAGTTCCTCGGCTCGGTCTTTTGAGCCCAACAGGTTCCCTAGCGTCGGGCCCATCTTGTCTCCCAGGCCCAAGATCCGGCGGACGCCTTCGATATTGAAGAAGATGAAAAGTTCGGCGCGCCTCTGGCTTCGCAATATGCGATCAGCGACCGCAAAATCGACCCCATCAACCCCGCACGGATCAATAAAGACGAACGCGGGTGCAAGCGTCTTACCATCCTTGATGACCCCATCCAGCAATGCATTCATCACGGTTGAGAATGCCTCGTTGTAGGAGTGGGGCTTTCGAATCCCTTGGTTCTGTTCGTAGAATGAATCGAGGCTCCGCTGGAGATCTTGATACAGGACGGCGTCCTTTTCGATGAAGCAGCTCGTCACCCTCGAAGACAGCTCTTCGTCGGATGCAAATACCTGCAGCGCCCGAAGCGGCGAGCCGGGAATTTCCTCTCCATCGTCCCCGTCGTACGTTCCTCGCCCTGCAAAGCCGTCCACGTAAACGAGGTTGTTGAAGTCCGGCGTGGCCTTCATGATGTTGAAATACGCGGAAATATACTTCACCAAAATTACGTGTTTGGCCCAAGTTTGCGTGCGGTACTCTCGAAATGGTTCTTGTCGTTCTTTGGCATTGCGGACTACCAGTATACTTTAATTTCCGGCGAAGTGCTCTCCGAGCACCCATCGTAACCCAGCCCAACGCCCGCTTGCCAGGCCCGGCTCAGGCGCCTACCTTTCCCTCCCAGCGCAAGAGATGGGTCACCCGGTCCAAGAGTGCCTTCGACCCACGCAGCGAAGTTGCCGCCCAACAACGCGTTGCAGCTGACGGCCCCGGGGGCTTACGCTCCCGGGGACCGCAGCTGAACGCACGAGCGATCAGCGGCGTGCTACGCGGGGGTAGCGGCAAGCCCACCAGGGCGGCGCGGAACTTCAGGCAGTTCATGAAGCTCGGCGCCCCATAGAGCTCCCTCCGGAACAGCCTTTGCTCCAACAGTTGGGGCCACCGCCCATGGTCGGCGAAGATGCCGCACCGCTGCGGCTCTGCATGAGGGGCCGCCGATCATCGTCGGCCGAGATCTGGTCACGATCCTCAACCTGCCCCGGCGCGGGGGCTTCAATGGGGCCGCCGATCATCGTCGGCGGAGATACGGCCGTCGGCGGCCGACCGGCCGGCACAATGACCAAGCTTCAATGGGGCCGCCGATCATCGTCGGCGGAGATATCCGGGGGACCCGGGTGTTGAGGTGAGGTTGGGTCCTGCTTCAATGGGGCCGCCGATCATCGTCGGCGGAGATGGCCTTGGAGCAAGGCTTCACGAAGTACGCGCCTTAGCTTCAATGGGGCTGCCGATCATCGTCGGCGGAGATATCCAGCCCAGGCGCGCCCCCCCGGGGTGTGGTGTGAGCGCTTCAATGGGGCCGCAGCTACGCGATGTTGCCGGAGGAGCACTATCCCAAGGTGTCGAAGGCCAATGAGCTGCTGCAGGCCTTGTTCCCCGAGGGGCTGACCTTCCTTAAGTTGCCGTACCGGCAGGAGTGGGCCGAGAGTGAGAGCCGACTGGAGCGGATCGGAAAGCTTGGGCTGGAGGCCGCGTTCACGGAGATCGCCGGTCGAGATCACCTGGAGCAAGTCCGACGGACCCATGCGGTGTACGGCGAGGTCCTGGGCATCACCAAGCCCAACCCTCTGGCTCAAGCGCCGGAGCGGGCGGAGAAGGTCCGGGCTGTGCGGCGGACCATGAATCACTACGTGCTGAACGTGCTGGCGGTCCTGGACGAGGACGACAAGGAGAGCGTCGAGATGGTTCGTCGGGCGCTCCAACCCATCGATGAGTTCCGCGCGGCCAACAACGCCCGACGGAGTTCGAACAACAGCGAGGCCGACGAGACCGATCCCTCGGTGCCTTCGGTCCCGGGGCCGGAGGTGGTGGTGCCCTCCAACCCGTCGGCGCCGGGCGCGGCCGTCCCGATCTCGGTTCGCCCTGCGCCGAGCGACAGCCCGAATTGAGAGGCCTCAACACCTTCGGGCCGAGCGCTCCCAACGTGGGTTCAGGGTGTCTGGTCAGCGGCGCGGCGGATGATCTCGTTGATCACCAGCGCCACCTCGAGGCCCTCACCTTTGTCGGTGAAGCCGACGCTGGCCACGAAGCCCATGGCGATGGCCTCACCCAAGGCGTGATCGAGGAAAGTGCCGGCGACGTCAAAACGTTGGGCCTCGGAGAGCTGGGCCAAAGCCGCGTGGACGAAGCGCAGGTGATAGAGGCCATCTTGGGTCGCGACCTGCAGGTGCAGCCCGGTGAGGTCGACGCCATGGAGCGCCTTCACGAAGGCCTTCGCTTGGGCGAGGGACTTGCGCTGGATGCGGCTGTGGATCCGCCAGGCCGGGAGGGTCGGCGCCGCCTTCACCAGCCGATCCAAAAACGCGGCCACCGCCGGGTCACCTCCGGGCGTAAAGGTCAGCTCCCCCCCCAACTCTCCCTCGGTGATCTCGTAAGCGACCTGGAGTCCGTGGCGCGTCAAGGCCGCGTCGAACTGATCGGTCACCTTGCCTTGGCCACGGCCCCGAATGATCTCCAGCAGCGATTGCTGGTGTTCGGAGAACCAGGCCCAAAAACCGGTGGGATCAGGGGTGGGGAGGGGCTCGACCATAAGCAGCGGGAGCTGAGGCCCATGCTCCGGCAGGCCTAAAAAGCGGTCAACCCCCCATCGGACGGTCGGCTTCGGCCAACGCGACTTCGGCGACCGCCAGCCGCGCGGCCAGCTGGGCGTTGTTACGGACCAGTGCAATGTTGGTGCGAACGACGTCGCCCCCCGAAAGGTCATCCAGGCGAGCCAACAAAAAAGGTGTGACCGCCCGACCACGGATCCCGGCGGCGGCGGCGGCGGCCAAGGCCTCGGCGATCAAGGCGTCGACCACTACCGGCGACTGGGCCAGCTCCGGGGGCGGCGGCTGGACCACCAAAAGGCCACCCTCCTGCAGCCGATCGAAGCGGGCCACCAACACCCGGGCCAGCGCCTCGACCGAGTGGGTGCTGGCCACCAACGGCAGGCCACTTTGGCCGTGATAAAGGCCGGCAACTCTCGGGTGCCAAAGCCGATGACCGGCACCCCCAAGGTCTCGAGCCGCTCCATGGTCCGCGGCAGATCCAGCACCGACTTGGCGCCCGCCGAAACCACCGCCACCGGATACCGGGCCAACGCCATCAGGTCCGCCGACTCATCGAAGGTCTCGACCACGTCTCGATGGACCCCACCGATGCCGCCGGTCGCGAACACCCGGATGCCGGCCCGGGCGGCGATGGCCATGGTCGAGGCCACCGTCGTGGCCCACACGCCGCCCAACCCAAGGGCCACCGAAAGATCCCGCAGCGACGCTTTTTCAGCGCCGCCGGCGATCACCCTCTCCCGTTCGGGGCCCGCGAGGCCGAGGCAAAAACGGCCGTCGACGATGGCGATGGTCGCCGGCACCGCCCCTTCACTCCGCACCACCGCTTCCAACTCATCCGCGACCCGGGCCCGTTCGGAGGGCGGGAGGCCGTGGGCCAACAAGGTCGACTCGAGGGCCACCAACGGCCGGCGTTCGGCCAAGGCGTCGTCGACCTCGGGGGTGCAATAAAACAGCGGCTGAGAGAGGGGATCGACGGCCACGGCAAGGCTCAAAGCGCAGCGCGGAGCTGGGCGATCAGGGCCTTGACGGCGTCGTCTTCGGCGAAGTTTTCGATGGCCGTCAGGCGCTGGAGCAACAACATCCGGCTCGGCTTGGTGCCGCCCTCGACGATCTCCAGCAGCCCTTGCAGCACCGGCACCAACAACAACTCGTCCTTGAGGTCGAGCAAGCCCATCAACATTCGTGGTTCGGCCGGCAGCGGCCACCCCTTCTCCAAAAATGGACGCAGGGTGGCCTCACCAGGTTTGGCCTTGAGGGCTTCGGTCAGGCGCTTCTTCTCTTCGGCTTCAGGCGAAGCCGGGCCCAGCTGCGCCCGCAGGTGCTCCGGCAAGCCCGCCCCGGCGGGGGTGAAGAGCTTGTCCAAGTTGGACTTGTACTTGGAGTAGGCCGCGGTCTTTTCGACCCGCTGCCGATCTTTTTGGTCGGGGTCTCGACGTTCCCGCGACTTTTCGCGGGCCTTGTCGATCTCGCTCCAGGACTTCTTCGGGCGATCGTCGTCTGCCATCGAAGCCTCCCGCGCGGCTCAACCAGTGCCGACTAGGCCTTGGCGGTCGACTTGCCCTTCTTGGCGCCGACGTCGGCGAAGAGCTTCCGCCAATCCACGGCTTCCTTCTTCTTGCTCTGGAGCAGCGAGCTCACCGCTTTGGTGATCTTCTTGCGGCCGATCCGGGGGATCTTGTCGCCGGCGAGGGCGGACTTCACGGTCCGCACCGAAACGCCACGACCGAGCTTGCTCGGCTTGTCGGCGCCCACCTCGTTGTAAGGCTTTTTGGTGCGGCGAGCCTCGCGGCGCACCACCTTCTTGACGCGGGCCGCGTCGTCGAAGGCCTCGAGGGACGCCGAGCGCTTGGCGACATCAGCCGCGGAGAAACCGTTTTCGTTCAGGAAGTCAGCAAGGATGGACATATCATCAGCTCCGGTAGGAGGCCGGGACTTTACCCAGCAGGGCCGGGCTGTCAACCTTCGCCGCAAGGCCATGGAACAAGCGGCGTTGGGGGAAGCGATCGCTCGCGGCACCCAGCCGCCCTTTCAGCGCCGGGCCGAACGGATCCAGCGGCTGATGGCCCACCTCTTTGGCCCGGACGGCCCTTCCATCCCCTCGGTGTCCCCCTCGGCCTTGGCCCGAGCGCCGCTCCGGACCTGGAGCAAAGATCGGCGCCGCCTCAACAAAGACGGGATGGACGCCCTCGAGGCTCTGCTGACCGGCCGCCTCGACCTCCTGGCCGGGCACCTCTCGTCGGTGGTCTGGGTGCACTGGCCCGACGGCTCGATCTTGGCCCACGAACGGGAGGTGCTGCTCCCCGGGCTCCAACAACGCTTCGTCAAAGAGGCCCCGGCCATCCCGATGGACGGCCGCATCTACGACACCGCCGAGCTCCGATCCGGGACCGCCGAGGGCGTGATCGACGCCTTGGACGCCCTCTTTCACCTCCAGGGCCGCGGCATCTTGACCGCCCGCCTCGACGGGCCCCGCCTCCAACTCGATCGGGTCACCTTGTTGCTCGAGCCCGCCGAAGGCCGCGGTCTCCTCGCCTCCTTGCCCTTGGTCGCCCTGGACGAGGCCTGGGTCGCCAGCACCAGCGCCCAAGCCGAAGACGACGAGGCCCTGCGGGTCGCCGAACGCGCCGTCCGCCACCACCTCCTCGGCCACGGCAGCCAACTCCGGTCCCTCCGCAACCAATGCCTCCGCCGAATCTTCTTGAGCGACGAGTTGCTCGAAGCCGAAGAGTGGCCCCCGCTCGCCGCCGCCCGGTGTGATCTCGCCCAAGCCGCTGACACCGTGTTTTTGGGCGCCCGTCGGGGACCCACCCTCAAGGAAGGCCTCGGCACCCCCCGCCTCCGGGGCCTGGAACAAAAGGCCAAAGCCGCCTGGCAACGCCCCCTCGATCACTTCCGACCCCGCCTGGTGTTGGTCAAGATCGGCCGCTTCGATCCCGAATCTCGCGCGGTGGTCGAAGAGCGAGAGATCCCGGTGGTGTTGGGCAGAGAGGTCGATCGGGACGTGCGCGGCGTCGAGACCGAACGCTGGCGCCTCGCCGCTTTGTGGCCCAGCGGCTAAGGCCCGGCGGGTCGACCGCACCCAAGCAGCACCCGCATCCGGCCTGCCGAATCCAGCTTCTGGGACCGTGAACCCAACGGGGCGCCTTGCTCAGGTTGTGGATTGGCCCCCACCTTGGCGCTGGGCGCCCTCGAGGAGCGCGACGACTCGTGGCCAGCCCATGAGGGTGGCGAGCTCGAGGGCGGTCTTGCCGGACGTGGTCTTGAGGTGAGGGTCGGCGCCGGCCGCGAGCAGCACCTTCACTCCAGCAGCGCTGCCGCCGAGGGCGAGGCTGTGGAGCGTGTTCAGGCCGCTTGGGCCGAGCTCGAAGAAGGCCGCCGGATCTTAGGCGACGGCTTCGGCCAGGCTCGGGCCCATGTTCTCGGACATCGGGTGTTCGAGCTCGGGATCGGCGGGGGACGGTGGGCCACCAAAGAGGCGGCCGAGGAGCGTCTTCTTTCCAACCTCTTGCCAGTTGGGCGTGAGCTCGATCCGACTGGGCTCCCCGAAGTCGAGGCCCCACGCGCGATCGTGGCCGCGGCGTTCGCTGGCCGACATTCGGGCCCGCATCGCCTGGATCGTGAAGCCGCCGTAGACCCGACCGCTCATCACGTACATCCAGTCTTCGAGCTGATCTCGATCGAGGGTGACCCGATCGCCTTGCTTCACCGAGGTGAGGGCGTTGGGTGAGTTGAGGAGGCTGGCGCTGATCCGATCGCCGTCGAACTCGAGGTCCGAGAGCCACATGTGCTCCACCTCGTCGACGTTGGCCCCCGGATCGTTGAAGGCGGATTTGATGGCCGCGAGGTCCAGCGCCGGCACGATGCGCCGGTACTCCCAGGTCAACTCCCGCCAGAGGTACTTGAAGGTGGCGCGGGCCCGCACCGACGCTTGCGCCAGCTGAGGATCGTCGGAGCTGGCGCCGTACACTGGACTTTTGGATCCCTGGCTCACGGGGTTTCGATAGCCGATGTCGTTGGCCCCAGCAACTCGCCCCGAACCAACACCGCCAGGCCTGGGAAGCGGCGCGCGCCAGTGGTAGGCCTCGACGGGTGACCGGCTCGACCTCGACCGTGGTGGGTCACCGCCGCGCCGAACCTCGGAGCCAACGGCATCGGGCGACCTCATGAACCTCCGTTCGATGATCACGCTGGTGGCGCCGGCGGAGCGGTATCGAGAGACGTTCCTGCGGGCGGCGCAGGAGTTTCAGCAGGAGGGGCTGCCTTGGTGGATCGGCGGTGATCTCGAGCTCGCCGTCCGGGACTTCGGAGCCTTCGTGACCAAGAGGTTGGCCGACGCCCAGCGGAGGACCGAGGCCCAGGTGCCGAAGACGCATCTTTGGGCCATCGCTGGCGACGAGATGGTCGGGCGGATCTCCATCCACCACGAACTCACCCCGGCGCTACACGTCGAGGGGGGGCACATCGGTTATGACACCGTGCCCTCTCAGCGGGGACGAGGCGTCGCCACCGAGATGTTGCGCCAAGCGCTGCCCATCGCCCGAGGTCTCGGGCTCACCGAGGTTTTGCTCACCTGCAACGACGACAACCTGGGGTCCGTCCGCGTCATCGAGCGGAACGGCGGCGTGCTGCGAGAGACCAAGGTCCCCGGCCCGGGCCGCCCGCTGAAGCGCTACTACTGGGTCTCGGTGCCTACGGGGGCCGCCACACCAAGAGGTTCACGGTGAGGGCCTTCCTGCGTTCCGAGAAGGCGACCGCGTCCACCGCCACCATGATCACGTCGCACCGAAGGTCCGCGGCCGAAACCGTGGACACGTGGACCCGCATCAACGGTCTCCTTGGCCCTGGGCGTGGGCCGAGGCACCTCGGTCAGGTGCCCCAATTGGTTCATCGAGGTAAGCTGGTGCCGCAAGGACCGAGGCGGGCGAAGAAGGTGCGGACCTCACCCCCCTGATCCCGATAGCTGTAGCCAACACCCCAGGCCGAAGCCTCGGGATCAAAGCCGCCCAGCTCTCCAGAGATGCCGACGATCTGTTGATCAACCGGCTCGGCCCCCTCCAGGCCCACCGGCACTGGGAGTCGGATGCCGCCGGCCGACTCCGCCACCCCGCCAGCGTCGAAGAAGCGAACGGTCGGGGCCATCCGGGTGCCCTCCCAGTAGACGATCGCCAGATCCCGGCCGTTGAAGCCGATCCGGGAAGGCACCCGAGCGTTGGAGGACGCGAAGACCTCGGCCTCCGCCCGGAAGGAGCCCCGACCGAACACCACGTGAGTCCCGCCTTCGCTGCCCCCGCAGTCCGAGAGGATCGCCGCGTTGCCTTCGTAGCTCAGGAGATCAAAGTCGGTGACCACGCTGCAGCTGCGCCCGATGATGGTCTCGACCGGAAACTGACCCACGGGGTCGAGGAGGATCGCGACGGGGACCGGGCGGAAGAAGTCCTGCACGACCCCCAGCCAAAGATCTTGGGAGCCATCGGCGACCGCCCTGGGCCGCGCGAAACCTTGCTCCAAGCCGGCACCAGCGACGGTCGTCGTGGCCACCGCCCCCGTCGTCCGATCGTAGTTGTGCAGACGCAGGAGCTCCGGGCGCCCGCTCGGACCCGGGGCCACGGGGTACTCGGGGACCCGCACGGTGCGGGCGAAGAAGGTCGGCTGCCCAAAGCGGTACGCAGGCGCGGGGGTGATCGCGTGTTCGGCGCCCAGCTCGTTCCAGATCAGGCCTCCCGGGACTCGCCCGTCTTCGGCCAACGCGATGTTGAAGCCCGGCTCCGATTCTCCCGTGTCGAAGATCCGCCCGGCCGGGATCACGCCGTAGATGGTCCGCTCGACCAAGTACTCGCCCGTGGGCCCGTAGTAGCGCGCCACGGGGGCCGGCTCATCGGTTCGAAGTCCGGGGCGGACCAACCAGGTGACCAGGAAAGTCTGCTGCTCCGGGGCAGCGCGAAGGACGACTGAAGCCTCCGCGTGCACCTCGGGCAACTCGGTCACGATCGCGGGTCCATCTTGGAAGGTGTCCGGGAAGGCGCAGACCACGGGCCCCAAATCCGGGGCGGTGGCGTCGGCCCCGCCCCCACCGTCCGGGAAGCCGCCGTCCGCGAGGCCGAGATCGGGGGGCCGGACGTCAGGGGCACCCTCGCCAGAGTCGAAGGTGCCGGCGTCGAAGGTCGCGCCGGCGTCGGGGCCAACGTCGGAGCTGAGGGCGTTCACCGCTTGCGTGGAGCACCCGGTCCAGGCGGTGGCGCTGGCCAGGGAGAGCAATAAAAGGCGCGAGTTCATGAACAGAGGAGCCCCCACCCTCCGAAAAAAGCTCAGCCTTTTGGCTCATCCCCCAAAGCGACGGACGGTGAGCCGATTCGGAGCGCTGGTGGCTCCTGTATAGGACGGGCAGCTCCGTCTTGGGAACTTGAGGATGGCAGTCCACCTTCGTACGTCGCCCGCCCGGCTCCCGGCCGAGGTGCCCGAGGTGCCGATCCGCCAAACGGATGAGGCGCTGGTGGCCAGGGCCCAGGCTGGAGAACCTTGGGCCGAAGAGGCGATCTTCCGCCGGCACGCCCCCGGCCTCCTCAAGTTGGCGATCAAGTTGGTGGGAGACCGGAGCGAAGCCGAAGACGTGGTGCAGGAAACCTTCGTCTTGGCCCTCGAGTCCTTGCCCAAACTTCGGGATGGGGGCGCCCTGGGGGGTTGGCTCAAGCAGATCACCCTCAGCCGGGCCCACCGCCGTTTTCGTCGCCGCCGCCTCCTCCGCTGGTTGGGCTTTCAAGACACGCCCAACGACGGCGCGCCCGAACGGGTGCCCACCCACGACACGATGGAGCCCCGGGCCGAGCTGAGTTGGCTGTACCGCTGCCTGGAGGCCTTGCCCAGCGACGAGCGGATCGCTTGGACCTTGCGACACCTCGAGGAGCTGGATCTATCGACGGTGGCCGAGCTCTCGGGCTGCTCCTTGGCCACCACCAAACGCCGCCTGGCCCGGGCCCAGGCCCACATCGATCGCCACCTGGCGGGACCGGGAGGGGCGCGATGAACCCCGAGCACCTCCAAGACGCCGCCCGTCGCCAGGCCGAAGTGCAAGTTGACTTGCAAAGCCTCTGGCGCCGGGTTCACCGCGGCCGACACGATCTGCGGCGCCGACGGACGATCACCAAGGTGGTGATCACCGCGGTCTTGGCGGCGACCTTGGGAGCGCTGGGGAGCTGGCGCTTGGCCCTCGCCCCCGAAGCCCCGACCTCCAGTTCACCCGAGGCGTGGGCCAAGCTGGGGGCCGCCGCGGCCGCCGGTGAGCCGCTGCTGCTCCCCGACGGCTCGACGGTGCTGGCCGAACCCGGCACCGAGTTGGCCCTCCTCTCCCTCACGCCCGATCGGCT
This sequence comes from Deltaproteobacteria bacterium, assembly GCA_016703535.1. Lineage (GTDB taxonomy): Bacteria > Myxococcota > Kuafuiibacteriia > Kuafuiibacteriales > Kuafuiibacteriaceae > Kuafuiibacterium > Kuafuiibacterium phototrophicum. The sequence continues at coordinate 169,907 of JADJBV010000002.1, read as the reverse complement.
GCACCTCACCTTGGGTTCGGGGGTGGTCGACTTCCACGTCGTGCCGGGGGGCCCTCGGGCCTGGGTGATCGAGGCCGGTTGGGTGGAGGTGCAGGTGATCGGCACCCGCTTCACGGTGGCCCGAAGCCCAGACGCCGTGGAGGTTCGGGTCCGGGAAGGGCGGGTCCGAGTCAAAGGCGCTCAGGTCCCCGACGGCCAACGAGAACTCGGGCCGGACGAAAGCCTCCGGATCCCGGCCATCAGCGCCGCTCCGGTTTCAGCAGCCCCAGCCCAGTCCCCCGCTCCCGTTCCGGTCGTGGCGCCCACCGAGGTTTCGCCCGCGCCCGAGCGATCGCCCGCCCGAGCCAAGGCCACGCCGATCCCGGCCGAAGGCCACCCGATCCCCGAAGTGGTCCACGAGACCAAGGCCCCGACGCCAAGCCTGGATGACTGGTTGGCCGAAGCCGAAGCGGCCCGTGGTCGCGGTGACAACTCGATCGCGGCCGAACGTTGGGCCCGGGCGTTGACCCACTTCCCCCACGCGCCGTCCATGTCGTTGATCGCCTTTCGCTTGGGCCGCTTGCGCCTCGAAGCCCTGGGCCAACCGGACCTGGCGGCCCAGGCGATCGAACAGGCCTTGTCCTTGGGCCTGCCGCGGGCCCTCGAGGAGGACGCCTACGCCCGTTTGGTCGAGGCCTACGCCAAGGCTCAAGAGCCGGCGCGGGCCCGGGACGCGAAGGCCCGGTATCGAGCCGCCTTCCCCGACGCGCGTCGCCGCGCCGAAGTGGAAAAGTGGTCGCCCTGATCTGGATCTTGGGCGGGGCCCTCGCCGCGGCGCCGCCGGTCGACACCTATCGCCTGCACACCACCCCTTGCCCCGAGGCCGGCCTCGAGGCCGCCCCTTTGACCAAGGCCTTGGCCCTGGAGCTCTTGCCTCGGCGGCTCACCGAAAGCGCCACCGTGGCCGCCGTCGAACTTTCGGTGCGGGCCCAACCGTGCCGGGCCTACGAGGCTCACTTCATCTTGGGCCACGGCGATCACCTTGAAGATCTCGGCCAACTCGACGACCTCCACCAAGGCCGACGGGCCACCGGGTTGGCGTTGTTGATCGCCGAACGGCTCAGCCGAGGTGCCGTGCGCCCCCGGCCGGTGGTCGCTGAACCCGAGATCCCAACCCCGGCGCCCAAGACCTCCGCCCAACTCTCGGCCGCCGCCGTGATCCACGGGAGCCAGGCCGGCGTGGGGATCTTCGGGCTGCGCCTGGGCGCGGCGATCTTCCCCTGGGGCCCTCGAGCGCCCATTCACCTGGAGCTCGGCGCGGGCCGCGGCCGATCGAGTGACCCCTTGGGCGCGATCGACACCACCACCTTCCTGCTGCGCCTCGGGCCCGACCTCGCCTGGGGCGATGTCTACGTCGTCGCTTTGGGACCACGACTGGAACTCGGCTGGGTCGGGATCCGCGGGGACGCCGAGGGCAACAACTTCGCGGGTTATGGCGGCGGGCTCTACGGGGTGTTCGGGGGTGAACTTCGGTTTCGGTGGGCCGTCACCCCTCGCCTCGGCCTGCTGCTCCGGGCCGAGCTGGGCGCCACGTTCAGAGGCTGGGTCGCCGAGGCCGACGGCCGGGTGCAGGGCGGCTTGGAGGGTTGGGTCGGCGGCGGTGGCGTCGGGCTCACGTTCCGCTAACGCGCCGCTGGCCGGTCGTTGGATCGTTGAACCCGCGTGTCTGGTCGAGCGCAGAAAAAAAAGGGCGGCCCTCCGCTAGGAAGACCGCCCTATCAAGGCGTCGGAGTTGGCTCCGAAGTCAGCCGGTCGCGATTCCGCCCGCGCCGCCGCCCGAGTTGGACGAAGCCAAGCCCTGGGACAACATGGCCATCATCTGCGGGTTCTGAGCGAGAGCCTGCTGCAAGCCGGCCGGGTTCTTTTCGGCCAACTCCTTGAGCTTCTTCAGGAGGGCTTCCAAGTCTTCACCAGCGCCGCTGCTGGCGCCAGATCCACCGGCCTGTTGTCCGCCCTGAGCGGGAGCAGCCTGCTGGCCTTGGGCCTGCATGTTCTCGAGCAACTGCTTGATCTGCTTGAGCAGGTCAGTCGCTTCTTTGGTGCTGCCTTGTTGGGAGTCGAGACCCTGCAGGCCCTGAAATCCTTGGCCTCGGCTGACTCCTAGGTTGTTGTTCGTCGATCCGATCATTCGCTGACCTCCCGCGGGTGCCGTCCTGGCCCCCGGGTGAAGGGTTATGGGTCTTCGAATTTTCGGCGGGAGGTAGCGGGTGTTGCTAGAAAATCGCTGTGATTTTCAGCACTTATGTGTGATCACCAGACCCACACCATCTCACAAGTAGGGCACGACCAGCCCACCCGAAAGGCGCCGGTGGCCAAGACCTGGCCGGTGCACAAGCCTCCCAAGGATGGGAACTCGGCCAGGAATCGGCCGTCGGTCAGGGTTTGGGCTTGCCCCAGAGTGTCCCCGTTCCAGCGCACCAAGGCCTCACACCCGGCCCCGGTGATCACCTCCAGCAGAGTCTCCTCGGGGACTCCACAGGTGCTCTCTTCGACGAAGGGGGCCCCGAAGTTGGTCAGTGGGCACCCTTGTCCGCCGCGACAGGCCTGCTCCACCCGGCCGTTTTCATATTCGCACTCGCTGCACGTCAGGCCCGGGTCGACCTTGCAGGTGCGGCTGGTCCCGCACTCCCAATAACAACCTTGGTTGACGCAACTCCACGCGCCCGCGCTCCGTTGACCGCACCAAGCGACCGTCGGATCTCGGGGCGGGCCACACTCGCTCGGCGCCTGACAACCAAGGCCGCTGTCTTCGCGCCCCCCGTCGGCGACGCCGCCGTCGAAGGGACAATCTATTGAGTAGATCAGGCACGCGCCGCCGACGCAGCTCTTGGAGGTGCCACAGCCACAACCCCGGGGATCGTCACACGCGGGATAAAAGCCGGGACAATCAGCAGCGACCCGACATCCGGCCAAGATCCCAGCGTCGACGCCACCATCCTCGTCGGGGCTGGCGCCATCGCCCAACCCCAGACCTCCGGCGTCGTCCTCGCAAGAGCAGCCTGACAAGGCCAAGGCCAACAACCAAGGACCGACCGCACCTCGCACGATCCTTTTGTACCGCCGAAGGAGCGACTTGGGCAGGTGGGCCTCACAGAGTATGGTGCCGGCCGATGAGCACCCTCTCCCTCCTCCTGCTTCTGGCCGCCGATCCCAGCCCGGTGGTGCTCGACGGCATCCCGCCGGTGCCGCCCGAGATCCGGACCCGGATGACGCCCTACCTCAATACCCGGGCGGCTTCGGTGGTCTCGATCTCCGACAAAGGTGACCAGCTGTTGATCGCCACTCGCTTTGGCTCCACGGCCCAGCTGCACAAGGTGGCCCGCCCCCTGGGTGCTCGCCAACAGCTGACCTTTCAAGAGGAGCCGGTGGTCGACGCCGACTTCGTCCCGGGTCGTACCGATCAGGTGCTCTACGGCATGGATCAGGGCGGCAACGAAAACTACCAGCTCTACCTCCTCGATCTCACGACCCACCACACCACGCGCCTTACCGACGGCAAAAGCCGCAACCTCAACGCGGTCTGGTCGGCCGACGGCAAACAGCTCGCCTTCGCCAGCAACGCCAGAAACGGCAAGGACATGGATCTTTGGCTGTCGGATGGGCAGACCTCAGGCAGCGCCAAGTTGGTGCTGGAGCGCAGCGGCAACTGGGGCCCGGTCGAGTGGTCCAAAGACGGCAAGCGGCTCTTGATCGCCAACGTCCGCGCCATCAACGACTCCGAAGTATGGGTCTACGAGGTCGCGACCGGGGCGGTCACTCGGATCACCCCCGAGGGCAAGATGGTCTCGGATCGGCTGGCGACCTTCGGCGAGTCCAGCGACGTCGTCTATTTGGTCTCCGATCGGGAGGGTGAGGTGGCCGAACTCTACCGCGTGGGCCTGAAGGGCGGCGCCTTCTACACCTCCTTGTCGCGCAAGATCCCCTGGGACGTGGAGGACGTGGTGGTCTCTCCCGACAAACGCACCATCGCCTTCGTGGTCAACGAAGCCGGCCAAAGCCGCCTCTACCTCACCGATCCCAAAGGCCGGCCGCCGGTGGCCGTGCCCCACCCGGTCGGGTTGATCGGGGGCCTGCAGTTCGCCAGCGCCCGCCCGATCTTGGCCTTCTCCTGGGCTTCGGCCACCACACCGGGCGACGCCTTCACCTACGATCTGCGGACCAAACAGCTGGAACGGTGGACCGAAAGTGAGCTGGGCGGCCTCGATCCCAAAAAGTTGGGCGCGGCGAACTTGATCGAGGTGAAGAGCTTCGACGATCGAAAGATCCCGGCGTTTTATCACCGCCCCGCCGGACCTGGCCCCCACCCCGTGGTGATCAACATCCACGGTGGCCCCGAGGCTCAAGCCCGTCCGTGGTTTGCGCCCCTGACTCAATATCTCGTCAGCGAGCTGAACGTCGCGGTGTTGGTGCCCAACGTCCGGGGCTCCAACGGCTACGGCAAGACCTACCTGACCTTGGACGACGGCATGAAGCGGGAAGACTCAGTCAAAGACATCGGTGCGATGTTGGACTGGATCGCCCAACAACCGGAGCTCGACGCCAAGCGGGTCGCGGTCTACGGCGGCTCTTACGGTGGCTACATGGTGTTGGCGTCGTTGGCCCACTACGGCGACCGCCTCAAGGCCGGCGTAGAGATCGTCGGCATCTCCAACTTCGTCACCTTCCTGGAGAACACCAGCGAATACCGGCGGGATCTGCGGCGCGTGGAGTACGGCGACGAACGGGACCCCAAGATGCGGGCCTTCCTGCAGCAGATCTCACCGACCCAAAACGTGCAGAAGCTGAAGAGCGCCCTCTTCGTGGCTCAAGGCGCCAACGATCCCCGAGTGCCGGCCAGCGAGGCCGAACAGATCGTGGCCGCGGTCCGCAAAAACGGCCGCCCGGTCTGGTACATGTTGGCCAAAAACGAGGGTCACGGCTTCGCCAAAAAAGAGAACCGAGACACCTTCAACGAACTCACGGTGCTCTTCCTTCAGCAGCACCTGCTCAAGTAGCGCGGAGCTCAGGGCGCGTAGCCCACCTCCATGTGAGCGTCGGCGAAGCTGTTGTAGCTGTCGAGGGCCGGGAAGGTCAGGCTGGTCCCGCCGATCAGGTCGGCCAACTCGGAGCCCGCCGGGGTGGTCAACACGGTGGTCGCGCCGCTGAACTGGATCGCTGGCAACACGGTATTGGCCTTCACCTTCTGGTTTTGTGTGCCGAGGTCCCACCAGTTGGCGATGAACGGAACCGCGGGGCTGGTCGGCACCACGATCGGGCCATCGACCGCGAAGGTCGGGTGCCGGGACTCGAGGTGCAGCTGGCCGGTGGCGCCGCCCGGATCGAGGGTCACTTGGTACTGGAGCTGCGGCACCATCTGCGCATCCACCCCGAGCTTCTTGAAGGCGTTCTTCAGGTGCGGGTTGTCGGTTTGGTACCAGACCGCAAAGTTGTTGATGTCGCCGGTCCCGTCGGGCGGGATCAGGTTGACCCCGATCTGGGCGACGATGGTGGACCGCGGCGCACCGCCGTCGATCCGGACCTCGGCGCAGCGCGCGACCCGCACCACGATCACCCCGGTGGTGGCGTCACCGGCCGGCGTATACACCAGCGGAACCGCCGCCCGCGCGTTGGCGCCTGGGATAAAACCGACGCCGGCGAACTCGGTGCAGTCGCTGAAGTCGACCTCGAATCCGCCCTGGAGCGCCTGTTCACTCCGCCCGATCTCGGTGGGTTCGGCGCCACCACACCCGATCATCCACAAACAACCGCTCACCACCCACGCTGACTTCTTCATGAACTCTCCTTGGATTGGGGTGCCGCAGCGCCGAAGATCTCTCGGACCGCCGCCAGCACACGTTCGGGATCGAAGGGCTTCTCGAGGCGGCGCCGCTGTTGTTCGAAGAAGCGGGTGGTGCGATCGGTAAAGGTGCCGCCGGTGGTGAAGATGAAGCGATCGGCGAGGGCCGGCCAACGCTCCCGGGTCGCCTCGTAGAACTCCACCCCGGTCATCCCGGGCATCATCACGTCGCAGATCACCAGATCGACCAGAGGATCGGCCTCGAGCAAAGCCAGGGCCTCCGGGCCACCGCTGGCCGATCGCACCTGGTGGTCCCGCAAGATCCGGCTGAGGGCCCGCAGCACCCCCGGCTCATCATCGATCAACAAGATCCGCCCCGCCGGCGCTGGCGCGACGTTCGGCGCTCGCGGTCGAGGGCGAGGCGGCACCGGCGCGGCCTCCGAGAGCTCAACCGTAACTTTGGTCCCCACCCCAGCGGCGCTGGAGAGTCGAATTTCGCCCTCCAAATCGCGGATGATTCGCTGCGAGATCGGCAACCCCAGGCCGGTGCCCAAACCCCGGGCCTTGGTGGTGAAGAAGGGCTCGAAGACCCGAGGCATCAGCTCGGCGGGGATCCCGCGACCGGTGTCCTCCACCGAAAGCGCCACTCGCCCGCCCGGCAGTCGCCGACTCGCCACCCGAATTTCGTGCCGACGCCCGTCGCCCTCGGGGATGGCGTGGGCCGAGTTGAGCAACAGGTTGACCAAGACCTGGAGCAAGCGACCTTCTTCGCCCAACACCGCCAGGCCCGGCTCGAAGTCGTGGACCAGGTGGGCCCGGTGCCGGATCTCGTTGAGGACGATGTTGCAGGCCGCGGTCAACAAGGTGGAGGCGTCCACCGCCTCCAGACGAGGTTCACTGTCGCGCCGGGTAAAGGATTTGAGCTCAGCGACGATCCGACGGATCCGCTGCACACCCTCCAGGGCCTCGGTCAGCGCGTCTCGCTCCGATTCGGGCAAGCGCCCCATCGTGGTCTCTCGCAGCAGCTCCAAGTTGCCGAGCACGTAAGACAAGGGGTTGTTGATCTCGTGGGCCACGCCCGCGGCCAAGGTCCCCATCGCCGAGAGGCGATCCGCCAAGGCCAGCTGCTCTTGAGCGATCCGCTTTTCGCTGATGTCGTGGGCGACCATGATCGCCGCCGGCCGACCCTCGAAGGAGACCTGGCCGGCCGAGGTGATCTCACAAAAACGCACCGAACCATCGGGCCGCTGGAGCGGGACCGTCCGAGGGCCGTCGCTGGGCGCGCCGAGTTCTGCCCGGGCATCGGGGGCCACCAAAGATTCGAAGGTCTGGCCCACCACCAATTCCAAAGGCCGATCCAAGATCTGCAACAAGGCCTGGTTGGCGAAGTAGACCCGATCGTTCTGCAGCACCGCGACGCCTTCGGGCAACGCCGCCAACACGCCGCGGAACTCGTGGTGGGCCTGCATCAAAGCGGCCTCTCGTCGTTCTCGATGTTGGATGTCCCGGCGAGTGGCCAGGTTGAGCTCACCACCATCGCTGGTGACCACCGGGGTGACGGTCACCTCTTGCAGCAGACGTTCCCCGCTCTTGGAGCGACTGACCATGGCACCGGTCCACGCTCGACCCTTCGACAAGGTCTCCATCGTGAAGGCGTAGAACGCGTCGTCGTGAGCGGGCTGAGCCGGGTTGCGCAGGAGCCCCGCCAAGCCGCGCCCGATCGCCTCCTCGGCCCGATAGCCGGTGTAGCGCTCCCAGGCCTGATTGACCCAAAGCAGGATGGCGCTTTTGTCGGTGAGCTCGAGCGGATCGGCGGACTGCTCGAAGGCGGACCACAAATATCCGCGCAGCCGTCGTTGGTGTTCGCGGGCCAGGGCCGACGCCAACGCTCGTTGCGCGAACAACGCCCCATCCCTTTGCTCCGGACCGGGACCGGCCACAAAAAACACCGCACGAGGCGCGCCCATACTGACGATCGGGATCAGCCACCAGGGGCCCGGCGGCGCGGATGGGCCCAGGGCTTTTGCTTCAGGACTTTCAGGCGACAACGGGCGGACATCCCCTTCGACGCACCACCGCTCGAGATCGGGAGAAACCAACGTCGCGCCCGGGAGGTCCACGCCGACCCGCAGCACCACCCGCTGCGGCGAAAGTGGACTGTGGATCTGAAAGAGCCAACCCCGGCCCGATCCCATCTGGCTCAGACAGAGATCGACCACCGCCCGCAAACGCTCGTCATCCGAGGGCTCTGCATAAATTGCTGCGAGCTCTGGCGGGTCGAAGGGATCCAGGATTGAGATAGTCACCCGCACCCCGGAGCCGTTCAAGGGTGGTGCCCCCGGGCTGTTCCCAAGACGCCTTCATGGTAGGGAAACAGGGGTGGCGGGGGGCTCAACAGGACACATCATCCAGTCCTTGGTGGTCAACCTGGCCATCGCGGCGGCCAAAGGCGTGGGGGCGGTGATCACCGGCTCCGGCGCGATGTTGGCCGAAACCATCCACTCGGCGGCCGACTGCGGGAACCAACTGTTGCTGCTGCTCGGCGTCCGCCAAGCCGCCCGCCCCTCGGACGCCACCCATCCCCTGGGCTACGGTCGAGCGCTCTACTTCTGGAGCTTCATGGTCGCCTTGCTGCTCTTCAGCGGCGGCGGCGTATTTTCAATATACGAAGGGATCCACAAGATTCAGCACCCCGAGCCGGTCGACAACGTCTGGTTGGCCATCGGCATCTTGCTCTTCTCGTTGGCCCTCGAGGGGTACGCGACCTTCAGCAACATCAAAGAGGCCAACACCCGCCGCGGCAACAAGCCCTTCTTTCGCTACCTGCGGGACACCAAAGACTCGGACTTTGTGGTGGTGATGGGCGAAAACTCGGCCGCCAGCTTGGGCCTCTCCTTCGCCTTGGCCGCCCTGCTGATGGCCTACTTCACCGGCGACGCCCGTTGGGACGCCATCGGCTCCTTGGTGATCGGGGTGATCTTGATCGGCGTCGCGGTCTTTTTGGCCAACGAGGTGAAGTCACTTTTGGTCGGTGAAGCCGCCGATCCCGAGATCGCCGAGGCGGCCCGGGCCGTCATCCAGGCCCACCCCAAGGTCGGCACGGTGCTGAACCTGATCACCGTACAACAAGGACCGGGCGAAGTGCTGGTGGCGCTGAAAGTGAAGCCCCAACCCGATCTGCGGGCCGACGAACTCTGCCAGGCGATCAACGACTTCGAGGCGGCGCTCCAAGCCAAACGGCCCGAGATCCGCTGGTGTTTCATCGAGCCAGACCTGACCGACTAGACGTGCACTCACGCATTCGGTCGAGGCACACCCCGCCATGGAGTTTCTCCATATCCAGCCGTTGCTCCGCTCAGCACGCACCGTCCTCGTAACCGAACCGAAGGCCCTCCTGAGCGCCGTCCTCATCGGCGGGGTCGTCTTGGGATCGACCTCCGCCGCCGCGGAGTGCCTCGATGGGCGCGTCTCCTACGCGGCCCCCGCGGGCTGCCCAGACGCGCAGTACTTCTGCGATCGACTCATGGATCGCGCCGGGGCCCGGCTGGCGCTGGATCCCGCGGCGAGCGTACACGTGCACATCGACGCGGCGGGGGCGGCGGGAAGCTTCGAGATCGTGGGCCTCGAAGGACCGGTGGCCTCTCGCAACTTCACGGCGTCCGCGGCGGACGGGTGCCGTGAGCTGGTCCGCACCATCGCCTCGTCGCTGGTCGCCGCCCTCGGCACCACGGGCGACGAGCCTCCGGTGGCGCTTGCGTCGCAGCCCTCGACGACGGGGGAGCCCGCGCTGGCGCCGGTCGCTCCGGTGGCCTCAAAGACACCGTGGACGGGCGAATGGTTGTTCGGCGTCAGCCTGTCGTCGGGCTGGGCACCGGCGCCCACATGGGGCGCGCGGGTCGGGGTGGCGTTGCGGAGGGAGGGGCCCCTCTCGGTGGGGATGGACGCGCGGTTCGAGTCTACGATCGGGTCGGCCGAGCTCGATCCCGGGATCCTCGTGGACACGCTCGTGTTGGCGGCGAGTCCCAACGTGTGTCTGGAGCAGTCGGTGTTCCTGCTGTGCGCGGACGTTGTGGCCGGCGCGACGCGCTCCGCCAGCGAGGGCCTGGAGGGCCCGGGCACCGCCACCGGATTTACCATGACGGCCGGGCTCCGAGCCGGCGTGGGCGGCGTGCTGGTCGATGGGCTCCGGGGCGCGCTCCTGCTCGATGTCCACGCTGCGGTGGTGGCCACCGAGCTGCGGGCCGGGGAGGTTGTCCTGTGGAGGAGCCCGCCGGTGAGCGCGGGGCTGAGCCTCGTCGTGTCCGGGAGGATCTTCTGACGGATCCAGACCGGCGCACACAATACCGTCCCGTGGAGGTGCTGTCGCGCTCCGACCGCTTCCGGGTGATCTTCGAGGAGGAGCTCGACTACGTGTGTCGCTCGTTGCGCCGCCTCGGCGTCCGCCCGTCGGAGGTGGAAGACGTGGCCCAGGAGGTGTTCGTGCGCGTGTTCGGCAAGCTCGACACCTACGACGGCGTCCACTCGCTGCGGAGCTGGATCTTCGGGTTTGCGCACAAGGTCGCCGCCAACCACACCCGCCTCGCGCGCTTCCGCCACGAGGATCTGGGGGCCGACGAGACCGCAGGCGTCGAACATGGAACCCCGGAAGCCCGGGCGATCGCGGCCGAGGCGCGGAAGCTGGTGCTCCACTGCCTGGAGCAGGTGCCGCAGCCGCGCCGATCGGTGCTCATCATGCACGACCTGGACGGCGCCACCGCGAGTGAGATCGCCGCCAGCCTGGAGCTGCCGCTCAACACCGTCTACTCGCGGCTGCGCACCGCCCGCGGGGAGTTCCGAGACGCCCACCGCCGTTTGACGGCGCGGCACTCACCGTCCGAAGCTGGAGGTGTCTGATGACCGAAGAGCGTCCCATCCCGAGCGACCCGGAGGTCGAAGCGATCTTGGGTCCTGAGCGCGCCATCCCGCGGGCGACCGACGTGGATCGGGCCGCGTTGTGGGGGCGGCTGGCGGTCCAGATCCCCGCGCTCGAGCTGCCGCCGTCCGCGTCGTCGTCGTCGTCGTCGCTCGCGATCGCCAAGGCGGCGGTAGTGAAGGTCGGCTTGGCCGCGTTCGTGGGCGGAGCCACGGCCGGCGTCGCATTCGATCGGTTGGTCCTGCGCGAAGCGCCGCCCCCGGTCACCGCCGCGGTATCCATCCCCGCACCGGAGCCGGTGCCCGCGGTGGTGCTCGCGTCGCCTCTGGCTCCCACAGCACAGGCGCCGTCGCCGCCGTCTTCCCCGTCGTTCGCCTCACCCGCCGCGGAGGTGCGGGTCGCGCCGGCTCGAGCCCACGTCGCCGCCCCGGCCGAGTCGCCCTCCGGCGCCGCCGATCCCACGCCCGCAGCCGCTCCCCCGACGCCATCTCCGCCGTCCACGCTCGCCGAGGAGCGGGAACTCATCGACGTCGCTGCGGCCGCCCTGGGCGCGGGTCAGCTCGAGGCCGTGCACAGCGCCTTGACACGGCACCACCGGCGGTTCCCGACTGGCGCGCTCTCCGAGGAGCGCGAGGGCCTATGGGTGCTGCTCGCCATCGCCTCGGATGGCTGGGGTCCCGCGGTGGAGGCCCAGTACACCACGTTCGCGCGGGCGTTTCCCCAGAGCCCCCTGCTGTTGCGGCTCCAGGCGGCGCGGGCGCGGGCGCTGAAGAAAGTTCCGACGGACTCGCCCACGAGCCCACAATAGGTGCGGTATGTGGAGACGAGTTTTGGTGCTGGTGTTGGCGGCCGCGGGCTGCGTCGATCGACAGGACCTGGGAACGCTCCCGGCGCGCCCGGACGCGGGCTCGACGGTGCTCGCCGACGCGACGGCGCCCGATGCGGGCGCGGAGGACGCGTCGTCGGTGAGCGAAGACGCGACCCCTGACGATGCGGCGCCTGGCGACGCGGCCCCTCGGGACGCTGAGGTGATCGACGCCGAGGCGCCCGACGCCGGGAGCGAAGACCGGGGCCTGGGGCGTGACGCGCAACCGCTGGGGGGCCTCGACGCCCAGCCCGGCGCGGACGCGGCCATCGTCCCCAACGCCAACCGGCTGATCGGCTACCCGTGTGTGGCGTCCAACCAGTGTCTCAACGGTCAAGGGATCTGCCTTCCGGAAGACCAGTTCAGCGAGTTCAACGGCGGCTATTGCAGCGCGGTGTGCACCAACACGCCATGCCCCGCGGACGCGGTGTGTGTCGCGGTCGACGGCGCGCCCGACCTGTGCTTCGACGAGTGCGGCCGGAACTCAGACTGTCGCCCGGGTTACGGCTGCGTGGACGCGCCGCCCTCCGCGATCTGCTTCCCGCAGAACCCAGTGTTGTGTCGCCTCGACGTCGACTGCACTTCGGCGGGCAGGCCGCGCTGCGACAAACCCACCGGGGCCTGCGTGGAGTGCCTCGCCGACAGCGACTGCACCGGCGGCGATCTGTGTTCGGGCTCGGTGTGTATCGGCCGGCGACCCAACGGCAGCGCGTGCTCCGACGGGGGTGACTGTCTCGGCCAATCCTGCCAGCCCAAAGCCTACGCTCCGGACGGGTACTGCACCCAGAACTGCGCCTCCGACCTCGACTGCACGGCCGGCGGGCACTGCGGTGTGTACGGCGAGTGCCAAGCCGACTGCACCAACGCCACCGATTGCCGTCCTGGCTACGGCTGTCTGGACGGCGACGGTGACTTCTTGCTGGAGTGCCGCGCCACCGGCACCGGCACCGGCACCGTCGGCGCCTCCTGCGCCACGGTGACCGACTGCCAAGGAGGCCTGGGCGCCGTCTGCCGGCAGGGCTTCGGCTTGGGTCCCACCTTTGTAGGTGGGTACTGCAGCGAATATTGCGGGCCAGGCGCCTGCCCGACCGGCAGCTCCTGCGTCGGCCTGAGCCTGGCGCAATATTGCCTCGCCGACTGCGCCGTGGACGCGGACTGCCGGCAGCCGGACTATCGGTGCCTCCCCATCGGCGGTGGCGTGTCGTCTTGTTACCCGCGGTAAGGGCGACGGCAAACCAGGCCAGGCCGCCTCTCACTTGTGCAGCAGCCGCCCCAGCACCGGCATGGCCGCGAACCCCACCAACAGACCCACCACCCCCGCGATCGCCGCGTTCACGACCCACTCCACGGTTGCGCCACCGACGGCGCGCCCGGCCCCCGCGGCGAGGTCGTGCGCCAGGTGCGGCAGCCCGCCCAGCCCGAACTCCTCCATGCCGTGCAGGATGATGCCACCCCCCACCCAGATCATCGCCGCGGTGCCGATGATGGACAGCGCCTTCAGCACCTTCGGCATGCCGCGCACCAGCAGCGCACCGGCCGAGAGGCCGCGCCGGACCATCGCCGCCCCCACGTCATCCGCCTTCACGATCAGCGCCACCACGCCGTAGACGCCCGCGGTGATCACCAGCCCGACCAGCGCCAGCACCGCCGCCTGCGTCCCGATATTGGCCTGCGGCATGGTGGCCAGCGCGATCGCCATGACCTCCGCCGAGAGGATGAAGTCGGTCTTGATCGCGCCGGCGACGCGTTCGTTCTCGAGGTGTAGGGCGTCGACCGGCACGGCCGCGACGGCAACCTCGGGCGCCTTCGGCCGGATCCACTCCGCCACCTTCTCGCTGCCCTCGAAGCACAGATAGATGCCGCCCAGCACCAACAGCGGAGTGATCAGCCACGGCGCGAAGGCCGACAGCGTCAGCGCGGCGGGCAGCAGCACCAGGAACTTGTTGCGCAGCGACCCCAGCGCGATGCGCCCGATGATCGGCAGCTCCCGGGCCGCGTCGAAGCCCACCACGTAGCGCGGCGTGACCGCGGCGTCGTCGATCACCACTCCGGCCGCCTTCGACCCCGCCTTGCCGGCCTGCAGCGCGACGTCGTCGATCGAGGCGGCTGCCACCTTGGCGATGGCGGCGACGTCGTCCAGGAGGGCGAGGAGACCAGTGCTCATACGATGGATCCCCGAGGAAGCAACCCCACCCTTGCAGAGGGGAGGTGTACGTTCAACCGTCGAGCGAGTGGGCGAGCCCATCTCACGGGCTGAATCCGGTCGAGGCGCACACCGCCTCGACGGTGCGATCGAGGCCGAGGAGTGAGGTGTCGAGCTGCTCGTGGGCCTCGGCGTAGAGCGGGGTGCGCTGGGCCAACAAGGCCCGGAGCTCGGCCATGGCGGAGGGGCGGTTTTTCATGGGCCGCAAGTCACCTTGCTCCATGACTCGCTGGTAGTGGTGTTCGGGTCGGGCCTTGAGCCAGATGGTGCGGGCCTCACGCAAGAGGAGTTGCCAACTTTCGGGGTTGGTCACCAAACCGCCGCCGGTGGCGATCACGCAGCCTCGGGCGCTTTGGAGGATCTTCTCCAGCACCTCTCGCTCCAGGCGTCGGTAGTAGGCCTCGCCGTGGATCTCGAAGATCTGGGAGAGGGGCAGCCCCGCCGCCGACTCGATCTCGGCGTCGAGCTCGATGAAGCGAAGGTTGAGCCGGTCGGCGACGGCGTGACCGATGGTGCTCTTGCCGGCGCCGCGCAGGCCCACCAAGGCGATCCGGGCCGGGCCCTTCGGTCGATCCAAGGACTGGACCAGGTGGGCCAGCGGCACCCCCAAGGCGGACGCGACCTGGAGCAGTCGGCCGATCGAGATGTTCCCCTTCCCGTGTTCGAGATCGGACAAGAACCGTTCAGAGACCCCGGAGCGCTCGGCCAAGAGCCTGAGGCTCAAGCCCCTGTCTTGACGGGCTTTTCGGACCGCAAGGCCGAGGGGGCTCAGATCCAGGTCCATGGCTTCATGCACTATATTTCATCGGACGGTCGACTTCAAGCGCTATACTGCTTGCATCCCAGGGGCGGATCCGTAACCTCCCGGACATGGCCGATCACGCCCACGCCAAAGCCCCGACCAAACTCGCCCTGGACACCCACCCCGAGCGCTACACCCACTGGAAGCTCAACTTCGATGGGCCGGTCGCCACCTTGGCGATGGACGTGAAGCTCGAAGAGGCGGTCGGCGGCGGCGAATACCTGCTCAAGCTCAACTCCTACGATCTCGGCGTGGACATCGAGTTGGCCGACGCCATCCAGCGGATCCGCTTCGAACACCCCGAGGTGCGCTGCTTGATGGTCACCTCGGCGCAAGACCGGGTGTTTTGTTCGGGCGCCAACATCTACATGCTCGGCAGCTCCACCCACTCCTTCAAGGTCAACTTCTGCAAGTACACCAACGAAACCCGGCTCGGGCTCGAAGATCTGGCGGAGAACAGCGGCGTCGCCACCTACGCGGCCCTCAACGGCACCGCGTCCGGCGGCGGTTATGAGTTGGCCCTCGCTTGTGAACGGATCGCCTTGGTCGACGACGGCAACTCGGCCGTCTCTTTCCCCGAGGCTCCGCTGCTGGCGGTGTTGCCGGGCACCGGCGGCCTCACCCGCCTGGTCGACAAGCGCAAGGTGCGGCGCGATCTGGCCGACGTGTTCTCGACCATCGCCGAAGGCATCAAAGGCAAGCGATCGGTGCAGTGGGGCCTGGTCGATGACCTGGTGCCCCGCTCCCGCTGGCAGGAGACCGTCGCCAAGAAGGCCAAGGAGCTGGCGGCGGCCAAGCCGGAGCGGAAGGGCGCCGGCATCAAGCTCGATCCGGTGGGCTGCGAATACGCGGAGAACGAGCTCCGCTACAAATACGTGCACGTGGCCCTGGATCCGGCCCACCTGACCGCAACCATGACCATCAAGGCCCCGGCCGGCGCCGAACCCGACAGCGGTGAGGCCTTCCGCAAGGCCGGCGATCAAGCCTGGTACGTGCGCTGTTTCCGGGAGCTGGACGACGCCTTGATGCGCCTCCGCTTCGAGTTCCCGAAGATCGGCTACCTCTCTCTCAAGACCGAAGGCGACGCGGCCAACGTGTTGCGGGCCGACAAGGGCCTGCTCGCCGCTCAAGACGACTGGCTGGGCCGAGAGATCTTGCACCTGGCCAAACGCACCCTCAAGCACCTGGACAACACCGCGCGTTCGATGTTCGCCCTGGTCGAGCCCGGCAGCTGCTTCGTCGGCTCCTTGCTGGAGGTCGCCTTGGCCGCCGACCGGGTCTACATGCTCAACGACGCGGACCGGCCGGTGCACCTGGCGACCAGCAAACTCAACGCCGGCCCCTTCAAGATGGGCAACGGCCTGACCCGGCTCGAGACCCGCTTCCTCGGCAACCCGGCCCAGGTCGGGACCATCTTGGCCCACGAAGGCCCGATCGACACCAAAACCGCCGAAGAGCTGGGTTTGGTGACCTTCGCCCCCGACGAACTCGACTGGGAGGACGAGATCCGCATCGCCATCGAAGAGCGCGCGAACTTCTCGCCCGACGCCATGACCGGCATGGAGGCCAACCTGCGCTTCGCGGGCCCCGAGACCATGGAGACCAAGATCTTCGGGCGCCTCTCGGCCTGGCAGAACTGGATCTTCCAACGCCCCAACGCGGTCGGCGAAAAGGGCGCCCTCACCCTCTACGGCAAGCAGTCGCGCCCCGTGTTCGACATGACCCGCACCTGATCCCCCGTTTCAAAGAAGGCTCCACAGGAGAAGAACGATGACCGCGGTTTCCAACGAGAAGATCCCCAACAACGTCGGCCTTTCCAACGACAAACAACTCCAGCGCGCCCTGGAGAAGTGGCTGCCCAACTACCTGGACTGGTGGAAGCAGATGGGGCCCGAAGGTTTCCAGGGCCAAGACGTCTTCTTGCGCACCGCGATCAGCGTCGATCGGGACGGCTGGGCCAACTTCGACTACGTGAAGATGCCCGACTACCGCTGGGGCATCTTCCTCACCGACGCCGAGCCGGGCCGCAAGGTGGGCTTCGGTGATCACGCCAAAGAAGACGCGTGGCAACAGGTGCCGGGCGAATACCGCAACGTGCTCCGTCGGATCATCGTGACCCAAGGCGACACCGAACCGGCCTCGGTCGAGCAGCAGCGGTACCTGGGCCAGAGCGCGCCCAGCCTCTACGACATGCGCAACCTCTTCCAGGTGAACGTGGAAGAAGGCCGCCACCTGTGGGCCATGGTCTATCTGCTCCACTCCTACTTCGGCCGCGACGGCCGGGAAGAGGCGGAAGAGTTGTTGGCCCGCCGTTCGGGTGATCCGGACAAGCCTCGAATCCTGGGGGCCTTCAACGCGCCCATGACCGACTGGCTCCAGTTCTTCATGTTCACCACCTTCACCGATCGGGACGGCAAATATCAGCTCTTGTCCTTGGCCGAGTCGGGCTTCGATCCGCTCGCCCGGACCTGTCAGTTTATGCTGACCGAAGAAGCCCACCACATGTTCGTGGGCGAAACCGGCATCGGCCGGATCCTGGAGCGGACCTGCGAGCTGCTGAAGACCGCGCCGAACGAAGACGTGACCAAGTTGGGCGGCGTGCCCATCGACATGATCCAACGTTCGCTCAACTACTGGTTCACGCTTTCGCTCGATCTGTTCGGCGGCGAGATCTCGTCGAACGCGGCCACCTACTTTGCGGCCGGGCTCAAGGGCCGGGCCTACGAAACCCGCCGCAAAGACGACCACGTGTTGATGGATCTCTCCTACGACGTGCCGGTGGTGCGGGACGGCAAGTTAACCCACGAGACCACCTCGATGCGCAACGCGCTCAACGAGGTGCTGCGGACGGATTATATTGAAGATAATCAAAAGGCCGTCGATCGCTGGAACAAGGTGCTGGAGGAGGCCGGTCGCCCCGAACGCCTCAAGTTGCCGCACCGGCGCTTCAGCCGCGCCATCGGCGAATATTCGAGCCACCGCTTCGATCCCGAGGGCAACCTGATCTCGGACTCCGAGTGGAACGCCAACAAGGATCGTTGGTTGGTCAACGACGCCGACCGGGCCTACATCCAGTCGATCCAGGTCCAGGTGACCGAACCGGGCAAGATGGCCAACTGGATCGCGCCGCCCCACACCGGCATCAAGGGCCGACCGGTCGAGTTCGAGTACGTCCGCCTCTGAGCGTCCGGGCCGATCAAGGGGCCAGCGCCGACAACCCGTCGAGCTGGCCCACCACCCTCATCACCACCGCGAAGTGGAGCACCGCCGCGGCCACCACCAAGGCGTGGAAGATCTCGTGGTACCCGAAGACCCGGGGCCACGGGTTGGGCCGCTTCATCGCGTAGATCACCGCGCCGATCGAATAAAGCACGCCCCCGGCCACGATCAGCCCCAGGCCCACCGGCCCGGTGGTCGCAGAGATGGTCGGCACCAGCCCCAAACCACCCCAGCCCATGGCCACACAGAGGGCGGCGACCAGCCACTTGGGCGCAAAGGGCCAGAGCATGGACTTCAGGGTCCCGACCGCGGCCGCGCCCCAGATCAAGGCCAAGGCCATGGTCCGTCCTTCAGGGAGGGCCAGACAAAAGGGCGTGTAGGTCCCGGCGATCAAGACGAAGATCGCCGAGTGATCGAGGCGACGCATCCAAGCCCGAGCCCGGGGTTGCCAAGAGATGCGGTGGTAGGTCGCTGAGACGCCGAGCAAAGACGCCAAGCTGGCGGTGTAGATCAACGCCGCCCAAGTGGCGCGACCGGGAGGAGACGTCGCCACCAGCGCCGCCCCCGCCGCCAGGGCGACAAAAAAAGACACCTGATGAATCACGCCGCGAAGAAGCGGCTTTTCGGGTGCCTGGGCCATCTCGAGGAGACTGGTAGCCGCGGGCCACGCCGGGGTCCAACCATGGCCCCGCCATGGTTGTGCAAGGAATCGGTCTCAGGCTGGAACGAAGGTCAGCGGGGACGGCGATCGAGGGCTTCCTGGATCAACGCGAGTTGGGTCTGCATCTTCCAATCACGGATCGCCAGGCTGGCCCAGCCGAGTAAGGTCAAGCCGGCGCCCAAGGCGAGGTAGGCCATGACGATCGGGAGCTGTTTGCCGAGTAAGGTCTCGAAGAAAAAGAAGAGGACCAAAGACCAGCCCATGCGGAGGCGCTGCACCGGCCAACCGCGCTCATCGATCAAGCTCCCGAGCTCCCTAACCAACATGGTGGCCGCCCCCCTCTACATCTTCCCTTCGGACAACCTCGCCTGGCTTTGACATCTTCCCCGAGGATCGTGGGTCTACGAAACGCGCAGGTTCCCCACATGATCTCGAAGTCATCCAGTGAGGGCGGCCACGCGACGCTCAGGGGACTTCGTGCTAGACGGTTGGAATGGTGAGAGGGCTACGCACCCGGCTCGGAGTTTTGCTGCTCAGCGGTCAGCTCGCGGCCTGCGCGACGATGTTCGCCGGGCCCCAGCAGAAGATCGCGGTGAAGGCCTACCCTGCCGACGCCGAGGTGAAGGTCGACGGTAAACCCACGGCCCAAGGCGAGATCGAGCTGGCGCGAGAGAAAAATCACGTCATCGAGGTCAGCAAACCCGGCTACCAGAGCCGGCGGATCACCACGACCCAAGATCTGAACGGCTGGTTCTTCGCCAACTTGGCCCTGCTCCCATTCTTCTGGGTGGGCATGTTGGTCGACGCCATGACCGGGTCGATCCAGGAGCTTTCGCCCTCCAACGTCACGGTGTCCCTCGACGCGGTCGATCCCAACGCGCCGCCCCCGGTGGCCGCCGCGCCTACCCCTCCGCCCCCGCCCAAAAAGAGCTCGGACTCATTTTCGGTCACCTTCGTCACCCCGGTGGATCCGGGGGTCAGCGCCCGAGGGACCGGGATCGACAAGAAGGGCAACACCCCACCGCCGCCCCCACCGCCCACCACCACCTTGGCCGGCCCCAGCCCCTCGGCCCCCAGCCCCAGCCCAGCGCCGGTGGAACGCAAGCGGCCCGCCAAGACCTTGGCCAACGCCACCCAACAGACCTGGGTGTTGGCGGTGATGGACGCCGAGGCCTCGGGGAAGAAGACCTTCGAGCAGGACACCTTGTTGGCATTGACCGACCAGATCCGGGTGTTCTTGGCGGAGCGAGCGCTGAAGGTGATCGATCGGAGCTCTCAGGACGCGGCGATGAAGTCGTTGGTCCAGGAGGAGAAGGCTCGCAGCTACAAGTCGTGCGTCGATCAGTCTTGTCAGATCCCCCTCGGCAAAGCTTTGGCGGCCAGCCACCTGATGCGTTCGACCATCGCCCGCTTCGGCACTCAGTGCGCCACCAACGGCGAGTTGATCGATCTGCGATCCGAGGTCACGGTCGCGGCCGGCTCGGCCCGGAGCAGCTGCGACGAAGAAGACCTGCTCTACGCGGTGGAGACCTTGGCCGAACAGCTGGTCACCTCTTCGGCCAAAACCGCAACCAACTAATTGGACCCCAAACTCGACAGGGGCTAGGGTTACGGCAAGAGTGGTGAGCAGGGCTCTGCCATCGATCGGCCTCGCTTGGATGGCGAGCATGTTCATCGCGACGCCGGCGCGGGCCGACGTCTTTTTGGTCCCCGAAGGTTCGGCGCCAATCACCACCCTCTCCAGGCAGGTGCTGCTGGTTCGCAACGGGCCCGATCTGATCACCGTCGACGAGCAGGTGCTGAACAGCCAAGCCCCTCGGGCGGTTTGGGTCCGGGCCTTTCCGCTGGAGCCACGCTTGGGCCGAGCGCCCGACGACTTGTTCATGCAGCTGCAGCGCAACACCTTGGTGGGTGAGCCGCACAACCAAGGGATGCGCCGCAACCTCTTCGGTCCGTCGCTGGTCACCGTGCTCAACAAGAAGTTGGGTGAGCCATCCCAGCTGGTGCCCCCGCTGGAGGAGCCTCCCGCTCGGCGATCTTTGACCTTGGGTGAGGTGGTGTTCTTCACCGGTCGGGTTCAGACCTCGACCAACACCCGCCAGATGCAGCTGCCGGAGGCGATGGAGCGTTGGCTGATCGCCCAAGGGATCCAGACCACCGATCTGCAGAAGGCGGCGTTTTCGGCCCACCTCAACCGAAACTGGGTCGTGATGTTGGCGGTGGTCGAGGACCTCGCGCCCGGGCCCGAGACCGAAGCTCGCCTGGGCCCGATCCGCTTCGACGTCGCGACCCGCGGAATCGTTTATCCCCAGCTCAGCCAGGGCCCCGGGACGCCGGTGATCACCGACTTCTACACCTTGGCCGAAGGACCGATGGCCATGAACCTCCGCGAGACCTTGTGGAACACTCGGCCTTGGGAGCTCAGCCCGGGCCCGCCGCCAGGGTTGGAGGCCACCTACAGCGCGGTCCTCGATCCGAGCAGCCCCTTCGCCGTCGAGTTGTCGGATCAGATCGGCCTCAACGAGTTGGGCGCGAAGCACCTGGTCCGGGCCCGCCACCGCGCCGCGGCCTCCGAGGGTGGCCAAGATCTGGAGTTCCATCCCAGCCGGGAGCGGATCTTGATCCCCAGCGGGACCCAACGGGGCAGCTTCTTCGATCTCCTCTTGTGTGTCCTTTTGGGGCTGACGCCGCTGATCTACACGCCTGAGTCGTGGTTCCTGATCTGGTTCGTCAACGGCGCCAAAGAGCGGGCCCGGCGCGAAGGCACGGCCTGGGGCGTCAACCTCTGGGCCTACTTCGCCCTGGTGGTGTCGGTGTTTTGGGTGGTGACCCTCGAAGGCCCGGGGCGAATCGCCGGCCTGGTGCCCTTCGTGTTGGGCGTCGCCCGCCTGGCGTGGCCGTACACCGAACGGGAATCGCCTCGGATCCGGGTGGCCTTCAAGCCCAAGAAGAAGGCCTGAGCCGGGCACTTCCGCGCCCTTACTGTACATTTGTCTAGCCTCCACCTGTCGGTTTCGACTTCGGCCCAGGACGCCCATGTATCCGGAGGCGCCTGGGGCGGATCTTGGCGGACGGACACAGCTATTCAGACGCGGTCGAGCGGCTCGCCACCTGGTGTGTGCGACAACCACGATTCGTCTACGCCCTGGTCCTGGCCCTGTTCGTCGGGTCGGGACTCCTGGTCACCCGCCTGAAGGTGGATCCCAGCCCCGAAGCCTACCTGCAAGGCACTGAGGAGTGGCGCTACTACGAGGCGCTCGATCGGACCTACGAGATCGGCGAGACCTTGGTGATCGCCTTTCGTGAGGTCGGCGGCACGGTCTTCGACGTTGAGACGATCACCGCGGTGTCCGAGTTGGATCGCCTGCTCAGCGGCTTGCCGACGGTGGATCGAGTGTTGTCGGTGGCCACCGCCACTCAGCTGACGAGGGAAGGCGAGACCTTGGATCTGGCGCCGCTTTTGGTGGGCGGGATCAGCAAAAACAGCGCGCTGGAGCTGGGCCAGCGGATCCAGAAGCACCCGGTCTACAACCAACTCCTGGTCGATCGGCGCCACGAGAGCACCTTCCTCTTCGTCCAACTTTCGGCCCGCCAGACCAACCCCCAACAACGGCTGGAGACGGTCCGCACCATCCGCGGCGAGATCGATCGCTTCCGCTCCAAGAGCCGCACGGTGCACTTGGCCGGATCGGCGGTGACCAAAGAGGCGATCGCCGCCGGTGTGGAGCACGACGTCGCCCTCTTCTTCCCGGCCGGGCTGGTGCTGCTGTTGGTGTTGTTGTGGTTCATGTTCGGTGAGGTCAGCGCCAGCGTCTTGCCCTTGGCCTTGGCCGGCCTCGCTTCCTTGGTTGTGTTGGCGGGCTTCGCGGTCTTGGGCATCCCGATCAACGTGGGCACCGCCACCGTGCCGACGACCATCTTGGTGGTGGGCATCGCCGACTCGGTCCACTTCCTCACCGAATACCGACGCCACTACGCCCGGATCGGCGAACGGGAAGAGGCTTTGCTCACCACCGTGTCCGCCATGGCCCTGCCTTGCCTGTTGACCACCTCCACCGCGGCGATCGGCTTTTTGGCGCTGACGATCAGCCGGGTGGCGCCCTTGCGTGAGTTTGGGATCGCGGCGGGTTTGGGCCTCTGCGTCAGCTACTTCGCCACCATGTTTTTGCTGCCGGTGTTTTTGTTGGCCTTTGACTATCCGCGGGGGCGTTCGGTGTTGTTCCCGGCCGCGCCCCACCTGGGCAAGGCCACCACCCGCTTCGCCCAGTTTGCCCATCGCCATCTTTTGGTGACCTTGGCGATCACCGGCTTGGCCTCGGGCATCTGCGTGGCGGCGGTGAACCGCATCGGCATCGACGCCGACTTCGTTCGTTATCTCGAAGAAGACCACCGCCTGCGGGCCGACATCGAGATGATCGAGTCGACCTTGGGCGGCACCGACATCATCGAGGTGATGCTCGACAGCGACGAACCCGGCTACTTCAAGCGCGGCGAAGGTCTACGTCTGTTGGATCGGCTGTCGGCCAACCTGGTCAAACTGCCCGGCGTTTCTCGGGCATTTTCGATGTCCGACTACATGCGTTTGGCCAACGCGGTGATGACCGGCGTGACCCCCGGCCCCGACGCCCCCCTGCCCGAGACCGAACAAGCGGTGGCCCAACTGGCCCTCCTGGATCCCACCGCTTTTTCGGCTTTGACCAACGAGGAGATGACCCAGACCCGCTTCACCCTGCAGATCAAGAGCCTCTCCACCGAAGAGGTCTTGCGCTTGACCTCGGCGGCCCAAGAGATCGCGGGGCGGGTGATCGGCAAGGCGCCGGTCCGGGCTACCTTCACCGGCCTACCGCCTTTGTTCGCCCGGATCGCCCGCAACCTGGTGGAGGACGCGACCCGCAGCTTTGGCCTGGCGACGTTGGTGATCTTCTTGGCGATGGTGATCGCCTTCCGCAGCTGGGCCACCGCCGTCGCCTCGATGATCCCGTGCCTGCTGGCGATCGGCGTAACCTTCGCCACCATGGCCTTGACCGGGTGGTCCTTCGACACCAACTCGGCCTACATCATCTGCCTCGGCATCGCGGTGACGGTCGACGCCAGCATCCACGTCGGCATGCGCTTTTTGCGGGCCCGTCGAGAAGGTTCACCCAGCGCCGAGGCCGCCATCCAATACGCCATCACCCACTCCGGACACCCGGTGGTCTTGACCGCGGTGTTGTTGGTGGTCGGCTTTTCGGTGTTGTTGCTCTCGTCCTTCCAGCCGACCTTCCACACCGGTCTCTTCAGCGTGATCTTGGTCGGCTACGCCTTGGTGCTGGTGTTGTTCCTCCTGCCGGTGTTGTTGATGGTCGCGGACACCTTGGAGCGACGCCTTGATCGGCCCAAGGACGACGGCGACGCCCGGCGTTTCCGCCGCAGCGTCAGCAACCTCCTATCGGAGCTGCCGACCCCCGCCGGGACGCCAACGACCGACCGGACCCCGATCGATCGCTCCGGCCGTCAGCGTTGAGGGATCCAGCCTCGGCAGGTTGTGCTGGGAGCGCCGCGGGAGCACGGTAGGCCGGTGCGGTTCATCGAAGACCTCCGGGCCGAGCACGTGCTGATCGAGCGGGTGGTTGGTTCGCTCCAGACCTGGGCCGGCGCCCGGGTGCGTGGCGAGGCCGACGCCAGCGACGGGCCAGCGTTTTTGCGCTTCTTCCGGCTCTACGCGGGCCGCTACCACCACGCGCGTGAGGAACAGCTCCTGTTCCCAGCGTTGATCGAACACGGCGAAGTGCCGGCGGATCGCGGCCCGATCCCGGCCCTGCTCCACGATCACCGGGCGATGGCGGAGCTCCTCGACGCCCTCGCTTTGGCCCTCGACGATCCAGAGGTGCTGGCGCGCCACGCCGACGCCTACGGCCGCGCGCTCCTGCACCACGTCGACGCCGAAAACGGCGTGCTCTTTCCGGAGTGTGAGGCCCGCTTAGGCCGCTCCGGCGCGCCGGATCTGCCGGACCGCAAGCCCGATCCCGAAGAGGCCGCCGCCCAAGAAGAAGGCGCGCGCCTGGCCGAGCGCCACCCGCCCACCGAACCTCCCGACATGATCCGCGGCGAAAGCTGCACCACCTGCCCTGCTTTTGGAGTTCGCTGTGAGGGCGTGGAGCTCGAGTGGTGGAGCGACCACGAGTGGGACGACTTCAACGACCGGGTGGGCTGAGGTCTCAGAGCACGCCGAGCAGCGGATCCAAGGCGAAGGACAAGCTGGCCGAGCCGATGAAGTATTGGCCGCTGTAGTTGCCGTTGTTCACCACGGTGATCACCTCGGGGTTGATGACGTTCCCCGCGGTGTCGACGAACGGCGCGATCTGGGTTCGAACGCCACTCCGCACCTCGATCCCCGAGAGCACCACGTACTGGCCGCCCACCGTCAAGGTTGCGCCAAAGAAGGTGGTGCTCAGCCCCAACGAGAAGCCGTGTTTGTCGAGATCGACCCGGGAAGGATCGACCCGCTCTGGGGCAATCGCGGTGGGCTCGAAGTAGTAGCCGGCCTGCACGCCCAAAAACGGCTCCAACAGGTTGACCTCACCACCAAGGCGCAGGGACCAGCTGTCCTTCCACTCCCGGGGCACGGAGATGGGCGGCAGGGGCACACTTTCGCCGTTGAGGGTGATGGAGATGTCCTTGGCGGTGATCACCACCTGGTCGTGAGCGCTCCACCCTTCCCAGACAAAGGCCCCCTCGACCCGCATGATCCCGGGCAAGCGGTACTCCAGGCCAGCCCGCCAGATCGGCGCGGTGGCCAGGCTGACCTCGATGTTGGAGCCCTCCACGCTGGCGATGCCTTGGAGTGAAGTCGGGAGGTCCGCGGTCAAAGTCCCTTCGGCGGTGAAGGAGCGTTTGCCTCGGTAGGAGGTGCCGAAGGTGAGGCCGGGGATGATCTCGTAAGAGGCGCCGACCTGCCAGTTCAAGGCAAAAGGCTCGAGGAACTCCAGCACGGCGGGCACGTCAAAGTTGGGATCTTCGGCGCTGGCCAAGGTGGAGTTGGCGAAGATCGAGACCGTCTGGCGGTTGCCGCTTTGATAACCGACCAAGGCCCCGCCGATGCGGAGCCCCGGGACCAGATCGGCCAAGGGTCGCATGCCGAAGCCCAAAGCAAAGTTGGCCTCCAGGGTGCGCATCTCCAGGCCGCTGTAGCGGGTGACCTGGCGCCGGGAGGCGTCGACGAAGGAGGGCGCGGTGGGCCCGGGCAGCTCCCCCCAGTTGTGCCGGCCGCTGGTCGGGCCCCAAGCCCCCAAGGCGATGGTCAGATCCAAAAACGGGAGACCATAACCGACGCTCAAAAAGGGGATCGCCAGGAGCGTGTTCGCGTTGGCGGCGTTCTTGTCGAAGTTGGCCTCCAGCTCGGCGTCGATCGCCGCGGCGTTGGGCGCGCCGCTGGGCGAACAAGGACACTTACGTTGAAAGTCCATGTTCAGGTTCACCAGCTGCAGATCGGCGGTGAACTGGAGGCCCTTGAGCAGCGACAAGCCGGCCGGGTTGTAGTGGAGCGCCAACAAGCTGTCGGGCGCGGCCACAAACGCTCCGGCCCGAGCCATCCCGCGGGTGCCGACGTCGGCGAGATAAAAGCCGGACGCCCTGGCGCCGGCGGGCGCGAGCAACACAGCGGTGGTCAAGAGCAGGGGCAGGCCACGCATCGTCTTGATCGAGGTGCCACAACTGGGACGGCCATGGAAGCGGAACAAGTCGGTTGACGTCGGGCACCGTCCGCCGCATGCAGCCGACCGTGAGCGTTGACCGCAGCCATGTCCCGCCGCGTGAGGTCCTCGAGGCGCGAAAGCGCATGAATGACGCCGTGCGGCAGTACTTCGACGCCCGCTCCTTTTTGGAGGTGGAGACGCCGATCGCCGTCCCCAGCCCCGGCCTCGAGCCCCACCTAGAGGCCTTTTCGACCGAAGAAATAGGGCCGGATCGCCGGTCCGAACGGCTCTTCCTCCACACCTCGCCCGAATACGCGATGAAGCGGATGTTGGGCCGCGACCTCGGCCACCTCTACCAGTTGGCCCGGGTCTTTCGGAACGGCGAACGTTCCCGCACCCACGCCCCCGAGTTCACGATGCTCGAGTGGTACCGGATGCCAGGCTTGCTCGAAGACGTAATGGACGACACCGAAGAGCTGATCCAGCAGGTGGCGGCCGCGGTCGGAGGGCCTTGGCACCCGCACGGGGCCCGTCGCCTGTCGGTGAGCGAGGCCTTCACGCGGGTGGGCCTGGGCGACCCGTTGGCTTTTCCCGACCTATCCGAATTGCAAGTTGCCTTGCAGGTCCCACCTCACCCGGGAGACAGCTGGGAGGACGTGTTCTTTCGCGCCTTCCTCGATCGGGTCGAGAACACCTTCGCCAACGACGAGATCACCCTCCTGTACGGCTACCCAGCCCGGATGGCGGCCTTGGCCCGGATCGATCCAGCCGACCCGCGGCGCGCCGAACGGTTCGAGGTCTTTTTGGGGCGAATGGAGCTGGGGAACGCCTTCGGTGAACTCACCGATCCCTTGGAGCAGCGGCGGCGCTTCGAACAAGACCAAAGCGATCGGCTGGCGGCCGGCAAAGAGGTGTACCCGATCGACGAAGGCCTGCTGCAAGACTTGGCCAAGATCCACACCAACGCCGCCGGGATCGCCATCGGTTTGGATCGCCTCTTGATGCGGTGTTTGGGCGTGCCGGCGATCCAAGACGTGTTGTGTTTTTCTCCCCGGGAGGTGTCGTGAGCCGTCGGGTCCGCAAACACGCCAACCCCTTTACCGTCACCACCCGGGTCGGCGTGATCGATCGCTTGGTGACCTTTGGGCGTGAGGCGCCGCTGGAGGTCGATCTCGGCTGCGGCGGCGGCGCTTTTGTCTTCGAGCGGGCCCGGAACCACCCGGACCGGGACTTCATCGGCCTCGAGGTGCGCAAGGTGATGGTCGAACAATCCATGGCCCGCCGGGATCGGGACGGCCCCAAAAACGCGCTGATCTACTACGCCAGCTCCAACGACAACTTGGCCTTGGCGCCGCCGGGTGTCATCGAGCGGTTCACGATCCAGTTCCCCGATCCGTGCTTCAAGAAACGCCACCAAAAGCGGCGCATCCTCCAGCCCAAGATCGTGCGGGGCATGGCCGAGCTCTTGCCGATCGGGGGCCAGATCTACGCCCAGTCGGACGTCAAGCCGTTGGCCGAAGAGATGTTCGACTTCCTCAACGCCGAAGGTGCACTCCGCTGCACCAGCGGCGAAAGTTTGCTCATCCCTTCGCCGTTCCTCGAACGCACCGAGTGGGAGCGGCACCACGAGGCCAATGGTGAGCCGATCTACCGGATGATCTTCGAGAAGGTGCAAGAACCCCGCGGCCCCATCCCCGAGCTCCCCTTCCGCGACACCAACCCGCTCCGCAATCCCTCCGACGGCGCCCGGGTGGCGGATGAACCTGAAGGTTGACCCCTGGCGGCCGGCAACCCCGGCACGAACCGAAGTAGTTACAGGCACTTGCAACCGGGCGCCTGTTGGCTCCACCCAGCAAGAGTTGCACTCTAAAAACGCAATACCCTGAGCCTCTTCCAGCCATTACCTTGGAGCGATGGTCACCAAGGCGTCGCTCCCGTTGTCGGCCCCCTCTGTCGCCCCCTTGCCCCCGAGCGACACCCTCGCCGAGAGCCCCAAGCCCAAAAAGAAGGCCGGCCCCTTGTCGGCGCCGCCGCTCCGGACCGCTCAACCCACCCTGAAGGGCCTGGCCAAGATCGAAACCCAATTCGCCGCCCGGCTCGAAGGCGTCGACTTCTACCGGACCTCGCCGATCGACTGGGAGCGACCGCTGGCGAACATCTGGGCCGGCCTCGACGCGCCGACCCAAAAGCTCCTGAAGCAGGGCTGGCTCGACCGTTTGCTCCGCCCCGTGCAGACCAACGAGGTGAAGTGGGAGCGCCTCTTGATGCGCACCTTCTTCAAGCAGGAGTACGAGGTCCTGCTCCAACGCAGCATCACCGAACTCCCCAAAGAGCCGGGGGCCGAACTGCCCGAGTCATTGCGCCGAGCGTCCACCCGCTTCTTGCGCGACCTGGCCCACGAACTCCAACACGCGAGCCTCGAGCGGGAAATCCACGGTTCGGAAGCGCGAGCAGGTCGGGATTCGGACGCCGATCCGATCTTGGCCAAGTTGATCAGCCTCAATGGTGAGCTGGTCCGTCGGGCCCAGTGGGGTGACCCGGTCGAGCTGGGAGAAATTCAACCGCGGGACTTCGGTACCGACATCCATGCGCTCTCTCCCAAGGCCCTGCAGCTGGCCCAGCTGGCCCGTTCCGGGGCTCAGGCCTTGGCGGGGATGCTCAAGAGCGCCGAGATCGGACCTCACGCGGATCGGGGCGAGGTCTTGGTGCTGGAGCTGAAGAGAGGCAAACGCTGCACCACCGCGGAGCTCTACGGTGACGACCGGATGGGCCACGCGCCCTCCGATTGGGTGAAGCAGCCCGAGCAGCAGCTTTCGGTGGCGCTGGCGGTGCTCGCGAACCCTCGACATGTCGGGTTGCGAAAGGTCTGGGACGAACTCTACCCGATCAACAAATTCGACCTGAGGGGCACCCTCTTGCACCCCGCGCTGAGTGCACCTCCCCCCACGAACGAAACGGGGCGGCGCTACGAACGAACCCTCCATGACTTGGCTCAGGCCATCACCACCGGCGCCGATCGTTCGCTCGTCGAGGGCCTCGCCGCCCGCCTCGGCAAGTCGGAGCACCTGTCGGAGGGTCGCCGAGCTCGGGCCGTCCTCCAGTTGTTCGGGGCCATCGAGGCCAACCCGAGCAGCCCCGGCGCCGTAACGGCGTTGAAGCAACTGATCACCGTGGGCCATACGCTCCCCAGGATGGCGGAGTTTTACGCGGGGAGTTTGGCGACCCGGGCCATGGTGATGGTCGACCGAGCCCAATCGATCGATCCGGTCACCCTCGACGGGATCGCCTTCGAGGTCCTGTCCATGACCGCCAACCCCCGAGCCCAGGCCGCCCGGCAGACCTCGTTGCGACAGAGCGGCCTGTTTGACGACGCCCAGCTGAACGACCTGGCGGCCCGGGTGCTCGAGTCAGAGAGGGCCCAGCTCGCCCAAGCGCTCCAGGCGCGGCGCCCGGACGTCGACCGGTTCGTAGCTCACCTGTCGAAGCAGCGGGCGGCGATCGAAAAAGGAAAGGTGCCGCCGATCGAAGGTGGCCTCCCCGGGGCCATCGAGGCGGCCTTTGCGCTGAACACCGGAGACAAAACCGAGAAGATCCAGGCCCGAATTGCCCGCGTTTTGCCGGAGCTCGAGCAGGCCTGGGGACGAGCGCCGTGCGCCGCCAACACCCTCTACGGCGCCGCGCTCTTGGCGGCCCTGGAGGCGGCGTACCCCGACGACACTTTGAGGGCCTTCCTGTCGAGCGCCCAAGACCTGGTCCAGAGGGTCGGGTCGGCCGGCCACCACGGCGGAGTCCAACGTTATTTGGGTGCGTTCTTCGCCCAAGCACCGCTGCTTTCGGGGGCGAAGGCCCTCCGTGGCCCCGCGTATCGCTTGGAGGGACTGGAGCCCACGATCGATCGGCTGAAGATGCTCCCCGCCGATCCGTGGGCCGGTTTGGCCCACCTGCAGGGCCTCCTGGCGCTCCTCCCCGGAGATAAGGCGAACGAGTTGAGCGGCCCCCTGGAGCGGGTCACGGTGTTGCTGCTCGATGGCCAAGAGCGGGAGGCAAAGGCCCAGCTCGCCCTGCTGGTGCCCAAGTTCGAGGCCGGGTTCGTCCGTCCGCCGGTCCTCGAAGATCGGATCCCTTTCGTCTCCCAACTCTTAGATGCACACCTGTTGCTGCACCAGAACGGGGTGTGGGACGTGTTCGAGGCGGTGTCTGCCTTCCGCAAAACACCCACCGCCGAAAACTTGGCCACGGCCCAGCGGGATTGGGCGGCGGTGAAGGGACTGGCCCTCGCGAAGGCCGCGAAGTGCAAGGATCACCAGCGGGCCAGCATCGAGATCGGCGTCAACCTGGTCGACGCGATCCTGGCGCCCAAGGTGGATGGCCCCTGGATCGAGGCCCTGCTCATGCTGGTGGACAAGGCCCAGCATTCCGAGAGGACGAGTGAAAAGGAAGCGGCTCTGCCCGAACGTCCCCTCGAGTGGCTGCAGGGCTTGTTCGAGGGCCCGGCTGCGAAGCGGGTGGCCTCCATCGGCCACCGTGAGTTGAGGGCGGTGGGCGAGGCGCTGCTTCAAGGCGCCCAGGCCGGTCCAGAACAAGCGACGGCCACCCTCGGACTCGCGGAGAAGGCGCTCGAACGTTGGGCACAGGTGGTCCGCCCGGACGATCCGCTTTGGGCCGAGGTCATTGGCCAAGTCACCCAAGACTCCGCCGCCGCCCGGAAAGCAGGGGTCCCCGACTTGGCCCTGCATCTTTTGATCGGCGCGCTCACCGACCACACCTACACCCGCAGCGACGGCGATTCCGCCGGGGTCATCGGGCTCGCGACCTCGGCCTTCGCCAGCAGGTTGAGGGCGCTCGAGGGCCATGAACCCACGCCGGGCGTCGGGCCACGAGAGTTCGCCGCCGAGCTGTTGGGCTCTCTACGGGTCCTGGCCGGATGTATCCCCGAGGCCCATCCGTTGCGACCCGGCGTGGACGCGCCGATCAGTGCCGCTTGGACGGCGCTCACCGAGGGCAAAATCGACGCGTGCCGAGAGCAGATCCGACAGGCCTGCCGGGTCGGCGGTAGCCTGAGCTTCGAGCCCTTCAGCCGGCGGGAGTTCCAGCGACCCCAGGGAGCGCCAGCCGTCGAAAGGGTCAAGACCAGCGCGCTGCAACCTGGTGACCTGGTTCGATTCCCGTCGCCCGGACCGAAGGACGCCGAAAAGATCGGTGTTTTTGGGGGCCGGCAGGGCGATCAGCTGTATTTCACCGGGCCCGCAGGACGCACCTGGTCGATCAGCGCCACCCACAAGCTCCAGGTGGAGCGCTTCTCGTCGCTGGTGGCGTTGTGGGAGTCCGTCGCCAATGAACCCGGCGCCGTCGGTGGGTGGACTCATGTCCCCGGGACCTCCCGGTTCGGCGATGAGCCGGACTTCGGCCGCCTCGAGCGCCACGAATCGGGGGGGCTGCGGTTGATCGCCGCCGACGGGAAGCCCCGGCCCATCGATCTGGCCAAAGTCAAAGACCTCCAGGTCGGTCTATCCAAAACAGACTACCTCGACCTGTTCTTCGCCAAGCGCCTCGGTGAGGGGATGATCGCCAGTCACGACGGCGTGTTGAGCCAAGGCGTGCTGCTCAAGGCCGACGACGCCCGCATCGAATTGCGGAGCATCGATGGCGATCTCCTGGTCATCGAACGGGACCGAATCGACGCGGTCCAGTCATCCAGGAGTTAGGTCGCCGCCCACACGCTCGGGTTGGCCGTTCGGGCCCTTTAGGGTTCCGGGGGCGCGGCGCCGCCTCGAGGATAGACCAAAAACACCTGCGTGGTGCCTCGCGACAACATCACTCGGCCGAGGCGAGGGTCGAAGACCAAGAGGTCATCGGTTCGCGAAAACGGCTCGGTGTTGCGACGGACCGCATGAAACATGGACGGCTTGTCCCCCGGCGACTCGAGGACCAACAGTATCTCGCTTCGATGGTTGCCCACCTCGATGGGCTCCAGCCGTACCAGCTGTCCTTGAGCGCGCACCACCAGGCCGAGATCCGCGATTCGGTCGTAGGACTGGGGGTGGCTCTTGCCGAACGCCAGCTCGATGCTCTCGAGGTGTTCGGGGCGAGCGTTTTCGAGGATCACCAAACCTGGCCCGAACTGGGACCCACTCGGTCCGGGCAAAGTGGTGTGGTCCAGATCGTAGAACGCGACTTCGGCCCCGCGCCAAGGACCGGACCGTTCGGGGGACCGCGGCGAGGAGGCCGAGGCACAACCCAAAAGCACCGCGACAAAAACGGCGACCACCGCCCTCAAAGGGCAACTCGCGGCGAGCGGATCGAATCGCGCCCAAATCGGCGTCGATCGACGCGGCGGGCCATCGCTTCAGCGACTCGGTCGGCCACTCGGTCGACCACGACGGAGAGCGTGGCCTCCCGCTCTTCGACGAAAATCGACTCCTGGTCCCGGAGGTCCACCTTCACCCGGCACGCCAGATCCACGCCGCCCTTGGGGCCATTGAGGTCTTCGAGTCGAACGGTGATCCGACGGATCCGCTCCCCGAATCGAGATAGAGCAGCCCGCAGTCGGTGGCGGATTTGGTGCTGCGTTTCGGGCGTCAGCTCCAGGTGACGGACGCGGAGGTGGAGGGGGACTTGCGGGCTGCTCATAGCCAGCATGAAGCCACCCGCCACGATTCGTCTAATCGGAAGACAAACCGCGTATCATCCAAAAAACCGAACTATGACACCGGTTCAAAACTGGAGGCGGCCGTAGAGCTGGTACAGGCCGCGGAGGTTGTCGGCCAAGGCGACCCAACTCTCGACATAATAGTCTCGCAGCTGGGGATCGGTGATCGTCTCTTGGTAGGTCTTGATCCGGGTCAACAGATCAAAGGCCGGCGAATACCGGTTGGGATCTTCGGCCCGCACCGCGACGAAGGTCCGGCCGGTGCGCGGGTGCAGGTAACGAACGATCCGCTCCGGAGCCACCGCCGGCACGAAGCCTTCGCCGTTGCCCTCTTCGAAGACCCGCATGCCGTCGTTGAAGCTGTTGTCAAAGTTGGCGTTGAGGAAGGCCATGCCCAACCAGGTGGCGTAGAGCTCGACCGTGAAGCTGGTGGCCGGGTCGACGAAGGGCTTGCCGGCGTAGGTGGCCAGCGGCGCAAACATGTCCCGGGGCACGTAGGCCTGGTTCTCCACGATCCCGGCGTAGTGATCGTAGCCCTCGACCGAGGTCCCGCCGACCAAGCGGGTCACCTCGTCCGGGAAGAACAGGTACATGCTGATCGCGAACTGGGTCAGGTTGGCGTCGGCGTCGACGCCGAGGAAATAGGTCTCGGGTGAGGTCAAGGTCTGGAGCGCGGCCAACTTGTCGTAGAACGATCCGATCACGTGGACCCGTTCGTAGAAGTAGTAGCCGGTGTCGTCCTTGTAGAGGCTGAAGGCGTATTTGCCGTCGCCCAGGCCCACGTTCAGATCCGAACAATCGTCGGCGCTTTGACCCGGCGGACACAGCGGAAGGTCCTGATCGTAGGTGTAGTTGTAGAAGCCGTTGTCCGTCGGATCGACGTAGTAGGCGCCGGGTTCGGGGGCCTGGATCACCCGGGCCAGCTGGTTCATCGCCTCCCGAGAGGCGACCACCCCCGCCAAGTTCCCGTCCACCGCCTCGTCGAAGGGCAGGTTCTGGATGTCCCAATAGTCAGCGTCGACCCGCAGCTCTTCCCACAGGCCTTCGTAGTCGAAGGCCCGGAACACGTAGTTTTGGTACTGGAGTTGCCCGAAGCTGAAGTAACGGCCGTACACCCGATCGACGTGGCTCCAAGGATCGATCTCCCGCTGATCCCGGCCGAAGGAGTTGAAGACGTAGTAGTCCTCGTAGGCCCGGTTGGCGTTTTTGGTCACCTCCCAAGCGTCGGCGCCTTCGTCCCAGGTGTTGCAGGAGGGGATGGCCCCTTCGTATTCGTCGGAGCAGAAGCGATAGGGGACCTCCACCAAAGGCGTCGCCGCCGGGGTCACGATCTGCTCGATCAACTGGCGATACGGCACCACCTGCCGCTGGTACATGTTGCGGAAGTCTCGGCCGAACAGCCGGGGGAAGGAGCTGTAGTGCCGCAGCTCGTGCAGCGCCGTGTCCAAGGTGAAGATTTCGGTCAGCGGTTCGTTGGGCGGCGTGGTGAAGGTCTCGACCAGCTGGCCGTAGCCGAACAAGATCGCCGCTCGATCGTAGTGGCCGATGCCGTGGATGTCGGTGTTGAAGCGGGCCCCGTAGTCCATGATCGAGGCGTATTGGTATTCGCGCATCCGGCCCAAGGCCTGCTGTTCACTTTCGTCGGTGAAGGGCGTCGGTTGGTTGCCCCGCAGTTGCCAATATTGTTCGGGGTAGTTGAGGGGATCGAAGCTGCCGGCGAAGTTGTGCCGCAGCCCCAAGGTGTGGCCGACCTCGTGAGACGCCGTCGAGCGGAAGACCGCCTCCACGATCTGGTTTCGCACCGACTGCCAATCTTGACCCTTGAGCGACTCGGCCAGGCCCACCACGCCGTCGTCGGCGAACTCGGCGGCCAACTCCAGGTTGTGGAGGCGCAGCTTGAGGCGGCGCTTCTCTTCCAAGGCGCGCCGAGCTCCGTGGGTCCCCCAGCGGGCCGGTGAGATCCGGGCCTTTTCGGCGGGCGTCAAGGTCGCCAACAGCTGCTCCCCTTTGCCGCGGGTCCTTGGCACCAGCCCCCGCACCACCTCGTCGTTGAGCAACTGATCCTCGTACGGTGTGTTGCGGATCGCTTGGAGTTTGGCCCGCAACTTCCCGCCGTCCAGGCGCATGCCTCGTTTGCCCAAGCGCTTTTGGGTGGCCCTTGCCTTCTGGAACGCCGGCGAACGGACCAAAGCGCGTCCTTCCTCGGATCGTTCTTGTCCCTTGGCCGCCACCGCGGTCGCATCCGCCGCGTAGTTGCCCCGGCGACGGGCCACGTATTCGCGGATGTTTTCGCCTTCGATGAAGTCGTCGGGCGGGATGGCCCCGTTGAGCAGCTGCACCACGTCGGCGCCGTAAGCGCCCCAGCTCTCAAGCCCGGCGCCATAAACGTAGGCGCTCCCCGAGATGATCTGCCCGGTGAGCGGATCCGCCGCCGAAGGCCCATACCCCAAAGGCCCCACCGACTGGGGCTCGGGGATCCAATAGAGGAACGAATGCCGCAGATCGCCGATCCGTTGCCCCCGATCGCCACCGACCTGGAAGGTGTTGTCCCGGAGCACGAACACGTCCTCGACCTGGTCCAGCGGTCGTTGCCCGCCGTACTTGAGGTGGTTCACCACCTGCTTGAAGGACTGGTTCCACTCGCCGATCACCGATTGGGCCGCGGGCTTCAACGAGGCCGGAAATCCGGGCGACAGGTAATATTCGATCGGCTTCACCTCACAGTTGGCGTAGCTGTCCCCTTGTTTGCAGGCCGGCGCGTCCTTCCAGATCGACCAGCGGTTGATCAAAAACGTGCGGCCGGTTTCGGTGCGCTCTCGATCCCGATCGTAGTAGTCCCGCTCCACTCGGAAGTAGCCGAACTTGTCGAACCACGGCACCCGCACCACGTTGCCGTCGGCGTCCCGCTTGGGCGTACCGTCTTCGTTCCGGAGCACCTCGTTGTCGGGATAGGCCATGGCCTCGTAGCCCGCGTGCTCCGGGACCTTCAGGAAAGCCGAACGCACCTTGATCCGGGCCGGCTGGCAGTCGGAGACGCCGTAAAACCAACAAGCGGGTTCGGCGTAGACGTCGCCGTATTCGTCCTCGTAAATCACCTCTTCGGGGGCGGCGAAGAGCTGGTCGACGACGTCCAGGTAGTCGGCCCGATCCAGCTGAGCGATCTGCTCCCAATCTTGGTGGTCCGTCCAAACATCACCTTCCCGGACACCCACCAAAAGCCGATCGGCGTCGTCGCGATCTTGAACGAAGTAGTCCATCGGCGACTGGGCCACTTGGTCGTCCAGGAACGCGAAGCTGGCCACCAGGTTGCGGGACCAGTTGACCCGGATGAAGTCCCGCTCGTACCACGGCCGATCCATGGTGTTTTCGGAGATCACGTTGGTCTCTTCGCCGGTGAGGGCGTTGTACTCCCGCACCACGTCGAAGTGGCTATCGATGGCGTAAGCGGCGATCGGCGCACCCTTGAACTCGGTGCCCGGCAGTTGGGTCGGCTCCTGGGTGTTGGTGATCCGATCGTAGGTCCGGTAGGCGATCAGCTGGTTCTCTTGGATCTCCCAGCGCACCCGCTCCAGCTCCGAGGTCTCACCGGTGAAGGTGAAGCCGGCGGTGTACGGCACGTCGAAGGTCGTCTTCTGCAGGTACCACTCGCCCTCGAAGATGGTCTTCTTCAGGCGATAGGGCTGGGTCCGATCGACGTCCCCGACGTCTTGGGCGCAGGCAAAAAACAAGGGCAACAAGAGGAGGGGCTTCTTCATGAGCTTTCTCCGAGAGATCACAGGCTGACGGTCCCGCTCAGGTACCAAGTGGTGAAGTTGTTGGCGGGCGAGATGAAGTCGTAGAACGGAAAACGCAGGGCCTTGCCGTCGGCGGTGCGAGCCGGTTGCAGCGAAAAGGTCCCCAGCGATACGGCGAAGTGATCGTCCAACCAGTAGCTGAGATCGATCGCCCCCAAGGTCAGGTCGTCGGCGTTGACGCCATCGGCGATCGGCGCCCCTTCATCGTCGGTGGTGACCGCCCGCAGGCCGTCGTCGGGCCCGCCGTAACGACGGGTGTAGTAGTAGCCAAAGGTCACGCTGATCGTCAGCTCGGGCAGCGGCGGCGGCGTGATCGAAGCGGTGAGGTCACTCCCAATCCGCCAAGTGGGCACGTAGCCCGAAAGCAACAGGCAAGAGCTTTGACGAAAGGAGGCGCAGTTGCCGATGGCCAAGCCGTCGCCTCGTTTGGCGTCGACCTCGGCTTGCTCCAGCACCGCGGCGTTGGCGCTCGGAAAAAACTTGCGCAGGCTCAGGTTGAAGTAGAAGGCCACCGGCCCGAAGGTGGCGTTGGCCGATCCTTGGGCCCCCAAGGTGAAGAGGTTGCCGGTGAAGCGAGAGATGCGGCTGGTCGGGAGGGCCACCAATCCTTGCGCGCCCATGATCACCGGCCCCAGCTCGAGCAAACGAGAGTGTTGCAAGCCAACTTGCAGATCCTCTTGGTCGAAGCGGTTGCCATCGCTGCCGTCGGCGTCGGAGCAGTCCTGTTTGGGCGCCCCACTGGCCCGCGGTCCGCTGGCCGGGTGACAAGGCGTGGCCAGGTAGGTCCACTCGTAGGTGAGGAGGGAGTAGAGGTTGAGAGACAGGGACTCGCTGAGGGCCCAGCTGGGGGTCAGGGTCAAAGCGCTGGCGTAGTAGGGATTGTCGGTGTTGCGGCCCGGGACGAAGGTCCCGACCCCGACCACGTTGTCCAAGACCACCCGGCCCCCGAGGGGTGCCCACCAGGGCGTGGCCGCGACCTCGGCCAGGGCTCCTTCGCTGACCGCCTCAGGCCCTGCGCCCTGAACCATCAGGAAGAGTGTCAGGTAGACATACATGTAACCGTGCGATGAAGCGCGGCCCGCCGGGAAAGATCAATCGGCCCGACGCAGAGGATCGCAGTGGTTCCGGCTAACTGCCCGTTATTAATTACCTTATTGCTCGATCGTTCAGGCCTGAGGTTGGACCCGCCCCGCGCTCGGCATTCCGACCAGCGGCGTTTGAGCCCGGCCCAATCCTGGCTCGCGAGCGGTCTTCAGGAGCGGGTCACCGCTCGCCGGGAGCTCCGCAAGGGGCGAAGATGGGGCGGATGGCTCGGCCCGCGGTTTCACTCCTGCTGGTGGCCTTGGCTTGCGCGCGGCCCGAGACGCTGGAGGTGGACCCATCGATTCAGACCAGCATCTGGATCACCGAAGTGGCGAACCGAGCCCCCCAGGCTGAACTGCAACGCCATGGAGTAGCCCGAACACCGGAGAGTCTGCCGCTGGGCACCAAGATCACCGCGGTTCATTTTCAAGAAGCGGCCGAGCTGCTCGGGATCGCGCCGCCGTTGGCGATCTCGGATTCGATGGCGGCGAGTGGCGACGCCTTGCCGTTGGAGCGCGCCCACGCCATCGTCGGCGGCACCTTGGGTCCCGACGGGCTGGTCCCGGACGACCCCGACGTCGTGACCGACCGCGCCCGCCGAGTGCGCTACTCCCCGGCGCCGAGCGACTGCTCCCGTTTGGAACAGGCCCCGCTGGTGCGCATCGTCGTCTCCCCGGGGCAGCAGGGACGGGTCCAGCAGATGAACCTGATCGCCTCTCTTTCGCCCAACAAACTTCTCGTCACGATCGATTCCGGACGCTTCTACTCGATCGATGTCGACACCCGGACGGTCGAATCCTTCAAGGCACTCGAGGACGCAGGGGTCCTCGCGAAGGACGCTTGGACCGACGCGACGGGACGCCTCTGGCTAGGCGGCCAGGGCAACGCTCTTTGGAGTTATGATCCGAGCCGATCCGAGCCCGTCAGGCTGGAGGTCGCGGGGACAAGCACGACCGGGGCGATCGAGCGGCTCGCTGGGGCTCCGGATGCGTCCGAGATTTGGGCGATGGGCAGCGAAGAAGGTCAGCTCCGCTTCAGCTACGCGCTCGAGTGGCGTCGCGGCGCCCGCACCTGGACCGGGTACGATTTGCGTCGGTCGCTCAGCCCCAGCTCGACGGTCGACCTTGCTTGGATAGGACCGGGACGGGTCCTCGCGGCCAGCGACGCGCCCGCTTTGTTGGACTTCTCGGATGGACGGCTGAGCGAACAAAAAGTCGGTGGGTACCTCGGAACGACGGTGACCGCCGTGTTCTATGAGTCGGGAACCTACTACGCCGGAACCTCGGGGAGCCGCCGGCTGCTGTGGTCCCGCACCGACGCCGAGTCGATCTGGACGGTCGTGAGCCAAAGTGCCAGCGAACGGCTGGTCCGGATCGGATCCACGGTGGCCGGTATCGCCGGCGTGGGGACCGGGGGCCGGGTCGAGCTGGCCATAGCGTCCTCTCGACCGCAACCCGAGCTCTGCGGCCGTCGGGTCCAAGAAGGTCGCATTCGCACGTTACACTCGACCGCACGGTACCTATGGTTCGGCGGCCGGGAGGATGAGGATGGGGTGGTCTTATACGGGATCGAGCTGGTACCCGAGGGCTGACTAGTCCTGCATGCGGCGCAGGATCTCGTCTCGGCGCCCTTCCTTGATCAGCTTGTCATTCTTGAGGCCTTCCTTGAGCGAAAGCCAGGTGAAGAAGGCCACCGAAAACACCATCAACAAGATCGGGATGTTGTCCGGCTTGGTCAGGATCAGCATGAAGTTGTCCCAACCGCTGGTGCTTCCGAAGAACATGGTGGCGGGTGTAGTTCTGGGTAGGGCCGCCCGTCAAGCGCCACCCGACCGAAGCGAACAGGAACGAGGGTCCACGCCACGGGGTGCCAGGCGTTTTTACCCTCAGGGCCGTTTCGATCTAAGTCCTGGAATTGTCTAGTCGGAACGGGCCAGTGATCCAGCTTGACTCCCGGCCAAGCCCGCCATAACGGAACGGCCCAGCGAGGGCGGCCCACATGGCAGGACAAGTTCGCGACGACTCCGATAAAACCAAGGACTGGACCTGGTCGCGCCGCGACTTCCTCTCCCTCGGCGGCTGGGCTTCGACGCTCGGCGCCCTTGGCATCCTGACCCTCGGCTTCCTGCGGTTCATGTACCCGCGGGTCCTGTTCGAGCCGACGACCCTCTTCAAGGCCGGGCGCCCCGACGACTACGGCCCCAACACGGTCAGCGAAAAATACATCCCGTCCAACCGCACCTGGATCATCCGCGAGCTCGATCCCAGCGGAGCCACCCACATGATCGCGCTTTCGGCGATCTGTACCCACCTCGGCTGCACGCCGCGGTGGTTCGCGAACGACAACAAGTTCAAGTGCCCGTGCCACGGGTCGGGCTTCCGAGGCTTCGACTTCGAGCGCAACCGCGACATCATCGCCATCAACTTCGAGGGACCGGCGCCCCGCCCCCTCGAGCGGTTCAAGGTGTGGATCGATGCCGCGGGCGAGATCAACGTGGACGCCGGCGTGAAGTTCCTCTGGGAGAAGGGCGAATGGACCAACCCAGATTCCAAGGCAAAGGTCTGAAGTCATGTCCGAGAAAGCCGACCAGCAAAAGCAGAACATCCTGAAGCTGATCACCGAGTCGCAGGTCTGGACGTCGACCTTCCGGCACGGGTACGCCGATACGCCGCGCAACCGCGCGCTGCAGATCTCGGCGAACGTTTGGCTTCACCTTCACCCGACCAAGGTGCGTCGGCACGGCATC
Organism: Deltaproteobacteria bacterium; assembly: GCA_016703535.1. Lineage (GTDB taxonomy): Bacteria > Myxococcota > Kuafuiibacteriia > Kuafuiibacteriales > Kuafuiibacteriaceae > Kuafuiibacterium > Kuafuiibacterium phototrophicum. Next base: position 129,485 of record JADJBV010000002.1, on the reverse strand, counting down.
CGCTACCGCTACACTTGGTGTGCGGGCGGCCTGACGTTCCTGCTTTACCTCGTGACGGTCGTGACCGGCGTAGTGCTGATGTTCTACTACCGCCCCACGGGCGAATACGCCTACCACGACATCAAGTACCTCGACTTCGACGTGCCCTTCGGCATGTTCACTCGAAACATGCATCGCTGGGCCGCCCACGGCATGGTGATCATGGTCTGGCTGCACATGTTCCGGGTCTTCATGACCGGCTCGTACAAGCCGCCCCGGGAGTTCAACTGGGTCGTGGGCGTGTTGCTCCTGACCCTGACCTTGCTCCTGTCCTTCACCGGCTATCTGCTCCCTTGGGATCAGCTGGCGATCTGGGCGGTGACGGTAGGGACCAACATGGCCCGAGCGGCACCGCTGGTCGGCACCGAAGGCCCCTTTGGCCCCGAGATCGGCGTGACGCCCCGCTACAACATGCGCACCTTGCTGACCGCCGCGGTCAACGTCGGCCCGCCGACCTTGATGCGCTTTTATGTGCTCCACTGCATCTTCATTCCGGTCATCGCGTCGATGCTGATGATCCTGCACTTCTGGCGCATCCGTAAGGACGGCGGCATTTCCGGCCCCCTCTAGGAGATTCGATGAGCTCCGAAGTCGTTCACTCCGATCACCCCATCGATCGCCCGGCGGACCTGAAGGTCGGCGCCGGCAAACTCCGGATCCGGGCTGGCACCGGTGAAGAGGTCCTGCCGGACAAGATCCACAGCTGGCCTTACTTCGTTCGGGTCGAGTTCATCGCCGGCCTGATCATGTTCCTCTTCCTCTGCGTGTGGTCGCTGGCGATCGACGCGCCGATGGAAGAGCCGGCCAACCCGTCGATGACCCCCAACCCCTCGAAGGCGCCTTGGTACTTCCTCGGCCTCCAGGAGATGTTGGTCTACTTCGATCCCTGGCTCGCGGGCGTGGTGTTCCCCACCCTGATCATCGTCGGGCTGATGGTGATTCCGTACATCGACATCAACCCGCGGGGGAACGGCTACTACACCTTCAAGGAGCGTTGGTTCGCGATCCTGACCTTCTTCTTCGGCTTCCACGTGTTGTGGGTGGTCCAGATCTTCATCGGCGTGTTCTTGCGCGGCCCGGGCTGGAACTTCTTCATGCCCTGGGAGTTCTGGGACTCCCACAAGATCGTCGCCCTCAACAACATCGACTGGCCGTACCTCTTGGGCGCTCGTGGCTACTGGACCAGCTTCATGATCGGCGGCGCCACGGTCGGCGGCTTCTTCAGCGTGATCCCGCTCTTCTGGAAGATGTTCGAGAACAAGCCGGCCATGCGGCAGCTCGGCTTCGTGCGTTATCTGGTGGTCTCGGGCCTCTTCATGACCATGATGTTGATGCCGTTCAAAATGGTGCTACGGTGGACCTTGAACGTGAAGTACCTGTGGATCACGCCCTGGTTCAACATCTGAAGTTTCGCCGGGCCGCCGCCCTCTCCTTGGTGGCCCTCTTCGCCTGCGCTCGCACCGAGCACCCGGGCCCGACCCCTCCGCCTCCGCCCCTCGAGATCTGGGTCAGCCCCAGCGGCAACGACCAAAACGCCGGGACCGAACAGTCCCCCTTGTTGACCATCGCGGCGGCCCTGGCCAAAAGCGCCACCAAGATCGCGTTGATGCCCGGGGGACACCTGGGGGACGTGCGCCTGGATCGGGCGGTGGAGCTCCGAGGTGCCGGCGGGGGCGCGGCCTTGCTCCTCGGCCACGTGCTGGTGATCGCCGATCAGGTCTCGATCGAAGGCGTAAGTTTGGCGGCCGGGCTTTCGGTGTTTCAGGCCAAAGAGGTGCGGGTCCGGCGCGGGCGCATCGAGGCTGGACCCAAAGATGAGGCGGTGGCGCTCCAAGGCGCCCGGGCCGAGTTGTCCGAGCTGGAGTTGAGTTGTGGACCCGAGACCTGCCTGGAGGTCGCGACCTCGACCGTCGAGCTTCATCAACTCCGACTTTTGGCCACCAGCGAGACCAAACGCGGCGCCCGCATCGAGACCTCCAGCGCCACGGCCAGCGACCTGAGCTTCGAAGGCGGGAGCGTCGCCCAACTTCAGCTGGGGCGCGGCGCCAAGATGTCCTTGAGCCGCTCGACCTTTAAAGACAGTCGGGGCTCGGGGGTCTCGGTGTTGCGGACCGCCCGGCTCGAGGGCGACCAGGTCGAGGTGATCAACGCCCGAACCATCGGGGCGATATTCCAGGTTTCGCAAGTTACCTTGCGCCGGCTGACCGTCGGCCCGGGACCGGATTTGGCGGTGGGGGTCAGCGGCGGTGAGCTCACCCTCGAGGATCCGATCCTTCATGCAGGCAACGACGGCGCCATCAACCTGGCCGCCTTTTTGGACCAGCCACCCAAAGTGTCGTTGAGCGGCGGCGAGATCCGACACGGCAACAAGGGCGGGATCTACGCGGGTTCGGGGGAGCTCCGGGTCCGCGGCACCACCTTCAAGGGCGCGATCGATCCCGCCAGCCCGACCCCCGCCGACGCCATCTCGGGTACGGGCCTGGGGACCCGGCTCGAGGTCGAAGGGGCCCGCTTCGAGTCCCCGAGCGGCTTCGCAGTGGCGTTCTTCAGCGATGCCGGCGGGACCGTCACCGCCACCGTCACCGGCCCAGGCCAAGGCGGCGTTTATGCGGAAGGGATCGCCGCGGCCCCGGTGTTGGTGAAGGACAGCCGCATCGAAGGGTGCCTGAACGGCTCGGCGGTGGTCGGCTTTGACGTCCGAGATCTGACGGTTCGGGGTGTACGAGCCCAGGGCTGTCGTGAAGCCGCGGTGTTGGCGGGCCAAGGCGCCCGGGTCTTGGTGGAGCGTACGACCTCCATCGACAACCCGCTGTACGGCTACGCGGCCTTCGGAGGCGCGGTGTTACGCGTGGGGCGCTCCAACGCCCGGGGTTCCAAGTGGGCCCTCTACGCCAGCTGCGCGGACGGGGCCGACATCGAGGACTTGGGCGGAAACCAGTTCATCGGCGCCACGGTTCGTTGCCCCTGAGCCTGGACAGCCGCCCCACAGCGCCTAATGATGCGCGCATGAACCAAGGCCTGCGCAGCACCGCGTTCGACGTTCCGGCCGGACAACTCGACGCCGAAGCCCGGAGCGAGTTCCTCCACAAGACCTACCAGCACCTGGCCTTGGCCATCGTCGCCTTCGCGGGCCTCGAGGCGGCGTTGTTGCAGATCCCTGGGATCGAAAACCTGATCGGCCTGATGGTCGGCAGCCGCTGGTCCTGGTTGATCGTGCTCGGCCTGTTCATGTTGGTCTCCAACGTCGCCTCCAACTGGGCCTCCACCGCCGTCGACAGCACCCGCCAGTACGTAGGGCTCGGCCTCTACATCATCGCCGAGGCCATCGTATTCCTGCCGATGTTGTACATGGCGTCCCGAGTCGCGGGCCCCGACGTGATCCCTCAAGCCGCGATCATCACTGGCGTCGTCTTTGGCGGCCTGACTGCCACCGTGTTGTTGACCAAAAAAGACTTCAGCTTCCTCGGGGGCATCTTGCGGGTGGTCGGCTTCGGCGCCTTGGGCGTGATCGTCGTGAGCATGATCTTTGGCCTGAGCTTGGGCACCTGGTTCGCCGCGGCGATGGCGGTCTTCGCCGCGGGCGCTATCGTCCATGAGACCTCGAAGATCCTGCACGTCTACCGGCCGGGCCAACACGTGGCGGCCTCCCTCGCGCTCTTCGCCAGCGTGGCCTTGTTGTTCTGGTATATCCTTTCGATCCTCAGCCGCCGCCGTTAGGGTGCAATCACCCGGTGGTGACAGGATCTCAACGGGCCGGGCGGGACCGCCAAGTCTTTGATCCCACGCCTATAATTCGCTTGCCGCTCCCACCATTGTGGGGACTCAGCACCCCAGGCCGGTCACCAAAGCGTACCTGGCACCCCTGGCACACCCTCTGCTAGATGTAGTGGCCATGGCGCCCTACCGTCCGTTTTTGCTCGCGATAGCCCTGCTCTTCGGAGCGGCCTGTAGCGGGGACGACGGGGAGGATTTCCAGCCCTGGCAGCTGGAGCCGCTGGAGGCCGAGTCCGGTTTTTCGCTGCGGATCCCCGAGATCATGATCCCCTCGGGTCGGGAGGACCAGACCTGCTGGTTCGTCCGGGTCCCGGACATCAACAACGGTCAGGACTTTTGGGTGAACAAGGTCCACACCGCCATCAACCCGGGCAGCCACCACGTCAACGTCTTCCGGGTCCGAACCATCATCGACCTCGACCCCACCAAGGGTGAGCCGGTCCAGGTCGGCGACTACCAGGGCACCGCGGTCTACGGCAGCGACGACTACCAAAACAACCCATGTTGGGGCAGCGCCAACTGGGCCGACTGGCCGCTGGTCGCCAACAGCCAAAACTCCCAGGCCAACTCACCGTATACTGAATGGAAGCTACCGGAAGACGTGGCGATCCGTTTCACCCCGGGCGAGATGTTGATGATCCAGACCCACTACGTGAACACCACGGTCCAGCCGGCGCCCTTCGGTGGCAAGGTCGGCATCAACTTCCACCGCAGCACCGTGGCGAATCCGCAAGAGCTCGGCACCTTGTTCGCGACCCAACAAAGCCTGCGGGTCTGCCAGTCGACGCCCAACCCGACCTTCACCGGGACCTGCCGCTTCCCGGGCCAGGTGACCATCACCGCGGCCAACGGCCACTTCCACAGCCGGGGCAAGAAGTTCGAGGTCTACACCTGGGACGGACGGAGCATCTCCAACCCGCCCGAGGAGCAACACTTCTACACCAGCAACGAGTGGGATCACCCGCCGATGATGACCAGCATCGAACGCACCGTCCCAAACGGCGGCGGCATCTGGTGGAACTGCGAGTACCAGTGGACCCAGCCGATCTTCGGCTGCGACTCGGTCAACGAAAAAGACCCGCAGGGCCAAGGCGACTGCTGCTACGTGTTCGGCGGCAACACCGATGTCGGTGAACACTGCAACCTGTTCCTCTACTACTACCCGAAGGTCGAGAACACCGACGTCTTCTGCAACTGACCGAGCACCTCTTGCGCACCATCAGCCTGTTGGCCCTCTTCCCCTGTCTCCTCTTCTCCTGCACCAGCGACGACGGTCCACCCGACGCCGCGGTCAGCTGCTTCGTTGGCGACCCGGGCTCGCCCCCCGAGATGGAGCTGGTGCATCACTCGGCCTCGGGCCCACCGGTGCCGTTCACCGACAACGGTACCGTGCCGCTGATCTTGCCGCCCCAAGGGGGCAAGGTGATGTTGGTCGGCGTCCGCGCCCGCAACCTGGACGGGTGCCCGCTGACCATCGCCACCGCGCTGGTCGATCCCTGCACCCAGGCGGTGGTGGCCTTGGAGCGGCGGCCGGTGTTGATGGAGGAGCAGGCCGACGGGTGGTTGACGCCGCTCCAACCGGCGGAGATCAGCAACTACTCCAACCTGCCGGCGTGTCCCCGGGCCAACTTGACCCGAGACGTGTACGGTCAGCCCTACGAGTTGGTGATCAGCATCGAAGACAAGGCCAAACGAAAGGTCGAGCGGCGGGTGATGATCACGCCGACCTGCAACCAGCCCGAGTTCCAAGAGCAGTGCGAGTGCGAATGTTCGCAGGGCTACACCCTGGGCGGCACCTGTGAGCCGAACCAGGACGCGGGGGTAGCGGCGACGTGCGACGCTGGGATCTGAGCTACGGCCTGGCCCTGCTGGCATTGGCCTGCAGCGGCGAAAAGAACGACCCGCCACGGCCGAGCGGTCCGCCCGCTTGGCAGGTGGTCCTCGAGGGGACCCCCGGCGCTTTGTTGCGGGCCCACGGCACCAGCGCCAACGACGTCTGGATCGTGGGCGCCGACGCCGACGGACAAGGGCCTTTGGTCTATCACTACGACGGCCAACGGCTGAGCAAACACGACACCGGCACCACCGGTGATCTGTGGTGGGTGCAGGCCGATCTCAGCGCCGACGAGATCCGCATGGTCGGCGAACGAGGGCGGGTCGTTCAATATCGCCCCTCGACGGGCCAGTTCAGCGAACGCAGCGCCCCCACCACCGACACCATCTTCGGCGTGTGGGGCGACGACACCAACTCCGCTTGGTACGTCGGCGGCGAAACCAGCGCCAACCGCGGCGTGATCTGGCGGGACGACGGCACCACCATCTCGGCCCCGGTTCCACTGCCGGTGGCCACCTCCAGCGCGACCTTCTTCAAGGCCCAAGGTTTTGGCGCGGACGCGGTGTGGATGGTCGGCCAACGGGGCCGGGCCCTCTACTTCGACGGCCAAACGATCAGCGAATCGCCCACGCCCACCTTCTTGCCCTTGATCGCGGTGCACGGCCTGAGCGCCGATCAGGTCTACGCGGTGGGCGGGGTCGCCGACGGGGTGATCTTGCGCCGCGACGGTCAAACCTGGGTGGACGAGACACCCCGAGGCCTGCCCCAGATGAGCGGGATCTGGGTGACCCCCGACGGCACCGCCTACGCGGCCGGCTTCAACGGCCACCTCTACGTGCGCAAGGACGGCGTCTGGTCCGAGTTCGAAGAGCCGCCGACCTTCCAGGACTTCCACGCCATTTGGGTCGACGACCAAGGTGGGATCTGGGCCGTCGGGGGACGCCTGGCCGCCGATCCGCCCCGGGACGGAGTATTGGTGTACTACGGGCCGCCGTTGCCCGAGGGGATCGGACCATGAGGTTGGGACTCTGTTGTTTGCTGTTGCCCCTGGCGTGCGGATCCGAGGGCTCCACGCCGGACGCGGGCCCAACCCCGGTCGACTCGGGCCTGCCGCCGGGGGATGCCGGCTTCGATCAAGACCTGGGGGTGGCTTTGGACGCGTCAGGCCCCCGCTGCGAGGTCGGCACCGGCGTCGATCTCTTCGAAGAGGTCGCCGAAGATCAGGTGGTCGCTTTGTCGTTGGGCCCTCAAGGGGGTGGTCGCTACAGCGGCTATCACATCTGGAGCAGCGTGCGGGTCAACGGCGTGGCCCCCCAGCGGGCCCTGGTCCGCTTCAAGTTGTTGATGGCCGACACCGGCACCGAGATCGGGCGGCAAGAGCGACAGTTCAACTTGGAGCCCAGCGGGAACAACTTCGTGGCCTATGGCGTGGCCCCGTGGATCGACGACTGTTGCCCGGTCCGAAATCAGGCGGTGCTCATGCAAGTTGAGTTGCAGGATCAGAATGGCCTGACCTGCACCGATCAACGGCGGGTGCGGGCCGCCGATCGTTGCCCGGATCCCAACGGCAACGACATCTGTCCTTAGGACGCCCTCAACGCAGCTTGCGCAGGTGGTTGTTCTGGAGCGCCGGCGCGATGGTCCGGGTGCGGCCGGGCATCACACCCGGGGCCTGTTTCACCAACTCCACCGGGGCTACAAAACGAGCCGCACCTTCCTCGAGGCGAAGGCCGACGGCCTCGAAGGCCGCTCGAGCCCGTTCGGGGCTGCCGATCAACTCGGTGCCGAAAAAGATCAGCGCGTGGACGGCCCAGTCGGTAGAGTCGGGACGTTCGCGGCGGAAACGGGCCGCCACCACCGCCAGATCGACCGCGACCGGTTCCCGTTCCGCTGGGTCCAGGGCCCGCAGCCGGGCCCACCACTCGCGGAACAACTCGGGCGCCAAGCGGAGCTCACCCGCTTCGGTCTCAAAACCAGCGATCAGTTCTGCCACCAGCGGGTGGAGCCGCTTCGGATCGCTCATGACCACGGGGTGCAGTTGGCCGGCGAGATGCCCTTGCTGTAGCACTCGCCGAGCTTCGAGGCCCAGAACTCGGAGGGGGTCATGGAGGCCAGCTGCACGCCGGCGCCGGCCGCGTAACCTTGGGCACCCTGATCGGTCGCGATCTGGGGGCGCAGTTGTTGGTCGGCCGGGCTCAAGGTGTCCCGGAGGATCGGGTCCTTGGTCTCACCCGCGCCGCTGTCATTGCCCACTCCGGCGGTCGGCCGCATCCCACCCAGCCCATTCGTCGTCGTCATCCTGACCTCCTTCGGCACGTCCTCGTGCCGAGAGGGACAATAGAGATCCGAGGCCAAGCGCGCCAGAGGGGGCGGCCCGATTCCCCTGTGAGCTTGCGCACTTGCGAAGGGTTTGGTGAGGCCCCATCGGGACTTGCGGAGGAGACGCCGAGGTTCGCGACCCAAGGGACCCGAGGTCCAGGGTTCGGCGGACGTCAGGCCGAACGCAGGGCCCGCGCGACGCCCAGGGCCCGTCCCCGCCAAGAGGACTCCTCCGGGAAGAGGCCTTCGATCGCCGCCTCGAAACCTCGGACCACCGCCGGCCCACCGATCGCCGGGAGCTCACGCCCGTTGGCCTCGGCCAAGAGCGCGACGGTCTGGAACATGCGCTGCAGCCCGTGTCGGGCCATGGCGCTGGGATCGAGCCCCAAGGCCACGAGGTGAGGAGCGTTGGCCCGGAGCGACAACATGGCGTTGCCCAAGATCCGCAGCTGAAAGGTGTCGAGCTTCAGCCGCGCGACCGGCCCGAGCTCCCGCACCAGATCCGGCGCCAGCTGGACCCCAAAGCCCACGTGCCGCGCTTCGTCGCGCTCGAACAACACCAACAGCTCGGTCAAGATCGGGCACACCGCCCGATCCCGGAGGGCCTTGAAGAGCGTCAACGCCACCGACTCGATGAAGAGCTGCATCCCGATCAACTTGTGGATCAGGTCGTCGGTGCTCAACACCACGTCGATCAGGGCTCGGGTCCGCTTCTCCAGCGGAGGCTGAGGCAACTCAAACAACCGCAGATAGTCGTGGAGCACGTAGAAGTGCCGAGCTTCGTCGTGGACCTGAGAGGTCGCGGCCAACTTGCCCTCATAGTGGCCGAGCCGATCCGCCAGCTGGGCGGAGATCTGCCAGGCCGCCAGCTCGCCCCACATCAGGCCGCCGACGACCGCAGCCAGAGCCTCCCTTTGGATCCGGGGGAGTTCGGCCGGGGCCCGTCCGTGACGCCGCTGCAGCTCGTCCAGGACCTGGCGCCCATCCCAAAGCTTGTGCTGACCGACGTGGTAGAGGTTCTCCAGCTTCTTGGCCCGTTGGGCGGCCTCGGCCGTCCGGCCCGCCGCGAAGATCTCTGTGTTCAGCCCCGGCCCGCCCATCACCCGGGCGGGGTCCTACTACGAAGTCGCCCCCAAGACAGCCCCAAAAACCGGGCCTCCAAGGACCCCCGGGCTCACCCGGGGAAGGCCGAAAAAGAGCCGAATTCCCGGGGAGATCGGAGGGCTCAACTCCGACCCAAACGGTGCCAAGCCGGGCCGCATGGGGCTCGGGTTACCACGGGGTTCTTTGAATATGGGTCCAACCGCGGGGATACAAATGCGCCACTGGATCTCAAAGGCGGGAGGAGGTTTGGGGCCGACGAGCGTAATCCTATAGGTGGCAATACGACATTCCGCAGGCCTTTCGGTTGATCAAGCGACCGCGCTTGTTCAGAGTGGGACCAAGCAATGAAGACCGAAGCTCCAGGAAAAAAGCCCGCCGTTGGATCCACGACGATCTCCCCGATCGCCGAGAAGTCGGCCGCACCTCTCGAGGTCAAGCCCCTCGGATTTTCGGCCGCGGAAGGCATTCCGACGCCCACCGCCAACTCCAAGAAGCTCTCCATCGGCAGCCGAGTCGGCGGAGGAGTGAATGGGCTGGTGGCCGCCATGAAGAACTTGGTCGCCCCCAACGCCAGGTTGGCCACGATTGGCGTGGTATGGAGTTCGGCCAACACCGAAAACCCCGCCGCCGACCTGTTTCACCAGTTCCGCGGCGGGCAGAACTTCATCTTCTCCCAGGGCCCGCAGAACGAGCGCGTGTTCGCCGCCGCCTGCAAAGCAGCCTCGGGATTCATGGAGCTCGAGGAAGTTCGGGTGATCCGCTGGACCTCGGCGAACGGCTGGCTCGAGTACGATCCCAAGACCGCCGAGCCCAAGTTCGATGAAAAAGGCCAGATCAAATACAACCAGAAGGCCCTCATCGATGATTTGTACGGGGCCCAGCCGCAAGGTGTGGTCCTCGATCACCTGAACCCGGTCGAGGCCCTGAAGGCGATCGCGAGCTTCGAGACCACCAAAAAAGAGGACTTCCGCGGCCGGGCGGTGTTCGTGATGGAGGGCATCGGTCCCCACCTCGAGCAGAGCTTGAACAACGACGGGCGGCTCTTTCAGCAGCTGCAGGACATGCGGCCAAGCCTCAACACCGACAACGGCACCACCCACGTCATCTTCAGCGACGGCCCCAGCCTGATGCCCAGCAAGGCCAGCGACGTTGGCTCTCGCTTCAACATGCCCCTGCCGACCCGCCGCACCTTGGAGGTGATTGGCTTCGGCAGCATCGTCAACTTCCTCTACGGCCGTCGACCCGACGACGCCGTGGAGAAAGAGGCCAACGCGGTCACCGAAAAAGAGATCGCCGCTTGGCGTCCGACCGCGGGTGACAACATCGGCGACAACTTGATCCGCAACGCCATCGCCGATGGCATCACCGGGGAGCAGTTCAAGGCCTTCTTCCCCGAGGGCAAGACCACCGCTTCGGTGGCAGAGCAGTTGGTGGGGTTCACCAACCACGCGGCCAAAGACATGCTCGGTGAGGCCATCAGCCGCAGCGAGCCGACCCTAGACTTCGACTTCCTCACCACCCGCCGCTTCCAGATGTTGAAGGAGAACTTCCACATCGAGCTGTTCAAGCGGGACGACGAACTCCCCAAGGTCTCGGGCCTCGATCGAGTGCTGGAAGACTTGGGCGAACTGAAGGCGGCCTTCGCGCCTCAGAACAACCGCAAGAAATCGGTGAAGGTCGACAAGATGGTGCTCCTGGCCGGCGTCCCGGGCATGGGCAAGTCGCTGTTGGTCAAGAACGCAGCCGAGATCTTGGACAAGCCGCTGATCAAGCTGGACCTCGCCCGGCTGTTCAACAAGTTCGTCGGAGAATCGGAGTCCAACTTTGCCCGCATGTTCGAGATCCTCGAGTCCCTCGCGCCTTGTGTGGTGTGGATCGATGAGATCGAAAAGGCATTGGGCGGCACGGCCGAAGGCGCGGTCGCGACCGACGGTGGCGTGACCGATCGAGTGCACGGCCTGTTCTTGACCTGGCTGGAAGAGCACAAGTCCAAGGTGCTGGTGATGGGCACCTGCAACGACCCGACCAAGTTGTCGGCGGCGTTGTTGTCGCGCATGAACAGCAAGTACTTCGTGGGCTACCAAGAGCCGAAGGATCTGGCCGGCGTGTGGAAGTCGAACCTGGACGCCTCCACCGACGCTCACAACCTCACCGCCGCTCAACTGCTCGAGTTGGCCGAACTCAAGCGCAGCTTGACCGGCCGAGAGATCAGCCAGGTGGTGCAGAAGGCGCGGCTCCGTTCTCTCAACCGAGAAGAAGCTGAGCTGATCACCATGGGCGACCTCAAACCCTTGGTGGCGGACCTCGTGACCGAATACGAAAAGAACCCCTACCGCGCGCAGCAGATCCTGCAAATGAGCGACCTGTACATCTCAGCCAGCGGCAAGCCGGTGTTCGACCCGGGCGTGGGCGGGGCAGTGGTGATCAAAGAGCGGCCAGACGAGGCGGCTCCCGGTGGTGGACGAGGGGTCCGCCGAGGTCGCGGCAACGACGATCTCAACAGCGTCTGAGCCCCCCGTTCCACTGAGTAGAAATCGAGAACAAGATGATCGGCGACAACAACGGCATTCGGCGCACCCGCTTCCAACAGAACGGCGCACTGCAGCAGCAAAACGAGCTTCAAGGCTCAAAGGGCATCCAATCCTCGGGGGAGGCCAACTTCGAGTTCCCCTCGTCGGCGCTACAAGCCTTCCTCGGTCCCAACAGCCGGCTCAACGCCAAGCGGATCACCACCGAGGACTTCATCGCCAAGGTGAAGGCCGCCAAGGAGCAGATCATCAACGCGGAAGGCTTCGACATCGCCTTCCAGAACGCGATCCTCCAGGATCCGGTGCTGGCCACCGCCTTTGGCGGCTACCTCGAGCTGATCAACGCGGGGCAAGTTGCGGCCACCGACAAGAAGAAACAGGAAGCTCACTTCGCCGCGAGCCGCAAGCAGGTAGTGGACTTCCTCGACACCTTTCAGGCCAAGCTGGAAGAGTTCAAGCTCCTCCGAGACTCCACTCCAGAAAGCCTCACCGAAACCGGCCTCAAGCTGATCCAGCGCAACACCGATATCCAGGAGGCGCGCGAGACGCCCTTGGAGAACGCTCAAACCTATCGAGCCTTGGTCGATCTCGGGAGCCTGACCGATGAGCAGAAGCGGCCTTTTTTGGTCCGCCTCGCCAAGGCCGCGGTGCAGTCCGTTTCCAACGAGGCCAACCGCACGCCGGAGCAGCTGACCGGAGCGCTTGCTCAGCTCAACCACGCCCTCACCCGCCTGACGCGGACCGCTCCCCTCGACGAAACCGGGCGGGAGTACTTTGGAGAGGCGCTACGCCTCGCCCAGGTCCTGGACGGCCCCAGCGGCAGGTCCAACCAGGTCCGGGTTCAGGCCATTCGACTCCAATCGCCGGACGACAAGGAGCGGAAGACCGCGATCGCGCGATTGTCCGCGATCCAGACCGAGCTCCTCGAAGCGAGGGAAAAGGCTCAGAAGCAGGGAGCCAACCTGAACGTGGCCCAGCTAGAGACCGCCCGAGCCTTGGTGACGGCCAGCGGCGCTTCGAATGCTCTGTTCGAGAAGGTCCCTGATCTGATCGAGAGGTTGGCTGGTACGCCGCTGGATGAAGCGGGACCGGCCGGCGGGTACAAACCTTCAGCGGCTGAGACCCAAGCCAAGGGCGAGATCACTGAGATCTACGTGGAGTCCATCGCCAAGGTCTTTCCGTCGTTGGACACCCCAGCGGCCAAGGCGGCCCACCTTGAGGCCTGTGAACACGCTCAGAGCCTCCTGCTCGAGCAGATCGCGCAAGACCAGTCGAGCAACATCGCGACCTTGGTGGGTCAACTCACTCGTCACCCGGAGAAGGTCGAGCAAGCCATCGAACTTCTGGCCCCCGAGTACATCGCCAACGCGCAGTCCCGCCTCAACGCCTCGGCAGCGACGGTGGTGGCCCTGCTCGGCAACGGACAGCTCGACGCGGCTTACCAGCTCTTCCATGGTCCCAACTTCGCGCAAGCCGACGAATTCAGCCCCGCCCGGGAGCTGACGATGCTGAGCAAAGCGACGGCGGTGGGCATCGCCCAAAAGATGGAGCTGAAGTGCGCCGAGCCCACCTTGGAGTGGATCGCCAACGCCCACCAGCGGGCGATCGAGGTGGCGCTACTTCAGGAGCCCTACCAGGTGGTCGGCCTGCCGGCGGTGCTCAAGGGGCTGATCGGGAACGACTTCCGGATCGACGCCCAGACCACGGTGGACCTGGTCGGTCGCGTAGAAGCGGCCTTCGACGCAAACGGTGCGACGCCCATCAGCTATGTACTGCCGGTGTTGATCGAACTCTGCGCCCAACACCCCGAGAGCCTGGGGGCCATGAACAAGGCCCAAGACCTGGTGCAGCGCCAGATCGGTCTGTTCACCGGCGGCTACGTGGGACAGCGGCAAGACAAGTACGGGGAGGCTCCTGTGCCCCACAACACCACCCAGGCCGCGGTTGACACCCTGGAGGTCTTGTCCCGCTCCGAGCAGCTCTCGGGGATGATCAAGCCCATGGCCGAGGTCATCATCCAGAAGCACCCCGCCCAGGGAACGCCGCTGCTTTCGGAACGGATCCCGAAGCTCGGGAAATACGCCGACAAGGACGAGCTGGCCCGCTCCCTTCCGCTCAACAACCAAGAAGCGAGTGTGGCCTTGGCGCTGGCGGGGGAGGCGACCACCACCCAGTTTGCAAGGGAGCTGATCGCGAAGAAGACCCACGCCGCCCTTGGCGTGGAGGTGAAGGATCTGACCGAAGCCCAGATCGCTGACATGTTGCGGCTCGAGGCCGCGGCTCGTTTGGCCGTCCCCAACTTGATCACCGCCAAGGCGCTGGTGGGATTGGTGAAGGCCTTCCAACAGCAGCAGGTCCCCCGAGAGGCCTTGGAGTTGGCCAGGACCTACTATCCCCAAGAGATCATCAAAGAAGTGCTCGCCCAGATCGATAGCGCCGATATGCGCGACTACCTGGTCGGCAAGAAGCGAGTGCGCGCCGACAAGTCCGGTGAACCGGACGCCAAAGAGGCCGTGCCAGTGGCGGTGGTGGGCGGCGGGACCGTCCCCACGGCGGAGTGAAGAAGATGAAGATCAAACAAACGCGATTTCAGAACAGCGCCGGGATCCAGGGCAGCGAAGGGCCCAGCGAAGGCGGCGAGGTCCGCGGCAAGGGCTTCACGGTGAGCGATGGCGTGGGCATGCCCCCGCCGATGATGACTGGCAAGATGTCCTCTCGTCACTCCGACTATCGATACTACCGAGAGCCGGTGTACGTGGCGCCCCAGCCCAACCACGTGAACGCCAACTGCGGCATCAAGATGACCGACATCCAAGCCGCCGCTCAAGACGCGCGCCTGGCCGAGGTGAAGCAGAAGCTGGGGGTGACGATCAAGGACAACATCGCCACCGTCAACGGCTTGGCCTTGACCATAACGCCCAATGAAAACGGCTGCACGGTGGCGGCTTCGGCGGTCGGGCTGACCCAAGCCCAGGTGGCCGACGCGCTGCGCCGCCTCACAACCGTGGCCGGCACCGCCCGGGCCCTCGCCTTCTACGATCTCAACCCGCAGCTCTACGGGCAGCCGGTGATCGTGGTGAACCCCAACGGATCGGTGCAGGTGAAGTCGATGGCCCAGGTGCGCATCAACCCCAAGATCGGCAGCCAGGCCCAAGCGGTTTTGGACCAGCACCAAGGCAACCTGCAGATGCCCCAAGCGACCAACAAGAGCGCCAAGAACAAAGGCAAGCGAACCCAGCTGGTGGGTTGAGGAGCACAACCATGACCGACATCCGCGCCAAGCCCTTTCAAGCGATGACCGACGGTACCTATGTGGTCCCAGTCGAACTCAGCTTCACCATCGACGGCGAACACCTGACGATCACCGACCACAGCGATCAAGGCATCGGTGACGCTTGCGCAGCACTCCATCACGCCGCGGCCGAGACCATCGGTGGGCAGATTTTGGACGTGTGGAATACCGATCGCTTCCAGCGAAAGCCCGCTGATCCTGACGCGGTCCAGCACGAGAACAAGTCGACCCAGGGCAACTCCAACGGCTGAGCAATGAGCGGGACGAAGAAAGCGGTGGACGGATCGCCGCAGGTCACGGCCCTTCCGAGGCGGGATCTGCCCGCCGTCCCGCCAAAGACCAAGGCCAAAGGTCGGGTCGAACTGCCGGTCATCCAGGTCAACGAGGCCCACACCGAGCAACTCCAGCTCTGTGGGTCCCACCGACCCGCGCCCTTTGCCAAAGCCAACGAAGGTGAGCGGCAGTCGCTGCACGAGCTGCGGGCCTTCGTCGGCCAGACCGAAGGCAAGCTCACCTACAACACTGGCCGCTTGGATGTGATGGGCGATGGCAAGGTCTCCTTCGTGGACCTGACTATGGAGCAAGTGCCGCTAGCGATGGCCATGACCATGGACCCTGGGCAGCAGGCGCGGCTGGCAGAGCTACGGACCGACTGGCCCGGCGGCGTCGATCCGCTGATGCGCCCCGCCAGCTACGTGGCGCTGGTGCAGAACGGCGAGATCGACCGCAGGATCAAGGCCCTCAAGAAGATCCGGGAGGCCGATCAGTCGGGCGCCTACAAGAAGGCGGGCCTGAAGAACCTGAAGATCGGCGGATACAATCTCAACGTCGGTGAAGAGCGGGCCATCTCGGGCAACCAAGGGAGCGGGACCGTGTACTTCTCGGGTTGCAGCATGTCCTGCAACTTTTGCCAGTACAACGACATCTCTCAGCTCAAAGGTGGCGCCAACACCAAGGTCAAAGAGCTCTCGGAGATCTTCCTCGATCTGCAGGATCGCGGGGCCCACAACATCCAGCTGATGACACCTTCCCACTTCATGGTGGAGATCCTGCAAGCGGTAAAGTCTGCGGCCGAGCAAGGCCTCAAGATCCCCTTGGTGTACAACACTGGCGGCTTCGAGGATCTGAACGCGCTCAAGCAACTGGACGGTCTTGTCGACATCTACCTCCCCGACGCCAAGTTCGGCACCAACGAGGCTGGCAAGCGTTATGGCCGAGTTGATGGCTACGCTGACAACGTCAAAGCCGCGATCGCCGAGATGCACCGGCAGGTCGGCCCCCTAGAGGTCGACGAGCGAGGGGTAGCTCAACGCGGACTCATGGTACGACACCTGGTGATGCCCGGTGAGGCGGCTGCCCCCCGAGAGGTCGCGGCGATGTTGGCCGAGATCTCCAAAGATCTCGAGATCCACTTGATGCATCAGTGGACGCCTCAGCACCTGAGCTTTCAGACGCCGGAGGTGAACCGCCCGACCACTGACGAAGAGTACGAAGCCCAGATCGCGATCTTCCGGGCCGCAGGGTTGAAGGTCGCCGATCAGTCCGGGGGTGGTGGGCTGTGAAGGTCCGGCTGCCGGTCGCCCTCCAGATCCCGCCCGGGGTCGGGGAACTCAAGCCCGTCGCTCAGATCATCGGCCGCCCGGTCGTTGATCCGGATCCGATCGTGGACCTGGATGGTCGCTTGGCGAACGCGATCTGGACGCCCAACACAGAGGTCCAGTTCGCATGGACCATTCGAGACGCGCTGCGCACTCGCATCAGCGGTATGCCGACTCAAACTCGGACCTCGGAGTACCTGGCCAGCTTGCTGAACCGGATCGAGACCTACGAGCTCGATCGGGACGTGGCGAACCGAGTTTTCGCCAGGGTGGGCCGGAGCCTGATTTCCGAACGCCTGATCCCGGACATCGAGCAGGTGGTCGATCGGCTGCTGACCCGCACCGTTGCTCAGCTGAAGGTCGCCATGGGTGAACTCACCCGGGCGAAGAAGGTTGGCGGAACCAGGATCCCAAGCAACAGCACCGCCGAGTTGGGTCGCTCGATCCTAGAGGTGATGGTCAACGCGAACGAAGGCCCAGCCCACGAGCTCTATCGCTCCCTGCGCTACGCTCCGCCCTATTTGCTGGGAGCGTTGGCGAAGGCCATGGGTCACTCGAGTAGCGACGGCTTTGTTGCCGAGCTGAAGGGGGCCGACGCCAGCAGCAAGAGTGACATCATCGAGTGGGTCAGCGGGGCAGCCGAGAGTTGGATGACCTTGGTCTCGGTGGACCGGGCCCGTACTCAAGCGGCCCACCCGGTCACGGCTCAGCCGAGCTTTCAGACCATCGCCCGCGACCCGAGCAGCGTCCCAGAGCTCAAAGAGACGCTCGAGCGTTGGTCGACTGGATTGTGCGACTTTTTTCAACTGCCGCCAGCAGAGCTGCGCTTGTCCTGTTCGGCCCGGATGAGGGAAGCCGCCTTGGCGCTGGACACCGTCTTTGAGAAGTTGAGCAAGGCGCTGGGGCCAGACTTGGCCAACCGTTCCGTGGGTGGTGTGGATCGAGCCGCCCTGGTCGCGGAGGTCGCCGCGCTCCCCGATGGCGTGTTGCTGACCACCAATCTCGAAAGCCCCAAGCTCCTGGCCAAAAAGACCGAGCGGGTGTTGCTCCGCTTCCTGGAGGCGGGGCTCTTCGAGCTGGCAGGCAAATATGGCGAGCTGATCCGAGCCGATCGGCGCCTGCAGCAGGTGGCGGCGCTGATTCCGAGCGAGCCGGGCGAACAACTGGGCGTGTCGAGCGCGTTGCTCTCGATGCTCAAGCACGACCTTCCGCCAGCCGCCGGTGAATCACTGCTGAGCTACTCCCAGCGGCTGGCCCGAACCCTGAGCACCGAGGGGGTGATGGAAGATCGAGCGGAGCAGCTGGCGCAGGCGCTCCACCAGGATCCCACCTTGCTCGAGGAGCTCGTCGATCACTTCGCCCAGCACCGAGGATACGCGGCGGGCCTGGCCGAGGCGCGAAGCTTGACGGCGGCCCAGGAGGCGCAGCTCGACCAAGGGGTGATGACGCTCCCGGTAGAGACCCTGCGCGCTATGGAGGCTCACTTCCGCTCCACGTTCCCGGAGGAGGGTCTGGGCTACCTGGTGAGTGACGGTCGCTTGACCCGCTTCCTGCCGGTGATCAACGGCCTCCGGGGCACCGAGCTGGCCCGGACCTCGGCGATGGACACCATCGAAGGCACTCAGCAACTGGTGGAGCTGTTGCAACGCAACGATCTCATCATGCTGGGGAAGGTCCACTCCCATCCCAACGAGTCTCCGGTGTTCTCCAACATGGACCTCGACGGGGGAACGCGGGTCACGACCACCAGCGCACCGAACTTCCGAACGGTGATCGTCGAGGTGAGCCAAGTCGATCAAGAGCTGGTGTGCCGGACCGCCTCGTTCCGCAGCAACCACCTGGGCAAGGTGATCGGGGAGGACCAAATTGCCCTCTCCTAAACCCACCCGTTTTCAGCGCTCCGACCAGGCCCGTGCCGACCAGCTTGGGGCAAGACCGGCGGACAGTGATGGGCCAAGCCTCGCCCTGGACGTCGATGGCCAGGTCACCAAAGACCAGGGGCGACCGCAGACGGTGGTGGTCTACGGGGCCAGCTATGCCTTTGTTCTAGAAGGCGATTCTGCCAAAGTGGTGATCGCGGGTCGGACCTATCGGCTGTCCCAACTCGACGGTCGAGAGGTCTTGTTTCCTGAGGATGGGCCCCTTGGGTAGGACACAGGCAACTATGTAGGTGTAGACGCCGATAAGCTGTCATGGCCGGCGAGATCAACTCCAATGTCCCCCGCGTCGAAGGCGTCAACCTGGTGGCCTATGTTGGCAAGGGGCTAGACCTCAACCGGGTTGCGCGTTTGGTCGGGACCTATACCACCGGCATCGGCTACTCGACCCACGACGTCTACGACCTGCCGACCAGCGCGCTCCATCCCTTTGCGCAGGATCGGGTGCCGGACACCATCGCCTCCAACCGTAGTGGCACCATTCTTCGGCTCTATGTTCCGAAGAGCAACCACGGCCAGATCACCGACATCGGCTTGATCAACGGGGTGTACGCTGCGCCCGGTGCACCTTACGTTCCTCGGGCCGGCGGCGCGATCTATTGCGCTCCTGCAGATCAGGCCAAGTACTTGGCCCGGGGCGAAACGCGGCCCCCGAAGACCGAACACAAGAGCTGGGGCGACCCCAACTGGCGGCCCGGCCCCGGCGATCGCTTCCGGGTCACCGAAATCGACTGAACTACGCAGTTCCGTGCGACTCGCCCCCGCGGTCAGGCGGCTCGGGCGATGTGCTCCAGCTTGGCGGCCAGCGGCTTTCGGTAAAGCGCTCGCGCGTCGGCCACCGCCCGCTCTCCCTCACCTCGACGAAATCGGGCGTCGAGCCAACGGGCATAACGGCGGCCGACCTGATTGGCCACGGTGTACCGCTCCCGTTCTTTGTCGCTGAGGCCCGGCAGCAGCTCCATCCGATCGAAGAGCGCCAACACCAAGTCGGCCCGAGGTTCACCGCAGACGAAGCGCAGCAGGACGAACTTGTCGATCTCCGCTTGGATCTCCAGCTCGATCTGGGAGACCGGCCGATCTTGGGCGGCGCCACAAAAGGTGAAGTAGACGAAGTGGGAGACGCCTTCGGTCGCTACACAAAACTCGTCGAGTTCGTCTGAGCTCTGACTGGCGAACTGGGCCGCCGCCGCCAAGACCTCGTCGGCGATGTAGAGCCCCAGGTGGGTCTCTTCACCATCGTGATGCACCAGCAAGCTCTCGCGGACATGGTCGCCCAACTCCACCAGGCTGGCGGTGACGTGGAAGTCTTCCACCGCCACCACCGGGTCCAGGCAATACACGTCCTCCAGGGCTTGTTGCAGCCGGGCGGTCAGGTCCCTCACGCCCAGGCCTTGCCGACCAACACCGGCGCCAGGCCTTGGGCCGCCAAACGTTGGTGCAGCGCCCGGCTTTCGGGGCTGCGCATCAGGCGGGTGTACAGCGCACCCACGTCCGACAAGGAGGGCAAGGTCGTCTGTTCAGCGACCCGCATCAACACCTCCACCAGGCGGCGAAACTTGGCGGCCAACTCAGCCAACAGCCGATCGAAGCCGCTGCGTTTGGCCAAGGTCGCGGCCTGATCGTAAGCAGCGGCGCCCATCTGGACGTAGTAGTCGATGCCGACGAGTGAACGAGAGCGCTCGACGTGGGGGGCAAAGAGGCCGCTCACCATCAAGGCCACGTCACCCATGTGCCGGTAGGCTTCGAACCTTTGGCTCGGCGCGGTCTCCCGGGCTCGGGCGTACAAGGACACCAACATCGGTGTGCCGGGGTCGTCGGATGGCTGGTGGGCGTGGAGCGCCTCCTTCTGCGCGAACTCGGCGAGGAGGTGCAGGAGGTAGGCCCGGCTGGCATGATCGAGGTCGACCTGCTCCGCGGCCAAAGCCTCTTCCAAGAGCTCCTGGAAGAAGGACTCCAAGCTGGCGAGGGGTTGGATTTGGCTGGTCACGAGATCCATCGTACGGATCCATCGGCCGGCCTGCAAATCACTTTACTAATGATATCAACGGCTTATAGGCTAAATGTTTTCATCCTGGGCCAACGGTCGGGTGGTGATCCCCAAAAAACGATTGATTTTAGATGCTTGGTGGTATGTGCTTCCCGGTTTTTTGGCAACCGCCCAGGGGCGGTGGCTAACACCAGGCCCTACTTGGATTCGGTCCCGATGGCCTTCTTGGCGGCCTCCAGCCCCTCGTTGGCCAGGTCCCCGGCCTTCTCCAAGGCGTCGTCCAAGGGGCCCTTCTTGTCGGTGGAGAACTTCTGGATGAAGTCCTTCTCCCAGGCCTTTTTGGCGTCCTCCAGGCTCGACTCCAACTTTTCGGCGGCCTTGGGCCCCAGCGCCTTCACCAGCGCGTTCTCTTCCCAGGCGTAGCAGAGCGGTCCGACCTCGTAGGTGCAGGTGTACACGATGCGTTTGGCCTGCATGGCGCCGAAGATGCCGTAGGACTGTAGGCCCAAGAGCAACACCAAAACCGCGACCAACTTTTTCATCGTGTGGGGAGCAATGCGTACCGCGCTCGGGTGGTCAACGACGGAACCAGCGCAACACGCTCACTTTTTTGAGCCGCGGTCGCAGTACCGCGTAGACGCCGACCCAAAACACCAAGGTCGCCGCCGAAAGCGCGCCCATGATGCCCAAGACGGGGATGCCTTGGATCCGCAGGTCGAGTTGCGAGAGCCCGATGAACGCGCCGATCACGAAGGCACCGCCCAAGATCGCGCCCGACAAGATGGTCGCCGCGGTCAAGATGCTGGTGCTCAAACGATCCAAGGACGGACCACCCACCGCCACGCCAAATCGCCCCGAAGAGACGTCGGCCAAGATCTGGGAGAGCTGGATGGGCATGTCTTGAGACAACCCTTGAAACTGGAGCATGGCCTTGTAGAGGCCACCTTCCATGCCCGCGGGCGCCACCCGATCGACCAGGAGCTTTTCAGCGTAAGGTTTGGCCACCGCCACCACGTCCAGGTTGGGATCGAGGCCCCGCACGATGCCCTCGATGGTGGCGCCGGCGCGGCCGAGCATCGTGTATTCGGCCGGGATCCGGAGGCGGTGTTTCATGCCCAGGCTCAAGAGCTCCTGGAGCAACAAGGCCGAGTCGACCTCTCGGATCTGACGGTCGGCGTAGCGCTGCAGCAACAACACCGTGTCGGCCTTGACCTCGGCCAGATCGACCCGCTGATCGGCCTGGCCCAAACGATAAAGGGTACGGGCGATGGTGTCGGCGTCCCGGACCGCGATGGCCAAGGCCAAAACCACCAAGGTCTCCTGCATCGAGGGGCTGAGGCGGCCCAAAAGGCCCAGATCCAAGATGCCGTAGCGACCGTCGTCCAGGAACATCAGGTTCCCGGGGTGCGGATCGGCGTGGAAGACGCCGTCGATGAAGACCTCATCGAAGGCCTCCTTGATGATCCGGGCAGCGATCGCCTTTTTGTCGCAGCCCTCTGGCAAGCGCGAAAACGGCACGCCCTCCAGCCGCGACATGGTCAAGATGGTGGTGCTGGAGAGCTCGGGGAAGACGATGGGCACCACGATGTCTCGCCGGGGTTCGTGCAGCCGGGCGAACTCCCGCAGGTTGGCGGCCTCGTGTTGGAAGTTGAGCTCTTCGGTGAGGGCCTTGTCGAACTCGCGCACGATGCCCACGGGCTCGGCCATGCTGGACTCCTCGACCACCGCGTTCAGGAGTTTGGCCACTCGATAGAGGATCTCGACGTCGCCTCGCACCTCTTCGGCGATGCCGGGCCGCTGCACCTTGATCACCACCTTGGTGCCGTCACGGGTCAGGCCTCGGTGGACCTGGGCGATGGACGCGGTGGCCAAAGGTTCCGGATCGATTTCGGCGAAGAGCTCCAGGGGTTCACTCCCGAGGCCGAGCCGAATGGCGCTCAAGATCTCGGGATAGGGGAGCGGCTCACAGTGATCTTGGAGCGAGCGGAGTTCGTCGACGTATTCCTTGGAGACCAGGTCGGGTCGGGACGACAACACCTGTCCAAACTTGATGAACGTCGGACCCAACTCCTCGAGCATCAGGCGAAATCGTTTGGGCGCCGAAAGTTGGGGGGGCGCGGCCTCACCGTCGACGGGGCGGAAGTCCTGGCTCTCCAGGTCATCGGGCAAGCCCGGACCTCTGCGGATGAGCTCGTCGTACCCGTACTTGCCGATCAGCCCGGTGATCCGCCGCAGGCGGGCGAGATCGCGGGCGGCGGTGCGGAGCATCGTGGCCATCGTAGACGGGGAGGCGCGGCCGGGCTAGGAGTTGTTGCTTCGGCCGCTCCGAGAGCGGCGGAGACCACTTTGGCCGCCTATCGCCTGCACGAGACCAACCTGGACAACGGATTGACGGTGGTGACCGTCGCCATGCCCCACCTCCACTCGGCGACCATCTCGGTCTTCGCTCGGGTGGGCAGCCGCCATGAAGAGCCCAGCAGCAATGGCTTGTCGCACTTCCTGGAGCACATGTTCTTCCGGGGTTGCGAAGGTTACCCAGACTCGACGGCCCTCAACTCGGCCATGGAAGACCTGGGCGGCTTCCTGGACGGCTACACGACCCGGGACTACTCGGGCTACCAAACCACGGTCCACCCCCAGTTCGTCGGCGAGGCCACCGAACTCCTGGGCCGGATGTTTTCGGCGCCCAACTTTCGGGACATCGACATCGAACGTTCGATCATCTTGGAAGAGATCCTGGATGCCCTCGACGATCGGGGCCGCCAGATCGATCTGGACGTCATCGCCCACCAAGACGCGTTTCAAGATCACCCCTTGGGCCAGTCGATCGACGGGCCCCGGGCCAACCTGAAGCGCTTCTCCGACCAGGATCTGGAGCGGCATCGGCGCAACTTCTACGGCGCCAAGAACTTGGTGTTGTGCTTCGCCGGCGCCATCGATCCCAAGGCCTGTCGGAAGGCGGCGCAGAAGAGCTTCGGCAAGTTGTTCCCAGGGCGAAAGGCCCACGAAGGCAAACCTCCGGCGCTGCCGAAGCGCACGCCGCGTTTTCGCTTCGTCCACTCCGACGACGCCCAGACCCGGGCTCGCCTGACCTTCCGAACCGTGTCCGATGTCCACCCCGACTATCCGGCCTTGTTGTTGTTGCGGCGGGTGGTCGACGGCGGGCTTTCGGCCCGACTCCAAGTGGAGTTGGTGGAAAAGCGCGGCATCGTCTACGAGATCGGCGCCGAGCTGGAGTCCTATTCGGACTGCGGCCTCTTCGACTTCGAGCTGGCGGTCGCTCATAAAAAGCTGAGCTACGCCTTGGAAGAGCTCTGTGTGGTGATCCGTCGTTTGGCCACCGAGTCGGTCGGCACCGAAGAGCTGGATCGGGTGCGGCGACGGGCCCGCTTCGGCGTGGAGTTGGGGCTCGACTCGACCTTGGAGCTCAGCCACTGGTACGGCGCGGTTCGGCTCTTTCACCCGCCGGTCAGCCCCGAAGAACGCTTGCAGCAGCTGGAGCGGGTCACCTCGGAGGACCTGGCCCGAGTGGCGCGCCGCTATCTTTCGCCCGAGCGGCTGACGGTGGCCGCGGTCGGTGGCGCCGACGCCAAGACGGTCAAGAAGGCCAAGGGTGTGCTGCGCGACTTCGCCAAGAGCCTACAGGTCCGCTGAAGCTCACACCGCCGGGGCGTCCTCGACGGTGGGATCTTCGTCGCCGCCGCTGGGGCTGGACGGGATGCGCTGGATCAAGGTGGCCAACTCCAGCTCCGCCGAGTCCCGCCCCGAAAGCTCCGCCGGCAGCGAATAGGCGTAGAGCAGGGGCGCGGCGTCGGCGAAATAGGCATCCTGGTAGGCCATGACCCGGATTTGGAGCGGTCGATCGATCAACCGGGCGACTTCTCGGGCCTCGGCCAAGGCCTCGAGGCTGGTCAAGCTGTCGCCGAGATCGAGCGCGACGTCGTGGGCCAAGAGCAACACCTTGCGGTGACCGTCGGCGCCCAAAAAGAGCTGCACCTCCAGGGCTGATTCGGTCGAGTAGTGGTTGACCACGGTCGACCGGCCACCGCCCTGCTCCCTCCGCAGCTCAATTCGATTCCGCGCTCGCGACAACACCACCTGATATCCGCGCAAGCGCACGGTGATCTCGGCAGGAAGACGCTTCGGCTTCGGCACACGCACCTCCGGTCCCCCAACCCCACTGACGAACTTAGATGCTACGGCGGCGATGGATTATTGCGGCCTCCGTCGATCGACCGTGAGCGTCCTTCGCACAAGGCGTGCGTCGAACCTTCCTGCGCCCACCGGCCCCCCGAGGACTCTCCATGCCCGTGACCGCCCGTGGCTCAGCTCTCTCGGAGACGAACATCGTCCTTTCAAGTACGCCGTCCCCGCCTCGGGCCTTCCTCCGAGCCCTCGATGGCGACGGAGTAGGCTGAAGGCGGACACAAGGACGGATCTCGGAGTGATGCGTCGCACGTGCCCTGGCGCCCACGGCCGCGAGTGGCTAGCGTCCCGGCGGTGAGCCAACAAGAGTACCGAGGCCAGAAGGTCATCATCCGCTTCGACACACCCAAGTGTGTCCACTCCCGCAACTGCGTCTTGGGTCGCCCCGACGTGTTTATCCCCAACGCACCCGGCGCTTGGATCCAGCCCGACGCGGCCCGCCCCGAACAGGTGGCCGCCTTGGCCGAGGCCTGCCCCTCCGGCGCGATCACCTACGAACGGCTCGACGGTGGACCGAACGAAGCCGCGCCGGTGGTCAACCTGGTGCGCGTCCGCGAAAACGGCCCGCTGGCGCTCCACGCCGAGCTGAAGATCAACGGCCAAGCCGCCGGCTTCCGCGCCACCTTGTGTCGGTGTGGCCACTCCGCGAACAAGCCGTACTGCGACGGCGCCCACGCCACCCAAAACTTTGTCGCCAGCGGCGAACCCGCCACCAAAACCAGCAACCCACTCGCCCAGCGCAGCGGAGCCCTGGAGGTGACCGCGATTCCCAACGGTCCTTTGTTGTTGAACGGCGCCGCCGAGTTGGTCAGCGGCACGGGCAGGACCGTCGATCGCACCGATCGCTGCGCCTTGTGTCGTTGTGGGGGATCGAACAACAAGCCCTACTGCGACGGCACCCACGCCAAGATCGGCTTCTCCGCGCCGTGAGCCGCGGGGCTCAGCTGGCCAACACGTAGTCGCTGAGCACGTTCAAAGCCTGGAGGTCTTCGATGACGTCGTCGAGGATCGGCAAGGCCGTGGCGCCGTTGCCTTCGTCGGTCCGACCTTCGGCCTCCAACTTCAGCAACAAAGCCCGATCCGCGGTGATGCGACCAGCCTCGATGTCAGCGAGGGGCTCGAGCTTCGAGAGGGCGGTCAACAGGTGCGGGTCGGCGCCGGCCAAGGTGCCCCGCACGTCCCGCGGGTGTTCGAGGGGCTGATCGCTGGCGTAGCTGCGGTTGAGGATGAAGCCGTCGGTGATCAGGCCCAACTCTTTGATGCGGCCCTTGAAGTAGATGGCCTCCTCGAGGGCCGCCTCTTCCGGGCTGGCGATCACCACAAAGGCGGCCTCTTCGGAGCGCAACAACTTGCGCACGCCCGAGGCGTGGATCCGCATCTTGTTGAACAACTTCCCAAAGGCGTTGAGGAAGGTCTGGAGCTCTTCGCTGAAGCTTTCGCCGAAGGTGCGGGCCAAGGCCGTGGAGACCACCTTGGCGGCGGCCCGGACCATGGCGTTGTGCTTCTTGTCCGGATCGGGCGCGAAGATCGACAAGGTCCGCTCATCCAAAAATCGGGTCAGGCGGCGAGGTGCGTCCAAGAAGTCGAGGGCGTTCCGGGACGGCGGCGTGTCCAAGATGATCAGGTCGTAGAGGCCGGCCTCCCGGAAGGAGTAGAGGGCCTCGGCGGCGGTGTACTCCTGGAGGCCAATGATCACGTCGCCCAAGGTCTGGTAGAGGCGCGTCGATCGGATCTTGGCCGCGTCTTCGGCGTTGGGCGCAAAACGATCGACCACACTCTCCAACACCACCTTGGGATCGAGCATCCAGGCGTGCAGCTCACCGCCCGGGGCCAGGTGGATCTTGTTGGCCGACAACAAGGCCTCGCCGATCCGCACCGGCTCTTTGCCGGTCGGAGGGATGCCCAAGGCTTGGGCCAAACGGCGGGCCGGATCGATGGTCAACACCAAAGCCCGTCGCCCTTGTCGGGCCGCGGCCAAGGCCAAGGCCGCCGAGGTGGTGGTCTTGCCGACGCCGCCCGCCCCACAACACACGATGATCCGGCGCTTCTCGACCAGCTCCTTGAGCTTCACGGCGCGCCCCCGATCCGGACCGCGGCCAAGGCATCGGCCAGGTGATCGACGACCGCACTTTGAGACCGGACCTCCAAGGCAGGAACCTCAACCCGCTCGACCTCCGGCGGGACACGCTCCCGGAAGAGATCCCGGGCCTCGAGGGCTCGCTCCAGTCGGCGCAGCTCTTTGGTCCCAAGCAACAGTCGATCCCCCGGGCGATGGGCCAGGTGATGATCGAGGGCCTGCAGCTCGAGGGGGCTGAAGGGCTCGGACGGCATGCGGTTCAAGATCATGCTGCGCACCGCCACTTGGTGGTGGCGCATCGCATCGCAGAGCTCGAGGGACTCGGTGACCGGCAGGCTCTCGGGCAAGGTCACCAACACCGCGGCGGTGCGCTTGGGGTTGGTGAGGACCTCCAGGCCCTCCTTGATCGCGTCGCCGATCAGCCCGGCGGGCAAGACCCGCAAGACCGTCTTCGGCAAGGAGATCAGGCCGATGGCGTGGCCGGTGGCCGGCAGATCCAGGATCAGGTGGTCGTAGCGCTTCTGCCGAAGCAGGGTGACCAGCTGATAAAAGGTGCCAATCTCTGGGAAAGCCGGCGCGGCCAAGAGGAACCGGGTCAGGGCCGCCGACCGCATGGCCGTGTCGACCAACAGGCCGATCTTGAGGGCGGCCTTGAGGAAGAGCTTGTGGCCGATGGTTGGGGTGATTCGGACGCCGTAGAGGTTGGGGGCGAGCTCGATCGGATCTTCGTGGGCGGGTCGAGGTTGGCCGAACAACCCGAGGAGGGTGGAGACCGTGGAGGTGTCGGGCGTGACCTCACCCACCAGCACCCGACGCCCGGATCGGTGGGCGGCCTTGGCCAAGGCGGCGGTGACCGAGGTCTTCCCGACTCCACCTTTGCCGGTGACCAACACCAGCTCCCGGTCCCAAATGTGCCCCGCTTCGGCCACGAAACCGCCGCCACCTGTCGCACGCCGCGCCCCCAAGGTCCACTGCTGGCCCCCGGGGCCCGCCCGGAATCGCGGGAGGGTTGCGCCGCTCGGACGAACGGCGGAGGATGCGCCCGGTCCATGACCGGCAAGCCCGACGACTGGCTGCTCCAAGTCGCCTCCCGGCTCTTGGCCAAAGACGGCGTCTTCGCCGGGTTTCAGCGGACCTTGCGGGCCACCTTGGAGGCGCGACGAACCGTCGATCGCAACGTGGGTCGGGTTCTCGCGGGCCTCAACCTGCCGTCGTTCCAGGATGTGGAGCGCCTCTTTGACCACATCCAGGCCCTCGAGCGGGACCTGGGCGACCTGAGCCACCGACTCAGCGCTTTGGCGGAGCGGCTCGATAAGGACGCGACTCACCGTTGCCCACACCAAAAACCCGGTGATATGACGGGCGAGTAGGTCCGAGTGTCTTCACCATCCCGAGAAGACCAGTTCACCAAGACTCGAGAGGCCGCCGTCGGTGAACGCCGGGCGCTGGCCTATCGTCGCTGCCGGATCACCGTCACCAGTGGCCCGAACGCCGGTCGAGTCCTGGAGACCGAAAAAGACCTGATCCGGATCGGGTCGGTCACCGACAACGACCTGGTGATCCAGGACCCGGCGGTCAGCCGCTACCACCTGGAAGTGAAGAAGCAGAAGGGCGAATACATCATCGTCGACAACAACTCGACGAACGGCACCTTCGTCGGGGCGCTCCGGGTCAAAGAGGCCACCATCCGCCACCGGGGCGAGATCCACGTCGGCGACAGCTCCCTGCTCTTCGAGCCCATCGACACCGAGTTTGTGGTGGAGCCTTCGGGCGCCGAACGTTGCGACGACCTGGTCGGGCGCAGCTTGCCGATGCGCGAGATCTACACGGTGATCGAGCGGGTCGCGCCCACCGAGTTGACCATCTTGGTCACCGGCGAAACCGGCACCGGCAAAGAGCTGGTGGCCCGGGCGCTGCACAAGAAGAGCCGCCGCCAAGGTGGACCCTTCGTGACCCTGGACTGCTCGGCCTTGCCCCCCACGTTGATCGAAAGTGCGCTTTTTGGTCACGAAAAGGGCGCCTTCACCGGGGCCGATCAGGCCTACGCGGGCGTGTTCGAGCGGGCCGACGGCGGCACCTTGTTCCTGGACGAGTTGGGGGAGTTGCCGCTCGAGCTGCAACCCAAGTTGCTCCGGGCCCTAGAGCGCGGCGAAATTCAGCGGCTCCGGGGCGACAAGACCATCCGCGTCAACGTACGCGTCATCGGCGCCACCAACCGCGATCTCCACAAGATGGTGCAAGAGGCCCGGTTCCGCGGAGACCTCTACTATCGCTTGGCGGTGATCCGCATCCAGATCCCGGCCCTGCGCGAGCGGGAAGAAGACTTCCCGTTGATCGTGGAGGAGTTCTTCCGGCGCTACGGCAACGAACTCGAGGCCACCGGCGCCAAGGCCAAACGCATCGGCGCGGGCGCCTTGGCGGCGTTGGAGCGCTACAACTGGCCCGGCAACGTGCGGGAGTTGATGAACGTCCTGCGCCGGGCCGCGGTGTTCGCCGGCGGTGAAGAGATCACCATGGGCGAGTTGCCCGAAGAGATCACCGGCAACAAGGCGCCGATTCGGGCCCGCAGCCCGTCGAGCCCCATGTCGATGCCGGACGCCTCGGTGCCCTTCAAGGACGCCAAAGCCAAGGTCCTCGACGCCTTCGAGCGCCAGTACCTGCAAGACCTCCTGTTGCGCCACAAGCAGAACATCTCCAAAGCGGCCCGGGAGGCCGGGATCGATCGGCGTCACCTCTATCGCTTGTTGGACAAGTACGAGATCGAAGTGAAGGACCGGGAGCTGGAAGACTGAGCCCGCGGATCGCCCCCGAAAGATTGCGTTCGGTCGCGGTGGTCTACGAAGACGATCGCTGGGTAGCCGTGTCCAAGCCGGCCGGGATGGCGGTGCACGGCGGGGCCGGCGAAACGGGGCGGACGCTGATCGATCTGATCGCCGAGTGTTACGACGGCGCGGTCGACGTGCACTTGGCCCATCGCATCGACAAGGAGACGAGCGGGCTGGTGGTGTTGGCCAAGTCCAAGGCCGAAGCCCAAGCGCTCCAGGCCGCCTGGGACCGAGTCGAGAAGCGGTATCTGGCGGTCGTGTTGGGGAAGATCGCGGGGCCGATGACCTTGGACCGGCCCCTCCCCGAAAAGGACGGACGCCCCCAAAGTGCCCTGACCCGGGTCCGCCCTTTGGAGTTTTGGTCCCGCCTGGAGCCGGCGGTCAGCCTCGTCGAGGCCGAGATCGTGACTGGGCGCACGCACCAGATCCGGCGGCACCTGGCCGGGGCCGGGCACCCGGTGCTGATGGACGACAAACACGGGCAGTTCAAGGCCAACAAGGCCTGGGCTCGGGCCCTCCGGGACCAGCTCGACCTCCGGGTGAAGCACCTGTGCCTGCACAGCTGGCGGGCGGTTTTGCCCCGATCCGATGGGAATAAGCTGACCTTGGAGGCACCTTGGCCCGCCGCGTTGACCGCCCTCGCCGAAGGGTTGCGCGCTGATTCGACACCACCCGAAAGGCCAGCGTAGGATCCCCGCGGCGCATGCTCTGTCCGCGATGCGGCACTCCCAATCGGGCCCAGGCGACGATCTGCGTCCGCTGCAACACCGCTCTGCCTTTGGAGCGGAGCGCCCCTGCTGCGCCCAGCCGACGACTCGATGACGACGGCGGGACCACCAAAAGCCGGGTTCCGTTGCCGAGCGTCGCTGGGCTCCCCGATCCACGAGGGATGAGCGGCCC
Organism: Deltaproteobacteria bacterium; assembly: GCA_016703535.1. GTDB lineage: Bacteria > Myxococcota > Kuafuiibacteriia > Kuafuiibacteriales > Kuafuiibacteriaceae > Kuafuiibacterium > Kuafuiibacterium phototrophicum. Next base: position 99,065 of record JADJBV010000002.1, on the reverse strand, counting down.
GGCCGGGGGCACCAAGTCATCGCCGTGGTCACCCGAGGTCGAGGGCGGGACCTTGGGTGCCAGCGTGCTCGACGATCTGGAGGAAGAGGTCACGGTGCTGAAGGGCCTCGACGCCCTGGAATCGCCGAGCCAAGACAGCTCCCAAGTGATCCCGAGGATCGACGAGGTCGGCTTCGCCGGTCCCACTCAAGCCGAACGGGCGGGCCGTCGACCGCTGGCGCGCGCCGACACCGAAGAGGTCGATCTCAGCGGCGGGCCCGTGAAGTCCCCCCTCTGGGAGGACATCATCTCGGCCACCGAATCACCGGCCCTCGAGCGCTGGGGCCCGCTCACCGAACCCAAACCCAAGGTGCCGATCGCGCCTTCGGTGCGGCGCCCGTTGATCCCGGAGCGGAAGGAAACCGCTCAGACCATGCCGGTGCCGGTGCCCACCCCAACTCGGGAGCCGGGGCCTCGTCCGGGGGACGGCCCCCGAGGCATGCCGCGTTTTGGCCCCGAGGTGCGCTCTTCGCCGCCCGCGGCCCGAGCCGCGCCGCCACCCTCACCCCCGGCGCCGATTCGCCCCGCCGCGCCCAGCTCGGGAGTACCGGGTCTGCCCAGCCGGCCCCCGGCGCCAAGCCCGGCCCTCGGCCGGAGCCCCGAGGTGCCCCGAGGCCTGCCCCCCGCGCCGCCCAGGGTCGAACCGCCCCGGCCTCCCTTTCGGGCCGCCGATCCCAAGACCTTGCCCTCGATGCCCCCGGCCAAGGTGCCGGCCGAGGCCAAAGCAATCGCCCCGGTGCCCGCCCGAGCCACGGGGACGGGGGGTCGTCCCTTGCCGGGGCCCCCGGCGCCCAGCGTCGCCGCCCCGATCGGTCCCGCCAAGTCGACGCCGACCGGCGTGAGGCCACCTCCCAGCCCGACGGTGACTCGACCCGCGATCCCAGCGCCCAGCAGCAAACCGCAACACCCGCCGCTGCCGAGTGCACCACCGGCCCAGCGCCTCCCGGATCCGCTGGCCCCGCGGGCCCAAAAGATCCCCACCGGCGCGATCCGCAGTTCGTTGCCCTCGACCGACGATCTGTTGATCAGCAACGACACCATCCGCCCCGACGAAGAACCGCCGGGCGAAGAGACGCGCCTGGGTGTGTTGGCGGTGCCGCTTTTGGCTTCGCCGCCGGTGCAAGGGGCTCAACACCTGAAGGACGCGGTCGGAGGCCGGACCATCGCGGCTCCGGGTGAGCTGGCGGGGTTGTTGGATCGGCCTTCGTTGACCAACCCGCCGGTGTTGCACGTGCCTGAACCGGCGCCGGCCGAGCTGTCGGGCGTGGCCGCGGATCTCTCGATCCCGATCGCACCGCCGACCGTGAGCCAAGTGGAGCGGGGTTTGATGGCGCCGTTGCCGACCCCCGCACCCGAACCGGTCTCGGAGCGGTTGCCGCCGCCGCCCCGGCCTTTGTCCCTGGAGCTCACCGATCGGGCCGAGTCGAGCCTGTCCAGTATCCCGCTCCCCGATCCGCCGCCGATCATGCGGGGCGTCACCTTGGCGCCCCAAGCCGAGACCCAGCCACTTCCCGGTGCTGAACCCGCGCCCGCGACGGGGGAAGAAGTGGGCCCGGGCCTGCGGTGGCGAGTGAGCCCGGCCTGGCGTCGGGTGTTGGCGATCGGCGTCGACGCCGCGTTGATCTTGGCGATCACCACCTTGTTGGCGATCGCCGGCTTGTTCGGTGATGCGGCCGCGGAGCCCTCGCTGGACCCCGACGTCTTCACCAACGCCCTCGGCAAAGGCCACCTGAACCTGCTCTTTGGCTTCGTGCTCGTGTTGGGGCTGGTCTATTCGATCACCTCCCACGCCTTGCTCGGTCGTTCCCTCGGCAAGTTGGCTTGCGGTTTGGAGCTGGTGTCCACCGGGACCGGCCAACGACCGAGCGTGTTGCGGGCCAGCTGGCGCGGCATCAGCACGGTCCTGGGCTTGTTGATGTTGGGCCTGGGCTACGCCTGGTTGATCCTGGATCGCCGCAACCGGACGCTGCACGATCGGTTGAGCGGCACCACCGTGGTGATCTCTTCGTCCCGTCAAGAGCTCAGCGGCGGCGCTTGATTCGATTCCAAACCCCGACCAACGAGATCGGGCCGAAGGTGCGGCCCAAGATCGCCAAGATCCGGTCCCACGGCAGGAGCGGCGCACAAGCGGCGGCGCTGACCGTGTCCCCTTCACACGAGGAGCTGCTGCTGGAGCTGGAGCTGCTGTCGCCCTCACAGCCGGAGCTCGAGCTCGAACTCGAGCTGGTGTCGCCTTCGCACCCCGAGCTGCTGGAGCTGGAGCTGGTGTCGCCTTCGCAGCCCGATGTATCCGACGAGGTTGGGGTGCTGGTGTCGCCTTCACAGCCCGAAGTGTCCGGGTTGTTCGGCTCGGGATCGCCGCCGCCGCAACCTTCATCGGCCGGCGCGGTGGAGACGGGCATGGTTGGCGTCGGGCTGGGATTGGGATCGGGGACCCGGTGCACCGGCCCTGGCGCGGGCCAGTAGATCACCACGTCGGGGTCGGGATCTTCACCGCCACACCCGCCCCCTTCGACCTGGCCTTCTTCGTTGATGACCACCTGCCCGAACCCCTCGATGGTGCCGTCGACGATCCGGGCCTTCGGACCATCGACGGCCACCAGGTGAAAACGGCGACGGCCGTCGGGCTCGATCTCCAAGGTGGGTTGTTCGACCCGCCCCCGAAACAGGACCCGCCCATCCTTGATCTCTCGATAGCGGGCCCGGGTCAGGCCTCGTTCACCAAAGGCCAACTCCACCACCACCGTCGTGCCGGTTTCGGTCTGGCCTTCGCCGTAAAAGAGCAGCTGCCCTTCTTCGTTCGCCAGCGGATCGTCCCCTTGCACTTCGCCGGCCGAGACGTAGAGGCCCTGGCCGAGGAGGCGGGTCTGGCAACGAGGTTCACCGCAGGTCTCTTCACCGAGCCGAAGTTCGAGGCCCGCGGCTTGGCTCCCTTCACAGGCGGCCAGCAAGCTGGCCAAACCAAGGAGGCCGAGGTTGCGCATCAGAAGTGGAACCCCAGCTGGGCCAACAAGGCGATCCGGTTGGGCGTTGGGTAGACCTCGGCCGCCACCGCCGCGAGATCGGCAGGGCCCGCCAGAGGCGCGACCTCACCTCGCAAACCGATCGAGAAGTTTTCGTGAAAGCGGGCTTGCACGCCGAGGGCCGCCACCAAAAGGAGTGCGCTGCTGCTTTCGCTCAGGGAGCCCAAGGCCTGGCCCCGGCTGAGGGTCTGGTTGGTGAAACGTTGGCCGAGCCCGACCTCGCCGTAGGCTCGAAAGTACCCGTAGATCGGGAGCACCAGCCGTTGCGAGAGGTAGACGTCGAGCTCCCGGCGGTCGAGGTTGTAGTCGATCCCCGAGAGGTCGCCGCTGGTGTAGGCGTTGCGCCCGGCCAGGTTGGCGAGGATGTACCAACGCACCGGCAAGAAGCTGAGCTTAAAGGAGGTCCCGAAGGAGACGCCGGCGGTCAGGCCTGGGCTTTCGTGGAGATAGGCGGATTCGCCGAGCCCCGTGGTTAACTCCAAGACGAAGTGGGTGCCGACGGCTTCTGCCGGGGTCGACCACAGGGTGGCGGCGAAGACCGAGGGGAGGAGCCAGCGTAAGACACCCATACTTGATGGGTCTCTGCATCTTGCGCACCAACCGCTGGGGAAGTGGCAGCCCGACTGGAATGGCCTTAACCTGTGAGGGGTTGGATGCAGTGTGGCCCGGCGCGGGTGGCTCGACTGTGCGGCCCAGGCACAGGGACCGTGGGAGTGTTGCGACGATCGTGAAAAAAACGGCACAGTCGAGGACCGATCCAGAGGGAGGCCCAGGGCCTTCTCGGTCGACAAGTGCGGATCACCTTCCTAAGGTGCCCCGAAATGGGCGCCGATCCCTACCGCCAACAACGGATCTTCTGGTTCCTGGCGATGAACCTCTTCGCGATCGTGGTGGCCGTCGCCGTGTTTTGGGGCGTGCTCGAGGGCCACGACCTCAACAACGTGTTTCAGCCGCTCCTCGACGGGATCTTCGAGTTCAAGGTGGTGGCGGTGTTGATCGCCATGTCACCGCTGCTCGCCTCCTTGTTGGTCGGCATGGCCTACGCACAACGTGCCTTGCGCCGCAAAAAGGCCGAGGCTCAAGCGGCGATGTTCGTGCCGCCGGCGCCGACCTCCTGAAGTTCCTCATCCTCCCGCTTTTGCTCCTGGGCTCTCAGGCCTACGCCCAAGATGGGCGCCCCGTTTCGGTGCTCAGCAAAGGGCCCGCCCCTGACCCGGTCGCCACACCTCGTCCGCCCATGCGCCTCCCGAAAGGCGCCTTGGTCACCGTCTGGGCGCCTCACCTCAACGAAGCCGCGACGGATCTGGCCGATCTGCTCCGAGTCGTGGAGCTGGTGGAACCCAACCATGAACAGGCGCTTCTCGGCGCCTTGGGCACTTCGCCGGTGGTGGAGCTCTATCGAACGCTGCGGGATCCGAACCACTACCAGGCTCGAGGGGTGGACGGCGTCGGTGCGTTGAGCCTCACCCTCAGCGACGACGGCAAAACATGGGTGCTCGGTTTTGGGATCAGCGATCGACCGAAGTTCCTGCGTTGGTTGGCGGAGCTCGACGAACCCAAGTTCGTGTCGCTCTTGGGTGAACAGGTGATGGTCTTGGGCGCGGACACCGAACTGCCGGTGGCCTGCCACTCGATCGAACAAAGGGCTCACTGCCAGATCGGCGCGGATCAAGATCCGGCGCCGTTGGCCTCGCTGGAGAACGTGCTCAAGGTCGACAGCACCGGTCGCACCTCACCCGCCTTGCAATCGGCGATGGCGGCGCTCCCGCCGCAGGCCCGGCTCTATGGGATCTTCGATCCGACCTCCTGGGTCGATCACTTGGCCAAACGTCGCTTGGACGCGGTTCGGCAACGCAACCGCTTCGAGCCCCCGTCGACCAAAAAGGCCTTGGAGGAGAACCTGAAGGACTCGGAGCTGCGCTGGAAGCGGACCGGCAAGTCCTTCAACGCGGGTGCTTTGGCCCTGGTGCGTCGCGGCTCGGCTGTGGAGCTCCACGCCGAGCTGGGCCTGACCCCCGCCGGACAAAAGGCGCTGGAGGAGCTGGCGCCCAAGCAGAGTTCCCGAGGTCCGGTGGCGCGTTGGGCCGAGACGCCGGCCTTGATCCACGGTCAAGCCAACGTCGACCCGCGCTTGGCGGCGGCGGTGCTGGAGGCGTTGGAGGCCCCGCCGGTGCCGATCGAAGCCCTGGATGGCGCGATGGGCGTGTTGGTCTACGGCGTCGACTGCGACTGCGACGCCGCCAAAAAGCGCGTCGATCCCAAGCCCCTCGATTGGGCCTTTTTGTTCCCCAGCGCCATCGCCGTGGGCCGCAGTGATCGAAGGATGCTCGACTCTTGGCCCGAAGCCATCTCCGAGCCGGTGGCGAGTGACCCCAGCGGCAACCCGCTGCCTCGACGCCAAGTGTTGCGCACCACGCCCAACGGCCGCTTCGAGGTGCAGGTGTTGAACGAAGCGTTGGTGTTCAGCGCTGGGCCCGGGAGCGCCGCCGCGTCGTTGCGACGCTTCAAAAACCTCGGCAACGCGCCAGTGGAGGTGGTGCCCGGTCCCAACCTGGAGCTGAAGGTGCACCTGAAGGCGATCGACGCGGCGGTGGCCGCCAACGCCGTGGGCCTGGGACATCGCCCCGAACTTTTGATGGTCGAGGCGATGCGCCTCAAGTTGCGTCCGCTGATCGAGGTGATCGACGAGGCCAGCTTGGTGGCGCGCCCGACCCCAGATCGATCACGCTTGTCGCTGAGGCTCGGCATGGGCCGGCCCAAGTGAAGGCCTCACCCGTCGCGGCTCACAGCTGCTGATATTGGCCAAGGTCGCCGTAGCAATAACCGAACATGTGGGCTCGCCCGGCGTCGAGGGGTCGATCCGCCAAACCCGTCTCCGCGAAGGCGGCGCGCAAGGCGGCGCTGCGTTGGGGGCCTCGGTTGATCCGGACCTCGGTGCCGCACTCGGCGTAACGTTCGTGCAGCTCCAGGATGTTGGCGCCCGAAAGCCGCAGGCAACCATGGGAGGCTGCCCGTCCCAGATCGGCCTCCGCGCCCTGCGGGATCCCGTGGAGGTATTGAGCGTAGGCGCCGAAGTCGAGCTTCAAGATCCCCATCGGGTTGTGGATGCCCTGGGGCACCTGCTGCAGGCCGGCCGCCCAGGCGCTTTGGGGCGGGATCCAAGGGCGCCGCGGCAACACTCGACGAATGGTGAAGCGTTCGCCTCGGGTCGGGTGTTGGCGAGTGCCCGGCGAGGTGAGGTAACGCGCGACCGGTGAGCCGTCGGCGCCCAACACGTAGACCCGAGTTTCGGCGGTGTTGGCGAGGTCGGCGACGATCTGGAATTGCCCGCGTTTGCTGCCCACCGGCAGCGTCTCGGCCAAAAGCCGGGCGATCTGCGCCGACGCGGCCTGATCGAGGGCGATGACCGTCGCCTGATCGAGGACACCGGTCTGAGGGATGGGCACCGAGTCCTGAAAGGCCCGGATCGCCGCCTCCGACTTGGGACCAAAACGACCGTCGCAGCCGCCGGTCCCGCCGATGAAGCCCAAGGAGTAGAGCGCGGTCTGGGCGATCTGCACCGCGTCGTTTTTGGGCGCGCCCCGGACGATGGGTGGCACCGCACCGAGGGCCAGATCCCGAAGCTTGGCGTTGCCTTGAAAGCCCCGGGTCCCCAATCCCGCGAGGGCGGCGTCCGGGGCGCCGGGAAGGGGTGTGGTCCGAGGGCCGAGGGGCGTTTCGGAGGTGTCGCTGGGCGGCGCGGGGCTGACCGGGAGCTCGAGCGGCACGACAAAAGAGGTGGGCTGAACTCCGTTCACCGGCATGTGGGCTGGGTTATCGACCGGCATGTAGGTTCGTTGCACACAAATTGACGGTTTTTGCCAACAGGGACGGGTTAACGTTAGTACCCCGCAGGTCAGGGTCCCCGCCGACTGCCCGACCCGTCGGTCTCCTCAGGATGTCCGATGCCCACCTACGCTTCCTGGCTCATGACTCGCCGCTGCTCATGAAACTGCACCGTCTGTTCGGTCATGGCCTCCTGGTCTCACTCCTCGCCGCCTGCAACTGCGATGACCCGCTCCTCACCGTGGTCGACGACGACGCGGGGGTCCCTGCGCTCGATCTTGGCGTCGAGGACGTGGGGTTCCCGCCGGTGGACGCCGGCTTCCCCGACAGCGGCGACTCGGACAGCGGGGTCCCCGAGGCTCGAGTCCTGAACTTCGACGGCACCTCACCGATCACGCTGTACCTCGGCGCCAACCGCGATCTCGGCTTTTTCCTGCGCACGCCCGCCGGGGCCGCGGTGCCCAACGAGGTGGTGCGTTTTGTGGCCGCGGGCAGTGGCGGCACCTTGGCCGCGGCGATGGCCACCACCGACGGGACGGGTCGAGCGGTGGTGCGCTTCAACGCGGGCAACACCGCCGGCATGTCGATGGTCACCGCATCGGCCGATCGCGCCCCGAACGTGATCGTGGCGATCGACGTGCGCGAAGATCCGGCGTCCTCCTTGTTGCTGCAGGTCAACTCGAGCGCCCGTTTGCCGGTCCCGACCGCCAACGCCCGCATTTATCTCGGCGCGCCCGGTGTGGTGCCGACCTGCGCCCAGCTCCTCGCCGCCGCCAACCTGCCGGCCGCCACCTTGACCGCCAACCTCATCGGGCTGCCGGCGTCTCGGACCTTCACCGGCTTGATCAGCGGCCAGCTGGTCACCGCCTATGTCACCGGCGAAAACGCCCGGGGCGAGACCATCGCTCGGGGCTGCAGCGACGGCACCCGCTTGGCCGGCGGTGGCACCACCACCGTGCAAGTTAACTTGCAACAGCTCCCCAGCGTTTTGGTCGGCGACTACGACGTGTTGTTGCAGCTGGATCTGGCCCAGACCCTGCCGCCGCCCCTCGACGAGACCTTGGTGACCTTGACCGACTTCCTCTCGGATCCGGCGGGCTGGGCGATCTACCAAGTATTGGCGGCTTTGGATGACTCGGTCGGGACCAACTTCGTCGAGTGGAACCCGCCAGGAGGTGGCCCAGCGCGCCCCGCGAGCTTCGCCGAGGTCCGGGCCAACGCCGGGTTGTTCAACACCTGGCGCATCGCCAGCATCGCCCTCGACGACTTCCTGGTGCAGCAGCTGGGTCAGGACTACATCGACTTCACCAACTTGGGTGACGACATCGCCGGCGCCATTCGCCACTTCGACGTCGGCGCCCGTATCACCTTGACCTCCAGCGGCACCCCCGATCGCTTGGTGGTCCACGAAGCGTGGCAGGCGATCGTGTTGGAGTGGAGCCAAGGTTGTCCGGCCGGTGATCTGGGTTGTGCCCGCCGCGCCTACCCGATCGCGGGCGCCAACGCGATCTTGGCCCCGGTCGAGGCGACCTACGGCGCGCGGGTCAACCACGTCCCTCAAGGCGGCGAGACCGAACGCTTCGAGTTGGCGCTGGACGCCCACACCATGGATCTGCAGTACGGATCTTTGGTGTTGTTCCTCCTCAACAGCGTGGTGTTCCCCAGCCTGCCGCCGCCGCTCAATGGCAACAGCCTCGGCCAGGTGATCGGCAACTTGGTCGGGTGTGTGGACATCGCCAACAGCTTGTCGACGGCCACCGGCTTCCCGGCCAACTTCTTCCTGACCGTCTGCGAGTCCGCGGTGCAGGTCGCCGCCACCGCCATCGAAAACGAGATCCTGGCGCTCAACAACAACGGCACGCCCAGCGTGGTCACTGGCCTCAACGGCGGGACCGCGGTGTTGATCGACGCCGATCACGACCTGACCACCGAGTTGTTGCCGAGCTACGCGACCGACGCCCAGTGGTCCACCGGCAACCCACCCACCGCCACGCCGATCTTGGGCGACGGCCGCCGCACCGCCAGCGACTGCCACAGCGACACCGAATGTGCCGCCAACCGACGGTGTGCGCCGATCGCCAGCTACCTCGAGGTCCGGGCGGTGGAGTACGACTGCCGCCGAGCCGTGGGCCCGATCGCCGGCGCGGTGGGCTGCGCTCAAGACGCGGACTGCGGCTCGGGTTGGTGTTTGGATCCCGGGACCGGTGTGCGGATCTGCTACAGCGCCTGCGACGCCAGCCACGTTTGTAGCTTGGGCACCTGCACTCAGGTCGACGCCTTCGATCTCGATCCGGTGTTGTCGGGCCTGGGCCTGGCTGAAGTTTCGGCCTGCGTGCCCTGATCCCGAGCGCCTTCGCTCAGCGGGTCTCTTGCCAGATCGCGGCGCCGGCCAAACCGGCCGCGAGCACGCCGCCCGCTACCCACCACCACGAGATCAGCGGCGTCGGCGCCTGGGCCGGGATCGGCGCAACCTCGGGGCCCGGATCGATCACCTGGGCGGCCCGTTTGGGATCGGGAGGGCCCGGCAACGACGGAGCACCGGCGGCGATCACCGTCTGCCGCAACAACAACTCGGGGCCAAACTGGGTGGACCACAACTCGATCACCAGCGGGTGGCGCGCTTCGGGCAGCCGATAGTCCCGGCGATCCAAGGCGCCACCTTCCATCCGAGACAAGCGGACCCGACGCCCTTCCACCTCGACCGAGGCGTCCACCCGGTCCACCAGCCCGGCGGGATCGTGGACGCCAAGCCTCAACCGATCGGCCAGGCGGGAGGTGTAGACGTCGAGCCCACCCTGGCTCTGGATCTGGGCCAAGGCCCGAGCGGCGGCGGCCTCCAAGGGCCCGGTGGGGGGCCGAGCCCGGGGCTGGAGGCTGGCCCACCCCAATAAACACCGGTCCCGACGGGCCTCATCGCCCCGGGCGGCGGCCACCTCGGCTTCTCGAAGTAGGACGGCCACCGGGTCGGCCGGGGCCGCCAACGTGACCAAAAACAACCAGCCGTACACCGCCCCGGGAGGCTACGGCGAATCCCGGCCCGGGACCAGGCCTCCGACGGTCGGCAAGTTGCGCCCAGTCCCGGGGTGCGGGAAAGATCCCCGGTCGGACATGCCGGAACGCCTGACAGAAAGTTTGGTGCGGCGGGGCAAGCTGGACCCGGGGCAAGCCAAGGAGGCCCACCGCCGCCACCTCTTGTTGGGCGGCGCGTTGGATTCGGCCCTCTTCGAGCTGCAGCTGGTCAGTGAGTCCGACGTCCTCGACGCGATGGCCGCGGCGTATGGCCTGTCGACCCTGAGCGCCCGGCAAGCGGCGGCGGGCAGCGAAGACCGAGCCCTCCGCGCCTTCCCAGAACAGTGGGCCAAAAAACACCTGCTGGTGCCGCTTTCGATCTCCCCCGACGGCGGCACCTTGACCGTGTTGTCGCCGGCACCAGTCGACATCAACCTCTTGGCCCGGCTTTCGGAGCTGCTCGAGCTGGCGGTCAAGCCGGTGTTGGCGCCCGAGGTCCGAGTGTTTCAGCGGCTGCAGCAGCTCTACGGTGCGCCGCTGCCGGATCGCTACCGGACCTTGATCGATCGACTGCCCGGGCCGACCGTCGAGGCACCCCAACCTCCCCCGGCCGCCGAAGCGCCCCCGCCGCCGCCGCCGACGCCGCCCCGCACCGCGGTGACGGTGGAAGAGAAGCCGCTGACCTTCGGCGAAGCGGTGGCCCGGCTGCGCGAGGCCGATGATCGGGACGAGATCATCCGCATCGCGTTGTTGTACGCGGCCAAAGATCTCTCCTTCGTGGCGATGTTCATCAACCACGAGCAGACCTTGGAGGGACGGCAAGCGTTGGGTTCGGCCTCCGACAAGATCCCGGGCCTGACCATCCCCTTGACCAACGACTCGGCCTTTAAGGTGGTGGTCGAGACCCACGCTCACTATTTGGGCCCACTGCCGACCGATCCGGTCCACGCCGAGTTTTTGGCGAAGTTGGGCCGAGAAGCGCCTCGGGCGGTGTTGATCGCGCCCGTGCGCATACGCAACCGTACGGTTGCCCTTCTCTACGGCGAAAATGGAGCGCTGGCGGTGCAGCCGCGGCTGGCCGCCGACTTGATGTTGTTCATCACCCACGTCCAGCTGGCGTTGGAGGCGGTGGTGCGGCGGCGCAAGAACAGCTCCTTGACAGGTGCCCCGCCGCCCGGCGCGCCGACCCGGAGTTCGGCAGCTTCGGGCCTGCCGGCGCCGACCCCGATGCCGGCGCCGACCACCCCACCCCGGCCGCTGGCCCGGCTCCAGACCTTGAGCCTGCGCCCGCCGCCCCCCGCGGCGCCGCCGGTGTTGAGCACCCTGCCGGCCCCGGTCGAACCCGAGCCGGTGACCCGCAGCTCGGACCTGCCGCGCCTGCGGGCGAGCACGATCCCCGCGACCTTGGTTTCGGAAGATCAGGCGCCGTCCCAAGATCTGGTGGCGACGCCCGAGCCGACGCCGCTGCCGGAGGTCGAGCTCACGCCCTTCCCCGACAGCCTGATCGCGGAGACGCCTTCGGAGCCCCCGCCGCCGATGCCGGAGCCCGAACCTCTGTCGCCCCCGGAGCCGCCGGAGCCACCGCTGGCGTTGTTGCCGCTGCTGCCGCCGCCGCCGGCCTCGAGCCTGGCCCAAGCCGACACGCTGCTGAGCGTCACCCGGCTCGATCCCGATCCCGAACCCGAGATCGGGCCCACGGATCCGACCGCTCGAATTCGGATCACGACGGCGATGGCCGCTTTGGGCCGTTCGCCCCCGGAGCCCAAAGAAGAAGAGGACGAGGAGGGCGACGACGATTGGGAGCCGGTGGACGTGGCCGCTGGGCCCGCCGATCCGACGACGCCGATCGACGCCCAAGCCTTGAGCGCCGCTTTGGCCGGGCCGATCGCCGGCCCGATGGAGGAGCCGCCCCCGCCCGAAGAGAAGAAGACCGGGCTCTTCCGCTTGGATGGCCAGATCTTCGAGCCCGGGGCCTTCGAACGAGCGGTGTTGGCGGAACACGGCGGCAGCACCCTGCTCGACGAGTTGGACGAGCTGGCGGCGTTGACCCACGCCCCGACCCCGGCCCCCGAGGAGGCGCTGCGCCTCGATCATTCGCCCTTGTTGCGGCCGCCCCCCGCCAATGCGGGCAAGCCGATGTTGGCGGTGGTGGCCGAAGATGACCCGCCGATGATGCCCACGCCGGCGCCGCCGGTTTCGCTGAAGCCGATCTTGGCGGTCATCCCGGAGCCCGAGGGGCCCACCTCTCAAGACGACGCCGAGTGGGAGACCGGGCCGTTGCCGCGGATCAGCGAATCGGCGGTGTCCGATCACCTGCGCCGTTCGATCGCCGAAGACTCGACGGTCCCGGACCTGAGCGCCGAGGCTTGGATCCGGGCCTCGTCCGAGGTCACCCGGCCCCGGCCGATCCCGGCCGAGGTCAGGGACCGGGCCAACTTGCCCCAACCGCCGGAAGATCCGGTGCCCCTGACCCGCTTGTCGTCGACCGCGCGAATGTCGGCGCTTTCGCCGCTCTTGCCCTTCCCGCCGGAAGAGCCGGTGCCGCTGATCCACCGCTCCAACATTGTTCGGGCCGAGGCCCCGGCGCCTCCCCCAACCGCCCTCGAGGCCGAACCCGGGCACCACCAACAGGGGGTCGACGCCAGCGGTCGGATCGTGGCCATGAACTCCAAGCCGCCGACGCCGGCGGTGGATCCGCTGGAGGGGTGGCTGGAGCAGCTGGTCGATCCGGATCCGGCCCGTCGGGAGGCCGCGGTCCAGGTGTTGGCCAAGGAGCCGAGCGAGATCTTGGCCCGGGCCCTGCGCCACTTCCCAGGGGTCTTGGCCCTCGATCCGTTTGGGCCGGTAGGGCCCTTGCCGCCCCCGAGCCAGCTGAGCGCTTTGTTGTCCCTCTGCGAACGGTTCGGCCGCGAGGCCCACCCGCACCTGCAGCGCCGCCTCGACGTCGCCGATCCGACCCAACGTTTTGTCGCCACCTACTTCTACACCGCGGTGTCGGTGCCCGAGGCGATCCCGCGGTTGATCCAACGCCTGCACGATGAAGAGCCGCGGATCTGCATGTTGGCGGCCCGAACTTTGTTCTCCTATCGCGAACACCCGGACTTTGCGCTGGTCCTCGATCACCTGCACGGCCGACTCGACGCGACCTCTTCAGCGGCCCGTCGCCACGCGGCCTACTTGATCGGACTCTTCCGGGATGTCACCGCGATCCCCCGGTTGATCGACGTCTTCGAGAAGAAGGACCGGGCCTTAATCGACGTGGCAGAAGACGCCCTGGCGGAGATCACCAAACAACGCTTCGGGGCCAACGCCAAGAAGTGGCGGGCTTGGTGGCAGAAGAACCAATCCCGTTCTCGGATCGCCTGGCTGGTGGAGGGCCTGTCCGCCAAAGAGCCGGAGCTTCGCAAGAGCGCCGCCGAAGAGCTGCGGGCCGTGACGGGCTTGGATCTGGGCTACGACGACGACGCACCGCGACGACAACGGGAAGACGCCCGCCTCCGTTGGGTGGCGTGGTGGCAAGAACAAGAAGGGCGCGGCAACCCGACGGTGCGCGCCTGAGGTCGAGGGGCTGCTTGAACCGCAGCCCCCCTATAATCCGGCCTATTCTTCTTCGCGTCGCGGCTCTTCTTCGCCGCGGTAGACCTTCTGGATCCGAGCGTCGACGGCCCGCTTTTCGGCGTTGAGGCTTTCGGCGGTGGCCAAGACCTCCTGCACCGCCCGTTGGGCCTCGGCCGCCAAGCTGGCCTGATCGGCCGGCCGTTGCTTCGCGTTGAAGGCCGCCTTGATCGCCGCCACCGCCACGTTCTTGTCGGCGGGTTCGCCGTGCAAGACAGGTTGCGGGAGGTTCTCGTGGTCCGGCGGCAAGGAGGTGGCCGGCCGTTGACGGCGTTCGGCACCCGCCGTGCGTTGAGCGCCGCGGGCGGCTCGCTCGGGGCGAGGCGCTTGGGCTCGAGCCGGCGCCTTCTTCGGCGCGGCCTTCTTCGGCGCTGCCGCTTTTGCGGGAGCCTTCTTCGCTGCGACCTTGGTCGCCGCCTTTTTTGCCGGCTTGGGGGCCGCGGCTTTTATTGCTGGAGCTTTTTTCGCCGGCGCTTTTTTCGCAGGCTTGGGAGCCGCCGCTTTTTTCGCCGGGGCCTTTTTCGTCGCCGCCTTCTTCGCGGCTTTGGGTGCCTTCTTGGGGGCCGCCTTCTTGGGGGCCTGCTTTGGGGTCGCTTTCGCCGCTGCCTTCTTCTTGCGCGTCGCCATGGGCCCCTTGGCTAATCCGGGGAAAACTCCAAGTCAAATCGCGAGTCTGGATGCCGAACCGGCCGTCGCCCGTCGAAGCTCCACGATGATCGACCGACGCGATTCCTTTTGCCCCCGCCGCCCTGCACCGCTATGGTCCGACACCGTGCAAGTCCGCTTCCCGCCTCGGGTTCGTCCACTCCTCCTCGCCCTGGTGGTAGGAATCGCCCTCTTTCCCCACCCGGTCCTCGCCGAGGAGATCCGCCTGGCCTCCCTGGCCCCCCAAGACAGCGCCTGGGGGAAGTTGATCCAGGCCTTGGCGGCCGACGTCGACCAATCCACAGGGGGCCAGGTCAAGTTCAAGCTCTTCCTCGGCGGCAAGTTGGGGGACGAGTCGAAGGTCACCAAAAAGCTCGGCAAGGGCATCGACGGCGCCTTCTACACCGGCCAAGGCATGGGGCTCTTGTGGCCCGCCTACCGGGTGTTGGAGTTGCCGTTCCTCTGCGAAAACTACGAAGAGGCCGACAAAGTGCGAAAGGCCCTCTTCTCCGACTTCGTCGCCGACTTCGAGAAGAGCACCGACTACGTGCTGCTCGGCTCGGGTGAAACCGGCATGGTCTACCTCTTCTCCAAACAACCGATCGCCGATGTGGCCGGCATGAAGGCCAGCAAACTTTGGGTTTGGGAGAGTGATCAGGTCGCCTCGGACATCTTCAAGGTCTTCGGAGTTTCGCCGCGCCCCCTCGACATCTTGACCGTGGTGCAGCAGCTCAAGTCGGGCGGCATCGACACCGTGTACAACAGCCCGGCCGGCGCCGTGGCCTTGGGTTGGACCGGCGACGTAGCCTTCGTGACCGATCGGCCGTTGACCTACGCTTCGGGCGGCTTTGTGTTGACCAAGTCAGCCTGGGCCAAGATCCCCGCCGCCCATCAAGAGACCGTCCGCAACGTGGTCCTGAAGCACGCCGAAAAGATCGTGCAGCAGGCCCGTATCGACAACGACGCCGCCATGAACCGCTTGATCGGTGCTGGCGGCGGCCTGAAGAAAGTCCCGATCCCCGATGCGAAGTACCAGGAGCTCAAGAAGATCGCGACGGCCGCTTGGCCGTCTTTGGCCGGCAGCCTCAAGGCCGACGCCTACCTGCAAAAGGCCCGTCAGATCCTCGGCAAGTAGCGCCCTGCTCCTGAGCTGGGCTTTGGCCGGCTGCGGGGTGATCCAAGGCGCGACCAAGTCGGGCATGAAGCCGATCTTGGCGAACAGCGTGCAGGGCTTCGTCAGCGAGCCCGATCCGGTGTTGGCCGAGGGCGCCTTGCTCGCCAACCTGAAGTTGATCGAGGGGGTGGTCGCCACCTACCCCGACGACGTCGAGCTGTTGAACATGGCGGCGATGGCCCGGGCCACTTACGCCTTTGGCTTCTTGCTCGATGAGCTGGAGGCGGTGATCTACGCGCGCCCCAACGATCGGGCCGCCGCCCAGGCGTTGATCGGCCGGGCCAAGGCCAGCTACGCAGCGTCCCGCCGCTACGCCGAACGTTCCCTCGCCGATCACGACGAGTGGGTCCGGGCCGTGGCCAACCGGGAGCTGGAGGCCATGAGCAAGCCCGACTTCACCGGCGCCTTGTCGACCTTGGAGCCCGAACAGGCCGAGGCCCTTTTTTGGCTCGCTTTTTCTTGGGGTGGCTCGATCCAGGTGCAGCTCGATCCGTCGGAGGCGACCCAACTCCCCAAGATCGAGGCGGCCATCGCTCGGGCGCGAGAGCTGGATCCCCACCTCTTTTACGACATCGGCGTGGAGATGATGGCCGGGGTGGTGGCCGGTTTCCGTTCGCCGGCCCTCGGCGGCAACCCCAAGTTGGCCACCGAACACTTCACCAAAGCCAAACAGCAAAGTGGCCTCTTGTTCCCCGACGTCTTGTTGGCCCAGCTGGTCTACGCCCAAAACGAACAACAGAACGAGTTCGAGACCACCTTGCGCCGGGTCTTGGCCAGCCCGGGCCGCCCGGATCGGGCCCTGCTCGACGTCTTGGCCAAACGTAAGGCCTGCCGCCTCTTGGCCAACATCGACGACCTGTTCTTGACCGCCCCTCAGGCCGCGCCCGAAGAGTGCCAAGCGATCACCCACAAGTACCCGCTCGAGAGCGCGCCGTGAGCGATTGGCTCGATCGCCTGGATCGGGGCCTCGCCAAGGGCGAGACCGTGTTGGTGGTGTTGGCGCTCGCGGTGATGATCGGGCTGGCGGCGGTGCAGTTCGTGCTCCGCAAGTTCTTCGACACCGGCTTCGAGTGGGCCGACATCATGGTGCGGCAGATGGTGCTCTGGTTGGGCTTCATCGGCGGCTCTTTGGCCACCCACGAAGGTCGGCACATCGCCATCGACGCGGTCGGCAAGTTGCTGGCGCCCAAAAAGGCCGCGGCCCTGCGTTCGGCCACCTTCTTCGCCGCCGCCGGCGTGACCAGCGTGATGGTCTACGCCGCGATCCAGTTTTTGCGATCCGAGATCGACAGCGGCAGCAAGATCTTCGGTGAGGTGCCGTCCTGGCCGGTGCAGGCGATCATCCCGGTGTGTTTCGTGACCATCACCTTTCACTTCGTGGTGGCGGCGCGACACGAACTTTTGGTGGCCCGGGGCCGGCGTGAGCCCAAACCCGAGGTGCCGGCATGAGCCTGGGGGCGCTGCTGCTGGCGGCTTTGGCGGCGGTGGGTTTGCCGCTCTTCGTCGCCTTGGGTGGCCTGACGATGTTGGGCTACCTCTCATTGGAGAGCGACATCCAAAACCTGGTGATCGAGATGAGCGCGGTCGCCTCGGCCCCAGCCTTGGTCGCGATCCCGATGTTCACCTTCGCCGGATATTTGATGGCCGACTCGGGCACGCCCAGCCGTTTGGTGAGGGTCGCCCGAGCCACGGTGGGTTGGATGCCGGGAGGGATCGCGGTCGTGGCGGTCGTGGCCTGCGCGTTCTTCACCGCCTTCACTGGTGCGTCGGGCGTCACCATCATCGCCTTGGGGGGTTTGCTCTTTCCGATCCTGCAGAAGGAAGGTTTCCCGGAGAAGTTCTCCTTGGGCCTTTTGACCTCGGGGGGCTCTTTGGGCCTGCTTTTCCCGCCCTCTTTGCCGGTGATCCTTTACGCCATCGTGGCCGGCGGCAACGGCGCTTCGGTCGACATCGATCGCCTGTTCACCGCGGCTTTGTTGCCCGGGATCTTGCTGGTGTTGTTCATGGCCGCTTATTCGGCCTTCGTCGCCGTGCGTTCGCCGGAGGTGAAGCGGATCCCCTTCGAGGTCAAAGAGCTGCTCGGCGCCCTCAGGGAGGCTCGTTGGGAGCTGCCGCTGCCGGTGTTGATCCTCTGGGGCATCTACGGCGGTTGGTTGACCGTCAACGAGGCCGCGATCCTGACGGTGTTGATCGCCTTGGTGGTCGAGTGCCTGCTCTACCGGGATCTGCACTTCTTCCGGGACGTCCCGCGGATCGCCGTGAAGAGTGTGGTGTTGGTCGGCGCCATCTTGATGATCTTGGGGGTGGCCTTGGGCCTGACCGACTTCATGGTCACCGCTGGGATCCCAGATCTGATCTTGGAGACGATCCAAGCCAACGTCAGCTCCCGCATCGGCTTCCTGTTGGCGCTCAACGTCTTCCTCTTGGTGGTGGGCTGTCTGCTCGATGTCTTCAGCGCCATCATCGTGGTGGTGCCGCTGATCATCCCCTTGGCCAACGCGTATCAGGTCGATCCACTCCACCTGGGAGTGATCTTCTTGACCAACTTGGAGATCGGCTACCTGACCCCACCCGTCGGGATGAACCTGTTCTTGTCGGCTTTCCGCTTTCAGCGGCCCCTGCTGTCGCTGTACCGGGCGGCCATACCTTTCATCACCGTGTTGCTCCTGGCCTTGGCGGTGATCACCTATGTCCCCGAACTTTCCTTGATCCTGTTGTCGCGCTGAGCTCTCGGGCGCCTCAGCTTGACCCGCATCCCTCCAACATCGGGGTGGCCCATTGGACCAGGCCACACTCGGTCCGATTGGACGCTAGAGACCCATGCGAGTCGCTCAAGTCCAAGCTCCGCACTCCACCTCGGGCGCGCTCTTTGCGCCCCTCCAGGCGATCCAACCTCACCTCGCCTTGGTGTTTGGCGCGGTGGATCCGCTGGGCCGCCCCGAGCTGCTGGACCAGCTCAAGGCTCAGCTCCCTGGGACCATCTTGGCAGGATGTTCGACCGCCGGAGAGATCACCGCCGAGGGGGTCAGCGACGACACGGTGGTGGTCACCGGGATCCACTTCGATCACCCGGCCTTGCGCTTCGCGTCGGCGCCGCTCCAAGGGATGGGGAGTTCGTACGGCGCGGGGCAGTCCCTGGGCCAACAACTTCGCGGCGAAGGGCTGCACCACATCTTGGTCTTTGGTCAGGGCGTCGAGATCAACGGCAGCGCGTTGATCGACGGAATCCGGGATGACGCCGGAGCCGGGGTGACCATCTGCGGGGGGCTGGCCGGGGACGGCGGAGCCTTTCGCCGCACCTTGACCTTCTCCGAAGCCGGGGCAGCCGCCGATCGAGTGGTCGCGATCGGCTTCTACGATCCCCGCACCCGGATCACCCACGGCAGTTTTGGGGGTTGGCAACCCTTCGGCCCGACCCGTCGAGTGACCAAGGTCTCCCACAACGTACTCTATGAACTCGACGGCCAGCCCGCCTTGGACGTGTACAAGCGTTACCTCGGCGAATACGCCAAACAGCTCCCCTCGTCGGGGTTGCTCTTCCCGTTTTCGATCGTTGATGGCCCCGCCGCGGGGTTGATCCGCACCATCCTGAGCGTCGATGAAGCCCAAGGCAGCCTCACCCTCGCGGGGGACGTGCCTCTGGATGGGAGTCTGCAGCTCATGCACGCCTCCACTGACTCCTTGATCGATGGCGCCCACACCGCCGCGATCCGCGCGCAGGAGGCCGGCGCCGATCCTTCCGGCTTGGCGTTGTTGGTCAGCTGCGTGGGTCGCAGGTTGGTGATGGGAGCGAGGGTGGATGAAGAGGTCGAAGCGGTCGCCGAAGTCCTCGCTCAAGACCGCGTAATCGCCGGCTTCTACTCCTACGGCGAGATCAGCCCGCTGTTGTCCTCGACCAACTGCCAACTCCACAACCAGACCATGACCGTCACCCACATCCAGGAGGGCTAACATGCACAAGCTCCTCCAGCGGCAAATTCGGCGGGCGATCGGCGCCAAAAATTCGGAGCGCCTCGACTCTTTGCTGAAAGAGTTGGCCCAGGCCACCGGCCACACCTCCCCCGAGGTGCAGGAGGTCGTCGCCGGGATCCCCCAAGTGATCGGGATGGTCGACGAGGCCTATCAGCAGTGGGAGCGGGACCTCACCTTGAGGGCCCGAAGCCTGGAGCTCAGCTCGGCCGAGCTCACCGAAGCCAACCGACGGCTGCGAGAAGACGGTGACCGACAGCGGCGGACCATCGACACCATCCGCGGCATCGTCAACCGCATGTTGCGCTCCTCGGGCGCAGAAGAGCTGGGCTCGGACGCCTCCTCCCTCGAGGCCCTCTGCGCTCACCTGACCAAGTTGGTGGAGGAACGGGAAGAAGCACAAGCGCAACTGGTCCTGGCTCGGGATCGGGCCGAGGCCGCCAGCCGGGCCAAGAGCGAGTTCCTGGCGAACATGAGCCACGAGATCCGTACCCCAATGAACGGCGTCTTGGGGATGACCGAGTTGCTCTTGGCCACCTCTCTCCAGGACCGGCAACGCACCTACGCCGATCGGATCCTGCGCTCGACCACCACCCTCTTGGGGGTGATCAACGAGATCCTCGACTTCTCCCGAATCGAGGCGGGGCGACTGGAGCTGGACCTGGCGCCGGTCGACGTCGGGGAGCTGGCGGAGGACTGTTGTGAACTCCTGGCGGAGGCGGCTCATCAAAAGGGCCTCGAGGTGATCTGCTCCGTCGACCCTCGGCTCCCCAGCCGATTGCGGGCCGACGCCCTGCGCATGCGACAGATCTTCACCAACCTGATCGGCAACGCCATCAAGTTCACCGAACGCGGTCACGTGCAAGTTAGCTTGCGGGTCGCGGAGCGATCGGGTCGCACCTTGGTTTTGCGGGCCGAAATTGCCGACACCGGCATGGGGATCCCAGAGAACGATCAAACACGAGTCTTCGAGGCCTTCGCCCAGGCGGATGGTTCGATGACCCGGCGCCACGGGGGCACCGGCTTGGGCCTGGCGATCACCAAACGGCTGGTCGAGACCATGGGCGGCGAGATCGGCGTGCGAAGTGTTCCCCATCGCGGCTCGGTGTTCTGGTTCACCACCCGCCTGGAGTTGGCCGAAGAGATCCTCCAGACCAACGACGTGGCCCTGGCGGGTCTGCGTTGCCTGGTCATGGACGCCTACGAACCCACGGCCTACGCCCTCAAAGCTCAGCTCGAATCTTGGGGCAGTCAGGTTGAGGTCGCCTCCGACGGCGGCACCGCCTTGGCGATGCTCGCCAGCGGACTGCCCTACGACGTGGCGATCATCGAACGAGGGACCTCAGCTGATGCCCTGATCCGGCACCAAAAACGCAACCCACGCTTGGCGGAGATGCAGCTGGTGTTGATGAACAACACGACCGGCGACGGCTCCACGGGCACCAGCGATCTGGTCGGCGCCACGCTGCTAAAGCCGGTGCGGAGAGCTCGTTTGCGCCGGGCCGTCTTGGACGCGAGTTCGGGTCGGCGTGCGGTGGTCCAGCGTCAGGAGCAGGTGCGTCAGGGGACCCCGCTGAACGGCTGCAAGGTGCTGTTGGTGGAAGACAACTTCATCAACCAAGAGGTGGCCGTTGGCCTACTGGAGCTGATCGGTTGCGACGTGGTCTTGGCCGAGGACGGACGGAAGGGGCTCCAGGCCTTTGAGGGTGGCAACTTCGATCTGGTGCTCCTGGATTGCCAAATGCCCGAGATGGACGGGTATGAAGCGGCGCAGGCGATGCGCCAGTGGGAGATCCGAAGCGGCCGCAGCCGCACCCCGATCATCGCCCTGACCGCCAACGCCTTCAGCTCGGACCGCGATCGATGTCTCGCGGCCGGTATGGATGATTTTTTGAGTAAGCCGATCGATCGCCACGCGTTGACCGAACGGCTGGAGCGCTGGATCACGGGCGAGGGCTCGGGATCCGCGACGAAGGAGGTGGCATGAGCCTCGATCCCACGGCGATCGCGCGGATCAAGGAGCTACAACGTCCGGGCCGTCCGGACGTGTTGCGCCGGATCTTGCAGCAGTTCGCGGAAAACGCCCCGCGGCAGTGTGCGGAGCTCAGCGCGGCCTTTGGGTGCGCGGACTTCTCCAAGGCAACGTTGATCTCACATACGATGAAGTCGAGCGCCGCCACCGTGGGGGCGCTGGAGCTCGCGGCTTCCCTACGAGGCCTCGAGATCTTGGGGTACACCGGCCAGGCGCCGGTCGGCAGCGACGAACTCGAGCGGATGCGGGCCCAGGTCGACCAGGCGGTGGCAGACGCCGTCCAGATCCTGAGGTCCGCATCATGATCGCTCCCGGCTCGCGTGCTCGGCCCTTGGTGCTGGTCGTCGATGATGACGAGATGATGCGCCTGTTGGCCTCCGAGTCGCTGGTCGGGTCCGAGTTCGACGTGATCGAGGCGGAAGACGGGGCCTCCGGTCTGGAGATCTTCGATCGAGAGCACCCAGACCTGGTGGTGCTCGACGTGATGATGCCGGGCCTGGATGGTTTTGCGGTGTGTCAGGCCATCCGGCAGCACCCCGCAGGGGCCAGGGTCCCAGTGTTGATGGCGACCGGGCTGGAAGATCTGAAGGCGATCGATCGGGCCTACGAGTTGGGCGCCACGGACTTTCTCACCAAACCGCTCAACGTGGGCCTCTTGCGACACCGCCTGCTCTACGTGTGGCGCAACCACTGCAACCTGATGGAGTTGGATCGCAGCCAACAGTGGCTGAACAACGCCCAAAGGGTGGCGAAGGTCGGATACTTCGAGTGGCGCTGGGGGGCACCCTTGGTCCAGGTCTGCCCACAAGCCGCCCGCGTCTTCGGCACCGAAGCCCGCAACGGTCACGTGACGGTCGCCTCGATCGAGACCCAGATGGGTCCGGCCGAGATGAAGGTGGTCATCCAGGCTTTGGAGGGCGCCAAACTGGCCGGCACGACGGTGCAACGTGAGCTGCAGTTGAGCCAAAACGGGTTCCAACGAGTGGTCTCGCTGGAGGCCGAACTTCACGGAGAGGGTGAAGACGTTCGCTTGGTGGGGGTGGTGCAAGACATCACCGAACGTCGTCGGGCCGAGGCGCGGCTCAAAGAACTGGTCTCCTTCGACTCGGTGACCGGACTCCCGAACCGACGCTTTTTCCTGACCCGGGCCG
Source organism: Deltaproteobacteria bacterium (assembly GCA_016703535.1). Taxonomy (GTDB): domain Bacteria; phylum Myxococcota; class Kuafuiibacteriia; order Kuafuiibacteriales; family Kuafuiibacteriaceae; genus Kuafuiibacterium; species Kuafuiibacterium phototrophicum. Next base: position 76,583 of record JADJBV010000002.1, on the reverse strand, counting down.
CCGATCTACTGGCCACTGAACTCGGGGACGGGCGCAGCGCTGGCATGTTCAGCATCAACGTCCGCAACTTCCGTCGGGTCAACGAGTCCCTGGGTCCCGAAGCGGGTGACATCGCCCTCAGGGAGTTGGGGGCTCGGTTGAGCAAGGTGACCCAACCGATCCCCGGTCAAGGCCTCGCCCAGACCGCCCTGGTGGGCCGCCTGGGAGGAGACGACTTCGGGCTACTGCTCGGGCCGATGTCCGGCTCGGGCGACACCGAACGCACCATCCGCGCGATCGAGGCCTCCTTGTCCGATCCGATCATGGTTTTTGGTCGTGAGGTGTACCTGGACCTCCGCGCCGGCGTGGCGCTCGCGCCTCAAGACACTTCGGATCCCGAGACCCTGATCCGTTATGCCGCCGTCGCCAGCAACCACGACGCTGGTGCGGAGCGGACCTCCTGGCGCTTCTACGACGAGTCGATGAACGCCCGGGCCAAGAACCGTCTGCGGTTGGAAGGAGCCTTGCGCCAAGCGGTCGCCAAGATGTCCTTCGAGCTGCACTATCAGCCCAAGATCAGCTCTCGCAGCGAGCGGGTGGTGGGCACCGAGGCCTTGCTCCGCTGGAACGATCCGGAGTTGGGCCGTGTCAACCCCGCCGACTTCATCCCCTTGGCCGAGACCCTGGGGCTGATCGTGCCGATCGGGGAGTGGGTGTTGGCCACCGCGTGTCGGGAGGCCGCCAGCTGGCCCTCACTGATCTCGGTCGCGGTCAACGTCTCCGCCCAACACTTCGTGGTGCCGGGTTTTGTGGAGCTGGTGGCCCGAGTTTTGGCGGAGACCGGGCTGGAGCCGTCGCGGCTGCAGCTGGAGATCACCGAAGGGGTGCTGATCCGGGACGCCCACCTGTGTCGGGATCGTTTGGCCGCCTTGCGGGCCCTTGGCGTGACCATCGCCCTGGACGACTTTGGCACCGGCTATTCGTCCCTGAGTTACCTGCACCACCTGCCCCTCGACGTCTTGAAGATCGATCGCAGCTTCGTCAAAGGTCTACCGGGAGAGACCGGGGGCCTGGTGCCGGCGATCATCGCCATGGCCCGGAGCCTGGGCCTCCACACCGTGGCCGAGGGCGTAGAGACCCCAGAGCAACTCCGGACATTGACCGCGCTGGGTTGTGACGAGATCCAAGGGTTCTATTACAGCGCGGCCCGGCCGCCCCGAGAGCTCTTCGCCTGGATCGAGGAGCGGGGGATGCGCACAGAAGGGACGAGTTCAGCGACGACGGTCTTGCACGATCCGACCGTCGACCAGCTCGATGATTCGGTCGCACCGATCGGCCAGGCGAGAGTCGTGGGTGACCACCAAAAACGTGGTCTGCAGCTCGCGATGAAAACGTCGCATTAGCTCGAAGATCTCATCGGCGGAGTGGCTGTCCAAGTTGCCGGTGGGTTCATCGGCCAACACCAAGGCCGGGTGGTGAACCAAAGCGCGGGCGATGGCCACCCGCTGTTGTTGCCCACCCGAAAGCTGGTTGGGCAGGTGGTCGAGGCGATCGCCCAGCCCAACCTCCTCGAGCATGCGCCGAGCCGTGGCCTGATGTTCGTCCATCATCCGACCCGCTAGGGCGGCCTGCGGCAACGCGACGTTTTCCCAAGCGTTGAAGCCGGGGATCAGGTGGTGGAACTGAAAGATGAAGCCCAAGGCCCGGCCGCGAAGGCGGGTCAAGGCCGCGTCGTCGAGGGACTTGGTGTCCTGACCCAAGATCGTCAACTCACCGGAGTTGGGCCGGTCGAGGAGCCCCAGCACGTTGAGGAGGGTGCTTTTGCCGGAGCCGGAGGGGCCCATCAAGGCCGCGAGTTCGCCACGATCGAGCCGCAGGTCGAGGCCACGCAAGACTTCGGTGACGACCTCGGTGCCGAAGTTTTTGGTGATGCCGCGCAGCTCGAGGATCGGCTCAGACACTGCGGATCGCCTGGGCTGGGTCGAGGCGGGCCGCGCGCCGAGCCGGTCCCCAAGCCGAGGCCAACCCGACCACCACCGCAACCAGGCTGGCGGTTACGAAGAGCCCCGGGCTGAGGGACACCGGGAAAGTTGGGCTGCCGTTCGGGTTCTGGGCGAGACCCTCAAAGAGTTTGGCCAGACCGGCCCCCAACAATGAGCCGAGGACCGAGGCAAAGCCGCCGACGATCGCCCCTTGGATCAGGAAAATTCGTTGGATCAGCTGGGCGGTGGTCCCGGTGGCCCGCATGATCCCGATCTCCCGTTGTTTCTGGACGACCGACACGATCAGGACGCTGGCGATCCCCAGCGCCACCGCGATCACCACGAAGATGCTGATCATGGTGCCGGAGCTGGATTGTCCTTTGAGGCCCACCAATAGGTCGTTGTTGAGCACCATCCAGGAGTCGGCCTTCAGCCCGGTACGCCTCTCGATCTGGTCGGCCAGTGCTTGGGCTTCGAAGATCTCTTCGACGCGGATGTCCAGGTTGGTGATGCCGCCAGGCAACTGCAAGAGAGCTTGCGCGGCGCGCAAGGAGACCAAGGCCCACCGCTGATTGACCTGGCGATTGCCGAGGTCGAACACCCCCGCCACCGCAAAGACCTCGGAGACCCCTTGGGTGCCCGTGAGCCGAATTTTGTCGCCCAAACCTACGCCCAGGTCGTCCGCCAAGACCTGACCGATGACCACCTCCCCACCCTCCAGGCGGAAGTGGCCCTCGATCAACTTGGGGGTGATCGGCACGATCCGATCGAATCGTTCAGGTACAACGCCGAACACGTTGATCGACTTTTCGGCCTGGCCGCGACGGATGAAGCCGGGCCCGTTGGCGACAGGGGAGGTGGCCGTGACCCCAGGGATGGCCTCAACCGTACGCATGACCTTCGGCCACTCGTCGACGCCTTGCAGTCGTTGGGCGGGTCGCTCCACCACCGCGGCCCCTTTTTCTCCGGGCCCCAAGCGAAATGGCCGTTTGGTCGTGAGGTCGGGGGCCCGGACCACCACGTGGGCTTGAGAGCCCAAGGTCCGGTCGATCAAGTTGTTCTGCAGGCCGTCCAACAGGGCTGTCAAAAAGACGATCACGCCGACCCCAAAGGCCGCGCCGCCAAAGATCAGGACCGTCTGGGCCCCACCTTGACGCAAGAACCGGAGCGCGACGAAGAGTTCGTAACGCATCACCGGGCCCCCCGGACCGCCCGCACTCGGGTCCCAGCCTCCAGGGCCAAAGGCCCCGGCAACAACACCACCTCACCGACCTCGAGCCCGCCCAACACCTCGATGGTCTCCTGGCCGATGAGCCCCAAGCGGAGCTCCCGCTTTTCGGCCCGTCCCTCCTTGTGAACGAAGAGCCACGGCCCCTCACCGGTGCGTCGCACCGCCTCTCGCGGCACGGTCAAGGCGTCGGGGTGTCGCGCCGACTCGATCTCCACCGAAACCGTCATGTCAGGCACCAACCAAGGTGGCGGTGGGGTGGCCAACAGCCGAACCTCGATGGTCCCGCGCACCGGATCGACCGCCCCCACCACGGTTGTGACGCGAGCGTCGAAGGGCTGATCGGGGAAGGCGTCGGCCACCACCTTGGCCTCTTGTCCCAGCGCCAAGCGGGAGAGGTTCTTTTCGTCGGGCTCGATCACGATCTCCAGGGGGCCGTCGCTGACCAACACCGCCAGAGCTTGGCCAGCGTTGACCACCTCACCGACCTCGACCTCACAGGTGGCCAAGATCCCGGCCCGAGGTGCGACGATCCGAGTTTCTTCGAGGAGCGCCCGGGCCGCAGCGACCGCGGCTTGGACCCGCTCCCGCTCCGCGCGGAGGACGCGGAGGCGGGACCCTCGGGCGTCGCTGCCCAAGGCGTTGGTGCGCGCCGACTCCAGTTGGCTGGCGGCGATGTCCCGGGCCCGGCGGGCGTCGGCGACCTGAGCCTCAGCCACCGCTTTGGTGGCCCAAAGTTGCTCGAGGCGGCTCAACTTGTCTTCAGCGTCGGCCAAGGCCAACTCAGCGCGGCGCAAGAGTTGGAGATCGGCCTTGCGCCCGGGTCCGGCCGCGTCCTCGAGCCGAACCTCGGCTTGGGTCGCGGCCGCCTGAGCCTCGGCCAAGTTGGCCCGTTGGGCTTCGTCGCTCAGCTCGAAGAGCACGGCGCCGGCTTCGACCCGCGCCCCCTCTTTGCACGCGGCTCGCCGGATCGCGCCGATCTGGACGGAGGCCAAGGGCAACCTCCCGGCGGGACGCACCCGGCCGGTGGCGGCGACGGTCTGAATCAGGAGGCTCCGCTGGGCGACATAGGCCGGGAGTTTGGGGCCGAAGAGCCAACGCGGCAGCAGCAGGACCAGGGGCAGGAGCAAGAGGAGCCCCAACCCGATCCGCCAGATCCACCGTCTTCTGCTGGAGGGCACGACCGGCCCTACTCAATCACATGCGGTGATAAATGCGCATGGCCCCGGCAGTCCTCAACAACTTCGGACTCACGATTGACGCCAAACCGGCGAGCAACCACCAGCGGTTCATTCGCCCCGCTTCTTGCGCTTGTTCTGCTGGTAAGGCTTCCAACGAGCGTCACGCAGCTCGCTGTTGGCGTACTGCTGGACCGACTGACGGCTGGGGCCAAACATGGTGGCGGCCGCAGCGTAGTTGCCTTCGGCCTCCTCCAGACAACGCAAGAGGAGGATCTCATGGACCTCTTGCAAGAGCAGGTGGGGCGTATCGCCCCCGTCCCAAAGTGCCTCAGCCGCCTTCTTGACGGCCGCAGCCGCCTTGGGCGACAGGCCCTTCTTCAACTGGAACCCCGCTGACTTCTTCTTCCCCTTCGTCATTTCCACCCCTCCGCCGAGGCAGCCCGGATCGACCACAAGTGAGGACAATCGGCAAGGGCAATCCGAGAGGAGAGAAAACCGCTAGTCCGGTGGCAGTTTTGGGTTGCCGACGGGGGCGCCGCCGCTCCAAGAATCGGCCATGCGCTTGTTTGTATGGGCCCCGCTGGCCCTGTCCTTTGCCGTATTCGCCTGTAGCGACAGCGACCCCGACAACGACGGCGGCACCACCGCCCCCGACGCCACCAACAACGCCGACACCGGCCTCCCTGGCGACGCTGGCCTGCCCGTCGATGGCGGCAACACGCCGAATGACTCGGGTGTGATCCAGGGCGCATGCAACCCCGTCGACGGCACCGGCTGCATCGCCACCGACAACTATTGCGTGCTCCAGCCCCAACAAGACCAGGGCTCCTGCCGCTTGTTGATCGGGCCGGTGGGCCACGAACAAACCTGCGACCAGGCTCAACAAAACTGCGAAGCCGGGTACGCCTGCATCGCCTTCCAAGGAGACGCCACCCCCATCTGTCGCAAGGTCTGCAGCCAACTGAACGGTATGGGCTGCGCGGGCCTCACCGGGACCAGCACCGTCGGGTACCTCTGCAACATCGCGGTGCAGGGCTCCACCAACTACGCGTTCTGCGGGCCTCGGCCCCCGCCGCCCCGGACCTGCGATCCGCTCAACAACACCTGCCCCAACGGCGATAACTGCGGGCCCGTGAGCCAGACCGAGCTCGGCTGCATCCCCAACGGCACCGTGCCCTTGAACGGGATGTGTGGCGGCGCCGCGGGCGCCTGTCAGCGCCCCGGGATCTGCGCGGGGCTCAACGGCGGGATGCCGGCCTGCAACGAACCTTGCAGCCTGACCACCATGACCTGCAGCACCGCCAACTATCAGTGCGTCAACGTCGGCCGGCCCTACGGCCTCTGCGTCCCGATGTGAGCGGGCCCTTGGTGCGCGGCGGGTGGATCTTGGCCCTCCTCGGGCTGCTGGCTTGTCCGGCGGCGCCGTCGGACCCGACCCGACCCGCCGGTTATCCCACCCACTACCCCCTCCTGCCGGGGGCCCAAACGACCGCCGGCGGCGCCCCCAGCGAGCTGCGGTACCCCAAAGATCCCGGGATCCTGGCCGAAGAGCTCCTCGCCGCCCTGGCCGCCGAGGGTTGGACGGTCACCTTCGACAGCAAGCTCGATCCGACGGCGGGGCGGCTGATCGGCGCCCAAAAAAATGGCGAGACGGTGATCGCCAACGTGGGCCAAGCCGAAGGCCAAGCGGTGCTGGTGGTGCGGCCCGCGGTCGCGCCCGGGCCCTGAAATCGCGGCCTCGCCCTTGCGGTGGAGTCGGGCCCGGGAGTATGCCCCAGGGTCATGGCGAAGCCCCTACTCTCTTTTTCCCTCGCCCTCTTGGCTTCTGGCTCGTTCCTCGCGTGCGGTGAAGACGATCCGGTCGACGGCGGCACCGCCGCCGATAGCGGCATCACGAACGACACCGGCACCAGCGACACCGGCACGGGCGACACGGGTCCCGGCGACACGGGCCCTGGTGACACCGGCGACACCGGCCCTCGGGACACGGGCGTAGACGGCGGCGTCGACGCGGGCCCCCGAGCTCAGTCGATCATCTTCCTGCACACCAACGACGAACACAGCCACCACCTCGGCTTCGCCCCCGAACTCGACGACTGGCCCGTCCCTTCCACCAGCCCGGACATCAAGGGTGGCCTCTACCGCCGCGCCGCGGTGCTCGACACCTTGCGCACCGACGCGGCGCGCCTCGGCTCACCGACGGTGTTGGTCGGCGCCGGCGATCTGATGATGGGGAGCTTGTTCCACCTCGGCAACCTCTTCGCCTCGCCCGACTACAACATGGTGGACACGGTGTTCCAGTACAACGTGTTGACCTTGGGCAACCACGAGTTCGACTTCGGTGTGAACACCCTTCGCACCGCGATCAGCGAAGGACACCTGGATCCGCTCTCTCAGACCTTCTCGACCCTGCGGGTCCCCACCGTGGTCAGCAACATCCGCTTCTCGATGACCTCTGCGGTCGATGACATGTTGTCGGGCTACTACAGCGCCACCGGTGGCGCCGATCGCCCGCTGCGCCGGACCCACGTGCAGACCTTCGGCGGCGTAAAGGTCGGCTTCGTCGGCGTGATGGGGATCGACGCGGCGCTGGTCGCGCCCTTCAAGAGCCCGGTGACCTTCTCGTTGGCGGTGGACACCAACACCACCTGCAACAACGACGCGATGTGCCCAGGTTCAGTCTGTATCCCGCCGGCCAGCGATCCGACCTCGGCCAACGGCAACTGCGCCCTCGATCCGACCGGTGCCAGCGCCGCCGTCAACTTCCCAGCGTTGGTGGCGGACATCGCCGCCGCGGTGGCCGAGGTCCGAGCCCAAGACGTCGACCTGGTGGTGGCCGTCAGCCACGCCGGCGTCAGCGAACGGGAGCTCGCCACCTTGGAGCAAATGGGGATGGGCCCGGAGAACGCCGTCGCCAGCGAAGACATCGTCTTGGCCAAAGGCGTGGACATGGCCCTCACCGCGGCCAACGTGGCCGGCATCGATCTGATCATCGGTGGTCACAGCCACACCGCGCTGGAGGTGCCGCTGGTGATCCCGAACCCGCGCTCCGGTATCAACACCTACATCGTGCAGGCTGGCAGCTACGGCCGTCAGGTGGGGCAGATCCGCTTGACCCGGCCTGACGTCGGCGCCGCGTGGTCGATCGACACCACCAACACCAAGTTGGTCCCGGTCGATGGCACGGTGGACGTCACCAACCTCCCTCCGATCACCGAGCTGGTGATCGATGGTTTGCTCGGGCAGTTGATCGACGGCCTCGAAGGACAAGCCATCGCCGCGGCAGGCGACGGCCTGATCTTCCCCGGCGAACAGTGCGACACGGGCCCCAACGGCCCAACCTTGCCCGGCAACGGCAACTGCAGCGCGGTGGTCCCGGGCACCACCGCCGGCACCTTGGCCTGCCACGCCAACCGTCAGCTCGACATGTCCTCCTGCACCTTGGCGATCGTGGGCGAGACCTTCTGCGGCGACGGCAACATCGAAGGCGCTGAACAATGCGACGGCGCCAGCTTGCCCGGGAATTGCGCGGCCCTCGGTTATGACGGGGGCAACCTGTCTTGCGCCGCCAACTGCACCCTCAACACCTCGGGATGTACGCCCCACTTCCAGTCCCTTTTGGAGATCGTGCTCAACTTCCAGCGCCCGGATGGCGACCCGCCGATCCTGCACACCCCGGCCACGCCCCAAGGTGATCTGTTCTTCTACCAGCTGGGGAACACCACCTTCGACGTGGGTGAGACCGTCGCCAACAATGAGTCAAACCTCTCCAACTTGGTGTCGGACGCCAACCGGATCATCAGCAACGCGATCGTGCCCGAGTTCGTGAAGGATCCGATCCGAGTTTCGGTGGTGGCCAACGGCGTGATCCGCGACGGCATCTACGAAGGTCAAACCGGCGCCTTGTCTTTGGCCGACTTGTTCCGGGTCTTGCCCCTGGGCGTCTCGCCGCTGGAGAACACCCCTGGTTATCCGCTGACCGACTTCTACTTGGCGGCTCCGGAGCTGAAAGCTGCGCTCGAGGTTGGAGTCAGCGCCGGACTCCAGTCCGACTCGTTCTGGTTGGGCATCTCGGGGGCCCGGGTCGAATACGATCTGTCGTTGCCGGCCTTCGATCCCACCATGCCGACCACCACCGGTCGCATCACCTCGATCCGCTTGATCCAAACCGGGGACAACAGCGCCGACGATCTGAGCGCCAACTACGAGGCGACGGCGCTCTTCGAAAACGGCGCCTTCCGGGACCCCAACGAGCTGGTGCACGTGTCTTCGGACCTCTACATCACGTTGTTCGCGACCGGCTTCGGGATCTGCCCACGGGATCAAACCGGGACCCCCTTCACCCAGTGTGGCCCCTGCACCACCAGCGCCGAGTGTGCCCCCGGTTCCACCTGCGGCCCCACCGGTCGTTGTGGGGGCGGGACCCCGCCGGCCTTCGTGGCCCGGACCTTCGTGCCGACCGCGGCCGTCGGGATCCGCCAGGAGTTGAAGGAATTTTTGGCGCTGACCACCTACGTGCGTCAGCTCCCCGACTCGACGCTGCCGGCCAACTACAACACCGCGGTCCCGCGCCGGCTCTGCTGCGTCGGCACCGCCTGCCCCGCCGACAACAGCCGCACCTGCCCTCCCCTCGTGGAGTAGGCGCTGCGCGCTCCAGCTCCTTCCCCGCGCCTTTGCTGAGCCCGGTTCGTTCGGGCGTGTTCCTCCCGCAGCGGACCTCTCGGCCGTACGCCTGAGACGGGCGACCTCGACTCGCCCAACAACGGCAGGGTATGGAAAGGAGATGAACCTGATGAAGTCGTGCGGCGGGATCGCCGTCTCCACGATCCTCGCCCTGGCGCTCGGCTGCACCGACGAAAACGATGGTTTGGATGCGTCGATCGTCGATTCCGGGGTCGGCTCGGATTTGGGGGTCACCTTGGACTCGGGCCCCTCGGATCTCGGACCGTCGGACCTCGGTCGTCTCGACGCAGAGCTCACCGATACGCTCGTCGAGGACGCGGGGGCGCCCGACTCCGGCCCGCCGATCGACTCGGGCTGCGTCGCGTCGCGGACCGCGGCCTCACCTCAGTACCTCGCCCTGGCCGAGCCCGGGCGCCCCCGGTCGCTCCACGCCGCCGCGCGCCTGCCGAACGGGCAAGTGCTGCTCGCCGGTGGTTTTTCGGATGGTCTCGACTTCGATCCGGACGTGGAGCTCTTCGATCCCAGCACCGACACGACCACCGTCGGAGCCTCGCGTCCTTTGCTGCAAGCGAACGCGGTTGCCGTGCCCCTCAGCGATGGACGGGTCTTCGTCAGCTCCGGCCCTGGGCTACCCGCCCTCCTTTACGACCAGACCCGCGGCTGGACAAGAACGGCGACGGCCCCCGAGTTGTACCTGACTACGTTCGTTCCGCTCTCGGACAATCGCGTGTTGGCTGTCGGCGGCTCGGACGGGAACGGGTCGAGCGACGAGGTTCACGTCTACGATCCAGCGTCCGACACCTGGTCCCTTTTCCTTCGGATGCTCGTGCCGCGTTTGAGCCCTGCGGCCGTTGTCCTCGACGACGGGCGCATCTTCGTGATCGGTGGATCTTCAGCGCCCAATATGGGCATCAGCACCACGGAGTTTATCGACGTCGCCGCGGCGACCTCAGCGCCAGGCCCTATGCTCAGGGTGCGGCGCATCAGTCCGGCAGCGGTCTTGCTCCTCGATCGGCGGGTGCTCATCCTCGACGGCGAGCCGCTGAACAGCCTGCGGTCCGAGATCTATGACCCAGCGACCGGCGCCTTCGAAGCGATCCCGGGCATAACACCGCCGTTCAAGGTGGGCGCCGTCCTCGTTCGGCTCTGCGACGGCCGGGTCGCCCAAGTCGGGGGCCGGGTGGGCGACGACCCCTTCGGCGATTCACAAGCCTGGCTCTTTGATCCCGCCGTCGGGCGCTGGTCGCCAACCACCGCAACCATGCCGACCCGGCAATCACCGAGCGCGACCTTGCTCCTCGATGGTCGGGTTTTGGTGTTTGGGGGTAGCCTCCTCAGCGATCCTCAGCCCCGCAGCGCCTACCTTTTTGTTCCGGACGTACCTCCGCGTTGAGGTCGCTTCGTGGGGCTCTTGCCATCGGTCCCCGCTCGCGCGATGAGCGGAGATAGATGAGCGACACGATCCACTCGGTCCTGATCGAGGACCGCCTCTTCCCTCCTCCGGCCGCGTTTCAGGCCAAGGCCCGCCTCAAGGACCTCGCTGAATACGAGCGGATGTACCGCCGCTCCATCGATGATCCCGAGGGTTTTTGGGGTGAACAAGCCAAGGCGCTGATCCCCTGGATGAAGCCCTTCGACAAGGTGCTGGAGTGGAAGGAGCCCTTCGCCAAGTGGTTCCTGGGCGGACAAACCAACGCCTCGGTGGTCTGCGTCGATCAACACGCCAACAGCTGGCGCAAGAACAAGGCGGCGATCATCTGGGAAGGAGAGCCCGGTGAAGTTCGGACCCTGACCTACGGCCAACTCCAGCAAGAGGTGATGAAACTCGCCAACGTCCTGTCGAGCATGGGGCTGCAGAAGGGCGATCGGGTCGCCATCTACATGCCGATGGTGCCCGAGGCGGCGATCGCCATGTTGGCCTGCGCGCGTTTGGGCGCGCCCCACAACGTGATCTTCGGCGGCTTCTCCTCCGAGGCGGTCCGCGATCGGGTCAACGACGCCGGCTGCAAGATGATCATCACCGCCGACGGCGGTTACCGACGAGGACAGGTCGTGGCCCTCAAGCCCGCGGTCGACGAGGCCCTCGCCAAAAACGGCTGCCCGACGGTGGAGCACGTGTTGGTGGTGAAGCGGGCCGGCAACCCGGTGCAGTTCCAAGCTGGGCGCGATCACTGGTGGCACGAGGCGATGCAAAAGGCCCCCGCCAAACACGTGGCCGAGCCGATGGACGCCGAACACCCGCTGTTTTTGCTCTACACTTCAGGCTCCACCGGCAAACCGAAGGGCATCCTCCACACCACCGGTGGGTACCTGGTCGGCACCACCATCACCTCGCGCTACGTCTTCGATCTGCAAGACGACGACGTCTACTTCTGCACGGCCGACGTCGGTTGGATCACCGGCCACAGCTACATCGTCTACGGGCCCCTCTCCAACGGCGCGACGATCTTGATGTACGAAGGCGCGCCCAACTACCCCGATTTCGGCCGCTTCTGGGACCTGGTCGAAAAACACCGGGTCTCGATCTTCTACACCGCACCCACCGCCATCCGCGCCTTCATCCGGGCCGGCGATCACTTCCCGGCCCGGGCCGATCTTTCGTCGCTGCGCCTGCTCGGCTCCGTGGGCGAGCCGATCAACCCCGAAGCGTGGATGTGGTACCACCGGGTGATCGGCGGGGAACGGTGCCCGGTGGTCGACACCTGGTGGCAGACCGAAACCGGCGCGATCATGATCTCGCCCCTGCCCGGGGTCACCGCCACGGTGCCCGGTTCGGCGACGGTGCCCTTCTTTGGCGTCGATCCCGAGGTGGTGAAACAAGACGGCACCCCCTGCGGGCCCAACGAAGGTGGCCTGTTGATCTTGAAGAGGCCCTGGCCGTCGATGTTGCGCGGCATCTGGGGCGACGATCAGCGCTACAAGGACACCTACTGGGGGAAGTTGGCGCACCGCTACTTCGCCGGCGACTCCAGCAAAAGGGACAGCCGGGGCTACCTGTGGATCATGGGCCGGGTCGACGACGTGTTGAACGTTTCGGGCCACCGTCTGGGGACCGCCGAGGTCGAAAGTGCCCTGGTCCAACACCCCTGGGTGGCCGAGGCCGCGGTCGTGGGGCGCCCCGACGAGATCAAGGGCCAGGCGGTGGTGGCCTTCGTGACCCTCAAGGCCAACGCCAAACCCGATCACGACGTCCGCGACACCCTTAGGGACCACGTGGCCAAGGTGATCGGGGCGATCGCCAAGCCCGACGACGTCCGGCTGGCCGACGCCCTGCCCAAAACCCGCTCCGGGAAGATCATGCGGCGCCTCCTCAAGGAGATCGCTGCGGGCGGTGTACCGAAAGGTGATACCTCGACCCTCGAGGACCTCTCGGTGTTGGCCAAGCTGAAGGACGAGGACTAGCCCGGCCCTGCACCCCACGCTTTGAACGCTACCCGGCCGATTTGACTGCGAATCGCGGTCCGGTCATGCTCCCCCCACCTTCCGGGGGGCATGGGCGGCTCGGTCCTCATCATCGACGGCGACACGGTCTTCGCAGAATCGGTTCAGGCCGCTCTGGAGGCCGCCGGTATCGGCGTACACCTGCGCTTCGACGGTGCCTTCGAGTCCGTTCGGGAGCTGCGTCCTCACGTCGTGATGGTCAACGTCGAGCTCCCCAAGGGCTCGGGCTTCAGCATCTGCAGCCGGATCCGCACCGACAAGGTCTTGAAGGACACGCCGATCCTGCTGACCACCGCTGAACACGCGCAGCGCAGCGCCCTCGAGGCCCACGCCAGCTCCCCCAACCGCGCCAACGACTATCTGTTGAAGCCCGTGCCGGTCCCCGAGATCGTGGCGCGGCTGCAGAAGTTGTTGGAGAACGCCCCCGAGCCGGCGCCGATGGAGCGCCCCGCCGAAGACCGGGGCCACAGCGGTCCGGACCTTGGCCCAGGGGGCTTGAAGATCGAACTCGACGGTCCCCGGGGGGGCCGGGCGCCGCCGCCGGTGAAGCCGCCGGTCCAGGTCTCGGGCCCCAATCGTCCCGCCGAAGCGCCCCGGGTCCCGGGTCCACCGCCTCGGCCGCCCGCCGCGTCGGCCTCCACCTCAGGGCCAGCCGTCCCTGGACCGCCGCCGCTGAAACGGCTCGATCCGCTGCAGATCGGGCCCAACACCCAGCTCCCGGATCTTTGGCCCCAGGCCCGCTTCGAAGAGGTGATGCGCCCGGCCGCCGCCACCGGCGACGTGGAGCTCGCCACCAAAAGCCGGGCCAGCCCCGAAGAGCGGATCAACGCCCTGCGGCAGCTGGTCAAGATCCACGAGACCAAAGAGAAGGCCGTCCGAGACGCCTGGGCCCAAATCGACGAACGGGGCCAAGAGTTGGCCCGCCGGGCGATGTCGCTGAGCGCCGAACTCCAAGCCCGAAACGAGCAGCTGAGCGAACTCAAGGCCAACCTGGAGAGCGAACAGGCGCAGCGGGCGACCATCGCCAAAGAGTTCCAGGCCTTCGAGTCCCAGGTCCGGGCCATCGGCTCGGACTTCGATCAACAAGACGCGGAGCGACGGCGGGTGATCGGCGAACTCGAGGCCGGCACCATGGCCTTGAACGCTCAGCTCCAAGAGGCGAGCCAGCGCAACAAGGACAACGATCGCCGGATCCAGCTGCTGCAAGAAGAGCTGGACGTCCTGCAGCTGGCCAAAGATCACGCCGAAGAGCAGCTGCTCGCGGTGAGCGCCCAGCTCGAGACCGCCGAAGAGCAGGGCAAGGACCTGAAGGCGCGGCTGGAGATGACCCAGACCGTGGCCTCGGAGCGGGCCGACGAGGTCTCCAACCTGCGGGACCAGCTGGATCAGCTGGCCCTCGACACCAACAACGAAAAACAACGCCTGGAGCGGGAGCTGGCTGACCGGCTGTCTTCAGCGGAAGCGACCCACGCCGACGAGCTGGAGTCGGAGCGCTCCGAACACTCCACGGTTTTGGCGGCGATGGTGGCCCGAAGCACCGCCGAGTTGGAGGGCGTCAACCAACGCCACAGCGAGCTGCTCGAGGCCCTCAACGAAACCCACGAGTCCGAGATCCAATCGCTGCGTGGTGAACTCGACTCTTCTCGGGCCGAGTCGGCCCAACTTTCGGGGCAAGTCGAGGAGCTCGAACAAGGCCTGTCGTCGGCGCAAAACGAGATCGCCGACCTGCAGAAGCTGCGGGCCAACCTAGAAGATCGGGTTCGCCAGATCAGCGCCGCCGAGGCCGAACAACGGCGGGTCCGCAACGCGCTGGAAGACGAGCTGGCCAGCCTGAAGGTGGAGCTGGAGAACGAACGCAACGGCGTGGCCGAGCTGGAGGTGGCGCTGGAGCAAGAGCGCTCCGAAAGGTCCGCCAGCGAAGAACGGGCTCGTTCGCTCGAAGAGCAACTCGACGCCACCCAAAGTGAACTGTCGGAGCGGAACCTCGAAGCCGACCACCTCAAGAAGACTGGCAAGGCGCTGGAGAACCGATCTTCGGAGCTGGAGAACAACCTCCGGAGCACCGAAAAGGCCCTAAAAGCCGCGGACAACCAGATCCGCGAGATGAGCGCCGCCCTGGAGCAAGCTCGCACCGAACAGGCTCGCCTCGAACAAGAGGTGGGCATGTTGGAGAAGGCCCACACTCGCCTCGAGGAGAAGATCCGCGAGGATCTGGAGCTGCTCGAGGCCGAACGGGAAAAGAAGCAGCGGGCCGAAGATCAGTATCGCCAGGTCAAGGCCGAGGTCGATCGCCAGACCCGAGTCTTGGGCCAGGTCGAGCGGCAACTCGCCGAAGAACAGGCGGCCCGGGAAGAGGTCGAGGTCAACCTCGAGACCGAACGGGCCGAGCGGGCCTCCTTCGAAAACGAGCTCAGCTCAGAGCGCGTCGAGCGCAGTGAGACCGAGGCCTTGTTGGCCGATGAACGGGCCCAACGTTCCCGATTCGAAGCCGACCTGGAGACCGAGCGGATCGGTCGGCAAGAGCTGGAAGACGAGCTGGCCACCGCCCGCTCCGCCCTGGACAAAGAGCGGCGGACCCGGGCTTCGGTCGAGGCTCAGCTGGAGACCGAACGTTCCGGGCGCGGCCAAAACGAGCAGCAACTCAAAGGTGAACGGGCCAAAAAGAGCGAGCTGGAGAGCGCCCTGGCCAGCGAACGCCAGAAGCGCCAGGATCTGCAGGAGCAGTTAGAGACCACTCAAGCCTCCTTGCGGGAGCTCGAGGTTTTGGTGGAGACCGAAACCGAAGCCCGGGGTGAGCTGGAGCGGAAGTTCACCGATCTCGAGGCCCAGATCGGCCAAAAAGAGATGGAGGTGGCCGACGCCTATTCGGCCCGGGCCGCCATCGAAAAGCAGCTGGAGGCCAAGTCCAAGGGCGCCAGCGATGAGCTGAAGTTGCTCCAAGGCCGCGTCAACGAACTGCAAGGCAAGTTGACGGGGATGGAGAAGGACCTGCGGGCCGCACAAGAGAAGGGCGAGGGCTGGAAGAAGGAGGCCGAAGCGCTCCGCACCCACGTCAGCGCCGCCCAAGGTGCCGCCGACGACGCCGGCCAGAAGTCCAAGTCGGTGGAGCACGACCTCAAGACTTTGGCCGCCAGCGAACAGGCCCTCATGCAGCAGGTGGCCCGGCAAGAGGAGCAGCTCGAGCAGATCCGGGCCGAACGCAGCATGGCCAAGGTCACCCTCAAGAGCGCCGAAAAAGAGGTGCAGGGCAACTTGGGCGCCGCCGCCGATCCGCGCCAGAAGGAGCTGTTGACCAAAGTGGCCCGGGCCCTGGCGTCCAGCTTGGCCGTCTTGTCCGAGGAGGACGAAGAGGAGGAGGAGAGCGAAGAGCTCCCGATGTTCACCGGTGAGGTGGAGCCGCTCGATCCCCGCTCCGATCCCAAGGGTCGCCCGATCAGCACCCCCAAGCCCCCGCCGGCGCCGTTCAAGCCCACGCCGCCGTCGGCCACTGGCAGCAAGCCCAACCCGGTGGCTGCCAAGGTGGGGCCCCCGACCCGTCCGCCGGTGCCGCCGGCCTCGACCAACTCGTCGACGCCCTTCCCGCCCAAGGCGCCGCCGCCTTTGCCGCCGGTGAGCCAAAAGCCGGGTCCGGCCTTGCCACCCCGTCGGGTGCCGCCGCCCAAAGCGCCCCCACCTCCGCCCCCCAAAGACGTGGAGGAGCCCTTTGCGGCTTTGGTCGCCGAGCTGCAGCGGGTCGCCAATGAAGACGACACGAACCGCGGCTTGGGTCACAGCTTTCAGGGTGAAGTGACGGCCAATAGCTCGCCGGCGAAGGCGACGACGCCGGGACTCCGGGCGCCGGTGGGTTTTGGTGAAGAGCGCGACGAAGAAGAGCGCAGCGTCACCGAAATCATCAACCTCGAGAAGTTGTGATCACCGACCGTTGAGCACGGGTGGCCCGGGATCGGCCGGGTTGCTGGCGGAGTTGCACGCGGTGATGTCGACGTCGCGGAAGGTCAAGAACACCCGACGTTTTCCGACGCCCCACACGTAGCCCGAGGCGTGGGTGCGATCGTTCGGTCCCAGGCCCAAGAGCTGCATTTCGGTGCCGGAATAGAAGCCACAACCGCCAGCACCCACCAAAGACGAAGACGTGCCGCTCGGCCAACCGGCAAAACGTCCGAGGAGTGCCCCCACCTTCAGATCGGGGCGCGGCAACTCCGTCGAGGTTCGAGCCAGGCCGGTCAACGCCTGACGCGCCTCCCAACGTTCGTTGCCGGGGACGGTGCTGCTCGGGGCCGGCACCGGCACCGACCCGGAGGTCGTGCCGCCGTTCCACCAGTTGAAGACGCCGTTGGCGCCAAGGGACGCGCCCCAACACGTTTGACCCGGGGTGATGAAGCCCTCGCAGCCCGCCACCAAACCCGAAGACGAGACCAACACCCGCTCCCCCGCCCGGAGCGGAATTCCGCGGGTCGAGGCGTTGTGCAGGTAATACGGATCGTAGGGCAGCTCCACGGCGATGGAGTCGGCCGGCGAGATGAAGCGCGCCCGCACTTCACCGGAGAGGTAGTCGAAGCCCAATAGGCCCAGAGGCGCCGAGCCGCCGATCAAAGAGTCGAGGTTGGCAGCGATCGCGTCCCTCATCGCGCCCTCGGCCGCGTCTTCACCGAATCCCGCGATGATCCCTTGGAGGAAGCCACCGATCGCGTCGCAGTAAAAAGCGAAGTCGAGGTCGGCGTCCGGTCCCTGCACCCAGTCCACGGTCAGATCGTTGTTGATGTGGAAGACGCCGTTGACCACCACCGTCGGGTTGCACCAATCGGGCACCTCCACCGAATAGGCCATCCGCACATGGATGCCGTCGGTGGCGATCCAGGCGTCGGTCTGCTGATAGTCGGGTGCATAGGCCACCGTGTCGCTCGGGACATCCGGGGGACAAGGGGCCCCGTCGCACAGCTCAAAACGCCCGTCGTCCCCGAAGCTCTCGAAGACACCCGCCACCCAAGCGTTGTGGATCTCGGTGGCGCTGAAGCTGACGAAGCTGGGTTGCGGGCTGACGTCGATCACCCGGGACAAAGTGAAGGCGTGGCCGACCTGCCCCAGTGCACTTTCGACCACCACCGAAACCGGGATCGCGGCGCCGTCGCCCACTGCGTTGGTGAGCTTGAGGCGGATCGTGAGGTCGTGTTCACTGCTGGGCGAAATGACGTCCCGGATCACCTGGTAGAAGTTGGGCTGGCAATCGTAGTTGCCGATGTCGCCGCACTGAGTTCGGGGCGCCGAGGTCAGGTAACCGCTCCCGTAGTTGACGCGGGTGACGTAGTTGCAGCTGGGCACCCGGAAGGAGATGTCCAGCTCGTTGCCCTCCAAGTAGTAGACCGGGTTGCGATCCAGGAGTTGGCTGCTCGGGGAGGCGACGATGGTCACGCCGCTGATCGCCGGCGCCGAGATGGGGCCGCCGGTGGATCCTTGGCCGCGACAGACGCCGGACACGCAGGTGTCGCCCACGGTGCAGGCGTTGCCATCGCTACAGCTGGACACTCGATTGTCGTGCCAACAACCGGCGGTGGCGTCGCAGTAGTCGTCGGTGCAGCTGTTGTTGTCGTTGCAGTTGGGGGCGGCGCCGCGACGGCAGGTCCCCGCGGAGCAGGTTTCGTTGCCATTGCAGGCGTTGCCATCGCTGCAAGACGAGCCGTTGGGGCGAACCGTATATCGACAGGTGACGCCGACCACCCGGTCGGTGGTGCACGGGTTGCCGTCATCACAGTCCGGCGGGTCGACGTCGGGCGGTAAGGCGTAGTCCACACTTTCGCCTTCGGGCTCTTCGAGGTCGGCTTCGCCGCCGCAGGCCCAAAGTCCAAGGAATGAGAAGGGGATAAGGAGAGCGCTGGGTCTCATGCCGGCGCGCATCGCAAGGTCCAGGCCAACCATCGACGGTCAGCTTGGCCTCCCCTGTCACAGTGACGAACGTCCGGGCCAAGCGCCCATCAAGGACGGACCAGCACGTCGATCACCTTGGCGTCCGAGCCGCCTCGACCATCCCTGAGCACACTCCAAATCCGCACCCGCTGTTCGGCGCCTTCGACACTCTCCGGCGCTTCGTAGGTCATGACCCGACGTTGAGAGTCGGCTTGGTTCAGCGATTGGGCCGTCACTTGGGGCGACAACTCCCCCGCCGTGGTGAACCACGAGAAGGCCATGGTCTCTTGCTGCTGAAGCAGGTTGCAGTTGTCGTCGATGACCCGATAACTCTCCAGATCTTCTTCAGCCACGTAGCCCCGCAGCTCCACCTTGGTCCCCGGTGGCAAAACGATCGGGCCCGCGGTCGGATCATAAGCCTGGGTGGCGGTGTCGGTCTGATAACGAAGTTCGATGCCCGCATATCGCGGCGCCCGGTTCGGGATCCGGGACTCGAGGAAGGCGTTGATGGCCCCCAGCTGATCGGCCGAAGCCCGGGTGCACAAGCTGGGCGTCGCCACGCCCGAGATCATCGGGATCGCGTCGGGTCCCAGCCGCCGGGCCTCGCGCAGCACCAACGACACCACCGCGGGATCGTAGATCACCACTCGCTTGGTGCCCTCGATCGACGGGGTGTCCACTGGGATCGACGTGTTGGTGGCGAAGGCCTGGAGGTTGAGGTTGGCGTAGAGGCCGGCGAACAAGTCCCGGGGATCTTCGGCCAAAGAGGTGATCACCGCGACCGGATCTCCCCCGTTGGCCAACACATCTTCGAGCAGAAGCTGAACCGGAGAGAGCTCAAGGTTCAGACCTCGACCCAACTCGACCCTGCCCACGCCGTCGCAAGGGACCCGCTGAAAGCCGGAGCCGACCTCACCGGTGTCGTCATCGGCGACCTTGCAGCGGATCCACTGGCCATCGAAGGTCGCGTCCAGATCGGGGTGGGCGATCAAGGCGCTCAGCTGCACCGGCCGCAGATCCAGGGGCTGGCTGGCCAGCTGGTTCACCTCCAGATCGATGGGGGCGTCCTGAAAAATGCGGATCTCGGGAGGTTCGGCCCGGATCTCCAGGATCCGAAGATCTTCGATCCGGTACTCCTCCGGAAAGCTGACGCCGCAGCCGACGCCCAACAAACAAAGCCAGCTGAGGGAACGACGCATCAGAACCTCCCCTCCAGTCCGATCAGCGGCAAAAACGGCAAGCTCGGGATCGGCTCGGTGCGCTTGAAGTCGAAGGTCGGCGCGAAGAACTCGGTGTTGGCCCGGTTGTAGATGTTCTGGATGTCCAGATACACCTCGAGGGACCACTCGTCATAGACCCACTGCTTGTCGATGCGGATGTCGAGCTGGTGAAAGGCCGGCGTCCGTTCGGCGACTTGGCTGACCGAACGGGCATATTGATCCCGGTCGGCGTCGTACCAACGGGCATTGGTGGCCGGCAGCCCACCGCCGGTGACGTAGCGAAAACGGGCGCTCAGGTGCCAGTTGAGGGCCAGCTCGTAGGTGCCGACGAGGTTCAAGTTGTGGGTCTGGTCGAAGACGAAGTTGGCCTGCCAATCTCGGCCGGCCCGGCGAAACTCGCCACGTGAGAGCGTATACGCGATCCAACCCGACAGACCCCACCGTGGCTGCAGCTTCAGGAGGAGCTCCATCCCATAGGCCCGGCGGAAGGAGTCGGGCGTAAAGCCCACCACTCGAACCTCTCCATCCACCACCTCGGTCTGGTTGGTGAAACGCGGCACGTTGTTCTGAAAGCGAAAGAACCCCTGAATATCGAGGGAGAGCTCCTTGAAGATGTCCCACTCGAAGCCCGCCGAATATTGTTGGGTGTCGAGCAAAGGGAGATCGGCGTTGACGTAAAATTGGGTCGGCTGGGGCGGCTGACCATAAAGGCCAGCCTGACCCTTGAGTGAAAGTTCAGGGAGCAGTTGGTAGCGAATGGTGAGGCGCGGGTCGATGCCCGCGGCGGTGCGCCCATCGATCAGCCGTTCGTCGATCAAGGGCCCCGGCTCGGCGCTGAAGTCGTAGAGGTCGAAGCGGAGTCCGGGGTACAGGGTGAGCTTGTCGGTGAGCTGGACCTCGAACTCGGCGTACAAGGCCGCGGTCACCGCCGGCACGGTGGCCGAGTCGCGCCGCAGCGGGACGTCGGTGGGCAACGGGCTCGGGAAGTCCTTGGTCGCCGGCAAAGCGGGCAACACGCTGTCGGTGACGAAGTAGTAGTAGAGCAGATCACCGCCCGCCTTGAGCGTCAGGTTTTTGCTCAGCGGCGTCCCAGCGTCGACCCGAAAGCCGGCGTTCAGGTTCTCCAACTTCAGGCGGATGTCATTGCCCGAAGGATCGCCGGTGGTCTGGCTGTTGGTGTAGTCGATCCCAACGATCGGCGAGATGCGGAAGAAGGTGCCCTGATCCTCGTAGGTGTAGCGAGGATTGAAGCGGTGAAAGTAGGTCTTGGACTGGGTGCCGTCCGGGGTGCCCGAAGCCTGGGTCGTGCCGCCGAGGAAGATCAGCTCGTCGTCCGAACCATAGGCCAAAAGCGTCAACATGCGCCGTCGGTCCCCCAGGGGCTTGTCGTAGCGGGCTTGGTAGTCGAAGGAGCGAGGCGCAAAGGCCACCGACGAGTCGAGGGCCGAAAGCACGCCGGTCAGGACCGCGTCGATGTAGCTGCGGCGAATGGACAACACGAAGGCACCGTCGTCCGGGTCGGTGGTGACCGGACCCTCGATGAAGACACCCGCGCCGGCGATGTCGACGGTCGCGTTGGCGTGGACCCGATCGGTGGCGGCGTATTTGCTGGTCAGTTCGACGATGCCCGCCGAAAAACGACCCTGTTGGGGACCAAAACCTCCCGGAGAAAACTCGATGGTCTGGAGGCTCCGGGAGTTGATGACCGAGGTCAGTCCGCCGATGCCTCCGAAGTGGAACAAGATCGGGAGGCGGTGCCCGTCCAAAAAGACGCCGGTGTCGGTGGGGGGCGCGCCGCGCACCACCAGGAGGCCCAAACCGAAGGGGGTTCGGGCCACACCGGGCAAGTTCTGAATCACCCGGATGGCATCACCTTGGGTGCCGGGCAAGCGCATGATCTCTTCGATCTGCAAGGTGCGTCGGGCCACCTCTTTGCGCGGGATCCGATCCCTCACCACGATCTCGTAGGGATCCCGTTCGATGCGCTCCAGGTAGTAGAGGACCTCGAGCGCTTCGCCCAAAGTCAGCTCCTCTTTGGTGTCCAGCCGCTGAAAAAACGGGGCCTGGATGGAGACCACGTGTTGGCCGATGGGCAGTCCGCGGAAGGCGAACTCGCCTTGTTCGTTGGCCTCGGTGGACGTCCGGGTGGCGACCGAAGACGTGGTGATCGAGACCTCGACGATGGCGTTGGAGACCCGCTTGCGGACGCCCGACTCTTTGATGGTCCCGAAGAAGTTGATGGGTGCGGCCTTCTCCGGCGCCCGCGCGGGTCCGGGTGCAGTGACGGAGGCCGTCGCGACGGGAGGCGGCGGACGGAAGACGAAGCCGTAGCGGTAGGTGATGCGGATCGGCACCGGCCCCAACTCCCCTGCCTCGGCCGGTGAGAAGATGAAGCCCGCGGCAGCGGCGGCGGCGGGTTCAGCAAACTCGGGGCTCGACGATTCTTGGATCTCGACCCGCTGCACCAGGCCGTCGGTGTCGACGTCCAGGATCAACACCACTTGGCCCTCTTTGCCCTCGGCGGCGGCGGCCTCGGGATAGGGTGCCTCCACGTAGTGGATCAGCGCCGGGAGCTTGGTGAGCTGAGCCGGTGGCGCGGCGCCTTCGCCCGCCGCCCACAGGAGGCCGAAGATGAGGAGCCCGGCACCCACGCGTGAGCCCGAAAACCACCCCGTTCGGAGCCCAAAGTCAAAGGCCCGGGTCCGCTATCCGCCCTGCGGACGTTGGAACTCTCGGGGAACCCGCGGGCGGCGGCAACTCGGACCACCTCCGGGTGGCGCCATTGTGGCGCACTGGCTGTTGTGACCGACGGTTGGTTGGGCCGACAACAAGGTGAGGCCCGCGGGGGCAGGAGGCGCCGTTGACCCAGCCGATCACCGACGAGCTCGAAGTGCAAGTTGGCTTGCTGGACAGCCTGGAGCCCCGGCGTGGTGGCAGGGCGCCGAGGGAAGTCAGCGGCGTCCAAAACGCCCTACGGCTGTGGGCCGAACCGTACCGGAGCGACTCGTCACCGATGACCGAAGCCCTCTGGTCGTCGATCCGGAACGACCGGGTGGGCCTGGAGCAAGCCGAAGAGCAGCTCAGCCTCGCCGAAGTTCGCCTCTACTCTCGGGCCGCCTTGGGCACACCGCGGGACGGCCTCCGCACCGAACGACGGGTCTTCGCCGCATATCTACGGGCCGCCAGCCGGCTACCGCTGCGAGGTGATGAACAGCCCTACGCCGGGAGCGCCCGCACGGCCCTGCTGATCCGCCTGCAGGAGTGTCGGGCCAGGATGTTGAAGGTCCGCTTCGCCGGAGGCTTGCCCTATTCGGCCTCCAACCCCCAAGAGGTCGCCAACCTGGCCGAACTCGAGGGGAGGATCCGCGCCTTGAGCGCCGCCTTGGCCGACACCATGGAGCTCGAGGGCGACGAACGTTGTTCCCTCGACGAGCTGAGCCAGAGCTTCTTCGACTATCGAGAGCTGGTGGCCAGTCGAGAGGCCATGGTCCAGGCGGGCCTCGCCCAGGCCAGCCTCGTGAAGGCCCGGGTGACCCGGGGCCTCACCGAAGAGCACCTCACCCTCCTCCGGACCCTCGTCCAGCGGCTGAACCGTTGCCCGTGAATCAGAGGGTCTTGGCCACAGCCATCAGCTGATCTGTCGCCTTGCCCCAGCCATCGCTGAAGCCCATCTCATCGTGACGCCGACAAGCGGCTTCGTCGGCGTGAAGGGCGGTCGCGATGTATTTGGTGCCTTGGCCGTGGGGCTCGAAGCGAATGACCGCGGTGATCACCGGGACGTGGGGAGGACGCGCCGCCGGTCGAAAGCCCGCGTAGAGCGCGTGGGTCCAGACCAAACGTCGCTCCGGCACCACCTCCAAGATGCAGCCAATGTTGGTGAACTCTTGCCCCTCCGGGCCACGCATCACGGTCACGAACTCGCCGCCAGGCCGCAGGTCGATCCGACAGTCGGTGGTCTTCCAGGGCGCCGGCGTAAACCACTTCTTGATGTGCTCCGGGGTAGTCCAAGCCGCCCAGACCAAACTGGGCGCTGCGTCCACCACCCGCTCCAGCACCAGGTCAAGTTTGGGATCAAAGGGAAGTACGGGTGAGGTCATGACTGCTCCTTGAGGGTCGCGAGGTAGTTGTCGAGCTGATCGAGCCGCTGCTCCCAGAGCCGACGTTGTTTGGCCAACCAGTGTTCGGCGTTCTCCAAGCGGCGTGGAGAGATCCGGTAGGTCCGGACTCGTCCGACCTTCTTGGAGCGAACCAAGCCGGACGCCTCCAACACGTCCAGGTGTTGGGTGAACGAAGGCAATGCCATGTGAAACGGCTCGGCCAGCTCCTTCACGGGTGCCGGGCCTTTGGCCAAGCGCTGCAACACGGCCCGCCGGGTGGGATCAGCCAGGGCTTGGAAGACCTGGTTGAGCTGGCCCTCCGCGGGTGTCGTTTGGTTAGGCATGTACCTAACTATTATGAGCCAACCTTGACGTCAACCGAAGGCCCGCCGGGGCCTAGCTCCGCCCCACAGACCGGAGTACACAGGGGCTGAGGCCCTTCGGGGCCCCACGGAGTTTCCCATGATCGCCGAAGAACTGATGACCCAAAAGCCCAAGACGGTGCCGACCAATGCCAAGGTGCGGGACGCCCTCCACCTGCTCCAGTCCTTGGATATCCGCCACCTCCCGGTGGTGAACGAGGCCAAGGAGCTGGTCGGGATGTTGAGCGATCGCGACCTGCGTAGCGCCCGCCTTCCCCCCGAAGCCGAGGGCAACGTCTCGGTGCTGGACATGCGGGTGTCGGAGGTGATGAGCGCCGATCCCCTTTCGGTCTCCCCCGACACCGACGTGGGTGAGCTGATCGATCACCTGGTCGAACACAAGGTCGGTGCGGTGCCGGTGGTGGACGCGGAGTCGGGAGAGCTGGTCGGGATCGTCAGCTACATCGACGTGCTGCGGACCTTGCGGGGTCTGGTCGCCGAGGAGGGTTGAAGCCGGGTTCCCTCAACGTTTGGGGGTGTACGCAGGCTGAACGCCCGCGGCCATCGCCTTGAGCCAATGCCAGATGTCGCCGACCTCGGGCTCACCCATGTGTTTGAGCCCCGGCATCAACTGGCCTTGTTCGCGGGCCGCCTCGGCCCGAAAGCGCACGTGATAATAGAGGCTGGTCACGTTGGCGTGGAAGGTCGTGACCGGAACGGGCTCCATCATGTCCCAGCCGTAGTGGCCCCCGATGCCGCGGGCGCTGTGGCACCAAAGGCAACTCTCCTTGAAGCGCTCTTGCCCGCGCTTGACCCGCCCGTCGCCGTCGACCTCGAACTGTCGGTTCCAGGCCTTTTCGTCGACCAGCTCGATGCCCTCTAGGGTGTCGGCGTGTAGCCACGGGCTGAAGGTGGAGCTGGCCGAGTCGCGCAAAAACGGGTGCCAGGGGCGGTCCACCACCACCTTGAGGCCGCGAAACTCGGTGGGTCGACGATCCAAAAAAGTTGGTCCCCCATGTTCGACCTTGGGCAACTCGGCCTGGAACTGCTGGTCTTCGTCGGACCAACGTCGCACCGCCACAAAAGCGTCGAGCCGGGCCATCGCGCCCGCGTCTCGATAGGGCAACGGGATCAACATCCCATTCTCGAAGTGGAGCAGGGCCAAGTTGTGGGCCTTGGTTTGGGGATGTTGTTGGATCAACGTCAACAACTCGAGGCCCAGGTAGCGCTCCTTGCGCCCGTACTGCAGATCGTAGCGGGCTTCATCGCGCAAGTTGACTTGCGAAAGACCAATGACCCGGTGATCCACAGGGCCGGGATCTTGCCCGGCGGCATAGTCGGCGGGGGCCCTCACCCAGATCGCCACCTGGATCTCTGCGGGGAGGATCGTCGGCGAAGGTGCGGCCGCCAGAAGCAGAAGGGAGCCCAACATGGGCCCAGGTGATGAAAGAACCGTGCCGCACGCCGATTCCCGTGCGGCGGAGGGCGCCAGACACGAGCGGGTAACGAGTGCCTTGGCCGACGTGACCCCACCGCCCGCCGGACCCCCATTATCGGGCGTGGGTCGAGCGCCCACCTCTTCCTGGAGCCTGGGCGTCGGGCTAGGCTCCGCGCCGTGAAGAAAGCGCCTATGCCCCTCCGTTTGCTGCTGCTTTTGGCCCCCATGGTGACCGCCTGCGGCACCACTCAGTTCAGCGTCACGCGCCGGGCCCCCGCCGAGGTCAACATCCCGTCGGGCAAGGTCATCGCGGTGACGCCGCTGCCGGGCACCGGGGGTGAGGCCCTCTCGAGCGAGTTGGCCCAGGCCCTCCTCGAGACCAAACGTTTTCAGGTGCTGGAACGCCAACACCTGGACGCGGCCCTCAACGAGCTCAAGTTCTCCTCCCAACACGTCTCCGATGAGACCGCGATGTCCTTCGGCAACATGACCGGCGCCAGCACCTTGGTCACCGGTGAAGTCACCAAGGCCGACTACCGAGAAGACGTCACGTCCAGCAAAGACCAGTGCACCACCGACGACGGCACGTTGGTGGAGTGTGTCCGCTACACTCGGACCGCCGTCGCCGACCTTCGAGTGGTGCTCAAGGTGATCGAGACCGAGTCCGGCAAGTTGTTGGCGGCCAAGACCTTGGGTGCCCAGCAACAACGCACCGCCGCTGGCGTCGACCAGGAGCCGCCCGCCATCAACGCGCAAGATGACTTGCTGACGGCCTGCCGCACCGAGGTGGTGACGGCCTTCATCCGAGTGGTCGCGCCCCACGACAAGCAAGTGTTGGTGGCGCTGCGCACCGACGACGATCTTCCGGAGCTCGAGACCGGCAACAACTACGCCAAGATCGGCAACTGGAGCGCCGCCGTCGATCAGTACCGAGCTGCCGTCACCAAGTCCAAGGCCCTGGAGCCCGAACAACAGGCCAAGGCGCTCTACAACTTGGGCATCGGTCTCGGCTATTCAGGCGCCTTCGACGACGGCATCACCGAGGTCGAACACGCCTACGCCTTGGACCCCGACGATCTTTACCGCGAACAGGCCGGCGTCATTCGCCAGTTCAAGGAAGAAGCCGCCCGCCTGGCGGCTCAAGAGGGCGAAAGCCACGGCGGGAGTTGATCCGGCTGGCGGAGCGCAGGGTGTACGTCACCGTTGGTGTTGGGGCAGGCCGTCGGTCAACGGATAATAATCACCCTTCTCCTCCACGAAGATGTGGGAACCCAAGGTGATGCCGGTGGGGCCATCCAAGGACCCCATGGCCACGGCGATCCGATCCCGGCGGACCGGGTCCCAAAAGAGGAACGATCCACATCGGCCGCAGAAACCGCGCCGTACCTTCTCGGAAGATTGATACCAACGCAGCGCCTGCTCCTAGTCGATCTTGAGCGACTGCCGCGGCACATCGGTAGAGGCCCAATAGTGGCCGGATTGTTTGCGGCACTGCACGCAGTGGCAGGCGTCGGATTTGCCCAGCGGGCCCTCGACCTGAAACGAGACGGCGCCACAAAGGCACGATCCTCGGTGAAGTTCGCTCATGTTTGTCTCCTGGAGCTCCTACCCTCAGCCCGCGGACAAGATGGAGCGAGGCTCATTGGCCTTCAACGCCCCCACGGCCCGGGCGATCGCAAACGCGATCTTCCGACCGCCAACCCCCGATGGTTCGATCGGATTGGCGAAGTCGACGGGCTCGTCGCACACCTGCCGAAGTTCGATCACGTTGAGCCCGAAGCTCAAGGCCGTCCTCAACACCACGTCGTTGAACATCATCAAGGCGATCCGGATCCGCCGGGCCTGGGCGCCCTCAAAGTTCCCGTTGTACACCGTACACAAAGTGGTGGGCCGCCCCAGCGCCACGACCGCCTCGACCACCGCCCGATACCGGACCTCGAAGGCGCTCACCCGTTGGTCGAACATGTCGAGGGCCTCGGCCGTCGTCCCCACCGAAAGCTCCAAGAGATCGACGTTCTCCAGCGCATCGTTCCCTCCGACCGACACCACCACCTGAGTGGCGTCCCCCGGAAACTCCGCCAGCTGCGGCCCCAGGTCGACGGTGGTGGTCCCGTCGACAGCCCGCAGGGTCACGTCCCAACTCGCCAGGATCTCCCGCAGGTGCACCGCCACCTCCGGTTCACCCCGGGTGTAAGCGCGATTGTCGAACACCGAATCTCCGACGAGCACCAAGTGCTGGCCCATGGCTCACGACCCTTTCCGGTCACCATGACCTCGCGGCTCGCGGCGACGGGAGTACTCCACCACGCCGGCGGCCACGAACCAAGTCCGTCACTTGCTCGAGGGTACCTGAGGACGTAGCGCGTTGGTTTTGCGAGTTTGGGTCAGTCGACGATGACAGCGTGCGCCGGTTTCAGTCGAAGATCGATGGGGCGCGACGTCGTCCGACACCTGGTAAGACATGCCCGGCGTCAGAGTATAGACGGCGTCCCCTTGGACTTCGGTGACCAGGATCCCTTCGAGGACCAGGATCAGCTGCCACTTCCAGGCCCTCCTCAAGGGACCTGAACTGGCGTCATGGACTACCCGACGTTACCCGCGTAATGACCCATGACCGAGGCGATCGGCATGGACCGGAATCGGTGATCGGCATGCTCCGGAATCAGTGATCGGCATGCTCCGGAATCGGTGATCGGCATCGGCCGGAACATGCATTCAGCTGCCGTCCCCGGGAGCGTAGACCCCGGGGACGGCAGCTGCAACGCGTTGTTGGGCAGCCTAGCGAACCACGCAATGTCGCGGGTGTCCTCGAGCGTGGAAGAACGCCGTGATGCTCACAACCTCCTTTCGGATGATGAAGTAGACGCCGTACGGAAAGCGTTTGAGCAGCCCACGCCTGGTGTCTCCCTGCACCTTCGGAAGCGCCGGTCGCCGATTCGAGAGCAGGCCTGCTGGAACTCGGCGAGGAGGTCCTCTCCGACCCCCGCCTCTCGGTCCTCGTACCAATCGTGGGCCTCCGCAAGCTCAAGCGCCGCTGGCGCGGCTATCTCGACCCTACGCACGCCGATTTCGGATCGCGACGAGCGCGTCTTCGACTGAGATCATCTCGAGCGAGCCCGCCTCAAGCGCTCGCTCGCGAGCCGCCAGTTCTGTGCGTAGCTCTGCGGGGATCGGCAACTCGTCGTCACCGCCTAGGCTCTCCCAGAGGCGCTCGATGAGCTCTAGCCGCTCATGCTTGCTCAGGTCGTCAATCTGCAGCGCAGGCTTGCCCACCAGGCGATTCTCCCATTCCGGCTGAGGCTACGCAACCGGAAGCCATGCTGCGGAACTCGCAACGGGATCAATTGGGATCGGCCAGCCGCGTAGATCGCACCGAACGGGTCTGGTCGCCAGGCTAGGTCCAGTTCTCAACAGCCAGGCCCGGAACCTTGGAGAAGTGCCGGACGTTGTTGGTGACCAAGGTGCAACGCAGCGCGGTCGCATGGGCGGCGATCAGGACGTCAAACTCGCCAATGGGTGTGCCTCGCCCGGCCAAGATACTGCCGATCCGGCCGAACTCCACTGCGGCGGCTTCATCAAACGGTGCGACCTCGATGGAGGCAACGAATGAGTCTATAAGTTTGTGCAGCTTGCGCGAGCCCTTGCGCTCGGCTCCGTATCGAAGCTCTGCCAGGGTGATCGAGCTGATGCAGAGCTCGGAGGGCTTGCGCTCACGAAGCCGTTCGCCGACATCGCCCTGGCCGCGCAAGGCGAAGCTCACGCTGTCGGTATCGAGCAAGAACTTCATTGCTTCGCGAACGGGTCCTTCTTCGACCCAACGATCGTCTGCGTTGGGCGCGGAATGTCCTCGTTCCATGCGCCAAGACAGGCAAGAAATTCAGGGGGCCACTCGTCGGCGGGCTCGAGGATCACCTGCCTGCCAACGCGCCGGACGATCACGTCTGTCTGCTCGTCGTCGAATCGGCACGACTTCGGCAGGCGTACCGCCTGGCTTCCCCCATTGCGGAAGATCTTGGCTCGCTCTGCCACGATGCGGAGTATAGACTTGTGTATATACTCCGTCAAGAGCCGGGTCCGGGTTCCGTCTGCCCAACGCCGATGGCGTTCAGCTGGGTCCCCGGGACCGTAGCCCCCGGGGCCGTCAGCTGCAACGCGTTGTTGGGCGGTCAGGCGTGCTTGCACTTACGGGGGCGAGGCGCCGCCTCGGCGACCGCACGAAGCGCACGATTCACGGACTCTGCATCCGGGTAGAGCTCTGCTACGTCCGGTTCGAGCACGACCACGGTGCTCCCTTTTCGAATACGATCCGAGTACCTGCCTCGGACACCCTTCGAGAAGTTGTACTGAGGACGAATGTCGTCCACGGATTCAGCCTTCGCTTTGGCCATGGGCGCGCTCTTCTTCTTTGGTTGCTTTGCGGGCACTGATGATCCGGATGTTATCAGCTCGGTCGGCGTGGGCGACAGCCAGAAGACGGCCGCGAGCGGATAGCCCAAGGAGAACCTAGCGTTGATCCTCAGCCGAGTGGTCCGGAGCAGCGATCGTTAGCGACATCGCGTCCCCGAACGCCGTGGCCGCCTCCTCGAACGCAACCCCATGCTTCCGCCGGTTGATCTGGGCCTTCTGTGGGTCCCACTCGAACGTCAGGCTCACGACCAGAGTGCTCCTGTGCACAGTCCCATCAAGCCGGGTCCTCCCAGGCGGCGCGACAGGGCTCCAACCCGCCCCACGCCGATGGCGTTCAGCTGCGGTCGCCGGGAGCGTTAGCCCCGGGGGCGCCCAGCCGCAACGCCTTGTTGGACCGCTCGCTCGACTCAACTCAGGCCCGAATGCCGCGCAAGCGAGGCCTCAGAATGGGCGGTAACCGAGGTCCGGTCCCGTGCCTCTTGGGCCGCCCCAGACCGCGAGGATCATCACCTCGTTCTCTTCCTCACGGTGGTAGAGGGTACGTGCTCGCCCAGCCCCGTCTGTTTCGGCTGTCTGAATCAGCTAGCGCTCCGGGATGATGGGGGCGGTCTACCCGTTCTCAAGCTGGGGTGCCGCAGGTGGCCCCACCCGAGCTGCGGCAAAGGCGTCCTGCCGGACCTCGTGGGGCAACGGGGCCAAGCCGCCTCGAAGATGCACCTCGGCCGCAAACTTGAGGTAGCGAGCCGGGTCTAAGCCGTTGAGGCGCGCGCTTTCGATCAGGCTGTACATCATGGCCGATACCTCGGTCCCGCGCTTGGACTTGGAGCCGAAGTGGTTGTTACGCCCGAGCACCAGGGCGCGGAGCGCGCCTTCGGCGGCGTTGCTGGTGATCGGGATCTTTGGGTCTCCAAGAAAGCGGATGAGGCCGTCCCACTGGTTGGTCAGGTACTTCACCGCGCGACCGATCGGGCTCTCGCTGAGCGCCTTGACCTGCGTCGCCTTTGCTCCGATCGCCTCGACGATTGGTCGAGATTGCCGTTCGCGCATGGTTCTTCGGATCTCTAGAGCCCGTTCGATGGGCTGGCCGCTGAAGGATGCGACGATGTCGCGCTCGATCAGGAAGAGCTTGCCGATGTCGTCGAGGATCGGACCGACTTCGTCGGGCGCGGTGGCTTCGGCTTCGATGAAATATCGACGGGCGTGGCACCAGTCGTGGGCCTGAGTGTAGCCGAGTTCCGTCGCCAGGCTGGAGTAGACGCCGTAGCCGTCGGTGAGGAGCGTGCCCTTGAAGCCGGTGAGCACCTCGCGGGCGGCGTCGTTGGAGCGGGTCTCGTGAATCGAATGGAGGACGGCGTCATCGGCCACCAGCACCCAGTCGAACCAGTTCTTGCTCGCGCGGCCCTTGACGCCGAGCAGGGGCCAGCGAGTCTCGTCGCCCATCAGGACCTCCTTCTTAAGGAGGTACTCGTGCAGCCGCTTGATGGCGACGCTGAAACACCGGGACAGCGCAAAGAGTTGGTCCCAGAGGGTCTGGGTCGTGACGTCGAGCCCGGCCCACGCCATGCGCTTCGCCTGGCGCTCGAGGGGCATGTGGACGCAGTACTTCTCGATCGTGACGTGCACAGCGAAGGCGAGGCTGTAGCGCCCGCCGAGGATCAGCTTGGTGGGTCCGAGCGCGGTCTCGATGCAGCCGCCGCAGCCGCAGCGGTACTTTTGGCGCCGGTGCTTCTTGAGGACGTACTTGACGTCGACGACGTCGACCTCTTCGCTGTCCTCGAACTGGTCGATCCACGGCTTCAGCTCGCCGCCACAGCTTGGGCATGCTCGGTCGGCCTGATCAAGCAGGTGGAGTTCGGTCACGGTCGGCAAGTCAGGTTGCGGCGTGGGGCCGTGACCGGTCTGCGGCTTCTTCTCCTTGGTCGGTTTGTCGGAGCGCGGCCGGCGTTCGCTTTGGTGGCCGTAGGCCCGCTCCTGGACCTCCTGGAGCTCCTTCTCGAGGACGCTCAGGCGCTCCTGGATGGCGACCGAGTCTTCCTTCTTGGCCGCCGCGAGTTCCTTGGTCACCAGCAGCAGCTGCTTGCTGAGGCGCCGGATCTCCGCATCTTGAACCTTGGCGACTGTACGCAGGAGCTCAAGATCGGAGACGCGATCGAGGTCCACCACGCGAGGAAGTTATCGTACGACGAGGGCGCGAGTTGCGACTCTCTTGGGAACAATCTCGCCCGGTGACAGCGCTCCGATGAACACCAGCTGGCTGCCCTCGATGAAGAGATCCAGTTCGCTCCTGGACATGGTGATCGCGCCCTCGGCGCTCCGCTTCCAGGGCGCCGCGAACCGCCCTTGCGAGAGCCGCTTGTGAAAGACGCAGAGCCCGGTGCCATCCCAGAACAGCACCTTGGCCGAACGCAGCCGCGCGCCGACGAACAGGAACATGTCGCCCTCCAGCGGGTCTCGGCCCAGCTCAATCGACACCAAGGCTGAGAGCGTGTCGAAGGACTTCCGCATGTCCGTCGGCGCCGCCCGGGCGAACACTCGGACCCGTCGCTCCGCGCCGATCACCGCAGCCGCTCCCAGAGCCGAATAGCGCCATCGAGGTCGAGGCCGTCGAACACGAAGCCGTCCGGCGTGGCCACGCTGATCCCAGTCGAGCGCGCGGGCTCGTCATCGGCCGCGATCTGCACCGGCTGAAGTTGGCCCGCCGGGTAGCGCTCCATCCACTGCCGTAGGGTGCCTTCGTGAAGGTCCAACGCCTTGGCCGAGGCGCGGTGAGACTCGCCGCCGGCCATGCGGCGACGCGCCTCGGCCACCAGGTGCTTCTTCTGTTCAGAGGTCCAGATTCGTCGGGGTCTTCTGCTCATCCGTCCAGGGCTACATCGGCGGCGCGGCGTTCGTCAGGACGGGGCCGGGCGAGCACGTACGGCCGACCGGCGTACTCGTTCGTTCGCTCAAGTTTTGCGAATGCTCGTTCCGCAAGACGCTCACGCTCCCTCTCGTCCTTGCTGCGAATTGCCTTGGCGATGTCGAGGTCGACTGACCGGAGGGTCGATTGGAATCCGAACTGGGGCGCCTGACCCAGGAGAGCGAATAGGACGAAGGCAACCATCTCATGCTCGTCCAGCCAACGCTCCTGCGTTCAGCTGCGGTCCCCGGGAGCGTAGCCCCCGGGGCCGTCAGCTGCAACGCGTTGTTGGGCGGCTCTGGGCGGCGCTACAAGGCCTCCCGTGACCACTACTCAGCCTCAACGCTCCACTCGGCTGCCGACAAGCCCACTTGCTGCGCGATCTGAGCGCAAAGCCTGTAGATCTGATCGGCGTTCAAGTGCGATTCGTAGGACACCCCGTTGGGTAGCTTTCGTGGCGTCCGGAGGCCCTGAGTGGACTGTACGTGCTCGCCCAGCCCCGTCTGTTTCGGCTGTCTGAATCAGCTAGCGCTCCGGGATGATGGGGGCGGTCTACCCGTTCTCAAGCTGGGGTGCCGCAGGTGGCCCCACCCGAGCTGCGGCAAAGGCGTCCTGCCGGACCTCGTGGGGCAACGGGGCCAAGCCGCCTCGAAGATGCACCTCGGCCGCAAACTTGAGGTAGCGAGCCGGGTCTAAGCCGTTGAGGCGCGCGCTTTCGATCAGGCTGTACATCATGGCCGATACCTCGGTCCCGCGCTTGGACTTGGAGCCGAAGTGGTTGTTACGCCCGAGCACCAGGGCGCGGAGCGCCTTCGGCGGCGTTGCTGGTGATCGGGATCTTTGGGTCTCCAAGAAAGCGGATGAGGCCGTCCCACTGGTTGGTCAGGTACTTCACCGCGCGACCGATCGGGCTCTCGCTGAGCGCCTTGACCTGCGTCGCCTTTGCTCCGATCGCCTCGACGATTGGTCGAGATTGCCGTTCGCGCATGGTTCTTCGGATCTCTAGAGCCCGTTCGATGGGCTGGCCGCTGAAGGATGCGACGATGTCGCGCTCGATCAGGAAGAGCTTGCCGATGTCGTCGAGGATCGGACCGACTTCGTCGGGCGCGGTGGCTTCGGCTTCGATGAAATATCGACGGGCGTGGCACCAGTCGTGGGCCTGAGTGTAGCCGAGTTCCGTCGCCAGGCTGGAGTAGACGCCGTAGCCGTCGGTGAGGAGCGTGCCCTTGAAGCCGGTGAGCACCTCGCGGGCGGCGTCGTTGGAGCGGGTCTCGTGAATCGAATGGAGGACGGCGTCATCGGCCACCAGCACCCAGTCGAACCAGTTCTTGCTCGCGCGGCCCTTGACGCCGAGCAGGGGCCAGCGAGTCTCGTCGCCCATCAGGACCTCCTTCTTAAGGAGGTACTCGTGCAGCCGCTTGATGGCGACGCTGAAACACCGGGACAGCGCAAAGAGTTGGTCCCAGAGGGTCTGGGTCGTGACGTCGAGCCCGGCCCACGCCATGCGCTTCGCCTGGCGCTCGAGGGGCATGTGGACGCAGTACTTCTCGATCGTGACGTGCACAGCGAAGGCGAGGCTGTAGCGCCCGCCGAGGATCAGCTTGGTGGGTCCGAGCGCGGTCTCGATGCAGCCGCCGCAGCCGCAGCGGTACTTTTTGGCGCCGGTGCTTCTTGAGGACGTACTTGACGTCGACGACGTCGACCTCTTCGCTGTCCTCGAACTGGTCGAGCCACGGCTTCAGCTCGCCGCCACAGCTTGGGCATGCTCGGTCGGCCTGATCAAGCAGGTGGAGTTCGGTCACGGTCGGCAAGTCAGGTTGCGGCGTGGGGCCGTGACCGGTCTGCGGCTTCTTCTCCTTGGTCGGTTTGTCGGAGCGCGGCCGGCGTTCGCTTTGGTGGCCGTAGGCCCGCTCCTGGACCTCCTGGAGCTCCTTCTCGAGGACGCTCAGGCGCTCCTGGATGGCGACCGAGTCTTCCTTCTTGGCCGCCGCGAGTTCCTTGGTCACCAGCAGCAGCTGCTTGCTGAGGCGCCGGATCTCCGCATCTTGAACCTTGGCGACTGTACGCAGGAGCTCAAGATCGGAGACGCGATCGAGGTCCACCACGCGAGGAAGTTATCGTACGACGAGGGCGCGAGTTGCGACTCTCTTGGGAACAATCTCGCCCGGTGACAGCGCTCCGATGAACACCAGCTGGCTGCCCTCGATGAAGAGATCCAGTTCGCTCCTGGACATGGTGATCGCGCCCTCGGCGCTCCGCTTCCAGGGCGCCGCGAACCGCCCTTGCGAGAGCCGCTTGTGAAAGACGCAGAGCCCGGTGCCATCCCAGAACAGCACCTTGGCCGAACGCAGCCGCGCGCCGACGAACAGGAACATGTCGCCCTCCAGCGGGTCTCGGCCCAGCTCAATCGACACCAAGGCTGAGAGCGTGTCGAAGGACTTCCGCATGTCCGTCGGCGCCGCCCGGGCGAACACTCGGACCCGTCGCTCCGCGCCGATCACCGCAGCCGCTCCCAGAGCCGAATAGCGCCATCGAGGTCGAGGCCGTCGAACACGAAGCCGTCCGGCGTGGCCACGCTGATCCCAGTCGAGCGCGCGGGCTCGTCATCGGCCGCGATCTGCACCGGCTGAAGTTGGCCCGCCGGGTAGCGCTCCATCCACTGCCGTAGGGTGCCTTCGTGAAGGTCCAACGCCTTGGCCGAGGCGCGGTGAGACTCGCCGCCGGCCATGCGGCGACGCGCCTCGGCCACCAGGTGCTTCTTCTGTTCAGAGGTCCAGATTCGTCGGGGTCTTCTGCTCATCCGTCCAGGGCTACATCGGCGGCGCGGCGTTCGTCAGGACGGGGCCGGGCGAGCACGTACAGTGGACTTGCTAACGTGACGAGGAAACTCCTCCATCAGCTGGGTCGTCACATCGTCACCGAGCGTGGTGATCTGCTGAAGGGTCAGCCGAAGTACATCCTGCCAAGTCTGCACCTCGAAGGCCTGGCCAAGAACAACGAGGCGGTGGGGGCTTGTACCTCGCACGGTCAATGATCGCCTCGCAGCACCCTCGGGCGAAAAGTCGCCCCAAACCCTCACAGCCTGCTCCGCAAGCGCCCGACCTCGTGACTCAATCTCCTCGCGGTTCCAGGACTCCCGCTCGGCGAGCTTCGCGTTCAGGGCCAGCCTGCTCTGGGAAAGAAGCTCACGCTTGCGCGGGAAGTCGGCGTTCGAGAGCTCCGAGTTGTAACCCGTCAGGGTCAAATTCCCAATCGTGTGGAGGTAGAGTTCGTGAGTCTCCTCGGCCGACGTTCCCAGCTGCGTTCGCCACCATTCGGTGAGCGTTTGAGGCATGATGTGTTCGATGGAGAGGCTGCTGGTCTCGACATGCTCCTTCTCCGATTGTGCTCGCTCAAGTCGTTCGAGAATGAACTTGGCTCGATCCCGGACCTCCCCGGCACCATAGAGTTTGCGCGTTTGGATTGAGCCGAAGAACTCCTCGTCGGATGGGTAGTTGCGGGAAGCCAACACCTCCCTGACGCCCTCGGGAAGCCGCGCAAACCTCGTGGCGTTTCGGTGCAATGCCGTAAACAACTCGTTGAGTTCGGCGCGGATCGTGCCGCATACGTACCGGCGAACGATGAAGTTCTCGATGATGTCGAGAATCTCGACGACATCCGAGGCCGATACCCGACCAGCGCCGCGGTCCTCGAACAGATTTAACATGAACGGGTAACAGACCGTTGCTCGCAACCGCTGAATGCGCTCAAGGCGGTCACGCAGCTTCAGGTCCTCTTCCCGCGAGGGATCGAGAAATTTTCGCGCTTCCGGCTTTAGTGTGGGCTCATGAACTTACACTCGGGTAGAGATCGAGACCTCCCAGGTGGAAGTAGATGGCATTCTTGAAGCGCTCGCGGTTGCGAAAGCCGCACGCCCGCTGCTTCACGGTCTGGATGCGCGAGTTGAGACCTTCGGCGACCGCGTTGCTCACGCCGGTCACCACTGCGTTGAGGATGCCGTCGAGGTGATCCCGAACGGTCGCTGCCGCCCGCTTCATGGGCTCAAGGCGGGAGCGCCGGGCCCAAGAGATCCACTGGTTCCAGTTCCTTCGCGCCCATCCGAGGCGCTTGTAGCCCCACAAGTGTCGGGCAGTCTCCTTCAGTGCGTACGCCCGAGCGACCTGGAGGCTGCTGAGCTTGAGGTCCTTGAAGAGGCGCTTGCGTTCAGGAGCAAGGTCCTCGTGGTTGGTGAGGAAGAGGTACTTGCTGCCAACCAAGCTGCGATCGCCCAATCGGAGGAGCTCCCGGTTCTCCACTCGACGAACCTGGTCCACGGCCTCGCCGATGTGCTTCATCACGTGGAATCGGTCGAAGATGATCTGCGCGTTGGGGAGGTGCTCCTGCGTTGCGGCGATGTACGCCGGCCACATGTCCATCGCGACGCCCATAACGCCGCTCTTCTGACGGGGGCTGAGGGATTCGTAGAACTCCTCCAGCGCGGCGGCCTTCCGCTCGTCGCCCACGTGGAGGACGTCGCCAGTGAGCGCGTCGCAGACGATGGTCACGTACTCGTGGCGCTTCTTGAAGGCCTTCTCGTCGACCCCGATCACCTTCGGCCGCACCGGCGCTCGCCGTGCTTTGCCTCGCTGGACGGCGCGCGCCATGATGCCGTCGACTTGATCCCAGGTCATTCGAAGCTGCCGAGCGACCGCCTCAATGCTCGCCTCCTTGAGCCAGTCGATCACCAGGCATTCGAACATCGCGGTGAAGTGCGACCCCTTCTCGGCCCAAGGCACCTTGACCTGATGGACGCCGTCCTTTTCACACTTGACCCTGGGAACGTCGGCGACCAGGAAGGTCTCGAACTGCATGGTGTCCAGGTGGCGCCAGGACCGCGAACGGGAGTCGTAGCGTGGGCAGGACTTGCCGCATTCGGGACACGGGAGCGGGCCGTCTTTGCAAGCCACCTTGACCAGCACCTTCTCGCCCGCGAGATCCACCTCTACGTCCTCGACCGACCAAGGAGTGCTGATGCCCATGATCTTCGCGTACAGTTCTCGATCCCGCATCCCCCGATGCT
The DNA here is from genome assembly GCA_016703535.1 of Deltaproteobacteria bacterium. Taxonomy (GTDB): domain Bacteria; phylum Myxococcota; class Kuafuiibacteriia; order Kuafuiibacteriales; family Kuafuiibacteriaceae; genus Kuafuiibacterium; species Kuafuiibacterium phototrophicum. The sequence continues at coordinate 38,706 of JADJBV010000002.1, read as the reverse complement.
ACGACAGCGACGAGCCACGATGAAGCACGTCCGGAGCCCCCGCCCTCACCCCATGGGGCGGGGGCGGAGGACCGCTGGACCAGCCAGACTCATCCACACGATTCCCGGAAGGACCGAAATTTTACATAATGCGAGGAAGTACGTACCAGTTCGTCGAGCATTCTTTCGGCATGGTCGCGTCCCCGCCCTTCGACCTCCTTCTTGAGCGTGAAGTAGACCTCCGATTCCTTGACCAGCGTTCCGCGCCGAATGAGGAAGTGTCTTATGAACGCCTCCATGTTCTCTCTGCCGATCGCACGTTCCATCGGCGTCCACTTCTTTGCATGGATATCGTCATGGCGAGCGGAGTCGATGCTCATGAAGAAGAAGTTGCGAACGAGGTCGGCTTGTGAAAGCGGCTGCCCCTTTGCGTTCAGACTCTCGAAGATCGCGTAGGGATTGTCGTCCCGCTCAAGCACTATGCTCACGAGACACACGTGACCGAGGACCGCGTTCGCAAGTAGGCCGAGCCGGTCTGCCTCATAGGTCCGAAGGGATCGGAGGAAGTGCTGATACGCGGCCCCGAGAGCACTTGTTGGGTGCAGACCTTCCGGTGCGTCGATGAGCATCTTGAACGCTGCTCGATCGTTGTGCTTCGGCTCATCTCCTTGGGTGGGCAGCAGCTTGTACTGGTCTTGGCCATCCTGATATCGGTTGGTGAGATAGAGTTCGTGCACGCGGGAAGCCAGCTTCTGGTCCTCAACCTGCCTCGCGCGGTCACGAATCGCAGCGAGCAGAATGAGAAGGGTCGTCAATCGCTGCTGGCCGTCAATAAGCAGGTACTTCGTGACCCCCTCTGGTACGGAATGGGCAGGCGCGGTAACGATTGCGCCCATGAAGTGCTCGCGGGGAATCACGGAGGCCTTCTCCTTTTCCGGTGGCGCCAACTCGGCGTTCTCTTCCTCCTGCGGCGCGATTAGGGCCTCAATATCTGTCCAGAGGGCGTCCCAGTTCTTTCGTTGCCAGGTGTAGGGCCGCTGAAAGTGTGGGACGAGATACTGGTTCGTGCCCTCGATGATCCTGACCAGTTTGGTTTCGTTCGCCTTCATGTTCTCGTTTCCGTGTCCGCCCAACGCTCTCCGCGTTCAGCTGCGGTCCCCGGGAGCGTAGCCCCCGGGGCCGTCAGCTGCAACGCGCTGTTGGGCAGCTGTCGCTGAGTTCGCGAACTGGCGCCTCGAAGCTAGTCCCACGTCGACCAGCTATCGGTGCGGTAGTCATAGGTGTGCATCGCGAACAACACACCTTCGCAAGTGATGTGGAAGGTCGGTGGATCGCTGTATCCGGAGTAGGAGCAACCAGTCGACCGGACGACCGCCGCAACGTCTGGCGGGAGGGCAGGCTCTCCGCTGAAGGGCATAAACTTCGGATCGTTCTGCGGATACGGTCCGGCACCAGCGTAGCGGACCACCGCATCGATTGCTGGGCGCGCCTGAAGGGTCACCCAAATAGGCGTGCCGAAGACCACCTCTTGTGTGATCAGAAGGGCGGCGACTGCTCCGGCGGCAGTGACGAGCATGCGTAGCGCGAATTGGTACGAGCGACGGAGGATTGCAATCGGCGCAAGCAATGCGCCCACCGCGCCACCTACCAGGCCCACGAACGACGTAATGAGAGACACGCTTCCGAAGAATCGCGAAAACTCGCCAAGCGTCGCGACCACGAGGCAGGTGAATACAAGGATCGACGCCGCATGAGACACGCTCCACAACGTCGAACTCCGGACCGGGTAGCCAATGCCCTGGGCCTTCCTCGATTGGTCGATGACCGCCACTGCTTAGCCTAGCTTAACCCGCTCCATCGAGCCTGCCCAACGCTCCTGCGTTCAGCTGCGGTCCCCGGGAGCGTAGCCCCCGGGGCCGTCAGCTGCAACGCGTTGTTGGCTGGCGCGCCCGAGCACTGGCGTCTACCGAGCGTCGTCCTGCGATGCAGCTGCAGGGTGTGCGAGTCGGAGGTCAGCAATTGCCCGAAGGCCTTCTAAAGACCGGAGCGTCCACTCGTCCTCAGCTCGTTCGGGCAGCGACTGAGCCCCCTCGCGAAAGGCGCGTTCCGCTTGTCCGAGCAAGCCCTCCAACGCACTCCAGGTCTCTGCACGGTAGATCGCGCTCTGCTCCGAATCGAGGTGCCTGGGGAGACCCATTTCGAGCGCTTGGCGAACGGCACGAAGCACCAACTCAGCATCTCTTATGCCCGCTTTGCGGCCTGCACCATTTCGACCCAGGGCGACAAGAGCCTTGTACCTGGCCCGTTGCTCGAGAAAGGGCTTTGCGGTTGTGTAGCCGTGGTACGGCCGACCGGCGTACTCGTTCGTTCGCTCAAGTTTTGCGAATGCTCGTTCCGCAAAACGCTCACGCTCCCTCTCGTCCTTGCTGCGAATTGCCTTGGCGATGTCGAGGTCGACTGACCGGAGGGTCGATTGGAATCCGAACTGGGGCGCCTGACCCAGGAGAGCGAATAGGACGAAGGCAACCATCTCATGCTCGTCCAGCCAACGCTCCTGCGTTCAACCGCGGTTCCCCGGGAGCGTAGCCCCCGGGGACCGTCGGTTGCAACGCCTTGTTGGGCGGTGCGCTGCTCCTCCGATCGCACAAGCACCGAGTTGGTGAGAGTTCAGCCATCGGTGGTGCAATGCGGCGGGGCTCTGTCGTAGGTCTCCGCCCCGGGCCCATTGAACGACGGACTGATCTCGACCTGCTCAAGCAGCCCTTCGAAGCCCATGGCCATCGACAAGCAAGCGACGCGCAACCGCCAAACACCAGGCGCCGTGGGCACCTTCACCCGCTTGTAAAGCCGACCGCGGCGCCGGTGAGACAAGACCGGCGCTGAACACCGATGCCGCCGCATGCTCGCTCCCCGAGGCCACACATCGGCCCGGCTCCCGCTATGGCCCAGAGCCCCGGCGCTGGATGGAGATGCCGCCCGGGCACAGCGATCGCGAAGCCGTCGCCTTCGACCAGCACGCCGGAGGGTCTCACCGGGCTCCGAACCGGCACGGAAGCCGCGCCCTCCGGCCCACTTGAGGCGGCCTCGCCCGAAGCGGATGCCGCCACCCCGGCAATGCGCCATTCAATAGATTCTTTTGCGTGTACCTCGGACGGGGATTGCTCTCCCTGATCCGGGCCCATCCGCCCAACGCTCCTGCGTTCAGCTGCGGTCCCCGGGGAGCGTAGCCCCCCGGGGCCGACAGCTGCAACGCCTTGTTGGACGGCAACCAGTAACTCAGCCTGCGCCAACCTCCCGTACGCACCAACCTTCGAAGGTTCCGGGAGCGAAGCCCACGGAACCGAACACCTCAGCGATGGACAAGATCGCCGGACGTCGCGATGGCGCGACCGCCTGGGACCTGGCTCGCGACCACACCCTGGCCTCGTCCGATCGGCCTGGCCGATGAGGTGGAACTTCTTCGGATGCTGATCGGAGCTGGTGAAGGCTGTAGGCTGGTCTCATGAAACCGCAGAGGTACGCCGACCTGCTCTTGGGTTGGCCCGCCGGCCCCGAACCGAAGGGGCGAGCTTCTGACTGCGCCCACCATCGCACAACTGCGATATCGCGTTACCGAGATGCCGGCCGGAAGCACCGATCCGCCTTGGGGCCCGCAGCTTGGGCTCGGCTTGCGACCCTGCTTTGGCTCAGATCTGCGGCTGCACCCCAACCCCCAGCCTGAGCACGGAAGTGGACGGTACCCAGCTCAATCCCAGCCTGGCGCCATGTCCCGCTACCAAGTCCCGATCATGCGGAGGCCGACCCATGTTCTGGTTCGACATCTCTCCTCGAGTTCCGGGGATTTGTCCGTCCAACGCTTCTGCGTTCAGCTGCGGTCCCCGGGAGCGTAGCCCCCGGGGCCGACAGCTGCAACGCCTTGTTGGACGGCAACCAGTGACTCCGCCTGCGCCAAGCTCCGGTACGCACCAACCTCCGAAGGTTCCGGGAGCGAAGCCCACGGAACCGAACACCTCAGCGAGGAACAGGTTCGCCGGACGTCGCGATGGCGCAACTGCCTGGGCCCAGGCTCAGGACTCCACCCGGGCCGCCTCCGAGCGTCCGGGCAAAGGCGTTGCAACCGACTCGGACGCAGATCGGAGCTGGTGAGGACTGAACTGTGAGCTCGTTCCGTCAGGCCCCGGGGCGATGTGCGCCGATTTCCTCTCAGGTAGGCATGCCGGCCCTGAACCGAAGGGACCGCCCTCAGGCTGCTTCGGCCCATCGCACAGCTGCGATATCGCGTTATCGAGATACCGGCCAAAAGCAACGCTCCGGAGGTCGGGAATCTGTGGAAGGATCTCTTGGGCCACTACGGCTCAGCCTCCGCGGGGCCACGCGCCGTGGCCCGGTCTCCGTCCCGAGTAGATGCTACCGAGCCGAATCCCAGACTCGCACCAAGTCTCGCCCGTGTCCTCACGCAAGGAAAAGCGAACGCCGTACCAAGAGTCCAAGTTCGACTTCTCTTTTGGAGTTCCGGAGATTTGTCCGTCCAACGCTGCTTGCGTTCAGCTGCGGTCCCCGGGAGCGTAAGCCCCCGGGGCCGCCAGCTGCAACGCCTTGTTGGGCATCGGCTGGTCAAACTTAAGGCTCCGTTCTGGATCCGGAGAACCTTCTCCGCCTTTCGCTCGAGAGAAGGCGAGTGACCAACCGCGAGCCCCAACGTCCCCCCGAGGCACGGCCAAGCTGCCGGCCATTCGACAGCCGCACACGACTGAGAGGAGAAGCAGCGTCAATCACCTCTGACCGGCCAGCCCTTCAACGATGGCGGCAGCTTGCGACGGGGATGAATGCGATCCGCCTCCTGCCGCAAAGGACTTGGCTGGCCGCGGACAGCAAACACCTGGACCCCTGCCCGAAGCCCAGCTGCCCGTGGCCCTACCACTGCCTACAGCCGGGAGGGCAGCGGCACTCACCACAAGCCCGGCCAGCCCTCAGCCATCGACCCATGCAATAGCTCGAACTCAGCGCCGCCCCACTTCAAGAACGCGGGCTGGCCGCTACAAGCACGAGGACGTTGGGGCGGCCGTCGCTCGAGGGGGCCGGCCTCGGCGCAACAAAACACGCAAGCTCAACTCCGAGGCTTCAAAACCCTCCAGGTTGAGCAACTCCCGCCAAGAACCGAGCGACTCTGCATGCCCAACGCTCCTGCGTTCAGCTGCGGTCCCCGGGAGCGTAGCCCCCGGGGCCGTCAGCTGCAACGCGTTGTTGGGCGGCGCGTCCTGGCGTGCTTGGTTTGTGCCCTGTTGCGGACCACGGTCGCTGTTCGCAAAGCGTAGCCCCCGCCGTCAGGCCGGTCACCTCTTCCCCCGCCCGCGTCAAACTCCCATCGGCAGGGTGCCTTAGCCACTTTCGGCTTCCTGTGCTTGGGTCGGTACAAGCCCACCCAGGACTACCATTCGCGCCACGACTCCGTTTGATCGACTCGGCCAGCGTTGAAGCCACGGTTAACAGCGGCGAGGATCAGGAACGCGCAGATATCCTCTCGTTGGTCGGTCTCGATGAGTTCTCCGTTGCACTTCTCGTTGAGTTCGTTCAACCGAAGCACGGTATTCCTTAGCTTGGCCAGCGCATCCTCTTCGGACGTCGCCGATGCGAGCGCACTGACGTGGTCTTGGAGAATCAGGCTCAACGAAGTCACGTCTTCGTCTTCGTAGGGAACTGCCTCCTCCTCCTCAAGGTACTCGCGCGTCCCCCTCAATATCGATGCGTGCAGTGTCGCCAGTTCCTCGTCCATCATGAGTGATTCTCTCGCCCGCCCAACGCTTCTGCGTTCAGCTGCGGTCCCGGGAGCGTAGCCCCCGGGACCGTCGGCTGCAACGCCTTGTTGGGCGGTGCGTCACGTCGCGGAATGACCAAGCTCTGAGTAGGTGGGAGTTCGTACGTGCTCGCCCAGCCCCGTCTGTTTCGGCTGTCTGAATCAGCTAGCGCTCCGGGATGATGGGGGCGGTCTACCCGTTCTCAAGCTGGGGTGCCGCAGGTGGCCCCACCCGAGCTGCGGCAAAGGCGTCCTGCCGGACCTCGTGGGGCAACGGGGCCAAGCCGCCTCGAAGATGCACCTCGGCCGCAAACTTGAGGTAGCGAGCCGGGTCTAAGCCGTTGAGGCGCGCGCTTTCGATCAGGCTGTACATCATGGCCGATACCTCGGTCCCGCGCTTGGACTTGGAGCCGAAGTGGTTGTTACGCCCGAGCACCAGGGCGCGGAGCAGCCTTCGGCGGCGTTGCTGGTGATCGGGATCTTTGGGTCTCCAAGAAAGCGGATGAGGCCGTCCCACTGGTTGGTCAGGTACTTCACCGCGCGACCGATCGGGCTCTCGCTGAGCGCCTTGACCTGCGTCGCCTTTGCTCCGATCGCCTCGACGATTGGTCGAGATTGCCGTTCGCGCATGGTTCTTCGGATCTCTAGAGCCCGTTCGATGGGCTGGCCGCTGAAGGATGCGACGATGTCGCGCTCGATCAGGAAGAGCTTGCCGATGTCGTCGAGGATCGGACCGACTTCGTCGGGCGCGGTGGCTTCGGCTTCGATGAAATATCGACGGGCGTGGCACCAGTCGTGGGCCTGAGTGTAGCCGAGTTCCGTCGCCAGGCTGGAGTAGACGCCGTAGCCGTCGGTGAGGAGCGTGCCCTTGAAGCCGGTGAGCACCTCGCGGGCGGCGTCGTTGGAGCGGGTCTCGTGAATCGAATGGAGGACGGCGTCATCGGCCACCAGCACCCAGTCGAACCAGTTCTTGCTCGCGCGGCCCTTGACGCCGAGCAGGGGCCAGCGAGTCTCGTCGCCCATCAGGACCTCCTTCTTAAGGAGGTACTCGTGCAGCCGCTTGATGGCGACGCTGAAACACCGGGACAGCGCAAAGAGTTGGTCCCAGAGGGTCTGGGTCGTGACGTCGAGCCCGGCCCACGCCATGCGCTTCGCCTGGCGCTCGAGGGGCATGTGGACGCAGTATTTCTCGATCGTGACGTGCACAGCGAAGGCGAGGCTGTAGCGCCCGCCGAGGATCAGCTTGGTGGGTCCGAGCGCGGTCTCGATGCAGCCGCCGCAGCCGCAGCGGTACTTTTGGCGCCGGTGCTTCTTGAGGACGTACTTGACGTCGACGACGTCGACCTCTTCGCTGTCCTCGAACTGGTCGAGCCACGGCTTCAGCTCGCCGCCACAGCTTGGGCATGCTCGGTCGGCCTGATCAAGCAGGTGGAGTTCGGTCACGGTCGGCAAGTCAGGTTGCGGCGTGGGGCCGTGACCGGTCTGCGGCTTCTTCTCCTTGGTCGGTTTGTCGGAGCGCGGCCGGCGTTCGCTTTGGTGGCCGTAGGCCCGCTCCTGGACCTCCTGGAGCTCCTTCTCGAGGACGCTCAGGCGCTCCTGGATGGCGACCGAGTCTTCCTTCTTGGCCGCCGCGAGTTCCTTGGTCACCAGCAGCAGCTGCTTGCTGAGGCGCCGGATCTCCGCATCTTGAACCTTGGCGACTGTACGCAGGAGCTCAAGATCGGAGACGCGATCGAGGTCCACCACGCGAGGAAGTTATCGTACGACGAGGGCGCGAGTTGCGACTCTCTTGGGAACAATCTCGCCCGGTGACAGCGCTCCGATGAACACCAGCTGGCTGCCCTCGATGAAGAGATCCAGTTCGCTCCTGGACATGGTGATCGCGCCCTCGGCGCTCCGCTTCCAGGGCGCCGCGAACCGCCCTTGCGAGAGCCGCTTGTGAAAGACGCAGAGCCCGGTGCCATCCCAGAACAGCACCTTGGCCGAACGCAGCCGCGCGCCGACGAACAGGAACATGTCGCCCTCCAGCGGGTCTCGGCCCAGCTCAATCGACACCAAGGCTGAGAGCGTGTCGAAGGACTTCCGCATGTCCGTCGGCGCCGCCCGGGCGAACACTCGGACCCGTCGCTCCGCGCCGATCACCGCAGCCGCTCCCAGAGCCGAATAGCGCCATCGAGGTCGAGGCCGTCGAACACGAAGCCGTCCGGCGTGGCCACGCTGATCCCAGTCGAGCGCGCGGGCTCGTCATCGGCCGCGATCTGCACCGGCTGAAGTTGGCCCGCCGGGTAGCGCTCCATCCACTGCCGTAGGGTGCCTTCGTGAAGGTCCAACGCCTTGGCCGAGGCGCGGTGAGACTCGCCGCCGGCCATGCGGCGACGCGCCTCGGCCACCAGGTGCTTCTTCTGTTCAGAGGTCCAGATTCGTCGGGGTCTTCTGCTCATCCGTCCAGGGCTACATCGGCGGCGCGGCGTTCGTCAGGACGGGGCCGGGCGAGCACGTACGGGAGTTCAGCCATCGCCAGTGCAATGCGTCGGGGCGGCAACGGAGGCGCGGACAGAGTCCAAGCGCCGACCCGGGACCGTTGAACGAGGGACGGAAGAGTCCCGGCAACAACAACGGCCGAAGGCAGCGGCCAGCGGGAAGCAAGCGACGCGCAATCGGCAATCACCAGACGTCGCGGGCACCCTCAGCCACATGTAAAGCCGACCGCGGCGCCGGTGATACCGGACTGACGTCGGCCACCACCGCCGAGGAGCTCTCGCAGGCCGCGAACCTCACAGCGGCCCGGCGCCCCGCCGCAAAGAGAGCCCCGGCGCCGGATGGAGATGCCGCCCTGGCACCGCGAGCGCGAAGCCACCGCCGGCGACAACCACAGCCGGAGGGCCCCACCAAGTCCCCGAGGCCGCGCCGAATTTCACGCCCTCCGGCCCCCTTGGGGCGGCTCCGCCCGAAGCCGAAGCCGCAACCCCAGCATGGCGCCATTCAATAGATTCTTTTAAGTGTACCTCGGAGGAGGATTGGTCTCCCTGATCCGGGTCCATCCGCCCAACGCTTTAGCGTTCAGCTGCGGTCACCGGGAGCGTAGCTCCCGGGGCCGTCAGCTGCAACGCCTTGTTGGGCGCCCGGGCTACCACGAGAATAGGTACTCGACCAACTGCCCGTCCCGCGTGATGAACCACCACGTCGACTCGTGGCCTGAACTCCAATAGGTGCGTGCACGTGCCCTCGGCGTGGGCCATGGAAATGTCATGTAAGACTCAAACTCGATCCAGTCGACGTTAGTTGGGTCGTCGCCGGTTGTAGTGTCAGCAGACACGGCCCATAGAATATCGCCAGCCGCATTCTCGAGTGCTACGATCGCGAACTCCTCGTCCTCCGGGCGGTCGAACGATAGCAGAGTCATTCCGGACCATATCTTGAATCGTTGCCGCGGAGGCTGGATCGGTAACTCATGGCACAGGCTCGCCTGAAACGGCCCAACGTCCATAGACGAGCCGTTCCAAGCACGAACGAAGACAAGTGTCGGGACCGCAACTAGAACGCCTACGACGACGACGCTCAGCCAAGACGCCAGGCTCACAAGCTCGCGCATCACTCTGGAATCGAGATCTCGTCCTGGGTTCCGGGCGGCCATGCTTCTTTTCAGACGACGCTGGTGCGCCCAACGCTCTTGCGTTCAGCTGCGGTCCCGGGAGCGTAGCCCCCGGGGCCGTCAGCTGCAACGCCTTGTTGGGCGGCACCGAGGTTCGCTCATATGTGAGCGGCCTTCGTCAGGTTGCACGGCTTGCAGAGCAACTGGAGGTTTCGCGCTGAGGTCGCCCCGCCCTTCGAGACCGGGATGATGTGGTCAAATTCGAGGTTCTGGTTTGAGCCACACGTCACACAGCGACCAGCGTCTCTCCGCCAAACCTCGGTTCGCACCGCCTCGGGGATTGGTTCCCGGACCGTCTGCTCGAATGGGAGGGGCGCCTTGGGGGTCTCGAATACGAATGCCGTGATGAAGGGCGTACCCGGATACTTGGAGTTGAAGTCGGTCAGCAAAATTCCCAGCTGCTGGTGCCTTTCCAAGGTCTGTGATGCTTCCGGGGTCATTGCCGCTGCGTGCGCCTTCTTGCCGCAATGCCTGCAAGCGTAGTGAATGGACCTCGAGTTTGGACTTACGGAGAGTAGCTCCATCTCAAACTCGTGGCAGGTGGTGCAAGGCATCGTAAGGAAGTGCTGACCAACCAGACGGCGTAGCTCACGGCCCAGCGTGAAGATTGCTTGCTCCCTCTTCGTGCGACCGGCGCTTTTGGCGATCTGAACAACGGCGACCAGAAGGGAGATGAGGACAGCCAGGTAGACCATAGAGGGTTCGCTTCACCGCCGGCGTTGTCCGCCCAACGCTTTAGCGTTCAGCTGCGGTCACCGGGAGCGTAGCTCCCGGGGCCGTCAGCTGCAACGCCTTGTTGGGCGCCCGGGCTACCACGAGAATAGGTACTCGACCAACTGCCCGTCCCGCGTGATGAACCACCACGTCGACTCGTGGCCTGAACTCCAATAGGTGCGTGCACGTGCCCTCGGCGTGGGCCATGGAAATGTCATGTAAGACTCAAACTCGATCCAGTCGACGTTAGTTGGGTCGTCGCCGGTTGTAGTGTCAGCAGACACGGCCCATAGAATATCGCCAGCCGCATTCTCGAGTGCTACGATCGCGAACTCCTCGTCCTCCGGGCGGTCGAACGATAGCAGAGTCATTCCGGACCATATCTTGAATCGTTGCCGCGGAGGCTGGATCGGTAACTCATGGCACAGGCTCGCCTGAAACGGCCCAACGTCCATAGACGAGCCGTTCCAAGCACGAACGAAGACAAGTGTCGGGACCGCAACTAGAACGCCTACGACGACGACGCTCAGCCAAGACGCCAGGCTCACAAGCTCGCGCATCACTCTGGAATCGAGATCTCGTCCTGGGTTCCGGGCGGCCATGCTTCTTTTCAGACGACGCTGGTGCGCCCAACGCTTATCGCGTTCAGCTGCGGTCCCGGGAGCGTAGCCCCCGGGACCGTCGGCTGCAACGCCTTGTTGGGCATCGGCTGGTCAATCTTAAGGCTCCGTTCTGGATCCGGTGAACCTTCTCCACCTTTCGTTCGAGAGAAAGCGAGTGACCAACCTCGAGCCCCAACGTCCCCCCGAGGCACGGCCGAGCTGCCGGCCATTCGACAGCCGCACGCGACTGAGAGGAGAAGCAGCGTCAACCACCTCTGACCGGCCAGCCCTTCAACGATGGCGGCGGCTTGCGACGAGGATCAATGCGGTCAGCCCCCTGCCGCAAAGGACTTGGCTGGCCGCGAACAGCAACCACGTGGACCTCTGCCCGAAGCTCAGCTGCCCGTGGCCCTACCACTGCCTATAGCCGGGAGGGCTGCGGCACTCACCACAAGCCCGGCCAGCCCTCAGCCATCGACCCACGCAATAGCTCGAACTCAACGCCGCCCTACTTCAAGAACGCGGGCTGGCCGCAACAAGCACGAGGACGTTGGGGCGGCCGTCGCTCGAGCGGGCCGGCCTCGGCGCAACAAAACACGCAAGCTCAACTCCGAGGCTTCAAAACCCTCAAGGTTGAGCAACACCCGCCATGAACCGAGCGACTCTGCATGCCCAACGCTGCTTGCGTTCAGCTGCGGTCCCCGGGAGCGTAAGCCCCCGGGGCCGCCAGCTGCAACGCCTTGTTGGGCATCGGCTGGTCAAACCTAAGACTCCGTTCTGGATCCGGAGAACCTTCTCCGCCGCTCGCTCGAGAGGAGGCGAGTGCCCTACCTCGAGCCCCAACGTCCCCCGCGGCACGGCCGAGCTGCCGGCCGTTCAACCTGCGCAAGCGACCGAGAGGAGGAGCAGCGTCAACCACCTCTGACCGGCCAGCCCTTCAAACACGGCGGCAGCTTGCGACGGGGCTGAATGCGGTCAGCCACCTGCCGCAAAGGACTTGGCTGGCCGCGAACAGGAACCACCTGGACCCCTGCCCGAAGCCCAGCTGCCAGTGGCCCTACCACCGCGAAAAACCGGGAGGGCAGCGCCACTCAATAGAAGCCCGGCCAGCCCTCAGCCATCGACCCCTGCAACAGCTCGAACTCAACGCCGCCCCACTTCAAGAACGCGGGCTGGCCGCAACAAGCACGAGGACGTTGGGGCGGCCGTCGCTCGAGCGGGCCGGGCTCAGCCCAACGAGACACCCCAGCTCAACTCCAAGGCTTCAAAACCCTCCAGGTTGAGCAACACCCGCCATGAACCGAGGGACTCTGCATGCCCAACGCTTCTGCGTTCAGCTGCGGACCCCGGGAGCGTAAGCCCCCGGGGCCGCCAGCTGCAACGCCTTGTTGGGCATCGGCTGGTCAAACTTAGGGCTCCGTTCTGGATCTGGGGAACCTTCTCCGCCTTTCGCTCGAGAGAAGGCGAGTGCCCAGCCTCGAGCCCCAACGTCCCCCGCGGCACGGCCGAGCTGCCGGCCATTCGACAGCCGCACGCGACTGAGAGGAGAAGCAGCGTCAACCACCTCTGACCGGCCAGCCCTTCAACGATGGCGGCGGCTTGCGACGAGGATCAATGCGGTCAGCCCCCTGCCGCAAAGGACTTGGCTGGCCGCGAACAGCAACCACGTGGACCTCTGCCCGAAGCTCAGCTGCCCGTGGCCCTACCACTGCCTACAGCCGGGAGGGCAGCGGCACTCACCACAAGCCCGGCCAGCCCTCAGCCATCGACCCACGCAATAGCTCGAACTCAACGCCGCCCTACTTCAAGGACGCGGGCTGGCCGCAACAAGCACGAGGACGTTGGGGCGGCCGTCGCTCAAGCGGGCCGGGCTCAGCCCAACGAAACACCCCCGGCTCATCTTCGAGGCTTCAAAACCCTCCAAGTATGGCAACTCCCGCCAAGAACCGAGCGACTCTGCATGCCCAACGCTTATCGCGTTCAGCTGCGGTCCCGGGAGCGTAGCCCCCGGGACCGTCGGCTGCAACGCCTTGTTGGGCATCGGCTGGTCAATCTTAAGGCTCCGTTCTGGATCCGGTGAACCTTCTCCGCCTTTCGTTCGAGAGAAAGCGAGTGACCAACCTCGAGCCCCAACGTCCCCCCGAGGCACGGCCGAGCTGCCGGCCATTCGACAGCCGCACACGACTGAGAGGAGAAGCAGCGTCAATCACCTCTGACCGGCCAGCCCTTCAACGATGGCGGCAGCTTGCGACGGGGATGAATGCGATCCGCCTCCTGCCGCAAAGGACTTGGCTGGCCGCGGACAGCAAACACCTGGACCCCTGCCCGAAGCCCAGCTGCCCGTGGCCCTACCACTGCCTACAGCCGGGAGGGCAGCGGCACTCACCACAAGCCCGGCCAGCCCTCAGCCATCGACCCATGCAATAGCTCGAACTCAGCGCCGCCCCACTTCAAGAACGCGGGCTGGCCGCTACAAGCACGAGGACGTTGGGGCGGCCGTCGCTCGAGCGGGCCGGCCTCGGCGCAACAAAACACGCAAGCTCAACTCCGAGGCTTCAAAACCCTCAAGGTTGAGCAACACCCGCCAAGAACCGAGCGACTCTGCATGCCCAACGCTTCTGCGTTCAGCTGCGGTCCCCGGGAGCGTAAGCCCCCGGGGCCGCCAGCTGCAACGCCTTGTTGGGCATCGGCTGGTCAAACCTAAGACTCCGTTCTGGATCCGGAGAACCTCCTCCGCGTTTCGCTCGAGAGAAAGCGAGTGACCAACCTCGAGCCCCAACGTCCCCCCGAGGCACGGCCGAGCTGCCGGCCGTTCGACAGCCGCACGCGACTGAGAGGAGAAGCAGCGTCAACCACCTCTGACCGGCCAGCCCTTCAACGATGGCGGCAGCTTGCGACGGGGATGAATGCGATCCGCCTCCTGCCGCAAAGGACTTGGCTGGCCGCGAACAGCAACCACGTGAACCCGTGCCCGAAGCCCAGCTGCCCGTGGACCTACCACCGCGAACAGCCGGGAGGGCAGCGACACTCAATAGAAGCCCGGCCAGCCCTCAGCCATCGACCCCTGCAATAGCTCGAACTCAACGCCGCCCTACTTCAAGGACGCGGGCTGGCCGCAACAAGCACGAGGACGTTGGGGCGGCCGTCGCTCAAGCGGGCCGGGCTCAGCCCAACGAAACACCCCCGGCTCATCTTCGAGGCTTCAAAACCCTCCAAGTATGGCAACTCCCGCCAAGAACCGAGCGACTCTGCATGCCCAACGCTCCTGCGTTCAGCTGCGGTCCCCGGGAGCGTAGCCCCCGGGGCCGACAGCTGCAACGCCTTGTTGGACGGCAACCAGTGACTCCGCCTGCGCCAAGCTCCGGTACGCACCAACCTCCGAAGGTTCCGGGAGCGAAGCCCACGGAACCGAACACCTCAGCGAGGAACAGGTTCGCCGGACGTCGCGATGGCGCAACTGCCTGGGCCCAGGCTCAGGACTCCACCCGGGCCGCCTCCGAGCGTCCGGGCAAAGGCGTTGCAACCGACTCGGACGCAGATCGGAGCTGGTGAGGACTGAACTGTGAGCTCGTTCCGTCAGGCCCCGGGGCGATGTGCGCCGATTTCCTCTCAGGTAGGCATGCCGGCCCTGAACCGAAGGGACCGCCCTCAGGCTGCTTCGGCCCATCGCACAGCTGCGATATCGCGTTATCGAGATACCGGCCAAAAGCAACGCTCCGGAGGTCGGGAATCTGTGGAAGGATCTCTTGGGCCACTACGGCTCAGCCTCCGCGGGGCCACGCGCCGTGGCCCGGTCTCCGTCCCGAGTAGATGCTACCGAGCCGAATCCCAGACTCGCACCAAGTCTCGCCCGTGTCCTCACGCAAGGAAAAGCGAACGCCGTACCAAGAGTCCAAGTTCGACTTCTCTTTTGGAGTTCCGGAGATTTGTCCGTCCAACGCTCCTGCGTTCAGCTGCGGTCCCCGGGAGCGTAGCCCCCGGGGCCGTCAGCTGCAACGCGTTGTTGGGCAGCCGGTCGTAGCGACCAGGCTCACGGCCTGTCCCCCCGGGCGACGACAGCACGACCTAGGAGGCACGCACGCCAAGCTAGGAGGCAGCAATGACCTCCATGGCAAATAGCTGCTCCGTGCCGTCAGGATCCCGGCGCGTCTCACAGCGGACCCGGTCGCCAGGCTGAAAGAGCCAATGCTTGGTGGACTCACCTGGCTCTTGAGAGATCTCGAACGCCCCGGATTTGAGGATCGCTGCCTCTGCCGTGACCGTGGCGGTGCTGCCGCGCAACGGCACCTGGATGTTGACCAGACGGACGAATCCTTCCGACCAGGAATCACGGTCCAGGTGCTGCTCGCTGATCACGAGCCCTTCCGGGTAGTCACGAAAGCCTGCTTGACCGGACACTCGGGAACGTGCGGCTTCAGCCTTCTCTCGGGTCGAGTAGACGCCGATCAGCTTAATCTCCTCTCGGCCGTCTGGCTCGTAGACGTGTTGAAGAAGGAACACGGTCTCCATTGCTCTCAGCCTCTGTCTGCCCAACGCTCCTGCGTTCAGCTGCGGTCCCCGGGAGCGTAGCCCCCGGGGCCGTCAGCTGCAACGCGTTGTTGGGCGGCGTCCGCTACGGATCTTGGCGAAGCCTCGCGGCGTGAGTCCTTGTGGCGGCCGTGCTCAGAGGGGTGCGGCTAGGCCGGCGCGTCTTCTCGATTCCGTAACGCCTCCAAGGCCTCGGGAGGGGCCGCTCGCCTGGGCGAGAGAAGCTCTTAGGGTCCGTTTACTAGCCAGCCGCCTGGCGTCTTTGCGACATAGAGAACCTGCTCTCCAGTCACACTGTTCGTGAACTTGTACGAGTACAAAAGGGGCTCTTTGTCGAGAGCCACGTCGAGACGAAAGCGGTCGCAGCCTTCGCCTCCAGAAAGCCAGTATGGAACGCCGCGCATGGTGACGACGTCACCGGTTCGACTCATGGCATCACACGAGAAATCATCCAGGTGCCAGTACCGAGATGAGCAGTTCCCCGGGAGGAGACGCAACACGTTCGCCAGCACGACTTCGAACTCGCCGCACGCTCGCTGAACGTTTGAGTCTACGACTTCGGCTGAGGCGAGGTAGCCAATGATCTTCGCCTCAACATCACCTTGATCGAGGGTTGATCCATCTAGAAGCATGAGTCTCCCGTCCGCCCAACGCTTCTGCGTTCAGCTGCGGTCCCCGGGAGCGTAGCCCCCGGGGCCGCCAGCTGCAACGCCTTGTTGGCTGGCTCTTTCGACTACCTCTTGCTCGGACGCCCAGACCGTGTTGCCGAAGGGGTCTCTTCCCGCAGCCCATCAGCAAGGCGCGAACCCCGGTGCATGGTTGGCTGGATCTCTGGCTGTTTAGACGTGCATCCAGAGCGCGCGAAGAGGTGTCCCGAGAACCTTCTCAAGTTGCCTCAAGACCGCAACCGGAAGTTCGGAGACGTTTGGGTTCATTGCCTCGAGGCAGAAGGACCCAAACGCTGCGGGCCAAACGTAACGGAGCTCGTTGAGTGATACTGAAGCGCCGCAGCAGTCGGCGGTGGCCATGAGATCAGAAAAGCCGCCCGCGTGGGCTCTGTCCATGGCTGGATTCCACCAGCCCTCAGCATCGGCACCACACACCGGGCACATCACACCCGACCAATTGCCCCCGCCCTCGAAGAACTCGACTGATTCCTTGAATGAAGCACTGACCTCATCGGCCTCTGGAAGGAGGGATGCCAGGAGTGTCCGAGCGTCGGCTGCTGCCTGGACTTCAGGCCGAAACACCGGATCTACGGGGATTAGTTGGAGCCAGTTGTCGGACATTGCTGACGCGCTCTCCCTTCGGCTCGCTCACATAGACGAGCCAGGCTCAGGTCCAGCCAACGCTGCTTGCGTTCAGCTGCGTTCCCCGGGGAGCGTAGCCCCCGGGGCCGTCAGCTGCAACGCGTTGTTGGACGGCGTTTCACAGGACCTGGCCTTCGCATAGAACCGAGCCTCGTCCGATTGACGCTTGGAGGCGATACCTCAGTGGAAACGTCGTGTGCTCTCGTCGTCGGATCCGGCGCAAGAGATTGCGTCGAATCTCAAGGTCCGCCGCGGCACCACACGCAACCGCGCTAGCACGCGACAACGCCGGAAGCGGGAGGTATCCCGGCTGCACAAGTGCACCGGACGAAATTGCGGGGACACGCTCGGATGTCGAAACCACCATGAACCCCACGAGAGAGTCCCCGCGTGGCGTTGAGAATTGTGTCGCCACCAGCTGCGAATAGAGACCGCGTACGAGGTGGCGACGCGTGGTTGGTCTTACCCATGTCTCATCGTGACCAGGCAGGCTTTCCTCATCCATAGCGTACTCCCAGACGGGAAACGTGGCGAGATCAAGCGCCGTAAGCGCGTCAACGGGCTTGCGTGTGCTTTGGTTGGGTCGTTTCATCCCAAGGGCTGAGCCCGCGCTGCATCGAGTGCCTAGGTCCGTCCAACGCTTCTGCGTTCAGCTGCGGTCCCCGGGAGCGTAGCCCCCGGGGCCGCCAGCTGCAACGCCTTGTTGGGCGGCGCGCTGGTCCTCTGATCGCACAAGCTCCGAATTGGTGAGAGTTCAGCCATCGCCAGTGCACTGCGTCGGGGCTCTGTCGTAGGTCTCCGCCCCGGGCCCACGGAACGACGGACTGAACTCGACCGGCTCGATCGGCCCACCGAAGACTAGCCCGTCGATGAGCAAGCGGCGCGCAAACGGCAACGACCAAACGGCGCGGGCACCTTCAGCCACTTGTAAAGCCGACCGCGCCGCCGGCGAGACGAGACGGGCGATGAACACTGACGCAGTCGCATGCTCGCTCGCCGATGCCAGCACCGGCCCGGCTCTCGCTATCGGACCAGAGCCCCGGCGCTGGATGGAGATGCCGCCCGGGCACCGCGACTGCGAAGCCGCCGCCTCCGACAAGCGCACCGGAGGGTCTCACCAACTTCCTGCCCAGCACTGCCTGACGCGCCCTCCGGCCCACTTGGGGCGGCCCCGCCCGGAGCGAAGGCGACGGCCCAAGCACTGCGCCATTCAATAGATTCTTTTGAGTGGATGTCAGACGAGGATTAGTCTCCTCTGCTCCGGGTCTGTCCGCCCAACGCTGCTTGCGTTCAGCTGCGGTTCCCGGGGGCGTAAGCCCCCGGGGCCGTCAGCTGCAACGCCTTGTTGGGCCGCTCCTGCAGGCGTGCTTAACTGCTAAGGCTCGACGCCGAAGCGAGACTGCCACTCGAGTCGCTCCTCGGCACGCGACGAAAGCTCATCAAGTATCTCAGCGAGGCCCTGATACACGGCCCAAAGTTCGACTCCGCACGACGAAGCGATCGCTCGGGCCACGCCCAGCTCAAGATTCTCGATCCGCCTTCCTTTCCACACCTTGTCCGCGAGTGTGACAAGGAGGTCCTCTAGGGTGACGTCATCCGACTCCCACGACGCATGCGTCACCGCGAAGCGAGCCTCCCTCTCGGGAACGCCGGCACGGAGCATGAGCTCAAGGCCTGTGGCTTCATGTTGCGCCCCGTCCCCTGAGAGCTCGGCGACATGCACTGCCTTCCCGAGGTCGTGAGTGGCTGCACCGAACAGCACCAGCCGCACGTCGAATCCGGGCCGCCACCGATCCATTATCTGCTTAACGAGCCGATGCGCCACGTCATGGACGAGGGTCAGGTGAGCAACAAGTCGCGGCCCGGCTCCATACCGACGGCAAAGCTCTTCGGCAGTCGGCGGCAGGGCCTCTAGTCCGAGTAGAGCCCGATCATCCTCCGTCGGCGACATAATCCAAACTCTAGAACCTTGGCTACGTTGCGTTCTCTTGTCGGCCCAACGCTGCTTGCGTTCAGCTGCGTTCCCCGGGGAGCGTAGCCCCCCGGGGACGCCAGCTGCAACGCCTTGTTGGGCATCGGCTGGTCAAACTTAAGGCTCCGTTCTGGATCCGGAGAACCTTCTCCGCCTTTCGCTCGAGAGAAGGCGAGTGACCAACCGCGAGCCCCAACGTCCCCCCGAGGCACGGCCGAGCTGCCGGCCACTCAAAAGGCGCAGGCGACCGAGAGGAGGAGCAGCGTCAACCACCTCTGACCGGCCAGCCCTTCAACGATGGCGGCAGCTTGCGATGGGGATGAATGCGATCCGCCTCCTGCCGCAAAGGACTGGGCTGGCCGCGAACAGCAACCACCTGGACCCGTCGCGGATGCCCAGCTGCCCGTGGCCCTACCACCGCGATCAGCCGGGAGGGCAGCGACACTCAATAGAAGCCCGGCCAGCCCTCAGCCATCGACCCCTGCAATAGCTCGAACTCAACGCCGCCCTACTTCAAGGACGCGGGCTGGCCGCAACATGCACGAGGACGTTGGGGCGGCCGTCGCTCGAGCGGGCCGGCCTCAGCGCAACAAGATACCCAAGCTCAACTCCGAGGCTTCAAAACCCTCCAGGTTGAGCAACACCCGCCAAGAACCGGGCGACTCTGCATGCCCAACGCTCCTGCGTTCAGCTGCGGTCCCCGGGAGCGTAGCCCCCGGGGCCGTCAGCTGCAACGCGTTGTTGGACGGCGTTTCACAGGACCTGGCCTTCGCATAGAACCGAGCCTCGTCCGATTGACGCTTGGAGGCGATACCTCAGTGGAAACGTCGTGTGCTCTCGTCGTCGGATCCGGCGCAAGAGATTGCGTCGAATCTCAAGGTCCGCCGCGGCACCACACGCAACCGCGCTAGCACGCGACAACGCCGGAAGCGGGAGGTATCCCGGCTGCACAAGTGCACCGGACGAAATTGCGGGGACACGCTCGGATGTCGAAACCACCATGAACCCCACGAGAGAGTCCCCGCGTGGCGTTGAGAATTGTGTCGCCACCAGCTGCGAATAGAGACCGCGTACGAGGTGGCGACGCGTGGTTGGTCTTACCCATGTCTCATCGTGACCAGGCAGGCTTTCCTCATCCATAGCGTACTCCCAGACGGGAAACGTGGCGAGATCAAGCGCCGTAAGCGCGTCAACGGGCTTGCGTGTGCTTTGGTTGGGTCGTTTCATCCCAAGGGCTGAGCCCGCGCTGCATCGAGTGCCTAGGTCCGTCCAACGCTGCTTGCGTTCAGCTGCGGACCCCGGGAGCGTAAGCCCCCGGGGCCGCCAGCTGCAACGCCTTGTTGGGCATCGGCTGGTCAAACCTAAGACTCCGTTCTGGATCCGGAGAACCTTCTCCGCCTTTCGCTCGAGAGAAGGCGAGTGACCAACCGCGAGCCCCAACGTCCCCCCGAGGCACGGGCAAGCTGCCGGCCACTCAAAAGGCGCAGGCGACCGAGAGGAGGAGCAGCGTCAAACACCTCTGGCCGGCCAGCCCTTCAACGATGGCGGCAGCTTGCGACGGGGATGACTGCGATCCGCCTCCTGCCGCAAAGGACTGGGCTGGCCGCGAACAGCAACCACCTGGACCCGACGCGGATGCCCAGCTGCCCGTGGCCCTACCACCGCGATCAGCCGGGAGGGCAGCGACACTCAATAGAAGCCCGGCCAGCCCTCAGCCATCGACCCCTGCAATAGCTCGAACTCAACGCCGCCCTACTTCAAGGACGCGGGCTGGCCGCAACATGCACGAGGACGTTGGGGCGGCCGTCGCTCGAGCGGGCCGGCCTCAGCGCAACAAGATACCCAAGCTCAACTCCGAGGCTTCAAAACCCTCCAGGTTGAGCAACACCCGCCAAGAACCGGGCGACTCTGCATGCCCAACGCTTATCGCGTTCAGCTGCGGTCCCGGGAGCGTAGCCCCCGGGACCGTCGGCTGCAACGCCTTGTTGGGCGGTGCATTGCTCCTCCGAACTCATAGGCCTCCGAACAGGTGCGACCCCCGCGTTCCAACAGGCAAAAGACGTCGGGGCTCGGGACGAGACGATGCCGCCGATTCACCTCGGCCGGCCGCCGCTCCGAAGGATGGTGCTCGACGGCACGGAAGCGCCAATCGAAGACGACCACTTCGAGACGGCTAGCGAACGCGCAACCGGCAAACGCGAAGCATCGGTGGCACCTTCACCCACTTGTAGAGCCGACCGCGGGCGCCATCGAGACGGGACTGAGGCTGACCCAACTTGACCCCCGGGAGTTCGACCACCTCGACGAACAACTCGCCTCGACCACAACGGGCGCCCGAGACCCGGCGGCGGGATGGAGAAGGCAACCCAGCGATGGAGAGGGCGGGGCCTGCGGCCGGCACGGCCGGAGGGCTCGCCCCAGCACGGCATACGACAGCTACAGCCCAGCCCTCCGGCCCCCCCCCGAGAGACAAGCCTCTCGCCCGATAGCAGAAGACCCCCATGCAACGAAGGCGCCATTAAATAGAATGTTTTGAATGGAACCTGGGACGATGACCGATCTGATTCACGATCACCCGCCCAACGCTCCTGCGTTCAGCTGCGGTCCCCGGGAGCGTAGCCCCCGGGGCCGTCAGCTGCAACGCCTTGTTGGGCAGCGTGCCTCTGTGTGTCACACATCATCATCGAGAGAGTCGCGGACATCGCTATAGGTTGCTTTGATCCGAGCGATGAGGTCCCCATCTTTGGTGGTGACAAAGAAGAAACTGGAGTCGACCGCTTTGATGCGAATCCAAGGCTCGGCCCCGGGTTCAGCGGCCCCGACAAAGTCGCCATCGACCACCTGTAAGATTCCCTCCGCGAGGCGATAGAGTCGCTCGCCTTCAATCCAAGAACCGCGATCGGCCAAGCAATTTAGTTCATCGGCGAGAGGACCGAAGGCCTCAACTCCGGTGCAGCGCCACCATGACGCCGCGCCGGCTGGACCGGAGAGAAGCAAGATGTGCACGAGATCGAAGCTTAAGGCTCCACTGTTACCGACGTCGTGGATCGTTATTGCCGGCATTGCTCGAGAAGCCGCCAGTCTGCCCAACGCTTCTGCGTTCAGCTGCGGTCCCCGGGAGCGTAGCCCCCGGGGCCGTCAGCTGCAACGCGTTGTTGGGCAGCTCCGGTCGGCAAGGCGCACTGCCTATGGCCGACGCCTCTGAACTGGGCTGCGAGCTCGGCGAGGACGCTGGGGCGAGCGCCGGCTTTGACCAAACCAAGTACTGCGGCAACGGACTGCCAACCGTATTGAGGCGCATCCGCGAGCCACGCACAGGTCCTAGCAAACCAGGCATGCACCGGCCAGCTCGCCGCACCACCGGGGCCTCTGCTTGTGCCAAATGAATGGAGAGCAGCCCGGCTACGGTCGGCCGCATCCGCCGCGAGCCGTGGGTTCGGTTCCGCGAGCCACGCTTCGGCAGCTTCCAGGGCGAGAAGAGGCGCCTGCTCGTTAGGACAAGCAGCCACCCAGAGCATTGCAAGCTCCCTCGCACAACGGCACCCCGTAGCGATCAGGATGATCTTGAGAGATTCGGTCTCGAACTCAGCCGCCAGAGCAGGAATCTCCTCGCGAAGCTCATCGAGCCCGATTCTGCGATCTGCCCGGTCTGCACGCTCGATGGCACTCAACACCACCTCAGCCAATGCCACGGATGGTTCCGCCTTCTCTGACAAGCTCATCTCAGTGGTTTGGTCTGCCCAACGCTGCTTGCGTTCAGCTGCGGTCCCCGGGAGCGTAAGCCCCCGGGGCCGCCAGCTGCAACGCCTTGTTGGGCATCGGCTGGTCAAACCTAAGACTCCGTTCTGGATCCGGAGAACCTTCTCCGCCTCTCGCTCGAGAGAGAGCGCGTGCCCGAGCTCGAGCCCCAACGTCCCCCCGCGGCACGGCCGAGCTGCCGGCCATTCGACAGGCGCAGGCGACCGAGAGGAGGAGCAGCGTCAACCACCTCTGACCGGCCAGCCCTTCAACGATGGCGGCAGCTTGCGATGGGGATGAATGCGATCCGCCTCCTGCCGCAATGGACTTGGCTGGCCGCGAACTGCAACCACCTGGACCCTTGCCCGAAGCCCAGCTGCCCGGGGCCCTACCACTGCCTACAGCCGGGAGGGCAGCGGCACTCAAGAAGCCCGGCCAGCCCTCAGCCATCGACCCCTGCAATAGCTCGAACTCAACGCCGCCCTACTTCAAGACCGCGGGCTGGCCGCAACAAGCACGAGGACGTTGGGGCGGTCGTCGCTCGAGCGGGCCGGGCTCAGCCCAACGAGACACCCAAGCTCAACTCCGAGGCTTCAAAACCCTCCAGGTTGAGCAACACCCGCCAAGAACCGAGCGACTCTGCATGCCCAACGCTCTTGCGTTCAGCTGCGGTCCCGGGAGCGTAGCCCCCGGGGCCGTCAGCTGCAACGTGTTGTTGGGCAGTGCATCGCACCTCCGAACCCATAGGCCTCCGAGTTGGTGCGACCTACGCGCTCCAAGAAGCAAAAGACGTCGGGGCTCGGCACGAGACGATGCCGCTGAGTCGCCGCTGCCGGCCGCAACTCCGAAGGATTGAGCTCACCGAGAGGGAGCCCAAAGGCGGAGGCGACCACTTCGGAACTGCGAGCGAACGCGCAAACGGCAAGCACGAAGCATCGGTGGCACCCTCACCCACTTGTAAAGCCGACCGCGGGCGCCATAGAGACGTGACTGAAGCCGAACCAACTCGACGGCGGCGAATGCGAACGCCTCGACGAACTCCACGCCCCGAAGACAACGGGCGCCAGAGACCCGGCGGCGGGATCGAGAAGGCAACCCAGCGATCGAGAGGGCGGGGCCTGCGGCCGGCACGGCCGGAGGGCTCGACCGGGCACCACATATCGACAACCGCTGCCCAGCCCTCCGGCCCCCCGAGAGACAAGCCGTCCGCCCGACAGCAGAAGCCGCCATGCACCACCCGCGCCATTCAATAGAATATTATGAATGGAAGCACAGCCGATGACCAATCTGGGTCACGATCATCCTGCCCAACGCTCCTGCGTTCAGCTGCGGTCCCCGGGAGCGTAGCCCCCGGGGCCGTCAGCTGCAACGCGTTGTTGGGCAGCCGGTCGTAGCGACCAGGCTCACGGCCTGTCCCCCCGGGCGACGACAGCACGACCTAGGAGGCACGCACGCCAAGCTAGGAGGCAGCAATGACCTCCATGGCAAATAGCTGCTCCGTGCCGTCAGGATCCCGGCGCGTCTCACAGCGGACCCGGTCGCCAGGCTGAAAGAGCCAATGCTTGGTGGACTCACCTGGCTCTTGAGAGATCTCGAACGCCCCGGATTTGAGGATCGCTGCCTCTGCCGTGACCGTGGCGGTGCTGCCGCGCAACGGCACCTGGATGTTGACCAGACGGACGAATCCTTCCGACCAGGAATCACGGTCCAGGTGCTGCTCGCTGATCACGAGCCCTTCCGGGTAGTCACGAAAGCCTGCTTGACCGGACACTCGGGAACGTGCGGCTTCAGCCTTCTCTCGGGTCGAGTAGACGCCGATCAGCTTAATCTCCTCTCGGCCGTCTGGCTCGTAGACGTGTTGAAGAAGGAACACGGTCTCCATTGCTCTCAGCCTCTGTCTGCCCAACGCTTCTGCGTTCAGCTGCGTTCCCCGGGGAGCGTAGCCCCCCGGGGACGCCAGCTGCAACGCCTTGTTGGGCGGTGCGCCACGTCGCGGACCTCCAAGCTCCGAGCAGGTGAGAGTTCAGCCATCGCCAGTGCACTGCGTCGGGGCGGCATCGAAGGCGCAGTCGGAAGCTCACCCTCCGCACCGGGCCCGTTGACCGAGGGGTGGAGATCGATTGCGGCAGCTGAACCCACCGAAGGCGACGGCCAGCGGCAAGCAAGCGACCGCGCGATCGGCAATCACCAGACGCCGAGAGCACCCTCACCCACATGTAGAGCCGACCGCGGCGCCCGAGAGAAGAGACTGACGTCGACCAACGCCGCCGTTGAGCTCTCGCCCACCCTGACCCCAACAACGGCCCGGCGCCCCGCCGCAAAGAGAGCCCCGGCGCCGGATGGAGAAGCAGCCCTGGCACCGAGAGCGCGAAGCCACCGCCGGCGACAACCACAGCCGGAGGGCCCCACCAAGTCCCCGAGGCCGCGCCGAATTTCGCGCCCTCCGGCCCCCTTGGGGCGGCTCCGCCCGAAGCCGAAGCCGCAACCCCAGCAAGGCGCCATTCAATAGATTCTTTTGAGTGTACCCCGGAAGAGGATTGGTCTCCCTGATCCGGGTCCATCCGCCCAACGCTTCTGCGTTCAGCTGCGGTCCCGGGAGCGTAGCCCCCGGGACTGCCAGCTGCAACGCCTTGTTGGGCGGTGCGTCACGTCGCGGCTGTCCAGGCTTCGAGCAGGTGAGAGTTCAGCCATCGCCAGTGCGCTGCGTCGGGGCGGCAACGAAGGCGCGGACAGAGTCCAGGCGCCGACCCGGGCCCACTGACCGGGGGACCGAGGAGTCCCGGCAACAACACCCACCGAAGGCGGCGGCCTTCGACAAGCAAGCGATCGCGCAACCAGCAGCCACAACCCACCCGGTGCACCTTCAACCACTTGTAAAGCCGAACGCGGCGCCGGTGAGACTGGAATGACGTCGACCGCCGCCGCCGTTGAGCTCTCGCCCGCCGTGACCCTCACAACGGCCCGGCGACTGACCTCGGTCACAGCCCCGGCGCTGGATGGAGAAGCCGCCCCTGGCACCGCGATCGCGAAGCCACCGCCTTCGACAAGCACACCGGAGGGTCTCACCGAGCTCCGAACCAGCGCCGATGCGCGCCCCCTCCGGCCCACTTGAGGCGGCGTCGCCCGAGCCACAGCCGCAACCCCAGAACCGCGCCATTAAATAGAATCTTTTGAGTGTACCTCGGAAGAGGATTGGTCTCCCTGATCCGGGTCCATCCGCCCAACGCTCCTGCGTTCAGCTGCGGTCCCCGGGAGCGTAGCCCCCGGGGCCGTCAGCTGCAACGCGTTGTTGGGCAGCTGAGACTCCCACGTGCGCGAGTTAGACGGACGGGCTCATGCGTCCGACCCGACGCAGCGATTCGCGTTGCTTCCTTCGGTCTCGAGCCTTCAACCAGATGGCCAGCAAGGAGAACAGGAAAGGCACGGAAAGCGGAGCCCACGACTCCAAGCGCTCGATGCGACGGTCGACAGTGCCTTGTTGCGCCAATCGGACGAACTGACGTTCCAGCTCATCGACGGTTCCCGTCTGTTGCTTGCGTCTATCAGAGGCAACCCCGTTGTCTACGAGAAGCCCAGCCTCAGCACACACCGGAAAAGACATGGGACCGTCAAAGACTTCAAGCCCAACAAGCCGAACCTCACCCCGTTTCCAATTCGGCGCAGCGTTTACACAGACTCCGCCACGAACGTGAAGGTCCGAGCCCTCCAGTTCCTTCGGACCCACGAGGACGCGGGTCACCTTGAAGTCGATCGCATTGAAGTTGGATGCGCATTTCGGCGATCGTGATCACCTGAATCGGCCATCGTGATCACCTCGGCCCGATCCGGAGCGAAGCGACGTCTGTCCGTCTGGGTGTCAGGTCTGCTCTTTCGCCATCTACTATCTTCTGGATTCCCCTTTCAGAGTCATCTTGTAGGCATTGTGGACCAGTCTGTCCAAGATCGCATCGGCCAACGTGGGGTCCCCGATCCAGTCATGCCACTTGGTGACCGGAAGCTGGCTGGTGAGCACCATCGACCTGCGCCCGTATCGATCCTCAAGGACCTCCAGCAGATCATGCCGCTGGCTCTCCTTCACCGTGCCGAGGCCGAAGTCGTCTACGACCATCACGTCTGCGCGCGCCAGCTGGGCCAGTCTCTTCGTGTACGTCCCGTCGGACTTCGCCAGGCTCAGCTCCTCGAATAGCCGAGGCATCCGCCGGTACAGGACACGGAATCCTCGCCGGCACGCCAGCTGGCCCAGGGCACAAGCCACGAAGCTCTTGCCCACGCCGGTGGGCCCGGAGATCAAGACGTTGTGGTGCTCGGCGACCCACTTGCACGTGCCGAGCTGGGCGAGCTGAGCCTTCTCCAGGCCCCGGGCGGTGGACGCTTCGACGTCCTCAATGCAGGCCTCGGGTAGCCGAAGTTGGGCCTCCTTCAGACGCCGCTGCAGCCGCCGATTGTCCCGCGCCAAGTACTCGGCGTCGACCAGTAGCCCGAAGCGCTCGTCGAAGCCTAGCGAAGGCATCTTGGGATCCTTTTTGTTGTTCCAGCCAGGCGCCAGCCATCACCGGCAACCGCATCGTGTACAGCTTCTCTTTGGTCGGTTCGTTCAACATGGTGGTCTCCTCACTCAGTTCAGGAAGTAGCCAGGGCCGCGGATCTGGTCGTGCGCGATCGGCGGCGCTTGTGGCTCCGCGTCATCGGGATGCGGCCGCAGATCGAACCCGTTCTTCAACATCCGCTCGATGGGCTTGTACGAACGCGCACCGAATCTCAGCGCCCGTTCGCACGCCACCTCCGTGCGCGCTGCACCGTAGGTCTCTCCCATCCGCATCAGCGCGCGGCCCGAGCGCCACGTCTGGTCGCGGTGAGTGTTACTCTCGAAGATCCGCTGCATCATCGCTGCCGCATTTGGGCCCGTCTTTTCTGCCCATTCGACGAGCCCGCCCGGGTCTCGCTCGGCCCACGCCTTATGGTTCGGCGGGCGATGCTCCGGGTCGGTGGTGTGCCCGTACATCACGTGGCTGCGCGGATGAGACGCGACCCGGTTGTTGTAGTGGAGGATCTCCACCGTTGAGCCGTTGAAGCACGCCTCCATCTCCTCGTGAGCCAGGGCGTGCGGCACCGAATACCAGTGGTGCTCGACCTGCACGTGATAGTCGGAGTTCGGTCGAACCTTCTTCCAGCTCCGCGGCACGAAGCTCGTCGTTGGCACCGGCTTGAGCGCGGGGCGCTCGATGCGCTCGTATAGATCACAACGTGACACGCCTCCGAGCTGCTTGCGGGGCCGGGCGTTCAATGAGTCGCAGAGTTCGCGGATGCGGGCGTTCAGCTCCTCGAGCGTGAAGAAGGTTTCGTGGCGAAGACGGGCGAGAATCCATCGCTGGGCGACCTGCACCGCGACCTCGACCTTTCCTTTGTCGCGAGGCTTTCGAGGTCGAGCCGGGATCACGATCGCGCCGTAGTGGCGAGCCTGGTCCAAGTAGGTCCGCTGGATGTCGGGCTCGTAGTGCGCATTTCGGCGATCGTGATCACCTGAATCGGCCATCGTGATCACCTCGGCCCGATCCGGAGCGAAGCGACGTCTGTCCGTCTGGGTGTCAGGTCTGCTCTTTCGCCATCTACTATCTTCTGGATTCCCCTTTCAGAGTCATCTTGTAGGCATTGTGGACCAGTCTGTCCAAGATCGCATCGGCCAACGTGGGGTCCCCGATCCAGTCATGCCACTTGGTGACCGGAAGCTGGCTGGTGAGCACCATCGACCTGCGCCCGTATCGATCCTCAAGGACCTCCAGCAGATCATGCCGCTGGCTCTCCTTCACCGTGCCGAGGCCGAAGTCGTCTACGACCATCACGTCTGCGCGCGCCAGCTGGGCCAGTCTCTTCGTGTACGTCCCGTCGGACTTCGCCAGGCTCAGCTCCTCGAATAGCCGAGGCATCCGCCGGTACAGGACACGGAATCCTCGCCGGCACGCCAGCTGGCCCAGGGCACAAGCCACGAAGCTCTTGCCCACGCCGGTGGGCCCGGAGATCAAGACGTTGTGGTGCTCGGCGACCCACTTGCACGTGCCGAGCTGGGCGAGCTGAGCCTTCTCCAGGCCCCGGGCGGTGGACGCTTCGACGTCCTCAATGCAGGCCTCGGGTAGCCGAAGTTGGGCCTCCTTCAGACGCCGCTGCAGCCGCCGATTGTCCCGCGCCAAGTACTCGGCGTCGACCAGTAGCCCGAAGCGCTCGTCGAAGCCTAGCGAAGGCATCTTGGGATCCTTTTGTTGTTCCAGCCAGGCGCCAGCCATCACCGGCAACCGCATCGTGTACAGCTTCTCTTTGGTCGGTTCGTTCAACATGGTGGTCTCCTCACTCAGTTCAGGAAGTAGCCAGGGCCGCGGATCTGGTCGTGCGCGATCGGCGGCGCTTGTGGCTCCGCGTCATCGGGATGCGGCCGCAGATCGAACCCGTTCTTCAACATCCGCTCGATGGGCTTGTACGAATGCGCACCGAATCTCAGCGCCCGTTCGCACGCCACCTCCGTGCGCGCTGCACCGTAGGTCTCTCCCATCCGCATCAGCGCGCGGCCCGAGCGCCACGTCTGGTCGCGGTGAGTGTTACTCTCGAAGATCCGCTGCATCATCGCTGCCGCATTTGGGCCCGTCTTTTCTGCCCATTCGACGAGCCCGCCCGGGTCTCGCTCGGCCCACGCCTTATGGTTCGGCGGGCGATGCTCCGGGTCGGTGGTGTGCCCGTACATCACGTGGCTGCGCGGATGAGACGCGACCCGGTTGTTGTAGTGGAGGATCTCCACCGTTGAGCCGTTGAAGCACGCCTCCATCTCCTCGTGAGCCAGGGCGTGCGGCACCGAATACCAGTGGTGCTCGACCTGCACGTGATAGTCGGAGTTCGGTCGAACCTTCTTCCAGCTCCGCGGCACGAAGCTCGTCGTTGGCACCGGCTTGAGCGCGGGGCGCTCGATGCGCTCGTATAGATCACAACGTGACACGCCTCCGAGCTGCTTGCGGGGCCGGGCGTTCAATGAGTCGCAGAGTTCGCGGATGCGGGCGTTCAGCTCCTCGAGCGTGAAGAAGGTTTCGTGGCGAAGACGGGCGAGAATCCATCGCTGGGCGACCTGCACCGCGACCTCGACCTTTCCTTTGTCGCGAGGCTTTCGAGGTCGAGCCGGGATCACGATCGCGCCGTAGTGGCGAGCCTGGTCCAAGTAGGTCCGCTGGATGTCGGGCTCGTAGCGGTCTGCGCGCGTCACCGCGCTCTTGAGGCAGTCTGGCACCCAGACCTCGGCGACGCCGCCGAAGTACGCTACCGCGTGGTCGTGGGCCAGGACCCAATCTGCGATCGCCTGGGTCCGCGTCGCCTCCACGTACGTGTAGCTCGATGCTCCGAGCGCAGCGACGAACAGCTCGACCTCGATGACCTCGCCGGTGTTCCGGTCGACCAACTGCGGCTTCTTGCCGGAGAAGTCGATGTACATCTTCTCGCCTGCCTTTTGGGACTGCCGCATCGTCAGGCCATGCCGCTTCTTCCAGGCCCGGTAGCGCTCTGTGAACGCTGTGTACTGAAGCCCTGACGGGTGTTCCTCGATGTACTCAGGTGCAGAAGCTCGAGCGTCACGCCCGGCTTCTTGAGCTCCTGGTGGATGTGCCGGGGTCAGGCTCCGGCCGGATCGACCCCGGCGCTGCTGGCTCGCCGTAGAGCCGACGCTCAAGCTGGCCGTCGTCGAGTGCCTCGACCGCGGCCCAATCGAGCCCAGCGGCCTCTGCGCGGCTGGTCGCCTTGCCCACGACGCCGGTGCTGGCGCCGACGGCGGCGGCAGTCTGTCTTGTGCTCTTCCCGAGGCTCCACCGAAGCCTCAGGATCTCTCTGGTCTTTCTCATCGTCAGTCGCTCCGTTGCCATGCGCCGAGACTGATCCTCGCTGCGCTTGGGGAAACGACGGTTCGACGTCACTCCACTCGGGTCACCGGCCTCGAGTCGACCCACGGTCTGGGTGTCCACGATGCCCGATCTCGGTGTCCACGATGCCCGATCTCGGTGTCCACGATGCCCGATCTCGGTGTCCACGATGCCCGATCTCGGTGTCCACGATGCCCCGATCTCGGTGTCCACGATGCCCCGAAATCCGCACGTAGCGGTCTGCGCGCGTCACCGCGCTCTTGAGGCAGTCTGGCACCCAGACCTCGGCGACGCCGCCGAAGTACGCTACCGCGTGGTCGTGGGCCAGGACCCAATCTGCGATCGCCTGGGTCCGCGTCGCCTCCACGTACGTGTAGCTCGATGCTCCGAGCGCAGCGACGAACAGCTCGACCTCGATGACCTCGCCGGTGTTCCGGTCGACCAACTGCGGCTTCTTGCCGGAGAAGTCGATGTACATCTTCTCGCCTGCCTTTTGGGACTGCCGCATCGTCAGGCCATGCCGCTTCTTCCAGGCCCGGTAGCGCTCTGTGAACGCTGTGTACTGAAGCCCTGACGGGTGTTCCTCGATGTACTCCAGGTGCAGAAGCTCGAGCGTCACGCCCGGCTTCTTGAGCTCCTGGTGGATGTGCCGGGGGTCAGGCTCCGGCCGGATCGACCCCGGCGCTGCTGGCTCGCCGTAGAGCCGACGCTCAAGCTGGCCGTCGTCGAGTGCCTCGACCGCGGCCCAATCGAGCCCAGCGGCCTCTGCGCGGCTGGTCGCCTTGCCCACGACGCCGGTGCTGGCGCCGACGGCGGCGGCAGTCTGTCTTGTGCTCTTCCCGAGGCTCCACCGAAGCCTCAGGATCTCTCTGGTCTTTCTCATCGTCAGTCGCTCCGTTGCCATGCGCCGAGACTGATCCTCGCTGCGCTTGGGGAAACGACGGTTCGACGTCACTCCACTCGCGTCATCGGCCTCGAGTCGACCCACGGTCTGGGTGTCCACGATGCCCGATCTCGGTGTCCACGATGCCCGATCTCGGTGTCCACGATGCCCGATCTCGGTGTCCACGATGCCCGATCTCGGTGTCCACGATGCCCCGATCTCGGTGTCCACGATGCCCCGAAATCCGCACGAACCGAAGGGGCGAGCTTCTGACTGCGCCCACCATCGCATAACTGCGATATCGCGTTACCGAGATGCCGGCCGGAAGCACCGATCCGCCTTGGGGCCCGCAGCTTGGGCTCGGCTTGCGACCCTGCTTTGGCTCAGATCTGCGGCTGCACCCCAACCCCCAGCCTGAGCACGGAAGTGGACGGTACCCAGCTCAATCCCAGCCTGGCGCCATGTCCCGCTACCAAGTCCCGATCCTGCGGAGGCCGACCCATGTTCTGGTTCGACATCTCTCCTCGAGTTCCGGGGATTTGTCCGTCCAACGCTTCTGCGTTCAGCTGCGGTCCCCGGGAGCGTAGCCCCCGGGGCCGTCAGCTGCAACGCGTTGTTGGGCCGCCTTCGGCTACGCAGCCGACTCTAGATTCTCTCGAAGGATGCGGGGATGTCGGGCCGCGATTCTGAGCAGACTGATGGCAGGCCCATCGGGCTTGCGCCGGCCCTGCTCCCAATTCCGAAGTGTATGGACGCTGATGCCCATCGCCTTCGCAAACAAAGCCTGGGTAAGGCCCACGAATCGCCGCAGGGCGGCAATGTCGGCGCCTGAGTCGAATTCGCCTTGGATCATCCGTCTTCGCAGGCGCGCCGGGATGGCTCGTGCGAAGTCAGCCTCCGTCAGCTCTGGGATGTCATTCATTCGTCCAGCCCTCGGAGGAAGTCCGTGTACATGCTGGACTCCCGCTTTGTCGCGAACCTCGCGGAAACAATCCGAATTGAATCTTCGGCAGGCTCCGTTTTGACGACCAGCACGATGCCACGCTCGATGGGCCCAATGCAAACGAAGCGATCCTCATCGTCCGAGTGCTCCTGGTCGAACACCTCGAGGTACTCGTTGCCTTCACCGAAGAGCTCGCATGCTTCCTCAAAGGAAACGCCATGCTTTCGCTGATTGGCGACGTTCTTGGCTTCATCCCATTCGAAGCGCACACCACTGCTATCGTACGCCATTGGCGGACTAGGTCAATGGCGGATTTCGCCACAGTCTCTGGTCGGCCCAACGCTGCTTGCGTTCAGCTGCGGTCCCGGGAGCGTAAGCCCCCGGGGCCGCCAGCTGCAACGCCTTGTTGGGCATCGGCTAGTCAAACTTAAGGCTCCGTTCTGGATCCGGAGAACCTTCTCCGTCTCTCGCTCGAGAGAGGGCGCGTGCCCGACCTCGAGCCCCAACGTCCCCCCGCGGCACGGCCGAGCTGCCGGCCACTCAAAAGGCGCACGCGACCGAGAGGAGGAGCAGCGTCAACCACCTCTGACCGGCCAGCCCTTCAACGATGGCGGCAGCTTGCGACGGGGATGAATGCGATCCGCCTCCTGCCGCAAAGGACTTGGCTGGCCGCGAACTGCAACTACCTGGACCCCTGCCCGAAGCCCAGCTGCCCGTGGCCCTACCACCGCGAGCTGTCGGGAGGGCAGCGACACTCAATAGAAGCCCGGCCAGCCCTCAGCCATTGATTTCTGCAATGGCTCGAACTCAACGCCGCCCTACTTCAAGAACGCGGGCTGGCCGCAATATGCACGAGGACGTTGGGGCGGCGGTCGCTCAAGCGGGCCGGCCACAGCGCAACAAGACACCCAAGCTCAACTCCGAGGCTTCAAAACCCTCCAGGTTGAGCAACACCCGCCAAGAACCGAGCGACTCTGCATGCCCAACGCTCCTGCGTTCAGCTGCGGTCCCCGGGAGCGTAGCCCCCGGGGCCGACAGCTGCAACGCCTTGTTGGGCAGCAACACGGCTACGCGTTGACGCGCTTAGCATGGTCGCCCTTCTTGGGCGAATCGAACGGAAGTTCGCTGGGCGGGAGGTTTTGCAACTCCTCCTCCTCCTGCGGAAACCCAGCAGCAATTGAGAGGAGGCTCTGCATTGCCTTGGAGGGGCGCCTCACGATTCGCCGCGAACTAGACTTTGCCGTACGATCTGACTGAATCGTCGACATCCGTTCCTGCACATGGATAACGATGCCGGTGCCCTTCACTATCTCGAGCCTACCCAGCGACTCGCCGGACTCCGGATCGATGATATCGTCTCTACCAAGTTCGTACACAAGGTATCTATGGTCGAGTTTTACGCCGTCCAGTGACCCTCGATTGATTGTCACTCGGTGCTCATCGTCCGCAACGTCCACAACGATCGCATCCACCGGGTCGCGCTTTTCGCTAGGCATCTGGCTTACTCCCCAGGAGGGCAAGGGCTGAACGAGGAATGGTCGGTTTTACACGAATCCGTTCAAGTATTGCCTTATCATTGCTCATCACCTTGGATGCCTCCTCCGTGGCACCAACAATCTCGAAGAGCACTTGGATTTTCCCATCTTGTTGGATGTTCCGAACCACACCATAGCCAACCAATTCTTCAAAATCATGGGCATTGCGGAAGTACACGCTGACGGCTGCGTCGTGAGTGAACATAACCGACGATTCCAGTAGAACTATCGGTCGACCGTCTTGGTCTTTTGTGCCGTAGATCGCTTTCGGAATTTCGGTGCCTTCTCGGAGGAGGACATAAATGGCGTTCACCAAAGCAATGAGGAGGAGCGCCGCCAGAACCACGAGTGGAACACCGGCGCCGATCACGACACGAATCGGTACGCTCGAGTCCGTCAAGGGAACCACCCACGAGAGCACCGAGATAATGACACCACCAGCCGACAGGACGATCCCGTTAGTGTTTAGGAATGCCGACCAAACCCTTCCGACGGTGCGTTGCACTTCGGATGATCAATAATATGGAAGTGGCCGGAGGGCAAACGACGGAGAATACGCAGCCTGCACTTCCGGGACGCCGGCCCGTTCATTTGGTCTTCGGCAAACGGTTCTGGCTTTGCTCTGGTCCGCTTGTCTGCCCAACGCTCCTGCGTTCAGCTGCGGTCCCCGGGAGCGTAGCCCCCGGGGCCGTCAGCTGCAACGCGTTGTTGGACGGCGTTTCACAGGACCTGGCCTTCGCATAGAACCGAGCCTCGTCCGATTGACGCTTGGAGGCGATACCTCAGTGGAAACGTCGTGTGCTCTCGTCGTCGGATCCGGCGCAAGAGATTGCGTCGAATCTCAAGGTCCGCCGCGGCACCACACGCAACCGCGCTAGCACGCGACAACGCCGGAAGCGGGAGGTATCCCGGCTGCACAAGTGCACCGGACGAAATTGCGGGGACACGCTCGGATGTCGAAACCACCATGAACCCCACGAGAGAGTCCCCGCGTGGCGTTGAGAATTGTGTCGCCACCAGCTGCGAATAGAGACCGCGTACGAGGTGGCGACGCGTGGTTGGTCTTACCCATGTCTCATCGTGACCAGGCAGGCTTTCCTCATCCATAGCGTACTCCCAGACGGGAAACGTGGCGAGATCAAGCGCCGTAAGCGCGTCAACGGGCTTGCGTGTGCTTTGGTTGGGTCGTTTCATCCCAAGGGCTGAGCCCGCGCTGCATCGAGTGCCTAGGTCCGTCCAACGCTTCTGCGTTCAGCTGCGGTCCCGGGAGCGTAGCCCCCGGGACCGTCGGCTGCAACGCCTTGTTGGGCGGTGCGTCACGTCGCGGAATGACCAAGCTCTGAGTTGGTGAGAGTTCAGCCAACGCCAGTGCACTGCGTCGGGGCGGCAACGAAGGCGCAGACGTAGTCCAAGCGCCGACCCGGGCCCAAAGACCGAGGGACAGTGGGGTCCCGACGACAACACCGGCCGAAGGCAGCGGCCAGCGGGAAGCGAGCGACGCGCAATCGGCAGCCACCAGACGGCGCGAGCACCCTCAGCCACATGTAAAGCCGACCGCGGCGCCGGTGATACCGGACTGACGTCGGCCACCACCGCCGCGGAGCTCTCGCAGGCCGCGACCCTCACAGCGGCCCGGCGCCCCGGCGCAAAGAGAGCCCCGGCGCCGGATGGAGAAGCCGCCCTGGCACCGCGAGCGCGAAGCCACCGCCGGCGATAACCACAGCCGGAGGGCCCCACCAAGTCCCAGAGCCAGCGCCGAAATTCGCGCCCTCCGGCCCACTTGGGGCGGCTCCGCCCGAAGCAGAAGCCGCGACTCCAGCATGGCGCCATTCAATAGATTCTTGTGAATGTACCTCCGACGAGGATTGGTCTCCCTGATCCGGGTCCATCCGCCCAACGCTCCTGCGTTCAGCTGCGGTCCCCGGGAGCGTAGCCCCCGGGGCCGTCAGCTGCAACGCGTTGTTAGCCCGCTCCGGCGTTCAAGGCGGCGAATTGGGCCTCGAAGGCGTGCAGCGTCTTCGCCTTGACTACGAGTCCCAGGTTTAACGGGATAGGCGTGACCGGCGTCGGGGTCAGTGAAGTCGGAGCTGGCGCCATGACGATCGCTCCGCCCGCTATGTGCTGCGGGCCAGCATACAGCACTCCGAGCAACTTGAGTCTCCCTGCGCCCAGCACGGTCGTTCCACGTCTATCCACGTAGCCGCTCTTATCATAGAGAAAGACTGGGCTCCCACTTGACCCTGGAAAGCACGCGGCGTCGATCATGAACTCCGGTTTCCCGTTCCAGTCGAGAGCCGGGTGTGTCGCGGTGATTCCGCGGCGGAACACAGGCATGTTGTGAGTCTGGTCCCAAAGTCCGTTCGGGTATCCTACCATCGTAACGTTCTCGATCTGATCGAGGTCCTGCAGCTCCGAATCTGATGGGATCAGATCGATGCCGCATGGTACTGTGAAGAAGTTCTGCTGCTGCTGCTCCGCCTGCTTTACGAGCGGCGCAATTGGCATGACGCACAAGTCGACTGCTGGATCCGGATGCGCGATCCACTGCTTCTCGAAATCGTCAACGACAACCGGTAGGGTGGAACCTCTTTGAGGCCCGCCGCCGGCCGCCAGGCGCGTGAGGAGGAACTTCCCGCGCTTCGCGCCTTCGACAACATGTTTGTTGGTGATGACGGTCGGAACATGACCGTCACCCTTCCGAGCGAAGTGGAAGAAGAAGCCCGTTCCGGTGCTCTTCGTGCCATCTGCCCTCTCGCATTCAAGGCGAACGGTGCCGTAGGCCATCATCTCGGCGGTGGTCAGTGGTTGAACTTGCAACGGCTCATCTCCTGTCGGGCTAACGCTTCTGCGTTCAGCTGCGGTCCCGGGAGCGTAGCCCCCGGGACCGTCGGCTGCAACGCCTTGTTGGGCGGTGCGTCACGTCGCGGAATGACCAAGCTCTGAGTTGGTGAGAGTTCAGCCAACGCCAGTGCACTGCGTCGGGGCGGCAACGAAGGCGCAGACGTAGTCCAAGCGCCGACCCGGGCCCAAAGACCGAGGGACAGTGGGGTCCCGACGACAAGACCGGCCGAAGGCAGCGGCCAGCGGGAAGCAAGCGATGCGCAATCGGCAACCACCAGACGGCGCGAGCACCTCAGCCACATGTAAAGCCGACCGCGGCGCCGGTGATACCGGACTGACGTCGGCCACCACCGCCGCGGAGCTCTCGCAGGCCGCGACCCTCACAGCGGCCCGGCGCCCCGGCGCAAAGAGAGCCCCGGCGCCGGATGGAGAAGCCGCCCTGGCACCGCGAGCGCGAAGCCACCGCCGGCGATAACCACAGCCGGAGGGCCCCACCAAGTCCCAGAGCCAGCGCCGAAATTCGCGCCCTCCGGCCCACTTGGGGCGGCTCCGCCCGAAGCAGAAGCCGCGACTCCAGCATGGCGCCATTCAATAGATTCTTGTGAATGTACCTCCGACGAGGATTGGTCTCCCTGATCCGGGTCCATCCGCCCAACGCTGCTTGCGTTCAGCTGCGTTCCCCGGGGAGCGTAGCCCCCCGGGGCCGCCAGCTGCAACGCCTTGTTGGGCATCGGCTGGTCAAACTTAAGGCTCCGTTCTGGATCCGGAGAACCTTCTCCGCCTTTCGCTCGAGAGAAGGCGAGTGACCAACCGCGAGCCCCAACGTCCCCCGAGGCACGGCCGAGCTGCCGGCCACTCAATCAGCGCAAGCGACCGAGAGGAGGAGCAGCGTCAAACACCTCTGGCCGGCCAGCCCTTCAACGATGGCGGCAGCTTGCGACGGGGATGACTGCGATCCGCCTCCTGCCGAAAGGACTGGGCTGGCCGCGAACAGCAACCACCTGGACCCGTCGCGGATGCCCAGCTGCCCGTGGCCCTACCACCGCGATCAGCCGGGAGGGCAGCGACACTCAATAGAAGCCCGGCCAGCCCTCAGCCATCGACCCCTGCAATAGCTCGAACTCAACGCCGCCCTACTTCAAGGACGCGGGCTGGCCGCAACAAGCACGAGGACGTTGGGGCGGCCGTCGCTCGAGCGGGCCGGCCTCAGCGCAACAAGATACCCAAGCTCAACTCCGAGGCTTCAAAACCCTCCAGGTTGAGCAACACCCGCCAAGAACCGAGCGACTCTGCATGCCCAACGCTTCTGCGTTCAGCTGCGGTCCCCGGGAGCGTAGCCCCCGGGGCCGCCAGCTGCAACGCCTTGTTGGGCGGTGCGCCACACCGCGGACGTCCAAGCTGCGAGCAGGTGAGAGCTCAGCCAACGCCGGTGCACTGCGGCGGGGCGGCGACGAAGGCGCGGAGAGAGTTCAGCCACCGCCCCGGGCCCGCCGAACGACGGACGGAGCTAAGACTCGGGAAACAACACCTGCCGAAGGCGACGGCCTGCGACAAGCAAGCGACCGCGCAATCGGCGATCACAAAACTCCGCGAGCACCCTCACCCACATGTAAAGCCGACCGCGGCGCCGATGAGATGGGACTGACGTCGACCAACGCCACCTGCGAGGTCTCCTCCGCCGTGACCCTCACAACGGCCCGGCGACTGAACTCGATGACAGCCCCGGCGCCGGACCGAGATGCCGCCCTGGCACCGAGATCGCGAGGTCACCGCCTTCGACAAGCACACCGGAGGGCCTCACCGGGGTCCGAGCAGGCACCGATTGCGCGCCCTCCGGCCCACTTGAGGCAGCGTCGCTCGAAGCAAGAGCCGCAACCCCAGTACTGCGCCATTTAATCGATTCTTTTGAATGTACCTCGGAGGAGGATTGATCTCCCTGATCCGGGCCCATCCGCCCAACGCTTCTGCGTTCAGCTGCGTTCCCCGGGGAGCGTAGCCCCCCGGGGACGCCAGCTGCAACGCGTTGTTGGGCGGTGCGCCACGTCGCGGACCTCCAAGCTCCGAGCAGGTGAGAGTTCAGCCATCGCCAGTGCACTGCGTCGGGGCGGCATCGAAGGCGCAGTCGGAAGCTCACCCTCCGCACCGGGCCCGTTGACCGAGGGGTGGAGATCGATTGCGGCAGCTGAACCCACCGAAGGCGACGGCCAGCGGCAAGCAAGCGACCGCGCGATCGGCAATCACCAGACGCCGAGAGCACCCTCACCCACATGTAGAGCCGACCGCGGCGCCCGAGAGAAGAGACTGACGTCGACCAACGCCGCCGTTGAGCT